>CAVTUG010000007.1:0-842985 GCA_963737865.1 uncultured Actinomycetota bacterium | reverse complement strand
TGCAGTACTGGCGGCAGACACTGGCAGGGCTGCCTGACGAGCTGACGCTGCCCTTCGACCGGCCCCGCCCGGCGCTGCCGTCCGGGCGCGGCGATCAGGTCAACTGGCAACTGGCCGACCCCGCCCTGCACGCCGCGCTGGCCGGGCTGGCCCGTGAGCATCAGGCGACGGTCTTCATGGCGCTGCACGCGGGTCTGGCTGCGCTGCTGTGGCGAATGGGGGCCGGACCGGATATCCCGCTGGGCACAGCATCGGCAGGCCGGACCGACGAGGCGGTGCACGACCTGGTCGGGTTTTTCGTGAACACGCTCGTGCTGCGGGCCGATCTGTCGGGTGATCCGAGCTTTGCCGAGATGGTCGGCCGGTCGCGTGAGATCGTGCTGGCTGCCCAGGCCAGGCAGGACGTGCCGTTCGAGCGGCTGGTCGAGGTGCTGAACCCGGTCAGGTCACCGGCACGGCACCCGCTCTTCCAGGTGATGCTGGCCGACGAGGACGTCGCAGGCACGGCCAGCTGGCAGCTTCCGGGGCTGCGGATCACGCCTGAGCCGGTGCCAGACCTGGCCGCCAGGTTCGACCTGACCCTCGGCTTCCGCCAGGACCACGATGCCGACGGCGCCCCGGCTGGCATCAGCGCTCTCCTGGACTACGCCACCGATCTGTTCGATCAGGCCACGGTTCAGGCTCTGGCGAGCCGGCTGACCCGCCTGCTGCAGCTCGCCGTGCGTAACCCCGCCCAGCCTGTCAGCGAACTGGCGGTGCTGACGGAGCAGGAGCGGCACAGGCAGCTAACAGAGTGGAACGATACGGCGCACCTGGTGCCTGCGGTCACCCTGCCCGAGTTGTTCGAGCGTCAGGTCGCGCTGGCACCGGACGCTCCGGCCGTCATCTCGGGGGACGTCGAGCTGACGTACGGCGCGCTGAACGAGCGGGCGAACCGGCTGGCCAGGCATCTGGTGACCCTGGGTGCGGGGCCTGAGCGGGTGGTCGCGATCGCGCTGCCCCGTTCGGCGGACGTGATCGTGGCGATGCTCGCCGTTCTGAAGGCCGGCGCGGCGTATGTGCCGGTCGATCCTGAGTTCCCGACGGACCGGCAGGCGTTCATGCTTGGCGATACCCGGGCGGCTATTGCGCTGACCACGACGGAACTGGCAGGTTCGCTGCCGGCCGGGTCGGCGGCGCTTGCCCTGCAAGATCCGGCGCTGGAGGACAGGCTCGGGCAGTACCCGGCCGGCAACCTGTCCGACGATGAGCGCAATGGGACGTTGCTCCCGGCTCATCCGGCGTATGTGATCTATACGTCGGGGTCGACCGGGCAGCCGAAGGGCGTGGTCATTACCCACGCGAGCCTGGTGAATTACCTGAGCCGGTGCCGAGTGGCGTATCCGGATCTGGCGGGCCGTACGCTCCTGATCTCGCCGGTGTCGTTCGACCTGAGCGTGACGGGCCTGTACGGCTGCCTGCTGTCGGGCGGTCGGCTGTCGGTCAGCGCGGTTGATGATGAGGGGCTGCCGGCGCTGGCGGCGGCTCAGGGCGGGTTCACGTTCCTGAAGGCGACGCCGAGTCACCTGTCGCTGCTGGCGGGGCTGCCGGCGGACTGCATCCCGACGGGTGAGCTGATGCTGGGCGGGGAAGCGGTGGCGGCGGGGCTGCTGCGGGAGTGGCGGGAGCGTCATCCGGGCCTGGCGCTGGTCAACCACTACGGGCCGACCGAGGCGACGGTTGGCTGCCTGGACTTCCGGCTGTCTCCGGCTGACCCGATCCCCGACGTGGTGCCGGTCGGCCGTCCGATGTGGAACACCCGGGTGTTCGTGCTGGACGGGTCGCTGGGGCCGGTGCCGCCTGGCGTGACGGGGGAGCTGTATGTGGCCGGGGCGGGACTGGCGCGAGGGTATCTGGGGCGGCCGGGGCTGACGGCGGAGCGGTTCGTGGCGTGCCCGTTCGGTCCGGCGGGTGAGCGGATGTACCGGACGGGGGATCTGGCCAGGTGGACCAGCGGCGGTCAGGTCGAGTGCCTGGGCCGGGCTGATGACCAGGTCAAGATCCGGGGGTTCCGGATCGAGCTTGGCGAGGTCGAAGCAGCGCTGGCCGGACTGGACGGGGTCGCGCAGGCAGCGGCTACGGTCCGGGAGGACCAGCCGGGCGACAAGAGGCTGGCCGGCTATGTCGTGCCCGCCGCCGGCGCGGCACTTGATCCGGCGGCACTGCGCGACGCCGTCGGCAGGACCTTGCCCGGCTACATGGTGCCCGCCGTGGTCACGGTGCTGGACGCGCTGCCGCTGAACGCGAACGGCAAGCTCGACCGGCAGGCCCTGCCTGCTCCCGAATACACCGCCGGCGGCGGGCGGGCCCCGGCCACCGCACAGGAGCAGGCGCTGTGCGAGGTATTCGCCCAGGTACTCGGCCTGGACCAGGTCGGCGTCGACGACAGCTTCTTCGACCTCGGCGGTCACTCCCTGCTCGCAACCAGGCTAGTCAGCCGCATCCGCGTGGCGCTGGGAGTCGAAGTATCCGTCCGGGCGGTGTTCGAGCACACCACCCCGGCATCGCTGGCCGCGATCCTGGCTAGTGCTGATGCGGCTAGGCCGCTGCTACTCCCGATGCGCAGGCCCGAGCGGATACCGCTGTCGTATGCTCAGCAGCGCCTGTGGTTCCTTGGGCAGTACTACGGACCGGGCACTGTGTACAACCTCCCGCTTGTCTGGCGCATCACCGGGCGGCTCGACGTCGGCGCGCTGCGTGAGGCATTCGGCGAGGTCGTCGCCAGGCACGAGTCGCTACGGACGATGCTGGCGATTGCCGATGGGGCGCCGTACCAGCAGGTGATGCCCGCCGACCAGGCTAGGTCTTTCGTCTCCGCAGCATTCACGACGATGGTGGCGACGGCTGAAGAGGTGGCGGGCCTGGTCGCCGAGGCGGTTGGGCATGTGTTTGATCTGGCTGGTGAGCTGCCTATGCGCGGGTGGCTTTTCATGGTCAGCGGGGATGAGTCCGTGCTGGTGGTGCAGTGTCATCACACGGCCGCTGATGGCTTGTCGCTCGGGGTACTGCTGTCGGATCTGGCGATAGCCTACGAGGCCCGCCGTGCGGGGCAGCTGCCGGGCTGGCGGCCGCTGCCGGTGCAATACGCGGACTATGCGCTGTGGCAGCGAGAGCTGTTCGGTGATGGCACTAGCGGGGTGCTGGCCGGACAGGTGGACTACTGGCGGGAGGCACTGGCGGGGGTGCCGGACGAGCTAGTGCTGCCAACGGACCGGCCGCGCCCGGCGGAACTATCGCACCGAGGTGCTCAGCTGGAGTGGCAGCTAGCGGATGCAGAGCTGCACGGGGCGCTGGCGGGGCTGGCTCGGGAGCATCAGGCGACGACGTTCATGCTGATGCTGGCTGGCCTGGCAGTACTGCTGTCGCGGATGGGAGCCGGGACCGATATCCCGATTGGCGCCCCGGTGGGGGGCCGGACCGACGAGGCGATGCACGACCTGGTCGGGCTGTTCGTGAACACACTGGTGCTGCGCGCTGACCTGTCGGGTGATCCGGGCTTCGGTGAACTGCTCGACCGGGTCAGGGAGACGGTGCTGTCCGCGCAGGCCCGCCAGGAAGTGCCGTTCGAGCGGCTGGTGGAGGTGCTGAACCCGGTCCGCTCCTCCGCTAGGCATCCGCTCTTCCAGGTCCTGCTGATAGACGAGGTCATCCCGCACAGCTGGCAACTCACCGGATTGGAAGTCGAGGCCGAGCCGTGGCCCTCCAACAACGCCAAGTTTGATCTGACCCTGATCTTTGGCCAGCGTTATGGCGAGGATGGTGCCCTGGCCGGGATTGAGGCTTCCTTCGAGTACGACACCGACCTGTTCGACGAGGCGACCGTCCAGGCCCTGGCGGGCCTGCTGACCCGGCTGTTTGAGCAGGTCGTCCGCGAGGCAGGTCGCCCGATAACTCAACTCGACGCGCTGACCGAAACCGAACGCCGCAGCCTGCTGCACGGCTGGAATGACACAGCCAGGCGGGTGCCGGCGACGACGCTGGCCGAGTTGTTCGAGGCGCAGGTGGCCCGCACCCCCGATGCCCCTGCTGTCGTCTCGGCCGGAGTCGAGCTGACCTACGGCGAGCTGAATGCCCGCGCGAACCGGCTCGCGCGGCACCTGGTCTCGCTTGGCGCGGGTCCGGGGCGGCTGGTGGCGATCGCGATGCCGCGGTCGGCGGACCTGATCGTCGCGGTCCTGGCGGTGCTGAAGTCGGGTGCCGGCTACGTGCCTGTTGATCCTGGGTATCCGGCGGATCGGATCGCGTTCATGCTGGCCGAGTCCGCGCCGGTGACGGTCATCACGACGGCCGGGACGGCAACGACGCTGCCAGGCGGGCTGCCGGTGGTGGTGCTGGACGACATGGCAACAGCGGGCGAACTGGCCGGGCTGGGCGAAGAGAACTTGCCGGCGGCGGCGGGGCCGCGGGATGTGGCGTACGTGGTGTACACGTCGGGTTCGACGGGCCGGCCGAAGGGCGTGACGGTCGAGCATGCGGGGGTGGTGTCGCTGGCGTGCTGGGCGGCGCAGGCGTTCCCCGGGGGTGAATTGTCGCGGGTGCTGGGGTCGACGTCGCTGAGTTTCGATGTGTCGGTGTTCGAGGTGTTCGGGACGCTGACCTCGGGTGGCTGCCTTGAGGTGGTGCCGAATCTGCTGGCCCTGGCTGAGCGGGGCGGGGCTGGCCCGTGGCAGGGAAGCCTGATCAGCGCAGTGCCCTCGGCCCTCGCCCAGGTCCTGGCGACGCCGGGGGCCGCTGCGCAGGCGGACGTGGTGGCCCTCTGCGGCGAGGCGCTGACCGGTCCGGTTGTCGAGGCGGTCAGGACGGCGGTCCCGGGTGCCCGGATCGAGAACATCTACGGTCCGGCCGAGGCGACGGTCTACGCCACGACCTATGTCGTTCCCGAGGACAGCCACGCCATCGCGCCGCCGATCGGCCGCCCGCTCTGGAACACGCGGATGTACGTGCTGGATGAGGGACTGGGCCTGGTGCCGCCTGGGGTGGCCGGGGAGCTGTACATCGCCGGGGCAGGGCTGGCGCGGGGTTACCTGGGCCGTCCTGGGCTGACGTCGGAGCGGTTTGTCGCGTGTCCGTTCGGTGATCAGGGAGAAAGGATGTACCGGACCGGCGATCTGGCCAGGTGGAGCGGGGACGGGCAGCTGGAGTATCTGGGTCGTGGTGATGACCAGGTCAAGGTGCGGGGGTTCCGGATCGAGCTGGGCGAGATCGAGACGGTCCTGGCCGGGCAGGACGGGGTGGCCCAGGCGGCGGTGGCAGTGCGGGAGGACCAGCCGGGCGACAAGCGGATTGCCGGTTACGTCGTGCCTGCGATCGGCGCTGAGCTGGACCCGGCCGCGCTGCGGGCGGCGTGCGGCCAGATGCTACCCGGCTACATGGTGCCGGCGGTCGTCATGGTGGTCGGGGCGCTGCCGCTGAACGCGAACGGGAAGCTTGACAGGAAAGCACTCCCAGCCCCTGAGTACGCCGCGCAGGGCAGCCGAGCCCCGGCTACCGCTAGGGAGCAGTCACTGTGCGAGGTATTCGGGCAGGTGCTCGGCCTGGAGCAGGTCGGGGCGGCTGACAGCTTCTTCGATCTGGGCGGGCACTCGCTGCTGGCGACCCGGCTGGTCAGCAGGATCAGGGTAGTGCTCGGGGTGGAGCTGCCAATCCGGGCCGTGTTCGAGCATCCGACGCCTGCGTCGCTGGCGGAGGTCGTGGACGAGGCAGAGGCAGCGCGGCCGCCGCTGGTACCGGTGCCGAGACCGGACCGGCTGCCGTTGTCGTTCGCCCAGGCACGGCTGTGGTTCCTCGAACAGTTCCACGGCCCCAGCACGGCCTACAACCTCGCCTCCGCATGGCGGCTGCGCGGCGCCCTCGACGTCGCCGCCCTAGCTGATGCCCTCAACGATGTGGCCGACAGGCACGAGTCACTGCGGACGATCTTCGCAGTCGACGAAGGGCAGCCGTACCAGCGCATCGTCCCGGCCGGGCAGGCCGTTGTCCCGATGGTGGAAGCGGCGGCCGGCGAGGTGGCAGAGCTGGTCGCGGCAGCGGCTGGTCACATGTTCGACCTGGCCAGTGAGCTGCCCATCCGAGCCTCACTGATCACAGTCAGTCCCGACGAGCAGGTGCTGGTGCTGCTCTGGCATCACATCGCCGCTGATGGCTGGTCGCGGCAGGTGCTGCTGACGGATCTGGCAGTTGCCTACCAGGCCCGCCGTGGCGGCCAGTCCCCAGCCTGGACACCATTGCCAGTCCAGTACGCGGACTACACGCTGTGGCAGCGGGAACTGCTCGGCAACGCCGATAGTGATGACGGGCTGCTAGCCGGGCAGGTGCAGTACTGGCAGCAGGCACTAGCGGGGCTGCCAGAGGAACTGGCGCTGCCCTACGACCGGCCGCGCCCAGCCGAGGCGTCCGGGCGCGGCGCCCAGGTACCGTGGCAGCTGGCCGACACTTCCTTGCACGCTGCACTGGCTGACCTGGCTCGCGAGCGGCAGGCCACCGTGTTTATGGTGCTGCACGCCGGCCTGGCTCTGCTGCTGTCCCGGATGGGAGCCGGGACCGACATCCCGATCGGCATCCCCTCAGCGGGCCGGACTGACGAAGCGGTCGACAACCTCGTCGGGCTGTTCGTCAGCACCCTGGTTCTGCGGGCCGACCTGTCCGGCGACCCGGGCTTCGGCCAGCTGCTTGACCGGGTCAGGGAACGAGCGCTATCCGCTCAGGCTCGCCAGGACGTCCCCTTCGAACGCCTCGTCGAAGTGCTCAATCCTGTCCGGTCGCCGGCCCGGCATCCGCTCTTCCAGGTGTTCCTCGCCGACGAAAGCATCGGCGGAGGCAACTGGCAGCTGCCAGGGCTGCGGATCACGGACGAGCCGGTACCTGATCTCGCCGCCAGGTTCGATCTGACCCTGGGATTCCGGCAGGACCACGACGCTGACGGCGCTCCATCCGGGATCCAGGCTTCCTTCGAGTACGCCACCGACCTGTTCGACGAGGCGACCGTCCATGCCCTGGCGGGCCGGCTGACCCGGCTGCTGCGCCAGGTCGCCGACGAGCCAGATCGCCCCATCAGCGAGCTGGCCGTACTGACCACCGAGGAACGGCAGTGCCTGCTGCACGGCTGGAATGACACGGCCCGGCGGGTGCCTGCGATGACGCTGAGCGATTTGTTCGAGCGGCAGGCGGGGCTGACTCCGCAGGCTCCGGCGGTGGTCTCGGCCGGTGTGGAGCTGACCTACGGCGAGCTGAATGCCCGCGCGAACCGGCTGGCGCGGCATCTGGTGGCGCTCGGCGCCGGTCCCGGGCGGCTGGTGGCGATCGCGATGCCGCGCTCGGCGGACCTGATCGTCGCGGTCCTGGGGGTGCTGAAGTCGGGTGCAGGCTACGTGCCTGTTGATCCTGGCTATCCGGCGGATCGGATCGCGTTCATGCTGGCCGAGTCGGCGCCGGTGACAGTCGTCACGACGGCCGGGACCGCAACGGCGCTGCCGGACGGGCTGTCCTTGGTGGTGCTGGACGACATGGCGACGACGGCGGACCTGGCCGGGCTGGGCGAAGGGAACGTGCCGGCGCTGGCGGGGCCGGGGGATGTGGCGTACGTGGTGTACACGTCGGGTTCGACCGGGCGGCCGAAGGGGGTGGTGGTGGAGCACGCGGGGGTGGTGTCGCTGGCGTGCTGGGCGGGGCAGGCTTTCGGTGGGGTTGAGCTGGGGCGGGTGCTGGGGTCGACGTCGCTGAGTTTCGATGTGTCGGTGTTCGAGGTGTTCGGGACGCTGACCTCGGGTGGCTGCCTTGAGGTGGTGCCGAACCTGCTCGCGCTGGCTGAGCGGGGCGGGGCTGGTCCGTGGCGGGGGAGCCTGATCAGCGCGGTGCCGTCAGCGCTGGCCCAGGTCCTGGCGACGCCGGGGGCGGCTGCGCAGGCGGACGTGGTGGCCCTCTGCGGCGAGGCGCTGACCGGTCCGGTAGTCGAGGCGATCAGGACGGCAGTGCCCGGTGCCCGGATCGAGAACATCTACGGTCCGGCCGAGGCAACCGTCTACGCTACCACGTACGTCGTCCCCGAGGACAGCCAGGCGACCGCGCCGCCGATCGGCCGTCCGCTCTGGAACACCCGCATGTTCGTGCTGGACAAGGACCTGGCGCTGGTACCGCCTGGCGTGGCCGGCGAGCTGTACATCGCGGGTGCGGGTCTGGCACGGGGTTATCTGGGGCGTCCTGGGCTGACCGCCGAGCGGTTTGTCGCGTGTCCGTTCGGTGATCAGGGAGAAAGGATGTACCGGACCGGCGATCTCGCCAGGTGGAGCGGGGACGGGCAGCTGGAGTATCTGGGTCGTGGTGATGACCAGGTCAAGGTGCGGGGGTTCCGGATCGAGCTGGGCGAGATCGAGACCGTCCTGGCCGGGCAGGACGGAGTCGCCCAGGCGGCGGTGGCAGTGCGCGAGGACCAGCCCGGCGACAAGCGTCTCGCGGGCTACGTCGTGCCGGTGCCCGGCTCTGAGCTGGACCCGGCCGCGCTGCGGGCGGCGTGCGGCCAGGTGCTGCCCGGCTATATGGTGCCATCCGCCGTAATGGTGCTGGATCGGCTGCCGCTGAATGCCAACGGCAAACTGGACAGGAAGGCGCTGCCTGCCCCCGAATACGCGGCTTCGGCCACCGGCGGCGCCCCGGCCACCGCCCGCGAGCAGGCACTATGTGAAGTGTTCGCCCAGGTACTCGGCCTTGAGGAGGTCGGGCTCGAGGACAGCTTCTTCGACCTAGGCGGACACTCTCTCCTCGCGGCGGTCCTCGTAGCCCGCCTGGCGCAGCGGTTCGGTGTCAAGATCAGCCTGCGGACCTTCATGAGCAACTCGTCCGTCCGTGCCATCGACCAGCACCTAAGCTCCCAAGACGCCTAGGAGAGCCTGGCCAGGAACTGGGCGCAGCCCACCAGCGAAGCTGCGAGATGCGGCCGCGCTGGGCGGGCGCGCAGCAAAGGAAGCGACCCCGGACAAGTCCGGGGTCGCTTCCTTACTACTGGTTTACCGGGCTAGCTAGCTGACGGGTCGACGAGCCGCCTCCAGCTCTGGTCTGGGTCGCGGACGGCACCGGTCAGGATCTGCGTCAAGTCGGCTGACCAGCCCTGCACGGTGCTCTCGTCGAATTCGTCCAGGTTGAAGAGCACGCCGCCGGACAGCTCGCCTGGCGGCTGATATAGATTCCACACGGAGCCGCTGGGGATGTCGCTTGCCGCCGGCACCAGTCGTTCTATGGCTGGCCGGGCAATCTCCCCGATGGGATAGGTGACCTCGTGACCGAGCTGACCCTGAATGCTCGAGATGATGAACTGTGACGTCCGCAGATTCTCGCGCGACTTGACGAAGTCGGGAAAGGACTGCTCGATCACGTTGACCGGGGAGCTCGTACATCAGCGCATCGATGAAAGTGTCCCTCGTCGCCACGATGACGTCACGGAAGCTGGTGCAGTCGCCGATATCGGTGCGGAATGGCACACAGTTGAGAAACAGTCCCATCGTGTTATGGAATTCCGGGTCGCTCCGGCCGGCGGTAAAGGCCCGGATGGCCAGGTCGGTATTGCCGGTGAGCTTGTAGGCCAGCACGTAATAACCCGAGAGCATGACGGTAAACATCGTGCTGCGGGTCGCCGTGGCGAGAGCATCAACGCCGTTCAGAATCTCGAGCTCGAACTCATGGACGTGCAGCGAGTAGGGCCTGGAGTAGCTGTCCGGGTGCTCGTGATCATTGGGGATCGTGAATTCTCGCGCGCCGTCAAGCTTGCGCCGCCAATAGGCAGGCGCTCCGTCCTCGGCCGTACTGCTGGCGCTAGCCCGCTGCCGCTCCGCGTACTCGCGGTACTGACGCATCTCCGGGAGCTCCGGGGCGTTGCCGGTGCGCCTGGCCGCGTAGAAGGCGCCTAGGTCGCGCAAGATGACCTGAATCGACCAGCCGTCTGATACCGAGTGGTGCACCGTCAGGAACAGGATGCTGTCCCGGTCGTCGAGCCGGCACAGCTCTGCCCGCATCAGCGGCACCTGCCGCGCGCTGATCGAGCCCGCCTGGGCCTCCGCGATCAGCTCGTCCATGACCAGGTCCCTGGACTTCCCCGGCGCTGGCGGCACATCCCTGACCGTCAGCGGCACCTGACACGGCGGTAGCACCCTCTGATAAGGCGGGTCAGCGTCCCTGATCACCAGCGTGCGGAGCAGTTCGTGGCGGGCGACGACGTCGTCGAGGGCGCCCTGAAGCAAGGACAGGTCCACATGACCGGTTATCCGAAGCGTGCCGACCGTCATGAACCTGGGGCCGAAGGTTCCGCCGTCGTCTCCCTGGTCGAGCGATACGAACCACTCCTGGGTGAAGGACAGCGGGTAGCGCTGCTCCTGCTGGTCAGCTGCGGGCGAGGATTCGATCATTTCCGCCGTTCCCTACGTAACTTATTCCGCGTGTCGGCAATCTGGTGCTGATGCGCCTGGCTAGGAGCATGGCCTCGACCGACCGGCCGCCGAGGTCGAAGAAGTCGCTGCTGACCCCGCACCTGGCCACTCCGAGCACCTCGGCGAAGATCTCGCGCAGCCTCTCCTGGCGGGGCGTGACCGGGGGGTGGCAGGGCAGCAGGCCGGATAGCTCTGGCACCGGCAGCGACTTCCCGGCGAAAGCCTGCAGCTCACCCATATCCAGTCCGGGTGCGGACGGCACTACGTAGCCGATCAGGCATCGATCGTCGTCACCGGGGCCGTGCTCGATGACCGCGACGTCAGCCAGTCCGGGAAAGTCCGCCAGCACATCCCTGGCATCACCAATGCTTTCAGCGGTCATCAGCGGCTCACCTTCCACCTGCGTGTGCTCGGGATTAGCGGTCCTGCTGGATACCGGGCGCATGATCAAGCTCGCACGCAGTGAGAACCCGCAGCACCTTCACCGTTGCTTGGCGCTGGGGCAATATCAACTCTTGTGCCTGCAGTCCCCAGCCGCAGCCGTGTGCAGCGTCATCATCCTCAGTAGAGAGTCGGCTGAGGTTCCGCATATTCGCCGCTATCGATCGCCACGTCAGCGAACAGGTCGATGTATGGGCTGAAGCGGAAGATGCGATTTCGGCTTCCCCCTGTGATTTCACATAGGACGCCTAGATCACTGAATTGCTTGATCAGAACGTTTGCCCTCACGTACGAGATGCCTAGATGCTCACTCGCGGCGTTTACCGTTATGACGGGCCGCTCGAACAGGTGGTCTACTAGCCGGAGTGCACTCATGCCCAGCGGCTGAGCCTGCTGCCGAACGTCCTCGCGTAGCTGCACTATTCGACGAGCTGTTTGCTCGGCCTCCCGTGCGACCTCACCAACACCAGTCAGGAAGAACTGCAGCCAACCTTCCCAATCGCCGCCAAAGCGGACGGCCATCAGCCTGTCGTAGTAGGTCGCGCGGTGCTGCTTGAGGTAGTGGCTCAGATATAGGACAGGGCGCTGCAAGACCTCTTCGTGGCAGAGCAGGAAAGTGATTAGCAATCTGCCAACTCGACCATTGCCATCCAAAAACGGATGTATAGTCTCAAATTGCGCGTGAGCCAGAGCGCAAGTGATGAGCGGATCCAACCCTTCTGAATCGTGCAGGAATCTTTCTAGATCGCCGAGCGCCGCGAGCATTTCGTGTTCTGGGGGCGGCACGAACGCCGCCTCCGTCAGGGTTCTGCCCCCGATCCAGTTCTGGCTCTGGCGGAACTCGCCCGGTGACTTATTGCCGCCTCTCGTCCCCTCCATCAGCCGCCCGTGAATCTCGCGCAGGAGGCGGAGCGAGAGCGGAAGTGATTCAAGCCTCTTCAGCCCGTAGTTCATGGCCCCGACGTAGTTGACTACCTCAGTGATGTCCGGGGGGAGTGACTGACGGTCAGGGTCAATCTCGAACGCAAGTACGTCGTCTAGCGTGCTCTGCGTCCCTTCGATCTGCGAAGACAGCACAGCCTCGCGCCGGACGTACATCGCTACGAAGAGCTCCGGATTAGGCAGCGTCGTCGCCACGCCATCGAGGCGTCCCAGGGCGGTCCCCGCCCGGCCCAGGACCGTAGCGAGCCGAGCGTCGAAGGCAAGCGGCGGGTCCGGCGGGAGGGGAGAGGGGATAAAGGCGCGGTAGCCCTCACGCTGGCGGATCAGGCGTCCGGACCTCACGTTGCCGGGCTGTGGGGTTACCATGACCAAATCCTACAAGTATTAAAGTCAGAAGGCCCTTGAGTTTAACAAGCACGGCTGCTGTGTCGGCTTATCGCAATCAGCTTCAACATGGATGCGAGCACTACGCGCTTGTTGAAGCAACCACGGCAGGAACTTTGAGATGCGGACTGAGCAGTTGCGCAAGCCTCGTGTGGCGGCTGCGGTACAGGGCTGATGCAGTCGCAGCCAACGAGACCGTGAGCGCGGCGGCCGCCGTCGGGTGGGTCAGCGCCGAGCTGATCGCGCCCTATCCGCCTGGCGTGCCGGTGCTGGCACCAGGCGAGCTGATTACCTCGGCCGCGGGCACGGCCGCGCTCAACACAGGTGGCGTCGCCGAGGTCCAGGCGCTGTCCTGTACCGGCGTGGGCGCGTGCACGATCGGCGGCGACTACGACGCGAACGGTGGCGCTCAGGCGTTCGTCGCGATCCAGAAGAACGGCGTCTGGGGCGCCGCGCAGACCTTCTCGCAGATCGAGACACTCAATACCGGCAAGAACGCCCAGATCTCGGCACTGTCGTGCCAGTCGGCCTGAAATTGCACCGCGACGGGGCACTACCGCACCGCAGACTCGCACTTCCACCCGTTCGTCCTTGCCGAGGTCAACGGCACGTGGGGAGCTGTCACCCCGGTGCCCGGCCTGGCGGCCCTGCCGAACGGCGGTACGACTCATGCCACTCTCGGCTTCCTGCCGTGCCCGGCCGCAGGTGACTGCACCGCCCCTGGTGACTACTTCGACGCGCGCAACCGATCGCTCGCCTACTTGGTTACCGAGAAGAACGGCACCTGGGGCAACGCGCAGCTTGTTCCCGGGGTCACGGCGCTGAGCAACATCGCCTCGCTCAGCGGGCTGTCCTGCGCCTCGCCAGGCAACTGCACTGCCGCAGGCGCCTACTCCGACAAGGTCAAGGCGTCCGAAGGCCGGGTTTTCGTCCTGTCCGCGCTGAGCGGCGGCCGGACCGTTAATCCGGGCGCCCTGACCTGCGGCACGGTCGGCAACTGCGTGCTGGGCGGCAGTTACGTCACCGCCGATCGCAACTTTGAGGCGCCATTCCTCGCCACCCAGAAGAACGGCACCTGGGGCAAGGCCACGCGCGTCGCGGGCACTCGGTAGCAGCCGATCGCCGCTTGGCCGGGTCGCGGTAGCTCAGCACCCGGTCGGCGGGCCGATCGACCCGGACAACGAGGCCCACGACCTGATCATGTCGGTATTCGGCGGCGTCTCCAAAGGCGAACGTAACCGGATCAGGGTCAGAGTCCGCACTGCCATGGCGACCCAGGCCCAGATCGAAGGCCGCTACCTCGGCGGCAGGCTGCCTTACGGCTACACGCTGATCGACGTCGGTCCGCACCCGAACCCGGCCAAGGCCGCTGTCGGCAAGAAACGGCACGCCTTGGCCATCGACGAGCCCGCCGCCGTCCGCCGCATCTTCGCCGAGTTCCTCGCGGATACGGCCTGTACGCGACGCGGAGAACCTGACCCGTGACGGCATCGCCTGCCCGTCCGCGCAGTGGGTGATGTCCTGGCCCTCGGCCCAGCGTTCCGCGTTACGACGATCAGCAGCTTCCTGGAGGATCTGGATAGCAGGCTCACTCGGCGTCGGTTCGCGGCCGTGCCCCCGGCGCGAACGCTTCGGGATCAGATCGCCGCATTCAGGGCAGAAGCAGATCCCGCGCTCATAACAGACGACCTGAAGGCTTCATGAGCCCGATGCCATCCCAGATGGAGGATCACTGGGCACTGGAACCCGGGGTAGATCCAGATCGGGCGCAGCTGATGTGGTTCGTGTGCTTCGGGCGTGACTCGCGGGTGACGGACCTGGCCAGGCGCGGGCAGGCTCGGCTCGCTGCCCTTGACGGCCTTGATCTTGTGCCGTCTCGATGGCTGCACATGACGACCCTGATCGCCGGGTACGCGGACGAGATAACTCCCGGTCAGGTCGCTGTCATGACGAACGGTGCTCGCAAGCTTCTCGCGTCAGCGCGGCCGGGACAGATAACAGTCGGCCGGATCTTGTATCACCCGCGTGGCATCATGCTCGCTGCCTCACCCTCGAGGCGCTGATGCCGGTGCTGGCCGCCTGCCAGGGGGCAACTCGGATCGGTACTGGCCAGGATGGGAAGCTGCATAGCGAGCCGCGGGTACCGCATATAACGCTGGCGTACGGCAACTCGCTGTCGTCGGCTGCGCCTGCCATACAAGCGCTCGGGAAGCAGCTGCCACCCCGCCAGACCGCAATCACTTCCGTGAGCCTGATATCGCAGACGCCAGCCCAGAAATGGCGCTGGGACCTGGTCGCAGACGTGCAGATCGGAACCGAGACCAGCGGACAACCGTGATCGCGCCGACATCCTAGAGAGACAACCGGACAGCCTGCGGAAGCACGGATAGCAAGAGACAATCATGGGGTTATCGTCGGTGTCCGGGGAAACTTCAGCCCTCAGATCGGTGAGATATCCCCGGATCAGGGATATCACGCGTTCAGCTAACGCCATGTCCTGCTGTGATTCAAGCGCCGGAGGTCCAGAGTCCGAGACAGAATCCGCACGCTGCGGCGGCCAGGCAAGCCTTGAATCTGCGCCGAGCGGATGCTGCTCTCCGGTCAGGGCCTTGAGCGCTGCGGCTACCTCGTTGAGCCCGGCGCGGACGTAGCCGGCCGTGGCTCTGTGACAGACGGGCCAGCGGCAGGGACACCGTGGCCGGGCAGAGCCGTCAGCAGCACCCGTCACCTGATGCAGATCGCAGCGGTGGCGCAGCGCCGCCGGACCACGACACAGGGGCCGCGACGGCAGTCATCATCCATCCTGGGCTCCGCTTCTGAGTAGCGGCTCCAGAAAGGCTGACGCTCCCATGGCGGTCACATGGTGCGCCGTAGCGCCGTGAGGCGGGAAATGCTTCCGCGTCTTGAGCGGCCTGGGCTAGCCGCGCGGGCTCGCGAGGCTCCCGGAAGCCGCCCCCTCTCTGCCAAGCTGTCGTGAGGCACCCGCCCCTCAGTAACTACTGGTCCTCCCCGAGGGCGGGGATGGAGACAATTTCCGAGATGGCTATGACTGTGCTCGACCGTGCCGTGGTGGCCGGCGATGCTGGACGGGTGACCGGCGAGCGGCAGGAGCGCCCGGATCCGGAGGTGCCCGAGAAGGCGCGCCGGCGGACGTTCACCGCGCGTACAAGCTGGATATCCTGGCGGCGTATGACGCGGCGGCGACGGGTGAGAAGGGCGCGGTGCTGCGCCGGGAGGGCCTGTACTCCAGCCTGATCATCGAATGGCGCCGGGCGCGGGACGCGGGCGCGCTGGCGGGCCCGGCGCGGCCCCGGGGCCGTCCGGCGGCTGATCCGCGAGACGCGCAGATCGCCCGGCTGACTAAGGAGAAGGCCAAGCTGGAGCAGGAGCTGGCTAAGGCCCGCTTCGTGGTGGATGTCCAGGCAAAACTTCATGCGCTCTTGGAGACGATCTCCGAGAGCGCGGACGCCGCCGCGGGTCGAGTTCGTGACCGACGAGGCGATCGGCCATGTCACCGGTGATCGGCACGCGCGCGGCGTGCGCGGCGGCGGGCGTGGCGCAGGCCAGCTGGTACCGGCGGCACCGGGTCAGCCCGGCACCGCCGCGCCCGCCGCCGTGCCGCACCGCGACCGGGCGCAGCCCCGGGCCCTGGCGCCGGCCGAGCGCCAGGCCATCCTGGACATGCTGCACTCGGCGCGGTTCGCGGACACCGCCCCGGCCGAGGCATGGGCGGTCCTGCTGGACGAGGGCACCTACCTGGGATCGGTGTCCACCTTCTACCGGGTGCTGCGCGAGGCCGGCGAGAGCCGGGAACGCAGGGCGCAGGCTGCTCACCCGGCGGCCGTCAAGCCCGAGCTGGCGGCGACCGGGCCGAACCAGGTCTACTCCTGGGACATCACCAAGCTGCACGGCCCGGCGAAATGGACGTACTACCACCTGTACGTGATCCTGGACATCTTCAGCCGGTACGCCGTGGGCTGGATGGTCGCCGCCCGCGAGTCCGCGGTCCTGGCCGAGAAGCTGATCGCCGCGACCGCAGCGAAACAGGGCATCGCCCGCGGGCAGCTCACCATCCACGCCGACCGCGGCTCCTCGATGACGTCCAAGCCGGTCGCGCTGCTGCTGGCCGACCTCGGCGTCACCCAGTCCCATTCCCGCCCGCACGTCAGCAACGACAACCCGTTCTCGGAAAGCCAGTTCAAGACCTTCAAGTACCGGCCGGACTTCCCCCGCCGCTTCGGCTCGATCGAGGCAGCACGAGCGCACTGCCAGGACTTCTTTCCCTGGTACAACAACGAGCACCGCCACGGCGGGCTCGGCCTGCACACCGCCGCCGACGTTCACCACGGCCGGGCCGCGGCCGTGCGGGCCAGCCGGGCACGGGTGCTGACTGACGCTTACCACGCGCACCCGGAGCGCTTCGTCCGCAGGCCACCCACCCCGCCAAAGCTGCCGGCCGGCTCATGGATCAACCCACCCGATGCCAATCCCGAAGAGAAGGAAGCCGCCGCTCAGTAAGACACCCGCGACAGTGCCTCGTTCAGGTTGACAGATTCCGGCCGCGCCGCTTTTGCGGCGCTGGGGTCAGCCTTTCGTTAAGGTCATATGCGCGGAGGGCGCCGTCTCTGGCTGGGAGGAATTTCCCGCCCTGAGCGTGGGAAGCGCAGGCAGGTACCTGCTGCTGTTCTCACCGCTGCAGGCCGGGAGTTCCGAAGGCCGGTCGAAGACCTCATGGTGCCTGCAGTGGCTTCAAAGCCGATTTGCTCGCACAGGGAGGTACCTCCCATTAGACCTTCTAACGGATTTTAGGGTCGATAGTAGCAAAAGCGCGCGCGGAGGGAGTATCGGCTTGCCAGCTAAATCTTGGCAGCCGCTGCTGGCGGTTCTTGTCGTTCTGGGGATTCCAGCGCTGGCGATGGCAGAGTGGCATCTTCTGTCTGCGCAGCACCCGGTTACCGCTGTGACGCTGGCGGTTGGATGGCTGGCAGTGTGCGGGGGAGCTGCGGCGATCCGCAAGGCCTTAGCTATTCCTGTGCAGCTTCGACTTGAACAGGCGGGGACGGCCGCAGATCGCGTGGCTGCCTGCTGGCTGTCAGGATACGGCCGCAGATACAGGCGCTGGGTGCTTGATTCCCGGCGTTATATCGATGTGAAGGATCTCGCGACTGGTGGCGACCACACGCCCCTACTGGATGATGTGTTCGTAGATGTCGCGCTTGTTCGCCGTGCGCCGCATCAGATCTCTGGGAATCCGATCGGTGAAGTTGCGGAGGATGTCACTGGAAGGCACTCGGCATGCGAGTTCCTCGATCGTGGCGTGCCAGTTGTGCTGGCGATCGTCGGGCCGCCGGGTTGCGGCAAGAGCACGCTGCTCGCCTATATCGCCCGGCGGACTGCTGGGGGGCGCTTCTTGCACCGACGCGTGCCGGTGCTGATTACGTTACGCGAGCATGCCGCCGCGATAGTTTCGGATTCCCGTCAGACGCTCTGCGACATCACGCGCTCCACTGTGAGCAACATTGGGCGCAAAGAGCCCGATGGCTGGTGGGATCGCCAGTTCCAGCGCGGCCGATGCAGGATCTTGCTCGATGGTCTCGATGAGGTGGCATGCGACGAGGATCGCAGAGCAGTGGTCAGGTGGGTGGAGCGGCAGATCAGCAGTTACCCGCATAACGATTTCGTGATCACGTCCAGGCCGCACGGCTTCCCGGGTCCGGTGCTGGCGCAAGCCGACGTCCTGGCGATTCGCCCTTTCACCGTCGAGCAGGTCAGGCTATTCCTAACCAGGTGGTACGTGGCCACTGAGAGGCACTCGACGGGTGCGATAAGCGAGGCGGAGATGCGATCGGTGCGAATGCTGGCGAGCAACTCAGCAGACCGGCTCATGGCGCTGCTGCGCGCAAGCCCATCGCTGAATTCACTGGCGGTCAACCCGTTGCTCCTGACCATGATCGCCATGGTGCACCGCTACCGCGGAGCACTGCCTGGGAGCCGGGCCGATCTATATGGCGAGATCTGCCAGGTGATGGTGTCCCGGCGCATCCAGGCTAAGGACCTGCCTGAGCTGGTTCCTGGGCAGACGAAATATAAGCTTCTGACCGCCCTCGCGTACCAGATGATGGCTCGCCGCGTAAGCGAGCTGCCTGCGAGGCTGGCCTTGGAAATCCTCGACCCGTTGATGCGCCGCCTGCCTCACACGGTTTCAGGGCAGGCGTTTCTCGACGACGTCTCCCACAATGGACTGCTTGCGGAGTCGGCCCCGGGCCGGTACGCATTCGCGCACCTGTCTTTCCAGGAATACCTGGCTGCGCGTCACATCAGCGATAACCCCAGCCTTGCTCAGACCCTGGTCAAGGCGGTAGACGATCACTGGTGGCGCGAATCCATCCTGCTTTACGCCGCGATCGCGGACGCAGATCAGGTTGTCCGCGCCTGCTTGGACACCGGGACGATTCGCGCCCTGACTTTGGCATTCGATTGCGCGGAATCTAGGGGCGAGCTCGCACCTGATCTGCGCTGGCGATTGAGCCAGGCCCGTAACAGCGCATTTACTGAAGACTGCGATCCGCTGTACAGGCAGTTGATTGCCGCCGTCCTAGCCGTCCGGCTCAGCCGCGAGGTCATCATTACGTCTGCCGGGAGCCGCATCTGCGCCCGGCCCGTCCCTGCCGACCTGTACTGGCTGTTCCTTCGTGACTGCGGTGGGCCTGAACCCGACAAACCCTGCGGGCCTGACTCTGACAGCCCGGTGATCGGCATGTGGGGAAGCGACGCGGTCGCGTTTGTCCGATGGCTGAATGAGGTCACCGTCGGGTCGTCGCAGATTGAATTCCGCCTTCCAGAGACGACAGAGCTTGAAACCGAGCGGATAGCCGACGAGATAATAGGGCTCCTACCGGGATCTGTTACGGGCCTATGGGCTCGGCATGTAGGCGCAGCAGCCGCTGAACTGTGGATTCCTTCGGGGAAAAGCCATCCGCACGAGATAAGTGGCGAGTCCATTGGTCAGTCTGTCGAAACTCACATTAATAACTCGGTGGCCCTGAGCATGATCATGGCCGCGACCACGCTAGACGCGATCTTGCCTATTCTTGATCGCCTCATCGCCATGCAGCTCGCTGTCTGCGCCTGGGCCCGAGAGCGTGATCATGTCCCGACTCGCGCGCTTGACGAGGCGATCAGAGTCGCACGGGACCTGGCTCGCGATCTTGCCGCCAAACTCGACCGCCCGATCAGCCTTGGCCTGGACCGCCCTCGCGCTCTCGCGCGGGCGCTGGCGCTCAACCTGGACCGTGCCCTCGACTACGCACTGGACCGTGCCGTCGCACTGGACATGGCTATCGATCATGCGCGCAGTCTCGCGCTCGAACTAGACCTTGATGCCGATCGCGCCCGCGCCCGCGACTTCGCCCGTGCCCTCGATAGTGCCCTTGCTCGCGGCTACACTCGCGCGAGCCGCGTCGCGCACGTTCGTGGCCGCGATCTCACGCGCGCAATTGGCCGCACTCCGGGCAGCGACCTCGACCTCGATCCCGATTTCAATTTTAGTCACGAAATCTTAATCAATCTCAGGATTCGGCTATTTGAAATAGCTGATGTTCCGCTAACCTGGGTCGCTCGGGGAGCGTTAGGCGATGCATCCCATGTGACGCTTGCTCTTCGTTCTCCGGGTGACCCACCTGGCCGGATATTCAGCGAGAGACTGGCAGCTCTCGCCGGGATCTCGGCTGGTACAACGGTGATGGCGGCGCTGGGTAACTCACTGGCGGAATCGTTGAAGCACGTGAGCCCAGCCGAAGCGGCACATCTGCCGGAAGTAACTTCGCAGCGGCTTGCCGAAGCTGCCATTCCGCTGCTCGAAAGACATCATCCCACAAATGCGCAAGCGGCAGGACTTCGGCTCATCGCGTTGGCGCTCGCCGCCGACAGTGCTGCAAGAGATCACAAGGCTCAGGAGGTATATCAGGTACTGGCGGCCACGGCGACCCTGCTTCAAGCGCGCGCACAGGACATGGCACCAATAGGAGAAGCCATCGTCCTCGCACTCGCGTAGCGGATCGGCTCGGAACCGTGCCTGAGCCATTTTCAGCGCCGACCATACCGCTTGGGAGTGCCCGGAGCAGCCTGGGCATCCGCCAGATACGCCTCGCATGCGGTAGGGGTCGTGCGCGGTGCGGAGCACGGCAGTTCGTGATGAGCCCAGCTTGCGGGCGACATCGTCGGCGGTCAGGCCCTCGCAATGATCGAGCTCCCGCAGGCGCCTACTGGAAGTACCCGCCGGTCTTCGCGGCGCCAGGCGCCCCTGGGTTCCCAGCGGCGGGCTTTGCCGGGGAGGGCGAGCATGGGCCATCCAGGCGAGGAGCTCGCAGGTCAGGGCGACGATCTCGCACCAGATCTGGTTCTGGGCGTAGCCATGCAGGGGGAAGTTCCGCAGGCCGGTCTCCTTGGCGTATTACCCCGATGTGGTGGTTATGCCGATGCCGGATGCTGCGGTGCTGGCTGGTGGGGGTGAGCGGGCCGGGATATCGGCATAGTCAGAGGTTTTCGAGGAAGGCCAGAAGCTGGTCGTGTGGCTTGTAGCGGCCGGGCGGTGTTGCTGGAGGGGTGGTCCGTCAAGGGCGCATTGCTTGAGGGCAAGGTCGGCTTGCAGGTAGATCTGGGTGGTGGCGATGTTCTCGTGGCCGAGCCAGAGGGTGATGTCGACTCCGGCGTGCAGCGCGGTGCGGGCAGGAGTCGTCCCGGTTGCACGGGGGGTATCCGCGGGTAGTGGAGGACGGGGCGGCCGGCGGCCGCCCGGTGCTGATCGCCTTGCGGGTACGCAGGTTCCGGTGCCTGCAGCCGGACTGCCCGGCGGTCACGTTCGCTGAGCAGGCCGAGGGCGTGACCGGTCGTTACTGCCGGCGCAGCGTGCCGCTGACGGCGGCGCTGGCCGGGTTCGGGCTGGAGATGGCCGGGCGCGCCAGCGCCCGGCTGGCCTTGCTCCTGGGAATCGCCGTGCACCCGTCCACTGTGCTGCGCCTGGTCAAGGCCCGTGCCCGTGCCCGTGCCCGGCGGGGCGCCGGAGGTGCTCGGGACCGGTGACTTCGCGCTGCGCAAGGGACATGTGCACGGGACCGTGCTGGCGGACATGACCATCGGAGACGTGGCGGACCTGCTGCCGGACCGGGAGGCGGCAACTGCGGAGGCGTGGCTGACCGCGCATCCCGGCGCGAAGGTGATCTGCCGGGACCGGGCCGGTGCCTACGCCAAAGCTCGGGAATTGCATCAGACGGGCGAAGTTTGACCAGTTTGGCGGCTGTCCCGGGGGTCCCGATGGCATCAGCAGTGCGACACGTGGGGCCCATGTGACCTGCGGTGATTGCAAGTCGCGCCCGTTGGATGCATGATCCTGGCCTTAGACGGTTGCTGTTTCTGCTGGTCGGGGGGTCGGGTGAGACGGTCGGGCCTGGCGGGTTCGGCGCGCCTGGAGCTGGTGTCCGGGGTGGCGCAGCTGCGCCCGGAGGACGCGATGTTCGAGGCGATGCTGTCGGGCTGGCGTGCCCAGCAGGCGGCGCGGGGCCTGCGGGAGGAGACGGTCGCGGACCGGGAGCGGCTGGTGCGGCGGTTCGGCGAGTTCGCCGGCGAGTACCCGTGGGCGTGGTCGCCGGGGCACGTGGACGAGTGGTCGCTGCACCTGACGGCTGAGGAGCACCTGGCGCCGTCGACGATCCGCGCCTACCAGGGCACGCTGCGGCTGTTCACCGAGTTCCTGGTGGACGGCAGGTACGGCTGGGCGGGGGCGTGCGAGGAAGCGTTCGGCCCGGGGCGGCACCCGGTGGCGGTCTGCCATGAGTGGAACACGATCTCGCACCTGAACGACTACGAGGGCAGCCCGGAGGCGCGGCCGTTCACCCGCGAGGAACTGCAGCGGTTCCTCGGACTACGCCGACGACCAGGTCGAGCGCGCGGCGAGGAGCAAGCGGAAGGGCGCGCTGGCGGCCTACCGCGACGCGACGATCTTCAAGGTGATCTACGGGTGGGGCCTGCGCCGGACCGAGACGGCCCGGCTGGACGTGGCCGACTTCGGCCGCAACCCGCGGGCACCCCAGTTCGGCCGTTACGGCACGCTGAACGTCCGCTACGGCAAGGCGAAGCGGGGCCAGCCGCCGAGGCGGCGGAACGTGCTGTCGGTGATGGGCTGGGCGGTGGAGGCGGTCGCCGACTACGTCGAGAACGTCCGCCCGCGGTTCGGGTTCCCCGGATCACCCGGCGCTGTGGGTCACCGAGCGGGGCGGGCGGGTCAAGCCGGCGGAGATCAACGCCCGGTTCGCCGCCTACCGGGACGCGCTGGGCCTGCCCAGGGCGCTGACGGTGCACTCGGAGCGGCACTCCTACGTCACGCACCTGACCGAGGACGGGGCCGACCGGCGGTTCATCCAGCAGCAGGTCGGCCACGAGTGCGACAGTTCCACGGCCGTCTACACCCACGTCAGCGACGACTTCATGAACACCGCCCTGAGCCGGGCGCTGGCCCCGGCGTTCGCCGGCGGGCTGAGGAGGCGAGGACGCCGATGACCGCCAGGCTCGACTACCGCTGGCACCTGCGCAAGGTCATGGCCGACCGCGGGATGTTCTCCACCACCGACCTGATCGGCCCGCTGGCCCAGCGCGGAGATCACGCTGTCGTCCAGCCAGGTCTACCGGCTGGTCACCGAGCGGCCCGAGCGGCTGAGCCTGAAGATCCTGATGGCGCTGCTCGACATCCTGGACTGCACGATGGACGACCTTATCGAGCCCGTCGCCGCGGCCGGCGCCGCCCGGCGAACCGGGAAGGCCGCGGCCGGCGGGGCCGCGGACGCCCCGGGAGTCGGCGCCCTGCGGCCGAGGCGGGCGCGGATCACCGGCACGGCGCAGTGACCGCCGGCGGCCTGCTCGCGGCCTGATCGCGGATCTGGAGCCCGGGCTCAGCCAGGAGGCGGTCCTCGGCGGCGCTGGAGCAGGCGGCGGCACGCCACGACGGGCGGCGCCGCATCGCAGCCGCCGTGACAGCCCGGCCCGGGCTGCTGACCGGCGAGGGCGCCCGCGCCCCGGTCCCCGGCGTCCTGCGGTTCATCAGCGCGCTCGCCCGCGCGGGCGCCACCAGCGTGGTCGAGCCGCCCTGCCCCCGCTGCGGCAGGCAGCGGCCGCTCGGCGTCCCGGTCGACGGGCTGCGGCTTTGCGCCGGGTGCAGGAGCAAGGCCCGGGCAGTGCCCTGCGGCCGGTGCGGGAAGGTCCGCCAGCCGGCCCGGCTCAACGACGGCGGGCAGCCCGTCTGCCAGAACTGCTGGCACCGCGACCCGCGGAGCTGGAAGCCTTGCGCGAAGTGCGGGAACAGCCGGCGCGTCGCGGCGGTCACCGGGGCCGGGCCGGTCTGCCAGAGCTGCCGCCCCGGTCCCGATCTTCCCTGCAGCATCTGCGGGCTGGCCGACGGCGGGCGGATCGGCATCTCGCGGGCGACCGGCACCCCGGTCTGCGAGCGGTGCCGCAAGCGCTGGATCACCTGCTCAGCGCTGCGGCACCGGGGCACCGCTGAAGGGAGGAACGCTCCGCGAGCCGCTCTGCGCCCGCTGCCTCAGCCCCGACCCCGCCTTCTGGAAACGCTGCGCGTCCTGCCGGCAGACCTGGCAGCTGTCGACCTCGGAATGCACGCGCTGCTGCCTGGACCGGAGACTGAAGCAGGCCCTCGCCCCGCCGGTCGGCACCACCGCACCGGAACTGGACCGGTTCCGCGAGGCCCTTGTCGGAGTCGACCGCCCCGACCTCATGCTGGACTGGCTGAAGAGGCCCGCTGCCCGCCGCACCCTCCAGGCGGTCGCGGCCAGCGGCGCCGTCACCCACGAGGCGCTCGACACGCTGCCCCAGGGCCGCGGCCTCGCCCACGTGCGGTCGATGCTGGTCGCCGCGGGCGCGCTCCCGGCCCGCGACGAGCGCCTCACCGCCCTGGAAAGCTGGGCCAGCCAGGTCATCGCCGGCCCAAGCCGATCCCGGGCACCGGCAGGCCCTGCGCGGATACGCCCTCTGGCACCACCTGCGCCGCCTGCGCGGCCGCCTCGGCGGCCGGCCCGCCTCCCGCCAGCAGGCCAAGAACGTGCACGAACAGGTCGCCGCCGCAGCGGCGTTCCTGGACTGGCTCACCGCACGCGGGCTGACCCTGGGCACCTGCACCCAGGCCGACCTCGACCAGTGGCTAGCCGGAACCTCCAGCCACCTCGTCAGGTCAGCGAACTTCGTCCGCTGGGCGGTCGCCCGCAAGCACGCCTCCCAGCCTCACCGCCCCGGCCACGCGCTGGGCCGGCCCGTCCGGGCCGCTCGACCAGGACCGCCGGCGGGCAGACGCCCGCGGCTCCTCCACGAGGAGCCCTACCCGGCCGCCGACCGGGTCGCCGGCCTCCTCGTCCTGCTCTACGCCCAGAAGCTCAGCGTCATCACCGCCCTGACCACCCGGCACGTCCAGCACGAGGACGGCCGCATCCTCCTCCGCCTCGGCAGCAGCCCGGTCGTCCTGCCCGCCCCGCTGGACGACCTGGTCGCCGGGCTCGCGGCCGGCCGCCGGCCACGCGGGCAGCAGCCTGCTCGGCATCCCTTCGCCCTGGCTCTTCCCCGGACGCTGGCCCGGACGGCCACTGACCGAGGACGCACTCGCCCAGCGGCTCCACGCCCTCGGGATCAGCCCCCGCCATGGCCGCAGCACCGCCCTGTTCACCCTGGCCGCCGAGGTCCCGGCCGCCATCCTGGCCAAGACACTCGGCATCCACGTCCAGGCCGCGATCCAGTGGCAGAAGATCTCGGCCGGGGACTGGGCCGCCTACGCCGCCGACATGAGCGGCCGGGCCGTTACTCCCCGTCCGGCGCCGATGCCCGCAGGCCCGGACCCCGACGGCGGGCCGGGACCGTGACCACACTCGCGGGAACGACGGCGCCGGCCCCGGCTCTTCTGCCCAGTTCAGAACCCCAGCGCTCCCGCCACTCGTTCCGCCAGGCCATCCTCGGTCATCGTGGTGTCGACCTCGATGACGCGCAGCCTGAGGCTCTCCGCTTCCTCGCTGAGCCTTTCCGTGAACATGCGGTCACGGTCCAGCAGGTTACGCAGGGCCCGGTCCGGATCGCTGGTCTTGCGGGCGATCTCCCACAGGGAGCCGCGGCTCTCGAACGCAGCCCGGCGGAAAGCAGGCGTCGGGACAAGCCACACAGCATGACCCGGCACGGCCAGGAGGGGCCTGACCAGGTGCGGCAGCAGCCGGAAGCCCTCAGCGATCACGCCCGGCCGCACCGGGAGGCGCAGCAGGTCATCGACGATCAGGCCGAAGCCCTCGCCCCGGAACCAGTGAAACGTCTCCAGCATGACCTCCGGCGGCCTGCTCACCCACCGCTCGTCCATGTCCATGGCCGCGAACTCGCTCAGGGACGGGCTGTCCGCTGGAGTGCTCCGGCGGGCGTGATCGGCCATCACGTCATCAGTTGCATACAGCCGCAAGCGCTGCCCGTCCGCCAGGCACCGGGCGATGGTGGACTTGCCTGCGCCGCTCGCGCCGCCGACCCAGTAAACATGCCGGAGCCGCTCACGCAACCCCGGCACGACATCCTCGCCGATCTCGCCCATGATTCCCATCATGCTGCACGGCAAGTCACGGCCCCCTGCCGTCTGCCCACTGCAGCAGTCGACAGGCATTCAGACAGTTCCAATACCCGAGTCCACCATTAGACGGCGCCCGCGCCGGCGCGCTGAGGCCACCCAGGTCGCGGACAGATGGCACCTGTGAGGGACCGGCCAGGACTCGAAGCTGGACCCGTTCAAATCCTGGATCTGCCAGCGGTGGAACGAGGGAATCACCAGCGCCGCAGCGCTCCACGCCGAACTGCAGCAGCGCGGCTTCGCAGGCAGCGTGCGGACCGTCCGCCGCTACGTGGCCCCGTTCCGGCAGGCAGCCGCCGCACCCGACTCTCCGCCTGCGATACCCAGGGCACGGCAAATCACCCGCTGGCTGCTCTCCCGCCCCGACCACCTGCAGCCAGGAGAACAGGCCCGGCTGGCCGCCATCGAAGCCGACGACGGACAGCCCGACCTGCGCTCATTCGCCCGCCGGCATCCGCAACGACCAGCAAGCCGTCGCCAGCGGCCTCACCCTGGCCCGCAACTCCGGCAAGGCCGGGGGCACCGCCAGCAAGATCAAGATGCTGTCGAGTAGCCGGGGGCGTCTCAGCCCCCGGCTCTCACAGAACCGTACGTAACGATCTCCCGTTATACGGCTCTTGTCGTCCTGGTCACCAGACTGCGGGGACGGCGTTTACCCAAGCCCAGTGGGCGAAGAACCGGGGCCTCATGGTGACGGCTCTGGTCCAGGCTTTCTGTGCTTTCTTCCGTCCGCGCAGCCGCTTGTGCTTCGTGCGAAGCCAGCGCATCAGGTAGGCGTTGATGCGCGTCAGGAGGGGATACAGCGCCGAGCGGCAGAAGGCGCCGTAGTACTGCATCCAGCCTCGCACCCGGGGATTGACCCAGGCTGCGAGGTCCGCTTCGGAGATCTCCGTATGCCGGTGCAGCCGCCACGACCGCACTTGCCGGCTGATCTTCTTCAAGGCGTCGCTGCTGATCGCCGGGTTGAACCCGGTGAACCGCGTACCGGTCCTGGGACGTACCTCCCGGCCCCGGAACGTGTACCCCAGGAAGGTGAACGCGGTGTGCTCGTAAGAGCCACGCCGGTTGCTGTCCTTGCAGTACACGACCCGCGTCTTGTCCGGGTGCAGTTCCAGGCCGACCCCGCGCATCCGCTCCCGCAGGGCCGCCGGCACCTGGTGTGCCTGAGCCCGGCTGACGCAGTGCACGACCGCGTCGTCCACGTAGCGTTCGAAGGCGACGCCCGGGAACTCCCGCGCCATCCACTTGTCGAACGCGTAGTGCAGGAACAGATTCGCGAGCACGGGCGAGACCGCGGAACCCTGCGGGGTTCCCCGGTCCCGGACCTGCAGTGAGCCGTCGGGCAGCATCAGCGGCGCTTGCAGCCACCGCCGGACATGCAACACCACCCACGGCAATTCGGTGTTCGCTTCAACGGCTTTGACCATCAGCCCCCACGGCACGCTGTCGAAGAACTTCCGGATGTCCAGATCGATCACCCAGTCCGTCTTCCAGCACCGCGAGCGGCAGGCAGCCACCGCGTCGAGCGCGGAGCGCCCCGGCCGGTAACCGTAGGAGTCCGGGTGGAAGATCGACTCGACCTTCCGCTCCAGCTCCATGGCCACGACCGTCTGGGCGATCCGATCGGCCACGGTCGGCACGCCAAGGATCCTCGTGCCGCCCCCATGGGCCTTCTCGATCTCCACCGCGCGCACGGGCGGCGGGAAGTACGATCCCGAGGACATCCGATTCCAGATCTTGTACAGGTTGTTCTTCAGATCCGTCTCGAACTGCGCGATCGTCTGCCCGTCCACCCCAGGTGCGCCCTTGTTCGCCTTGACTTTCTCCCACGCCTCCCAGACCGCCCGCTTCGAAATCTGAAACGGCTTGCCTGCTGCTTTCAGCTCGCCCACGCGACTCCTCCCGGAGAACATCCGGTTGATCGGACAGACCAGCCACGGACAACCCGGCCCCTTCGCTCCGGCCCCGTTACAGGACCCTCATTGCTACTGCGAACCGGTCCGCCAGCGCGCCCGGCGACGGTACTCAATCCCTTGCGGTGTCGGCGCTTGGGACACTCCCTCTCCCCTGCTCGCACGAACAGGGCGTATCCGGGCACGCCTTCTCCTGTTCCACACGGAAGCCGCAGACCAGGCTCACGTCGTCTACATGCCGGACACCACCTGGCCAGAAGACGGCACACGCGCCAGGCTTGTCCCGGGATCCGCTTGACACCCCGGTTTCGATGTCGTCTGTATCTGTTTCGACATGTCAGCAACGATTCACTCGCGTTCGTCTTCCTGGTCCCTACCTGACACCTCTCGGGCGCCTTTTCCTCATCGCTCACCACGACGGTCGTGAACCCCTACCGGTTTCGTAGACACCACGTTAAGTGGCACGATGGTCTGCGAGGAGAGAACCGGAAGTGGGACAGGCGCGCAAGAAGTACACCCAGGAATACAGGGACGAAGCCGTTGACTTGGCGGTAAAGTCCGGCCGTCCTATAGCGGAGATAGCCCGGGACCTGGGAATCAATGAGGCTACTTTGGGGAACTGGGTGCACAGGGCGAAGCAGGCAGGGAAAGTCCCGGGAACGTCGGAGGAGCCTCTCGGCGCCGGGGAGCGGGCCGAGCTTAGGGAACTGCGTGAGGAAGTCCGGCGGCTGCGGATGGAGCGGGAGTTCCTAAAAAAAGCAGCGGCGTGGTTTGCGCGGGAAAGCCAGTGAAGTTCGCGTTCATCGCGGATATGGCGGAAGAGAACGAGCGCATTCCACGCGAGAGGCGTTTCCCGGTGAGTTTCATGTGCGAGATGCTGGGAGTTACCCGGGGCGGGTATTACGCATGGCTGAAGAGAGAGCCGTCGCAGCGGCAGCTGGACGACGGGGAGCTGGGTGACCTGATCGCCTGTATTCACGGGGAGAATAAAGGCCGGTACGGTATCGACCGGGTTCGCCGCGAGCTCGCGCGCCGCGGGGTCGCGGCCGGGCCGCAGCGGGTCCGGCGGCTTGCGCGTGCCCGTGGCCTGCGCTGCGTCCATCCGCGGCCGTACGCCGTTACCACTGTCCAGGACCCGGCCGGCGGTGCCGGGCTGGTGGACCTGGTCGGCCGTGAGTTCGTCCCGGAGGAAAAGGATAATTTGTGGTACGGCGATATCACTTACATTTTCACGCTTTCCGGATGGGCCTATCTCGCCACGGTTATCGACGGCTGGTCGCGGAGGGTGATCGGATGGGCCGTCGCGGATCATATGCGCGAGGAACTCGTCATGGATGCGCTGAGGATGGCAGTTTCGAACCGCATGCCGGCCGTAGGGGAGGTCGTCTTCCATTCCGATCGCGGAAGTCAGTACACGGGCCGGGCGTTCCGTGACCTCTGCCTGGCCAGCGGGATCATTCCGTCCGTCGGCAGGACCGGATCGTGTTATGACAATGCGGCGGCCGAATCATGGAATGCGACGTTCAAGAAAGAACTCATCCATCTGCACCTGTGGAAAAGCGCGGGCCATGTGAGGAATGGTGCGTTCGAGTATATCGAAGCGTATTACAACCGGACCCGGATACAGCGTGAACTGGGTTACCTCTCACCCGCGGAATATGAGGATCAATTTGACAGCATAATGCTAGATGCGGCATAATAAAAGTGTCTTCGAAATCGGTAGGCATCCAGTCGTCAGCCAACGCAGCATGAGGCGGTTTGGAGCCCCCCGCCGCCGGGCGGCTCCGAAGGGCCAAAATCCTTCATCTTCCGTGCAGCATCGCTTCAGAAACTCGACCTACCGAACCTCCTCCACGTTCAGGACACACCAAGCGCCAGATGTACGGGCGAGCCACATTCGACCTGCTCCGCACCCGCGTCATCCTTCACCCAGCGTGACCACAAAACTCGCGACAGAACCTCAGAAATTCCAGGTGCGGGGCAGGGGTTCCTGCTTCGCGGTCATTTCGGCTCCGGGCCGGCGGACAGCTCGTCACTAGAGGTGGCGACCATCACGGGCTGGGCATTAGGTGCTGCCGCGCCGCTTCGTTCACGTCCACGGGCGTGGTGTATGGGGCAGCTTGAGCTAGTCTGACCGTTTCGTTCCGTCTGGGCGTGTCGGCGTGAAGTAGGCGGCCATCTCGCGATCCTTCGAATTGCTTAGTGGAGACGAAGGAGAACGAGATGGCCGTGCGTGACATTGTGCCGGTTCCGGGTACCAGTTTCGAGGAGACCCTCTCATCGGCGAGCCCGGATCTGCTGCGGGAGATGATCCGGGGGTTCGCCCAGCGGATGATGGACGCCGAGGCCGAGACCCTGTGCGGGGCCGGATACGGCGAGGTCGTCGCCGGAGCGGGTGAACTCGCGGAACGGGTACCGGCCGCGGGAGTGGGATACCCGGGCCGGGACGATCGAGCTGGCGATCCCGAAGCTGCGGCAGGGCAGTTATTTCCCGGGGTTGCTGGAGCGCCGCCGCCGGGCCGAGCGGGCGCTCGCCTCCGTGGTCGCCACGTCGTACCTGCTGGGCGTATCGACCCGCCGGGTGGAGAAGCTCGCGGAGTCCCTCGGCGTGACGAGCTGTCCAAGTCGCAGGTCAGCGTGATGGCCGCCGACCTCGACGAGATGGTCGCGGGTTTCCGGAACCGGCCCCTGGACGCCGGCCCGTACGCCTTCGTCTGGATCGACGCGCTGACCCAGAAGGTCCGCGAGGGCGGCCGGACGGTGAACGTGCACGCCCTGATCGCCACCGGCGTCAACGCGGACGGGAACCGGGAGATCCTCGGCATCGACGTCGCCACCGCTCCGAGGACGGCGCGGGCTGGCTGGCGTTCCTGCGCGGCCTGGTCGCCCGCGGCCTGTCCGGCGTCCAGCTCGTCACCTCCGACTGCCACCCCGGCCTGCGCGACGCCATCGCCGCCGGTGCTGCCCGGCGCGTCCTGGCAGCGCTGCCGGACGCACTACGCGAGGAACCTGCTCACCAAGGTGCCCAAGTCCGCCCAGCCGTGGGTAGCGACCCTGGTCCGCACCATCTTCGAGCAGCCCGACGCCGCCTCGGTCCGCGCCCAGCACGCCCAGGTCGTCACCGCCCTGGAAGCCAAGTTCCCGCAGGCCGCCGCGCACCTGGACGACGCCCGCGACGACATCCTGGCTTTCACCGCGTTCCCCCGCGAGGTCTGGCGCCAGATCTGGTCGAACAACCCGCAGGAGCGGCTGAACAAGGAGATCCGCAGGCGGACCGACGTCGTCGGGATCTTCCCGGACCGCGATGCCATCATCCGCCTCGTCGGCGCCGTCCTGGCCGAGCAGAACGACGAATGGACCGAGGCCCGCCGCTACATGGGACCCGAAATCCTCGCCGCCTGCCGCAAGACCAGCGACACAGATGAACACGCAAGAGACAGAAGTGACAATCGAGGCTATTAGCTCCTAAAATATAATAGATCGCGAGATGGTCTCTCATACACCATTCGCCGGGACGTGGCCCGGGGTTCCTAGCTGATCCCTGCCTGTCTGGCCGTCATCAGCTGTCAAGCCGGCGCCGGAAGCGGTAGTAGTCGTGTTCGACCAAGTCTGGTCGCGCGAACAGCGGGTCGACGTAGGTGGCCCTCGTCTTGGGGATGCGCCGGAGCAGGAAGCCGAAACGCCGTGGGCGGGTTCCGTGGATTTCCGCCGTGGTACCGCCAGTGGTCCCTGAGCCGGCTGCGGCGGGCTGGGCGGGTTGGGCCCTGTCGGCTGCGCCGCGGCGCAGCGGTGCCTGCCCCCTGCGGCGGCCGTAGCCCGGAGCCGGGGGGCCCGGAGCTGTCTTAGCCTGTTCCGAGCCGCCCGTGGTGGCGTTAACAGCAGGCGGGGCGGCTGGCATGGCGCCTCCTCCAGGTATCGCGTTGTTTCTCGGCAGGCCGGCGGTTCTGATTGGCTCGGCCTAGCCTGGGATTCACGGCAGGTATCTACGATCAGCTGCGCGGAGTGGGTTTACTGCACGCAAGGGCTCACACAACGGCTCGCCGGGCATGGTCTCGCCGGGGCCGGCGCAGATGCGTCCCAGGGCCGCGTCATCATCGATCACGTTGTCTAGCGCCGCCAGCACATCGGCCATGCCCCGACCGACGGCTGCATCAGCGGCCTCCCTCTTGGTTCCGCCGCCGAAAGCATCGCGCAGCCACCTGATCATCGCCTCTTCCTTCGTCCGTAGAACCGGCCGAGGTTCTTGCGGGCCTTGGCGTAGCTCTGCCTTACTGATTCCGGGCTGACCCCCAACTCGCGGGCGATCTCGGTGGCGCCGAAGCCGTCGATGATCCACGCCATGACCTGGCGCTGTCTCGGCGGCAGTTCCTGCAGCGCCGCGAGCACCTGCCGGGCTTCTTCGGTCAGTTCCACCGCCAGCGCAGTCGACACCGGCACCGGCGCGTCCGGCAACGTTGCATGCGGCGTCTGGCGGCGCGCAGCCTGCCGGGCAGCAGTCAGCTCGTTCACCGCCACCCGCCGGATCCATGCGCGCGGCACCCTGATCACATCCCAGCTCTCGAATGCCTTGACGAACGTCACCTGCGCGATCTCGGCGGCCTCATCGCCACCTGCGCCGGTTGCCATCACGAACCTGATCAGCTTCGAGTGCTCGGCGCGGAAGAACTGGGCGAACTCGACGTTCCGGGGCCCGCCGGAGCCCACAGGCGCAGCTCCCGCCTCAGGGCCGACCGTCACTGTCACCACTCTGCCTCCGCCTCCGCCCCGCGCGACCACTGCCAATGAAGCTGTCCCACCGGACGCGGCCGCACCTGCCCCGCGGCGGCCGCCTGGAGGCCAGATACCAGCTGGGCCCGTCTGCCACCCAGCGGCACACTTCGAGGCGCACACCGTGCAGCTCCAGGCTAGCCAACCGCGGCACGGCCACCCCGCCCGCGCAACTGACCCTGCCCCACGACACAGATCCTCCGCACAGATCGCATAAGCGACAGGTCCTCCCATGAGCCCCGGATTCGCGCCGCCTACCGCGGCGTTGCCTACTAGAGTGGCGAGCCGCCCCGAACGTGACCTCCCGTGCGAAAACTGCTGATTGCTCGTAGTGTCGGCGTGGCCATCGCCGCGCTCATCGCTTTCATCGTGATGTGCCTGGGCATCCGCCGCGAAGACCGTGCCGCATTCCACCGGTCAGCGCCAACCTTCGCCGCCAGGCAGGCCCGCCGCTTGCGACCCGCTCCCCGATATCGTCATTGTCGCCATCGGCCGATGGCTCTGGCGCTACCGTTCCGAACTCACCCCGGCATTCATCGCGCTGACGGTCTTCGGTTCAGCCTGGCGAGCGAGCCGTCTCGTGAGGTAACTCCTCGCTGCGGGTAGGACGCGCGCGGCGGTACACGAGTGCGCAGCTGCCGGAACTTCGCCGGCCCGGTTCCGGCATGCTGAAGCGTGCGCCTCCAGCGACGGTCATGTACTGATCTGGCCCTGTTTCCAAGGAACCTGACGAGAACGCTGTCAGCGTATTCGTCGCCCCATCGTCGGTCGTGCAACGCCCCGAAAATTCCCCGCAGGCCGCTGACGAGCGAGTCGTCGAGGTCGAACTGCTGCGCGCCTGCCCTGGCGAGTTCCAAGGCGAGCAGGTAGATGACGTCCAGCGTGAGATCAAGCAGCCATACGTCGTCGGCGGATAGGTACTCCATGCCGGACAGGGACCAGGCCTGGGCGCGCAGTTCATCGTTCGGATGGGTGGCGCGGAAACGTATTCCGACGTCGGTTATCGCCGCTGTCAATGCGAGGATCGCGTCGTGCTCCTGCGGCGCCCTATCTCTGCCCCGCACGACGGGCAGAGTATTGGAAGCACTAGCCGGAACTGACGGCGCCAGGGCTCTGCTTTCTCCAGGCGGCTCTTTCGCGATCTCGCAGGCGATCGCCCTTCGGCAACCGGCGCGGTCGGCCCAGTTGGGATGTCGCGGATCAGCTTGGCCAGGTCACCCTGGGTTCTTGCGGTCAGGGCACGCCCGATCCGGGACTCGAATTCGTCCAGCATGAGACGCTGATCTTCGAAGGCTTGCTTGAGTATGGCCTGCGTGGCTTCCCGGTCCGCCTCTGACGCCAGCATCCTGCTTGAGCTAGAGCCGAACCCAAAATCCCGCGACCACATTCCTCCTCCATCACCCTATTTACCGCCAATCCTAACCTGGCCGCACCGGCATAGGGCTTGTCCGGTTCGGCCAGCTCAGGGATCGTCGGCTACCGGGCCGCGCGGCAGAGGCTCAGCCGGGATCGGCCGCGCTGACGGTTTGCGGCGGATGGTGCTGGGTGTGCAGGAGCGGGTCGGGTATCCGGTCGCCAAGTCGCAGCAGGACGGCTCCGGTCAGTGCTACGGCCAGGGCGCCGCCCCACCAGATGGCGTCGGGTGAGGTTGCGAGCAACGCGCCGCCGATGGCGGGGCCGAGGGTCACGCCTGCCGTGAAACTGAGGCCGTAGAGCGACATGTAGCGGCCGAGCAGATGCGGCGGTGCGAGGTCGGCGACGATCGTGCCGGTCACGACGAACTGCGCGCACTCACCGATCGCGATCACGATCGCCACCCCGGCCAGGACGGCGGTGGCGATGAGTGCCGAGCTTGTGAGCGGTGCGAGCAGAACCGCGATCAGGCCGATCGCGAAGAGCGCGCTGGTCGCGGCGAGAGCGTGCGTGCGGCGCATCCGCTTGACGATCCGGGCGGCCGGGATCTGCGCGACGACGATGAAGAAGGTGTTGACGAACCGTACGATGCCGATCTCGCCCGGCCCGACCGGCGTATGCGCGACCGCGAACGGCGCGAGGATGTTGGAGAAGAGCGCGCCGCCGGTCAGGACGAGCACGATGTTGGCGGCTATGAGGATGAGGAAGATCCGATCGTGGGCAACTGCCCGGAAGCCTGTTCCCCTGTCCCTCGCCGGCGCGGCCTTCGCAGGGCGGGGGTTCGGGATCCCGGCGAGCACAATCAGCGCGAAGATCGCGAAGGTGAGGCCGTCGAAGAGGTAGAGCGCCTGGAACGCGCGGAGGTCATGGGCGATGGCGACGATGAAGCCCGCCACTGTCGCGCCGAGGCCGAGGCCGAAGTTGCCCGCGACCCGGCGGAGCGCGATCGAGGAGGCGCGCTGCTCCGCTGAGACCAGAGTCAGGGTCAGAACCTGGTTCGCGGTGCTCGCTAGCCCGAACCCGGCGCCGCCGACCGCCGCGCAGGCGAAGGCCTGCCAGGGATTGCGGACGAATGCGAAGCCCGCGTAGCCAAGTGCGCTCGCGAGGTTGCCGATGATTATGACCGGCTTCGCGCGGAACCGATCGAGCAGCGTGCCCGACAGGGGCGTAATGATCGCGGCCATGCCCGTGATCGCCGCCAGCACCAGCCCTGCGAGCGCCGTCGAGAAGCCGCGGGCCTGGTGCAGGTAGATGATCTCGAAGGGAACGACCACTCCGGTACCGAAGTAGTTAACCGCGCTCCCAGCCTGCAGAACCAGGACAGGTCCCGACAGGCCCGTCCGCCAGCCGCCGAGCATGCGAGAGAGCGCATTGCTCCGTTGCTTGCCTCGGCTGGCTGCCTTCCCGTGCATGCCTGATTCCATCGTCGGCCCTCCAGGGGTCGTTCCAGATGCCACGGCACGATCGGGTGGGCAGATCGTCCGAGGGGTCGGTAGTGCATACACCGCAGCACGGGGAAACTGGGCGCACGCGAGCCGCCCAGTTCGCATGGCGAGGGTGGCGGAAGTTATTCCTCTATGGCCCCGTCAACCGTGCGCAGATGCTCGCGAAAGCTCAGAGCAGGCGTGTTCGCGCGCTTGGCAAGGTAGGCGCGGAACTGTACCTGGCTGCGGAGTGAGGCACCTGCCCGGGTTCGTTCAGCCTGGCGTCGCTCGGTATCGCGGATCGTCTCGGCCAGCGTGAAGATCTCCTCGGCCTGCGAGCTGGGCAGGAAGAGCACGCCATCATCGTCGCCGAGGACCAGATCCTCGCGGTTGACGGCCCAGTCCCCGACGACGGCGGACTCTAGCGCGTCATGCGCGCGGGCGTCGAGCCTGAGGGGGCCGGTGGGGATCGCTCCCAGGCTGAAGACCGGCAGCCCGATCGCCCGTATGTCGGCGGTGTCGCGATGCAGCCCCCAGATCACCATGCCCTCTAGGCCGGCTGCCTGAGCCTCCAGAGCGATCAGATCACCGACGCACGCTTCATCGAGCCGCCCGCCGTTGTCGACTACCAGCACGTCGCCCGGTACTGCCATCTCGAATGCCTCCAGGAAGACGTCGACGCTACCAGCGTGCCTGGCGGGGCAGACACGCCCGGCCAGGCGGCTGCCAGGCACCACGGCATGCAGGAGCGCAGAAGCGCAACGCACTGGGACTCGGGCGCGTATACAGGCGTCGGTCACGTGGGCTGTGGTGAGGGCTGCGAACCGGTGCTGCAACATTTGGTGGTCCATCCGGCTATGCTCCGCGCGTTCGGGTGGCGGCCCCAGAGCCAATGCCCCAGAATTGGTTTGAAGATGAACCCAATCGAGGTTGGCGAGCGTCTGGGCCGCTGGTCATCGGGCCGCGGGCAACTGCACGTTCTTCTCTCGGCCCGGTTGCGGCAGCTGATAGATGAAGGCGAGCTGCCATCCGGGGAACCGCTGCCGCCCGACCGTGCCCTTGCGTCCGCTCTCGCGGTAGGGCGCAGCACCGTCGTGGCCGCTTACGAGCTGCTGCGCCAGGACGGACGGATCGTCCGGCGCCAAGGCAGCGGCACCCAGGTGGCCGGGGCCACCCGAGCGCGGCGGCAGACCACGGGCGCGCCAGTATTCCTGCATCTGCTGGAACCACAAGACGGCGTGATCCTGCTTGCCTGCGCCGCCCCAGATAGGCCACCACCGGAACTAGCTGACGCCTACGCACATATCCTCCCGGCACTGGCGGCTATCTCCGGCGACATCGGCTACCATCCGATCGGCCATCCGGTTCTGCGACGTGCGATAGCCGACCGCTACGCACAGCGGGGAATCCACACGGACCCGGATCAGATCCTGGTCACCAACGGCGCCCAGCAAGCTCTTTCGCTGCTCGCCCGCGCCCTTCTCACCCCCGGCGACCGGGTGCTGGTCGAGGCACCCACCTACCACGGGGCGCTGGAAGCGTTCCGCGAGCAGGCAGCCGTTCTGCACGCGCTGCCGATCGGGCTCAGCGGGCTCAAGGCAGTAGCCCGCCAGCACCGTTCCGCCCTCGCCTATGTGATCTCCACCTTCCACAACCCGACTGGTTCGGTGCTGTCCCCGCTCAGCCGGCGCTCGCTCGCGGAGACCTGTGCGGCTGCCGGCATCCCGCTGATCGACGACGAAGTGCTCAGCGATCTCGGTTTCCCCGGCGAGCAGGTGCCGCCGCCGCTGGCTGCCTTCGGGGACTCGGTGATATCGGTGGGCTCCCTCAGCAAGAACATCTGGGCGGGGCTGCGCATCGGGTGGGTACGTGCCCCCCAGCCGACAATCGCGCGGCTGGCCAGGCTGCTCGCCGTCCACGACCTAGGCGGAAACATCCCGGCCCAGCTAGCCGCCGCCGATCTGCTGCCCCGCCTCCAGCCCCTGGCGAAGCAATGGGCGGTAGAGCGTGAAGCTCGTCATGATCACCTGCGGGCGGAGTTGGCCCGGCATCTTCCCGACTGGGATGTGCCACCGGTACGGGGCGGGCAGACCCTGTGGGTGCGCATGCCACGCGGCGACGGGACATCATTCGCGCAGGCCGCGCTGCGCCACCAGGTCGCGGTGCTGCCAGGGAACGGACTCGACGCATCCGGGCACAGCGCGGAGTATCTGCGCCTTCACTTCCTTGCCGCACCGGATGAGCTGACCGAGGCCGTGCTCCGCCTGGCTGCCGCATGGCGCGCCTACCGCCCGCCGGCGCTCCCCGAGCCCGCGCCGGCCGTACTCACAGTCTGATCCCGGATGCGGGCAGACGCCCGATGGCTCAGCCCACCACCATGTCCATCTCCACCGCCGCGCCCAGCGGCAGGGCGGCAACGCCGATCGCGGTGCGTGCCGGGTAGGGCTCGGCGAAGTGCTCGCTGTACGCCTGACTCATCACCGCGAAATCGGACATATCAGTCAAGTAGACGCCGACCCGGAGCACGTCTCCTAGATCCTTGCCGACCGTTTCCAGGGCCTTCGCGATGTTGACCAGGATCTGGTGGGTCTGGCTGGCAACGTCACCATCGATCAGCTTGCCGGTGGCCGGGTCCTGGGCCACCTGCCCGCTGAGGAACAGCAACCCGCCGCCGCGCACGCCGAGCGAGAAAGGGCCGATGGGTGCCGTGAGCTTGTCCGTGGCAATTGCGTCGCGTGTCATGGTCAGTAAGTCCCTTTCACGTGCGGAGGTGGCTGCATCGAGCGCAGCAGTTAACAATCATCGTCAGCCTGCGCGCCAGATGCTCAGGCGGGATCGGTCGCGATGACGGCTTGGGGTGGATGGTGCTGGACGCGCGAGAGCGGGTCGGGTATCCGGTGGCCGAGTCGCAGCAGGACGGCTCCGGTCAGTGCTACGGCCAGGGCGCCGCCCCACCAGATGGCGTCGGGTGAGGCTGCGAGCAGCGCGCCGCCGACGGCGGGGCCGAGGGCCACGCCTGCGGTGGAGGAGAGGCCGTAGAGCGACATGTAACGGCCGAGCAGATGCGGCGGTGCGAGGTCGGCGACGATCGGGCCGAGCACGACGAATTGTGCGCACTCCGCGATCGCGATCACGATCGCGACCCCGGCCAGGATGACGGTCGCGGTGAGCGCCGACCTGGTGAGCGTGGCGAGCAGGACCGCGAGCAGCCCGATTGCGAAGAGCGCGCTGGCTGCGGCGAGAGCGTGCGTGCGGCGCATCCGCTTGACGATCCGGGTGGCTGGGATCTGCACGACGACGATGAAGAAGGTGTTGATGAAGAAGACGAGGCCGATCTCGCCCGGCCCGACCGGGGTGTGGGCCACCGCAAACGGCGCGAGGATATTGGTGAAGAGCGCGCCGCCGGTCAGGACGAGCACCATGCTGGCGGCGATCAGGATGAGGAAGAGCCGATCGTGAGCAACTGCCCGGAATCCCTTGTCCCTTTCCCTGGCAGGCTCGGCTTTCGCAGGGCGGGGGTTCGGGATTCTCGCGAGCACGACCAGCGCGAAGACGGCGAAGGTGAGGCCGTCGAAGAGGTAGAGCGCCTGGAATGCTCGCAGGTCGTGGGCGTAGGCGACGATGAAGCCCGCAGCCGTCGCGCCGATGCCGAGACCGAAGTTGCCTGCGACCCGGTCGAGCGCGATCGCGGAGGCGCGCTGCTCCGCTCCGACCAGGGTCAGGGTCAGAACCTGGTCGGCGGTGGTCGTGACCCCGAGCCCGGCGCCGCCGACGACCGCGCAGGCGAAGGCTTGCCAAGGGCGGTCGACGAACGCGAAGCCTGCGTAACCTAGTGCGCTCGCGAGAATGCCGGTGATCATGATGGGTTTCGCGCGGAACCGATCGAGCAGCGCACCCGTTAGGGGCGCTACGGCCGCCGCCGTAGCCGTGATCGCCGCCAGCACCAGCCCTGCAAGCGCCGACGGGAAGCCTCGGACCTGGTGCAAGTAGATGATCTCGAACGGAACGATCAGCCCGACGCCGAAGTAGTTGAACGCGTCCCCGGCCTTAAGAACGAGGATCGGCCCCGGGAGGCCAGTCCGCCAGCTGGCGGATACCCGAGCGAGCGAACTGCTCAGCCGCTTCCCTCGGCTCGCTGCCTTCCCATACATGCCTGATTCCATCGTCAGCCTTCCAGGGGTCGTTTTCCGGTTGCTGCGGCGCGATCGGGCGGGCGGATCGTCCGGGCGGTCGGTAGTGCATACACCACGGCACGGGGAAACTGGGCGCTCGCGAGCCGCCCAGTTCGCGCCCCGGGCGGTGTATATACCGGGAGGAGCTACGAGGTGGTGCGGGAGGAAGGAGCGCAGATGGTGGCAGCCGATCTTCTGTCACGGGCGCGGGCCGGGGATGGCGAGGCGTTCCGGGAGCTGGCCGAGTCCTACCGGCGGGAATTGCAGGTCCACTGCTACCGGATGCTCGGATCCGCTGCCGACGCCGAGGACGCCGTCCAGGAGACGATGCTGGCCGCCTGGCAGGGCATCGGCGGGTTCACTGAGGAACGCGCGTCGCTGCGTACCTGGCTGTACAAGATCGCCACCAGCCGGTGCCTTAACGCGCGCCGCGCAGCGAGCCGCCGCCCGGCCAGGGAGTGGGATATGTCGCAGTTCACGCCGCCGCTGCCGACCCCGCGCGACGAGGTCGCCTGGCTGCAGCCATTTCCCGACGCCCTCCTCGAGGGCGCCGCCGACCAGCCGCTCGGGCCGGAGGCCCGCTACGAGCAGGCCGAAGCGATCTCGCTGGCCTTCGTGGCCGCGCTGCAGCTGCTGCCGCCACGCCAGGTCGCCGTCCTCATCTTGCGTGATGTCCTGGGATTCCGCGCCAGCGAGGTGGCAGGCATGCTGGAGGTGACCGTCGACTCGGTCAACAGCGCCCTGAAGCGAGCCCGCGCTAGCCTGCAGCGCCGCCAGCCGACAGCCGCCGGCCACCAGCCGCCGCCGGCCGCTGGCTCGCCCGCCGAGAACGCGATCGTGGCCCTGTTCGCCCGCGCGTGGGAGTCGGCCGACCTCGACGCGCTAGTCGCCCTGCTGACCGACGACGTCTTCATCGCCATGCCTCCGGAGCCATTCGGATACGAGGGCCGCGACCTCGTGGCCCGCTACTGCGCCCACCAGTTCGTCGCGGGCCGCAGGTACGACCTCGTGCCGACCCGGGCCAACGGCCAACCCGCGTTCGGGGCATACCTACGCGACCCGGCCGGAATCCGCCACGCGACTGGCTTCTACGTGCTCACCCTCGCGGGCGATCGGATCTGCGCCATGACCCGCTTCGACATCAGCGTGCTGCCGTGGTTCGGGCTACCGAGATCGCTCCCGAGCCGGTAGCCACCACCGAGCCACGGACAGGATGTATCTCAGCTCGCTCAGCCGCCGATGCTCAGGGCGAAGATGTGCATTGCTGGTGATCCCTGCGCTGCTGTTCGGCTGATCTTGGGCAGGGTGATGGAGCGGATGGCCTTGCCGGGTGCCAGCGGTATTCCGATGTAGTAGATGCTGTCGGCCTGCTCTTCCTTGCCGTCTGCGGTGTTGAGGTAGGGGAGCGTGGTGAGGATGTCGCCGTTGGGCGGTGGTGTGCCTGACCACCAGTCGGGGAGGGAAATCGTGAAGGGCTGGGTGCTGCCGTCGGCATATGTGATCGTGCCGGTGCCGGTGCCGGTGCCGGTGCCGGTGCCGGTGCCGGTGCCGGTGGCCGTGCCGTAGTCGCTGGCGCCGAGGATTCCCAGGGTCTGCCCGGTGCCGGGCAGGCCGATTGTCTGGCCGTCGGCGACCACGTTGTCCGCGCTGCCGGGTGCGACGTCGGGCCAGGTGAAGGTCACGCCGTCGTGGCTGACGGCCCCGAGCGAGAACACGTCACCCGCTGCCCCGGCCAGCGCGCCCCGGGCCTGCTCGGGAGACATGAACGGGGGCGAGCCGATGATAAGCCTGCCCGCGTTCGGCGCGGCGTCGTGGAGCGCTCCGGCGAGCCCGAAATCGATCACGCGGGGGCCGTCGTCAGCCAGCAGCACGTTCGACGGCTTCAGATCCCTGTGCACCACAGCGCGGTCGTGAATCGCCTGCAACGCCTCTATCAGGCCCGCCGTCAGCCGCCACAGCGCGGACTCGGCCAGTGGCCCGGTCAGCTCCGCCAGCTCGGCGAGCGACGGCCCGGGGACGAACGCCGTCGCCAGCCACGGCGGGTGGTCGTCCAGCCCTGCGGCCACGACCGGTGCCGTGTACACGGCGCTGACCGCGCGGGCAGCGGCAACCTCCAGGCCGAAGCGGGTGAGGAACGCCTCATCACGGGCGAGCGCCGGATGCAGGACCTTCACGGCAACCGAGCGGCCCGCCGGTGAGAAGCCAAGGAACACCTGGCCCATGCCACCGCGCCCGAGCCGGGCGTGCAGCCGGTAGGGACCCAGGTGACGAGGGTCTTCGGCCACCAGAGCCTGCACCACCGCTCCCAACGCTCATATCCCCACCGCCGCGACAGCGACGTCACCTTGCACCACATTACGGGCGGGACCGGTCATCGGGATGGCACTTGATCCTGATCCCTGGCATCAACTCCGCACTGCTGCCAACGGTTCCTCGGGGCCGGACCGGCCTCAGGAAAGCGGGAAGAGACGCGCGCAAATAACTTCTGCCTAATTATTTTGAAAGATTCGCGCGGGCCTATGCCTAGCTTCCAGAGGCCAGTCAAGCCTCGACCCGCCCGCCCAAAGCCGCTGCGGCAGCCGATTGATTTGACCGGGTTCCTCCAGCAGGCTGGGATCTGGGAGGCGCCATATGAGCACAACGCACAGTCAATCCCCGAAGACCCGCAGAGCACTGATATCTGGCCTCATCGCAATGAGCATGACGCTGGCGGTACCACTGGTGCTGCCCGCGACAACGCCGTTAGGAGCAGCGAAAGCCTTTGCTGCGCGGGCCGCAGCTGGTCCGTCCAAGAGCCAGCGCATCAAGAAGCTCAGTCACGCCCTGACGCTTATGCACGAGCATTTCAAGAAGTTCGCGGGATTCAGCCCTGGTCCGGTCGACATCTTCGACTACCAGGTTGGCGATTTGTGGCGCCGTGGCATCGACGGCACAGGAGTCACGGTCGCCGTCATCGAAGGCTGGAATGACCCGAGCATCGGCGCCTTCATGGCGAAGGAAGACAAGTTCCTCGGACTGCCGAAAGTCCAGCTCAAGACGATCTACCCGACCGGGGACCATAAGCTGCCCGTCAAGTGCCCGCCCGGGATGGTCAAGCTCACGACCTACGGATCGTGCAGCGGCTGGGCCGGCGAGCTCGAGCTTGACGTGCTGGCCGTGCACATGATGGCCCCCTATGCCAAGATCCTCATCACCGTGGCGCCGCCTGACAGCGAGCGCACCGACGACGCGGCCAGCCAGGTGGCACCACCCGAGATGATGCAGGCGATCGAGTACCTGGCCGCGCATCATCTGGCCAATGTCATCTCGCTTAGCGACGGCACCGCAGAGAGCACCTACAGCAATGGCAAGCCAGAGCTCTACGCCCAGGACCCAGGTGAACTGGCGGCGGCGATCGCCGGCATTCCCCTCATCCTCCCCACCGGGGACTGTGACGCCGCCCAGCACCTGGCCGTCGGCCCCGGCACCTGCACCGACAAGACCACCACGAAGGGCCGCGCGACGGTGGGCTGGGACGACTCACCGTGGGTGACCGCAGTCGGAGGCACGACGCCCGACTTCAGCGCGGCCGGCAAGCGCGTCGGGCCCGACCCGGTCTGGAATCTAGGGCCGGTCGGATCCGACTTCGGTGAAGGCGCGGGCTTCTCAGCCGACTACGCCCGGCCCAGCTACCAGAACGCGGTCGCCGCGATCACCAAGTCGAGCCACCGCTCCGTGCCGGACATCTCGCTGAACGCCTCGGACGGCACCTCGGAATCCGCCCCGCTTCTGGGCGGCGTGCTCGCGCTCGCTACGCAGCTCAACCACGGCAAGAACGTCGGGCCGATCAACCCCGCCCTGTACGGCGTCCTTGGGCCGGCCGGACTCAAGGACGGCATCATCGACGTCGTCTCCGGCAACAACTCGGTGTACGGGAACAAGAAGGTCACCCTCAAGGGATTCAGCGCCACGGAAGGGTTCGACGTGGCCAGCGGCTGGGGCACGATCAGGGCGAGTACCTTCGCCCCTGCGCTGGTGAAGGCCACGGCGGCAGCACATCAGGACGCCGCAGTTCGCCAGCAGGCGGCAAAGGAGCTCAGAGACCTTGAGCACCGGATGACATTGAGCAGGTTCCGGATCGGCAGCGGGCAGACCTCGAAACTGACCGCCCGTGGCTTCCTGCCGCTGCACCCGGTCACGATCACGATCGACGGCCGCACCGTCGCCACAGTGCACGCCGACAAGGCTGGCAAGCTCAGCTTCCGGATCAGCCCCGCCGCCCTGCACCTGCACTCCGGACGGCACACGCTCATCATGACCGGAATGCTCCTGACCATGCGGACCACATTCCTGTCCAGCTAAGGCGAGCCAACCCGATCAGGAAAGGGCGACGGTCCCCGGCATCAACCGGCAGACGCCGTTTGATGCCGGGGACTGCCTCCGCCTGGTCCTGCCGGTACAGCCGGTACAGCCGGTAGCCGGAGCTGGCGTCCATCGGCGCGGGCGCCACCAGGCCGAGTTCCGCCCTGACTGCCGGGTGGCCTGCCACGGGACCGCGCCACCCATGGCACCAGGAGGGTGCTGAGCGGTGACGAAGAATCATGCGCGGAAGAACTCGGTCCGGCGGCGGATGGCCCAGACCGGGGAGCCCTACACGAAGGCGGCACGAGTGGACGCCGCTCGTCCCGGCCCGCCCTGACTTGGGCCACGATTTGGGATTGACGTCCGGTCGGCGCGCTGGCCTGTGGTCTTGCGTTGCTGGCTGCCTGTTTTTGCGCACTAATCGGGGGTCGTAGAGTGGCCCGGTGCCTTATGTGCGGACGGTGAAGACTGCGTCGGGTGCGACGGCGGTGCAGATCGTGTGGTCCTGCCATCGCGGTTATCGGGCACATCGGCTCGGCGCATGATGGCACTGAGCTGGAGCTGCTGAAGGCGACGGCGCGGCAGCGGGTGGCGTCCGGGCAGGGCGTGCTGGACCTGGGCCTGGATACGTCTGCGCCGGGCGGGCCGCTGCCGGTCACCGCGTCGCGGATGGGGTGCCTGCTCGATGCCCCGGGGCATGCGTACCGGGTGCTGGGCTTTGAGCGGGCGGCCGGCGGCGATGAGGTGTTCCGTGACCTGGTGCTGGCGCGGATCATCGAGCCCGCCAGCAAGCTGGACTCGCTGCGGGTGCTGAAGGAAGCCGGGGTCGCGCGGCGTCGTACCGGACGGTGAAGCGGCGGCTGCCGGCTATGCGCAGGAGGCGTTCTGGCAGGAGCTGTCTGCGGCGTGCGCCGCCCATGTGCGGCTGGGCGGGCGAGCCTGGTGCTGTTCGACGTGACCACGCTGTATTTCGAGACCGATGCTTGGGACGGGTTCCGGGAGAGCGGGTTCTCCAGGGAGCGGCGGCTGGAGCCGCAGATCACCGTGGGCATGCTCACCGGCCAGGACGGGTTCCCGCTGATGGTGTCGGCGTTCGAGGGGAACAAGTCCGAGACCAGGACGATGCTGCCGGTCATCGAGGCGTTCATGGCCGCGCGTCGGCTGCCCGATGTCACCGTGGTCGCGGACGCGGGGACCGCGCCAGGCGGACACTGCGCGGAATCGACGAGCAGGTGAGGAAGGCCGAGCAAGCCGTCGCAGGGAAGACGCCGGTCAGGCGGAACCGGTTCGCCCGGCTATCGGGCGGCAGGGATCAAGGGCTACGTCACCAGCCTGGCCGCCTGCCCCGACGGAACCCCCGTCACCGCCGAATTCGTGATCGGCGCCTATCACCAGCTCTTCGAGATCGAGAAGAGCTTCCGGATGGCCAGGAGCGATCTCCAGGCCCGCCCGATCTACCACCGCAAGCGCGACTCCATCGAAGCCCACCTGACCATCGTCTTCGCCGCCCTCGCCGTCACCCGCTACATAGAAAACCAGACCGGCTGGTCGATCCGCAGATTCGTCAGGACCACCCGCCGGTTGAGTCGGCCTGGGGCGCGGTTCCGGGATTGCTCCCGGCCCGTTTCCCCAGGCCGCTCGCCGAACCCGCCGTGCGCCTCTCGACGCAACGGGCTCTCCATGGCTGCTGCCGTGGGCTGGCTCAGCAGGTTGGCCAGGGGCTGGGGATCGTGCTGCCGCGGTAGCGGTACCGGGTCACCGGGATGGTCGCGGTCCGCCGCAGTGCGATGTCGTCCGCGCTGATGGGCAGCCACTTCCCGGTGAGGGTCGTGAACCGCCTGCGGGCGTCCTTCCAGTTCCAGCGGTGCCGTGCTGTCAGCATGTGGATCACCCGCCACCAGGCGAAGTTGTCCAGCATGCTGAAGGTGCGCTTGGCGACGGCGTGCCGGAAGTAGTTAGCCCAGCCGTGCATGGCCCGGTTGAGCCGAGTCAGTACGGATTCAAGGTCCTGCTGTGATGTCCTGGGGGTCAGCGCGCGGATCTTCGCCTTCAGCGACCGGATCGGGCGCTGGTCGATGAAGGTGTAGACGTAGTGCTTGCTCGTGCCCCTCTTGCGCTCCCACTGGATGCGGAAGCCGAGGAAGCTGAACCCTCGCTCATGTGCGCCACGCGGGTCTTCGACTCTGAGAGCCGCAGCCCCATCGCGGTGAGCACGCCCGCGATATCCTCGCGCAGCGCCAGCGTGTCCTGCTCGGTGCCGCTGACCAGCACGGCGAAGTCATCCGCGTAACGGATGATCCGCCAGTTCGGCCGTCCGCGCCTGCGCCGGGCCTGGCGCCTCCCTTCGGTGGACATCGCCCCGCCTTCCCTCCACGGTGCCATGACATGCTCGTCGAGCGCCGTCATGGCGATGTTGAAGATCAGCGGGGACAAGATGCCGCCTTGCGGCGTGCCGGTGAGCGTGTCGCGGTGCTCGCCCATCTCGGTGAGCACCCCGGCCTTGAGGAACGCTTTCACCAGCGCCAGCACGCGTTTGTCCTTCACCCGTGCCCGCACCCGTTCCATGACGAATGAATGCGAGACGTTGTCGAAGGCCGCCTCGATGTCCGCGTCCAGCACCCACTGGTAACCTCGGGTGCCGAAGAAGTGGATCTCGGCGATGGCGTCCTGGGCGCGCCGTCCGGGCCGGAACCCGTAGGAGACCGGTTCGAAGCTAGCCTCGAAGACCGGCTCCAGCACCAGTTTCAGCGCGGCCTGGACCACCCGGTCCGCGATGGCCGGGATGCCCAGCCGCCGCAGCTTCCCCGACCCGCCCGGCTTGGGAATCATCTTCTCCCGCACCGGCAAGGGCCGGAACGAGCCATCTTTCAGATCGGCTCGCAGGTCGTCCAGAAAGCCGGGCACGCCCACCTCTTGCTCGACGTATCCGGCGGTCACGCCGTCCACGCCCGGGGTGTTCGCGCCCTGATTGCCCGCGACCCGGCTGAACGCCACGATCAGCGTCGCCGGATCATGCACGAGATTGAACAGGTCATCAAACCGGCGGCCAGGATCAGCCGCCGCCCACCGGTGGAGCTTGGCCTGCATCCCCGCTACCCGCGACCACGGCCCGTCCGGCCCGTGATCGCCGGCACCGCCGTTCGGCGGCGCGTCTTGCGGCATTACAGCCTCCTTCCCTCCTCGCAACCACTGCCGCCCTTCCCCATGTGACCGGCTTTCCCGGCCCCGGAGTACTACGGCGGCTCCGCCCCGCCCGGCCCGATCAGCGGTCGGCGCGCCTATCCCGGCCAGCGGGCAGGCGGCCCGCCGCCGGGAACCAGCACCAGGCGGTTCCCGTGTTCACTGCTGCTCGCTCAGCGGGTTAGGAGCCCGGCTCTGCCCCAGCGGCATCGCCACGGGTACGCCGCAGACCTTCCCCGTGGCCTCCCGGCACGGCCGCATGAACCCCGCCGGGAGTTCCCGCCACTGGCCGCAGCCAGAAACGGTGCGCGCCGCGCCCGGCCCCCATCCGCCAGGTTCGGGCCGGTGGACGGTCTGAAGGGCTTTAAGCGCCGGTTCCTCTCGTACTCCTTCCCGCCACGCTCGCCGGGCCCGCGCCATCTGGCAGTACTGGCACGCCCCGGCTATGTCAGGGCTGCTCCCGCCCTCCCCGCCACCACGCGGATCAGGCTGCCCTCAGCTACATCGCCCTGCTGCGACAAGACAACGGCGAAGGTCTCTCACCTCCACTCGAACCAGCAGCGCCTCACGGCGCACCTACCGCACCATCCAGATCCAGGCCGGCCCCCACGTCATCACCGCCGCCGACCCGCTCCCCGACGACCTCCGCGAAGCCCTCGCCAGCATCAGAAACGGCCGCCCAGGTGCGCACTAGTTTGGCCCAAGTCAGGTGACAAGTTGCGAGGTTCGTTGGCGGGAGTTCGAGTCGTTTCTCCCGTTGAAACTTTTTGAATGATATATAGCATTTGATACGAATAATTTAGCCGCGCGGATGGACGCGAGTGCACTCCGAACTCAATCATTGGCATGAGCGTCGGGGCAGTCGACGCTCGCTGAGTCGCGTCTGCGCCGGGCGCGATCAGGCCGCGTCGGTCGAGGCCTCGTAAGCCATTGCCTAGCGAACCGAGCGTACGGGTAGATCAAACTCGGAGGCGATCGCATCGTCCGTCTCCAGTCTGCGAGTGTTGGCAGATTGTATCCGTTCGCACCCAACCGACTGCGGACAAGACGAACCTAGTTGTGGGGTCGGCTGGTCCACATTCCCCAGGAACCAGGACGAGAGTTGCGCCGATGATCCGTTCATTGGTGTTACTCGGCGCGACCATGCGGTACGTGGCAATTGTCTCGCGGCAGAACTGCTCGATCTGGTCGTCGAGGTCTCTTGCCTCGGGTGCGCCACGGTACCGGGTGGCTGCAACCTCACGGCGGAGGCGGCTGAGTCGCTTGGGCAGCCTTGATGTCCGGTGGCCCGGCGGGAGAGCGAGCACCGGCCCGAGTCCCGTTAGAGCGGCGTCTAGGTCACTGCTGATGCGTCAGGTCCGCCGGGCCGCATCGCCTGACAAGAGACGGGCAGCGACGACGCCGGCCAGGCCAGAGCGCCGGAAGCTGCTGTCGCTGCGGAGTCGATGGCATCTCCAGAGCAGCCGGGCAGGCCTGAGCCTGGCACGGATATGCGAAGGCAGGCGTGGCAATGGGCGCTGGCGCATCTGGGGCCGATGGAGCACTGCCGAGCGGGAAGGCGATCGGTGCTCAGTACGGTCGGCACGAGCGCTGGGGCAGGCTGGTCAAGACGGCAGGCACCGCAGGCGAGTTCGGGTGATGTCCGGTCTGACTGCTAGCCCCAGAATCGGGGACTACGTCGGATAGTCGACCGGAATAGGTGGCTGTGTTGACGTCATTGGCGGTGGACGGGATGATCGTCGCGGGTCGATCACGTTGACCGAGGCGCGGTCCGGTGGACGTGGCGTGTTGCCTGGGAGGATGCCAGCAGAGCTAATGGCATACTGCTCAGCCACCTGCGGCGGACTAGTCAAAACAATTAATCGCGCTCCGACCAGGCTAAACACTACTCTGGGTGGAAGACCACCTGGTGGTGGCGCAGTTCTCCGCGATTGTCTCAGCGTCGTCGCGTCTCGCCGTACCTTTGAACACGGAGGCCGCATGCTGGACCACTGGCTATCTCGATGGAGGGAGCCTGAGTATGCCGATCGACTGGATCCAGAGTCTTGATCCTGGTCGTGCTGTGGGAAATCTTCAGACCGAGATGACTGGTGACTGGCATCGGGATCCATGGGGCTGGCCTGAATACGAATACTTGTTAAACGGTCAACTTGATCGGCTTGCGACGCGAGCTAAAGCTAGCGGTTTGAGAAGGGTGGTACAGATCGATGTTCCAAAGTCTAACTTTGGTATTCGTCCGGCCGTAATTTTGGAACCAGTCGATCGCCTGTTGTATCAAGGCCTTGTCGACTGTCTTAGCAAAAAGATGATTGGCGGGCTCAGTCCGTGGGTCCATGGTTGGCGCCTAAATAGATCTCAGCCCCGCCCAGGTGTACTTTCGTCTAACGAGTATGAGTGGAAGCAATATCGAGGTCACCTGAAGTTCGCATCCTTGTTCTGCGACTTTGGATTGCGAAGTGATATCGTTTCTTGTTTCGCGTCAATTCCTATCGAGCGCCTGTGCGAGGATGTGGAACGGAATGCTGGCAATAGTGACGTAACGCATCGACTGACAAATATGTTGTTGGCCTTTAACGACGTCCAGGGACGTGCTGGGCTGGCTCAGCGCTCCGTTGCCTCTGCTGTGCTTGCAAATATGTACCTGGATCGCCTGCGATACGTACTGGACGACTACGCTAAGTCCAATGACGTAGGTATCATTAGCCAGTTTGGCGGAACTCTAGTCCTGCGCTGGATGGACGATCTCTGGGCGTTCGGTGACGACGAAGCCAAACTTCGTGCTCTGCAAGTGGATCTTCAAGACGTCGCCCGCGAGGCCGGCCTTGAACTCAATCTTGGCAAGACCGATCTGTTGTCCGAAGAAGGCCTATATGAGGCTGCGATGGAAATAGAACACAGCGCCGTAGATGCCGCTATTGACGCAGAACCTTCGGATTTGGTGCCGCTCGAGCATCTACTTGACAAGATTATTGAGGCTCCAGAGGCGTCGGATCGTACAACTGTCCGATTCGCCATGACCAGGATGCGTCGTCAAAGAGTCACTTCGCGCCTTTCGAGACTTGTCGAGGTCGCACCCCGGATGCCGCACGGCGCCGATCATCTTGGCAGGGCTTTTCGGGATTTCGGTATTTGGGAGACCCATCAGGACTGGTATATGGAATATGCTGACAGCCCCTGGGGGAGGATCACTTGGAGTGTAGCTCAAATGGGAACAATGTTCCCTACCAAGAGTCGCCCGACTGACGCTCTTATGGAGCGCTTTGGCCAGTTCCTTGCCAGTCGTTCGCAGTTTTCACTGCTGGCGCTGTCGGCACAACGACTGGCTGCGTGGCGGCCAGTTTTGGCGCGCGATCATCTTAGAGAGCTGGCGAAAGTAGCAGATCATCCGCAGGAGCGACGCATCATTGCCTTGGCGGCAGCAACTGCTGGGGAAGAAAAAACTTTCATACGACAGGTTTTGAGTGAGTACGAAGAGAACCGTATAACTCTTGATCTTCTTGAAGCCCGCGGATTTAAACCGGTTGATCCAGCGCCGGATTTTGGCTCGGATTAACCTTGCGATGATCTCGCTCCGTAGGAGCTGACCTAATTGACGCCGAGAGAGTACATCACTAGGCTGCAGTGGCAGCCCTCGGCGGGCGGCCATAGGCTCTACTAGTTTCCGGGGCGAAACCCCTAGCTCGCCTGGTCATCAAGAACCTCGATATCGACCACCTGCCCGGGGTGTGCCGCCGAGGCATGATCTTTGGCGACTTGGACGGTTGTGGTCTGATCGCGTGTCGCTGGCCGGTGCTCGGTGCCCCCACAATCCGGGTGGCAGCAGATATAGACCCACAGGTAGCGGTTCGGGGACCGGTAAACGCGCGCCACGGTGATCCTGTAGACACTCGGCTGGTTCATGCCGCCGGAGATTACTGGGTCTAGCTCGTCTCTCCAAATCGCGGCGGGCGCAGACCCACGCATCTCTTTGGCGCCGTTGCTTCGTTCACAGGCACCCGAGGCAAGGCTTGCTCGCTTCGAGCGCGGCAGAGCTGTGGCAGTTCGGCAGCGCGCGTCTCGCCGAACGCTAGCGGTGAGCCATGCCCGGACTAAGCATCGAAGCAAGCAGTAAGCCGTTGGATTGCTTTCGCCAAATCACACAGTTCAGGCGGTGCGGTCGTGGCATCGGGCATGTTGCCGGCGAATGGCTCCCGCCGGATTGCGGCTGGTACCAGGGACTGCTTCTGCTTCTCGACCCTGAAGGTGGCTTCCAGGCTTTCGGGGAACTCGACTGTCAACGGCCAAGTTCCGGTCCCCGCTGGTGGCCAGTTAAAAGTCCCCATCCCTCGGGGTTGTTCATTTTTTGTTTCAGGGTGGTTCCTCCTCGTGCTCGGGCTTGGCGCATGCGGTAGGAGTCGCCGGCTGTGACGACGACGCTGGCGTGGTGGAGGAGCCGGTCCAGGAGGCTGACGGCGGTGGTGTGCTCGGGCAGGAACCGGCCCCAGGCTCGAAGGGCCAGTGGCTGGCGATGCCCAGGGAGCGGCGTTCGTAGGCAGCGGAGACGAACCGGAACAGCAGCTGGGCTCCGGTGTCGTCGAGCGGGGCGAACCCGACTTCGTCGACCAGGATCAGGTCGTTGCGGAGCAGGTTCTCGATGACGCGGCCGGCGGAGTTGTCGGCCAGGCCGCGGTAGAGGGTCTCGATCAGGTCGGCGGCGGTGAAGTAGCGGACCTTGTGCCCGGCCTGGACGGCGGCGACGCCGAGCGCGACCAGGACATGGCTCTTGCCCGTGCCGGCCGGCCCGACCAGGCACAGAGTTCTCCCGGCCGGTGATCCATTCCAGCGAGGCGAGGTAGTCCAGGGTCGGGCCGGGGATGGAGCACGCGGCGCGGTCCAGCTCGTCCAGGGTCTTGATCACCGGGAACGCGGCGGTTTTCATCCGGGTCCGGGCGTTGGATGCCTCGCGGGCGGTGATCTCGGCGTCGATAAGGGTCCGCAGCAGTTCCTCGGGTGCCCACCGCTGGGTCTTCGCGGTGATCAGCAGCTCGGGGGCGAGCTGGCGGATCGCGGCCAGCTTGAGCCGCCGCAGCCCGGCGGCGAGGTCGGGGGCCAGCGGCGGCGCGGTCGCGGCGGTCATGACAGCGCCGCCGATCGCGTAGTCGGCCAGCGGCCGGACCGGGACGGCGGGCAGGTCCAGGACCAGCGCGTCACCGGCCGGGGCCGGGGCTCGGGCACCCCGGCGCCGGCGGCCAGGATGGAGCGGACGTCGGCGGCCCGCCACCGGCAGAACGCGACCGCCCGGTCCAGCGCGGCGAGGAACGCCTGGTCGCCGTGGGCGGCGCGCAGCGTGTTCAGCTCGGCCAGATCGGCGCCCAGCCGGGTGCTGCCCGGCTGCGGCGGCGCCGGTGATGAACGCCTCGGCGACCGGGCCGAGCGCGCAGAACTCCTTCTCCGCCGCGGTCTTCGGCCGGACCGCCCGGCGGGGCGCAGGCCGCGGCCCGCCGTAATGCTCATCGCGGACCGATGCCTCACCGGGAGCGACCAGCATGTGCTCGGCCACGATCTCGCCGGTCGCCGGTCATGATGACCAGCAGCCGCCCGTCATCGGCCCGGAGCCTGACCTCGGCGCCGATCAGCCGGACCGGGCACGGAGTAGCGGGCCGAGCCGAACCGCACGCAGGAGAGCCGGTCCACCTTGCGGGTCGACCTCCTTGCCGATGCTGGCCCGCAGCGACGGCAGCGGGCGCGAGCAGCTCCCGCTCGGTCACCAGCCGCTCGGCCGGGACCGCGCAGATCTCGCTGTGCACCGCGCCGTTAACCTCAGCGCACCACGCCCGGGCTGCGGCGTTCGCCGCGCCCAGGTCACCGAACGGCGCCTGCGGCACCATCAGGTCGGCCTTGGCATAGCCGACCAGGTTCTCCACGATCCCCTTCGACTCCGGGTCGGCGGCCTCGCAGAAGTCAGGCCGGAACCCGTAATGGCGCGGCGAACCGCACGTACTCGGCAGTCGGCACCACGACGTTGGCGACCACGCCGCCTTTCAGGCAGCCCATCCGGTCCGCCAGCACCTTGCCCGGCACCCCGCCCAGGACCTCGAAGCACTCCGCCAGCATCGCCAGCGTCGTCTCCGACCGCTCATCAGCGGCGAACCGCACGAACCGGAACCGCGACCACGCCAGCACCGCGCAGAACACGTGCAGCCCGCCCTCCGCGCCCCAGTCGATCACCAGGTACTCACCCGGCGACCACACCGCCGGGCGCCGCCCCCGGTGATGCTCCGCCCGCCACGCCTCCTTGCCTCCGCGACCAGGCGGCGGAAGTTCCGCGCCGACCCCGCATACCCGCGGCCTGCGCCGCCGGCAGCAGCCGCTTCGCCGAGATCCGCCCCGACGTCGCCCTCACCCGCTCCGCGACCAGCTCCGCGACCCCGTCATAGTTACGGCCCCGCGGCACGCGCGCCGGCACGCCGCCGCCGGCCTCATGCCGGGCGATCACCCGCTTCACGGTCTTGTGCGTGGTGCCGCTGATCACAGCAGCACCGCGGTAAGTGCCCACCTCACGGTAGGCCGAAATGATGTCCATCCGTTCCCTCGCAGACTTCAATGGAAGCTCCCCGGGCGGTGCGGTGACTGGCTGACACCGCCACCGTCACCGCCCGGGCCTCAACCTCCGGGACGACACGACGAACGAGGGATGGGGACTTTTAACTGGCCACCAGCGGGGACCTCAGACCCGGCCACACACGGGGACTTTCTCATGGCCACGGACATCGACCAGCTCGCCGCCGCCATGAAGCTTGAGAGCGTCCCGGACAGCTTGAGCTTTTGACCGTGCGTCGGGCTTACTCGCGTCACCGTCCATCACAGCGAGGTACGGCAGGCCGATCTGGGCGCAGAACCAGATGTAGTCCGGCAGGTTGTCGCGGCTGCCGCAGTCAACAACCATGATGTTCAGGCGACGGACGTCGATGCCCATCCGCTCGCATAGCGCGTGGATCGCTGCCTGGTCATCTTGTCCTTCACCCAGGATCGCGCGGGACGCGAACGGGAGCCCTTCGTTGCCCTTGGCGGCAAGCTTCCTGCTGAGCTTGACCCGGCAGGCGTCGTCGACTAGCCATGCGCGTGTCGCTCCCTGATCGTCGCGGTCGAGTCGGACGATCTGGACGTCCGTGTCCTGGCCCAGCGGCAAGAGATCCTCGGAGTGGGTGATGACCACGAACTGAGCGGCTGCGGCTTCCAGGTGCGCGGCGAGACGGCGCTGCAGGCTGTGGTGCAGCGCGATCGCGGGCTCGTCCAGCACCACGACCGAGGCGGCTTGCTCGGCCAGCACCGAGGCGAGGACAAGGGCCTCCCAGGCGCCGGCACCAGCGAACTCGATCGGCACCTCAGGTGCCAGGTCCTGCGGACTCGCCGGGACTCGGATGGTCACCCACACGGCCGGGACTTGCGCAGGCGGAACTGGCTCGCCGTTCGGGCCTGAGGGCTGAGGAACCTCTGTCAGCCGGACGTCGCACGCACGTCCCTGCGTGAACTCAGTGAACAGGTCCCTGAACCGCTGGTATTGGGCACGCTGCGCCGGGTCGCCGTTCTTGAGCGCAGCCAGCAGCTGCGGCAGGCGAGCCTCAGCCCCGTCCGTAAGTGACGTCTGGGACGAGTTCCAGCTGGTGCCCCCGCTCGGCAGCAGGCGCATGTCACTGGTCTGCCTCAAAGCGCTGCGCAGGATGACTCGCAAGATCCTGGCCAGGGTCACGACGCGGTTGCCCTCGGGATTAACGGGCGAGGGACCGGCCATCAGAGCGACCCGACGCTGTGAGGCCGATGCCCGCTGCGGCAGGAACTCGTATGCGCAGCCGAGTACCGGCTGGCCGGGACTCGGAAGCAGGTCGACAAGGCTGAAGCTGCCAGGTACAGGAACCGTCAGGCCCGAGGACGGTGCCGAGCTGCCCGTGATGAGCGTAGCTAGATCAGTGCCGGGGCCAGCGGACGGCTCATCGTCGATGATGATTGCCGGCGCCGCCGAGCCGAGCAGGTACCACCTGTACTTGTGGTCGGCCAAGTCGCGGCCTTTCGCGGTGAACTCGTACCAGCATTCCCAGTCGCCGCCCTTGGTGCCGTCGTTCCTGGTGACGATCTCGCCCGCCATCAGCGGCAAGAGCCTAGTCTCGGTGATCTCCGCTTCGGCCCACGCATCGATCTCGATTATGTTCTGGACCTGGCGACGGTTGGTGATGGCACCGGTCACCAGCGCTCTGACGAACTCAACCACAAGGGCTCGCTCGGCCGGATCTGTCAGCTGTATTCCGACGCGTGCCTCAACGGCCGGAGACTGCGTGAACACGTGGCGGGCTGCCAGGAACGACGCCAGCATTCGGTAGATATCGTCGGCAGCTCCATCCGAGCACTCAACGGCGCGCTGGCAGATACTCAGGAGCCGGGTCACGTTGCTCTTTCCAGCGCCGTTCGGCCCGACGATGAACGTCAAACGCTTCTTGAAGTCCATGCCGAAGCAGTCGAAAGACAGAACACCTGACCCAGCAACGGACGAGATCCTCATGGCGAGATACTAGCCGCCCAGATCGGCTCAATGACCGCGAATGCGGTCTCGCCGGGTCGCAGGGGCTTTCGACCTTGCCCGCGGCCCGCTGGTCGAGTTTGACGAAGCAACCGTTTGTATTGCCGCTATTTGCTTTACAGAGGATTTGACAGGATATCGCCAGACAGTATAACGAATCCTCCATGAGGTACCTGCGTGCTCGCGCATTGTCAGCCTTCCCGCGCGGCATCCCGAATGCTGCCGCTGCCTTCTCCAGGTTCTCGCGCTCCGTCTGAATGGCGATAACTAATTCTGAAATTCACGCGCGCCGGTCGCATGGACGTCTCGCTGTTCAGCACATCGTGCGCGTGAGCGGTCATCCGGATCTGCGGAAGCTCCGGCCTCCATGTTAAAACCGGGTGGCTCGGCAGCATTATTGATTACCGGCAAGAAGGCGTTTTGCCTGATCAACTGCGTCAGCGCCGTCGTCCGCCTTGAACCGAGCTGGTCTCCCGGATGTTACCAGCGCCCATTCGCCAGTGCCCAGCGGGCACAGCAGGGGGTTTCCCGTGATGCGATTGTATTCTCGTGAATCCTCGAACGCCGGGCTCTCCGTTCGCAACAGCCAGCCTGATGCGGCCGCCTCCAGCCTCGAATGTCTCGAATACCAAGTCGTATTTCGTATTGAAGCCGTTTATGTCGATTCCCATATTCTGTCTTCCTCTCGTCTAGGATTGCCAATCCTGGGCATGCCTCGGGCACCAGCCCGGCGAGTAGCCACGTCCGTACCGTACGCATGAGCACCGACATTCCGGCATCCTGACGGGTTTCACTGATCGACTTTATGATCACTTACATCTGCCGTCAGCGAACGCCAATAATCTAACGGATCGGAGCTGACCTGCGGACGCTCCTCGCTGCTCGACAGAGCCTCCATCGTATGGCTGGCAGTGAGGAGAGTACGGCATAGCTTAGGGGAGGTTGCAGTTCTAGCTTTCCGTCCCGTAGTGCTCAGTCTCTCCGCTAGCCTGCCCGCCGTGACTGATGTCTCGTCAGGATGGTTCGCCCTCGGCGGAACTCTCGTGGGCGTGGTCGGCAGCCAGGTCGCAGCTGTGATTAGCGCCACTGGCAAGGCTAGGGCCCGGAAGCTGAAGAATCAGCGCCAGGCCCAAGCCTCGAAAGCTGACAAGCGGCGTGCCCTCTACGAATTGCTGATTCTGCAGATCGACAAGGCTGAGCTATTAACTGCTCAAGTTCTTGCCAGCATGGACCGGGAACCGGGTGGAATTTATTACGCTAGTTCGGTAAGGGAAGTTATAGAGCCAGTTCGGTCGACGTGTATTAGTGTTCAGATAGACGGAAGTGAGACCGCGCGGGAGATCGCAAGCGAGCTGCTAGATGCGACACATGAGCTATGGCTTCAAGTGACTCTCGGCGAAGAGAACGACGCTGAGCAGGATGCAGTCGAGGCCGGTCATGACGCTCTAAAATTGAGCCATACAAGCATGGTAGAAGTTGCTCGCACGGACTTCGGAGGATAATCCAATCTCCAAAGCGGGACATCCGCCCGGCTGACGTGAGCATTATCATGCGAGAGCGCTGATACGCTTCGCAGGACGCGATCCTGCCCGGTAGGTCACATGCGCAATGACCAGTCCGGGTGCGGTGGTACGGGTCTGAGGCCTGCGTCTCTCTGCGCGCCATGGCCGGAGTGTATGGCGGATCGCCCGTGACCAGGTGACACAGGACTGGTCCGCGACCTATCTGCGGCGGAAGCACAGCGCTCCTGCCGGCGGAATTTCGCAGATCAATGTGCGGCCGAGAGGAGATCGCACCAGGTTAGGGGGACTCGAGTCGCTGGCCAATATCCTTCAGTCATCTGACGAAGGTTGGGCGCACATAGCGATCTTCTACCTTTTCGACGAGCCAGTCCCTCTTGGCCGACCCCTTTCCCGAAGCAGACCCGCTGCGAGGTATCTACCGTCTCCACCTCCCATCCGACGGGCTGACGATCTGATACACCGTCACCGAAACCCCGGACGGGCAGACCCTCATCATCGTCCAGCGGTTCTTGTTCATGTGTAGGCCTTGAGGTGTGGCGTTGCGGAGTAGTTGCGGCAGGCCGTCGAGTTCGTCCCAGGTTCCGTCGGAAAACCGGAGGATCCGGTCACTCACTAATTCCCCACGCCTCCGCCAGTTGCTCTCGGCTGAAGATACGGTCTTCACCCGTGTCTGACCGAATGTGGTTCAGCGCATCGCGGTCGCCGACCCCGCGGCGCAGGCGCCGGTACTGGGCCCGGAGTGCGTCCAGTTCATTCAGCCGCAGCACCAGGTCCATCTCTTCAGTTGGTGCAGTGATGCGAGTTCCTCAACATCACGGCTCTGCTCTGTCGTGCTCATCTCCGTTCTTCTGCGAAGTTTACTCATCCATCAGATCGATTACATGGATCGTCAGCACGGGTCAGCGCACATGCCGGAGCGGCGAGGATACGGGCGAAGAGCCTGGAGCAAAGATCAGCGCCGCTGGCTCCAGGCTGAGGGAAGATCCGGTCAGCCCGGCTGCGAGCCATGTGCGGTCCTGAGCGACAGCACCGCCTGGCTCCCTGACTAGGACGGCGCGCGATGTGCCGTCAGCAGCCGGCTTGACGGCCGGCCGAGTGAGTTGTCGGTGAAGTACTCGGTCCGGGCGTCGCCTATTCGGTTCCGCAGCGCAGGCTCTGGGGTTCCGGACGCGCGGCTTACTCTGCGTGATGGCTGGCTAGAGGTATATGTCCTTCATAGCGTCGACCTTGGAGTTGGCGTTGATGACTCCTGACTCGATGAGGCGGTCGAGCAGTGTCAGTGTTCGTTTGCGCTGGTCGCTCCCGATGCTGGTGCGGGCGTGTATGGCTAGTGCGATGTCGACGATGTGGTAGCCGTCTCCGGCAGCGGCGGTGCTGATGTCACCGGCTGCCTGGGCGTTGGCTGCCAGCCATCGCTCGCAGATGTCGAGGGTCGCATCAATTGGGGGTTCGGCAGGCTGGGCGGCTCAGAAGGTAGAGCGTGGATTCGGGATGCTCGTCGAAGGCTCGGCTGGTTGCCGTGGCTGCCAGCAGCCATTCAGTGTGAGCGCATGGCGTGCTCAGGTGGAGCGGGTAGCTGGCCGCTGATTCGCGGACCTGGGCATCGGCGTCGTTGAGCAGGCGGGCGAGCAGGCGACGGTCCACGGCGAGGTCTGAGCTGGAGGCGTGGTCGTCATCGTGTTCCTGTTCTGGCAGGTCATCGACGCGTTGCGCAGTGAGTTTCGCGACGCCGTTCCTGGCTGCGGGGTCGCGGAGGGCTGTCTGCAGGAGAGTTCTGGCGTCCGCTGTTGCGCGATGGCCGGGAGGCTTCATCTGGTGCAGCGATATTGCGGCGGCTAGCGCGCCGCCTCGGGTGCGGACCTCGGGCACGGCTGATCCGAGCATTCGCTGTGCCAGATCGGTTCCGGTGTGCTTGGCGTGCGTGAGGAGCTGCCAGGCAAGCGAGTCGAGTTCTGGGGCGCGCAGGCTGCTGTCGCTTGCTTGCGCCAGCCATCGTCGGGTCAGTTCATCAGCGGCTGCCGCGTCGACAGTGCAGATCCGGGCGAGGACCGGCGGGAGCATCGCGGGTGCCTGCTCGGAGCGCTCTCCAGCGGCTGCGGTCAGGGCTCGGGTAATCACGCGCGCCCGGTGCTGTCGTGTTCCGGACGGAGCCAGGAGAGTGGCTAGCGTGATGTGAGCTTGTACTTGGCCTGTATCAAGGCCTGCGATTACTTGATCGTCATCCGTGGCGGTGTCGCTTGCTGCGGTGTCGCTTGCTGCGGTGGCGATGCCGGTGATGCTGGCGATGACATCGTCTGGCAGATCGTGATCCGCGAGCGCGCTGACCAGCCGGCATAGCGACTGGCTGAACTGGGGTAGTCCCCACGAGGGCACGGCTTGTGCTAGCTGCACGAGGGGCGAGACGGTCCCTGCCGGGATTTCCCGGGTAGCGGATGTGATGGCGTTCAGGACCACCCGGATGCTTTCCGGATTCGCAGCTGATCCGGTCTGCATCAGGAGGCGCGCGAACCGTGCGGGATCTCTCTTCGCGGCGATCTCAAGCTGATCTGCCGTGTCCGGACGCACGCCTGGAGTCCGGGGGGCCGGCGGCTCGTCTGAGCTGTTAGTTGAGCCGCAGAGCACGGCCTGCCATTGGGCGTCGCCATACGCGAGCACGGAATCGTCCGGTAGCGGGCTCATCTGAACGGCGACCAGATGCGGATGCGGCAGGGCAGGCACCGGCCCGAGGATCTGCACGAGGTCCGCGTGCCTGTCTCTGGTCGCCTCAGGCGTCGCGGCGCCAAGACGTCGCTCGATCAGCGCCAGGGCGCCGATCTGCTCGACGGCAAGCTGTCTTGCCGCGCGTATCGGGCGCGCTTCACCGTCGCTGAGTGATCTCAGCTGGTGTTCGCTGACAGCGGCTGCGTCGAGGTCCGCTGTCCGGTACGGGCGCATAGCCAGGTCCAGCGCGGCGGCCTGCTGAGCGGGGCTTCCTGTTGCGGCGAGGTGGGCCAGCACTTCGCCCCATGCCCATGATGGGCTGATTCCTGCGGCCAGCCCGCGGACCGCAGGCCGTGATGCCCAGGACAGTGCGGCTGGCAGCAGCGTCTTTGCGCAAGCGGACAGGGCTGCCGCAGCTAGCTGGTGAGCGGTGAACAGGTCAGTGTCGGTGAGCTGGGCGATGATAGGGGGTGCGGTTTCGGGAGCTTGGGAGGCGCACCAGCGAAGAGCTGTCCGCAGCGCGTCGTAGAACTCGTCATGATGCGCGTGCGCCCCCGCTCCGTATCCGAAGATGCTGTCGTAACGCAGTCCCGCCTGATGGTTACCGTAGCTGCCGGCCGGGAAACGGCGGCCGGCGGTCTTGGCGGCGAGCCGAGCTGCGCGAGGAGGAACGGCGTCAGCGTTGCCGCGAATTCCTCGGGTTCCCTTGCCGCGATGTTGGAGTAGACATCCAGGCCGGTCCGCTGACAGGGCAGCGGGCCTTTCGTATCGAATGCGCCGAACCCGCCAGTCGCGCTGCTGATCCGGGCGGCCGCGGTTAGGTAGGCATGAACGGCGCGGGTGCCGGGTGCCGAGTCGCGGTGAGAGATCGTGGCCAGGGCGTGGACCCCGGCTCGGTGCCCGTACAGAGCCGAGACGACTGTCTGGACAGTGCCGGGTACGTCGTCGGCCGCTGCGTCGGCCCGGATGTCTTGACAAGTGGCCTGAGCTTCGGCCAGGTCCGCGATCGTGCTGACCACCGCGCAGAAAAGATCCGCTGTCGCCGCTCCCGCTGCTGGCCCGGAAAGGAAGACGCTCCGCATCGCGACTTCCGCGACTAGCCGGACTGTCTTCGGGTCTGCTGCCAGGCGGACCAGCTCGGCAGCTACTTCCTCCGGCCAGTGCCGTGATGTTTCGGAGAGCAAGATGGCGCAGTCATCCGCGTCCAGCTGCCGGATCAGCTCCGCAAGCTGTCCGGGTACGCCAGCGGGGAGCCGGCCTACCACGCCCGCCGCTGCCACAGCGAGGAGTCCGTGCCGGTGCAGCACGTGCCCGAACGGCCTGCTGCACAACGTCCACAGGGCCTGGCGCCTGAGAGGGTCGCCTGGCGCTATGGCGAGTTCTGCTACCAGGCGCAGTTCATGATCTTCGGCCTGCGGCTGATCTGTCAGCCAGGCGAGTACGGCAGCACGCAGGTGCGAGCGCGTCAGGTTCGGGTCAAGAACGGCGCGCAGGTCTGCCTGGTACGCAGACGCGGGATTCCGGCGCTGCCGCGCGAGTATGGCCGAGACCTGGCCCCGGCGGACAATGTCCTGGATGTCGTCCCTGACCAGGTCGGCGGCCGTACGGCCAGACTGCAGAAACTGACGGGCGAAAACGTAGCTGAAATATTCATCATGGAAGAACCTCAGCCGGCCGCCATGCTCGGTCAGCACGCCCTCATAGATCAGAGTGCCGACCGTGTCGGGAATATCCGCGAAGCGTCACGAGCGAAAGAAAGCATGCCTGACTCGCTCAGGAAGACCGCGATCCTGTGCACCGCAGCAGTGAATTCATTAGGGCTGAGCACCTGCCGGGCCCGCTGACGCAGGCGAGCGTCATAGGCATCTAGCAGATCGTGCCTGTCATATACCAGGTCAAGGTCGTAACTGCCTGTCCGCGCATCTTCGGCGATGCTGGCTATAAGACCCATATTGAAAGGACTGGCAGCCAGTTCCATGAAACGCGGCGGCAACGATGCGGGATCAAGGCCGAGCGCAATCAGTGTTTCCCGTACCTGGACCTGGTCCAGGTCCCCGACATCGACGTGAAGCACGTCTGGTGCCGTGTCGCCGAAGTCCTCCGCCGCATCGTCGAAGACTAGTCTCCGGAGCCGGTGATCTTTCTGGAAGTCATATTTCCGGCACGCAATCAATACGCGAAGCTTGCCCGACTCCCGGGCCTGGACAAGCATGTCCCTGACGCCCTCTAGAACCGTCTCACCTCTGCCGCTGAGCAGCGAGAGCGAATCAAGCTGATCCACGACAAGCACCGCCGCGCCCCCGCCGGCGGCGCCTGAGGTCACGCGAGCGGGCGGTCCCCCGAAGCCGATGCCGGCCTGGCAGCCCAGGTCCTCAGCCGTCCACGCCTGCTGCGCCGCATCGAGCCTCATCGGTGCCACGACAACACCGGTCTCCGCCAACTGCACGCACACCTGCGCGAGAACCATCGACTTGCCGCTGCCCGGCGCGCCAGTCACGACCACAACACGCGGCCCGTCCCCCGAGCTCAGCGCGTCGACAACCTTACGCACCTCAGGTCTTGCCAGGACTGCCAGGTTCGGCGGCCGCGGCCGCTCTACTCCCAGCACGTAACGGTCCTTCAAGACCCGAACTCGTTCCGCCAGCGCCGGGCTCGCGGCAGGAACCAGGTGGCTGCCCGCGAGCCCGGTCACAACCTCGACCAGGCGTCCTAGCTCCGCGTCCCGCCGCGGCCCGAACAGGTCCGCCCGCGTCAGCGAACGCAGCGTCCGCCCGCCCCCCAGATCCACATCCGGGATCTCGCAATCATCGACCCGGACCGGGATCAGCCAGCCCGCCAGAGGCGGACGCAGCCGCAGCTCATCGACAGCCAGCCAGAATTCCTCGCGATGCTGAGACTGCCTGACACCAAGCCCAGCCTGCGAGAAGAGCACCAGAAACGCCAGCGCACCATCCGACAGCGCCCGCCGGACCTCCGCCCGCCAGTCCTGGCCAGGCAGCACATCAGCGCCGGGACGCCAAACGCGGACGCCAGCCAGCTCCAGCGCCGCCTGGACCTCACCCGCAGCAGCCGAATCCGCTTCCGCGCAGCTGACAACCACGTAACCATCAAGGCGAGCATCTCCCACGCAGTTAAGAGTAGGACTCCCAATTCGTGCCCTGACGCCACGCAGCGACCTCGAAGCCAACCACGCCGCCTCCGGATCGCACGGAGCAGCCCCAGAATCCCACTGCTCAAATTTCGTGATCCCCGACAGCCACACCACACCTCAGAGGAGACTGCCGGGAAGTCCCGTAGCCGCAGATCGGCGATCCTGCAGACCGCTGTCTCCGGTGAGGCCCAATTCACGCCGCCCAGATCGAGCCGCCTGCGCGCTGCCCGACCTTTGCGCGTTCTCGCCCTGAGCGGGAGAAGCCGGCCCGCGATACCGGCATCCCGGAGTTGTTCGGAGGCTACGGTTGCTCGCTTCCGGCGTAGTCATACACAGGAAGATCGTCACTGCCGACGCGCCGCCAGGCCTGCGGGTCCAGGTGCCTCCACGTGTGCCACCGGCTTCCGGAGAAGGCGACGTAGGCTCCTGGGTGACGGTCATGCTGAACGACCTCGCCGTCTCGCGGCCCGCCCCGAAGGACGATCCGCGAGAAGTTTGAGGGCACGTGACCCGCGGGCTGGTCTTGCTGGCCTGACGGCGCCTTGGCCTCTGGCTGGCGGTCAGCACCTTGCCCGGCCAGCCGTGCCTGCTTGATCTGGTGGAAGGCGCTCAGGTGGGACCCGTCTGCGCTGGGCGCGCGCCAGTCGTAGGCATGGTCGTATCCGTCGTACTGGAACCGCTGCACCTTGCGCCCGTTGCGGATGACGGTGTAGCCGATGATGACGTCGCGGACCGATCTCGAGCTGGAAGTCGCTGCGGATGCGCCATCGGCTGGTCGAGATATGGAACGGCGCATGCCCGAGGTCGGTAGTGCCGCCTCGGTCGTGGTCGGTGACGTAGCAGGCTGTCAGGTCGTCAAGCGGTTCGCTGACCTCGACATAGACGACGGATCGCACCGGCGGATCGAACTCGCCGTCGGACGCGTCCGGCCCGCCAACTGAGATCTCCGGAGCCAGGCCGACGCGTGCAACTGGCGGCGGGCGGCGGGCAGGCTCCGCGGCATCACCTAGGATCTGCCGGATGACCTGCACCAGGCGCTCAGCCTGCTGGAGATACTGGTGCCCGAACAAGCTCGCGTAGTGCAAGGACCGGAGCGTGCGGCCGCCGCCAATGTCCCGGTCGGGAATCTGGCAGTCATCGAACCTGACCGGAACGAGCCAGGTCACGTCATGGGGGCGCAACCGCAGCTGCCCGGTTGCCTCGATGAGTTCCTCGTTCTGATAGCTCCGGGCACGGCCCAGGCTCGCATGCGAGAAACAGGCCAGGAACGCCAGCGCATCACCAGCAATCGCACCCCGGATCTGGGCGCGCCAGTCCTGCCCCGGCCAAAGCTGCGCCGTATCGCGCCAGACCGGGATGCCCGCGTCTTCAAGGATCTGCACCAGGCGGTCCACATGCGCCGAGTCCTCGTGCACATAGGAGATGAACGCATGTCCGGCAGGCGTTCCGGGCTCGTCATTCGGCGACACGGCAGACCACGGCATGCAGTGATGCTAACGGCCCCGCTCGACGCCGACTGCCCGCCTGCGCGCTGCCGAGCAGCACTGGCCCGTAAAGCTCGCCATACGGCGATCCGGACGGTACGAGCAAATTGACCATGCCTACCACCAGGAGTAGCTGCCGCGTCAGCCCACTAGAGTACTTTTCGACCCGATCGCCGATCAGGCGGATTCACAGCGCAGCAACGGTTTGTAAGTTTTGACGACGCTCTGCGCAGATCTTTCGGTTCTGGTGCTGATCAGCGGCCGCTCGCCGGCTCCGGCGGCTGTGTCTCGGTTGTGGCATCCGCTGGACGGGCTGCAGGTCGGATGGTGTCCGCGAGTTCCGCAGCGCCTGGCTCTGGCTGCCGGCATTCGGCATGCTGGGTAGCTGCCGTCATGACGCGCCCCCCTCGGTTCCGTGATGCAGTTCAGCGGTGATGATCCACGCGCCGCTGGTCCCGATTGGCCGGGGGTCGTAGCCGAGCGTCCGCACGATCGTGCCCAGCGCCTGGTTCATCACCCGGGTCAGTACCAGGCAGGTCGCCCAGCGGGCGGCGTCGGCGCTGAGGTGGTCGCGGGTAGTCCACGACACCGTCACGCCGTCCGGGTACCCGCCCTGAGCGCTTGCCTGGACGTGCGTCAGGCAGACGCCGCCGGGCTCGCTCGGGGAGTGGCGGTCAAGGCAGTGATGCGGGCTGAATCCAGCCTCGGACAGGGATCGGCTGACCTGGCAGGCCAGGGCGTTCGTGCCGGCCGCAGCTCCGCCGACTCGCGCGGATTGCTGGCCGGCCGGGTTGCGGCCGGGTGCGCCGCAGGCATCGTTGCGGTGTGCCGGGGTTGTCGTCTGGTGGCTGGTCATGTGAGGTCACCGTCCTCGGGGTGGGCCAGGGGGTGGGGCTCGCCGGTGAGCGCGGCGACGGCGGCGGCGACCTCGTGGAGGCTGGCCCTGACGTAGGTGGTGGTGGCGCCGGTGTCGCTGCTGCTGCTGGTTTCGGCGTGGCCGGCGAAGGCGCGGGCGGTGGCGTAGCCGAAGTTCCGCTCGACCCAGGTCAGGGTGGTGTGGCGGAGCCAGTGGGTGCTGACCTGCTGGGTCCTGGCCCAGGCCAGCTCGCGGCGGATGCGCTCCCACAGCGAGTCGTAGCGGCGGTAGGTCAGGGCCCGCCCGTCGGCGTAGCGCAGCAGCTGCCCGCCGGGGGGTGCGTGCCGGTCGCGTGCGTGCGCGTCGAGCCGGGCCATCAGGGGTGGGGGAGACGGGCTGCAGGCGAACGGTCTCGCCCTTCTCCCGGAGCCGGATCACGCACTGATCCGGATCAAGGTCGATCGTGCGCAGGGCCAGCGCCCCGCCGCGTCGGCAGGCTGTCTCGGTGTGCAGCCGCAGCAGCAGGGTGTCCAGGTCCGGATCATCCCCGCTGGTCGCGGCGACCTGGTTGACCTCGGCCAGCCGCCCCGCTGGCAGGGCCGTGCGGGGCGACGGCAGGCGACGGGGCTTGGCGACCTTGAGCGCCGGGTTGTCGGCCTCGCGGACATAGCCGTCGTCGGCGGCGCGGCGGTAGATGCAGCGCAGGGCCGCGATCAGGTGCTCAGCGGCGCTGCGCCCGTCCCGCCCGTTCGCCCGCTGCACGGCGCTGGCCCGGACCTCCGCCATCAGCTGGCGGACCTCCGACGGCGTCGGCTCGTCGAGGCGGCGCTCGCCCCACTGGCCGGTGATCCGGTTCCAGTACGTGCCGTAGGCGCGGCGGGTCCCGGCACTGCACGACCCGGAGACCACCGGAACGTAGTCGGCGAACGTCGGCACCGGCGGACGCGTCGCGGGAGCGGCGACCAGGTCCTCGGCGGACAGCCCTAGCCGTGCCAGCAGCACCAGGGCGGCGTCGACGGCTGCCTGCTGCGAGACCGCGCTGTCAGCGGCGGACGCGGTCATGCCCGCACCCCCGAGCGGTCGCCGAGGGGCGGCCGTGCTCGCGGATGGCCTGGTCGACCAGGCCCAGCGGATAGGCCGCCAGCGCGTCCTGATCGGGCAGCGCCGCCAGCAGCACCCGATCCCAGGCCCGCATCCCGCAGCAGCGCCGCAGCGAGGCCGGGATCGCGATATAGGCGCGGGACCGGATCGTCACCATCCCGCCCGGATCACGCCGGGCCACCACAACCCCGCCGTGCTGGTGACGGTCAGCCGGTCCCCGGCCTGCCACCCCAGCGCGGCCGTCACCGCCCGGTCAGCAACCCGGCCCGACTCATCAATCCGGCCCAGCCCGTACACCGCCCCCGGCCGCGGCACAGCAGGCTCAGCCGCCGCGAGCGGCAGCGGGCGCAGCCGGCCCTGCCCGGCATTCCGGCCGCCCGTACGGAGAGGCGGCGGGATCACCGGGGCGATCAGCGAGGCCGTCACCGGCACCACCCCGCAGCACCGGATCGCGCGGTCGCGACGCGCGGATCAGCGAGGGCGGCAGCACGGCCGGAGAAAGGCCGCCCGGGCCGGGCGGGGCGCGACACTGCCCCGATTGCCTCAAGAGACCGGCCGCGATGGGCGCTCCTGGCGGAAAAAGCCAGGTCAGGACGCTCGCGCCGGGCGTGTTCAGGTGACGTGCGGTTCTGGGGAGATCTCACCCGATTTTGTGTCCGAGGGGGGACTCGCCAGCTACGTACATTGCTCCAATCTGTGGTGAGTTGGTTCTGGGGAGCCTGGTATGACCGGGCAGGCGGACCCGTGGATATCGCGGACGACGATCGGGTGTGTGGCTCTGTTGGCGACAATCGCGGGCACGGTCTCATATCTGCACATGCACGCGTTGGTCGCGCTGCACGGTCAGCCGGGCTGGGTGGCGGCACTGACGCCGTTGTCAGTGGATGGGATGATCTTGGCGGCGTCTACGACACTGCTGGCGGATTCGCGTTCGGGTCGCCGAGGCGGGGCGCTCCCTTGGATCCTCCTGGCCATTGGAAGCGCAGCCAGTCTGGCCGCGAACGTCGCGGTGGCCGAGCCGACGGTGATTGGCAGGGTGATTGCGGCGTGGCCGTCGTTCGCGCTGATCGGGTCCTATGAGTTGCTGATGCGGCAGATCCGCACCAGCGCTCACAGATCTAAGCCAGCCGGGCCGCCTGCGGAATCGTCGTCGGCAGTACCGGCCCGGTCAGTAGTGCGAAGGCCGAATCCGCCGTGACCGGTGTCACGCCCGGATACGAGGCCGGCAGGGAGCGGGCTGAAGATCGAGGCGTGGAATTGGGCGCTGGCTAACCGCAACGCCGATGGCGTGCTGCCCAGCGGGAAGGCGATCGGCGATCAGTTTGGCAGGCACGAACGTTGGGGGCGTCTGGTTAAGGGCGAGGGTCTGGCTGGCGGTGTCGAGGCTGACACGCAGGCCTCCGCATGACGGCAAAATCGGGCCGCCGGCCGTGTGGTCAGCCAAGCGCTGGCGGTCCCAATGCAAAAATGTCGGCAGGCTGGCGGACGGCGTTGCGCTATGAGTGCCTCAACAACATCGAGCGGACGAAAGAGTCGCCCGACGGACTCTGGTCGTTCGACTTCGCGGGGTTGCGTCAGTCGCTGCGGATCGCGGTGCGTTCTCTCCGGAGGGCTCCAGCGCGTGGCCTGGGCCAGGAGCAGCCAACGACCGCGCGGCTCAGCACGAGCGGACCTCCAGTGGCTATCCAGCTGCGAGCAGATCTGGAAGCCGAGCGAAGGCGGGTCATCGGCGAGATCATGGCGATCGAGGTAGCGCTGGGTCGGCTGTCCTCAAGGCCGTATTACTCTTCAGTGCCAGTGGCTGCTGGTGTACTCCAATGCGTCAGCGGTATTCAGGAGCCGTGTTCCGTTATTGAGGCGGACATACATGTCCGCTTCACCTTTGCTCCCCTTTACGAATGTCGGTTTGCTGCCGCGCCTGACGTCGACCCGACACACGACACCCTGTGACAGCTCGTCAAAACCTACTGAGACGTTGGAGGTGGCCGTTGGACCGAGTGTGCTATCGAGTAGGCCAGTGAGCCACAGCGCGAAGCCATCTCGGTTTTGTTTGCTGCCGAGTGTTTTGAGGTCATTGCCGATACCAACGACCTTGCTGTCGTCCGACACTCCTATAAGCAAAGTTCCGCCAACAGCATTCATGAAGCCCGCGATGGTTTTGATGACCATCAGTTCCATGATCTTGTCGCGCTGGCCCGTTGCCAGATTGACTCGAGCGGTTTGCTTGAACTCGACCTTCGGACCCTCACCTATGCTGAGCAAGTCAGCCACAGGTGTCTTCACCGGATCGGTACCCTCAGGCTCGGCATCGGAGGCTCTGCCTGTGACGGCCTCGTCGAGCACGTCGACCTCAAGTTCGTCGGCTTGCTCAGGTACGGGGACCCACACTTCGCGGTCTGTATCTCGCTCGATGTAGGAGAATGCCGTCTTCGCGTAGTCATGAGCAGCGAGCTTCTTAAGCTGTTCTTTGACGCGCCGCCGGCCTTCCATCGCGAACTCGAGGTATTCGCGCAATTCACTGTGCGTCCATGCGCCATGAGGATGAAGGATCTTGAGTAGGCCTGAAACGGTCTTTCTGACCGCTTTCTCGTCGCGAGCGGACAGGTGGGAGCCGAGGGCGAAGTCCTCCTCGATAGCGCCTACGAAGCTCTGCTTCCTGAGTTCGCGGAGCGCCTCGGCGAGATAGTCTGACACCATCCCAAAGTGACTGGTGAAGAGTCGCTGCTCAAGCTTGGGTACTTCCCAGCCTGGCAAGTAGTAGTGCAGCCTGTCGAGGAAGGCTGGATCAACCATGGCCTTAGGCAGATCGGCGAACAGGTGCGCGGTGCGTACGAGTTCATGGTGCGGCTTGCTGGTGTTTCCTATGAGCACGATTGACGCTTCGGCGGGAGCTTCTTCTTTACCGCGGGCGAATGACCCGGACTCCATGTAGTCCTTGAGCATGTTGACCACGGTCGAATCGGACATCTCCAGGCCTGCGACCTCATCGAACGCGACGACATCCCACATGCCGAGCAATCCCATACGGCCCGAACTGAGATTCACAAACAGCTGGGCGACAGTGACTCTGCCTCCGGAGATGAGCACGGCATTCGGTGAGGTCTCCCGGTACACGAACGACTTGCCAGTACCCCAGGGACCGAGTTCGATGAGGTTGTAGTTGCGCTCGGCCATCGGCACGAGGCGCATGATGGTCAGGAGCTTGGTACGAAGGTCAAAATGGGCGGGTTCGAGGCCGATGGACCGCATGACGAGGTCGAGCCATTCGTCGCGGCTGAAGCGGGCGCGCCCTTCTGCATACTCGCCCATATCGAAGGTGGCAATCTGGATCGGTCTCAGCGCTTGGATGTAGAATGGTCGTTTCTGGATTTCGTCGTCAGAGACGTTATAGACGAGGTCTAGCTGACACCAGATACCTCCGCCCAGTAGCCGGTTGTACCGATAGACGACATCCTCGGGGATGTTGACGTACTTGTCACCGAAGTTTGCCAGGTGAGCCCAGAACTTGTCCTCGCTGGCCACTAGGCGGACGTCGACCTTGTCGATGAGCCGATGCTTGCCCTTCCGCTTCAGCTCGGCTTTCGCCTTTTCAGATTCATCGGGCCGAATGAAGTTTTCCTGCAGTGTCTGATTGACGACTGCGAGACCAGTGGCGATGGCCGCCGGGTCGTCAGACGCGCAATATCTGCCGAGCAAGAACTCAAGAACGTAGACAGGTACGTTGGCGCCGACTTTGACCTGACGGACAAGATCCTTCCGCACCACCCGGCCCGCGAAGGCGTCGTTGGCGAGCCGGTCGAGCTCGTCCAGCGGTGCGCCGGCCAAGGCTGTGCTAGCGGTCATGCAAGGTCATCCTCCACGACAATCGTTGCGGCGACGGTCGCCTCGGCACTACCAAGGCGGACCCCGGTACGGGCGTCGAACACGCCGATGGCCAAGATGGTGCCTCGTTCCAGGTTCGCAGTCACCTGGAACGTCAGTACTGGCGGAGATCCTCCGGCTCGTAGCGTGACCGCTCCGGTGGCGGGGTCAAAACCATCCCCGGAAACGACCCGGGCGACACCGCTCCTGCCCGCCGGGCCCTGTGCCGCAACTCGAACCGTGATTTCCGAGATGAATAGGTCGCCGGTGAAATCGATGCTAGCTGCGAACGCGCCGGTTGTGATGCGCTCGCCAGCAACCGCGATATCTACTCGGAGTTCCTTTGGTGGTCTGACTGGCGCGCTGTCCACGACGATCACCGGGATGACCAGTTCCTGCGGTGACAGCCCGCCGTGGAAGAACTGCTTGGAGCCGCCAGCGCGAAACACCGCGAGGCCGCGTGGCACAACGATGTCCAGGTCGCTAGGCACGCCGGTGGAGGCTAGCGTCACCCGCAAGGTGCTCGGCGTCGTCGAGGCGCCCTTACCGACCCAGCCGCGCCGGTGCAGGTCACCGATCCCGCCTGCGGGGGGATCTATGCAGCGATCTGGACCGAGCCCGCGCGACAACGTAACGAAACCGTGGTCAGCGGAGATGACTATGCGCCTTACCCCTGCCTGGCCGAGGCGAGCGACAAGGTTGCGGAGCATCTCTAGTACCGAGCTGAACTGCGACCAGGCGGCGTTGAGCATGCCGGACTCACCAGCTGAGTCAAGCTCCTGGGAGCGCACTAGGAGCAGGTCAGCGTCCCCGAGGGAACGCTTGAGCTCCTTCTCACCCTGACCGGCAACTACATCCAAAGTTCGGTCCAGGACCTTGTCGCCATGCGCTGCGCGAAGCAAGGCTACTCGGTCGGCCACGGTACTCAACTTCACGCCATTGACGCGGACCGTGAGATTGCTGCCGTCGAGACCCAGAGACAGTGCCGCGCCCGCCCCTGGCGTCAGGTTAGCCATTCCGACGGGCGTGATCGTCGGCACTGCAGCGACGGCCGCGTGAAGCTCGGCCGTCTGGCCGTCAGCCCGGAGGCCCTCGCACAGATCGGACCCTAGTTCGAAGCGGAGCGCATCGACCCATACATAGGCGACGGGACCCGGAACATCGCGAACCCAGCGGGCGTGAATGTCTCCCTGCCGGACAAGCGAGCCGACGTCAAAACCGTCGACCTCAACCGCACTGGTAAATGCGCGCAGTACGCTATCGAGCCATTGCTCGTACGCAAGGCGAGCAGCGGTGAATGCTGGCTCCAAGGCTCCAAGGACGCGGAGGTCATTACGGGCAGTCTCGAAACGTCGGTGCGCGCGGTCGACCGTCCATCCCGCTTCGACGTACCAGGAGAGCAAATGACCCGGCAGGGAGGCCGCAGGCACCGGGTTCTCCCGCACTGACCTCAGGAGTTCAGCGGTGTCCCGTACCGCACGCCATTGCCTCGCCGTCGTAGCCCAGACATCGCCACTCGGTCCCTGAGGCTGCAGCCACGGGCTTATCCGGAGTCGTCGACCGGCGAGACCGGCGGCTGAGGTCACCTCGCCAGCTCCTAGCCGACGAATCGCTTCTGCGAGCACGAGATCTTCGATAGCCTGCGTCGCAACGCAACCAGCAAGGCCTTCGGCCCAAGGCACGGTACTGGCAAGACCGAGTTCCTCATCCACTTGGCCGGCGAGCACGCGGTAGCCATTCCTATCAGTGGCCCCGGTTCTCCAAGCCATCACCAGATCACTGGTTCGCCGTCGTTGTTCCGAACTGGCAGGTACCCACGCAGAAGCCAGCGCAGCTGGCAGATCGCCTACCTCCCCGGCGATCTCGGTGAGAATCATCTGGCGAAGAGCGGAGCGGCGAAGATCTTCACCCGAACCGATCAGATTGCCGCCGATTTGAGCAGAGAGCAACTCAGATGCCCTCGACCAGGCATTGGCCGAATCGAGTTCAGCTGACCTCTCCCCAGTCAGAATGCGCAACGCCATGGTCCGGGCATCGCTTGCGCTGAGGACTCCGATGAGGCGAACGTCTCCTCCCGGATCGCCGACAACTGCGGCCTCTGCTTCTAGCAAGGTGCTAGCGTTGCGGCCAATCTCGGCTATGCGCTGCTCGCTAAGCTCGCCAGCGAGGGCGTCTTTCGCCAGCGTCGACAACCTTCGGGTATAGGCACCTCCAACGGCCCGCAGCTCCTCAAGCGGATCTTCTTCAGGCGCGCGGCCGGAGGTGTAAATCACCAATCTCGGCGGGGCGTCTCCGTCAATGAACGGCTCGACCGCGCGCCGCAGCGCGTACCAGCTTCCCTCGTAGGCGACAAATCGGGTATCTGGCGGGCAGATAGACTCAGCAACCTCTGTGTATTCGCGTTCGCTGTCTTGCCACACGACCAGGCCCTTCTGGCTCACCCTTCTCGCCAGTTCGGCTGCAAGGCGGTCACGCATGGCTGTCACAGCCGGTCCGCCCAGCTAGCGACCGTCGCCCACGGGTACTGGCCCCTGCGCAGTTCCGCTCTCGCGGTCGTCGCGGCCGGCCATGCCGGGAAAAGATCCGCGAGCGGTGCGGCGGTCAGGATGCTGCCATCGTCAAGATCCGGCTCCCAGCCCAGCCCCGCGATCCTTTCCGCCTCCAGCCGGAAAACGCGAAGTTCCTCAACAAGTCTCTCCTCCGCTTGAAGTTCCTCAGATACCGTCCGCACCGGACGGCCACCGGCTACCTCCCGCTCCTGCCGGAGACGGAGAATCGCCTCATCGGCCAGTCGCTCACGGCGTCTGGCCTCATTGGCAACTGCGTATAGCGTCTCCCGGTTGAATGTCGGCGCATAAACCCAGACCCCCCAGTTTCCCGACTGCACGGTAAGTGGCCAATAAATAGGCGCCTTCCGCCGACTAGCGGAATATCGAGACAAATGGTCTTTGAAGAACGGCTTGCGCAGGTGGCCGCGGATATCGGCGCGGCCGAAAATCTCCTTTAGTTCGGCAAGTATTTCTTCGGGCTCCGCATATACAGCGCGGGCCGCTCGCTCTATCGCCACTACGATGTCCCAAGGATGGCCAGGCTCGTCAGTCAGGATTCGCAAAGGCGGGATCTGAAGCGGGTAGTTACCCGGTTGCGCGCCTGGTGCGTGACCGTCAGATCCAGTGAGCATGCCCGGGGGGCGCAGCAAGACAGGGTCGAACAAATCTGGTGACGACACGTCATCCTTCCGCAGCGCGATCCGAACATCCCAGCGGCCAAAAGCCAAGCCGATCAGGTACGATATGGTGTCGTCTGCGGTTTTCCGTGGTTCGCCGGGCGGCAAGATCCGGAGCTGTATAACAGAATCGCGGATGATAGACGGATGCCGACGCAGCATATGCGCGAGTATCTCTAGCCTGCGATCCGCCACGAACGTCATCGTCGCCACGGTGCGCGATCCGCCTAGTTCGGCGATTGCCTCCTTGATCAGGTCTTCTATAGACAGCTGGAAAAGGCTTGCGAGATGACTAGTATCCTGCAAAGATTCTACGGGGTAACTATCGGGGTGCGGTCCTATCTCCTGATCCAGGTAATCCCACGCATCATTCTCGAGGTCGATGGCATCGGCGATCACTCGCTCTGCTCTTGCGGACTCAGTGATGCATTTGATTGCGTCGCGCCATAGGGCGTCGTGTTTCGCCAAGGCAGCTTCGCGGATCGAAGGCCCGTATCGGGGATATGCCGGTGCTCTGAAGAGGCGGCTGGTCTCATTCAGTTCATCCTGGCTGCGCCTGATATTTGCGATCCGCTTGATCGACCGTTCAAGCTGATCGGTCGAACTAGATGTCAGAATCGGGCCTGGCCACGGGAGTCGCTGCACTAGTCCTACCTCGTAGGACTTTGAAGCAGTGCCCGAGCTTGTCTCATCTCCAGCAGGCTGGCTAGCAGCCACTAGAGCATCTGCAATTCGGCATGATAGCCATGACAGCAAGACTAGTGACATGCCACCTACTGCGGCAGGGCCCTTATGACTGAAAACGCATCCGTTAGGAAGGATACGCGGAGCGAATCCGCTGGCCGTCCGCAATGGCCATGTCAATCCTGGATGACCATAATATCGAGGATTTCTGATAACCGATCCGTGGAATTCCCTCAATCGTCGTCCATCATCTTCGTAGTCGATTACAAGATGCACGTCAGACCAATATGGACTATATGTCCCGCCTTTAACAAATGGTCTCCAGCGCTTTCCCTCGCTTGTTTCTTCTTTTCGGGCGATGCGTTCTGGGTCGACCTCCCAAAAAGCGCGCACAAAACGAAAGTCGTCACCGGTGGCGAGGCCTTGTCGAGCTGCAATACCAGATTCTTCGAGGCTGGGAAGATCTGCGAACAGCCGCCGAATTGAAGGAACCATCCAATATGCGATTGGAGCTGCAGGTATGGCGTTAAAATTCGACGACCGTACAAAGAAGATGCGCCGATCAGGTAATCTCGTCCGATTGGCGTGAATTGCTGCGCTAAGTGCTGTTGCTCGGTCTGGATCCTTGAGAAGCCGAATGAATGTGGTCTCGTGAGTATCCCGCGGACGACCTGGACCGATCACATAAGCGGCTGCCTCTACCAGTGCTTGGTCCATCACACCGAGCCCTAGGTCGGCTACTGTTATGAGCCGGTTTCCGAGGAGGACTTGACGTCGCCACTGCTCAAATGTGGCGAGGAACATGCCTGCCCGCGAGGTTATGGCGCCTAGGTAGCCGTCGGCCTTGCAGAGTTCGATTCCCCTGCCGACGAAGGCTGCGAGCAGATTGTAATCCTTAGTAGGAAGCCAGGGATAGGCGGCGCGGAGATGCGTTTTCGTCTCCGGCACGGGCTCACCGAAGGGCGGGTTCATGAGTACAACGTCGTAGCGCTGGCGAACTACTTCGACGAGTCGCAGCGCATCATCGGCTTCTGCCGCCAGGAGGCGCTCGACTACAGACGACGATGCCTGGTCAGCGATCGCCTGCAGATGAGTCATGAGTTGGCGTTCCGTTGCCTCGGCGGCCTCGTCCGATACCGGGAGTGTGCCGATTTGCCCGCCGAATTCAGAATGGCGGATCTTGTCCTCAAGCGCCGTTTCGGCTCGGAGGAGGGTACCCAGCGAGTGGGGCCTCGGCAAGCACTTCACTCACCTGGTCGATGAGATCGCGCTCAGCGGCACTGAGATGGATTTCCGGCGGGAGGGAAGCGGAGTCGGCTGGCAAGCCGCGCGCAGTGACGATATTCGGTCTTGGAAGCGGCAGGTCTGGGCAGTGGCGTCGGGCGCGGAGCACGATCGCGGCGCTTGCGACCTGGGCGCAGCGCGCGTCGATGTCGACACCCCACAGGGCAGCCACGATCGTCGGTGCCGATTCAGAGGGTGCGACGCCTGCCAGTTCCCAGGCGCGTTCGAGTAGGTCGTAGCATCCGAGCAGGAAGTGGCCGCTGCCACAGGCTGGGTCGAGGCATTTCACCTCATCGAGATGCGAGGACTGGACCTGCGCCTTCGGGTGAGTCGACGAGGAGGGGCAGCTCGTCGAGTAGCGGGCTGGCGGGGTCGTTCTCGATCAGCCGACGCCCCAAGCGTGTTCTGCACGAGGAAGTCGACGACGTATCGCGGGGTGAAGAACTGGTTGCGGACGGCGAGTTCGCGGGAGTTGCGTGGGGCCGGCGGCCTCGCGCATCTGACGCCGCTCGTCAGCCGTGTTGAAGAACTGGTAGGACCAGCCGAGCGTATCGCTTGCCGCCCAGATTTCTGCCGTTCCGGGATCGGCCAAGAGCGCCACGAGCTCGTCGAAGGCGGCAGTGCTCGGCTGCAAGCGCCAGAAGCGGGTTGCGCGGGTCGAAGAGGACGGGTGCATCGGCAGCGAGTTCGTCGCCGCAGAGCCGGAGGTAACCCCGATAATCCGCCGCGAGCATTGGCATGATCTCGCCGAGGTCCCTGAAGCCGCGGGACTGTGCGCCCTTGGCCAGCGACTCGGGAAGGAAGTCCGATCGCCTCGGCGATGCGGATCGCTATCAAGGCGATTCAGATGCGTGAATGCCGCCTCGCGCAGAAGGCGCGCAACGGCGACTAGCCGGATCTTCGCCGAGCATCCGCAGGTGTGTCACGATCTGCTCGAGGTCGTAGCGCGTGATCTTGTCACTGGCGCTGTCAGGTAGGGCCGCTTCGTCCTCGATCGTGCCGTCGAGGTGAATGCCGAAGCGTCCCTCGGCCTGGGCGGCGAAGTCGTTCTCCAGCAGCATGCGGGCGCGGATGATGAGTCGTTCGAGCTTCGATCGCTGCGCGGAGTCGAGGCCAGGCGGGCGCGGTCGTCGTCATTGGAGCCGCACTTGCTTTCCGTCGGCCAGCTCGACAAGGGCGACCTGGCGGACGCGGCCGAGAGCCACGTCGAGTTCATCTTCGCTGGTGATGGGCTCAGTCACGATCTGGCTGACATGGACTCGGGCGAGGTTCCCGGCCGCCTGAAGTTCCTCGAGCACGCGGGCGGCGTGGGCGCAGCGTGCGTCCGCCATCTCGATGCGGGCCCGCAGATCCGTGAAACTGATGTCGGCGGAGCCGGATGGCAGCAGTTCATCGACCGGACGGAGAGCCTCGTCGATCTTGGCGGCGTCCATGCCGGTAAACCGCTCGCGCACCTCGGCGCGCAGGCTTTCGAGTTTCGCTGTGAGCGCTTGCTCTGCCTGGCTGGTGGCCTTGAGCCGGGCATCGGCGACTCTGAGCGGTGAGTTCCTTGATCTGGCCGCGGTGAGTGAGGAAGTCGCCGGCCGCGAGCAGGTCGGCGAGCTCGGCACGCGCGTCCGCGGCGTCGGAGGAGGCCATCGCCTCCGGCGCTGACCTCGGCGCGGGCCCTGCGGATCAGCGGGAAGTCGTCGTCGAGCGTTAGGGCCATCTTCCGAATCGTCTCGTGGTCGGCGGCGATATCGGCCCAGGCGGCGGCCGCTGACTGTCACGACGTCGGCGTCGCTCGCGAGCCGGAAAGAGGAGACAACATTTTGTAGCCGGGTCACCGGTTCAGGCACCGGGAGGTCAGCGCCTCTGAGACCAGCGCTGATCGTCGCGCAGCTCTCGCTGTCCGGCCCGAAGTACGACCGGAGCGCTGCAGCGAGGCCGGGGGTGTCGATCGGCGGCTTCGTGCCGGTCAGCTTCCCGAGGCCAGCAGCGAGCTCGACTCGGGTTTCCACGCTCGGGCCTGCGGACGGCGGGGCAAATGACGCGCCTCCGGAAGTCGGTGAGCTTGCCGAAGACGCGGTCCAGACGATGATCCGATGGTGTGCCGATCTTGGCACCCTGATAGGTGACTTCGAGCAGGCCCGACCTCACGGCGGCGGCGCAGAGCGCCTGCACGACCTCGACGGGCGCGCCCCGGGGCGGTTCGGCGAGCTTGGTGGCCAGCAGCGCGCCAGTGACGAGGTGGCCGTATCTGATCTCGTTCTGCGTGATCTTCAGCAGATCGTCAAGCGGGCTGGTTTCAGTGGCGATCTGGTAGCCCTGCGGGGTCAGGTGCACCAGGCCGATGCCGCCCTCGGCGAGGGCAGGAGCAACGGTGCCGAGGTCGTCAGTGCGCAGGACAGTCAGCACATCCTTGGTGGAGAGCTGCGCTGCGAAATGCTCGAGGCGGTCGTAGATGACCCCGATCCGTTCGGTCATCAGCTTCTGGGCCGCCTGAGCGATCGTTCCGCTGGGCGCGTCGTCGAGCGTGCCTCGGAAGGCGACCTGCCCGGCGGTCATGTCGCGGGTCAGGCGGTCGATGAGCTGGCGTTCGATGCGGCTAAGGCGCTGGCGTTCCTCGCCGAGCAGCTCGACTTCCGCTGTCGTCTTCGACGGCGTCTCCTTGGACTTGATCATCTCGTCGCTGCGATACCACTCCTCGATGGACCGGTACGTCTCGTCGCTGAGGCTGTACAGCCAGGTGACCCGGTTCGCGGCCGACTCTTCGCGGGAGGCGCTGCGGAGCTGGTCCCGGCGCGCGGTGTCCGCCTCCTCGACATGGAGGGCGACGTCGCCGTCGGCGAGCTTCTCGCCTTCGACCCACAGTTCCACCTTGAAGGAGCGGCCCTTCGTGACGCTCAGGCCGGTCGAGCGCCTGCCGGATGATCGCCTTGCGGATGCGGATGGCGTCGGCAGGCCGGGGCTCCTTGCCTCTTGCGCGTCTTCTCCCAGTCCTTCTGCTCTGGTGACTGGATGTGGTAGCCGTCGTCCCCGGCGACGGAGCCGGTCGTCGCCGACGAGATTGGCAAGCGCCGTCAGCGACCTGGGCGCGGCAGCTCTCGGCATCGATGGCGGGGTGGAGAAGCGCGGCGAGGTTAGCCTCGGTGAGCGCAAGGGCGGGCACGTCGGAGCACAGCGCGACAGCTTGCATGACATGGGTCTCGGTGCACCGGCTGACGTGTACTTGTCGGCGACCTGCTCGATCTCGTGACGCCAGGATGTCGGGAGCGCTTCTTCGAGCAGCCGCGAGGCGCGGTCGAGCGTGACGAGCGCGCCGACCTCCTCGTCGCCCAGGCCGTTGCCGGGATCGATGACCAGCTGCTGGGCGAGCTTGATGATCGTCCGGTTGGATCCGCCGAGCATCGGCGAGCCGCCGCCTTGAGCGCGCCGTGCCGACACCGCATCGATGAGCAGCTGTACCTGATAGGGCACGAGCGGATAGAGGCGAACGAACTCGTCTTCGGCAAGGTCGGCTGCCCGGGTCGGCGAATCGAGGCGGACGTAGGTGTTGAGCTGGCCACGATGAGCGGCAAGCCGGTCGCGGACGGCCTTCTGGCCGGCGTCGGTCTTGTCCAGCACGCGTCGGCTGGTGACTTCGTGGATGTCGCTGGGCAGGAGGTCGACCCGCAGCGGGAACCGGTCCTGGACCCGGGCGTACTCGACCTGACGCGACTCGAGGCTGTCGACCACGTCGCTCAGCTTCTCCTGAGATGTGACCACCAGCCACAGCGGGCCGCGCTTCTTCTGGAAAGCCTCGGCAAGGCCCTGGAGGTCGAACATGCGCGGGATGCTGCGCGCGACGTACTGGCCGACTTCGTCGACGACGAACACGATGCGCCTCGCGCCGTTTCCGCGGCGCTTGAGCAGTTCCATGGCCCGCGCGGCGAGCCAGTTGTGATCGATGCTTGGCGCGCTCGACGCCTTTGCCCACGAGTCGGCATTCGGGAAGTTGGCCGGGTCGATGATGTGCAAGTGCCCGGCTCGCGTAGTTCTTGGCCAGCGCTACATTGCGGACCTGCGCCCAGTCCTTGCCCTCGGTTGCCTCAAGCACGGCAGTCTGGAACGCGTCCAGCCGGCCCTCGCCTTCGAGCGTGATACTCCAGCTCGGCCAGCAGCTCGTTGACCGAGTAGCCGAAGCGCCTGAGCAGCGCCCGATAGACGGGCAGAACCAGGCTCTCGCCCTCCCGCAGCATGTCCCTGCCGCTCGACAGATCCAGGAAGACGGTGACGGCCGGAGCCAGCGTGTGGGCGGTGGTCAGGAGCGCTTCCAGCTTCATCGAGTTCGTCCTGGCGAGGAGTCGCTCGGTAGCTGTCTGGCCATCCAGGCCGGGATTGGCTAGGGCGTAGCCGACCATCTTGGCGAAGCTGCTCTTCCCCGATCCGAAGAATCCGCTCACCCAGACGTTGGTGGTTTCACTAGGATTGCGAGCCGTCTCGGCATAGCGCTCGGCGAGTTCTTCGAGATGGCCACGGATGTTCTCCGTGACGACGTACTCGTCGATCTCGTGGGCAACGATCTGCTCGTCGGATAGATCGACGTGAATCACTGTCTCGATCGGGCGTTCGATGTCGCCACGGAACAGCTCTCTGATCTTTCACGAACGATCTCCACGGGGGATGATGAGGGCCCGGTAGCCGTAGGCTGGCTCGGTCTGATCCATGAACCTCAGTCCGTAATCGCCGACAATTGCTGCCTGGATACAGCAATGTCACTGGCAAGCGCAAGCGGCCACGTAGATCGTCAATCAGCGTCGACGTGCGGTACGCAGGGAACAGCGCGCCGGCTCGATACAGGAACACTGCCGTGCGCTCGTCGGCCACTTCCTCTACGGCGGCGACGACCCGGTCCGGCAGGCTCGGGGGCAGGTGAAGGATCTCGCCAACCGACCGGAAGACGTCCGCCAGGGCTTGCTCATCACCTTGAGCATCGATCTCCTGAGTGACCAGCTCATCGATCCATCCTTCCGCCTCCAGCGCCTGCCAGAAGAGGTCAGCCAGCGAAATCAGCGGCACAGCGAGATGCGCTGGTCAGGTGCCTCCAGCCAGAGTTGCAGTTCTTTAAGCTCGCTTCGAACGGACCACTCTTGAGTTGGCGGGTATACGTACAGGAGATAAGGCGGATCGCCTCCGCGGTCGCAGAAGTCGAGTATGCGATGGCCGATATCATGAAGTCCTCACGCAACGGCACGGACAACCTCCGGCAATGACTCCTCGAGCCAGTCCACCCGAACCGAGCTGCCAGCTGCGGAGAACCGGATCAGGCCGTTCCTCGCCGCCTCATGGAACAGTTCCGTGACCCGGCCTGAGTCCAGCATCCATCTGCGCCACATCTCGCTCGCGAGCAATGCGCGGGATGATGCGCCGCACTCATGCAGCCGGAACGCGATATAGCTGAACCCCGCAGCGCTGAGCGAGGCGCGGGAGAACTCCTTGCGGACGGCACCGGAGAGAATGCCAAAATCGCGCAGGGCGGCGAGCAGATGACGGGCAACCTCAAGACGAGTTTGGTCAGCCCAGGACGGTGTCTGGCCCTTGGCCGAGAGTTCTGCTAGCCAGGCCGCGACCTCGTTCACGTCAACCGCTATCCGTCCTGCCTGCCGCCACGCAAATATCGGCCCTTCGGCGCAGGCAGCAAGCAATTCGTCTGCCCGGGTCGATTCGAAGTAATACGCCTCGGTAAAACCGCGTGGCGATGGCAGGAGTTCCTTCAGCGCGGCGATCACGTGCGGACCAGGTTCGACAAGCCTAGGCCGGAGAACACGCCGCAAGACGGCGTTCGCGCGCGCGCGGGACGGCTTGGCTAGGAGGTTCTCGTCCGCGATGTGACGTAGATTCCAAGCGTCGTCTTCGCCCAAATCCCACACGTCGACCAAGCGGCGAGCGTCATCGAGAAGGGCACCGCCTTTCAGTATGTTTGAAGTGAGCATGATCAACGAGTCAGATTCAGGTAGGGCGGACGGAAGGTTCCGGCCTGGTCGAGGTAAGCGGCCGCCAGACTGTGGGCCGTGCTTTGGAGCGCTGAGGGATCAGCAAGCTCGCTGGCACTAATCCTGCCGAGCAGCAGGCCGTCTCCCAGCGGCTCGCTGAGAGGCGCTTCCCTGTGCCCTGACCACGTCCGCAGGTACTCGATCGCAGCCGCAGCGGTCCAGTCTTCAAGGGTGCTCAGCAGCGGATCTGCGTCTTTCGTTGTCTTCTGCTCGGCTAGCCAATTACTGGCCCATCGGCGGAATGGGAGCAGGTCAGAGAACAGATGAATCGCGGTGGGTCTCCCGAGGAGCTCATCGTGCACTTGCGTGGCGGCTGCTATATCGAGTTCAAGCGCCGCCGATCGCCAGGTACGACGAAAAGTTCCAGAAAGGACATATCGACCAGTTTGGTCCAGGGCGTGACCCTGCCACCAGCCTCTCAAGTCGTTCTCGCCTAGTCGCGCCACACCGAGCATCAACCTGACGGTCTCTTCCGTGCGCGCGGGATCAGCGATCATCGGTGAAGTTCTCCAGCGAAGCGCAGTTGCCGGGACGACGCTGGAGGCATCACATCTCCGTCTGTAAGGGCCGTTGTCAGGCAGATCTTTGGCAAGCCACTCTTGTGTCGCCTAAATACGGTGGTCAGGCTAGCAGGCAGCCTCAGCGGGAGCCATCTGGGGAACGCGCATCAGCCTGCACGGACCCGCACTCTTGCTGTTTGGAGAACGGCACGCCTTTCGTAGCTTATGCTCAGTACGGTGTATCGTTTTCGGCAGCAACGTAGTGCCCGCTGCAGAGGTGCCACTGCTCGGGCGCGCATCGGACAAACGACCGCCTTGCTCGGGTGGTCGGCGTGGGTTCTCGGGTCTGCGAACCGGCCGTGCTCTGTTGTCGATCTCAGAATTTCTCGGCCCAGAACTCCTGGATGAAGATAATTGACAATCCTTGGAGCACTGCTGCTTAATCCCCCTCTTACAGCTGGTACTCGTACTGTGCGTCATCTTGCCGTCGCTGCTGAGTTGCTAAACTGCGACTCAGTGGAAATCGCCAATCTATTCTCGGTTGCAACGCATGACGCCTCTGCAATCAACGAAGTCGGGCTATCAGCCGATGGCTGGGACAGGGCGAGATCGCGGATACAGCAGGTCGTCATAGAATCTGATCACCTACTCGCCGGCTGGGGTGTTGTTAGACTCGGCGGCCTGGCAGCCGGCCACAAGCAGGCGCAGATTGACTACGTCTGTGCGTGCGCCGAGGAGATCGGAAAAGATTATGTCTGGACGCTCCACGGCGAGCCGAGACATCCCTCGCGGTGGCACCAGTTCGTTAGTGATCGGCACGGCAGAGCGACCGGGACGTCGCTCGCAGCGCGAATGTCGACAGTACTTACCCCGGTGACGTTCACGACGCTCTGCACGAAGTAGTACCTAGCGGTCGCACCCGGTAATTCGTTGACTAGCCCTGGTTGCCGAGGAGACCGGATTCGCTGCCCAATACCTCAGCGAAAGCTGCGAGGTGGCCGCCGACGCGGTAAGCGGTCGACCCGGGCGGCGTGCTCAGGCACTTCGCAAGGCATCCAATGTCTCGGCTGATTGGGCCGGATCGGCATCGGACGCGACCGCACCGAAGCCGGTGGCCGTCTCGCGCGCTGGAGGATTCTGGGCTGTGGGCTAGCCGGTGCGTCGTGGGGGACGGGCTGGCGCAGGGGCGGTGATAGTGGTGAAGGTGGCGTCGGCCTCAAGGTAGATGCTGTCGATGCCGTAGTCATTCAGGAGGTCCAGGCTGCGCTGGTCGGGGCGGCTGGGGAACAGGGCGGCGAGGCGGGCGACGGGCTGGGGGCTGAAGCGGGCGTAGTCGAGGAGCTGGCTGAGTGCCTGCCGGACGTAGGGGTGGCGGGCGCTGCTCTTGACTTCGATGATGACGGATCCGCCGGGTTCTTCGGCGTAGAAGTCGGCTATGCCGGTCTCCGTGCGCAGGGTCTGTTGCTGGTCGGCGTGGAGGCTGGCTCGGAAAGCGGTGACGAGAATGCTCTCGGCGCGGCGAACGTAGGTGGTGCCGCCGGGCCGCTGGTAGCTGGTGCTGTCGGCGGTGAACTGCTCGGCGGCGACGATATCGCCAGTGCGCTTGGCCAGGGCGGCGAGGCGGCTGGTTTCGTCGCGGTCTGCCGTGCTCATGTTCAGGAAGTCCAGGATCGTGTCGCTCCTGGTGGCATCGAGGCGCCGCAGGCCCATGAAGTTGTCGTTGCGGGTGAATCCGTCGAGTGCCCAGATGTCTTCGTAGGGGATGTCGGCGGGCTCGAAGGCTTGCAGGCTGTAGATGTTATGCCAGCTCCCGTTGGTGGGGTGTGGTTCCCACAGGAGGTCGCCGAAACTGGCGTTGCGAAGGACCGCGCCGACCGCGCCGATCCCGCGGGCTCGCTTCCTGCCGGTGAACAGGACGACATCCCCGGTCGTGATGTTCTGGTAGTTGCGGTCCTGAGTGCGGGTGGATCCCCAGAACCGGGCCCGCCCGGATGGGTGCAGCGCATCGAGCAGGCTGCGGTCACCAGAGGTCAGGACAGCTGCGTATGGTCGTTTCGCAAACCGCACATCCTGCTCGAGGGTGCGTTTCCAGTTCGTTCGCCCGACCGCATCGCCGAACGACGGCTGCATGATCACTCTCGGCACTCGCCTACCACCTCTCCATCCGGCCACGCCCCGCATACCGGCTACCTGCGGAGTCGTTCGCCGGCTCCCCGCAATTGTCGCGCAAGTTTCCGACGGTGCGCTCGTGGCCGGAGCCGCCGGGGATCGCGCGGCAAACGCAGGCTGAACTGTCGTAGCCGCCGCATATCTTGAGGCCAGCTTCAGCAGGAGGTGGCCAGCGGGATTGGCTGGCAGCCTGATCGTTGCCATAGCCGGCTCCGTCGTGGCCGGTCTTGCATCTGCCACTTTTTGCAGTAGGCCGATGCTGCGGCAGCTATCAGCGGGAGCAAGGAGCTAGGGGATGTCTGCGTACTCGCTGCACATACTCGTGATCGGTGACTGGTTCGATATATCGGTTATGGCGGGCGTGGCAGCATCTTCCAAGTGCCTGTCGAAGTCGAAGATATGGAGCGGAACCTTGAGGGTTAGGGGCGGTTCGTGAGTTCGCCGCTCAGGCCGAGTCGCTGCTGGGCGCTTCGTCCGGACGAGGCATGAGAATTGCCTGGAGCCCGACGGCTGCAGCGCGGTAGAGCTGGGTGTAGTCACCGGACACCAGCGTCACAGGGTGGGCGGTCAGTTCGCTGATCATGAGCGCCTGGTCGATGATCTCGCCGTCGTTGTTCGGCCGTCGTTGGTGCCAGTCTCCGTCCAGAAGTACTTCGATCGAAACGCCTGGCTGGCCCGGCAGCGGGGTTGGCTCTGTCGGCTTGGGCCTGTGTAGATCCCACAGGGTGGCGAGTACCTGGCGGGCTTTCGTCTTCTGCCGGGTGTCCCGGTGCCTTTTGAGTTCGTCCAGTTCTTCGATCACGAGGGCAGGCACGACGAGCCTGACCGGGGCGTCCGCTGCCATGCCCTCCAGGTCATGCCATGCGAAGGTGGTGAAGAGCGGTCCTTCCATGAACGCCGAGGTGTCCAAGACGGTCAGCTTGCCAGGTCGGCCCTGGAATACGCCGAGAACTCCGAGTTCGGCGAGCACGCTGTCCAGCCGGGCGTCCCATGTCTTGAATTCGCGATTCAGCAGGCCGTTCAGCATCCGCTCGGTCATCTGCGGTGCGAAGGCGATCCTGTCATAGCTGGAGTCGAGTTCGCTGAAGATGCCCTCTGTCCTGGGGAAGTGGTTGCCGAGTTGCGGCCTGGCCCAGTTGTCGCACCAGGTCAGGAAGGCGTTCTGTCGCTCAGCGGCGGAGTTGCCCTGCACCTGCGCGTTCTGAAGCTCCATCTGTACGAGGCAGGTCGTCTCGATGGCCCTGGCAACATCCGCTGTTCGCAACCGCATCAGGCCAGCCTGCCATGCAACGCCGCGAGCACCCAGCACTCGCGCGCCGAGTTCCAAGATCAAATATGCGGGCCTAACTGACCGGGGGGACTTGCCCGCTACGTACATGGGCGAGGTCACTGGCGAGCTGCTGGTGGGGGCGGAACTGTGAGCAGGGGGGCGGATCGGTGGATTCGGTGTACGACGATCGGGTGCGTCGGGCTGCTGGCGGCAATCGCGGGGACTGTCTCGTACCTGCACATGCATTCTTTGGTGGCGTCCCACGGTCAGCCTGGTTGGGTCGCGGCTCTTACGCCGCTGTCGGTGGACGGAATGATTGTCGCGGCTTCGACGACATTGCTCGCAGAGTCGCGGTCGGGCGGTCAGCGTCTGGCGTTGCCGTGGGCGTTGCTAGTGGTTGGGAGCGTGGCGAGCCTCGCCGCGAATGTGGCGGTGGCTGAGCCAACGGCGGTGGGTCGTGTGATCGCAGCCTGGCCTTCGTTTGCGCTGATTGGGTCGTATGAGCTGCTTATGCGTCAGGTTCGCTTGGCCGCGTCGTCCGACAAGGGACAGCTAGCGACGCCGACGAGGCCAGAGGTCCGGGAATCTGCCGTCCTGGTGGTGTCGGCAGATTCGCGTAAGCGGTCAGGCAACGCGGAGTCCGGCGTGGATGTGCGAAGGCACGCGTGGCAATGGGCGTCGGCGAATCTCGGTGCCGATGGATCGTTGCCGAGCGGAAAGGAGATCGGTAATCGTTACGGCCGGCATGAGCGCTGGGGCAGGTTGGTCAAAGCGGCCGGTGCTGCGGGCGAGTTCGGATGATGCCGTTCCTATCGTGAATGGTCGTTGGCGCGAGACGGCCCGGTGGGGGTGTTTCGCTCCGCCGGGCCGTTGCTCGCCTAGTTGCCGCGCTCTTGGCATGGGTATCAGAGTGTGGGCAACACCGGTCGCAGCTGCGATGGTGCCGATGGCTGTCTGACGGCCGCTCTACCGCGCTAGCGACGAATTGCTGGCCTGGACCGGGCGGCTAGGTATGGACGACGTTGGGTAAGGCTGGTCCAGTCAATGTCAACTCTGATGGGGACGGCAAAGGGTGCTGGTTCCAAGCGGCCGCAGCCATCGTCAAGACCGTCAATTTGCCATATAAAATTGCGCGGAATTCTTCTGCGCAATTCGGGGTGCTAGCCGTTTCTATCTCATGGTTCGCCTTGGAGCTAGTAGGTTAGAACCATGCGATACGACGAAGTTACATCCATGATCACCACCAGCTCGACTAGCAACTGGGAAATCCTTCAGAGCGGCCCGCACTACCTGGACAGCTTTGGCGAGGTTTCTTCATCAGGCCAGCACTGGATCGAGGTGGGATATCACGACTACTTGGCCGTATATAAAGCCGACGTCACTCTGCGCATGGCGTGGGGGATGGGGATGGAGGACAACTTGACCTTCGAGGGTTGGATCTGGCCAGACCGGTCCATCTCACGGTTTCTTGTTGACGGATTCTTGCAAGGCGCGTTGGTAGCCCGCTGGGGCCTGTTGTCGGTTGACGGCGGTCGCTGCTACCTTCCGAGTCCAAACCAGGAGTACGAGGAGGAGAGTCCTGGGCAGTACCGCGGCCTCGGTTGGACTGCGCCGACGAGCCACGTGGCACTCGCCAGGTTGATCAACAACCTCGTGAATCGGCCCGAAGGTGAGTTCGATCGGTATCTGCAGCAGACTGGCCTTACAGAAACGCCAGGCTAGCCTCGATCTTTCTTGATCGGGGTCGGGTGTCCTGGGGTGGTGGCTGGCCGACTGGTTTGGGGCGCCAGGTCGCGGCTGGCTGGCTGTCGCTCCGGTAGGCAGGGTTCCACGGTCCCCTGGTTGATGGCTCCTTCCTGGTCGTCGGGGCGCTGGGTCCGGCCAGGCGGGCGTCAGTGCGTCGAGCCTGGTGATGGTGGCGTTGATCTGGGTGGCCCAGGGCCATCGGGCGGCGATCTTGAGGCGGAGGCGGCGGCCCGCCGCAACGGCATCTTAGGCCCAGGCCAAGCTCGCCTTGCCCAGCCATAGGGGGACACCAGACCACCCTAGTAACTAGTCGGTGACATAGTGCTATATGTCAAACAGTGTCATGGCTGTTCCGGCAGATGCGCTTGCTTGCCGCGGGGATGTCGCAATGCCCGCGTGCCTAGCCCATGCTCGAAAATACTTACCGACCGCCAATGTAGTCGCTGCTTGCCAATCGGCCGTATTGGCAGAACGCATTATGCGGCCGACCTCCATCGGTGGTGCCGCCGGATCTCGTCGCAATAGATCTACCGCCTCGCGTCCACCCGGAACCCGAATCAGCAACTGCAGCAGCACGCTACTTTGAATCTGATCACCGGCAACTAGATCAGGTCGGACAACACTAAGATTACCGCCTTCGTCACTTACAACGGCTCCCAGGATAATTAGCTGGCGAAGAGCGTCTCGATCTCCACGGCGGCGACTCCCAAAAGAAGACCGTTGAGCGCTTAGCTCCAACAACATCTTTAGGCATGGTCCTGGTGGCTCCTGCGGGAAGGCTCCTCTGGTCCTCACCGGCAGTCGTGCACCGAACAGCTTGCCAGTTCCCGGCGAGCCGTCGGGCAAAAGCACTATTGCCTGTCGGCCGAATCTAAGCTGCACGAGGCCAGCGTATTCGAACCATAGAGCGAACGCCCTGGCATAGGATCGCCATGTCTGCGGCGCGACCTCTACTGCAGGAAACGCGTTGGGCAGTGTTTGCGCATATAGATCGAGACTAATCGGGAGTGAAGCACGCTCGACTAGACCTCTGAGCGTCGAATACGCACGATGCCGCCTGAGGGCTGTCGAGACTTGGCGGCGAAGCGACTCCTCGCGATCATCGCTCTCCCATACATCATGCACGAGCTGTACGTAATTCGGTTCATAGAGCGAAGCTCCCAAGACGCGAAGTTCGCGCGACATGTTCCAGATTGTCTTCTCGCTTGTGCGGAGCCGAGCCGCAACTTCCTGGACATTGGAAACTCCGCCATCGCGCTCAAGCTGCTGAATCAGCCTTGACACCACATTAGGTCCATTGCGAATGATATAAGAGTCTTCGATAGGGACTTGTCCGGTGATGAGAAAATCTCTAAAAATATCCCAATAAGTGTCGAATCGCTCTGAGATCTGAACGATAAGGCGATGGTCAATGAGGCTGCGAATAATCTGCGACGGATAGCGATCCATAGTTTCCGTTGCTAGCACTGGCGCGAATCTCGCAACGAATCTTAGAGCGCCCTGTTCCTCGGCATTAAGCGCGGCGAGATCGGCTTCGAATAGGTTTTGAATATTCAGAGATTCGGCGAGCAGCCGCTCTTGGGTCGCGCCGGCTCTGGCCTCTCTAATTAGATGAGCCGCGAGCTTCTTAAATAGCCAGGGCAAGCCTTGGGAATACTCACGAAGACTCCTGCGTAGCTGCTGCGAAAGCTTCTCGTCCAACTCTCTCCCGAGTCGGCGCATTAGAGTATCGACCTCGCGAGCGCCGAAACGATCAAGAGTAATAACTTTAGCAACGCTACGTATCTCATCTCTAAGTTGATAAGGATGATCCTCTGTCCAGCCAATATAGTCGGTTTTCCAGGCGAAACCTATTATCAGCGGGTGGCGGGCGGTTACAGCGAGTAGTGCCAGATCTCTGAACTCTCGCGTCAGATCTTCGTCTCGAAAGACATTCTCAAACTGATCGAAGAATATTAGAAGAGGGGATGCGCTAAGCCAGGTGGCGGCGTCGATAGTGGCGAGAGCTGTAGGCAGGCTCGCCCATGACGCATCCTCGGGGAGTGTAATCAGACCACGCTCTTGCGCCTCTACGGCTGCCTTTCGAAGACATGCGCTCACGAAGGCGCGGCGACTGGTGGCGGTCCGCGAGTCAATGATCACGGAATGACCATCTTGTTCGGAGACCATGCGCGCCATCATCAAGGCGAGCGAACTTTTGCCCCAACCTGACTGAGCGTTAAGAACGACAACGCTAGGAGCATCCGACAGTGCGTCGGTCAGGTCGCGCAAACTAGTTTTTCGTCCAACAAAGAACTCAGGTGATGCCGGAAACTGGTATTCAAAATCTGAATGGCTTCCCCTCACCAATGCTATAGGTGTTTCCTCCAGTTTAGGCGGCATGACTTCTTGAGGCTGATCTTCGTCATGTACCGGTAGGTCCTCTGAATAATGAAAGTTAGCGATGAGTTCGAGAACCGGAAGAGGGACTGGACCGGCTGAGCTTTTGACAATGACACGCGTGGCAGTGCGGGTAAAAGGATCATTTTCTTTCGCTGCTGCGAACAGGCCGTGCTCGGTTATGATAAGGGCGTGATCGGTAATGAGACTGCGGCTCGAATGTGCTGGGAGCAACTCGTGCTGTCGGAGTATTTCAATTATCTGACGCGAAGTCAGGACCGTAATGCCCGAATCTGATTGCTGTATCTCGCGAATGAATTCGTCGGCTTCCGGTGACAGTCTTGGTGTTACAACGAGGTAGCCGTGAACATGCGGATCGCGCAGCCGCTCTTTCGATATGGCGCCGAAGAACGACTTTGCTGCGCCTACCTTGACCGGAGTCGAGTGACACTTGCATTCGACCAGCGCCGTTTGCCCCGTCAGGCGATGCTTGAGTGCCGCATCGAGCTCAATGCCATCCGATGTCACATTGAGGCGCTTAGTCAGCGGTTCCTCGTAGCCGAATTGTTCGAGAAGTCTTGCGGTAAATTGTTCGAAAAGATGACCTTGGTGATGTCGCTGCGCGGCCGGTGACTGTCCTTCAGCTAGTACGAGGATGAGTGGATCGGGGGAGACTGTCGTCTGCAACGTTGCCCTGCCGGGAGTAATGCTCGGCCTGCGAACATCCATGCTTGTCGGAGATGCAGCCTTCAGGGTAGCCCAACTCATCCGTTCGATGCGGCGTTCGTGCAGTTACTTGAGCGGCTGACGAGTCTTTGGGCGAGACGGGGCGCGTTGCGATCGCGCCGGAGTCGCACCCAACGAGGCCATGGTCGAGGCGCGGGCGGGTGGTTCTGCCGTCGCCGCCGGAGGGTTCGTCTTGGTCACCGCGTCAAGTTAATCCGCCGTGGTCTCACCGGCCCTCAGGTTTGCCAGTTCTTCCGCGCAGCGAGTACACAGTGTTTCCATCGACGCCGGAGGCCAGGACCTAACTGACCGCACACCCGCACTTCTCCGTGGCCGCTAGCACCGCGACCCATCGCACGTGCGACAGGTGCTTCGTCGGGAGTTGCCACCGTGGTGAGTCTGCAGGCCTGATGCTGCGGCTGGCTCTGCCGTCGCCTGTGAGCTTGCGCCGTGACGAACCGGAAGCCACATCATCTGGGAGTCCATGCGACACGAGATGTGGGTCACGTGTTAGCAAAGCGGTCTCGTGGGTGGTACCAAGGTGATGCTCAAGGTGAGCAACCCCCGTTATGGGGGCGAGATCGTTCCGCAGTCCGCTGCTTGCTCCGCATCTTCGCAAGTGAGGAGCATACGTTAGTCGACCTCGGCTGGGAAGACACCGCGTAAGCATCGGCGTGGCGTGGTGGGACGGGTAGGGACACGTTTTGGCCGGTCAGGCTAACCCACGTGACGTTGTGCGGCGCGACGATGGCACGTGGGCCGTTACGAAGCCTGGTAGTCAGCGTGCGAGCGCAGTAACGACTACACAGGCTGATGCAATTCAGCGAGCCTCGACCATCCTGAACAAGGACGGTGGGGGCGAGCTGCGCATCCACGGCAAGGATGGCCAGATCCGCGTTCAGCGTACGATCGCGCCTGGCAACGATCCTTACCCGCCAAAGGGCTAGCCTCTAGGTTCGGCTTTGGTGGTCGCTTTAAGACCTTTAGAGCGACCACCAAAGCAAACATCCAGAAAGTCATCAACCACTCGATGGCGACTGTTCCTTTCCGCAGCGTCTGGCGAGTGCGGCTAGGCGTCGTCGGCCAGCGTGCCAGGGCAGATTTCCAAGCCCGGACACCAGCCGATTGTTCTTGAAGCAAACGGCCCCAGTCCGGCGTGACCGACTGTGTCGGTGCCGTCTTGAAGGCGCGGAGCTTGCCCGAGCCAATCGCGGCGAACAGCTTCCCGGCCGGGTCGAGGATGATCGATGTTCCGGCGCGGAAGATGACCGGCCCTAATTCCGACCATCCTGTGCCCGGCGTACTCGCGGATGGGAACCGTCTTCGTGAACTGCTGGCCGCAGCGCCCGCAGCCCGCAGTGATGATCATGACACGAAATATAAGCCAGCCGTCAAGTAGTCCGCTGAGCCTGGTCAGTCAGGATTCGGACCGGTCCTGATCCACTTGTCGATCTTGACTGCCGCGTCATGAAAGTCGGTGTTCTGCGGAAAGCGCTCGGTGTAGTGCTTGTACTGAAAGTACAGGTTGCCGCGCCAGTCAACGAACCGGATGATCGGTACGGCGTCAGGATCGGTCACGGGAATCCGAGCCCGGAAGCTGTAGGTGGTGCGGTCGTCTTCCACCGTGGGCGGGCCGATTCCGAGACCGAAGTCGACGATGCTGAAATTGCGCTGGTTGGTCAGCACCCACTGGCCATCAACCTGCTTGATCGGGTATGCGTTCGGTGTGCTCACGTCAATCCGATGGCTAAAGGTGTCTGCCGGATATCCTTGCACTCTGGAAAGATCGCGGAACTCTTCCAGCTTCATGACCACCTGGCGAGCTTCGTAATCCTCCGTGGCACGCTGCTCAGCGGCCTCACGCTTGTTGCGTTCCTCGGCAGCCTCGCGACGCAACCGGTCGTCTCGCTCACGATCCTCAGCGCGCTTTTCGTTGTCGTGCTTGATCTCAGCCAAGCGTCCTGCATCGGCGCGCTTCCTTTCCCGACCAGCCTGGACTGAGGTGACGATAATCGCCGCAACTGTCGCGCCAGCGAGCGCAAGAGTGCCGATCGCGGTCCAGGCGACCCAGTCATCCGAACTCACTCCGAAATAGCTCACACAAGGATCGTACGGTTGGCAGTTCCGAAAAGCTGGCAACTGGCGCGAGCCGGGGTGTCAAGTATCACGATGTGTATCACAACCCCGAACATTGCGGGCCGTCGTCCGTGTCTCCGCACTTCAGCGGCCTAAGCGCGACTAAGCGAGCTACGTACATGGATGAGATCGTCGGCGAGCTTTTGGTGGGGCGGACCTTTGAACGGGCGGGCCGCCGCACACGTTAAATCACCTATGCCAGTGCACTCTGATCGGGCAGCCGATGAAGATATGCGACGGCTGGCGTGGGAGTGGGCTCTGGCGAATCGGGCTGCCGACGGGTCGCTGCCCAGCGGGAAGGTCATCGGAGGTCAGTTGGGGAGACATGAGCGGTGGGGCCCCTCGTTAAAAGCGCTGGGGTCGTAGGCGAGAGTTATGTATGACAGATGCTTTGGAGGAGGCTGGTGATTGTCTCGCGGGTGAACTGCTCGATCTGGTCGTCTAGGTCTCTTGCCTCGGGTGCGCCACGGTAGCGGGTGACGGCGATCTCGCGGCGGAGGCGGCTGAGCCGTTTGGGGAGCCGTGACGTCCGCCGGCCTGGCGGAAGCGCGAGCACCGGCCCGACTCCGGTCAGAGCGGCGTCCAGCTCGCCTGTACTCAGGTACGCGGCGGCGAGGTCGATGCGCGCGACCATGTAGCAGTCTTCGCTGTGGTCTTCCCCAGGCTCGGGGCCGGTCTCGTAAAGCTGGACGGATTGATCGAGGCGGCTGAGTGCTTCTGATTCCGCGCCGGGGAGGTCGGCGGCTGCGGAGCCGGCGAGGTAGTGGTAGCAGGCTCGGGATAGGCCGAACTGTCCGCCGAAGGCTAGTAGGTCGTCGGTGTAATCCGAGTCGTAGATGTCGGCGGCGCGCGAGATCTGGGTCATGGTGGTGTCGGTGTCGCCGAGCCGGGCGGCAGCGCGGGCGATCATGACATGGAGCTGAGTCGCGGCAGGCCCGCTGCCGCAGTAATCCAGGCCGCTCTCGGCCAGGTGGAGGCTTCGGCGGGGCTGCCCGCCCCACAGGGCGGTGGCGGCGAGGCTGAGGCGCAGCTGCGCGGTAAGGGGCCGGTGGCCGATGGCCAGGGCGTATGCCAGGCCCGAGCGGGCAAGTTCTTCGGCGGCTGACGAGTTGCCGATCGTGTCGGCAGTGTCGGCCATCAGGCTGCTGAGGCAGCCCAGCAGGAAGTACAGCTCGACCTGATCGCGGGGCCAGATCCGGTGTTCAAGGGCGAGGTATAGCAGCTCGCGTACCCGCCGCATCTCAAAGAAAGCGGCAGCGGCTCAGCGGTCATGTACTCGCACGACAACCGGACAACTTCACTGCGCAGATGCTCCAGCGACGCCTCGCCGATATCACGCCGCTCGGCCCGCTGCGCGTGCTCGCTGCCCTGATGCGCAGTCAAAGCCACCTGATGCCCAAACGTCAGCCCGCCGGACACCGGCTTCACTCGATCGTCAGAATCGCGCTGCACCTGATCTGCCGGGCTAGTCGCTTGAGGTTTGGCCGCCAGCTGCTGGCGATGGTCGGCCACGGCTTGGATCTGGGCGGGCGCTGCTGGTATCTCGGGAGGGCTGGCGTTCTGAGTCGTGGGGACAGCGCTGGTGTCTGGGGCAGGTTCGCTGCGGACGATCGGGGCGGAGCCGAATTGCTCGAACGGGACTTTGAAGGCCCGGCAGTAGTGCATCCGGTACCGCTCGGACACGCCGCCGCCGTCGTCTTTCTCCCAGCGGCGGATCATCACGCCCAGGCACTCGTTACCCGGAAGCGTGTCCCCGACCTCCCCCGCAGCCTCGCGCAGGTGACGTCTCATCTCGGGCACGCTCCAGCCCCGCGATTGCCGGTGCTGACGCAGCCACTGCCCCTTCGAGTAAGGGCTGCTCGCAGAATTCATTCCGAGCCTCCATCTGCTGCTAGCTTCGGTCGCCCTGCGTCGGCGCAAACGACATGCGTTCTGCTCTAAAGATGAGCTGGCGAAGCTCGGCGGCATTTTCAGCGGTTACGGCCTGGCTGCTGACGATGTTGGTTGCGCGGAACCAGCCGTCGACCCAGGTGATCCGATAGACGTCGCCCCATGCTCGGCGCAGATCTGCCAGATCTTGTGCGGGATCGAAACCCTGCTTGGGGGATTCACCTGTCCGGGTGCCTGGAGGATCAGACGGCCGGTGGGGCAGGGAGTGATGCCGTGTGGACTGATGGTGCGTCGCGATGGCGTGGATATCGGCTTGCGGTCGGCAGTTTCTCTCACGCTGTAAGCCTTGTGAGCTGCTGAGATGCGGGTACATGCCAGCATCGTAAGTCGGCCTGTCCATGCCCGGACATGCCCGAGCACACCTGTACCAAGACAGTTTGTCATGAGCATGTTCAGGTTGACTTCTGATATGGCTGCCCGAACGACCGTCGATCCTGACAGCGCCACGCCCGTGTACGTGCAGGTTGCCGAGATCTTGCGGGCGCGTATCGAGTCTGGAGAATTGCAGCCGGACCGACCTGTGCCTAGCGAATCTCAGCTCCAGCAAGAGCACGGTGTCGCACGTGGCACGGCACGTAAAGGGATCGCCTTGCTGCGCGAGCAGGGCCTGGTCATAACTGTCAGGGGCCGAGGATCATTCGTCAGTCCGAACCGATAATCATGACTAAACGGGCGCGTGCTCGTGTCAGCATCCGCTCGCCGTCAGGGTAAGCGGCCCGCGAAGCGCAATAATGATTGGTGAACCCGCATCCTGGGCCGAACGGCAGGTCGGGCGCTCGATGATCATGTCTGCGCTGGATCCGGCACATTGTGACGACGGAAGTTGAGGCGCATGAGTGTGACCCGCGAACAACCGGCTGCCGGTCTGCGCCGCTCGGCACGACGAAGCTGACAGCGGATGCCGGACAAACCCAGTTCATGGTTGTGGCCGCAATCCGACAGCGAACCGGCGGCCTTAGATCGGCTCGGCGCGATTCTGCGTGAGTACCGGGAAGCCAACCACCTGAGTCAGGCCGCGCTCGGCAAGCTGCTCCAGATGGACCAGACCTACATATCCCTGGTTGAGCGTGGCCGCCGCAAGATCCGCGATATCGACCTCCTGTTGCAGATCGCGCGCGTGCTCGGGATACCGCCCGCCGACTTGGGGCTGTCCAACGAACTGATGACCGAATCCGCAGGATCGGACCCGCAGCATGCGTCGAGCGGCCAGCACAGGCCGAGCGGCAATGGACGACGCATTGCCGCGCCGCAAGAGTCAGTGCTTTCGGATCAGACTGACTGGCGGGCGGTTCGGCGCTATCTGAACCACCATCGCGGTGCTCTGGCCCGGTCGGCGGCGGGGCTGTATCCGATCAGTCAGCGGATCAAGGGCACGATGCTTATCGCCCCTCCGTCGTGGTTGCCGCCCGAGCCGGTCGACCTAGCCGATATCGCAATGACGTGGACGCCAGACGCGCCGCCAGCGAAGGTCACGGGGGCAGAGCCGGAGACCCGGAGGCTGCGACCACTGCGAGTTCCCGGGCAGCAGTTCGAGCGGTATACCTCGGCCGTCCGCTACCTGGACCCGCCGTCGCTATTCGAGAATCGTCCTAGCTACCGGCTGCTCAGTTTGGCTTGGGCGGGCTCGACCGGCGCAATGCGGTTCAGCCTGGGCACCTATTTCGACAAGCTCGACATTAGCGAGGCGATCGGCCACGAGCTCGCCGACGTGCGCAGTCGCAAGGACGGTCAGATCACTGGCCGGGATCTGCCGTTCCGGTCGTTGATCGACGACCCGTTCGACTGCCGCCACCGGGCCGTGCTGCCGGCGATTACCACGTTGACACTGCGGCGCAGCCGTGCGGGCGAGAGCTTCCTCCTTCACTGGCGCGACCCCCGCAAGGTCGCCACAGCCGCAGGGATCTATGACGTAATTCCAGCCGGGGAGTTCCAGCCGTCCTCGATCGCGCCGCACGACCTCGTCAACGACTTCGACATCTGGCGCAACATCGTCCGCGAGTTCAGCGAGGAGCTGCTCGGAACGCCCGAGCATGACGGCAGCCGCAGCATGCCGATCGACTACGACGGCTGGGCGCTGTACCGCGATCTGAGCAGGGCACGTGCTGAGGGAAAGGCCTCCACCTTTTGCTTGGGCGCGGGAGTGGACGCGCTGACTCTGGCGGCCACCATCTTGACCGTGGTCATCATCGACGCGGACGTCTTTGACGAGCTTTTCGCCGACGCCGTTCAAGTGAATGCCGAGGGGCTCACGCTTTTCGGTGAGGACGGCGACAGCAGCGGACACGGTATTGAGTTCAGCGAGCGCAACGTCACCCGGCTTCTTAAAGACGAGCCCATGGCTGCCCCCGGAGCGGCCTGCCTGGCGCTAGCGTGGCGGAACAGGATCGCGCTGCTGGCCCGCTAACCCAGGTTCCGGCAGGCACCAGCTCATCGCCGAACAAGCCGGGAAGGGACGATGACCGCTCAACGCGCAGGCAACGCTGGGCAGGACGACGGCGAGGAGTGGCGTCAAGCCCGCCGGTTGCTGAACCAGCGGCGGCACGAGCTAGCTTCCGCTGCCGGACGCTTGTATCCGCGCGTTCCAATGGTCGGGAATACCGGGCTGCTGTGCCGCAAAGAATGGCTGCCGGACCAGCCGGTCCAGCTGGATCAGCTGCGGCTCCGCTGGACAGAACCGCCACCCGAGCCGGCCATTAGCGGCACCGCCGAGGCATCGGCGCATCTGCGTCCGAGAGTTGCGGGCAGACAGCGGTACCGCACCTATGCCGACGCCGTGGCGGCGCTCGATCCTCCTGCCCTGTTCGAGAACCGGCCGGTCTACCGCCCACTCGCCGCCGACTTGACCGAGACCGAGACCGGTGGCGGCCCATTCCTGAATCTCACGCGTGGGCGTTATTTCGACTCGGTGAGTGTCGCCGAGGCCCTCGGGCACGAATTCGCCGGCTCGCTGACTGACGATCGCTTCGAAGTCGGCATGACTGGCCTGCCGTTCCGCGCCGCGATCGGCGACCCGTGCGACCTGTCACGCCGCCCGGTCGGTGTGGCGGTTAGCACCCTGACCTTGCGCCGCTCGCCTGGCGGCGGCGCCTCGTTCCCGCTGCACTGGCGTGATCCGGCCAAGGTCACGCACGCGGGTGGCTTGTATCAGGTCATCCCGGTCGGGATCTTCCAGCCTATTAGCGGCACGCCCGAGTCCGAGTGCGTCGACCTAAGCCTGTGGCGGGGAATGGTCCGCGAGTTCAGCGAAGAACTCCTCGGTGCTTCCGAGGACTACAGCACTGAAGGCGACCCGTTCCCCTACGACCGCTGGGATTTTTACCGCCGCTTGACCGACGCCCGTGAGGCGGGCAAGCTGCGCGTGTGGTGCCTGGGCATGGGCGTAGACCCGCTTACCCTGGTCGCGGACATCCTGACGGTGGCCGTGTTCGATTCCGATCTGTATGACGACGCCTTCGCAAGCCCGGTCAGTGCCAACGCCGAGGGGCGGGTAATCACCAGCCAGGGCGAGACTGGATTCTCATTCACAGAGCAGGTTGTCTCCAGATTCACCAGCGGTGCCGAGCCAATGCAGGCAGCCGGGGCGGCCGTGCTGCAGCTCGCATGGACCCACCGTGCCCTTCTGCTGAGCTGATATGCAGCCACTATGACACCTGGTCATAGTTAGGCGTAATACCGCGACAAGCTGTCATAAACGAAGCCGAATTTGCGCTGCATTCTCGGTCCATGCGTACAACTCAGCAGCCACGAAGAAGGCAGTATCCGCCAGCACGAACCAGCACCAACCGAGGCGATACGAGCACCGTCGCGACCGATCGCCCGGCGTCGGGTTTAGCTCCGCTAACCGGAGCGTCGACCCCAAGCATTCCAAGTCCGATCACGAGCGTGCTCGACTGCGGGACGCGGACCTGTCGATGCGGAGCCCGCGCCGACGCCGCGAACTCCCGCTGCCGCAAGTGCCTCGACAGAGCCACCTGGATCCGCCGCAAGCACATCAGGAGCAAGAACCGTTCGGCCGCGCACAGCCGACGCTCACCCGGCCAGCCGACGACCTCCGGTGGTGAGTCCTGATGCTGATCGTCGTTCTCAGCGTCGGCGCGGCCATCGTCGCCTCGATCGCCTTCGTCATCTTGTGCCTGGGCATCCGCCGCGAAGACCGCGCCGCGCTGCACCAGTCGGCCGCGACCTTCACCGCCAGGCAAGCACGGCGCTTCACCGGCCTTCGCATCCAGCACCCAGGCTCAGAGCGCCACGACGACCGGACCGGCAAGCGGGCGAGAGTGGATGCGTGACCATCACCTTCTCGCTGGTCCTGGTCCTCGGCGTAGCGGTGTGGCTGATGCACCGCTACGCCGGCCTGAAATTCGTCCACGCGCTGGTCTGCTTCCTGTTCGGCTTCCTCATTGCGGCCACCGGAGCAGCCCCGGTTATCCGCAGCGTGCTGGCAAGCCTTATCGCCGCGCTCTCGGGTCACCGATGATTTTGGGAGAAATACCCTCGCCCGCTGGTCGCCTTCCAGACCGCACCGGGCTGACAAGCCAATCTGAGATCGCCGCCTTCGCGACGGCGGTACGCGCGACCCTGCGCTGCTATCAGAATCTGGCCGCCGCTGCCCGGGCCACCCTGGCCGCCGACCACGACGGCGAACCCGACCCCCTGTACTACCTGCGCGACGAACTCCACGCCCAGGGCCTGCTCGCGGCCTGCGAGCGGAGGCCCCGATGATGGCCGGATCATCGCGGCAGCGAATGCGTCGGCACGCCCGACGCCTGCGCCGGTACGGCCTGGAACCGATCGCGATCGTCAATCCGGGTGATCCGCTGCCCGAGATCGTGGCGGTCGTCGTCGGCCGATGGCTGTGGCGCTACCGCTCCGAACTCGCACCCGCCGCCACCGTCCTGGCAGTCCTGGCCTCGGCCTGGCTACTGCACCGATTCCATCCCGGCTGGTGGCTACTGATCGCGGCGACGACTGCGGTGCTGGCTGTCGTCCCGATCCTGATCGGCGGTCGGTTCGGGCTGGCCACACCGCTGGAACGCTGGTACGCGACCCTGGTCACAGCATCAACCGGCTGCTGGCTAGCGGCGGCAACGGTCGCCGGTCCGACTCGCAGGCCATTGCCAGTCGTCCTGGTCACGGTCGGATTCGTACTCGCGATCCCGTGGTGGGCTCATCGCCGCCGCCGGGCGCGGGTGCGAGTAGAGCGGCAGCTCGCGGCCTGGCCCGAGATCTCCCACACGATCGGGCTCACCGGATCACGGGTCATGTCGGCCGTCGTCGACGTCTGGGGCTGGCGAGCCAGGTTCGCGCTCGCCCGCGGTCAGACCCTCAGCGACGTCACGGCCAGGCTGCCCGCGATCGAATCGGCGCTCGGCACCCACCGGGGCGCGGTGCGCGTCTATCCGACCTCGGACGACCTGGCCAACCGGTTTGAGCTCCGGGTGCTCAGCTCAGACCTGCACGCCGATGCGATCACCTGGCCGGGCCCCTCGGTCAGCTCGATCACGCAGCCGGTCGACCTCGGCCCGTTCGAGGACGCCACGCCCGCACTCGTGCTGTTCCTGCGTCGTCATGCCGTGATCGGCGGCGTGTCCGGGTCGGGCAAGAGCGGCGGCCTGAACGTCATCGTCGCCAACCTGTCGGCGTGCGAAGATGTGGTGATCTGGGCCGTGGACCTCAAGCGCGGGATGGAACTCCAGCCCTGGGCATCGTGCATTGCCCGGCTGGCCACCACAGCGGCCGAGGCACGGGCGCTGATGGCCGATGCGGTCGCGATCCTCGAGGCCCGTGCCAGCTACCTGACGGCATCCGGCCAGCGGGTCTGGGAACCGTCACCGGGCATGCCCGCCCTGGTGGTCATTGTCGACGAGTACGCCGAACTCACCGAGACCGCACCGCAAGCGGCCGGGCACGCCGACTCGATCGGCCGTCGCGGCCGGGCCGTCGCCGTGACCCTGATCGCCGCTACCCAACGTCCGACTCAGAAGGCGATGGGGCAGGGCGCGCTGCGGTCTCAGATGGACATCCGGATCTGCTTCCGGGTCCGCGAGCGCAAGGACACCGACCTCATCCTCGGCCAGGGCATGCTCTCGGCCGGATGGCACCCGCACGCCCTGAACGCGCCCGGCAAGTTCCTGGTCTCCGCACCCGAGCACGACAACCCCCGCCGCGCCCGGGCCTACCTGCTCACCGACGAAGCCGTAGCCGGGACCGCCGCGAACTTCGCCGCCCGGCGACCGCCGCTCGACCCGATCTCTCAGCAAGCGATCGGCGGGCGCACCCAGAACGACCCAGACGAGCCCGACCCCGAAGACGAACCAGCCACCGAGGGCGACGCCGACAGCGGCCCAGAAGAGTCCCGGGACGCGCCGGACGTCATCTTGTGGGCCGCGCTGTGCCTGGCACCTGCCGAAGGCATCCCGGTGCCCGACCTGATGGCCGAGACCGGCATGAGCCGCCCGTGGGTCTACCAGCGCCTGCACGACCTGACCGAGCGTGGCCACGTCACCCAGGTCAGCCGGGGACGATGGCGCACCGCCGATCACCCGCAGTGATTGTCTACGTCTACGACTCCCGCGCGTCTGCACGCCAGGGACGCACAGACAACCCGCAGACGAAGACAAAGACAACTACCCACCGCCACCAGGCAGGAAGGAGCCGCCCCTCGACCCCGCACCCGGAGAAAGGAAGGTGATCGCCACGATTCACCACGCCCAGCCCAACGCAACGATTCACGTCGGCGACGCACTCGACATCCTCACCGCCATGCCCGACAGCTCGGTCGACTGCATCGTGACCAGCCCGCCCTACTGGGCCAAACGCGACTACGGCGTAACCGGCCAGTACGGCCACGAACCCGACCCCGCCGCCTACACCGCCACCCTGCGAGCCGTCTTCGCCCAGGCCCGCCGCGTCCTGGCCGACGACGGCACCTGCTGGCTCAACCTCGGCGACTCCTACTCAGCCGGCAACGGCACCCCGCACGGTATCCACGCCTACGTCGGCCCCGCCCTCACCGGCCGGCAGACGCCGGCCTGGGCACCAAGAACCTGCTTGGCCTGCCCTGGCGCGTCGCCCTCGCCCTCCAGGACGACGGCTGGATCATCCGCAACGCCATCGTCTGGCACAAGCCCAACGCCATGCCCGAATCGGTGACCGACCGGCTCAACTGCCGGTACGAGCAAGTCTTCCTGCTCGTGAAGTCCCGGCACTACTGGTTCGACCTTGACCCGATCCGCATCCCGCACGCCACCGACCGCCCGGACGCTCCGCAAACGGCTACCCGCAGGCCTGGGGACCAGCGCCGGTCAGGCAGCCGCCCGGCCAAGTACAGCCCGCACTACCCGGCAGGTCATCGGCGCGCGCCGGTACGGCACCCACAACCGCCGTCGCTATCACCCCAACGGCCGTAACCCCGGCGACGTGTGGTCGATCCATACCCGCCCCTACCGAGGCCCGCACTACGCGGCATTCCCGCCCGAACTTCCGACCCGGTGCATCCGAGCCGGATGCAAGCCGGGCGGCATGGTCCTCGATCCGTTCTGCGGCACCGGCACGACCGGCATTGCCGCCCTCGCGCTCGGCCGCCGGTTCACCGGCATCGACCTCAGCCCCGAGTTCGCCGCCATTGCCGCCGAACGGCTGCGGCACGCCGCTGCCCAGCCGCCCGGCAACGAAAGCGGCAATGACCGGCGGCACGAAGTGAGCGGCATGCCGCAGCGGCACTGCCGGGCCGTGCCGCAAAAGCCCTGCTCAGCCCCTCCCAAACGACCGCCCGGCAGCGTACGATCGCAGGCCCGGAGCAGCGCCAGACCGGGCGGCCAGGTGCACCAGCACGCGCACTGACGACGCCCGGAAGATCCGGGTCATCCTGCCGGACGAGCCGCCCAGGCTCACCCCGGCAGCCGCCCGAGCACTGCTCCGAATCCTGGTCCGCGCGGCGGACCCGACAGAAGGGAGAACCGATGACCGATCAGACGATTGACTTAGCGTTCTGGGGCCGCGTCTCAACCGAGGACAATCAGGACCCGCAGTCGTCCCGGGGCTGGCAGCTCACCCGCGCCCGCAGCCTCATCGAGCCGCACGGCGGACGCATCGTGACCGAGTTCTTCGACATCGACAAGTCACGCTCGATCCCGCCCCAGCGCCGCCCCGAGGCCAGCCGCTTGCTCGAAGCTCTCGCCGACCCGAACCGGGGCTTCGACGCCGTGGTGGTCGGTGAGCCGCAGCGGGCGTTCTACGGCAACCAGTTCGGCAACACGTTCCCGCTGTTCGCGCATTACGGCGTGCCGCTGTGGGTGCCCGAGGTCGGCGGCCCGATCGACCCCGACAACGAAGCCCACGACCTGATCATGTCCGTCTTCGGAGGCGTCTCCAAAGGCGAACGCAACCGCATCAAGATCAGAGTCCGCACCGCCATGGCCGCCCAGGCCCAGATCGAAGGCAGATTCCTCGGCGGACGCCCACCTTACGGCTACAAGCTCATCGACGTCGGCCCGCACCCCAACCCGGCCAAAGCCGCCGACGGCAAGAGACTGCACGCGCTTGCCATCGATCGAGCCTGCCGCTCGAGGTCGTGGCGAGGATCTTCAATCAATTCCTGGCTGGATACGGCATCTTCGCCATTGCTGAAATGCTGACGGCCGAGGGCATCCCCTGCCCATCGGCCAATGACCCGGCGCGCAATACACACCGATGCGGCCTGGCCTGGTCCAAAAGCGCGGTCCGCGCGATCCTCGGCAACCCTCGCTACACCGGCCGGCAGGTCTGGAACCGGCAGCGCAAGGATGAAGTGCTGATCGACGTGCACGACGTCGCCCTCGGCCACACCACCAAGATGCGCTGGAACGAAACCGGCCAGTGGATCTACTCCGACCAGATCGTGCACCCGCCAGTCATCGGCACCGACACCTTCGCCGAAGCGCAAGCCCTGCTGGCGGCCAAGGGCAGCCGCCAGGTCGAGAAGCGGCCCAGGACGAGCCCGCGCGCTTATCCGCTGCGCGGCCTGCTGCACTGCGGCATCTGCACTCGCCGCATGCAGGGGAGTTGGAACAACGATCAGACTTACTACCGCTGCACGTTCCCGAGCCAGTACGCACTCGCCAACCGCGTGCAGCATCCCCGGTCGATCTACCTGCGCGAAGCAGACATCCTGCCCGCACTCGACCACTGGCTCGCCAGGAGCCTCGATCCCGCCCGGCTGCCGGCAACCATCAATGATCTCGCCGACGCGCAGCAGGACCATGCCGCACCCGAAACCGGCGCGATCAAGGCCGACATCGCCGGCTGCGACCGGAAGCTCGCCCAGTACCGGGCCGCCCTGGACTCAGGTGGCGATCCAGCCATCGTCAGCCAGTGGATCACCGAGACCCAGGCCGCGAAGCTCGCCGCCGAATCCCGGCTTCGCGCCTGTCAGACAGCGGATACCCCGAGACGACTCAGCAGAGAGGAGATCGCCGCACTCGTGAATGCCATCACCGACGTCCTGGCAGTCCTGCGCGACGCAGATTCGCGCGACAAGGCCGAGCTTTACAGCCAGCTAGGACTCAAGCTGACGTACAACCCAAGCGCCAGAACAATCAAAGCCCGAGCGGATCTGGGCGAGATATGTACGCAACTGTCGTGTCCGAGGGGGGACTTGAACCCCCATGCCCTTTTGGGGCACTAGCACCTCAAGCTAGCGCGTCTGCCTATTCCGCCACCCGGACTCAGCTGGCGGCCCAACCGGGCCGTGCCAGCCGGATCACGATAGCAAATCACAGCACTTCTCGCGACGGGCGCGGATCACAGGACCTACCAGTGCGCTCGTAAGCACCCACTTCCAACGGGCACTGGCAGGGGCAAGCGTCTGCTCGTCCAGGCCCCCGCACTGCCCCATCGACCCTGTTATCCCCCATTCCGGTCAACCCTCAATCCCGACTTGAGGCCCAGCGAACTCACAACGACCGTGCCCCAGCACCAGCGAACTCACAACGACGGGCCAGGCCAGGCCAGCGCAGGCCCGCGCGGGCCAGCCCAGCGCAGGCCAGGCCAGGACCGCGACTGGCGCGGACCCCGGCTGCCAGCCGAGAAGCCAGCCAACAAGCCAGCTGAGAAGCTACCCAGGTCACCCGCTGACTAAAGCACCAGCCGGTGGCACGATGGCGGCATGACGATCACAGCGCAGCAGGAGGTCGCGGGCCTGGCCAGCGACCTGATCAGGATCGACAGCATCAACCCGGGCGACGACTCCGGCAAAGGAGAGCGGCAGGCGGCTGAACACGTCGCCGCACTCCTCGCCGAAGTCGGCCTCGAGCCGACCGTGCTTGAGTCACGCAAAAACCGCGCAAGCGTCATCACCCGCATAGAAGGCGCGGACCCGACCCGACCCGCCATGCTTATCCACGGTCACCTGGATGTCGTCCCCGCCGACCCGGCTGACTGGCAGGTCCACCCGCTGTCCGGCGAGATCAAGGACGGCTGCGTCTGGGGCCGCGGCGCCGTGGACATGAAGGACATGGACGCGATGATGCTCGCCGTGGTCAGGCAGCGGCTGCGGGAAGGCCGCAAGCCCCCGCGCGACATCGTGCTCGCCTTCCTGGCCGACGAGGAGGCCGGCGGCAACCACGGCGCGGGCTGGCTCGTGGAAAACCACAAAGACCTGTTCGAAGGCGTCACCGAGGCGATCGGGGAGGTCGGCGGCTTCAGCACCGTGATCGGCGGCCAGCGCCTCTACCTGCTGCAGACGGCCGAGAAGGGCATCGCGTGGATGCGCCTCACAGCGCGCGGCACCGCCGGCCACGGCTCGATGCTCCAGCCCGACAACGCCGTCACCGAGCTGGCCGAGACGATCGCGCGCATCGGGCGGCACGAATGGCCCGTGCGCCTGACCCCGTCGGTCGAGGCGTTCCTGGAAGCTGCCGCCGAAGCACTCGGAATTAATTTTAGTCGGAACGAACCCGCCGCAGTACTCGCCAAGATAGGCCCCATCGCCCGCATGGTCGGTGCGACGCTGACCCACACGGCCAACCCCTCGATGCTCAACGCCGGCTACAAGGTGAACGTCATCCCGCAGACGGCATCGGCCCAGATCGACGGCCGGTTCCTTCCCGAGCTCGAAGACGACTTCCTGGCCGAGTTTGACCAGCTGCTGAGTCCAGGGGTCAAGCGCGAGTTCGTCAACAAGAAGATCGGCGTGGAGACGACGTTCGACGGCGCGCTCTGCGACTCGATGATCCAGGCGCTGACGCAGCACGACCCGGAGGGCAAGGTCGTGCCGTACTGCCTGTCCGGCGGGACGGACGCGAAGGCGTTCAGCACGCTGGGTATCCGGTGCTTCGGGTTCACCCCGCTGCGGCTGCCGCCAGAACTGGACTTCTCCGCGCTCTTCCACGGGGTCGACGAGCGGGTGCCCGTCGAGGCTCTGGAGTTCGGGACGCGCGTGCTCGACACGTTCATCGACCTCTGCTGAGACGACTAATGGCGACGCGCCGTGCTGTTTCAGTGTTTGCGCGAATGCCAACGGTGAGTAGTGTTATGGTCACTCATAGTGCGGGGCTGACTCGGGGGCGCACCCCCTTCCACGGCGCCTCCGGTCGACAGTCTCGTGCTGGCCGGTCTTCGAACGAGGAGGGTTGGCTGTGCTGTCGGATCAGCTCCAGGGCCCCGGGTGGGCCGTCGCCAGATCGCGCGCGAGCGCGGTGGGTGGCGCTGCGCCTTGTGCGCCGGCCTGGCAGTCCGGCTGCTTGATCCTCGTGCCCGGCAGCGGGAAGGGTTCCGCGCCGGCGGCCACGGCAAGCGCGGTGACGCGCAGGTCGTGGCCGCCGTAACCGGAACAAGTTAGACCGTCGTGGCCGTGACGGGCGGGTGTACTATGCCCGAGGGCGGACACGCTGGGTAGTGAACCGAACACAATTAGTTGCAAACGCAAACACAATTAGATAGGGAGCACAAAGGCGGAGAACCGGCTCACAGCAGCCGGGCTCCCCGGGTGCTGCTGTGCCAGCACCGGTGCTCCCCAGGTGTGCGGGGGAATGAACGAGGAGCAGAAAGATGGGCACCTGGGCGGTTCAGGCGACGGCGACGCGCGCCACGGTCAGCTCGGCTATCAGCTTGCGCGGCCTGTCCGCGAGGTTCAGGGAACTGGTCGGCGTGATGGTCGTCCGGATGCTGGGCGACGACGATGACGAGCCGACGTCGGCTGCGGCGGCGCCTGACGACTCTTATCCCTACTACCTCGGCCAGGACCGGCTGGCGCTCGACGCCCCCGAGGCCGAGCCCCAGGCTAGCGAGCCGCAGGCCAGCGACCCCGCTCCGAACGGCGCCCAGAAGCAGCGGCATACCCCGCGCCACGCGGCGCCTTCGCCCACGCTCGCGGCCAAGCTGAGCAGCGCCAAGCCCAAGCTGCCTGGCTTCGCCGCCAAGTCTTCGCACGCCGGCTGGTAGCCACCCCAGGCCGTCGTCGCAACCGGACTCGGTCCGGACCGGATCATCCGCCTATCCGGTCCGGACCGGATCAGTCGCCCCAGGTACCCGACCCGCTCGGCAAGCTCGGCCGGGTCTGCCTGATGATCTTCCGGCGCAACGTCGCCGTGCGGCTGCCGTCCGCGAATAGGCGTACTCTTGCTAGCTCCCAGCCCTCGTACTCGGCGCGATCCGTCAGGATTCGCCGCGCGAGGTCCCTCGACGTCCCACGCGGCAAGTTGAGTACGAGGTAGGAGTACTCCGCCATCACCCCTTATTGTGCGCGTCGGCGGCGATGATTCAATCTGCGTTGGGGAATCTGCTACCACCAAGATGTGTTCGGTGCCTCCGATGAGTGATCTGATCGGACTCATCGAGCAAGTGGGCCGCCTGCGGTAGCCTCCAGGCGTCTGCGAGATGTGAGGTAGAGAAGGAAAGTGGCAGCAAAGACTAGTCCGACACCGCGACGCGGCAAGGCCGCCGCTGCGGGCAAGGCCGCCGGCTCGACCAGAGCCACGGCCACCGCCGGTACAGGTGCGGCGTCCAACGGCTCGCGTCGGCTCGTCATCGTCGAGTCGCCTGCCAAGGCCCGGACGATCGCCGGTTACCTGGGCAAGGACTACGTCGTCGAGTCCAGCATCGGCCACATCCGCGACATGCCGGGCAGTGCCGCTGACATCCCCGACAAGCTCAAGAAGGAGCCCTGGGCCAGGCTCGGCGTGAACGTCGACGCCGACTTCGAGCCGCTCTACGTCGTCAACGCTGACAAGCGCCAGCAGGTGAGCAAGCTCAAGCAACTGCTCAAGAACGCCGACGAGCTCCTGCTCGCCACAGACGAGGACCGCGAAGGCGAGGCCATCGCCTGGCACCTGGTCGAAGAGCTCAAGCCCAAGATCCAGTACAAGCGGATGGTCTTCCACGAGATCACGCCCGAGGCGATCGCCGCTGCGATCGCCAGTCCGAGGGACCTCGACAACGGCCGGGTCGAGGCTTACCAGACCCGCCGGGTGCTCGACCGGCTCTACGGCTACGAAGTCTCGCCCGTGCTGTGGAAGAAGGTCATGCCGCAGCTGTCGGCCGGCCGGGTGCAGTCGGTCGCCGTCCGGCTCGTCGTGGACCGGGAACGCGAGCGCATCGCGTTCCGGCCCGCCCGCTACTGGGACCTTGAGGCCGAGTTCGCGACGATCAAGAAGCCGGACGCGGACGAAGGCGACGTCAGCTCGTTCACCGCGACGCTGGTCGCGCTCGACGGACGGCGGATCGCCCAGGGCCGCGACTTCACGCCGACCGGCGAGCTGAAGGCCGAGGCCAGCGCAGACCTCCATGCGGTCGCTCAGATCCTGCACCTGGACGAGGCGGCTGCCGCCGGATTGGCAGACCGGCTCCAGAACTCTTCTTTCACAGTCAAATCGGTGGAACGCAGGCCGTACCGCCGGTCGCCCTACGCACCCTTCCGTACCACCACGTTGCAGCAGGAAGCGTCGCGCAAGCTCGGCTTCTCGGCCAAGTACACGATGTCGGTGGCGCAGCGCCTGTACGAGAACGGTCACATCACCTATATGCGGACCGACTCGGTCACGCTGTCGCAGACCGCGATCACGGCCGCTCGCACCCAGGCGCGTGACCTCTACGGCGCCGAGTACGTCCCTGAGCAGCCCCGTACGTACGCGAGCAAGGTCAAGTCCGCCCAGGAGGCGCACGAGGCCATCAGGCCCGCTGGTGACAGCTTCCGCACGCCGCCCACCTCGGGCCTGTCGGGCGACGAGCTGCGGCTGTACGACCTGGTCTGGAAGCGCACGGTCGCCTCCCAGATGCGGGACGCCACGGGCGAGTCCGTGTCTGTGCGCGTGTCCGGCCGCTCCAGCGCCAGCGAGGAAGCCGAGTTCGGCGCCTCAGGCAAGGTCATCACCTTCTACGGCTTCCTCAAGGCCTACGTCGAGGAGGTCGAGGAGGCCGACGGCGACCGCGACGACCGGGAGCGCCGCCTGCCCCCGCTGGCCGAAGCCGACCCGCTGACCGCGCTGCGGCTGGCGGCGGCCGACCACTCGACCAGAGCGCCCGCCAGGTACACCGAAGCCTCGCTGATCAAGGAGCTGGAAGACCGGGATATCGGCCGGCCGTCGACCTACGCGACGATCATCGGCACGATCCTGGATCGCGGCTACGTGTTCAAGAAGGGCACCGCGCTGGTGCCGTCGTTCGTCGCGTTCGCGGTGACCACGCTGCTTGAGCGGCATTTCGCGCACCTGGTGGACTACGAGTTCACCGCGCGGATGGAAGACGCGCTCGACCAGATCGCGACGGGCTCGGCCGCCCGGGTGCCGTGGCTGAGCCGGTTCTATTTCGGCAGCGAAGGCGAAGAGGGGCTGAAGGACCTCGTCAGCGACCTCGGCGAGATCGACGCGAGGGACGTGAGCTCGTTCCCGCTGGCTGGCACCGACATCGTGATCAGGGTCGGCCGCTACGGCCCCTACCTGGAGCACGACGGGCAGCGGGTCAACATCCCAGAGGGCACCCCGCCCGACGAGCTGACCGCTGACTACGCGCTTGACCTGCTGAGCAAGCCGAGCGGCGACAAGATCCTCGGCACCGACCCGGACTCGGGGCTGACCGTGGTCGCCCGGGCCGGCCGCTACGGTCCTTACGTGACCGAGGTGCTCGCCGACGACGCCCCGTCCACCTCGAAGCCGAGAACCGCGTCGCTGCTCAAGGCCATGGACCTCGACAGCGTCACGCTGGACGAGGCGCTGCGGCTGCTCACGCTGCCGCGCACGATCGGCGAGATCGACGGCGAGCCGGTCACCGTGCAGAACGGCCGCTACGGTCCGTACGCGAAGAAGGGCACCGACTCCCGGTCGCTGGAGTCGGACGATCAGTTGTTCACCCTCACGCTCGAGCAGGCTCAGGAGCTGTTCGCCCAGCCCAAGCAGCGAGGCCGGGCCGCGCGGGGGGCGGCCGCGCCGCCGCTGAAGGAACTGGGCGACGACCCGGTGAGCGGCAAGCCGATCGTGCTGCGCGAGGGCCGGTTCGGCCCGTATGTGACCGACGGGGACACCAACGCCTCGCTCCGCAAGGGCGACATGCCCGAGTCGATCACCGCACAGCGGGCCATCGAGCTGCTGGCCGAGCGCCGCGCCGCCGGCCCCCCGGCCAAGCGCCGGGCGGCGACCAGCCCCCGCTCGGCGGCTGGCAAGACGACGGCCAGCAAGACGACGGCCAGGTCACCGGCCAAGACGACCGCGAAGGCCAAGAGCACCGGGACGGCTAAGCCCCGTGGCCGTGGCGCAGGCGCAGGAGCTTCGGAGCCGCCCAGCGGAGGGTGATAATGGGAGGCACGTTCAACTAGCTGGCCTCAGATGACGACGCGGTATCGATAGCCTTCCAACTATGAGCCTTAGATCCCCTTTGGGACAGCACCACGACGGTGTGCTGTCCATCAAGCCGTTCAGGCGGATCTGGATTGCCACGACGCTGTCCAGTCTGGGGGACTGGCTGAGCCTGCTCGCGCTCTCCGCGCTTGCCTACTCGCTGACCGGCACTGGAGCCCAGACTGCGGGCGGCCTGCCCACGGGCGGCAACACGACCACGGGGAGCGTCGCGGTCGGCGGGGTCTGGATCACGTCCCTGCTGCCGTACCTGCTCTTCGGCCCGCTAGCCGGGGCGGTCGCCGACAAGCTCGATCGCCGGATCAACATGATCGTCGGCGACGTCGTCCGGGCTGTGCTCTACCTGTCGATCCCGATCAACCTGGTCGTCGGCTTCGCGCCGAAGCTGACCTGGCTGTACGTCGCGCAGTTCCTGGCCTGCTGCGCCTCGCTGTTCTGGACGCCCGCCAAGGACGCCTCGATCCCGAACCTGGTGCCGCGCGACAAGCTAGACGAGGCCAACGGGCTCAGCCTGCTCACCACGTACGGCACGGCGCCGGTCGCGGCCCTGTTCTTCGTCGTGCTGCAGGCGATCAGCCAGCTGATCGGCCGGGAGTTCGGCTACTTCAGCAGTGCCGCCCGCGGCCAGGTCGCGCTGTCGCTGTACTTCAACGTGGCAACGTTCGTGATCTCGGCGATCGCCGTCTACTCGCTGCACGAGCAGCTGCCGCGCAGACGGGGCGGGGAGCCGATCTCGGTGCCGTCCGTGGCGAAGTCGATCTGGGAAGGCTGGCAGTTCGCCGGGAAGAATCGGACGGTTCGCGGCATCACGATCGGCATGCTCGGCGCCTTCGCAGCCGCCGGCGTCGTCGTCGGCCTGGGCTACGGCTACGTGTCGAGCACCTTGCACGGCGGCCCGACCGGCTGGGGATTCGTGTTCGCGGCGATCTTCCTCGGCCTCGCCGTCGGCATGTCACCGGCCGTCAAGCTGCTCGGTGACTTCAGCAGGCGCCGGCTGTTCGGGGTCGCCATCGCCGTCGCCGGGCTGCCGCTCGCCCTCATCGCGCTGATCCCGAATCTTCCGGTTGTCGTCCTTCTCGTCATCGTGCTCGGCATCTGCGCGGGCGTCGCCTACGTCACCGGCTACACGATCATCGGGCGCGAGGTGGACGACGACACCCGGGGGCGGACTTTCGCCTTCCTGCAGTCGGCGCTGCGCGTGGTCATGTTCGCCGTGATCGCCTGCTCAGGCCTGCTGGCGGCGGGTTTCTCCGCCGTGGTCAGCGGAATCTCCGGGTCGGCCGACATCACGATCGGGCACATCAAGTACGCCTCCGTCGGCATCAACTTCGTGCTGCTGCTGGCCGCCGCCGTCGCGGTGCTGCTCGGCTGGACGTCCTACCGGCAGATGGACGACCGGCACGGGGTGCCGCTGCTGCCTGACCTGATCGGCGCGCTGCGCGGCAAGCCGCTGCGCACTCCGCCCCGGCCAGCCGCCGCGACCCGGCCGATGACGGCCTACGGCGACGGCGTGACCCCGGCCAGATCGCGCAGCCGGGGACTGCTGCTCGCCTTCGAAGGAGGCGAGGGAGCCGGCAAGTCCACGCAGGCCAGGCTCCTGGCGATCTGGCTGCGCGAGAACGGCTACGACGTGCTCGCCACGCAGGAGCCCGGCGCCACCAAGATCGGCATGCGGCTGCGGGCGCTGCTGCTCGACACCGCGCACACCGGCATGTCGGCGTGGGCCGAGGCGATGATGTACGCGGCCGACCGAGCCGAGCACGTGACGTCGGTGATCGAGCCGGCGCTGGCGCAGGGGCACGGTCGTCGTGACGGACCGCTACGTGGATTCATCGCTGGCCTACCAGGGCGGGGGCAGGCAGCTATCCGTTCAAGCTGTCCAGGAAGTTAATGATCTTGCCACCGGCGGGCTCGTGCCCGACTTGACCTTCCTGCTCGACCTCGCGCCCGCAGCGGGTCTTGGACGGCGGGCGCGGTCGGCTGACCGCCTTGAATCCGAGCCTGAGCAGTTCCACAACCGGGTGCGCCGGTCGTTCCTCGACCTGGCGGCCGCCGATCCGCGCCGCTATCTCGTGCTCGACGCGACGCTGGAGCCCGCGCAGCTCAGCAAGGAGATCCAGGCGGCGGTCAGGGAACTGCTGCCGGACCCGGTGCCTGAGCGGGCCGAGGAGATCACTGGCTCGATCCCGGTGATCCGCGAGTGACCGCAGACACCGTGTTCGGGCAGCTCGTCGGCCAGGACCAGGTCGTGGCCGAACTGCGCGCGGCGGTCGAGTCGGGCGGGTGACGCACGCGTGGCTGTTCACCGGGCCGCCGGGTTCGGGGCGATCCGTCGCGGCCCGCGCGTTCGCTGCGGCGCTGCTGTGCAAGGACAACGGCTGCGGGCGCGGGGATGGCACGCCCTGCCCGTCCTGCCGTCCAGGTCGCCGCTGGCACGCATCCTGACCTGCTGCTCGTGCGCCCAGACGGGTTGTCCTACGGTGTCAGGCAGACCAGGGACCTCGTGCTCAAGGCCGCGGCGTCGCCGGTGTACGGGGGATGGCGGATCGTGCTGTTCGAGGACGCCGACCGGGCTACCGAGCAGGCCGCCAACGCGCTGCTCAAGGCGATCGAGGAGCCGCCGCCCCGTACCATCTGGCTGCTATGCGCCCCGTCGGCCGCTGATCTGCCCACCACGATCCGATCGCGCTGCAGGCTGATCACCCTCCGGACCCCGCCCACCGAGGCCGTAGCGGCGATCCTGCGCGGCGAGGGGGTGGACGACGAGCTGGCGCTGGACGCGGCCCGGGCGTCGCTGGGACACATCGGCCGGGCTCGGCGGCTGGCGACCGACAAGGAGACGGCCAGGCGGCGCGCCGAGGTGCTCACGGTTCCGGTGCGGGTGACCGGCATCGGCGAGGCGTTCGCCGCCGCCGCCGCGCTCGTGAAGGCCGCTGAGGCCGAGGCGACGGCGACCACCGAGGAACTCGACGTCCCCGAGCGCGAGGCGCTGAAGCGCGCGTTCGGCGAGGGCTCGACGGGCAAGGGCGTCGCCACCGCAGTCCGAGGGGCGGCTGGCGCGCTGAAAGAGCTCGAGGACCGGCAGAAGTCGCGGGCGACCAGGATCAAGCGTGACGTGCTGGACCTGGCGCTGCTGGACCTGGCCGCGTTCTACCGGGACGTGCTCGCCATCCAGGTCGGCGCCGACGTCGAACTAGCGAACGCGACGCGCGAATCTGACCTGCGGACGGTCGCCGAGTCGAGCACGCCCGACGTCACGGTCAGGCGGATCGAGGCCATCATGACCTGCAGGGAAAGACTCGCCGCCAGCGTCGCGCCGCTGCTCGCGGTCGAGGAGCTGACGCTGACGCTCGCCAGTTCGCGCGGCAAATAACGGCTCGCGGGGGTGTCCCCGGTTGTAACCGGGCCGTAACCTGAAGCGTGGGCATGATGATGGCAGTGAGCTTCAAGAGGTCTGGCCGTCTGCACTACCTCGATCCTGGCGAGTGGCGCCCTGCCGTCGGAGACAAGGTACTCGTGCCCACCGACACCGGCCCTGAAGTGGCCGAATGCATCTGGGCGCCGCAGTGGATCGACGACGACGTCGACGGCCTGCCGATCTGCGCGGGCTTCGCGACCGACGCCCACGTCGCCCAGGACGAGGCGAGCCGTTCGCGCCGGGCCGAGGCGAAGATGGTGGCCCGTCGGCTCGTCAGCGAGCATCGGCTGCCGATGAAGATCATCGCGGTGGACTACGTGGCGACGGCCGGCCAGTTCGTCATCTACTTCGGCGCTCCCGAGCGGGTCGACTTCCGGGCGCTGGCCAGGGAGCTGACCACCCGGCTGCGCGCGAGGATCGAGCTTCGCCAGGTGGGCCCGCGCGAGGAAGCCAAGCTGCAGGGCGGCATCGGTCCGTGCGGCCGGGACCTGTGCTGCTCGACGTTCCTGCGGGACTTCGAGCCGGTGTCGATCAGGATGGCCAAGGACCAGGACCTGCCAGTCAACCCGATGCGGATCGCGGGTGCGTGCGGGCGGCTGATGTGCTGCCTGAAGTACGAGCATCCGCTGTACCTGGACTTCAAGGAACGGGCGCCTCGGGTGGGCTCCTCGGTGGAGACCCCGCAGGGGGCCGGGACCGTCGTGGGCTACAGCGTTCCGGCTGATCAGGTGATCGTGAAAGTGGCCGAGACCGGCCAGCACTGCGCCTGCCCGGCCGCGAGTGTCTGCTCGTCGCGCAAGGACTACGAGGCAACGCATTCCCGCGCGCGCGATGGTGCTCAGGAGCGGTAGACTCGTCGGGCTGCCGTCGTCCGCGATGGCACGCCGCCTTAGCTCAGTCGGCAGAGCGATTCACTCGTAATGAATAGGTCATCGGTTCGATTCCGATAGGCGGCTCCAGCTTTGACCTGCTCCACTTAGAGCAATTTCGCTGCTCGTGGAGATCCATGGGAGCCAAATGGGGAGCCAGCGCGCCCTGATCGTTCGGCCCAGAGGCGCCGACGACCTCAGGTGGTCGCTGGCTGGGCGCGCACGACAGCAGCATGCGTGCTCACTTACTCGTCATCCTGACGACGGTAAGTAGGACCATGCTGTCGTTGAGTTCGGGGGATTCCGGACCCGTGGCCCGCTTTGGTGCTGTTGCGGGCCGGTGAGGGGTGGGGGCTGCGCCCCGTCGACGCGACCAGCTAAGGCCCCAACCTGTGCCCAGTGGACGAATCAACCGTTTTGTAAAGATTGATGGCGGGTAGATGAAGCTGCGTGCCTGCCCGAGCGCTGTTTCATACCGCGCCGCGCTGCGTGGAGATCAGGGAACTGCCCACGCCGCGGCCTGCCGCCGGTGAGGTTCTCGTCCGTACGTTGCGCTCTGGCATCAGCAGCGGCACCGAACGGCTGGTGTACCGCAACGAGATTCCTGCCGAACAGGCGCTGGACGACACGATCGACGCGCTTGATGGCAACTTCTCCTATCCCTTTGCCTACGGGTACTCGTGCGTCGGCGAAGTAGCGGAGTCCGGCCAGTCGGTTTTCGCGTTCCATCCGCACCAGGACGTCTTCGCGGCGCGGGCTGGTGAACTGATTCCGCTGCCTGCCATCGATCCCGCAGCCGCCACGTTGTTTCCGCTGGTAGAGACGGCATTGCAGGTGACGCTCGATGCCGGGGCCGGATATCGCGATCGGGTCATCGTGCTCGGCGCCGGGGTACTCGGGCTGCTGACCGGGCTGCTGCTGCAGCGCTCAGGGTGGCGGCCGCTGATTGCCGAGCCGCAAGCGTGGCGTCGCGCCATGGCCAGCAGCCTCGGCGTCACCACCGCCGCACCGGAGGAACTGGCGAAGGCGGAAGTTCCGCTGGTCATTGACGCCAGCGGCAACCCAGATGCGCCCGCGACGGCGCTGGACCTGCTGGCCCACGAGGGCACCTTGCTGATCGCGTCATGGTTCGGCACCAACCCGGTGATGCTGCCACTCGGCGGTGCCTTCCACCGGCGGCGCCTGACGATTCGCAGCACTCAGGTCTCGACGATGCCGGCCCGGCTGTCCGGGACGTGGACCCGGTCTCGGCGCCGCCGGGAGACGGTGGGGCTGATGGCCGAGCTGCCGCTGGCTCAGCTCTGTACTCACGTCTTCGCCTTCGGTCATGCCGCCGAGGCGTTCCGGGCCGTGGACCAGGGGGAACCCGGGTTGATGCATGCCGTTCTTGACTACGACAGGAGTGCTGCTTGTGACCTGTGAAGTCGGGCTGAGCCGAAGCGTTCGTGCTTTCCACATCATGCCGGGGATGCCCGGGCCTGAGGGGCAGCTCCATGATCATGACTACCGGATAGACCTCGTGGTGGACCGCGAGCAGCTCGACGGCCGGGGAATGGTCTGTGATCTGGACGTGCTGGAGGCCGCGCTCGCCGAGCTGACCGGCCGGGTCGAAGGCCGCAACCTGGAGGAAATACGACCAGCCGAGGCCGAGGCGGTCACCGTCGAGGTGTTCGCCCGGTGGGTGCATGACAGCCTTTCACCCACCGTCGCCGCCGCAGGTGGCGAGAACCTGGCCGTGCGAGTGTGGGAAACTCCCGTCGCGTTCGGCGGATACCGCGCACGATGCTGGCGCTCGGACTAACGGCCCGGGTAACGTGGCCATCCTGATGGGCGGCTGAACCGTTCTGCTGGCATGCTCGTCTGCTGTCATGTGAGCACACCATGGTCGTCTTCCTCGCGGGGCAGTCAAATGACTCTGGGCTGGGACAATCCCACGTCAGATCCCACTACCACCGTCCTGCTGCGGCACGGCGATACTCAGCTGTCACCCGAGCACCGCTTCAGCGGGCTGAGCGACCTCCCGCTTAGCGCCGACGGCACCCGGCAGGCCCAGGCCGCCGCCTGCCGTCTAGCCACGGGCGCCCCGATCGACGTCGTGGTCAGCTCGCCGTTGCAGCGTGCTGTCGACACCGCCGCCATCGTGGCCGGAAAGCTGGGCCTGGCCGCGGTCTTCGATGAAGATCTCCGTGAGACCGACTTCGGCGACTGGGAGGGCTTCACGCTGACGGAAATCCAGCAGCGATGGCCCGAAGTCGCGGCGTCCTGGCGGCGCGACCCCGAGCAGGCACCGCCGGGCGGTGAGAGCTTCGCCGACGTCGCGCACCGGGTAAACCGGGCCTGCGACCGGCTGCTTCGGGAGCACGGCGGCCGGACCGTCCTGGTGGTGAGTCACATTACGCCGATAAAGATCCTGCTGTGCCGGGCGCTCGAAGTCCCGCTTAGCACCATTTACAGGCTATATTTTGGCTCCGCCTGCATCAGCGAGGTTGAATGGTACGACCGGGGATTTGCTGCCGTTCATCGCGTCAACGACACTAGTCATCTTCCCTGATCACCTTGTAGTTCCTCGATGGCCAGCCGCAGTGCCCGCAGGGCGTAGTAGGTGCGGGACTTCACCATGCCGGGCGGGATCCCTAGTGTATGCGCGGCCTCTGCGACCGAGCTTCCGCGTAGGTACAGCTCGCCAAGGACGTCCCGATGCTCCTGAGCGAGCCGGCTTAGGGCGGCAGCCACCAGCTGGCGGTTCACGGCCTGGTTGCCGACCTCGCCGACTGACTGGTCGGCGAGGGGGGCGATTTCCCCGCGTGGCGGGCCGGTCTGGTCGATGAGTGCGCCGCTCACTGGCCGGCTCCGCTGCCATCTGCGCCGCCACTCCCGTGCCGTCATGCGCACGGCGGCTGCGCCTGGTTCACCGGCATCTGCTCCGTCCCGGATCGCGTGACCTGGTTCGCGAGAGCAACCGATCGTACCGCGAGTCCGCAGTGGAAAGCAGCGAGCCGGCGCCCGCGACCGCCGCGCGCCTGTCACCCCGCTTTGCGGGCCGCGCCTTAGGCGACGGGGCCGTGTCGAAGGCGGCGAGGAACTGGTTGCGGAAGGCGTCCATTGGCTCGAGCGGAGCCTTGAGGTTAGGCAGCAGTCCGTTCTGCCAGTGCCAGGGGGCGATCTGCCTGAACACCGCAGGGTCGCGGGCGATGATCGAGATCGGCACCTCGTGGGTTGCCCCCGGGCCGCTGACGACGGTGTGGGGCTGGTGGTCGCCGTACAGGATGAGCACGAGATTCGGGTCGTGCAGCTCGGTGACCCAGGAAGTGAGGGCATTCATCGAGTACTGGATCGATTGCCCGTAAAACTTGCGCACGGTGTTGTCGTTGCTCCAGACGTCGGCCGCTGACTCGCTCCTCGCGGGCTGGGGGTCGTAGACGGAGCCGTTGCCGACCTTGTTCCAGGGCACCATGGTCGGCAATGGCGCCCAGGGAATGTGCGAGGAGACCAGGTCGATCTCAGCCATCACGGGCTCGTGGCCAGGCCCGAGCTCGTTGTGCTGGAACTTGGCCAGGGTGTACTGGTCGGGCACCTTGGCGAAGCTGAAGGTCGGGCCGCGGTAGCCGACGTTGAACCGGTTGTAGAGCTTGGCGTAGTGGTAGAAGGTGGTGCCTGGCCGCCAGGTTCTGAAGTCAGATGGGTCGTCGGCGACGGTGTGCCACCCGGCCTTGTCGAAGGCGTCGCTGAGGGTAAAGCGGTTGCTGGCGGTGAGCTCGTCGTACCGCTGGTTGCTGTTGACCCACAGCCCCGACTGCATGGTGGAGTGGGCGAGCCAGCTGATCCCGCCAAAGGTCGGGGAGGTGAGCCAGGCGCTCTGCGAGGACCAGCCGGCCCGGGCCAGCGAGGCGGTGCGCTTGCGCAGGAGCGCGTCGATCGCCGGCGAGAAGCTGGTGCCCCGGACCGCGACCTGCCCGTAGCTTTCGACCACGGCGATGATGACGTCCTTGCCGCGCAGTCCGGTGAGCAGGTCCGAGGCGGGGACGGTGGCCTGGGGGTCGGGACTATGGATGGCCTTCTCGAAAATACGCGGGTCGTTCAGCGCCTCCTGGCCGGCCCGCACCTGCGAGACGGCCAGCCCGGCGGCACTGACCGAGGCGACCGGAGACCCCGGGATGGCCTGCAGCGACAGGCCCGCGCACAGCACCCAGACGGCTGTGACAGCGGCAAGGCCGCCAGCGGCGCCGCGACGATGACGGGCGGCCACGGCCGTGATGTGCAGCGTTGCCGCAGTGATCACGCCGATGAGCAGGACGAGGCCGATGCAGACCAAGACGAGCAGGATCTTCGTGAGCGTGGCGCCGATGGAGTCGCTCACCACGCCGACAGCCGGCGAGATGCTGTCCCAGTCGCGGATCGGGTTGAACGCGCGATCGACATTCTCGAAGAACTCGAAGTTGAGGATCTTGTCGACGGTGAGCAGGCCGAAGAGGACGCCGGCGACAGCGGCCACGATCCGTCGCGGCCGGGGGGGCAGCACCAGCGCGACCGCGACCAGGACCAGTGCTTCCACGGGGATGCGGACGAACGCGGCCAGGGAGTATTGCCAGGGTCGCTCGGGCGTCACGAGGTCGAACCACACGATCGCCACGGCCAGCACGGCGACGACGATCCGCAGGGCCTGCCGGGTCCGCACGCCGGCGCCGGCGTGGTACAGCCAGATCACGTCGCGGCCGAACGACTCGGCAAGCAGCAGCAGGGCGGCGACCACCGCGATCATCCCGACCAGGTGGCTGGGCACCCCGGATGCGACGACGGTGAGCACGATGCCCTGGACTGCCGCCACGACCTTGCGCCAGTACCGAGGCGGCAGCGGCGCGGCCAGCCACGGCATCAGCCAGCCTGCCAGCAGGAAGGCGTAGCGGGCGGCGCCGATGCCCAGCACCCACCAGCCGTAGTCCCGGGACACGGTGATGCTGAGCAGCAGGATGAGGAAGGCGTCGACCTCGCCGTCGAGGACGCCGCCAAGCCGGGTGGCGGTGCCGGTCTGACGCGCCACGTAGCCGTCCACCGCGTCGAGTACCAGCGCGACGGAACACACGGTGAGCAGCGCTGGGAGCGCCACGGGCCGGCTGAACGAGTCCGCCACCAGGCCCGCGACCACGGCGACCAGTACCGCCCGGGTCAGGGTGACCCAGTCTGCGGGGTGTATGGACGGCTCGTCGCTGCGCGTGCGGGCGGTGGCAAGCAGCAGGCCCGCCGCCAGGCCGGCAGCCAGCCCGGCGAGCCAGCCAGCGACGCCGAGACCGGTCGTCGCGGACATGACGCCGAGCAGGGCGGTCGTGGCGAGTAGTCCCAGGATCGACGTACGCACAATCGTGCGGCCTGTGCCGCCGGCGCGCTCCGCTACGGCGAGCACGTCCTCGTCCGTGCGCAGCCCGCCCTCGTCCGTGCGCAGCCCGCCTTCGTCCGCGGGCTTCATCGCACTCATCGTGCCTCCATCCCGAGACCACCTGTCGCCGCTCCAAGGGGAGGAACGGGTCCTTGCTCACACCGGTTCACCGCGACCGGTCGCGCGGGCGTGAATCATGGTGCCACCCTTGGGCGGACAGCCGGCCGACGCCGCGCGGTCAGGTTAGCCAGCATCGCAGCCGGATAGACATTTCGTCCGCAACCTGCCTTACGGTATGAGCTGACGTTGCGGGAGGTGCGAACGCGATGCCTGCGCTCGATTCTGATCGGTTCCTTGAGCAGGCCCGGGCAGCCGGCTACCCGGCGGGCGAGTACGTAGGCCAGGAGAGCTTCATGCGGGCGGGCGAGATCCGGACGCTGGCTCACCAGGCCCGGATCGGCCCTGGCGTCCGCGTGCTCGACCTGTGCTGCGGGGTGGCTGGTCCCGGCCGGATGATCACGGCGGAGTCGGGTTGCCGCTACCTGGGTGTCGATCACTCCGCCAGCTCGCTGGCCGCCGCCCGGGAACTGGCGGGGGACTTGCCCTGCCGCTTCGAGCAAGCTCACCTCCCGCCCCTGCCCGAGGGCTGCTTCGAGGTGGTACTCCTGCTCGAGACGATGCTGGCCTTTCCCGACAAGGATGCCTTGATCAGTGAGGTGGCACGGGTGCTTGAGCCGGGCGGGCGCTTCGCTTTCACGGTCGAGGAAGGCCGGCCGCTCACCGAGCAGGAGCGGGCGCGGATGCCTCGCGCCGATACAGTCTGGCTCGTCGAGCTGGCGGAACTGACGGACATCCTGCGCAAGGCGGGGCTGGCGGTGATCTGGCGGCAGGATTACAGCTCTGCCCATCAGGCGATAGCGACGGCGCTGCATCGCTGTTATCGAGCTGGATCATCCCGGCTCGCCGACCAGATCGGGACGCAGGCCACCGCTGAGCTGATCACGGCGCACGGGCTGTGGAGTGACTGGCTCGGCAGCGGGCGGGTGCGCAAGTTCGCCGTGGTAGCGCAGCAGCCATGACCAGCTTCGAAGAGGCCGCGATGACCTTCGACTATGGCCGCTACCTCGCGGCGAAGACGACCGTCGACGACCGGGCGCTGAATGGGCAGGTGCTGGCCGGGCTGCGTCGCCTGATGCCCGCCGCGCCCCGGGTGCTGGAGGTCGGCGCCGGCCTGGGCACGATGGTGGCCCGTCTCCTGGACTGGAGCGTGATCAGCGCCGGTGAGTACACCTTGCTGGACGCGGACCGGCAGTTGCTGGATCGTTCTGGCCGGTGGCTACGGGACTGGGCGGCGGCGCGGGGCCTGCGCTGCGACCTGCTGCCCGATGGGCTGCAGCTTGGCGATCTCCGGGTGCGCGTGGTGCACGCCGAGCTCGGCAGTTACCTGGAGGCCGCGCAGGGGGCACCGGCGGATGTGCTGATCGCCAACGCCGTCCTGGACCTCGTGGACGTCCCGGCCGTCCTGCCCGGATTGCTGCGGTTGCTCAGGCCGGGCGGCGTCTACTGGTTCACGATCAACTACGACGGCGAGACCATCTTCGCGCCCAGCCACCCCCTCGACGACCGGATCATGGCGGCCTACCACCGCGATATGGACGAGCGCGTTCGCTACGGCAGGCCGGCCGGGGAGAGCCGGACGGGCCGCCGCATGTTTGCGTACCTGCGGGCGGCGGGAGCGCCCGCGCTGGCGGCGGGGTCGTCGGACTGGGTCGTGCACGCCGGCCCGGATCAGGACTACCCGGGCGACGAGGCTTACTTCCTGCGCTGCATCCTGCACACGATCCGGGACGCGCTGCGCAGTCGCCCGGACTGGGTGGAGCCGGCGGACCTGGCCGGCTGGCTGGCTGACCGCGAACGTGAGCTAGCCGCAGGCGAGCTGGTCTACATCGCCCATCAGCTTGACTTCGCTGGCCGCTCGCCCGGCTCGCCGGTCAGCGATCGGTGAGTCCGAGGCGGGCGGCGTGATCGAGGCCCCGCGAGAGCAGGTCGTGCCCGCCGCGCCGGGCCTTGGTGGCTAGGTAGGCGGCGTTGGTCCCGTTGAGGTGCAGCGCGGTAGGGACCTGCCTGGCGATCGTGATGCCCAGGCGGGCCAGCTCGGCGGCCTTGTCCGGGTTGTTGCTCAGCAGCGCGATGCGGCTGGCGCCGAGCGTGCGCAGCATCTGGGCCGCGCTGGTGTAGTCGCGCTCGTCGGCCCCGTGACCGAGCGCGAGATTCGCATCGTAGGTATCCAGGCCACGATCTTGCAGCGCGTAGGCGTCGAGCTTGTCGTACAAGCCGATGCCGCGCCCTTCCTGGCGCAGGTACAGCACGTACCCGCCGTGCTCGGTGATCCGCTCGACCGCCTCGCGCAGCTGCGGCCCGCAGTCGCATCGCTGGCTGCCGAACACGTCACCGGTGAGGCATTCGCTGTGCAGGCGCACTAGCGGCACCTCGGCGGCGGCGGGTCGGCCTAGTTCGAGCGCCACATGCTGCTGTGCGTCGGCTAGCCCGGTGAAGCTGATGACCGTCGCCTCGGTCGAGTATCCGTCGGCGAAGCGCAGCGGGATATGGATACGCCGGCGGATCGCTGCTGCCGGAGCCGTGGCCGCCAGTTCTTGCGGTGCCGGGTCGCGTCGGCTCGGCTCGGCTGAGTCCTCCGGGCCTCGACGGCGGCGAACGGCGTCGCCTAGCAGCAGGCCAGCGCCGGGGGTCACCGAGGCCAGCATGAGCACCGCATACAGGGTCGTGATCGTGACCCCGGTGGCCGCGCCGAGCCCGGCTGCGGCGAAGGCCCAGGCGGCGACGCCTTCCCGTAGCCCCCACCCGCCGATACTCAGCGGGATCACCGCTGCGACCTGGATCACCATGAGCAGCGCGACCAGTTCGCCCAGGGGAGCGGTGCAGCCGGCGACCCGGGCCGCGAGCACGAATGTGGCCGTGTGCCCGGCGACGACCAGCACCGAGGCCAGCGTGATCCTGGGCCATACTTTCCGGTCAAGCAGTCCCCGGCGAAGGTCGTCGGAAATGGCCCGGGCGGTGCGTGCCAGCCGCGACTTGCCACGGCGAGCAGCGCCGCGCACGATGAGCGCGGCACACCCGGCTACGCCCGCCACACCCGCCAGGACGTACGGCAGCGCGGGCCGGACCGGCGAGGGCAGGATGAGCAGCACCAGGGCGGTCATCGCGGCCTGGACGACCTGACCGCACAGCCGCTCCCACCCAACCGTTCGCAGTCCCTGCACCACGTCTCCGGAGCGGCGGCCCTGCCTGACCGCCCGGTGCACGTCACCGAGAAAGCCGCCGACGAGCACGGAGTTGAGGAACAGGGAACGGTAGTAGGCGCCGGTCGCGGCCGGCAGGCCGAGGTCGACGCCGAGGGCACGGGCGACGACCCGCCATCGCCAGGCCGAGCACACCGTGGTGAGGACCGTGAGCGCGGCGGCGCCTGCGACCGCTGGCAAGGTGACCGCCCGCAGCCCGGTCACGAACGGCGCCGCGCCCACCTGCCGCCACAGGAACCACAGCACGATGACGCCGGCGGCGGGGCGCAGCAGCGCCAGGCCGAGCCGGCGGGCGGCCGGACCGACCCTGGCCGGAAGGGAGTGCAGGGCTGCCACACCGGTTATACGCACCGGCCCGACACATAGTTCAGCCTGATCCGCGCGCCATCGGCGCTGGTTTGCTCGCCCCTCAGCCCAGGATGTAGCGTCGCGGGAGACCCAACGCAACCGGAAAGTGATTGACGCAAACCCCATGACATTCAGAACCGAGAGCCGGATAGCCATCGCCAGCGGTGTCCGCGAGGTGTGGGACTACATGTGTGACGTCGGATGCTGGCAGGAGTGGGCGCCAACCGTTCGGCAATGCGAGGTTCGAGACGGAGCTCCATTTCAGCCCGGCGCGCGGCTGGACCAGCGGGCCAAGGGGATCCTCGGGCTGAGCCGCAGCCGGAGCCAGGAGGTGACCGTTGTCGATGAGCCAGGCCACCTGGCGTTCGCCGGGCCGATGGGCACTTCCTCGGCGCGGTGGGGAATGGAGCTTGAGCCGGTGAATGATGGCCAGACCGACGCCATGATGTGGATCGAGGTCGACCTCGCCGGCGTCATGCGCGCGGTACCCGGCCTTATCAAGGGCAGCGTTCAGCGCGTGAGCGATCGCGAGATGGTTCTGATCAAGGCTGCCTGCGAGTCGAGATCGAGGAGCACACCCTGAGCCAGCTCGACGGTACGCAAGAGCGCCTCATCGCGACCTACCGCAAGAAGGCGAAGCACTACGACGTCACTTCGTGGCTCTATCCCGCACCCGGCTACCCGCATCGGGCCCAGCGTGTCCGTGCCGTCCAGGCGCTCGGCCTTCGCGCGGGTGACACCGTCGTCGACGTCGCGTGCGGCACAGGCCTGAACTTCCCGCTGATTCAGGAAGCGATCGGTCCTGAGGGCCGGATCGTCGGCGTCGATCTGACCGATGCGATGCTCGCCCAGGCCCAGGATCGGATTGACGTAAACGGCTGGAGCAATGTCAGTCTCGTGCAATCTGACGCGGCCAGCTTCGACTTCCCCGCCGAGGTCAGCGCGATCCTCTCCACGTACGCCCTGACGCAGGTGCCCGAGTGCGCAGCGGTCATCGCCAGCGGCGCTGCGGCCCTCTCCCCAGGCGGACGCTGCGTCGTGCTGGATCTCAAGATTCCCGACCGCACTCCGAAGTGGGTAACGCAGCTCGGCACAGCGGCGGTGCGGCCCTTCGCCTCCATAGATCAGTGGAAGCTGCGGCGTCCGTGGGAGGCGATTCGCCTAGCCATGCAGGCAGAACTGGCCGACCCCTCCTGGACCGAGCTGTTCTTCGGAACGGCATTCCTCGCGGTCGGCTCGCGCGGCCCGGGAAACCCCGGTGATCGGTGACCGTGCCCGGGTCCATGTCATAGTTCCCGAGGGATTCGACGATCCCGGCCGGCCTACCGGCGGCAACATCTACGACCGGCGCGTCTGCGCCGCAATGGCCGGCGCCGGATGGGATGTGCTGGTCACGACCGTCGCCGTAGCGTGGCCGAGGCCCGACCCGCGGGCCAGCGCCGACCTGGCCCGCGTCGTGTCCGCCATCCCTGACGGTGCCGCCGTCCTGATCGACGGGCTCATCGCCGCGCCGGCCGCCGAGCAGCTGCTGCCGCACACCGACCGGATCCGAATGACAGTGCTGCTGCACATGCCACTCGCCACCGCCCTTGAGACGGACCATGATGCCAGCGCACGGCGCTCCGAACGGGTCGTGCTCGGTGCGGCCACCAGCATCGTCGCCACCAGCGAATGGACCCGCCAGCAGCTACTGACCCGGTACGCCATCCCGGCCGACCGGGTGCACGTCGCCCGGCCCGGCGCCGATCGGGTCGCTGCCCAGGCCAGGCCCGTCCGTGGCCAGCTGATCTGCGTCGGAGTCCTCGGCCGCCACAAGGGCCAGGACCTTCTGGTCGAGGCTCTCGCCGAGCTGGATGACCTGGGCTGGCATTGCGTGCTGATCGGGTCGCTCGACCGCGACCCGGACTTCGTCGAGCACTTGCAGGCCCGGATCACGGGCCTGCGCTACGGGCACCGCATCCGGTTTGCCGGCGTCCTGACCGGCGCGGCGCTCAGCCACGCGTATTCCACCGCCGACCTGCTCGTCGCGCCGTCCCGTTCGGAGACCTACGGCATGACTGTCACCGAAGCGCTCGCCCACGGCCTGCCCGTCCTGGCAACCGCAGTGGGCGGGCTGCCCGAGGCGCTCGGCTCCACCGCCGACGGCACCCGCCCGGGCCAGCTGGTCCCTCCCGAGGATCCGGCCGCCCTGGCCGCCGCGCTCGGGGACTGGCTGAGTGACGAGCGCTACCGACACCGGCTGCGGACCGCAGCCCGGGAGCGGCGGCTGACCCTGCGCGGCTGGGATCAGACCTCGCGAGAGGTAGCGAACGCGCTGACCGCCCAGGACGCGGGCACCGCTAGCTGACGGCGTACTTCTGGACCAGCTGGCCGACCTGCGGGAGGGCGGCTTCCACGTGGCTGCTCGCGCTAGCACGGACGGCCTGGTAGGCCCTGACGATCACCGGCCGATCTGACGTAGCCGCGCGGGCGTCAGTGACCGAGAGCAGATCCTCCGACACCTCCGGGCCGCGCTTGGCAAGATAGTCACCGAACTCCGATCCGCCCGAGGCGGCGAAATCAGCCCAGTACGGCTCCAGCTTGTCCACTATCTCGGGGAGCAGGAACTTCATCACCTTGCGGAGATAGCCCGAGGCCAGCGTCTTAGCCGTCTTGTAAGCGAGCTTGACCGCGGCGCCAGAGGCGCCTGAGGCGGCCGAGACCTCCCGGTCGAGCAGCGCTAGGCAGTCGTCGATCACCATCGGCTTGACGGTCGGCGAGAGCAGGGTCTCCTGAAGGGTGGCGGACATAGCGGCGGCATCTCCGAGTCGCTTGGGCTGGCCTGGAAGTGGAGCGGGAGCGCGCCCAGGTTACTGCCCCGGATCACGACGGTCTGGGTGTGGGTATCTCGCTGTGACAATCCGCCGGAATCCGCGCGGGCTCGCAGGTCAGCGCACTGTCACGGGCGTCATGACACGCGCCTGGCAAGGTGACCCGACAAGATCGCCAACACGGAGGTTCCAGCAATGATCATCCTGACCCCAGCGTCCTGCGAAGTAGCTCAGGTCAACGCCTACGAGCGGGGGTTGCGCGACGCGGCGCGGATCTTCGCCGGATTCGAGCTGTCGCCCGAGCAACTGGCCGCTATTGCCAGATCCAGCAGCGCCGCTAGCCAGCGCTCGTCCGAGCCGCTGCGCCGGGGCCAGGCATGCAGGGCCGAGGCGGACAGGATTGCCGAGGCGCGGTCTGACCGCACGGGCAGTCTGCACCAGGTCGTGAAGCTTCGCGGCGGCCGCTACGGAGTTCGCAGGGTCAGGACCCCGGAGACCCGCAATCACGGCAATCTGCTCGCACCGAGCGCGGTCTGACGAGCGTAAGCGTGCGCCCGGCGTACGGACATGACATCTTGATGACACGCATGTCCGGACGAATGGCCGGGTCACGACGATCGGGGGGATGACATGGTCCGACGAGTTTTCAGACTGCGGGTACTAGGGCTGACGGCGATCTCGGCAATCGGCCTGCTCGGCGCCGGGCTTACCGGCACGGCGCACGCTGCCTACTCGGGCGGCAATGGCCGGATCGCCTTCGTGCGCGGTGGCGACATCTTCACGATCCGGCCAGCCGGCACCGACCTGCGCAGGCTCACCAGCGACGGCCAGTCATCGCACCCGCGCTGGTCGCCAGGCGGCAGGCAGATTGCCTTCGTGCGCAGCGGCAACCTGTGGGTCATGAACGCCGACGGCAGCCACCTGGACCAGATTGCCCATGGTGCCCCTGACTTCACCGATGCCCGGCCGACCTGGTCGCCCAACGGCCGGTACCTGGCCTTCATCAGGACCGCGCACGGCGCGTCATCGGGCTTCCTGACCAGATACGACACTGTCACGCACACGTTCAAGACGTTCATCACGAGCGCCGAGAGCGGATCGCTCAGAGTGGCCGGGTTCCCCACCTCGGTCGCCTGGCAGATGACTGCTGAAGGCCAGTCCGCGCTGCTGCTCGAAGGCACCAGGCGGCTGTGCAACTCACCGAACCGGTTCTGTCTCGTAGCCGTGACGTACTCCAGCCAGTCCGATTTCGTGGGCGGTGACCCCAGCCTGGAGTACGGCCACAACGGCGCGACCCGATTCCGCGACCCGGACTGGTTCCCGCGCCGACCGCCGTTCGCGACCGGCGTCATGGTCAGCGTCTCGAGGTGTCCCGTCGGCGGGTCGTGCACGCACGTCGCCCTCCAGACCTCGCTCGACTTCCCGCTGCGGCCGACGGTGCTGCCGGGCGGCTACCAGGCGGTCTTCGCCCCCAGCGGGACGCGCATCGCCTACGTCAAGGACGTGAGCAGCACCCCGACGATCTTCACCACGGGGTACTCCGCCACCCGCTCGCCCGCCCCCGGCACCAAGCTCACCACCGGCACCGAACCCGACTGGCAGCCCTTGCCGTAGGCCAGGCCGGGCAAGTCCGACAGCAGTATGTCCCTACCTACTGTCGTTGGATTCCGGGCTGTTCCGGAGCGTGGCCCGGTTTGCTGCTGTTGCCGTGACGTCACACCGGTGAACATTCGGCGCCCGTAGCATTGGGCTGTTCGCAGGCGGGTGACCGACGAGGCGATCGGGACGTGAGATCAGCCAATGGCAGACCAAACCGGGGAGAGCCTTGGGGAGGGCGCTGATCCAGCCGGGAGAAGTTCGCTGGATCTCGACTCCCTTGCGGTCAGCGACCGGTTTCGCCTGTTCAATTTCACCCGTCGCGATGATCATGTCCGCTACCTGTGGGTGCTCAGGGCACTGGACCGGCTTCGGGCGGTGCATCAGGTGCAGGCGCACTCCGCCGAGGTCGCTGCCGCGCTTGGCGAGCTGGCCGCCAGCTATCCCGAGGCGCCGCGACTCGACAGCGGGCTGCGCGAGCGGCTCGACGCACTGGCTGACGACGGCATGGTGCACCGGCTCGAGGATGCCTCGCGGGCAGGCAGCCTCGCCAGGTACCGGAACCGGCAGTCCGTGTACCAGTTCAGCGAGCTCGGGTACCGGGCCTTCGCCGCCGTCGAGGATGTGCTGGCGGCCAGGATCAGGGATGCGAACCTGTCCCGCCTGGTCTTCTCGGACATCCTCGAGGACCTGAAGTCGCTCGCGGCCGCGATCCGCGCGGAGGATGCGGAGCAGGTCTACCGGCGGCTCTCGCGCCTCGACACGGTGCTGGACGACATGTCCAGGAGGGCGGCCCAGTTCCATCTGACGCTCGGTGAGATCGTCCGCTCGACGGATACCTCGCCCGAGGTGTTCCTGCGGTACAAGAACGCGCTGCTCACCCACATGACGGACTTCATGGCCGAGCTAGACCGGTACCTGCCGAAACTCGCCGAAGCGGTCGCCGAGGCGCAAGCAGCCGGCGCGCAAGCCGACGGAGCCGAGCGCATGTTCACGCTAGCTGCGCAAGCTGACGAACGGCCTTTCCTCAGCCCAGCCGAGCTCACCGACGACTGGCGCAGGCGCTGGGCCGCCCTTCGCGCCTGGTTCGCGACGGACGAGCGCAGCCACGCTGACGACGACGAAGCGACCCTAGCCTCGCCAGTCGAATCCCGCGCCGCCGGGCTGCGCACCGCGACCCGGGCCGCCGTCTCGGGCGTCATCGCCCTGCTGCGCCAGGTGACCGAGGCTCAGCGCGGCGGGGTGAATAGGTCCTCCCAGCTACGGCACCTAGCCGAGTGGGTGTTCAACGCGCCAGACGAGGGCGCCGCCTACGCACTGATGTCGGCGGCCTTCAACCTCCGCTCGGCTCGCCACCTGGGCGCCGCCCACGACGACGCCGAGCAGATCTCCGAGCGGGCCGCGTGGTGGGACGCTCCGGGGGTCGAGATCTCGGTGACCCTCTTCAAGCGCGGCAAGCCGCCCGCTCCGGGAGTGCCCCAGCCGGTGCGATCGCAGACCGGAGCCAGGGCGGAATTGCGGCGCCGCCAGGCGGCCGAGCGGGCGGCCGAGCGCGCGGCGGCCGTCCGGCTCCTCGACTCCGGCGCGCACGAGCGGGTGCTCGACGACGCCGAGACCCGAGCCCTGCTCAGGCTGCTGACGCTGGCGACCGAGGCCAGGACCGTAGTTTCCGGCCGGCTCACCGGCGGCTCGGGAGGCAACGATGTGCTCACGATGCGATTGGTTCCCGCTGACACAGGGAGTGCCGTCCGCACCTCGAGCGGAGTCCTCCACCTGCCGGGCCTGCGGCTGGAACTCACGCCCGCCGGGCGCACAGCGAGGCCAGAGGCAGGCGTGAGGCGCTGATGGCAGTTTCAGGTTCGGCCGCCGGCGTGGCGCTGAGCGACCTCGGCTCCTACCAGCAGGCCGTCAGGCTTGTCCTCACGCACGACGTGATCACGGCGTCCAGGCCGAGGCCCGGCGTGCTGCAAGCCGTGCTGCGCTGGGCCGACGAGCTGACCAAGGACTTCCGGGACCTGCTCGGGTACCAGCTGATCGCGACAACCCGCCAGGTGCGGCTGATCAGGCGGCTCGACGGACTCGACCCCACCCAGGGCCAGGTGTTCGCCAAGAACGGCAAGCCGCTCGACCGCCGTCGGCTCGCCTACCTCTGCCTGGTGCTCGCGTCCTTCCAGCGCTCGCGGGTCGAGATCAGCCTGGCCGACCTGGTGCGGGCCTTCACCCCGGCGGCGAACGCCATCGACGGCCTCGGCTTCGATGCGACGGTGAACGCGCACAAGGCAGCCGTCGTGGACGTACTCGACTGGCTGGTCGAGCGCGGCGCACTCGGACTGTCCGACGGCTCGCTGGAAGCGTGGGCGGAGGACAGCGAGCGCGGCGACGCGCTCTACGACATCGACCACGACCTCTGCGCCTGCATCTTCAAGCCGGCCAGGCCGCTGCAGCACCTGACGAGTGCCGCCGGGCTGCTCGACGCGCCGTTCGTCGCTTCGAAGCGCGGCGCTCAGCGCGCAGCCGCCCAGCAGCGCGCGGCCCGGGTCCTGGTCGAGTACCCGGTGGTCTACTTCGCCCAGGTCGAGCCGGAGATCGCGGACGCACTCCGGCTGCGCGGGGTCGCCGAGAACCTGGCCAGGTTCACCGGCCTGGCTGTGGAGCGGCGCGCCGAGGGCGTGCTGCTCGCCGACAGCGGCGGCCGGTTCACCGACAAGCCGTTCCCCGGCCGGGGCGGGGCGGTCAACCGCGCGGCCGGGCTGCTGCTGGCGAAGATCGCTGACGTGATCGAGGAGCGCGGGCCGGCCCTGACCGAGGTTCGACCTGCCGCCGGAACGGCTGGACCAGCGCGACCTGCTCGCCAGGATCGACGCGGCGCTGCCTCTTGGCGGCGTCGTGCAGGAACTGGCCTGGTCGGCTCCGGTAGAAAACCATTATTCTGAACGGCTCGCAGGACTCACTGCCGTTTCCGACGGGAAGCTCTTCGCCCAGTGCGACTCCGCAGGCCACCGCGCCGCTCATCGAGCAGAGCACGCTGTCGACGATGATCGACGAGCTGTATGACGAACTCGGGGCCGCCTCGTTCACCATGAGCTGGCAGCACGATCCGCGTGGCCTGCTTACCGCTGCGCTTTCTTTCCTCGCCGATCTTCGCTTGGTCAGGCCGGTCGAGGGCGGCGTGCTCGTGCTCCCGGCAGCGGCGCGATATCGCAACATCAAGCTGGCGCTGCCGGTGACCCGAGGCGGAGACGGGCAGCTGGCGATGTACTTCGAAGCGCAGGAGCCGGCGTCGTGACCAGATTCCGGCCGGCCCGGGCGGGCGTCATCAACGTGTGGGACTACGTGGACGAGGAGTTCGCGTTCGCCGACGGGCGGCTCGCGCTCCGTGGTCACAACGGGTCAGGCAAGACCAAGGCCCTGGAAGTGCTCTTCCCCTTCGTGCTCGACGGCGTCGCCGATTCGCGCCGGCTCGACCCGTTCAGCGGTGAGAACCGGACGATGAAGTCGAACCTGCTCTATCGAGGGCAGGAAAGCGAGTACGGCTACGTCTGGATGGAATTCGCCAGGCCCGGCCAGACGGTCACGCTGATCATCGGGATGCGCGCGCACCGCAACCGGGACGGCGTCAGGACCTCGTTCTTCGTCACCGGCAAGCGGATCGGCGTCGACTTCGGGCTGCTGTCGGCCGACTCCCGTCCGCTGACTGAGCGGCAGCTCAAGGCCGTCCTGGAACCGGGCAGCTTCTGCAAGACGGCGACCGAGTACCGGGATGCCGTCGACGCAAGGCTGTTCGGCCTCGGCCGGGAACGCTACGCTCAGCTCCTCGACCTGCTCCTGGCTCTGCGCCGCCCCCTGCTGGCCAAGGACCTGGACCCGGCGAAGGTGTCGGACACGCTCACCTCGGGCCTCCGCCCGGTCGACGACGGCCTGGTGCAGCAGGCGGCCCGCGACTTCGAGAACCTCGCTGCCGTGCAGAAGCTCTTCGACGACCTGGTCGCCGCGAACTCCGCTGTGCAGGAGTTCCTCGCTCATTACACCGCCTACCTGCGCGCTCATGTGCGGTTCGCGCTCGACCGGGTTCAGGCGAGGATCGAGCTGGCGGCCGGGCACGCCGACCGGATCGCGACCGCCGCCGCAGCGCACCGGGAGGCGGTGGCCGCCGAGCGTCGCGCGACCGACGAGCGGGACGCGAAGGGCGCCGAAGGCGAGAACCTGCAGGGCAGGCTGGCCGGGCTCAAGAACTCCGAGCAGTACAAGGCGCAGGGCCGGCTGGAAGACAAGCGGCGCGAGGTGGTCAGCGGCCAGCGGGACATCGCGCACCAGCGCGGCCGGCTGGATCGGGACAAGCGGCAGATCAAGGACGCCGAAGAAGGCGCGGCCAAGCTGCGCCGCCGCGCCGTCGAGGCGAGGACCGCCGAGGCCAGGTACGCCGCCGACCTCGCCGAGGCCGCTGCGCGGCTGGCATCGCCGACGACGGCTTCGGGCCGGTGGACACCGGCGAGGACCTGCTGACCACGCCCGGGCGCGCGCGGTGGCTCGCCGCGACGACGTCGGCGAGATCCGCCGGCTGCTCGAAGCCATCCGCGACGCCAAGGCCCGGCGGTCTTACGCCGAGCAGGAGGCGGGCCGCAAGGAGACCGCCGAGCGCACCAGGAAGAGGCCTGCGAAGCGGCCAGCGAGCGGCTGACCGGGCCCGGGAGGCGATCGCGGCGGACCTGGCGACGTGGACCACTCGCTGGACCGGGTCGTCCTGCAGTGCTGGCGGACGAGCGACGCGCCGCGTCGCTCACCGAAGCGCTCGATCAGGTTGGCGAGCCGGAGCGGCCCAGCCTGGCCGAGGTGTTCGCCGGGCTGACCGCCGAGCGCCAGAGCGGCGGCGATCACCGCCCGGGCGAATACCGAGACCGAGTTGCGTGAGGTCAGGGACAGGCTGGCCGGGCTGCGGGCCGAGCGAGCCGCGATCGCCGCCGAGAAGGACGACGCGCCGCAGGCCAGCGACCTGCGTCCGGCTCGCAGGGAAGGCCGGCCCGGCGCCCCGCTGTGGCGGCTGGTCAGGTTCGCCGACGGCGTCGAGCCGAGCACCGCCGCCGCCGTCGAAGGCGGACTCTACGGCGCGGGACTGCTCACCGCCTGGGTGCATCCCGATCCGGAGCTGACCCGGTCGGCGATCGCTGCCGCCGAAGCGGACGGCTACCTGATCGCGTCCGATCCCGCCGCCGGGCCGACGCTGGCCGAGGTCCTGGTGCCCGAGCAGCAAGACCACGTGCCGGCTGCCGTCATCACCGCTGTGCTGCGGTCGATCGCCCTGACCGACACAGCCCGTGGCCCTTGCTGCGAGTGCGGCCGCCGCCCCTGTGATCAGCACGAAAGCGCAGTTCAGCTACGGGCCGCATGCGGGTGCCCGGCCTAAGGACGCACCCGAGTTCATCGGCGCGACCAACCGCGAGATCCGCCGCCGCGCGCGGCTCGCCGAGCAGGACCGGCTCATCGCTCGACGGCTGACCAGGAGCGGCTGCTGGACACCGAGCTTGAGCGCATCGTCGCGCTGCTCGACGATTTCCGCCGAGCGCGCAGGGAACTGCCGTCGACCGCGCCGGTCGCGAAGGCCGCTGAGGCCGTGAGCACCCAGTCCGCGCTGCTGGCACGGGCCAGAGAGGAGCTAGCGAGCGCGAGGCAGGCGCACGACGCCGCCATCGCCGAAGTGGAGGCGAAGACCAGGTCGCTGCGGCAGGCGGCGGCGCAACGGCGGATGCCGACCGAGGCCGAGCAAGTGGATGCCATCTCGCGGGCCGCCGCCGAGTTCGAGAGCGTGGCGACGCAACTGCACGGCGAGCGCGCCAAGCTGGCCCAGGCGGAGGACGACCTCGCCGGGCAGCCCATCGCGATCGAGCGGCTGACCGCCGACTACGCCGAGGCCGAGCGCGCCCTGGCCGAGCGCGAAGGCGAGCAGCGGGCGCTCGAAGCGGAGTACAGCACGCTGTCCGAGACCCTCGGGGCGGACGTCAGGCAGGTACTTGAGGACATCCGCGAGACGGAGAAGCTCATCAAGGTCGCCGCGGAGGCGTACCGGCATCGAGCGACGAGGCGGTCAGCGCCTCGAAGCGGGCCGCGCGGGCCGAGGAGAACCTGTGAGCGGACGGGAGTCGCTGGCCCGCAGTCCATCGGCGAGCTGCACGCGCAGGCCAGGAGTTCGGCCCGTACGCGCGGGCCGAACTACGCCCGCTGCTGGGGGTAGACCGAGGCTCAGGCGCGTGGCCGGACGCCGCCCGCTGGCCAGCTGCCGAGCAGTCCTCCGACGAGCTCGCGGCCGCGCTGACGGCGGAGGACGCCGGGGACGGTGCGGACAGCGCCTCGGCCGTGACCGGACGGGTCTTCCAGCCGGCGTCGCCGCGATCCTCGAGGCCTATGCGGCCGCCACTCGCGGCGGCCGCCAGGTCACCGAGGGCGTGCTCAAGAACACCGCCGACCGGATGTCGACTGGCCTCAAGGATTTCACCGAGGCGCTGTCGGCCTGCGACGAGGACTATCGCGTCGACTGGGAGCCGGGCGGCGTCGTCACCGTCCACGTCATCGACGACGAAGGCCGCAAGCCGGTCGCCGAGTTCGCCAGCCGGATCGCGGACCGGCAAGCCGACCAGGGCATCTTGCTTGAGGACCGGGAGCGCAAGGTCCTGGAGGACGAGCTGCTGGCCGGCCTCGCCCAGCAGATCCACGATCGGGTCGTGGCCGCCAGGGACCTGGTCCGCGAGATGGACGCGGACACCAGGTCCAAGCCCATGTCCTCGGGCATCGCCATCGGCATCCGGTGGGCGCAGTCCGACCGGATCACCGACTTGCAGCGGGCCGCCGCCCGGCTGCTCGAGCGGGCGCCGGCGGCCGGAGCGCCTCGGCGAGCTTCGGGGCCTGCTCCGCGAGATGATCAGGGAGTACCGAGGCAGCCATCCGCGCGCCACCTACCGCGAAGCGCTCGCGAGCGTGCTCGACTACCGGTCCTGGCACGTCTTCGAGCTGCTCCTGCGGGTGCCGCGCGAGCCCGAGGTGCGGCTCACCCGCGCCAAGCATTCGGTCATGTCCGGCGGCGAGAAATCCGCCTCGATCCACCTGCCGCTGTTCGCGGCGGCCAACGCGCTCTACTCGTCAGCGAAGGAGCACTGCCCGCGGATGATCGCGCTGGACGAGGCGTTCGTCGGCATCGACGAGCGCTACAAGCCGGATCTGTTCGGCCTGGCCGTGAAGTTCGACCTCGATCTGTTCATGACCGGACATGACCTGTGGGTCAGGTACGACACGGTCCCGATGATCGCGCACTACGACCTGTTCCACGATAAGACCACGCACGCGGTGTCGTCGCTGCTGATCCTGTGGGACGGCACGCAGCTCGTCGATGCCGCGCTCGGCTATGCCGACAACGACGACCTGGTCACCCAGCTGCTCGGCTTCCGCCCGACCAGGCATGCGCCGCTCGATGCCGAGCAGACGCTCTATTCGGCGGCCGCTGGCGATCCTGGTGAGGATGATGACGACGACGAGGCCGACCGAGCCTGGCCGACTACGCTGGGACGATGGCGGGGCGGGCAGTGATGACGGCGCGCCGGAGCGTCGCGCTACCAGGCTATGAGTACCGGCGGCTGCTCGACGCGGCGCGACGGTCGCTGGAGCGTACCGGCGGTGACCTTGCCGGCTCCGTCAGCGTCAGCCAGCCGACCGAGGCGGAGCGCAAGGCGATCATCGGCATCACCGGGCAGTACCGGGACGCGAGGACCGCGAAGATCAGCGTCCGCCTCGCCGACCTGGACCGGCCGTGCGCGAGACCACCGGCGTCGGGCTGGCCGGAGCTGCTGTCAGACCTCGGCGGCCCGCTCCGGGATCGCCGGGCCGAGCGCCAGGCGTCGGCGCGTCCCGGGCCGCTCTCTCGACCTAGCCGTGGCAGCACCCTGGACGACTCCTGCGACTGGTACCGGAGCTGGCTCGGCAACTCGTCGGCGACGGGACGCTGACCAGGCTCGTCAACCAGGGCGAGCAGGTCAGGCTCGCTCAGGCGGTGCGTGTTCTGGAGTACCTAGCCGCCCGGTCCGGCGCGCCGATCCTGCTGCCGGCGCTCGCGGCCGAGGTCACCGGCGACACCAAGGCGCTCAATCACGGGACGGTCACCTCGACGCTGGTGCTGCGCGCGCTGGCGCTGAGGGCCGAGCTGCCCAGGCCGGACTCGGCGGCCGCCCGCCGCGAGCTCTGGGAGATCAGCGACGTCGACCGGACGACCTGGCCAGCCGCGTGCTCGTGCTCAACCTGCCGGCGCCCGGCCGAGGGCTAGGCGAGTGGCTGACTGGCGCGGCGAGCCTGGGTGTTCCCTTCTACGTGACGCTGCATCAGCTCATGACGATGCCGGTACCGTGCCCGGCACGCTGGTGCATGTCTGCGAGAACCCGGCCGTCCTGCGCCGTGCGCCGCCGAGCTCGGCGCGACTCCGCCGCGCTGCTGTGCACCGAAGGGCAGCCGTCCACCGCGTTCAGCCAGCTCGCCGGGGCGATCGTGGCCGGCGGCGGCGAGCTTCGCTATCACGGCGACTTCGACTGGCCAGGAATCGCGATCGCCAACGCGGTCATGCGCCGCCATGGCGCGGTGCCGTGGCGAATGAGCGCCGCCGACTACCAGGCGGGCGTGCGGTCCGACGCCGACTTCGTGGCCCTGGGCGGAACACCGCAGGCGGCCTCCTGGGACCCCGGGCTGGCCGAGGCCATGGCGTCCGCTGGCCGCGCCGTCTACGAGGAAACGGTAGCCACCCCGCTGATCAGCGACCTAGCCCCGCCCCCGCCCCCACCCCTCGTCCCCGCCCCCAAATCCGCCCCCGCCCCCGCCCCGGCCCCTCCGTTGGGACTAGAGCTATGATAGCTTTGGGTGCTAGGCGAAGTTATGAGTGCTTGGCAGGCTCTTATGTTCGTTGATGTGCCCGCGACTCCAGTTGACCCGTATATAAAGAAGCACGCCTACCTCCAGGTGGCGGACGACCTCGCGCTCCGCATCGAGACCGGCGAGATCCCCCTGAAATTGCCTGCGGAGCGAGCGCTGGCGGTGGAGTACGAGACCGCCTATACGACGGTGCGCCGCGCGATGGAGATCCTTCGGGATCGCGGCCTCATCGTGACGATCCATGGCCGCGGTACCTTCGTCGCCGCGTCGCTGGGTCCTGGGCCCGGCCGGTGGATCGCCGACAGCTGATCCGCGCGGCAAGGCATGCCCTTACAGCCTGGCCTCTGGGATCTGCGGCTCGAAGAGCTCGACCGGGTTTCCGGACGGATCTTCTATGATGATCTGCTTGCCGCCGATCCCGGTCACGATGTCGTTTCGGAACCGGGCGCCCCGCTGACGCAAGGTCTCGACCATGCTGTCCAGGTCGGTGACTTCGATGGCGAACCGGTTCCACCCGCCGGGCGCAGGCATGGTGCCGTCCGCCATGGCCTGCCCGCCGCCAGGGCCGCCACCCGGTGCACTCAGCACCAGCCGCAGGTCCCCTCGCGACATCATCGCGAACGAGGGAGCGGGGTGCATCTCTTCGCGGAAGCCGAGGTTCTCGCTGTAGAAGGCGATGGCCTCGTCAACGTCGTTCACGATGTACCGCACGCTTACCGTAGGCATCGTAGTTGCTCCTCGCGATAGATAGTTCGCTGCCTTCAGCGTGGTGACGAGACTACGCCTGTACGCCCTCTCAGGAAGGCCGGACCGGCTGCGAGAAATAAAGCTCTTGGCTTTCGCTGATTCCCCGCGTACAGTTAATTCCGTGAATACCTGGTGGTCATCGGAGCAGCCGAAGCGATGCATGCTTATAGGCATGTTGCCGCTGCGGTCATACCTGGCCAGCTGGAGGGCGCCCGGATAGAAGTAAAGGTTATCCGACCCGGACGCCGCCCCCAGGACCTTGGCCCTGGCGGGCGGTTTCTCATTTCGGATGGGCGAGCCAACGGATAGGCGGCTGGTCTCCAAAACCAGCGAAAACCAGGTTCGACTCCTGGCACCCATGCGAAGCGCGCCATTTTTCGGTAAACGTGCCTGCACCTTATTAATTGCATAGCGAGAAAGCACTATCGTGCGGCCGGCGGGAGGTCGCGTAAGGGTCAGCGCACCTGGCTTGGGACCAGGCAGACGGGGTTCGAGTCCCTGCTTCCCGACTTCAGCCGAGCGGGCGTGGCGCAACTGGCAGACGCGGCGGACGCAAACCTCGTCAGATGCGGGTTCGACTCCCGCCGCCCGTACGCCCGACGTGTGGCCACGTCAGTTCACGCGACCGTAGTGTCCAGCGGATAGCACGACACCTTGCCAAGGTGTCAGCACCGGTTCAAATCCGGTCGGTCGCTCGTTTCGGCGCTCTAGGCCAATGGCAGAGCCGACGCGTTCAGAACGCGTGCAGTCCGGGTTCGAGTCCCGGGAGCGCTACTCGCCGGTGCCCGGTACGGCCCGGCCTACTGCGGGGTAGCCAAGTTCGGATAAGGCACTGGCCTCATAAGCCAGCCATCGCGGGTTCGAATCCCGTCCCCGCTACCAGTCCGGCCCATGCGCTCGTAGCACAACGGATAGCTGCGCTTGCCTACGAAGCAAGAGGGTGAAGGTTCGAGTCCTTCCGAGCGCGCCAGTCAATTCGACGTCCCCTTGGACGCCCGCTCCCATGGTCTAGGGGAAAAGATGCCAGCTTCCGAAGCTGGCGACGGAGGTTCGAGTCCTCCTGGGAGCACCGCACGCCGCACGGACACCTACCGACACTGCAGGCACGGGCAGGCCGCCGGGGCAACAGCACCATGACCCCACCTACTGCTGTAACCCGCGCGAAAAAGTGGACAGCATGGTCCTACTTACTGTCGTCCTGACAGCAGTAAGTAGGACCATGCTGCTGTTGGCCGCCAGCGTTGGACAGCAGTAAGTAGGCCCATGCTGCTGTAAGGCCCATGCAAGGCCGAGCGCGGCGTAGGACCGCCGGAGCAGCGCGTGACCCGCCGCAGGTGTGGCCAGCGCAGCCTTACTGGACGCCAATGGATGGCAGTGCGTCAGAAAACGCGGCATGCGTCGGAGTGCAGGTCGGGCCGGACCGAGTCCAGCAGTTCTGCGACTGGCCGAGCCGCCGTTCGCGGGCCTCGCCAGCGACCGCGCGCACGAGGCCGGTCGGGTGCGGGCTCGTGATCGGCGCGGCGAACGCTGAAAGTGTCGTGAACTGCAGGGTCGACAGACTTGAAGAAATCGGCATAGGTCAGACATAACTGGCTGTAGTGGGAATTACCTGAGATTTCTGCTGTCCTGATTCCGGCGGCTGCGCATGTTTTGTTAAGTTCTGTCACTCCTCCGATACAGAGCGATACATTGCGCTATGCTCTTGGAGCGATCAGACGGTTCCTCAATGTTAAGTACTAAATCTAACTAGACAATTGTGTCCTGCTGTGCTGGTCTAAGACGCTTAGCCCTCCCGGACCGCCAAGACCTGCGGAGACCAATGCCATGGGCGAGGAGAAGTGGACTCGTCGCGAGCCTGGCAGTATCAGCGGCTCGGTGGTGCCACCTCCGGCCCCTCGTGAGGAGACCGCGCCGGGCAAGTCGGCTTTGCCGAAACGACCTGCTGGGCGCAAGTCCGAGCGGCGGGCCGGCCCTGCGCGTGCTGACTCCGCCCAGATCCGGCGAGCGTCAGGCGGGGCGCCGCCCGATCAGCCGGTCACGGTCGACTCCGGCCCACCCGATCAGCCGGTCACGGTCGATTCGGGTTCGTCCGGTCAGCCGGTCACGGGCGGTTCGGGTTCGTCCGGTCAGCCGGTCACGGGCGGTCCCGGTTCACCCGGTCAGCCGGTCACGGGTGGTCCCGGTTCACCCGATCGGCCGGTGACGGGCGGTTCGGGTTCGTCTGATCGGCCGGTGACGGGCGTTTCCGGTTCGTCCGAACTGACGGGCACGGCTGCTTCCGGAAGCCCGCGCAGGCTCTACCTAGCCTCGCAGCAGCAGGGCGCAGGCGCGTCGTCGGCCAGCGCCACGCCGCACGTGCCGGACAACGTCCGGTACCTGTTCAAGCCTGTTCTGACCCAGACAGCACTCGCCGCCGACTTTGACGAACTCGACGACCCCGAGACGCGCCGTGCCGAGTCGCGCCGCACCGAGTCGCGCCGTGCTGAGGCACCCACGGTCCAGCGAGTCGCAGCGGCAGCCTCCCCGGACCAGACTGCCTCCGCGGACCAGACTGCCTCCCCGGACCAGGCAGCCTCCCCAGACCAGGCAGTGCCCGATGCGAGCGCCGGGCAGGATGAGCAGCCCGCTGGCGAGAGGGCCAAGCGCGCCAGCCTCTTGGCCGCAGCGGGGAACCACCGCCGGACCGACCCGCTCGATCCAGACGGCACTGTCCCCGCAGGAACGCTCGCGACCAACCGGCTGCGCCGCCTGCTCGGCGTAGCGGCCGGCCTCCTCCTGGTTGTCGCCACCGCAGCAGCGACCACGCTCATCTTGCTCGGCGGCCTGCCGGCGACGCTCGTCAGGCCACGGCCCAGACGCCAGGCGGGGCCACGCAGGCGACCGGCGCGAAGGCGATCACCGGGCTGTCCAGGGCCGGGATCGTCCGCGCCCGGGCGGCCCAGTGGATCCTGCGCGAGGTCAGCCGCAGCGTGATCGTCGCCTGCGACGCCGTGATGTGCTCGCAGCTGTTCAACGCCGGAATCCCCGCGTCCAACCTGCTGGTGCTGAGCCCGAACGCTACCGACCCGCTTGGCGCCGACGTCGTCATCGGGACGCCTGCCGTGCGGAGCCAGTTCGGCAGCAGGCTGGCACTCGAATACGCACCTTCGGTCCTTGCTTCCTTCGGCACCGGCAAGCTGAGGGTCGAGGTCCGCGTCGTCGCCCCGCAGGGTGCGGCGGCCTACGAGCTAGCCCTCAATCGCGACATCGCCGCCAGGCAGCGCGACGGGAGCCAGTTGCTTCGCAACAGCGAGATCACAGTGTCAGTTCCAGCTCAGCCGGAACTGATCGCCGGCCTGGTCGATCCCAGGTTGCTCGCCATGCTGCCCGTCCTCGCGACGCAGCATCCGATCGAGATCGTGGCGTTCTACGACCGGGCGCCCCGATCCGGTCGCGGAATCCCGCTCAGCGGTGTCGAGCTGGCTGCTTCAGACAGCGCCGCTGGGCTGAGTGATTCCGCTTACCGTCGCTGGCTGCTCGGATTCCTCCGAGGCCAGCGAGCGCCGTTCCGCGCGGCGAGCATCGCCACGGCCCATTTGCATGGCCGCGACGTGATCCTCGTCCGGTTCGCTCGGCCTAGTCCCATTGGATTGCTTAACAGTGCTGTAGGTGGGGGTCATGCTTTCTAGAACCAGATTCTCGGGCGGGGCGCGTCTTGCGCGCCTGGCGCTCGTGATAGCTCCGCTCGGATTGATGATCGGAACGCTGAGCTACGCGGCTCCCGCGTCGGCGGCCGGCGGCACCGGGTGGCTGCGGCTCGCTCACTTGTCGCCGAACACGCCGGCCGTGGACGTGTACCTGTACTCGTTTCACAACCCGAAGGCGATGATCGTGCTGCATCACGTCGCTTACGGCACGATCTCCGGGTTCGAATCCGTGCCGAGCGGCGAGTACACGGTTGCCATGCGGGGCGCGGGCGCGAAGCCCTCGTCGCCGCCCGTGCTGTCCACGACGGTCAACATCCACACGGGTCGCGCCTACACCGTGGCTGGCATGGGCCCGGCGAACGGCCTGCGACTTCGGATACTCGACGACCGGCTGACGACCCCGCACGGCAAGGCGCTCGTGCGGATCATCCAGGCTTCGCTGGTCCAGCACCGGGTCACGGTGACAGCGGGCGCGAAGACGCTGGTCAAGAAGCTCCCGTTCGCCGCCGTGACGTCGTATCTGGCGGTGCCGGCCGGTAGCTGGACGGTGCGGGCCGCCGGCGAGAGCGAGCACGCCTCAAGCTCGGTCGTGCTGCAGGCCGGCACCATCCACACCATCGTGGTGCTCGATGACCCAGGTCACCTTGTGCTTGACGACCTTGTCGACGCGGCGGGCAGCCGGGTCATCCCGGCCGGCGCGCCTCCGACCGGACTCGGCGGGACCGCGCCGCAGCCCGGGCCCTCCGATGTGCCCTGGCTCGTCCTGATCGGCTTCGGCGTCCTGGTGTCCGTGGCCAGCGTGCGCTGGGCGATCAGGCCGCGCGGCGTGCACTCACTGCGCACCGCAGGTCACCAGCGGTGAGATGACGGCCGACCTGACCGGGCCGCTGGCCAAGATTCGGGCGGCGCCTCGGCATCGTAAATCGCCGGCGCGCCGCTCGATGGTCAGGTCTGTGGCCGTCCCGCTCGTCGCCGTCGGGCTCGTGACCACGGTGCTCGGCATTGGCGGCTGGACCCTGGTGGACCACGCCGTCCAGCGCCACAACGCGAGCCTGGCCACGAGCTCCGGCCAGCAGCCCGGCGGCCCCGGCGAACACGGCCCGGCGGCGCAGGCGCCCGGTCCGGTCCGGCACATCAAGGGCTCGGCGCCGAAGGCCGGTGCGGGTCGCATCGCCAAGCCCGTCTGGCTGGTCATTCCGGCCATCGGGGTCAGCACGACCCTGGTCAGACTCGGCCTGACCGCCCAGCACACCCTGGAGGTCCCCCCGACCGCCGCCGTGGCCGGCTGGTACAAGGGGAGCCCTAAACCCGGTCAGGTCGGCTCGTCGATCATCGCCGGGCACATCGACTCCCAGGCCGGTCCCGGCATCTTCTACCACCTCCACCAGCTCAAGCGCGGCGAGTACGTCTACGTCATCCGAGCCGACCACACGGTGGCGACGTTCGAGGTGACCCGGCTCCGCACCTATGCGAAGACCAGCTTCCCGCGCGACACGGTCTACGGCCCGGTTCCCGACTCCGAGCTGAGGCTCATCACCTGCGGCGGCACCTTCGACTACGCGACCGGCTCCTACCTCAGCAACGTCGTCGTCTACGCCGTGCTGATCAGGTAGGCCCTTGCCAGCGACCGTGACCAGGTCCTAGGTTTCCGGCCATGCACGGCATCGACGATCTCACCGAACGGATGATCCGGGCCGTGCTCGGATACGCCGAAGACAGGCTCAGGCTGGACCCGGTACCGCTCGACCGGGGATCGTGCGACCCGGCGGATCTCCAGGCCGCGCTGGCCGGCCTCATCGGCGACGACGGTCACGACCCGGAAACCGTGCTCGCCGCCTACGCCACCTCGATCGCCCCTGCGGTGATCTCGGCGGACAGCCCGAATTTCCTCGGATTCATCCCGGCGGCTCCGACCAAGGCGGCGCTGCTGTTCGACATGCTCGTCTCGTGCGCTTCGATCCAGGGCATCTCCTGGCTTGAGGCCGCAGGCGCCATTCACGCTGAAAATATCGTGCTACGACTCATCGCCGAGAAAGCCGGACTGCCCGAGACGGCGGGCGGCTGTTTCGTGTCCGGTGGCTCGGCCGCGAACCTGTCGGCGCTCGCCGTCGCCAGGGAAACAGCCAAACGCCGCGCGCACGACAGCGGCGACAGCAAGGGCCGCACAAGCCTGCGGGTGCTGATCGGCTCCGACGCGCACTCGTCGATCACCAACACGCTGCGGCTGCTGGAACTGGACGCCCTCGTGGTCACTACGCCCGACCACCGGCTGAGCGGGCAGGCCGCCAGAGCGGTGATCGAAGCCGACGGCGACCCGGGATCGATCGCCGCCATCGTGGCGACGGCCGGGACGACGAACGCCGGGATCATCGACGACCTCGCCGGGCTCGCCGACGTCGCGTCCGAGCTCGGCGCCTGGCTGCACGTCGACGGCGCTTACGGCGGCGCAGGCATCTTCGCGCCCAGCCTCCAGCCCAGGTACACCGGTCTCGAACGGGCCGATTCCTTCGTCGTCGATCCGCACAAGTGGCTCTTCGCGCCCTACGACTGCGCGGCGCTTCTGTACGCCAGGCCCGAGCTGGCCAGGTCGGTGCACGCACAGCAGGCGTCCTACCTGGATGTCATCCACGACACCCACGGCGAATGGAATCCGGCCGACTATGCCTACCACCTGACCAGGCGCGCGCGGGGGCTGCCGCTGTGGTTCTCGCTGTCGGTGCACGGCCTGCGCGCCTACGCCGAGGCGATCGAGTCGGCGGTAGTGCTCGCCCGCGCCACGGCGAGCGAGATCGCCAGCCGCGACTATCTCGAGCTGGTCACGCCGCCTGAGCTGTCGGTGGTGCTCTTCCGCCGGCTCGGCTGGAGCGGGCCGGACTACACCTCGTGGGCCGACCGCCTGCTGGACGATCAGCTCGCGTTCATGCCGCCGTCGGCCTGGGAAGGACAGCCGGTGGCGAGATTCGCGTTCCTGCATCCGCAGACGTCGATGGATCTTGTCATCAGCATTCTCGACCGGATGGCCTAGTATTCGAGCGGCCTGGCACCGCCCGTGGGAGCAGGATGTCCGTGAGCGGCGAGCAGGGGCCTGCTGACCCGAAGCAGGCGGAGCGCATCACCATGACCGCGCACGAAGTGGGGCTGCGGTCACTGGGTCAGCCGAACTCGCTGGCCCGCCAGTTCGATTTCACCAACGGCGCCTACGAGTGGCGCCGGCTGTTCGCCGAGCTGTTCGGGACCTTCCTGCTGGTGTTCGTCGCGGCGGGCGGGCCGATCGCGAACGCCAGATTCGGCAGCCTGGGGATCTCGACGGCGGCGCTGGTGACGGCGCCTGGCCTCATGGTGCTCGCGATCATCCTGTTCATGGGTACGGTGTCTGGCGCGCACCTCAATCCGGCGGTCACGATTGCCTTCGCGCTGCGAGGTGATTTCCCCGCTCATCGGGTGCCGATGTATATCGTCGCGCAGTTCGCCGGCGCGGTGCTCGCCACGCTGGTGCTGGTCGCGCTGATCGGCAAGCAGGGCCCGGCTGGCCTGACGCTGCCAGGTCCGGGCGTCAGCACCGTCGACGCGATGTTCTGGGAGGCGGTGCTCACCGTCGGGCTGGTGAGCGTGATCCTGGGCACGGCCTCTGGCGCCCAGCAGATCGGCGCGATGGCCGCCATCGCCGTCGGCGGCTACATCGCGCTGGCCGGCCTGATCGGCGTGCACGTCAGCGGCACCTCGATGAACCCAGCCAGGTCGCTTGGCCCGGCTCTGGTGCTCGGCGACTGGACCTCGTGGTGGGCGTACCTGGCCGGGCCGCTGATCGGAGCGGCGGCAGCGGTCGTCTTCGCCTACGTCTTGCGCGGTCGCGGTGGCGGCTCGTTCGGCACCCGGGCGGCCCAGGGCACGCTCGGGGTCAGCTGGTTCCCGGGAGTCGCGAAATCTGCTGGAAATTCCGGCAAATCTGGTTCGGATCAGCCGGGCTGACCTCTGGTGGCGCGGCCGGCCATGGCTGTCTGAGGCAGACGGTAGATTGCGGATATGACCGAGCCACAGACCTCGTATCCGCTGACCATGATGGCCGTGCACGCCCACCCGGACGACGAGGCGTCCAGCACGGGCGGAGTGCTGGCCAGGTACTCCGACGAGGGCATCAGGACCATCGTGGTGACGTGTACCAACGGCGAGTTCGGCGACGGCCCGTCCGGCCTCAAGCCGGGCGAGGAGGGGCACGACACCGAGGACGTGGCCCAGACGCGGCTCGCCGAGCTGCGTGAGTCGTGCAAGCACCTGGGCGTTAGCGAGCTGGAGACGCTCGGCTACCACGACTCGGGCATGCCCGACTGGGAGTACCGGCACAGCCCGGAGGCGTTCTGCAACATCCCGCTCGACCAGGTGGTCGGCCGGATCAGCGCGCTCATCGAGAAGTACCGGCCGGCGGTCGTGGTCACCTACGACCCGGACGGCGCCTACCAGCACCCGGACCACGTGCACGCCGCCAGGGCCGCGATCGGGGCGGTCGAGGCGACCGGTATCCCCGCCAAGCTCTACCTGAGCGCCATGCGGCGCAGCGGCTGGCAGAAGATCACGCAGGCACTCCGCGACGCCGGCGAAGAGGTCGACGAGTGGGAGGTCACCGAGGACGAGGCCCGCGCCATGCGCGAGTCCGAAGCCCTGATCAGCACGACCGTCGACATCCGGCCCGTGCTCGACCGCAAGCGGGCCGCGCTGCTCACCCACGCCAGCCAGATCAACGATTCCTGGTTCAGCAAGATCCCGCCCGCGGTCGCCGAGGAGGTCTTCGGCGAGGAGACGTTCATCAGGGCGCGGAATGAGACCGAGGCGCCAGTTCCTGAGACGGATCTGTTCGCCGGGCTCCGGTAGCCGCACCCGGCTGCTGCTTCGCGTCCGCCCGCCAGGCGGCGAGCCCGGCGAGCGCGAGCGCAGCAGCCGGCGGCAGCGTCACGAGCGCCGGCAGCTGATAGCGCCAGCTGAACTCGAACAGATCGGACACGAGCAGGACCGCCGCTCCGGCCCCGAAAAAGAGCAGGCTGCCAAGCGCGAGCCGCTGCCGGAACCTCCCCGCCGCAGCCAGCGCGCTCCCCGCCAGCCCGGCGAGCACGCAGAACGCGAGCACCGGCCCGGGCGTGTAGCCGCCGCCTAGCTGGTACGCGCGCAGGATCGAGGCGCCGGGCCCCCACACGGCGGGCGTCCCGCCCCCGTAGGCGCGTGTGGCCGGGATGACCTGCGCAGGCGTGGCGTGCGGTGCCAGGTACGGGTAGCGCAGGTGAAACTGCCAGCGTCCCACCGGCAGGTCCCCAGCGCTGGTCACCTTGCCAGGCGCGAATAGTTTCACCAGGTCGCGGGCATACGTGCCGAGAACGCGGCCCGGCTGCTGTATCAGCACCGCGCGGTTGAAGCTGGCCACCAGCTGCGAGGCCCGGTCGCTCAGCGGGCCGGTGTAGTACACCCGGATCGGGGCCTTCGGATTGTGCTCAAGCCAGTCAGGTCCGTGCGCTCGCTGCGCGGGTGCCGGGCAGAGTCCCCGCTCGACGGCCGGCAGCCGCAGCGTGGCGCAATCGGCAGACCAGGCCATCCGCCCGTAGGTGGTCGTCACGCCCGAATGCGACAGGTAAAAGTGCCCGACCAGGAGATACGAGCCAGCCATGTAACCCAGGATCGGGATCGCGAACCCGACCGCGAGCACCGCGCACCGGCTGAGCATCGTCCGCCAGCCCCGGCAGGCGACGACGACGTACACCAGCGCGGGAACGATCAGGATCTCACCCACCTGCCGGAACGTGGCGGAGACGCCGAGGATCAGCCCGGCGGCCGCGACGGCTCGCGTCCCCACGCCTGGCCCGCGACCGGCGAGCAGCACGGCGACCCCCGCGACGATCAGGGACTGGAACCAGAGGTCGGGGAGCACCATCTGTTCCATCTGAAGCTGGTAGGCATCAAGCAGGAGCGGCAGGATCGCCAGGGCGGCGAGCCAGCGCGGGACGGCGCGGCGGACGAGCACCACGTAGATCGTGACGGCCATGGCCAGGCCGAGCAGGTGCTGGACCACGGCGACGAGGTCGAAGTTGCCGATCGCCAGCAGCACCTTGAGCGGCAGGCGGTAGCCGACGGGGTCGTTCCCTCCCGAGTCGTAGAGGTACCTGGCCGTGTCGATGTAAATGATGGCGGGACGGTACGTCACCGTCGTGAGCAGGCGCAGCAGGAAGCCGATCGTGAGCACGACGACGGCGAGCCAGTGCCGTCGCAGCAGGCCTGGCGGAAGTCTCCGCGCTACCGTCCTTGCCATCGCGAGATCACCCCGCCGGCGTGGCGACTTCGGAGCGGCTGTCCTCCGGCTCGCTGACTGGCTTGCTCCGGTGACCCGCGAGCCATCCGGTCACGGCGGCGATGCCGAGGACCCCGGCGGGCGGAAGAGTGACGAGTGCGGGCAGCTGGTACCGCCAGGAGAACTCGAACGTGTCCGAGATCGCCAGTACCGCCAGGCCGCTGGCGAAGAAGAGCAGGCAGCCCAGGGCAAGCCCGCGAATCCGGTCGCCCAGCCGGCGAGCCAGCAGCAGCACCGACCCCAGCAGCCCGGTCAGGGTCAAGATCGCCAGCGCCGGTCCCGGCGTGTACCCGCCGCCGAGCTGGTAACTACGCAAGAACACCGCCACTGGTCTATCCACCCGCGCCTTGCCGCCATATCGCGGCTCGAGCGGATGCGGGATCAGCGGCCCGCCCGCCGCCGTGTCGCGCAGCCCGAGCACGATCTGGCCAGTCTTGCGGACGGTGACCCAGTCCGGATAGGCAGGGTAGGTGTCCTGGAACCGCCAGCGCGAGATCGGCGTGCCCTCCTGGCTGGACGTCCTGGTCACCGCGAAGAGCTTCGCAGCGTCCTTGGCGATCGCGGCCGCGACCCGCGCTGGCTGCTGCTCGGCGACCTGGTGGTCGAAGCCGGCGATGACGGCGAACCGGTTCAGGCCCGAGGGTGCCTGGTACGTCTTGAGCGGCGAGTGCGCGTCGTGGTCGAGCCAGTCGATCCCGAACGAGCGCTGCCGCGCCGTCGGGCACAGCGCCCGCTCGTAGCTCGGCACGCGCAGCGTCGCGCAGTCGGCGGCACTGGCCAGCCGGCCGTAGGTCGAGATGCTGATCGACCCGCTGGCCAGCCAGAAGTGCCCGGTGACGAGCTGCGAGCCGGTCATGTAGCCGAGGATCGGCACCGCGAAAGCGGCCGTCAGGACAACCATTCTGCTGAAAATTGCCCGCCAGCCCCCACCGGCGGCCACTAGGCAGAGCAGTGCGGGCAGGATCAGGATTTCCCCGACCTGCCTGAGCGTGGCGCAGAGACCAAGAATGACCCCGGCCAGCACTAGCAGGCCAAGCCCGGGGGAGATCCGGCCGCGCCAGCCCGGCGTCTGCCGTGGTACTCGCCGGGCTCGCACCGCCCCGGCCAGCAGCACCGCGATTCCCGCGACGATCAGCGCCTCGAACCACACATCCGGCATGATCGTCTGCTCGATCTGCACCTGGTACCCGTCGAGCAGCACCGGCGCCGCGCCGATCGCGGCCAGCCAGCGAGCGCAGCCGAGCCGCACCAGGACGGCGTAGATCGTGACGGCCATCGCCAGGCCGAGCAGGTGCTGCACCGCCGCGACGAGTTGGAGGTTGCCGACCGCGAGGATCAGCTTGAGCGGAACCTTGTAGCCGACTGGGTCGGCCCCTGGGTAGCTGCTGTACAGGTACTTGATCGTGTCGATGTACAGCAGCGCCGGCCGGTAGGCGATGACCGCCAGAATGCGGAACGCCAGCCCGGCGGCGAGCAGGAGAGCGATGAGCCAGTGCTGTCCTGCCAGCCGCCAGAGCTGGCGCGCTGCGGTCACGAGGCCGGGGCGGCAAGCTCCGGCGTGCGCTCTGACACCGTCTGGGCTGGCGCTGACTGCTGCTTGCGCCGCCTGAGAATCAGCAGCAGCATCGCGATCCCGAACGCGCCGGCGGGCGGCAGCGTCACGATCGCGGGCAGCTGGTAGCGCCAGGTGAACTCGAACGCGTCCGACATGCCGATCACGGCGACTGCGGCGACGAAGAAGGTCAGGCACCCGAGTCCCAACAGCTGGGTCGCCGGAGTCAGCCTGCGCCTGAAGATGAGCATCACCGAGCCGAACAGCCCGGCGAGCACCGACAGCGCGAGCAGCGGGCCTGGGGTGTACCCGCCGTGGGTCTGGTACGAGCGCAGGAACTTCGCGATCGGCAGGTTGACCGACGGCACGTTGCCGTAGCTAGTCGCCAGCAGCTGCGGCTTCTCCTGCGGCAGCGAGATGTAGAGGTGCCCGTCCTTGATGAACACGTAGTTGCCGTAGGTCGGGTAGCGGTGGTGGAACTGCCAGCGCGAAATCGGGGTGTCGCCCGGGCTGGTCGCCCTGTTCACGGCGAAGAGCTTGATCGAGTCGCCGCCGATGCCGCCTAGCACGCGCAGCGGCTGCTGCTCTTCGACCGCGTGGTTGAAGTTCGAGATGATCTTCGAGCGGAAGGAGACCAGGTCCGGCGGAAGCTTGGTGGTCAGGGTGCGCAGCGGGCCGCGCAGCGAGTGGTCGAGCCAGTCCGGCCCGAGGGCCTGCTCGGCCTTGGTCGGGCAGAGCAGCCGCTCAGGCGGCAGCAGGTTGATCGTGGCGCAGTCCACGACCGACGACATGCGGCCGTAGGTGAGGCTCTGCGAGGACTGCGAGAGCCTGGCGTGGTGGGCGAGCTCCAGGGAGGCCCCCAGGTACAGGCCGATCGCGAACACGAACGCGCAGACCACGGCGGCAGTGTTGATCAGCATCTTGCGCCAGCCGCCGCCGAGCGCGACGGCGAGCACGACCGCCGGGACGATGGTGATCTCGCCGATCTGCCTGATCCCCGTCGAGGCGCCGAGCAGCGCCGCGCCGACGACCAGCATCTGGATCGATGGCCGAGGCCGCCAGAGCAGGACGGCGAGGCCGAGGACGATGATGGCCTCGAACCAGACGTCCGGCATGATCATCGCTTCGGCTTGCAGCTGGTACGCGTCGAAGAGCACTGGCGCGATCGCGATGGCCCCAAGCCAGCGGGGCACCCCGCGCCTGACCAGCATCGCGTAGATGAGGATCGCCATGCCGAGGCCGAGCAAGTGCTGCACCAGCTCTACGGACGGCAGGCCGCCGCCGACGGCCAGGATCATCTTGAGCGGGATCTTGTAGGCCACCGGGTCCGAGCCGGGCCAGGCGTCGTAGAGGTACTTCAGGGTGTCGATGTAGATCAGGGCCGGGTGGTACGCGATCTCCGTCAGGATGCGGAAGATCAGGCCACCGGCCATCAGGATCGAGGCGATCCAGTGCCGCCGCAGCGTGGCTCCGGCGAGGGCGAGCAGCGTAAGGGTCTTCGCCTTGAGGTCGCGTGCCTGCCGGACCTTGGCTGCCGGGCTCGCGCCGTCAGCGGCGGTGGTCTCGGCAATGGTGGTTTCGGCGGTGGTGGTGGTCCCGGCGGTGGTGGTGGTCCCGGCAGCGGCGGCGGCTTCCTGAGTGGTGCTGGTCGGCTCGACAGTGCTGGTCGGCTCAACCGTGCTGGTCGCCAGGGCCGCGATCCCGTCGTGGCTGGCGGCCGTGCCGAGGCCGGCCGAGCCGTTGTGGCTGGCGGACCCGTTATGGCTGGCAGCGCCGTTCATGGCGGAGGCGCCGTTGTGACTTACTGCCCCGTTCTGGCTCGCCGAACCGTTGTGACTGGCAGCGCCATTCTGGCTAGCCGCACCGTTCTGGCTAGCTGTCTCATCGGCCGGCGGGAGCTGCGCTGAGGCGTCGGCACCGTCGTTCGCCGCGGCATCCGCCGTGGCCTCTGCGGCAGGTGCGCCGGACGCGGCAGGTCCGCTCGCTGGCTGAGGCATTCGCATGTAGGGTCGTCCCGATCCTGACTGGCTTGTGCTCGGAGGGGCTGCAACGCCCTTATGACTATAGTTTCGGCCGGAACGGTAAGGCTGCGCTTCCGCCGGATCCACCCTTAGCGGCGGTGCCCGGACGACAGGCGCCCAAACCCAGCCGGCGGCAACCCCTAGTGCCGTCTCGCCGAGCCTACCGGACCATCGGAGCCATGCCGTCGCAGCCTATCGCCCACACCAGGCTTGCCGTGGGTGCGCGGTGAAATCCCGGCAAAATGTCAGAGGCTTTACCTAACCTGGCAGCCGTGGTTAACGAAGTCACAGGAAACCGGTCACCGACCGGACATCTGCTGGGCGGCCAGGGCCGACCGGGCTGGGGCGATTTGCGAAGTCTGGTGGTGGTCCAGGCTCCGACGCTGAGCGCACCGGTGCCAGCGGCCCTCCAGGCACCAGGCATGCCCAGGTTATGTCTGGTCTGCAGCGGACCGGCCGGTCGAGGCAGCCGGCGCTGCTACCAGTGCGCGCTGCACGCTCAGTGCGCGGGCGGCAGCCTGGCCGACGTCGTGGTGCCGGTGACCTACGCGCTGAAAGGCAGCGCGCACGCCCGCCGGCTCTGGCTCTACAAGAACCCGCCGTGCCCACCTGAGATTGGCGGCCCAGAGGCCGCCGCGCCGGTTGCGGCGATGAGCGTGCTGGCGCTGCTCCTGGTGTTCCTGCGCGACCACGGCGGCTGTCTGTGGCGGCGGGCCGGCTGGCAGGCCAGGCCCACGCATCTGGCCGTGGTGCCGTCGGCCCGCGCCCGGCCCGGTCCGCATCCGCTGCGGACGCTGATCGCGCCGTACCTGCGCAGGCCCTGGGCCGAACTCTCGGCCGAACCTGACGACGAGCGGCTGCGGGAGCTCGACCCGGACCGGTTTGAGTCCGGGCCGGTACCAGGCTCCCGGGTGCTGCTGCTGGACGACACCTGGACCACCGGCTCGAGCGCGCAGTCGGCCGCGATGGCGCTTCGTCGGGCCGGGGCGCGCTCTGTCGTCACCGTGGTGATCGGCCGGCATGTCAGCTCGCCGCCGGCCGATCTGGCCAGCTTCGGCCCGGCCGTGCTGCCGTTCCGGCTGGCGAGCTGCGCGGTGCATGTACATGTTGGCCGGTAGCGTCACCACCTGACCGTAGGCTTGGCCCGTGGTCACCAAATCTTCGCCAGCTGTGTCCTCGCCGGCTCGGCTCGCCAAGCAGGCCAAGGTCAAGCCTGATGTCTCCCGGACGGCCCTGGTAAGGCGAGCCCGCCGCATGAATAAGGTGCTCTCCGAGCTCTACCCCGATGCGCATTGCGAGCTCGACTTCACCTCGCCGCTTGAGTTGCTGGTGGCGACGATCTTGTCGGCGCAGTGCACCGACAAGCGGGTCAACATGGTCACGCCTGTCCTCTTCGGCCGGTACCACACCGCAGCCGACTACGCGGCCGCCGACCGGGAGGACGTCGAGAAGATCATCATGTCCACCGGTTTCTTCCGCGCCAAGACCAGCAGCATCATCGGCCTTGGCCAGGCGCTGTGCGAGCGGTTCGGCGGTGAGGTGCCGAACCGGCTGCGCGACCTCGTGACCCTCTCGGGCGTCGGCAGGAAGACCGCGAACGTCGTGCTCGGCAACGCCTTCGGCGTCCCCGGCATCACCGTCGACACCCACTTCGGCCGGCTGGCCAGGCGCTTCGGCTGGACGACGTCGGACGACGCGGTCAAGATCGAGGAAGAGGTCGGCACGCTCTTCCCGCGCGCCGAATGGACGATCTTGTCGCACCGGCTGATCTGGCACGGACGGCGAGTGTGTCACTCTCGCAAGCCGGCCTGCGGCGCCTGCGGGCTCGCCGCGCTCTGCCCCGCCTACGGCGAGGGACCGATCGACCCAGTCGTCGCGGCCAAGCTGGTCAAGACTGGCCCGTTCTCGTGACGGCCACGCCCGGGACGGGCCAGGTACCTGGCTGGCTCGTCGACCTGGCCAGTTCCGCCGGGCGCATGCTCGTTCCAGAGGCGCTTCGGCCACTGCCTGGTCAGGGACGGCACTCGGCGATCCTCATCCTGTTCGGCGTGAATCCTGAGCTGACCTCGACTCCAGATCTCCTCCTCGTACAGCGCAGTGAGTCGCTGCGGCGCCATGCGGGCCAGCCCGCCTTCCCAGGGGGCGTCATCGATCCTGAGGACGACGGGCCGGTCGCTGCCGCGCTGCGCGAGGCGGCCGAGGAGGCCGGCGTCGATCCCGCCGGAGTAGACGTCGTCGGGGTGCTGCCTGACCTGTACATAGATCGCACCGGCTACCGGGTCTCGCCGGTGCTGGCCTGGTGGCGTGAGCCAGGCCCGGTCTCGCCGGGAGATCCGGCCGAGGTCGCCGCCGTCGCGAGGGTGCCCGTGACGGAGCTGGCCGACCCCGCGAACCGCCTCATGATCAAGTACCCGAACGGTGGCGCCGGGCCAGCCTTCCGGGCCGGGTCGATGCTGGTGTGGGGGTTCACGGCGTTCGTGCTCAGCCAGTTGCTGGTGGCCGGGGGCTGGGAGCGGCCCTGGGACACCGGGCGTTTCATCGAGCTGCCGCCTGACGGGCGGCTCACCGGCACGGACCGCCCGGCCCAGGCGAGCTGACCGCTCAGCTATACCGATATCGCGGGGATTGCCTGCCGGTCAGGCAACTTGGCGCGCGCTGGGGCTACCTTTAGCAACTGTGTCCGGTGACATCCTTGACCTGATCCTCATCGCGCTGGCTGCTGCCTTCGCGGTGGCTGGATACCGTCAGGGCTTCATCATCGGAGCGCTGAGCTTCGCCGGCTTTACCGGCGGGGCCATTCTGGGCATCTATTTCGCGCCCGGCGTCGCGATGGCGGTCACGAGCAGCCAGAGTTCCCAGGCCGTGCTCGCCATCATCGTGGTATTCGCGGCCGCCGTGATCGGCATGCTGCTGGCGTCGGCGCTGGGCGTTGCGCTGCGCGCGCGTGTGCGCAGGCGTCCTGGCACCGTGCTCGACTCGATCGGCGGCGCGCTCATCAACATCGCGGCGATCTTGCTGCTCGCGTGGCTGATCGGCAGCCTGGTCGCCTACGCTCCGCCGTTCCCGGCGATCGCCTACCAGGTCAACAACTCCCTGCTGCTGCGCGGCGTCGACCGGCTGATCCCGCAGCAGGCCAAGCCGGAGTTCTCCGCGCTGCGGCGACTGCTGAGCACCAAGCCCTACGTCCAGGTCTTCGGTGCGCTCGGCGCCGAGACCGCACTTGACGTGCCCAAGCCCAACCCGGCCGTCCTGCACGCACCCGCGCTCGTGCGCGACCAGAACAGCGTGGTCAAGATCGAGGGCCTGGCGCCGTCGTGCTCGAGGACCATTGAGGGCTCGGGTTTCGTGATCGGCCCAGACCACGTGATCACGAACGCCCACGTCGTCGCCGGGGTGACCGACGGCCCCCGGGTCTACACCAGGACTGGCTCGCCTTACCCAGCCCGGGTGGTGCTCTTCGACCCGCGCCGCGACGTCGCCGTGCTTTACGTGCCCGACCTGCATCTGCGCGCTCTGAAGGTGGTGACCTCGGCCCCGTTCGGAGCCCAGGCGATCGTGGCCGGGTACCCGCTCGATGCCTCGTTCACCGCCGTGCCGGCGCGGGTGGGCCGGTCAGAGCTCGCCAACGGTCCCGACATCTACGACCGAACGCATGTCGTCCGCGACATCTATCCCATCCGAGCGGTGGTCAAGCCGGGCAACTCCGGAGGACCGCTGATCGCCTCGAACGGCCAGATCTACGGCATGGTGTTCGCCGCCGCCGTCTCGGTCCCTGATACCGGCTACGCCCTCACCGGCAGCGAGATCACCAGCGACCTCAAAGCTGGCCGCACCCGCACCGCAGGCGTCAGCACCGGCCAGTGCCAGTAACCACCCCCACCCGCCCCCGCACCCCCGCCCGCGCCCCGCGCCAGCCCGCGCCCCGCGCCAGCCCGCGCCCCCCGCAGGAGCGGGCGGCCGCGACGCGGCCCGCGCGGGGTTCGAGCAGCCTCGGCAACAGCAGCAAACCGGGCCACGCCCCGTAGCCGGGCCGGAATTGACGACACCATGGTCCTACTTACTGTCGTCCCGACAGCAGTAAGTAGGACCATGGTGCTGTCGAACTTCGCGCTCGAACAGCAGTAAGTAGGGTCATGCTGCTGTCCGGCCCCGCCTCCGGACTGCAGCGTGCGTGCTCCGGGCGCAGCCGAGCCGGCGCTGCTAGCTGCGGGTCGCCTCGGACTTGGGTGGCGGCGCGCTGCGGATCACGAGCTGCAGGGCCTCGGGCGCGCACCCGTCCAGGCCGTGGCGCTCGATGCGGCTGGCGAGGTCGTCCGCCGCCGACGCGACGGCGGCCGGGTCGAGACCCGCGACGGGAGAGCCCTGGTAACCAGCGACCGCTACGGCCCCTCGCCGTAGCAAGGAGACCGCGCCCTTGGCGTTGCCGCGCCTGGCGTGGGTGAGCCCGACCGCGATCTGGGCCAGTCCCTTCCACATCGGCCTCTGGTCGGCAGGGGCCGACTTCCACTCGGCCTCCAGCACCTCGTGGGCGTGGAACGGGCGTCCTTCGTCGATCAGGCGCTGCGCCAGCGGCAGCGCCTCACCCGGAGCGAGACGCAGCTCGTCCGGCATGGTCGGAACCCCGGCCAAGGTCCGGTCGAGCGGACGACCCAGCCCGTCGCGCGGCCGGGCATTGCGGGGCCGCCCGCCCGCATCGCGATCCCGCTCAGGATCGTCGCCTACCGTCACCGCTCACCCGCCACTGCTCGCCTCGCCACCGCTCACCCGCCACTGTTCGCCTCGCCACCGCTCACCGTCCACCCGCCACCGCTCACCCGCACCCGCGCTACCGCTTGAGGTCACCCGGCCTAGGTCATCGGCTGCGCTCGGGCAGCCTTCATCTTTCGGGCTCCGGATCGACGAGCCAGGATCGTAGCTCCAGGTCGAACCGGTCCGGCGCCTCCTCGTGCGGGAAGTGCCCAGCGCCGTCGATGAGCCGCCACCGGTACGGGGCGTCGACAAAGCTGCCAGACCCCCGTGCCGTCCGGGGCCGAACGCAGGTGTCCAGCGATCCATGGATCTGCAGCGTCGGCGCCTGCACGGGACTGCGCATGGCCTTTGCGTACCGCATGCCGTCGGGGCGCAGCCGGGACCGAAGCAGCCAGCGGTGATACTCAAGCGCCGAGTGCGCCACGGCCGGCAGGCACATCGCCGCCCGGTAGGTCGCCTCGGTTGCCGGGTCGGGCCAGCCAGGGCCCGACCACTTCGACAGGATCTCGCCGACCCGCTCGGCGTGCCGTCTGAGCAATTGCCGTTCTGGCAGCATCGGCAGCTGGAACCCGAACGCGTAGCCGCTGCTCCTGCCCTGGCCGAGCGGGTCGGCCACCACGGCAGAACGCAGCCGAAGCGGATGAGCGGCGGCGACAACTCCGAGCCTGCGCACCACTTTGGGGAAGTATGCGGCCATTGTCCAGGCGATCATGCCGCCCCAGTCGTGCCCGACGACGACGGCGTTCGCCTCGCCGAGCGATCGAATGAGCCCGGCCGCGTCCGAGGCCGCGGTGATCAGGTCATAGCCCCTCGGCGGCTTGTCGCTGCCACCGTACCCGCGCAAGTCGACGGCTACCGCCCGGAAACCGGCCGAGCTGAGCGTGGCGAGCTGGCGCCGCCAGGTCCACCAGAACTCGGGGAACCCGTGCAGCAGCAGGACCAGCGGACCGTCGCCGTTCTCTGCGATGTGGAATCTGGTCCCGTTCGCGCTCACCGAGCGGTGTGCCCACGGGCCGTCGAGGTAGACCGACGCCTCGCTTGGCGGCGTCATTTCATCGCCTACCTGGTCTCCGCCGATCCGGTGGACGTGACGCCGTCCTCGCGCCGGATCATGGCGATGTCGTCGGACACCGTGCTGCGGGTCTGGCGCAGTCCGCTCAGCTTGCGGAACTTCAGCAGGCCGATCCCGACCGCGAGTCCGGCCAGAAGCACGCACGTCCCCGCCACGATCAGGAAGGACGCCCAGCCCCAGATCCCCAGTGCCATGAGCCCGTAAGCGAAGGCGAAGCACAACAGCATGAGGACTAGGCAGCCGACAAAAGCGGCCACGCCTAGCAGCACGCCACCTATCCCGAGCCGGCGAGCATCCTGCTTGAGCTCGAGCTTGGCTAGGTCGACTTCGAACTTCACAAGCTGAGTAATGTCGCTGACGGCGAGCGAAACCAGGTCGCCTAGCGACTGCTGCTGCGCGTCAGTCTGGCCACGCATCGCAGGTCCGGCCATCATGTTCCTCCTTCCTCGCTGCAAAAGACAGTCTCCCGCATCTGCGCGGTGGCTAACGCTCTGGCTCCCAATTAGGCAGGCAGACCTGCCGCACGCAAAGCTGACGGCGCCCCAGAGGGACGCCGTCGCTCAGGCACGTCAGACCCGGGTTACCAAGCGTGCACCTTCACTGCCGGGCAGGCCGCCCACGTCGCAAAGCTGCTACAACGCTCGATCATGCTGGGCGATCCTGCCTCGGCCGCCTCCCGCGGCTGGTCGCGCGTGGGTGCCCGGCTGCCGTGCCAGGACCTAGTGGTCCATTGCTTATTTCTACGACCGATCGTCCGGCTTGGGAAGCCCTGAGCGTAATCGATTCGTGATCTTTATCAGTCCGCCCGTTCACATGTCGCCACGCCGCCAAGCGCGAAGACCAGCACCGGCCACCCGCGCTCGACGGCGATCTTGCGCAGCCGCCGGTCGGGATTCACGGCGTGCGGATGTCCGACCGCCTCCAGCATCGGCAAGTCCGTGACCGAGTCGCTGTAGGCGAAGCAGTCGGCGAGCCGGTAGCCGCGCTCGGCCGACAGTTCCCTGATCCTGCTCGCCTTCGCCTCGCCGTAGGCGTAGAACTCAAGTTCCCCCGTGTACACGCCCTCGGCGTGCCGCATCCTCGTCGCGATGATTCCCGAGGCGCCGAGCATCGCCCCGATCGGCGCGACCATCTCCTGGCCGGAGGTGGACACGATGATCACGTCGCGGCCCGCCTCGCGATGGAAGTCGAGCAGCCGCCTGCCCTCGCTGTAGATGATGGGGCCGATCGTGTCGGCCAGGTGCGTGGTCACGATCTCGGTGACCCGCTCGACCGGCCAGCCACGGCTCAGCTTGGTGACTTGTTCCTTAATTTTTTCCATCTGGTTGTGGTCGGCACCGCCGAGCCTGAACATGATCTGGGCCAGAGCGCCGCGCGCGGCCTGCATCCCGCTGATGAGACCGTGCCGGTAGAAGGACGGCACAAAGGCCAGCGTGCTGGACCTCGAGATTAGGGTTTTATCCAGGTCAAAGAAGGCTGCGGTGGCGCCCGTTGCGGCATCGGCGGTAGCGTCCATGGTGGCCGAGCATAGGTCACTATGTTGAAATCCAATCTCGCATCGCATGACCGACTGGTAACTTTGACCCACTGCACGTAGGATTTCCTGAGTTACGGAACCGCTCTGTCCCCCCGGAGCCGGGCCGTACGGCGACCCCCGCTCTCCCCCCCGGCGGGGGTCGCCCCCTTTTCAGGGTCAGGCGCCAGTCAACAGGCCAGCTAGCTGGGTGCGGAGTCCTCGGCAGGAACCCCCGCGAGCAGGGCGTCGAGCAGCGCCAGCGACCCGGGCTTGGACAGCGGCTCGTTGCCATTGCCACATTTCGGGGACTGAATGCACGAAGGGCATCCGGTCGTGCACTCGCAGTCAGCGATGGCCAGGGAAGTCGATCTGAGCCACTGTGCCGCCGCCAGGAATCCCCGTTCGGCAAATCCAGCGCCTCCGTCATGTCCGTCGTAGACGAAAATGGTCAGCCGGCCGGTCTGGCTGTGCCAGTCCGTCGAAACCCCGCCTACGTCCCATCGGTCGCAGGCGGCGACCAGGGGAAGCAGCCCGATCGCCGCGTGCTCGACCGCATGGGCTGCCCCCGCCAGGTGAACGCCGGCCGCTTCGAGCCGGTCACGCTCGCCCGGGGCGACGGTCAGCCAGACGGCCCTGGTCCGCAGGTCCCTGGCGGGCAGGTCGAGCGCTTCCTCGCCGATGGACTGGCCAGTTTCCGGCTTGCGCCTGGTGTAGGACACGACCTGCCTGGAGACCAGCACCTCGCCGAAATGCACGCTGGCGTCGTCCCAGTCGACCCGACGGTGCTCGGCGGCGATCTGGAGGTCGGTCACCTCCCGCGCCGAGGTGAAGTAGCCCGGATCCCCGGCTTCCACGAGCGCGACGCTGTCGGACAGCTCCAGGGTCCGCACCACGTAGAGCTCGCCCTGGTGCGGATAAACCGCCCCGGCGTGCGCGAGCACGTGCGCGGACGGCTCGTCCATGGTGCCGATGAGCCGTCCGGTGGACTCTTCGACGATCCTGACCGGCCGCCCGCCGATGCCGCGCAGGCCGGGAAGCGCCACCCGGCGCCAGCCGGTGAGATGCCACCGTCCGGCTCGCTCTCGCAGCGTGCCCGAACTCGCCAGGCCCGTAATCACCTCACGAGCCACGGGTCCGAACATATCCACGTCCGTACTGCTCAGCGGAAGCTCAGCCGCCGCCGCGCAGAGATGAGGACTGAGTATGTAGGGGTTGGCCGGGTCAAGGACGGTGGCCTCGACCGGCCGGTGCAGCAGAGCCTCGGGATGGTGGACCAGATAGGTGTCAAGCGGGTCGTCGCGGGCGATGAGGATCGCGGCGCAGTCCCGGCCGGTGCGGCCGCGGCTCGGCCAGCCTGCTGCCAGAGCGCGGCCCGGGTTCCTGGCCAGCCCGCGATCAGCACCGCGTCCAGACCCGAGATATTGACCCCGAGTTCCAGGGCCGGCGTCGCGGCGAGTGCCTTGATCTCGCCGGTGCGCAGGGCCCGCTCGAGTTCGCGGCGTTCCTCTGGCAGGTAGCCGGAGCGGTAGGCGGCGATGCGGGCAGCTAGCTCGCCGTCGCCAGACTCGGCGAGCCGCGACTTGGCGATCGCCGCCGCCGCTTCCGCGCCCCGGCGGGACCGGATGAAGGCCAGCACGGACGTGCCGTCCCTGACCAGCTCGGCGAGGAGGTCGGCGGCTTCGGCGGTGGCGGTGCGCCGCAGCGGTGCGCCTGCCTCGCCGCGCAGCGAGGTCAGCGGCGGCTCCCACATCCCGAACGTCATCGGGCCGCGCGGAGCCGAGTCGGTGGTGATCGCGCGGGCGGGCAGCCCGGTGAGCAGCTCGGCACACCGGGCGGGCTCGCTGATGGTCGCCGACGCGAGCACGAATTGCAGGTCAGGAAGGCCAGGACCCCGGTGGTAGGCGGCGACCCGCCTGAGCCGGCGCAGGACCTGCGCCACGTGCGAGCCGAAGACGCCGCGGTACCCGTGGCACTCGTCCACGATCACGTACCGCAGGCGGCGGAAGAATCCGCTCCAGCGCTGGTGCTGGGGCAGCAGCCCGTAATGCAGCATGTCCGGGGTGGTCAGCAGGTAGGTCGTGTGCTTGCGGGCCTTGGCCCGGTCTGAGAACGGCGTGTCGGAGTCGATGACCGCCGCGCGCACGGCCGAGCCGAAGTCGGCGCCAAGCGCGCTGACCAGCGCGAGCTGATCGGCGGCCAGCGCCCGGGTGGGCGACAGGTACAAGGCGGTCGCGCCCTCGCCGATCGCGGTGAGCGCGGGAGCCAGGTAGCCGACCGACTTACCGGACGCGGTTCCGGTCGCGAGGATCACGTTCGCCCCGGCTCGGGCCGCGTCGGCGGCTTCGGCCTGGTGCGCCCACGGCTCGGCGATGCCCGCCCGGGCGAACGCCGCGATAAGCTCAGTCGGCAGCCAGCCCGGCCAGGGGACAGCCTGGCCACTGCGCTGCGGCAGCTTTTCGACGTGCGTAAGCCTGCCGGAGGCCGTGCCGAGTTCGAGGATCCGGCGCACGCCAGCAGGCCGACCATCGCGGTGCGAATCCGTCGGCTGATCGGCGGCGAACTGGTCCTGATCAAGCATGTTGTATGAAGTTTGTCATCGGCAGGCCGGGTAGCTCGAACCGTGATCTGGTATAGACATGAGTCTGAGCATGGTTGAATGCGCGACGGAGCATCACGCCCGGCGCGCCGGACGAGAAGTGCTCGGCCGACCGCTGGGATAATGGATGCATGGCGCTGGAGGAATCAGTGGATCTGAAGCTTGATCACTACACCAAGGACGGAATCGAGATCGTCGACGTAGAAGGCGAGATCGACGTATACACCGCGCCTCGGCTACGTGAGCTCCTGATCGACCTGGTCAATAACGGTAAGCACCAGATCGTCGTAAACATGGAAAAGGTGGAGTTCCTCGACTCGACGGGCCTCGGCGTCCTTGTCGGCGGACTCAAGCGAGTGCGAGCGCACGACGGGTCACTCGACCTGGTCTGCACCCAGGAGCGGATTCTCAAGATCTTCCGCATCACTGGCCTGACCAAGGTCTTCGGAATACACGACTCGGTCGACGAAGCCATCGCGAACAGGAAGTCAGAGAAATAGCCCGGCAGTTGCGGGGCTAGGTGCCACGATGGCGACAGTAGAGGTCACCTTCACGCCGCTGCCCGCGCACGTGCGCACGGCCAGGCTCGTCGCTACGGCGGTGGCCAGGCGCAGCGGAGTTCCTGAGTCGCTTCTCGACGAGGTGCGGCTGGCCGTAGGCGAGGCATGCTCGCGGGCGGTCGAAGCCCACCGGCTGCACTGCCCGGCCGAACCGGTCCGGATCGAGCTGACCGGCCAGGACGGACGGTTCGAGATCGAGGTCATCAACGCCGGGCAGGCCGCGCCCCCGGTGAGGACGGCCTGCCGGGCGACGCTGCGTCCGTCGGCTTCGGGACTTCATTCCGGCCGGCTTCTCGCTCGCCGTGATCGCGGGTCTCGCCGACGATGTGCAGATCAGCGAGACTGCGGCCGGGACAAGCGTGAAGATGAGCTGGCCGACCACTGGCTCGTTGGCGGCCGGCTCCCCGGCCTGAGGGCATGGGTGCCGCTGCCGGCAGGTGTAACCCCCTGCTTTTGGTCACCGTTCGGTCACGAACGCGTTGCGGGCTTCCCGAGATCCGGACCCGCCTCCGCGCAGAGGGCCACGGTGCGTAGACTCCCGGCACTGCCGTTCACGTGCTGAAACGTGGGGACGTCGCTACATGTGCGACCTGACGATATTGCGGATTGTTTGCGTACATATCTAGCCGGTTCATGTTCCGTTGAGCGCGTACCGACCCGGCTAGGCTATTGCTGCACCACGCCAGCGATGCTGCGCGGCGCGATTGACGTCTTGCGCTGCTCCGATAGTCGGAGGACAGATGAGGCTTAGTTCCGTTCTCGCGGATGGAGCGGCCACAGTGACCGGGTCCAACGTGACCTGGGTCGCGGTTGTGGCAGTGATTGCCGTGCTCGCCCTCGCGATGGCCGCCTGGCTGGTCAGGCAGGTCCTGGCCGCAGGGCAGGGCACGCCCAAGATGATCGAGATCGCTACCGCGGTCCAGGAAGGCGCAGCCGCCTATCTGCGCAGGCAGTTCAGGACACTCGGCGTTTTCGTCGTCATCATCTTCTTCGTCCTGCTCGTGCTGCCCGCTGACGGCTCCGGAGTGAGGTGGGGCCGGTCCATCTTCTTCCTCGTCGGCGCGCTGTTCTCGGCGGTCACCGGCTTCACCGGCATGTCGCTAGCTGTGCGCGGCAACGTCAGGGTGGCGGCGGCGGCCAGGGAAGGCGAAGGCGGCGAGCGCAGCGCGATGCGGATCGCGTTCCGCACCGGCGGCGTTGCCGGCATGTTCACCGTGGGCCTTGGCCTGCTGGGTGCCGCGATCGTGGTGCTTCTCTATAAGGCCAACGCCTCCAGCGTGCTGGAGGGCTTCGGCTTCGGCGCCGCGCTGCTCGCCATGTTCATGAGGGTCGGCGGCGGCATCTTCACCAAGGCCGCCGACGTCGGCGCCGACCTCGTCGGCAAGGTCGAAAAGGGCATTCCCGAGGACGACCCGCGCAACGCGGCGACGATTGCCGACAACGTCGGTGACAACGTGGGTGACTGCGCCGGAATGGCCGCCGACCTCTTCGAGTCCTACGCGGTGACGCTGGTCGCGTCGCTGATCCTGGGCAAGGCCGCGTTCGGCTCGCAGGGTCTGGTCTTCCCGCTGATCGTCCCCGCGATCGGCGTGCTCACGGCCATGGCCGGCATCTTCTTCGTCGCGCCTCGGCGCGGTGACCGCAGTGGCATGACGGCGATCAACCGAGGCTTCTTCCTCTCGGCGATCTTCTCGCTGATCCTGGTCGTGGCGGCGTCGTTCATCTACCTGCCCACTCGTTCAGCAAGCTCAATGGCATCACCAACCCGGCGATCTCGCACCACTCAGGTGACCCGGGATCTTCGCCATCATCGCCGTGGTGATCGGCCTGGTGCTGGCCAGCGCGATCCAGTTGCTGACCGGGTACTTCACCGAAACCACGCGCCGCCCGGTCAGGGAGATCGCCGACTCGGCGCGCACCGGCCCGGCTACGGTCATCCTGTCGGGCATCTCGGTTGGCCTGGAGTCCGCCGTCTACTCGGCCCTGCTGATCGGCGGCGCGGTGTACGGCGCCTTCCTGCTTGGCACCGGAAACCCGACGATCGCGCTGTTCGCGGTCGCCCTGGCCGGGACCGGCCTGCTGACCACGGTCGGCGTCATCGTGTCGATGGACACCTTCGGGCCGGTCTCGGACAACGCCCAGGGCATCGCCGAGATGAGCGGCGACGTCCAAGGCGAGGGTGCGCAGATCCTGACCAGGCTCGACGCGATCGGCAACACCACCAAGGCGATCACCAAGGGCATCGCGATCGCGACCGCCGTGCTCGCCGCCACCGCGTTGTTCGGCGCCTTCCGCACGACGGTCGAGGCTGCTCTGGGCAGTGCGGCGAACACCTTCAGCCTGTCGATCGACAAGCCGAACGCCCTCGTGGGCCTGATCGTCGGGGCTGCGGTGGTGTTCTACTTCTCCGGCCTGGCGATCATGGCGGTCGGCCGCGCGGCCGGCCGGGTGGTCTTCGAGGTCCGCGAGCAGTTCAGGACCCATCCGGGGATCATGGACTTCACCGAGAAGCCCGAGTACGGCCGGGTGGTCGACATCTGTACCGCGGACTCGCTGCGCGAGCTTGCCACGCCTGGCCTGCTCGCGGTGCTCGCCCCGATCGCCATCGGCTTCGGCTTCGGTTACGTGCCGCTCGGCAGCTTCCTGGCCGGCGCTATCGCGGCTGGCGTGCTGATGGCGGTCTTCCTGTCCAACTCAGGCGGTGCCTGGGACAACGCGAAGAAGCTGGTCGAGGACGGCATCCACGGCGGCAAGGGCTCAGAAGCGCACGCCGCCACCGTCATCGGCGACACCGTCGGCGACCCGTTCAAGGACACCGCTGGTCCGGCGATCAACCCGCTGATCAAGGTCATGAACCTGGTCTCGCTGCTGATCGCGACCAGCGTGGTCAAGTACGCCGGCGACACTGGCCTGCGGGTCGGAGTCGCCCTCGGTGCGCTGGCCATCATCGTCGTCTCCGTGGTCATCGCCAAGCGCCGCGCGACCGGCATCGCGCCGTCGGATGCCGACCAGCAGGACGGTCCCGGGGCGCCGGCCGACGACGAGCTGCAGGAATCGACGACGGCGACGGCTTAGCCATATCGATTGCCGATCGTCCCGGTGTGCCCCGCTGGCACGCCGGGCTTTCCGGCCAGCGTGCCGGGCTTTGCGAGCATGGACCCCATGACAGCGCAACGGCAGCTCATCGTGATGCGGCATGCCAAGGCGGGCGAGCTGCCTGGTGGCCCCGACATCGAGCGAGCCCTGCGGCCGCGCGGACGTAAGAACGCCGAGTCGGCCGGGGAGTGGATGGCCGGGCAGGGCCTGCGACCCGAGCTCGTGCTCTGCTCCAAGGCCAGGCGGGCCAGGCAAACCTGGCAGTACGTCAGTGCCGGCCTGAGCGCGGCGAGCCCGGAGGTCGTCGCCGACGAGCGGCTTTACGGTGCCAGCGCCTACGATCTGCTGCGGATCTTCTCCGAGGTCGACGACGGCGTGGGCAGCCTCATGTATGTCGGGCACAATCCCAGCGCCGCCGAGGTGACCGAGATCCTCACGGCCGGCGTCGTCGAGTTCCCTACGTCGGCTATCGCGGTGATCGGCCTGAATGCCGGATGGCTCGACCTAGCCGGTGACCCCGGCGGCAGCGGCGACCTGATCTCCTCGTGGACTCCGCGTGCGCACGGGTGACCGGCGCTCAGCCGACGAGCATGCCGTAGGTTCTCAACTGACCGCGACACGGTGCTCGGGAGGATAGCTGATGCCGGCCGAAGTGCTGCGGCTGCACGATGTCGGAGTGCGCCGCGACCAGTCGATGCTGCTTCGGAACGTCAGCTGGACCGTGCACGACGACGAGCGCTGGGTGGTCGTCGGTCCGAACGGCGCGGGCAAGACGACGTTGCTGCAGGTAGCGTCGGGCCTGATCGTGCCGACCCAGGGCAGCGCCGACGTTCTCGGCGAGTCGCTGGCCGAGGCTGACCTCGCCGACCTCCGCAGCAGAATCGGGCTGGCCAGCGCGGCCGTCGCCGAGCTGGTCCCGCACCGAGAGAAGGTCATCGACCTGGTGATGACGGCCGGCTACGGCACGATCGGCCGCAGCACCGAGGACTTCGACTCCTTCGACGTCGCCCGGGCCGTCGAGCTGCTCGACCTCATGGGCTGCGCCCATCTGATCAGGCGCAAGTTCGGCACGCTGTCCGAAGGAGAGCGCAAGCGGGTCCAGATCGCCCGCTCGCTCATGGCCGACCCCGAGTTGCTGCTGCTCGACGAGCCGGCCGCTGGCCTGGATCTGGGCGGCCGCGAGGACCTGCTGAGCCGGATCGCGGCGCTGGTGCTCGATCCGAGAGCACCGGTTTTCGTCCTGGTCACCCATCACGTCGAGGAAGTCCCGGCCGGCGTCACGCACGCGCTGCTAATGCGCGGGGGCGCGGTGCTGGCCGCCGGCCCTCGGCGAGGTCTTCACCGAGCCGAATCTGTCTCGGTGCTTCGGGCTCCCGCTGATCGTGGAGCGCTGGGCCGGCCGCTGGATGGCCCGAGCGGTCCCGGTCCGCTAGTCCCCTCCCGTCCCGCCACCCGGGCCTCGGCACCCCAGCCTTCGCCCTCGGACCGGCGCGTCGTTGTGAGTTTGCTGGTGCTGGGGCGCGGTCGTTGTGAGTTTGCTGGGGTAGCTCAGGAGGCGGAGAGCCCGGGAGGCAGGCACCGGGAGGCAAGTGGATTTGGCGTTGTCCTAGTATCGGATGGGTCGTCCGGGTTGGGAGTGGCGGGGATTGGGTGGGTAGCCTTGCGGCGCTGGCGATCTTTGCCGCAGCGGTCGCGGCAGGCGCCATCAACGCCGTCGTCGGATCGGGTTCGCTGATTACGTTCCCGACCCTGCTCGCCTTCGGCTACTCGCCAGTGGTCGCCAACGTCTCCAACAACATCGGCGTGATTCCCGGGAACATCAGCGCCTCGTTCGGCTACCGGAAAGAGCTGGAAGGCCAGCGCCCCAGGCTGATCCCGCTCGGCATCGCGTCGCTGACCGGCTCGCTCACCGGCGCGGTCGCGCTGCTCGCGCTGCCGGCCGGGTGTTCAAGCTGGTGGTGCCCGTGCTGATCATCGCGGGCTGCGTGCTGGTGCTGGTCCAGCCGAAGCTGTCGGCCTGGGTGGCGAGACGAGGAACGGGCGACGACGACCACAGCAGCCTCATCCTGGTCGCCGGGGTCTACCTGACCGGCGTGTACGGCGGTTACTTCGGGGCCGCGCAGGGCGTCATCCTCGTCGGGTTGCTCGGCATGTTCTGGACCGACGGCCTGCAACGGGTCAACGCGGGCAAGAACGTCCTGGTGACGATCGTGAACGGCGCCGCCGCTGTCGTCTTCGTCATCTTCGCCCACGTCGCCTGGCTCGCCGTCGGACTGATCGCCATCGGCTCGGCTGCGGGCGGCCTCATCGGCGCCAGGTTTGGCCGGCGCCTGCCCCCGCTCGCCCTGAGGATCGTGATCGTCGTGATCGGGATAATTTCAGCGGTGAAGCTGATCTTTTTCTAAGCAGACTGGCCAGGAAATCCGGCAGCGACAGCGCGGGCGATCAGCGCGCGGGCGTAGGTGCCCAGAGCGGGCGAGCCGTCTTCGATCAGGGTTACCTTGGCCAGGACCTGGTCGGCAGTGATGCCGTGGCGCTGCCAGGTGCCGCCGCCCACGGCGAAGTTCTCCAGCATCGGCTGGAGCCGGTCCAGTGCCCTGGCGAACCGGGCGTCGGTCGTGCGGCGCTCGGTGAACTCGTCCCAGAGCGCTCGCAGCGCCGCACCCTGGCCGGCGGGCAGGATCGCGAAGATCCTGTCCGCTGCGGCGCGCTCGGCGACCTCCTGCCGCTCCTGCGCACTCTGATCGGCATAGAGGAAAAGATCCCCAGCGTCGATCTCCACGAGGTCATGGATCAGCACCATGGCGGTGACTCTCGCCAGATCCGTGCCGGCGGGCGCGTGCTCGCCCAGAGCGAGCACCATCATCGCGAGGTGCCAGGAGTGTTCGGCGGAGTTCTCCGCCCGGTCGGCGTCGGCCAGCATGGTCTGCCTGAGCACGGCCTTGAGCTTGCCGATCTCCCTGACGAAGGCAAGTCTGCTGCTCAAGCCGGGCCTGGTCGTGGACTATGGCGATGCCCTCTATTGCGGGCCGAATCCGAGCAGATGCAGCACCAGCAGCAGCACGACGAAGGCGATCAGGACGGCTGCAGTCCTCGCGGCGGCGATCGTGCGGTCGCGCTTGGTGCCCTTGGGCCGGGCGGAGTACGCCGGCCTGCCGCGACGCTTCGATCCGGCCTGCCCGCGGCCGGCTGCCCGCGGCCAGGCTGCTTGCGGCCCTGCGGGCCGAGTGGCTTGCGGAGCTGCTTAGCTTTCCTGGCCTTTCGCCAGTTCAGCTTCCCCGGCTGGGCTGGCGGCGGGGTCGCGGCACGACGGGCCCGCTCCGCCGCTGAGAGTTCGGTGAACCTGGCCGCTCGGCCTGGCCCGAAGTGAGGTCGCGAAGCTGCTGATCGAAGTCGTCAGGTTCTGGCACTGCGTTGTACTCCACGGGCATGCACGCAAGTATGGCGGACCAGTCCAGGATAAATCGCCTGATGCGCTGCTCGGGTACGGCGGCCGGACTGTATGCGATGAGTGACAACCCTACTACTCCGTGCAACTATTCGAGTGGGCAGATGAGGGCTGTACTGCGGGGGGAGTACCGGGACAGATGAGCGAACAATAGGCATATAACGACAACCGATACAGGGATGCCTGCGCCGAGTGACGAGTTCTCGCAGTCGGTCGGGACCTGACGGTCCGCTGCTGCTGCAGGACCACTACCTGATCCAGAAGATGGCGCAGTTCAACCGGGAGCGGGTGCCCGAGCGCGTGGTGCACGCCAAGGGCGGCGGCGCGTACGGCATGCTCGAGATGACCGAGGACGTCAGCCAGTTCACCAAGGCGGGGCTGTTCGCGGGGGCGCGAGGACCGACCTGCTGATCAGGTTCTCGACCGTGGCCGGCGAGCTTGGCAGCCCGGACACCGCCAGCGACCCGCGCGGGTTCGCGATCAAGTTCTACACCGAGGAGGGCAACTACGACCTGGTCGGCAACAACACGCCGATCTTCTTCATCCGCGATCCGCAGAAGTTCCAGGACTTCATCCATAGCCAGAAACGGCGCGCGGACACCCATACCAGGGACAACAACATGCAGTGGGACTTCTGGACGCTCTCGCCGGAGTCCACCCACCAGGTGATGTTCCTGATGACCGACCGGGGCACGCCGTACTCGTGGCGGCACATGAACGGCTTCGGCAGCCACACGTTCTTGTGGTACAACGCCGACGGCCGGAAGTTCTGGGTCAAGTACCATCTCAAGACCGACCAGGGCATCAAGAACTTCGGCCTGGCCGAGGCGGCCGCCATGACTGCGGAGGACGCTGACTTCCACCTTCGCGACCTGCACGCGGCCATCGCCCGCGGCGACCACCCGTCGTGGACGCTGCAGGTGCAGATCATGCCGTTCGAGGAGGCGGCGGACTACCGGTTCAACCCGTTCGACCTGACCAAGGTCTGGCCGCACAGCGACTACCCGGCGATCACGTCGGCAGGATCACGCTGAACCGGAATCCGGAGAACTACTTCGCCGAGATCGAGCAGGCGGCGTTCGAGCCGGCGAACTTCGTGCCCGGCATCGGACCGTCGCCCGACAAGATGCTGCAAGGTCGGCTCTTCTCCTACCCGGACACGCATCGGCACCGGATCGGCACGAACTACCTGCAGCTCCCGGTCAACCGGCCCAAGGCGCCCGTGCACTCCTACAACAAGGACGGGGCGATGCGATATCAGAACCCCGGCGACCCGGTCTACGCGCCGAACAGCGCGGCGGCCCGGTCTGCCGACCCGGCGTTGTGGGACGGGGAGAGCTATCACGTGGCCGGCGAGATCGTCAGGAGTGCCTACCGGCCGCACCCGGACGACGACGACTTCGTCCAGCCCCGGGCGCTGTGGGACAACGTGCTGACCGAGACCGACCGGGAGCACCTGGTCGAGAACATCTGCGTGCACGCCAGTGCGCCCGAGGTCACCACCCAGATGAAGGGGCGCGTGGTCGAGTACTGGCGCAACGTGCATCCCGAATTCGGCGCCCAGGTGGGTAAGGGCCTGGACGCGGGCTAGGCGGTACTGGCTAGCGGGGCTGGTGGCGGCTCAGCTGGCCGGCGATCAGGTTCCGGTACCAGGTGAAGGAAGCCTTCGGCGTGCGCGCTGAGTCTGGGTGTCGAGGTGGATCAGCCCGAAGCGCTGGTGGTAACCCTCGCTCCACTCGAAGTTGTCGGTGAGCGTCCACTGGAAGTAGCCGCGCACGTCGATGCCGCCCATGATCGCGTCGTGGACCGCACGGAGATGGCCGTCCAGGTACTCGATCCGGCCGGGGTCGGCCACGGTGCCGTCGGGCGCGACGACGTCGGCCTGGCTGCAGCCGTTCTCGGTGATGTAGATCGGGGGGAGCGCTGCCGGCGTAGCGCTCCTTGAGCAGCCCCAGCAGCTCGCTGAGCCCCTCGGGGACCACGGGCCAGCCGAAGGCCGTGACCGGGTAGCCGGGGATCGGCTCCAGCTGGAACGGCAGCGGCGAGTCCGGCAGGGCCGAGAGCCTGGTCGGGTTGTAGTAGTTCACGCCCAGGCCGTCGATCGGGGCCGAGATGACCTTGAGGTCACCGTCTTCGACGCATGGCAGGCCGGCCTCGCCGATGCCGAAGGCTGCCAGGTCGGGGTAGCAGCCGAGCAGGATCGGGTCGGTGAAGATCCGGTTCTGCAGGACGTCGTAGGCGCCGGCGGCGCCGATGTCGGCGGCGCTTGAGCTGGCCGGCCAGGCCGGCGAGTAGTTGTTGGTGATCATGACCTCGCTGGCGCCGGCCGCGCGCAGCGCGGCGTTGGCCAGGCCATGGCCGAGCAGCTGGTAGTGCACCGTCGGCAGCGCGTCGAGCATCAGGGCCTTGCCGGGGGCGTGGATGCCGAGCGCGTAACCGAAGGCGGTGACCACGTAGGGCTCGTTCAGCGTGATCCACGTGGGATCCGGTCGGCGAGCCGCTCAGCCATGATCCCCGCGTAGTCGGCGAACCGGTGCGCCGTGTCCCTCGCGCAGCCAGCCGCCCTCGTCCTCGAGCTGCTGGGGCAGGTCCCAGTGGTACAGGGTGGGCATCGGGGTGATGCCCTTGGCGAGCAGGCCGTCGGTGAGCCGGTCGTAGAAGTCGAGCCCAGCTCTATTTGCGGGGCCAGTGCCGTGCGGCTGTATCCGTGGCCAGGCGATCGAGAACCGGTAGGCGGTCAGGCCGAGCTCGGCCATCAGAGTCGATGTCCTGCTGCCAGCGGTGGTAGTGGTCGGCCGCGACGTCGCCGTTCTGGTTGTCCCTGATGACGCCTGGCTGCCGGCAGAAGGTGTCCCAGACCGAGTCGCCGCGGCCGTCTTCGGCGACCGCACCCTCGATCTGATAGGCGGAGGTAGCGACTCCCCAGTGGAATCGCGGCGGGAAATCGGGCATTGGCGGCGTTGTCACCCGCCGATCGTAACCTCAGGAGGCCGGTTGATCGTCCTGCGGGTCAAGCTTGATCCTGTCCATGATCATCGATTCACCACGGAAGAGCGGAGTGTCCCGCACCTGGCGCTCGATGGTGGCCGCCGACATCGTGTAGCCGATGAAGAGCAGCAGCGAGACCGCCTCCATCACGATCCACAGCCAGTGCGAGGCGAGCTGGGTGCTCCAGTCGTTCAGGCCGTGCAGCACGGCGGGCAGCGTGATCCCGAACACGATCAGCGGAATCCGCCGCCGGCGGTAGTTGACGCCCATGCCGATGAAGAACGCCGAGATCCCGGCCCATACCGCGTGCTGGAAGCCGTCGACGAAGACCCGCTGGGCGAAGCTCAGGATCAGCGGGATCGCCAGGCCCGCCTTGTGGTTGCCCTGCATCAGATAGCTCGAGGTGTAGAGCACCGACTCCCGGACGCCGAAAGCGAGGCCCGAGATCGTGCCGAGGAACATCCACACCCGGACGTCGAGGGTGATCTTCCACACCCAGCGCAGCAGCAGCGCCGCGATCAGGATCGGCAGCGCCTTGGTGACCTCTTCGGCGAAGCCGACCCCGTAGATCCAGGGCAGCACGTTGCGCGGGCTGAGCGTCTGGTCGAGCGCGTTCTCCCAGGGCAGGGTGAGGACCGGCAGCAAGATGAGCACCGCCGCGATGATGGCGACGGCGAGCCAGGCGATCAGCCTGGTGATCCGGCCCGGCCTGATCAGCAGCCAGAAGGCGACCGTCCACAGCGGCGCGATGGCGAGGCTGTAGGCCCAGCCGGGGACGTTGACGTTGGTGGTGCTGGAGAAGAGCACGACGAACAGCGAGGGCAGCAGTCCGTAGGCGATGACGAGCAGCCTTGAGCCCTGCTTCCAGCCGGGGTCGTTGAGCCAGCTGCGGACCGGCACGAGGATGTGCACGGCGGTGGCGAACTCGCCGCCTGGCGATTCCAGTCTGGCGTGGTGCGCCGGGATGTAGACCGGGCTCGTGTGACTGGCCGAGATGTCGCCGCGCCAGAGCTTGGATCGGTGCACCGCGCTCGAGTGCCGCACCCCGCTGCGCCGCTCGGCCCGGCTGCGCCTGGGCGCGCGGAGCGGGCTCGTCGTCGCTGATCGCGTCGTCGCTGGGGAAGTGGACGATGGAGGTTGCGCTCGTCGCGCTGGTGTCGCCGGCCGGGCTGGTGGCACCGGCTGGGTTGGTGGTGCCCGCTCGCTCGCTCGCTTGCGCGGTCGCCGCCAGGGCACCGGCGCGGACCTTCGCGGCGGCGGGAGTGCCGGCCGGCGCGACGGCTAGCTCGACGCGCAGTACTGGTCCGAGCGGGCTGGCCAGGTGCACGTCCACGGGCTGATGCACCGGGATCGAGCTGACCGCGAGCCCGCCGACGAACGTGCGCCCCTTGCCGAGGTCGTCGAGCACCCAGCTGTCGTCGCGCCACCGCACCTGGGCATGCTCGCGGGACACGATGGGGTCGGAGACCACGACCGCGTTTTCCGGGCTGCGGCCGATCGTGACGAGCTCGCCGGGCTGGAAGCGATACGTCTGACCAGCGAACGTGACCCTGAGCTCGTTCACCAGCCCGTCCTCCCGATCAGCCGCCCCTGACCTGGCCTCCAGCCGGACAGTGATCAGGCATGGAGACGCGACGCCTCAGAGTACCGACGAAGACATGGTGATCGTAACTGTCCGTGCCCAGGTGAGGGCCAGGAGGGCCACCCCGAAGAGCGCGGGATCGCCGGCGTCGTCAGGGACTTCGCGTCCCGGGCAGCTACCCAGAACGTGATCGCAAGCGGACGAGAAGTGATCAGCTGCTCGCGGCGGCGATCGCCTCGTCGACCTCGGCCTGCCGCGTCGCGAACTCGGCTTCGGCCGCGGCAGCGGCTTTTTCCTGGTCGATCTTGTCGGCCAGGTCCTCGTCGGCCTGCATCAGGATCTCCAGGTCGCTGTCGGCCGCCCCGAGTACCCCGAGGTCGGCGAACGCGTGCTTGACCTTAGGACCCCAGAGCCCGATGTCCCTGACGCACGGCACGATCCTGGTGAACAGCAGCGACCTGAACGCCTGCTGCACCGGGCTCTTGTCGGTGAACTCCATGCACTCGTCGACGTCGAAGTTCAGCTGCTCCCAGACCTCCTGGGCGCGGAACCTGTTATTCATCAGGTAGCAGCCCTCGATCAGGAACTCTTCGCGCTCGGCCCGCTCTTTGTCAGTGAGCTCTGCATAGTATTCGCGCAGCGCCAGCCGCCCGAAAGCCACGTGCCGGGCCTCGTCCTGCATGACGTAGGCGAGCAGCTGGGTGACGAGCGGGTTGTTGGACATATCGCGATGGACCCCGAAGGCGGCTAGCGCAAGTCCTTCGATCAGCACCTGCATGCCCAGGTACGGGTAGTCCCACCGGCCGTCCGACAGCGCCTCGGACAGCAGCGTCGAGAGGTCGTCGTTGATCGGGTAGTAGACGCCGACCTTCTCCTTGAGGAACTTGGCGTAAAGCTCGACGTGCCTGGCCTCGTCCATCACCTGCGTCGCGGCGTAGAACTTGGAGTCCATGTCCGGCACGGTCTCGACGATCCGGGCGGCGACGGTCAGCGCGCCCTGCTCGCCGTGCAGGAACTGGCTGAACAGCCACGACGACAGGTGCAGGCCAAGTTCGTCCCGCTCGGCCTGGTTCAGCTTGTCCCACTGGCGCGAGCCATAGATCGGGCTGAACTCCTCGCTCTGGTCCATGATGTTGGTCGGGTCGACGGGCAATTCCCAGTCGATCCGCTTGGTCGCGTCCCACTGCTTGTCCTTGCCGCGCTGGTACAGGTCGAGCAGCCGCGTGCGGCCGTTGTCGTACTCCCAGTTGAACCTGGTGAAGCCGGTGGCCGGGACGTCCCAGGTGCCGGGCGGAACTTCGGTGACGTAATGGTCATAGGTGCTCACGGCAGCCCCCTAAGGACGCGATACCGCAAATGCTACTAGCCAGTAGGAGCTAGAGCCAGGTGCGTTCGCCCGCCGATACCCAGCCCACTGGCGGGTTTCCCGATTTTGGACGACACCATGGTCCTACTTAGTGTCATCAGGACGACGGTAAGTAGGACCATGGTGCTGTTAGATCGCGGGCCGCAACAGCAGCAAGTCGGGGCTTACTGCTGTCCGGCGCTGGTGCCGGGGTTGCGAGCGGCCCTTACTCGTGCATGGGCTGCTCGTGGTCGGCGTGGCCGGCCAGTTCTAGCTGGAAGGTGGAGTGCTCGACGTCGAAGTGGCCGCTCATGCACTCCTGGAGCACGTCGAGCATGCGCCCGCTCCTGCCGTTGGCGAGGATCTCTGGTTCCACGACGATGTGGACCGATAGCACGGGCAGCCCCGAGGTGATCGTCCAGGCGTGCAGGTCGTGCACGTCGGTGACGCCCGGCACGCCGGTCAGGTGGCGGCGGACCTCGTTGAGGTCGATGCCGCGCGGGCTCGCCTCGAGCAGCACGTCGATCGCGTCCGCGAGCAGCCGCCAGGTGCGCGGCAGGATCAAGGCGCCGACCAGCAGCGACGCGATCGGGTCGGCCCGGGTGAACCCGGTCACCGCGACCACGATCCCGGTGACGATCACCGCCGCCGCGCCGAACGCATCCGACGCGACCTCCAGGAACGCGCCCCGGATGTTCAGGCTCTCGGACTGCCCGTGCCGCAGCACCCACAGGCTGAGTCCGTTGGCGGCGAGTGCGCCGAGACCGAAACCGACGATCAGGTTCGGCTGCACGGTCCCGGGCGTGATCAGCCTGTCGATCGCCTCGGCCACGATAAAAACCGACATAGCGAACAAGATCACCGCGTTGATCATCGCCGCGAGAATCTCGGCCCTGGCGTAACCAAAGGTGCGCTTGAGCGTGGCCGGCCTGGTCGCGAACATGACGGCGAGCAGCGACAGCCCGATGCCGGCGACGTCGGCGGCCATGTGCGCCGCGTCGGCGAACAGCACCAGCGCGCCGCTGACCCAGGCGCCGATCGCCTCAGCGACCGCCACCGCGATGGTGATCGCCAGGACGATGATCAGCGACTTGCGGTGCTGCCCGGTCAGGGTCAGCCGCGACCCGTGCCCGTGCCCGCCCGCACCGTGCCCGTGCCCGCCCGCACCGTGCCCGCCCGCGCCGGGTCGGCGACCGTCATCCTCGGCATCGCTGTGCCCGCCAGGCGCTGGCCGCTCGCAACGGCCGCGTCCGTCCCCGATCTCCGGGCCAGAATCGGGCATCAGAGTGGTGCGTCACCCTTCCCAGGCGAAAGCAGTTCGTAGGCCGGATTGATCATGACGACGGCCCGGCCACGCGCGCCGACCTGCCCAGTTAGCCGCACCTTGGCTCCAGGGTCAAGTCCCGGGATGTGCGAGCGGCCGTAGAACATCGCGGTCAGCTGGCCGGTCGAGTCCACGACCTCGCAGGCGAGCACCGTGTTCGCCTCGACCGGCCTGATCTCGACCGCGTGCACGCGTCCCTCGACGGTGGCCCGGCCCCGCTTGGGCAGCTGCCCGATCGGCGTAGCAGCCTTGGACGGCGGCGGGCGGTTGTAGTCCGAGCCGTCGGTCGCCAGCTCCCGGCTCGGCGCCTCGGTTCAGCCTCCATCGGCGCGTCCGGGCGTCCGACCCCGACCTCGGCGTCCTTGTCCGGCGCGGGTCCGCCGCCCCCTTCGCCGTCGGCCGCGGCTGCGGGCTCGCGCGGTGACCGTGGTGGTCGCCGCCCGCTCGCGCTCTCTGGCCAGCATTCTCTCTACCCGGCTCCGCACGTCGAACGGCACGATCGTCGCGGCCGCGTGCGGGATCTGGCTGACCACGCTGGCGATCTTGTCAGCGGTCCGGTCGTGCAGCAGCCGGCCGAGCAGCGGCGTATAGCTGCGCCGTGGCAGCACCGCCGTGACGCCGACGCCGGGCAGCTGCGCCTCGGCCATGACCATGCTCGGCCGCCGCCTTGGCCAGCCGCCGGTCGGGGCAGTCGACCAGGTCGAGCACGACGCCGGTGTTCGCCCGCAGCCAGTCCTGCCGCAGCCGGGTCGGCCTGCGTGCTGTCCAGCACGAAGTGCACCGCGCGCAGGCTGGTCGGCCGCAGGCTGCGCGCGTACCGGAGCCCGGCCAGCGTCGCGAGGTCGAAGTCGTCGACGAACACGAAGACGGTGCGCCGTGGAGTACGTCGGCGCAGCTCGGCGTGCCGCCCTGAGCCTCGGCCCGCTGCCGATGTTCTCCAGCACCTCGGCTTCCATCTGGTACTGCCGGTTCAGCCTGATCAGCAGCGGCACCCCGGCGGCGAAGATGATCAGCACCAGCCAGGCGCCCTCGCTGAACTTCACGACGGCGAAGACGATGACCACCACGAGCGAGGTCAACCCGGCCGAGAAGTTGATCACCAGCTTGTGGCGCCAGCCGCGCTCCGCGGTGCACGTGGTGGTACTTCGCCATGCCGAAGCCGGCCAGCGTGAACGCGGTGAACACGCCCGAGCGCGTAGAACGGCACCAGCGCGTTGACGTTCGCCCCGGCGACCGCGAGCAGCGTGCAGCGACAGCACCGCGAGCACGATGATCCCGTTGGAGAACACCAGCCGGTGCCCGCGCTTGGTCAGCCAGCGCGGCAGGAACGCGTCCTCGGCCACGAAGTTGGCCAGGAACGGGAAGCCGTTGAAGCTGGTGTTGCCGCCGGTGATACAAGATCAGCGCGGTCGCGGCCTGGACGACGATGAACATGACCTGCCCGAATGCCGACGTGCCGAAGACGACCTTGGCCTCCTGGGCGATGCACCGTCGGCACGCCTGACAGTACGGGCGTGGCGTGGGTCACGTGCGCCAGCCAGGATACGCCGGCAACCAGCGTGCCCAGGATGATGCCCTCGGTGACGAGCACCTTGCGGGCGTTGAGCCCTTCCGGCGGCCGGAACGCGCTGACCGCGTTCGAGACCGCCTCGATGCCGGTCAGCGACGAGCCGCCGTTGGCGAACGCGCGCAGCAGCACGAAGATCAGGCCGAAGGTGACCAGGCTGTTGTGATTCGGCGTGACGCCGTGCACCGTAGACGTTCGCGCCGTGCGCGCACGTGCCAGTGCGGCAGGGTGCCGAAGATCTCCGCGGACCAAGCCGACGATGATCACCAGGATCATCACGCCGGCGAACAAGTACGTCGGCACCGCGAACGTCCGGCCAGCCTCGCGGATGCCGCGCAGGTTGCCGTAGCAGCATCAGCAGCACGACGCCGATGCGAGATCAGGTGTCAGCGACGTCAGGCTGGTCAGATCGCGGGCACGGCCGAGGCGACAGCCGCGGTGCCGGCCGCGATCTGCACGGCGACGGTCACCACGTAGTCGATCAGCAGTGCCACGGCCGCGACCTGGGCGACCCTAGGCCCGAAGTTTTCCCTGGCGACGACGTACGAGCCGCCGGCCCTGGTGTAGACCGTGACGACTTCGCGGTAGACAGCACGACCAGCACCATCACGAACAGTACCACGCCGGTCAGCGGCAGGATCAGCGCGAACGCCGCGATGCCGAGGCCGCCCCTGAGCAGTTCGATCAGGATTTCCTCGGTGCCGTACGCCGAGGACGAGATGCCGTCGGGCGCCAGCACGCCGAGCGCCAGCGGCTTGGACAGCCGCTCCTCGCTGAGCTGCTCGGTGACGAGCGGCGGGCCGAGCAGCCGCCGCTTGATCGCGTAGCCGAGGCTCTCGGCCACGATCGTCCTGGCCTTCCGCGCAGCCCGACCTCCTTGCCTGTCGCCACGTTTGCGACTCCTCCGCTCCCCTCCGCTATCCCGGACGCACCTGGCATCCCGAACGTGGCCTTCATACCATCTGATCGGCCTTACTGGCAGAACCCGGGCAGGCAGTGAGTGTGCCCAGCGCGCGCAGCTCACTACCCGCGCCGCTGGGCCAGCGGCTGGGCGTTCCTGGGTAAGAGAACGGCAGCGCGGAAGCAGAAAGGCTGCGTAGCACATGAGCACATCACCGGCGGCGGCGGCGCCGGAAGCAGGGCGACGCGGCGTCTTGCATCTGTCCGACCTGGTCGGGCGTCCGATCACCGACAGGCGGGGGGAGTCGATCGGCCGGCTAGCCGACGTCATCGTGCGGCTGCGCGGCGGCGATCAGCCGCTGGTCACCGGCCTGGTCGCCGCCGTCGGCGGCCGCGAGGTCTTCGTTCCGCTTGAGCAGGCGACGTGCGTTCGACGGCGAGGTGCTCAAGCTGACCAGCGCCAGGCTCGACCTGCGCCAGCTTCGAGCGGCGGGACGGCGAGGTGCTGCTGCGCGCCGACGTGCTCGGCCACCGGCTGATCGACGTGCCGACCGCGCACCTGATCAAGGCGGTCGACCTGGAGTTGCGCCGGCAGGGCGCTGAGTGGGTGCTCGCGCGGCGTCGACACGCACCGCCGGGCCGCGCGGCCTGCTGCGGCTGCTCGCGCCGAGTCACGCCGACCGTCCACCAGTTCGAGGAGTGGGCCAACTTCGAGCCGCTGATCGGGCACGCGAGCAGCGCGCTGCTGCGCGGCCCGTTCGCCAGGATCAGGCGGCTGAAGCCCGCGCAGATCGCCGACCTGCTCGAGGAGGCATCCAAGGCCGAGGAGACCGAGATCCTCGGCCAGGTGCACGCCGACCCCGAGCTCGAGGCCGACGTCTTCGAAGAACTCGACGAAGACCTGGCCACCCGGCTGCTCGGCGCGAGGACCGACGCGGAGATCGCCGAGGTGCTCGGCCGGATGCGGGCCGACGACGCGGCCGACACGATCTCCGAACTGCCGCAGCGTCGCCGGCAGCCCGTGCTCGACCTGCTGCCGGCCGGCCAGCGAGCCAAGGTGCTGACGCTGATGGGCTTCAACCCGACCAGCGCGGGCGGCCTGATGGGCATGGACTTCCTGGCCGTGCCGCAGCGACACCGAGGTCGGGCGACGCCATCGCCGCCGTCAGCCGGCGCGGACAACCTCCAGCCCGAGGCGCTGACCAGCGTGCACGCGCTCGACGACGCAGCGGCGGCTGTGCGGCGTCGTCAAGCTCGTCACGCTGCTGCAGTCCGATCCCAGGGCGCAGCCTGTGCTGACGTCTACGACGACGATCCGGTCCGGATCGGCGCCGACACCGACGTGGTCGACGTCGCGGTGCTGATGAGCGACTACAACCTGATCACGATCCCGGTCGTGGACGACGAACGCCGTGATGATCGGCCTGATCACCGTCGATGACGTGCTCGAAGTCACGCTGCCCGAGGACTGGCGGCGCAGGGAAGCCGCCGAGCCGCCTGACTCCAGGCGGGGCAAGCGGGCATGACGCAGCCGCCCGCGCGGCGGGGCTCGACCGCGCGGGAAAGCCTCAGGTCACAGCCGTCGAAGGCGCTGCAGACGCCGCCCGCGGTGCTGGACGAGGCGCACCTCGGCGACATCGAAGGCGCGCTCGGCCGGATCAGGGCCGGCGACGAGCAGCACTCGTGGCGGCTGGCGCCGCAGCCTGATCACGTTCCTGGCGATCGTCGGGCCCGGGCCTGATCGTCATGGTCGGCGACAACGACGCCGGCGGCGTCGCGACCTACGCGCAGGCAGGTCAGAACTACGGCTACAGCCTGCTTGTGGGTGCTGCTGCTGCTCATCCCGGTGCTGATCGTCAACCAGGAGATGGTGGTCGGCTCGGCGCGGTGACCGGCGTCGGCCACGCCAGGCTGATCAACGAGCGGTTCGGCAAGTTCTGGGGCTGGTTCAGCGTCGGCGACCTGTTCCTGCTCAACTTCCTGACGATCGTGACCGAGTTCATCGGCATCTCGCTGGCCATGAGCTACTTCGGCGTCTGCCCTACATTTCCGTGCCGATCGCCGCCGCGCTGCTGGTCGGCGATCACCGCGAGCGGCAGCTTCCGGCGCTGGGAGCGCGCGATGTTCGCTGTTCATCGCCGCGAGCCTGCGTCCTGTTCGTGCCGCTGATCTTCTTCGTCCATCCGCACGTCGGGTCGATCGCGCACGGCTTCGTCGTGCCTGGGATCCGCGGCGGCGTCAGCTCCGACGCGGTGCTGCTGATCATCGCGATCGTCGGCACGACGGTGGCGCCCTGGCAGCTGTTCTTCCAGCAGTCGAACGTCATCGACAAGCGGATCACGCCGCGGTTCATCCGCTACGAGCGGGCCGACACCTTCCTCGGCTCGCTGGTCGTCGTCGGCGGCGCGGCCGTGATCCTGGTCGCGACCGTCTACGCGGTTCGGGTACCCACCTGGCCGGGCACTTCACCGACGCGCTCGGGGTCGCCGACGCGTTCAGCGGCAAGAGCAACTTCCTCGGCGCGGTCTTCGCTCTCGTGCTGCTCGACGCCAGCATCATCGGCGCCGCCGCGGTCACCCTGTCCACCAGCTATGCGTTCGGCGACGTGTTCAACCTCGAGCACTCGCTGCACCGCAAGTTCCGCGACGCGAAGGCCTTCTACGCCAGCTACACGCGATCGTCGTGCTGGCCGCCGCGATCGTGCTGATGCCGGGCGCGCCGCTCGGCCTGCTCACCACCGCCGTGCAGGCTCTGGCCGGCGTGCTGCTGCCGAGCGCGAGCGTGTTCCTGCTGTTGCTGTGCAACGATCCTGAGGTGCTCGGTCCGTGGACCAACGACCGCTGGCTGAACGTGATCGCCGGGCTGATCATCGGCTGCTTGCTGATGCTCTCCGGCACGCTGGTCGTGACCACGCTGTTCACCTGGCCTCAGCGCGGCGGCGGTGGTCGTGGGCTGGCTGCGCGGGAGCCCGTGGCCGGGCTCTTGCTTGCCTTCGGCTGGCTGCAGGCTGGCCGCTGCGCCGGCGCGGCGAGGCGCGCCAGGCGCAGATCGCGCCATGCGGACTTCGCGCGCGATGTCGCGGGCCGAACGGATCGAACTGGCGGATGCCGCCGCTGGCCCTGCTTAAGCCGGTGACGCTGGTCGCCTGGGACGAGGCTCGCGGTCGCGGTGATGTGCGGCTATCTGGTGATCTCCGTGCTGCTGCTGATCGTGAAGGCGATCCAGCTCGGCACCGGCTGACTTAGCCCCGCCGACCAGCGGCTGAGCCGTCGCCTGCGCCATCTCCTCCAGCCCCGCGGCTGCCCGGTGGCGGCACTCGCAGGCTGTCTTGCCTGCTCATGCGGGCGCAGCGGGCAGCGACGCGCCACTGGGCTTAAATTGACAGTCTGCGCCGGATCAGGCATGCTCGACAGTGGTTGACGAAGGACACCTCGTTCGGTGAGGCGTCTTCACGGACACAGGCCACTGATCCCAACCGTCGAGAGACGCTCCGGATCAGGACACCTCTCCCCGGCCTAAGGGGTGAGGCCAAGTGGCTGCGCAGGCGGACGGTGTTCCGCGGGCCTCTGGCTCGCAGATCACAGTGCCGCGCTACGCCGTGGAGTGCCAAAGCTCTAACGAGAGAGGTGCCTGCGCCCGGGTTCTCTGGGGTGCGCCGCCTCCCGCAGGTGACAGTGTTGCCCTGCTGTACGCGCTGCAGTGCTGGCGCGGCCAGGCAGGCACCAGGCTGGAGGGAGGCGAGTCGTGGAACACGATAGACCGGGCCGGCACCAGGCCCCATCCGCCGTTCTCTCTGCCCGTTCCGGGCACGCGCCAGCGCCTTCCCGCTCGCTCCCCGGCCGCTATCAGCCAGACCTGATCGCAGCGCAAGCACCGCGATCCGCATCGGCGGCGCCGCCCGCGTGCCCCCGATCCCGCCTGTTCCGCAGGCGGTGAAAGGGGTGTTTCGCCATGACCACACACCCCGAGCCTGGTCGCGCCAGGCCGCGCCAGCGCGGCCATCGACACCAGCCACGTCGGCGACATCAAGGGCGCCTTCGGCACGATCTCGACCGACGACACCGGCGCCCGCCCGTCGACTGTCGGCCAAGCTGAAGACGCTGCTGGCGATCGTCGGACCCGGCCTGATCGTGATGGTCGGCGACAACGACGCCGGCGCGTTCTCGACCTACGGCCAGGCCGGCCAGTCCTACGGGACCAAGCTGCTGTGGACGTTCCTGCTGCTGGTGCCCGTGCTGTACGTGAACCAGGAGATGGTGCTGCGGCTCGGCGCGGTCACCGGCGTCGGCTACGCCAAGCTGCATGCTCGAGCGGTTCGGCCGGTTCTGGGGAGCGTTCAGCGTCATCAACTTGTTCCTGCTGAACGCGCTGACGATCGTCACCGAGTTCATCGGCATCGCGCTGGCCGCGAGTTACCTCGGCGTGCCCAAGGTCGTCGCGGTGATCCTGGCCAGCCTGGTCATCGTGCTGGCGGCCTCGACCGGCAGCCTGCGCCGGTTCGAGCGGATGGCGATGATGTTCTGCCTGGGGTCGCTGCTGCTGATCCCGCTGTACGTGATCGCGCACCCGCCGGCCGGGCAGATGGCCAGCGGTTTCGCTGCTGCCGTCGATCCCCGGCGGCTCCGGCCAGCTTGGCACCGTGATGCTGCTGGTCATCGGCATCGTCGGCACGACGGTCGCGCCGTGGCAGCTGTTCTTCCAGCAGTCCTACATCATCGACAAGCGGATCACGCCGCGCTTCATGCGGTACGAGAAGGCCGACCTGTGGATCGGCATCGTGATCGTGATCGTCGGCGGCAGCGCGCTGATGGGCGCGACGGCGGCCGCCTTCGCCGGCCGTGCACCACGGCCAGTTCACCGACTCCGCCGGGCTGGCGGCTGGACTTGCCGCCTATGCCGGGCACGCGGCCGGGCGCGGTGTTCGCGATCGCGCTGCTCGACGCCTCGATGATCGGCGCCTTCGCGGTCTCACTGTCGACCGCCTACGCGATCGGTGACGTGCTCGGCCTGAAGCACTCGCTGCACCGGGGCGTCAAGCAGGCCAAGGGCTTCTACGCCATGTACGCGGCGCTCATCGCGCTGGCGGCGACGGTCGTGCTGATCCCTGGCTCGCCGCTCGGCCTGATCACGGTCGGCGTCCAGGTGCTCGCCGGGGTCCTGCTGCCGAGCGCGACGGTGTTCCTGCTGATGCTCTGCAACGACAAGGAAGTGCTCGGACCCTGGGTCAACGGCAAGCTGACCAACGTCGCTCGGCGTGACCGTCGTCGGTGCCCTGGTCGTGCTGTCGGCGATCTTGATGGCCTCGGTGCTCTTCGGCTCGGTGTCGTCGACGCAGGTCCTGGTGATCCTCGCGGTCGCCGCCACGGTCGGGGTCGGCGCGGCAACCTTCTTCGCGGTGCGTGGCTGGCGCCGTCGGCTGACGGGCCGCCCGCTGGCGGAAGCCGCAGCCGCACCGGTGCTCGACCGCAAGGCGAAGGAGAACTGGCGGATGCCGCAGCTGGCCATGCTGGCCCCGGTCCAGATGTCTGCGGCGCGCCGGGTCGCCATGCTCGCCATGTGGGCCTACCTGGGCATCGCCTTCGTCCTGGTGATCGTCCGCGTCATCGAGCTAGCAGCCGGCCACTGAGCCGCTAGGCGAGGCCGGGCGGCGCCAGGTCGGCGCCCCTAGCCGCGAGTCCTCTGCCAGGCCAGGTATCCGCGACGGGGGGAGGTTTTCCGGGTGCGCGGAGGAGGCGTTTCGCATAAGGGAGCCCTGACCGTGCTATACGACGACTCCGCTCCTCTATGCGACAGCGCTCCTGCAGGAGCACGAGAACTCTCCGCGAGCACATGGAGAAACGTCACTCTGAGTGAAGTGTCTGGTTCGGTAGCACAAAGTCACCTTGCACTCTAGACGTCCGCGTTACTCACGCTGCATGGTTAACCTGCAAGAACGTGATGCTAACGGAAGGTAGACGCTAAGTGACGGATACGAGTCATGGCACGACGGCTGTGATCGAGGCCGAGGTACGCGAAGGTACCTACGGTGACCGGGTCGCCGCCGTCGAGCCAGGTGGAGCAGAGTTCATCCCGCTGAGTGACCGGCACGGCAAGCCGTACCAGCAGTTCTTGACCTGGGTGTCGCCGAACATGGAGTTCGCGACCATCTTCGTCGGCATCATCGGCGTGTGGTTCTTCGGGTTGTCGTTCTGGCTGGCGACGCTGGCCATCGTGCTGGGCAGCGCGGTCGGATCGCTGTCGATGGCGACGCTCGCGGCGCGCGGTCCGTTGTACGGGGTGCCGCAGATGGTGCTGTCCAGGATCGGCTTCGGGTTCCTGGGCAACATCTTCCCGGCCGGGGTGAATTCCCTGGTCGCGGGCGTTGGCTGGTTCGCGGTCAACAGCGTCAGCGGGGCGTTCGCGCTCAACGCGCTGCTCGGCTGGAGCAAGGTGGTCTGCCTGCTGATCATCGTGGTGGTGCAGATCGCCGTGGCCTTCTTCGGGCACAATTTCGTGCACCTCTTCGAGCGCTGGTCGTTCCCGTTCCTGGTCGTGGTGTTCGCGATCGCCTCGGTCGTGATCCTCACCAAGGCCAACCTGGGCGCGCCCGCGCACAACAGCCTGGGCGGTTTCCTGATCACCTTCGGCGCGGCCTTCGGGTACGCGGCGGGCTGGAACCCGTACGCCAGCGACTACACCAGATACCTTCCGCCGGACACCGACCGCCGGGCGACTGGCCTGTGGGCCGGTCTTGGCGTGTTCCTGTCCTGCGTGGCCCTGGAAGTGGTCGGTGCGGCGGCGGCCACCGTGACCAGCATCAGCAAATACTCGGGCAACCCGACCGAGGGCTTCACCAGTCACCTGGCGACCCCGCTGGCCGATGTCACGCTGCTGGCGATCGCGCTGGGCGCGATCTGTGCGAACGCGCTGAACGTCTACTCGGGTTCCATGTCGTTCCTCGCGCTGGGCATCAAGCTGCCACTGACGCTGCGCCGTGCGATCGTCGCGCTGGTCTTCGGGGGGCCGGCTTCGTCCTCGCGCTGTTCGGCCTGCACGACGCCGGCACGAAGTACAACAACTTCCTGCTCGTGATCGCGTACTGGATCGGCCCGTGGCTCGGGGTCTTCTTCGCCGACCAGTTCCTGCGGCGCGGCAAGCGGGTCGACGGCTTCCTGTTCGACCGCAAGCACAACCCCTGGGGCGGGGTCGCCGCGATGGTCATCGCGGTGGCGGTGTCGATCTACTTCTTCGCGAACCAGAGCGAGTACGTCGGCCTGGTGCCTAAGCACTACCCGGCGTTCGGCGACATCGCCTTCGAGGTCGGCTTCGTGCTCGCCGCGCTGCTGTACTGGCTGTTCTTCAAGCTGGCTGGCGAGAGCAGCCGCGAGGAAACCCTCGTGATCCCCGGCCAGCCAGAAGCAGTGGCCGCCGGCTAGCGGCCAGCCTGGAATCCAGGCCGCGCCTGGGGATCCCCGGTGTTGCTGACACAGCACCAGGGCTCCCCAGGTGCGCAGCACCTGAGTTACCCCGGGCGAGTTAAGGGCGCAGGAAGGTGACCTGCTCCTCGGCGCCGTCCCAGAAGACCGTGTGCTTGGCCGGCGTTGTCTGCGCGATGATCTTGCCGCCCCTCAGCACCAGCGTGCGGGGGGCGACCAGGCGGAGGGCGTCGGCTTCCGAGGGGGCGTCGAAGACCACCAGGTCGGCCGGTCCGCCGATCCGCAGCCCGTAGTCGGGCACGCCGAGCGCCGCCGCAGGGTTGACCGTGATCATGTCGATCAGGCGGCGCAGTTCGCTGTCACCCGACATCTGGCCGAGGTGGACGAAGACGAACGCCGCCTGCAGCGGGTCGCCGTAGCCGAGCGGGTACCACGGGTCCATCACCGAGTCGTGCCCGATGCACACGTTCACGCCGGCCTCGATCAGCTGCTTGGCCCGGGTATGACCGCGCCGGATCGGGCCGGTGTCGAACCGGCCCTGGAGCACGGAGTTGTCCAGCGGGTTCGTCACCATGTGCAGGCCGGCCTTGGCGATGTTGGTGATCAGCCGGTAGGCGTAGGCGTTGTTGTAGGAGTGCATCGCCGTGGTGTGGCTGGCGGTGACCCGCCCCGACATGCCTCGCCTGATCGTCTCGGCCGCCATCACCTCGACGAACCTGGAGTGCTCGTCGTCGGTCTCGTCGCAGTGGATGTCGACCATCAGGCCGTGCTCGTCGGCGAGCGCCATGACGAACTTCACCGACTCGACGCCGTCTTCCCGGGTCAGCTCGTAGTGCGGGATGCCGCCGATCACGTCGGCGCCGAGGTCGACGGCCTTGCGCATCAGGTCCATGCCGCCGTCGAAGCCGAGGATGCCCTGCTGGGGGAAGGCGACGAGCTGCAGGTCGATGAGGCCCCGGACCTCTTCGCGCAGGTCGGCGAGCGCGCGCAGGGCGCGGAGCTCCGGGTCGCAGACGTCGACGTGGCTGCGGACGTGCTGTACGCCATTCGCGAGCTGCCAGCGCAGGATCTGCCTGACGCGCCCCTGGACGTCCTCGTAGCTCAGCTGGGGTGCGCGCTCGGCCCACACCGCGATGCCCTCGAACAGCGAACCCGACGCGTTCGGGCGCGGCTGGCCCACGGTGAGTACCGCGTCCAGATGGATATGGGGTTCGACCAGCGGCGGAGTAACGAGCCGCCCGCCGAGGTCGATAGTCCGCACGGCCGTCGTGCTGGCGTCGACGGAGACCAGCTTGCCGTCGTCGACGCCAAGATCGGTGAGGTCGTTGTGTCCGGCTATGCGAGCATTGCGAAGGATCAGATCAGCCATCTGGCTATCATGACGCAGCCGTGGCCAGCTTGAGGAACGCCACCACCCGGTCGAAGCTCTCGCCCACCGTGCGACCGGCCAGCCCGGCCTGATAACCCTCGTACCTGGCGAGCTTCCACGACAAGGCGAGCTGCTGTCCGGCGTCGGCCGACGGCTCCGGCATCGACTTCCACACCCACTCGGTCAGCCAGGTGCCGCCAGGCTCGCCGTCGCCGTCGCCGTCGCGGCGGCCGATGTAGTCGGCCCGGTCATCTTCCAGGCTCATCTGGTTCCTGACGAACCGCAGGCCGGCAAGAGTCTGCTCGGTCAGGTCCCGCTCGCATTCTGACTGCTTGCCGAGCACGAGGTCGTAGCTGTCCGGGTGGTAGCGCACCATCGTCGCGTCCACGATCGTGACCCACCAGACGGCCTCGCCGACGACCGCGAACGCCTTGGCGCTGTCCGTCACTCGCACCTTCGACAGCCGCTCGGTGGCCTCGGCCATTGCCGTAATGGACCAGGCGAGCGCGTTCAGCTCGGCGGTCCGCTCGCCAATGGTCTCGCTATTCCAGGCGACGCGGCACGCGGCGGAACAGAACCGGGCGTGCTCCCGGCGCGGGACGAAGGATGTCCCGCACTGCTCGCACCGCCTTGTGCTGCTGCTCACGCCCCCGATGTTATGCGGTCACTCCGGTGGCCTGGCGGCGCAGGCGGCGCTCGCGCCGGCGCTGCCACGCCTGCCGGATCCGCTTGGCCAGCACGATGACCGCAATCACGCCGCCGATCAGCAGCGTGGCGGCGATCAGGGCGGCTGGCAGCGGATGCAGCAGCGCGAACACCACCATCGCGGCCACGACGAGGTCTTCGAGGAAGCTGGCGATGACATTGCTCACCGGCTCAGGACTGGCGTTGACGCCGATCCGGACGCCGGTCTTGACCAGATGGGTGACCAGTGCCGTTCCGCCGCCAATCGCCGCCGCCAGCGCCTGCGACAGCGTGTGGGCGTGACCGGCCATCAGCGCGCCGACCGCCGCCCCCATCACGGGCCTGATCGCGGTATGGATCACGTCCCAGACCGAGTCGACGTACGGGATCTTGCCGACCACGAACTGGCCGAGGAACAGCACCCCGGCCACCGCCAGCACGTCCGTGCGCTCCAGCGTCGGCGGCACCGCCGCCATGTGGGCGTACCGGCCGAGCAGGCCCATCAGGAGCACGACGGCGTAGGAGTTGATGCCGCTGGCCCAGCCACTGGTAAAGATCAACGGAACGGCGGACACGACCTCGCCCCCAGACCCCGACGCGCCGCCCTAAAGAGCGGCGAACGGCAAAACTTTCGCCAAAGCCTGGATAGTAATGGTGACTGACCGCCGAATCTAGTGGTGGTCAGAGCAGGCTCAAACCGTTAGCGAACTCCCAGGAAGGCGCCGCGATGATTCTCGACCCGAGCAAGCCGGCTGCACGTCACAGCCGAGTCCAGGCTCAAGACGGAGCCGATCATCTGGCTCACCACCGTCAGCCAGGCCGGTCAGCCGCAGACGAGCCCCGTGTGGTTCCTGTGGGACGGAGCTGAGTTCCTGATCTACGGGGCCAAGTCCGGGCCGAAGACCCCGAATATCCGCGCCAACCCGCGCGTCAGCCTCAACCTGGACGGCAACGGCCAGGGCGGGGCCATCGTCGTGTTCGAGGGCACCGCCAGGGTCGACGAGGCCGGGCAGCTGCCAGCGGAGGTCCCTGACTACCTCGCCAAATACGGCGGCATGATCGAGGCGAACGGCTGGACGCCTGACCAGTTCGGGAGGGATTACCCGGACGTCATCAAGGTGACGCCGACCCGGGCGAGGATCTGGTAGCTGGTCACCGCCGCACGGCGCCGGTGACTAGCCAGCGGCTGCCGTGCGCCCGCCAGGTCAGGGTGACGAACCGGGCGACCAGCCAGGCCGAGATCGCCAGCCACAAGCCGAGCAGGCCGCCGTCGGTCAGCACGACGGCGGCTGCGGCCAGCCCGAAGACCGCTGTGGAGATCAGCCCGGCGACCGCCAGGTAGTTCTGGTCGCCAGCCCCGATCAGGACGCCGTCGAGCACGAAGACCACTCCGGCGACTGGCTGCTCGATCGCCACCACGATCAGCACGAGCAGCAGCAGGTGCGCCACCGGCGGCGACGCGGCAAAGAGCCCGGGCAGCCATGGCCTCGCGCCGAGCAGCAGCAGGCCGAATACCACGCCGCACCCCGCGCCCCAGCGGATCATCAGCCGGACCGCTGCCCTGGTCCGCTCGGTGTCACCAGCCCCCAGGTACTTGCCGGTAATCGCCTGACCTGCGATGGCGATCGCGTCCAGCGCGTAAGCGAGCAGGTTCCACAGCCGGAAGGCGACCTGGTGGGCGGCGACCGGGACCGCGCCTTGCCGGGCGGCGATCGCCGTCGCCGCGACCAGTACCGCCTGCAGCGCCAGCGTCCTGATCACCAGGGCGCCGCCGGCTCGCGCCGCGGCCTTCAGCCCGGCCAGGTCGAAGCGCAGGCCGACGCCCGCTCGCCGCGCCCCGCGTCCGACCATGACCAGGTACGCGGCGGCCGAGCAGTTCTGGGCGACGACGGTGCCCCAGGCCGAGCCGGCGATGCCCCAGTGCAGGCCGAGCACGAAGGTCGCGTTCAAGATCACGTTCACGACGTTCGCCGCGACGGCCACGACCAGCGGCGTCGCGGTGTCCTGCAGCCCGCGCAGGGTGCCGGTGCCCGCGAGCACCGCGAGCATCGCGGGCGCCCCGAGCAGGCTGATCCGCAGGTAAATGACCGCCTGGGCGGCGACCGCCGGCGTCGCTCCGAACGCCCCGACCACGAGCCCGCCCAGCGGAAGGCCGGCTGCGACGACGACGACGCCGATCGCGAACGCGAGCCAGATCCCGTCGATGCCGCTGCGGATGGCGGCCTGCCGGTTGCCAGCACCTAGCTGCCTGGCGACTGCGGCCGTGGTGCCGAAGGCCAGGAAGATCGAGATGTTCACCAGCGCGGTCAGCGCCTGTGCGGCGACTCCCAGACCGCCAAGCGGCGTCGTGCCCAGCCTGCCGACGATCGCGGAGTCGGCGAGCAGGAAGAGCGGCTCGGCGACCAGCGCCCCGAAGGCGGGGATCGCCAGCCGCAGGATCTCGCCGCCCTGACCCGCGCGCTCGCCAGGACCGCTCAGGAACCGCCCGGCTGGTGCGCGTGCTGGCAGCTGCGGGGCCGGCGAACTCAGGCCACGACTCCGCGCTTCCGCAACTCCGCGATGTCCGTCGCGGCCAGTCCCAGGCCAGCCTCGCCGAGCACCGCATCGGTGTCCGCACCCGGGCGGCACGGCGGGATCGGCGCGGCGACCCCGCTCCGGCCGAACCTAGGTGCCGGAGCCGGCTGGGTGATGCCGCCGACCTCGGCGAACACGCCGCGGGCGACGTTGTGCGGATGAGCTGGCGCCTCGGCCGGTGACAGCACCGGCGCTACGCACGCGTCGGTCCCGGCGAAGACCCCGGTCCATTCGTCCCTGGTCCGCTGCGTGAAGATCTCGGTGAACCGCTGCCTGAGCACCGGCCACCCGCTCAAGTCCAGTTGCGCAGGAAGGTCCGCCCCGGTGAGGCCGAGCCCCGCGAGCAGGGCGGCATAGAACTGCGGTTCCAGCGCGCCGACAGCCACGTACTTGCCGTCCGCTGTGGCGTAGGTGTCATAGAACGGCGCGCCGCCATCCAGCAGGTTCACGCCCCGCTCGTCCTGCCATCCGCCGCGCGCCCTAAGCCCGTAGATGAACGAGGTGAGCAACGCCGAACCGTCGACCATAGCCGCGTCGACCACCTGGCCGGCGCCGGAGTTTCCTCGCTCCACGAGGGCCGCCAGAACGCCAATGGCCAGTAGCATCCCGCCGCCGCCGAAGTCCCCGACGAGGTTGAGCGGCGGCACCGGCCGCTCGCCTGCCCGGCCGATCGGGTGCAAGGCACCCGAGATGCCGATGTAGTCGATGTCGTGCCCGGCCGTCGGCGCCAGCGGGCCGTCCTGCCCCCAGCCGGTCATCCGGGCGTAGATCAGCCTTGGGTTGCGGGCCGCGCACACGTCAGGGCCGAAGCCGAGCCGCTCGGTGACTCCCGGCCTGAAGCCCTCGACCAGCACGTCGGCGGGCTCGATCAGGCGCAGCAGCAGGCTGATGCCCTCGGGGTCCTTCAGGTTCAGGCCGATCGACCGGCGCCCCCGGGTGAGCGGATCGACCGGAGCGGGCCGGTCCGGCGCGCAGCTCGCCGGGCGCTCGACCCGCAGCACGTCGGCACCGAGGTCGGACAGGACCATGCAGCCGAACGGGGCAGGCGCCAGGCTCGCGATCTCGATGACCCGGACACCGTCGAGTGGCCCCATAAGCTGCTCCTTCTGTCCGGGCTCATTATCCCTTGACGACTTATCCCTTGACGATGGCGTAGGACGGCGGGACGTCGGCCTTGGCATGACCCCAGGACGCCGGCTTGGCCTCCAGGTTCCAGTCGAGCGTCGCGCCGGAGGCGAGCTGGCTGAACGGCACGTAGAGCTTGTTGTAGGCGGCGCCGTTGATGCTGAGCGACTTTACGTAGAACTTGCTGCCAGACGCGCCCGGTGCGCTGATCGTGATCGTCCCGCCCGACGGCAGCGAGATGACGGCCTTCGGGAAGCCGGGACTCGCGAACACCAGAGTCCCGCTGCCGGGATTCTCCGGGTAGAAGCCGAGCATCTCCCAGACGAACTGCGAGCTCTCCGACCCGAGGTCGTCGTTGTTGGTCAGGCCGCTCGGCCCCGGCAGGTACAGGTGCCTGCGCAGGTTGTTGACCACGGACTGGGTCATCGACGGGAGGCCCGCGTAGAGCGGCGCGAACTGCTCGCCCAGGTCGAACTCGTCCGACAGGTACGCGTGCTTGGCCCTGGCGTTCGGCTTGGACAGATACTCCCTGAGCATCGCCCCGACCTTGGCGTTGCCGCCGAGCCTGGCGATCAGGCCCTTGTAGTTGTTGGGCACGTCCCACAGGTACTGGTAGGCAGTGCCTTCGAGGTACCTCGTCGTCGTAGCGGGCCTGACCCCGGCCATGAAGGACCCGTCCTTGAAGCGCGGCGTCAGCAGCTTGCTGGCGGGGTCGAAGACATGCGCCCAGTTGTCGGCCCGGTTGCGCAGCGTCCTCGCGTCCTTCTTGTCGCCGAGTGCCAGCGCGTACTGCGAGAGCGCGAAGTCGGCCGTGTCGTACTCCAGCAGCGCCGAGACGTAGTCCTTGAGGTCGCAGCACCCGTACGTGCTGTCCTGCGGCAGGTAGCCGAACTTGCTCTCGATCCGGGTGCCGGGCCTGATGTGGTTGATGGTGGTCGCCTGGCGCACCATCTGGTGCAGCGCCGTCGTCGTGGCGAAGTCCTTGGCGCCGAACGCGTAGAAGTCGGCGATGATCGCGTCGGAGGGGTCACCGACCTGGGCGTAGTTGTCCAGGCCCAGGTAACCCCACTGGGGCATGATGGCGTTCTGGGTGTACTGGTTGACCAGCGACTGGGCCATGTCGCTCGCGGCGCTCGGGTCGAGCATGGCCTGAAGCTGGGCGAGCGAGTGGTAGGTGTCCCAGCCCGAGAACATGCCGTACTGGTCCGCCTGCCCGGCCGCCAGCGTGTGCACCCGCTGGTCGGAGCCGAGGTACTTGCCGTTGACGTCGCTGGTGATGTTCGGCTGCAGGAAGTCCTTGTACAGCAGGCTGTAGAACTCCTGAGTCATGGCCACGCTGCCGCCGGACACCGCGATCTCGCCGAGCAGCGCGTTCCAGGTGGCCTGGGTGGCCGCCTTGACGCTGGTCAGGTCCCAGGCGGGCAATTCGGTCTGCCAGTTCTGCCTGGCGTCGGCCGCGCTCACGTAGGAGATGCCGACCTTCGCGAGGACCACCTGGTTGACCTCGGTGCTGTAGCTGACGAACACCGAGTTGGAGGGCTGACCCTTGACGCTGATGACCTGCGCCGACTTGAACGGCCTGGAGAACTTGATGTCGAAATAGATCTTGTAGCGCTGCGAGCCGACCTTGCTGCTGACTTCGTTGCAGAAGTTGCCGCTGGTCTCGCTCCCCGAGATCTCGTCCTTGCCGATGATCTTGGCGGTGCTGGCGATGTCGGGCTCCTGGCTGTCCCGCAGCTTGATCAGGAAGTCGGAGTTGTTGGCCTTGGGGAAGGTGAAGCTGGCCATCGCGGCGTGGGCGGTCGCGGTGAACTTCGAGGTGATCGTCCTCGGCATGTTGTTGCGGGCCACGTACCAGCCGGCCTGAGCGACCTCGCCTGAGTTGGTGAACGCCGTGCTGACCGTGCTCGGGTTCCCGGACGGCACGGCGCCGGTCATCGGCAGGATCGGGATGTCGCCAGCGGACTTGCAGCCAGGTCCCGAGATATGGGTGAGGCTGTAGCCGTCGAGCTTGCGGTCGCCGAACGTGTAGCCGCCGCCGTCCGTGCGGTGCGGCAGGGTGTCGGGCGACCACTGCACCATCCCGAACGGGTACTCCGCGCCTGGGAAGGTGTTGCCGCCGCCGGTGGTCCAGGTCCTGGCGTCGACCATGGCCGCGAAGTTGGTCGGCGGCGCGATCAGCCTGGTGTGGTCGCGGGACCTTCTCGGGAAGCTCGCCGGGCGGCAAGGCCGGCGGGCAGTTGACCACCCGGCCGCGGGCGTTCTCCGAGCACACCCCGGGCGAGTTCGGTCCCGGGGAGCCAGCCGCGCGCGCCGGCGAGGTGCCGTGCCAGCCCGCCGCGAACAGCCCCGCCGACGCCATCGCCATCGTGAGCGCGACCGCCGCACGCCGTGATGCCCGCCTGGTAATCATTTCCGCCTTCCCGCCACCGTCAGTGCGAAATTTCGCCCTACATCATCGCAGCCCGGTATCTCCCGCATGCACAGATCCGCAGATCCATGCGCCTAGTCGACCGGCCTCGACCCGGGCCGCGCCCGCCTGCCTGCTGCTGTTCAGGGGTGCGGGGCGACAGCAGCATGGTCTTACTTAGTGTCATCAGGACGACGGCAGGTAGGACCTTACTGCTGTCCGGACTGAGCTGCTGACAGCAGTATGGCCCGCCCTGCTGCTGTTGGACCCGGGTTCGGGCGGCGGGGCGGCGGCTACGCGGGCCAGCCGGGGGTGGTGGTGACGGTTCCGTCGTGGGCGACCAGCCTGGCGGGGAGGCGGAGCTCGGTGAGCCACGGGCGGGCGAGTTCGCCCTTGACGATCGAGGCGGTGCTGGCGATGTTGGCGTCGGCGCAGGTCGCGGCGGTGACACTGACGGTGCGCCAGCAGGAGCTCGCCGGCTCGCCGGTGCGCGGGTCGATGATGTGGTGCTTTCGCTGGCCGCCTTGAGTCCAGGCGCGGACCGTCGTGCTCGACGTTGCTAGTCCGCCCGAGCGGAGAGTGACGGTCTGGCCCGGGGCGTCCGGCGCGGCGGCGTGGTCGTCGGTCACCCTGATCGGCCAGCCGTCGGGAGGCGGCGGGCCGGCCACGGCGAGATCGCCGCCGAGGCTGACCAGGACGCCGGTGCCGAGCCTGGCCGCGATCTCGGCCGCGCAGCGATCGGCGGCCCAGGCTTTGGCCGTGGCGCCTAGGTCCAGGCTGACCCCGGGGCCGAGCTGGACCTGGCAGGCGGACTGGTCTAGCCGGACGGTGCGCCAGCCTGGGGCGGGAGCGGCCTTGGTGCTCGCGGTCGGCCCGGTCCTTTCGAGTTCGCCGAAGTCGCGGTCGTAACCGCGCGTCGACCAGCGCCTGGCCTACCGTCGGGTCGACTTCCCCGCTGGTCAACGCCGCCGCTCGCAGCGCCTGCGCGATCAGTGCGGCGAAGAGCGGGCTAATCCGGGTGAGTTGGGTGGGGCATGCGTTCAACCTGGATAGCTCTGAGTCTGGCCGGAATCTGCTGCAGGCTCTGTCGACGGCGGCTAGCTCCGCATCGGCGATCTTCAGGGCCTGGTCGAGCGCGCCCTGATCGGTGACGAGCAGGGTGGCGGTCGTGCCGAAGACCCGAAAGCTGGTCACGTCGGCCTCGCCGCTGTGCTGGTCATCTCGGCCGGGCCAGTGGAGTCAGCCGGTGAGCCGGGCGAAGGCCTGGAGGTTGGCCAGGCTCTCGCCGCGCTTGACGCGCCAGTCGTACTCCTTGCGGATCGACGAGGCGAAGCCGATCATCAGCGCCTGGTCGAAGTTGTCGTCGGAGTAGCTGAGCACGCAGCCGAGCAGGCGGTCGATCTCGTCCGGGGTGATGGCGGCGAGCGGCAGCCGGCCGACCAGGTAGACGTCGCCGACCGGGTCGAGCGCGAAGTGCACGCCGAACATCCGGCTCCCGCGCTCGAGCAGGAACCGGTAGAACTCGGCGTGATTCTCGTCGGGCTGCCTGCAGAAGAACGCCTCGGCGTGCAGGCTGTGGTTCTCCGCGATGAGCCAGGCCATCGTGGCGAGCTTGTGCTGCCCTTCGAGGCGGACGAGATAGGCGCCAGGCTGCGGTGACTCGTAGCTGACGCCCAGGTCGGTCAGGATCTCGCCGAGCCGCTGGGCGGCGGGCTCGGCGATGGCGCCGTGGGACGGCGAATCCGTCACGCGTCCACCGCTGCGGCGACCCCGCTGACCTGGTTCATGGCAGCACCGTACACGTCGAGCAGCCGGTCCACGGTGACCGACCAGCCGAACTCCGAAGCGTGCTGCCAGGCCCCGCGCGAGAGCCGGGCGAGCTCGGCCGGGCTCGAGACCAGCCGCCAGATCGCGTCGGCGTAGCTCGCCGGGTCGTGCCCGTCGATCAGCACTCCAGAGACGCCGTCACGAACAGCGGTGCGCAGCCCGCCGACGGCGGCGGCGACGACCGGGGTGCCGCACGCCTGGGCTTCGACGGCCACGAGGCCGAACGACTCGGAGTGCGACGGGACGACGACCAGGGTCGCTGCCCGGTACCAGTCGGCGAGGTCGGACTGCGGGCACGGCGGCTCGATCCGGAAGTTGGGCGTGATCCCGAGCCCGCTGGCCAGTTCGGTGAGGCTGTCGGGGTCGTGAGCGGCCGGTGCCGCTCGGGCCGCCGACGAAGGCCACGACGAGCCGGTCAGCCAGGCCGGGGTGATCGCCCAGGAGCCTGGCTGCGGCCCTGAGCAGGACGTCAGGTGCCTTGAGCGGCTGCACCCGGCCCGCGAAGGCCAGCACGATCGCGGCTGGGTCGATGCCGAGCCGGGCTCGTGCTTGCGCCTGTGATCCCGGCCTGAACACGGCCAGGTCCACCCCGGGGCTTACCTCGGTCACCCGGTCAGGGTCCGCGTCGTAGAGCCTGATCAGCTCGGCGGCCTCGGCGCTGGTATTGGCGACGATGCGGTCGGCAGCGGCGATGACCTCGGCCTCGCCGCGAATCCGAAGACCGGGCTCGGCGGCGTCACCGGCGGCGAGTGCAGCGTTTTTCACCTTGCCCAGAGTGTGCATGGACTGCACGAGCGGCACGCCCCAGCGCTGCTTCGCCACGGCGCCGACCTGCCCGGACAGCCAGTAGTGGCCGTGCACAAGGTCGTACCGGCCCGGGGCGTGCGCCGCTTCCTCGCGCAGCACCTCGAAGGTGAACTCGCAGAGCTGGCCGGGCAGCGCGGACTTGTCGAGGTCCTCGAACGGGCCTGCCACGATGTGCTTGACCAGCACGCCCGGCGCCAATTCCACGACCGGCGGCTGGTCGCGCGCGGCTGACCTGGTGAAGATATCCACTTCGACGCCACGCGCGGCGAGGAGCTTGGCAACCTCGACGACGTAGACGTTCAGGCCACCGGCATCACCGGTGCCTGGCTGCTCGAGTGGCGATGTGTGGACGCTTATGGTCGCGACTCGCCTCGGGTAGCGACGCGGCACTGGCATACACCTCCGAGAGGGAGGAACCCATAAGTTTCTCGCCATGTTCCCGGCTGTGTTAAATCGGGCACTCAGCGAAGTCGGCCGGGCGTCGCAGGGCTGGGCCTGGGGGTCGGGGGCGCGGGATACGCTGCCTTCATGACGACCCTGGTGCTGCTTCGCCACGGCGAGAGCGTGTGGAATTCCGAGGGCCTGTTTACCGGGTGGGTCGACGTCGGCCTGTCCGATCAGGGCCGGGCCGAGGCGAGCCGAGCAGGCGAGCTGCTGACCGAGAGCGGGCTGGGGCCCGACGTCGTCCATACCTCCGTCCTGGCCAGGGCCATCCAGACCGCCAACACAGCGCTGGACGTAGCCGGGCTCGGCTGGCTGCCGGTCCGCCGGTCCTGGCGGCTGAACGAGCGGCACTACGGCGCGCTCCAGGGCAAGAGCAAGGCGCAGACCAGGTCGGAGTTCGGCGACGAGCAGTTCATGCGCTGGCGCCGGTCTTATGACGAGCCGCCGCCCGCGCTGCCGGACGACGACCCCATGTCGCAGGTAGGCGACCCCCGGTACGCACTGCTGACCGGCGACCTGCTGCCTCGCACCGAATGCTTGCGCGACGTCGTGCTGCGGATGCTGCCGTACTGGGACGACGCGATCGTGCCTGACCTCGCCGCCGGCCGCACCGTCCTGGTCGTGGCGCACGGCAACTCGCTGCGCGCCCTGGTCAAGCATCTGGACCAGATCAGCGACGCCGACATCGTCGAGCTGAACATCCCGACCGGGATTCCGCTGCGGTACGAGCTGGACGCGAGCTTCCGTCCGGTCACTCCAGGCGGGAGCTACCTCGACCCGAAGGCGGCGGCCGAAGCCGCCGAGGCGGTGCGTAACCAGGGCCGGTGACGCCGTCGATGTGAACTCCAGCGATAGGACGTATGAACTCTCCGGAAATTGCACCAGGTCAGGATGCTGGCCAGATGCGCTCGCAGGGCCTGTCGGCTTACCATCAAAGCGTGGATCTGGGGGTGATTACGGTCAGACGGACCGGCGAGTTCGCTTGCGCGGCCGAGGCGGCCGGATGAACGCCAGAGGACCGGCCCAGTGCAATGGCGCCGCTCCGACCTCAGGCGTATCTGGATCTGCCCTCTCCGCAGCTCTCATGTCCGACGCTGGCCTTGGCGAGCCTGCTGCAGCCGGCCCGCCGGCCTCGCGGCGGTGCTCGGTGTCCTCTCGTCCTCCGCCGTAGTGATCGACAGCGACGATCGCGTGCTGGAAGCGAGCGAGGCGGCCAGGGCCTTCGGACTTGTCGAACGCGACGAACTGGTCGTCGGCGAGCTGCTCGCGCTCGCCCGCCAGGTGCGCAGGGACGGCGAGATCCGCGAAGGCGAGATCGACATTTCGACGGGCGGCCGGCCGAACCGGACGACGAGCTTCGCGGTGCGCGTGGCGCCGCTGGGAGCGGAAGTGGGCGGCGGCGGGCTCGTCTTGCTGCTGGTCGAGGATCAGACGGAGCGCCGGCGGGTCGAAGAGGTCCGCAGGGACTTCGTCGCCAATACCAGCCACGAGCTCAAGACCCCGGTTGGCGCGCTCGCGCTGCTCGCCGAGACGGTCGAGGACGCTGCGGACGACCCCGAGGCGGTCAGGCGGTTCGCCGGCCGGATGCGGCAGGAGGCCACCCGGCTGACCAACCTGGTCCAGGACATGATCACCCTGTCGCGGATTCAGGCCGCCGAGCCGATTCCTGACGCGATGCCGGTCGACCTCGACACGGTGGTCGCCGAAGCGCTCGACCGAGGCCGGATGAAGGCAACGTCGCGCGGGATCGAGCTGGCGTCGACCGGCACGAGGCGGCTCTTCGTGCTCGGCGACGAGGAACTGCTCGTGACCGCGCTTCGTAACTTGCTCGACAACGCGGTGGCCTACAGCCCGGAGAAGACGCGGGTGGTCGTGGCGACCAAGCGGGTCAGCGCCGAGCACGTCGAGCTGACCGTCTCCGACCAGGGGATCGGGATCCCCGAGCGTGATCTGGAGCGGATCTTTGAGCGGTTCTACCGGGTCGACCCGGCCCGGTCGCGGGTCACCGGCGGGACAGGTCTTGGCCTGGCCATCGTCAAGCACGTGACGGCGGCGCACGGCGGCAAGGTGACGGTGACGAGCAGGGAAGGCGCCGGCTCGACCTTCACGCTGCGGCTGCCGTCGAGATCGAGGACATCCAGTTGAGCCCCACCGACCTGAGCTGCATCGACCCGAGCGGCATCGAAGTACGCGCCGGCCAGGCGAGCGTCTGCGCCGTGACTGACCGACCTGCCAAGGAGGCAGCCAAGTGACGCGGGTTCTCGTGGTCGAAGATGAGGAGTCGTTCAGCGACGCCCTCTCCTACATGCTCCGCAAGGAGGGATTCGAGGTCGCGGTGTGCCCGACCGGGCCGGCCGCGCTCGACACCTTCGACCGGACCGGGGCCGATCTTGTGCTGCTCGACCTGATGCTGCCTGGCCTGCCGGGCAGCGAGGTCTGCCGGGCGCTGCGGGAGCGGTCGAGCGTGCCGGTCATCATGCTGACCGCCAAGGACAGCGAGATCGACAAGGTGGTCGGGCTCGAGCTTGGGGCCGACGACTACGTGACGAAGCCGTTCTCGTCGAGGGAGCTGGTCGCCCGGATGCGGGCAGTACTGCGGCGCCGTGGCGACGCCGAGGAGCCGAGTACCTCGGTGCTGGAGTCCGGCCCGGTCAGGATGGACGTCGAGCGGCATGTCGTGATGGTGCGCAGTGCGCCGGTGCAGTTGCCGCTGAAGGAATTCGAGCTGCTTGAGGTGCTGCTGCGGAACTCAGGCCGGGTGCTTACCAGGATGCAGCTGATCGACCGGGTATGGGGCGCCGACTATGTGGGCGACACTAAGACCCTGGACGTGCACATCAAGCGGCTTCGGGCGAAGGTGGAGCAGGATCCGGCCCGGCCGATGCACATCATCACCGTGCGCGGGCTCGGGTACAAGTTCGAGCCTGGAACCTGAGCTGGGGCGGCTGGCTGGTATCCCTGGCCCCAGCCTCCCGCCTGCCGTCAGGGCGAGCTGCTGGCCGTTGGCTTCGGTGTCGGGCTGCCCAGTGGTGCGGGAGGCTCTCCAGGATTGGCCGTGGGTGAGGGCGTCGGCGCTGGCGAGAGCGTCGAGAAGTACTGCGCACGCGGCATGACTGGCACGCTCAGATGGACGACGCCCGCGTTCGCGAACCTCAGCACGATCGAGACGACCGACCCGCCGGTGAGCGGGTGCAGCAGGTGCTCCAAGATGAGCCGAGGCCGGGGTCCGGTGAGCAGCACGGCGTGCTGCGACGCGAGGGTCACCGCGTTTCCTGGTACGGAAACCGACTGGGCGGTGCCAGGCGCGGAGACGCTCAGCAGCTGATCGGATGACCCGATGTTGGTCAGGCCGAGGAACAGGCCCGCGTTCTGCCCCTTCAGCAGCGCGGCGCCGATCGGCGCGCCGAGCACGAACGCATTGCTGATCGTGATGTTGCCGACGGTCTTGCCGGTGCCGTCGGTGGGCTGATGCCAGTGCAAGGTCGGCGCGTTGTTGCCCGCCTCGCAGCCCGCGATGAGCGGGATCAGCGCGGCCGTCACCGCGATCAGAAAGCGGCGTGAATGGCGCTGGCCGCTGCTGCTCCGGAGCACGCAGAGTCTCCTCGTTGTCGTATCACCTGATTTGCCCGCCGCGTGAAGGCCTGCCTCGCAGCCATCACGCCGACTAGCCATTGGGCAGCGTAGCCCGGCGCGGCGCCAGTACTGTAGCCGGCCCGGTTGTTGCTTACCGGCCTGGGCTGAGCAGCGATAGCTGCTTCTTGAGCATCAGCCCGGGGCGTAGTCCGGAGTCGACCGTGACCAGGCCGTCCTTGTCCACGAGCAGCACGGTGAGGCCTTGCGGAGGGAATGCCGTCACCAGCGCGTTCGCGTCGTCGGCGGCGACCCGGGCCGCTCTGGAAGAGGCCGGCGTCGCCGTGGCGAGCTGTTTCAGCGGGGTGACGTTGCTGCCGCGCTCAGCGACCAGGTAGACGATGACGCCAGCGCTCTCGACCTGGCTGAGAAGCTCGCGCAGTGCGGGGCCGCAGTTGCAGTTGGCTGGCACGATCGCGAGCGCCGTGCTCGTCAGGGTGCGCAAGCCCACCCGGCGACCAGCGACGCTGATCGACTTGCTGGGCAGCCGGAGGCTGGACGCCCGGGTAGCTCGCCCGCTCACCCCTCCGGACGGACCCGCGGACGGCTGAGCAGAGGATCCGGACCGAGATGACCTGCTCGCACCCGCGCTGGGCTGAGCGCCTGCATGCCGGGCGGGAACCGGAAGATACGGGTTCGCGGTGAACATCGCCGAGACCATCACGGCGACGAGCGCCGCGATCAGGCACCCGGCGAGCAGCGGGATAGCGACACCAGAGCGCCGGAACGGCGCGCGCCAGCGCACGCTCCGCTGGTGTCGTCGCATCGCCCGAAGCTCACGATGGTAGGCCTGAACGTCACGGAACAGCTCGCGGGCGTCATCTGGGATCTCGACGTCGACCGGCGGCAGCCCGTAGTCGTCGTGCCCCTGTTCACCGCCTTGGTTCACGCGTCTCTCCGCCATTCGCTACAAGCTCCTGTCTTCAGTATGAGCCTGGTTGTCGGTCCGCGTAAGCGTGCGGGCGGTGGTTGTCATGATGAACCTGAGACGCGCTGGCGCCACCTCGCGTTGGGTGGCTGTCAACACCCCGGTCAGCGGGTAAACTGAGGGCAAGCGTTGCGGCGCTCTCGGTGGCGGTTTCGTCGCCGCCCACGACTCCGGGATCCGGTTCGACGGAGCACTGGAGGCACGCTTCGATGGCCTGTGCTGTCATTCACAGTATGCAAAAGCGGCCTTGACCTGCATCTTTGACCTCAAGGCTGGCTATTGTTCGCCTTCCGCCGTGGTAAGCTGGTCACAGCGGAAGGGGTACGTGCCACATGACTTTCAAGGTCGGCGACACCGTCGTCTACCCCCACCATGGGGCTGCTCGGATCGAGGAAATCGAGATCCGTTCGATCAAGGGCGAGGATAAGACTTACCTCGTGCTTAAGGTCGACAAGGGTGACCTTACGGTGCGGGTGCCAGCAGACAATGCTGAGCTTGTCGGTGTACGTGATGTAGTCGGGCAAGAGGGCCTTGAGCGGGTCTTCGAGGTGCTGAGGGCACCGTACACCGAGGAACCGACCAACTGGTCTCGACGGTACAAGGCCAATCTCGAGAAGCTGGCCTCGGGCGACGTCAACAAGGTAGCCGAGGTCGTACGTGACCTGTGGCGCCGCGATCGTGAGCGCGGCCTGTCCGCCGGCGAGAAGCGGATGCTGGCCAAGGCCAGGCAGATCCTCGTGAGCGAGCTGGCGCTGGCCGAGAAGACCAACGAGGACAAAGCCGAGACGCTACTCGACGAGATCCTGGCGAGCTGACAGCTAGGGAAGCTGGCTCACTGGCCGCTAACTTGGCAAATGCCGGCTGCGCGGTCTGCAGATGGCGGTCTGCGGACCGCGCTGACTTGGCAAATACCGGCCGTGCGGTCTGCGGACGGCAGTCTGCGGACCGCACGGTGAATGGTGTTGTGATGATGCCGCTCGTTGGCGTTGGCGTAGACGTTCACAAGTTCGGCGACGGTAAAGAGCTCTATCTTGCTGCGCTGCACTGGCCCGGCGAGCGCGGGCTGATCGGCCATTCCGACGGCGATGTTGCTTCGCATGCGATCTGCTCGGCCCTGCTCTCGGCGTCCGGACTTGGTGATCTCGGAGCCCAGTTCGGCGTGAGCCGACCCGAATGGGCTGGCGCGGAGGGTGCTGAACTGCTGAAAAGCACCGCTGCCCTGCTGGCCGAGGCTGGTTACACGATCGGCAACGTCGCGGTACAGGTCATCACGACCAGACCGAGGATCGCGCCGCGTCGGCTCGAAGCCCAGGCTGCCTTGTCCGCCGCCCTAGGCGGCGCGACGGTGAGCCTGTCCGCGACGACGACCGACGGCCTCGGCCTGACCGGCCGAGGCGAAGGCGCCGCCGCCATAGCGACCGCCCTGGTCGTCCCGCCCGAACCCGCCTAGCCCAGCACCGCCTCGACCGCAATCTCGACCTCGACGTCGGCGGCCTGTCGGGCAGTTCCGCTTGCTCGGGCGGTCCCGGGCGGGCTCGCTCGCTCGTCGGCTCACCCGCCGCCCGCCGCAGCCCTGACCCGCGCTTGCCGGGTTTCGGCCCGCCGCGTCCGGGCCGGGGATGTGTGGCTACGACACCATGGTCCTACTTACTGTCGTCCTGACAGCAGTAAGTAGGACCATGGTGCTGCTGAATCCGAGGCAAGGACAGCAGTAAGTAGGGTCTTACAGTCGTTGGCCCGGAGATGCGCGGCGCGGAGCGCGCCAGATCCCAGATGGGGACGTTCCTCGTGCCCACGTAAGAACCGTGCGCCATGGCCGTGTGAAGTTCCCGTGTACGTAGGTCCGTTTTGGGAGGTTCTGGCCGAGACTCGCCGGGTGTCGTTCGGTAGGTGGTTACTCAGACGGCGGGGTTGGGGAGCTCCTGGGGCGGTCAAGCTTAGGGGGAGCCTCTTTCGGGGTCTCTGTCGAAGCGTCTGTCGAAGCGTCTGTCGGAGCTGGGCTTAGGTCGTCGCTCGGCACCGGGCCGGCGCGGTAGCTGGCAAGTGGCCGGGTCTCAGGCTCCGGGCCTGCGCCGCTGGTTGTCGCAGTCGAAGGGGCGGGTTCGGCTTGGGGGCCGTTGCCGCTGTTCGGGATCGGGTTCGGCTGAGTTGCTGGTGGAGCTACCTGTCTCGGGCCCCTCGCCCGGAGCTGCATCTCGGCCGGACGGACTGGGCTCCTGCGGGGCAAGGCCGGCACGGTTTCGTCCTGAGTCGGCGCAGGACCCTCCGGAGTCGGCGGGTTGCCGGTGGGCGTGGGTGCCTCGGCAGCAGGACCCATCGGCCTGACCGCCGACTCAGCCGACCCACTCACTGACCCGGCCGGTCTGGTGGCTGACCCGGCCGGTCTGGTGACTAGCCCAGCCGACTGAGGCGTTTCAGCGGCGGGTCCGGGTGACCCGCCCGACTTCGGGGCTGACGCGGTCGGATCGGTGGCTGACTCGGCAGTCTTGGGGGACCCGCCTGATCCGGGTGATCCGCCTGGGCCCGCGGCTGACGTGGTCGGATCGGTGACTGATTCGGCGGTCTTGGGGGACCCGGTGACTGACTCGCCTGATTGGGGTGATCCGCCTGGTCTGGTGGTTGTTTCGGCTGACCTGCCTGATTCCGTGGCTGGTGCGGCAGGTGCGGTCAGTCCGGTGGCTAGGTCGGGCGCGTCGTGCTGGGCGGGCGATCCGCCGGCAGGCGTCGCCGGCCAGGTAGCTGACAGCGGCGGCGCAGAGGCGGGCGGCGGCTCGTCGGTGCGAGGTTCAGGCTGACCCAGGTCGAAGCCCGTTGCTTCGCCGGGATCCGGTTCCGGCTCGGACTCGGCCCAGGTGCTGCTGCTGGCGACTGCGAGCGGCGCGGTCTGCGGCTCTGCTGACACCGTCGGCACGCTTGGGACCAGCGTCACCGCCCCGGACCCGACCACCGGTCCGGACCCCGGTACGGCCGACCCGGTCACTGGTGCGGACGCGACGGCGGCCGACCCGACCGCGGGCGGCTCCACGGGGGAGGGCGCTGCTGGGGGCGTCGACTTGTGGTTCATTCTCCTGCGCCTGGCGTGCCGAAGCAGCGCGAGCAGCAGGCCGAACGCCATGAGCACCAGCAGCCACGGGAAGACGGCGGCGGTGATCTCGCCCGACCGGCTGGGCAAGCGCAGGTTTGCCTCGTGGGCGACGCCACTGGCGGCGACGACCCCGAGCAGCAGGATGAAGCACAGCCACGCGTATACCCGGCTCGGCAGGCCGGCGCCGCGCAGCGCGAGCACCGCGCACCCCGCGATCACCAGCATCGCGTCGCAGCTGAAAGGGTAGATCCTGGCGAGGCGGCCGGTGACTCCTGACTGCAGCGCGAAGATGTGCACGCTGGAGTACGACAGCAGGCAGGCGGCGGCGGTCAGGGTGACAAGGCCGGCGACGACAGCGATCAGGGCGAGCGTCCTGAGTACCCGGCCGTTCTCGGCCGCCGGGTCGTGCGGCGGCCAGGCCTGGCCCGTCGTACGCTGGTCGTTTCTCATCACCACAGCACTACTTCCTGCTCTGTCGGCGGTCTTATAGTCGAAAAGACGGGCAAGTATCGCTGACCGCCGTCCGGCGTCGGGGACCCTGGCTGCCTGGACGTGCATCGTGCGAGCTTGGCCTCGCGCCGGATTGGCTGGTGACCTGCGGCTTCGCGCGCAAGCTGGCGATCATGACGTCAAGGGAGACGATATGCCGTACTACCGGGTGACAGGCGAGATTCCCAGAAAGCGGCACATTCGCTTCAGCCGTCCCGACGGTGGTCTGTACGCCGAGGAACTGATGGGTGAGGAAGGGTTCTCCTCCGATTCGTCGTTGCTCTACCACGTCCATCCGCCGACCGCGATCGTCAAGAGCGAAGCGATCGCCGACGGGCCGTCCCAGGCCAATCTTGTGCCCAATCATCCGCTGCTCCCCAGGCACTACTACACCCGCGAGCTGACCTCCGGCGGCGACCTGGTTACCGGCCGGCAGTTGCTGGTCGGTAACGACGACGTCGTGGTGTCCTACGCGTCGGCAAGCGAGGCGTCCGAGCTGTACCGCAACTCGGTCGGCGACGAGGCGATCTACGTGCAGGCCGGCTCGGTGCGGTTCGAGTCCGTCTACGGCGGCATCGACGCCAGCGCGGGCGACTATGTCGTCGTGCCGCGCGGGACGACGCACCGCTGGATTCCGGCCGACGGCCGCGCGGTGACGGCGCTAGTGATCGAAGCGCGCGGGCACATCAGGCCGCCGAAGCGCTACCTGTCGCCGGCCGGTCAGTTCCTGGAGCACGCCCCTTACAGCGAGCGCGACTTGCGCGGCGTAAGCGGTCCGCTGCTCGCCGAAGGCGAGGACGTTCCGGTGATCGTGCGCAACCGAGTCGGCCTGACCAGGCTGACCTATGCGTATCACCCGTTCGACGTCGTCGGCTGGGACGGCTGCCTGTACCCGTACGCCTTTAACATTGCCGACTTCGAGCCGATCGTGAAGCGCACGCACGCACCGCCTCCGGTCCATCAGACCTTCGAGGGTCCGAACTTCGTCATCTGCTCGTTCTGCCCGCGTCCGCTGGACTTCGATCCGCAATCTGTGCCTATTCCCTATAACCACCACAATGTGGACTCCGACGAGCTGATGTTCTACGTGGCGGGGGACTATTCGGCCAGGGTCGGCTCGGGCGTCGGCATCGGATCGGTGACCTTGCATCCCTCTGGTTTCACTCACGGCCCGACGCCGGGAGCGGCTGAAGCGGTCATCGCGGGCCGGGCCGCCGACGCCTTGACGACCGACGAGACAGCGGTCATGATCGACACGTTCCGGCCGCTGCTGCTCGCGCCGCAGGCCAGCGGGGCCGAAGATCCCGAGTACGCCTGGCACTGGGCGAGAGTCGCGCGATCGAGAGCCGGCGCTTAAGCAGACAAGAACCGAGCCCACGAACACCGAGCCCACGAACACCGAGCGGACGACTGGAGCCCCCGCATGACCGAGGTGAACGATCAGGTCCGGCTGCCCGAGCCCGCCCGCGAACTCTTCGACGGGCCGAACTTCGTCACGGTCGCGACCGTCGATCCGGACGGCACCCCGCAGCTCAGCATCGTGTGGGCCAAGCTCGACGGCGACGACCTCCTCTTCTCCACGATCAAGGGCCGCCGCAAGTACTCGAACCTCATGCGCGACGGGCGGGCGAGCGCGCTGGTCACCCCGGCCGGCGACGGGTACAGCTACGCCGAGGTCAGGGGCACGGCGACGGTGACCGACGACCCCGAAGCCGCGCTGATCAACGAGCTCTCGCTGAAGTACACCGGGCAGCCGTTCGGCGAGCGGCCCGGTGAGCAGCGGGTCATCGTCCGGCTCACCCCGCACCACGTCTTCCTCTACGTGGACTGAGTACCTGGACTGAGCGCCCTGGACTGAGTACCAGGACTGACGACACAACAGGCCGGGTCGCCTGATCCCGTAGCCTGTACGGATGGTGCTCAAGGTCCACGACACGGCCACTCGCTCGGTGCGCGAGTTCGTCCCGGTTGATCCGGGCAAGGCCAGCCTGTACCTGTGCGGTGCCACGGTTCAGGCGCCGCCGCATATCGGCCACATCCGGTCCGGCGTCTGCTTCGACATCGTCGTCCGCTGGCTCAAGGTCTCCGGCTACGCGGTGACCTTCTGCCGGAACGTGACCGACATCGACGACAAGATCCTGAAGGTCGCTGCGGCCGAAGGCAGCCAGTGGTGGGCCGTCGCCGAGCGCAACCAGCGCGCCTTCAGCCGGGCCTACGACACACTCGGGCTGCCTGCCCCCGGACGTCGAGCCACGCGCGACCGGTCATATCCCGGAGATGGTCGCGCTCATGCGGCGGCTCATCGACGCAGGCCACGCCTACGCCGCCGGCGGTGACGTGTACTTCAGCGTCACGTCCTTCGACCGTTACGGGACGCTGTCCGGCCAGCGGATCGAGCACATACTTCCCGCCGAGGACGCCGAGCCTGACCTGGCGGTCTGCAAGCGCGACCCGCGAGATTTCACGCTGTGGAAGGGTCAGAAGCCAGGCGAGCCCTGGTGGGACACCCCCTGGGGTCCAGGCAGGCCAGGCTGGCATCTGGAGTGCTCGGCAATGTCGACCAAGTATCTGGGATCCACCTTCGACATCCACGGCGGCGGCCTGGACCTGATCTTCCCGCACCACGAGAATGAGTTCGCCCAGTCCACTGCCGCTGGCGACGGATTCGCCCGGTACTGGATGCACAACGGCCTGGTGACGCAGCACCGGGTCAAGATGAGTAAGTCGCTGGGCAACTCGCTACTCGTCGACTCGATGGTGACGCAGGTGCGCCCGGCCGAGCTGCGCTACTACCTTGCCTCGGCGCACTACCGGTCCGACCTCGACTACTCGCCCGAGGCGCTGGCGGAAGCGGTCGCCGCCTACCGCCGGATCGAGGGATTCGTCACCAGGGCGACCGAGGCAGCGAACCGGCCCGGCGCGCCGGAGGGACTGCCGGTCGCCGAGAGCCTGCCCGCCGAGAGCCTGCCTGCTGAGTTCGCGGCAGCGCTCGACGACGACTTCGCTGTGCCGCAGGCCCTGGCCGTCATCCATCAAGTGGTGCGGGACGGCAACACCGCGCTCTCGGCCGGTGACACCGCCGGGGTCGCCAAGTGCGTCGAGAACGTCCGGGCCATGCTGAGCGTGCTCGGGCTCGACCCGCTGACCGCGCCCTTCGCGACCACGCAAGGGGCCGATCTCACCCCGGTGGTCGACGCGCTGGTCGCCGTCACGCTCGGCCAGCGCCAGGCGGCGCGCGCTCGCAAGGACTACGCGGCGGCCGACGCGATCAGGGACGAGTTGCGCTCGGCGGGTGTCGTGGTCGAGGATACGCCGGCAGGTTCGCGATGGGAGCTAGTTCGATGAGCGGCAAGAGTGGTGGCAGCGCGCCCAGGTCGGCCCGTGGAGGCGTGAGCAAGTCAGGCAAGCCCCGCCCCGGGACCGGCGGCTACGGGCGGCGCAAGCTCGAAGGCAGGGGACCGACCCCGGCGGCCGAGTTCAGGCCCGGTCATCCCGCGCAACGTCGGGCGGCCGCTGCCGCGAAAGCGGCGACCTCGAGCGCGAGCCGGCGTCGCCCGGCCGGCGGCAGCGGCACCGCGAGCACGACCAGCACGTCGCCCGGTCCGCGCGGTCGCACGGGCGGCAGCGGCCCGAGCCGAGGCGCCGGGAACTCTCCGGAAATGGTGGCAGGCCGGAACGCGGTGCTCGAAGCGCTGCAGGCCAAAGTGCCGGCCTCAGCGCTGCACGTCGGTCCCAGGCTGGACGCGGACGAGCGCATCAACGAGGCGGTCAAGCTCGCCGCTGACGCAGGCATTCCGGTCGTCGAGGCCGGTCGCAGCGAACTCGACCGCCTCTCCGGCGGCGCCATCCACCAGGGCCTCTTGCTTCGGATCAGGCCCTACTCCTACGCGCACGCCGACGACCTGATCTCCGCTGCACGTCGAGCCGGGACCGTGCCGCTCATCGTGGCGCTCGACGGGGTCACCGACCCTCGTAACCTCGGGGCGATCGCCCGGTCGGTGGCGGCTTTCGGCGGCGACGGCGTGCTCGTACCGGCCCGCCGATCGGCCGGGGTGACCGCTGGAGCCTGGAAGGCGTCGGCCGGCGCGCTCGCGAGAGTGCCCGTCGCGCAGGCGCCGAACCTCGCCAGCGCGCTCGCCGGGTACGCGAAGGCCGGCCTGTTCGTCGTCGGCCTGGACGCGGGAGCGCAGGAAGACCTCGACGAGCTCGAACTGGCCACGAGCCCGCTGGTGATCGTCGTCGGATCCGAGGGCAAGGGCCTGTCCAGGCTCGTCGCGCAGCAGTGCGACGCCGTCGTGGAGATCCCGATCAGCGGGGCCGAGTCGCTGAACGCCGGCGTCGCGGCGGGAATCGCGCTCTACCAGGTGGCCATGCGAAGGAGAAACCCGGCCTAGGGCCGGGGCGCGCCGGTTAGGGGCGTGCCGGTCAGCCCGCTGCGGCGAGCCGCCGCCGGCCCGCCTTGCCGCTGGACGCTGGGTCGTCGTCGTCCAGCGCGAGTTCAGGCAGGGCCCGAGCGGGCCAGGTAATGAGCGGGTCAGGCTCGCAGGCGATTTCGATATCCTTACCGCTGTACTCGAAAAGCGACAATATATAACGCATCGTCTCAAGCCTGGCGCGCTTTTTATCGTTACCTTTGACCACGGTCCAAGGAGCGTCGAGCGTGTCGGTGTGCCGGAACATGGCTTCCTTGGCCCTGGTGTACTCGTCCCACTTGTCCAGCGAGGCTAGGTCGATGGTGCTGAGCTTCCACGCCTTGACCGGGTCGGAGTGCCGGTCCACGAACCGGGCGAGCTGTTCGGCTCTGGTGATGGAGAACCACAGCTTGATCACCGTGATCCCGTCGGTGATGAGTTCCCTTTCGAAGCGCGGTACCTCGGCGAGGAATTTGGCGTACTCCTTCGGCTGACAGAACCCCATGACGTGCTCGACCCCCGCCCGGTTGTACCAGGAGCGGTCGAACATCGCGATTTCCCCGGGGGACGGCAGGTGGGGCAGATACCGGCGCAGGTAGTTGTCGCCCTGCTCGTGGGCCGCCGGCTTTTCGAGCGCGATGATCCGGACGCCACGAGGGTTGAGGTTCTCGACGATGCGCCTGATCGTCCCGCCCTTGCCGGCCGCGTCCCGGCCTTCGAAGATCACCAGCACCCGGGCGCCGGACTCCTTGACCGAACGCTGGAGCTTGAGCAACTCGATCTGGAGCATGCGCTTGGCCTGCTCGTATCGCTTCCGGCGGAGCTTGCTCGAGTACGGATAACTTTCCCGCCACGGTGCCAGTGCGGTGCCGTCCTGGTGGACGAGCGCGACCCGCCCGTTCTTGCGCTGGCGCAGGTCGAGCCCGAGTTCAGCGGCGAGCACGCCAAGCTGCGCGCGCACCACGTCGCTGTCTGGAAGCTGATCTGGCACTGCCACGGCGCTCACTGCACCCCCGGGGTTTCCGGCCGCGTCCGACGGTCCATCGGCTGATGCCCTCTCCCAGGTCAAGTGATGCGATGCCACGGGCAAACGCCACGCCTGCGCACTGGCACATACCGTACCGAACGGGCCCGAGCCATTAGAACGTCGCGAGACCTTCCGGTGAACAACGGCTAAATGGCCAGCCGGTGCCAGTCCGCCGCCGGGCTCAAGCGTTCTGGGCGTCGAGGCGCTAGCTTCCCGTTTTGCTAGATATTTGGTAACGCCACAACCTGAGGCTGGCGATAGTCGTCTAGAGGCTGGAATAGTTGCCTAGCAGACGTTCTGGGCGTCCATGCGTCTGCGGCAGGCAAGGGGCACCAGCGCGACGAGCGCGCACAGAACGGGAGCAACACGATGGGGCACGTGATGGGGCACGGGGCGCGGCGGTGGCTGATCGGCCTCGCCGGCGCGACGGTGGTCGGGGCGACGGCGCTGAGCCTGGCACCGATGGCGAGCGCGAGCACTGCCCAGGTCAGCCAGGCCAGTCAGGCCAGTCAGGCCACCAGGATCTCCGCAATGGCGCGCCCGGCTTCTTCGGTCAAGTACCGGCCGACCAAGAAGACCTTCAGGCTCGGCATGCACGGCCCCGCGATCAAGGCACTGCAGCACCGGCTCAATTCCCTGCACTACTACGCCGGCAAGCCCGATGGTCGCTTCGGCTGGGACACCATGGAAGCGGTGTGGGCGTTCAAGGAAGTGCAGTCAGGCAAGGCCATTCCGAAGAACGCGGATCTTGTCACCCCCCGCATGCAGCGCCAGTTGCTTCACCCGAAGCTGCCTAAGGTGCTCGTGCGGCACGCGCACTGGACTCGCGTCGAGGTCAACAAGAGCATCGGCGTGCTGGTCCTCTACCACAGCCGCAAGATCAAGCTGATCAGCCACGTCTCGACGGCGGCCGCGTGCCGGGCCGAGGACGGCTGCGGCTGGATCACCCCGGACGGCAAGTACCGGGCCTGGGAGTACATTCCCGGTGCGGTGGCCGACTCGAGCTTCGGCGGCTTCATGTACAACCCGGTGTTCTTCATCGGCACCACCTACGCCATCCACGGCATGCCGGACCCGACCTCGACCTTCAGCGGCGACGGCGTGCCGCTCAATGCCGCGTCGCACGGTTGCGTGCGGATCCCGATGGACATCTCGACGTTCCTGCACAAGCTGATCAAGATCAGCCCGTCGACCGGCTCGTTCGTCTACATCCTCGGTCACCCGCAAGCCGACACCGGAGCCTGACCAGCGGTATAATTACCCCCCTTGCGAGTAGGAAATTACGCTGGTGCCATCAGGGCCGCTGACAGACGTGTGTGGGGTGGGGTTCGATGCGACGTTTCATGGTGGCGGCTGCTGCCGTCGCGATAGCCGGCGGTCTGACCGCGTGCGGTAGCTCGACCAGTTCGAGCGCGCCGAGCGGGTCAGGCAGCTCTAGCGCGGCGGCAGCCAGCTGTTCGAAGTCGGGGATCTCCAAGCAGCTGTTCAAGCCGGGAGTGCTGACGATCGCGACCGACAACCCGGTCTACACGCCCTGGTTCGTCAGCAACACGCCGACTAACGGCAAGGGCTATGAGAGCGCGGTCGCCTACGCGGTGGCGTCCCAGCTCGGGTTCGGCAAGTCGCAGGTGACCTGGGTGCACGAGCCGTTCAACAGCACGTATGCGCCCGGCCCGAAGGCGTTCGACTTCGACATCAACGAGGTCTCCGTCACGCCGCAGCGCGCCCAGGCCGTGACCTTCTCTGACAGCTATTACCCGGTCCAGCAGGCGATCGTCGCGCTCAAGGGCTCGCCGATCGTTACCAAGCACAGCCCAGCCGACCTGAAGACCTACCAGTACGGCGACCAGATCGGCACGACCGGCCTCACCTACATCAACACCAAGATCCAGCCGACCAAAGAGCCGAAGGTGTTCAACACGCTGGCGCTCGCCGCGTCGGCGCTGGCGGCCCACCGGATCGACGCCGTCGTCACCGATACCCCGACCGCGCAGTTCATGGCCTCGTCCCAGCTCAAGCACGCCGTGCTGGTCGGGCAGTTCCCGACCGTCGGCGAGCACTACGGCCTCGTGCTGGCCAAGGGCAACACCTTGGTGACCTGCGTCAACAAGGCCATCGCCGCCCTCCAGTCGAACGGCACCCTGACCCAGCTGCAGCACAAGTGGCTCGGTATCTACCTCAAGTTCCCGACGATCAAGCCCTGAGCATGCCTGCGCCGAGCTGTTGAGACCGCATGAACTCAAGCACCCCGGCGAGCCGGCTGATCCTTCGCCGGCACTCTGCCGAGCGGTGGTTTCGCGACCGGCCGCGGCCCCCGCCTGTTTACCGGCGGCGGCAGGCGCGGCACGGTAATTTCCTCCGTAAGCACGATTGTCGTGCTCGCGATCATCGCGGGCATCTTCCTGGCCGCCCCGGGTGCCAGGCAGGTCGGGCACGCCTTCTTTTACCCGCGCGACATGTGGCAGTCCTTCGTCGGCAACCCGAAGAAGGGCTACTACTCGGTCGGGGCGGCGATCTGGCTCAACATCAGGATGTTCCTCGTCGCCGAGGTCCTGATCCTGCCGCTTGCCCTGCTGATCGCGCTGATCAGGCAGTCGACGCATCCGACGCTCTTCCCGATCCGGCTGCTCGCCACCGTCTACGTCGACTTCTTCCGTGGCGTGCCGCTGATTCTGGTGATACTCGCGCTGGGCCTCGGGGTGCCGGGGCTGAACCTGCCGGTGCTCTCGCACCAGCCCGACGTGGTCTACGGCGTCACGGCGCTCGTGCTCTCCTACTCGGCCTACGTCTCCGAGGTGTACCGGGCTGGCCTCAACTCGGTGCACAAGAGCCAGGTGTCGGCGGCCAGGTCGCTCGGCCTGTCCCAGGGCACCGCCCTGCGCTACGTCATCTTGCCGCAGGCGGTGCGCAACATCATCCCGCCGCTGCTCAACGACTTCATCAGCCTGCAGAAGGACACCGCGCTGGTCGGCGTGCTCGGCGTCATCGAGGCCAATCAGGCCGCGAGCATCTACTCGTCGCTGATCTTCAACTACTCCAGCTTCACCGTGGCGGCGATCTTGTTCCTGATCCTGACCATCCCGCTGGCGCGGTTCACCGACCGGCTGATCGAGCGCGACCGCAGTCGTCGGCTGGCCGGGGTGGCCTCATGACCCGCCCGCAGGATGCCGCAGGCTACGCGGACGCGCTGCGCGTCGAGGGCCTGCACAAGTCGTTCGGACCCAGCGAGGTGCTCAGGGGCATCGACCTCTCGGTCGCCTCGCACGAGGTGATCTGCCTGATCGGCGCCTCGGGCTCTGGCAAGTCGACCCTGCTGCGCTGCATCAACTTGCTCGAGCCGATCCAGTCCGGTCGGATCATCCTGCTCGGTCACGACATCACGGGTCCTGATATCGACCAGAACCTAGTCAGAAGGCAGATCGGGATCGTATTCCAGTCGTTCAACCTGTTTCCGCACATGACGGTGCTGCGCAACGTGACCCTCGCACCGACGAAAGTGCTCAGGATGCCGGTCGCGGCAGCGACGGCAGAAGCGCTCGCGCTGCTGGGTCGCTTCGGCCTGGCGGACAAGCGGAACGACTACCCGGATCGGCTGTCCGGCGGGCAGCAGCAGCGGGTCGCGATCGTCCGGGCGCTGGCCATGCAGCCGCAGATCATGCTGCTCGACGAGGTCACCAGCGCCCTGGACCCTGAACTGGTCGCCGAGGTGCTCGACGTGATCGGCGAGCTGGCCGCCGGCGGAATGACGATGCTCATCGCCACCCACGAGATGGGTTTCGCCAGGGACATCGCCAGCCGCGTCTGTTTCCTGGAAGAAGGCCGGATCATCGAGGACGCGCCGCCCGCCGAGCTTTTCACCGATCCGAAGGACGAGCGAACCCGCCGGTTCCTGCGCCGGATCGTCGAAGCCAAGCGGCTCTGACGCCGTTACCCGGCTCAGCTCCTGCCCCCTGGCGACGCTGCCCCATCTGAAGGTGTCGGACTATAGTCCTGCAAAGGTGAACGAAGTGGTGCGACACCACCGCTAGGAGATGACCAGTGCGTAACCTCGCCCGAAGATTGACCGCTGCGTTGGCCCCGGCGCTGCTGATGGCCGGCGCCGTCGCGGTGGCCGTGCCAGCGGATGCGGCACCGACCGCGACCCCGTCGACGACCTGCCCTAATCCGATCGTGCCTGGCGACACCGTGCTCTGCGGCTCGCTCAGCGATGGCGCTACCTACCTGATCGAGGTGCCGCCGCACTGGAACAAGACGTTGTTCCTCTACAGCCACGGCTACGTCGTCCCCGGCTCGGCCAATCCGGCGACGGACGTCGGCGACCCGGTGACCGGAAGCTGGCTGCTCAGCCACGGGTTCGCGCTCGCCGGCTCGTCGTACGCGATCACCGGCTGGGCGATCGCGGACGCGCTGCCCGACCAGCGCGCCACCGTGAGCGTCTTCGACCACATGGTCGGTCACCCGCGCCGCACGATCGCGTGGGGTCACTCGCTCGGCGGCATCATCACCGCTGGCCTGATCCAGCGGTACCCCGGGGTCTTCAGTGCCGCGCTGCCGATGTGCGGCGTGCTCGCCGGCGGCGTCGCGACCTGGAACACCGCGCTGAGCGCGGCGTTCGCTTTCCAGCAGCTGGTCGACCCGGCGGTCGCCGTGGTCAACATCGCGAACCCGGGCGGCAACCTGACCGCCGCCGAGACGGCGCTGGCCACCGCCCAGACCACGCCGCAGGGCCAGGCGCGCATCGCGCTCGCCGCCGCGCTCGGTGACACCCCGGGCTGGTTCACGCCGCTGACGCCGGAGCCCGCGAAGACCGATTTCACGAGTCAGGAGGCGAACCAGTTCAAGTGGGACTCCCAGGTGGACTTCCCGTTCATCTTCGCCTTCCGCGCGCAGCTCGAGCAGCTGGCGGGCGGCAACCCGTCATGGACCGCGGGCGTCAGCTTCCGCGAGCAGCTCGCCAAGTCGGTCGACCGCAAGGAAGTCCGCGCTCTGTACAAGGCGGCCGGCCTCAGCCTGCGGTCCGACCTGCGGACGCTGCAGCGGGCCACCCAGGTCTCGGCTGACCCGGCTGCGGTGCGGTACCTGGCTCGGAACATCAGCTTCACCGGCCGGATCCACATCCCCGTCCTGAGCATTCACACCATCGGCGACGGCCTGGTCGTTCCTGAGAACGAGCAGGCGTACGCGCGCGTCGTGCACCGCGCCGGGCGCTCGTTCCTGCTCCGCCAGACGTTCGTCCAGCGGGCCGGGCACTGCGCGTTCACCCCGGCCGAGACCGTGGCGGCGGTTCAGGTGCTGCTGAACCGGATGAGCACCGGCCGCTGGGACGACCGCGCGCTGCGCCCGGCGAACCTCAACGCCTCGGCCACCAGCCTCGGCGCGAACTTCAACATCTTCGAAAGCGGCGGCTCGATCGTGCCGACCGCGGCGGCCTTCACGAACTTCCACCCGAAGCCGTACCTGAGGCCGTTCGACCTGCCGTTCTTCAGAATCCACCGGTAGCGGTACACCAGACGCCGAAGGGGCGGCCGAGGGGATCTTCCCTCGCCGCCCCTTCGCGCGCTTACTGGCCGCGCTTGAGCGGGCCGAGCTTGTTGAGCCGCCACCAGGTGATCGCGGAGTAGAACAAGAACAGTGCGGCCATTGCCGCCATGTCGATGATCCAGGCGTGCGCGGTGTGGTTCCACAACGGGTCTGCGGTTCCTTGCTGGGTGAATCCGCCGATGGTGTTCAGGTCGGTGGTTGACGCGTTGGCGGCGAACCCCCAGCGGGACGGCGTGAGCCAGGCGATCTCCTCGATCCCGGCCTTGCCGTGGATGGCGAAGATGCCGCCTGTCGTGACTACCTGGACCATGACCAGCAGGAACACCAGCGGCATGGCCCGCTCGGCGGTACTCACCATGGACGACACCAGCAAGCCGATCGCCATCGACGCCACGCCGACCAGCGCGACCGACGCCATGACCTCGATGATCGGAATCGGCAGAATCGATCCCTTGGGCGGGAACTGCGTGCCTGCGAGGCCGACGAGCACGAGCAGCACCGCCTGGAACGCGCTGATGACGCCGAGCACGATGAGCTTGGAACACAGGTAAGACCCTGCGGAAAGGCCGCGGCTCTTTCTCGCGAATAGATGGGTCTTTCCTTGACGATTTCCCGGATCGAGTTCAGGGCACCGGCGAAACAGGCGCCGAGGATCAAGATCAGCAGCACCGATTGAGCGCCGCTATTGATCCCGCCCTTCGGGGCGGTGAACCCGCCGGTCAGCGGGAAGAGCCTGACCAGTGCGCCGAGGCCGACGACGACGCCGACCAGCAGGGCCAGGAATCCTCGGTCCGAGGCGAGCACCGCCATGTAGCGCCTGACCATGGTGGACATCTGCGCGAAACGGTTGCTGGTCCTCGGCGCCTGCACGGGCGCGGCGCGTGGCGTGCGCTGCTGCACGGCGGCGCCCTCCATGCCCGCGACGATGTACTGCTGGTAGTACGGCGAGTTCCGGAACTCGCTCTGCCAGTCCCGGTTCGGCTCTGCCTCGAACGCCTGGAAGACCTCGGCCCAGCCCGGCTTGCTGAAGTGCTTGAGCCCGTCGCGCGGCGCGCCGAAGAAGGCGATCTTCCCGCCGGGCACGAGCACGAGCAGCCGGTCGCACAGATCGAGGTTGGCCACCGAGTGGGTGACGACGATGACCGTCCTGCCGCCATGCGCGAGCTCGGCCATCTGCTCCATGACGGACTTGTCGAGCCCAGGGTCCAGGCCAGAGGTCGGCTCGTCGAGGAACAGCAGCGACGGCTTGGTCAGCAGCTCAAGCGCGACGTTCACGCGCTTTTGCTGGCCGCCGGACATGGCGGCGGTCTTGGTCTCGGCGTGCCGCGTCAGGGCGAGCTCTTCGAGTACCTCGTCGATGCGGTGCATCCGCTCGGCCTTGCTCGTATCACGCGGAAATCGAAGTTCGGCGGCGAAGCCAAGCGCCCGGCGTGCTGTGAGCTGGGTATGCAGGATGTTGTCCTGGGGGACAAGGCCGATCCTGTTCCGCAACTCGGCGTAGTGCGTGTAGAGGTCACGGTTGTCGTACAGGACGTTGCCCTGGCCGGCTGGAGCGATCCCCGTCAGCGCGCCGAGCAGGGTTGACTTGCCCGCGCCGCTCGGGCCGATGACGCCCATCAGGCAGCGCTCGCCGAGCGGGAAGGTGACATGGTCGAGGATGACCCGGCCGCTCGGCAGCGTCACGGTCAGGTCGTGCGCGATGTAGGAGATGTCGCCGCTGTCGAGGAACTCCTGCAGCTCCTCGCCGACCAGGCGGAAGGTCGCCGGGCCGATGCCGATGGTGTCTCGCTCGGTGACCGGGGCCGAGCCGACCCGGACGCCGTTGACGAACGTGCCGTTGTGGCTGCCGAGGTCGTAGATCACGAAGCCGCCGCGCTGTTCCCGGCGCAGCTCTGCGTGATAGCGGGAGACAGACAGGTCGGCCACGACCACCTGGTTGTCGGCGGCGCGGCCGATCTTCACCAGCGTCTTGGGGAGCTGGAGCACGGCGCTTGGCTGCCGGACGGCGCTCAGTCTCGACTGGCCCACCACCGGGCCGAAGCCGGGGTGCCCGGCGGGAACGCCGCCGCCTGGCCCCTGGTCGGCCCGCACCCGGCCCACCGCCGGGTTAGGCGGTGCCGGCGTCCCGCGCGGCGCGCCAACGCCGGGGGTCCTGGCGTATTCGGTCGGGATTCCGCCGCCTGGCCGGACTGGCTGCGGCTGGGCCTGGACCGGGGCCGAGACCACGCAAGACAGCGCTGGTCCGTCGTTCGGGTGCCCGAGCCGGAGCGAGCACGACCCCGAGATCGCCAGCCGCTGGATCCTTTCGCCACTCTGGAACGTTCCGTTAGTGGAACCCACGTCTTCGAGCAGCCAGGAGGACCCCTCGAATCGCAGGACGGCATGGCGCCACGAGACTCGGGAGTCGTTCACGACGATGTCGGACTGCGGATCGCGGCCTAGGTAGTAGCTGCGGCCAGCAGACAGCGAGCGCTCCGCGTCAGGGGTCCGCACCAGGAGGGCGGGACCGGCGGGCGAGTTACCGAACTCAGGCGTCATGGAGTAACTGTAGAACGGTTTTACCTGCCAGATGTATCGGGCTTTTAGTGTCGTACGGTCCGGGACGCCTGATCAGCTATCTCCTAATCGAGCTGCTGAGCCTACTTTATAAGTTTATCTCCGTATATTAGCGGAACGCGCGCCGGATCTGGACGAGCGCTGTGACGCGCCGCAGGCTCCGGGTCACGCTCTGATCCTCGACGGATTGGCGCGGATACGTTGCGTTCCGCTTTGGTCACCCTCGATACTGTTGAGCGCATCTGTGAAGCCATCAGGCCGACCGGACCGGTGAGCGCCCGCCGCAAGGGCTAAGCGGGCCTGCGCGCGCGTCAGGTTGCTGGCACCCGAGCTACGGCGGGTGTGTAAAGCTACGGTGAGGTGGCTCACACGGACCGGGTAAGTTGCGGGGGGCATGGTCAAACCGGATACTTGGAGCACTCATCTGGCTGACCCGCCTGGATTTCATGTTTCCGTTGGCCACGATTGGCAGATCCAGAATGTTGGGGATATTCAGGACGATACGGAAATGGCAGTGAAGCGGCGGATCGGGAACCTCCGGCGAGACCGCGACCGCTTGGAGGTGCGGTGACGCAGGATAATCCTGGGATACCAGGCGGTTACGCACCGGGTTCGCGGATCGCCGGGTACTTGCTGGAAGAGCAGATCGGCCAAGGTGGCATGGCCGTGGTCTTCCGCGCGCACGACGAGCGCCTGGACCGGATGGTCGCGCTCAAGATCCTGGCGCCCGCGCTGGCGGCCGACGAGGCGTTCAGGCAGCGGTTCATCCGCGAGTCCAGGGCAGCCGCAGCGGTCGACGACCCGCACATCATCCCGGTGTACGAGGCGGGCGAGTCCGGCGGCGTGCTCTTCATCGCGATGCGCTACGTGCGCGGCGGTGACGTACGCTCCCTGCTGAGCACGGTCGGGCCGCTGGCGCCGTTCCGGGTCGCCGAGATCACCTCCCAGGTGGCGGGAGCGCTCGACGCGGCCCATGCTCGCGGCCTGGTGCACAGGGACGTCAAGCCTGCGAACATGCTGCTCGATGCCCGGCCTGGCAGCGGTGGTGGCCGCCCTGACCACGTTTACCTGTCGGACTTCGGGCTCAGCAAGGCGTCGCTGCAGGCGACCGGGCTGACCGGTACTGGCATGTTCCTCGGCACGCTCGACTACATCGCGCCCGAGCAGATCGAAGGCCGTCCGGTCGACGGCCGGGCGGACCAGTACGCGCTGGCCTGCGCGGCCTACGAGCTGATCACCGGCGGGCCTCCCTTCGTGCGCAACGACGCGATGGCCGTCATGTACGCGCAGCTCACCGAGGCGCCGCCGCCGGTGACCAGCCGCAGGTCCGACGTGCCTTCGGCGGTTGACGGCGTGTTCAACCGGGCCATGGCCAAGCCGGCTGAGCAGCGGTACGCCACGTGCAGCGACTTCGCCGACGCGCTGCGGGACGCGCTCGGCATCCGCCCCTACGACTCGGGAGCGAATCCGATCCCGCCCACGCCGCAGCATCCGATGACCCAGGTGGTCGGGAGCAGCCCGGGCAGCGGCGGCCCAGGCGGCGGCAGTGCGGGCGGGGGCAGCGCGGGCGGTCCTGGCGGGCCGGGCGCGGGGCGTCGCGATCTCACGGTCGGAGCGACCGAGCCGCGTGATCCCGCTGCGGGCGGGCCGCCGACCCGGTACGGGGGCGGCGGTGGCCGCCACACCACCCCTGATGAGTCACCTGACCTGACCGCGGCGCACTGGCAGTCGGTGCACGGCCAGAGCCCGTACGCGAGTCAGGACGGCAGCGACTACCGGCGGCGGCCGCGGTGGCGCTCCCCAGGCGCGATAGCCGCGGCGATCGTGCTCCTGGTGATCCTCGCTGGCGGTGGCGGCTACCTGGGCCTGCACCACACCAAGTCAGACACGCCGCCCGCAGCCGCCACCTTGACCCTGCCCGGCTGCACGACCACGGCAGCGCAGGGCAAGCAGATCAAGGTGCCGAACAACCTGGTCAGCCTGAGCCGTGGTAACCCGTTCGGCATCTTGACCAGCCCCGACGGCAAATTCGTCTTCGCGGTCACCCCGACCGCCCTCCAGGTGCTGAAGAAGGGCCCTGGCCTCTCGCTGACGCCGGCGTTCTCCTACACCATCACCACGGACACCATGCAGGCCACCGGCGCCACCATGACCCACGACGGCAAGTACATCCTCGTCGCGCAGGGCAGCGGCCTCCAGGTGCTCAGCGTGGCTAACGCCGAGGCCGGTGCGTCGAGCATCAGCGTCGGCACTCTGTCCGCGCCCACCGTCAGCGGCAACGGGCAGGCCGTCGACGTCGTCATCGGCAAGCAGGACAAGTTCGCTTTCGTCACGCTGAAAGCGGCCAACGTCCTGGCGGTCTTCGACGTGCGCAAGGCGCTGCAGACAGGCAGCTTCGGCTCCTCCGACTTCGTGGGATCGGTCAAGCTGGGCAGCCAGCCAGTCGGCCTGGACATCTCACCCGACAACCACAAGCTCTACGTGGCTAGCTTCGGCAAGAACGACCCCTCAGGCCAGGGCCAGGGGCTGCTCACTGTGCTCAACGTCCAGAAGGCCGAGGTCAACCCGGCCAAGGCGATCCTCGCCCAGGACGACGCGGGTTGCGAGCCGGCCCGGGTGACGACCTCGACCGACGGCAAGATCGTCTGGGTCACCGCCCGTGGCAGCAACGCCGTGCTCGGCTTCTCGGCCGCCAAGCTGCTCTCGTCAGGCACGCGGGGCGCGCTGGTCGCCAAGATCCCAGTCGGCCAGACGCCGATCGGCCTGGCCCTGGTCAACGGCGGCGGCAAGATGGTGGTCGCCGACACAGATGTCGACAAGTCAGGAAAGGGCGCGGACAACCTGGCGGTGCTCGACGTCTCGGCCGCGCTCGATGGCAAGCACGCCCTGATGGGCTACATCCCCAGCGGCGAGCTTCCGCGTGAGATGACGGTCGTGCCTGGCGGCCGGTACCTTCTGGTCTCGGACAACGGCTCAGCACAGATCCAGGTAGTCGACCTGAGCAAGCTGCCCTGAGGAACAGTCTTGCCATATCCCCGGGAGAGGTGACCAGCTTGTCCGGCAACTACGGTAGTAACCCTAATTACGGCAACAACTACGGCAACCAGGCGCCGAACATGTACGCCGGTTACCAGCAGCCCAAGCGAAAGCGCGCCGGCCGCCGGATACTGATCTCGATCGTCGTCGTGCTGGTCCTTCTGGTCGCGCTGGATTTCGGTGCCAAGGCGTTCGCCGAGTCCGAGGCGGCCACCCAGATCCAGAAGCAGGGCTTCCCGAGGAAGCCGACCGTCTCGATCGCCGGCTTCCCGTTCCTGACCCAGGTCGCCTCCCGGCACTTCGACCAGATCACGATCAGCTCGGGGTCGTTCCCCGCCGGGCCGGTCAAGGTCACCAGCCTGAGTGTCGTCGCGGACAACGTCCGCCTGAACTCGAGCTTCAACGGCGGCACGGCCGGCCCGCTGCACGGCACCGTGCTGATCAGCCTCGGCGCGATCGGTGATGCGCTGTCCGCCGCCGGGCCGCTGGCCACGTTCCTCGGCGGGGGCAATGGCGGTGGCCTGAAGATCACCGCAGTCGGCAACGACGAGCTGCAGGGGAGCCTGAAGCTGGTCGGCGGCATCGTCAACGCCTCGGCCACCTGGAAGGTCATGAACGACGGGCCGCACGCGATCAAGCTGCACCTGGTTCGCAGCAGCGGCCTGCCGTCGGGCGTGCTGGGCGCGGCGGACAACGTGTCGATCCCGCTCGACTCACTGCCAGCCGGCCTGCAGCTCAAGGGCGGGCTCAACGCCTCGTCGAACGGCATCACCGCCCACGTCTTCGCCAGGACCCTCTCTTTCGGCAGCTAACCGTCCAGGTCCTGAACACCTCGCTTCCAGCTGGCCGCAGGCAGGATGCGCGCATCGGATTGCTTCGGCTACGATTGCCGACGTCACTCGCCGGTGTAGCTCAGATGGCAGAGCGACCGCCTTGTAAGCGGTAGGTCAGCGGTTCGATCCCGCTCACCGGCTCCACGACCCAGGTGAGGGCGCCCGGACAGCCCGGATGGTGCCCATGCAGCGGCCTGACCTGCCTCGCGCGGCAGATCCGCCAGACGAGCTAGGGCCGCATTGCGCGCAGGGGACATGTGATCGAGCGGATCTCGGGCGGAGGTAGCTGGATATCGGGTGCGGCGAATAGCGCAATAGGGCGGCTGGCCCGCCCGGCGATTTCACTCTCACTTACAAAGATGTCGACACGTGGATCGGCCGCAACGGCAAACTGTTTGCCCGCAACCCCCGTCGCGCTGCCCTTCGACCCGAGCACCAGCCGCCGTAGGTTTGTCGCTCTAATACGCTGGCTACCGCAGGTTGCCGACCGTAGTCTGGTGGCATGCAGTCGGTGGTGCGCCCTATCGGTCAGGTCGGCGGCGGCCTTTGCCTGATGCTGGGCATCTTCTGGACTGGCCGGGAAAGCATCCATGGCCTGGCGGCATTCTGGGAGCACTGGTGGTGCCCGATCCCGCTCGCGCTGATATTGCTAGGCATGGTCACGGTGATCACCACCCGGCGCGCCTCGCCCGCCGCGTAATGTGTCGGCTGACGCCCGATCTGAACGCCAGTTTCTGGCCGGCCTTAAGAACCAGGTACCGGCGATCCTCTCTACCTCGGCATAGCGGCTGTCCTGCGCATCGAGGACAGCAATTTGGCTAGCAGCCGACCACTCGTTCGGCGGATTAGCCGGAGCTGGGCCTCTGCTGGTTTGCGGGCCTTGGATCGCGGCTGACTGCAGGCCGTCGGTTCCTGGCGGCGAATGGGTGATGGTGATGTCGCGGAATCCCGTGGTTGTCAGCAACTGCTCGTACTGGGGCTGGGTGAGCGTTCCGGCGAGGCAGCCTGTGCTGGCGTCCAGGCCGTAGGCGATGTCGCTGTCGGTGATGCGGCGCCCGGTCAGTGCTGTGCGGGCGAGCCGGGAGTACTCGCCAGGTCGTCGTCATGCGCTGTCATCGTCTCCTCTTCTGGCCGAGGTTGCTGGCGCGGTCGGGACGGGGACTGGCGTGCCCGCAGGGGGGTCTGCGGCGGCGGGGAAGCAGTTCACGCACCCCTCGCTGATCAGAGCGGCGATGCCGGCCAGGACTTCCGCCCTGGCCTGGTAGGAGACCCAGATCTGGCGTTTTTCGCGACCCAGGAGACCTGCCTGGTAAAGCACCTTGAGGTGGTGACTGATCGTGGGCTGGGACAGGTCGAAAGCGCCGCTGAGATCGCAGACGCACGCCTCGCCGCCGGGGTACGAGGCGACGAGCGAGAGCAGCCGCAGCCGCACCGGGTCAGCGAGCGCCTTGAGCTGCGGCGCGACTTCGTCTGCCTGCGCCTGCGTCAGCGGCAGCACCGAGACTGGCGGGCAGCAGTCGGCCGTGCCGCTCCCGGCTGGCGCGATCCGGGATTTCGGCATACGTCTACATTGACATTTATCTATGCCCGCTGGCAAACCCGGCGATGCTGTGCCCTGCGGCCCTGGAGACGGCGAGAGCTATGCGGGCGGAACGGAGAGCAGCCCGGCCGTCTGCTCGAGCGTGCCGGGCACCAGCCGGTAGTAGACCCAGGTGCCGCGCCGGTCGCTGTCGATGAGCCCGGCCTCGCGCAGCACCTTGAGGTGGTGGCTGATGGTGGGCTGACTGAGGGTAAATGCGCTGGTGAGGTCGCACACGCAGATCTCGCCGCCCTCGCGGGCACCGATCAGGGACAGCAGGCGGAGCCTGACCGGGTCTCCTAGCGCCTTGAACCTGGGGGCGAGCTCCGCCGCCGATGCCTCGTCCAGCGGCTTGCTGACCAGGGCCGGCCGGGCACAGGCGGCAGGATCAGGCGCGGCGATGATCGCGATGTCGGCGGGCGCACTCTGAACGGGCATGCTTCTATGTTGACGAGGTTCGATGCAAGCTGGCAAGCTTGGGGGTTGTATCGATGGATGTCTATGCTGGTGGGAGCTGATCATTGGGCGAGGTTGCGCTGTGGCGGCGGCTGGCGGCCGAGTTCCTGGGCAGTGCCTTCCTCGCGGTGCTGGTGGTCGGGTCCGGGATCGCCGCGCAGCGCCTGTCCCCTGGTGATACGGGCCTGGAGCTGCTGGAGAACGCCGCCGCGACCGCAGGCGGGCTGTTCGCGATCATCTTGATGTTCGGACCGGTCTCGGGCGGTCATTTCAACCCGGTCGTGTCGTTCGCTGATGCGGCGTTCGGCGGGGTGTCCTGGCGGGACGCTGCGACTTACCTGCCTGCCCAGGTCGCGGGGTGCACGGCGGGCGCGGTCGCCGCGAACGTGATGTTCGCGCTGCCGGCAGTGAGCATCTCGGTGCAGCACCGGGCCACGGCCGCTCATTTCCTGTCCGAGGTCATCGCGACGCTGGGGCTGCTTCTGGTGATCTTCGCCCTGGCCCGGTCGGGCAGGAGCCGGATGACTCCGGCTGCCGTGGGCGCGTACATCGGGGCGGCGTACTTCTTCACCTCCTCGGCCAGCTTCGCCAATCCCGCGATCACCGTCGGCCGGATGTTCTCGGACACCTTCGCCGGGATCGCGCCGTCATCAGCCCCGGTCTATATCGCGGCCCAGGTCACCGGCGGAGTCCTCGCGGTCGTGGTTGTCCGGGTTCTGTATCCGGGCATGACGCCAGCCCAGGCCGCCGATGTCACGGTCCCTCATCAGCACGCTGACGCTGCCCAGCAGCCGGACGGCGAGCCGGCAGGCGACAGCGAGGCCGCAGCCGTCGGCGGCCCGGCCCGCAGCTGACAAGACAACGGAGCAAGCCATGCACCTGGTCATGATCGGCGGCAGCGACGCGGGCATCAGCGCGGCCCTGCGAGCCCGCGAGCTCGACCCGTCCGCTGATGTCACCGTCGTCGTCGCCGACGCCTACCCGAACTTCTCCATCTGCGGCATCCCCTACTTCGTGTCAGGCGAGGTCGCCCACTGGCGGAACCTGGCGCACCGCACCGTCGCCGACCTCGAAGCCACCGGGACGGTGCTGCGGCTGGAGACCACGGCCCGCCGCATCGACGTCGCTGACCATGTGCTGCACGTCACCGGACCCGGCGACCGCGACGAGCTGATCTCCTACGACAAGCTGGTCGTCGGGACGGGCGCCGTTCCCGTCCGGCCGCCGGTCACCGGCCTGGCAGGTCCCGGCGCGCTCGGGCCTGATGACGGGGTGCATGTCCTGCACACCATGGGTGACACGTTCGCGGTCATGCGCACGCTGGAGCAGGCATCGGCCGAGCGCGCTGTCATCATCGGAGCCGGGTACGTCGGCCTGGAGATGGCTGACGCTCTCAGCTCCCGTGGCCTGGCCGTGACCCAGATCGAGCAGCTTCCCGAGGTGCTCGCAACCGTCGACGCCGAGCTGGGCGCCCTTGTCCACGGCGAGCTGACCGCCCGGGGTGTCGAGGTCCTGACCGGCACCACGGCCCGCCAGATCAGCAAGGCCCCGGGTAGTAACAGGCTTCAGGTTGAGGCGCAGGCCGCATCCGGCGAGGCCATCGCGCGGACCGCCGACCTGGTTCTGGTCGTGACCGGGGTCCGGCCCGACTCCGAGCTCGCCGCAGCTGCCGGTGCGGAGCTTGGCGCCCGGGGCGCGATCCGGGTCGATCCCGCGATGCAGACCGGCCTGCCTGACGTGCTGGCCGCAGGCGACTGCGTCATCACCCACCACCGGCTGCTCGGCGAGACCTATCTGCCACTCGGCACCACCCGCCCACAAGCAGGGCCGGATCGCCGGGGAGAACGCGCTCGGCGGCAGCCGCCGCTACGCCGGCAGCCTCGGCACCCAGGTGGTGAAGATCTTCGACCAGGCCGCCGCCCGCACCGGGCTCCGGCATGACGAGGCAGCGGCGGCCGGGTTCGACCCGGTCACGGTGCAGTCCGAGGCCGATGACCACAAGGCTTACTACCCGGGCAGTCACCGCATCACCATGCGCGTCACCGGGGATCGCAGCAGCGGCCGGCTGCTGGGCATGCAGTTCTTCGGCCACAGGCACGCCGAGATCGCCAAGCGGGTCGATATCGCCGCCACGGCCATTTTCCACGCTATGACTGTCGAAGACCTCAGCGATCTCGACCTGTCCTATACCCCGCCGCTCGGCAGCCCATGGGAAGCCGTCCAGATGGGCACCCAGGCATGGGACCGCGAGAACCGGCAAGCCGCCAGCTCGCCGGTGTGATCATGCCGGCTCTGACCAGCTGAGCGACTGCCCTGGACCGCGACACACCCCGCGCCGGATATCCGCGGTCACCGCTGACAGCACCGGGCGCTGCCCGAAGCTGAGGGTCAGATCCACTGCCGACAGCGCGGCCTCATCATCGCGGGACAGCACCTCCGCCACCACGCCCGCGACCTCACTGCTGGCCGGCGAATAACCGCCCTGACTGCCTGTTGCCACTCTGCCAGCACCCCAATCGATGACCCGGCACCGGATCCTCGATTCTGGGAGCCGAAATTTGCCAGAAGATGAACGAAGCCAGAGCGCTGGAGTACGAGAGTCCCTCGCTGCGGCGTCCTAGCGCGGCGGACGCGCCGTCAGGCGAAGCTAGTCACCGTGCCGATCCGGATCGATCCTGCTGCCGGGCGCCTGCCAGCGAGCGGGCGATGATCGGCGCCCCGATGGCTGCGGGCAGCAGCCAGAAGGTGATCGCGGGCAGGTGATCCCACAGCGGGAGGTGGGGGCCGTTATCGACATAGAACGCGGTGAGCATGGCAACGTAGGCGATGCCCATCCCGGCGATGTGACCTGCATCGCCGGGCCGGTGTCGCCTGCGGTGCAGGTAGCCGACTGTCGCGGCGACAAACGCTACGGCGCCGATGATCAGCAGGTAATAGTCCTGCCGCCAGCGCATCGCGGCTAGGACAACGGCGGTGGCGACGATGACGGTGACAGCCCGGTAGTAACAGCGGCCCGCCCGGACGTGGCCGGTGCTGCCCTTGGGTGCCAGCGCGGCGATCGCACCGCTCACGACTGCCGTGAGGCCGACGGCCACGTGGATAGCCAGGAAGGCCAGGAACACGGGCGCGGTCGAGCCCACATGGTCACCAAGGATCTGCCCGGCTACCGACCTGATCACTTCTCTAGCTCCATAGGTAGGATTACTACTCATTAGAGTCAGGATACGCGACAGATTGCCTGGCGATAGGGCATAAAGTAGTGTTGCTACCTATGCGCGGCGAGGAGCTCAAGGGACACCTGGACGCAGTGCTGCTCGCGGCCCTGGAAGACGGCCCGAAGCACGGCTACGCGGTGATCGAGAAACTGCGGCAGGTCACCGAGGGACGCCTGGCCCTCCCCACCGGAACGATCTACCCGGCACTGCGCAGGCTGGAGCAGGCGGGCCTCATCGCCGGGAAATGGTCTGTGGTATCCGGGCGCCGGCGGCGCGAGTACCGGCTGACTCCCGCCGGGACCAGAGCGCTGTCAGGCAAGCGGGCTGACTGGCGCGAGTTCGCCGCCACCGTCAGCGCCGCCCTGGAGCGCGGGCCATGGCCGAGCCCAGCCTGATCCGCTATTACCTCGAAGCGCTGTCCGCGCAGCTGCCCGCATGGATCGTCGAGGAACTCGCCGACGGGATCGACCAGACCCGGCGGCACTACCTGGGCCAGGGCATGAGCCTGGACGAAGCGGAAAAGGCTGCAATAGCTGAATTCGGCGACCCGCAGGTGATCGTGGCAGCCTGCACGGGCCTGCACCCGGCCCGCCGGACCGCTCGGCTGCTCCTGGCCACCGGCCCCATCGCAGGAGCAGCCTGGGCGGCAGCGCTCATCACCGGCAAAGCCTGGACCTGGCCGATTGCCATCTGGGGGCTAGCCGGCTTCGGCCTCGCGCTGGCGGCCACCGCCGCCTTGCTCGTCGCCGCCGCCCTCGGCACGCGCTACCGCCCGGTCCGGCGGGCAGGAACTGCAGGATGGCTGGGCGTCGCCGCGCTGGACGGCACGATGCTGACAGCAGTCGGGCTCGTACTCCCGGCCCGGACCTCGCTCGTCCTGCTGGCCATGACAGCCAGCGCCTCCCGCCTCGCACTGTCCTTGGCATTCGCAGCTCATGCGACCCTGACTGCGCACTGCCGGGGCCGGTAGCACCAGATCACATAGACGTGCATCTATATTGACAGTGCTCTATGTCTGTGGCAGGCTCGGCTGCAACAAGACATAGACAGGTATCGATGTTCCATATCGGAGGTAACCGTGTCCCGTCTGCAGCTAGCCCTCAACGTCGACGACATCGACGAGGCCGTTGACTTCTACACCAGGCTGTTCGGCGCAGAGCCGGCCAAGCGCCGCCCTGGCTACGCGAATTTCGCTCTCGCCGAGCCGCCGCTCAAGCTGGTGCTGCTGGAAAACCCGGGCCAGGGCGGCACCCTCAACCACCTTGGAGTCGAGGTTCCCGACACCGGCGCCGTCGACGCCGAGCAGCAGCGCCTGACCAGGGCCGGTCTCGCCCCGGTTGATGAGCGGGATGCCACCTGCTGCTACGCCAGGCAGGACAAGTTCTGGGTCAAGGGCCCGTCCGAAGGCGAGTCATGGGAGTTCTACACGATCCTGGAAGACAGCCAGACGTTCTACGGAACAGGCGATGGCCCAGCCTGCTGCGGCAGCGATGCTCGCGAGCAAGGCGTCCAAGAGGCCGCGCCCGCTGCGTCGTGCTGCTAACCCAGGTCGGTAGGGGCCATTGTCGGCCGGACTCTGCTGTCGTGCTAGTCCCGTTGGTCCCGGCCGACGATCGCCGCACGGGCGGGTCAGCCTCCGCGATGTCATCCCACCCCGGCGGGATCGGATATGGCAGCCAGGCGGGCATGTGGTCCGCGAGCCCGAGCATGGGGCGCTGAGCTGAGCCCCCACTGATTGACGGCACAGTCTCGCTGTCGGCCAGCGTGCGCAGGCTGATCAGGACCCACCGGGCGTAGTTCCGCAGCGTGTCCCTGTCACGGTCGGGGAACGGAGCTGTGCGCGTGGCCTCGTCAAGGAGCCGTACGAGCGTGCGATAGCGGTCGGCTGCCTGCTCGGCGGCTTCACCTGTTCCCAGCATCGCGGCCTCCGTCCAGGCCCCGTGGCGGAGCGACATCATCACCGAGTCCGCGTAGTTCTCGGTATCTCGCATCCGCGCGCCCACCTGCCGAGGCTGACGCTCACAGCGCTGCCGTGCATGTCTCATTTGACTACCCGGGTTACCGGCAGGGCGCACTGATCGAAGTCCTGCATACCGGCGGCAGCGGCCACGTGTCCATTCCGCGCAAGGTCACGGGACTGCGCCACGGGATACGAGAGCGAAGCGATGACACCTGGCTGAAGTTCTGGCTGAGCATGGCCTTATCGTGGCCACCTTCTCTTCCTGCCGGTGATATGACGCGCACCGCAGTCGGCGCAGAAACCTTCCGCCTGCACCCGGTGCCGACGGGGTCAGCGCCTGCCCGCGGGTACCACCGCGGGCGGGGTGAGCACGCCGGGAAGCGCCGTGCCGGCGAGCCCTCCGCCAGTGCCGGCAGGCCCAGCCTGGGCCGGATGGTGTCGTGGAACATGTGCGCGTCCTGGGTGACGATTCCGACCACGTCGTGCAGCGAGTTCTGCGTCACGTCCTTGATGTCGTGCCGCCGATCCTGACCTGCGCGCTGGAAGGGCCGACGAGCGCGGTCCGCCTGGCCGGCGGAGCGCGGAAGGAGACGTCTTTCAGCACGTCGGCACCGGCGTCGGGGCGCTCGGGCACCGGCAGCGCGATCGATTCCAGCGAGGCCAGGGAGATCTCCGATGCGGCCGGATACCGGAACTGGACGTGGTCGAAGTCGATCGCGGGTGCGCTGAAACCCCCATATCCGCCGTAACCTCTTATTGACTGTCATTCCTGGTCGTGTCATTCTCCGGGTGCGGCACCGAAATGGTGTGCTGATCCTGGTAAGGAACGCTATGAAACTCCCCATCTCCGCGCCCGCAGGGCGCCGAGCAATGCTGGCCGGCATCACCGTGCTGGCCTCAGCTGCCCTAATCACGGTGCCCGCAGTGGTCGCTTCCGCAGCGAGCTCCGTGAGGCCCCACCCGCCCGTCCACCTGGCGAGCAACGTGCGCCACGCGTGTGCGGCACCTAAGGCCGGCCATCTTGCGTGCCTGGCCGTCGTCCGCACGAACGTGGCTGGTCATGTTGGCCTTATGCCCGACGCGACCCCCTCTGGTTTCGGCCCGGCTGACCTGCAGTCCGCCTACGCACTGCCCTCCTCCACGGTGGGCTCCGGGCAGACGGTAGCGATCGTCGATGCTTTCAACGATCCGGCGGCAGCGTCCGACCTCGCCGTCTACCGCTCGCAATTCGGCCTCCCGGCGTGCACGGTCGCCAGCGGGTGCTTCAGGCAGGTCAACCAGACCGGCGGCACCAGCCTTCCCAAGACCAACAACGGCTGGGCCGAAGAGGAATCACTCGACGTCGACATGGTCTCGGCGATCTGCCCGCTCTGCCACATCATCCTGGTCGAGGCCACGAGCGCGACTACGGCGAACCTGGGGACGGCGGTCAACACCGCAGTCAGCCTCGGCGCCAAGTTCGTGTCGAACAGCTACGGCGGCAGCGAGACGTCGAATGAGGCGAGCACCGACTCGTCGTTCTACAACCACCCGGGTGTCGCGGTGACCGCATCCTCCGGCGACAGCGGCTTCGGCCCCCAGTATCCGGCGGCGTCCCAGTTCGTCACGGCAGTCGGCGGCACGAGCCTGACCCGCGCGTCCAACGCTCGCGGCTGGACCGAGACCACGTGGAGCGGCGCGGGCTCAGGCTGCAGCAGCTTCGAGGCCAAGCCCACCTGGCAGCATGACACCGGCTGCGCCAAGCGCACGATCGCCGACGTGTCAGCCGTCGCCAACCCCAGCACCGGCGTCACCGTCTATGACACTCAGGGCCCCGACAATGGCTTCGAGGTGTTCGGCGGGACTTCGGTCGCATCGCCGATCATCGCATCGGTCTTCGCACTGGCCGGCACGCCGACAGCGGGCACCTACCCGTCCTCCTACCCCTACAGCCACACCACCAGCCTCAACGACGTCACGTCGGGCACTAACGGCAAGTGCAGCCCCGCCTACCTCTGCACCGCAGGCACGGGTTACGACGGTCCTACCGGCCTGGGCACCCCCAACGGGACAGCCGCCTTCCATCAGTAACCCCGCATCACCCCGGCAGCCGATCACTCGCCTGCCTTCACCGGACGCAGGTCTGTGCCGGCGGGCCTCCCTTTGCGGGTGGCCCGCCGGCGCGGATGGCCGGGTTACTTCTTGCGCGGCTTCTTGACGGTGACGGTGTTGCTGTGGCTCGCGCGCAACTGCGGCGTGCCTGCCTGTCACCGGCGAACTTGGCCTCGTAGTGCGAGGTCCGGGACGGTGCGGTGATGGTGAAGCTGAACGCGCCGCCTGTGCTGGTCGTCGCGGTCAGGCCGGTGGACACGAAGCTCTTGTGCTTGCGCGACCAGGTGAACAGGGTCACGGTCTCACCGCTGACACCCTTGCGGTGCGCCCGGAGCGCTCCGCTGATCGTGTCGGTGTGGTGCTTTGCGTGCGCGACGGCCTTGTTATTCAGGTGCAGGGACGTAACCTCGGCCTTGGCTGGCTTGCTGCCGCTGACAGCCGCGCCAGCCGGGCCTGCGGTCAGCAGGACGCCGCTGGCGGCCAGGACGGTGACGGCAGCAGCAGAGCCCAGCCGGGCAGCCAGAGATACACGCATCAATTCTGTCTCCTTCAGCGTGATGCAGCACGCAGGCTGCAAAAGGGGGGGCATCTGGTACAGCGACGCAAGCCCGATGACCGTTACTCGCCCGGAACCGGGCACCCGGCCAGCCCGCCTCCAGGGAACCAGCCGGCGCCTGTCATCCTGCCGTCACGCTGCACGGCCCCTGTTCCCGTGCCCCGCCTGGTGTCAGCATCATCGCGGCCCGACGATGGCCTGTGTTACTGCGTGGCTTGCTTCCTGGCGGGCTTGGGCCGCAGGGTCCGGGCGTAGCGGAGGCTGGTCTCGAGGTAGGGCCGCAGCGCCTCGGTGTCCTGCAGCAGTTCCGGGGGGACCGCGACGTATTCCTTGCTCGGCGGCCACGCCGGATCGGCGCGGAAGATCTCGGTATCGTGCCGGGCCAGGAACGCTGCGCGGTCGGCTTCTGGCAGCCGAATCCCCACGACTCCGTATTTTGAGATCATTGAGTACATGTTCCCGTTCACGGCCGTGTAGGCGGAGCCGAAGTTCGACTTGCACTCAGCGCCCTCGACAGCCGCGACGAGCCGCTCGTACAAGCGGAGCTGGTGCTCCGGGACACTCGTCTTCTTCGCCCCCATGCATCCGCCCTGTGATCGCCCGATCTGGTTGGGGCACCAGAGCCTACCAGGACATGAGCCGACGCTGCCGGGAGCGGGAAACTGAGTTCCGGGCCGCGACAGCGGCGATAACGGACGCTGGCGTCCTGATCGACAGCGGTCCCTTGCAGCCGCCGGGGACTGCGACCACCGTCCGCGTCCGCAACGGCGAGATCCAGCTAAGCGACGGGCCGTTTGCCCTTGGCGTTCCGTTCCCGCGACAGCTTCACCTGATTATTGGCATTTGGCTCGCCAGGTGTGTCGGAGCACGGCATTGAATGTCTGGGGCTCTTCGGCCATCGGGGCGTGCATGGAGCGGGTGAACGTCACCAGGCGGGCATCGATGCGGCGGGCTATGGCGCGGCGCTCGGCTTGAAGTGCCCGCAGATGTGGGCTGGCCGAGTACTTGGCGGCGGCCGGGTGAATTGCCGGGTCGTAGCTGCCGATGGCGATCACTGCGGGAAAGCCGGCGCCGCGTAGCGTGGCAATGTCGATGGGCGCGTTGCCTGGCCACGCTTCGTGCCGCCAGGCATCGACAGCTGCCCAGTCCGCGCTGGTGAATCCGGCAGTCGCGGCGGCGGTGGTCTCGCCGGCGTCGCGGCCGACATATAACGCGTTGAGAGCGGTCAGGAATTCGAGGGCTGGCAGGTCCGGGCCGCGTGCCCAGGCGTCCCGGTCGGCGGCCGCGTACTGTGGCGGCGAGCTGCCCGGATCGGCGATGCCCCAGACAGCCGGCTCGACTGCGATCAGCGAGCATACTGCCTGCGGGGCCAGGCCAGCGGCGAGCAGGGCGACCGTACCGCCTGAGGAGTGCCCGACCAGGTGTGCGCCGCCGAAGCCAGTGAGCAGGTCCGCGACTTTGGCGGCGTCAGCCTGGCCAGCCGATAGACGGAACCGCTGGGCTCCGGCCGTAGCCGCAGCGGTCGATGAGAATCACCCGGAACTCGTCCGCCAGGGCACGCTGCCGGTCGAAGGTGTCTGTCCCCCAGCTCCCCGAGCCATGGACGAACACGGCCGGCTCGCCCTCACCATAGGCTTCGACGTGAAGATCGGTCACGTCCTGATTCTGTGATCGAAATGAATACCTGGCAATTCAGATGCCGGAAGTTCGTGCCTGTCCTGCCGTCCGCTCACGGTCGGCGCACCTCGGCGTGCCTGGCGGTATCTCCCGGGCACGCCTTGTCATTTCAGCGCCCCAGATCGTCGCAGCCCGGCGATCCCAGCCTCGCTAACCGGCGAAAACCAGTCCGACGTCACTCACAGTCAGCGACCACGAAATTCGCGGCAGAGCCATTTCCCGTGACCGCTAACATGGACAGTAACAAGGCGCTGTCAAGAGGCCGCCAAGGCCGTCAGCTTCGTCCGCAGGAATCATCTGGATGGAAGTACTGCAGATGCCAGAGCTTGAAGCAGCCGTGTCAATGCGGCGGCCACGGCTGAAGGCTGAGCACGCGCCTTACCGCATTTCGGGCAACCGGATCAGGATTGGCGGGGTGTCTTACGGCATCGCCGCCGAGATTGAAGACCCAGCCGGATGGGTGTGGACCCTGCTTGAGAGCCTGGACGGGCGCCTCAGCCCGGCCGCGGTGGCTGACCGGGTGGCCGGGTTACATCCGGGGGTGTCCCCTGAGGCGGCGCGGGCTGGGCTGGCTCAGCTTGCCGGGTCGGGCTATCTGGAAGATGCCGCCGCCGAGGATCCGCCGGAGCTGACCGAGCGTGATAAAGAGCGGCACGACAGGGGGCGAGGCTACTTCCGGTGGCTGGACCTGACGCTCCGGAGTTCTGGCTGGGAGCCGCAGGTGCAGCTGCGCCGTGCAGGCGTCACCATCGTCGGCCTCGGCGGTACGGGCGGTGTCGCGGCACTGGCGCTGGCAGCGGCCGGCGTAGGGCGCCTGCATTGCGTTGATCCTGACCTAGTCGGGCTCTCCAATTTAAACCGGCAGGTCATCTACACCGAAGACGACCTGGGCGTGGCCAAGGCCGACGCGGCGGCAGCGCGCCTGCGCAGGCTCAACACCGACATCGCCGTTACCGGACAGCAGCTGCGGATCGGCTCGGCCGCGGACATGCTTCCGCTGGCTGGCAGCTGTGACGTGCTGCTGCTGTCGGCGGATCAGCCGCCGGAGGTGCGCAGCTGGACCAACCTGGCCTGCATCACCGCCCGGCGGCCGTGGGTGGATGCGGGCTACCACGGTCCCCTCGTTCAGGTAGGCCAGTACGTGCCCGGAACCGGAGCGTGCTGGCAATGCCTTCGCGACACCGCGCTCGAGCGCGACACCGCGCTCGGAGTGTCATCTGCCGATGCGGCCAGGCGCGCGGCGGCGGTGGCGGCTGCCGTCGGGGCAGTACCGGCCGGGATGTCGGGCTATCTAGCGGCTCACCAGGTGATCGCGCTCCTGACCGGGGTGCCGCCTGCCATGCCCGGAACGATTCAGACAGTCAACCTCGCCGCCCTTGATGCGCCATTCACTCAGGCAGATCCGCCAAGGCCCGGCTGCCCGGCGTGCGGTACCCGGCAGACATGACCAGCACCGCCGAGCGCCCGCCAGCCGGGGATGCCGCAGTGGTGACAAAAGCCACACAAGTCGCCTTCCATCCCCTGAGCACGCGGTATGACAGCGGCTCATGGGTGATCGGGCGGATCGACACCGGCGATTTCGCCGTGATGCCTCCCGAGGCGCACCGCGCCATTGCCCTGCTCCGCGAGGGACGCACGGTCGGCGAGGTCACCCAGGCACTCCGGCAGGAGACTGGCAAGGTCATGGCGGTCGCCGACTTCGTCGGCTCGCTCGACGAGTTGGGGTTTCTCGCCGCTATCGACGGCCAGGCGCGCGAAGGGCCGTGCCCGGCCCGGCCCAGCCTGCCATGGCTCCGCCAGCGCCATGTGCGCTGGCTGCTGCACCCGGCTCTGCCGTGGCTGGTACTCAGCGCTATCGCGGCGGCGGCCGCGATGGTGATCAGCCATTCCGTCCCGCTACCGCGCTATCAGGATCTGGTGTGGAGCAGGCACGCAGGGCTTGTGCTGGCTGGCAACGCGGGCATCGCGTGGACTCTGCTGTGGCTGCACGAACTCGGCCACCTGACCACCGCGCGAGCAGCCGGGATACCCGCCCGTCTTAGCATCAGCACCCGGCTGCAGTTCCTGGTAGCCCAGACAGACGTCAGCGGTATCTGGGCCGCACCGCGACGCACCCGGCTGACCGTCTACCTCGCCGGAATCGCCGTCAGCCTGACCGCGGCCGCCGTCTTCATACTGATCACCGGTCTTGCCCGCCCCCACGGCCTGGCTCACCACCTGCTCCCGCCGCAACGCTGACATCTCTCCTGCCCCTGCCCATGGAGCTCCTGGTCTTCATGCGCACCGACGTCTATTTCCTGCTCCAGGACCTGGCTGGCTGCGCGAATCTGTATGCCGACGGCTCAGCCCGGATCCGTTACCTCACCCAGCGCCTCCGGCACGCCCTGGACCACGCCGGCGCAACGCCGCACGACCCGGCGAAATACCTGCCGCCGCGCGAACGGCGGGCGGTGCAGGCGTACAGCTGGGTACTGCTGTGCGGCACCGTCAGCAGCATCGCCGCTGCAGCCCTATTTGCCGCGCCCGCCGTGATCACCCTGCTCGCCCACGCGATCAGCGAGATCACCCGCGCATCACCAGCCGACAAGTCAGACGGCATAGCCGCCATCGCCGTGTGCTGCGGTTTCCAGATCATCTGGCTGCGCACCTGGTGGCGCCGTCACGGCCACCGGGTCCGCGACTACCGGCAGACCCGCAAACAGCCGACATCCGAAGGGAGGTGAAGAGCGTGGAGTCCGCCAGCACCAGCAAGCCGGACAAGCCCGCGACGCCAGGTACGCCCGAGCCGATCGTCATCCGCAAACTCGACAAGATCGAGACCACCGGCCCGAGCAGTAACCCGAGCGGCTAAGCCCGCCATCAGCTTGCAGGCCCCGGCAGCCGCCAGGGCCTGCAAGCCAGCCGCGGAGCAGACCCGCTCCGCGGCCATGCAAATCGGCTGACCAAAGACCTCTCCAGCACCCGCAGTGTCGGCGGGACCTATGGGCCGGTGACATGAGCAGCGAGTCGTCAGGTGGCTCGGGCTGATGGCCTTGTCGTGACTGTCAGGTCTAGCTGGGCGGGGAGTGCGGGGTCCCCGACTGCGGTTCGGGCGTTGGTGAGGGCGCCGGTTTCGATGCGGTGGCGAAGTGCTCCGGCGTCGGCGTCGGCCTCGAGATCGACAGCGACGACGAGCCTTGGTCTTGCGTGCTCGCCGATGAGGCGAGCGCTGGCGGAGTGGACGCCCTGGTAGCTTTCGATTTCAGTTGCCGTGGCGTCGGTCAGTGCCCTGGCCGCGAGCGTGGTATGGCCAGCGGAGCCGGCTGAGGCGATGGGGAGGTCTCCGAGGCGGTCGGTTGAAAAGAGCAGTATGAGCAGCCAGCGCAGGGCGAGCAGCACAAGGATTGCTGCTGCTGCCGCGATGACGGGCCATAGCCAGTCACCTTGCGCGCCGAAGAACGTCCAGACGGGGTTGTCATTCAGGGTGCTGTGCATGGTGCCTGAGGGGTACGTCCCGATTGAGGCAGCTCCGGCTCCGGCGCCGATCGTGATCAGGAGCACCGCGAGGATTATCAGGATGACGCGGTTGGTCCGGTCGGCGTGCATTAGCGGCTCCCGGGTGTGACGCGGGCTGCCACTGCAGGCGGCTTGTGCAGGTTCAGTGTGTCAAGACGCTGCCGGGCGGCCATGCGGACTGGCTCGCGGAGCTTCGGGGCCACTGTCCTGTCTGCGGCGGTCGCGGTCGCTGTGATGGTGATCTTGCGCGGTCTGACCTTGACCGAGGCAGCCCGGATACCGTCGGTGGCTGTCACCGCTTGGCGGATGGCCGCGGCCACGCTGCGCCGGGTGTAAGCGGCGTCGATGCCTGCTGCGGCCGCCTGATCGGGATCTGCGGGCAGGCGTGAGGTGCGGGCTGGCTTCAGCTCGGCGGCGAGCAGCACCAGTCCGGCCACGATCAGGATGGCGCTGGTCACCCGGATGCTGCCTGCGTTCCAGGTAGTGCGCCCGGCCCACTCGTAGGCGCTATTCCAGGTCACGATCGCCGCGTGGCTGATTGCCCGGTCGGCGACGACCTCGATGATCAGCAGCACTCCTGCGATGGCCAGCGCCAGGCTGAGAAGGGCTGCCAGGACGCGATTGGCGTATCTCATATGGACTCCTTCGTGCGGTCAGCGGACCCGCGGGCCGGCGCGAGGACCGGTGACCAGGGCTGTGACGGAGATGGAAATCTCCTCGACGGTCAGGCCGGTGAGCTCGCTGACCCTGTCGCGAACGTGCTCGCGGACGGTGCTGGTCACCTGAGGCACGGACGCTGGCCAGCGGATGCTCATTGAAAGGTCCAGGTTCACGACCGAGCCGTCGACGCGAGCCCGGGCTTTCGGCGGCGCGGTCAGGCTGGTCGGGCGCATCCCGAGCGCAGCAGAGCCGGGCACGGCATGGCCCAGGACGCGCGGCGCGGCGCCGCCGGCGTCCGGGATCTCGGCCGCGGCCAGGGCGGCTATGTCCTGGACGGCGCTGTCGCTGATGCTGATCTCGCCCAGTTCGGTGCGCACGGCCGGTACATCCGTTGCTGCCGGAGGCGGGATCTTGCTGGTCGTCATCGGTCCGCGCGCCGCGACAGGTACGGGCCTAGGTCCAGGTCGCCGTCCAGGACCTTCGCGACGACGAACCCGATCGCGGCGAACAGGCCCACGATCAGCATCTGCCCGAAGCTGCCGAACGCCACTGTCAGGCCTAGCGCGATCCCGACCAGGATCCCCAGGGTGCTACGCGTCATGTCAGGTCATCTCACTTTCTTGAGCTCATGCCGGGGGACTCACTTGACCCTCGCCGGCGGGCGGCGCCGGCTGATCCTGCGCGCCACCCTCTTCAGCAGTCCCGGCAGCAAAGGCCGGTCCGTGTCTAGCACCACCCGGGCTGACGGGACAGCGACCTTCTTCAGGTCCAGCTCGGCTAGTCCGGCGGTGAACGCGTCGGGGTCACCGCCTAGGTCGGGATGACGGGCGCGGATGAACTCGCGCCGGTCGTGCCTGCGCCGCTGCTGGTCGTCCACGAACTCCCCTCCCCATCACGCCCGCCGCCCGGCGGCGCGTTACCTCGCCCGGGCTCCGGGCTGCGGATCATCCACGTCGGCCAGTACCAGGTCCACTCGCCGTGGTGTCACCAGATCTGTGACAGCAGCGCGGACCTGGCGGGCTATCTGCGCTGCTGGCACGTCCCACTTGCCTCGGACGGAGATCACCACCTGATCGGAGGTGACCCGCACACCCGGCACCTGTCTCCCGGGCAGGTAGGAGACCACACCGCCCCAGGGACCTGATGACAGCTCGGCAACGCCCGCGCAGCCGCGTGCCGCCGCGACGACGGCGTCCACATCGACCCCGTCGACCAGGGTCCTGCCCGCAGCGGATGTGAGCTCGGTCATGACACCCGTGAGGCCGCGTCCTCGCTCTGGTCATCGCTGCCCGGCATGTACAGGTCATCGACGTTTACGTTGACCTCGACGACTTCCAGGCCGGTCATCCGCTCTACGGCTTGCTTGACGTTCCGCTGGATGCTCCGGCCGAGATCGGTGATGCTGACGCCGTAGTCCACGACGATGTCCAGGTCGATAGCGGCCTCGGTCTCGCCGACCTCGACGCCCACTCCCTGGGCGACGCTCGGGCCAGAGCTGCCGGGTATCCGCTCGCGGACCGCGCTGAACGCGCGGCTGGTGGACGCGCCCATGTCGTGCACGCCGCTGATCTCCCGGCAGGCGATCCCCGCGACTTTCTGCACCACGCCCTGCGCGATGCTGATCTTGCCGTCGCCAGAATCCTGGCTATCCCGGTTTGCCAGGCTGGCGTCAGCGCGAGCCTGGACAGACTTGGCAGACTTGTTCGGCGCGGTGGTTGTCTCGGTCATTACGGTGCAACTCCCTCGGTCGAGGCTGTGGCACAGCGCGGTCCGCCGCGCCCGGCCCGGAAGTTCTCCCATCGGGCCACGCACTGTTAGACACGGCCCGGCCAGGAACGTCGCACATGAATCCCGATCTCCCGGAAAAGAGGACAGGAGAACCAGCCAGACGGGCCCCGGGGGGAGGGCCAGTGGCATCCGACGTTGACGACACTTACCTGGTCCAGCGGGCGCAGGAAGGATATCTTGACGCTTACTCCGAGCTCACAGACCGCCATGGCGGGCTGGCCTACCGAGTAGCCCTGCGGCTGCTGGGGAACCACCACGACGCCGAGGACGTGGCGCAGGAAGCGCTGATCACCGCGTGGCAGCGCCTGCCCGGATTCAGCGCCAGCTCGAGTTTCTCCACCTGGCTCTACCAGATCGTCACCCGCAGGGCGCTGAACCGGATCTCCCGGACCCCCGCTGCCGAGCCCCTCGATGTGGTCGGCGAGGTCCCGGCTCAGTCACCGGACCCAGGGGACGCTGTTGTCCAGCGGCGCGCCGCCGATGCCGTCAACACCGCGATCACGGCGCTTCCTCCGCCTCAGCGCGTCGCGATTGTCCTGCACCACCTAGAGGGCCTGCCCAACGCAGAGGTGGCCCGCATCACCGGCAGCACCGTCCCCGCCGTTCGCAGCCACCTGTTCCGGGGAAGGCGAACACTAGGCAGGATTCTCCAGGAGTGGAGGTGACAAACTATGACCGACCCTGACCAGGCAGCGCACAATATCGGTCAGTCGCTCAACGGCGCTGACGGGCGCCTTGCCTGCGGCTGCGAGGTCGACGAAGTGCTTGAGCAGGCGGCGGACGGCCAGGCCGGCCAGCTCACCGAGCACCAGCGCGACTGCCCCGCGTGCCAGGCCGCGCTCGGAGAATTCAGCCGGCTCTGGGCACCCATGCGGCGCCTCGCCGCAGAGCACGTCGCCGTGCCCGAAGGTATCAAGGCTGCGGTCGCAGACCAGATCGGGAAGCTCGTCTCCGACGTCTGGTACACATTCAGCCTTACCGAGGCCGGAGGGCTCCGCATCGCCGCGCGCGTCGTGGCGCAGATCGCGCGGGACGCGGCCAGAAGCGCCCCCGGAGTCGAGGTCGCATTCGGCCGGAGCACCCGCCGCCGGATCGCGCGCACCGCCGAGAAGGCAACCCTGCGGCACCACGACCGCCACGCCGCCCTGGGCGTCCTGGGGGGCACCGCGGTCATCGACCTCGCCCTGGCGATTCACTACGACCACCGGGCGGACGCGGTCGCACGTGAAGTCCAGCGCCGCGCGATCGCAGCGGTCCGCACCCAGGCCGGCCTTGACGACATCACCGTCAACGTCACCGTCGACGACATCGTCACCTGACCGCACAGCTAGCTCCCGGACACCGCCGCCGGCGTCAAGCTGGCAGGTATGGGGCGCGCTCGATCACTAGCCAGTGGCGCGCTGGCGGGTGAAGCGGGCGGTGACGGTTCCGGTGGCCTGCATGGCGGCCATCCGCAGGGGGCTCCAGGTCATGCCGAACCGGCTGCGGTCGACGGTCAGGCTGGCCCGCAGTGTCACCGCGTCCGGGCTGGCCTCGATGATCTGGGCGGTGAGGGTGACGGGCTCGGAGGTGCCGGCGGCTTCCAGCGTGCCCTCGGCGGTGAGGCCCCCGTCAGCGCCGAGGACCGTCTGCCGGATGGTGACCACGACGCTGGGATGCTTGTCGGCGTCGAAGAAGTCCGCCGAGCGCAGGTGCTTGTCCCGCTGCTTGTTTCTGGTGGTCAGCGATGCGGCGTTGATGACGAGCTGGCCGCTGGCCGTGCCGTCTGGCCCCACGACGCCGTCGCCGTCGACTTCCTCGAACCAGCCGCGGACGGTGATCGCGTGCCAGAAGTGCGGGACCTGGAATTCGACCCGCGATGCGCCCGGGTCCAGCTTCCACTGGCGGGCGAGCTCGCCGTTCCTGGCCATGGTCATGACCTGGGCGTCGGGCTGGCCGGGGTCGGGTGCTGGCTGAGTCATGCTGCTCACTCGCTTCTCTGGCTGGGCTTAGGTGGCCGGCTGGTCCTTCAGCAGCCTGGACATGCGGCTGGCAGAGCACGTTCGAGGTTCACGACGGGGACTGCCCGAGCGCAACAGCCAGACCCTTCCGTAGGGTAGCGAGGAGATGCGCCTCCTGGCCCGGGGTCCATGAATCAGCTGGATTCCTGGACCATGACAGATGGCAGTGCAACCCGCATGCGGGCACCTGGAGATGGTGTGAGGCTTGACGACCTGCCGGTGACTGATGTGCGGCGGCCGATCGCAGCGCAGCGCGGTCGGCTGCTTGACCTGCTCGACTCGCTGAGTGATGCCCAGTGGGCCGCTCGCACGGGGGCTTCTGGCTGGTCGGTCAAGGATATTGCCCTGCATCTGCTCGACGTCGATCTGAGCTGGCTGTCTCGGGAGCGAGATCGCGACGGGAGCGGGCGGGTGGCGGTCAGTTCTGATCCTCGTGAATTCGCAGCCGGCTGAACGTGCGCAACCAGCAGTGGATCGTCGGCAGCCGGGTCCTGAGTCATCCGCTGATCACCGACCTGCTCCGCTGGTCAGGGGAGCAACTGGATGCGTACCTTGGCACCCTTGACCTGACCCTGCCGAGCTCGGTCTACTGGGCAGGCTCCGTTCCGCTGTGGTTCGACCTGGCTCGTGAGTTCACCGAACGCTGGGTGCACTACCGGCAGATCGGGCAGGCAGCGCAACCCTCGCCTGATGGCGAGCATGGTCAGGACCCGTATCTGGATCTGGTGCTTCGCACCTTCATCTGGGGTTTCCCGCACCAGTACAAGGCCCCTCGCCAGCCGGCACCACGATCGCCCTGGATATCCGGAATGTCGGTTCGTGGATGCTCACCCGCCATTCAGTCGGGTGGATTCTCGACGAAGGCCGGCCCGCTGAGCCCGCCGCTGTATTGCGGCTTACCGGCGAGGCGGCCTGGCGGCTCTTGACAGGTACCGACTATGACTCAGGCGAGGTGGAGCTGATCGGCCAGGAGGCTCTCACCGAGCCCTTGCTACAGGTTCGCGGCATCATCACCAACAAGGTTATTAAATAGATTTGCCAGCATCTGGCCGGTAATTACCCGGAAACTCCCCCTCTAATTTTGTAAGAAACCAACAATCCGCCAATCTCGGGGTGGACATTTTGTGGACGAGCATTGACGCTATAGCTGTGCGGGGAATGACCGCTTAACAATCGGGTCAGGCGGCGTAAAAACCCCGCCAGATTGGAATGCAAGTGATGTTTCCGGCGTTACGGTTATCCCCATCCTCGCGATTAGCGACTGTCTTACGAGCGAGAGCGGCAAAAATCTCCCTGGTCATCGCCGGGGTCGCGGTGGCAGCGACGGGCGCGGTCACGGCCGCTTCGGCGGCATCGCCGTCCGCCGCACCTCCTCCTGTCGACCACCAGCTCTGCTACACGGGCACTGGCACCGGCTTCCAGATCCCCACCGCCGGCGTCATCCTGAAGAATCAGTTCAGCCCGGGTGGATTCGTGCCCACGATCGGCGGCCTGACCCTCAACTGCAATCCCGTGCAGAAGACGATCCCGACCGGCCAGGTCTTCCCCATCACCAATCCGAACGCCCACCTGGCTTGCTTCAGGATAACTGCGCCGACCCAGCCGACCCCGACCGTCAGCGTGACGAACCAGTTTGGCTCGGCGACGCTGGTGCCCAGTCAGCCCAACCTGCTGTGCCTGCCCACGTGGAAGAGCCTGACCGGCCCGCCGAACCGCACCCCGAACCAGCCGCCTGGCCTGAACCACTTCACCTGCTACCCGGTGCGGGTCCAGTCCGGGGCTTACACCCCGCCGCCGGTCATGCTGCAGGACGAGTTCACGTCCGCGCCGGTCGGTGCCCAGGTGAGCCCCACGCCGACGGAGTTGTGCCTGCCGACCGAGAAGATCGTGAACGGCGTGGACAACCCGATCATCAATGCGGCTATGCACCTGCTGTGCTTCCCGGTCAGCCCCACGCCGATCGTGCCGCAGGTCTTTGACGAGAACCAGTTCGGCACGTCAACGGTCGCCATCAGCAGGACGAATACGCTGTGCCTGCCTTCGACCAAGCAGATCGTCACCGGCTAGCTTCCCCTGAGAGAGACGGGCGGCCGGTGACCCTTCCGGCCGCCCGTCCAGCCGCTATTTCAGGCTCCGAATTCGGTCTGCCCAGAACGCGGAGAAAAAGCCTTCTTGCCGCCATAGGTTCGGTTATGCGAAAGTGCGGGCATGGCTGAGGCGATAACCGACCGGGTGCAGCGTTACATTCTCGACGGCAGCGATGCCGACCTGCGCCGGCTGATGTCCATATCCGAGATCTTCGCCGACAATGCGCGGCAATCGCTGGTCAAGGCCGGAGTCAGCGAAGGGTGGACCGTGCTCGACTGCGGGTGCGGGCCACTGGGCGCGCTGGCTGTACTAGCCGATCTCGTCGGCCCGACCGGTGCAGTCGTCGGCGTGGACTTCAGCGAGCCGACGATCGCCAAGGCCCGCACCGTGCTCGATGCCCTCGGGCTGGAGAACGTCGACGTCCGGGCCGGAGATCTCAACGAGTTCGCGGCACCGGAGCTTGGCGGACCGTTCGACCTGGCGTTCTCACGACTTTTCCTATTTCATCAGACAGATCCGGTCCGGACGCTTCGCCAGCTGGCTGACCTGCTGCGCCCGGGCGGCTGCATCGTCGCCCACGAGGCTGTGCGCTTTCCGCCGCCCCGGTCGTTCCCGCATCTCGAAGCGGTCGCCGAGTACTGGGAAGCTCATCCACGAGCTGATCGAGCAGAACGGCGGACCGGCCAACATCGTGGAGCAGCTGCCAGAATTCGCCAGGATAGCGGGCCTGGAGGTGGTCGGCATGGACGGCTTCTTCCGTACCTGGGGTCCTGAGCTGGGCTTCAGCCTGCACGCAGCCAGCATGGCGGCAGCCAAGGAGCGCGCGACAGAAGCCAGCGTGATCGCCCGGATCGACGACATCGTCGGCCGGATCCGGGCTGCGAATCCGGCCGACTACGACTGGGTCGCGTCGCCGTTCTTCCTCGACCTGACCCTGCGCAAGCCCGCCTAGCGCCCGCCTGGCGCAGTTTCGGAGCGGACGGGCTGCGATGATCGTGCCTATGGCGCGCATTCACGACGTCGTGTTCGACAGTCGGCATCCGGCCTCGATCGCCCGTTTCTGGGCAGCGGTGCTCGACGGCTACGATGTCGCGCCCTATGACGACGCGGAACTTGAGCGGCTGCGGGCGATCGGGGTCACCGACGTCGAAGACGACCCGAGTGTCCTGGTGGAGTCACCGGGAGTGGTGCCGCGCCTGTTCTTCCAGCGCGTCCCCGAGCAGCGGATCGTCAAGAACCGGGTCCACCTGGACCTGCGCGCCGAGTCGGTAGCGGCTGAGATCGAGCGGCTGACCGCGCTCGGTGCCCGGGTGCTAGCTACCTACGACAGTCATGTCCGGCTCGCCGACCCTGAGGGCAACGAGTTCTGCCTGTCTGGCGAGACCCGCCCGGAGTAATTCGACCCCCTGCGCTCAGATCTCTGCGGTGCCGGCTCCGACCTGTGCGCGATACTGCTGTGATGAGCGAGCGCAACGTGCTGGGCGGCGAACTTGAGTCGTGCGGCGACGACCCGGTCACCGGTTACTACCGCGACGGCTGCTGCAACACCGGGCCGGAAGACCTCGGCAGTCACACAATCTGCGCCGTGGTCACCGCCGAGTTCCTCGAGCACCAGCGCAGCATCGGCAACGACCTGAGCACTCCGATGCCGAGGTTCAACTTCCCCGGCCTGGTGCCAGGAGACCGGTGGTGCGTCACCGCCGCCAACTGGCTGCGGGCGCACCGCGACGGCGCGGCCGCCTACGTGGTGCTGGCTTCGACGCACGAGCGCGCCCTGGAGATCGTCCCCCTGGACGCGCTCCGCGAGCACGCCATCGACGTGCCGGCCAACCCTGGCTCGCTCGGGGACTAGACCACGGCCGAGCGAGCCAGGGGACCGGGCCCCCGCCGGGCTACCTGGTCGTGTGACCTGGGATGCCGGTGCCTGCGTGCACCGCGTCGACGCGCAGCGTGACCTTGTTCGGGCAGACCTGCACCGCGAACGGAGTCTGCTCAGCCTTGAACTGACCCGGCGCGAACACCCTCAGGTCCGTGCCCTTGACCGGGTGCGCGCACACGATGAACGGGTCGGTGACCGTGAGCACGAAGTGCGCCGTGCCGCCGATCGCAATCGCGACCGTGGACTTCGGGCCGCTGTGGCTGGCGGGCTTGCCGACCTGATGGCCGCTGCCGTTGATCACGGACACGCCCGGATACCCGAAGAGCGTGCAGGCGTGGTGCCCGACATTGCTGATCTCGACCTGCCAGAAGCTGTGGCCGAGCGCGTCGTCGCCTGGCGATCCGGTCCAGACCTCCGTGGCGGATGAGCCGCAGGCCGGAATAGCCGCGCTGGTCGGCGACGCCGAGGCTGCGCTCACCGCGATCGTGGCGGTCGTCGCCAGAAGTAGGGCACCGGTGCCGATGCTGGCCGCTACGAGGCGGGCACGTCGTGAGAAGGTCATCGTCTGACTCCCATTGCTACGCGATTTGATGAAGTCTCGACCCTTGTGACGCCAGAGCGGCCCGATCGGTTGGGGTCGAGTGCGACGAAGGTCACGCCGGCCCGCCCGGTGGCTCGCGCGCGATAGGGACTATCAGCCAAAATAAGGGTTATAACTGAGTTGATCATCAACAGGTGTGATCGACTACGTATGGCATGGCGGTGGCTGATATGACAGCGCGGTTGCGCACTTGGTTTATCGGAGCGGTGCTGGTGGTGATTGGTGTTCTCGTGGGCTATCTGCTGCCGCAGAACACGGCGTCGCCCAAGACGGAGCCGGGCACGATCACGTCCGTTCACCAGGGCAGCGCGGGGCAGGATAATTTCACCTTCAAGACCAAAGGGGTCACTGGCCCGGTGACCTACGCTCTGGAGGATCCCACCCCCTGGCAGGCCACGCCCAAAGGGCCGTGGCACGAGCAGGGCCAGCCGAGCTGCCTGACTGCCGGGGCTAAGGCGACGGTCGGTGTCATCTCCGTGCACCCGGTCGGCTCGGCTCCGGGCAATCCGATGGTCGTCTGGATCGAGTGCTACCACTGAGGAAGGTACGGCCGGGACGCCTTGGACCGATACCTTTGACAGGTGAAACGGAGCAAGGCCGGCTTCGTCGCCCTGGCGCTAGCCGGCGTTGCGGCGCTCACGGTGAGCTGTCCTGCGGCGCAGGCCAGTGCCGCGACGCAGGCAGGCGGACGCCGGGTCGTGGTGATCGGGATCTCCGGGCTGCGCTGGAGCGACCTCTCACCGGCTAGGACGCCCGCGATCTGGCGGCTCGCCGAGAGCGGCGCCGTGGGCTCGCTGGTCACGACGACGGTGCACCCCGCCACCTGCCCGGCCGATGCCTGGCTCACCCTCAACGCGGGCGCCAGAGCCGCCGAGCCGCCGCGCGGCTCCGACCCGTGCCCGCCCGTCGTGGTGCGGCCTGCGCCGGGCGGCGGGGCCAAGATACCGGCCATGCGGGCCATCGTCGGCTACAACAACGGCACCGGCTACGAGCCGCACTGGGGTCGCCTGTCCGGGGCAGCCGGCCACGGATCGTGCTCCGTCGCGGTCGGGCCGGGGGCAGCCCTCGCCCTTGCCGACAGGTCAGGCCAGGTCGCGGATTACCAGCCGACGCTGCCGGTGACCTCAGTCGGATCGGTCCGGGCGGCACTGGGCGGCTGCGGGCTGGCGCTGGTCGACCTGGGGACGTTGCCGGCCGGGCCGTCGCGCGCCAGCCGGGTCGTGACCGACGACCGCGCGGTAGCGAGGATCGCCGCCGCATCCACCCGACCGTCGATCCTCGTCGTGGCCGGTCTCGGCGACGACGGCAGCCCGCACCTGCGGGCGATCGTGGTGGCGGGCGCCGGCCCAGGCTACGGCTCGAGCTCGCTGACGTCGGAGTCGACCCGGCAGCCGGGCGTCGTCGCGATCACCGACCTGACCCCCAGCATCTTCGCCTGGCGTGGCCAGCCGGTCCCGGCTGGGTTCAGCGGCTCGCTCCTGACCTCGGCCGGCCGTGGCGCGCTGGCCGCGACGGTCCGCTCGATGATCGGGCAGGACGTTGCCAACCAGGTCTACCGGTCGATCGTGGGCTGGTTCTTCCTCATCCTCGGAGTTGGCGAGGCGACGGCTTTCGCGCTGATTGCCCTCGTACTGCGCGGCACGGACGGCCGGGTCGTTCGCCGCAGGATAGCTTGCTACACCGTGGCGGGGGCCTTCGGCGCGGCACTGCCAGCCGGTACCTTCCTCGCGGGCATCGTGCCGTGGGGCGAATACCCCCGCCCGGCGCTGTGGCTGTACGGGCTCGGCGCCGCCTGGGCGGTCTTGATCACGGTCGGCGCCTTGGCGGGTCCGTGGCGCCGACAGCCGTTCGGCCCGCCGGGGTTCGTCTGCGCGGCCACCGTCGCGGTGATCGGAGTCGACGTGATGACCGGCTCGCGACTCCAGATCGGGGCGCCGTTCGGGCTGTCGCTCGTCGAGGCCGGGCGCTTCTACGGGGTCGGCAACAACGCGCTCGGCGTCTACGCGGTTGCAGGTGTGCTCACGGCGGCCTGGGCCGGTATCGCGGTCCTCCGTGGCGACGTGGGACGCCTGCCCGGCTCGGCCCGGCTCGGCCCGCGCTTGACCGCTGCGGCCGCAGCCGGCGCGGTAGCCCTGGCAACTGTGATCGCCTCGGGCTGGCCAGGGTTCGGCGCGAAGGTTGGCGGCACGATCGCGATGGTGCCCGCCTACCTCGTGCTGCTCGCCGCCATCGCCGGGATCAGGCTGACACCGCGCCGGTGGCTGGTCGTCGCCGTGAGCGGAATCGCACTCGTCGCCGTCTTCGCCGTGCTCGACTACCTGATCCCGGCGATCGGGCCGTCGCACCTAGGCGGGTTCGTCGGGCAGCTGGTACATGGCGGCGCCGGCGGCACGTTGCGGCGCAAGATCAGCTCCAACGTCAACTCGCTCACCGAGACCTGGTACACGCCGGTCGTCCCCGTCGTCGCCATCGTCACGGGCCTGATGCTGGCCTGGCCGCGTCGGCTGAGATTGCCGACCTTCGTCGCGGCGAGCGACCTGGAGCCGCTGCTCAGGCCGGCGCTTATCGCCGTCTGGCTCGCCGTCGCGCTCGGCTGGCTGGCCGACGATTCTGGCGTGAGCGTGGCTGCTGCGGCGCTGCCGGTAGCCCTGCCGCTCGGTATCGTCCTTGTGGTCCGGATCGCCAACCCACCCGGGGACGGCCGGACCGAGGATCACCGGGCTAATCTGTGCGCTGCGGGGCAATAGCCATGTAACCAGGTACGTAGCATCTAGCACGGCGAGCCTTGGAGGATTGGTGAGGTACCAGCTGTCTAGGGTGATTCTGGGCCCCGGCCTGCAATTGCTGGCGAGGACGCAGGTGATCGGCGCGGAGAACGTGCCCGAATCCGGTGCCGCGATCCTCGCATCGAATCACTTGTCGGTGCTCGATTCGTTCTACCTGCCTTACATGCTGGAACGGCCGGTGACGTTCGCCGCCAAGTCCGAGTACTTCACCGGCACGCGGCCGCAAGACCGGATCATCGGCGCCTACCTCCGGGCGACCAAGCAGCTCTCGGTCGACCGGACCGGAGCCAGAGCGGGCCAGGACATGCTCGAAGCCGCCCTGGCGCTGCTCAAGGACGGCGCGCTGTTCGGCATCTATCCAGAAGGCACGAGGTCGCCTGACGGGCGGCTGTACCGGGGGCGAACCGGCGTCGGTTACCTGGCCCTGCACTCCGGGGCGCCGGTGGTTCCGGTCGCCATGGTCGGCACCGAGAAGCTGCTGGCACCCGGCAAGAAGATCCCGAGACCCGGGCGGATCGAGATCAGGATTGGCGAGCCGCTGCACTTCGACGACCTCCAGGGCCAGCCGCCCGGCGCCAGGCAGCGCCGCGCCGTCACCGACCAGGTAATGACCGCCATCGGCGACCTGTCCGGCCAGGAGTACGCGCCGCTCTACGCCTCGGTCCGCAAGGAGCAGCTAGCCGCCGAAAAAGACGCGGCCTAGCCCCCCGCCTCCACCCCCGCGCCCCCAACCCCCGCTCGTGCCCGAAACCCGGGCCGGCGCGTGCCCCCACCCCGGGCGCGTGCCCCAAACCCCGGCCGCGTCGTGTGAGTTTCCTGGTGCCGGGGTCGCCGACCGAAAGCCCGGGCTTCCGCCCCGTTCCGTTGCCGGTCAACAGCACCATGTCCCTACTTGGTGCTGTTCGCGGGCCGGAAACGACAGCAGCATGGTCCTACTTACTGTCGTGGGGACAGCAGTATGTAGGACCATGCTGTCCTTGAATTCGCGGAGATCCTTGACCTCGCGCTGCCCGTCGGAGTTCGTCTATTCGAGGCCCGACCGGGCACCCTTCGGTTAGCTCGGCCCGTCGTTGTGAGCTTGCTGGTGCTGGGGCACGGTCGTTGTGAGTTTGCTGGGGGTCAAGCTGGGGTTGAGGGTTGGGCCGCGAGGCCGCGAGGCCGCGAGGCCGCTAGTCGCGGTCGACTTCGCCGGTGGCGCGGCCCCAGTCCGTGGAGGCCGGGTCGATGGTGGCGAACTGGTCGGTCACGGCCGAGGGATTCCAGGCGAAGATCGGGCCGCGCTCGGCTTCGGGAGCTAGTTCGTGGCGGGGCTGCGAGGGCAGGCTGGGCTCGGCGGCGGGTAGCTCAGGTCGTGGTCCGGGCAGGGCCAGCCGCTCGGCGGACGGCAAACCTGGAGGCAGCGGGGCGGGCTGGAAGAGCGAGCCAGCGGTGGATGACCTGCTGACCGGCGTGGAGTCCCAGACCGAGTCTGGTGGTGGCGGAATCGCGGGTGACTCGGCCCCAGCGGCAGGCCGACCGCCGGTCCCGGTGCCGGTCCCGGTCCCGGTCCCCGTGCCGGGCTGCGACGCGATCACCGCCCAGGGCAGCTCGGATGTGGGCTGCTTGGCCGGTTCCCACGGCGGCGCGCCCGTCACGGGGGTCCGTCGCACGGTCGAGTGCGCCGACGAGGCTCCGGCGCCGGGTTCCGCACCGGCAGCGCGTCCCCGGGGCGGACCAGGTCGACCTCGCCCATCCCAGTCTGACCCGCACCAGCCTGGCCCAGCCCGGCCGGAGACGCGCCCGCCTGAGACTCGCCACGCTGCGCCGATGTCGCGCGGACCGGCAAGGCTGACCTACCGGCCGCAGACCCGGACGCGTGCGCGGCCCCGGACCGAGCCGACCCCGGCTGTGATCGCCCAGCCGCCGGCAAACCCGCCGGCGAACCCGCCGGCGAATCCGGCAGCGAACCAGCCCGAGAACCAGCCCGAGAACCGCCAGCCCGAGAACCGCCAGCCCGCGAACCACCAGCCCCAGGACCACCAGCCCCAGGACCACCAGCCCCAGGACCACCAGCCCGAGAACCACCAGCCTGGGAACCGGCAGCCTCCACCGTCGTCCACGCGGACGGAATCGGCGGAGCCGGCCGAGTCGTAAGGCGCGGCCTGCCCCCGACCAGGCATCCCGGGACCAGGACCTGCGGACGCCGCGCTCGGGCGCGCGCTGAGCCCGGCCGACATCGTCGACCTGCCGGTCAGGCCCGGCCTGGGCTGAAACCTCGGTGCCGCCGACGGCCTCGCCGACGTCGGCGCGGGCAGCACAGCCTGGCCTGGCGTGCTGCGGTCCGAAGAATTCGAGCAGCGGGTCGGCGAGCATCGTGCCGTGCCCCGACCTGGTGGCTGCTCGCTCGCTGCTCTGGGCGGCGGCCAGCGCGGTTTCCTGCCGCTCGCGCCGTCTCGACATGGCCCCGTACAAGAGGATCGGGATCAGCAGGACCGCGAGCGCGATCCCGGAGACGGCAGCGTCGCCGGTCAGCTCGCGCAAGATAAGCGACGTCGAGCTGCTGGAACAGCAGGCGGGGCGGGTCGGGTCCTGCGCCTAGCTCCCTGCATCGCGGGTCTAGCGTGCGGCGGTGACATGGTCGCCGCCGTCTCGATCGCCCTGCTCGCGTCGACCGTGCCGTGCCCCGAGCCGTCGAGCATGCCGCCCGGCGGGTGATACCTGGTGCTGTCGGTGAGCGAGGCACGCACCTGAGGCACGTCGAGGTTGGGGAACTCCGACCTGACCAGCGCGGCGATGCCGGCCACGATGGCGCTGGCGGCACAGGTGCTGTTGAGCGTGTAGAAGCCGGCTCGGTTGGCCGCGACCACGCCCTGTCCTGCGGCGGTCAGCGTCACGTAGCGCTGCCGGCTGCTGTAGGGAGCCTTGTCGAACGTCCGGTCGAACGCGCCGACCGCGATCACGCCCGGATACGCCGCCGGATACTCGGTGCCGCCGCTGCCCTGGCCGTTGTCACCGGCGGGCGCGACCAGCAGCACGTTCTTGCCCTGGGCGTACCTGACGGCGGCGCGTTCGGCGGCGCTGCCGCCCGAGGCCGCTGCCGAGCCGCTGGCGATCGCGGCGTCGTGGACGCCGGGGTCGGCCGGCAGCGCGATCACATTCGCGCCGTGGCCGACCGCGTATCTGATGCCGGCCGCGATCGCGCCGGGCAGGCGGCTGGCCACCCGGTTGTTCGACCACAACGGGTCACCGGGGCTCAGCGTGACCCGGATGGAGAGGATCTTCGTGCCGGGCGCGACGCCGTGGACATAGCGGGCGTTGCCCTGGCCGTAGTCGCCCATCCCGTGCCCGGCGATCAGGCTCGCGATGCTGGTGCCGATGACGCCGAAGTACGGGCTGCGTACCGTGCGGCCTGAGCGGGTGAAATCCGGGCCGGTGACGACCGACCCTGTCAGGTACCGCTCACTGGTGACCACGCCGTCGGAGAGCACGGCCACGGTAGTGCCGGCGCCGTTGGCCGAGTCCCAGGTCGCCGCGATGCGCAGGGTCCGCAGCCACCACTCGTATTCCGGCACCTGACCGGCGTCGTAGCCTTTGCCAAGCGTGGCCCCAGCATGAACGCGCGCAACCGGGCTGGCCGACGATGCCAGGGCCGGCAGGCTGAAGCCGACAAGCGGCGCCGACGCCAAGCTGATCGCGGCCGCAGCCTTGGCGAGACGGCGAGTCCGGATCGGCAAGTGTCGTGGCCTTCCATGTGAGTACTCACATTCTGCCACGTCTGCTGTATTTCGTCGGGCCGTGCGCGCGAAAGGTAACGCCGCAGGTGGCAGCCATCAGGCAGACGAGTCAGCGGCGATTCTGACTCGCGCTCCAGGCGGCAGCGAGAGCTTTTCCGCGGCGCTTCCGCTGCGGACCGCAAGGGAAATCAGCCCGGCGCTGTCGGTGAAGGCGATCAGTTCCCCGGGAGCGGCCGCGCCGAAGGTCACCAGGTACGGCGCGGCGATCTCGCGCCGGTTGCACCTGATGGTCATCAGGGAGCCGATCACGATGCCCAGCTCCGAGGCGGCCGCCGACGGAATCGAGAGCTGAACGTTGCCGAACCGGTCGACCGACAGCACCTCGCCCTCGGCCTCGCCATCGCCCATCCGGCTGGTCGGCGCCGACAACGTCACCAGCGAGGCAGCGTCGATCGCGGTGCCAGCTTCGGCCAGCGTCGTGCCCGCGATCAGATGCGCCGCCACCGGCATGAAGATGTCCCGGCCGTGGAACGTCGGCGACACCGGATGCCGCCACAGCTTCTCGTTGGTCAGCAAGAACGCGCCCGAGACGCCGCCGAGCGCGCGGGCCGCCCACGACAGCAGGCCGTTGTCCGGGCCGACGAGCACGGAATGGCCGGCCCGCAGCCCGATCGCCCGGCGGGCGGTGCCGACGCCCGGGTCGACGACGGCGACGTGCACCGACTCCGGTGGCATCGAGGTGATGGTCTGAGCTAGGACGGCCGCTCCGCGCCGGACGTCGCCAGGCGGGACCATGTGCGTGATGTCGATGACCTTCGCGGCGGGCGCGATCCCGGCCGCGACGCCATGGCATGCCGCCACGAAGCCGTCTTCGAGCCCGAAGTCGGTCAGGAAGCTCAGGCACCCGTTCACAAATCGTGAGCGTACGTGCTCGCCCCGTCGGTGCGCTAGATCAGGTTGGGCGCTACCGGCGGTGCGCCTACGATGAACCAGGGGGAGAAGGGCCGGACGCAGGTGTCGTCGCTGACTGAGCTTCAGATGCGCATTCTGGCTTTCGAGCGCAGCTTGTGGCGCTCGCCTGGCGCCAAGGAGCGTGACATCGCCGAGGCCATCGGGATCACCCCGACCAGGTACTACCAGATACTCAACGAGCTGATCGACTCCGAGGCCGCGGTGGCCTTCGACCCGGAGCTGGTCGCGCGGCTGCGCAGACGGCGGACAGCACGGGGGCGGCTGCGTTCAGCCGAGTGAAGGGGGCACGGGGCCGATGGCGGTCGAATCGCTGCCTGGTTTCGCCGAGGCGACACCAGCGGGCCAGGCGGCGCTGCGGGCTCTGGTCGCCGACCCAGGCCGCGCGCTGCTCGCATGCGACTTCGACGGCACCCTGGCCCCGATCGTCGAGGACCCGGCCCAGGCCAGGGCGCTGCCTGCGGCGGTGACGGCGCTGACCGCCCTCGCCAAGGAGGTCGGCACGATCGCCGTGATCACCGGCAGCCGGCCAGCCTGGCGGTCGAGTACGGCTCGCTTGACCAGGTGCCAGGGGTCGTCGTGCTCGGTCAGTATGGCCGGCAGCGCTGGGAGGCGGGCCAGCTCACCACGCCGCCCCCGCCGCCGGGCCTCGAACTGGCGAAGGCCGAGCTGCCGCGCCTGCTGGCCAGCGTGGCCGCCCCGGCTGGCACCCAGGTCGAAGACAAGGGCGATGCCGTCGCGGTGCACACCAGGCGGACGGCCGATCCGGCCGGCACGCTGGATCGCCTCGCCGAGCCGCTGCGCCGCCTGGCGGCGCGGACCGGATTGCGGGCCGAGCCCGGCCGCATGGTGATCGAGCTCCGGCCTGATGGCGCTGACAAAGGCACAACCCTTAAAAGCCTCAGCGAGGAACGAACTCGCTCGGCCGTCATGTTCTGCGGAGACGACCTCGGGGACCGGCCAGGCTTTCGAGGCCGTGCGGCGGCTGCGCGCCAGCGGACAGCCGGGTCTGGCGGTGTGCAGCAAGTCGGCGGAAGTTCCCGAGCTGGCGCAGGAGGCCGATCTCGTGGTGGACGAGCCCGAGGGCATCGCCGGCCTGCTGGCCGGCCTGGCGAGTGAGCTGGACGGTCAGACTTGAGCGTCCAGCGCGTCAAGGGCGGCTAGCTGGCTGGCAAACCAGGCAGACGGGGGGACGGCACTGGCGGCCTGAGCTAGCGCCTGGGACCGGCGAGTTCGTTCATCCAAAGGCAGCATCAGCGCCTGGTGCAGTGCCTGCGCGGTCTCGGTGATGTCGAACGGATTGACCATGATCGCGTCCTCGCTGAGTTCGGCGGCCGCGCCGGCTTCGCGGGAGAGCACGAGGGCGCAGCCGTGGTCGGCCAGGATCGGGCCCTCCTTGGCGACCAGGTTCATGCCGTCCCTGATCGGGTTGACGAGCAGCACGTCGGCGAGCCGGTAGCCAGCCAGCGATCGGGCGTAGTCGTCGTTGGTGAACAGCAGGATCGGGGTCCAGTCCGCGGTGGCGAACTCGTCGTCGATCTCGCGGGCCAGCCGCTGCACTCCGGCCGTGTACTCGCGGTACTCAGGCAGGTCGTGCCGGGAAGGGTAGGCGAGCGACGAGCATCGTCACCTTGCCCCGCCACTGCGGGTGGGCGACGCAGCAGCTCGCGGTAGGCCGACAGGCCGCGGCCGATGTTCTTGGACAGCTCGGTGCGGTCCACCCGCACGATCAGCTTGCGTCACCGACGCTCTCGGCGCAGCGCCGCCATCCGCACCTCGACGTCGGCCTGCGAGGCCCGCGCGATGCAGCTCCGGGGCGTCGACCCCGAGCGGGTGCACGCCGATCCCGGTCATGTGCCCGTGGTGGCCGACCACCTGCCGGTCCCGGTCGACCTGCGCCCCCAGCACCTGCTCGCAGCAGTCCATGAACGCGTCGGCCCACCGCTGGCACAAGAAGCCCGCGTGGTCGGCGCCGAGGATGCCGTCGAGCACCTCGTGCGCCGACGTCGTCCGGCAGCAGCCTGAAGTAATCCGACCGGCGCCCACGGCGTGTGCGAGAAGTGCGCGATCCGCACGCCAGGGCCGAGCTCGGCGAGCATGCCGCGGGGCCAGGGTCAGGTGGTAGTCCTGGATCGACGGCCCGGACGCCTTCGGGCGGCCTCGCTGCGCCTCGGCGAGTGCGCTGGCGAACGCCAGGTTGTAGTCGCGGTAGGCCGTCCCAGTCGCGGCGGAACGCGAGTCCGAACTGGGGCCTGTTCGGCGTGTCGTAGAGCATGTGGTGCACGAACCACAGCACCGAGTTGGCCACCGTGTTGTAGGCGCGGTTGAAGGTGGCGGCGGGATGTCGAGCATCCGCACCGTCGGACCCGCCCAGCGTCCCGTCCAGGCCCAGCATGCCGCCCGGGCGCGCGCCTGGCCGCGGTCCGGTCGGCGTCGCTCAGCGCGGCGCAGACCCACAGCAAGTCGGAATGGCTGGCCACCGAGGACAGGCCGGAGACCATGCCGCCGCCTCCGCGCTTGACCGTCAGCTCGCCGTCGTCGGTGCGGTCGAAGGAGACCGGCCCCCGGTTGGACGCGATCAGGATCCGGCGTCGTGCTTTCGTATCGCCCACCGGCTGAGGTTAACCCCGGTCACCTGCGGGCTAACGCACCGACCCGCTAACGTGAAAGCGCTGTCATAACGGGTGTGACACTTCGGTACGTCAAAGATCCGTCAGGCTACTGATGTCTCTTGCTGAAAGTTTCAGCAGTATTTGTACTGCTAGCCACCTGGCAAGAATCTCCGGCAGGGTCCATGGCAGGGACCATGCGGTCGCTCTTGCCAGCCAGGTCAAGCCAACGGCAAGGAAATAGATGGACACGATGGCGCCGACCCGCTCGGCTCTCCAGCACCCGCGTCGATTATTGCTCAAGGCAGAACCAGGCGCGGCCCGCGCGGCCCGCCGGCACGTACTCGCGTACCTCTACGCCTGGGACGTCGAGGTCGATCCGCAGATCGCCGCGCTACTGACCAGCGAATTAGTGACGAACGCCATCAGGTACGAGGTCGGCGAGCACGTCATGCTCGTAATCACCTCGAGCGGCGGGCAGCTCAGGATCGATGTGCACGACACCTCGACGTGCGGGCCGGTGCCAGTGGAGGCACCGACCGAATCCGAGACCGGACGGGGGCTCATGCTGGTCGAGAGCCTGTCCGCCGACTGGGGCTTCTACTGGACCGTGGCCGGCAAGGCCGTGTACTTCACGCTCGGCACGCTCGGCGGTTAGCTACTTCGGAGCGATAGTCCGAAGTGCTCCCTCGCGAGCGATGTCGGTACGGGAGTGGACGTTGAGTTTCTTGAGGATGTGGGACACGTGGGTCGCCACGGTCCTCGGCGAGAGGAATAGCTTGGCGGCGATCTCCGGGTTCGACATCCCGCCCTCCACCAGGGCGGCCACCTTGACCTCGGTGGGCGTGAGACTGTCCCAGCCGCTGCGGGCCTGCCGGTGCTTCGCGTGCGGGCCCCGGCGGATCCCGTGAGCGCGGAAGCGTGCCTGCAGCTGGGCGATGTCCGTGGCCGCGCCGAGCGCGCCGTAGATCTCGACCGCCTGGATAAAGGCGGCCCGGGCCTCCGTCCGGCGCCGGCATCGACGAAGTTCACCGCCGCTGCCTCCAGCGCCTTCGCCCGCATGAGCGGCCGGCCGGCGTCGCGGTAGCGATCAGCGGTCTTCAGCAGCGTGGCGGGGTCGTGGTGCAGCTGGCCGAGGCAGAAGAGCCGTTGGCCTGCCGGTGCGGGGTCTCCGAGCCGGCCGCGAGCGCGGCGGCGTGGCCGGTCAGGGCGGTCGCGGTGGCCTCGTCACCGGTGACTGTGGCCAGGCGGACCGCGTCGGCGAGCAGGTCCTCGATCTCGTCGAGTTCCTCGGGGTTGTCGGCGAATCCCAAGGCGAGGACGGCGAACGCCTCGGCCAGGTCTCCGGCGTACTCGGCGTCGAGGCTGCGGGCAAGTGCGAGCGGCGCGATGACCCGGTTGCCCACCTTCTCGGCGTGCGGAGCGGCGGCGTCCAGGTAGCGGCGGGCCTCGGCGAGATCACCGCGATGGAAGTTGATCACCGCCGCGATGCCGAGGTCGCAGCAGGCCGCGGCCGGCTCCTTCAGGTCCTCGCGCACGACCTGCACTTCGGTGAGCGCGTCGTCCCACTGCCCGGTGTCGAAGAGGAGCTGGCCGAGGGCGCTGTGCGCCTGAGCGAGCCGGATCGCCGCACCCGCCTGACCAGCGAGCTGCCCAGCTTGCCTGGCCGAGGCGAGTGCCTCGTCGTACCGGTCCAGGTTGCCGAGCGTGATGGCCTTGTTGATCTGCAGGAGCAGCCGCAGGTCGGTCAGCGCGGGATCGGCCTGGGTGACGGTCAGCGCCCGGTCGAACAGCGGCAGCGCGTCCGCCATCTGTCCCTGAACCGCAGTGACGATCGTCAGCACGTGCAGGGCCCAGCCAAGCGCCCAGTTGTCGCCCGCCTCCGACGCGGCGTCGAGCGCTCTCGTAGCGACTGCGCTGGCCTTCTCCACCTCCCCCAGGTTGCTGTACGTCCGCGCTCCGAGCACGAGCAGCCGAGCACGGTGACCGCCGGTGATCTCGGGTGAGTCCAGGGCCTTGTTCAGCTCCGCGATCGACTCGGTGAACCGGCCGCCGCGCATCCGGCACTGGGCAAGCGTCCAGTGCAAGTCGACGATCTGGTCTGGGTCTGTCGCTTCCTCTAGCGCACTGGACGCTGCCTGCTCGGCGTTCGCCCAGTCGCCGAGCCGGTAGCACGCGTCGGCCAGCCTGCCAGCCAGGATGCCGTGCTGCGCCGAGCCGACCGGGCAGCTCGCCACCGCCTGGCGGAGGAGATCGGCGGCGACCTGAGGTGCCTGGCCGACTAGCACCTCGGCGGCGCCAGCCAGCCAGTCCAGCATCCAGTCGTCCATCGGCCAGGCCGCGCCGTCGGGTCCGTCGGCGGCCCACAGCAGCTGCCGTGCGACCCGGTGCGCGGGCGCGCCAGCCTTGGCGAGGGCGCGTCCGGCGTCGCGGTGCCAGGCCGCGCGCACCGGCGCCGGGATCTCGTCGTACAGGGCCGTCCTGATCATCGGATGCCGGAATCCCAGCCCGATCCCCGACTCGGCCAGCACGCCGGCGGCACACGCCTCGTCGACCACCGTGACCAGGTCCACGACGTTGCGACCAAGAACGATCGCGAGATCCGGCACAGCGAAGTCGACGCCCAGCAGCGCCGCCGCCTTGAGCACCTCGCGGACCTGTCCTGACACGAAGCCGAGCCGGTCGGCGATGGCTGCCGACAGTGAGCTCGGGGCGGGACCCCTGGCCAGCTCGGCCGCGCCTGCGTCGGTGATCACAAGCCTCGAACTGCGCGCCAGCGCCGCGACCAGCTCGGTGAGGTACAGCGGGTTACCGGCGGCACCGTCGGCGAGCCGCAGCAGCTTGCCGTCGGGCACGCCGCCGGCCAGGGCAGCGATCAGCTCGGCGACGGCCGCGTCGGTGAGCCGGGAGAGCTGCAGCCGCGACGAGTCGCCCGCCGGGGAGTCGGCCGAGGCCCGCTTGAGCGCCAGCAGGTCGTCCCGCTGCGGAACTGGTCGCATCATCCCGACGAGCAGCAGCGGCATGTGCTGTACCGACCGGGCGAGCCGTCCCCAGAGCGTGACGCTCGCCTGGTCGGCCCACTGGAGATCGTCGATGACCAGCACCGTGGGCCGGACCGCGCATTGCTCGGAAACGAGGGTCAGCAACTGCTCGGCCAGAGCGGCCGACACGTCCGTGCCCCGATCGGCCGCGACCTCGCCGCGCAGCAGCCGCACAATGGAGTTCCGGCGAGGGTCGTCGGACGGTTCGCGAACCCTTAATCCTTCGAGCATGGGGAGCAACGGCAGGGCCTGGCCTAGCTCGTCGCCCGAACCCCAGTACACCTGACAGCCGAGCTCAGCAGCCTCAGCCACGGCCACGCGGACCAAGGTTGACTTGCCGATCCCGGGCTCACCCTCGATGAGCACCGAGCTGCCACGGCCGCGAGTCACATCTGTCACGTGCTTGGCCAGAACAGTGCACTCCCTGTCCCGGCCGACTAGCGCACCGGCGAAGGTCACGGTGGGCATGGAGCGAACTTTACTACTGGAGCATTAACTAAACAAGTGGCACATTTTGGGCAAGCGGCCCCAAAGCCTAGTTTCCAGGGGGCGGATAGACGTCGATGTGCTTGGCGATGCCGTGCAATGAAAGTTTCGCGCGCCTTGCGTCGCACCGTCGAGTTCAAATTTCCTGACTGAGGCGGTAATGGTTGCCGTCAATTGAGCAACGGCAGTTGCGACTATCTTTTCACTATTCAAAATAATTCAGATAATCGCGATCCGGAAGCATGGAAAGGCTCGAACGTGGGCAATTGATCGACATGACCTAAATGCGCCGTGAAGGTCGGCAAGGCGGGGTGACCAGGCCGCTGACCTCGGCAGTCGCCTTGGAGGAACCTATGAGCATTGGGCGAGCTTTCATAATTCCGGCCATCGTAGCACTTGGCGTAACTGGATCGGCGCTTGCTGGCACCGCAATGACTGCGGCCGTCCATGCCGGGCCGGCGGTCCACGTGCAGGCAACGCAGAACCCAAACCTCTATTACCACATCTGAGACCACATCGGAGTTCAGCTACCGGACGACCTATTGACGACGCGCGATCCATCCAATCCGGCGGGATGGATCGCGCGTTTATCTCCAGCCGGCCGCAGGTGCACTTCTCAAGATGCGCACCAGCCCAGGAGTAGCCGCCGCCGTGCGCCCGAGGGCGCACCCCCCAGATGTGACCGGCCACCGACACCAACCCAAGCCACCACAACCGCCCCCGCCCCACCAACCACCCGCCACCGAACACAACACACCCCAGCCACAGCACCCCCCACCCCACCAGCAACCTCCCCCGCCACTCCGGTCCCTGCCCTGGAGCGGCCTCGCCCGCCGCTCCGGTCCCCACCCCAGCGGCCTCGCCCGCCGCTGCGGTCCCCACCCCCACCAGCGGCGTATTCCGGTGCTGCGGTCCCTGCCCGGCAGCGGCCTCGCCCGGCGCCCCCTGCGGCTGCGGTGCTCGGGCTGGCTCAGGCAGTCGCGGGGCTTCTCTCGGGCGGGGCGAACGGCAGTAGGGGCCTACTTGCTGCTGTTGCGGTCCCGGAGCTGACAGCAGCATGGTCCTACTTACTGCTGTCAGGACGACAGTAAGTAGGACCATGGTGCTGTTGAAGCGGGGGTGCTGACAGCAGTATGTACCTACCTGCTGCTCACCGACCTGGCCGTGGAGACCCGCGACCGCGCGAGCCCAGCCGATAGCCGCGAGCCGGCCCTAGCGGCGGCGACCCTGACGCGGTCGCACCTGGGGAGCCCCGGTGCTGTCTCAGCGACACCGGGGCTCCCCAGGTGCGGCGCGGGGGTGCGGCGCGGGGGTGCGGCGCGGGGGTGCGGCGCGGGGGTGCGGCGCGGGGGTGCGGCGCGGGGGTGCGGCGCGGGGGTGCGGCGCGGGGGTGCGGCGCGGGGGTGCGGAGGCCGGGTGCGGAGGTCGGGGTGCGGAGGTCGGGGGGCTGGGGTGCGGTGGCTTGGGCCTTGTCTTCGGGTGCGGCCTCGGGGGTGGCTGGGGTGCGGTGGCTTGGGTCGGGGTTCTGGCTCGCGGGGTTGGGTGCGCGGCTGGGCTGCGGGGTTAGCGGTCGGTGATCGCGGGCGGGGGCTGGGCATGGTGCACGAGTGTGGGCGGAAGGCTGTCAGTCTCTTCGTATAGGCGGGCCGTGATATCTCTGCTGTTGGAGCGTCGCGTGATTAGCGGTGTGTCGGGTGGTAAGGCTGGGTAAGGCGAAACTAGTTTGTTAGAATTGGCCACAGTCTGGGTCATTTGCTCCACTGGGCTGCTCGCGCGTCGCTCGGGCGCCGCCGCCGCGTTGGCGGATGCAAGAGCTAGTTGCGGAAGTTCTCAGGGTGAGGTGCAATGAAAGTCTTACTAACGCACCAATGTGACGCATTTGACCGAAGGTGATCACGTGAGCCGTTGCGACTGCCGCGAAGGTCCCGTCATAGCTGTAAGCAGGGACATTAGATGACTATGCCAGGAAGCCCCACGGTCCGCCGCCGTCGGCTGGCGGCGGAACTTCGGGCGATCCGAGAGGGCAAGGGTAAAAGCGGAGACGTCGTCGCCGCAGCTCTCCGCTGGTCGCCTTCGAAGATCAGCAGATATGAATTGGCAAGGACCGGGCTAAAGCTCGGAGAGGTCGAAAGACTGCTCGATTATTACGAAGTCACGGGCTCCCGGCGTGACCTCCTGCTCGCTCTCGCTAAAGACGCTGCGCAGAAGGGATGGTGGGAGGACTATGCTGACTACCTATCCAGCGACTATCAGCAATTCATAGGACTTGAGCACGAGGCGAGTTCTATCGATATCTGGCATGTTGAGGTTGTGCCGGGTCTATTGCAGACAGAAGCCTACGCGCGGCACATAATCGGGAATTACAAGCGAGTCGAGCCGATCGCGCCCGGTATGATCGAGCGACTCGTCAGGGTCAGGATGCAGCGGCAGCAGGTGCTGGATCGCGAGACCGACTTCCAGTTGACTGTGCTGCTCGACGAGTCGGTTCTGAAGCGCCGGGTCGGCACTGACCTGGTGATGAATGAGCAGCTCATGCGGCTCGCGCGAGATGCGGACCGGCCCAACGTGTCGGTGCGGATCCTGCCGCTCAACGCTCAGCACTCGGTCTTCGGCGAGTCGTTTGTCATTTTTCGTTTTGGGCCGGATAATGACGCGATCTTGCAAGATGTGGTAAGCGCCGAGCATTTGAGAAACGACTTCTCCGTGGAAGGAGAGCAGGAGACCTATTTGCATAGGATAGCATTTGAAATGCTCGTGGGCTCAGCGCTGGACCCAGTTGCCTCTAGGGCGCTCATAGCGGAGACCGCGCAGACTTATTGGTCGGATGGCCGAGCGAGTGCTCTAAGCGGCTGATAGAGTACCCGCCGTAATGCCAGATTGACCATTAACCCCACGAGATTTAGCGAGGTAGGGACGTGAGCGAACTTACGCCCGACGACCTTCTGGCACGCCCGGATTCAGGCTCCAGTTGGATCAAGAGTTCCCTGAGTTTCGCCAACAGCAACTGCGTCGAGGTGGCGAACCTGCCTGGTGGCCAGGTTGGTGTTCGTGACAGCAAGGACACCGAGGGTCCGGTGCTCCGGTTCACGCCGGACGAATGGAACGCCTTTCTCGGCGGAGTACAAAACGGCGAATTTGAGGCTTTCGGAAGGTTATGGACATGGGGTGCTAGACCCCAGGAAGCGCTGATCAACTTAGCCGTCAGCGAGCTGTATCGGGCGAAGGCCTCTCCGGAGGTCTTCGCCCTCTCTAGGTCAGAGTTCTAGGTCAGAGTTCTAGGTCAGGGGACGTGGCCTGAGGCAGGTCGGAGCCGGGTGGCGGTAGAAGTTGGGGGCCTGGTCGAAGTTCTGGTAGTAGCGATGGAAGACGGGGGTCGCCGACGACGCCGTGGGCGGGACGATCCAGGTCCAGTCGGCGGGACAGGCCCGGCCGTGCCGTTCCTCACGCTCGACGTGCTGCAGGAACCGCGCGGACTCGGTGTGATGATCGGAGATCGTGACTCCGGCCGCAGCGAAAGAGTGCAGCACCGCGACGTTCAGTTCGGTGATTGCCTTGTCTTTCCACAGCGTGCGGTCGCTGGTCATCGACAGGCCGAGGTTGCTGGCGACCAGCGGTAGCTGGTCATAGCGGCCAGCGTCACCAAGGTCACGTGAGCCAATCTCGGTGCCCATGTACCAGCCGTTGAACGGCGCTGCGGGATAGCACACTCCGCCAATCTCCAGGTACATGTCGCTGATCACTGGCACCGCGTACCACCGGAGCCCGAGGTCGGCGAACCAGCTGTACTCCGGGTGCTCGATAGGTACCTCCAGGATCGCGTCCCGAGGGATCTCATGGACCGTCGGGCAGGTGCCTGCCTCTTGCACGACGAGCGGCAGAATGTCGAACCGGCTCGCAGGCTGGACGCCCCGCCAGCCGAGGTCGGTCGCGAGCCGGGTGGTGTCCTTGTTCGCCGGGTCACCGACGACAGTGCCGTCGAAGCGCTCGTAGCCCGCGTACCCCACGAGCTGCGAGCTGAGGATTCTCGGCCCAGGCCGGTCCGGTGCGTCGGGGGCGAAGATCGTGATGACCGGCCTGATCCGGCCGCCGTTGGTCGCCTCCCGCAGGTGCGCGATCGACTCGGCGACGATGTCCGAAGCGGCGGTGACCTCACGCCGGTCACGCACCCGCAGGCTCTTCCAGTACAGCCGGCCGATGCAGCGCGAGCTGTTGCGCCACGCGACCCGGGCGCCAAACTCCAGTTCGGCTGAAGTATGCCGGTACGTGCCGGTGGTCTCCGCTTCCCGGCGGATCTGCTCAAGTCGCCTGTCCGGTGACCCGGCCTGAGTCTCGTTGCAGAACAGCGTGATGAACCGGGCCGCACTCACCAGCAAGTTCTCAAGAGCCGGCGAGCTGTCCTCGGTCAGCGGTCGCCCAGCGGGAAACGCGGCCAGGACACCGTCGAAATTGGGACCCACGCAGACCTCCCCAGGTCGTGCGGGTCGAACTAGCTCGACCCATACCGCAAGCGTGCGATACGAGTCGGTACGCCCTTACTGCGCGATCCTTGACGGTTACCTTGCACCCCAGGTCAGACGGCTACACCAGGAACGCCGGTGGTGCGGCGGACCGGTGGTCAGGAGACGCGAAGCTCGGCTGCCGACGCCATGGTCTCGATGCGGATCCTGGCCGACTGCGCCTCGGGCACGCCGAGCCGCTCGAAGATGTCCAGCGCCTGCCTGAAGAGGATGCGTGCGTCGTATGGCCGCTGGGTGTTGAGCGTCGACTCCGCGATCCCTTCGAGAATCTTGGCTTCCTCGTAGGGGTCACCGATCTCTCTGGCCATCCGCAGCGCGGCGTGATAGTCCTCGAACGCCGCGCTGTGCTGACCAGATCCACGCCGGATGTCCGCGATCTTGCGCAACGCGATGACTTGCTGCGACAGGCTGCCGATCTCCTCGGCGATCATCCTTGCCTTCTGGTGGTGAATCAGCGCTTCGTCGTAGCACGCCGCGCCCTGATACAGCGAGCCGATGTCGTTCAGCACGTCGGCTTCGTCAGGGAGGTCGCCTATCTCACGGTAGATCGTTAGTGCCCGGCGGTAGGCGGCGAGGCCCTCCTCATGACTGCCCTTGTAATGGTGGACGCCGCCGATGTTGTGGTACAGGATCGCCTGATTCTGCGATCCGCCGATCTCTGCGAAGATGACCAGGGACTGCTGGTAGCAGTCGAGCGCGTCCCGGTGATAGCCGCAGTAGAGCTGCATCCGGCCCAGATTGTTCAGCGTCTTGGCTTCGCCACGCCGGTCGCCGACCTCGCGGTACAGCGAGAGCGCTTCCTGCAGGTGCGCGGTCGCTTCCGGATAACGCCCCAGATGCCAGCAGGCGATTCCCGAGTGGCTGGAGATGTCGGCCAGGCCGTGATGATCGCCGACCTCGGCGTACAAGGTCCGTGCCTCGCTGAAGTAGGCGAGGGCCTCGCGGGACCGCGCTGCCCTCTGGTGGGCCAGGCCGATCTGGTCGAGGGCTTCGGCCTCACCCCTGCGGTCCGCTAGCGAGCGGTAGATCGTCGCTGAGTCGCAGGCGAGGGGCAGCGTCTCCTCGTGGCGGCCGGTCTGCTGGCTGACCGAGCTGAGGTCCAGTGACGCGTGCGCGATTCGCGCCGGATCGCAGAGGTCGCGGCACGCCTGCAGGGCCAGCGTGTGGGCTGCGATGGCCTCGTCCCAGTAGGCGCTTGTTTCGAGGAAACCGGCCAGGACATGAGTGAGGTCGGCGCACTTGCGCTTCCACTCGTGCCGGCCCGCGTGCTGCGCGGCTTGCAAGATGTTGCGCCACTCCGCTTCCAGCCAGCTTGCCGCGTCTTCCTGGGTGCCGAGAGGCGGGCAGGCGCAGGGCTGCTGGGCGACAGGCACCGGCATCCGGTGCCGGAACGGATGCAAGATCCGGTCGGCCTTATCCGCCGCATAGAGATAGTAGTCAAGGAGCCTGGCGACGGCCTGCCGCTGTTCCGGCTCGGGATCGTCGCGCGCTGCCCGCATTGCCGCATATCCGCGAATGAGGTCGTGGAAGCGGAATCGGCCACCGGGAGCCCGGGCTAGCAGGTGATGGTCGAGCAGGGTGCCGATCGCCTTCTCGGCCTCGGCGAGGGTGCAGTCGGCCAGTGCCGCAGCGGCCTGCGGGCTCGCGAGAGCGCAGGGACTCATGCCGAGCCGCCGGAAGAGCAGCTGGTGATCAGGTTCAAGTGCCCGGTACGACAGGTCGAAGGCGGCCATGACCTCGGTGCTCGCCGCACCCGCTCCGCCGAGTTGCGCGGGAGAGTGCGAGAGTTCCTCGGTCAGGTCCGTGAGCCTGACCGGATGGTCGCGGTTGATTCGTCCGGCGGCCAGCTGCACGGCGAGCGGCAGCCGCCCGCACAGCCCGACGGCCTTGGCGACCTCATCGGTGTCCTGGGCAATGGCGGGACCACCGACCTGCCGGAAAAGCGCAACCGCATCATCGACGCAGAGCACGTCCAAGGTAAGAGTGCGAGCGCCATCGAGGTCGGTCAGGCTTCGCCGGGTAGTAATAAGGACGAGGCAGTGCCCGGCTACGGGCAGGAGCGGCCGGACCTGGTCGTGCCGGCCGGCGTCATCCAGGATCACGACCGCACGGCGACGGCCCAGCTGGGCCCGCCAGAGCGCGACCCGCTCACCGAGCGCTTCTGGGATCTGCGTGGCGGACACGTTCAGCATCCGGAGCAGCGCGTGCAGCGCCTCGGCTGGGTCGAGCGGGGTGCCCGCCGGGTCGTGGCTGTGCAGGTTCAGGTAGAGGACCCCGTCCGGGTACTGCTCGGCGACCGCCCGGGCGGCTCGGACGGCCAGCGCGGTCTTGCCGACGCCCGGCATGCCCTCGATCACGACGATGTTCGAGCCTTCGCCGGCATCCTTGGTCAGCAGCGCGAGTTCCTCGCTGCGTCCGACGAACTCGACCGTCTCGGCGGGGAGCGTGTCGGGCGGGCGCGCTACCTGGCTGGCGTGCGAAGCGGCCGGCCGCACCGCCAGCTCGGGGTCGCGACGCAAGATCCGCAGATGGAGCGTGGAGAGTGTCGGCCCAGGCTCGGCCCCTTGAACCTCGATCAGCCGACGCCGGGTCTCCCGGTACAGGTCGAGGGCGTCACCAGGCCGGCCGCTCCAGTAAAGAGCAGTCATCTGGTGCGCGGTCAAAGTCTCGTCAAGCGGATACTGAGCTAGCAGGTGATGCAGTTCCCCGACCAGGTCGGCGTGCCGGTCAAGCTCGAGTTCGCACTCGACACGCTCCAGAATGGCCGCTCTGCGTTCCTCTTCGAGGCTGTCGCGCATGCGCGAGATCCAGTCGCCTCGGACTCCGGCCAGCGCCTCGCCGCACCACAGGTCGTCGGCCTCACGCAGCAACCGGGCCGCATGATCGTGATCACCACTGGCCGCCAGCGCCCCGGCCTGCCGGCGCAGCCGGCGGAACTGATGCAGGTCGACGGACTCAGGATCAATATCGAGGACATAACCCCGGTCCCGGCCGACCAGGCGCACGCGGTCACCGAGGGCCTGCCGCAGCGAGCCCCGAAGCCGGGTGACATACACCGAGAGGCTCTCGCGTGCCTTTGACGGGGGCCGCGAATCCCAGAGCCGGTCGATCAGGGTCTCGGCCGGCACGACCGTACGCGGGGTCAGGAGCAGAATGGCCAGGACGCCTCGCGCCCTGGTCGATCCAAGGTCACGTTGCCGGCCAGCCGACCACAACTCAACCGGTCCGAGCGCCCGGAATTCATGATCGCCTTGCATCTCTACCGTCCGTGGCAAGCTCGCAGCCTGTACATCTTCCGCGTTGATACCCCGTTGCGAGCGGTTCCCACGTGAAAACCAATAATAATGACGACAATGCGAGAAAAGATCGGGCTCAGGCGCCAATTCGAAGCGTGCGATGAAAATTTCATCGCTGATTTCATGTTGCTTTTTAATAGGCGTGACGCCGCACGCAATACGCTCTGCGTGCAATGAAGTGGCACGAAATTGATGTCCGCACGTCCGGCACCCGGGGGCGGTGGCCGGACGTGCGGACATCTGGCGCCGCAGCCGTGGGGTCGGACCAGCGGTCAGCGGCGAGCTCGGTCTGGGCCTGACCGAGCTGGGGAAAGGCTTATGAGCGTCGGCGTCCGTCGCCGTTGTGGCTTCCGTTATGACCGATGCTGCGCCGTTCGGCCGGCCGAGTGCTCCTTCGGGCAGTAAGGCCGCCTCTCTTACTGAGGCCGCATCCGACGTGCGCACCGCGTCCTGCACCGATGCTGCTTCCTTGCGCTCCCATTCCTCGATGCCGCGCAGCACGCCTTCGGTGTAGGCGCGAAGGTGCGAGCGGTACACGTCGGTGTAGGTGCGCAGGTACGCCAGTTCGGCCTGGGCGGCGCGCCGTTCGCGGTCGGTCTGCGGTGGTGTCGCTACGTCGAGTGCCGACACTGCCGCCTCCCGCGCCCGCGTATGCGCCTCTTCCAGCAGCATGTCCGAGTGCTGCTGGGCCTGGCGGATGATGTCGTCGCGGCGCAGCCTGGCCTCTTCGGTCACCCGGCTGCTGTACGCCTGGGCATCGGCCACGTACCGGTCGGCGGTGACCTGCGCGGTGGAGAGAATCCGGACCGCGTGCACGTGCGCGTCGGCCTCGCCGAAGAGCACGCCCTTGGAATCGCCTTCCATGTTGCCGGCGATAATCCGACGGCGCAGCCGCTCAACTTCCTGCCACAGGGACGCCCGCTCGTTGATCAGGTGCATGAACTCCACGTGCACCTCGTCCAGGAACTCGTGGACGGGCGCCTCGTCGTAGCCGCGCCGCCCGAGCCGCGACAGCGGGAAGGTCACTGTCTGCAGTTCCTCGGGACTGAGTCTGCTCTGTTCGTCGAACCACGGTGTTGTCAAGGTCCGCTCCACCCGAAATCCTCGATCTGTATCTGTTCCTGAGCCATGCCCGATGAAGTCAGCTTGGCGACGGCGTCTGCGACCATGTCGCTCGGGCCGGCGATGTAGGCCTCGTGCTCCGACCAGTCGCCGTGCCTGGCCACTACTTCGGGCAGAGTGCCGCTCTCGCCAGCGAACTTCGGCTCAGCTGACACCACTGGCGTGACCGTCAGCCACGGGTGCTGGGCGGCCATCTTTTCCAGGCTGTCCAGGTCGTAAAGTCCGTCAGCTGTCCGCGCGCCGAAGAAGAGGTGCACTGCCGGCGGTTCCTGCAGAGCGGTGAGCTGCTCGAGGATTGCCTTGAGCGGTGCGAGTCCCGTGCTTCCGGCGATCAGCAGGATCTTGCGACCGGAGACGGGAACCTTCAGCGTGAGCGCTCCGATTGGTGCGCCCAGCCTTATGTCGGTATCGACGATGGAAGTGCTGGTGAGGGCCATGCTGACCGCGCCGCCGTCGATCAGGCGGACGTGGAACTCCAGGAGGCCATCATCGCGCGGCGCATTCGCCATGGAGTAGTAACGCCACAGCTTCGGGCGACTCGGGGTCTCGATAGACATCGACTGACCAGGCACGTAGTCGATCCGCTGGGCCGGCCGGACGATCAAGACGGAGATGTCGAACGCGCGCTGCTCGCAGGACACGACCTTGGCCCTGTACCAAGGCGGTCGCACCTGCTCGTCGGCCCGCGCTGCCTCGATCATCACCGAGCCGATCAGCGTGTAGGCGGCCTTCCAGTCCGCGGCGAGCTCCGGTGTCCAGGTCGGCCCGGAGAAGTGCTCCAAGGTGGTTAACAGGCTGTCGCCCACCGCCGCGTAGTGCTCGGCGACCGTGCCGAACTTTCGGTGATCACGACCCAGCCCCTGGAGGAAGAAGGTCAGGTCCTCGATACTGTCGACCTGAGCAAGAATCTTCACCAGCGCATCGACCAGATGACCACGCTGTGCCGCCATCGAAATGGGGAACATATCGCGCAACTGTGGATTCTTGATGAACAGATCCGCGTAGAAGAAAAGCGGCAGCTCATCACCATGCATCGCGACATGGGAGAAGTTCTCCCGCAGCCGGACGATGTCCAACTTTCCCGCTCCTCTCCGGCGTCGCCTTCCGATTTGGTCCTGGCCGGCTGGGTGTCAGGGACACGCCGAGCCCCGGCCAAGGATCCGCTTGAGCAACCCCGGCCATCGACCACCAAGGCCCGGTGGGTTGCATGACAAATGCTGTTGCAAGTTTCAGTCGAAGACATCGGTCAGATGACGTAGTTTTGGCGTCCGATGGCCGTGAGGGGGGCTCGCCGGGGTCTGGATGGGCCCGGCGGCCCTGTGCGAGCTGGCTTGGACGCGCCCTGGAAGGTCACTACGAGTGACCGTGGTGTTCGTAGGTCTTCATGCGGGCAGGGCCTGCCGCATGCGGGCCGGCCTGCGGTTCCTTCGGGGCGTGAGCGAGCGCTGAGTCGGCATGATCTCTTGCCCCGCGGGCTGTCACAGTTGGAGTAACACGGCCGTGGAACGAGCTGTCGTCGCCGCCGGGAACTCGGGTCACGAGTACTGACCTGCGTCGTTCGCGGCGTCCCTGCCTGAGGTCAGTCGTAGCGGGCTGAGCAGCGGCTTTTCGTGAATGTCACACCGATCGATACGAAACGCCATATCCGGCGGCGGTTTCTGGTGTAGCTTCTCGCTCCTGAAGGCTCTGGTCCACGTTATCGATGAGGAGATCCTCCACATGAAGACCCACAAGCGGTTACTATCTGTCACCGTCAGGGCCGACCACTCGGCGGCTGATGCCCGCCGCCGCTTCTCGGCCATGACGGTTCGCCGCCTGGCGGCGGGCGCGTTCGCGGCCCTGGCTCTCGGGTCGCTCAGCCTCGGCTCGGCGGCCTCGGTCGCGTCGGCCCACGGAGCCACCAGCCAGATCCAGACGCGAGTGCACCAGGCGGCCAGGAGCGCCGCTCTCTCGGTCGGAACGGTCTCGACCGGCAACCTCATGATCAACCAGCTGCCCTGGATGTACTGAGTTCTGAGCACGCTCCCGAGCACGCTCCCGAGCACGCCAGGTCCGGGGTGAATCGCATCCTGGAAATCCTAGATCGTCATCGGCTCTTGGTTCTGTAGCGACGAGGCCAGAATCAATCTGCCGCCGTTCTTCGGCAATTACCAGTTCCGTTTTCGCAATGGGCTAGCTGTCACAGGGGGAATGGTCCTGATCGGCAGAGGTATGACTCTGCCAGTCACCAGACGTCGTTTCCGGTCGGCGCAGCGCGCGATGTGCCGATCGGGGCGTCAGTCCCGGCTCGGTGCGACCCTTGTGACCTGCGCTTCCGACGTGGTGCTGACCCTCGAAGCAAGCCGGTCATGAAGTCCCGAACCGGTCATACAACTTCATATTGCTCATCCAGAGGGGTGGAGGGAACGGCCCTGTGAAGCCCCGGCAACCATCACGCTAATCCGCGTCTGACCGAGCATCAGCGAGAGTGCTGATCGTCGGCGAGGCCGCGCGTGACAGGTGCCAACTCCGGCCTGCTGCCAGCTGGCAGCAGGACAGATGAGGAGAGGCCTCACCCATGACATCTGTCGTCTCTGTCCCCGCACATGTCCCAGCCCAGCGTCCGACGCGACCCGCGTTCGGCAACGCCAGCGCGCTGACCTGCCGTGAATGCGCCGCCAGCTTCGAGCTTGGCGGCCAGCATGCTTGCAGCGAGTGTTTCGGTCCGCTCGAAGTCAGCTACGACCTGCCGTCGATCACCCGGGACGAGATCGCGGCCGGACCGGCGAACATCTGGCGTTACGCCAGCCTGCTGCCGGTCGCGCCGGATATCGCGGCGAGGCGTACGACCGCGCCAGGCCGGACGCCGCTGGTCCGTGCCGACAACCTGGCCCGCGCTCTTGGCATGCGCACCTTGTGGGTCAAGGACGAGCGGTCCAATCCGACGCACTCGTTCAAGGACCGCGTCGTGGCCGTCGCTCTGGCGGCCGCGCTTGAACTGGGATACCGGGTCCTCGCCTGCCCGTCGACGGGCAATCTCGCCAACGCGGTCGCCGCTGCGGCCGCCCGCGCCGGGATCGAGGCGGTAGTCCTGGTCCCGGCGAACCTGGAGCCAGAGAAGATCCTGGCCTCGGCCGCCTACGGCTGCCGCCTGGTCAAGGTCGAAGGCGGCTACGACGAGGTGAACAGGCTCGCGTCCGAACTTGCGGAAGAGCGCGACGACTGGGCTTTCGTCAACGTGAACGTCAGGCCCTACTACGCCGAGGGCTCCAAGACGATCGGCTTCGAGATCGCGGAGGATCTCGGCTGGCGGCTGCCGGCCCAGATTGTCGTGCCGGTAGCGTCAGGCGCCCAGCTCGTCAAGATCGACAAGGCGTTCGGCGAACTGGCGTCGCTGGGTCTCGTCGACGCCGAGTCGCAACCCGACGTTCGGGTCTACGGTGCCCAGGCGAGCGGCTGCGCGCCGGTGGCGGCCGCGTTCGCTGCGGGTCATGACGTCGTGGCCCCGGTCAAGCCGCAGACGATCGCCAAGTCGCTGGCGATCGGCAACCCGGCCGACGGGCCGTACGTGCTCGACGTAGTCCGCCGGAGCGGCGGAGCGGTCGGCGCGGCCCCTGACGACGAGATCGTCGAGTCGATCGGCTTGCTGGCGGCGACCGAGGGCATCTTCGGCGAGACGGCGGTCGGCGTCACGATCGCGGTGCTGCGCAGGCTGCTTGCCGAGGGGCGGCTCGACCCGGAGGCCGAGACGGTCATCATCAACTCCGGAGACGGTCTCAAGACGCTGAACGCCGTCGCTGGCGCAGTGCGCATCGACGAGCCGATCAGGCCGAGCCTGGCCGAGTTCGACCGTCGGTACGCGGTCTGGAGCCAGTGACTGCCGTCACTCCCCGGTGACACCCTAGCGATTCGCTACGGAGCGTAATTTAAGTCGAGGAGTATCCGGGCTGGTCAACGGGTAACTCGATTGTGCGCCGCGTTGGCTGGGGCGTGACTTAATGGCTGAATGGGGAATCAACAACCGAGCAGGAAGTTGCACTCGGTCTGATAATAGTTCCGGACGGGATTACTGCGCGGGCTTGCCGTATGCGACATCTTCTAATGCTGTTGCACAGCGACGCCGCAGGATGCCTGGGTCGGGCCAAGCCCTCCGGTGCAAGCAACCCGGTAGTTGTGCGCTGCTATCGAAGCGTCGGCAGTCTCGTAGTTAGCCGCTGTGGCTGGCCTTGGAGGTGGCCATAAGGGTTTTTGGGCTGAAAGCTAGTCCTAGTTCCGGCCACTGCACAGCTAAGCCTTCAGCCTCGAATATTGCCACTAAAACGGGTTAAACGATAGCAGAAGTCAACTACCTGGACCCATGTGCGCGGGTCGGCGCTGACCGACTGAGTCGACCGGGACCTTGAATCGGATCAGCGTACGCTAGACCCCGCGACCATGTAGTGTAATGTCCGGTCGCTGTCGGTACGGCGAGAACGGCAGGCAGAGCTTGCGCAGCACGTCAAGCCCGTTCCGCGACTCAACGGGTTTCGCGTAGCAAGGGCGGGACCCGAGGCCCGAGCAAAAGTTAGGGAGTTGTTGTTTCATGGCTCAGGGCACCGTCAAATGGTTCAACGCGGATAAGGGCTACGGCTTCATCGCGGTCGACGGTGGTAGGGACGTTTTCGTCCACTTCTCGGCAATTCAGGCGGACGGTTACCGCTCGCTTGAGGAAGGCCAGCGTGTCGAATTCGAGATTACGCAGAGCGACCGTGGTCCTCAGGCCGAGGCGGTCCGCACGGTATAAGTTCCACCGCTTAGCGCGGTAGGCCCGGTACCCAACTCGCGGGGTGCCGGGTCTTCGCGTGCCCCGCACGGCGTGCACACTGCCCCGGCGGCATGCCGCCGTACTAGGTGCTGCCAGCGCCGTGTGCCGCCGTGCGGGGCGCCGTGGTGCTGGTGCCGTCGTGCGGGGTGCCGTGGTGCGGGCGGGGGTGCTCGGCAGGAGTTGTGCAACAGCACCTTCTAGGGCCAAGGCTTCCCCAAACCCCAAATCCAACAGCAGCATGGTCCTACTTACTGTCATCAGGACAACACCAAGTAGGACCATGCTGCTGTTGGTCTCGCGGCGTGAACAGCAGCAAGTAGGCCCTTACTGTCCACGGTGCGCCGGGGTCTACGGCCGCCGTGTGTCGACGAGACGCCCGGCGCCGTCGAACGAGACGCCCGGCGCCGTCGTCGCGAGTCCGGTGGCGCTGTGGAGCCGCCGTCGGGGGTGGCGGTGTTTCGTAGCGGGTTTTCCTGAGTTTGCGCGGAGGCTTGTCACTCGGCGGAGACTAATTCGCACATAGAAAAATCCCCGAAGCGGGAACCAGCCAGCCATCTCGCACCGGCCGGGCTTGCCCGCCCGCTCCGCCCCCGGACCGCCGCCCACCTTTCCCGGGTCGGTCCAGGTACGCTTGGCTTGTCCTCTCGTTCCACCCCGCCCGCCACCCAGTTCGCATGGGCTGGTCAAGCCGGTCCGGCTTGCACTCTCACCCTGAGAGTGCTAAACAGGTCGTTGGCACTCTCGGGTTGAGAGTGACAGCTTGAGTAGCGTGATCGGGGCGATGAGGCATCCGCGCCCGCGCGAAGGGAACGCTCGCGCGCAATGCCGTCCGTCGCGGGCGTCGGCTCGGTCGAGACTAAAGGCAATAGTTCCGGGAGGACACCGAGCCTATGGCAGCGAAGATGATCGCGTATGACGAGGACGCCAGGCGCGGCCTCGAGCGCGGCATGAACCAGCTCGCCGACGTCGTGAAGGTAACCCTCGGCCCCAAGGGCCGGAACGTGGTGCTCGAGAAGAAGTGGGGAGCCCCCACGATCACCAACGATGGCGTGTCCATCGCCAAGGAGATCGAGCTCGAGGACCCGTGGGAGAAGATCGGCGCCGAGCTCGTCAAGGAAGTGGCCAAGAAGACCGACGACGTTGCCGGTGACGGCACGACGACGGCCACCGTGCTTGCCCAGGCGCTGGTCCGCGAGGGCCTGCGCAACGTGGCCGCCGGCGCGAACCCGATGTCGCTCAAGCGCGGCATCGAGGCAGCGGTCGAGGCCGTGAGCGAAGAGCTCTCCAAGCAGGCCAAGGACGTGGAGACCAAGGAGCAGATCGCTTCGACCGCCTCTATCTCCGCTGGTGACACCGCGATCGGCGAGATGATCGCCGAAGCGATGGACAAGGTCGGCAAGGAAGGCGTCATCACCGTCGAGGAGAGCCAGACCTTCGGCCTCGAGCTTGAGCTCACCGAGGGCATGCGCTTCGACAAGGGTTACATCTCGCACTACTTCGCGACTGACCCCGAGCGCATGGAAGCGGTTCTCGAGGACCCGTACATCCTGGTGGTCAACTCCAAGGTGTCGGCGAACAAGGACATGCTGCCGCTGCTCGACAAGGTTGTGCAGTCCAACAAGCCGCTGGTGATCATCGCCGAGGACGTGGAGGGCGAAGCCCTCGCGACCCTGGTGGTCAACAAGATCCGCGGCCTCTTCAAGTCGGTTGCCGTCAAGGCTCCTGGCTTCGGCGACCGTCGCAAGGCCATGCTGGGCGACATCGCCACCCTGACCGGTGGCACCGTCATCAGCGAGGAGGTCGGCCTCAAGCTCGACGGCGCCGACCTCGACGTGCTGGGCTCGGCTCGCAAGGTCGTGGTGACCAAGGACGAGACCACGATCGTCGACGGTGGCGGCAACGCCGACGAGATCGCCGGCCGGGTCAACCAGATCCGCGCCGAGATCGACAACACCGACTCCGACTACGACCGCGAGAAGCTGCAGGAGCGGCTCGCCAAGCTGGCTGGCGGCGTCGCCGTCATCAAGGCCGGCGCGGCCACCGAGGTCGAGCTGAAGGAGCGCAAGCACCGCATTGAGGACGCGGTGCGCAACGCCAAGGCCGCGGTCGAGGAGGGTGTGGTCGCCGGTGGCGGCGTCGCTCTGCTCCAGGCTGGCAAGAACGCGTTCAAGAAGCTCGAGCTTCCTGGCGACGAGGCGACTGGTGCCAACATCGTGCGCCGGGCGCTTGAGGAGCCGCTGAAGCAGATCGCCATCAACGCCGGCCTTGAGGGCGGCGTCGTGGCCGAGAAGGTGCGCGGCCTTGAGATCGGCCACGGCCTCGACGCCTCGACTGGCGAGTATGTCGACATGTTCAAGGCCGGGATCCTGGACCCGGCGAAGGTGACTCGCTCTGCGCTGCAGAACGCTGCCTCCATCGCCGCCCTGTTCCTGACCACGGAAGCTGTGATCGCCGAGAAGCCGGAGAAGGATAAGGCCCCGGCCGCTCCTGGCGGCGGCGACATGGACTTCTGATCCACCGAAGAACAAGCGAGAGGCGGCTCCGGGTCCACTTGGAGTCGGCCGCGTGAAGATAGTGCGAGAGGCGGCTCCGGATTCATCCGGAGCCGCCTCTCGCGGCATTGACCCGCACAGGTTGGCGCGTCGGCTCTGAAACAGCAGGCCAAAGGTAGATCATCTTAGGGTGAACCCGCCCACCGAGCAGCTAATCCGCGACTACCTCAACAGGTTGTCGCTGGCAGCGCGAGGCCAGCTGGGTGCCGGCGCGAGGCAGTCACTGCTTGACCGCACGCGCGCACAGATCGAAGCTGAATGCGGTGGCACGAGTGAGGCGAGCGCGGCGGCGGTCAGGAGAGCCCTTGCCGGACTAGGCGATCCGGTCGCCCTCGTCGAGCTTGAGCATGCGAAGGTCAGGACCGGATCGGCGGACCAGGAAGGTGGTGGCGCGACGGCCATGCAGGCCGAGCCAGACGGAGTGGTCAACGGCAGTCAACCTCAGGATCCGCCCGGTAGACCTGACGCCGAGAATGACGTCGGCTCAGCAATACCGGCGCCGAGAGTTGCTCCGGAGAGCGAACATACGCCGAGCCAGGCTGAGCAGCCCTCCGCACTACCGACTCCCGCACCACCGCCCGGCGCACCCCCTCTACCACCCGCACCGCTAACCCCCGCAGCACCGCGCTCCGCGCCAGAGGGCTCGGCGCCAGAGGGCTCGGCGGCAGAGGGCTCCGCGCCACAGCGTCCTGCGACGAAACGCCCCGCCGAGCGGTCTCAGGCCGAGCAAGAGCGGCTCGACCGGCGGGCCCGCCTGGAGCGTGAGCTCACCGTCACGGCCACAGCTAGCGTGGGCATACTGACGCGCGTGGTGCTGAATGTGCTGGATCTGGTACGGAGCCACACCGTCGAGTTCCTCGCCGTGCTGCTGCTCGGCGTGGGCGGTGCCATCTATCCGCCGATCTGGCTGATCGGTGCGGTCCTGGCGCTGCCTTCCCGGAAATGGGATATCCGCGACAAATTTATCGGTATCACCGTCCCGATTCTCCTGGTGATTATCGGCACCGTGCTAGTTCTGGTGCTTGGCGGTCAGCACGGCACGATCGACTCGTACGCGCAGGAGGCATGGCTCGCGGCTGAGCGGCTGAGCCGGGTAGTCGCGGTGCTCGGCGCCGGATATCTGCTCTGGGTACTGCGTCGGGGGCGGCGGGTGCCGAGGCAGCCGCCGTGGAATATGCCGCACAAGCTCGGCTGAGCTACGGTGCAGACCGGATTAATCCAGTGTTCCAATAGGGCGGACAGGGTATGTTTCACCTCACGACTTGACGGGCTAGCTCGGCTGATTCTGTTCTGGCCTTCCAACTCGATCCGGACGTGGATGGATGCCTGGCCAACACCGATAGCCTGGATATGCACCGCAACTTCGGTTCCCATCAGTTTCTCGCGTAAAGGGTCTGCTCGTGCCTACTGGCAAGGTCAAGTGGTATGACGCCGACAAGGGTTTCGGCTTCCTCACCCGCGATGACGGGGGCGAGGTTTTCGTGCACTCGACCGCGCTCGTGACAGCAGGCACTGTGCTTCGGCCAGGGCAGCGGGTCGAGTTCGGCGTGGCGGAGGGACGCAGAGGCGCTCAGGCCCTGCAGGTCAGGACGCTCGAGCCGCCGCCAACTATAGCGAAGGCCAGCCGCAAGGACACGGACGAGATGACGGTGCTCGTCGAGGATCTGATCAAGCTGCTCGACGGGCTGTCGAACACTTATCACCGTGGCAAGCACCCGGACAGCCGGGAAGCTAAGAAGATCGCCGCGGTGCTCAAGGCGGTCGCCGCCGATATCGATGTCTGAGGCTGTGCCGTCTGGGGCTATGCCGACGCTGGATGCGGCGGGCTAGACCTACCCGCCATGACCCGCTTGCGCCTGGACAGCAACAGCCACGCCAGCGCGATCGCGAGACCGGCGGCGGTCACGCCTAGTCCGGCTCGGCCGCTGTTGGTGAGCGACAGCAGCAGGCCGAGCAGGCCGCCGAGGACCCACGACAGCTGGTGCAGGGTCTCAGAGGCGGCGAAGGTCGACGAGCGGACTTCGGGGCTGATCTCGCGCTGGACGATCGAGTCGAGCGCGAGCTTGACCAGCGTCTGGCCGACGGCGGCGCAGAAGGCGACGAGGATCGCGGCCCAGAGGCCGAAGAACACCGCGCACAGCAGGGTGATGACCGCGCTGAAGGTCAGCATCACGTAGAGCATCAGCTGCGGCGCCTTCGACCGGAGCGCGGCTCCGATGGCCGTGCCGATGAAGCCGCCGACAGCGACCGCTCCGATCATCGCGCCGAGGGCCAGCTTGTCGGAAACTGAGCCGAAATGAACGCTCCGAAGCAGGAAGGCAAGAAAGAAAATCATAAAGCCTGAATAAGCGCGCAATGTAATGTTCGCGCGGAGAGCCTCGGTCACGACCGGGCCGAGCGGCTGCGGAAATAGCCGCAGGCGCGCTCGCTTGCGTCCGGCAGAGGTACCGTCGCCCGGGCCGCCCTGGCCCGGTCCGCCCTGGCCCGGTCCGCCCTGGCCCGGTCCGCCCTGGCCCGGTCCGCCCTGACCCGGCCCGTGCTGCCCGGACCCGTGCGATCCGTTGGGATGCGGGTCCGTCCATCCGCCGTCGGCCGGGTAGGGCGTCGTGGGCTCACCCTCCCGGTAGCCGCCGCCTCGGGCTGCCCGGTTTTCCGCTGCCCGGTTTTCCGCTGCCCAGCTCTCCGCCGCCTGGTTCTCGGCAGGCTCGTCTACGCCGTCGGGGATCCGGATCGCGGGCACCATGGCGGCGAGGTAGACGAGCGTCCCTACTCGCAGCACCCAGGCCGCGCCCTGCGACCCGCCGCCTGTCGCCGCCGCGATCCCCGCCGCGATCGGCACCCCGGCCGTCGTGGCGATCAGCGACGCGAGCGAGCATCGCGCGTTGGCCGTGACCAGCGTGATCTCCGAAGGCAGCAGCTTCGGCGTCACCGACGCCCTGGTCACCGTGTAAGCCTTCTGCAAGAGCAGCACTCCGAAGGCGGCCGGGAGCAAGGTCACCGCGTCGTTGTGCTCGACGGCACCAGCCATGCCCCAGCAGAGCAGGGCCCGGGCAAGCACAGTGCCGATCAAGATGAATTTCCGGCCGCGCTGCACGCGGTCGAGCACCGGCCCGATGAACGGTGCCAGCAGGGCAAACGGTGCCATCGTGATGATCAGTGCGAGGGCAACCCGACCCCGGGCCTGGTCCACCGAGGCACTGAAGAAAAGGGTGCCCGCCAGGGCAACCGCGACGAATCCGTCGCCGACGCTGCCCGCGCCGCACAACTCGATAAGGTGCGCGAGGCCAGTGCGGCCGGCGCCTGAGGCGTGCGTGACCTTGTGCAGCGTCCTGCTAGCCCCGTTGGCGGCAGAGGCGCCGGCGCGTGCGGCGGTGGCCCCCGCCCGCGCCGCCGACTGCGATGCGGAGACGAAAGTCTTGCTGGCTCGCTTCGCCCGAGCCCCGACCCCCGAATCTCCCATAGGTTCAAGTATTGAGCCTGCGGGATGTTAATAGCGCACTGCGGGCACGCGGTTACCCAGTTTTCTGCCGGGTTGAGGGCCGTCCGTGTGCGGGCAGTAGTCGGCATGCGGAAGAATATGTAACTGTGAACGCCGCGAGCACGAGAACTGCCGAGCCCGACCAGGCCTGCTTCGATGCCGTCGATCTCGCACGTCAGGCGGCTGAACTCGACGCCGACGCCGGTCAGGTCGGCGAGCACGTCGGGTTCGACGTCGAGGCCGACCGGGTGCTGACGCACCTGTTCAATTGCCTCAATCCCGCCTATGTCGGCTGGCGCTGGGCGGTGACCGTCTCGAGGGCGTCGCGGTCGAAGATCGTGACTGTCAGCGAGTGCGTGCTGCTGCCAGGCCCTGAGTCGCTGCTCGCGCCCGACTGGGTGCCGTGGACCGAGCGGGTCAGGCCGGGTGACCTGAAGGCCGGTGACCTGATGCCGGCCTCATCGGACGACGAGCGGCTCGTGCCGTTCATCGCGCTTGCCGGAGAGAGCGGCCTGCTCGACCGGCCAGGCGAGGACGACGACATCGAAGAGGTCGACGACCTGACTCCGGCCGCGCGGCGGCTGGAGGAAGTAGCTCACCCCCGGCGAGTGCTGTCGGCGATCGGCCGGGACGAGGCTTCGGCGCGCTGGCACGCGGGCAAGCAGGGGCCGGGGTCACCACTGGCCAGCGCAGCCCCGGCCTGCTGTGTGACCTGCGGGTTCATGGTGAAGCTGAGCGGCCAGCTCGGCCGGGTCTTCGGCGTCTGCGCCAACGAGTTCGCGCCGGACGACGGTCAGGTAGTCTCGGTCGACCACGGCTGCGGCGCCCATTCCGACGGCGACGTGGTGACCGGAGACGGCAGCGAGGCGAACCCCACCGTCGACGAACTCGGGTACGACATGCTCAGCCCGGCCGCCGAGCTACCCGACAGCGTGCTCGAGAACCTGGATCACGAGCTGCTCTGACGGCTGGCTTCCGCCCGTCGCTGCGCTGCCCTTGCTCTCGATCGCTTGAGGTGAGGCACGTACATCAGGCCGAAGATCCCGAGGCCGACCCCGGTCACGCAGACCCAGATCCACCAATGGCGCGCCGCCGGCAGGTGGTCACCCAGCACTAGCAGCACGACGAGGGCTATTGCCCAGGCGATCGTGGCTGTGGACGCGATGATCAGGTCGTTGCCCTCGAATGGCGGCGGGACCTCGCGCTGCGGCCTAGGCACGAGGATCAGGTTAGCCCAGCGATGATGGAGAAAGGCTGCGGCGGGCGCGGCTTCGGTGGCGTAGCTTGTTCGTGCCCGCGTCAGCCACCCGTTGCTAGCGGAATTATGTCCCGCGGTATACGGTTAGCAAGAGTAATGAGCAAAGCTAACGAATATGACAACTCCCCAGTCCAGGTCGGACGCGGGTCTCGCGACGTCACTGCGGATCTCGGTCAGTCGGCTAGCACGTCGGATGCGGGCAGAGCGAGTCGCGCAAGGCTTGCAACCCGAGCTTTCAGACACCCAGCTAGCCGCGCTAGCCGCGCTGGAAAAGCACATCTCCATGACGCCGAGCGAACTGGCCGAGCACGAAAAGGTGCAACCTCCGTCGATCACCAGGGTCATCGCTTCTTTGGAGGAACGCGGCCTGATCCAGCGACTGCCGCATCCCACGGACCGTCGTCAGGTCGTGCTGAACGTGACCGACCAGGGGCGGGACGTGGTGCGCAGGCTCAGGAAGCTGCGCGAAGCGTGGCTGGCGCAGCGCCTGCGGGAGCTGACGCCGGCGGAACGGGCGGTGCTGCGGGAGGCGCTGCCGATCCTGGAGAAGCTAAGCCAGTCCTGAACCGGAACTGGCGGTCCACCTTCACCTCCCTGAAGGTCAGGAACTTCCGGCTGTTCGCCACCGGACAGGTGATCTCCAACACCGGCACCTGGATGCAGCGCGTCGCCCAGGACTGGCTGATTCTCGAGCTCACGCACGGCAGCGGCACGGCTGTTGGCATCGCGACAGGCTTGCAGTTCCTGCCGCTGCTGGTCTTCAGCCTGTGGGGCGGCATGATCGCCGACCGGTATCCCAAGCGCAACGTCCTCATCGCTACCCAGTCGATGATGGGGGCGCTGGCGGTCATACTGGGCGTCCTCGCCGTGACCGGCACGGTCCGCCCGTGGCACGTCTATGTGCTGGCGCTCGGACTCGGTATGGCTACCGTGGTCGACAACCCGACGAGGCAGGCGTTCGCCGTCGAGATGGTCGGCAAAGCCGATCTTTCCAACGCGATCGCACTCAACAGCGCCGTGTTCAACCTTGCAAGGATCACCGGCCCGGCAGTAGCTGGGATCGTGATCGGCATCGTCGGCACTCCGACCGCGTTCTTCGTCAATGCGGTTTCGTACCTCGCCGTGATCGTCAGCCTCAAGATGATGCGGCCGTCAGAGCTGCACCTGGCGGACCGGGTGGTGCGGGCTAAGGGCCAGCTCAGGGAGGGTCTGAGTTACGTCAGGTCGCGGCCCGATCTGGTGATGACGATGGTGCTGATCGGCCTCATCGCGACGTTCGGCATGAATTTCGGCGTGACGACCGCCTTGATGTCGCGAGTGGTGTTCCACACCGGCGCTGGCAAGTTCGGCATCGCCTCGGCGGTGTTCGCGCTCGGCGCCCTGATCGGCGCGCTGGTCGCCGCCAGGCGGACGAAGCAGGGGATGCGGCTGCTGGTGGGCACGGCGCTGGCATTCAGCCTGCTCGAGGTCGTATCTGGCTTCATGCCGACGTACTGGTTGTTCCTGGTGCTGCTGGTCCCGACGGGGCTGACCGTGATCAGCCTGTCCACCGCCGCGAACGCCTCGATCCAGCTGGGCACGCCCGCCGCGATGCGCGGCCGGGTGATGGGCATCTACATGCTCGTCTTCCTGGGCGGAGCGCCGCTCGGGGCGCCGCTCACCGGCTGGGTGGCGCAAGAGGTGGGCACGCGGGCGGCGATGGCCGCAGGCGGCGTGATCTCGGCGCTCGCCACGGTCTTCGTCGGCTTCGCCGTGGCCCGCTACCGAGGCGTCCCGATGCGCAGCTACCTCAGGCAGACCAGGCTCCAGCTAGCCCGATACCAGGTCTCCCAGGCAACTCGGTGAGCAGCAGGTAGGCACATGCTGCTGTCTGCGCCGAGGTCTTAACAGCACCAAGGTCCTACCTGCTGTCATCCGGACAGCGGCAAGTAGGACCTTGGTGCTGTTGGTTACCGGACCGCAACAGCAGCAAGGATGCAGATACTGCTGTTCGGCCCGCCCGGGAGCTGCAGAGCCGCTCATGATGCCGTGCCATAGTGGCGCATGCGACTGTTTGTGGCGCTGGAACCGTCGGCGGGCGGGATCGCCGAGCTCGACGCGGCGGTCGCGCCGCTTCGGGTGCGGTGGCCTGAGCTTCGCTGGGTCGGGCCCGATCGCTGGCATGTGACGCTGGCGTTCCTCGGCGAAGTCGCCGAGGACAGGCTCGACGATCTCTGCGTCAGGCTAGAACGAGCGGCCGCCCGACATGGTGTCCAGACGCTGAGGATCGGCCGGGGCGGTGCTTTCCCCTCGGTGGGTAAGGCACGGGTGCTGATCTCGCACATCGAACCGCCCGAGCCCGAGCCCAGCCGGCCTGGGCTGACGGGGCTGACGGGGGTTGCCGGGCTGGCAGCGTCGGTGTCGGCGGGCGCACGGCGGGCCGGAGCGCCGCCGCCCGACGAGGGCAGGCGGTACCGGCCGCATCTGACCCTCGCGCGGAGCCGGCAGCCGTGCGATCTCGGCGAGCTTGTGCGGGCGCTAGGCGCGTTCGCCGGCCAGCCCTGGATCGCGACCAGGGTGCACCTGATCAGCAGCCACACCGGGCCTGCGCCGCGCTACGACACCCTTGGCACCTGGCCGCTCAAGACCGGGCTCAGACGTTGACGTCCAGGACGTCCTTGGCGCCGGGGACCTCGCTGACGGAGCGGGCCGGCGGGCCGACGTACCTGGCGCTCGGCCTGACCAGCCGGCCGGTCTGCTTCTGCTCCAGGATGTGCGCCGCCCAGCCCGCTGTCCGCGCGCAGGTGAACATGGAGGTGAACATGTGCGGTGCCACGTCGGCGAAGTCCAGCATGATCGCCGCCCAGAACTCCACGTTCGTGGCGAGCACCCGGTCCGGCCGGCGGGCGTGCAGTTCGTCGAGCGCGGCCTTCTCTAGCGCGGCCGCGACCTCGTAGCGAGGCGCACCCAGGTCCCTGGCCGTTCGCCTGAGCACCCGGGCCCGGGGATCCTCGGCCCGGTAGACGCGGTGCCCGAAGCCCATCAGCCGCTCGCCCTTGTCGAGCGCCTGCTTGACGTAGACCTCGGCGTCGCCGGTCCGCTCGACTTCCTCGATCATGTGCAGCACCCGGGCAGGCGCGCCGCCGTGCAGCGGGCCCGACATGGCACCGACGGCGCCCGACAGGGCGGCGGCTACGTCCGCGCCGGTCGAGGCGATCACCCGGGCCGTGAAGGTCGAGGCGTTCATGCCGTGCTCGGCCGCCGAAGTCCAGTAGGCGTCGATGGCCTTGACGTGCCTGGGGTCAGGCTCGCCGCGCCAGCGGATCATGAATCGCTCGGTGATGGTCTTGGCCTCGTCCACCTGGCGCTGCGGCACCATCGGGAGCCCAGGACCGCGGGCCGCCTGCGCCACGAAGGACAGTGCCATGACCGACGCCCTCGCGAGGTCGTCGCGTGCTTGCTCGTCGCTGATGTCTAGTAGCTGGTGCATGCCCCAGGCGGGTGCGAGCATCGCCAGCGCGCTCTGCACGTCCACGCGGATGTCGCCGGAGTGCACCGGAATCGGGTACGGCTCGGCCGGCGGGAGGCCAGGCTCGAACGCGTTGTCCACCAGCAGGCCCCACACGTGGCCGTAGCTCACGTGCCCGACCAGCTCCTCGATGTCCACGCCGCGGTACCGCAGTGCGCCGCCCTCTTTGTCGGGCTCTGCGATCTCAGTTTCAAACGCGACAACGCCCTCGAGGCCAGGCGTGAAGTCGGACATCTGGGTCTCCTTCTCTAGCGTGCCGGGCAAGCCGGCCAAACGCCGCTTAGCTTACGACCTCGTTAGCTGGGTGGGTGAAGACCGGGTGTGTGAAGATCTGTACCCATGGGGGTCACGAGCAACGCGGCGGACTGGCCGTCCACGGGGCTAGACGAGTCAACGCTCAGCGCCGATCCCGACGAGCAGTTCGAGCGCTGGATGGCCGACGTGGTCGACGCGGGCCTGCCAGAGCCAACCGCCGTGGTGCTGGCGACGGTGTCAGCCGCCGGGCAGCCGCGAGCGCGGACCGTGCTGCTCAAGGCACACGACCAGGCCGGCTTCACCTTCTTTACCAACCGGACCTCGCGCAAGGGTTCCGACCTCGACGAGGTGCCGCGCGCCTGCCTGCTCTTCGGCTGGCACGCCATCCACCGGCAGGTGATCATCGAGGGCACGGTGGCCAGGCTGGACGACGAGGCCAGCGCCGCCTACTTCCACAGCAGGCCCCGGGCGTCCCAGCTCGCCGCCTGGGCGAGCAGGCAGTCGACGGTGATCTCCTCGCGCGACGAGCTCGAGAGCCGGTACGCCGAGCTTGAGCAGCGCTGGCCCGAGGGCACGCAGGTACCGCTGCCTCCGTTCTGGGGTGGCTACCTGCTGACGCCGGTCACGTTCGAGTTCTGGCACGGCCGGGCCAACCGGATGCACGACCGGCTGCGTTACCGCAGGTCGGACGGGAATTGGGTGATCGAGCGCCTCGCGCCCTGACTACTGGCGGCCCCGCAGGACAGGCCCGCAGCCCCGCAAACGTGTCGTTTCGGCTAAAGATGTATTTGCGGTGGGTACGCGGTGGTGCACGGAAGCCGTAGCATCGAATCGCGAGGGGAGGTTGCGTTGGCGACGCACGGCCTGATCGACACGACGGAGATGTACCTCCGGACGGTCTTTGAGCTGACCGAGGAGGGCGTCGTGCCGCTGCGTGCCCGGATCGCCGAGCGACTAGCCCAGAGCGGCCCCACGGTCAGCGAGACCGTCGCCCGGATGGAACGCGACGGGCTGCTGCTCGTTGAGCAGAACAGGCGGCTCGCACTCACCAGCGAGGGCGAGGCCCTCGCCACCAGGGTCATGCGAAAGCACCGGCTGGCCGAATGCCTGCTAGTCGACGTGATTGGCCTGCCATGGGAGGAAGTGCATATCGAGGCGTGCCGCTGGGAGCACGTCATTTCCGACAGCGTGGAACGGCGACTCGCCGAACTGCTCCATTACCCGGTGCGCTGTCCGCACGGAAATGTCATACCTGGGCTGGCCGAGCTCGGGGTGCCAGCCACGGCGGTCGACGGCGCCAAAGCCGCAGCTCACGAACCCGACGTGGCAATGACCTCCATAACCGAGGCGGTACCCTCGCAGGTGGTCGTTCAGCGAATCAGTGAACAACTCCAAAGCGATGCCGCGCTAATGCTTAAACTCAAGAACATCGGGATACAGCCGGGCCTTGAGGTTACCCTTGTGGTCGGCAGCGACAACGTGCGGGTGACAGGTGCGGGTAGGGTCAACGGCATCGAGGCGGCATTGCCTCGTGAAGTGGCATCGCACCTATTTGTCGTGGAATCGGTGGAATCCCCGGAATCAACGTGAATGCCTGGTTGATGATCTATGAATGCGGATGCTAATGCTGTGCCGCATGCGGGCGGCGCGACCTCGCCGATGAGGGCGCGGCAGATGCTTGGCACTGATGTGATCCTCGAGCAGGTCGAGACTGCTGTGATCGTCGTCGACCACGACGGGTGCCTGCGCTATGCCAACGACTTCGCCGCCCGCCTCTTCGGCTTCCCCGATGCCAGCCACCTGACCGACGTGCCGTTCCGTGCGCTCGGGTTCGACGAGGACGATCTGTCCAAGGTCGCGAACCTGGAGCGGCAGGCCTGCCGGGGCAGGGACTGGGAAGGCACCCTGTCGATCAAGCGGCCGGACGGCTCGAACTTCTTCGTCAGGATGAACGCGACCCCCATGCGCGGCCCGGCCGGCGAGGTCGCCGGAACCGTGATCATGGCCAAGGAAGCGCTCCAGGTCGGCACCGAGACCCAGACCGACCGGGTCGGGCTGCTCGACCGGATCGGCCAGCGCCTCGGCAAGTCGCTCGAGCTCGACGACACGCTGCAGCAGGTCGCCGAGACGCTCGTGCCGCAGTTCGCCGACCACTGCTTCATCGACCTGCGGGTGACCGACCGGCGCAAGGGCGAGGGCCTGGTCAGGCGCGTGCAGATGAATGCCTGGGACTGGGAGCCGCCGAAGGGGACCTGGTCAGCCGTGGGCGAGCCGGTCAACTACCCGAAGGGGCACTTCTGCCGTAAGGCGATGGATCAGGACGAGGTCGTGCTGATCGAGGACATCCACGACCAGGCCTATCCCGCTCCGACCAGAGAAAGCATGGACGCGAGCAAGGAGATCGGGATCAACTCCGTCATCGCGGCCCCGCTGACCGCTCGCGGCCAGCGCCTGGGCGTGCTGAGCCTGGCCATGTCCGGCCTGACCGTACGCGACGACGCCAAGCATTACGTGGCCGACGACCGGGATCTGGTCGCGGCCATCGCCAGCCGGGTCGCGATCGCCATCGACAACGCGCTGCTGTTCGAGGAGGAGCGCGCGACCGCGCTGGCGTTCCAGGACAGCCTGCTGCCGTCCAAGCCGCCCGATGCTCGACGGGCTCGAAGTCGCTTACCGCTACGTGCCGGCCAAGCCGCTTGAGAGCCACGGCCAGGGCATCCAGACCCAGGTCGGCGGCGACTGGTACGACATCATCCAGCTCTCGGCCGGACGGGTCGGCATCGTGATCGGCGACGTCGAGGGACGCGGCGCCAAGGCGGCCGCCGTCATGGGCCAGCTCAGGTCGGCCCTGCGCGCCTTCGCGCAGGACGACAAGCGCCCGGCGGACATCCTGAGCAGGCTCGACGACTGGTGCTCTCGGATGACCGAGGAGGCGCCGACCCGATGGCCTCGTCACCGATCGCCAGCTGCACCTACCTGATCTACGACCCGTGGACCCGGCAGCTGACGATCGCCAACGCCGGTCACATGTCACCGCTGGTGGTGGCCAAGGGCGACGTGCGGCCGCTGGAGATCGAGCACCAGGGCGTGCTGCTCGGCGTGCGCAGCATCGGCATGCCTGGCGTCCCGACCTACCGCGAGGAGACCAGGGAGCTGCCGCCCGGCGCGACCCTGATCTTCTACACCGACGGCCTGGTCGACCGGCGGGCCAGGGCCGACGGCCCCGGGCACTACGACGACGAAGAGGTCTTCGACGATGCTCCACGAGGCGGTCAAGGCCGTCGCCGGCGAGAGCGTCGAGCGGATCGCCTGGGCGGCCGAGCACGCCGTGCCCGGCAACATCGACGACGACATGGCGATCCTGGTGGTGCGGACGTCGGCCGACGACCTTCGAGACGTGGGACACCAGGTTCCCCGGCCGAGCCGATCAAGGTGTCGGAGGCCAGGCGGATCGCGTTCGACACGTTCATCCAGTGCGGCATGGACGACGAGCAGGCCGATCTCGCCTGCCTGCTGGTGTCCGAGGTCGTGACCAACGTCGTCCTGCACACCGCGATCGCGCCGACCCCGAGGCACGAGTTCGCCACGTCCGGCGGCCGGGCGGTCAGCATCGACGAGTGGCTCGACTCCCCGCTCAGCGACGACTTCGTCAGGCACCGGAGGGCCAGGAGTTCGTGCTCCGCATCCGCAAGGGCGCCGAGTCGGTCTGGGTCGAGGTCTTCGACTACGACCTGCGGCTGCCGAGGATCCGGATGGCAGGCGAGAACGACGAAGGAGGCCGCGGTCTGTACCTGGTCGACCAGCTCGCCTACCGCTGGGGCTCGCGTCCGACCGAAGAGGGCAAGGCCGTCTGGTTCCAGATGCCGATCAGGCCGGCCTCGGCGACCCTGTTATCGGCGGCACCGGCGTAGCTCGCGCGACCTTCTAGTGGTTCTGCGTCGCCCAGAGCAGCAGCACGGCGATCGCGATCACGGCTACCGCCCCGGCGAAGAACCCTCGGCTAGCCGGAAACCCGACCCGCCTGCGTACCCGGATCGTCACCAGCGCGATCACCACGGCGATGAACCCGAGCAGGATCAGGCCGTCAGCCATGCCAGCCTCCCTGTTGACCCAGCGCCAATTCCTATTTACGAGCATAACGGGACCCGCCCCGTTACCGCCTTTCCTGAAGGCCAGCGCCCTATCACCGGCTGCCTACCGGGAGGTAACCTCGTGTGCAGTTGATGGTGAGGCGCGGCAGTGGAGGTCGTCGTGTCGCAGGCATACATAGTCGGAGCCGTCCGGACCCCGGTCGGCCGTCGCAACGGCGGCCTCGCAGGCGTGCATCCGGCCGACCTGGGCGCCCACGTGCTCGCCGAGCGTTGTCTCGCGCACCGGCATCGATCCGGCCGCCGTCGAAGACGTGATCATGGGCTGCGTCTCCCAGGTCGGCCCGCAGGCGATCGACATCGCGCGCAACGCCTGGCTGTGCGCCGGGCCTGCCAGAGTCGGTGCCCGGCGTGACCATCGACCGGCAGTGCGGCTCGTCGCAGCAGGCCATGCACTTCGCCGCGCAGGGCGTGCATGTCCGGCACCCAGGACCTGGTGATCGCTGCTGGGTGGAGAGCATGAGCCAGGTCCCGATGGGCACCTCGGTCGCGCCGCCGCTCGAGGAGGGCATGGCCTTCCCGTACGGCAAGGGCTGGCGGGACCGGTACGGCGAGCAGGAGATCTCCCAGTTCCGTGGCGCGCAGCTGATGTGCGAGAAGTGGGACATCAAGCGCCTCGCGCTCGAGGAGTACGCGCTGGAAAGCCACCGGCGCGCGATCCAGGCGATCGACGAGGGCCGGTTCGAGCGGGAGATCACCCCGGTCGGCGAGGCCAGCGTCGACGAAGGCCCGCGCCGCGACACGACCCTGGAGAAGATGGCCGAGCTCAAGCCGCTCCGCGACGGCTGGGAGCTCACCGCCGCGACGGCCTCGCAGATCTCCGACGGCGCCGCCGCGCTGCTGATCGCCTCCGAAGACGCGGTCAAGCGCCACAACCTGACGCCCCGGGCGAGGATCCACTCGCTCGCGGTGACCGGCGCCGACCCGGTGTTCATGCTGACCGGCCCGATCCCGGCGACCGAGATGGCGCTGTCCAAGGCCAGGCTCAAGGTCGACGACATCGACGTGTTCGAGGTCAACGAGGCGTTCGCGCCGGTCCTGATCGCCTGGTCGGCCGAGACCGGCGCTTCGCTGGAGAAGACCAACCCGAACGGCGGCGCCATCGCGCTCGGCCACCCGCTCGGCGCTACGGGCGCGATCTTGATGACCAAGCTGGTGCACGAACTGGAGCGCACCGGCGGCAAGTACGGCCTGCAGACGATGTGCGAGGGCGGTGGCCAGGCGAACGCCACGATCATCGAGCGGGTGTGATCCGCTTAGCGGCAACTTGGCTGACACTAAGTCATTAAGAAACCTCTCATTTGACTTAGAGGTTTATCTCCGGTAGAACTGTAGCTAACCGAGGTTCGGAGTCGAACCTTAAGGTGTTCACTGGAGGTGGATCCCAAGTGCTGCTGACAACTTTCGACCCGTTCGTCACGGACTTCGATCGGCTCGTTCAGCGGACCTTCGGCTGGGCTGACGGCAGCACTGCTGGTCGCACCGCCCTGCCGATGGACGTTGTCCGGCGCGACGGCGAGGTCGAGTTGCGGTTCGACCTGCCCGGCGCCGACACCGACAGCATCGAGGTCACGACCGACCACCGCGTGCTGACCGTCGCCGCGAAGCGGACCGTCGAGTACGGCGAGCAGGAGAAGCCCGTCGTGCGCGAGCGCGTGACCGGCTCGTTTAGCCGCAAGATCAGGCTGGCCGAGGCTGTCGACGCCGAGAAGGTGCAGGCTCAGTACGAGAATGGTGTGCTGACCGTCGTGCTGCCGCTGGCCGAGCAGGCCAGGCAGCGCAAGATCGAGATCAAGCGGCCGGGCGCGCCGGAGATCACCGCCTGATCAGCTGACTGATCGAGGTACGGGCCGGAGAGTGCGGTCTGCGGACGTCAGTCCGCAGACCGCACTCTCGGTGTTTGCCAACTCAACGGGGCGGGAACCGCTTGCCCGGCCTGCTGCTTGCCCCCGCGCCCTCGATGCTGGAGTGTGTGAACCGTGCTGCCGTTCGACGACGAGACCCTGCCGCTCTTTACGGTCGGCCAGGTCGCCCAGATGCTCGAGGTTCAGCAAGCCTTCTTGCGCCGCCTCGACGAGCACGGCGTCGTCTCGCCCTCCCGGTCGACCGGCGGTCAGCGGCGGTACTCGCGCGTGGAAGTAACCGTCGTCCAGTACGTCGCCCGGCTCGCCGACGAGGGGATGACGCTGGCAGCGATCCGCCGCGTCCTCGAGCTAGAAGAGCAAGTCAAGATCCTTTCCGATGAAAGGGACGCGCTCCGAGCCGCCCTCGCCGAACGCGATCGCCTGCTCGCGGCCCTCGTCGAACATCGCCGTCAGCACTAGTCCTCCCGTCAGAAGTAGTCCCGTCGGAAGTAAGCACGCTCGCGTGCAACCCCGCGCCTCCATCGCGTGGTCTTGGGGAGCGAGGAGGTGCTCATGGACGACGCGGTGGAGGATTTCACCGAGTTCATGGTGGGCCGATGGGCCGCGCTGGTGCGGTTCGGCTACGGCCTGACCGGCGACGTCGGACTCGCCGAGGACCTGGCCCAGATCGCGCTGACCAGAGCCTGTGCGTCCTGGTCCAAGGTCAGGCGAGCCGACAATCCCGACGCCTACGTGCGCAAGATCATGATCAATTCCAACCGCACCAGGGTCCGCGGCCGCGGGTGCCCGAGCACCTGACCTGGTCGCCGCCCGAAGCCCCCGCTTCCGGCCCCCAGCGCAGCGACGACCGCGAGCAGGAACTGATCGCGGCGCTGCTGAGGCTGCCGCTCGGCCAGCGGACAGTCGTGGTGCTCCGCTACTGGATGGACCTGAGCGAGGCCGAGACCGCGCAGACGCTCGGCTGCTCCATCGGCAACGTCAAGAGCCAGGCGGCGAGGGCACTGGCCAAGCTCCGGCTCAGCGAGGAACTAGTGAACGGGGTCAGCCATGCCGACTGACGAGGAAATCCTGCTTCGCGCCCGGCTCGGCCGCGCGCTCGACGACGTCACGGCCGGACCCCCGCCGGTGGCGACGGTACTGAGGAAAGCGAGAACCATGCGGGTCACTCATCGGGCTGCTACCGGGATCGCCGTCGTCGCCTGCCTGGGCGGGCTCACCGCCGGGATCGCTGGACTCACCGCCCGGCAGCACGCTCAGCCGCCTGCGGCCACGCCCGTCCATCACAAGCCCCTGCCTCCCACTCACGTCGAGGTCGCCAGATTGCCGTCGCACGCAAGTGACGGCGTGATTGCCCAGGGCGGGGCGACGAGCGGAAACTCAAGTGACCACTGGCGCTTCTGGCTCAACTTCAAGACCGGCCACGTCGACGACGGCGTGACCGGCTTCAACACCTTCGGGCACGGGACGATCAAGTACGCCGAACGGCAGGGCGGAATCGCCACGCTGCATTACGGCCAGATGGAGGCCTGGTTCGGGTTCTATGCGGTAGTCAGGAATGACGTCACCAGGATCGAGGTTCGGCTCAGCAATCACCAGGTGGTGAACCTCTACCCGGTCAGTGCTGATGATCATCGCTGGATCGGGTTCGCCGCGCCCATTGACTTGGCCGCGACCAGGCTTATCGCTTATGCGGGGACCAGGGAACTCGGCCATTCGGTCGTCGGTCCTTACGACATGAGCAACTGGCTCAGACCAGGCCAGTCAGGACCGGCCAGGACGACCGTCCAGATTGGCCACGGGCTGGTCCCGAAGAACTCGCGGGTCACCTGGACCGCCTCCGTGCACGCCGGGCCGTGGGGGTACTGCTTCTGGCTGCGCGGGCACCGAGCCGCACTCGAAGAGGACTGCATCAGTCAGGCGTCGGCCCGGACGCCGGGCGTGCATGTCGTGCTCGCCACGGTGCCGAAGTTCCTGGCGCACTGGTACCTCGGAACCGCGCTGCCTTCGGTCGCCTACCTCAAGGTGGTCAACGCCGATGGCACGTCGATCCAGGCTCCGATCGTGCGCGTCGACGGGCAGGGTTTCTTCGCCTTCGCGGTAGTCCGCGGTCAGGTCCCGACGAGCTGGGCGGCTTACGACGCGACCGGTCACAAGCTCTACGGCGGCCCAGGAACGCCCCCGTACCTGCGCGACGGTTCTGAACTGCTCCGCTGACGACTGGTCAGGACCAGCGCGGGTAGCGTAAGCCGGTGCGCGCCTGGTCAGGGCCGGCGACTCTGCTCGCGCACCTCGATTCGATCGGCACCGCCGTGGTCGCCGCTGCCGCGTCGATCGCGGTCAACAACCTGCCGGCAGCCACCTTGATGGCCGCACGGGCGGTGCCACACCCGTTCTCACTACTGGTGGGCTTGAATTTGGGGCCTAACCTGTGCGTCACCGGCTCCCTGGCGTGGGTGCTGTGGCTCAAGTCCGCGCGTCGCGCGGGTGCCGCGCCGTCGCTGGCGCGGGCAAGTCTGATCGGCGCGATCGCTGTCCCAGCCTCGATGGCGCTCGCCTTGGCGTGCCTGACCGTCACCGTGCCCTGAATTACGGTTCGGGCATTGACGCGGTTCGCACTGCTCTCAGTAGTTTATCGTGATCCGAGGAGGTAGGCGTGGCTCGATTGACCGGTCGGCGCCTGTCTGTGGCTGGAGCCTCGGCAGTCGCAGTCGTCGCGGTCAGCCTGGCTGTAGGGCCAGCGCTGGCACGCGGAGTAGGCCATGTCGTCGGAGGCAAGCCGCCGGTCAGCGTCACGCGCATCGACCACGTCGGCCGCCGGGCGATCATCGCCAGCGGCACCGTAGCCGGCAAGCCCTGGCAGATCGAGGTCATGAAGGCCGAGTCGTTCGCCGGGACCTGGGAATGCGCACCGGCACCCCTGTTCGCGACCTACTGCCAGATCGGCATCGACCGGGTGCCCGGCTCGTTCAGCAGCGGACGGCCCGCGATCATCGAGGCGGCCGGCCAGACGCTGCTCGGCCGAGTTCGCGCCGACGTCCGCCGGGTCAGGGTCAGGCTCTCCGACGGCGCCATCATCGACCTGCGGCCAGCGACAGCTTACGACCGGCACTGGATCGGGCTAGTCATGCCGGCCGGCGCGACGATCACCATGGTCACGGCCTACACGGCGGGCAAGCCAATCGCGCATTCCACGCCGTTCGTCGGGTCCGACGGCAACTACCAGTTCCTGACCTGGCTGCGACCCGGTGACGATGGCCCGGCCGTTGCCACCAAGGACATCAATTCGGAAGTGGTTCCCGGTGACCAGCTGTACGTCGGTCCGTGGGGCAACTGCGTGGGGTGGCCAGACCAGTTCAGCTGCTGGCCGCTCGGCACTACGTTCATGTCCGGGTCGGTCTATGCCTATCCGCATTCGCCAGTAACCCCGAGGTCGGTGGTGATGGCAGTCCGGCCGGACATCTCGTACTTGCGGCTGACGCTGTCTAACGGGACGGTTCAGCGCGTGCACACGGTCTACGGTGCGGGGGTCGGGTTCATCGCCTACCGGGTCAAGAAGGACCCGAGCATCCTGCGCTGGGGCCTATACGACTCGGCGGGCCGGAAGCTGTCCGGCGGCAACGGCCCGCCGGACTCGGTACTCCAGGGCGCGTAGCCCCGGCCACGATGAGGCTGGGGCTAGACCTTGGCGCGATAGAAGTTCAGGTAGGAGCGCGAGGGAGTCGGCCCGCGCTGATCCTGGTACCGGGACCCGTACAGGCTCGAGCCGTAAGGATGCTCGGCGGGCGAACTACACTGGAAGAGGCACAGCTGCCCGATCTTCATGCCCGGCCACAACTTGATCGGCAGCGTCGCGACGTTAGACAGTTCCAGGGTGACGTGACCGGAGAACCCGGGGTCGATCCAGCCCGCCGTCGAGTGCGTCAGCAACCCGAGCCGGCCGAGACTGGACTTGCCTTCGAGCCGCCCGGCAATGTCGTCCGGCAGCGAGACAATCTCATACGTCGATCCGAGCACGAACTCCCCAGGATGCAGGATAAACGGCGCGTCGCCCTCGCTCTCAACCAGCCTGGTCAGATCAGACTGCTCGATTGCCGGGTCAATGTGCGGATACCGGTGGTTCTCGAACACCCGGAAAAAACGGTCGAGCCGTACATCGACGCTCGACGGCTGGACCAGTTCGGGCGCGAACGGTTCCACCTTGACTCGGCCGGATTCGATCTGGGCGCGGATATCCCTGTCGGAGAGGAGCACGACGGCAACCTACCGGTTCCGGTACGATGTCGTCGCGGCACTCGGTCAGGGAGCCGCGACGCGGGTGTAGTTCAATGGCAGAACATCAGCTTCCCAAGCTGACAGTGCGAGTTCGATTCTCGTCACCCGCTCTGTCGGGTCGGCCGTGCAATTAGCCGGGCTCTATGGCAGCACGAAGATCCGTCGTCGTCCGTCAGTTCCGTGTCAGGAACAGCACCTGTCCGGGCTGGATCTGGGGTGTCCCGTCGAGCAGTGCGGCCAGAGCGCTGGTGATGGCGGCTGTGAAGGTGCGGTTCTGCGGAAAGGTCTTGGTGGATACCAGGATCAGCCCGGCGTGAGGCTGGCCGATGGCGCGGTATCGGCCGTCGAGGGGGATGAAGTCCTTGATGTTGGCCGTAACCAGGGCGCGGCCCGAGTCTGCCGCGCGAGCGAGGACCTGGTCGTCGGGGAGGGCCAGCAAGGTCGTGTCGGCGACCACGGAGGTTACGTCGTGGCCTTTGCCGCGTAGTTGCTGGGCGATGCTGTCGGAGAACATCTCATCGAGCAGCAGTGGCTGGCTCATTGCTATCCGGCCAGGAGCTGGTGTTCGCGCAGCCATGCCTGTTCGGCGGAGTCCTCCGCAGCGTCGGCGACGGTGATTTCGGCGTCCACTTCGTCGGGGTAGGCGGCCCAGTAGCGGACGGCGATGCTCAGCAGGTGGGTTGTGACTCCGGTGTTGTCACTGACCAGCTTCAGCAGGTCGTGGCTGTCGAGTTCGGGCTCTTCGGCGTGCGCGGACCTGACCGCGCGGATGACTTCCCATACGTCGGGGCCTCCGGCCAGGCCAGCTCGCCGCCCGGTAGGGCCAACCCTGAAAACCACTCCCGGGTGCTCTGCCATCCGCAATGCCTCGTCCACCAGCCTGTTCGCGGCTGAAGACATCGACATGCCAGGATTCGCGGCCACGAAGGAGATCAGCCTGTCTGCGACTGGCGGATCAAACCTGACCGGCGTAGCTGTACGCTTACTCATGACTACACTGTAGTCGGTTGGAGTTACATCGGGCAAGCACTGCGTCCGCTGGCCGAGCTGTTCACCCTTCTGGAGACGGCCGGACCCCCAGCAAACTCACAACGACCGTGCCCCAGACCGCCCCGACCCGGGGCCGACCCCCAGCAAACTCACAACGACCGCGCCCCAGCACCAGCAAACTCACAACGACGGGCCAGGCCCCAGGCGCGGGGTGCGGTTTGCCAGGCCCAGGCCCAGGCCCAGGCCCAGGCCCCACGGGCGGGCGCGGGTCTGCTCGGGCTGGGCGTGCTCGGGCTGGGACTCAACCGGGCCTTCGAGTTTCGAGAGCGCGGCGTCGAGCGACTGCTGATAGTCCGGGGTGCTCACCCGCCGGTTCCCTTCCCGGCCTGCAGGGTGAGCCAGTCCACCTCGGTCGATGCCAGGTACTGGTCTCGCTCGGCCAGGTACCGGCGGGTAGCCGGTGATGCCTCGTGCGCCTCGAAGGCGTCCTTGTCGCGGTACAGCTCGTAGAAGATCCGCTGGAGAGGCTGACCTTGCACGGTGTGCGAGGCGTAGACGAGCGTGCCCGGCTCATGGGCCTTGATCTGCTCGATGGTCTCGGCGACCAGCCGGTCGTAGGCATCGGCGCTGGCCTGGTCCCTGCACGTGAACCGCACGGTAAGCGCGAACATACCGCTCCCTTCCTGCGTTCTGGCGCACCAGCCATTGGCTGGTGACATCTGTCTCGCGTCAGGACATACTTGCGTCAAGCGTCAGCAACAAGACGGACGAAGAGCAGAGCTGCGGGGGACGTCAATGAGCAAGAGATCTGCGTCATACATCTTCAAAGTACTTAGCGTGCTAATGACACCTCTCATTCTGGTCAGCCTGACCGCATCATCGGGGAGTGCGGCTACCGCGACGACTCCCTCGTTCTTCGGGGCCAAGCTGACCACCCATAGCCAGCCCTCCAACGCCGAGGACGGCCAGCCGTGCAGTGACAACGCCGGGATCCCCAAGGGTGCCACCTGCACCTGGGTGGCCATCTCCGCTTTCGAGAACGGCAGCAACTTCATCGCGCCGAAGACCGGAACCGTCCACCATGTGAAGCTGGTGTCGTGTAAGGCAGGAAAATTCCGGCTCCAGCTGGCTAAGGCCCTCCCGAGGCAGAACAAGGCCCAGATCCTGGTCAACGGTCCCGAGATCACCTACACGGGCCAGAGCCCGTGCGGCGGCACGGACGGCACCACCTACGTCGTCCAGACCTTCAAGGTCAAGCTGCAGGTAAAAAAGGGTGACTACATCGCCATCCAGACGCGGTCCACCGGAGCACTGTCGTGCTCGGGCGGCGACGGCTTCCTCCTGTACGCCCCGCCGCTGCCCGTGGGCGGCCTGCTCAAGAAGTCACACTCGGGCGCCAGCTGCGACCTCCTGGTCCAGCTCAGCTACAAGTAGGCGACAGCAGCCGCTCCCACATGCGCATGGTCTTCCACGGTGGCCCTCAACCGCGTGATAGATAGAGGTGTGGAGATGAGGACGATCACGCGGCGGATTCCTGTACTCGGGGCAGTCATGAGCGTCGTGCTGACGGTGGGGCTTGCCGCGGCCATTGCGGCGCCTGTCGCCATTGCGGCGCCTGCCGCCATTGCGGCGCCTGCCGCGACGAAAACAGTGCTGCTGTCTTGGGGTCAGAACGCCTTTGGCCAGCTCGGCAACGGCAAGACGACCGACAGCGACGTACCGGTCACAGTGCAGCTCCCGTCGGGGGTCAGGGTTGCCCAGGTACGCGGAGGCGGCAACTTCGCGCTGGCCCTGACCATCGGGGACGGGGTATACGCGTGGGGCGACAACCGAAGTGGGCAACTCGGCGTGGGGCGGATCAAAGGCGGCGTCGGGCACATCCAAAGCAGCCACGTCCCGGTTCTTGTCCACCTGCCCCGGCAGGTGGACACCATATCGCCCAGGTTCGCGCGGGAAGCTCATTCGCGCTCGCCCTGACGTCAGCTGGTCAGGTCTGGGCCTGGGGAGACGGGCAAGGTGGTGAGCTCGGCGATGGCCAGACTAGTGACGCCTTCGCCCCTGTCCACGTGGCGATGCCGGGCGGCGTCAAGATCGCGGCAATCAGCACCGGCTGCCTCCACTCCCTGGCGCTGACACCCAAAGGCGAGGTCCTGGCCTGGGGTAACAATAAGTATGGTGAGCTCGGCGACGACGGCACAGCCGAAAGCGACGTCCCAGTCCGGGTCGACCTGCCGCGCAACTTCAAGGCCGTGGCGGTGGCGGCCGGCTGCTATCACAGCCTCGCGCTCGGCGCCGATGGCGAGATATTCGCGTGGGGCAGCAACCAGCTTGGCCAGCTAGGTGACGGCCAGCCGAACCTAGTCAATATCCTGCCCATCGAGATCTTCATTCACGTGTCAGGTTCGCCCATCGGCAAGGTGGTGCAGATCTATGGCGGCTGCGAGCACACCCTGGCCCTGACAACCAAGGGCGTCGTCCTGGCCTGGGGCGACGATGCCGACGGCGAGCTGGGCATATCGCCGCCCAAGACCGTGAGCCGGCCTGCACGCGTGACGAAGCTCGCCGGCCGAGGGGTGACCTCGATCGCTGTGGGCTGCTTCACCAGCTATGCCAGAACCTCGCGTGGCAGGGGGCTGGCCTGGGGGCTGGCCGACAGCGGCGAGATCGGCGACGGGACCTTCGTCAACGCGAAGCTCCCGGTGGGCGTCCATCTTCCGGCCGGAGATCTCGCCACCGTCATCGGGGCGGGCCCGGCGAGTTCAGCGGCCTTCGCGATCGCGGCACAGAACTAGCTTCGGGCCGCCGCCCGGGTGAAGCCGATAGGAGCGCGATGCCTGCCCGATTCCAGCTCGTCGTAGATTGCACGGACCCCGAGCCGCTGGCTCGCTTCTGGGCGGCCGCCCTGGGATACGTGCTTGAGCCGCCCCCCGACGGGTTTGCTTCCTGGGACGATTGGCGGCGCGACCTAGGCCTTCCCGACAGCGAACTGGGAATCGGCGCTGACAGCATCATCGACCCTCGCGGCGAAGGCCCCCGCATCTGGTTCCGCGTGGAGCCGGACCCCAAGATCGTCAAGAACCGCCTCCACCTCGACGTCCACGTCACCGGCGGTCGTGGACCAGGTCAGAACCGGTCGGTTCCGCTCGCCGTCCGCACCAGGCAAGTCGACGCCGAGGCTAGGCGGCTGGCCGATCTGGGCGCCACGATCACGGGAGCCCTGTCGGCTGACGGCCTCGATCACTACGCGGTAGGCATGAAAGACCCTGAGGGCAACGAATTCGACGTCAACTGACTAGAAGTGCTCAAGTAGCCAGTCGTGGACCTCGCCGATGCGGCCGATCAGGGTGAGATGACCGTCGTGGTCGCTGATGTCAGCCTGCGCGCCAGGAATGCTGGCGGCCAGCCACTGGCCGTGCTGCACCGGAACGAACCGATCCTGGTGGCCATGCCAGACCTTGACGGGCACCTGAATGTCCCTGACGTCGAACCCCCAGTCGGTCTGATGCGCCACCCCGTCGTCCCACCAGCCCTGGTCGCCAGGAGCGAGTCCGTCGCGGCTGGTGATGGCGAGCCATTCGGCCACGTCCCCCGTAAGGGCCTGCGCATCCACGTCAGATAGAACAGTCTTGAGTACCTCGGCGAACTGCTCAGCCGTCGCCGTGACAGCGCCTTTCCAATCCTCGCGGAGAGTGCGGCGGGCCTCCTCCGGATCGGTGAAGTACAACTTGATGTCCTCGGCGTTGAGCTCGCCCATCCCGGCGAAGTAGTCGAAGCCCTCGACGCCGTACGGCGCCAGCGAGGCCACCGCCCCGACCGCCACCGCCAGGTCAGGCAGCAAGGCCGCGCACCCGACGGCATACGGACCGCCACCGGAGATGCCCCAGATGCCAAGCCGGTCATAACCGAGCGCCTCAGCGATAGCGCGGACGTCTTGCGCGCCGGACGCGACGTCGTGACCTGGGAAGGCGGTCGAGCCGCCGTAGCCGGGGCGGTCGTAGCTCATCAGGCGGATGCCTTTGCTGTCCGCATCAGCGATCCACTGGCCGAACAGATGACGTGAGTTCGGCGTGCCATTATGGACCAGGATCGGCTTTCCCTGCGGATCACCGGCCAATTCCAGGCAAAGCTCGCGCCCATCGCCGACCGATATGGTCCTGGTCTCGACCGCATTAGTCATGAGCAATCCTCCGGTAGCCCGACCCGACGCGCTAGGCGATTGTCGCGTGCGGCAGACCGATGGGCCAACGATTTTTCAGGAGGCGGGCAATAGCCTCGCCCGGCGGCTAACGCACGAGCGCAAGCAGTTCGGCGACGGCTCCGTCCGCGCCTGGCTGGCCGATCCGGCTGATCACGACGATGGAGGAAATTGCGCGGCACCACTCATAGAGGCGGTCAGGGTCCAGTCCGGCGACCGGGCCAAGGGCCTCGCATCGGCGGCCGACGCCGTCCTGCCCGGCACCTTCGAGTGCATAGTCGACGGCGTCAAAGCACGGATCGCCGATACAGGCTCGCGGGTCGATAGCGACCAGCCCGCGCGTCGGGCCGCCGTCGAGCACGTTGCCGAGATGCAGATCGCCATGCAGCAGCACCTGCGATGGCGCGGTGGCCAGCAGGCGGTCATACCGGCTCGCTCCCCGGTCCAGGTCTTCCGGAAAGACGTGGCGGGCGATGGCCGGGTCGGCGAGCCTGCGGCCGATCCGGGCGAAGGACTCGTCGCATCGGCCGCGCAGGTCGCGCGGGAATCCGGGTGGTGTCGCCGTAGCGCCGTGCAATGACCGGATCAGCTCCCCCAGGCTTGCGGCGAGGGTGGCTGCGGCAGCTCATCTGCCCCCGTGCCCGGATCGATCGACTCGAGCAGGACTGCCCCGGCCGTCGCGTCGACAGCCAGCACTGCGGGCACCGCGCCGCTGGGCGCGAACAGCCGGAGCATGTCCGCCTGATCGGCGAGAAAGGGCGGATCCGGACTGAGCTTGAGCACCGCGCGGCTACCCCCAGCCTGGGTGCAGTGCAGCACGACCGAACTCGCACCGTAGGCGAAGTCGCCGCTGAACTGGAGCCCCCATGGGGTGGCTATCCGCTGAGCTAGGTCGGGGACAGCAGAGCACCACGATGCGACCTCGGCTCCGAACCGGAGCGCCAGGCAGGGTGTGATCTCGGCGACCACCCGCTCGTAGTCCATGCGAGCCAGTCAACCAGAGCCGTCGCCGTCGGGCTTGCTAAGTACCGATCATCGGTATATAACCTTAGTATGAATGACAGTGTTCTAGAGCGTCGCTACCGTCGGCTGCTCGCCTGGTATCCAGCCGAGCATCGGCGGGCGTACGGAGAGGAAATGATCGGCGTGCTGCTCGCTTCCGCGCCTTCGGACAAGAACCGCCCTGGCCTCGGTGGCGCCGCCGATCTCATTGGTGGCGGCCTTCGGGTCCGCTTCCAGTCGGCTCGCCGTAGGCTGGCTGACGTCAACTGGCCGGACGCGCTCGCCGTGTGCACCATCGCCATCCCGGTCGCCCTCGTCGCGATATTCAGCTCAATGTGGGTCTACTACCAGCACCTCCACGTCAGTCCGTGGTACCTGCAGGCAGAGATCGTCCTAGTCATCCTCGCCGCCACCGCGCCGACGCTGCTCGCCCTGCGGTTCCGTCGCCTGGGTGCGCTTGCCGCCCTGGCTCTCACCGCAGTGGGAGCAGCGTCGATGGCCGGCTCGGTGGTGCATACCTGGAACTGGGTCGTCTACGGCGAGGTGATCAGCTCGTCGCTGGCCCACCTGGTCCTGGCTGCGGCGTTGATGTTGTCGCCAGGACCACGGCGGGGGGCTCAGATCCTGCGGCCAGGAACCTGGCTGGTGCTAGTCGGCGGAGGCGCGGCGATGGGGGTGAGCCATCCGTACTTGTACGGGAAGCCCACCTCGACCGTCACCGCGATCGTTCTCGCCGTGCTCGCCTTGTCCGTGTCGGGCCTGGCCCTGACCCTCCCGGGGCCGGTCGCCCGCGGAGTACTGCTGCTGCTCGCGGTGCCGACTTACCCGGGCGCGGTCTGGGCGATCGGGCAGTCGTCCGCCTTCGCGGCGAACACGACGAGGTTTCCTAGCGGCGTCGCGTTCGCGCCCACGGTGCTGCTCATGGTTCTCGCCGCGATCGCCCTGCAGCGAGTTCGGGCTAGCTCGGCGGCGGTTCGCCCCGCCGACGGCTAGCGGCTTCCGAGGCCGTCGCAGCCCGTGACGAAAGACGCCAGCACCTCGCCGCCTGCACCGGCGGCAGGCGTCCTGGTAGTCAGCCCACTCGACCCGATCATGCTCGTCCCCGTCCACCGCGATCTGCGTGCCCCACGGGACCTCGACCGCAAAGACCGCCCAGTCGGTGTCCCGCGTGCGCACCGGGACCGGGGTCGCCCGCAGCCCCGTTTCCTCGTGCAACTCGCGCGCCGCGCACGCGCCGATGTCCTCGCCCGGCTTGCGGGAGCCGGCGGGCGGGGTCCAGGCCCAGTCACCTGCCCAGTCCGGGCCGTGGCGAGCGCGGTGCAGCAGCACGTAGCGCCACCCGGCCGGGCTCCGGCTCGCCACCACGACCGTCGCACCGTATGGGCGGACGCGGCTTACCGGCTCCCCGTCCCAGGTGGTGAATTCCCCGCCGCCGAAATCGGTCATCAGAACCTCGCGCCCAGATCCAGTTGAAGCGTCGCTGGCATTTCGGGCTCCGTTCACGGGTCCGCGATAACGGGCAGAATCGGTCCTGAGAAGATCGTATGGGCCAGACGCAAAGGGTCCCGGCGCCGCCGAGCGCGACCGGAGTGCTGGTTCGGGACTTGGGGGAGTCCAATGACAGCTCGCAGCGGTGTGCAAGGCCGATCGCGGAGCCTGATCCTGGCCGCGATGATCTTCGCGGTATCGATGACCTTCATCGACCAGACGATCGTCTCGATCGCGGTGCCGGAGATCCAGAAGGAACTCAACCTCAGCACCACTGGGGTCCAATGGGCGGTCAACGCCTATCTGCTCTCGCTAGCCGCGCTGTTCGCGTTCGGCGGGCGCCTCGCCGACACCGTCGGGCATAGAAAGATGGTCACCCTCGGCGTGATCGTCTTCGCCGCCGCCTCCGCCTTGTGCGGGCTGACCCCCAAGGGCAGCTTCGCCGAGGCGTGGATCGTGATCTTTCGCGTCGTCCAGGGCGTGGGCGGAGCGATCATGTTCCCCGCCGCGCTCGCCATCGTCGTGCAGACCTTCGCGCTGCGCGAGCGTGGCCGCGCGCTGGCCATCTTCTTCGGGATCGCGGGCGGCCTGACCGCGATCGGGCCGGTGCTCGGCGGTTACCTGACGCAGTGGACCTGGCGCGCGATTTTCTGGGTCAACATCCCGGTGGCGCTCATCGCGCTCGCTCTGATCCTGATCTCCAAGCCGGTGACCGATCACCGGCCTGCCCGGATGGACTACCGGGGACTGGCGCTGATCGCCGCTGGCATCGCCCTCAGCGTCTTCGGATTCCAGCAGTCCACGGTCTGGGGCTGGCGCAATCCGGCGATCGCGATCTGCATTGCCGCCGGCCTGGCGCTGCTCTTCGTTTTCTATTTCGTCGAGTTGCGCACTGCGGATCCGCTGATGCAGGTCAACATCTTCAAGATCCGGCCGTTCCTGGTCGAGAACATCGTCCTTGGCATCTGCAGCCTGGTCTTCATCCCGGTGTTCTTCTTCGGCAGCGAGTACGCGCAGATCTCGCTCGGGAAATCGTCGTCCGAGGCCGGGATCATCTTGCTGTACTTCTTCATCGGCTTCGTCATCGCGGCTCAGCTGGGCGGCCGGATGCTGGACCGGGTCGGGGCCAAGCGCCCGGTCGTGCTCGGCTGCGCGCTGTCCGCAGTCGGTTTCTGGCTGTGGGCGGGCGAGGCCACCACGCTGAGCTTCAGCAGCCAGCAGTGGTACATCGTCCTGGCCGGCGCGGGCATGGGGTTCATGCTCGGCCAGTCCAGCACCGACGCGGTCAACCGGGCGAGCCGGCTCTCCTATGGCGAGGCCACCGGCATCACGCAGACGGTCAGGAACTATGCGGCCAGCCTCGGCATCGCCGTCCTCGGCACCGTCCTGGTGACCGTGCTGCGCAATCACCTCGCCACGTCGCTGATCTCCCGTGGCGTGCCGAGCGGCCGGGCGCACGCCCAGGCGGCGACGCTCTCGCAGCTCACCGGCGGCGGGGGCGGCGGCAACGGCGGCGTCGGGTCGATTCCGCAGTTCTTCAGGCTCGACTTCGCGCACGGTATCGAGGCCGTGCTCTACATCATGGCCGCGGTGATGGCCGTCGCCGCGATCGTCGGCTTCATCGGGCTGCGACCGGGCGTCCAGCAGGACCAGGCCACCGAGACGACCGGCACGCAGGAGGCCGGAGCAGCGCGCCGGTCAGGCTGACCTGGAACTGTCGCAGGCGTCGGTCAAGGGACCGTCGCCTATATGGTCGTGACCTATGGGGCAGTTGACGCTGATTGCGCAGGCGACTGTGGTGGCCTCGCCCAGCCTGCCGGACGGTTTCACTATCGCGCGGCCTGAGCCGGACGACGCGGAACGGCTCGGCCGGCTCTACTTCGACGCTCACGGCGGGACCGCTCACGCCGACGTCGGCGAGGCGATCGAGGAAATGCGCCGCGCCTTCCAGGGCGAATTCGGGCAGCTGTGGCCAGCCGCGTGCGGCCTCGTCGAGCGGGACGGCGAGCTAGCCGCCGGAATCCTGACCGTGCATCGCGCGCCCTGGCCCGACACCCCTGACTGCCCGTTCATCACCGACCTGTTCACCGACCTGCGGTTCCGGCGTCAGGGCATAGCTCGCGTCCTGGTCGCGCGCTGCCTCGCGATCGCCGGAGGCACCAGCCGGCCTGAAGTCGCGCTTCGCGTCGAGAGCGAGAACGAGGCCGCCGTGCGGCTCTACGAAAGCCTGGGCTTCCGCCCCGTTGCGTAGCCGGTCAACAGCACCATGTCCCTACTTGGTGCTGTTCCCGGGCCGGAGGCGACAGCAGCATGGTCCTACTTACCGTCGTCGGGACAGCGGTAAGTAGGACCATGGTGTCCTTGAATTCGCGGAGATCCTTGACCTCGCGCTGATCTGAAGACCGTCCCCTCGTCTGAAGACCGTTCCCTCGTCTGAAGACCGGTCCCCTCGCCGGCTTAACCGGCAGGCTTAGTAGGGATATTGTCGTAAGGGGACAGCTACCTGAGGAGCCCCGTTGACCGTGGAAACCGAAGCGCCGTGCTGCCGGCGCTGTCGCAGGCCCGTCGAGGTGTCGCGGGCGCAGTACGAGGTGTTCGAGCAGATGCACTACGTCTGTTATCACTACGAGTTCGAGCACGACTCCGCCGATCCGGACGAAGAATGCTCGGCTGGAGGCTGCCCGTCGGAGTCCGTCTACCCGAGGCCCGACCGGCGCCCGTCCAACGTCCTCGTCCTCAGCGAGATAGACGAGTGGTTCGCCGAGCGCGGACTGGGGGTAGCCGCCAGCTCGCTTGGGCTGCTCGCGGGACCGCGCCGAGCCTGGGTCGACCTCACCTCCCGCAACGGGCAGGTCCTGTCCACCGGCTACGGCTCGGGTGGGAACCTTGCCGAGGCGGCCGTCAATGCCCGGCGGCGCTGGGAGGCTGAAACTGAGCGGCGAACCTGACGAACTGTGGGACACCAGCGCCGAGGGCGTCTTGCGCCTTCCCTCCGGCCGGCTGGTGCGCGGTCGTGGCCTGGCTCGGCCGCTGCCCGACGGCCCCCGGCCGGCTTTCGGTGTGTACCTGCTCGGGAAGCAGCCGCCCGAGGTGGAGTGGGAGTCGCGCTGGCTGCGGTGGCCGGACTTCGGCCTGCCGGCCGAGCGTGACAAGGTCGGCCCGGTCCTCGCCGAAGCCTGGCGGCGATCAGCGGCCGAGCGGGTCGAGGTCGCCTGCGCGGGTGGTCATGGCCGCACCGGAACGGCTCTGGCCTGCCTGGCCATTCTCGACGGCGTGCCGAACTCCGAGGCCGTCGCCTTCGTTCGCGCGCACTACGATCCGCACGCGGTGGAGACGCCCTGGCAACACCGTTATGTGACCCGCTGGCAGGCCGGCTGAGGCTCGGCCGGCTGGAATTTCCCGCATGGCATACCCGGTGTGAATTCGGTCTTCCCTGGCGCATACTCTGGTCCCCGCACTATGGCGACTTCTGGAGATCTGATGCCATCTGGGATCGTTCGTGCTCTGTCCATCGGGGCTATTTCCGCTACCACTTGTGCCGCGGTGCTCACCGGTGCCGCGACGTCGGCGTTCGGTGCCGCCCGGACGATGGACGGGTCGCAGGTCGTGACCTGTCCCACCGTGGCGGTCGGCTCGGGCCAGCTCGATCCGGCGCCGTCACCCGGGGTGGACTGGAGCGGCTGCAACCTCACCGGAGCTGACTTCGCGAACGCCGATATCAGCGGGGCCGACCTGAGTCACGCGAATCTGACGACGGCGAATCTGACCGACGCGAACACGAACCAGGCCGATTTCGCCGGAGCCAAGCTCTTCGACGCGAACGCGTTCGGCGCGACGCTCACGGACTCGAACTTCACCGGCGCCAACCTCACGTTCTTCGAGGCGTCAAACCTCACCGACTCGGACCTGGCGAACGCCACCATCACGGAGGCGAATTTCGGCTCGGCCATACTGACCCATGTTCGGTCCGGCGGCGTGAAGGCCAAGACCGCTCCATTCCTGCCGATGAGCTGGTCGCTGACCGACGGTCTCCTGATCGGCCCGGGAGCGGATTTCAGCGGCATGGACCTGAGCGCGATGAACCTGTCGAACCTGAACCTGTCCGACACCGACCTGGCCGGCGCCAACCTGACCAACGCGAGCCTGGCCAACGACAACCTGGCCAGCACCGATGTGCAGGGCGCGAATTTCACGGGCGTGACCTGGCCGAGGGTGGAGTCCGGTGACATCACGGGGACTCCGGCGGTGCTGCCGGCCGACTGGACTCTGGCCGACGGCTACCTGATGGGACCGCAGGCACTGCTGAACGGCGCCGAGCTGGCCAAGGCGGACCTGGCGGGCCTCGACCTCGCCGGGGCCTCGCTGTTCGAGGCGACGCTGACCAGCGCGGACCTGACCGGCGCGGACCTGACCGGTACCGACCTGACCGAGGCGACGCTGACCAAGGCCAACCTGACGAACTCGGACCTGACCGGCGCGTTCCTGGACGGCGCTGTCCTCACCAGCGTGACCTGGTCCAACACGATCTGCCCGGACGGCACGAACTCGGACGCCCATTTCGAGACCTGCGCTAACAACATCGACGACGCACCGCCTTCGGCGAGCCCGGTCATCAACGGCCTGGGCGGGTCCAACGGCTGGTTTACCGGGCCGGTCACCGTGGTCTGGCACTGGACCGACGGCACCGCGACGATCGACCCGTCGAAGTGCCCGGCCCGGACCACCAGCAAGACCCAGGGCCGGATCACGATCACCGGGACCTGCTTCAACGCGCTCGGCGCCGAGGGCACGGCCACGGAGAACGTCGACATCGACACGGTGCCGCCGGCGGTCGCGGTGACCGGCGTCGCCAGCGGTCACGTCTACCCGCTGAGCAAGGCCCCGGCCCCAGGCTGCCGCACCACCGACGCGACGTCGCGAGTCGGCACTCCGGCCACGGTGACGATCAAGGGACCGCACGGCGCGGGCGTGTACACGGCGACCTGCGCGGGGGCGGTCGACCGCGCCGGTAACAAGGCCGCGCCGGTCAGCGTGAGCTACACCGTCAGGCTACGGCTTCGACGGGTTCACCTCGCCGAAGCCGAAGGCCAAGCTCGCCAAGTCGGCGCCCGCCATCGCGATCAGCTTCCAGCTCGCCGGCCCAGGCGGCACACCGGTGAGCGCCACGCTCGGCAGCGCCCTCGGCCGTCAGCACCAGGTCCGCGTGACCCTGACCGGACCAGGTCTCAGCCCGGCCTCCGCGCTGTGCTCGTGGAACAGCGCCCGCAAGGACTTCAGCTGCTCGCTCAAGACGCCAGCCAAGGTCAAGACCGGCAAGAGCTACGAGCTGACCGTGACTGAGAACGTCGGCTCAGGCTTCGTCGCCGCGCCAGCCATCGGCAAGGGCGCCAACCCGGAAGCCGTCTCCTTCAAGTGATGTCACGGCGAGTTACCGAATCGCGTCATCTTCAAAGTTCTCGGGGAGTATCCATGGTGGCTAGGTCGCGCAGCCCGCGCCGATCGCGTCTGCTTGTCATCACCGGGGTCGCGGCAGCAGTCATCGTGCTGCCGGCGACGGTCGCCGCTTCGGCATCCACCGCCGCACCCGCGACCACCTGCCCGACCGTCGACCCGACGACCGGCGCCGTGTCGCCCGCGCCGACCGCCGGTCAGAGCTGGCCCGGCTGTGACCTGTCGGGTGCCGACCTGGCGGGCGCCACTCTGACCGGCGCGAACCTGAACGGCGCCGACCTCAGCAACGCCGACCTGAGCAACGCCAGCGTCAAGCAAATCGACCTTGCGAACGCGGATCTGTCCGGCGCGTCGCTGGCGCAGGACAACCTGCAGGAAGCGATCCTGTCCGACACGATCATGGCGACGACCGACCTGACCGGCGTCTCCTCTGGCCTGATCTCCGGCACGCCCGCGTCCCTGCCGACGAACTGGGAGTTCATCAACGCCTTCCTGGTCGGACCGACCGCCGATCTGGAGTTCGCCGGCCTGGGCTCGGGCGACTTCACCAACGCCGACCTGAGCAGCGCCGACCTCAGCCATGCGCGGCTGACCGATGCCGTCCTCACCGGAGCCGATCTGGCCGATGCGACGCTGACTTCCGTCATCTCAGGCGGCATCGTCGGGAAGGCGGCCTCGCTGCCGACCAACTGGTCGCTGCAGGGCGGGAACCTGATCGGCCCGGGCGCCGACCTCGAATCTTCCGTCCTGGCGGGTCTGGATCTGTCGGGCGACAGCATGGTGGGCGTCGACCTGAGCTCGGCTGACCTGGACGGCACCAACCTCACGGACGCGAACCTCAAGGATGCGAACTTCGACGGCGCCAACCTGAAGGACGCCGTCTTCACCGGCGCGACGCTGACCGGCGCGACGTCGGGTGAGCTGGTGGGCACCCCGGCCGCGCTGCCGGCCGGCTGGCTGATCGAAGGCGGTTTCCTCATCGGGCCAGGAGCTGACCTGGAGAACGCGGCGCTGACCGGGCTCGACCTGCACGGCGACGACCTCGACGGCACAGATCTAGCCCACGCCGTCCTGGTCAGCGCCAATCTCACCAGTGCCGATCTCGACCACGCCAACTTGAGCAACGTGCAGTTCGAGCACGCGACGCTGACCGACGCGACGCTGAGCCAGGCCAACCTGACCAGTGCGCTGCTCGACCTGACCGATCTGTCCGGCGCCAGCTTCGCGGGTGCCAACCTCACCGACGCCAGCATGGCTGACCTCAACCTGGCGGGTGCCAACCTGGCTGGCGCGACCCTCGACGGCGTCGGGTCGGCGGCCATCACCGGTACCCCGACCGCCCTGCCCGCCCACTGGCTGCTGCGTGGCGGCTACCTCATCGGCACCGGAGCGAGCCTGACCGACGCCACGCTCGACAAGCTCAACCTCAACGGCGCCGACCTCGACCATGCCTCTCTGGTCGAGGCGAGCATGCAGCACACGAAGCTGGGCAGCGCCAACCTGACTTTCGCCAACCTGAGCGGCGTGAACTTCTCGTTCGCCGACCTCTCCCACGCCAACCTGAGCAACGCCAACCTCGAGTCGGCCAACTTCGCCCTCGCGAACCTCACCGACGCCAACCTGACCGGGGCCACCGTCACCAGCGCCAGCTTCCCTGAAGTGACGTGGGACAACACCATCTGCCCCGACGGCAGCAACTCCAACGCCTACGTCGACGGCTGCTTTACCCCGCGCGACACCCAGGCGCCGGTCGCGGCGCCCGCCATCACCGGCACGAAGGGCAAGGCCGGCTGGTACGTCACCAAGGTCACCGTGAACTGGAACTGGACCGACAACGGGACGATCGCAGTCTCCGACTGCACCCAGTCCAGCGCTGCGACCGGCAGCGGAGTTGTCAAGCTGACCGCCTCCTGCAGCGACGAGGCCGGGAACACGCGCTCGGCCAGCGAGACCGTGAAGGTCGACACCCAGCGGCCGACCGTCACCCTGACCGGAGTCCAGGACGGCGCGGTGTACGCGCTCGGGCACGTGCCGACGGCCGCTTGTCACACCACCGAGCCGGTCTCGGGCGTCGGTACGCCGGCCGCGCTGACCCTGGCGAGCCCGGCCAAGGGCGGGCTCGGCCTGGTGACCGCGACCTGCGCGGGCGCGACCAGCGTCGCAGGCCAGGCGCAGGCGCACCCGGTGACCGTGCGGTACAGCGTCGAGTACGGCTTCGCTGGATTTAGCGCGCCTAAGCCGAACAGCACGGTCGCCAAGTCCAGCCACCAGGTCACGGTGCGGTTCCAGCTGGACGGCGCGACCGGCAGCCCGCTCGCGCCGGGCATCGCCCAGTCCCTAGCTACGGGGCACAAGGTCGAGGTGACTCTCGCGGGTCCCGGGATCAAGGCGGTGGCGACCCTGTGCGACTGGGCTAGCTCGACGCGCACCTTCAAGTGCCTGATCCCGATCCCGACGAAGGTCGAGACCGGCTCCGCCACCTACACGATCACCGCCAGCGAGAAGCTGGGTCCCCAGTTCGAGAAGGCGCCGGCCTCGGCCAAGGCCAACCCGGACCACATCCACTTCCGCTAGCCGGCGGACGGGCGGGCGGCCCGTTACCGCCGCCCGTCCTACTTCATGTTCTGGATGATCCCTGGGTCGTCCGCTTTCATGTTCTGGATGATCCCGGGATCAATGTTTACGGCATCGCCCAGCGCCTCCGCTGCCTGGGGCTGGTAGCCGTTTAGCACGCTGTGGTAATAGGCGCGACGGTACTGGCTAAGCGCCGATGAATGGTCGCCCGCCGCGGCACTCGCCGCCGCCTCAGCGAGCAGCGCCTGGACGCCCTCCAGATCGAGCGCGGGCACGGCGATCGCGGTGACCTGCTGCACGATCAGCGGCGCGACGTCGTCGAGGCTCGTGACCTGGGCGGACTGTGACGCAAACCCGAGGTAGATCGTGACCGACTGCGCCGCGAGCTGGTCGTCGACCGCGATCAGCGGGTCCGGCAGGGTGATCGCGCTGCCCAGGAGGCTGGCCCTGGCCGCGTCGACGACCGCCCCCAGCTGCTGATCTGACGGCGCCGCACCGACGCCGGGGCCAATCGCCACCTGGACCAGAGGTCCATCTGATTTCCACATTGGCCGACCATAACACCCGGGACCATCGCCCGATTGGTGAATGTCCCCCACCATTGAAGCCCTAGTCAGGACCCGGTTATCGGCCTTACGAAGACGACCCAATTGCCAGGTTCCGGCATGTCGAGGCGTTCCCATCCGGTCTTAGCGTAGAACTGAAGCGCCCCCGGATTGTTCGGCCGGACGCTGAGGTGACACGAGGACGCCCCGGCGGCCGCGACCGAGGCGAGGAACGTCTCCACCAGGGCTCGCCCATGACCGCCCCGCTGTGCCTCGGGCAGCAGGTCGATGTGCAGATGCGCCGGGTGCGGCGCGAGTTCCGGTCGCAGCATCCGCTCGGGGTTGAACATGTCGGCCAGCTTGTATTCCTCCTCGCCGGCCGGCTCGCCCACGGGCGGCTGGTAGCGCAACCGCATCTTCGGCAGCCACTCGCGCCGGTAAGCCGCGACAAACCCGGGGGTACTCGCGGTGCCGATCACGTAGCCGACCGCCCGCTCGCCGTTGTCGAGCACATAGGCGTGCTCGGGCTCGAGTTCCAGGTAGGGGCCGGCGTAGATATCGGGGATCAGGTCGTCGGTGCTCAGCCGGCCACGGGCATCCTGGCCAGCCGCGCCGGTGCGGACGCAGATCTCGTAGACGGCGTCGCGATCGCCGGCCCGGTACGGCCGGATCTCCAAGACCGCCTTTTCCGATGTTCCCGCTGTGCTCGTCATGGTAACTCTTGAGTGAGAAGTCCGAATTGGGATGCTGCCACTGTAGCCAGCCGCCGACGGAAGAGGACACCCAGCATGACGCCACCGGGGTTTGAACCACTGAAGTTTGAACCACTGAAGTTTGGGCTAGTCGGCACCGGTTACTGGGCGCAGATCGCCCACGCTCCGGCGCTGGCCTCGACTGCGGACGTCGAGCTGGCGGCGATCTGGGGTCGTGACCCGGTCGCCGCCCAGGAACTCGCAGCTCAGCACGGCGCCGTCGCGGTGGCCGACTACGACGAGTTCCTGTCCCAGGTCGACGCGGTCGGCTTCGCGGTGCCCCCTGAGGTGCAAGGTGAGCTGGCGCAGCGAGCGGCGGCCGCCGGGAAGCACCTGCTGCTCGAGAAGCCCATCGCGCTGTCGGTCAGCGCGGCCGACGAACTGGTCGCCGCCGTGCACGAGGCAGGCGTCGCCTCCGTGGTGTTCTTCACCTCGCAGTTCCAGGCGGACGTGCGGAACTGGCTCGCCGAGGTCGTCGCGCGCGGTGACTGGACCGGCGGGTCGGCGGTCTGGCTGGGCTCGGCGCTGCAGTCTGGCAGCCCGTTCAACACGCCGTGGCGCCAGGCGAAGGGCGGCCTGTGGGATCTGGGTCCGCACCTGGTGGCGCTGCTCTGGGTGGCGCTCGGCCCGGTGGTCTCGGTCACGGCGGACGAAAGCGCCGGCGAGGGCGCCGGCGAGGTCACCCACCTGGTGCTGCATCACGAGAGCGGGGTCACCAGCGCCCTGTCGATCACGATGAGCGTGCCCGAGTCCGCGGAGTTTCTCGAGGTGCTGCTCTGGGGTCCGGCAGGCCGGTCGTCGGCGCCCCGGAGAGGCCGGCGACCCGGTGACCCCGCTGCGGACCGCCCTGACCGAGCTGGTCGCGAGCGCTCGCTCGGGCCGGCCCGCGCATCGGTTCGACGTTACCTTCGGCCGTGAAATCGTGCGGGTTCTCGCGCACGCCCAGGACCAGCTCGACGCCCAGCGTTAGGCCGTCCCGCTCGGCAGCGTCATTCGCATGGCTACTTAATGTGCAGCAGCTTCTTAGCCTTTGTCCAGGTCATCACGACATCGGTCGGGGTGTGGCCGCAGACGCCGGCGAAAAGCTCGGTCTCGCTGTCCCCGAACTGCCGGCCGGTAGCGTGCCCGGCGCCCATGGCGAGCACGTTGTGCTGACCTCCGCACCGCTGCTTGGTCTGGAACCGGCCGAGGATGTTGTCGCGGTGTCCCCAGCAGCCGCGCTTGTCGGACTTCGTGCAGTCCTCGTTCCCGCTGCCGAGACCGTCGTCGTACATCCAGGCGTAGTTCGAGCCGAGCGCGTTGTCCCAGCCGCCCGCCCAGTTGCCGCCGAGCCCGACGAACTGCCCGCCGCCCGGCAGCGGGTTGTGGACGTTCTGCAGCGGCGGGTCCATGTCGCTGTTCGCGCCCTCCTGGGCGACCTTGTCGAGTGACCTGGTCAGCACCACGGCCGGGGTCAGACCTCGGGCCGTGCGCTCCAGGTTGACCGTGACGAACAGCTGCTCGATCGGCTTGAGCTTGTCGTAAGCCTTAAGCGAGAAGCTCATCCCGGCCATTTTCTCCAGCACCTTGCGGGCGTGCCCGGTGGCCTTCAGCGCGCCGGTGTTGCAGCCAGCCCCGTCCTTGGAGTTCCGGCAGGAGGTGGAGCCCAGGAAGAACGGACTCGGCTTAAGGCTCTTGCCCGGGTTCCTCGGGGGAAGTATGCCCTTGTGAGCAGGTGCCGCCACGCCGGCGTTTGCGATTGCCGCCCCCGGAATGATCAGGGCTCCGCAGGTGAGCGCGACCGTGCCCAGACGTACAGCCAGTCGAAGTGCCGACATGTCAAGCCTCCTCGTGATCTTGTTCCGCCAACCCAGTAGCCTACGCAAGATCCGGCGGGATGTGGGCAATTGGTCCGATTCTTCCTGGGCGGCGCTGGCTGCGCTGCCCAGGAGAGGCGGCTTCGCCGCCGATGTCCCGGTTTTATTTCATCGAATATATAAGTTCTGTTTTCCATTGCATTGTAAGTCTTTAGCTTCGGAAAGTTATCCCGTCACGGTAATATCTATGTCATAGTTAAGTCTCTGGCAGAAAGGACCGGCTAGCCTTACCTGCATGAATTGGCTGGCTTTCGAGAAAGCTGGTCCGCGGCATCCGGTTAATTGCTGCAGAGCGACTCATTGCGGGTCATCGCGATGACGGCGATCGACCTCAAAGGCGCCGGCGAACCAGATGCCGCTGGCGAGGCCGCGCGCCTCGGGCGGGCCAGGGACACCCGCGACGTGCGCGCTGCGTGGCTCATCCGGGCGGTGTTCGCGGCGGGCGCGCTGGTGCTGTTCTTCGCCTACCTCGGCCAGGCCCGGACGATGCAGACGATGTCGGACGGGGCGTCGCAGGCGCTGCAGGCGTGGGCGATGCTGCACGGCAACCTGCTGCTGCACGGCTGGTCGCTCTCTGACGTCTCGTTCTACACCACCGAACTGCCCGAGTACATGCTCGTCGAGCTGGTCAGGGGCCTGACGCCGGACGTGGTGCACATCGCGGCCGCGCTGACCTACACGATGCTCGTCGTCGGCGTCGGCCTGCTGGCCAAGGGCACGGCGACCGGCCGGGCCGCCGTGGTGCGGATGCTGATCGCGGGTGGCATCATGCTGGCGCCCGCACTCGGCTCGCTCAACACCACGTTCGTCGTGCTCGCCTATCCGGACCACACCGGGACCCAGGTACCGCTGCTGGCGATCTGGCTGCTGCTCGACCGCGTCCGGCCGCGCTGGTGGGTACCTGCCGTGGTGACCCTGGCGCTCGCCTGGGTACAGATCGCGGACACGATGGCGCTCTACGAGGCGGCGCTGCCGCTGGCCGCCGTCTGCGCCATTCGCCTCTATCGCCGACACGGTCAGCTCGCTCAGAACTGGTACGAGCTCGCACTCGGGATCGGCGCCCTGGTGTCGATCGGGGTGGCGACGGTCACGCTGCGGGTGATCAGGCTGGCGGGCGGCTTCGCGGTGCGTACCCCCGGTGCTGGCTTCGCCAAGGCCGCCGGCCTGACCCATGGCCTGTGGACCAAGGTGGAGCACATTCTCGTGCTGTACGGTGCCGACTTCTTCGGCTTGTCGCTCGCCCACGCGATCGTGCCGCTGATCCATCTCGTCGGCGTCGGGCTGGCGGCGGGCGGGGTCGTGGCGGCGATGCGGCGCTTTTTCCGCGATGACGACCTGACCCTGCAGATCCTGACCGCCTCGCTGGCCATGGTGCTGGTCGCGTTCCTGCTGGGGGTCAGGCTCGGCGCGTGGGAGGCGGTGGGGCTGCTGCCGCTGAGCGCCGTGCTCGCTGGCCGGCTGCTGGACGTCAGGCTGACCAGGATGCGGCTGATCCCCGCGCTGGCCGCCGTGCTCGCCTGCTACTGCGGGTTCCTGATCTTCAACTCGACCAGGCCAGCGCCGTTCAGCCCGAACGAGCGAGCGGCGGCGTTCCTGGCCGAGCATCAGCTGCGGTACGGGCTCGCGTCGTACTGGGAGGCGAGCAGCACCACCCTGTACAGCCTGGACCAGATCCAGGTCAGACCGGTCCGCACGTTGCACGGCGACCTGCTGCTCACGCACTGGAACGCCGCGTCGTCCTGGTATAACTGGCGTGAACATGACGCCCGGTTCGTGATATTCAAGCGGTGCAAAGGATGCCTGTCGCTCGCCGGCCTCCGCAGCGCGTTCGGCCGCCCGGCCCGAGTGTATCGGGTGGTCAACTACCAGATCCTGGTCTGGAACAAGAACCTGCTGCGCGGCCCGTTCATCTCCGACCCGCCGGTGAGCTGGGACATCGTGGCCGGAATCGATGACAGACCAGGAGTTGTGGCAGGTGACCAGCGCCGACGAGGCGGTGATCGGCACGTTCGTCAAGGACGGCCGGATCGCCACGATGCCAGCTAAGCGCATCAAGAGACTGATCGTTCTCGACTATGCCGCCGGGCACTTCGACATCGGCGTGCGCTACCCCGAGGTCGCGGTGAACGGGATCTTGCGCAGCCTCTTCGACGACTACGTGGCTCTCCGCCGGTACCTGATCGACGAAGGATTCCTCGATCGGTCCGGCGGAGAGTACTGGCGAATCGGCGGCACGGTCGCAATGGACCAGCCAGCGGCCGGTGGTTAGTCACTCGGTTCTTAGTCGTCCGACATCTTGTGGAGCTGTCTGGTCACCGAGGCCGCGAGGGCAGAGGTGATCACCGGGCAGTCCTCCAGGGCCGGAGCCTCCGGTGAGCGGGCGCCTTTTTCGAACAGGGCGCTGTCGACCCTGATCGGCGCTCCCGTGGTGAGAGCCAGGTTCACCGCGTCGCTCGGCCGGGCGTCGACCTCCTGAGTGCCTGCGGTGCCGTCGACCAGGACCGTGGCGTAGAAGATCGGCGGCTGGAGGGTGATCCGCACCTCGGAGATGCCCGCGCCGGCCGCCGACACCAGGCTGGCGGCCAGCTGGTAGGTGAACGGGCGCGGCGTCTCGGTCGACTCGAGCGCGACGGCGAGCGCGGTCGCCTCGGCTGGCCCGATCCAGATCGGCAGCTGCAGGCCGGCACCGGTCTCGGTCAGGACCATGATGTGATGGCCGACCTCGTCGGCGTCGCTGCGATGCAGCCTGATCTCGGTTACCGTGGCAGTGATCCAGTCAGACTTGCTGGTCGTGGTCATAGCTTTCCTCTCGGGTAGGTCGGCGATCTCGGCGAGTCTCGGCGCGAGCGCGGCTCGCGCCTGGTGCAGCCTGGCCTTGACGGCCGAGGCAGAGATGCCCAGCTCGGCCGCCACCTCGCGGTGGCTGAGACCTTGCAGGTAAAAGAGGCTGACCGCTTCGGCCTGGCCATTGGCGAGCAGCCTGATCGCGCCGCGCACGCGCGCGGCGACGTCCGCGAGCTCGGCCGCCTCGGCCGGACCTGGTGCCGCACTGACCAGGTCGGCGTGCAGTCCGGGAAGCTCCGAGCCGCGCTGGCGGAGCCAGCGACGCGAGACGTTCAAGGTGATGCCGCAGAACCAGGCGCCGAACTTGTCGGGGGACTTGAGCCGGTCAAGACTGGTCATCGCGGCGATGGCGGCCTCCTGGACGGCGTCGCCCGCCAGCTCTGGCGTGCCGAGGACCCTGGCGGCCAGGAACATCGCGGTCTGCCAGTGCCGCCGGATCAAGATGCCGAGCGCGTCCTTGTCACCAAGCAGCGCGACCTGCACCAGCTCGGTGTCGTCGATCAGCTCCACATCTGATAGTGCCTGCTGATTCGCAGCGGGTTAGCTCACGACGGGAAAATCTACTCGTCCAGGTCCCAGAGCAGCCGGTAATACCGGGTCCGGTCCTGGTCGAGCCTGGTGCCGTAAGCGTCCAGCAGGAACTGCTCCCAGTGCGGCCCGTAGTTCCAGGTGGTGCTCCAGGTCGCGATCGCCAGGTCAGCCCAGCGGTCGGCGATGCCGAGCGCGCCGAGGTCGACGTGGCCTGACCAGCGGCCGTCGTCGGTCAGCAGCGTGTTCGGCGCGCAGGTGTCCCCATGGCAGACGACGAGGTCGTCTTCGGGCGGGATCTCGGCGACGAGCCTGAGCGCTTCGTCGAGCGACAGGTGGTGGTGCACCTCGTGCCAGTCCTCGCGCCGTGGCTGCCAGCCCGACTCCACCGCCCGGGTGATCCGGTCGATCCGCGACTGCGCCGACCAGGAGAACGGGCAGCTGCCGACCGGCATCGAGTCGTGCATCGCACGCAATCCCTCGCCGATCGCGATGACCGCCGTCCGAGGCTCGGCGACCCATCTCGGATCCACGGCGCTGCGACCCGGCACCGGCGTGGTCACGATCCAGCTCCCGGCGTCGTCGGAGCCACTGTCCAGGACGCGCGGCACCGGCGTGTAATCCGCCGCCCACCCCATCCGCGCCGCCTCGCCCCGCAGGTCAAGCCGGCTACCCTCCGGCGCCCACTTGACGAAACACCGCCCCCCGCCAACCCCAGCACCTACTTGCGCCCCTGCCGTCGCGCCCGCCCCAACGCCGACCCGAGCGCCCCCTTCGCGGCTGCCGTTGCGCCCGCCCCAACGCCGACCCGCGCGCCCTCCCTCGCGGCGATCTCGAAGGTGCGAGCATCGTCGTTCTGCCAGACCAGGCGAAAATCCCGCCCAGCGGCAACTGCCAGCACAGGGCTCGGCGGATTCGCCGCCGTCTCAACATCAGCCTGCGGCACTAACCCCGTGTTCTCCACCGGCCCACCCTAGCCCCGACACCCCGCCTCGGCGGCGCGCCTCCCGCTGGCCTCGACAGCAGCAAGTACCTACCTACTGCTGTTCGGAGCCGGTGTTCGACAGCACCATGGTCTTACTTACTGCTCTCCTGACGACGGTAAGTAGGACCATGGTGCTGTCGTCCTGTAGCTGGCGTCGGCGGCCGAGGTCTAGAGCACGTCGTCCAGTTCGAGCACCATGCTGCGGACCCCGCCCGTGGCAAAGGTCGGCACGTCGGCTGCTGCTGCCTTGCCTTCGGCTGAACCGAACGCGGCCTGCATGGCGGCTAGGTCGTCCCATTCCAGCTCGGCCACCAGGTAGTACGACTCGCCCTGGACGGGAACCGGGTTGCGGCTGACCGTGTACCGGCGCAGGCCAGGTAGCTTGCTGGCGAGCGGGATGTGGATCTCCTGGTAGTGCCGGTCGAACTCGGCCGGATCTACGGGAGCGTTGTACAGCACTAGGAACCTCACCATGCGGTAAATGCTACTGGCAGGTGACGATTCGCGGTTTGGCGTAACGGAGGATCGGCTGATGGCTGAACGCCCGAAAATGACGGTCACGGGGGTCGTTCTCGGCGCCCCCGACGCTCAGGAACTGGCCTCGTTCTACCGGGAACTACTCGGCTGGCAGACCGGTGCCGACGAGCCCGGCTGGGTCACCTTGCGACCGCCGCACGACGGTCCTAGCCTTTCATTTCAGAGCGAGGAAATTCACGTCCCGCCGGTCTGGCCGGCTGGGCCAGGGGATCAGCAGATGATGGTGCATCTGGACATCCTGGTGGACGACGTCGAGACCGCCGGCGCGCACGCCGTGGCGGCTGGGGCCATCCTGGCCGAGTTCCAGCCGCAGGAGTACGTGCGGGTCTATCTGGATCCGGCCGGGCACCCCTTTTGCCTGTGGGTCTATCCGCCTGGCACGGAGCACTAGCGCCAGCGGATCTGAACCCGGTCAGCGAACAACTCGAGCACCGATCTCTCGCCACCGACCGCGAGGTCCTCGTTCGATCGCCTATTCCACAGGGCCAGGTACAGGTCGCTCGCAGCTCCGCTGAGCTGGCAGTCGGCGTCGCCGGTCCCCAAAGGCGTGGTCACGACCTGCTCCGGCTCGATGCTGACGAGCCAGGATGCGGGATGGTCGGTGCAGCTGACGCGCAGCCGGGTGCCGGCCTCGGCCCGCAGCCGCCCCCCACGTCGGGTGATGAAGCAGGTCAGCAGCTCGTCGATGCCGTCCGCAGCCAGCGCAGCCGGCACCGGTGTCGGACGCCCGCCAGTGGCGAGCTCGGCGTCCACGGCGTGGATCGTCGTCTCGTGCGCCTGGCGGCGCGCCCACACGGCGCGCGGCTGGCCAGGAAAGAGCGCCCAGCAATTCAGGTCGGGGTCGGCGGCAGCGAGCGCGGTGATCAGCGCGGCGTGCCCATCGGCGAACCAGGCGAGCAGCTCGGTGTCGGCTGGCCACTCGCCGACCACGTCGTCAAGGTCGACGTCCCACAGCTCGGTGCGCGGCCCGGTGACATAGCCGGTCGCCCAGCGGTGCACTCCGCCCTGATGCCGCACGAGGTCGCGGACGACCCAGTCCGGGCAGCTTGGCACGGGGGCGTCCGGCCCGGCGGCCGCTGCCGCAGCCGCAGCCGCGAGTCGCTGACCAGCGGCGCGCAGGCCGTCGAGATGCTCTTCAACCTTCATGGACCAGATTATGGGCGGTGCCACTGACAGTCTGGGTCGCCCACCCCGGCGGCTTGACCTTGACCTTGGGTCAGGCCCCACGATCGGATCTCGTCGAACGCACGCGTCGGTGACCGGAGGAAACATGGGCTTGCTCACGATCGGCGAGTTCGCGCGGCTGACCAGGCTGTCACCCAAGGCCCTGCGACTCTACGACCAGCTCGGACTGGTGGTACCCGCGCGGGTCGATGCCGGTTCCGGCTACCGGTTCTACTCGGCGGATCAGGTCGAGCCTGCGCGGCAGATCAGCCTGCTCAGGCAGCTCGGAATGCCGCTGGCCACGATCTCGGTCGTGCTCGCGCAGCGTCCTTGTGAGGCGGCAGCCGCCATCGACGCCTACTGGACAAGCCAGGAGGCCCTCGCGGCCGAGCGTAAGGCGCTCGCCCGATACCTCGCGGAGAAACTGAAGGGACAGGGACCAGCCGTGTTTCAGATCGAGGTGCATCAGATCCCCGAGCGCAAGCTGCTCACCATGACCAGGCACGTGCACGCCGGGGAGGTCGAGGCGTTTGTCGACCAGGCCAGGGCCAGGCTCCTGACAGCGGCGCCACGGCTGGCTGGCTACGCGGGTGCGCCGTTCCTCACCTTCTACGGTGAGGTCAGTGACGACAGCGACGGCCCGGTCGAGTTCTGCAGGCCGGTCGATCCGCAGACGCCCGACGGTGCCGTGCGGGTCGACGGTGTCGAGGTGCGGCTAGAGCCTGCCCACGAGGACATCAGCATCCGGATCGCGCCGGACAGCACCTGGCCCGAGGCCCTGCCCGCGTTCGACGCCCTGTCGGCGTGGGTCACCGAGCATCGCCGGGAGCCCAGGCCAGGGGTCAGAGAGGTCTTCGTGGTCGACACTGGCCGCACTCCGCCCGAACTGATCGGCATCGATCTGACCTTGTCGCTGAAGTAGCGTGCAACCCTTTTGCCGCCTCCTGTTCTCTGCCTGAATGGAACTGCGCGAGGAGGCGGCGAGTGAACGGCAGCGCGAAGGCTGAGTTCAGTGAGTTCGCTCACAGTCGATGGCCCAGGCTGGTCCGGCTCGGCTACGGGCTTACCGGTGACCCTGGGCTCGCCGAAGACCTGGCCCAGACGGCGCTGGCCAACGCCTACGCGTCGTGGCCGCGAGTGCGCCGGGCGGATGACCCCGACGCCTACCTGCGGCGCATCTTACTCAACAGCTATCGCAGCGCGTTCAGGAAGCGGCGGGTCGCCGAGGACCTGACGGCCTCGTTTCCCGATCGCGCGAACGCGGCCTGTGTCGCGAGTGCGGAGTCTGGTGATCCGGCCGGCTGGCACGGAGACCGCTCGTCGGTGCTCGCGGCCGTCGGCTCGCTGCCGCCTAAGCAACGTGAGGTAGTGCTGCTCAGGTACTGGCTGGACCTGACCGACGTCCAGATCGCCGCGACGCTCGGCTGCTCGGTCGGCAACGTCAAGAGCCAGAGCTCGCGGGCCCTCGCCAAGCTGCGCATCAGCGCCGAACTCGCAGACTGGAGGGCACATGAACTCCAGCGACGAGCGACAGTTCAGCGCGCGCCTGAGCGCGGTGCTCGACGACTACCCGCCGCCGCCGCTCCAGTTCGACGCGGTGCTGACCAGGGGCAGGGCGGTCAAGATCCGCCGTCGCGCGACGGCCGTGCTCGGCGCGCTCGCGGTGGTCGCCATGGCGATCGCCGCGCCTGCCGCGTTCGCCGCCCTGACTGGACCCGCGCAGCCGACCGCACTGGCGCACTACCACGTCAGCGTCAGCCCGCCCGGCAAGGGAGCAGGCAAGGGCGTCATAGCGATCGGCCGCGTCGGCAAGCTCCGCTGGACCGCCAGCGCGACCTATAACGCGAGGACGACGAGGCTGTGCTTCACGGCATTCGGAGTGACCGACTGCTCTACCGGTGCGCCGCTAGCACCGGAGGCACGAAGCCGTTCGCTGCTCCTGGAGCAGGGCGTGCTGTCGATGCAGCCGATCCTGGAGCTCTGGTCGGTTCGATCGGATGTGACCCGGGTCGCCTTCAGCCTCAGCAACGGACGGACGCTAATGCTGCGTCCGGTAGCGGTCTTCGGCAAGGGCTACCCTAGCTACATCGCGCTGGGCACGCCGTCCGCCGCCTCGGTGACCGCGATCAGCGCGTACTCCGCGAGTGGCGAAATCCGCTACGCGGTGCCTTTCACCCGCAACATCGGCCTGAGGGCTTACCCCAGCCCCGGTGCCGAGATCCTCACGCCGCGCTGGCTTAGTCCTGGACAGCCGGCGCGACCAAGCCCGGCGGCCTACACGATCGGGTCCGGGGCCGTGAACGGACAGCACTGGGCCGAGCATCTCTACCTCGGTCCGTGGGGTACGTGCCTGGACGGCGCCGGCTACGGCGGCTTCTGCTTCGGCCAGGAGGGTGTCGCGCTGCTTCGCGGCCAGCCGGCCAGGAGACTGGCCACGGCCTATGCCGACAGGACGACCGGCTACGTCGCCGTGATCGCCAGCCGCCAGGTCAGCTACCTGAAGCTGCGGTTCGCTGGCGGCGGCTTCGTGAAGGTCACCGCGACGCACGCGGACGGCGTCAGCTTCGCCGCCTATGCCACGAGCCCCGCGCGCAAGGTCCTGAACTGGACCGCCTGCACGGCGGCCGGGACGACGGTCGGCGAGGGCACGTAGCCGCCGCGTCGCGCTGACCAGCAGTGTGGTTGTCTTGGCGCCATGCCGAACGACACCATGCGCGACCGGCTGCGTGGCTCCGACGTGCTCTACGGCGGCTGGTCGGTGGTCGCCGAGCCGTTGTGCGCGGCCACGCTAGCCGCCGCCGGACTTGACTACGTCGTCATCGACCTGCAGCACGGCACCGCGACCGAGCGGGACGTGCCCGCCCTCACGGCCGCGATCAGCCGGGCAGGCGCGACGCCGGTGGCGCGAGTACGGCACGCTCACCCCGCTGATCTCGGACGGGCGCTCGACCTGGGCTGCGCCGGGGTGATCGTGCCGAACGTGGAGTCGGCCGCGCAAGCGCGCGCGGTGGCCGGCGCCTGCCGCTATCCACCGGCTGGCAGTCGATCAGCTGGCGGCGTGCTGGCCAGCCCGAGCGAGCCATTCTGCCTAATCATGGTTGAATCGGCCGCGGCGATGAGTGAGCTGGAGTCGACGCTGGCCTGCGACGGCGTCGATGGCATCTACGTCGGGCCCAGGGACCTGTCGTACTCACTGGGCTGCGAACTGAACCCGCGCGACCCGGTGCTGCGTCCGGCGCTCGAGCAGATCTGGGCGGCGGGTGCCGCTGCGGGCAAGCCGGTCGGGGTGCATTCGACGGACGGCGCCACGGCGGCGCTCTACCGCGAGGCGGGCTGCCGGCTCGTCAACGTGGCCTCCGATATCACGTCCATCGCCAAAGGCGTCGCGCGCGAACTCGGCACGGCGCGTCACGAGTTGCCCGCCTGACTCAATGAGCATAATGAGCCTCGCTGTGTGAGAATTCCGATCAGCGGGGGGCAGTGAGTTGGGGTGCGGTAATAGACGTATTTTCAAGGCGGCGCGAATAGCCGCTTGTGCCACAATGGTCAGCACCGTCGCGGCCGGAGGATCGGCCTGGGCGGCGACGTCGGGTGACTGGCCAGCGTACCTCAGCGGCGCATCGCATAATTCGTACAACCAGTCCGAGAAAGTCATTACGCCTGAGAACGCCCGTAGCCTGACCAGAGACTGGCATTTCGTCGGGATCAGGCCGACGCGACCCGGGCAGCAGAGTGGATTCCTCGCCAGCCCGACCGTTTACCGTGGCGCGGTCTACATCGGCTCGCAGACCGGCTGGTTCTACAAGCTCAATGCCCGGACCGGCAAGGTGATGGCCAGGCGCTTCATCGGCTTTATCCCGGGGCGCGAATGCGGACCTGACGGCGCGGGCTTCATTGCCACGGCGACCGTCGCCCAGGACCCGGTGACCGGCAAGCCCATGGTCTACGTGGCTGGCGCGAACGAGGTGCTGTACGCCATGCGGGCTTCGGACCTGAGCATTAAATGGCGCCGGGTCATCGTCGTCCGGTCGAAGATCGTCAGCAATTATTACCAGTGGTCATCACCGACGGTCGCGCACGGCCGCATTTATATCGGAATAGCCTCGCACTGCGGCAAGCCGATGGTTCGCGGTGGATTGGTCAGCTACAGCCAGGTCACCGGTCGGCAGGTGGCCCGGTTTTTCGCGCTTCCGAAGGGCCGCGTCGGCGGATCCATCTGGTCAAGCGCAGCGGTAGGAAGTGCCGGTGATATCTACGTGTCGACCGGCAACCCGAATCCGGGTATCGGGACGCCGGGATTCACCGATGCGATCGTGCAGTTGTCGCCGCGCGGCCTTCACCCGCTGGCGGCGTTCCACGTGCCGGCCCGGCAGGTGGTCAAGGACGGTGACTTCGGCGCTTCGCCTTCGCTATTCGGCAAGTACGTGGCCGCTTGCAATAAAAACGGCATTCTCTACGTGCTCAATCGGCTCAAGCTCAAGCTCGTCTGGAAGCGGCGGATCGGTGCGCCCTTCGGCAAGCGCATCGGCATCGGACGGTGCATCGCGGCCGCGTCCTACGACCATAAGCGGCTCTACATCGGTGCCGACCAGCTCCGGATCGGCGGCAAGCTCTTCCGCGGCTCGGTCACCGCGCTCAATCCGGCGACCGGCCGGCGGATCTGGATCACCGGATTGCCCAACAGCGTACTGACCGCGCCGAGCCTGGATGGGGCTGGCCTGCTCGCTGTCGGCACCTACGACACGTCGAGCAGGCCGAACGCGGTCTACCTGATTGACGCCGCCACCGGCCGGATCGTGCGCACGCTGGCTGTCGCAGGCTTCAACTTCGCGCAGAGCGTGTTCGCCGAAGGGCACTTCTACACCGCTAACAACAACGGCGTGTTCGCGTGGGGATTGCCGGGAAAGCAGGGCTGAGCGGCGTCGGCGCTGACCTGCCTTAATTTGTCGGCGCCAGCTAGGCTATGGCGATGGCGTGGCCCGGGAGTTATCCCCCGGCCAGATTTCGGAGGTGATTTGCCATGGGCCTTATGGACAGGGTGAAGCAAGGGGTGGACTCCCTCGCGCAGCAGGCCAACGCGGGCATGGCGAAGCTGGACAACCTGCCGCAGCAGCGGAAGTCGGACACGATGCTGCGCAGCCTGGGGATCGCGGTACTAGCTCAGCGCACTGGCCGGGGCACCCCGGGCACTGACGCTGAGATCGACAAGCTCATCACCGAAATCACCGAGCACGAGTCGCAGAGCCGGATCGACATCGTGCAGCAGGCCGCACAGGCAGCGGCCCAGGCCGCGCAGTTCGCCCAAGGAGCGCAGGGGGTGCCGGGCGGGCCCGGCGGACCCGGCGGACCCGGTGGCGGAGTTCCCGCGCAGGGTTTTCCTGGCCAAGGTTTTCCGGGCCAGGTCGGCGTGCCCGGGGAGGGTTTTCCTGGGCAGGGCGGTGTGCCGGGGCAGGCCGGTGTGCCGGGGCAGGCCGGTGTGCCGGGGCAGGGATATCCGGGCCAGGCCGGCGTGCCCGGGCAGGGATTTCCCGGGCAGGCCGGGCCAGCGCCCCAGGGCGGGCCAGGCGGGCCAGTTCCCCAGGCGGGGCCAGTTCCGCAGGCCGGCCCAGTTCCGCAGGCCGGCCCAGGTCCCCAGGTCGGGTCGGCTGGGCCTCAGTTCGGACCTGGCCCTCAGTTCGGACCCGGGCCGACGTTCGGCCCGGGTGACCCGCAGGTGGGCTCGTTCCTGTCGAGCTCTCCGGAGCCTGACGCGAACGTGCCCGGCCAAATGCCGGGTGCGCCCGGCGGGCCGGGCTTCGGCGCCCAGCCTGCGACCCAGCCCGGCCCGGCTGGATTCCCCGCCCAGACCGCCTTCCCAGCGGCTCAGCCTGCGTCGCCCGGGTTCCCGGGGGCTCAGCCTGCGTCGCCCGGGTTCCCTGGCCAGTCTCCCGGCGGGCAGTTCTTCCCGCCTGCCGACGGCGCGACCGCCTTCCCCGAGGCCGTGCCCGTCACGGGGTTCCCGCCAGCTGAGCCGGCGAGCGGCGCTCCGGGGGCCTGGAACAGCGGTGCGCCCGCCACCGCGCCTGCTGACCCTCAGCCGACCACTGACCGGCCCGAGGGTCCGTCGACCTGACGGGCACAGGGCATCGCCCGAGTAAGGCCAGGGGGTCTACAGCGGTATGTACCTACTTGCCGCTATTGAGGCCCGCCGAACGTCAGCAGTAAGGTCCCACCTACTGCTGTCAGGACGACAGTAAGTAGGACCATGCTGCTGTCAGAACTGGGTCGCTGACAGCAGCATGGCCCTCCCTGCTGCGGTTGAGCCGGCCCGGTCAGCGTGACGGCCCACCGGACCGGTGCCCCGAAGAAGGGGGCGGGTGCCGGAACCGCGCTCATGGAAAGCAGGTTCTAGCCGATCCGCCGTACCTCGGCTTCGAAGTTGTCCGCGATCAGGATCGCATTGCCCGGGGCGATGGCAATTTCACTGGACAAGCCAAGGTTGGCGTCGAGGCCGAGGATGCCGCTCGTGACTTCCGTGCCGCCCCCGGCGATCGTGTAGATGTCACCAGCCGTCATTGCCTGGCCGTAGAACGTGCCGTTCGACTCGGCGACGATCCGCACCCTCGTGGATTGTGCGTGGTCGCCTGGCGCGAGGTCGGCGATGACGAGGTTCCCCGCCGCGTCCACACCTGCTGATGCCGGCAGCATTCCGGCGTCCTTGGCCGGGCCGCCGTCCCCGCTGTACTCATCGAAGCCGTTCCCGGCCAGGACATACTTGTGGCCCGCGACCATGTGCTCGCCGTAGAAGGTGCCGTCGCTTCCGGCGACGGCTTTGACCTTTTCTGAGGAAATGACTATCGCGTTGCCGTGGGAGTCGACCGCCGCGACGAACTGGTTCGCTGCTCGCTGGTAGACGCGCCCTGCGACCATGGGAATCCCGAAGAACGTGCCCGTCGCCTCCGCGACCACCCGGCCTTCGGTGACGAGGTTGCCGTGCCCGTCGACCGCCAGCCCGACGGGCCGGAGCTTGGCTGACCGTGCCAGCGCGCCGGAGGCCGTGCTCGTCCCGCCTCCGGCCACGACATACAGGTGCCCGGCCACCATGTGCTCGCGGTAGAAGGTGCCGGTGCGGGCGGCGAGGATCTCGATCGTGCTGTGGGTAGCGAGGACGGCGTTGCCGGCCGGATCGAAGGCCGCATAGCACGGCAGGGGCGAGCCGGGCGGCACCAAGGTTTCCTCGCACGTGACCGAGGGCGCGAGCCTCGTCTTGGCGATCTTGAGCAGCGTGTAGATATGCTCGGCCACGACCTTCTTTCCGAAAATGGCGTGCGTCTGTCCGGCCACCAGCCGGACCCGGGCATTTGCCGGGTCGAGTATGAGCGTGTCCCCGGCCGGGTCAGTGGCGATGCCCAGGTGGCCGAACGCGGGCAGGTACCCGAGGGTTGCGTCGACAGCCGGCCCCTGGTCCCCGGAGAAGCCAGCCAGGCCGTTGCCGACGATGGTGTAGATATCACCAGCACGCATCGCCCGGCCGTAGAACGTGCCGTTCTTGTCCGCGACGAGCCTGACCTTGTTGTTGCCGGTGTCGGCGATGGCGAGGTTGCCCTGGCCGTCGACGGCGACCGCCGAGGGAAAGTCGAGCCGGGCCGCTGAGGCCGGGCCGCCGTCGCCGCCGAACCCCGCGCCGTGGCCGCCGGCCAGCGGGTAGATGTGCCCCTTGACCATGCGCTGGCCGTAGAAGCTTCCGGACTTGACCGCGACTACCCGGATGCTGTGGGTCGAGGATTCGGCGATGACCAGGTTGCCCGCGTGGTCGAGGGCGATGCCGCCGGGATTGCCGAGCTCGGCGTTGGTCGCGAGGCCGCCGTCGCCGGGACTGGCGGTGCCGCCGCCCGCGATGGTGTAGATGTGGCCGCTCGTCATCGATCGCCCGTAGAAGCTGCCGCTCCGGGCCGCGACGACCTGCACCCGGCCGCCGCAGGCCGCCTCGGCGACGACGAGGTTGCCTGACTGGTCGACCCGCAGGCCCGAGGGTACCTGCCGGTGGCCGCTGAGCGGCTTGCTCACCGTGATGCCGAGCTGGATGCTCGTCGCGGGCTGGCCGTCCGGTGCGCCGGTCGCGCAGGCGTCGGTCGTCCCGCCCCCGGCCACGGTGTAGATGTCTCCGGCAGTCATGGACTGGCCGTAGAAGGTACCGGTGGACGCGGCGACGACCCTGATCCGGCCGCTCGGATCGGTGGTCGCGAACACGACGTTGCCGTTGGCGTCGACAGCTACCCCGGCCGGGATGCCGATCCTGGCCTGCGTCGCCGGTCCGCCGTCTCCGGTGTCGCCGAGGCTGCCGTTGCCCGCGATGGTGTAGATGTGGCCCCTGATCATCGGCTGGCCGTAGAAGGTATTCGTGCTCGCTGGCACGACGCGGATCAGCTCAGTTCCGAGGTGGCGCGTGACGCCGGGATCAAGCCAGGCGCTGTCCGCGACCACCAGGTTGCCGTGGTGGTCAGCGGCCACGTCGCAGGACCGGACGAACTGGGCGCCGCTGGCGGGGATCCCGTTCGGCGACTGCTGCGCACGCGGTACGAAGCCGTTGAGGAAATTCGCCCCGGCCAGATTCCTCAGTCGCCCGGACCTGACGCTGATCGTCCTGACCACGCCGGAGCCCTGACCGTCGGTGGTCCCGACCAGCAGGCTCTGCCCCGAAGATGTCACCCCGCACGGCGCGCCGATGCTGATAGTGGTGGCGACGCCCGGACCGCCGGCCCCGCCAGCGAAGGTCGTCACGATCGGTGAGCTCGACGGCGTCCCAGTGGCCGGAGCCGCCAGCGCCGCCAGCGCCGCCGGCCCGGTCGCCACGGATCCGGCCAGCAGGACGGCCGCAATGCTGCCCGCACCAACCGCCCAGAGGTTCCCCGGTGCTTGGCAGCGCCGTCCGACGTGTGTCCCTGTCATGTTCGCGGCGCCCTTCGACTCGGCCAGTAACCGTTGAATAGACTCCTGAACCCGCCGTACGGGTTACCGGCCGGCTGCGCGAATCCCGTAGGTCAGGCGGGCTCGGGGTCCCTGGGCAGTCCGAGGATGCGCTCGGCGATGATGTTGAGCTGGATGTCGGTCGTTCCTCCGCCGATCGTCACCGCCCTGGTCTGCAAGGTCTGCCTGGCCCACTTGGCGCCGTCCGGCTCCTGGCCGTCGGCGCTGCCGCCGAGAGCGCCATCAGGTCCCGACATAGCGAAGCACAGCTCGGCGATCTGCTGCGCGTTGCGCATCCCGAGCAGCTTGCGCACGCTCCCGGTCGCGCCGGGCTCGGTGCCCGACAGCTGCTTGAGCGTCACCCGCAAGCCGAGCAGTTCGATCGCGCGTCCCTCGCACACCAGCCTGCCCACGTCGCTCAGCGGAGGCTCGCTTGCCGCCGCCGCTGTCCGCACGAGCTCGGCGACCCCTGACCCGAACGTCCAGGCACCGGTCAGCGAGACCCGCTCGTTCGCCAGCGTGGTCCGCGCGATCCGCCATCCGCCGTTGACCTTGCCGACAAGGCAGTCGTCAGGCACGAACACATTGTCTAGAAACACTTGGTTGAAAGTTGCCTCCCCCGTAATCTCCCGCAGCGGCCTGACGTCGATGCCCTCGGACCGCATGTCGACCAGGAAGTAGCTGATCCCGTCGTGCTTAGGCGCTGACGGATCGGTCCTGGCGATGCAGATCCCCCAGGCGGCTTGCCTGGCCAGCGAGGTCCAGATCTTCGAGCCGGTGATCCGCCAGCCACCCTCGACCTTCTCGGCCCTGGTGGTCAGCCCGGCGAGGTCCGAGCCGGCGCCGGGTTCGCTGAAGAGCTGGCACCACAGATAGTCGAGCCGCATCGTCGCAGGCAGGAACCGTTCCTGTTGCTCCGCGGTGCCGTACTGAATCAGCGCCGGCGCTACCCAGGCGCCGATGGCCAGGTACTGCGGCCTGATGTCAGCCGAGCGCAGCTCGGCGTCGATGACGAGCTGCTCGAGCGGCCTGGCCGCCCGGCCCCACGGCTTCGGCAGATGCGGCATGACCCAGCCGCCGGCGGCGAGCGCGTGGGTGCGGGCCTGCCCGGTCAGCTTGCCTATCTCGGCTAGCTCGGTTCTGACCTGCTCTCCGAACTCGGCGTCACCTTCTGGAAGCTCGACCCGGGCGGGCTTCAGGCCCCCGCCGATCGCGCGCCTGGCGACGTGCTCGCGCCAGCTCGCCGAGCTGCCGAGCAGTGCCCGCAGCGACAGCGCCCGGCGGTAGTACAGGTGCGCGTCGTGCTCCCAGGTGTACCCGATGCCGCCGAGGGTCTGGATGCAGTCGTTCGCCGCGTCGACGGCCGCGTCGATCGCGACGACGGCCGCCACGCTGGCCGCGAACTCGCGGTCGTCACCCGGCGGCGTTCGGGCCGCGTCCCAGACCGCTGCTGCGGCCTGCTCGGCCACGGTCAGCATGCGCGCGCACCGGTGCTTGACGGCCTGGAACTGGCCGATAGGCCGGCCGAACTGATGCCGCACCTTGGCATAGTCCGCTGCGGTCCGCACGGCCCAGTCCGCGATCCCGCAGGCCTCGGCGCCGAACAGGATCGCCGCGAGGCTCTCGACGGCAGCCCGGTCCAGGCCGGTCAGCATGTGCCCGGCGGGGACGGCGAGTCCCTCGGCCGCGATCCGGCCGAGCGACCGGGTCAGGTCGACGCTCTCGACGTCGGCCACCGTGAGGTCGGCCGCGTCGAGTACTACCCAGGTCTCGCCGTCAGGCAGCCGCACGGGGGCGATCACTATGTCGGCGGCTGACCCGGCAAGCACCGGGCTCACCGTTCCCGTGACGACGATCCCGGCGTCTTCGCGGCCGGAGCCGGGCGGCGTGCCGGTGAGGCCCTGGGCTAGTGCGACCGTGCCGGTGAGCGTGCCGTCGGCCAGCTTGGCGACGAGCTTGGCCGGCGAGCCGCCGGCCTGAGTCAGCACGGCGGAGGCCAGCACCGTCGGCAGGAAGGCTCCGGGCAGCAGGGCGCGGCCGAGTTCCTCGGTCGCGACCGCGAGCTCAGGCAGGCCGAATCCCTGCCCGCCGTCGTCCTCACGCACGGCTAGGCCGAGCAGGCCCTGGTCGGCGAGCGCGGGCCGAAGGTCGCGGGTGTAACCGGCCGCACCGGCGTCGGCGCTGTCGACGGCGGCGCGCAGCACCTCCGCAGTGGCGTGACGGCCAGACCAGCCGCGCACGGCCGCTGCCAGCTCAAGGTGCTCAGGGCTGAGGGCAAGCGCCATCGGGTTCAACCTCGCAGGATCTGGGCGCAAATCGCACCGATGCCGACACTGTAGATCGGGAAGTCCCACTACGGAATGCCAAGATGCCCACAATGGGACGTATGACCAAGCAAGACCGATCAGCAGGCGAGCCGGTGCACGCCGACGGCACGGGCGGCGAGCACGACCAGGTCGAGTTCGCCGAAAGCGCCGAGCACGCCGAGTTCGCCGAGTTCGCCGAAGTGGCCGAAGTGGCCGAAGTCGCCGGCCGGGCCGAGTTCGCGGAATACGCCGAGCATGTCGGGTCCGCCGAGCACCCCCAGGGCCCGGACGCGGCCATCGTCGCCGAGCAGGCGGTCCACCATCGGATGCACCACCTGCTCGGCCAGAAAGGCCCCGAAGGGCATCCGGATGCCGCGTGGCGGGCCGAGATGCTCCACCTGCTGAACGCGGCGAACCGACTGCAGGTCGCGGGCATGTCCAAGCTGCACCGCCAGGACCGGCCCGAGCCCCGGTGGCCGGTGTCGCTGGTGGTGATCTTCGCGATCGTGCTGCAGAGCCTGCTGCCCAAGCAACTGGCGCTGCGCCCGCAGTGGCTGCACGTGGTCCTGTTCGTGCTGGAATTCGCGCTGCTCGTCATCCTCTTCGCGGCGAACCCGATCCGGATCGAGCGGATGTCCAGGCCGATCAGGACGGCCAGCATCTCGCTGATCTTCCTGATCACCGCCTCCAACACAGTCTCGGCCGCCTCGCTGGTCACGGAGATCGTGACGAACAACCTGCATCTGTCGGCGCAGCATGCCGCGATCGACCTCTTCTTGTCCGGCGCTGCGATCTGGGGCACCAACGTCATCGCGTTCGCATTGGGGTACTGGGAATTCGACCGTGGCGGCCCGGTGGCCAGGCTGCAGGGCACCTCGCCGTACGTCGACCTGCTCTTTACCCAGATGAGCGAGCCGGAACTGACCCGGCCGGGATGGGGACCGCAGTTCATCGACTATCTGTACTTCTCGTTCACCAACGCGACCGCGTTCAGCCCCACCGACGTGCTGCCGTTCGCCCGCTGGGCGAAGCTCACGATGCTGGTGCAGTCGGCGGTATCCCTGGTGCTTGGCGTCCTGGTGATCGCCCGGGCCGTGAACATCCTGCCGCTGCACTGACGGGCTTCCAGGCTCGCCGCTCGGCTGCGGCCTCTGGGCCTTGGGATCGCAACGCTCGGCTGCGGCCTCTGGGCCTTGAGATCGCGGCGCTCGACTGCCGGCTGGGGTTCCGCCTGTTCCGGCCGGCTGGGGCGTCCGGCGGCGTCCTGCCCGGGCTACAGCAGCATGGCGGTACTTACTGCTGTTACGGGGCAGCGGCCAACAGCAGCATGGTCCCACCTGATGTCGTCCCCACAGCAGTAGGTAAGACCATGCTGCTGTCCAGACCTGGCCGTCTACAGCAGCATGGTCCCCCCTGCTGCTGATAGCCCCCGATCGAGCCGGAGAGCTGTCGGGTGGCTCCTTGACCGCTTTTGGCCCGGCGGCGGCCCTTCCCGTGGTTACCGATGAGTAGTAGAATTTTGTTACTGCTCAGTAACAAGAGTCGCGGGGGCTGAGCACGAAGCAGAGTTTGCGCACTGTAGGGCGGGCACTGCGGGCGAGAGGACGGGCACATGACTCACTTCAAGAGCAACCTGCGTGACATCGAGTTCAATCTCTTCGAAGTGTTCGGACGGCAGCAGCTTCTAGGCACGTCTCCCCACGACGAGCTCGACGAAGAGACCGCTCGGGGGATTCTCGACGAGGTCAGCAGGCTGGCATCGGGGCCGATCGCCGAGTCGTTCGTCGACGCGGATCGCAATCCGCCGGTCTTCGATCCCGTTACTCACTCGGTGCGGATGCCGGAGAGCTTCGCCAGGTCCTTCCGCACCTTCATGGATGCCGAGTGGTTCAGGCTCGAGCTGCCGCCGGAGCTGGGTGGCAGCGAGGTGCCACGCTCGCTGTGGTGGGGCGTGGCCGAGCTGATCCTGGGCGCCAATCCAGCGGTGTGGATGTATGCGAGCGGCGCGGCGTTCGCCAAGGCGCTCTGGTATATCGGCACGCCCGAGCAGCGTGAGTTCGCCAGGCAGGCCGTCGAGCGCAGGTGGACGGCCACGATGGTGCTGACCGAGCCCGACGCTGGCTCGGACGTCGGCGCCGGCCGCGACTAAGGCGATCGAGCAGCCGGACGGCACCTGGCACATCGAGGGCGTGAAGCGGTTCATCACTGGTGCCGAGCACGACATGTCGGAGAATATCTTCCACTTCGTGCTCGCCAGGCCAGAAGGTGCCGGACCGGGCACCAAGGGGCTGTCGATGTTCCTGGTTCCCAAGTACCTCGTCGGCCCCGACGGCCAGCTCGGCGAGCGCAACGGCGTATACGCCACGAATGTCGAGCACAAGATGGGCCTGAAGGCGTCGACCACCTGCGAGCTGACCTTCGGCGGCGAGCACCCGGCGGTCGGCACCCTGATCGGCGGCGTCCACGACGGCATCAGGCAGATGTTCATGATCATCGAGTACGCGCGGATGATGGTCGGGACCAAGGCAATCGCCACGCTGTCCACCGGCTATCTCAACGCCCTGGACTACGCCAAGCAGCGCGTGCAAGGCGGCGAGCTGTCGCAGCTGACCAACAAGACGGCGCCGCGCGTTACGATCACTGCACCATCCTGACGTGCGGCGGATCCTGATGCTGCAGAAGGCCTACGCGGAGGGCATGCGCGCGCTCGTCCTGTACACCGCCACCTATCAGGACGCCGAGCAGCTCGCGCAGGCTCGCGGCGAGCACGATGCTCAGGCAGAGCGCCATGAACGACCTGCTGCTGCCGCTGGTCAAGGGCGTCGGCTCGGAGCGAGCCTACGAGATGCTGACCCTGTCGCTGCAGACCCTCGGCGGATCCGGCTACCTGCAGGACTACCCGATGGAGCAGTACATCAGGGACGCCAAGATCGACAGCCTCTACGAGGGCACGACCGCGATCCAGGGGATGGACCTGTACTTCCGCAAGATCGTCCGCAACCAGGGCGAGGCGCTGGGCTCGCTGCTCGGCGCAGATCCGGGCGACCGCCGCGGCCGACGAGCGGCAACGGCAGGCTCAAGAAGGAGCGCGCGGCGCTGGCCAGGGCGGCGGACAACGTCGAAGCCATGGTGAACGCGATGCACGGCTACCTTGGCGGCCAGCCTGGAGCAGCCGGGCGAGATCAACAAGGTGGGGCTGAACACCACCAGGCTGCTGCTGGCGCTGGGTGACCTGACGATCGGCTGGCTGCTGGTCAGGCAGGCCGAGGTGGCTCTGGCCAAGCTCGACGACGGACCGGGCGAGGGCGACTCCGCGTTCTACGCGGGCAAGATCGCCGCGGCCAGGTTCTTCACCGAGAGCGTGCTGCCGAAGCTGGCCGCCGAGCGGGAGATCGCTCGAGACGACGTCGACCGACCTGATGGAGCTGCCGGAAGCGGCTTTCTGAGCCAGCGTCCCGAACTGGTCAGATCTCGAGCTGCACCGCGCTGCGCTGCGCCGTGATGGGACGCACGACCTCGGCGATGCACCTTGAGGTGGTGGGGATGGTCGCGGTAGACGGCGTAGTCAGCTACGTCGTCGAAGTCGGCGACGATGGCGAAGTCGCCGTTGCCTTCGCTGATCCGCGCATCTGGGCCGAACCGGTAGCTCGCGCACCCCGGGGACGATCCCGGGGAGCGCGGCTAGCTCGGTGCTGACTCGCTGCTTCTGCTCGTCGCTTGCTTCTGGCTTCCAGGAGAGAACCACGACGTGCCTGATCATCGAGACTCCGATCGTCAGTGAGCGGGCAGCTGGGCTGGAGGTCGGGACAGGTCAGGACCAGGCAAGCATACGCAGCGGGTCGGCCAGCATCTCGCCGACGTCGCGCAGCACCGCCGAGCCGAGCGTCGCCGTCGACGATCCGGTGGTCGAACGACAGCGCCAGGGTGCAGACCTTACGCACGGCCAGCTGCCCTTCGTGGACCCAAGGCGCATCCTTGACCTGACCGAACGCCAGGATCGCGGCCTCGCCGGGGGTGATGATCGGCGTTCCGGTGTCGACCCCGAAGACGCCGACGTTGGTGATCGTGATCGTGCCGCCGCTGAGGTCGGCGGGCGTGGCCTTGCCCGCTCGCGCGGTCTCGGCCAGGTCGGCCAGCGCCCGGCCGAGGCCGGGCAGGGACATCGCCTGGGCGTCCTTGATCGTCGGGCACGATCAGGCCGCGGTCGGTCGCCGCCGCGATGCCCAGGTTGACGTAGTGCTTGACCACGATCTCCTGCGCGGCCTCGTCCCACGACGAGTTGATCATCGGATGCCGCCCGACGGCCACGATCAGCGCCCTGGCGAGCAGCAGCAGCGGCGACACCCGGATGCCGTCGAAGTCAGGCAGCTGCTTGAGCCGCGCCGTCGCCGTCCATCGTCGCGGTGATGTCGATCTGCAGGAACTCGGTGACGTGCGGCGCGGTGAACGCGCTGCCCGTCATCGCGGCGGCCGTGTGCTTGCGCACGCCGCGAATCGGGATTCGCTCCTCCCGCTGCCCGGCTCGCCTGGGGTGCCGCGAGCCGCCGCGCGCGGCGCGGCCGTCGCCGGGCTGGCCGCGGCCGTCTGGACGTCGTCCCTGGTGATGACGCCGTCCGGGCCGGTACCGGTCAGCGCGGTCAGGTCGACGCCGAGATCCTTGGCGAGCTTGCGCACCGGCGGCTTGGCCAGCACGGCGACCCGGCTGGCGACCACCTGGACCGGTGCGGGTGATGCTGGCGGCGCCGCCGATGGCGCGGCTGCAGCTGGCGCGGCGGCCGGCGCTGCCCCGGCCGCCTGCTTGCGCTGCCGCCGCGTCGTCGCACCGAGCTTGACTCCGTAGCCGACCAGCACGGCCTGGCGTTCGGCCTTGGGCGCCGGGCTGCCGATCATGCCAGGCTCGACCGCGCCCTCGAACGGCGCGTCGGCGACAGGCGGTGCCTGCGGCCGAGTTGCGGCCGGAGCCGCCGCCGTGGCTGGAGCCGACCCGTTACCGCCGCCGACCTGCACCGAGATGATCGGCGTGCCCACGTCAGCGGTCTCGCCTTCGGGCACCAGCAGGTCGGCGACGACCCCTGCGTACGGGACTGGGCAGCTCGACGACGGCCTTGGCCGTCTCGATCTCGACGATGATCTGGTTGACGGTGACCTGGTCGCCTGGCTGGACGAGCCAGCGGACGATGTCGGCCTCGGTCAGGCCCTCGCCGACGTCCGGGAGCTTGAAATTCTTCAGCTCTGACATTGGGGCCCTCTCAGAACGCGAACGAGCGGTCGACGGCATCGAGCACCCGGTCGAGGTCGGGCAGGTAGTTCTCCTCCATCCGCGACGGCGGATAGGGCGTCGAGTACGCCGCCCACGCGCAGCACCGGTGCCTCGAGGGAGTAGAAGCACTCCTGCGAGATCCGGGCCGCGATCTCGGCGCCAAGGCCGGCCGTTACCGGTGCCTCGTGCACGACCACGCAGCGGCCGGTCCGGCGCGACCGACGCGAAGATGGTCTCCAGGTCAAGCGGCGACAGCGACCGCAGGTCGATCACCTCGACCGAGCGCCCTTCCTCGCCGCGCGGCGGTCGCGGCCTCGACGCAGGTCCTGACCATCGGGCCGTAGCAGAGCAGGGTCACGTCGTCGCCGCTGACCAGCGTCCGCGCCTTGGTCGAGCGGCGGCGCGGCGGCGAGCCCGCCGGCGAGGTCGACCTCGGCTCTTGTCCCAGTACCGGCGCTTCGGCTCGAAGAAGATGACCGGGTCGTCGCTGCTGATCGCCTGCTGGATCATCGCGTACGCGTCGGACGGGTCGCCGCAGGCCACGACCCGCAGGCCTGCGGTGTGGACGAACAGCGCCTCGGGTGACTCGCTGTGGTGCTCCACGGCGCCGATCCCGCCGCCGAACGGTATCCGCACCGTGACCGGCAGCTTCGAGCTTGCCGAGCGAGCGGTAGGCCATCTTGGCCAGCTGGCAGACGATCTGGTCGAAAGCGGGAAACACGAAGCCATCGAACTGGATCTCGCACACCGGCCGGTAGCCGCGCAGCGCGAGGCCGATAGCCGTGCCGATGATGCCTGACTCGGCTAGCGGAGTGTCGGTGACCCGGTCCTCGCCGAAATCCTTCTGAAGCCCGTCGGTGACCCGGAACACGCCGCCGAGCTTGCCGACGTCCTCACCCATGATGAGGACCTTGGCATCGTTCTCCATCGCCTTGCGCAGGCCCTCGTTGAGCGCCCTGGACAGGGTTAGCGAGGTCATCGTGCGGCCTCCTCGCGTGAACGAGCCGAGGTAGCTCTCGAAGCTGCGCCCGCTCCTCGGCGAGCAGGGCGTGTCTGGTCGACGTAGACGTTGTCGAACATGGTCAGCGGATCGGGGTCGGGCATCTCGAGGCACGCTCTCCTGACCCGGGCGCCGAGCTCGTCGGCCTCGGCGGCGATCGCGGCGAAGAAGCTCTCGTCGGCCAGGCCGGAGCGGATCAGGTACTGCTTCACCCGCTCGATCGGGTCCTTGAGCTTCCACGATTCGAGCTCGGCCGACAGACGGTACCTAGTCGGGTCGTCCGTGGTCGTGTGCGCGCCCATGCGGTACGTATAAGCCTCGATGAGGGTCGGCCCCTGGCCTTCCCTGGCGGCCTGCAGCGTGGCCCGGTGACCGCCAGGCAGGCGAAGACGTCGTTGCCGTCGACGCGCAGGCCGGGGAAGCCGAAACCGCGGGCCCGCTGGTACAGCGGGATCCTCGTCTGCCGCTCCAGCGGCTCGGAGATCGCCCACTGGTTGTTCTGGCAGAAGAAGACGACCGGCGCGTTGGCGACCGAGGCCCAGATGAACGCCTCGTTCACGTCACCCTGGCTCGTCGCTCCGTCGCCGAAGTACGCGATCGCCGCCTCGCCGTCCTCGCCGACCGCCCCGTCGCGCTGGATCCCCATCGCGTAACCAGTCGCGTGCAGCGTCTGAGCGCCGATCACGATCGTGTACAGGTGGAGATTGTGGGCCTTGGGGTCCCACCCGCCATGGCTCACGCCCCGGTACAGCTCGAGCAGCCTGGCCGGGTCAAGCGCCGCGGCACCAGGCGACTCCGTGCTCGCGATAGGTGGGGAACGCCATGTCGCGCGGCCCGAGTGCCCGGCCTGAGCCCACCTGGGCGGCTTCCTGGCCGAGCAATGACGCCCAGATGCCCAGCTCGCCTTGGCGCTGCAGGGCGATCGCCTCGAAGTCGATCCTGCGGACCATGACGAGGTCGCGGTAGAGCGCCTTGATCTCGTCCGTTGTCAGCTCAAGCGGATAGTCGGGATGCTCGACTCGCTCGCCTTCGGGGGTCAGGAGCTGGATGAGCTCTGGTTTGCTGTCAGGTGCGTCGTGATTGCGAGTTCGGGAGGCAGCTTGCCCGGCAGCTTTGACGGCCACGTGCCACTCCTTGCATGCTCATGCCACCCGCCGGCGGGACCGGCGGCCGGTCAGTCGTCGTATGTCCCGCAGTGACAGTACTCGGCAGGGCGCATGCTCGGTCAAGTGGCTGGTCCCGGCTGACGGCACCAACTTCCCCGACGCGGTCACGCTAACCTCCGAACTGCGGCGGATTTCGGTGCTAGGCCAGGCGTGCCGCGAAATTGTCGCCTCTGCGAGGCGATGACACGGACTGTCCAGACGCCGGCAATCCTTAGTTGAACTACAAGAACGCTACTGTTCGTCCGAAGATCGCCCGAGTTCATGATTACCAAGGCCCAGGGCTGGAAACCCTCACAATGTGATCAGAGTAGATCGCTAACCTCGGGGAACAGAGGAGCGAATGCGGACGCGAGTGCTGCACTCACCAGGACCGGCGAGAGATGTCCGGTTCTGTCTGGTCTTTCCGCGTGAATCGCTCAGTATTCCTGTCATGCGCCGGGTTCTCGGCGAGACGCTTAGCCGGCTAGGTGTTGACGAGAAGTCGGTTTCAGACTTGCTTCTCGCGGTGACCGAGGCGTGTACGAACGTGCTGAGGCACGCCGGTCCAGGCCGCCGGTACGAAGTCGTCGTCAAGGTCGGCAGGAACAAGTGCGTGCTGAAAGTTCTCGACAACGGCCGCGGCATCGAAGCCGGGCGGCTGCGCACCGCGCGGCGAGCACACCTGCGCCGCCCGCCGGTCGGACCCGTCCAGCTGCTCAACCGCCGGGCTAGCGGGAGAGTTCCCGACATCGCGCAGCTGCCGGAGTCGGGCCGGGGCCTAGCGATCATGCGCGCATGTGTCGACGACGTGAGCCTGCGAAGCGGACGCGGGCAGGGCACGGTCGTCCAGCTGCGCAAGCGCATCGAGCTGCGGGATGACGCGCCCTTGGCGAATCTGCCTGACTGGCCGCTTCGCGACGTCGGCTAGGTCGCCTCAGGCGCTCCACCAGAATGCGATCTCCTGAGTCTTAGTCCTGGCCCTGCCGCACGGCGCCAGCGTCGCCCGGCCGGGAGCCCGTGGTGCCGTCAGGCAGCCACCGGTCTTGACGCTGGCGTACTGCGCGACCGCCTGACCGAGGACCACGCCGGAATGCAGCTTGCGCCAGCGCTGGGCCGCGCCGAGGTCGCAATGCGCGAGCCGCAGGCCCGTCACGCCGGCCACGCTGAGGCACTGCCCAGTGGGCACGTAGACGAAGATCTGGGTGCCGTCCGTCATCTGATTCGCCGTCCACGCAGGGGTGCCCGAAGAGATCTCCTTTTGCGGAATCCGCACGAAATCGACGGTTTTGGCCCTCTTCTGCAGCATCAGCGGATGATCGTCGCGGTCGTTCTGCCAGGGGTCCCCGTCGTCGTCCGGGCCGAAGTCGATGATCCCTATCGTCTGGACGCTGACAACCTTGATCGGCGGCGCGTGATGGTGCCGGCGCGGGTGGGCAACCAGGCGCTGGCCGTGTGAACTGCCCAGATAGACGCCCAGGGCACCGCCCGCCAGCACCACGACGACAGCGACGCCCGCGAGCCGAGGGGTCCACGACCCCTTGGTACGGTGCGGCGACATTGTGGGCGGACCCGGCATAGCGCGAGATTATCGCGTCAGCCCGGCCATTGCCGCGTAAGCATCAGCAAGAGCACAGCCAGTGGCCGCCAAGACCCCGGCCTACCCCAGCAAACCCACAAACCCCAGTGCCGCAGCACCAGCAATCTCAGGCCGGTGCGCGGCAGGCCGGTGCGCGGCAGGGCGGTGCGCGGCAGGGCGGTGCGCGGCAGGGCGGTGCGCGGCAGGGCGGTGCGCGGCAGGGCGGTGCGCGGCAGGGCGGTGCGCGGCAGGGCGGTGCGCGGCAGGGCGGTGCGGCGGTGATGCGGTGCGGCGGCGGGGCGTCAAGGGCGGCGGTGCGGAGCGGGCCGTCACGGTGCGTGACAGCGGATATCAGAAAATCCAGGTACACGGACGGGGATTCCTGCCTCGCGGTCACTTCGGCTCCAGGTCGGCGGACAGCACGTCACCGGAGGTGGCGGTCGGTGCGGGCTGGGCATGAGGTGCTGCCGCGCCGCTTCCGGTGCTCGGCCCTGGCGGCCCTGCGCTCCGGGTCGGCTTGCCCCCGGATGACCTCGGATTCGGCCGTCACCGGCTGAGGCAGTCGGCTGAGGTGATCTCAGCACTTTCGGACATGCGGGTTCCCTTCGTCACTACGCGTGATCACCAGATTCGTATCCGCCTACCTGGAATCTCATGACCGTCAACAGTGCGGCGCAGCGGTGCGGCGCAGCGGTGCGGCGCGGCGGTGCGGTGCGGTGCGGCGGCGGTGCGGTGGTGGTGCGGTGGTGCGGTGCTGTGCGGCGGCGCGGCGGCGCGGTGCGGTGCGGCGGCGGTGCGGTGGTGGTGCGGTGGTGGTGCGGTGGTGCGGTGCGGCGGTGCGGTGCGGTGCGGCGGTGCGGAGGGGGCAGTGCGGGTGCATGGCGGGTGCGGGGCGGGGCGGGGCGGGGCGGGTGAGAATGCGGCATCGTTGCCTCCTGGCCGCGATCAACCCACCGTGAACCGTGGACAGTATGTGCCTACCTGCTGCTGTTGCCGGCCTGCATGCGACAGCACCATGGTCCTACCTACTGCTGTCCTGATGACAGTAAGTAGGACCATGGTGCTGTTGGGTTTGGGGCTTTCCGGGAGTGTGGCCCTAGATGGTGCTGTTGCCGACGCCTGTGGCCTAGCCAGCCTGGTCCGGTCTGGGCGAGAGCAGCGGTCGGGACGAGGGCAGTCGCGGAGCGGGTCAGTGGCCGGGGCGAATGCAGTGGCCGGGGCGAATGCAGTGGCCGGGGTTGGGGCGGTGGCCGGGCTGACGGCGGTGCGAGTTGGCACCTGGCTCGACCGACCGGCTAGCGTCAGGGCGGTGCCCGCACGACGTCCAGACCTCAGCAAGCTCCTCGCCGCGCTGAATGCGCAGCGGACCGCACTCGGACTGCCTCCGTGGACCGGTCCGGTCGAAGTGCCCGCACTGGGCGCGGCCTGCGCGAACGTCGTCGTCGCCGCGCTGGACGCCGGGCAGGCAGCCGACCGGGGCGCAACTAGGGTGGCGGTCCGCTACACGCTCGATCTGCTGGCTGACCTCGCTCCTGGCCGGGCCGTCGAAGTGCGGGTGCCTCCGTTCGCGGCGGTACAGGCGATCGAAGGACCCAGGCACACGCGCGGTACTCCGCCCAATGTCGTCGAGGTCGATCCGGTGACCTGGATGCTGCTCGCGTCCGGCCGGCTGACCTGGGACCAGGCTGTCGCTCGCCGTGCGATTACCGCGAGCGGCCTGCGGGCGGATCTCACGAACTACCTGCCGCTCTTTAGCCCAGGACGGCGAGGCGAGAGCGTCAGCTGAGTTCGCGCTAGCTGAACCCGCGCTAGCTAGACCACGCGCGGGCACGGCAAATCACCACTCGAAGAAACTCGTTCGATGATCCGGTGGACCTCGATCTGCCGCCGCTCGCCTGACCAGGTCGGTCGCTGGCTTGCTAGCGCGTCCTACCTGTCGTCGGGATCGTCGTCATATAGATCCTCGTCGGCATCGTCGTCGGATCCGTCGCGCGCTGCGAATGCGTCGCGCTCGCCGGTCTCCCGCTGATCCATGCCGACGCCCAGCTCTGCCCGCAGTCGGTCAAGGTCAGTGCCGCCACCGCTGTACTTCAGCTGGCGTGCCACCTTCACCTGCTTGGCCTTGGCTCGGCCGCGCCCCATTGGCTCGACCCCCTTGAACGTACGGAACCTGCCAGGTTCCTGGTCATCGCGTTTGATGCCTGCTGAATCTTCGATCCAACAATATGTCGGATTTTCCGCACGTCAGACTGGCCGCCGCAGTTCCAGCGCATGGTCCGCAGCATGGCTAGTGCCTTCGTACATAGACAACCGTACCTGTTTTGGGCGGCTCGCGCTTCCGGCGGTCCTGGCCAGATGCGCCGAGACTGCCGTGACTGACGCGGCCGACGTGGTCAGCTTGCCAGCCAGATGTCCTTGAGTCTGCCTATTTCCGACATTCTGCGTTCAGCCAGGCGGTCGGCGGCGACACCAGGAGGCACGGCATCCCGGTCCGCGATGGCCAGAATCTGCTTGGTTGTCGTGAAGATCTCCTGCGCGCGCAGCTTTGCTCGCTCAAAGCTGAATCCGTCGAGTTCGTCGGCGACCTGGATAACGCCGCCAGCGTTCACCAGGTAGTCGGGCGCATAGAGGATCTCGTGCTCGACGAGCAGTTTTTCGACCTCAGGGCGCGCCAGCTGGTTGTTGGCGCCGCCGCACACGATCCTTGCCCGCAGCATCGCCACGGTGTCGTCATCCAGACGCCGCCGAGCGCGCACGGAGAGTAGACGTCGATCTCGCTGCTGCTGACCAGTTCCTTGCGAGTGGCGACGGCGGTCACTTCCGGGTGCGCCGCGATGGTGCGCTGTACAGCCGCGTCGCTGACGTCGTAGACGATGACCTTGGCGCCGTCGGCGATCAGATGACCGACGAGGTGACTGCCTACCTTGCCGACCCCTTCGACGCCGACGGCCCGGCCTGCGAGGCTCGCCGAGCCCCAGACATGCTCGGCTGCGCCGCGCATGCCCTGGAACACGCTGAATGCCGTCAGCACCGACGAGTCGCCTGCGCCGCCGTGCGGCTCGGTCCTGCCTGTGACGTACTGGCATTCACGCGCCACCACGTCCATGTCCGTGCTGTAGGTACCGACATCGCACGCCGTGATGTAGCGGCCGCTCAGTGACTGCACGAATCGCCCGTACGCGCGCAGCAGCCCCTCCGACTTCAGGCTGGCCGGATCGCCGATGATCACGGCCTTGCCGCCGCCGAGGTCCAGGCCAGCGAGGGCGTTCTTGTAGGCCATGGCCCGGGAGAGGTTCAGGACGTCGGCCAGCGCCGCCTCGTCGCTGTCGTACGGGTAAAACCGCGTACCGCCAAGCGCCGGCCCCAGCTGGGTCGAGTAGATGGCGATGATCGCGCGCAAGCCTGTGGCGGCGTCACGGCAGAAGACGACCTGCTCGTGCGGAGCGCTGCTCAGCGCGCCGACAAGGGTGCCATCGGAGCCATCCGCAGCTTGAACCGCGTTTGAACCACCTGAAGGTTTTTCACTAAAAGTCACCACGGCAGCAACTCCCGGTTTCACGCCCCGTGTCCTCGTTGACCGGGGATCCACGACCTAAGACTATGACGCGTCCTCTGGGCCGACTATTGATGAGGGCGCGCAATGCATGAAGCCCGCCTGGGCGGGGCAAATACCTCGTGACAGAGCATGCCGTAGAACTACGGAGGATTATCCCGGCGCTGCCGATAGTTCTGGTGGAACCGGGCGGTCCGTTACCAGGGGGGTATCGCGACGGCACGCACCGACCGGCGGTCATGCTCACGTATTGTAACGGCGCGTTACCTCCGGTCACAGGGAGGTGAGCTGCGATCAAGACAGTGAGCACCGAGGCGGGGAGCTTAGGGCTCGGGGTCTCGAGGTACTGGACTCCGCGGCACGGAAGGTACTGGACTCCGCCGCACGGGGTTTCGCGGCACGGGGGTCCGCGACGGGACACAGTCCCTCCCTGCAGGACGTGACTGAACAGTTCGCGCGGATCCGGCTTGACGGCTTGACTGACCTAGATCATCAGGAACGGCTACGGCCAGTAATCAGCAGGAGACGGACATGACTTTTCCGAATCCGCCCGTTGCGACGGTGCGTGTCTGTAGGATCACGCAACGTGACTCAGATCAACGGGGGTAACGGGGACACGTTCAAAACTTCTGCTCCTGGTGGTCGCTTTGTCACCGCTGGTGATGGCAATATGGTAACAGTAGACCATATGGGACATCCACGGCAGGCTCCGAATGGAGCCATGAACACAACAGACGCAGGATCGCAATTCGGGTCCAGGAGGAGAGGCCGTCATAATGTCTGCACGTACCCCAGAGGCTGAGCCGCTGCTTACGCCAGCCGAGGTCGCAACCATGTTCAGGGTTGACCCGAAAACGGTCACCCGGTGGGCGAAGGCCGGGAAACTGACGTCCATCAGGACGTTGGGCGGCCACCGTCGCTACCGCGAGACCGAAGTCCGCGCACTGCTCGCGGGTATTCCGCAGCAGCGCTCGGAGTAGCGCCTGGCCGTAGCCTAGCGCCCGGATAAGACGGGCGCGGGCGCGTACCACGAGCACGCCAAAAGCGCGGCTAGCGCACAAATACGGGGGGTCGGCTCCAGCGGCGGTAGTCGCATGCCGAAGGGGCGCCGGTGCCTATTGCACTGGTACTCACGGGGCGAGCAAGTTTCAGCACCACAATCCTTTGCGGCAAACGGGGTGGTTTGGCCGTGTGGGTGCTGACAGATAGGGAGCCATAAAGCGCAGAGCAGTCGTGCTCTGGGCGGGTACCAGTGACGTCGCTGGGGCCGGCCACCATGAATGTAACGCGGGGGACAGCGAACCGCCGGTCTCGACGCGCCGACGGTGATCAAGAACGACTTTGATGACGGGCCGCTAGCGCGCCCGCTAGTAACTCATCGCTACTTCATAGCGACTTTGAGTAATCTCACCTGCTAGAAGGCATCGCCGGACCATACTTGTCGCGGTGCCGCCACGTGCTTTCGTAGGCGGCACGGAGCATCTTTGGATCTCGTCGGTGCCCGCGCCCGAGGCTGGGCACGACGCGGATTCACGACATGGGGGATGGGTGCGGCGTGCCATGCCCGGGGGCCGTCAGGTGGTGGAGCGTGCCGTCGCGACGAGAAAGGGATCGCCATGCGGGATCCAGATTTGGTTCACAGGGCACAGCTTGCCGCCACGGCGCTGGAAGGTGCGTGGCATCGCTGGCGCGTCGTGCACGGCCTGGCGGCCGACCCGACGCCAGCGGTCTCCAGTTACGTGGGCTACTCCCTTGATGAGCCCTGGGGGCAGCCGAGGATCGTCTTCGGGCTAGCCGCGCAGGACGCCGAGCAACTCGCTGCACTGCTCGATCGTCATGACTGCGTAGGCCCTGTCCACGCCGCCGTGGCGACCCTATCGGGCGCGCGGGACAGCCAGCGCAGGCCTGGCCCGCAGTTCGCGCCGCTGCCGGTACCCAGGCAGGCGGCGACAGCCAGGCCGCAGGCCCAGCCAGGCCCGTCGAAGTCGGGTCCGCTTCCTTCGGCACCGCCTCCTTCGGCATCGCCCGCCGCGCGACCCTCGGCCAACGGTCAGATCCCTGGACCTTCCGACGCGCGGATGGTTGATTACGACGAGCCGCTGTTCAGGCAGGCGGCAGCCGCCATGGCTGATCTGGCCGCCGTCCAGGAGATGGCTGGCCGCCGCGCCTTGCCCGACGATACGCAGGAGCACGACTTCGGCTTCGAAATCGCCGCTGTCGGCCTCGATCGCGCGGATCTCGACGCCGCCGAGACCGGCATCGCCGACCACGACGCTGATGACCGCGACGCTGACGACCGCGACGCTGACGACCGTGGTGCAGATGAATGTGACGCCGATGATCATGGCGGACCAGAAGACCGAGATCCTGACTACGGGGATTTCGAGCTCGATGTCCCGATGGGTGCGCTCGCTCGCGCCGCGACTGCGGCTCGAGCCGAGGCCGAGGCGAGGATCAGGGCCGTGCGCACCGATCAGCACGACGGCGGTCCGGCCCACCTCCCGCCCGCCAGCGAGGACATGGTGATGCCTGCTATCCAGGCCACCGACGTGCTCGAACCGCTACCCAGGCCGGAGGCGGCATCTGGCGCCTACATCCCGAGTCCAGTCGAAGCCGATGCGCTGACCGCTCCTGACCTCGACGGTCACCTCGATGGCCACCTCGACAGCGACGAGGAGGCCGACCACGATGGCGCTGCCGCCGCGCCGGGCCAGGCTCCGGCCGGCCCGCCGGCGGCGGCGACAAAACGGGGCAAGGCTGCGCGTGGCTACCAGATCCCGAGGCTGTCTCGGACCAAGCGTCCGGGTGCGGTGCCCGACACCACGGGGGCCGGCAGCTAGACGCAGGTCAGGGACACTGGCGAATAAAGCTTGCGCAGCTTGCCCCGGCGTGGTCATCTGTCGGCCTATGGATCGTCAAGCGGTGCTGACCGCATTCAACAAGCAGGTACGGCAGAGCACTGCACCGGACGGGACCGGCTCCGAGATCGAGACCGACGGGCTGGTCGTCAGGCGGATCGCGCAGCCCGGGCAAGAGGGCTCGGGCGTGGTCTGGTCCGACCTCGATGCGGCGGGGGCCGACGCTGTCATCGCCAGGCAGGTCGAGTTCTTCGGCAGCCAGGGCGCCCGGTTCGAGTGGAAGGTCTTCGACTACGACGAGCCGGCCGACCTGCCTGACCGGCTGCTGGCGGCCGGCTTCGTGCCCGAGGATCCAGAGTCCTTCATGGTCGCCGACGCTACCGAGGTCCTAGCCGCTTTGGGTGGTGCCGAGATGCCGGCCGGGGTGACCGTGCACGAGGTCACCGACCTGGCCGGCCTGCGGCAGATGATCGAGGTCTCCGCGCAGGTGTTCGGCGAGGACAGGTCCGAACTCGGCGAGTCCATCCGCGCCCAGCTTGAGAGCGCGCCCGAGATGGTCGTCGTCGTCCTGGCGATGGCCGGTGACGTGGCCGTGTGCTCGGCGAGAATCGAATTCCTCGTCGGGACCGACTTCGCCGGGCTGTGGGGTGGCGGCACCCTGCCGGAATGGCGGGGGCGCGGCATCTACCGCGCGCTGGTCAGGTACCGAGCCGAGATCGCGGCTCGTCGCGGCTTCCGGTACCTGACCGTCGATGCCTCGCCAGACAGCAGGCCGATCCTCGAGAAAGTCGGTTTCACCCGGCTGGCGGTGACCACGCCCTACATCTGGTCACCGCCCAAGGCGTCCTAGCTCGGCTGGGGTGCGGTCGTCGACGAGACGGCCGGCGCGGGCGACGTGGTGCCTGCGGGGGCCACCGGCGGCACCATGGCGGTGCAGTACATGCATCGCTTGGCGGCGATCGGGATCTGGCTAAGGCACTCGGGGCACTCGCGCTCGGTCGCGGCCTGCTTCCGGTCGAACAACGCGAGCAGCTTGGCCATCGGCGCGACGACCAGGAAGTACACGACTCCCGAGATCAGCAGGAACGAGATCAGCTCGTTCAGGAAGAGCCCGTAGGAGAAGGTCGCTCCGCGAAACGTCACGCTGAGGTGGCGGAAGTCGGGCTGGTGGCCGACGGCCGAGATCAGCGGCGTGATGAGGTACGTGACCAGTCCTTGAACCACGTTGCTGAACGCGACGCCGACCACGACGGCTATCGCCAGGTCGACCAGGTTCCCGCGCAGCAAGAACGTCCTGAAGCCCTTCACTCATGCCTCCTCATCTGACAGGGGTTACGAACGAAAGGCGACGCTACCAACGATCGAGCGAAGACGTGCACCGGTGCGCAATCCTGCGGCTCGAAAACCAGGTGCGGCCGCCGATGCCGATCGGCGAGCATGGCTCATGACCTGGCAGCTGACCAACGACCTCCATGCCTATGCGGCCACCATCGAACCCCTGATCAGCGCCGAGCCCGAGCGCTACACCGTGCTCGCGACGGTGCTCGACGGCTTGGTCAGGCACGGCCCGACCCTGTACGGCCCGGACCCGCTCGTGCTGGCCTGGTGGGACCAGGGCGGCCAGGTTCGCGCGGCAGCCCTGCAGACGCCGCCGCACCCGCTCCAGATCACCACCCTTCCCGGCGACGCTGCCGGCGAGCTCGCGGCGATGCTCACCGCCGGCCAGGGCGACGGCTCGATCACGGCGCCGATCACCCAGATAAACGGCGGCGAGTCCGATGCCACCGCGCTCGCCGCCGCGTGGTGCCCGCCCACCGGCCAGAGCTACCGGGTCGTCCGGCGGCAGCGGCTGTACCGGCTGGGCACGCTGACCCCGCCCGATCCCAGGCCGGATGGCGCGGCGAGGATCGCCTCGCCGGCCGACGCTGACGCGTGCGGTCGTGGAACGAGGCGTTCCACCAGGAAACGCAGCCAGGAGCGCCGCATGCGTCCCATGACCTTCGGCTGGACTCAGGCCGGCTGAGTGCTCTGGGAGCGAGGGGGCACCCCGGTGTCGATGGCTGGCCTGACCGAGGTCGTCGCCGGGGTCGGCCGGATCGCCCCGGTCTACACCCCGCGCGAATACCGCAAGCACGGCTACGGCGGGGCCGCCACCGTCGCCGCGACGAAGCTCGTGATCGAACGCGGAGCGAAGGCGGTGACGCTCTTCACCGATCTCGCGAACCCGGTTAGTAACGCGCTGTACATCAAGCTCGGCTATCAGGCCGTCGAAGACAAGGTGATACTCGCAATCGAGCACACGGAGTAGCGTCCGCGCTCGGCGTGCTGCGCCGGACCACGAAAGGAACGATCTCATGACCACCCGCCCAGCCGACGCCCAGCCGACCGGCGTCCAGCTCATCGCCGACCTCTTCGCCGGTGAAGGCGGAGCCGAGTACCTCGGTGAGCCGGTGACCCAGGCCGAGCACATGCTGCAGGCCGCCGTGCGCGCCGAGCAGGCAGGCGCACCGCCGTCGCTCGTCGCGGCCGCGCTGCTGCACGACGTCGGTCACCTCACCGGGGTCGGGGTGGGGGGGGCGAGGGCAAATCTCCGGGCACCAGCTCATGGCCGGCACCGACAACCGGCACAGCGATACCGGTGCGGCCTGGCTGGCGCAGTGGTTCGGCCCCGAGGTCACCGAGCCAGTCCGACTGCATGTCGCGGCCAAGCGTTACCTGTGCGCGGTCGAGCCGAGCTACGCGGCGACGCTGTCGCCGGCCTCGGTCTACACGCTGGGAGTCCAGGGCGGCCCGATGAGCGAGCGCGAGGCCGCCGAGTTCGCCGCCAGCCCGCACTCCGGCGACGCCTGCCGGCTGCGGCGCTGGGACGACGCCGCCAAGGAACCCGGCGTGCGGACGCCCGGCTTCGAGCACTTCAGGCCGCCACTCGAAGCGCTGGTCAAGTAGGGCCTGCTTCAGGAAACGGTGGTCAGGGAGCGGTGGTACCAGCCCGCCCGTACTTGTCCTCGAGCCTGACGACGTCCTCGCGCCAGCCCTGCGGCGCGGTCGACGCTTCGGCGAAGACGAGGTCGGATACGGCGGTGATCCGGTGCACCACGCCCACCGGCACGTGAACGCTGTCACCGGGTTCGAACCGCCGTCGCGTCAGCTCGCCGCCGACCGGGCCGAGCTCGATATCGGCTGATCCGGAGAGCACGGAAATGGTCTCGTCCTTGTGCTCGTGATACTGCAGGCTCAGCGACTGGCCGGCGTTGACGTAGATGATCTTGCCGACGTACTTGCCGTCGACCGCGGCGAAGATCTGCTCGTGCCCCCAGGGCTTCTCCTGCCGAGGGGACTGATAGACCTCTGCTTCCCGAGTCACTGAACTCCTCCGATGCGCCGGCCGATGAATGAGGTTCGCCTGCCGCTAAAGCTACCGAACCGGCAAGCCGGGTCAGCGCATCCCGGCCAGCCCGGCCGGCCAGCCCGCCCAGCCAGCGCGGACACAAGCCCGATCCTTCACCTACGATCAGCACGAGGGGGCGACTCATGGAGGTATCCCGACATGCTCCGTTATCCGCCGGCTCGGTTCGGCTCCGACGCCGACGACTACCACGGCGAACTGATTCCCGATCCCTACCGGTGGCTGGAGACGACGACTGATTCCGAGACGGTCGCCTGGATCGCCGCCCAGAACGAAGTGACCGAGGGCGTGCTCAGCCAGATCGCCGACCGCTCGCAGATCCGCTCCAGGCTCGCCGAGCTGGCCAGCTACGCCAGGTACGGGGTGCCGTTCGAGCGAGGCGGCCGATGGTTCCAGTTCCGCAACAACGGCCGCCAGAACCAGCCCGCGCTGTACGTGATGGACGCTCCAGGGGAAGCCGGCCGCCTGCTGCTCGACCCGAACACCCTGACCGAAGACGGCACGGCGGCGATCACCGGGGCGGACGTCACCGGCGACGGCAAGCTGCTCGCGTACTCGATCAGCATCAGCGGCTCGGACTGGCAGACCTGGCGAGTCCGCGATGTCGAGTCCGGTACCGACCTCGACGACCTGGTCGAGTGGTCCAAGTTCTCCACCGCGCAGTGGCGTAAAGACGGGTCAGGCTTCTACTACTGCTCGCCTGACCGACCCCCTGCGGGCACCGAGTACCTTGCCGAGATCGGCCGGCGCAAGGTCATGTTTCATACCCTGGGAACTGACCAGTCGCAGGACGAGCTCGTCTTCGCTAGCCCCGCCGACTCGCCGACGCGTGCGTTCCCGCGAGTCAGCGACGACGGCCGCTTCCTGATCTTGGTGTCCAACCTGGGGACCGCGCCGCAGTCGCGGCTCGACGTGCTCGATCTCGCCGCCGACGGCGCGGAGCTGCAGCCGCTGGTCGACGACTTCGACTCCATCGCCGACGTTGTCTCCTCCGACGGAACGACGTTCTACCTAGTCACCGATTTTGACGCGGAACGCAAGCGCCTGGTGTCGGTCAAGCTCGAAACGCCGGCCAGGCCGAACTGGACCGAGATCATCGGCGAGTGCGACGACACGTTGCTGGCCGCTTACTTCTTCGGCGGCCGGTTCGTCTGCCATTACCTGCGCAAGGCGCACTCAGTGCTGCGAGTGCACGAGTCCGACGGCACCTTCATCCGGGAAATCGAGCTGGCAGGCTATTCGTCGATCGCGGACTCCTGCAAGCTCGGCGAGGGCATCGCCGGGCGCGCCGACAGCGACCTGATGCACTTCGGGCTCATGTCCTTCGCCGAGCCAGGCTCGCTGTGGTCACACCAGCTGGCCACCGGACAGACCACGCTGCTGCGCTCGTCCGAGGCGGCGATCGACCCGGCCGACTACACGGTCGAGCAGGTGAGCGTCACCTCAGCCGACGGCACCGAGCTGACGATGTTCCTGACCAGGCGCACCGGCATGGAGCCCGACGGGGACCGGCCCGTGCTGCTCTACGGGTACGGCGGCTTCGACATCCCGATGACGCCGGCCTTCAACATCCTGCACGTCGGCTGGCTGGACCAGGGCGGCGTGCTGGCCGTCGCCAACCTGCGCGGTGGCGGTGAGTACGGAAGGGGCTGGCACAACGGCGGCCGGCTCGCGGTCAAGCAGAACGTCTTCGACGACTTCTGCGCGAGCGCGCGCTGGCTCGAGACGTCCGGCTGGTCCCGGCCGGGACGGATCGCGATCCACGGCGGCTCCAATGGCGGCCTGCTCGTCGGTGCGTGCCTGACCCAGCATCCTGAGCTGTTCGGCGCGTGCGTACCGGCGGTCGGGGTGATGGACATGCTGCGGTTCCACAAGTTCACCGTGGGGCGGGCGTGGATCGCCGACTACGGCAGCCCGGACGATCCCGAGCAGTACCGGTGGATCCGTCCGTACTCGCCGCTGCACAACCTGCGGGCCGGGACGCGGTATCCGGCGACCCTGGTGCTCACCGGGGACCACGACGACCGGGTCGTGCCCGGGCACTCGTTCAAGTTCGCCGCAGCGATGCAGGCGGCCCAGAGCGGGGACGCGCCGGTGCTGATCAGGATCGAGACCTCGGCCGGGCACGGCATGGGCAAGCCGGTGGCCAAGGTGGTAGCCGAAGGCGCCGACGTGCTGGCGTTCCTCCAGCTTTCGCTGGCGAAATCCGGATAGCGCCCGCGCGGCGCCTCGTCAGGTTCGCAGGTACGAGGCGCCGTTCAGGTCGAGCACGCAGCCGCTGGCCCACTCGGCGGGTTGCGAGGCCAGGTAGAGCACGGCGGCGGCGATCTCCTCGGGCTCGGCGACCCGGCCGAAGGGGCTCTGCGCCCTGATCGAGTCACCGCGCGGCGGCTTGAGGTGCTCGTTGGTCATGTCCGTGGCCACGAATCCGGGAGCTACCGTAGCGACCGCGATGCCGAGCGGTGCGAGCGCGATCGCCAGCGACTGGCCGAAAGCGTTGAGTCCGGCCTTGCTCGCGCCGTAGGCAGGCGAGTCCGGTTCACCTCGGAACGCGCCGCGCGACGACACGTTGACGATCCGGCCGCCGGGCTGGCGAAGGTGCTGGACCGCGCACCAGGTGACGTTGGCGGCGCCGATCAGGTTGGTGCCGATCGTGGCCTGCCACTGGGCTTGCCAGTCGGCGTAGCTGACCTCGGTGATCGGGTGGGCGGTGAAGACCCCGGCGTTGTTGACCAGGACGTCGAGCCCGCCAAGCTGCCCCGCCGCCTGGTCGACCATGGCCTGCACGGCCTCGCTGTCGGTGAGGTCGGCCCCGACGACCACGTGACCGTCGCCCGGCAGCGAGCGGGCGAGGTCGGTCGCGAGCTCGGCCGAGTTCCGGTGGTGGATCGCGACGCGATCACCGGCCGCCGCGAAGGCCAGCGCGATCGCCCGGCCGATGCCACGCGACGCGCCGGTGATCAGGACCGCCCGGTTACTGGTCACGTCGAAGGCGGGCAGAACGACGGGATGGTCGGCTTGGGCCGGTACTTCGGCGTGATCGTCCTGGTGACGGTCTTGCCGTCGACCCGCCGCTTGACCTTGATCGGCTTGGGCTTGTTGGCGATCCAGGTACGCAGGTCGGCCTCGGCGCTCTGGCAAGCCTTGTACTGCTTGGTGATATTAGCGACGAACTGCTCGGCCATGGCCAGTGTGCCGGTATGGGAGCCGCGCAGCTCGTCGGCCGCCACCGTGGTAATACCGGACACCGGAATGTCGGTCGTCCGGAACACCGAGCTCAGCGAGACCCCGAGGACCTTGTCGTCGATCCCCCTGAAGATCGCGACCTTGCCATTCTCCGCGCCCACGTAGTACTGGCTGTGCACGACCTGGTAGCCGGCGAAGAGCCCGCCGCCGACGAGGACCACGAACAGCACGATCAACGTCGTCATGATCGGCAAGCCGCGCCGGCGTCGCCTTCCGTAGGTGGCCGCTGGCGTCGGGGCTTCCGGGTCGTCGGATGCTGGCGGCGCCTGCCTCGGCCGGGCCGGAGTCGCCCGGCCCTGGGCTGACCTGGCCGGAGTCGCCCGGCCCTGGGCGGGCCGGGTCGGAGTCGCGTGGCCCTCCGTCGAGCGGCCCTGGGGCGGCATCGTCTGGGGCCCCGACGCCATCGAGGCGGCGGCGCCCGCTGCGGGCGAGGCCCCCATCGTGGTCATGCCGTCGTCGTCGAAGTTCGGCCTGGTGAACGACTTGGTCTGCTGGTTGCCGACGCTGGCGACCGCTCCGGCCACCGCTGGCTCGGTCGTCGGCGCGTACGGGCTGCGCGCGGTGTCGATCACGTCGGCCGCGATGCAGGTGACGTTGTCGGGTGCGCCGCCCCTGATCGCCAGGTCGATCAGCTGGACCACCACTTGCGACGGGTCCTCGATCTCGGCGAGCGTCGCCAGGATCTGCTCGTCGCTGACCGCCACGGGCAGACCGTCAGAGCAGAGCAGGAACCGGTCGCCGAGCTCTGCGGTCAGCAGCGAGAGGTCGGGATCGGCGTCGGTACGGCCGTCGAGCGCCCGCAGCAGCAGGGACCGCTGGGGATGGTGGGCGGCCTCTTCCGGCCTGATCCGGCCCTGGTCGATCAGCGCCTGCACAAACGTGTGGTCGCGGGTGATCTGGTAAAGGTCGCCGTCCCTGAGCAGATAGGCGCGGGAATCGCCGATGTGGCAGATCGCGGCGGTAGCCCCGGACCAGAGCATCGCGGTCAGCGTGGTGCCCATGCTCTGCACGGCGGGGTCGGCCTCGACGATGCCGCGCAGGTTCTGCTTCGCCATGGTCACCGCGTCGGCGATGGCGTCGATCAGCTCAGCCTCGGGCATCGGCGTACGGTCCAGCGGCGCGACGCTCTTGATCACCGACGCGCTGGCAACCTCGCCCGCCTCGTATCCGCCCATGCCGTCGGCGACCGCGAGCAGGTGCGGTCCCGCGTACGCGGAGTCCTCGTTGCCTTCTCTGAGCAGGCCGACGTCGGAGCGGACCGCATAGCGGAGTGCAAATGTCATCTGCGCAGCTCCTGGACGATCTGGCCGGTTAGGCGGCGCCCGCACCCGCGCACCCACAGTCGAGCGGCAGGGCAAAGTGCTGTGACCGAGCCTAGATCCTGATGGATCTAGATGCGTACCAGCGCGGGCGAGAACACCAATGTCACGAACCGGAAATACAGTGATCGCATGGTATAGGAGTGACGTCAGTTTGCCGACATGCAGGTTGCGTCGCTTGTGCCTGCCGCGCTCTGATGTCGGCAAATCGCTCGGTTGACGTTAGCATTCTCCAGATGGCACGGCGGGTGAACGCACGGGGCGGCACGCCGCAGATCGGAGCGTGAAGGCCGATGAACGGTCAGCCAGTGACGCTCAAAGATGTCGCTGCGATGGCCGGTGTGCACCCGGCGACCGTGTCGCGCGCGCTCAACCCTGAGACCAGGCTGCTCGTCAGCGACGAGACCGCCGACCGGATCCTGGCGGCCGCCGACTCACTCGGCTACCGGCCCAATACCGTCGCGCGGAGCCTGCGGACCCGCCGGTCCAATACGGTCGGCGTGCTCATCCCCGACCTGAACAACCCGCTGTTCCCGCCCATCGTGCGGGGCATCGAAGACTGCCTGGCCGAGGCCGGCTACGTGGCGCTGATCGGCAACACCGACGCGGCGGACGAGCGGGAGCGCCTCGTCTTCGAAGGCATGCGCGACCGGCACGTCGACGGCTTCGTGATCGCGACCGCGCGCCTGCGCAGCCCGCTGCTGGCCGAGGCCGCAGCGGCGAGAATTCCCGTGGTGCTAGTCAACCGTCAGGCCGAGGGGTACGGCTTCCCGTCGGTCTCGGTCGACAACGAGCGGGGCATGGCGATGTCGGTCGCCCATCTGGCCGGGCTCGGCCATCGCAAGATCGGGCACGTAGCCGGGCCGCAGGACATCTCAACCGGGCTCATCAGGTACCGGGGATTCATCGCCGCGATGGCCGCGCATGACCTGCCTGTCGATCCCGAGCTCGTGGTGTACGCGAAGGGCTACACCATCGAGGAGGGCGAGCGCTGCTGCCGCGAACTGCTTGCGGCCGCAGGCGGCTGCAGCGCCGTGGCGGCGGCCAACGACATGCTCGCCGTGGGCTGCTACGCCGCGATTGAAAAGCGCGACCTCGGGTGCCCGGCCGACATCTCCGTCGTCGGATTCAACGACATGCCGTTCATGGACCGGCTCACGCCCGCCCTCACCTCGGTGAGCTTCGCGCACTACGAGGTCGGCAAGGAGGCTGGACGGCTGATCCTGGAAAGGATCGCCGGGGGCGGCAGCGACTCGCACGTCCACTACCTGGCGCCGGAACTCAAGGTACGAGGCTCTACCGCTCCGCCGGCCGCCTGAGCCGCGGGCGGCCTGGCTAGGCCAGGTTTCTCGCCATCCAGTCGGCACTGTAGTGACGATGCTTATAGGTGACGTTGGCGCAGCCGTGGTTGCCGTCGGCCAGCAGCATCAGCTCGGACACCCCGGCGGTCTCGGCATGCAGGCGCTCGGCGTCCTGCCAGGGGAAGATGCGGTCCTGCTGCCCGGCCACGATCAGCAGCGGCGCCGTGATCCGTGCTCCGACGCCGGCCAGCGTGCAGCTCGCCGGCTCGGGTCCTGGCCTCTTGTGGCGATCGCGACTTGGACCGCACGGTAAAGGCGGCCCGGCTGAGGTCGGGCAGCTTATCCCAGATGTCGCCGAGGCAGTAGGGGCCGCAGAGCGCGATGCAGGCCCTGACCCGCCCGTCACCGCCGGCGACCCTGGTGGCGTAATAGCCGCCGAGGCTGACTCCCCAGATGCCGATCCTGGTCGCGTCGATCCCGGGCAGCTCGGCTACCGCGTCGATGATGGCTGCCCCCGGGACCTCCCAGTCCGGCCTGATCGCCAGGTCGTACTCGGCCTCCCCTTGCCCGGGACCGTCCACGGACAGCGTGGCGATGCCCCGGCGCAGGAAGAGCTCCTCGGTGGGCCTGAACTCTTCCTTGGCTGAGTCGAGGCCAGGAATCAGCACCACGATCGGGTGCGGCTGATCCGGGTACTGCGCCGCCGCCGGACGCCGCAGCACGCCGGCGATCACCGAGCCATCGAACGGAATCTCCACTCGCTCGCCCGGCGGGTCTAGGAACGGCAGCGCATCATCGAGGCAGCGCACGGCGGCCAGGTGCGCCGCCCGCAGCTGGGTGAGATCGTCGACGAACATGAACTTGGCGAAGTGATAGTAAACCGCCGCCTGGGCCAGGTGCGCGCCTGCCGAGCGGCCCTGGTCAGCCGCCAGTGCCGTCCGGCCGAGCTGCTCGTGGGCGGCGCCGGCCAGCGACCACTGCTCGCACCACGAGTCCCAGGTGCTGATCTTGGACGTGATCGTGACGAAGTCGCTGTAGTCGATTCCGTTCGCGATGAAACGCGGCGCCCAGTGGCTAATCGCTGCCGCTACCCGGCTATCTGGCATGAGGCAAGCATTGCACACGTTTGCAGGCGATGCGGGATGAAAAATTGCACATTGACACGACGACTCCCGATGCGTCAGTCTCGTGACTGCAAACGATTGCTAGATGAGGCTCAGCCTGATGCAGGAAGCTGCGGCTGGCACGGAGGTGGGCGCGGACGTGAGTGCTGACGTGAGTGCGGACGTGAGCGCAGAGGCGGGCATTGGCGACCTGCGGCTTGGCTGGCTCGGGACCGGTCGGATGGGAATCTCGCTGACTCACCGGCTGCTGGACGCCGGCTGCGATGTGACGGTCTACAACCGGACCAGGTCCAAGGCTGAGCCGCTGGCGCGGGCCGGGGCGAAGCTGGTGGACACGGCAGCCGACCTGGCGTCAGTCGACATCCTCTTCGTGACCGTCGGTACCTCGCAGGACCTGATCGACGCCCTGATCGGTGCGAACGGGGTGACTTCCGGCGGGCAGGCGCCGTCGATCGTGGTCGACTGCTCGACGGTATCCGCGCAGGACTCGGCGCTGGCTGGACGAGGGCTCGCGGAAAAGGGCTGCCGCCTCCTCGCCGCCCCCGTGATGGGGAACCCGAAGGTAGCCAGCGTCGGGCGGCTGACCTTCGCCGTGTCAGGCGAGCGGACTGCCTTCGACACCGTGCTCCCGTATCTGGAGCTCCTCGGCTCGGGTGCGACCTACGTGGGCGAGGGCGAGCTGGCCAGGGCGGTCAAGCTCTGCCACAACCTGTTCCTCGGCACCGTCATCCAGTCGCTGGCCGAGGTGACCGTGCTTGCCGAGAAGAGCGGCATCAGCAGGCAGGCGCTGCTGGCCTGCCTGAACAGCAGCGTCATGGGCTCGACCTTCACCAGGTACAAGACGCCCGCCCTGGTGAACCTTGATTTTCATCCCACCTTCACCTCAACGCTGCTGCGCAAGGACTTCGACCTTGGCCTTGCTGCGGCGCGTGAAGTGCAGGTGCCGATGCCGGTCGCGTCGACCGTCTACCAGCTGCTGCAAAGCCTGGTCGGTCACGGGTTCGGCGATGAGGACTTCGCTTCCCTGCTAGTGCTTCAGGCCAGCTCGGCGGGCCTGGAGCTGACTAGCGAGAACGCGGAGGTTTCTGACGGGCTCTCGCCCGGCAGCGGTTGATCGAGCCATCAACATCGATCGAGCCACCAACTCGGAAGGAGGACCGGGATGAGCCCTCATCGCGCCCGGTTCCTGCCTGTCGGCATTACCGCGGCAATGCTGACGGCCGCACTCGCCGCTTGCTCAAGCGGCTCGAGCCCGGCGGGCGGTAACTCGTCCAAGGGCCCTATTCTGATCGGCGCTTCCCTCTCGCTCACTGGCGACTTCTCGGCCGACGGTCAGGCTTACAAACGTGGCTATGACCTGTGGGTTCACGACGTCAACGCGAGCGGCGGCATCGACGGCCGCAAGGTGAAGATCATCATACTGAACGACAACAGCAAGCCCGATCAGGTCGATTCCAACTACACCGACCTGATCACGGTCAAGCACGTCAACCTGACCTTCGGGCCGTTCTCCTCGCTGCTGACCGCCCCTGCGGCGGAGGTGGCGCACCGGTACGGCTTCGCCTTCGTGGAAGGCGCCGGCGGGGCACCGCTCGTCTTCAGCGAGAAACTCGACAACGTCTTTGACGTCAGCCTGCCGGTCGCCAATCAGCTCGATCCGTTCACCAGCTGGATCAAGTCGCTTCCTGCGAGCCAGCGACCGGCGACAGCGGCCTATCCGATGGCCGACGACCCGTTCGCGACGCCGCAGGTGCAGCGGACCCAGGGCCAGCTCACCCCGCTCGGGATCAAGGCGGTCTACTCCAAGATCTTCCCTGAGGAAGTGCCCGACTACCTGCCCAACGGCGACCTGGTCGCCGCCTCCAAGGCTCAGGCCGTGGTGCTCGGGTCCACCGATGTGCCCACCGTGGCGGCGTTCGTGCACGCGTTCGAGCAGCAGCACTACAACCCCAAGGTGTTCGTGGCCGCCGCCGGCCCTGACCAGGGCCAGGCGTTCATCTCGGCCGTCGGCCAGGCAAACGCCAACGGCATGATGGTCCCCGACGCGTGGTACCCGGGTTACGCCAACCCGGTCAGTCAGGCCATGGTCAAGGAGTACGCCAAGCTCTACGGCGGCTCGCCGTCCGACGTGGGCGCAGACGTCGCCGAGGCCTATTCGGTCGGCCAGGTCACCGAGCAGGCGGTCAAGGCCACCGGCGGCACGGACGGCGCCAAGATCATCGCCTACCTGCACAGCAACGTGACGCTGAGCAGCGTGCAGGGCGCGGTCAAGTTCGACAGCCTGGGCGAGAACGTCAAGGCGCTCGCCTTCATCTTCCAGTGGCAAAATGGGAAGTTCGTCCAGGTCTTGCCGGTGGGAGCGGCCGGGTCAGTCAAGATCATCTACCCCAAGCCGAACTGGTCGAGCTAGCCCAGAGATGGTCGCGATGGTCGCAGCGGCACGGAGAGCAGATGTCACGACAGATACTTGAGGCGATCGCCGACGGCATTCTCGGCGGCGGCGTGTACGCGCTGATGGCGGCCGGGCTGACGCTGATCTTCGGCGTGCTCGACATCATCAACATTGCCCAGGGCATTCTGGTCGTGCTCGGCGCTTATCTCAGCTACGTGCTCTCCGTGCACCTGCACATCGACTTGTTCGTCGGCCTGCTGATCACGATCCCCGTGATGTTCGTGCTCGGAGTCGGCATCCAGTGGCTCTTCATCAGGCCGCTGCGCGGCAGCGAGCGTACGTCGATGTCCCTGCTCGCCTGCTATGCGCTGGCCCTCATCATCGAGGGCATCCTGTACTGGATATTCGGCGCTAACTTTGTGTCGCTGAACGCCTCGTACACCGCGTCGAACGCGACCGTCAAGGTGCTCGGCTTTTACATCGGCGACATCTACCTGTACGGGTTCGCGCTGGCCATAGCGGCGGTCGTGGTGCTTTACCTGCTGCTGTACCGGACGACGTTCGGCCGCGCGGTCAGGGCGACCATGCAGGACGCCACTGCCGCGCGGCTGGTCGGCATCGAGGTCAACCGGGTGGCGGCGCTGACCTTCGGCATCGGGGTGGCGATCACCGCGGTCGGCGGCATGATGTTCGGCGCTACCAGCGGCGGCTTCAGCCCGAACAGCGGCTACGACCTGATCTCGCGGCTGCTCGCGATCATCATCCTCGGGGGCCTGGGCAGCGTGGGCGGGGCGATGGTGGCCGCGATCTTCATGACGACCGCAGAAGCCCTGGTCGACATCTGGCAGCCGAACTGGGCGGTGGCAGTTTTTTACCTGGCCCTTGTGCTCGTGCTGGTGATCAGGCCAGCCGGCCTGCTCGGACGGCAGACGGCGAGGGCGCAGTGATAGCCGGGACGAAAAATGGCCAGGCGGTCGAGCCGGCGGCCGATGAGGGGGTCGGCTCCTCGCAGCGCTACCGCCGGCTCGCCAGGGCGGCTGGCCTGGTCGTCCTGCTCGTCGTGTTCATCGTCTTCCCGCTGGTGTTCACCAACGCGGCGGTCACGAACATCGCCGTCGAGACCGTCATCTTCATCGCCGTGGCCTCGGCGTGGAACCTCTTTTCCGGCTACTCCGGGTACCTGTCGCTCGGGCAGGCCATCTTCTTCGGCACCGGCGCCTACTGCGTGGGCATCGCGGCGAGGGACTGGAATCTCAGCGGCGCCACGGTGTTCGCCTTGCTGCCGCTGGCCGGCCTGATCGCTGCCCTGGTGGCGGTGCCGCTCGGGCTGATCGCGCTGCGGGTCAGGCGGCACACCTTCGTGGTGATCACGATCGCCTTCTTCTTCATCGCCCAGCTCACGGCCACCAACCTGGCGATTACCGGCGGCTCGAGCGGGCTGCTCGCTCCGGTGCCCGACTGGAGCGCCGCCATCTTCAACGATCCGTTCTACTATGTCGGGCTGGTCATCGCGGTCGGCACCGTGCTGCTCTCCTGGCTGATCAAGCGGTCCAGGTTCGGCTTGCAGCTACGGGCGATCAGGGACGACGAGGACCGGGCGGTCGGTCTCGGCGTGCGTGCAATGCCGGTCAAGCTCACCGCCTTCACGATCTCCGCGTTCATCACCGGAATGGCCGGCGGGCTGTGGTTTTACTTCCTCGGCCAGGCGTTCCCTCAGTTCGTCTTCGACCCGCTCTTTGACCTGGCCATCGTGCTGATGGCTTTCTTCGGCGGCCTGGGTACCGTGGCCGGTCCCGTGCTCGGCGCTGTCGTACTCGAGCCGGGACAGCTCTACCTCACCCAGCAGCTCACGAACAACTACCTCAGCGAGATCCTGCTCGGGGCGCTGTTCCTGGTGGTCATCTTGTTCCTGCCGCGCGGCGTGCTGCCGACGGCAGCCGAGCGGATCACGGCGCTCCGAGCGCGATGGCAGCGCCGTGCGCCGTTCGAAGCTGACCGGGAAGGAACTGACCTGTGACCGTCGCATTGCGAGCCGAGGGGATCCGCAAGGCGTTCGGCGGCGTGCAGGCCCTTGACAGCGCCACGATCGAGGTCCAGCAGGCCAGCATCACCGGCCTGATCGGCCCGAACGGCTCGGGCAAGACGACCCTGTTCAACATCGTCACCGGCTATGAGCGGCCAGATGCCGGCGAGGTATACCTGGGCGACCGCAAGATCACCGGCGAGTCGCCGCAGCGGGTGTTCGCCGCTGGCGTCGGCAGGACCTTCCAGCTCACCAGGATCTTTCCGAGACTGACTGTGCTGGAGAACATGCTGGTCGCCGCGCAGCACTCGGGCGAGCGGCGGCGGTTCGGCAACCCGCTGGCCAGGGCAGGGGGTCACGCCGACCGGGACCGCGCGATGCGACAGCTTGAGTTCGCCGGAATCGCCGGGCACGCGGCGGCACTCGCCGGGACCCTGTCCTACGGCCAGCGCAAGCTGCTCGAGCTGGCCTACGTCCTGGTCGCCGACCCGGCGGTGGTGCTGCTCGATGAGCCGGCCGGGGGATCAACCCGTCGCTCATCCACCTGATCGCCGACCGGATCCGCGAGCTGAACGCGGCAGGCAAGACCTTCCTGATCGTCGAGCACAACATGGAGTTCGTGATGGGCCTGTGCCACCACATCACGGTGCTTGACTACGGGTCCGTGGTCGCGGCCGGGCCGCCCGAGATCGTCAGGGTCGATCCCAGGGTGCTCGACGCCTACCTCGGGGTCGGGGAGGAGTCCGGCGAAGACTCAGGCGAAGACTCCGGACAGGGTGGCGATGAGCCAGGTGAATGACGCTCTCGTTATCGACGGGCTCACCGCAGGCTACGGCGGCGGTGATGTGCTGCACGATGTCAGTTTCGAGGTCGCTGGCGGCGGCATCACCTGCGTCGTCGGCCCGAACGGGTCAGGCAAGTCGACGCTACTCGCCGCGATCAGCGGATTGCTGAAGCCGCGTCGCGGCAAGGTCACCTTCCGAGGTGAGCCGCTGACCGGCAGGAGCCCGAGGCAGATCCTGCGAGCCGGGGTCGTGCACGTCCCGCAGAACCACAGCCTGTTCCGCGAGATGACGGTCAGGGAGAACATCGAGCTTGGCGGCTATCTGCTTGATCGCGGCCAGGTGGCCCGGCGGCGGGCCGAGGTAGAGGACATGTTCCCCGCTGTGGCCGGGTGGGCCAGCCAGAAAGCCGGGAGCCTGTCAGGTGGCCAGCAGCGGCTCGTCGAGTTCGCGAGGTGCCTGATGCTTGACCCGGCACTGGTGATCTTGGACGAGCCTTCTGTGGGCCTGGCGCCCAAGGTACTGAGCACGGTGTTCGACGCGGTCAGGAAGATGAACGCCAGCGGCAAGACGATCCTGCTCGTCGAGCAGAACGCTCGCGCTGGCCTGCGCCTGGCCAGTCATGGCGTGGTGCTTGAGAATGGCCGGGTCCGGCTGGCAGGTACCGGACACGAGGTGCTTGAGAACCCGGAGATCGGCGCGCTCTACCTGGGCGGCAGGACGCGATGACGCGATGACGATGAGGCGGCAGATTTGGCGATACCTACGTTCGGAGCTGACGGCGTTGACTGGGAGGAGCGAGTCGACTTCGGGCGGCTCAGAGCTGAGCGCCTGGCGCGGCTGAAGGCGCAGCTCGACCGATCGGAGCTCGGTGCGCTGCTGAGCTTTGACATGGCCAACACCAGGTACATGACCGCGACGCACATCGGCACCTGGGCGATGGACAAGCTGGTCAGGTTCGCCCTGCTGCCGCGCGGAGGTGAGCCGGTCATCTGGGACTTCGGCTCGGCGGCCAGGCATCACCAGCTCTACAACCCCTGGCTCGACCACACCCCGGGCGAGGCCACCGCAGCGGGTGCCGCGCAGACCGGTGCCCGCGCCGGCATCTCCACGCTGCGCGGGGCGATCCACCCTGATGCAGGGATCGCCCGTGATGTAGCCAGGAAGGTCGCCGTCGAATTGCGCGAGCACGGCCTGGCCGACGCGCCGCTCGGCGTCGACGTAGCCGAGCTGCCGGTGCTTGAGGCGCTGCGCGCGGAAGGCATCGAGGTGGTCGACGGCCAGCAGATCTTCCTCGAAGCCCGCAGGACCAAGACCAGGGACGAGATCTCGCTGCTCACCCAGGCCTGTGCGATGGTCGATGCCGCCTACACCGAGCTGTATCAGTTTCTGCGGCCGGGGGTGCGCGAGAACGAGTGCGTGGGGCTGGTCGCCAAGGTCCTGTATGACCTGGGCAGTGAGTATGTGGAAGGCGTCAACGCGATCTCAGGCGAGCGTTGCTCGCCGCATCCGCACGTGTTCAGTGATCGGCTGATCAGGCCGGGCGACCCCGCCTTCTTCGACATCCTGCACAGCTTCAACGGCTACCGCACCTGCTACTACAGGACGCTGGCGGTCGGCAGCGCGTCCGTGGCGCAGCGCGATGCCTACACCAGGTGCCGCGAGTACATGGACGCGTCGATCGCTCTGGTCAGGCCGGGAGCGACGACCGCCGACATAGTGTCGCTGTGGCCTAAGGCAACCGAATTCGGCTTTCCAGATGAGATGGCTGCCTTCGCACTGCAATACGGCCACGGCGTGGGATTGTCGATCTGGGAGAAGCCGATCTTCAGCCGGCTGGTCTCACTCGATCATCCCGAGCCGCTTGAGGAGGGGATGGTGTTCGCGCTCGAGACCTACTGGCCCGCCAAGGATGGCTGGTCGGCGGCGCGGATCGAGGAAGAGGTCGTGGTCACCGCCGACGGCTGCGAAGTAATCACCAAGTTCCCTGCCGAGGAGCTGCTGGTCGCCGGCCGCCAGTTCTGGACCGCCGGCGGCCCGCTGAACACGCTGCGCGAGAGCCAGTCGCACCTGAACACCGCCGCCGGACGCGGCGAGACCAGTACAGGCCCAGGGCAGGAGGCGGCCACATGACCGAAGCAAGTCCGTCTGGAGCAAGTCCGTCGGGGGCCAGTCCGTCTGGGGCCAGCCCGCCTGAAGCAAGTGTCAGTGCCGCCGACCTGCTCGCGATGCTGGAGCTGATGGTCGTGATCCGCCGGACTGAGCAGGCCGCGCATGACCTCTTCCTGGCCGGGCTGGTCAAGGGCACGACGCACCTGGCCGCCGGCCACGAGGCCGTGGCGGTCGGTGCCAGCGCCGCGCTCAGGCCCGACGATTATGTCTTCGCCACCTATCGCGGTCACCACCACGCGATCGCACGCGGCGCCAGCCCGGAAGAGTGCCTCGCCGAGCTGATGAGCAAGGCGACCGGGGTGTGCCGGGCCAAGGGCGGCTCGATGCACCTGACCAAGGCATCGGCCGGCATGCTCGGCTCGTACGCGATCGTCGGCGCTCATCTGCCGCTCGCCGCCGGCGCCGCCTGGTCAGCGAAGCTGCGCGGCACAGGCCAGGTCGCCGTTGCCTTCTTCGGCGACGGCGCGACCAACATCGGGGCGTTCCACGAGGCGCTCAACATCGCGGCCGTCTGGTCCTTGCCAGTGCTGTTCATCTGCGAGAACAACCTCTATATGGAATACACCCCGATCGGCTCGGTGACGGCGGTGGCCAACCCGGCAGCTGACCGCGCGTCTGCCTACGGCCTCACCGGTGAGCTGGTCGACGGCAATGACGTGGTCGCCGTGACCAGGACGGTGGCCCGGGCCGCCGACCGAGCACGGGCTGGCCTTGGCCCGGCGCTGATCGAAGCCCGCACCTACCGGCATTTCGGGCACAGCCGCACCGATCCGGCCAGCTACCGGCCGAAGGAGGAAGTGCGTGAATGGCTAGCGAAGGACCCGCTCGACCTCGCCCGCGCCAGGCTCGCCGGACTCGGAGTCGGTGCCGACGAAGTCGGGCGGTCCGAGCAGCGGGCTGCCCAGGTGGTGGCTGCCGCGGTGGCCGCGGCAAGGGCCGCGCCCGATGCCGATCCTGAGCAGGCGATGACCGATGTGTGGGCAGACGGAGGTTCGGCATGGCGGACGTGATTAGCTACCGGGAAGCGGTCGCCGAGGCAATCGCGCGCGAACTGCGGCGTGACCCGGCGGTGGTCTGCCTCGGCGAGGACATTGGCGCGGCGGGCGGCGTATTCAAGACCACCGCCGGGCTGTTCGGTGAGTTCGGCCCGACCCGCATCTGGGACACCCCGATCTCGGAGCAGGCGATTCTCGGCCTGGCCATGGGCGCCGCGATGACCGGCATGCGGCCAGTCGCGGAGATCATGTTCTCCGACTTCTTCGCGGTCTGCTGGGACTATCTGGCCAATGAGATGGCGAAGATGCGGTACATGACCGGCGGGCAGGTAACCGTTCCCGTGGTCGTCCGCACGGCTAATGGCGGCGGGCTCGGCTTCGGGGCGCAGCACTCGCAGGCCACCGAGAACTGGGCGCTGACCGTTCCCGGTCTGAAGATCGTGGCGCCATCCAATCCAGCCGACGTGATCGGCCTGATGGCATCGGCGATCCGCAGCGACGATCCGGTCGTCTTCTTCGAGCACAAGGGACTGTTCGCCAGCAAGGGCCAGACGGCGCCCGAAGGCCACGTCGTGCCGCTCGGCGCCGCATCGGTCGCCAGATCCGGCACTGACGTCACGATCGTCGCGCTGGCCGTCACCGTGCCGATGGCCCTTGCCGCTGCCGATCGCCTGGCCGCCGACGGCATCAGCGCCGAAGTGATCGACCTGCGCTGCCTGATACCACTCGACATGGCCACCGTGCTCGCATCGGTCGAGCGAACCTCTCGGCTGCTGATCGTCGAGGAGAACCCGTACCAAGGCGGCTGGGGCGGTACTGTGGCCTCGATCGTCGCCGACGAGGGCTTCGAATCGCTGGACGCGCCGATCCGCAGAATCGCGGCCGCCTGCGTCCCGCTGCCCTTCGCCGATGTCCTTGAGCAGCAGGTCATCCCCACCGTAGCCGCCGTCATCACCGCAGCCCGCACCTTGTGCGCCTACTGACCCGCACCTGGTGCCGCCCGCAGACTCCCGTCGCCGCGAGCTATCTCGACCAGGCTGACCTCTGCTCATCAAACCTTCCGTGATCAAGGGATCCGGATGCGAGTTTCCTTCGCCATGGAAGTCTGACCGTCTTTCTCCGAGGCCGGAATTTGAGCGGCCGATCTTAGGCGAAGCAGTGCCGTGGCACGTAATCCACCTATTTAGTTTGAAATAACTCCCAGAAGAACTCACCCACGGCCTGACCCTGGTCCTGTGACCCCAGAGCCGCCGGGGAGTCGCCTGGCCCGCATTTTTGGTGGGCTGCGCTTTTTGGCTGGCCCGCGCTTTTGCCTGGCCCGCACTGGTTGGCTGGCCCGCGCCCTTTTTGGCTGGCCCGCGCTTTTGCCTGGCCCGCGCTGGATGGCTGGCCCGCGCCTTTTTGGCTGGCCCGCGCTGGATGGCTGGCCCGCACTGGCTGGCTGGGCCTGCGCTGGCTGGCTGGGCCTGCGCTGGCTGGAGCTTTGTCAGGGTCCTGGCGGAGGCGTCTCGCATGCTGGAGCCCTGTCGTCGCATAGCGCGGTCAAGTCTCCAGCCTGCGACAATCTTCCCTCAGGAGCCCGTCCGAACTCCGTGATCACTACGAGAAGTCTCCTGAAAGCGAAATACCTCCCTAGCGAACCCGAAAGATTTCCCGTACACGATGAATCTCCTGCGCGAGCACGAAATCTCTCCCCCGTGCATCCGGCAATCCTCCGATCAGCCACCGGCGTCGGCCTCGCACTTTTGGGCAAGCTCTCAGCCGTCATTGTCCGCGCCATGATCGCCGGATAGCTCGCCGCCGGGTCCGGCACCTCAACCCCCTAAGCGATAGCAAAGCAAGTACCATGCTCTGTCCGCCGTGATCCTTTGATGGTCGGCTGTGACCCATTTCACTCTAAGCATTTCGGCAATCCGTGCACGCCTCGCGGCGAGTTCGGGCATCGTAGAAGTACGAAAGCGCCCTTCGTGTTCGGCGGGTAACTTTCAGTAACCAGACTTCGCCCTGAACCCGCGAAGCGCCGACACGTCGCCTTGCTGGCTTGCTTGCCTGAAGCCGGCGGAAGCCTGGGTGAAAGTTGAGTGCGCTGAAAGGCGCGCCCGGCCGAAAGTTCACGGTTGTCCTCGCACCGATTGCTGAACCGCATCGTCATCTCCAGACTCGCCATCGCCCTTGCCGCCCCTGTGTTCGCTCTCGCGACGCTGGCAGCGAGCGGCGCCCTGTCGGTCTCCGCAGCGGCTCAGCCCGTGCGGAGCACGCAAGTCTCGGCTCTGGCCAAGACGGATAGTGCCCTGCACATCAGCGCCCGGATGGCGGTCGCACATCAGAACGCGACCAAGCCGATGCACAAGAAGCACCACAAGCGGCTGACGCCGAAGCGGATCGCATGGAAGATCATGCACTGGTTCCACTGGAAGCCGAAATGGCAGTTCAGGTACCTGAACAAGCTATGGATGCGCGAAAGCAGCTGGAACGTCCATGCTGAGAATCCTTATTCAGGCGCCTACGGCATTCCGCAGGCGGTGCCAGGCAGCAAGATGGGATCCGTGGCAAAGAACTGGCGGAACAGCGCGAAAACGCAGATTCGCTGGGGAATGCGCTACATCAAGGCGGTGTACGGATCGCCGAAGCACGCCTGGATCCACGAAGAGGACGACGGCTGGTACTAGGCCCTAGCACGGTCAGCTAGCCTGGCCGGGTCACCCAGCAAGCGGTGACCCGGCCTTCAGTTGTCCGGCTAGCAGTTGTCCGGCTAGCAACTGTCCGGCTAGCTCTGGGGCGGGACGTGCCAGGCGGCCTGGTCCACGCCGCCGGGAATCGGGGCGGCAGGGTCGTAGGGCGTCCGGGTGTAGATGAACGAGCCGATATCGAGCGCCACCACCTGGCCGTCTGGTCCGATCACCGTGGTCAGCGGCTCGCCGGCCATGTAACCCTCGGTACCGCGCCAGCCGCCGTTGTCGTCGCGGCCGAACCGCGCGCCACCTCCAGTCGTGTCCGGATAGTTCAGCTCCAGCTCGCTGCCGACCAGGCGCAAGACGAACGCGGCCGGACCCCAGAACCAGCTGCCGAGCAGGTCAAGCAGCTCGTCGTCGACCTGCCGTGGCTTCCACTCACCAGGCAAGTAGGGCTCTTCGGTCGCCAGGATGCGCAGCAGGTCGGTGTTCAGCGTGCCGCTGAAGCCAGTAGTCGAATTACCCGCGATGATCGCGGTGTCCTTGCCCGGCCCGTCGGTGATCTTGAGCACCGCCTGGAAGCCCGGCATCGAGCCGGTGTGACCGTAGTAAGTAGTGCCATTGACGTTCCACAGCTGGAACCCGAGCCCGTAGCCCGCCGTCCATGCCTGCCCGCTTGTCGGCCAGACCACCGCAGGCTCGCGCATCTCGGCGAGCGTCGCCTTCGCGAGAATCCCGCTCGTAAGGCCGGCCAGGAAGCGGCCGAAGCGCGCCAGGTCGGTGATGGTGGTCCAGAACTGCCCGGCCGGCGCCATCGCCCCCGCGTCGTGCTCAGGCTCGGTGAGCAGCACGTCCGCGTAGGGATGCACGGCATACCCGGTGGCGTGCGGGTGCTGCGGGCGCAAGGTGGTCCTGGTCATCTGGAGCGGGTGCAGCACCTCGCTGGAGATCACCTCGAACCACGGCTGCCCGGCCTTGCTCGCGATCATCGCGCCCAGCAGGCCATATCCGACGTTGGAGTAATGGTGCTGCCGGCCCGGCCGGAATCGGGCGGCGTCGCTCCCCAGCGACGATGCGGCGAGGCTGGCCAGGTCGCCGCCGGCGGTACGCTCCCACCACGGACCGGCGGTCTCAGCCCGCAGGCCGGCCGAGTGCGAGAGCAACTGCCCGACCGTCATCCCGGTTACCTCGGCGGAGGCGCCAGCCCCGGCGAGGTCTACGTGCGCGCCAATCGGGTCGGTCAGGCTCAGCTCGCCGGCGTCGCGCAGCTTCATCACGACGACCGCGGTGAACGTCTTCGTGATCGACCCCGCGCGGTACTGGGTGCCGGCGTCTGGCGTCCGACCGTCCACCGTGCCCCGTCCACCGGTCCAGATCAGCTCGCCGTCCCGGGCGAGACCGGCGACCAGAGAAGGCAGCCGCTGGTCAGCTTGGTCGCGGGCCAGGCGCACGTCGAGCAGCCGTCGTGTTCGGTCCTCAATCATGCGGGTTACGCTACCGGTGCCCCCGAACAGCTGTGGCGAAGGGACCAACTTGCCTTTCTCGCTCCCCGACGACGACGTCGTGTCGATCATCGATGCCCCACCGTCCCCGCTAGCCGTGCCGTCCCCAGGCGAGCAGTACCTGGTGCTCGTCAGCTACCAGGCCCACCCGCCGATCTCGGCGCTGGCCAAGCCGTGCGTCAAGCTGGCTGGCCTGCGACTCGACCCGGCGATCGGCGTCCGCCAGCGGACCAGGCAGTTCAGCGGGCTCTCGGTGCTAAGGGTCAGCGACGGCGAGCAGCGGGACCTCGCGCTGCCGGCGGGCGCGCAGGTGAGCCTGCCGGTCTTCGCGCCGGACGGGCGGCGGTTCGCGTTCATGATGGACGAGCCCGACGGGGTGGGCGTCTGGGTGGCCGACGCCGGCACGACGGCCGATCCGGTCCAGGTGCCTGGCCTTCGGGTGACGGACGTGCTGGGCGGCGAGCCGCCGAGCACAGGCGGCACGATCACCTGGTCCAGGGACGGCCGCTCGCTGCTGGTGCTCGGCGCGACGACGGCTGCGGTCACCTCGGCAGGGACGGTCGAGCCCCGGATCGAAGAGGCGATCGGCAAGAAGTCCATGATGCCGACCTTCCAGGACATGCTCCAGACGCCAGCCGACGAGGACGCCTTCGAGGCGTTCGCGACGTCGGTCCCGCTCCGGGTCGACCCGGTTACTGGCGCGGCCGTGCAACTCGGCCCTCCTGGCCTGTACCAGTACGTGGACGACTCGCCGGACAGCCAGTACCTGCTGGTCTACCGGCTGCAGCGGCCGTTCTCGTATCGAGTCCCCTCCGGCTTCTTCGCCCGGCGGGTCGAGGTGTGGACGGCGGCTGGCGAGACCGCGACGGTGCTCGCCGACCTGCCGGTCAGTGACCAGGTGCCGATGATGGGCGTGCCGACCGGTCCCAGGCTGCTCACCTGGGACGAGCGCTCGCCAGCCCGGCTGCTCTGGCTGCGGGCCCTCGACGGCGGCGACCCGATGGCGCAGGCTGAGCACCGGGACGAGGTCATGAGCCTGCAGGCGCCGTTCGACGCCGAGCCTGAGCGCGTTCTGCTCGTCGAGCACCGCTGTCTGGGCTGGAGCCACTTCGACGAGGTTGGCACGGTCATGATGACCGAGTACGACCGCGAGCACCGCTGGGTCCGGATGTGGTTCTGCGACCTGGCCGATCCGAGTCGCAACCGGGTCATCTTCGAACTCGCCGAAGACGACTCCTACGGCGACCCAGGCGAGCCGCTGCTGAGACTGCACGCCGACGGCAGCCGGACGATTCGCCAGGACGGACCGGACATCTACCTGCGCGGCGAAGGCGCGACGCCGGACGGCGAGCGGCCGTTCCTGCACCGCTACAACGTCGAGACGGGCGAGACGACTCCGATGTTCCGCAGCCCGGCCGACGCGCACGAGTCGGTGCTCGGCTTCACCGGCGGCGGTACCGACGAGATAGTGATCTGGCACCAGAGCAAGACCGAGCCGCCCAACCTGCGGGTCGTCGCCCCGGCCGGCGTGGACGCCGACGACGCCCAGCGCGACGCGAGTTTCCGGGAACTGACCAACTGGCCGGACCCGCACCCGAGCATCACCGGCCTGCAGAAGCAGCTGATCCTGACCGACCGGGGCGACGGCGTCCAGCTGTCAGGCATGCTGCACCTGCCGCCCGGTTACGACCAGGCCCGCGACGGCAGCCTGCCGCTGGTCATCTGGGCCTACCCGTTCGACTACGGCAGCGCGGACACGGCGGGTCAGGTGCGGGTCAGCAACAACCGGTTCACCAGGCTGGCCTCGACCGAGCCGGTCTGGTTCGTGCTGCGCGGCTACGCCGTGCTCGTCAACGCCACGATGCCGGTGATCGGTGACCCGGAGACGAAGAACGACACCTACCTCGAGCAGGTCACCGCCGCTGCCGCCGCGCATGTGAAGGCGCTGACGAGCACTGGCATCGCCGACCCGGCCCGGGTCGCGGTCGGCGGGCACAGCTACGGCGCGTTCATGACCGCCAACCTGCTCGCTCACACCGACCTGTTCGCGGCGGGCATCGCCAGGAGCGGCGCCTACAACCGGACGCTCACCCCGTTTGGCTTCCAGAGCGAGCGGCGCAGCTTCTGGGAGGTGCCGATGGTCTACGACCAGGTGTCGCCGTTCAGGTACGCGGACCAGATCAGCGCACCGATCCTGCTCGTGCACGGGGCCGACGACGCGAACTCGGGCACCTTCCCGATCCAGTCGGAGCGGCTGTTCCACGCGATCCAGGGCAACGGCGGCACGGCGCGGCTGGTCGTGCTGCCGTTCGAGAGCCACGGCTACGTCGCCAGGGAATCGGTGCTGCACGTGCTGGCCGAGCAGTTCAGCTGGCTCGACCGGTGGCTAGGCACCGACGGCGACGCCGCAGCAGCACCCAGCGGCAGTCAGTAGGGGTAGCCGCCTCGGTAGGGAGAGCGCATGCGCAGGTCGTCGCGCAGCATGCGGCCGAGCTTGCGCGTCTCCCGCCGGTTGATCACGCCGCCTGCGACGGCGCCGGTCAGCAGCGGGCCGAGCGAGAAGATGCTCCGGCCGGCCCGGGCCGCGAGCCGGCGCTGCAGCTGCCTGGCGAGAGGCGACCCGGCGGCGAGGACGAGCCCGCCTGGGGCCAGGCCGACACCGCGCCGTTGCGCCCACGCCCCGACGTAGGCGGTCATCCGGTCGATCACGGTGCCGGGCGCGCGGATGCCGTACACCTCGTGCAACTCGGCGACCAGCTTGATCTCGATGCCGACGACCGAGAGCGTCTCGGTCGCGATCTCCACCCCGGCCGCTGGCACGAAGGGGAGCACCGACCAGGCGCCCACGGCGACGCCCACCGTGGCCGAAGCCCTAGACGCACCCTCGATGAGCGCCTCGGCGATCTGGTCCGGGGTCCGGTCCGGATACTGCGAGCGCAGCGTGCCCAGATCGCGAACGGGCAGGCGCGGCGCCATCGCCAGTACCTGGGCGCTGAGCCACCGGCCGCCCGACGACACCCCCCGGCCCGTGATGTTCGCGCCGCGGCGGGCCGCGCCGCTGATCGCGGCGCCCAGCCGGCGCACGCTGCTGACCCGGTCGCCCCGTCGCGCCGCCCGCCGGGCCAGCCGCCCCCTGACACCGCGCCGCCGCAATGCGTCTTCGCGACGCCTATCCTGATCAGCCAGCTCAACAGCCTCTGAGACGGTGTCAAGCGCCGCCCTCGTGACCTCGTCCGGCTCGTTGCCCGTTGGCTCCATAACTCCTCTGGTATCACATCTTCGCCAGCAGGGCCTGCGCCCCTACCGCTCCTGAGGGAAATACGCAGAATGTGCCGGGTCGGGACGTCCGTGCCCGCTGCGCCCCGATGCCACCTGAACCCGCAGGTTGTGGCACACTCCAAGCCATGACTGAGGAGACCTTGGTAGTTATAAAGCCTGACGGTGTTGCGCGGGGCCTGACCGGCCGGATCCTAGACCAGTTTCAGGACGCTGGACTTGAGCTCGTGCGGCTTGAGCTTCGCCACGCGAGCGCCGACCTGATCGAGCGGCACTACCCCAACGACGACGGATGGCTGGGGTCGGTCGGTGGCAAGACGCTCGGCGACTACCAGCGACTGGGGCTTGAGCCGACCGAGTTCTTCGGGACCGGCGATCAGGTGGCGATCGGCCGGGTCATCAAGGGCTGGCTCATCGACTATCTGACGCAGGGGCCGGTAGTGGCCATTGTGCTGCGGGGGAACGAGGCGATCAGCCGGGTCCGGGTGCTGTGCGGCAACACTATTCCGGCGATGGCCGACCCGGCCACGATCAGGGGCCGGTTTAGTTCCGACTCGGCTGCGGCCGCCAATGCCGAGAAGCGGCCCATCCAGAACCTGGTGCACGCCTCGGGTAACGCCGAGGAAGCCAGCTACGAGATCGGATTGTGGTTCCCCGCCTCGTCGTGAATCGCTTCCCCTGGCTGGCGTCAGCCGCCGGCCAGGGTGGCTAGCGCCACCGCGCGCCTGAGCGACCTTTGCGGCTCCAGACGGCGAAAGCTCGCATAGAGTGAGTGCTCACGCCGTCGGCCAATGCCGGACCGCCACGAGGGACAGCGGATTGGCATGCAACACGGGAGGGTTGCGTGGCTAGACCCCAGGCGCCAGTCCGCCGGTCGCAAGCACCCGCTGGCCAAGCCCCCGCTGGCAGCGTGCCCGCCCAGTCCCGGCCCGAGCCGTCTGTGCCCGCGCAATCCGGGCCCGCGCAATCCGGGCCCGCAGATCCAGGGTCACCATCAGCAGAGTCTGGCCGGTCCCGGTTCCCGGGGTCGTTCAATCTGTTGTTCCGGGTGATTCTAGCCATCGTCACCACGGTGGTGTTCGTCGCGGGCTGGTCACTAGGACATGCGCTCACCACCCCCGGCGGAGGTACGCTCGCCGAGCGAGTTGCCGAGTGGGCGCGCAGCCATTATCTCGGCCCGGCGGTCACGTTCGGCGAATGGCTCACCTACAGCCCGCCCAAGAAGGGCGGCCACCCGAGCGTCTCCTTTACCAACCTCGGCGGCAAGACCGTGCACAAGGGCAAGCACGGGCACCACGGCCTGCAGCCGTTCGTCCCGGCGAACCTCGGCTCGCTGGCTGGCCAGCCGTTGCCAGGCGAAGGGCAGTGGCGGGAGGTCGAGACCGTCCACGGGATCCCCGCCGTGTTCAAGACCTACATCAGGTTCAGCAAGGTGTACTCGTCTTACTACGCGGGCGTGGTCTCCCTTGACCAGCGCCTGGTCAAGTTCGCCCTGCGGCCGGGTACCGAGGACCCGGCACCTGGACACTGGGGCGCGCCTGATTACATACCGGCTGGGCACCGGACTGGTCTGGTCGCTACTTTCAATAGCGGATTTAGAATTAACGCTTCTGGTGGCGGTTTCTACCTGCACGGGCACTATGACGGCAAGCTGGTGAAAGGCGTCGCCTCCGAGGTCTACTTCCGCAACGGCAAGCTGGCCATCGGCAACTGGGGTCGCGGCCGCCTGCACATGGGCCCGGACATCGCGGCGGTCCGGCAGAACCTGCACCTCATCGTCGTCCGTGGTCAGGTCCCCAAGGCAGTCGACAAGGGCGTGAATACCACCTGGGGCGCGACGCTCGGCAGCAAGTACTACGTCTGGCGGTCGGGGATCGGCATCACCAGGAACGGCCGGATCATCTTCGTCTACGGGCCGTCGCTGGACGTGCGCGATCTCGCCGAAGTGCTGAAGCACGCTGGGGCGATCTCGGCTATGGAACTCGACATCAACCCTGACTGGATGTCGTTCATGTACTATCTGGCGAAAAATCATCCCGGCAACCCCGAGCCAGTCAACCTGATCAGAAACCAGGTTCAGCCGCCAGATCGGTATTACTACCCAGCCAACAGAGACTTCACGGCGGTTTTCGCCCGATGACAGTACCAACGCCCGCGGCTCGAGTCAGCGAGCCGCAGCCTCACCCTCCCGCGCGCCTGCGCGGCCCGGCCCGCTGGGCCAAGGCCGTCGTCCAGACGTCGCGGCCTCGGCAGTGGCCCAAGAACCTGCTCGTGTTCGCGGCGCCGCTGGCGGGCCACACGCTTGGCCGGCCGGGAGGCATCTGGTACGCGCTGGCCGCCACGGTCGCCTTCGTGCTCGCCTCGTCGGCCGTCTACCTCGTCAACGACGTCGTCGATGCCGAGAGGGACCGCAACCACCCTTACAAGAGGCACCGTCCGATCGCTTCCGGCCGGCTTCCGGCCCGGCACGCGATGATGGTGGCGATCTGCTTCGTGCTCGTGGCGCTCGCCCTGGGATTCGTGATCGGAGAGCCGCTGCTCGCCGTCACGATCACCGCCTACCTGGTCATCTCGTTCCTGTACTCGGCGGGCCTGAAGCACACTCCTTATCTCGAGCTCGCGTCCGTCGCCTCGGGGTTCGTGCTGCGCGTGATCGGCGGGGCGGTGGCGACCCACGTGCCGCCGAGCGGCTGGTTCCTGCTGGTGTGCAGTCTCGGGGCGCTGATGGTGGCCATCGCCAAGCGGTACACCGAGCTGACCGTGCTCGGAGCCGACGCCGCCAGGCACAGGCCGGCGATGCGAGGCTATTCAGCGACCGGGCTGCGGATCGCGCAGCGCCTGGTGAGCGCGGTCATGGTGGTCTCGTACGTATTCTGGGCCAGCAACGAGCCGGTCGCGCGAACCCGGATCTTGCACCTGGTCAGCTCGATCGCCCTGCTGGCCGCGCTGACCAGGTTCGACCGGCTCACCGCCCGTGCCAGCAGCAAGCCGGTCGAAGACCTGATCGCGCGCGATCCAGTCATGGTCGGCTGTGAGGCCGGGTGGCTGATACTGTTCGCGCTCGGGCTGTAAGCCCCGAAGGAGCTTTGATGTTGGACAACCTTGGCAGGCCCGCACGGGTACTGCTGCTCGGCGGCACCAGCGAGATCGGCCTGGCCATCGTGTCCGCGCTGGACGCGCCGGCCGACACCGAGGTCCTGCTGGCCGGGCGGGACGAGGCCAGGCTCGCGGCGGCCGGCAAGGAACTGCCGTACTCGGTCACCTCGGTCGCGTTCGACGCGCTGGCGCTCGAGAAGCACAAAGACGTGATCGACGAGATCTTCGCCGCCGGACCGGTCGACCTGGTCGTCGCGGCGACCGGCATCTTGACCCCGCAGTCGCAGGTCGACCGGGATCCGATCCTCGCCGCCCGGATGATCGACGTGAACTTCACCAGTCATGTCACCACGCTTATCGAGGTCGCGGCGCAACTGCGAGCCCAGCGGCGCGGCACGATCGTCGTGCTGTCCTCGATCGCCGCCGTCCGGCCGAGAAAGGCCAACTATGTCTATGGCGCGGCCAAGGCCGGGCTTGACTCCTTCGCCCGCGGCCTGACCGACGCGCTGCACGGCTCGGGCGTGCGGGTGCTGCTGGTCCGCCCTGGTTTCGTCGTCGGACGGATGACCGAAGGGATGCCCTCCGCGCCGCTATCCTCGACGCCCGCGCAGGTCGGCACAGCCGTGGCGGCGGCGCTGAGGGGCGGCGCGGCGCAGATCTGGGTCCCGCGAAGCCTCAGCGGCCTCGCCCTGGCGCTCAGGTGCGTGCCGAGACCGCTGTGGCGCAAGATGCGCCGATAGCGATGCTTGCGGTGCCTTCTTGACCGGGCTCGGTTTTATTAACGCAAGTTCCGCACACCGGGAAAGGTAAAGCCTTTACCGAGCCATCGGGGCTTTATTAATTTCGCCCCAGCATTGCCGCACCAGCCTCCGGGCATGATCATCTCCGGCCAGGCCGGGCGCCTCAGCCGGCGCCCCGAGCCGCGCCGGTGATTCCGTGAGGCAAGGAGGCATTCGCTGTGAGCACCACGGGCTCGACCCTAACCCGAACTCAGCAGGCTCCGGCTGGAGCACGTCAGATGCACGTCGCTATGGTCGCGCCACCGTACTTCGACGTTCCGCCAACGGCTTACGGCGGGATCGAGACGGTGGTCGCCGATCTTGTCGACGCGCTCGTCGCACGTGGCCACGAGGTGACCCTGATCGGAGCTGGTCGTCACGCCACCCGGGCTCAGCGGTTCATCACCACCTACGACGTCGGACCCGCTGACCGGCTCGGCGAGCCGATGCCCGAGATCGTGCACGCGGCCAAGGTCGCTGGCATTCTCGACACGCTCGACGCCGACGTCATCCACGACCATACGATGGCCGGGCCGCTGATGGCGCGGGGGCGGCTCACTCCGACCATCGTGACCGCACACGGCCCGGTCCAGGGCGACTCGGGCGACTTCTACCGTGCGCTCGGCGACACCGTTCAGCTCGTCGCCATCTCCGACGCCCAGCGGCTGAGTGCGCCCGATCTCTCCTGGTCGGCCCGGGTACACAACGCGATCAGGGCGGAGACCTTCCCGTTCCGGGAGGAGAAGGAAGACTACGCGCTGTTCCTCGGCCGGTTCCACCCGGAGAAGTCGCCGCACCTCGCCATCGACGCCGCCAGAGCCGCTGGGCTGCCGGTCGTACTCGCCGGAAAGTGCAGCGAGCCGATAGAGCGGGCGTACTTCGCGCGCGAGGTCGAGCCGAGGATAGACAAGGACGTCACGATCTTCGGCATCGCCGACGCGACCGCCAAGCGCCGGCTGCTGTCCCGGGCGACGTGCATGCTCTTCCCGATCCAGTGGGAGGAACCGTTCGGCCTGGTCGTGATAGAGGCCATGGCGTGCGGCACCCCGGTCGTGGCGATGCGACGGGGCGCGGTGCCCGAGCTGATCGTCCACGACCAGACCGGGATCATCGTCGAGGACATCGCTGACTTGCCCGATGGCATCACCCGGGCGCGGAAACTCGACCCGGCGGCGTGCCGCAAGCACGTCGAGGCAAGCTTCACCGTCGAGGTCATGGCGCAGGGCTACGAGGCCGTCTACCAGCAGGCTCTGGCCCTGTCGCCCGAGCCGTGGATGACGGTCGCCGGGCCGAGCGCCTCGTCCGCTCTCTGACTCAGGGTTCAGCTGCGAGGTCGGCCGGGCGAATGCCTGGCCGGGCTGCGCAGCTGCTTTGATCGCCGTCATTCTGTGACCTGCGATGACGGGTCCGAGGTATAAGCTAACCGGTCGTGGGCGGTCAGGGCACCCGTGCGACGCAGCGGCTGACGATGCTCGGCATACCGTTCGACGTCCACTCGTATCGGCATGACGCTCGAGCGAGTTCCTACGGGGCCGAGGCCGCGACGGCGCTGGGACTGGCGCCGGAGAGCGTGTTCAAGACCTTGATCGCCAGCGTCGACGGCCAGCTCACCGTTGCTGTGGTCCCGGTGACCGGGCAGCTCAACCTGAAAGCCCTGGCCGAGGCGGTCGGCGGCAAGAAGGCCGAGATGGCCCAGATGGCCGCCGCCGAGCGCGCCACGGGTTACGTGGCCGGCGGCATCTCGCCGATAGCCCAGCGCAAACCCCTGCCCGTCGTCGTCGACTCGTCCGCGCTGGAACTGGACAAGGTCTTCTGCAGCGCGGGCCAGCGCGGCTTGGAGCTGGAGCTAGCCCCCGACGACCTAATCCTCGCCACCGGCGCAACCGTCGCCTCCATCGCCAGACCGGGCTAGCGCCCCCTCCGGGCTGGGCCGGGGTCGGGGCCGGGGCTGGGCCGGGGCCGGGCGGGGCCGGAGGGGGCCGGGCGAGGCCGGGGCGGGGGGGACCGCACCAAGGTCCTACTTACTGCTGTTTCCGGCCGGGGTCGGACAGCACCATGGTCCTACTTACTGCTGTCCTGATGACAGTAAGTAGGACCAAGGTGTCGTTGAAATCCCTGAGAATCCGGCCCGTGGCCCTAGTTGCTGTTGTGGCGTCGCGCGCCCGGCCGTCGCGGTGACCGGCCATTGCGCGCCCGGCCGTCGCGGTGACCGGCCTTTGCCCGCCCGGCCGCTGCACACCCGGCCGTCGCGCTACCGGCCGCCGCCGGTGCGGGATTGTGCCTTGCGAGCTTCGCTACGTCGCGGTTAGCTCGGCCGCCGCTCCGGCCGCTCCGGCCGCTCCGGCCGCTCCGGCCGCTCCGGCCGCTCCGGCCGCTCCCGGCCGGCCTGACGGCAACCGGCGGGTGACCGTTAGGCCGATGACTCCCGCCACCGCAGTGATCGCGAAGGCCGTGGCGATCCCGGCCGCCAGTGGCCACCGCAACGTTACGGCCGCGCTGATGGCGGCGCCGCCGATGCCGATGCCCAGTGCGCTGCCGAGTACATCGGCCAGGTTGAGCGATGACGATGCCCAGCCCTCGCGGCCGGCCGGGGCGGCGTCGAGCATGAGCAGCGTGGTCGGGGCGTAGGACATGCCCATGCCGAGGCCGCCCACGGTCCACGCGATAATCCCTTCGTCCACGCTGACCTGGCTGGACAGCATGAGCGCGAGGCCGGCGATACCCAGCAGGATGATCGAGAAGCCCACGCGGATAAGGCGGCGGCCGCCCCAGCGGGGATTCATCCTCACCTGCACCCAGGCGCCGGCCGTCCAGGCTAGCGTCGCGCCGGTGACGGCGAGGCCCGCCACCACGGGGCTGCGATGCCGCAGGATCGTGATGGCCAGCGTGACGAACGCGTCCGCGCCGAAGAAGGTGAACGTCAGCAGGCACCGGGTGAGGATCGTCGCCGGCAGTCCGGTCCGCGCTCGCAAGGTCCCGGCGGGCAGCAGTCGCCGCAGCAGCGGCAATCCGATGGCCAGCCCGATCCCGATCAGGACGATGCCGGCCACGATGGCCAGGTCACGCGACGACGACGCGCCGCCACCGAGCCGGGCCGCAGCCGAACCAGCCACCCCTCCCGTGCCCGAACCAGCACCAGCACCCGCCCCTGCACCAGCCCCTGCACCAGCACCAGCCCCAGCACCAGAGCCCGAGCCAGAACCCGCCGCACCAGTGGTCGTGCTGGAAGCGGACCCGGCCGCGAGGGTCAGTCCGCCAAGCACCAGCCCGGATGCCGCCGCGACCCCGATCCCGTCGATCAGCCGGTGCCCGCCCTCGCTCGCCGAGGCGGGCCTGCCGAGCCGCAGCAACGCCGGGATAGCGAACGGCCCGGTCACGGCGATGAACGGCAGCAGCCCCAGAAACACCCATCGCCAGCCGAACAGCCGAGCCACTTCAGCACTGATCGCCGGCCCGGCGAGTCCGGGCGCGACCCAGGCCGTCGACAGCATGGCCATCATCTTGGCCCGAAGCTCGTCGGGCAGGCTCCGCCCGATCGCGACGTAGGCCACCGACGGCACCGCGCCTGCGCCCAGTCCCTGCAGCGCCCGCCCCGCCACCAGCACCGGCATCGAAGGAGCCAGGCGGCGATCGTCAGCCCGGCCACGAACACGACGATCCCGGCGATGTAAGGGACCACCGGGCCGCGCTGGTCAGCAGCCCGGCCAGCGGCGACGATGCCGACCATCGTGCCCAGCAGGAACGCCGAGAACACGAATCCGTACAGGCTGAGCCCATGCAGATCGCGCGCTACCAGCGGCATCACCGTCACGACCGCCAGCGACTCGGACGCGACGAACGTGATAGTCAGCACCAGGCCGCCGGTCAGCGCACGTCGCTGCGGTGACCACAAACCGTCGGCCATCGGTACCCCTTCCCCTTCTAGCTTAAGAACTCAAGTGCGCTTGAAGTAAAGGCAGGCAGGGGCTGCGGTCGCAGGAAGCTCGCCGCCGGGGGAAGATCACTGCGGCTGAGCTATGCACACCGCCCCGAGGTCGGCACCGGAGACCAGCGCGGCGTACTTGGCGAGGGCGCCGGTCGTGTAGTTCGGCGCGGGACGCTTCCAGCCCGCCCGTCGCCGCTCAAGCTCCGCCTCGGGAACCAGCAATTCCAGACGCCGCTGCGGAATGTCGATCAGGATCGGATCGCCGTCGGCCACGAGCCCGATCGGCCCGCCGTCGTACGCCTCGGGCGCGACGTGCGCGATGCAAGCACCGAACGTCGCTCCCGAGAATCGTCCGTCGGTGACCAGCACGACGTCCTTGCCGAGACCGGCGCCCTTGATCGCCGCCGTGACCGCCAGCATCTCTCGCATGCCGGGCCCGCCCTTCGGGCCTTCGTAGCGGATGATCACCACGTCGCCCTTGGACACACCGCCGCCGGTCACCGCCGCGAAGCATTCTTCCTCGCGCTCGAACACCCGTGCCGTGCCCTCGAACCGCAGCGTCTCGAGCCCGGGCACCTTGACCACCGCGCCGTTCGGCGCCAGCGACCCGCGCAGCACCGCCAGTCCGCCCTCGGCCAGGATCGGATCGGACACCGGCCGCACGATCTCACCGTCGGGGGCGGCAGCGGAAGCCACGTTCTCTGCCAGCGTCCTGCCGTTCACCGAGAGCGCGTCGCCGTCGATCAGCCCGGCTGACAGCAGCTCGCGGAGCACCACAGGCAGCCCGCCGACCTGGTCGAGCTCGCTCATCACGAACCGCCCGGCCGGCCGCATCGACGCGATCAGCGGAGTACGGCGGCTGATCACGTCGAAGTCGTCCATCGACAGCTCGACCTGGGCCTCGTGCGCGATGGCCAGCAGATGAAGCACTGCGTTGGTGGACCCGGCCGTCGCCATGACGACGGCCGCCGCGTTCAAGAACGCCGTCCGCGTCATGATGTCCCTCGGCCGCAGCCCGGCCGCCAGCGCCTGCACGGTCACCTCTCCGGTTGCCCGGGCCAGCGCCGTTCGCTCCGAGCTCACCGCCGGCGGCGACGCCGCCCCAGGCAGCGCCATCCCCATCGCCTCGGCGCACGCCGACATCGTGTTGGCCGTGTACATCCCGGCACACGAGCCCGCCCCAGGACACGCGGCTCGCTCGACTGCCAGCAGGTCAGCGTCCGACATGTCGCCGGCCGCCTGCGCCCCCACCGCCTCGAACACATCCTGGATCGTCAGTGTCTTCCCCAGAGCGTGACCAGGCAGGATGGTCCCTCCGTACAGGAACGCCGCCGGTACGTTGAGGCGCGCGCACGCCATGAGCATGCCGGGCAGCGACTTGTCGCAGCCAGCGATCGCGACCAGCGCGTCGAACCGCTCGGCGTGCACCATCAGCTCCACCGAGTCGGCGATGACCTCCCGGCTGACCAGGGACGCCTTCATCCCCTCGTGCCCCATCGCGATCCCGTCGGAGACCGCGATCGTGCCGAACTCGATCGGCACCGCGCCCGCCTGCCGGACGCCGGACTTGGCGGCGGCGGCGAGTCCGTTGAGGTGCAGGTTGCACGGAGTCACCTCGTTCCACGACGACGCGACCGCGACCTGCGGCAACTTCAGATCCTCTTCGCTCAGCCCCGCAGCGCGCAGCATCGCCCGCTGAGGTGCCCGGGCCGGTCCTGTGGTCAAAGGGCCGCTGCGCGGCCGGGGCAGATTCGCCATGTTAAGTTCAAGCCCTTCTAGTTGGAACGGATGGTGTCGCCGGCTATCGCCCGGTCTAGGCCGCTCATGCCCCAGCCGGAACAAGGGTCTTGGCCCCGGCGCGCAGCAGCCCGTAGCTCACTCCATCGGCCAGGGCCTCCCAGGAAGCCGTGACGATATCGTCGGACACGCCAACGGTGGTCCACTCGCCCTCGTGGTCGGCCGAAGTCAGCATCACCCTGGTCACGGCACTAGTAGCGGCTCGCCCGTCGAGGATCCGAACCTTGTAGTCCACGAGGTGAATGTCGGCCAGCTGCGGATAGAGGTCAGCGAGCCCCTTCCGAAGCGCCTGGTCGAGCGCGTGCACCGGCCCGACACCCTCGCCGACGGCGACGACCCGCTGATCCCCGAGCAGCAGCCGCACAATGGCTTCACTGCGGTCGGTGCTGACCTGGGGGGACGACCCCCCGAGACCCCCCGCGAGGCCGCCGGTCCGCTCGATGACGACCCGGTACCCCTCGAGGTCGAACCACGAAGGCGACCGCCCAGTCACCCGGCGCACGAGCAGCTCGAACGAGGCATCGGCCGCCTCGTAGGCGTACCCCCGATGCTCGGCATCCTTGACCTCATCGAGCACGGCCGTAGCAAGCCCGGGATCGCTGGACAGATCGATCCCAAGCTCGGCGGCCTTGACCAGCACATTGCTCCGCCCAGCCAATTCGCTGACGAGCACGTGCGCCTTGTTGCCCACCAGCGTCGGGTTCACGTGCGAGTACGCGTCCGGACGTCGAGCGATAGCGGAAGCATGCAGGCCCGCCTTGGTGGCGAACGCCGAGGACCCGACGTAAGGCTGCCGAGCGTCGAACGGCAGATTCGCCAGCTCAGCGATCTCCCGAGCAGTCGACGCGAGGGTGCCCAGCCGCCCGGGCGGCAGCAGCTCATGCTCGCGCTTCAGCTCAAGCCCGGCGATGATCGCGAACATGTCGGCGTTGCCGCACCGCTCGCCGTACCCGTTGGCTGCACCCTGCACGTGCGAAGCCCCAACCCCGACGGCGACCAGCGAATTGGCCACCGCGCAAGCCGAGTCGTTGTGGCAGTGCACCCCAACCCGATACTGAGGGAACCGCCCGGCGACCTCGCGCACTACCCGCACGATGTCGTCAGGCAGCGTCCCCCCGTTGGTGTCGCACAGGGCAAGCGTGTCAGCCCCAGCAGAGGCAGCGGCAGCGAGCACTTCGAGCGCGTAACTGGAGTCAGCAGCAAACCCGTCGAAGAAGTGCTCAGCATCGAAGACGACTCGCCGTCCCTCGCGAACGAAGAACCGCGCCGAATCGGCAACCATCGCGAGATTCTCCTCACGAGTCGTCCGCAGCGCCTCGTCAACGTGAAGCGTCCAGGACTTCCCGACTAGCGTCACGATCGGCGTATTAGCCTCGAGCAGCACAGCAAGATCGCCGTCCCCGTCAGCCGACCGATTAGGCCGCCGAGTAGCCCCGAACGCGGCGAGCTGCGCGTTGAGCCAGGGCAGCTCGCCCGCCCTTGCGAAGAACTCCTTGTCCTTGGGGTTAGACCCTGGCCAGCCGCCCTCGACGACGTCCACACCGAGAGCGTCCAGGGCTGCTGCAACCCGTAGTTTGTCCTCGACGGTGAGATCGAGCCCGACTTGCTGGGAGCCATCTCGAAGAGTCGTGTCGTACACCTCGATGCGTCTTGAAACGGGGGGTCGGGCGGCAGACCCGTCGGTGTCGGCTGGCTTTTGAACGCCTCCCACCGCCGGACTGCCACCCGACTTGGTGAGTTCGTGCTCGGTCATCAGGTACCCCCCGCATTGGCTAGCTCGGCCGACAAGGCAGTCGCCCAACCCTCGGTCGACTCCGCGCCGCCCTTGGCGAGCACGGCGTCCACTGCCGCATCGAGCGCTGCCGCTGCCTCGGGCTCGCCTAGGTGGTCGAGCATGAGCGCCGCAGACAGGGTCGCGCCTGCCGGGTTGGCCGTGCCGGTGCCTGCGATGTCCGGTGCTGAGCCGTGGACTGGCTCGAACATCGACGGGCCGGTCTTGCCGGGGTTGAGGTTGCCGCTGGCCGATAGCCCGAGGCCGCCGGTCAACGCTGCCGCGAGATCGGTGAGGATGTCGCCGAAGAGGTTGTCGGTGACGATTACGTCGAACCGGGCCGGGTCGCTGACCATATACAGGCAGGCCGCGTCTACGTGGGCGTAGTCGAGGTCCACGCCGGTCTCGGCGGCGACTTCCCGCGCGACTCGCATCCACAGGCCGCCGGCGTTGAGCAGGACGTTGGTCTTGTGGACCAGCGTGAGCTTGCCTTGGCGCTTAGCCGCGAGTCCGGCGGCGTAGCGAACGCAGCGCTCGACGCCGGCCCGGGTGTTCAGCGACTCTTCGCTGGCGGTCTCGAAGGGCGTGCCCTTGTGGGCTACGCCGCCCGCGCCTACGTACAAGCCCTCGGTGTTCTCGCGCACGACCATGGCGTTGAGGCTGGTCGAGTTTCCATGGAGGCTGGTCGCCCCCGGGCGGAGGCGGGCCGGGCGCAGGTTGATGTAGAGGTCCAGGTCGAAGCGCAGCTTGAGCAGCAGGCCGCGTTCGAGTACGCCAGGGGGTACCGACGGGCTGCCGATCGCGCCGAGGAAGATCGCGTCCACCTTGCGCAGGTCTTCGAACACCGACTCAGGCAACACCTCGCCAGTCTTCAGGTAGTGCTCGGAGCCGAGCGGGCAGTGCTGCCAGTCGATGCTGAAGCCATGCTGCTTGCCCGCCTGGTCCACGAGTTCTTTCGCGACGGCCGTGACCTCGGGGCCGATGCCGTCGCCTGGAAGGTGGGCGACGGCATAGCTGCTTACGTGAGGCATCAGGCCTCCTCCTCGTGATCGGTGGGAGCGTCCAGCCAGCTCATCATCCGCCGCAACGGCTTCCCGACCCGCTCGATCTGCGCGTGCTGGGCGTCCGCACGGAGCTGGGAGAAATGAGGCCGCCCGGCATCGTCCTCGGCGATCCACTCCCGCGCGAATTCCCCCGACCGAATATCAGTGAGAATCTTCGCCATAGCCGCCTTAGTAGGCTCCCCGATCACCTTCGGCCCCCGAGTCAGGTCGCCGTACTCGGCGGTGTCACTGACCGAGTACCGCATCCACGTCATGCCGCCCTCTTGCATGAGGTCCACAATCAGCTTCAGCTCATGTAGACACTCGAAGTACGCCACCTCAGGCTGATAGCCAGCAGCGACAAGAGTCTCGAACCCGGCATTCACCAGCGCAGTCACGCCGCCGCACAGCACGGCCTGCTCCCCGAACAGATCGCTCTCGGTCTCCTCCTGGAACGTCGTGACGAGGGCGCCAGCCTTAGTCCCCCCGATCGCCTTCGCATAGGACTTCACGAGATCCCACGCCTTGCCCGACGCATCCTGGGCGACCGCCACCAGCACAGGCGTCCCTTGCCCGGCTTCGTACTGCCACCGCACCGTATGCCCGGGCGCCTTGGGTGCCACCATCGCGACGTCAACATCAACCGGGGGAGTGATGTACCCAAAGTGCATGTTGAACCCGTGAGCGAAGAACAGCGCATCCCCCGCCTTGAGCGAAGGGGCAATAGCCTCCGCATAGAGCTTGCGCTGCCCCGTATCAGGAGTCAGCACCATCACAAGGTCAGCCCACTCGCACACTTCAGCAGCCGTCCCGACCGTGAGCCCAGCCGCCGAAGCCTTAGCCCGAGACTTAGACGACTCAGGCAGCCCGACCCGCACATCGCAGCCTGAATCGCGCAGCGAGAGCGCATGCGCGTGCCCCTGCGACCCATACCCGAGTACGGCGATCTTCCGCCCCTGCACCAGCCCGAGGTCAGCCTCATCGTCGTAATACACAGTCGCCATGCCCGATGTCCTTTCAGTGAATGTCGATTTCTAGGAGTGATCATCTGTACCTAGGCGACTCCGGAGTGGGCCTGAACGGCCCTGTCCGGAGCACCTAGGCACAGACCGCCAGTTGCACTTCGGCATCTGTGATCGTGGAACTGCCGCGCGAAATGGCAATCTGGCCAGTGCGCACGAGTTCACAAGTGCCGTGCTGCTCGAGTTGCACCAAGAGAGAGTCGAGATTGCCCGGACTGCAGACCGCCTCAAGCACGATCGTGTCCGGCCCGAGGTCCACCACATTTGCGCGGAACGAGCCCGCGAGATCCAGCAGCTCAGCGCGCTTAGCCGGGTCGATGCGCACCTTGATGAGCGCCAGCTCGCGCTCGATGGCCTCGTCCTCGACCAGTTCGGTGACCTTGAGCACGCGGATGAGCTTTTCTAGCTGCTTGTGCACTTGATCGACCGGTGTGCTCGCGCCGTCCACGATTATGGTCATGCGGCTGACCTTTGGGTCGGTGGTCGGACCGACTGACAGCGACGTGATGTTGAAGGCTCGCCGGGAGAACAGTGCCGCTACGTGGGCGAGGACGCCGGGTTTGTTTTCCACCAAGACTGAGAGCGTGTGAGTACTCATCGGGCGATCACTTCCTTGCGGCGGGCTGCCTGCTGCTCGGCGGCGGTGAACTCTGGCCCGAGCACGATGTCGTCGTTAGCGTGACCGGCCGGGACCATGGGGAAGACGCCTTCGGCGTCATGAGTGCGGAAGTCGACCACGGCTGGCACGTCGGTCACCGCGAGGGCCTTCTCTAGCACCGCGTCCACGTCGTCCGCCTGGTCGCAGCGCAGGCCGACGCAGCCGTACGCTTCGGCGAGCTTCACGTAGTCCGGGATCGTGGTGCCCAGGTGCACCTCGGAGTAGCGCTCGTCGTAGAAGAGTTCCTGCCACTGGCGGACCATGCCGAGGAAGCCGTTGTTGAAGATCAGCACCTTGATCGGCAGGCCCTCGATCGCGCAGGTCGCCAGCTCCTGTGCGGTCATCTGAAAGCAGCCGTCGCCGTCGATCGCCACGACCAGCTCACCTGGCCGGCCGATCTGGGCGCCCATCGCGGCGGGCACGGCGAACCCCATCGTGCCGAGCCCACCGGAGTTGATCCAGCTGCGCGGCTTGGTGAAGCCGTAGTGCTGGGCGGCGTGCATCTGGTGCTGGCCGACACCCGCTACCACGACCGCGTCGCCCCCGGTCATGGCCGACAGCCGCTCGACCACGTGCTGCGGCTTCAGCGGGCCGTCGTGGTCCTGGCTGTAGCGGAGCGGGTAACTGCGCTTCCAGCCCGTCGTGGTCGCGACCCAGTCGGCAGTGTCGGCCGGGCCGTGCTCGTCGACCTCGGCCCGGGCCGCGGCGACGAGATCCGCGAGCACTGTGCGCAGGTCGCCGACGATGGCGACGTCGGGATGGCGGTTCTTGCCGATCTCGGCGGGGTCGATGTCGGCGTGGATGACCTTGGCCTTCGGCGCGAAGGTGTCGAGCTTGCCGGTCACGCGGTCGTCGAACCGGGCGCCGAGTGCGACGATCAGGTCGCATTCCTGCAGCGCGGTGACCGCCGAGTACATGCCGTGCATGCCAGGCATGCCGAGCGCGAGGGGATGGCTGTCGGGGAACGCGCCCCGCGCCATCAGCGTCGTCGTCACCGGGGCCTGGATCAGCTCGGCCAGCTCGCGCAGCGCCGCGTAGGAGTCGGACTTGACCACGCCGCCGCCGACGTAGAGTACGGGCCGCCTGGCCTCGCGCAGCAGCCGGGCCGCTTCCTCGATCAGCGACTGGTCCGGTGCTCCCGGCACCCTGTAACCCGGCAGGTCCAGTGTGGGCGGCCAGTTCCACGCGCACTGGGCCTGCAGGATGTCCTTGGGCAGGTCGACCAGCACCGGGCCTGGCCGGCCGGATGCTGCGATGTGGAAGGCCTCGGCGATAGCCGCCGGGATCCGCTCGATGTCGGTGACGAGCTCGTTGTGCTTGGTGATCGGCGCGGTGATCCCGGTGATGTCCGACTCCTGGAAGGCGTCGGTGCCGATCATGGCCGTGGCCACCTGACCGGTGATCGCGACGATGGGCACCGAGTCCATGTAGGCGTCGGCGAGCGCGGTGACCAGGTTCGTCGCGCCCGGGCCGCTCGTCACCATGGCGACGCCGACGCGGCCGGTCGCCCACGCGTAGCCTTCGGCGGCGTGGCCCGCGCCCTGCTCGTGCCTGACCAGCACGTGCCGCAGCGACGATGATCTCAGTGGGTCGTAGGCGGGCAGGATCGCCCCGCCGGGCAGGCCGAACACGATGTCGACGCCCTGGCACTCCAGGCTGCGGACGAGCGCCTGGGCTCCGGTCACTTCCACGGTTGCTCCTTGATCGGTCTGACGTTCCGAATTGCTCGCTCAAACAAAAAACCTCCTGGCCGTCCGGCCGAGGAGGAGTAGCGCGAGCCCATCACCAGGCTCGCGCTACGTGATAAGAATTACTCGAAATAGGAGCTGAGTGATCACTTGCTGATCTCTCCATCTAAATCGCGGCGATCGACCCCTGATGCCTTGTTGCACAGGGTCGGCCTGGTGGCGAATGGGCTGAATTCGATTTATGCCGTGGGAGGCGACGCTGCCCGCCGCCCCCCACAGTAGGGCATGTCAAGTACGCACGTCTGCTCGGGTACCAACTGGGCTGCTAGGCAGCCACGCTGGCCGGCCGCCCTCGAAGCTGGCGATCTCGCCGGCCTGGCGCAACGTAATGCCGATGTCGTCGAGTCCTTCCAGCAGCCGCCAGCGTGCGTAGTCGGGCAGCGCGAAGCTGGCCTGCATCCCCGCCGAGGGCACCGAGATGCTTCGCCCCGCGACGTCGAGCATCACCGTCGCGGCGGGATCGGCGGCGATCGCGGCTCCGAGCGCGCCGACCACGGCCTCGTCGGCCTGGGCGGTGAGCAGCCCGGCGCCGATGCTGTTGCCGCGAAAGATGTCGGCGAAGCTCGGGGCGATCACGGCCTCGAAGCCGAAGTCCTGCAGCGCCCAGACCGCGTGCTCGCGCGACGAACCGCAGCCGAAGTTGGCCCCGGCGACCAGGATCTTCGCCTTGTCGGCGCCGGCCTGGTTGAGCACGAAACCGGGGTCGGTGCGCCAGGCGGCGAACAGGCCGGGCGCGAACCCGGTACGTTCCACCCGCTTCAGCCACGAGGCGGGGATGATCTGGTCGGTGTCGACGTTCTGCCGGTCCAGCACTATCGCAGTGCCCTTCACCTGGCTTACGGCGCGCATGTCAGCTTGCTCCTTCCAGGTCGCTGGGCGTGGCGAACCGCCCGGCGACCGCCGTGGCCGCAGCCATCGCGGGGGAAACCAGATGGGTACGGCCGCCAGGTCCCTGGCGACCCTCGAAGTTCCGGTTGCTCGTGGACGCCGACCGCTCGCCGGGAGCCAGGATGTCGCCGTTCATGCCCAGGCACATCGAGCATCCGGCCGACCGCCACTCGAAGCCGGCGGCGGTGAACACCGTATCCAGGCCCTCGGCCTCGGCCTCGGCCTTGACCCGGGCCGAGCCCGGCACGACGATTGCCCGCACCCCGGCACTGACCTTCCGCCCGCGCAGCACGCCTGCCGCCGCCCGGAGGTCGGCGAGCCGGCCGTTGGTGCACGAGCCGATGAAGACGACGTCGACGCCGATGTCGCGCATGGCCGTTCCGGCGGTCAGTCCCATGTAGTCGAGCGAGCGCTGCGCTGCCTGCTGCTCGGCCGACGTCCCGAAGCTCGCCGGGTCGGGCACGGCGCCGTCGATCGTGACCGACTGGCCGGGGTTGGTGCCCCAGGTCACGACCGGCCGGAGCGCGGTGGCGTCGATGTGCACCTCGCGGTCGAAGGCCGCGCCGTCCTTCGTGACCAGCGACCGCCAGTCGTCGAGCGCGCGTTCCCAGTCCGCGCCCTTCGGGCTGTGCGCCTTGCCCTCGAGGAACGCGAACGTGGTGTCGTCTGGAGCGATCATCCCGGCGCGGGCGCCGGCCTCGATCGACATGTTGCAGACCGTCATCCGGCCCGCCATGTCGAGCGAGCGGATCGCCTCGCCCCGGTACTCGATCACCGAGCCGGTGCCGCCCTGCGTGCCGATCTCGGCGATGATCCCGAGCACGAGGTCCTTGGCGGTCACGCCGGGCGGTAGTTCCCCGTCCACGGTGACCGCCATCGCCTGCGGCTTGACCTGGCGCAGCGTCTGGGTGGCGAGCACATGCTCGACCTCGGTGGTGCCGATGCCGAACGCCAGAGCGCCGAAGGCGCCGTGGGTCGAGGTGTGGCTGTCACCGCACACCACGGTCATGCCCGGCTGGGTCAGCCCGAGTTGCGGGCCGATCACGTGCACGACGCCCTGCTCGGCGCTGCCGAGCGGGTACAGCGTGATGCCGTGGGCCTCGCAGTTCTTGCGCAGCCTGGCGATCTGCTCGGCGGCTAGCGGGTCGGTGATCGGGCCGTCGGGATTAAGAGTCGGCACGTCGTGATCCATCGTGGCGACCGTGAGGTCAGGCCGGCGCACTGTCCGGCCAGCCAGTTCAAGCCCCTCGAAGGCTTGCGGAGAGGTGACCTCGTGTACGAGGTGCAGGTCGATGTAGAGCAGCGACGGCTCGCCCTCGGGGCTGACGACCAGGTGCCGGTCCCAGACCTTGTCGAAGAGGCGGTCGCTCGCGGGTCCGTGCTGCATGCCCGGTGTCCTGCCTACTCGTCGTCGCCGGTGTGCACATCGCCGCCGTTGTCCCGGCGGTCGAGCGCTACCTGGATGGCATGCTGGGCCGAGGCGCTCGAGGCCGCCGAATCCGCTGGCTGTACCTGCGCGTACCGGGCGTCCTGGCGCTTAACCTCTGGGTTGGTGCGCTGTGGGTTGGTGCGCTGTGGGTTGGTGCGCTGGCGCATCACTTTCTCCTGTTGCTCGTCCCCTGATAATCGATGCTCAGGCGGTCCAGCAGGAGGCGGAGCCGATGCCGCGACTAGATGGTCTGCACCATGCAGGCGTCGAGTCGAAAAGAAAGAAACGAGTCTGATGCGCTCGGACCAGCGGCATGCGGCCAGCACCTCATCCCCGTAGCGGGTTGCTGGCCTGCCTGATCAGGTCCCGCTACGGCTACTAAGAATGAGTACGAAGCGCCGCATGATCGCACCACCATACCCGACCCAGTCACCCACCGCGAGCAGGGGATCGCGGAACCCGCCCCGCCATCCTGCCCGCCCGCCCCCGCCCCGCCCCGTCATCCTGCCCGGCGGCACCTCGCCCCGCCCCGTCCTGCCCGCCGGCACCCCGGGCGCGCCGCCGTCGTGCCTGCCGCTGCGTCCTGCGCCGTCGCGTTCTGCACCGCCGATTCCGCATGTCCGGCGCTCGTCACCGGGCCGCCTTCCCCCGCCACAGCAGTAAGTCCCTACTTGCTGCTGTTCGAGCAGCTAAGTCGACGACAGCATGGTCCTACTTACTGCTGTCCTGATGACACTAAGTAGGACCATGGTGCTGTTGGGCTCGGGGCCGCTAGCGGGGTATGGCCCTGGTTGCTGCTGTTGGGCTCGGGCTGCTGGCGGGGGTATGGCCCTGGTTGCTGCTGTTGCCCAGTGCCCGCCAGCCAATCTGGGTGCGCCCCGCTCGCTCGCCGCTGCCACGTCGCCCGCGCCTCTCGCGTCCTCGGCCCGGTTGCGGCCCGGTCGCGTTCTCGGCCCGGGCTTGTCAGAGCAGTCCGAGCCGCCCGGCGGCCGAGATCGCCTGGCGCCTGGTGGTGACCCCGAGTTTGCGGTAGACCGAGCGCAGGTGGGTCTTCACCGTGTTGATCGACAAGAACAGTGCCTCGGCGATCTCCTGATTGGTCAGGTGAGAGGGCAGGAAGCGCAGCACCGCTAGCTCGCTGCCAGTAAGCGGAACCGTGGTCTGGTTGTCCGGCGGTCGGCTCGGGCGCGTCTCGAAGCGCTGCAAGATCCTGGCGGCGCAGGCCGCCCCCTGGCTGGTCGGCCTGATCAGCACGGTCAGTGCCGACCGGGCGGCCGCGCCGCCGTCCAGAAACGGGCGGTACTCGCCGTGCGGTTCGGCCAGCGCGAGCGCGTAGCCAAGCTGGTCGGCGGCGGCCTCCGCATGACCGAGCCTCCGCAGCGCGATCGCCGCCGTCACCAGGGCGCAGATCCGGTCCCGCAGCGAGATCTCGTCGCCCTCGGTCGCGAGGCGGGACTGCGCGCGAGCGAGCGCGGCCGGACAGTCACCTTCGGTCAGCAGCAGCCTTGCCCAGTTCAGCGTCAGCAGTTCGGCGCAAGCTGGGTCGGCGGCCTCGGCTCTCGCGAGCGCTAGCCGGGCCTTGGCCGGGTCGCCCTCGCCGAGCGCGACGTCGGCGTCGAGCGCGGCCAGGCCGAAGCCGGGCGCCGGGCTTTCGTACCGGAGTCTGGTGGCAAGCCTCCTGGCCGCCGGGAGGTCACCCTGGCACAGGGCGAGCCTGGCCCTGGCCATGGTCGCGAGGAAGGTGGCGACCCGGTTCCCTGGGTCAGCCCGCTGGTCGGCGTCGTGCTCGTCGAGCAGCCGGCGTGCGGTCGCTGTTTCGTCCCTGGCCAGCCGCAGCCAGGTGGCGGCCAGCCCGCTGAGCCTGCTCGCGACCGGATCGGCTCCGAGCGGATCGGCTCCGGCGGGCTGCTTCCGGGCGGGCTGGCTCTGAGCGGGCTGGCGCTGGCTGGATTGGCGATGGCTCGCTGGCGGCGAGCAGATCCCCGCGCAGGGCCTCGGCGATGGCTCGCCAGGCCTGGGCGCGAGCGCTGAACTCGGGCCGGCCGCCATGGCTCAGCTGCAGGCAGCCCTGCGTGAACGCGACCCTGGCGTCGGCGACCCGCAGCTCGGCCAGGGCGGCGACGCCCAGCGCCGTCCACAGCAAGCCGACCGCCTGGTGACCGGCGGCGTCGCTGGCCGTCGCGCCAGCTTCGCGCGCGAGCACCAGCGCAGCGTCGGTATCGGGGCCTTGCTTGCCGACGGCAGTGGCCTGCATCACCATGAGCGCGCGCAGCCAGGTCGCGACGATAGGCCGCTGGTCCGGAGCGCACCGGTCGAGCGCCGTCACCGCGTTGTCCAGGTGCAGCTGCGTCGCGCAACTGTCGCCGGTGCGCAGGCCGGACGCCGCGAGCGCGCCGGCGACCGCCGCGTCGCTGGTGTAGCGGCTCGCGGGGAACGTCGCGAGCACGGGCTCGAGCCCCGCCGCCGGCCCGGCAGCAGGCAGTTCAGGGCCGCTCTGGGCCAGGATCTCGACAGCGAAATCCCAGTCCTCGCTGCAGACGGCGCTGCGCAGGGCGTCGGCGTGCTGCCCGCGGCTGGCCAGCCACGAGGCGGCACGCTTGGCCAGCAGCCGTACCTCGCCCGGCAGCTCGCGCCGAAGCTGCGCCCTGAGCATGTCCGCAGCAGCGGGTGATATCGGTACTCGGCGTAGTCGGTATCTGCGATATCGGCGCCTTTGCCGGGCCGATCATGATGTTCTCCCGGCACAGCCGCTCGAGCATGGCGATCCGCCGTCGCTCCCGGTCAGGCTGTCCGCCAGCTCGCCGCAGATCCGATCGACGAGGCAGTCCGGAGCAGGAAGTCACGGCCTCGGCCGGCTGCGAGGCGAGCACCTCGTCCCGCAAGTAGTCGGCTACCTGCGGCTCGTCGCCAGTGATCCGCCAGATGGCATGCCGCCGGTCCGGTCCGGCCCGGAGCGCAGCGCGGCCAGCCGCAGTCCGGTCATCCAGCCCTGGGTGCGCGCGAGCAGCTCGTCGCGTTGCGCGGGCGGCAGGCTCGAGGCCGACCATCGCGAAATAGGCGTCGGCCTCCTCGGCGTGCAGGCGAGGTCGGCCGCGCCGATCTCGGCGAGTTCGCCGCCGACCCGGAGCCTGGCTACCGCGAGCCCGGCCGGGATGCCGGCCGGACAAGACCAGCCGCAGCGTCGGCGGCGCGTGCCTGATCAGCTGGTCGAGCGCCGGCCTGAGACGCTGGCTCCCGGCGAGTTCGCAGATATCGTCGACGACGAGCGTGACCGGCGCGGAAGCCGCTCGGCCAGCTCGCCAGGCGGCAGCGGGAACGCGTCGTCGTCCGGATCGGGCAGTTCGCGCGCGAGGTCACCGGGACTCGCTGGCGTGCTCGCCAGCGCGAGCCTGACGTGCGCCCACAGCTGGCGCGGCCATGCGGTCGCCGTAGTCGAGGCTGAGCCAGGCGACGCTGCCGTCCTGCGCCGCTGGCCCAGCGCGCGCACGCGACGTCTTGCCGGCGCCGGACGGCCCGCAGACCAGCGTGACCCGGTGCCCAGCCGTGGCCTGCTCGATCAGGCTCGTCATCCGCGGCCGCTCGACCAGCGGCACGTTCGACCGCGGCACGGCGACCTTGTCGCTCCCGGGCGCGCTCGAGCAGTGCGCCGTCGCGCGCCGATCTGCGGGCTTCCGTGCGCGCGGACCGCGCGGCCGGTGTTGCCCCCAGTTGTCGGCCGGCCCGCCCTGGCGTCGAGCCGAGCCGTCGGCTCGGCTGATCGTGCTCGTCATCTATCCCCCGGCGGGGCCAGCACGTCAGATCGAGTCCCTCAGGCCCCCATCCCGACGGACGAACGTGCAGCTTCAGCCCGACAGCGACCGTACCCGCCGGATGCGTCGCATCAACCGCACGCGATCTCCCGCTGCGGGCGACGCGGCCAGGCTCGGGGCCTTGCCTTATTCCTCGCTGAAGGCCTCGCGCAGCTTCGCCTCCTGCTCGTTGGTCAGGTTGGTGCTGATCAGCTCGGCGTCGCTGTCCTTGAAGCCGGTCAGTAACCCGGTCCATCACGGCGTCCGAGCTGAGCAGGAACAGCGCCGACGTGCCCGGCGTCACCTTCTCGCGGACGTCGCGGATGAAGGAGTCGCTGATCCCGACGTCGGCCATCGACCCGATCAGCGCGCCGGTCGCCGCGCCGATCGCGAGGCCGAGGATCGGGATGAAGAAGATCAGGCCGAAGAGCAGGCCCCAGAAGCCGCCGCCGAGCGCGCCTGCCCTCCTGGTGTCGCGCAGCTCTCGGGTCCTCGGCTTCTTCTTGCCTACCTCCCAGCTCACGACTGCCGCGTCGAGCACCTGGATCAGTTGCTTGCTGCTGCAGGTCCGCAGCACCGTCGAGTGCCTCCTGGGCGCCGTCGGTCGACTCGAACTTCCATACGGTTAGCGCTGACATGGCCGAGCTCCTCTCGCTTCGATCCGGCGGTGCTGCGCGCCGGCGGAGGCTCCACCGCCACGATTCATCCGCGCCGCCGCCGCGCATCACCCGCCGCGAGTGAACGGGAACGCGGCCGCTGCCCGGCCCGGCCGCTGCCCGGCGCGGGCGCGGCGGTGAGCAGTAAACCAGGGCCGACGCTCGGGCCGCACCCGCGCGAGCTGACAGCACCAAGACCATGCTGCTGCGGCGCTGCTGCGGCCGTCCGGGTCACGGCGGCAACATCACGCCAGGCAGGCATGACGCGAGCACCGCTGCGCGGCGTTGCCACTGGTCAGCCACTGCAGGACGACGAGCCAAGCGCAAGGCACCCGGCCGCCGCAAGTACCACCTCGACACCGAGATCAAGGACCTGACGCCGGCCGAGCGGGCCGAGCAGGGCCGCAAGCTGCAGGGAGCAGGTGCCCAGGAGCAGCCACGCGGACTTCGTCGCCACGGCCAGCGGCCGGACCCGGTCGAGCTGCTGATGGCGCAGTCGGCCAGGGCCGGCTGCCCGACCTGGTGCCGATCAGGTACGGCCGGATGCTCGCCTCTCCGTTCTCCTACTTCCGCGGCGCGGCGCTGCCGATGGCCCACGACCTGTCGACGCACGCCGGTCGACCGGGCTTGCCGTGCAGGCCTGCGGTGACGCGCACCTGGGCAACTTCGGGCTGTTCGGCTCGGCTGAGCGCAGGCTCGTCTTCGACATCAACGACTTCGACGAGACGCTGCCAGGTCCGTGGGAGTGGGACGTCAAGCGGCTGACGGCCAGCCTGGAGATCGCGGCCAGGGAGAACGGCATGCGCAAGCGCGACCGCACCGCGACTGGTGAAGGCAGCGGCCGCGCAGGTACCGGACAGGCGATGCGCGAGTTCGCGGGCCAGTCCAACCTGGACGTCTTCTACGCCAGCGCCGACATCGACGCGATCAGCGGCCAGCTGCAGAACCGGCTGTCCTCGCGGCAGCAGCCAGGCTGGCCAAGGGCATCGCGAAGGCGCACAGCAGGGACAGCATGCAGGCGCTGCAGAAGCTGACCAGGATCGTCGACGGCAAGCCGCAGATCGTGCCGATCCGCCGCTGGTCATCCCGCTGTCCAGCCTGGTGCCTGACTGACGTGGACAGGACCGGCCTGGAGCGGGTTCTGCTCGCGGCTGGTCGAGAGCTACAAGCGGACGCTGCCGGGGACCGCAGGTACCTGCTCGATCAGTACCAGTTCGGGCATGGCCGACATCGCGCGCAAGGTGGTCGGCGTCGGCAGCGTCGGCACCCGCTGCTGGATCATGCTGATGCTCGGCCGGGACTCAGCCGACCCGCTGTTCCTGCAGATGAAGGAGGCGGGACCGTCGGTGCTGAGCGACTTCGCCGGCCGCAGCAGGTTCGACAACCAGGGCCAGCGGGTGGTCGAGGGGCAGCGGCTGATGCAGGCGGCGAGCGACATCTTCCTCGGCTGGCACCGGCTGAACCCGGCGCCCGACGGGGTCGTCAGGGACTTCTACGTCCGCCAGCTGCGCGACTGGAAGTTCTCGCTCGACACCGCAGCGATGGCGCCGAGCGGGCTGTCCGACTACGGCGAGGTCTGTGCCTGGACGCTAGCCCGGGCGCACGCGCGGTCGGGCGACCGGATCGCGATCGCCGCCTACCTCGGCAACTCGGACTCGTTCGACAGGGCCATCGCCGCCTTCGCCGCGAGCTACGCCGACCAGAACGAGCGCGACTCGCAGCGCTGGACGAAGCGGCCGATCCGGCCGGGTCCTGGCCCAGCGCGGCGTGTAGTCCGGGCACCAGCCCAGCCTAATTACCCAGCCTTAGTGGCCGTGCGGCACCAGAGCACCGCACGGCCCCAAGCTGGCTTTAGTGCTAGAGCGGGCGGACCTGCTCGGCCTGCGGACCCTTCTGGCCCTGACCCGCGGTGAACTCGACGCGCTGGTTCTCCTCGAGGAAACGGAACCCGTCGGCCATGATGGCTGAGTGGTGGACGAAAACGTCCGCGCCACCGTCATCTGGTGCGATGAATCCGTAACCCTTGCTGGAGTTGAACCACTTCACAGTGCCCTGAGGCATGAACTTATCTCCTAAATGAACGTGCAACCACGACCATCTAACACCATCCCAGCGCGCGGATGATCCATCTCGGCCGACTACGGGCAACTACTTCGCTCGCTAGGCCAGGCGCTGGGTGTACATCGCATCGACCCGGTACGGAATACCGACAGTCGATTTTGCCCTCGTCTGCGGGTGCTCGGTGAGTATTGTCCGTACTTCACCGAGCACATTGTCCTGACAGCTGGGGGACAGCACCGCGACGTGACTCACGCTTCGCATCCGGTCGACGACGTCCTCGTGCGTGCTGTAGTGCACATGGTAGAACGTCGATTCGATCCACGGTGCCCAGTTGCTGTCTCCCGGACCCGCCAGGTATCGCTCCGACTGGGCCAGGGTGCGGTCCTCGGGGCCGCTGCTGTCGCGCTCGCCGCGCCAGGGCGCCCGCCGTTCGACCCGGTCCATGACCGACCAGACCTGGTCGACCCACTCCAGGCCGCGGTCGCGTGCGTTCCAGATCAGCCCCAGGTATCCGCCAGGCCGGACCACCCGGGCGATCTCGGCCATCGCCTGCCTGGCATCGAACCAGTGGAATGCCTGGGCGACCAGCACGACGTCGACCGACCGGTCGGCGAGGGGCAGCGCCTCGGCGACGCCGGACAGGACCGGGATCCCTGGCAGCAGCTCACACAGTCGCGCGCGCATCGAGTTGACCGGCTCGACTGCGATGATGTCCGCGCCCGTCTTGGTCAGCAGGCTGGTCAGCTTGCCGGTTCCGGCCGCCAGGTCGACGACCTGACGGCCAGGCTCGATACCGAGATTGGCGGCCAGCCAGTCGATCGCCTCAGGCGGATAGGAGGGCCTGGCCCGGTCGTAGGCGGCTGCTTCGGCCCCGAATCCGCGTGACGCGATCTCATGCACTTCGCTCATCTGGCCGCTCCCGTTCTGTGCTGCGCCCCCGCCACGCTGCGGGGACCGCGCACCGCATCGGTCAGCTTCCCTTTCGGGTGACCGTCATGCATCACACTGCGTTCCAAGCTAATGGCTGGCCGAGACCGGCCGGTACCTCCGTTCTGCCCAGCATGACTGCTCGGCGGCCGGTCCTGGGGGCTTCTCGCGGATCTTCACCCTTGCGTTCGGAGAATTCCGGACCTGCCCGGGAGCGGTGAGGGGCTAGTTCACGCCGGAGGCGAGGATGGCCTCGAAGGCGCTGAGAACGGCCTCGTCGCCCGCTCGCTCGACCGGGCCGAGCGTGGGCCGGTGCCACAGCCAGCAGTCCAGGTCGGCGGCGGCGCCTGCGATGGTCGCCGCGGCCGGGCCGCCGTGGTCTGCCTCGGCGGCGCGGAACGCCGCCCGGTCGTAGGACCGCTGGTCGTCCGGGTCGGTCCCGGTGAAGTGCCCGAGCGTCAGGAACCAGGAGTCGCCCGTGTCGCTGGACTTGACGCGGATCGTCCTCGCCTCGTCGGCGGCGAAGCTGCCCCAGGGCGGTAGCGTGCCGTGATACATGATCCTGAGCGCTTCGTCGGCGCCGTCCGCGCTCAGCATGGGATCCATGCTGGTCCGGCTTCCCCCGGTCAGTTCCGCGTCCACCCGGTGGATCAGCGCCTCGTGCGCCTGCCGGCGACGGATGAATCCGACGGTGCGGTCATCGGCCCAGCTCCAGGTCGGCGTCTCCGGAGGCGACGCGGCGAGCAGCTCGCCGAGCTCCGTGCTCGCCATGGCGTAGAACTCGCGCAGCCCCGCCCTGGTGACCGGACGCTCCCGCCGGCCGAGCCGCTCGAGCTCGTCGTCGGTCACGATCTTCTGGCGGACGACCGAGCCCCAGAACCACTGCACCTCACCCAGATGCCACAGCAGGTCGTCGGCATTCCAGTCGGGGCAGCTCGGCACCTGAGCCTGCGCCGACGTCCCGTCGAGCACCAGCGCGAACCTCGCTGATTCCCGCGCCAGGTGATCGAGATAGTCGAGGTTACGTGCGTCGGAGTCGGGCTCGCTGGCAGGCGCAGTCATAGATCGAGCCTATGGCGGCCGGACTTTGACAGCACCATGGTCCTACTTGCTGCTATCCCCACGACAGTAGGCAGGACCATGCTGTCGTTGATTCTGGCCCGTCCGGGGAAGGCCGCCGCTTCAGGAGGGCGGGTTCAGGCCAGACAGCAAGCAGGCCGAGGCGGTCAGGAACCGCTCGACGTCGTCGTAGGCGACCGCGACGAGCATCGCTCCTTCGAGGCCGCTGATGATCATCCGCGCGGTGTCGGCCACAGCGCCGGGGAACCGCATCGCGCCCTCGGCCCTGCCCTGCTCAAGCACCAGGCCGAGCCAGTCCTCGTTCTGGTCGAAGAAGTCCCTGACCGCCGCCTGCATCCCAGCCGACAGCGTGCTGAACTCGGCCGCGAGTACGCCGCACAAGCACATCCTGCCCTGGCGCAGCACGTCGGCGTAGATCTCGACGTACCGGTCGAGCTTCGTCCTGGCGGTGCCGCCTTCGGCGTCGAGCCTCCGCAGTCGCTGGCCGAACCTCACCGTGTAGCGAGCGATGAGCGCCTTGCCTAGCTCGGCCTTGCGCGGGAAGTGGTAATGCAGCGCTGCCGTGGTGATCCGCAACTCGTTCGCGATGTCGCCATAGCTGAAGGCGTTGAATCCGCGCGACTGGACTATTCGCTCGGCGGCGTCAAGTATCCGGGCGGGAGTACCGCCTTGCCCGTTCTTGCCGTCGGTTGGCGTAGTCGTATGCACTGGTAGCCTCCGGGGAGTTTGCTCGGCTGCCCCGGCAACTGACTTTGTAGCAAGTAAGTTGTTACCTATGGGTAAGAAACACTACCAGCAGGTGCAGTGGTGACCAATCCGTCGCGCTCAATGTTTGGAAGGCAGCGCAGCGGGGCAGCCACTATCGGCTCACGCATACTGAGATTGACACCGGTCTTCGGAGGCGGCAGATGAGTTCGACCCAACGCGAGAGTTCTACGCAGCCGCTGGTCCCTGCGCAAAGCACGGGCACCGATGCCCGCCCAGCGGGCGGTTCCGCAGGTCAGACTGGATCAGGTGGCAGCAGGCGCGGCAAGCGCGGCCCCGGTCGGGTACTGAGGGCCGCCGGGCTGGTAGTCGCGGTGGTCATGGCCTTCGCCGTCCTGGCGCTTGCCCTGTCGGCCGTGCAGTTGCTGCCGAAGCTGCGCAATCCGTTCGCCGAGACGACGGTGGACCGAAGCCAGCCCGCCTTGCTCAAGTCGATCACCGCGCTGAGCCGATACGAAGCGGCGAGCGGATCATTCCAGGTAATTGTCGATATCGCGAAGCGGACGTCATTCATACCGTCGTTTATCGAGGGCACCGACACCCTGTTTGTGGGCGCTGGCTCCGATATCGCGTTCGTCAACTTCGGCGGTCTCAAGGGCAAGGCGATCGCGCTCTCGAAGGACCGCACCGGGGTGACGATCACGCTTCCGCCAGCGCAACTCGAGCCCGCCGTGCTGAACGTCAAGCGGTCGTACGTGTTCTCGCAGGACGAGGGCCTGCTGAACCGCATCGGCAACTTCTTCTCCAGCAACCCGAACAGCCAGCGTCAGGTGTACATCCTCGCCCAGCAGAAGATCCAGGCCGCCGCCCGGCACAGCGAACTCGTCGCCGAGGCTGAGAAGAACACGACCAGCATGCTCACCGGACTTATGCGCTCATTGGGGTTTCGCCAGGTAACGGTGAACTTCCAGGCCAGCTGAGCGGCAAGTAGGCTTACCGCGACGGTAGGCACAGGGAGCCGCTCAGGATTGCTGCCAATGCCGGCAACCTTGCAATGGGCACCGGGGTATGCCAGTGTTTCGAATAGTGACTGTTCTTGTATCTGGCCTCGCGACGGCCCTTGGGGGATTTGAGATATGCCTGTCGACCTGCTCTGGGCGACCCTAGCGAAAAGTCTCCCGCCGATCTTTGCAGATTACCGGAGTAGGATCGCCGACGTAGCGGTCGAGATCAAGTCTGACCGAACGCTGCTTACTGAAGCTGACGTGCGCATACAGGATCTGATCGTAGCGACGATACGTGCCCAGGAGCCTGACGCGGTGATCATTGCCGAGGAAGATGAAAGAGAAGGTATTCGAACCGAGGTCGCCGAATCCCGGGGCCGCATTTGGGTTATCGACCCAATTGACGGAACTGCACAGTTCGTACGCCCCGACCAAGCAGAATTCTGCTCTGTTGTCTGCTTGTTGGAAGCCTGGCAGCCAGCGCAAGCGTTCGTGCTCGCTCCTGAACTCGGAATTGACGGCGATCCGCTTGTGGTGATCGGCGAAGCAGATAGCCTGACGGTCTCCGTAAACGGCGTGGATGAGAATTCGATGGGTAGCAAGAATCGCTCAAGATGGCTATCGCTGACCCGAAGCAGCAGCGAAGCAGCTCGATCCATTGAGACCGTGGCCGCGCGCAGCGGATTTTACACCAAGACGAGCACCACCTCGCAAACCATCGACATGGTGCGTACTGCTGTCGATATCAGTTCCGTTACATCGCCATCATTGCCGTCATTTTCTTTGTTCTGGCGTCGCGATCAGAAACTCTGGGACGGGGCAGCTGGACTCTGCCTAGCCCGGGCCGCAGGATTGCGGACATGTAACGAAACGGGTGAACCGCTTCTCCTTGAGCCAGAGTGGCTTTCGCAACCATGCCCAATCTTTGACTCTACACTCGTTGGCCGACAAGAAACAGTCGATTGGTTCATTGGTTCCTATGGAGCTTGTGTCCCCGCGAAGTACTGACGTCCTCATAGATGTTACTTCGCTGATCAGTGCCGAGGATTTTCTGCTCGCTCAAAATCGTCGAATTGCGCCAGCCGATCCATTTGCGCGACAATGCTACGCGGAAATCGTTCAGTCGCTCATCTTCATGTCAGGAGTATTCGTCGCTCATCCGGTTTTACTTGACCCGGTGCCAGACGATTTCGGCGAGCGACCGTTTCTCTTAAGGGCACTTATGCGGGCGGGTCTGCTTAGACCGCTCCGAACTGAAGATCACGTCAATGTCGTTTTCCGGCAACTCGAAGAGGATGCGCTGCGTGACCTCGGCGGCATCCATGGTCTTGTCAGCATGACCCGTTTTATTGAGCAAGCTATCGCCGTCGATCAGGCTGGCCATGACAGGCGTAAGCTGCTCTCCACCAGAATGCTTGAATGGTGCAATTTCCAAGAAGATCAGGTGCGCCACGCGGCCGGCAGTCATACCTCTCGCATCGATACCCAAGATGGCGTGGAAGAGGACGCCTTCGGGCAATGGGCTCGAGCCGCATCAGTGATGCTCCGGGGGGTCCTGGATTCTATTGCCGCGCCTAGTCAAGGTGGATATCTCATGGCAACACTGGCCCGTTCGCTGAAGTATCGCATACGGGCGCAATCCGCAGGTATTGGCTATCAAGCGCATCCATTGCGTCGTGACTTCTCTATTACCTTCGACCTCACTCGTGACGGTGCTTCAGATGCCACCGTGTTTGATCTTATCCAGGCCGTCCGTGGAATTCATGTCACTCTCGCCGATTCCGCAGGGAGTGACGATGCTATCCGCATGCGGCTTCTTGAGTTCGAGTTGCCCTTACTTGGAGGGCGCCTGTGGTCGCCGGCGGAGACAGGACGCCACGGCGAACGTGATTCCTGACTTGTGACAAGTTAGTGCGCACCTGTTCGGCCGTGGATTTGGTCGAGAGCGGCGTGGAGGTCGCCGGGGAGCGGGTCGGCTGCGGTGATGATGTGCTGGCCGGCCTGGATACTGATCGTGCGGTAGCGGCGGGCGGTCCTGACGAATCTGCGGATTGACCAGCCGGTCTGGTGCTCGATCCAGCGGCCGATGGCCAGGGCGGCGAAGACGATGGTCAGGTGCGCTTCGATCGAGTCGCGCAGGTGGTGGTAGACGGGCCGGGCCTGCAGGTCGCTCTTGGCCATCCGGAAGCTCTTCTCGATCTCGAAGAGCCGGTGGTAGGCGCCGATCACGAACTCGGCTGTCACGGGGGTGCCGTCAGGGCAGGCGGCCAGGTTGGTGACGTAGCCCTTGATCCCGGCCAGTGACCTGGCCTTGTCCTCCAGCTCGCGGTTCACGCTCCTGGTGCCGCCCGATAGCTGCACGAACCGGTTCCGCCTGACCGGGACCTGGCCGGCGACGGCCTGCTCAGCCTTCCTGACCTGCTCGCTGATGCCGTGCAGGGTGCGGCGGGCCCGGTCGTGACGGTACTGGTAGTACACGATCTTGTCCCGCCGGCCGCTGGCCTCGGTCGCGGGCCACGGCTGGGTGAAGACCTGCCCGTCCGGGATGTCCTGGCCGGGGTGCTCCCGCCGCCACTGCGCGACCACATAGGGGACCTGCGGGATCTTCGCGCCCAGGATGAACGACAGGCCTGCGGCCTCGATGTCCTTCTGGTTCGCCTCCGACACCATCCCCGCGTCGGCCACGACCGTCACGTCCGGCAGCTGATGCGCGGCCATGAACGCCTCGATCACCGGGAGCATCGTCTTCGTCTCGGCCTTGTTCCCCTCGAAGGCCGAGACCATGAGCGGGAAGCCGTCCTGGCCGGTGAGCAGCCCGATGGTAATCTGCGGCTCAAGCCGCCGCTCCTTGGAGAACCCGCTTTCGCGGAACCCGTCGCCGGCGTCGGTCTCGAAATACAGCGTGCTGACGTCGTAGAGCACCAGGCTGGCCCGGCCGAGCCGCGCGTGCGCGGCGCACGCCGCCGACAGCTGCTGCCGGAATGCCTCCTTCGCATAGCCCGGCAGCCGCCGCAGCACCGTCCGGTACGACGTGACAGCCTCGCCTGCTTCTTCCAGCACCCGCAGCGAGTCGAGCTTGCTGGCAGGCTCGATGATCCGGGCCAGCACCAGGGCGCGGAACACCTCATCACCGGCGGACGCCTGATCAAAGCCAAGCACGTCGTAAGCACGGGACAGGGCATCGAGCAGGCAGCCCATCCGCGAGGAAGTGATCGGCAGCGGCCCCCCGGGAGCACCCGCATCCAGGCCCAGGTCAAGCTCACCCTGCCCGGCCGCCAGCCGCTGCCGCGCCGCCGCCTTCAGCAGCTCCAGTTCCGCGTCATCGTGAGCCGAGCCGAGATGCACGATATCCCGCGACCCGCGATGGGATGAGTACACGATCTGCACGGCCGTCGCACCCGACGCCGTCTTCACCGTCCGCACATACGGCACCGAGCCACTCTACGACCCCGGATTAGTGCACAAATCCGATCGGCAAAACACCAGAACCCGCAGGTCAGCAAGCCGCCCGCACTCCGGCTCCCCGATCGTGTCACAAGTCAGGTCGATCAGGCTGGCCATGACAGGCGTAAGCTGCTCTCCACCAGAATGCTTGAATGGTGCAATTTCCAAGAAGATCAGGTGCGCCACGCGGCCGGCAGTCATACCTCTCGCATCGATACCCAAGATGGCGTGGAAGAGGACGCCTTCGGGCAATGGGCTCGAGCCGCATCAGTGATGCTCCGGGGGGTCCTGGATTCTATTGCCGCGCCTAGTCAAGGTGGATATCTCATGGCAACACTGGCCCGTTCGCTGAAGTATCGCATACGGGCGCAATCCGCAGGTATTGGCTATCAAGCGCATCCATTGCGTCGTGACTTCTCTATTACCTTCGACCTCACTCGTGACGGTGCTTCAGATGCCACCGTGTTTGATCTTATCCAGGCCGTCCGTGGAATTCATGTCACTCTCGCCGATTCCGCAGGGAGTGACGATGCTATCCGCATGCGGCTTCTTGAGTTCGAGTTGCCCTTACTTGGAGGGCGCCTGTGGTCGCCGGCGGAGACAGGACGCCACGGCGAACGTGATTGGGTGAACGTCGTCGTCGATCGGATCAGTGATTACCGGAGCCGTGCTAAAGATCTGCGAGATGCCGTCGAAAACTGCGTCACGGATGAGGACCGCCTGCGATTGGCTCGCGACATCGACGGCGTCAGGCGTCAGTTGCTAGATCGGCTCGGGTTACGTCAGGTCGAGCTGTCAGGCGTCGAGCGCGAACTCGTTGATTCAGTTGCTTCCGTGGCCAGTGCGGCACCGGGCATTCCGATAGTCAGTGGTCTCTGGTTCAGTGCGCGCAGTCTAGGTAAGCAGTATGCGTATACGGGTGCTCAGCCCTATCAGCGATTTCTCTATCGAGAATTCATTGATGCGTGGAAGAAGACCGGTAGATGACATAGTGCGGTGGAGTCAGGCCTGTGCGGGAGCGGCTGGAGGTCCCTGGGAGTCCTCGCCGAGGTCCGCTTGCTCCAGTTCCCGGCTGACGTGGCCGACGTTCGATGCCGGCAGTGCAATGGCCGCTCGCCGGCTGGCCAGATCGAGTGGACCCGGCCGGGTTCCTTGACTCCCGGCTGCCCGGCCTGGCTTCTCCTCGCCGGACGGCTTGCCCGGCTCAGTTGCCGACAGTTCGGGCTCGGGGGATGACGCGGAAGGTGGCTCGGGCGCCGGGGCAGCGCTCACGTCCGCGTCGCTCACCGCTCGCTCGAAGGCGGTCTGAAGCTTGGCGACCTCGTTGTCAGGGTCGTGGAACCAGCTTGTCGACCAGATCCGGTGGAAGCTCCAGCCGAGCCTGCGCAGGTGCTCACCTCTGAGCCGGTCACGGTCCCTGACGCTGCCCGAGCGATGGTACGAAGCGCCGTCAGCCTCGATGGCGAGCACCATCCGGTCGGCGTCGTCGGGGTGGGTGGCGGCGAAGTCGACCCGGTAGCCGCCGACGCCGTACTGCGGTACGACGGTGATGCCGCTGGCTGCCAGCCGGTCTCGCACGTCGGTTTCGAACGGGCTGAGCGCGCTGTCGTCGCCGCCTGAGGCCGTGGCGACCGTGCCGCCGGAGGCGGCGTAGTCCAGGTAGTCGGCAAGCATCCGCGCGCCGGCCTTGGTGACCCGCTCAGGATCGACGTCGTGCCCGGAGAACGAGCTGACCAGCGTCAGCCGCTGCTTGGCCCGGGTCGCGGCGACGTTGAGCCGGCGCTCGCCCCCGTCCCGCAGCAGCGGTCCCCAGTTGTAGCGCATGCGCCCGTCAGGATGCTTGCCGTAGCCGATCGACAAGATGATCGCGTCGCGCTCGTCGCCCTGAACTCGCTCGAGGTTCTTCACGAAGAACGGCTCGGCCGTGTCCTCGCTGAAGAACCGCTCGACGTCGCCATTGCTGGTCAGCGCCGCCCGCAGGGCCGAGTCGATCCGGTCGGCGTGCTTGATGCCCAGCGCGATCACGCCGAGCGACTCGTGCGGCCTTGCCCTCGCGTGTTCGAGGATCAGCTCCACGACCTTGTGCACCTCGGCCGTCACTGATACTTCCTGCCCAGGTTCGGCCGTCTGCTGGACGACGACGTGGCGCAGGCAGTCGTCGCGGAACACGCCGGGGAAGGTGGTGAGCGCGCCGCCATAAATATGAGCGTTGGAAAAGGCCACCAGGCGCTCGTCCCTGCTTCGGTAGTGCCACGCCAGCGGCCAGGTAGGCAACAGCGGCCGCAGCGCGTCGAGCACGGACTCGAAGCCGACCCCGAACGACACCAGGGTCTCGTCGTCGTCATCGCGCAGGTCATCGAAGTCTTCGCCGGTGGACTGGTAGACGCCGCTGACGTCGACGCGGTCGTCGTCCTGGCCGTCGTCCGCCTCGCCGACCTGGCGGAAGAAGTTCGTCGGCGGCAGTTGCCGGTCGTCACCAGCGACGACGATCTGATGGCCGCGCATGATCGCCGGGATCGCGTCGGCCGGCACGATCTGGCTCGCCTCGTCGAAGATGACCACGTCGAAGAGCCGGGTGGCGGGGAGGATCTGGCTGACCATGAGCGGTGACATGGCCCAGCACGGCTTGAGCGCGAAGAGCACGTCGGAGGTCTGATCCAGCAGCCGGCGCAGCGGCAGGTGGCCCCGGCGCAGCGCGGCCTGCTTGCGAATGACCCTGGCCTGCAGCGGATGCTGATCCTGAGCCTCGCGAACTCGCTCAGCCCAGGCATGCCTGACCCGCCGCCGATTCGCGATCAGGTGCTCGACGTCCCGCTGCCGGAAGTCGTCGGCCAGCTCGTCGAGCGAGTTGCCGCGTTCGGCCGCGTACCTCGGGTCGCGCACCCTGATCTGGTCGAGGATCGAGGAGTACCAGGCGTGGTCGAATGCGGCAGCGGCTAGCTCGGCGGTGGCCTCGTGACGGGCCAGTTCGTCGAGCAGCGGGCCGATCCCGAGCTGGTCGAACTTTGCCGCGAGCTCGTAGAGTCTCGGCAGCTTCCACGCGGTGTCCTGATCGGCGGCGAGCGCGGCGAGCTGCTCGATCGTCCCCTCGGGGGACAACTTCACGAATCCGCCCAGCGCGTCGAAACGCTGCAGGCACTCACCGAGCGCGGCCCGGAGGTCGGCGTAGTCGTCGGGCGTTCTCGGCAGCGGGCCGTCGGCGCCGACGCGCTCCTTTTCCCAGTCGTGGAGCTGCCGCTCGGCGTTGGTGAGCAGCGAGACCAGTTCCTCGCGACTGAGCTTGTCACCGGCGAGCGGCAGACTCCTGGCTTCTTTCCTGAGCCGTCGTCGCTCGCCCATGGAAGCGTCGCCGGTGCCCGCGACGGCGTCTGCGAGCGCGCGGGGGTTCCGCCGCGAAGACCTCGTCGCTCAGCGCTGCGAGCGTCTGACCGACGCCGGCGTAGAGCCGCATCCTCGCCAGGACGTCCGCGTAATTGGCTGGTGCGCGCAGCCCGAGGGCCGCCGCCGACCTGGCCTGCAGTTCGAGCAGCCTGGGTACGGTGTACGAGCTGAGCTGGGCGGCGAGGTTGCATGCCTGCCGCACGTCTTCGGCGCTGCGCAGGCGAGCGCCGAACCAGGCGGTCGCTCCTGGCCGCATCGAGAAGCCGCCGAGATGCGCGAACTCCTTGAGCTCGTCGCGCAGGTCCTCGGCGACCAGCCTGGTGATCCGCTCGGGTGCGGCCAGCCTGACTGGCGTCTTGGCCTGGTCAGGGATGCCGAGCAGGGCCGACTGCACCTGAAACGGCGTGACCCCCCAGGGCGGATGCGCTTCGTGCAGCGCCTTGACGTGGTCGGTCAGCTTGCGCTGACGGTCAGCCAGGCGGCGTTGCTGCCCCTCGTCGTGCGGTACCTGGGCCCGCTGCGCCAGGTCAAGGCTCTCGCCGAGGTCGCGCGCGATGCGCTGGCGGTCCCTGGTGCCCTCGTGGATGTCCAGGACCAGCTCGCCGAGGTCGACTCCCTTGAGCCTGGACAGGACGGCGTCGATGGCCGCTCGCTTTTCCGCGACGAAGAGCACCTTCCGGCCTCGCGCGACCAGGCCGGCGATCAGGTTCGCGATGGTCTGGCTCTTGCCTGTTCCCGGCGGGCCGTGGATGACCAGGCTGTGCCCGGTGAGCACCGCCGCGATCGCGCTTCGCTGCGAGGAGTCGGCGTCCAGCACCGAGTAGTCGGAGTCCGGCGTGTCGAGCAGGATCTCGGCTGCGTCCTCGTCATTCTCGCCGAGCAGTTCCTGCGCTTCGGGGTCGCCCGCGATGGCGGCGACGACGTCGCTGTCGTTCAGCAGCGCACTCCCGCCCTGGACGTCCCTGACCATCGGCAGTTTCGCGTAGGTGAAGGTACCGATGACCAGCCGGTCGGCGATGTCGAAGCCGGGCACCTCGGCGGCGTTGGCCGCCCGGCGCAGCAGCTGGTACAGGCGCTCGCCGCGCTCGTCGGCTAGCTTGTCGGTCGCGGCGCCGTAGAGGCTGGCGAGCTTGTACAGCAGGACCGGGTTGACCTCGTACTCGTCGTCGAGCACGAGCTCGAAGTCGTCATGCCGCGCCCTGGTCGGCGCGATCGTGAGGCCGCGGAGCAGCACCGGTGCGGCGGGCAGCAGGAAAAGCTCGTCCCACCGGGCCATCCCCGTGGCCAGGTACCCCGCGCGGATGCCGCGCTCTTCGAGCAGTTCTCTGGCCTTGCGGTAGATGACCTGGATTCGGCGGATCGCATCGACCCGCGCGTCCACGTCGCGGAACAGCCTGCTCAGCCTGATGGAACCAGAACTGACCAACTGCTCGACGGCAGCGGGATCGGCGGCGGCGAGGTCGAGCGTGCCTGACCGCCGGTCCTTGTAATACAGCAGCGTGTTGCGGCCGCCGAGGTCGGTCAAGGCGGCTACCCAGCTCTCCTGGGCCGCTTCGATCAGCCTTGACCGGCGTTGAGCGGAATTGAGCCCCAGCGACATGGGCTGCGCCTACCCCGGGATGGGCTGGTCATTCGCAGCGTTGCCGACCTGTTATGGCCCGCCCGTCAGTCACGCAGTGAAATCGAAGCGCAACTCTTCGTACTCACCACTGTGAAGGCCGAACCGCCTGGTCATATATAGACGTTCCCACTGCAATGCTGCATTATTGACGGGCCACTAGGCATACAGGGAGAAGAGAACTAGATGAGATATACGCGTGCGTTGCGAGCAGCGCCGATAGTTGTGCCAGCCTTGCTGGTCGCGATGGGCACCACCGCCCAGGCTCAGATCGTGACTGGCCAGGCTGCCGGTTCTTCCAGTCGCGCCCAGAGCGCGCCGAGCGGCTGGCGGCCGCTCACTCCGGCGAAGGCCACGGCACTGTCGCGCAACGTCACCGACAAGGTGATCATCGAGATGCGCAACCAGTTCAAGAGCCTCCCCGACACCACGGCCAACTCGGCCCGCCGCGCCGCCGCAGTGAGCGCCGCGCAGGCTGCGGTGATCTCGGACCTGCACGCCACGCACGCGACCAGCATCCACAGCATCTCGCTCGTCAGCGCGGTCGCCGCGACCGTTTCGGCCGGCGAGGCGAAGCGCCTGGCGTCCAATCCGGCGGTGGCCAAGGTCATCAAGGACCTGCCCATTCCGCTGCGGTCGTCGCTGTCGATTCCCAAGCCGGCCAAGCCGGCCAAGCCCGACAAGGGCGTCACGCCGCTGCCCGGCGCCTGCGCCAGCAAGAACAAGGTGCAGCTCGACCCTGAGGCCATCGAGGCCATCCACGCTGCCGCCCAGTCCGGCAAGACCTCGGCCCAGGGCCTCGGGTACACCGGCGCCGGCGTCAAGGTCGCCTACATCGCCGACGGCATCGACCCGAACAACCAGGACTTCATCCGCGCCAACGGCAAGCACGTCTTCATCGACAACGAGGACTTCAGCGGCACCGGCACGAGCGCTCCGACCAACGGCGGCGAGGCCTTCCTCGACGCCGAGCTCGATCGCGGCCCAGGGCCGGCACGTCTACGACGTCGCCAGCTACGGCGGCCCGCCAGGGCTGAACGTCCCCTGCCGGATCCGGGTGCTCGGCGTGGCCCCGGGTGCGAGCCTCATCGGCCTGAACGTCTTCGGCTCGGCCAACATCGCGTTCAACTCGGTGTTCCTCGAGGCGATCAACTACGCGGTCTCGCACGACCACGTGAACGTGCTCAACGAGTCTTTCGGCAGCAACCCATTCCCGGACGCGTCCAGCCTCGACCTCACCAAGGAGGCCGACGACGCGGCCGTCAAGGCCGGCGTCACCGTGACGGTGTCCTCGGGCGACGCGGGCATCACGAACACGATCGGCTCGCCTGGCACCGACCCGCTGGTCATCACCGCCGGTGCCTCGACCACCTACCGCTCCTACGCCCAGACCGGGGTCGGCTTCATCTTCACCCCGGGTATCAAGGGCTGGATCAGCAACAACATCAGCGGGCTGAGCTCCGGCGGCTTCGCTCAGAGCGGCCGCACTGTGGACGTGGTCGCACCTGGTGACCTGAACTGGACGCTGTGCACCGCCAACCTGAAGAAGTTCTCGGCGTGCAGCAACTTCGCTGGCAAGGCCTCAGCGGTCAACCTCGAAGGCGGCACCAGCGAGGCGGCACCGCTCACCGCTGGCGTCGCGGCCCTGGTCATCCAGGCCTACCAGGAGGCCCACCACGGCCACCGCCCGTCCCCCGCAGTGGTCAAGCAGATCATCGTCTCGACCGCACAGGACATCAGCGCTCCGGCTGAGCAGCAGGGTGCCGGTATCGTCGACGCCTACCAGGCTGTGCTGGCCGCACGCTCGTTCAAGGGCGGCTCGCAGAGCAAGCAGGGCCACGCAGTGCTGGCCAGCACGACCCAGTTCAACGAGGTCGGCGCGCTCGGCACCAACGAGCACCTGACCGAGAAGCTCACCAACGACGGCACCGGCAGCGTAACCCTCCACCTGGCCAGCCGCACGCTCTCGTCGTACAGCCCCGTCAGCACCAAGTCGCTGACGCTGAAGGCGGCGCAGGGCTTCGAGGCCGCCCAGACCTTCAAGGTGGACGCGGGCCAGGCCCGGCTGAACGTCGGCATCGCACTCAAGGGCGCCGTCGACCTCAGCCTGATCAGCCCGAGCGGCAAGCTCGCCGAGTTCAACCTGCCGCAGGGCTTCGGCAACTACGGAGACGCCCAGGTGGCCAACCCGCAGCCGGGCAACTGGACGGCCTTCATCGGCGGTATCCCGTCGACCAGCGGCAGCACGGCCAAGGCTTCGTTCCTGGCCGAGGAAGCGACGTGGCAGCCCTTCGGCTCCCTGTCGACCCACACGCTGACGCTGGCCGCCGGCGCTACCGGCACGTTCTCGCTTGACGTCTCGACCCCGGGCAGCCCGGGGGACCAGTCAGGCTCGATCGTGGTGACCAGCTCGGCCGGCACCCCGTCGTTCGCGAAGGTCACCACCATCCCGGTGACGCTGCGCGGGCTCGTGCCGTCACCGGATCACAGCGTGACGTTCAGCGGCACGCTCACCGGCGGCAACGGCCGCGGGCCGAACGCCGGCCAGTCCGCCTACTACGAGGTGGACGTTCTGCCGGGCCAGGGCTCGCTCGGCGCGCTGAACGCCGACATCTCCACGGGCAACGCCAGCAACACCATGTTCGCCGAGCTAGTCGACCCGCAAGGCGAGGTTGTCTCGGCCGCATCCAACGCCCTCCTGGCCACCAACTCGGGCGGCTTCGCCCAGCTGGTGCAGCAGAAGGGAGTCCAGCTGCACGTGGCGCAGCCCGCGTCGGGCCGGTGGACCCTGATCATCGACTTCTACAACAGCGTGTCGGGCACTGCGGCCACCCAGCCGTTCTCCGTCACGATGACCAACACGCTGGTGGACACCAGCGCGGACAACCTGCCGGACTCCTTCCAGACGATTCAGAACAAGCACACTGTCAACGGCAGCGTCACGGTCACCAACAACGGCGACTCGACCGAGGAGTACTTCCTCGACCCGCGTCTGAACAAGAACGTCACGGTCAAGCTCGCAGCGCAGACCACCCCAGCGCTGCAGCTGCCGAACCTGTTCGGGGTCGTCCCGCTCTACCTGGTTCCCAGCCAGACCAGCAGCGTGACGGCGACGGTGACCGCGAAGGCGGCGCAGTTCTTCGACCTGAACTACCCGTTCGGCGACCCTGACCTGATCTCGAACACCGGCAAGACGTCGCATGTCACCTTCACCCCGAGCGGCGACCAGGTGCCGAACGGCGACTGGTCGGTGACGCCGTTCCTCAAGGGCCCGGACGGCGCCAAGGGTGCCAAGCCGGTCACCGCGAGGGTCTCCATGACCGCGACGACGCCTGAGATCGACCCGAACTTCAGCTCGGGCACCGGTGACCTGTGGAGCGGCAGCACTAACATCAACGCTACCTTCACCCCGGTGACCGTCCAGCCTGGCCAGACCGTCACCATCCCGCTGACGATCACGGTCAACGGCACGGCGGGGCAGCAGGTACTCGGCGCGATCAACGTCGAGTCCGTCTCCTTCAACTCAGGGCTGGTCACCAGCAACGAGCTGTTCGGGAACTTCCCGACCTCGAGCACGGTGGCGACGTTCGACTACAGCTATACAGTCGGCTCCTGAATCCCGGCGCTGGCCGGCCCTGCCCCCGAGAGGGGCTGGGGCCGGCCAGCGGCCTTTCCAGCGCGCGACCGCCGTCAGTCGTGCCCACGGTAGCCGCAGCGCAGTTGCGGGCACGTCCGATTTTTCCCCGTTGTCTTGTTGCCCAACTGTCGCCGTCGAGTGGTCGGCGCGTGACCCGGGCGCGGCAGCGTGGAACACGGAGGGGGCACCCTAACAAGGAGGTCTGTGGTGCTGGCCAGGGCCAGAAGGCTGATCAGCCTCGCGGCCGGGGCGCTGATTGTGCTCCCCGTGATCTGTTGCGCCTGTACGAACTCGAACACCAGCGCAAAGGCTGCCGCACCGACTACCAAGCTGGGCTTTTGCGGTGCCGAGCAGCAAGTCCGCCCCTCTGTAGTAATAATTACCTGCGCGTCGAACGCCATCACGGCGCGCGATCTCAAGTGGTCTAGGTGGGGCGGTCCCATTGCAGCTGCCGTGGGCACGGCAGTGGTCGACCTGTGCGCGTTCTCCGACTGTCACACGGGCAAATACGGCTCCGCCCCCATCGTGGTCGTGGCCACGAGCGTCAGGAAGTGCCCGAGCGGGGCCCGTTCCTACGGCAAACTGCAGTTCATGTTCATCGGCAAGTCCCCGTTCCAGGGCGTGCCGGCCAACTTCAGCGCGGGGAACTTCGACTTCGGCTCGCACCGGATCCTCCCCGGCAGCGCCCCGATCAGCCTGACCTGCTAGCGGGCTAAGATCAGTCGGCATGCCTGACCTGCCGCGCGCTCGCGACCTGGGAATCCCGCTCTCGGGAGCGCCTGGTCCCTGGAACGCCATCACCGACGTGCCCCAGGTACAGGTTGGCTACGAGACGCTCATCAGCGGTGACGGACCGCTCGTGCCCGGGGCCGGAGTGCTCGATAGCTCGCTGGACCCGAGGCTCCTTCGGCGGCGGGCTGCCGTCCATCGAGTTCGTGCCGTGGGGCCAGATCGACCCGCTGTTCGAGGCGGTCGTCCAGGCGGTCGAAGAAGCTGTGCTCAACGCGCTGGTGGCGGCCAGGACGATGATCGGCCGGGACGGCCACCGCAGCCCTGGCTTCCCGGTCGATCGCCTTCCCGGCCTGCTCGGACAGTGAGCGCGCCAGGAAGGCGACCGAGCTGGGGTGACCTGCTAGGACTGGGCTGAGGCGAACTGCTTGTCGGTGAGGCTCTCGCGGGCGATCCAGCGTTCCAGGGTGTCGTTGGTCTCCCACGAGGTGATCAGCGCGTAGCGAGGGCGCGGGCCTGGGTGCGACACCACGTGGTACAGCCGCTCGGTGTCGATGAGCAGTTGCATGCCAGGGTGCAGCTTGATGCGAGTCTCGGTGGCCGGGTCGTCCTTGTCCTCGCGCAGGATGAACGTGGACTGACCGGCGGCGTCGTCCAGCTCGAGCCACGACCTGACCACCCAGCCGGTGCCCTCCGGGTTCAGCCGGTTGTTGTCGTCGGTGTGGATCTGGCGCAGCGCGGTGGCGTCATCGCTCGGGTTGAGCTTGATGACTCGCACCCGGCCGTAGTTGCCGCCGATCTCCTCGACGTAGTCGACGAGGCTCGGTGCGAGCTGCCGGTTGGGCGTCCAGATACCGTACTTGTCGGCCTTGCCGTGGTCCCAGAAGCCCCGGCAGTCCATCTCGCCGTTGGCCGAGGCGAGCGGGGCGAAGTTGGTGTCGCCGCCGCTCTTCCAGTCCATGTACTCCAGTGCTTCCCACTCGGCCGGCGGGATCATGGGACCTGGCCGGTCGCGCAGGATCACATAGCCTTTCTCGTCCAGGATGTCGAGTTTGCGATGCATGCGTGTCCCCCGTCTTGATGCTGACTGATCCCCGATCTCCGGGACCTGTTTCCAGCACCAGAACCCCTCACGCGCGACGCGGCCGGCACTTGTTCAGTTGTGGATCGATCTTTGACCGGCGATGACGAAGAGTCCGGCCCGGACTCACGAAATGCGAGTCCGGGCCGGACGTTGCGGCGATTGCCTGCTTGACGAATACGGCTGCCTAGTTGACGAATACGGCCGGGCTGCCCTTGACGCTGGTGTCCTTGACCGGACCGAAGGTGGCGCTGAACAAAGCCGACGCCGGACAGAATCCGCCCCCGCTGACCTTCTTGAACTTCTGCTTGCTGATGGCGATCGTGCTGCCCTTGTTGGATGCCGATCCCTTGAGCGTCGTGATCTTGTAGGTGCAGGTCACTGACAATCCGCTGGCTCCTGCGGTGGCGAAGAGCTCGATTGGCTTGGACTTCTTGCTGGCATTGACCGCGACCGGGTCACCCTTGCCGTCGCCGACGCTGACCTTGTAGGGCAGATTCTCGACGCCGACCTTCATCACCTTGATGCCCGAGACATTGGTCGTGCACTTGCTGATCGACTGGGCGGTGAGCGATTCGGTCGCCTTGGCTGGCTTGCTGGGATTGCTGGTCACCTTGGCGGTGAACGACGCCGACTTGCACGTGAGCTTCTGCTCCTTCGAGCCGCTCCCGATCGTGAACATCGCGGTCGTGCCTTTCGCCAGGCTGGCCTTGAGCACGGCACCGGTCTTGACCGCGGTACCTCCTGCCTTGCCGACCGTGAGCACGTGGCCACCCGAAGCGGTCGTCGCGCTCGCGGCGAGTGGCGCCGCCAGGACGGCCACCGAAGCGGCTGCGGTTGCGAGATACAGGTACTTTCGCACCTACCTTGCTCCTTCCTCGATGAGGCTGGTACGACTCCACCCTATCCACTTCCAATTCACCCATCCTGACCAGCCAAAACTCTGTTCAAGATTCGGCAGCGGACGCCGGCGGATCGCTACGGTGTGTAAATGGCCGCACTAGGCATGTCCACGCCCGCGACGATGCGGGCCGCTTTCGTCAGCACACTCGGATCAGCCGAGTCCATCGAGATCGGTCAGCTGCCGCTACCGACGCGCGGGCAGAGCGAGGTGCTCGTCGCCGTCGAGGTTGTCGCTGTCAACCTGGTCGACACCCTGATCCGCGCGGGCCGGTGGCACACCTCCGTACCCTTCCCGCTGGTGATGAGCCGGGACCTGGTGGGGACGGTGGTCGACGGTGACGACGCCGGAACCTTCGCTCCCGGCGACCGGGTCTGGGCGAACAGCCAGGGCCATGGCGGCCGGCAGGGCGTGGCCTCCGAGTACGCGGTCGTTCCGGCCGAGCGGCTGTACCGGCTGCCCGCCGGTGTCGATCCGGTGGCGGCGGTCGCGTCGTTCCACCCGGCGGCGACCGCGTTCCTGGGGTTGTATCGCAGGGTCCCGCTCGATCCAGGGGACATCGTGCTGGTGGGCGGAGGCGGCGGCAGCGTCGGATGCTGCGCGATCCAGTTCGCGGTCGCGGCAGGCGCGCGGGTCATCGCCACGGCGAGCCCAGCCGACCACGATCGATGCCGGCGGCTGGGGGCCGAGGTGGTAATCGACTACCGGGACGCGGGTCTCGTGCCCGCTGTGCTGGAGGCGGCGCCTGGTGGCGTGGAGGTGCACTGGGACACCTCGGGCCAGGGACTGCTCGCGACGGCCGTCGAGCTGGTGCGGCCTGGCGGGCACATCCTCATCTCGGCTGGCCGCAGGATGCAGCCGCCGACCGCGCTCTGGCCGCTGTACTCCAGCGACATCACGGTCATCGGCTTCGTCATTAGCAGGGCGACGGCAGCCGAACTCGCCGATGCCGCCAAGGCCATCAACGCGCACCTGGCTGGTCCGGGCTTCGCGGTCGCGGTCGCCGACGTCCTGCCGCTCGAACGCATCGCGGATGCTCACCAGCTGGTCGAGTCGGGCCGGCCGGGCCGTACCGTGATCCGGATCTCCCCGAGTCCGCAAGGCTTAGCAGGGCAAGGCCTGAATTGTTAGCCGAATGCTGTATGACTGTTGCTATGGCTTCGGCTGGCACGCGGATTCTTGGCGGCCGATATGCCTTGCACGAGGTGCTCGGCACCGGCGGCATGGCGACGGTCTGGCGCGCCACTGATGACGTGCTTGGCCGCGACGTGGCCGTGAAAGTGCTCAACTCCGAGTTCGAGGCCGATGCGAGCTTTGTCGCGCGGTTCAGGCGCGAGGCGCGCAACGTCGCCGCCCTGCGCAATTCGAGGATCGTCACCGTATTCGACTGGGGCGTCGACGACTCGACGCCATTCCTGGTGATGGAGCTGCTGGTCGGCCAGACCTTGCGGCAGGCCCTTGACGAATCGGTGACGCTGCCGGTCAGTGACGCGGTCAGGATCGCGGCCGCCGTCTGCGAAGCCCTCGAAGCCGCGCACACCGCCGGCCTGGTGCACCGGGACGTCAAGCCGGCCAACATCGTGCTCGTCGGCCGCGAGGTGAAGGTGCTGGACTTCGGCATCGCGCGGAGCCGGTTCCCCGGGGCGACGAAGACCCATGCCGTACTGGGAACGGCCGCCTACCTGTCACCCGAGCAGGCGTCAGGAAAGCCGGTCGGCTCGCAAGCCGACCTGTACTCGCTTGGCTGCGTGCTCTTCGAGATGCTCACGGGCGGCCCGCCGTTCACGGCGGACTCCGAGGTCGGGGTCGCTTACCGGCAGGTGCACGACGAGCCGGAGGTAGCGTCGGCGCTGCGCCCCGGACTGCCGGCGAAGCTGGACGAGGTGGTCACGCAGCTGCTGGCCAAAGACCCGGCTGAGCGTCCGCCTGGGGCGGCCGCGGCCAGGGCGGCCTTGCTGTCGGTACTCGCCGCCGACCCGACGGCGGTTCTGCCGCTCACCGAGCCCCGGGCGCGGCCTGGTCCGGCGAGCAAGCCGGCCGGTCGTCCGCTGCGCCGTTCCGGTCCGCTGCGCCTTTCCGACCTGCGGCGATCCGAGGCTGTGCTGGCGATGAGCCTGATCGCGGCACTCGCAGCGCTGGTCGTGGTGCTCGTGACCGCCGCACCGGTGCGCGGCGTGCCACGGCCGGTGTCGCACCACATCGCGGCCCATCAGGACCATCCGAGCACGCCGGCGAGCGGACCAGCACCAAAGACGCCGGTAGCGCGGTTCACCGGACTGCCGGCGACCGCGACGGCGGCTGGCGCCCTGGTAAGCCAGCTGCAGGCCGGGCTGACCGACGGCCAGGTCTCACAGCAGGCCGGGCAGAGCCTGTTCAACCAGCTTCAGCAGGTGCTCTTCCAGACCAGCGGCAATGCCGAGCAGAGGGAGCAGCAATACGCCCAGCTGTACGAGTCCTATGACCAGTACCGGTCACAGGGGCAGATTTCCAACCCGGCCGCCGTCGCGCTGCAGCGCGACCTTCGGGCGCTGGGCACCGCGCTCGGCACCGGATAGCGCGGTGCGGCTGCCTTGACATTGTCGCTACCGTTCCTGTAGCGGCTTTTGCGCCGCTGAACTTTGCACTACCGAACTGCGCGAGGAGCCGGTCATGAAGCACGCTGCCCTGCTGGTGACAGGGATGGTTGTCGGGGTCGCGGCGAGCGCGCTAGCCGGTCCCGGCCACGGCCTGACCTCGGCGCGTGCGTCGGTGCCCGCCTCGCAGGTCAGCGTGCGGGGCTGGGGTACCACTGCGGACGGCGCCCTCGGCGCCGGCAGCGGCGGCTTCAGCGGGCTGAAGCCGGTCAAGGTGAAGATCCCCGCGGGCCTCAAGGTGACGTCGGTCCGCGCGGGCTGCGACCACAGCGTGGCGCTGACCTCGACCGGCGGGGTGCTCGCCTGGGGTAACAACACGTTCGGCGAGGTCGGCGACGGCACGTTCAAGAATCCGCGTAACACGCCGGTGCGGGTGAAGCTGCCCAAGGGCGTCACTATCATCGCAGTCCGGGCCGGGTGCGAGAGCAATCTCGCGCTCACCAAGTCCGGTTCGGTACTGGCCTGGGGCCAGGGCGCGCTCGCCGCCCTGGGTGACGGCGGCGTGAAGAACCAGAACGTGCCGGTGCCGGTCAAGCTGCCGAAGAACCTGAAGGTCAAGGCGATCAGCGCCGGCTGCGAGGACGGTTTCGCGCTGACGAGCTCCGGCCGGCTCTACGCGTGGGGGGCGAACGGCAAGGGGCAGCTCGGTGACGGCACGCACCAGAACCGCCGGAATCCGGTCCTGGTCAAGCTGCCGGCTGGGGCCAAGGCGACGATGGTGAGCGCGGGCTGCAAGCACACCATGGCGGTCACGAACGAGGGCCTGCTCGGCTGGGGCGACAACCAGCAGGGCCAGCTCGGCGATGGTGACATGAAGAGCACAGATCTGCCCACCGCAGTCCCGCTGCTGTTCCGTGGCACCGGTCCTGGCCAGCTCACCAGCATCTTCGCCGGCTGCGAGCAGACGATCGCGCTGTTCTCCAAGGGCGTGGTCCTCGCCTGGGGCAGCAATAGCATCGGCCAGCTCGGCACGGACACCGTGAGCGGGAGCGACAAGCCGGTGAGCGTCGCCCTGCCCGACGGGCTGATCATCAAGACGATCAGCGCTGGCTGCGACAACGGCTACGCGCTCAGCACGACCGGCACCCTGTACGCGTGGGGCGACGGCATGGAGGGAGAGCTAGGCGACGGCGGCAGCAGCGAGAGCAACCTGCCTGTGCCAGTCTCGATCCCGGCCGGCCTGAAGGTGACCGCTCTCGGCAGCGGGCCCGGCGCGCACCACGCCTTCGCGATCACGGTCGCGGGCGCCAGCTGATGGACCAGGACCAGCCGCGCGAGCCTCGGCTCGGTATCGATATTGGCCGGGTGATCATCGACGGATCGGCCCATCCTGACGGTGGCGACACCGCGTTCTTCCAGGGCAGCGAGGCGTCGATGCTGGCGACGCCGGAAATGGACGGCGCGGTCGCGTCGATCGCGCGGCTGGTCGAGTTGTTCGACGGCCGGGTCTGGCTCGTCTCCAAGTGCGGTCCGACCGTCCAGGCGCGGACGCTGCGCTGGCTGGACGGCCACGACTTCTACCGGCGTACCGGCATCAGGCCAGCGCAGGTGCGATTCTGCCGCGAACGACCGGACAAGCGAGTCCACTGCCTGGAGCTTGGCCTGACCCACTTCGTCGATGACCACCCCGAGGTGCATGTCGCGATCCGAGGCGCGGTGGACTACCAGTACTTCTTCGGTCCGCAGCCCTCTGGGGTGCCAGGCTACGGTCTCCATGCGAAGTCCTGGGCGCAGGCGGAGGACCTGATCAGGTCCACGATGGGAACCCCTAGCCTGATCTAGTGACCGACCTCCTGGAGTTCCGAACGCTGCGCCGGGACCAGGTCGCGCCGCTGGCCGACGAGTTCGTGGCCGTCGCGGCCGAGGTCTACGGGGCGGCGCCGTTCGGCTGGACCGACGAGCGCGCCGAGCGGTTCGCCGGCCGGTTCACGGTGCACCTGCGGCAGCCAGGATTCGTGCTCGCCGAGGCGCGCAGCGGCGACTACCTGGTCGGCTACGCGTTCGGCCTGCCGCTGCGGCCGTCCACCGACTGGTGGCGTCAGCTCACGACGGCGTTGTCGCCAGCGGTCACCACCGAGCATTCCGGTCGCACGTTCGCCCTCGCCGACCTGGCGGTCCGAGCGCCATGGCGGCGTCAGCGGATCGGCTCGACGCTGCACGACCTCGTGCTAGCTCACCGTCCCGAGGAACGGGCGACCGCAGCCGTGCTCACCTCGGCCGCAGCGGCGCAGAGCGCCAGCCTGAGCTGGGGCTGGCGTAAGGTCGCCCGGAGGCAGGAGCCCGACGAGCCGGTCTACGACCTGCTCATCCGTGACTTCCCCGCCAGCCGCCGCTAGCCCGCCCCTCCCGCCGCCCGCGCCCCGCCCCGCCGCCCGCGCCCGTTTCCGCCGCCCGCGCCCCGCGCCAGCCGTCCCCGGGCCGGCCCCGCCGCCCGCGCCAGCCGTCCCCGGGCCGGCCCCGCCGCCCGCGCCAGCCTGGCGACAGCAGCATGGTCCTACTTGCTGCTGTTGCGGCCCGGAATTCGACAGCAGCATGTGCCTACTTCCTGTCGTCTGGATAGCAGTAAGCCGGCACATGCTGCTGTCGTCTTTGGACCGCGCGGGCGGGTGTGGCCCTCGTTCAGCTGTGACCGGGGTCGCCCGTGCCCATCGCCGCATCTCTGGTGAGCAGCGGGATCAGTTCCGCGAGCGAGGTCCCGAAGGTGAGCGCCCCGTCGTCGTCGATCTTGCCGATCACCGAGTTGACGGCGAGCACGAAGTCCTGGGGCAGGCCGTCGGCCGGCCTGACCGTGACCCGGGTCAAGGTCCCGCGCCAGTTCGTCTTGGCGATCGGCGGAGCGGTCTCGCGCAGGCTCGCGCTGAACGCGAACACCTCGCCGACTCCGGCGTCGAGCTTGGAACCGCCCGCACGGCCCCGGATCACCATGCCCAGGAGCTGCTCGGCGGTGACGACGAGCTGGGCGAGGTCCCTGACGACCATGCCGTCGGCGAGGGTCAGCGCGACGTCGGCCGCGTACCGAAGACAACGTGGCCCGGCGGCCGGTTTCATCATCAGCAGCGGCCTGGTGTTGTTACCCGTTCCGAGGTAAAAGGCGGCGCCAAGGCGATCAGAAGACCAGGGCAAAGCCTCCAGATCCACCTTGAGCTGATCGGCTGCGAACGGCAATGTTTCCTACCCGTGATCTTTGCTTGTCGTGGCTGTCCTCGCGGCTGTGCCGATCAGGATGCCGGGCCCAGGCCGCTCGCACAATGGGGAAAAGTACCGATACTCAAGGGGCCTGCGCTCGGCTAGTGTCCGTGGCATGCGAATCTCCGCAGTGACTGGAGCTGCACTTGCTGTCCTGGTGCTGGTGAGCGGCTGCAAGGTCTCGGTGCACGCCGGCTCGTTCACGCCGGGTCCGATACCGGCCGGGCCGTCGTCGGGGGACGGCAGCCGTCGTGCGGACTCGCCCTATTACCAGGAGACAATTGCCCGGATCGACGTGCTGCGCAGCAACTCGGCCTGGTCCGGGGCGCTCGGGGAGGACGCAGCCGGGATTCGCTCGGACGGCAAGGACGCCGACGCCGACGCGGCCCAGGCGCGAAGCGACGCGCGCGGCGACAATACAGGCTGCTCGGCGGCCTCGAATGCCGCCAGCGACGCCGAGGACATCCTCGACCTCGGCACACTCGACGACGATCAGGCCGCGCTTTCGGGAACGCTCGGCCTCATTTACCGCGACCTCGTCCAGCTGCGGGTCGACCTGGCGCAGCTCAGGCAGACAGGCGTCAAGCCGCCAGCGGATGCGAGCAGTGCGATCACCGGGGCCAAGGCCCGCGTCACCCGTGCGCTCACCGAGGCCAACGCTGGCATCCGAGCGATCAACGCGGCAGTCGTCGTCGCCTATGCCGCCGCGAACAGGGTCGCGAAGGGCCTGTGCTCGTCGGAAAGCCCAGGCTCCCCGCCGCCGTCCTATACCTTGTTCAGCCCGTCGGACTGGAGTTGATCACCACGCCGGCAGGGCGCAGTGCCTCGGAGCCCTGCCTCGTTGTGAGTTTGCTGGTGCTGGGGCGCGGTCGCTGTGAGTTTGCTGGGGTAGCGGTCGGGGCTAGCTGGCCGGGTGCCAGGGCAGGCGGTAGGCGCGGTAGGTGCTGACCCCGGCCGGGAGCCTGGCGTTGAAGAGCAGGCGCCCGTCCGGGCTGAACTCCGAGAGGTACGGCAGCATCCCCCAGCCGACGAAGAGGTCTCCGTTGCGCGTCGTCTGCGCGCTCCCTTGCGCCGAGGCCACAAGTCCTTCCGGCTGGTCGTAGGAGCGAACCAGGATCGCGGTCCGGTGTGCGAGGTCGAGCCGGACTACGACCGCGCGGCTCTGGCCGAGCAGGGAGCTGGTGTCGGCTGACTCGTCGTCGAAGAACGTATAGCGACCAGGGCCGACAGCTTCCGGGTCGTGCTCGTAGGCGAAGATCTCCCCGGCCTTGTCGAGCACCTGGCCAGGCGCGGCCTTGAGCTTGAACGTGCTCTGCTTGCCGCCCAGTTCCCAGATCAGCCTGCCGGTGTGCCGGTTCACCTTGTAGGTCGCCCAGGTGAACCTGGAGTTGATCAGCAGGTTCCCGTCTCGGTCCAGGTGCACCGCATTGATGTGGAACCAGTCCCACGGCGTGCTAGCCGACTTGGGCAGCGGCTCATGGCTGTCCTGGTAGGGCACGTGGTCGGCGCTGTCCCACTGAAACAGCACCTTGCCGGTCCTGAGGTCGAGTTCCTGCACGATCCCGTCGATGACCTTCTGCTCGGCGGGTCCGCCCATCGACGTGAGGTTGGCGGTCGTGGTCCTAGCTGCGGTGATCAGCGCGGTGTTCTGCGGCGTGATGAGGAACTCGTGGAAGTCGGTGTGAGCGCCGTCGCCCGGCCCGACCCTGGCGATCCGCCGGTAATGGTCGTCGTAGATGTAGTCGGCGCCGTAGGCGGGGTAGCCGGAATTCTGCCCTTGCCACCAGGTGAGCACTGGCTTGCCGAGATAGGTCTGGGTGCGAAAGTCGGTCGCAGCCTGCCCGGCCGGCAGCCGGTGGAACCAGACCACCTTGCCGGTCGTGGTCATGATCTCGGGACCGCTCGGGTAGCTGCCGCCACGTGGAGCGATGAAGATGTCGCCGTTCCCGTTGTTCGCTCCGGCCTTGAGGATGGTGACCGGAGGAGCAGCCGAGTCCGGCGTCGCTCGTGGACGACTCGCAGCAGCAGAGCATCCGCTGGCGGCAAGACTGACGATCGCGCCGGTGACGGCAATGGCCGCCCAGATCTTCCGATGAGTCACGATCCACACTACGACGAAGGCCCCGTGTCCGGGCGGAGCCCTCGCTCGTCGCCCCGACGGTGCTGAAGAACACCGTGCTAGGGAGCGCTAGTCAATGAATTGGTCGAACTCCCCGTTTCGGACGCCGCCAAGGAAGGCATCCCACTCTGCCGCCGTGAACTGGAGCACGGGCCCCGTAGCGTCCTTGCTGTCACGGACGCCGATCGCGCCGCCGGGAAGGCTGGCAACCTCTACGCAGTTGCCGTTGGAGAAACTGAGGGAACTCTTGATCCAGGAACCCGTGGGCTCAGGTTCTGGTCCGCTTCCCCTCATCGTTGGTGTGCTCATCTGCGAGACCTCGCTGCCTGTCTCGTTACTGGTGCGTTAAGTAAATCATCCCCAGGCAAATGAGTTGTTAACGCAAACAAGCCCAGCTACGACGAAGGCCCCTCCGTATCCCGGGAGGAGCCCTCGTCAAGCCCTTAGCTGTTGCCAAGGCCGGTCATTGACTGAAACGGTCAAACTCCCCGTTTCGGACTCCACCCAAAAAAGCATCCCATTCCGGGACGGTGAACTGCAAATACGGCCCGGAAACGTCTTTACTGTCACGTACACCGACGGCACCCCCGGGAAGGCTGGCGACCTCCACGCAGTTGCTGTTCGAATAGCTCAAGGAACTCTTGATCCAGTAGGCACCGGATCCCGGCTCGGCCGGGCGGCCCCTGAAGAGGAATCTCTTCACTCTTACCTCGCTGCTTCTGATACAGTAAGATTACATAGCGTTCCCGAGCAGCTACGTTCTGTAACCAGACCAACGCGCCTCGGCTCTCTCCAGTATCAGGTTGCGAGAAGTAATCTCGTCGAGCGACGCGCCGAGCAGGATCTGAAATCCGAGCCGGTGAAGGTAAGTCGCACGCTCACCTTCGACGTAAAAGTCGGTGTTCATGGCCTCAGTGCTAACGACGTCGTGGAGAAGAGCGTCATGCTCCGGTCCGAAGCGGAAAATAGTAAACGAACCGGTGAATACTGCATGCTCGGCGCTGAGCGGCAGGATTCGAAGCGTCAGGTTTGGCTGATCGGCCGCCTGGGCCAATCGCTGAAGCTGCTCGTACATCACCGAATCGTCGCCGACCCGGCGTTCCAGCATTGACTCGTCGAGCACGAGGGTCAGCTCAACTGGCTGCTCACGCGTGAGCACCTGCTGGCGCTGCATCCGAATTCGCACCCGGCGTTCGATCATCGCCGGGGCAATCGGCTCGATCTCGCCATAGGCAGCAATGATATGCCTGGCATAGGCCTCTGTTTGCAGAAGTCCGGGAACGACTTCCGTGTGCCATTCGAACATTGAGCTAGCCTCTTGCTCAAGGCCGATGAACTGCTGAAGCTCCGGCGTCATCGCGTCCGAGAGGTCTTCCCACCAGCCTCGCTGCGAGGCTTCGTGGGCCAGCGACATGAGCCGGGTCCTCTGGGTGCCGGTGATCTTGTAGAAGTCCAGCAGTCGTTCGACATCGTCAGGCTTGAGGCTCGTTCGCGCCAGTTCATACCTTGACACCTTCGAAGAGGACCAGTTCAGGGCGGCAGCAACAACGTCCCCGCTGTCACCACGACTCTCCCTGATCCCACGCAACTCAGCAGCGAGGCGGCGGCGACGCACTGTCGGACTATTGGCAGGCGGCATCTGACCGGGCCTCCCTTCTCACCAAGTTGCCAAAGGCAACAGTGTGACAGTTGCGGCGGCCCCGCAGGGACTTTTCGATTACTTGTAACCTGGAGTTTACACGGGAAGCTTGATGCAAGTTGCACCGGGCATCACACTGGGGACTAGCAAACCAAACCTCTGACCCCGTACCCCACCAGGTTCGGGCAGGAGGAGGGACCCGATGGACCCTGTAGTGCGTTCTGCAGGCTTCGCGTCCAGCGAGCCTCGACCGGGCAGCGCCGCCCGGCCTGGCGACGGCCAGGTATCCCATTGCGGCGGTGGCGATGGGCCCGGTGCCCCCGATGGCGGTGCCTGCGCGTGCGGCGGGCAGGAGCCCAGCTTCCAAGAGCGTGTCGCCGAACTGAGCGTGGATCCGAGTATCAGGAATCTCGCCAGAAGATACGCTCGCAATTACGACCTCGCCCAGGATGCCTTGCAGCTCACTTACGAGGCAGTCTCGGCCGTTAGGGACCCTTCGCATATTACCGATCTGCGCAAGTATTTCTGCCGCGCGCTTCAGCGGAGGGTCGTGCATCTGCTCGAGTCGGCGGGCGCCGCTCCGTCCGGCGACATCGAGCAGGTGCTCGCGGCTCAGGCAAATGGGGCCAAGCGATTCGGGAACGCAAGATCGCCGGTCGAGGATTGCGCGGTCAGGGCCGCGCAGGTCGCGCAATGGCAGCTGCGGCTCACCGAAGAAGGGGACCGGCGAATTCCGGCGAGATCTCCTCAGCCTGACCGTTACCGCAAAGTCGTCTCCAGCGTGGCGCGGTGGGTGCTCGCCACTCTCCACGATGGCGAACTGGACGCTGCGGAACTTGACCGGCTGCTGCGCCACGGTTACCCAGAATGGTTCGCTTCGCCTGACGCGAAGATAGCCACTTTCCACCAGCGGCTCAGCAGAGGGAGACGCGACGTCTTCGCCTTGCTGAGTTGCGTGATAGGCCGCGACGAACTGCTGACATAACGCAGCGAACCGGACGTCGGGCCGACCCGCCTAATCGCACGCCTTTTCGCCTGGCGAATTTTCTCAATCTTTTTCTCTCCGAGAGTGTCAGGGAGATTCCGCTAGCACCTCCTTACCGATGACCTAGAAGTAGGAGGCGACATGACCGGCATGGCACTGGCAGACCGCCAAGAACCCGAACCACAGCACCCAGTACCACCACACCCCGCACCACACCCGGCACCACAGCACGTCGTGCAGACGCTGGATCTGCAGGCGGGCGCGGCCCTCTCGGCCTGGCTGAGCGATCATCCGGGCGCCGCGCGCGAACTTGAGGAGGCCGCACAGGCGCGAATGCACCTGCAGGAACTTGACGCACGGGCCAGCGCCGCCCACGCGTCAGCCGCCGACGCCGAGCGCCGGGCGGCGAGCACCGTCATCAAGCTCGATCCGGCCGGACACAAGGCGCTGCACCCGGTGGCCGCCGGCTTCCTGCTGACCGCGCTCATGCTGCTGGACGTGCTGCCACTGAACTGGGCGGCGCAGGCCTTCGATCTCCCCTCGGGCGGCAGCTGGCTAGTCACCAGCATCCTGGTCGTAGGGTCGATCGCTGCCATGGCGGCGCTGGAGCTGACCAGGCAGCACCAGCAGCGACGCGGGCTGCTGCTCGCCGCGATCGGCATCGCGTGCCTAGCGCTGATCGTGCTGCGCACCGAATACCTGACGACGGTCAGGCTGACCGGTCTCACCGACGCTCTCTTGCAGTCGGTCCTGCTCACCGCCATCTCGGGATGCCTGATCCTGTGCGGGTCGATGATCTTGAGCCGAACCCGGCTGCCCCGGATGGCCAGGGCACAGTCGACCGCGAGGCGGGCCAGGCGAGCCGCAGACGACCGAGCAGCGGCCCGCACCCTGGCCGCCGAGCGAATGCAGCGGCACTTCGGCGCGCTGCGCCAGATGATGATTCCGTGGGCGCTGAGCTCGCCTCCGCCCGCCGGAGTCGATCACGTCAGCTGGACCGCCGCGCTCGAGCGGGCGGTCAGGGGATTGTTCGCCGGGTTCTAGACCAGCCTGCACGCGAACGCTGGGCCTGCCGTGGCGCGGGCGCAGCGCTGGCACAGACTTCTATCCGTCTGGATACTGATGTCGGCAGGGAGGGTGTCCCATGACCGGCGAACTCGCGATTGCTGTTGACGACGATTCAGGCCAGCTCGTCGCCCAGGGAGCGCAGACGGGCGCGGCCGGCGGTGCCGTGCTCGAACCGACCCAGGGCCTGAGCTTGCTGTATGACCGAGTCAGCGGTCAGCTCAGCCGGCTGACCTTGGAGCTGCCCGGAGTGACCAGCGACCCGTACGACGAGGTCGCAGTCAGGCGAGTGCTGCGCAGGCTCTTTGGCGCGGAAGCGGCGCAGGTGATCGGTCGCACGTCCGCCGGGGCCGACGACCAGCCAGCCGTGGTCCAGGCGCCGGCGACGCCAGCCGCCGTGGCCTATTCACTCCTGGCCAGGCAGGACGCGGCGCGGGCGACCAGCCCGGTACCGGCCTCTCCGCTGTGGCCGGCCGAGGCGGCGCTGCTGGCGCACAACGCTGGCCTGCGCGCCCGGGCGAGAGCCGAGGCGGCGCGGGCAGCGCCCGGGCTGGCCGAGCTGCTCGCCCGCATCGCGCTTCCGGCGACGGTCCAGCCGCTGGCGGCACTGGTCGGGCAGCTGGCCGCTCGTGACGTGCCGGAGGCGGCCGCGAGCCTGGGCGATCCGGCGCGGCGGTGGTTCGACGGCGAACTGCCTGACTGGCTCGCTGAGCACCGGCCGCCGACGGCCGGTCCGGCGCCCCGCGAACAGCGCGTCGGTGCCGGATGCTCGCCGGGCGGCCCTCGGTGGGCACTCGACCTGGCACTCGTGCCGCCGGGGGTGCTGCTGCCAGCGCTGATGCCTGGGGATGACCTCGTCGTCCGGCCCAGCCAGCCGTGCGGTGTCGAGGTACGGGTGCGGCGCGGTCCGCAGGGCAGCGACGCAGCGCTCCGGGCGTGCCAGGCTCGGCTGGTCGACCCGCGCGCCCGCGCGGTGATCGCCGAAGCGCCGCTGACCCCGGACGGGATCTGGGTGCGAGCTGTCCTCCCAGGCTCGCCCCAGCTGGTCGGCTGCTGCATCGAGCTCGTGAGCGGCCCGGACAGGCCAGTCCTTGGCGAGCAGTCACGTCGGCTGCGCCGGGCGCTGCGCTGGGCGGACTTCGCGCTCCGGGCCGAGCGTCAGCCGTTCGGGCTGGCGCCCGGCCTCCGTCCCTCCGAGTGGGGCGGCCTGGCCGCTACCGGATGGCAGCACTGCCGCCGGAGCTGGGAGGCGGCCGGGGATCGGGACCGAGCCGCGCAAGCACCCGGCGGACCAGCCAGCGCCTCCGCCGGCTACCTGACGGAGACGCTCGGGCTGGGTTAAGGCCTGAGGTTAAGCGCTGACAGGGCCGGTTACCACGACGACGACGCGGCGATTGAGCGGCGAGGGGCCGGGCTTCGGCAAGCCCGTCGAGCCGTGCCCGACGACGGTAAGAACGGCCGGATTGACCTGATGCGAGGCGAGGAACGTCGCGACAGCTGCGGCCCGGCTGGCTGACAGAGCCTGGTTGCGGCTTCGCCCGCCGGTGGTCGAGGCGTAGCCGTTGATAACCGCCGTGGTGCCCGGCTGCCTGAGCAGCTTGACCAAGGGCAAGAGCGCGTTGCGGGCGCGCGGCAGCAGGACGGCGCTGTTGTTGGCGAACAGGGCGGCGCCGGGGAAGATCTTCGTCCGCGAGGTCAGCCGTTCGCCGGTCCTGACCAGCGCGGCGAGCTGAGCCGACGAGGTCTGCGGGCCGAGGACCGCTGCCCGCTTGGCGCCCGCCTCGACGAGGCTGAGCTGCGCCGAGCTGACCGAGGCTGGGCTCGGCAGTTTCGCGGTGACGACGAGCACGTCAGCTCCGGTGAGTTCGCCGGCTGGGACGCGCCCCGCCAGGCTCGTCACGAACATGACCACGACCCGGCGGGTGCCCGCCGCGATCGGCGAGCTTGCCCGCTCGCGAGCGACCTGCGCGCACTCGCTGCCGAGGTCACCCGCCGACCTCAGCGAGCCGAGCGCTCTCGCCAGCTGCAGGCCGCCAGCCCAGGCACGAACCCGTTCCGCGCTCTCGCGGGCCTGGGCGGCCCGGTCGGCTGCCAGTTCCCGGTGCCAGTTGCTCAGGCTGTGCTCGTACTGGGCTTGCTGGAACGAGGAAGCGCCAGGTGGCGGCGGAGCCGGCCCTTCGCGACGATCGTGACGGGCGGCGGAGAGACGGACGCGACGAGCACCCGGCTCGGCGGTCCGGCGGACAGGACATCGAGGTATTCGGAGGGCCGCGCAGTGCCGCGAGCCAGCGCCGCCGCTCGGTCCGCCGCGCCTGCGGAGGTGATGATAGTGAGAGCCGCAGGCACGACATGCTGGCTCACCACGACGCCGGCTGCCGGCGGGCCAGGAGGCGGCGCGGTTCCCGCGACGTCGTCGAGATTGCAGCCCGCGACGCTCACGGCAAGGCCGCTGAGACCGGCGGCGATCCCGCAGAGCTTTCCAAGATTCGGCATTTTCCGCACTCCACTTCCCGATGCTGAGGTCACCTATCTGGGAAGAGAAAATCCAGCTGCGGTATTGACACGGCGGGCCAGCCAGTGTCAGAGACCGGGCGAGAAGGACTCTTTCGTCCGTGAGTCCCTCATTCCGCTGGGAGCAGCAGTGCCATCCTCTGGCGTGTCAGCGCCGTCGTCGGTGACGGTGGGCGATCTTCTCGCCTGCCACCTTGATGCCGCGAGCTTGCTGTCCGAGGCGAGCCATCGCGACCTGCTGGCCAGCCAGTCCGAGGCGAGCGCACGGCTGGCGACCGGCTCAGCCCGGGAAGCCAGGCTGCGATTCATCGAGCTCAAGCACAAGCTCGATCCTCGGGACCAGCGTCCGCTGCGCGGCGAGGTGGGCCTCGCGGTGCTCGTCGTGGTCACCGCGGGCCTGGTGGAACTCGACGCCGCGCTGTTCGCCGATGGGCCGGCGATCGGCATGGCCGCTTCCCTGGCCATGTGCGCGACCACGACCTGGCTCATCGCCGCCTGGCGCGGGGCGCTGGCCGGACGCGAAGGGGACCGCCGGCTGTCGGCCTCGATCGCGACTGGCGCGGCCGCCCTGAGCGTCCTGTTCGGCCTGGTCCACCTCTTCTCGCCCGGTGCGCTCGGCTCGCCGGGATTCGACGCGACCGGCCTGGTCGTGCTGCTGGTCGATGCGCTGACGTTCGGCGCCTGGGCGATCATCGCGCGGATGGAGCCGATGTCGGCGACCGCCGCCCGGAGGCGATGGAAGCGGGCCGAGCGCCGCGCCCGGCTGGCCGAGCGCCAGCGTGACACCGATGCGCAGGCGGCTGAGCAGGCCGTCGATCGCTGGCTCGACCTGGTCAGGCGGCACGCCGTCGCGGATCAGCAAGAGCCGGTAGCGCAGGCACTCTCGATCGCCTCGACACTGCTCACCCTTGGCCGGACCTAGGAGAGTTCTCGCGCTTAGGAGAGATTTCTTGCTATAGACCGGTCAATCCTCCAGCACGCGAAACTGCTCCTACGTGAGCCCGGAAACCCTCCTAGCCCGTGCCGGCCGCAGCGCTGAACGTGTCGATGTCCTCGATCAGCCAGCGGCCGCCCCTGTGCACGGCGGTCACGGCGAACATCGTGCCAGCGAACGACGATTGCCTGGTGCCGGCGCGGGTGTCTTTCTGGTTGGCGAAGACCAGTACCCGGGCCCGGCCGCCGGTCAGCAACTCGACCCCATCGGCGGTCACCTTGGTCGTGAGCACCAGTTTCTCGCGCCGCGCCTGCTGCTGCACCAAGGCGAACAACTGGTCGTACTGCCGCACCGCCGCCCCCGTCAGCACTCGCTGCGCAGCGACCCGGGTCCGGCCCACGTCGGTGTAGTCGTAGGAGAAGACCGACTGCACAGCCTTCGAGACCGATCGCTGCACCGAGGCCGTAGCGGCCGGATCGATCAGCGCGGTGCTGGCGGTTCCGGCGGCTGACCGCAGGGCTGCGGCGCTGATCGTCGCCCAGACCCCGAACCCGCCAGCGAGCACGGTCGCGACGGCGAGTACCCCGAGCAGTACGGTCGAGGTTTGCCAACCCAGCCTGCGGCGCCTCATGCTCCCACCGGCACCTGGGTCAGGTCGGCCAGCTTCCAGCCAGACGACGTTCTGGTCAGCTCGCCTTCGAGGCGGCTCTGCTTCACCGACGGCTTGCCTCGGGCTGGCGTCACCGTGATCTGGATCGCCACGATGATGGTCGCCCGGCCCGCCGCGAGATTCAGCCTGGTCAGTGCCGCGTCCAGGATCTTCGCCGTCGTGACGGTCCTGGCCTGCGCGATCTGCTTCTCGAACCCAGCCTGACCGGCGACGAGCTGCGCATGCAGCTTCCCGGTCGACGACTGCTCCCACAGCCGGACCCCGCTGGCCACCTGCCGGTAGTCGAGCGTGTTGAAGTTCAGCACGGCCTGCTGCCCGGCTGCCAGCGCCTGGTCCCTGGCGGCTGCGGAGCCAAGCCCGCGCGGAGCGCTGGCCCAGGACCAGCCGGCCCAGGCGGCGAACAGCAGCGCTGCGGTCAGCAGCCCCGCCGCGCTAGCCAGCAGCAGGTCGAGCTTGCGCCGCCGGTCATCCGGCTCGATCGCGGCGACCTGCTCGGTCGTGCGGGATTCAGTCGTGTCGGCAGCCATCAAGGTGTCACCCCCAGCAAGGTTGCGAGTCCTGGCGCCGCCGCTGGCGGCACCCCGCCGCCTGACGGCGCGTGCGCCGAGCCCCGGACGTCGATCCCGCTGCTCGACGGCTCGTCGCAGCGGGCCCCGGTATTGACCGGCGCGGGCGAGGTCACCAGGCCATTGCGGAAGGCCGTGCCGCCGTAGCCGTCGGTGCACGGCAGCGGGTCGAAGAAGGTCAAGGCGACTCCAAACTGCGATCCCTTGTCGTTGATGACCGTCGAGCCGATCGCGATCGCGGCCGGCAGCGCCGACAGCAGTTCGTCCAGCGCCTTGCCCCTGGTCAGCGTCACTTCCGACGTCGTCAGCAGGTTCGCGATCAGCACCCCGAGCGCCGGGTTGGTGTCGTGCAGCACGTCAGCCACCTGCGCGGCCGCATCAGGCCCGGCCGACAGCAACTCGCTCACGCTCCGGTTAGCCCCCCGCAGTTGCGAGGCAAGCAGACGAGCATTAGCGCTGAACGAATCGAGTGCCCCGCTCTCGGCTATCTGGGTGGCGACAACGCCCTGGGCATCGTCGATGAGCGTCGTCGTGGCTGGCAACGCGCCGTGAGCAGCATGCACGAACGCGCTGCTGCCGTCGATGACGTCGCCCAGGTTCCGTCCTTCGCCGCCGAATCCGGCTGCCAGCTCGTTCGTCAGCGCCCGCAGCGACGAAAGCGGCAGCGACGTCGCCAGCGTGTTGACGCTGCTCAGCAGGCTGGTCACCGGCAGCGGCAGCTCGGTGTCGCGCTCGGGGATCACGCTGCCGCCGGTCAGGTAAGGCCCGCGCGACCTCAGCGGCCGCAGGTCCACGTACTGCTCGCCGACCGCGCTGAGGTCGGCCACGGCGGCGCGGGTCGCGACCGGGATGTGCGGCGCCGAGTCGCTGATGTCCAGGTCGACCTCGATGCCGTGATCGGTGAGCCGCATCGCCCCGACCCGGCCCACGGGAACGCCGCGATACGTGACGTCCGCGTTAGGGAAGATCCCGCCCGCATTGGCCAGGTGCAGGTGCACGACGTAGTAGCCGCGCAGCCCGAGGTACCGGCCGAGATCGGCGTAGTGGAAGCCGGTGTAGCCGAGCATCAGCACGCCCACCGCGATGAACGTGATCAGCTTGACCCTCGTCGCCCTCGTCAGCATCAGTGCCTGCCGTGCTTGTGCTTGCGGGCGGGCGGCTTGACGGTCGGGATGATCGTCGTGCCCTTCCTGGCGCGCAGCTTCAGGAAGGCGTTCAGGTAATCGCCCTTGACGTCATTCAGTACCTGGTTGGTGAACGGATACGTCAGCAGCACCTGCAGCGCCATCGGCAGGTTCTCCCCTGCATTCGCCAGTTCACGCAACGTCGGGGCTAGCTCGTTCAGGTCGGCGACGAGGTCGGCCTGACTCGCGTCGATCGTGCTGATCGCGACGCCGCTGAGGTTGCGCAGCGAGTCCAGCATGATCACGAGCTGGTGGCGCTGGCTGGCGAGCACCTGAAGGCCGGGGGTGAGGTGGTCGAGCACGTGGCCGATCTGGCGGTCCCTGGCTCGCAGCGTCGCGGACAGCCTCTTGAGCCCGTCCAGCGCGGTCTCGATCGACTGGCGGTGGTCGTTCAGGTTGGCGAGCAGCGTGTGCAGCTGGCCGATGAGCGAGCGGATCTGAGACTCGTTGCCGGTCAGCGCCGCGTCGAGCTGGGTGGTGATCGTGTGGAGCTGGTCGACGCCGCCGCCGTTGAGCAGCAGCGACAGCGCTCCGAGCACCTGCTCGACGGTCGCGTTGCTGGTCGTCCGCGATACCGGGATCACGGCGCCGGTGCCGAGCCGGCCGGTCGGCGCGATGCCCGGCGGCACCGACAGCGCCACGTACTGCTCGCCCAGCAGGCTCGACTGGGCGATCTCGGCGATGGCGTTGCCCGGCAGGTGCACGCTGCCGTTGACCGCCATCGTGACGTTCGCGGTCCAGCTGCCCATCGGCAGGAAGATCCTGGTCACCCGCCCGACCGCGACATGGTTGACCATCACGGCCGACTGCGGCACCAGGTCACCAGCGTCGGCGAACCGGGCCGTGACCGTGTAGGGGTGGCTGCCCAGGTTCGCTCCGCCAGGCAGCGGGATGCTGTAGATCCCGGCGCTCGACGTGCAGCCCGCGAGCACGACCCCGGCGAGAGCCACGCCGGCGGCAAGACGCCAGCGCGGGCTCATCCGTGCGCTCCGGCGAGGATCGCCTCCGGGGTAGCCCAGACGGTGCCCACCGCCGGCAGTGGCAGCGGCAGCAGCGAGGCCGTCTTCGAGCTCGGCACCGGTACCGTCCCGGCCGGTCCCATCGGCCCGACGGGCTGGCTGTCCGACGTGGTCACCGGATCATTGCCCATCGTGAACTCGTTCAGGTCGCCTCGGCCGTCCAGGGTGTGCCGGGTCGCGTCGTAGGCGTTGATCAGGTTGTCGGCGGCGAGCGGCGCGTCGTCGAGCGCGCCAGCGAGCGACGCCCGCTCGCTGGACAGGATCGAGGTGATCGACGCGAGCTTGGTCACGTTGGAGTCGATCAGGCCCCGGTTGCTGGCGATGAAGTTCTTCACCTGGTTCAGGGCGACGGACAGATCGCGGATCGCGGCGGCCAGGTCGGCCCGGTCGCTGGCGAGGAATCCCGACACCTCGGCGAGCTGGTTCTCGGCGAGCTGCACCTGACCGCCGTTGGCCTTCAGCATCGTGGTGAACTTCTGCAGCGAGCTGAGCGAGGCGAAGAGGTTGCCAGCCGAGCCGCCGAGCGTCCTGGACAGCCCGCCGAACTCGGTCAGCATCTCGTGCAGGTACTTGCCGTTGCCGGCGAGGTTGGCCGCCCCGGCCTTGATCGCGGTGCTGAGCGCGCCGTCTTTGTTGACGCCGTTCGGGCCGAGAGCGGTGGCCAGCTTGGTCAGGCTCGAGTACACCTGGTCGACCTCCAGCGGCACCGCCGTCTTGGTGACGGGAATCACCGCGCCGCTGGTCATCAGCGGGCCGCCGGTGTAGGGCGGCGTGAGCTGGATGTACCGGTCAGCGACCACGCTCGGCGCGACGACCACGGCGCCGGCGCTCGCCGGGATCTTGACGCCCGGGCTGAGCGTCAGGTCGACCCGGACCCTGGTGCCGACCGGGGTCACCGAGTCGACGGTGCCGACCGGCACGCCAAGCACCCGGACGGTCGAGCCCGGATAGACGCCTATCGTCTCGGCGAAGTAAGCGCTGACCTTGGTCGCCGGGCGGAGGGTGCGCAAGACGAGCACCCCGCCGAGCACCAGCGCGACGGCGACCACGGCGGCCCCTGCCCCGACGAGCAGGCGATCCCGCCGGGTGGCGAGCAGCTTAGAGGCGAAGGCTGGTCCGCGCGGCACTGCGTTCCAACTGGTCATGGTTGGGTCCTCACGGTTTCGGCGGCTGACAGCCGGTTGCCGGCGTGGTTGCGGGCGCGTAGGAATGGGGGATCAGGCCGCACAGGTAGATGTCGAACCAGCGGCCGTTGCCGAGCGCGTTTCCGAGCAGCCGGTAGTAGGGGCCGGCGAGCGTGACGGCGCGATCCAGGTCGGCCTGGTCGGCCTGGAGCACGCCAGTCACCTTGTCCAGCGCGGCCAGGGCCGGGCCGAGCGCGGTCTGGTCGTCGCTGACCAGGCCGGAGAGCTGGGCGGCGAGGGCCTGGGTGTCGAGCAGCAGCGCGTGGATGTCGGCCTGGCGCTCGGCGAGCTCGGCGAGCAGGAGGTTGCCGTCGTGCAGGAGCGAGCTGAACCTGGCGTCCTCGTGGGCGAGGGTGCCGGTGACCTTCTTCGCGCTGGCGAGCAGGCTGGTGACCTCGGTGTCCTTGGAGGCGACCGATCTGGAGAGGTCCGCGAGGCCGTGCAGCGCGCTGCGGACGTAGGGCGGGGTGCTGGCGAACGCGGCCGACAGGGTGCTCAGGCTCTCCGCCAGCTGGGTGGTGTTGATCTTGCTGATCTGCTTGCCGACGCCGCTGAACGCCTGGGTGACGTCGTAGGGGGAGGTCGTGCGGCTGCGCGGAATCGGGGTGCCCGGATCAAGCGGCGCTGTGCCGCGCGGGTCGAGCGCCAGGTACTTGTCGCCGAGCACGGTCTTGATGTCGATCGCGGCGGTGGTCTTGTTGCCGATCCACTGGTCCTTGACCCGGAAGCTCACCGCGACCTTCGCGCCGTCCAGCGCGATCCCGGTCACCTTGCCGACGCTGACCCCGGCGATCCTGACCTCGTTGCCTGGCTGAAGGCCCGCGTCCTCGGAGAAGTAGGCCGTGTAGCCGGTGCCCGCGCCGATGAACGGCAGGTCGGCCGAGTAGAAGACGGCCAGCGAGATCACCGCCAGGATGGCGAGCCCGGCGAGGGCGACGGCGACCGGGTTGCGTTCGGTAAGAGGGGTCATGAGGTGCACCTCGGCTGAGTCACGGGGACGCCGCTGTGCAGCTTTCCACCGTGCGACTTGGCACCGTGGGGGGCGACGTGGACGCCGCTGACGGTGGCATTGCAGAGGAAGAAGTTGAGCCAGGAGCCGTAGGACGCCGTGCGGGCGATGTCGGCCATCTTGACCGGCAGGTCCCTGAGGAACTCGTCGACGGTGGGGGAGTTGCCGGCCAGGTTGGCGCTGCAGCCGGCCGAGCTCGACGATGTTGTCGTGCAAGCCTGGCCTGATGACCTGGAGCAGGCCGGCGGTCGCGCTGGACAGCGGCCCGATCGCCGAGATCGCGTCGCCGAGCTGGCCTCGGTCGGCGGCCAGGCCGGTGACCAGTTCCTGAAGGCTGGTGATGATGCTGCGCAGCGCCGTGCCGCGTGCGGTGATCGTCTGCAGGACCGCATTGAGGTTGCCGATGACCTGGTCGATCACCTGGTCCTTGGTCGACAGCGAGGTGGTGAGCGACCCGACCGTGGCGACCAGGGCGGTGATGTCGGGGCTCTCGCCCTGGAACACCGTGATGATCTCGCTGGACAGCTTGTTGACGTCACCGGGTGACAGGGCCTGGAACAGTGGCTGGAAGCCGTTGAACAGCTCGGTCAGGTTGAGCGCCGGCGTGGTGCGCGACAGCGGGATCGTGCCGCCGGGGCTGATCGCGGCGTCGACCGGGCCGGTGCCCTGGCCAAGCTCGATGTAGCGCTGGCCGACCAGGTTCAGGTACTTGATCGTCGCGGTCGCCGAGGCAGGGAGCCGGCGGCCCTGCTGCAGCGAGAAGCCGACGAGGGCCTCGTCGTGGCGGTAGACGCCGATCGAGGTCACCTGGCCGACCCTGACCCCGGCGATGTCGACGTCGTTGCCGACGACCAGGCCGGTGACGTCGGTGAAGACGGCGTGGTAGCCGACATTCCCCGAGGTGCCTGAGTAGGCGATGCTGATGCCCAGGATCGCCGTGAACAGGGCCGTGACGACGACGAAGATGGCCGACTTGACGAGCGGGGCCGTGATGCTGGCGCGGTTCATGGCCTTGTCCCGTTCCCGGGAGGGCTCGCGCCGTCGTGCAGCTTGAGGCCCTTGAAGGGCACGGCGTAGCAGTGCGGGCCGAGGTCGTCGCCGTAGACGGGCGCGTCCTGGTTGGCGTGGTAGGCGCCGAGCGAGGGGACGACGAGGACCCGGACGTGCAAGCCCGGCTCGCCGGTGCCCGCGCCCAGCACCTTGTCGGCCTTCGGCACGAAGTTCGCGAGGTCTTCCAGGTTGCAGGGAAACTCGACGGAGTACCTCGCGAGGATCGTAAGCGTGGGCAAGCTGGCTCCGGTCAGGTCGATGGCGTTCTGGCCGTTCGCGTCGAGGAAGTCGTGCAGATCGTTGCTGGCGACCGTGAGGTTGGTCAGCAGCGCGGCGAACTGGGCGCGCTGCCGCGAGAGCGTCTTGCCGGTGACGGCGAAGTCGTTGAGCGCGGCCAGGAGGTCGGGGGCGGCCTTGTTATAGGTGCTCGCGAGCCCGGCTAGCCGTCTGATGTCGGTGTCGAACTGGGGAAGGTGGCCGTTGAACTTCTCCAGGTAGGTGTCCAGAGTCACGAGGGTGCGGCCGAGTTCCTTGCCGCGCCCGTTCAGGCCCTGGGCGATGGCGGTCAGGGCGAGCGAGAGCTTGTCGGGCTGGATGGCCGAGAGGCTGGGCAGCAGGTTGGTGAGCACCTGGTCGAGTTCGAGCGCGTCGCCCGCGCGGTCTTCGCTTATGACGCTGCCGCTGGTGAGCGTCGCCGCTGTCGGGTGCCTCGGCAGGATCAGGTCGACGTAGCGCTCGCCGAACAGGGTGGTCGGCAGCATCTCGGCCGACACGTTGGCCGGGAGGTTCCTGAGCTGGCCTGGCTGGATGGCGAGCACCAGCCTGGCGCCGGTGCCGTTGGCGCTGACCTCGCGGACCTCGCCGACCTGGACCCCGCGCACCATGACCTCGGCGCCGGGGTGCATCTCGTTGCCGACGCTGCTGGTGTCGACGGTGACCAGGGCGACCGGGGTGAACGCCTTGTCGTACAGCGCGATCGACAGCCAGGCCGCCAGCACGACCGTGAGCAGGAAGGCGACGCCGGCCAGGCGGGTCTTGGCGGTCCTCGTCATCCGGCCACCCGGACGGTCGTGGTCGCGCCCCAGATCGCCAGGCTCATGAAGAAGTCGATGATGTTGATCATCACGATCGCGGTGCGGACCGCTCGTCCTACGGCGACGCCGACGCCGGCTGGGCCGCCTTCCGCCCGGTAGCCGTAATAGCAGTGCACTCCGATCACGACCACGCTGAAGATCAGCACCTTGAGGAACGACCAGAGCACGTCCACGGGGGACAGGAAGAGCCCGAAGTAGTGGTTGTATGTGCCTGGCGACTGACCTTCGAAGTACACGGTGACGAGGCGGGAGCCGATGTAGGAGCTGACGAGGCCGATCGCGTATAGCGGGAGGACGGCGGTCGCTCCGGCGATGATCCTGGTCGTGACCAGGTAGGGCAGGCTCGGCACGCCCATGCCCTCGATCGCGTCGATCTCGTCGCTGATCCGCATCGCGCCGAGCTGCGCGGTGAAGCCGGCGCCGATGGTCGCGGACAGCGCCAGGCCGGCGACCAGCGGCGCGATCTCGCGGGTGTTGAAGTACGCCGAGACGAAGCCGGTGAACGCCGACGCCCCGATCTGGTTCAGGGCGGCGTAGCCCTGCAGGCCGACGACCGTCCCGGTGAACAGCGTCATGCCGATCATCACGCCGACGGTGCCGCCGATCAGGACGAGGGCGCCGCTGCCGAAGCCGGTCTCGGCGATCAGGCGGGCGATCTCGCGCGGGTAGCGGCGCAGCGCTCGCGGGGTCCAGGCCAGGGCCTTGCCGTAGAAGAGCAGCTGGTCGCCCAGGAGGTCGATGAAGGACAGCGAGCGGTTCAGCCTGGCGGTGGTCCTCGCTCCGACGGAACTAGTCTCCGTTGCCATCGGTCAGGCTCCCTTCGGGGGGACGATCTGCAGGTAGATCGCGGTGAGCACGAGGTTGACGAAAAAGAGCAGCAGGAAGGTGATGACGACGCTCTGGTTCACCGCCTCGCCGACGCCCTTCGGTCCGGGTGCGGGGTTCAGGCCCCGGTGCGCGGCGACTACCCCGGCGATGAAGCCGAAGATCAGCGCCTTGATCTCGCTGATATAGAGGTCAGGGAGCTGGGCGAGGCTGGAGAAGCTGGCGAGGAACGAGCCGGGCGTCCCGTGCTGGGTGAAGACGAAGAAGAGATAGCCCCCCACCACGCCGACCACCGACACCAGGCCGTTGAGCATGATCGCGACACCCGACGCGGCGAGCACTCGCGGCACGATCAGGCGCTGGATCGGGGAGACGCTCATGACCTCCATGGCCTGCATTTCCTCGCGGATCGTCCGGGCGCCGATGTCGGCACAGATCGCCGAGCCGCCAGCGCCGGCGATCAGCAGCGCCACGATCAGCGGGCTGGCCTGCTGGACGACGGCGAGCACGCTGGCCGCCCCGGTGAACGACTCCGCGCCGAGCTGCCTGGTCAGCGAGCCGACCTGCAGGGTGATCACGGCGCCGAACGGGATCGACACGAGCATCGACGGCAAGATCGTGACGCTGGCGATCAGCCAGAACTGCTCGACGAACTCGCGGGTCTGGAACGGCCGCCGGAAGATCAGCACCAGCACGCTGGCGGCGAGCGCGAACAGCTTGCCGGTCTGTCGCAGCGGCCCGGTGCCCCTGGTGCCCCCGGTGCTTGCCAGCCCAGCGGTGCCTGACGTCATAGCGTGTGGTCCTTTTCCTCGGACATGCCGATGGGGCCGACCCTGCGGCCGTTCAGGAACTGGGTGACGACCGGGTGGCCGGTCGTGAGCATGACCTCGCGCGGGCCGAACATCATCAGCTCGCCCCGGTAGAGCATCCCGATGTTGTGCGGGACGGTCCTGGCGATCTGGATGTCGTGGGTGACGATCAGCATGGTCGCGCCGATCTCGGCGTTGAGATCGACGAGCAGCTGGGACAGGTAGGCCGTCCGGACCGGGTCGAGGCCGGAGTCCGGCTCGTCGCACAGGATGATCTGCGGATCGAGTACCAGCGCGCGAGCCAGGCCCGCGCGCTTGCGCATCCCGCCCGAGATCTCGCCAGGGAACTTGTAGCCGTCGCCGGACAGGCCGACGAGGTCCAGCTTGCCGAGCACGACCCGGCGGATCTCGGCCTCGGTCAGCCTGGTGTGCTCGCGCAGCGGGAAGGCGACGTTGTCGTACAGGTTCAGCGAGCCGAACAGCGCGCCGTCCTGGAACATGACGCCGAACAGCTTGCGGGCCGCGTAGAGATCCCGCTCGGTGCAGCTTGCCGTGTCGATGCCGTCGACCAGCACGCTGCCACGGTCTGGCTTGATGAGGCCGACCAGCGACTTGAGGAAGACAGTCTTGCCAGTGCCGGACGGGCCGAGCAGCACGCTGACCTCGCCGGCCGGCAAGGTCAGCGAGATGTTACGCCAGACCGGCTGCCGGCCGAACGACTTCGTCAGTCCGTCGACGACTACCTCGATGCCCATCGGCTAGCCGATCTGGGCCTTGCTGGTGCTGACCTTCGCCTTGCCGAGCTTGAGCGCGATCGTGTTGCCTGCCGCTGGAATGGTGAGGTTGATCAGCGGGGTGGCCAGGACGCAGTGGTGGAAGTTCGGGATCGTGTAGGTCCCGGCGACCGTGCCGCCTTCGAGCACGTTGAAGTTCTTCTGGCTCTTGAGCTTGACCACGACCGGGGTCTTCGTCTCGCAGTGCTTACCCACGAAGACCGGCAGGCCCGCGACCGTCAGGCTGACGATCCGCAGCGTGAGCTTCGACGTGGTACGCACGGCACCGGTATTGAGGTTCAGCTTCCCCGTCGTCTTGCCGTCGTTGACGAACTGCGTGGTCGCGGTCACCGGGACGACGCCGCCTTGCTTGAACGACCCGGTCGCGTTCGGCAGCGTCAGAGTCGCGGTGAGGGCGCCGGTCTTCGGGTCGAGCGTGGAGGCCAGCTTTCCCGGGCCGAGCGGCAGCGAGAAACCCGGCCCCTTGAGGTCGGTGCTGCCGGTGACCTTGTACGACGCGTGGATGACCGTGCTGGCTGACGCGGCGGTCATCGTGGCCGTCAGCACGGCGGCAGCGGCCAGCCCGGCCGCTCCGGCAGCGGTCGCGCGGAGGCCGCGCGACCTTCGAGTTGGTCCTGACATGCCGATCTCCTTTCCTGGTGCCGCCTTTCGCGGCGCGCGTTTTCTCAGGGGGTGTCTTCGGGCTTAGCGCTGCGGCCTGGGTACCGGTGGCGGGCAGGTCCAGTCGGCGGGCTGCGAGGGTCCGCAGAGCTTGCCCTGCGTCAGCTTCGTGAAATTGCCCCGGCCCGAGATCGAGCCGGTGAGCAGCGGGTCTAGGTCCTCGGTGGTGCCGCAGTGCACGAACGGCGGGATCGTTACCCTGCCCGACAGCGGGCCGCCGGTCGGGACGGTATAGCCCTTGGGCGGCAGCGTGTTGTCGCCGTTGCCGACCACGACGAGGCTGAGCGGGCGAGCGGTGCGACAGCCTGCCCCGACCGCGAGCGGCACGCCGTTGACCCGGACGTTGGTCACCCGGACCGCGACCTTGGACGACGCCCGCACACTGATCGGGAACGGCGGCGCGGTGATGCCGGACACCGAGATGATCGTGATCGCGCTCAGCTCGGTCAGGTGCAGCGTGGCCGTCACCGGCACGAATCTGAACGCCAGGAAGGTGGCGGTCACCGGCGGCAGCTCATGGTGCCCTCGGAACAGCAGCTCGCCGGTCGAATGCTCGATGAGCTTGCGGTGCGCGATCTTGTGGTGCTCGGCGAAGTCCACGTTGACCAGGCCCGGCTTGCCCTTGAGCCGGCAACCACCGGAAGTGCGGTCTGCGGACGTCGGTCGGCAGGCCACACGGCTGGGCTGCAGCAGCGCCGCGCCGATGAGCTTGCTGACGTCGGCGAACCCGGTGATATAGCCGCAGGTCGCGACGCCGTTCCCGACTTCCTTGATGCTGCCGCAGCCCGGGGGGAACTTATGCTTGGCCGGCTTGCGCTGCGGCGAGCCCGAGGGGCTCGGCGAGGCGGTGGACCTCGGCGCGGCCGGGCTGATCGTGATCGCCGCTAGCCTGCTCGGCGGCGCGGTGCCGTCAGGGACGCAGCTGACCCTGGTCGGGTCGCCTCCCGCCGTGCCGTCCGGACGGATCGGCTGGAGCGCGATGGCCAGGTCGCCGGCGGTGAAGGTGACCAGGCCCGGGGCTGAGTGCTGGGCGCGCGCGGGCGGGGTCGTGCCGGTGGCGCTGATCACGAGCGTGCCCGTGCTCGGGCCCGTGCCGGTGCCCGTGCCGGTGCCCGTGCCGGTGCTCGGGAGGGGTGCGGCGCGCGTGGTGCGCGCCCGCCACGGCACTTGCTGGGACTGGGAGCCTGCCTGCTCGATGGCCGTCAGCTGCACGGTGGCCTGGACCGATCGGGCACCGAGCCTGGTCAGGTTCGGGAGCACCGCCATGGGCAGGCGCGCGGTGATGGTCACGCCGAACGGCCCGATCGACTGGCCGGCGGTCGCCGTGGCTGCGAACGTGGTGCGGACCAGGGCGACGACCCGGTCTGTGCCCGACGGGAACCGGCAGACATAAGCCAGCGTCGCCCGGGTCACCTGCGCCGCGCTGGCCGAGGGCGCGTCGGCCGCGATGCCTGCCGCCGCGGCAGCGACGACCGCCCCGGCGGCGGCGACGCTCGCGAGCGTCGCCGCCCTACGCATGGATGATCACTTCGCAGACCCCCACCGATGCCGTGCCAGGTGCCCGACGGCCGGAGCCGGCGACCTGATTCGCGGTCGCCGGCACCGGCCTGGGACCGAGCTTCGGTTAGCTCGACTTGATGGTGCCCTTGCGGCTGAGCGTGTAGGTGCTCGTGTAGCTCGGGTGGTCACCGTTGTTGACCAGGCCACCGCACCCGCTTACGCCAGAGACCGTCAGCTGCGCCTTGGTGCTTGCCTTGGTCGGCAGCTTGGAGGTCATGGTCAGGGTGTGCTTGCCGTTGGTGTAGAAACCCGGTGCCGAGCCGGTCACCGTGAACGAGCAGCCGGTCATATGCACGCCGACCTTGACCCCGCTGATCAGGCCGTCGGTCTGGCCCTTCTTCGTGGTCTTGGAGTCGACGCTGACCTTGTAAGGCACTGCCATGATCTTCGTGGTGACCTTGCCGAGCGGCCCGGTGCAGTTGCCGAACGACAGCTTGGCCGCCGTGCCGACCTTGACCGGCGCCGCGCCCTTGTGGGAGCCGTTCGGGATCGACCCGCTCGCCGTTGAGCCGATGGTCTTGCCCTTGGTGGTGCAGGTGACGTTGATGCCGTGGTCGCTCAGCACGGTCTTGCCTGACTTGGCCGTGTAGCTTCCGCCGCCGCTGACCTTCACCGTGAGAGGAGTCGACGCAAGAGCGGGGGCAGCGCTGAGGCCGATCACGGCAACCGCCGCGCCGGCCGCGCTGAGCACTGCGAGAGCGCTTTTCCCTATCGTCATGAATCCGCCTCCTTGAACTGGATTTGTCCGAACGTGTGCGTTCGGACAGGGCCAGCTACCCGAGCGAATCCCGCTCACGCACCTTTCTCCGGCTTAATTCTTGTCAAATCCGGCACAGGTAAGAGGTGTGCTTTATCACATCATGAGCAAAAACAGCGGCGGTGCACATCGGGTCTGCATCTGGTCGCCACCTGCGGTGCACGGCACTGGCTCACAACAGACATGACGTGATCCGAGCGATCCATAAGCCCCCTATTGAGGAGTTCCGATGACTTCAGCCTCCACCGCTACCGTCAACTTCGATCGGCTAGCCGCGGCTCTGCGCGGCGACCTGATCGTGCCAGGAGATCCGCGTTACGACGAGGCGCACACCGTCTACAACGCGATGATCCACCGGCGGCCCGCTGGCATCGCGCTGTGCCGTGATGTCGCCGATGTCATCGCCTCCGTGCTGTTCGCGAGAGATCAGGGCGTAGAGGTCGCGATCAGGGGCGGCGGGCATCACGCCAGCGGGCTCGGTGTCTGGGACGACGCGCTGGTCATCGACTTGTCGCCGATGCGCAGCACCACGGTGAGCCCGCACAATCACACGGTCAGGGTGGATGGCGGGTGCACCTGGGGAGACGTCGACCACGCGACCGGCGCCTTCGGCATGGCGACTCCCTCGGGCTTCCTGTCGACGACAGGGGTGGGCGGGCTGACGCTCGGCGGCGGGATCGGATACCTGTCCCGGCGGTTCGGGCTTACCGTCGACAACCTCATCTCGGCTGACGTGGTGCTAGCCGACGGCACGTTCGTGACGGCGAGCGAGAAAGCGCACAGCGACCTGTTCTGGGCGCTGCGCGGTGGCGGCGGCAACTTCGGCGTGGTGACCTCGTTCGAGTTCCGCTGTCACGAGATCGGGGAGGGCGGCAACGTCATCGCCGGGCCAGTGCTCTACGACCTGGGCGACGTCGGCGAGGTGATGCGCTGGTACCGGGAGCTGCTGCCCACGCTGCCCGCCGAGCTGAGCGGCTGGATCGCGACGCTGACGATCCCGCCCGCGCCGCCGTTCCCCGAGGAACTGCTGGGGCCGCAAGGCGTGCGGCATCGTCTGGTGCTACACCGGGCCGCACGACCAGGCCGACCAGCTGCTCGAGCCGGTGCGGACGTTCGGCAACCCGCTGCTCGTCGGCCTCCAGGAGATGCCGTTCGCCGTGCTGCAGAGCGCGTTCGACGCGCTGTACCCGAAGGGGCTGCAGTGGTACTGGCGGGCCGACTTCTTCAACGTGATCTCCGATGCCGCGATCGAGGTGCACCGCAAGTACGGCGAGCTGCTCCCGACCGGCCACTCGACCATGCACATGTACCCGATCGACGGCGCGGTCAGCCAGGTGCCGGCCGACGCGACGGCGTTCGCCTACCGTGACGGCGGCTGGGCCGGGGTCATCGTCGGCGTGGACCCTGATCCCGCCAACGCCGACCTCATCACCCAGTGGGCCAAGGACTACTGGGAAGAGCTGCACCCGACCTCGGCCGGCGGCGCCTACGTGAACTTCATGATGAACGAGGGCCAGGACCGGATCAAGGCCTCCTACCTGGGCAACTACGACCGGCTCGCGCAGGTCAAGCGGCAGTACGACCCCGGCAACGTCTTCCACATCAACCAGAACATCGCTCCGGCGCGGTAGCCCGCGTTGCTGCGGACAGGCCGGGCTGCGGCCAGCCGGGACCTGCTCGGGTTGTCGGCCCAGGCTGACCCGCGACAATGGCGCGATGGCCGAACGATACGAGAAGACCGACAGTTTCCGTGGCGCCACCTTTGTCGAGGCGGATCTGACTGGAGCGCTGCTGCGCGACTGCGATCTGCGCCAGGTCAGGATCGTCGATTCCTGGCTGGCCGATGTCCACCTGTCCGGTTACGTCGACAAGATGGTCGTCAACGACGTCGACGTCACCGAGTACGTGGGGTCCGAGCTCGACCGGCGGTACCCCGAACGCCGGCAGGTCAGGGAGATGAAGACCGCCGACGAGTACCGGGCCGCCTGGACGCACGTCGAGCAGCTCTGGGCGGACACCCTCGCGCAGTATGACCGGCTGCCCGACGCCGCCCGCTCGCAGCGAGTCGAGGACGAATGGTCGCTCGCCGAGACGCTGCGCCACCTGGTCTTCGCCACGGATGCCTGGGCGGGCAGCGCGATCCTTGAGCAAGACCAGCCCTACCACCGGCTCGGCCTCACCCACAGCGGCTATCCGCGCAAGGATGCGGTCGCCCTTGGCATCGACGTCGTCGCCGTGCCCTCCTTTACCGAGGTCATGGAGGCCAGAGCGGACCGGCAGGCGCTGATCCGAGGGATCCCGGCCGACCTGACCGACGCGGACCTTGAGCGCGAGTGCACCCGCAAGCCCGCCCCGCTGTATCCCGAGGGATCACACCCGCTGGGCACCTGCCTGCGCGTAGTGATGAAGGAAGAGGCCGAGCACCGCCGCTACATCGTCCGCGACCTGCCAGCCCTCACCCACCCCACCCCGCCCAGCGAAACCTAGCCCCCCGCGCGCCCCCGCCCGCGCCCCTGCCCAGCCCGCGCCCCCCAGCCCGCGCCCGCCGCGCCCGCGCTCGCCCGGCCCGCGCCCGCCCGCCTTCCGGCCGTGCGCCCCGCCCGCCCGGCGGGCCAACAGCAGCAAGGTCCTACTTACTGCTGTCCGCGCCCCAATTTCAACAGCACCATGGTCCGTACTTACTGCTGTCCCAACGACAGTAAGTAGGACTATGGTGCTGTCGTCTCCCCGCCCCGAGCCAGAGCGTGGCCCTAGTTGGTGCTGTTCCAGACGCCTAAATCGCGTACAGCTGGTCCAGGCCGATGAGCTGAAGGCCGGAATCCTGGGCGGCTCGCAGCTCGGGACTGAAACCTGCGCCGGAATAGCAAGCCAGCACGGCCTTTTCCACGCCGAAGCCCTTGACCGCCAGCAGATCGCGCGCCCGTCGCAGCCGCTCGACGTGCCGCAGGTCCATCACCTTGTCCCACTTGACCTCGCCCAGGGACAAGATCTCCCGGGGACGACCCGGCTCGGCCGGGGCCAGAACCACGACGTCGATCTCGAGCTGAGTCCGGCCGGCGGGATCGGCGACGGTCCCGGCCCCGACCTCGCCAGGCGGGCCGCCGAAGACCGAGGGGTCGGCGGAGATCGCGTAGTCACGGCAGATCGCCTCGAAATGCGGGCCGGCTATCTGCGACAGGAACCGCGCCCGCGCTCCAGGCCACACGGCGGAAGCGCCGCCGAGTTCCAGCCGCGCCCACTCCCGGCTCATGATGGCCTGGTAGAACGCGATGAGCGGCTCGGCTATCCGGTACCTCGACCGGCCAGCCCGCAGCAGATCGGGTTCCCTGACCAGAAGCCGGCAGTCTTCGAGCACGCGGAGCGGATGCGCGACCTCGTTCGACTTACGGCCGACGTAACTCGCGATTCCTCCAGAGGTGTTGTTTCCCTCGGCGACGGCGGCGAGCACCGAGTGATACAGGGACGGATCGCGGATGTCGGTTTCCTCGGCCAGCAGGTAGCGAGCCTCGCGGAACAACGGACTCTGCGGGTTGAGCACGGTCCTGATCACCCAGTCGTCGAACTCGGCCAGCTCGGCCGGACTGTCCCCGCGCGCGAGCTCCGCCGGTAGGCGGGCGTCCCTCCCACCACGGAGTGCACGAGCACAGCGAGCCGGGGGTCGGTGATCTCCCAGAATTTCGCCGCGTCACGGTAGCCGAAGGGATGGACGATCAGCTCCAGGCCCGACCGGCCACGCAAGGGCGCCGACCCGGCGAGGAGCCCGCCCATCACCGACATCGCCGAGCCGCACAGGAGCAGGCGCGCCTTGCTGGCGGTGCCGCTGCCGCCTGGGCCGGCCCCGCTGGATGATCGACGGCAAGCTCGCCGACGCCCTCATCAGGAAAGAGAACTCGTCGATGACTACCGGTACCGCTCGGTCCGCCGTGACCCTGAACAGGTAGGTGATGGCGTCAATCCAGTCACGAAAAGGCCGGACCGGCGCCCGGCTGAACCGGATCAGCTCATCGGCGAACAGTCGCAGCGACACGGCCTCGGTCAGCTCGAGCGCCGGGAAGTAGATGCCGTCCAGCGTGGACGCGAGGGCCTGAAGCAGGTAGCTCTTGCCCTGGCGCCGCCGCCCGCTCACCACGCCAAGCGTCGCACCAGCCCGCGAGTCGGTGGCGAACGACACCAGTCCGTTCCACTCGGCGGCACGGTCGAAGATGTGCGCCGGTTTCGGGGTCGCCGAGCCGGCCGAAGTACGCATGACCGAAGTATAGTTGACTCAACTATACTTCGACCGACTTGCGAGGCCGGGCATTCTGTCGCGAATCAGAGCGTGGCCAGGAAGCCTGTCAGGGCCTGCCACCACTCGTCGGTGTTCTCGAACTGGGGGCAGTGGCCGGAGTCGGAGATGACCGCGAGCGTGCCGGTGCCGATGGCGGTCGCCATCCGCTCCGAGTCCGCGATGAACGGCTGGTCCTGGTCGCCGACGATCACCAGCACCGGCAGTGACGCGGGCAGCCCCCGCAGCTGGTCGAGCCGGTCGGCCGTCGCCACCAGCACCGGCGCCATCGCCGCGTACATGCCCGGCGCCGAGGCGCGCGAACTTGCCGTCCTCGAACTCGCGGTATCCAGGCCGCTCGTCAAGCAGCCGTCGGTGCGCGGGCGTGGTCAGCGGTCCCTCGTTCGCGGCCAGGATCTCGGCGAGCGTATCGATGCCCTGGTCCCGCACCACGGTGACGGCCGCCTGTACGAGGTCGGGATCGACGCTTCGCACCGGCCCGTGCGCGGTGTCCATCAGGATCAGCCCGGCGATCCGCTCTGGCGCGTCCAGCGCCATGAACTGCGCGATCATCCCGCCCATGGAGTGCCCGAGCAGGACGAAACTGTCCCAGCCGAGCGCGTCGGCCAGCCGCAGGCAATCGCGCGCCATGATCTCGTAGGAGTAGGCCGACTCCTCCAGCCGGCTTGGAGCTCGCGCCGTGTCCGCGCAGGTCAGGCGCGACGGCGTGCCAGCCCCGCTCGGCCAGCTCAGGCAGCCACGGGGTGAAGTCCTCCTTGGCCCCGGTAAAGCCGTGCACCAGCAGCAGCGGACGCGCGCCGACCCCGGCCTCGGCAATCCTGAAGCTCAGATCTCCCAGCGAGACGTCGCGTTCCGCTGTCGTCATTCCAGATGCCGCCTATTTCTTGTAGGTGAACTTCGCCGACGACGTTCCGGGCCCGGAGCCGGTGTAGAAGCCCTCGGCCGTCTCGACCCGAACGGGGACCTTGGTACCCGCCTTTCCCGGAGGCGATACGGCGGTCACCGAAATGGTCGAGTCGCAGTCGAGGAACGCCGGCACGGGCGAGAACGACTTCGCCTTCACGCCGCCGAAGAACACGCCGACCGGGCAGCCGAGATTGCCGCCGCTGATCGTCACCTTCGTGCCGCCAGCCGCCGGACCCGAAGCAGGCTGCACCGCCCCGACGTGCGCGGTGCCCGGCGGGAACAGCAGCAGCCGGTCGTTATGGCCAACCTTGCTGCAGCCGGTGACCGTGCACAGCCGGACGTCGGCCAGCGTCGGGTTCTGGGAGACGGTCTTGGTGTCCACGACCACGTTGGAGCTGACCTTGAACACGTACTGGGTGCCAAACGAGAAGTTCGAAGAACTGAACTCCACCGGCGCGACGAGCTGCCCCAAGAATCCGCTGCCAGCGATCTGGATCGCCGTCCCGCCGGTGTCGGCCGCGCCCGGAACGCCGTCCAGCTTCTTCGGATGCGCGATGGTGGTGACACTGGTGATCACCGGGACGCCGGCGTAGGTCACCTTGCGCTCGTTGGACTGGCCGGCGAGCGACTTGACGCTGAACGGCACAGCAAGCAGGTCGGCGGCGATCGGCTCGCCAGGGGCCACGACCTGCATTTCCGTGCCGGTCATGAACACGAAGTCGGTGACCTGCGAGAACTGCAGGGCGGGGTCGCCGAAATCGGCCCAGTCGATGGTCAGCGGGTCGAGCCCGGTGCCGTGCACGGTGATCACAGTGCCGCCGCGCTCGCTCGCCAGGTTCGCCGCCCCCTTCGTGGAGACCGAGGTGATGGTCGGCTTCGGCGCGTAGTCGTACTCCGTCGGGGCCTGCTGCGTCTCGCAGCCGCAGCCGGGCGGCGGCACGAGCACGCCGAGGTTGTTGATCGTGACCGTGCCCTCGTCCGGCGGCCTGATGGTGCTAACCGCGCTGGCGCCATGCGGGCCGGTCACGCGCACCTGGACCTGGCAGATGTCGTTGCCCGCGGTCATCCCCGCGTACACGCCGGTGGCCGGCAGCGGCGCGCACGCCGGGCCAGCCGAGAACGCCGGCGGCGTCGCGGTGATGATGTTCGAGTCCACGACCGCGAAGCTGCTCGCCGGAACTCCGCCGAAGGTCACCGACGTCGCTCCGGTGAAGCCCGAGCCGAGAATGGTCGTCTTGCCCGGCGCGGACTCCGGCCCGGCGACCGGGAGCACGCCGGTCACGCTCGGCACGACACTGCCTGAGTGCTCGTCCACGTACTGGAACACCGACCCCGGCACCGGCGCGCTAGTCGCCCCGTTGAAGCTGGTCTGCACGATGACGGTCGCGGGGCCAGCGCCATCCTGCGGCGCCGGCGCGGTGGGCGGGAACGCCTCGCTGGCGGGCGGGACCGTCGCGGTGATCGTGTGCGTGTCCACCACGTGGAAGTCGCTTGGCAGCAACTGCGCGCCCCCGACCTGCAGCATTGTGACGTCGGGCTGGTGGCCGACCTCGAACCGGGCGCCGTGGATCGTGATCGTCTCGCCGCCGGCGGTGCTGCCGAAGGCGGGAGTGATGCTGGTCACCGCTGGCCTGAGCGCCGCCCGCCCGGCTTCGCAGAGGAAGAAGGCCAGGCCGCCGGTGCCGCCCTTGCCCGCCAGATCCGGCGAGCCGAGCCCGGTGGCGAGGTCATAGCCTCTCGCCGCCGGGTAGACCGGGCCGCCGCTGCCGATGCCGTAGATGTCGTTGTTGCCGGTCAGGACGTCGTTGAACGAGCGTCCGTACTGCGCCGGGACGGATGCCACGGCATACAGCAGCGGGTTCACGAACCCCACCCCATGCGCCGTCGTCGGGTTGCCCTGGCAGTCAGGCGAGGCGTTGATCAGCGCTAGCAGCGCCGCCCAGATCGGCGCGGCTGACGAGGTGCCGCCGGTCGTGGTCCAGCCCCCGAACACCGCCTCGAACACGGTGATCGCCCCGGTGAACTGGTCCGCTTGGGCCGAGACGTCAGGGAGCAACCGACATGGCGTGGAATTATTCGCACCCGGAACTGTGGACTGGCAGAAGTTCTGCGGGAACCCGAAACTCTTCTCGACCTTGCTGGCCCGGACGTAGAGCGCGCTGCCCGGCCGCGTGATGCCGGGTACTGTCGCCTGGCGCTGCCAGGCGGGCATCGTCCAGGACTCCGAGATGCCGCCGCCGTCAGCGCCTTCGAGCGCGCCGTCGTTCCAGACGTGCTCGACCGGCGGCTTGGAGGCGTCGTCGATGGACGTGCCGCCGACCGCGACGACGTCGGGCTGGCTGCTCGGGTCATCGACGGACAGCGGGTTCTGCCCGGACACCGGTGTCGACGTCTCGAACGTGTTGCAGTCGTCCGAGCCGTTGTCGCCCGAGGCGCTGAAGATGGACTGCCCCTGCGCGGCCGCCTGCTCGAAGAGCGCGTTCTCGGCCTGCTGCAGGCCCGGCTGGCCCTGCTGAATGGCCTGCTCGCACAGTCCCCAGCTGGTGCTGATGATCTGATCGCGGTCGGCGTTGATCATCGTCGCGTAGGGATCGACCGGGTCGTAGATGATGCCGTTCGAGCCGGGGCTCGGCCCTTCGTAGACGTCGATGGCCGCGCCCGGCGCCAGCCCGGCGAGGTCCTCGACGTCGAGGTTCGCCTCGCCGCTGCCAGGCCCGGCCGGCTGGCCGCCGTCGACCTTGATCACGTGCAGCCGGCTGAGCATCGTCGTCGCGGCCGCCGCGCCGAAGTAGCAGGTGTCGAACGTCTTGATGTCCGAGCGCGCGAACGGCTCGAGTTCGTACAGCGCGATGCTTTCTCCCGCGCCGAAGTCGCCCGCGCCGTAGAGGCCGAAGGCACCGTAAGCGTGCGCGATCTGGTCGTCAGTAAGCCCGCCGAATTCGTCGGCGGCCTGCGTCGCCTTGGCGCACGCGGCCGGCGCGCCCTTGGGATGGGTGAAGACGGGCCTGCGGGGTGCCCTGATCTTGCCCTTGTCGGAGGCGGGCGCGTGCAGGACCCCGATCGGGCGGATGCGCACCAGGGTGTCCAGGCCGAGCACGGCGGTCACCGAGCCGGCAATCGTGGACGGCAGCGAGATGGCCGTTGTCGTGGCCTGGCCCCGGGAGCCGTCGGCCAGCCGGTAGCTTTCGAGCCCGGTGTGGAACGCCGCTTCCGCAGCCCTCGCGGTCCCGGTGAAATGGACGATCAGGCCGTCCCGTGACACCGCGCTGACCCTGAGCCCGTCCGTCTTGAGCTGCGCCCGCACCGCGCTGAGCTGTGTCCGGGCAGGGCCGAATCGCCCGAAGAAGGCCCCGGGCCGCAGATAGCGGTGGAACATCGGCGAGTTCGGCTCGGTCACCTGCGCGATGAACCTGTTCAGCGCCGCGTTGTCGCGGGGCTTCAGCACGACCTCGCCGGACACCGGAGCTGACCTGGCCACGGCGCCGATCGCCCTGGCCCCGGCCGGAATCGCGGGCCGCGCTTCGATCCGCGCCATTCTCGGCGGGCTGCTGGCCGGCTTGGCCGACATGGCCGCCGACGCGGGCAGCGCGGTCGCCGCGCCAGCGACGACCAGGCCGGCCAGTGCTGCGATCCGGGCCGCGTTTCGGAGAATTGCGCTATTCAGCTGCATGCTCGCCACCATGATCGTCTATCACTGGCCGTCAATCCGCGTCAATGCCTTGTTATGGCAGCTTCCCGAAGGAAAGGACATTCTGGTGCTCGCCGCACGCCTGCACCCCGAGCATGACCGAGGTGCCGGTCGCGTTGGCCACAGCGAACGGCGATTCCGGGCAACCGGTGATCCGCAACGGCACGCGCGTCCAGTGGCCGTGCACCTCGTGCAGCAGCGTGCCCGGCGAGGTGGGGGACACCGTCCACCATCCGCCGTGCCCGTCAGGCACGGCGCCCGGGAGGTTGAAATCTGGGTCAGAGCGCTTGACCGAGCCCCACGCGTGGCCGTTCCAGCGCAGGACGACGATCTTCGTCGAGCCGTTGACCTGCTCAAGCGCCCGCAGGAGCACGTCCTTGTCCGACAGGGCGGCAATGCCGTCGGCGAAGAGTTCCCGCGACGCGGTGTCCTTGGGAAGTGCTGCCGTCAGCTTCTGGTTGCGGAGCCACTTGCTGCCGTTCCAGTGCGCCACGACCGGGAAGGCGAAGCCATTTTCCCCTTCGGCCCAGACGTCGTCGGGCTTGATCGCGCTGGCAGCTGCCAGCGCGTACCGCCCGGTGTCCAGGTGCGTCCAGGTCTTGCCGGACAAGTGCCAGGTCCCCGTGCCAGGTGCGACGTGCGCGTCGCCGAAGACCCAGATCTGGGTGGGGCTGATCACCAGGCACCCGGTCACGATGCCAGGGTTAAATTTCCTGATCAGCTTTGGGAAGCTGCGGGCGGAGACCGGCGACCACCGGCGGCCGTTCCAGTGCAGCCCGGCCGGGAACTGGTTCTCTGAGCCGAGCTTCGGCGAAGCGCTCCCGAGCACCCAGACGTCGCGGCCGGTCGGCGCCGCGATCGAGAACAGGAAGCCGGGCTTCCTGAAGCTTGTCGCCACGTGCCAGCGCGCGGTGGCGGCCGCAGGCGCAGGGCTGGCCAGCGCGGCCGGCGTGAGACCGGCGACGGTCGTCACGGCTACAGCGACCCCCACCAGGGGGTTTCGAAATATGCGCACGGTTGCCTCCGATTGCGGGACAACCGCATTATGAGATAACGGCCGGAATCCGGCTAGTCCGCTTCCCGCGCCTTATCGAGTCGCCGCAGTCTCCGCCGGACGACGTCGATGATCACGACCGCGGTGAGCACCAGGAATTCGATCAGGACGGTATGCCGCAGGTCGCGCCAGCTGGCGGGATTCGTGAAAGTGCTGAGTACGCTCGGGCCGGGCTCGACGCCGATGACCTTGCCTGGATGACCGGGGAGCCGGGCCCCGGGCACCGGACCCTTGAACTGCACCGGGCCCAGAGCCGGCTGATAGCCGAGCAGAGTACTGGGCGCGAATTTGTTCCACGCCAATCCGAGGCCGACGACGATGCCGACCATCAGCGTGACGACGGCGAGGTGCCGGAGGAATTTCACTCGGTCTCTCCGGCCGGCCGCTCGCCGCGCCGCCGCGTCGCCAGGCTGCGGCCGACGCCGACGATCCACCGCCAGCGCAGCGCGACGTGGATCGGAACCAGGCCCAGCGTCACCTCGGCGGTCAGGATGTGCAGCTGGGTCCAGAACGGCCCGCCGAGCGGATCGATGCCGAGGTACGGCAAGGCGACCCGGGAGATCAGCACCCCTGACGTCACGCAGAGCGCCATGGCCAGCAGCAAGGCGAGGTTCACCAGCCAGATCAGCTTGTCGCGGCCGCGCGGGCTGACCACCCGGCGGGTCGTGCGCAGCACCCAGTCCCAGTGCAATGTCAGATGCAGCAGCAGAGCGACACCGAGCGCGAGGCCCAGCCACTCGTGGATCTCCACCCCGGTGAACCCGTAGCTGTAGGCAACCGTGAAGCCCGCCAGCAAGCTCGCGTCGAACCAGAAGTCGAGCCGCGTCCGCGCCGCGACCCGCCGCCGCCGTGCCAGCCCCGCCGTCGCCATCTACCCATAATCAGTCATCGGACCGACTGGGTCCGGCCAGCGCGCACGGTTTAGTCTTCGTCGCAAGTGCCGGTCAGTGGACGAGGAGGCCCCCAATGAGCTGGGCGCTACGCGGCAGCCTGCTGATGGCGCTGATCTCGCTCGGCTCGCTCAGCCTCGGGGCCGGAGGCAGCGGAGCTGCAGCGGCCGCCGCCGGCCGGTCGAGGCCGGTACCCGTGATCGGCATCCGGGCGGGCCAGACCGGACCGAGATCGGCCGTGCCGTGGCGACACGTGGGGCCGGGCTGGGTGCTGGTCGAGTACTGGCCGGGCCGACAGGGATTCGAAGCTAACCCGAAGGCAGCGGCCGCCGTTCTGTATATCGTCGACCCCGCTGGCGGCCGCTATCGGCTCTTTCGGTGGCCGGTGATGAAGAACCCGCCATTCCTCGCCGACTGGTCCGGGGACAAAACCCGCGCGCTGATATCGACCAGCTCCGGGGTATTCGAGCAGCTTGTACTGGCGTCCGGCAAGATCAGCCGGTTCCGGCTGCCGGCCCGGGCGGACGTGCTCGGGTATACCAGGCCGCGCGGACGCGAACTGCTCGGCTGGTCGGAGCACAGAAAATCCACCCAGCTAGCCAGGTACCGCCTGACTGGCCGGCTGGACAAGGTGCTCATCGCGCACGCTCTTAACGTCGAGGCGGTGTACGCCGGCAACGGGCGCATGCTCGCCGTGAGCGCCTCGCAGGGCATTCGGCTGATCGGCCGGAACGGCGGCATCCTGCGCATGCTGCCCGTGCCGGGCGTCACCGAGGGCTGCCAGCCCGCTCGGTGGTGGCGCCCGAGCGTCGTCCTGGCTACATGCCAGGTCGCGAAGACCCGCTACCATACCCTCTGGCTGGTGCCCGCCGACGGCAGCAGACCGGTCCGGCTGACGAGCAGGCCGGGCAAGGATGGCCGCGAGTTCTTCCAGCTCGATGCCTGGCGAGTGCACGGCACTCTCTACGTGCAGGCGATGACGAACTCCGGCGCCGGGCACATCTTGCGGCAGGACCCGAGCGGGCAGCTCGTTCGGCTGACCGTTCCGCATGCCGCCCGTAGCAACTGGATCGCTACGGCCCAGGGCTCAAGGCTCCTGGTCATAGCCTCGCCGTTGCGCGGCGAGGGCAGCTCATCACTGCGATGGCTCGACCCTGCGACTCGTCACGAGCAGGTTCTGATCAGATCTCGTCATGGCCTCACCGGATTCGCCGGGGCCATTCCGTTCGGTCAGCCGGTCGCGACCATGTCCACCGTTGCTGGGGGATAAGCAACGCCCGATCTGGAGGCTTGGCATGTCCGTTCAGGTTCTGGAGGGGGTGGCTCGGCAATGGGCGGATCATGTCGGCGACGACGTGCCCATTCTGGCGAGCGGGCCGTGGATCGATGCCACCCTGGAGCGGCTGACCAGCCGGCGCCTGACCTTTCTCGCCGAGGTGGACGGTCGGCGGGGCGGTTTGCAGGCGACCGTGGTCGACAACGTCGCTACCGGCGAGATGGTGAACCTGTACCGGATGCTGGTCGCGGACCTCAAGGTCTGGAAGTTCCCCGCCGCCGCTATCGCGGCCCGTCCGGGCTTACAGGCGCGGACGCCGCCGGCTGGTGACTGGCTGCCGCACCTGGCCGTGCTGTACCCGGGGTTCGACAGCTTCGTGGCGGCGAGCGGCGGACCGACGCCTTCGATGACGCACGCTCTGGTTGACGCGGCAATCGCGTGGGCTGCCGATCAGGGCATGAAGGCGGTGTCGTTTCCTTACGTGCGGTCGGACACGAACCTGCCTATGGTGCTCGGGGAACGAGGCTTCGCCTCAATCCCGCTGACCTTCCGTTCCCGGCTGATGCTGTCCGGCAGCTTCGACGACTACGTCGCGTCTCTGTCCAAGAACGGCCGCTCCCAGGTGACTAAGGAACGCCAGCGCCTGGCCGCTGCCGGGGTGCGCACGCAGCGCCGCGCCATCGACGACGTGTGGCCGGACGTACTCGCCTTGCGCTGCGACCTGGTCGAGCGCTACGGGCAGCAGGCGGACAAGGACCTCGAAGAGGCGAATATTCGGGTGCTGGTCTCCAGCTTCGGTGCCGATCGCACGCGCCTGTACTGCTCGGTGCTCGACGGCCGCATCGTCGGCTTCTCGCTGTTCGTCGTCTGGCGCGACACCTGGTACGCCACTCACACCGGCACATACGAGCTGCCGCAGACCAGGAGCGTGTATTTCGACCATCTGTTTTACGCGCCGATCGCCGATGCCATCGCCGAGGGCGCGCGCGTGCTCGACCTGGGCATCGGCGCCTGGGAGGGCAAGCGCCGTCGCGGCTGCAAGCTGACGCCGATCGACCTGTGGGTGCGTGGCCTGGACCCCGCCATAGATCAGGCCGCCCGGCTGGCGGGATCGGCGATGCGGAGGGAAGTTGGCTGGTAGCCGGCCCCGCCACCCCAGCAGGACTCGCCAACGATGGCGTCCTGCTGGCTGTCGCAGAGTCCCGGTGCGTGGTTCGGGGTAGTTTGTGGGTGTCGGGGTCTGGCGCCGGTGTGGTCCGGGACTGGGGTGGCGCTTTCCGTGGAGAGTGTTCCTGAGTTTGCGTGGGTACTTCAAACTTCGCGGGTACTTTTCCGCGAATACAACTGGAAAAGTACCCACGGAGTGAAAACTACCCACGCAAGGTGCGGTCAAGTCTCCGCGATCATGAATGACCGGCCCGGCATGCCCGGGCAGCGCGAACAAGCCACGCCTGCGACGCGATTCGAGGCCCGGCAAACTCACAACGACCGCGCCCCAGCACCAGCAGACTCACAACGACGCGCCGGTCGCGGGGGGTTGGCGGCTCCAGCACCAGCAGACTCACAACGACGGGCCGGTCGCGGGGGGTTGGAGGCTCCAGCACCAGCAGACTCACAACGACGGGCTGGTCATCTCGCCTCGGACTGGGCTGGCTCGGACTGGGCTGGCTCGGGCATGGGCTTGGGTTCGGGCGTTTGGGCGCCGCGCGCGCCGAGTGTGACCGCGGCGACGCCGGCCGCTACGATCGCGGCCAGGATGGCGAACCCGCCTCGGCCCGCGAATGCGACCGCTGACGTGCACAGCGCCGGGCCGAGCACGAACGCGGCGGCCTGGCCGGTGTTGAAAAAGGCGAGCGCGCGGGTGGTGTCCTGTTGCGGGCTCAGGCCGAACGACAGGGTCCACGCGGCCGACCCCGAGTTCATCTCGGCGAACGTCAGCACGAGCGCGACCAGCCCGAAACCGCCGGCGGCCACCCAGGTGACCAGGCCAGGCAACGCGGCGAGCAACCCGCAGCCGCAGATGACGCACAAGCCGGCCAGGGCTCCGGCCCGCGCCCCGCTCCTGATCCCGGTCGCCCACCGGGTCAGCCGGGCCTGGAACGCGACGACCAGGACGGTGTTCAGCAGGAACAGCACGCTGACCGTCACCGGCGGCACGGCGGTGCGGGTGGTCAGCCACAGCGGGATCTCGACGTTGAACAAGGGAAAGAGCAGCGTCAGCGCCGCGCAGCCGATAGTGACGAGCAAGTACCGCCTGGTCAGCCAGTGTCCTCGTGCGGGCCCGGCAGCCGCGCTGGCAGCCGGCGTCACTTCCTGACCGGCCGACGCCCGGCCGACCTGCCAGGCCGCCACGATGAAGGACAGGCTGTTGGCCAGCACCACGGCGTCGAGGCTGGCCCGGCTCGGCAGCACCAGCGCGACCGAGGCGAGCAGCGCCCCGATCGTCATGCCGGCGTTCGTGGCGACGTGCATGACGGCCAGGGTTGCCGTGCGCTGGTCCTGCGGCACGTAGCGGCTTACCAGGACCTGGTTGACGCTCGTCGCCGGCCGGTCGACGATCGCCACCAGCGCGGCCGCCAGGTAGTAGGTCAGCGGCGAGTGCACGGCGATGAAGCTCAGCGCGAACAGGCCCCGCAGCACCTGCACGGTCATCGCCACCCGGCGCGCAGGCCAGCGGCGGGTGGCGTTGGTCACCGGCCAGACCGCCGCCAGCCCGAGCAGCCCGCCGGCCGTGAGGCCGAAGCCGATCTGCGTCGGGGCGAGGTGCACGACCCGGACGATGAGCACCGTCGAGGTGGTGAGCCACACCCCGGTGCCGCTCCAGTCGATGAACGTCGCCAGCGCTAGCGGCCGGGCGGGGCCGTCCGGAAGGCTGGCTAACCTGCCCATGCGATCCTGATCGTGTCCTCCAGCCAGGCGTGATAGGCCAGGCACTCGGCGTGAGTCGCGTGCTCGGACAGCACGAAGGCCGGATAGCCGACCCAGCGCGGCCAGGCCGGGACCACCGTGCCTGGGCGCATCAGCTCGAGCAGCATGCGGGTGTCGGCGTGCTGCCGGACCTCGGCGATTCCGGTCAGCCCCTCGTAGACCCCGGAGCCGGTGACCGGCATGATCCAGTCCGCCGCGAACCGGCTGCGCACCGGGCGCAGTTCCGGCAGGTCGCCGTGAATGGCCTGGTGGAGCACCGCGCCAAGGAAATCGATGCCGGTGGCCGTCTGCACCAGGAAGTGCACGGTGCCCGAGCCGCCCATCCGGGCGCCGATCTCCAGCAGCACAGGCGACCCGTCGGCGCGCAGTCGCAGCTCGGTGTGGCTGGCGCCGAAGTCGATGCCGATCTGCCGGTGCGAGACGTGCACGGCGTCGGCGATCCGCGCCGAGGTTTCCGGATCAAGCTGCGCTGGGGTGATGAACGTGCGTTCCTCGAAGTACGGCCCGCGCAGGTTGCCTTTGTCGGTAATGGCGAGCACGGTCGTGCCAGCCGGACCCGAGATCGACTCGACGCAATACTCGGGGCCGTCGATGAATTCCTCGACGAGCACCCCGGTTCGCCCGTCCGTGCTGCTGCCCGCGATCGAGGTGAGCTGCTCGGCGTTGATGCTCTGCACCAGATCGACGGCCGCTTTCAGGTCGGCGAGGTTGTCGGCCCTGGTGACGCCCAGGCTGGCCATTCCGTTGACCGGCTTGACGACCAGCGGAAAGCGCAGCTCGGTGACCTGGTCGCCGAGGTCGAGGTCCGGATTGACCAGCCGGTACCCCGGCACGTCGAGACCGGCCTGGCGCATCGCCTCGCGCTGGCGGTGCTTGTCCCGGCAGACCTGGGCGACCTCGGGCCGGACGCCGCGCAGGCCGAGCCGTTCCGCCATCGCCGCCGCGAACGGCCCGGCGGCGTCGTAAAGCGTCAGGACAGCGCCGAACGGCTCGCGGGCGTGCTCGTGCTCCAGCCAGGCCGCCGCGCCGTCAGGGTCGCCGAAGATGTCCAGTTCCCGCGCCTGGTCGACGTTCGGCAGTTCCGGCGGGAGCTGGACGCCAGGCAAGACGCCGAGGGTGAGGGCGACGTCGGCCCGGCCCGCCGCCTCGAAGACGAACGGCAGGCCAGGATTCTGCGCCAGCAGCGCGACCCGATGCGTCATCCCGGGTACTCCGTCTGGCCGGTGCCCGCGAACCCGCCCGCCTGGTGCAGCGTGTAGACCATCGGCACCGGGCCGAAGCTCCGCCGGATGACCAGGTCGTGGTCGGCCGCTGCCTTGCTCGTCGTGATGCAGCCGTCGGCGGCGCCGCTCGCGCAGTCCCGGGCCGCTTGCGAGTTGCTCAGCACGAGCGTGAGCGAGCAGTCCGGGCTCACCCGCCGTACCAGGGACTGCGGCGCGGGATGGGAGACGACGGCCGTCACCTCCGAGGTCTCGGCTCGGGTGGCGAACACCATGTCGTAAGTGGGCAGGATGAAGCTGTCCACCATTGCCAGCCGCCCGAGGTTCTCGAACACCAGCGAATGCAGCGCCGGGTAGACGGCGCAGGCCAGCAGGGCCTCGTGACCGTCGCCGGACAACCCGGGGACCGCGGACTCCAGGCTGGGATGCAGGCGCACGTCAGCCCCGAGACCGCGGGTGCTGAACCAGTGGTACGCCGCCATCTCGAGATTGGTCCCCGACGGCCCGAGGGTGTGGATGACGGAGATGCCGTCCAGCGCGGACGCGTCAGCCATCGCTGGCCCCCGCTTCGACCCGGCTGCCTGCCGGCGACGCGAAGACCGACGAGAGCCAGTCCGGCGGCTTGCTGTAACGGTCGTCCTCCGTTGCGGGCGGAGCGAGCACGGACAGCGTGAAACGCCCGGCCGCTTCGGTGTACCCGGCGTCGTCCAGCGCTTCCAGCGCCAGGATCTCGCCCACCAGCGCGTCGACGGCGCGCACCGTCTCGACCCGGGAGGCGAGCTGCACGCCCGTCTCGGTCGCCCTTACCGCACCGCTGCGCAGTAGCCAGGTGCCGAGCAGCACTCCGGCTCCGGCGTCGCTGTTGCGCAGCGCGTCACCGGCCGTCGGATACCGGAAGAGCCGGTCGAACAGCACGAACTCGAAGACCTCCCAGCGGTACGGCATGCCCTCGTCGCGCAGGCACGCCTGCAGCGACTGACAGTCCACCTTGAGCTCTTCGAGCAGCCCGGCGTACCACTGGGTCTTCAGCGCGAGATTGCGTGCGAGCGGGCGCGGCCCGACCTGATGGTGGTGCTCGTGCAGGTAAGCCCAGCAGCACCGGGTGTCGTACATCCCGTCCGCATCGAGTTCGGGCGAGGCCAGCGGATCTCCCGCCGCGAACAAGCTGTCTCCGCAGCGTTCCCGGATCTGGTCCAGCGTCCACTGGTAGGTCGGGATGTGCTTGTTCATGAAGAACCAGGCGAACTTCTGCCTGACGACGTTCGTCGACGCGAGGACGTTCTCGGGGAAGAGGACGACGCACTGGCCTTCCCTGGCGTGCCGGGACCCGGTCAGCACCCGGACCGTCTGGCACACGGTCGCCACGAGCGGGTAGTTCTCGCGGACAGTGGCGAGCGAATCTGGCTCGTCCCGCAAGATGAGCACGAGCTGGAAGAGCGGTGACCTGGTGGCACTGTTCGGCATGAACGCGGGACCGGCGAACAATGCCAGTGCCTTGTCCTCCGGGCCTTCGATGACGTCCCGCGAGGCGTCGAACCGTGGTGCGGACTCCAGCCCGCTCGCGCGCCATTGCTCGAGATCGTGGTCGAACGCCGCCCTGGAGGGCTCAGGAAATAGCGCGCTGACGACTAGTTCATCGCGAATCTTAGAGAGCGTCAGCGCCGCCGCAGCACTGTGCCTCGGATCGACCGAGCCGTCGCTTCGCTGGTATCGCTGCAGTTCGTGTACTAACGGTATGACCCTGGTGTCCAGGTGGTCGACCTCGGCCGATATTAACTGCGAAGAGAACGTGGCCTGAGCGGTCATCGGAGCCTCCTTGATCCGCGATCTCAAACTCGCCCTGCCCAAGCCTACGCCGAAGCGGCTAAGGTTCTCGGACGGCGACGACGCAAGGAGAATCGGTGTCCACAAGACAGAGGCTGGTCGGTCTCGCGGGTGCGACGTCCGCCGCTGCGGCCATGCTGATCGTGAGCCAGGCCGGCCCGGCGGGGGCCGCGTCTTCGCAGGAATTCCTGCGGCTGCCGGGAAGCGTCGCGCCATTCACGACCCAGAGCCAGCCGCTCGGGCCGGTCGCCAGCGCGACCCCGCTGACGATTCAGGTCTGGATGCGGCCAGCGCACCTGGCCGCCGCGCAGCGCTTCGCGACGGCAGTGAGCACGCCGGGCAGCGGGATCTTCCACCACTACCTCAGGCCGGACGCCTACACCGCCCGGTTCGGGGCCAGCAAGGCCAGAACTCACGCGGTCGAGTCCTGGCTGCGCGGCCAGGGTTTCACGAAGGTCCAGGCCGACGCGCAGCGCAACTACGTGCGGGCCACCGGGAAGGTCGCGTCGATCGACGCGGCGCTGCGGACTCAGATCGAGGACTACCCGTCGTCGGCGGCGGTCAGCGCCGGGCCGTACCAGCTGCGGGCCAACAGCCGGCCGGTCGCGACCCCGAAGTCGCTGGCCAGGTACGTCATCGGCGTGACCGGCCTGGACAACGTGATGCCAAGGTTCCCGCTTCTGCGCGCGCCCAGGCCTGCGTCAGGGGCCGCGAAGTCGAAGGCGCGGTGCTCGCAGTTCTACGGGCAGCACTTCATCGCCGGCCTGCCTGAGCAGTTCGGGCGGACGACGTTCCCGACCCAGATCTGCGGTTACTCGGCCCAGCAGCTGCGGGGTGCCTACGGCATCGACGCGACCAGCAACGGCCGGGGGCAGACCGTCTCGCTGGTCGAGCTCGGCCTGGTCAAGGACATGTTCCTGACGCTGAAGGACCTGGCTGCCTCGGACCATTTCCAGGCGCCGTCCGCGAGCCGGTACTCCGAGCTTCTCGCTGGGCGAGCAGGGCTGCGGCAACTTCGACATCGAGGAGCAACTCGACGTCGAGACCTCCTACGACATGGCACCGGGCGCGAACCAGCTCGTAATCGGCGGCGATAGCTGCGACAACGGCGACTTCGGCTTCCAGGGCCTGTTCAACGCCGACATCGTGAACATCGACGGCATCGGCCGCGTGCACCACCCGCTGTCCACGATCAGCTCCAACTCCTGGGGCCCGGGCAACGACCTCCAGCCCGCAGCCGACACCGCGATCATGCACGCCTACCTGGTCCGCGCTGCGGCTCAGGGCGTCGGCATGTACTTCGCCTCCGGTGACTCCTCGGGCGTCGAGACTCCTGACGACCCGTTCGCCATCCTCGTCGGCGGCACGACGCTGGGCGTCGGCCAGGACAACAAGCGCCTCTTCGAAGCCGGCTGGTCCTCGGGCCTGTCTTCGGTCAGGAAGGGCAAGTGGGTGCTCGGCGGCGAGAATGGCGCGACCAGCGGCGGTCCCAGCCTGCTCTTCGCCGAGCCCGGCTACCAGCGCCGCGTGGTACCTCGCGCGCTGGCCACGGCGCCGGGTAACCGGCCGGGCCTGGTCCGGTCCGAGCCCGACATCTCCGCCGACGCGGACCTGTACACCGGGTTCGCGACCGGGAGGCTGACGTTCCCCAAGCACGGGGCGCCGAAGTTCAGCAAGCTCACGGTCGGCGGCACCAGCATGGCCTCACCGCTGGTCGCCGGCATCATCGCCGACGCCCAGCAGGGCCAGCGCAAGAGCTTCGGGTTCACCGACCCGGTGTTCTACCGGCTGCACGGGACGGCCGCGTTCACCGACATCCTGCCGTCGACGTCGCGCACCCCCAGCCTCTTCCGAGGCGAAGCGTGCACTCCGAGGGTCTGCGGCCCCGCGACGCTGGTCACCTTCGACGACCAGGACCCCAGCATGCTCGGCTACACCGGCCAGGTCACCCTCAAGGGCTACGACAACATGACCGGCATCGGCACCCCGCACGGCCAGACCTTCATCAACATCCTCCGCAAGGCCGAACGCTGACGACAGCAGTTCTCGCTTAGCCCGGCCATCTCCGGAGCCAACTAGAGCGCGTGGCTCCGGAGATGGTTGGAAGCGGCGTTCTCAGACTCTTACCGTCACTCCGCCTGAGAACGCCGAGTCATGCAGCGCCAGGCGCACTACCTTTCCAGTCCTCGGGATCTGAAATGGTACCTTCGCTACCACTGAAATACCGGGATTCAACTGCTGGCCGTCTTGATCGCCATGCAGGTAGATCCCGCCCTGGGTATCCGCTGAGAACTTGCGGCCATTCGAGTCGTATGCGAACTGGTCAGAATCGAAGAACGACTGAGCGTCGCCCTTGTCGTCGCTGACCTTTATGGCGGCGATGCACTCCTGGGCGTTCGCTGGCACATGCTCGCCGAACCCGTCTGGATCGACTGCCTTCGCGTCGGCCGGGTTGCATGACCAGGACTCGACCTTGAACGCGAAGTCGCCGTCCTTCACCACCGTCCCGATGCCGGCGGCAGTGATCGGCGTATGGTGGTGTACTGCGGGCGTCGCTGTCTTACTTATGCCAATCTTGGGATTTGCCTTTGCCGCAGTCCGCGTTTTGGTGTTGTGTGAGGTCGCCGCCCCAACAACGGCGGCAATCACAACGACGGCGATCAGGCCGCCGAGACTGAATACGATCGCGGCGACTGCCCTGCCGCGAGGCGACTTCGTTGGCCGCTGTGCAGGCGGCGAAAATGGCTGATACTGCTGCATATAGAGTCCCCTCCAGAGATTTACCCTGGAGAAATTTACGGCACAAGAGACGTAAGCGCATAGGTTATGGTGCCGTCGACCATAGGCTCCGCGCAAACTCAGGAAATCTGCGCAGAAACCGTGACGACCTCCTGTTCGAGGATGAGGATCTGCTTCACGTTGACCGTGACGTTCGACTGGCTCGGCTAGCGGGCCGAGTTGGCTAGCTGGCGGGTTTCTTCGGCTACGCGTGGCCATAGCTCGGCCGGGAGGTCGTGGCCGACACCGGGGAGGATCAGCAGCCGGGCGCCGCTGATGGCTTTCGCGGTGGCGCGGGCGGCGCTGACGCGGAGGATCGGATCGTGGTCGCCGTGCAGCACGAGCACGGGCTGGCGCAGTTCGCGGAGCTTGGGGCCATGCCACGGAGCGCCGACCTGCCGGCTCTGCGCCTTGGTATCGCGCGGGCCGCTGTCGGCCTCGCGCTCGACCCATTCGCGGGCGGCGGTTTCGTCGAACGGGTAGGCGGGAGAGGCGATCGCGCGGGCGAGGGCGAGCGAGAGCTGGACGTCGCCGTCTCTGCCTTCGGGGAACTTCATCCGGGCCAGCCTGGCTAGCAGCCCGAACTTGACGAAGCGTCCGCCGCCCAGCCCGGAGACGTCACTCGGCATGGCCATCGCCGAGACGACGCTCAGTACCCGGTCCGGGTGGCGCAGGGCGATGCGCTGGGCGATCACCCCGCCCAGCGAGGCGCCGAAGATGTGCGCTCGCTCCCAGCCGAGGGCGTCGAGCACGGCGATGGCGTCGTCGGTCATGTCCTCGGCGGAGTAGGCGCCCCGCTTGCGGGCTAGGGCGACGAACGGGTTTCTGCCGCCGGCGTCTGGCATCCGGGTGGACTGACCCGCATCGCGCTGGTCGTAGCGGGCCACCGCGAAGCCCTGGTCGGCGAACGCCTGGCCCAGCCCGGTCGGCCACCAGAACCTGGACACTGCCAGGCCCATGACGAGCAGCAACGGTTCACCGTGCGAGCCGGCCAGCGCGTCGTAGGCGATGTCCGCCGACCCGTTGCGCGCGAAGCGCGTCGGGGTCCAGGCGTCGGTCCAGTTGCTCGATGCCGCTGTCTCTGCCATCCCGCTTCTCCTGCTCGAATGCGACCCGCAGGCCACCAAAACTGCGATCAGTGTTCGCTATATCTCCGAGATTAGCTTACTGAGTACACTGTTCGCAATGAGCGAACCTGCGAGCGGAGCCGACAGCGGGCCGAGCATCTGGACCCGTCCGGAGCGCGCGGCCCGGGGACCGGTTCCTGAGCACAGCCGAGCGGAGATCGCCACGGCGGGCGTCCGGCTGGCCGACGCGCGGGGACTGGCTGCGGTGACCATGCGCTCGGTCGCCGCTGCCGCTGGCACCGCGCCCGCGTCCTTGTACCGGTACCTCGCCACCAGAGATGAACTAGTCGAGCTCATGGCCGACCAGGTCTACGGCGAGTACTCCTACGATGAGCCGCTGACCGGCCAGCCGGCGGCCGATCTGGTGGCGCTGGCTCGTCAGGGGCACGCGATCTACCTGCGGCATCCGTGGCTGCTCGACATCAGGTCGACAACCAGCCATCCAGGCCCGAATGCGATCGCCTTCGTCGAGCGTGCGCTGGCGGCGCTAACTGGCTCGGGCCTGACCGGATCGGCCAGGCTGGAGACGATCGGCCTCCTGTCCGGTGCCGTCAGGCTAATCGCCCAGACTGAGCTTGACCAGCGTCGAGCCGGCCAGGACGCGGGCGGCTGGCAAGGCTCGCTGGCCGCCTACTTGCTGGGAATCGCAACGGACGGTCAGCATCCGCACCTGGCCGCCGCACTGGCGGAGGCCGGTGCCCCGAGCCCAGAGCCACTCTTCGACCGCGCTATGCCGCGCATCGTGCTCGGGCTGCTCCAGCCCCAGGCCACGTAGTTCATGTCCGGTAGGCGTCACGTCTGTGGGCGATGTCCACGACCGTGACCAGGTGCTCCTTGTCGTCGATCCGGCAGATCACCCGGTAGGTCCCACGCCTACTTACTGTCGTCCTGAGGCAATGCCGCCTTGGCTTGGGTTGACCTTGAGTCGTGATGGCCTGGTTTAGGGGAGCCCTGGGGCGGGTGCGGGGGCGGGTTGTTGTCTGGGGGGAGGGTTTTCGGGTGCTGTCGGGAGGGTAGGTTTTTCGGGCTGGCGCGGGAGGTTTTCCGGTTCGGGTGGGGAGGTTTTCCGGGCGGGGGAGAGTTATTCGGGTTCCTGGGGGAGGTGTTCCGCGTCGGGGAGGGTTGACCGCGTGATAGCGGCCCTAAGTCTCCTGCATGCGGAAGCCCTCCCCGGAGGACCCGGGAATCTTCCTGGGGCGGCTGGCGCCGGGCAGCCTGGGTCCTGCCCTCGCGGGGGCCGGCGCCGGCGGCGTGCTCGGGTCCGCTGCCGCAGGACGGGGAGACAGGCACTGTCGGGGGGTGCTGCCTGGCCGGCGCGGGCGGGTGCGGGCAGGAGCCGGAGGTGCTGGCCGGCCGACCGGCCGGCCAGCCGCGCTCGCGCCCGCGGGGAATGGAACAGCAGCATGGTCCTACTTAATGCTGTCCAGACGACAGTAAGTAGGACCATGGTGTCGTCAGAACCCGGCCTCCAACGACAGTAAGTAGGACCATGCTGCTGCTGGCCGACACGCGGCGGGAGCCCGGCCGGGGCATGGACCGGGGCGGGGGCGGCCGGGCGGCGGTCAACCGGGTGGCGGGGTCGGGCGTCTCTTGGGTGGTGCTGCGCGATCAGGTGGTCGCGCGGTCAGGCTGAGGTTCGGCTAGCGAAAGGCTACGAAGTGCGAAGGATGCAGGCAGGTCGGGCAGGGAGTGCGCTCGCGGCGGCGCTCGTCTCCGGTGCGGTGGTGCTCGCGGGCGCGGGCGTCGGGTCCGCGACGACGACCCAGCCGCAGGCGGGCAGCAGCCCGGCCATCTCGACGCCGGGATCGGTGCTCTGGAATAGCGTCCACCCCGGAGGTGGCCGGGACGTCGCGGCCGATCCGCAGGGCGGCAAGGTCTTCATCGCCGGGTCCACGTTCCTGGTCGCCGTCGACGCCGCCACCGGCGCGAAGCTGTGGAGCAACAGCAAGGGCGCCGGGCAGTCCATCGCGGTCAGCCCGAACGGCGACACCGTGTTCGTCATCAAGCCCGTCGCCGCGCCAGGCGGTGCGAACTTCTCGACGGCCGCGTTCGACGCCGCGACGGGCAAGCAGCTCTGGGTACAGCAGTACAACGGCAGCGCGAACGGCGCCGACCGTCCCACCGCACTCGTCGTCAGTCCCAGCAGCGGCACCGTGTTCGTAACTGGCACTAGCCAGGGCAAGAGCTCAGGGAAGGACTTCGCCACCGTCGCCTACGCGGCGGCCAGCGGAAAACGCCTGTGGGCGAGCCGCTTCAACACCCATGGCCGCAGCAGCGACAACCCGACCGCGATCGCGGTCAGTCCTAACGGCGGCTCGGTCTTTGTCACGGGCTTCACCTTCGGCGCCGCGATCGGCGAGGTCTTCTCGACGGCCGCCTATTCGGCGGCTACCGGCAAGTCGATCTGGGCCAGGAACTACAGCCAGCCCAGCCGGCAGAACGCGGCGAGCTCGGTGGCCGTCAGCCCCGACGGGCACCATGTCTTCGTGACCGGCCAAAGCCACGCCAAGGGCGTCACAGGCAATGCCATCGCCACCATCGCTTATGCGGCCTCGACCGGCGCCCAGGCGTGGGTGCGGCGGTATCACGGCGCCCACGACCGCGACGACCTGCCATCAGTCGTGCTGACCAGCGCTCGCGACGGCGGCACCGTGATCGTCGCCGGATCGAGCACGGGCAGCGCAGACGACTACCTGGTCGTCGCCTACCACGAGGCCACCGGGGCGAACAAGTGGGTCAAGAGCTTCGCCGAGGAAGGCTTCACCAAGGAAGACCTCGGCGGCGCGGTGCTGAGCACGAATGGCCGGGTCCTCTACCTGGCCGGCTCCGCCTTCGTCGTGGCCGGCGGCGAGGAACCAGCCCACAGCCTCACCGTCGCCGTCAACCCCCACCAGGGCACCCAGCTCTGGTCCAAGACGGTCGACACCACGTTCCCTGACCAGGTCGCCGGCTGGATCTCGGTGAGCCCGAACGGCACCTCCGTCTACATCGGCGTCGCCGACCAGGTCGACGGCGGCTCCCGGGAATTCACCACCTTCGCCCTCAGCGCGGGGGCTCTTCCCGGTCAGAACGGCCAATGACGGCTCGGCGGGCCTGCGCAGGCGTGCATCCGTAGGCTTGCCTGAACACCCGGTGGAAGTGAGTGACGTCGGCGAAGCCGTTGTCAGCCGCGATGTCGATGACCCGAAGCGCCGCACGAGCCGGATCGGTCAGGTCACGCCTGGCCTGATCGAGACGGCGCGTGCGGACTGCCGTCGCGAAGCTCTGGTCGTGCCCGGCGAAGACCTGGTGGAGCAGGCGTACCGACACGCCGAGCCGGGCCGCCGTCCGCGCGGGTGACAGGTCTTCGTCGCCGAGATGGTTCTCGAGGTCGTCAAGCGCGGCCCTGAGCAAGCCCCGGTGGCGCCTGGACGTGAGGCTGACCGCCTCGGGCTGCTCGAGGGCGACGGCCAGCAGCCCGGTGGTGTGGACGGCCAGTCGCGCGGCCGAGCCCGGCGAGAGCTGGTCACCGCCGATGGCCGTCAGAGCGTGACGGATCGCCGCGCCCAGCCCGGTGGCGGTGCTGACCCGCCTCGCGGTAGGTGCCGGCCTTTCCATCTGGGAACGCAGCAATGTCTCCGGAATGTGCAATGAGAGCTGCTGGAAGTCGGCGCCGAACTCGAACGAGAATGGCCGGGCCGTATCGATCAGCGTCAGGTCACCAGGCTGGGTGATGGCCGTGCGGTCGTCCTGAGTGGTGACCCCGATGCCTGCTACCTGCAGGTTCGCGTAGTAGCCGGAGTGCGGCGACCGGGTGATGTCAGCCTCGGTGCGACGCACGAGCTGGGCCTGCGACTCGATCCGGGCGAGGTCGAGCCCGTCGAGAGACCGCTGAGTAACCCGGCCGTAGAAACCGTCACGAAGTGACGATTCGGGAGTTAAATCAAGGAACGCTTCGCAGATCATTTCCCGCCAGTAGGAGAACTGCTGCCGAGGAATGACCTGTGCCGTCGACCAGCTCGGCATCGCACCTAACCCCGTCCTGCGCGCACAGCCACCTTGTGCTGCACTGCCGGCAACCTCGCCGCTGCGGCGTAGCGGCAGCCTGGAGTCATGATAGCTACGCGATTTACCGACGCCTACGGGATTACCGCGCCGATCGCGCAGGCCGGAATGGCTTTCGTCGGCATGACTCCCGAACTCGCCCTCGCCGTCTGCGCTGCCGGAGGGCTCGGGTCCATCGGGGTAGGACTGATGCCCCCGCCAGCTCTTAAGGCCACCATTGACGCGGTTCGCTCAGGCACGGGTCAGCCGTTCAACGTTAATTTCATCACCGCGCTGACAGAGCAGGCGCAGCTCGAGGTCGTTTGCAACGAGGGAGTACCCGTCGCGTCGTTCCACTGGGGGCATCCGGCGCGGGCGTGGATCGAGGCGCTGCACTCCGCCGGGGTGAAGGTGTGGGAGCAGGTCGGCTCGGCTGACGCGGCCAGGCGTGCGGTCGACGACGGGGTCGACCTCGTGATCGCGCAAGGCAGCGAGGCTGGCGGGCACAACCTCGGGACGCTGCCCACGATGGCGCTGCTCCCGCTGGTCGTGGACGCCGCCGCGCCCGCGCTCGTGCTCGGGGCCGGAGGCATCGCCGACGGTCGTGGCCTGGCGGCCGCGCTGATGCTCGGCGCCGACGGCGCCTGGGTGGGCACCCGGCTGGTCGCGACGGCGGAGTCCGGTGCGCACCCGGAGTACAAGTCCAGGCTGGTGCGCGCGCTGGGCGGCGACACCGTGCTGACCAGCGTGTTCGGCCCCGATCTGCCGGACTTCAATCCGATGCGGATGCTGCGCAACCAGGTTGTCGACCAGTGGCAAGACCGGGCCGATCAGATCCCGGCCGAGCTCGCCGGGCAGCCGGTCATCGGTCACGTCAGCCTGCCCGGCCTGGAACTTGACCTGCGCCGGTTCTCGAGCTTCGTCCCGATCGCGTCCACGACCGGCGACTTCGACGAGATGCCCATGCTGGCCGGTCAGGGTGTAGGGCTGGTCGGCTCGGTGTCGCCGGCCGCCGAGGTCATCGCTGAGATGGTCACCGACGCGGAGGCGGCAATCATGGGTCGGGCCGGCGAAATTCGGCGCGCCAGCGCCGGGGCCAAGGCAGCTGCGGATCGGTGAGGTCCTCGATGCTGACCGGCTGCAGGCCGCCGTCGGCCAGGGCGTCGATCTCGCGCCTGGTCAGGGCCCAGGGTGGTCCCTGGACCGGCTGCCCTGGCTCGCAGGCGCGGGCGATGACGATGAGCGTTCCCCGGGGCGCGACTAGTTCGGCCAGCGCGGCGATGGCGTCGCGCCTGGGCGGGTCGGGGAGGGCCTGCAGGATCAGGCTCTCCACCACCAGGTCATACGCCCGGCGCGCACGCCGCCGGCGCACTGAGCAGGTCCGCCGCCTGGTAGCGCACAGCAGAGCCGGGGAACCGGCCGCGCGCGGTGGCGATCGCGGTGGGCGAGATGTCGAACGCGGTCGTCTGATAGCCAAGCCCGGCGATGAGTTCCGCGTCGTCGCCGAGCCCGCAGCCGACGATCACGGCGCTGCGACCCGAACCCTGCAGACGCCGGGCCTGCGCCCACTGGGTGAGGTAACGACTGGGCTCGCCCCGGTCCCACGGCACCGCCATCCGCCCGGCCGCCGACGCCGCGTACAGCTGCTCGAACCAGCCGGTCGGATCACCTGCGGCAATCGCGGCCGCGGCCATCCGCGCGGCGACTTCCTCGGACTCCGTGCGCTCCGCCACGCCCCTAGCCATTCCAGGACATTGGTGCGTCAGAAGCGGAAGCGGGTCAGGCCGCCTGGCTCGGCGGACCAGACCACGGTCGCTGAGCGGGCCTGGATCCGGTACACGTTCCAGGGCGGTGGTCCTTGCGAAGGCGCGTTGAACGGGGCGGTGATGCCTGTCCCGCTCTCGTCGGGCTCGACTGGCCAGCCGCCGTCCGCCCAGGCCCTCGCAACCCGCGCCACGGCCTCCGGGTCGGCCACCCGTGCGGCGTCACCTTCGATCACCACGTCCGCGTCCTGGACGGACACCGCGACCGAGCACCGAGGATCGCGCTCGACGTTGCGGCTCTTGCGGGTGCCCGTGCCCGTCTGGAACCAGAACGCGCCGTCCACCCACACTGCCCCCACGGCAGTCACGTGCGGGGTGCCGTCCTCGTTGACGGTCGCCAGCCACGTCGTGCGGGAATTCATCGCCTCCGGCGCAGGCGCCGACCCCGCATCGAGCTTGCCCGTCACGGCCGCCCAGTCCACCGGCGGCAGTCCCTCGGCCTCACCTAGGTTCACGATTTCCATCTGCCGAACCTACCCGCTCGCCGCCGCCGACACCCGCAACCCGCGGATGGCCGGCCCGTGGGCCGGTGACTTCAGGGGTGGCTGTCGGCTATCCTGACGATGCGTTCACTACGCGAGGCCGCGGAGGACGCTCAGCCACTGCTCGGATCTCTGCGGGCACGCGAGGCCGTCTCAGCCAGCCTCGGGCCGTAATGAGCTACTCCTTCGTCCGCACCTAGCGAAACTCCTTCATCCCTGGTCAGTCACGTCCAGACGACTCGCAATTCCGCTGGCGCCAAAACCCTGCGCGCGGTAAGCGAGGACAAGGAGCTTCGAATGCCGTTGACCTATGCCCTGCTTAGCACCTATCCGCCTACGCAATGCGGACTGGCGACCTTCACCGCCTCGCTGCGCACTCACCTTCAGCAATCCGGTGACCTGGTGTCCGTCGTACGCGCGCTCGACAATCCGGCAGAGTTTTCTGCTGAGGAAGTCGTGCATGATCTAGTGGCGGGCTCGATCGAGAGCGCGGCAGCTGCGGTAAAAGTTCTCAATAGCTTCGACGTCGTCATCGTGCAGCACGAGTACGGCATCTTCGGCGGCCCGGACGGACAGGATGTCGTTTCGCTGCTCGAAGCACTGCACGTGCCGACCATCGTGGTCCTTCATACCGTCATGGCACGACCTACGCCCAGGCGGCGCCTGATCCTCGACCAGGTAATAGCGGCCGCGACCGTGGTCGTCACGATGACGCACATAGCCCGGTCGCGAGTGCTGGACATCTATGGAGCCGCCCCGGAGAAGGTCTGCGTAATACCGCACGGCGCGGCCGACAACCGGGTCACGGCGGCATCGCCGGAGAAGGCCAGCAGACCGAAAATACTGACCTGGGGCCTCCTTATGCCAGGAAAGGGAATCGAGCACGCGATCGATTCGGTGGCCTTGCTCCGCGACCATGGGCTGGATGTCGACTATCAGGTAGCCGGGCAGACCCATCCGCGCGCGCTCAAGCGCGAGGGCGAAGCCTACAGGCAGGCGCTCAAAGCGCGGGCGAGTGCCGGAAAGGTCGAGGATCGGGTGCACTTTGATGGCAGGTTCCTGCCTGCGGGCACCCTGGCCAAGATGATCAGCGACGCAGATGTGGTGCTGCTGCCCTATGACTCCGTTGAGCAAGTCACCTCCGGGGTCCTGATCGAGGCGGTCACGGCAGGTCGGCCGGTGGTCTCGACGTGCTTCCCGCACGCGGTCGAGCTTCTCGGTGCTGGACTGCTAGTCGAGCATAAGGATCCGGCCGGCATCGCCGAGGCCCTGCGGCGCGTGCTCACGGAGCCTGGTCTGTCAGCGCGGCTGAGCGGGTACTCGGCAGACATCGCGCCGCAGATGCTATGGCCGGCCGTCGCGCGGGCCTACCGGAAGCTCGCGTCTGAGCTTCTGGCGACCAGAGCGGCGGCAGCGGCCTGAGCTACCCGGCCGCCCGCACAGGCGCACAGCGATGACAGGGTCCGGAGCCGCGCCCGGGCTGCTGGCGCGGACCGGGCACCAGATAAAGCCGGACTCCTCTCGCACGCTCTGCCGATTGTTCGTGCCTGGCGAGGAGACCTTGATCCACGGCAAGCCGCGGGTGCGGGCCGTTATCGACCGGATACTCGAACTTAGCGAACAGGAAGTGGAAGAAACACTGGCCAGGACGCTGACTCGATTCTCCGACGGGCATCGCGACCTCACCGGCACGCTGGAACGCAATTACGATGCCGTCGCGGCTCGGACCGGAGCCGAGGTCAGGGCAGGAACGGCGCGACGGCGGCTGATCGGAGCGTATTTCACTCAGGAGTACGCGCTTGAGGCTGCGGCCTTGTTCAATCCGTCGATCGTGGCGCACCCTGACCAGGCAGGCTGTCAGCCTGGGGAACTCAGGTTCGTCATGAGCCTGCGGGCTGTCGGGGAAGGTCATCTGTCGAGCATCGAGTTCAGGACAGGCACGATTGCCGCGGATTCAGCGATCCGGTTCGACTCGCCTGGCCTGCGACTTGGCACCGGCCAGACTCGGCCGGTGCCTTACAATCGCAGCCTCATCCGGAAAAAACTCGCCGAACTTGGCCATGACGATGACGCCACGCGATTCCTGTGGAAAATCCTGCCGCCCCGCTTCACCGCTGCCGAGCTGGAGGCGGCGCTGGCCGAACTCGCCGTGCAGCATTTCACGCGAGACGACGCTGCGACGCTTGAGGACAAGGTCCGGTGGCTGGCAGCGTCCAACTACGCCGTGGAATTCGACGAGCGCCATGCGCTTCCCGAGCGGGTTCTGTGGCCTCACGGCCCAGCCGAGCGGCACGGCATGGAGGACGCGAGATTCGTGCTCTTCACCGACCTTGCCGATAGGACGTATTACGCGACCTACACGGCTTTCGACGGCTCGCAAGTCACGCCACACCTTCTCCAGACCAGCGACTTTCGAACATTTATTGTCACCCAGCTCTCGGGTCCGTCAGCCAGGAATAAGGGCATGGCGCTATTTCCCCGCAAGATTGCCGGCCGTTACGCCGCTCTCTCCCGCTGGGACAGAGAAAGCAACGCGATCGCCTACTCGAATGATGTTCAGGACTGGGGCGAGGCCATCACCATCCAGTCGCCCGCGCGTCCCTGGAACCTGATCCAGCTTGGTAACTGCGGCTCGCCCATCGAGACCCCGATGGGATGGCTAGTCTTCACGCACGGCGTCGGGCCGATGCGGGAGTACGCCATCGGCGCTGTCCTGCTCGACCTGCAGGACCCCGAGCGAGTGATCGCCGCGCTTTCTGACCCCCTGCTGGTGGCCGACGAGTCCGAGCGCCGGGGATACGTTCCGAACGTCGTGTATTCCTGCGGCTCCATCGTTCACAATGGAACAGTCATACTGCCGTACGGCTGCAGCGACTCCTCCGTGCGGATAGCGACGGTCGACCTCAGCCTGCTGCTCGAACGGCTCACTCCCAGCTGAGGGCTCCCGCGGCGCCACCGAGATCCATGATCTGCTCCCTGACGGCCGTCGCCTGCTGGATCCCTCCCTCGTAGCCCACCGATTCGAAGATCACGAGCGCCTCGTCAAGCCGGGCGCGAGCATCCGCGCTGTCGCCTCGCCTCATCAAGATGAACGCGCTCTGGGTGAGGACCGTCGCCCGCCCGACGATGTCGCCGTTCAGATCGAAGCTGCGCAAGGACCGCGCATCGCCGGCCAGAGCGCGGTCGTACTCGCCCTGCTGCCGGTCCAGCAGCGCCAGATCGCGCCAGGACAGTGCCTGACCGTGCGAATTCCCAAGCTCGTCGAAGAGCGTGAGCGCCGCATCGAGCGAGACCCTGGCCTCGGCGGGCTGGAATCGACTGATGTGCATGGTGCCGAGCGAGGCAAGCAGCGCGGCTTCGCCGAGTTTGTTCCCCGCCTGCCGCACCGCGTCAAGCGCTCGCCGGTGCGTGCTTTCCCACAGGTCCAGGTAACCCCGAGCCTCGAACAGTGTCACCAGGGTCGTGGCGAGCTGCCAGCACTGCTCATCCAGCTGCGCCTGCGCGGCCTGATCGACGGCGCGGCCCAGATTGACGTGCTCGTCGTCCAGCCACTGGAGCGGGCTGTCGAGCAGGTCTGCCGCATACGCCGCCGCCGGCTTCCAGCGCAGTCCCTCGCCACGCACCAGGGTGTAGCTGCCGCCATAGATCTTCGCGTGGGCCTGCTCCGCGAGCGCGAGCCAGCCGCCGATCATGCGCTCGACCGCTGCCTGCTGAACGGCGGCGGTGTCGGTCGCCTCCAGCTGATCCCGTACGAAGAGCCAGATGATCTCGTGAAAGCGATATCTGAACTCTCCGGTGTGCTCGACCGACATCACGTCGAGCATCTGCACGTCGTAAAGCGGTTCCATTAAGTCAGATGGCCGCGGCCGATGGTCATCGAGCAGGGCTCCGGCGAGCCAGCCGGGCAGGGTTGGCCCCGGCGCCAGGCTGAGCAGCCGCAGTAGCCGGCGATGTGCGGGACTCAGGCCGTCGTAGGTCAGGGACAGGCTCGCCCGGACCGTCATCTCGCCGTACGCCAGCTCGTCCAGGCGGTGTCGCTCGTTGGCCAGCCGGTGCACGATCGATGCCAGCGACCAGTGCGGCCGGGCCGCCAGCCTCGCCGCGACAATCCGCAGCGCGAGCGGAAGCCCGCCGACAGCGCGCACGAGCGCGACCGCGGCGTCTGGCTCGCGCTTGACCCGGCTTCTGCCGATTACCCGGCTCAGCAGGTCGATCGCCTGGTTTACGTCGAGGATGCCCAGCTCTACCCAGTGCCCGCCAGGCAGCCCGGTCAGTCGCGACCGGCTGGTGACCATCACCGCGCAGTTGCCGCCGCCAGGCAGGAGGGGGCCGATCTGGCCCTCGCTGGCCGCGTCATCGAGCAGCACGAGCAGCCGCCGGGTGGCCAGGATCGTTCGGTACATCTCGGCGCGCTCATCAAGAGAATCGGGTATCAGCGGGCCTGGAACGCCTAAGGCTCGAAGGAACCGGCCGAGGACATCCTGCGAGCTGACTGGCTCAAGGCCAGTACCGCGCAGATCGCAGTAAAGCTGGCCGTCCATGAAGTGTGCCGCTGCGAGACGATGGGCGATGTGGGTGGCCACCGTGCTCTTGCCGATTCCCGGCTTGCCCGCGATCAGCACCACGCCCGTCGGGCGGTGCTCAGCTGCGGTCGTGAGGATGGCCTCGACGGAGTCGATCAGCTCCTGACGGCCGACGAAGTCAGCCGTGTCCGCAGGCAGCTGGCGCGGCTTCTCGATTGAGTAAGGCAGTTGGTGCCTGGCGCTAATCTGGGGTGCCACGGGCTCGGCACCGATGGACAGGGCGGAGTCGCCGGAAAGGATCGCGGTCTCGAGCAGGCGCAGTTCATTCCCCGGCTCCAGGCCCAGTTCCTTGATCAGAAGGTCCCGGCCGCATCGGTATACGTCGAGCGCCTCCGCCTGCCGACCTGACCTGTACAGCGCCAGCATGTACTGGCAGCGCATCCGCTCGCGCAGCGGATGCTCGTCCACGAGCCGGCCAATTTCGCCGACAAGCTGATGGTGGCGACCGAGGGCCAGCTCAAGATCGAGATAGGTCTCTATGGCGCCTAGCCGGTCCTCGTCGATACGCAGCGCTTTCGCCCGAAGGGCTTCGCTGGGAATACCACTCAGGCACAGCCCGCGCCACAGGCCAACCGCCGCACGCAAGACTTCTGCCGCCTCGTCAAGGCGTCGCTCCTTGACCAGCACGCGCGCCCGGCCAACATGCCGGCTGAAGATGGTCAGGTCCAGGCTAGTGTCGCTGGCCTCCAGGATGTAGCCGGGCTGTCTAGACCTGATGACTTTGTCGAGGCCAGCTTCGACGAAGCTTTTGCGGAGCCGGGATACGCAGATCTGGACCTGGATGCGCGCGGTGTCCGGTGGCATCTCATCCCAGATCAAGTCCACCAGGGAATCGGTGCTCACCACCCGGTTAGCCGACAGCAGAAGCGAGGCCAGTATTACCTCTTGGCGCCCCGGCGGTATCCGGATAGCACCGTCGGGTCCGGCCACCGCGAGCGGGCCGAGAATCCGGAAAGGAGGCTCTGGCAAGGCCATCGTCAGATCCGTCGTCAGCGACCTGCCCTGCCCATCGGCCTCCCAGGCTAGACGCGGGCACCCAGTGATAAGCCGATGATAACCGTGAGTTGGGGGTGTGCACAACAGTAAAGTTCGCGCGCTGCTAGATAGCGGGGTAGGGCACCGGCCAGTGCTCGACAGGTGAATCTGATAAGAGCAAGTCGGCAAGCTGCCGCCCGACTGCCGCCTCGGACGCCGGTGGCCTGGGTGCGGTGTTCCTACGATCAATATCGTAAGGACTTCCGGGCGATTTCACAGTCACGCTGCTTTTTACCACCGGTAAACATGCCTCCTCTCGTCAGGAGTGACGAATGAACAACAATGGCTCTCAGGAAATCGCCGCCGATCTTGCTGCGAATGCCGCTCTTCTTGAGATGGCCGAGAGTCTGGGGCTTTCCGCGATCCTGGACCGGGTAGCGCCGTTTACCCTGGACGAGGCTGCGGCCGCCGCCGACATCTCCGAGGACGCCGCTCAGTCCTTCCTCCAGGCTCTGCTCTGCGCCGGGCTCGTCGAACAGGGCGCGGACGCACGACATTTCACGCCGTGCCCGGACCTGGCTGACCGCCGCTACGAGGCGGGCTACCTCTCGTGGTCCCTCAATGCGAACCGTCCGTACATAGACCACGCGGCGGAGTTCCTGCGCGCGCCCGAAGCGACCGCTGGCCAGCACCAGCGGGACGGCCGCCGGGTGGCGGTGTCGTCGCGCTGGGTCGGCTCTTACGGCTTCTACCCCGGTGTGATCTCGGAGATCATCAGCCGCAAGCCGAAATACATCGTCGACCTCGGCGCGGGTGCGGCCGGGCTCCTGATACACCTGCTGACGGAGCTGCCGGACAGCAAAGGCCTGGCCCTGGACCTGAATGCGGCAGCGTGCGAGGAAGCCGAACGCGCCGCGCGCCGGGCGGCTTTACAGGACAGGCTTACCGTCGTCAACCGTTCCATCGAGTCACTCATCGAGGACGCGGGGCCGATCCGAGGCGCGGGCATCGTGCACGCGGGTTTCGTGATGCACGACGTGGGAGTGGACGCGGACCGGCTGGATGCGGTCCTGCGTACCTGCCGGGAGTCTCTCGCCGATGACGGATGCCTCATCGCCACTGACGCGGTCGCCTATGCGGACAACCCGAGGGAGCGGGCTTTCAGCGCTCTCTTCACCTATCTGCACTTGAGTTCGATGGGGGTGCGGCTGCGATCCGAGGACAAGTGGCGCGCCGCGTTCCAGCGGGCTGGGTTCTCGAAGGTGACCAGCACGCCGTTGCGAATGCCCGGTGCCCGCATGTTCGTGGCCGCCGGATGAGAAACGGCTCGACGGGAGCAGACAGAATATGGCAGATAATGCGGCCGCACGCATGGCCAGGGCGCTCTACGAGGCGCGGCAGAAACGCGTGCCTATCGCGCCGCTGACCGACGCGGATCCGACCCTGGGCATGAACGAAGGCTATGCCGTCCAGCGGGAATTCACCGCTTTGCTCGTCGCGGACGGCGATAGCGTCATCGGTTACAAGGCGGGGCTCACATCCGCGCCTATGCAGGACATGTTCGGGGTCAGCACCCCGGATTACGGGCCGGTGATGGCCGCTACGATCCGCGGCGACGGGGCGGCTGTCTCGCTCGACGAGTTCATCGCCCCGAAGGTGGAAGCGGAGATCGTCTTCCGGCTAGCGGCATCGCTATCCGGCCCGGGTGTCACGGTGGAGCAGGCGCGCGCGGCGATCGGGGCCGTGATGGCCGGGCTTGAGATCGTCGACTCACGCATCGAGAACTGGCGCATCCGGCTCGCTGACACGATCGCCGACCTTGCCTCGAGCGCCGCCGCAGTGTTCGGGCGGGCTGTCGCGCCATCAGCGGAGCTGGACTACCGGCTGCTTGGCATGGTCTTCTCCCGCAACGGCGAGCTGGTGGCGACCGGTGCGGGCGCCGCGGCTCTGGGTGATCCGGTGACGGTCGTGGCCTGGCTGGCGAACGTGCTCGGCGAGCACGGGATCTCGCTGGAAGCGGGTCAGGTGATCATGACCGGTGCGCTGCACGCCGCAGTTCCGCTGAGCCCCGGCGATACCTTCACTGCCGAGTTCGATCGCCTGGGCTCTATCACACTTCACGTCGACGGGAAGGCCGGCGGACATCTGCTCGCACCGTGACATCAGCATCGGAGACCGGTCCCAGGCGATGGAACATGCTCAGACCCGCGACGTTGCCGGGCTCGCCCGATTAAACGGCATTGCCGAGAGCTTCCGCCCCTACCAGCCCAGCAGCCTCGCCCGCAGCACGGAGGGTCGCGCCTATCTGCTCGCCCGCAACGAAACCCCGTTCGGGCCGCTCGCGTCCGTGGTAAGCGCGATCACTCGCGCCGCAGCCGAGGTCAACCGGTACCCGGATCCGGCGTGCGGCGCGCTGCTGACAGAACTCGCCCAGCGCTTCGACGTCCCTGAGGACCAGGTCGCGGTGGGTGCCGGGTCGGTCACGTTCATTCAGGCGCTATTCGCGGCGACCATCGAGCCGGGAGCCGCCATTGTGTACGCGTGGCGGTCGTTTGAGCTCTATTCCGTGCTCGCCGATCTCGCCGGGTTCCGCTCTGTGCGGGTGCCGCTGGCGCAGGGCAGGCATGATCTCGACGCCATGGCCGCAGCGGTCGATGAGCGGACCCGCCTGGTGATGATCTGCAACCCCAATAACCCGACCGGCACGGCGGTGAGCCCGGACGACCTCGCGCGATTCCTTGACTCGGTACCCCGGACGTGCCTGGTGGTGCTCGATGAGGCATATTGCGAGTATGCGCGGCATCCCGGCCTGGGTGTCCGGCTGCTGCGGTCGTGGCCGAACCTGATCGTCATCCGGACCTTCTCCAAGGCATACGGACTCGCTGGCCTCCGGGTCGGCTACATGATCGCGCATCCCTATTTCACCTCCCGGATCCAGCGCATGCTCCTGCCGTTCAGCGTCAGCCACGTTGCTCAGGCCGCTGCGCTCGCGTCACTGCGGGCGGAGGCAGAGCTCTTCCGCCGGGTTCAGCGCACGATTGCCGAACGCGACCGGGTCCGCGCCGCCCTGCTCGCGCTGGGATTCGAGGTTCCGTTATCGGAGGCGAACTTCGTCTGGCTGCCACTCGGCGGGCGTACGCAGGCGTTCACCGCGACCTGCGCCCTGGCGGGGGTCAACGTGCAGCCTTACCCGGATGAGGGTGTCCGAGTAACGGCAGGGACGGTGGAGGACAACAATGCCTTCCTGGCTGCGGCGCAGCGGCACGGGTGAGATGCGCGGACACCGTACTGCGATAAATAAGGCTGGATAAAGCCCAAGGCAGGGGTCTGGCGGAATGCGTCGGCTACGGCTGGAGATGCGCGATCTGCGCGGCGGGTCGCGGTGGCGGTGGATGCTGTCCGACGAGGTGACCCGGCAGCCCCTAGCCGACCATGCGGTAGATCTGACGGACGCGGGGGATGAGTTCGCCGGGTTCACGGACCTGTACCGGTTTGTCCGCCGAAACGTAGTTCCGGACAGGCGGGTGACGAGTGAGGCGGCGATCCTTGCGCAGGTCGGGGCTTGGGCAGGCAGGGCGGTACTGGGCGAGCCGGTCGGAACCGCGATCGTGGCGGCGGCACCGGCAAGCGTGCGAGTAGTGGTGCCGGCCGGGGCTGGCTTCGTTCTAGGGTGGCCGCTGGAACTGGCTCACATTGCGGGGCAGCCGCTGGCGGCGCGAGGGGATGTATCGCTTATTCATGAGCTGCCGGGCCGGGATGCCGGGCCCAGCGGGGTTGCCGCAGACCCTGCCGGTGGCGAGAATCCGAGCGAGCTGGCGCTACGGATCCTGGCGGTGTTCAGCCTGCCCTCTGAGGCGAGCGTGCTTGCACTGCGGCGGGAGCGCTACGAGCTGACGCGGCTGATCCGGCGGATCGCCGTGCAGCAGGGGCGGAAGGTGGATCTAACTGTTGTGCAGTACGGCGCGACCCGGCAGCGGCTGGCCGAGATAGCGCAGGCGGCAGAGGGCTGGGACGTTCTGCACCTGTCCGGGCATGGCAGCCGGGACCTGTTCGTCCTGGAACACCCAGACGGCACCCCGGATCCGGTGGATACCGTCGCGCTGACGGGACTGCTGGCACCGCTGCGGCGCCGGGTCCGGCTTGCCGTGGTATCAGCCTGTGAGACAGCGGCCGTCACTGCAGGCGAAACGATGCGCTGGCTGGGCCTGGACGATCAGGCGCACGCGCTGGAACAGCAGGCCGCCGGAGAGGCAGCCCGGACCGGACAGGCCGCAGCCGGGATGGCGCAAGCCATTGCTGCCGACCTAGGGTGCCCGGTCGTAGCAATGCGGTATCCCGTCGCCGATGAGTTCGCGGTCGGGTTCGCCGAGGAATTCTACGAACGGCTGCTCGGCGTCCGCGACACTCTGCCCGGCACCATTGCGCAGCCGCTCGGCGGCGTGGTGGCGCAGGCGGTGAAGGCAGCCGCCGGAGCGGCCCCGTCGACTGCCCGGCCGCCGTTGTCGCTGGGTACGCCGGTACTGATCAGCGGTGGCGGTGACGCCGGGGGCTGGTGCTTGAGGCAGCTCTCAGCTGGCCGGTGCAGAACCCTGGTCAGGTACAGCTCGAACGGTTCCCTCCCGAGCCCGAGCGGTTCGTCGGCCGGGCCTCCGCGATGGCGCGCGCTAGCGCCACCCTGGCACCCGGCAGCGGCTTGGCCGGCGTGCTGCTTCATGGGATGGCAGGATCAGGCAAGACCACCTGCGCAGCAGAACTGGCCTGCCGGCACCGAGACTCATTCGCCGCCGCCGCCTACTGGCAGGCCCCTGCGGCCGATGACCAATTCGGCGCGGCACTCGCGAGCCTGGCAGCGGCGCTTGACGTGCAGCTTGGCCGGTTTGGGTGCGCGATGTCGGGCCAGGTCATCACGCAAGCCTCAGCGGAAGCACTCGCGGCAAGCGTGGCCCGGCTGCTAGAAAACGCGAGGCTACTCCTGGTTTTGGACAACCTGGAGTCCCTGCTCACCCCGGTCGGGACCTGGCGTGATCCCCGCTGGCAGCCGCTGATTGCCGCGCTGACCGAGCATCAAGGCGAATCCAGAGTCGTGCTGACCAGTCGAGTACCTCCGAGCCACCTGCCGGCCAGCGTGCTTGTGATGCCGGTGCATGTTCTGGACCTGGCCGAGTCCGTCGCGCTGGCCCGCGAGCTGCCCGGCCTTCGGCGGCTGCTGGAGCCCGGATCAGGCCAGGTTGCCGGTGACGAGGCGGCGGGTCGGCATCTGGTGCGGCGGGTACTGCGAGTAGTGCAGGGCCACCCCAAGCTGATGGAGTTCGCCGACGCCGCTGCCGCCGCCGGCGCCGCCCAGCTCGCCGCTCAGCTCCGTGCGGCAGAGCAGGCCGCCGAGGGGCAGGTGCTGGGAGCGTTCTTCCGCGATGGCGCAACCGCCCTGGATGCCGGGCGGTTCCTCGACGCGCTGACTTCCTGGACCACGATCGCCCTGGACGCCCTGCCCGGACCGGTCCGGCTAATGGCCCGGTTTCTGACCAGTCTGGAAGACACCGACCGCACCACAGCGATCATCAGGGCTAACTGGGCGGGCCTGTGGCACCGCCTGGAAGGCCCCGGCCAGCCGCCGGGCCCAGGCCCGGTCCTGAACACACTCGCCGCCGCCGCGCTCATCCAGCCCGGCCCGGTTCGGCCTCGTGCGGGTGAGCCGGGCGAGGTAGCGTCTTGGCGGATGCATCCAGCCGTGGCCGGGGCCATCGCGGCCGGCGCCGACCCTGCCATCCAGGCCGCGACTGACACCGAGCTGGCCACGTTCTGGTCCGGGGTCTCCGCCGCCGCCCTGCAGCGGGAGGACGGAGAGTCCGGCCAGTTTGTCGTCCAGGCGGGCCTTTCCGCCGCACCGTACCTGCTGCGGCAGCACGGCTGGGAGGCCGCCAGCACCCTCCTCGAACACGCGGTCCGAAGGGACAGATCGCCGGCCGTCATCGCGGCAGCGGTGCCCGCCTTGCGCGCTATCGTCGCCGCCACCAATGCGCCGAACGATCTGCGCGTTCTGGGCCGCGCCTTGCTGGAGACCGATCCAGCCCAGGCCGAGCCCCTGCTGCGCCAGGCATTGGACCAGGCTGTTGCGAGCGGGGAGCTCAGAGTCTCCGCCGCTGCCGCTACGGGCCTGGTCACTCTGCTGAGAGACGCCGGGAGGTTGGACGAGGCCCTGGAACTCGCCTTGCAGCAAGCCAGCTATAGTCGCCAGGCCGGCTTCGGTCCCTGGACACAGCTCGCCGACCAGGGCCAGCGGCTGCAGATCCTCGCTCGTGCAGGACAGCACCGCGAGGTACTCGCCGAGACCGCCACCCTGCTCGAGCAGATGAACAACCTCCCGGCTGACCCAGGACCAGACGAGATCGTCGAGCCATGGAACGTCCGCGAGTTTGTCCTGGACGCGGCTTATGAGTCGGCGGTAGAGCTCGGGGAATGGCAGGAGGCCCTTGACCTCAACGCCGCCATCGAGGCCAGAAAACGGGACCGTCGGGCCGGGGCCCATGAGATCGCCTGCACCCAGTTCGCCAACTACTATCCGCTGATCCGGCTCGGGCGCCTGGCGGACGCCGCGCAACTGCTGGCTGGCTGCCAGAAGATCTTCGAGGATCACGACGATATTCCCCTGCTCGGGGTGGTCATCGGCGCCCGGGCGGAACTGGAAGCCGAACGCGGCAATCTGAGCGCCGCAGTGACGTTCGGGAAGACGGCGCTGCGGTACGGCTACACCGTGCCCGATCCCCACAACCTCGCCATCAACCACGACAACCTCGCTAGCTACCTAGCGCAGTCGGAGTCAGACCCCGCAGCCCAGCGCGCTCACCGGCTCGCCGCCGCACTCCTGCGCCAGCTCACGGGCATGACGCGCGATCTCACTGACTCGCTCGAGGAACTGGCCAGCGAACTGGATCAGGACACCGCCTGCGGACCGCTGCCCCGCACGCCAGCCGAGGTTGTCGCGATCACCGAGCAGACCGAGGGCGTCCAGCTCGGCCGACTCCTCATCGACCTCCAGCCCGACGCGCGGGTCGTCGCTACTGCTCTGACCGACATTCTGAATACCGCCGCCAGCGGTGACCTCGCCTAAAATCAGTCGTAAAGCAACCGAAGCCCACTATGGCCATTACCGCCCCAGACTATCGCGTTCCTCCAAAAGGGCCTGAAGAAGTTGCCAGAATGAATAGCACACCGCCGATGGCGGCAACAGCTGCCCCGCCGAAAGCGTGCAGCCGTGACCTGCGCAGCCGGTGCAATACGCGCCAGGCCTGCGTCAGTTCCAGCAGCCATATGAGCCTAGCCCGAGCCTGCGCTGCATTTGCCTGGGCATCTGCTATTCCTTGCACCAGGATCTGCCTCTTCAGCGCGTCGGTCTGCCGGGCAAGCATCGCGGCGGCATTGGCCGCTGCAGCGTTCCAGAAGTACGCCGAGCCCTCGAGTTCGCGGACCGACGTCCCGAAGGATCCGAAGAATGTCCGGGGCTGAGCCTCGATCAACTGCCGCAGTCCGCTCAGCTCCGCCGAATCGAGCACTGAGAGCGTTGTCGCCAAGGGCATCAGCGCGTCGGCGGTACGCCAGATCGCCCATCCCACTCCACCGATACCCAGCAGAAGCCCGGCAACCGCGACCGCCGCTGCGCCCCATCCGTGGATCCGGCCGACAGCGACTAAAGGTCCTGCGCCCAGCAACGCCGCTCCGACGGCACCCAGCGCGACGATAATCCACTTTGCGGTCGCCCGCATGTCCGCTATCCCCTCAAGCGGCGAAGACACAGTCCACCAGGTCGCGGGTTGCTGGGATGAATATTCCGAACCAGAAGACTCTGTCACGAATCCGAACCGTCGAGATTGCCGCGAATCATAATGTCAGGTTCCAAATCGGCCACTCTGATCATGGGCACCCAGTCAGCCCCGTCAAAGGTTAAGAGGACATCGCCTTCGAACCTAACCGTCCCAGGCGTGATCCTGGCGTGGGCATCGTCGCCGTCTCCGGGCTGCTCGCTCATTGAAACAGTATCCGGCAGGTTCAGCCCCTACGCGCAGCGAACTCGTCCGGTGGACAGGGCCGCGAGGCTAGCGGGCGCTGCACCGGCCAGGCCCACTAACGAAAGAGGGAGCATGACAGGCGAGACGGGTGCGACGGCTGATGTTGCCGCGCTACTAGGGCTTGAGCCGCTGGAGCAGCCCGTCCCCAGTGGCAGCGCGCATGTTCCGGACCTGGATGCGCTAGTAGGAAGGCGAGTTCGTGAGGCACGACGCCGCGCTGGACTGGACGCGGCTGAGTTGGCTAGACAAGTTGGGCTGAGTCGGGACAAGTTGTCCAAGATCGAGAACGGCCGCCGCCGGATCGCCCCCCGGGAACTACCAGCGCTGGCCAGCGCGCTGCATATGCCGTTGTCGGCCCTGCTCAGTAACGTTGATATGACGCGTCCGGCGCTGGCGCTCGCGCACCGTGTCGCCGTGACGGCTCCCGAGTTCGCTACTTCTGGCGCAAGAGCACGCGCTATCGATATTCTCCAGGCCGAGAACCGACTGGGCAAACATTGCGAACTGCCGCCGCGGCTGCTCTCACCTGGCGGAGCGGCGATTGAAAGGCTCGTAATCACGACTTTCGCGACTACGCCGCGGACCGCGCCGGAAGCGCAGCGGCAAGGGCGTTCTCTTGCAGAAGAGGTGCGCCGTGTGCTTGAGTTCGGGATCGCGGAGATTGGAGATCTTCCCGCGCTGGTCGAGATGCACTTCGCCGCTGACGTCGCGCTCAGTCCCCTGGGTGAAGGAAGTGACGGGCTATGCGCACATGGCGACGAGGCGGCGTTGCTCGTCGTGAATACCGACTACCCGTTCGGCCGGACTCGATTCACTCTCGCGCACGAACTCGGGCATCATCTGCTGCGCGACCCTCGCGACGTCATCGAAGAGCAACTCGGCGACATGTTCATCACTTCCTATGTCGAACGGCGCGTTAATTCGTTCGCTGGGCACCTGCTGTTGCCGGTCAAGGCCGTGACTACGACTCTCGCATGGCTCGGATGCGACAGCGACGACCTCCGCGCCGCTAACGCTCGCGGTCGCACCGCACTTGGCTACCTGATGCTCCGCTACGGTGTCTCGCTGCCATGTGCGCTTTCACAGATTGTCGAGGCAGGATTCCTGCCCGTTACTGCCAAGACGGATCTCGCTGACAAGCTTCGTGCTGGCGCGCTAGTCCGGGCCGCCCAGCACCTTCTCAGTGAGTGCCCTGGTCCTGAGAAGACGACTCGTGAGCAGCGGCCTCCGGCCCGGCTCGTAGCCGCCGCTCTGGAAGCCGCGCGAGCCGGACACGTCGTGATGAATACCGTAGCCGTGCTACTCGGCAGACCCGACAACGATGCGCTGTTCGACGATGTGATGTACCCCGAATCTGGAACCGAAAATCAGTGACCGCCTCGCGCCCGAGCGTTTGGTTCCTCGACACATCTTCGCTGATGTCCATGGCAGTCAGCCCGGACATCGAAGCTGCTGTCTTGGACGAAATCGGCAATGACCTCGTAGCGATCATCGATATTGTCCATGGTGAGCGTTCGATCCGGCCGTCGCGGTGCGGATCATCTGCTGGTAACCCGCGACAAGGAGGTCGTGATCGCTCTTGTCGGGTTCGACAAGAAGACGATCGGCGATGTGTTTTACGCGAGTGCGGCAGTACGGGGAGAGGCGCTGGTCAATGCCTGGCTGCGCCAGGAGGGAAACGAACCCGAGGAAATGATGGACGCCGCCGCCCCGCCCCTACATCGCGCTGCGGCTGGAAGGCCGCGACGTGCTGCTCATGGCCGCCGACCACGCCCGCCGACGCGAGCCTGTCCCGCCGCATCCGCGACGACCTCGTCCACCTCGGCCTCGTCGACGCCAGCCCCAGCGTTCGGCTCGCAGACGGGTCCCGCGCCAGCATCGGAGACCTGATCGTCTGCACCCAGAACGACCACACAGTCGAAGCCGGAGCACCAGGGCGAACCCTCGCGAATGGCGAGACGTCGGTTCTGCGCCCGTCAGGCAGCCAGCCCGGCAGGCCCTGCTCCAGCCGCCCAAGCCGCAGATCCCGCCCTCAGCGCGAGTCCTCGAACGAGTCGCCGAACGGGACGCCGATCGCGAAGCCGCGAGCTGACAGCATCACGGCGCACCATAGGAAGCCACAGGAGGTGGACGTCACGACAATCTTCGGGATCAGCGGCGCCGGTTCAACCGGAACGCTTCGCCTGACCTGGATCACCGACAACCTCGCCCACATCATCGAGCACGCCGAGGTCGACGAGCCAAGGGGCACCTGGACCGGCCTGGCCTGCCCAGACCACGGCCTGGCCATCGGAGTCGGCGTAGACCTTGAGATGCTCAAGCGCCTGAGCACTCGAGGCGAGATCGCCGACCTCATCTGGGAAGCACCGGACGACATCGTCGGCGACCACAACGAAGCGTTCCTCGTGGCCATGCAGGCCTACGACGCCGAGAACACCGCCCAGGCCGAACGGCACTGGAGCGACATGCAGACCATCTGGTCACGCGCCTGGGACGCTAACTACAAAGTCCTGGAGTTCATGCAGCAAGCAGGCATCGAACGATTCGGCCCAGTTGGACCGCAGCGCTGGATAGCCGCATCCTTAGAGCACCACTGCGGCCCACACGGCATCCAGCGACCGCATGTCCACAACCTCGTCATCTGGAAATGACGATCCGGGAGATATCACCTGAGAGACTCAGCCTGTGTAGATTATTGGTGCGAGCCGATCAGATTTAGTTAAATACGGTCTGCATCTACTTGCCCCCGAGGCTCCCAGTCTTGACCTTGGCTTGCCACATTGCTAGGGAGTACCGGAATGCGGCTGTGGGATGAATGGCGAATGCCGTGCTTGGGGCTGGCTGAGCCGCGCGCAGTTCGCTCGCGAGATATCCATTATCTCCAGTGATGGCCGCGCGTAGAACTTCGTCCGACATGGGGAGCCAGCCCAGCTGGCGAATTTCCGCTGGGTCCAACGCTTTAGTTCTCCGCAGCTGGCGTATCTCCTTGAATGACCAAGGCAGATCGGCGATAACTACGATGGCGGTATTTAGCAAAGACTGCTCAATTATGACGGCACCATAGCGGTATGGGATTTCGGAAGCAGCATCTCTGCCGACCAGTTCTTCGGCCAGCGCGCGCCTGACGCCTTGGTCGAAGGTCTCGCCAGGTTCCATCTGCTCTTCGGCTGATATCGACCACATACCAGCGTAAGCTCCACCGGAATGTACGCGCTTCTGCCGCTCTGTAGTGAGAATTCCTGATGTTCCGTCCTCATCGACAAATCGACAGACAAGATGCATGCACAGCAGGTTTGGCCAGCGGATGACGGTTCCGCTGAGATCGGCGGCGTCCATAGCCTGCTGACGCCAGAGGTCGTTTTCAGCGCCCAGCAGCTGGTGGAAGGACCGCACGCGGCTGAACGGCTCAGGATGCCAAAGCAACGACAAAGCGGGGGCATCCAGGAGCGGGAAGGTGGCTGCATCTACAGATACCTTATCCAAGTCTGGATCCCGCTGACGTTCGATATCCGCTCGCAGGTCTCGGGTCATGCGATCCCAGGTCTCGCCGGCCGATCCTTGGAGCACGAAATTCGTCTCAGGTTTGTGCTGTTCGAGGTTCACCTGCGTAGGCTTCTCATCCGCTGATGCAATGTGGACGGAAGCTGCGTCACCCACAATGGCCCAAACGAGATCCTCCGGACCAACTCCAGATGGTATTTGGCTCACAGGCGAGACGTTAGTTAGCCAGTCAGGAAAGGATACGTAGTCGCTGGCTTCTGATTGGCTCGTTGATCGGCTGATTTTTTTCTCCGAATCCAGCAATAGTCTGGCAAGGAGCTGGATTAGCTCCTCGTATCGGGTGTAAGAACTGCCCGGCGACTGCCTGTCAAGAGTGCGGCGCGCGATGCCAAGATCGGCTGCGGCTCTCTGCTTCCTGGTTGTCAGCCCTAGCGATCGTGTGAGCAAATGACGGAGTGCGGCTCTCTGCGCAGCTTGCGCGTGAGTATCGCCAAGCTTGGTGATGGCGGCACTCAGCTCGTCGTGGAGCGCGTCGACGAGCACCACCCCGGCGGGATCTTCGGGACAGCGACGGCATACGCACTCCAGTCTCAGGACCGTGCTCAGCGCGGAGGAGCGAACCGTGCCGAGGCCAGCATCCACCGCGATCCTCAGGTCAGCGGCGACATCTTCAGGTGTCGGCAGTGCGTCTGTCATGTCCAAAGACTGTCCGCAAACGACCACGATCGCAACCTGCCCTAGTCCAAGGACGGGACCGACACTTGAACCGTCAGACAATACGAGTTCCTTGGGTCTGGACGCCGATGTCGTACGGCCTGAGAGCTTCACCTGGGTGTCACCGGGGGTGCCATGTCAGCCGACTTGACTAAAAGAGCCGACACTAGTTCGCCACACGAAGATGACCATTTCGACTGGTCGCCAAAGTGCCGCATTTCCTTGCCGCAAGGGGTGGTCGATGAATACATGCTCGTTCCGATCCGTGACTTCCAGCGCCTGCGGAGACACCTGAACCGCGACCTTGCTCCTAAAGGCGATTTCCTATCGGCAGCTTGTTTCGCGCTGTTCGGCGCCGCTGTTGCTGTTGCTGCCGCGGTGCCGCCTCTGATGACATCTAACGGCCAACCGGCCTGGGTCTCGCCAATTTTCATATCTTCGGCAGCAGTCTTCCTGGTGCTTGGGTTAGTGCTGGCATTTCTGGCTAGAATTCTGAAAGGCCGCCGAGATGAGATGGTTTCCGACCTGACAGAAGAACTGTCTGAGATCGAGAACACGTACGTAAGATGGAGGCTGCCAAAATAAGTACTGCGCGATCGCCTCGGCGACGGTCACCCGGGTATCAGGCCGCTTGCCGGCTTCGGCCTCGGCAAGGAGCTTGCCCAGAACGATCTGAGCCTCTCGCTCACCACCCTTGACCGTCTTGCGATGCCAGCGCTTCTTGCCCGACAGCGGGTCAGTCCCGGCGTAGACACTCACCCGAAGCGACCCGCTGGGCGCCGCAGCGCCGATGTTTCCACGTTTGTTTCCACGACACCGCGAGAGCCGCAAGATCGACTAGTGTTTTCCCAGTTCAGACCCCGTGGGGCGCCCGGGGCTCGAACCCGGAACCTACGGATTAAAAGTCCGCTACTCTGCCATTGAGCTAGCACCCCAGTTGCCGCCTGCGCGGCGGCAAGCAACCTACAGGACGAAAGCGTACCGAGTCTGGTGGCATCTCCGCTCGGCGGAGAAGTCTACCGTCCGGTACCATCCGGCAGGTGGACAGCGCGTTCTACGAGCAGGTCGGTGCCGACAGCTTCGTAGCCACGCAGGCAACCATAGGCCCATGGTCGCAGGACGCGCAGCATGGTGGACCTCCGTCGGCCCTCGCGGCGCGCGCGATGGAACTTCACGAGCCCGACCCACGTCAGCGGCTTGCGAGAGTCTGCGTAGATATCTTGCGACCTGTCCCCATCGGCAAGCTCGACGTCAGGACCCGCCTGGTGCGTCCGGGCAAGCGCGTCGCTCTGCTCGAGACGGTTGTGGAGGCCGACGGCCGCGAGGTGCTGCACGCGCGCGGCTGGCGGATCGAACGACCCGAAGGCGAGGTGCCTCCAGTAACCGACGGCATCCCGCCGAGGCTGGTCGACGAGACGACAACGGGCGAGCTTCCGGAGATCTTCAGCCGCCAGCGGAACGGCTACGGCTACCTGTCGATGATCGACTGGCGCTTCCTCGAGCCCGCCGGTGCCGGACCGAGATCACGGAGAAGCGCGTGGACCAGGCCGCGCATCCCGCTGCTCCCAGGCGAGGAAACGCCCCCGATGGCTCGCGTCCTCCTCGTCGCCGACTCGGGCAGCGGGGTCGGTGCTGCCTTGCCGTCGTCGGGGTTCATGTTCATCAATACGGACCTTACGGTGGCTTTGCCGCGCGACCCGGTGGGTGAGTGGTTGCTGCTCGAGTCATCGACGACCATCGGTACGGACGGCACGGGGCTGACCGTCACCAGGCTCGCCGACGAGCTCGGGTCGTTCGGCCACGGGATGCAGACCCTGCTGGTCTCCCCGCTCCCCGTGCCCTGAAGGGCGGATACTCTGGCTTGGTGCCCGCACCGCTGCGGGCTGTAATTTTCCGGAGGATACGTACTTTATGACCGCCATCGAGCTGCAGGGCGCTTACAACGTCCGCGATCTCGGCGGCTTGCGCACCAAGGACGGGCGGGTCACCCGGGCCGGTGTCATCTACCGCGGCGACTCGCTAGACAACATCACCCCCGGCGACGCGAAGGTTCTCTTCGACAAGCTGGGCATCGGCACGATCATCGACTTGCGCACCAAGGCGGAGACCGAACTGGTCGACGTGCACTTCCCGGTGGCCAGGTACCGCTACTCGGTGCTCATCGAAGGCCGGCTCGGCCACGAGCCGTTCCCGAGCGACGACCCGGTCGAGCTCGCCAAGGTCTACCTGAGCAACCTTGACAATGGGCGGCCCGCGGTCAAGGCCACCATGGAGATCATCGCCCGCGATCTGCGGACTGGCGTCGCCACGCTGTTCCACTGCGCGGCCGGACGCGACCGCACCGGCATCATCGCGGCGCTGCTGCTCGGCCTGGTCGGGGTGGCCGACGGTCAGATCGCCCAGGACTACGTGCAGAGCAACAGGAACGTGCGCCGGGTGACCAAGAAACTGGCGGAGAATCCGCTCTACGCCAACAGCGGCAGCGACCGCCCCGAGGTCATCATGCTGCACGAAAAGACCATTCTGGGGTTCATGCGACTGCTGCGGGAGCAGCTCGGCGGGCCGCGGCAGTTCTGCCTCGACAGCGGCATCGCGCCCGAGACGATCTCGGCGATCGAGGAGAGCTTTGTCGTCGCGCCGCCCGCCGCCCGCTGACCAGGGCACCCCGGACTCCGAGCAGGCTCTGCGCGCCGAGCTGAGACGCTCCGCCCGCCCGTGCCTGCTGACCGGCGGTCAGACCGGCGTCGACACCGCCGCCGCCCGCGCTGGCCTGCGAGCCGGGCTGCCGGTGCACCTCGTCTTCCCGCTCGGCCTCCGCCAGGAGGACGGCCCGCTCACGAGCGCCCGCCGCAGCCAGCTGAACGGTGCGACGCTGCACGAACTCAGCAACCCGGAGTTCCGCTACCGTACCTGGACCTGCGTCTACCTGTCGGACGCGGTGATCCTGATCGACCCGGCCGGCGGCGACGGCTGCCAGGAGACCAGCCGGGCGGCCGACCACCTCGCCAGACCGCTGCTCGACCTGACCGCCGGTCTCCAACTTCTTCAGCCGGAACGGCCCATTTCCCGACTCGCCCACCCCAAGCCCCTCACCGCCTGGCTAGAACGCACCCGCCCCGCCGTCCTCATGGTCGCCGGCTGCCGGGCCAGCGTGCTCGCCGACCAGGGCCTGGGTGCCGGCCTAGACCTGCAGCTCAACGCGCTGGCGGCGGTGATCTCGGCGGCGTTCGCCGACCTGCTCAGTCCTCAGGCGGAGCACCCCAGTCGACGTTGACCTTGTCCGTGGCCTCTGGGTTACGTTCGAGCCAGCTGCGGGCGAAAGGGCACAACGGGACCAGCGTCAGGTGCTCCTTCGCTGCCCGGTCGACGGCCGCCTGGACGAGTTCGCCGCCCAGACCATGCCCGCCCAGGGCCTCGGGCACCTCGGTGTGGATGAGCACGAGCCGGTCAGCGCGCCTGCGGTAGTCGAGCTCGGCGATCATCCCGTCGATCATGATCTGGAAGCGGGACGTGCGCTGGTCGTCGGTCACGCGCGAAGCGTCGCTCATGTTCACATCGTCGCACTGTGAGCGCTCTAAGGCGAAGTCGTGATCTCCCGCCGCTGCGAGCAGTATTTCGGCACCAACCGGAACGAACCCGGCGGCGAAGAACGCCCGCACGCTCGCGGCATTGCCGGGCGCGACTTGCGCCCACAGGGTGGTCTCTGGCGGCACGAGATGCCTGGCTGCGAGCGCGAGGCGGCGGCCAAGGCCCTGACCGCGCCTGGTCTCGTTGACCTCGATCGCCGTCTCGAGCCGTCCGGCGACGCCCCTGCCGAGCAGCACGATGCCGCCGTCGGCCCGCCAGGCCCGGACCTCGTCGCGGTAGTTCAGCGCCCGCAGCATCCTGGAATGCGTCGATTCGCGCTCGGGAATCAGCTCGATCGGAGGCGGCCCGTCGAGCGACTGGGCGGTGCACAGCAGGTCGAGGCTCCCGGCCTTCCTGTCGGTCGCGGTGGCGAGCGCGTGCAGGAACGTGGCGCTGACCGGGCCGGCCAGCTCGCCTGGGGGCAGTTGCCCGCGCACCCAGTCGTGGTCGGCGTCGGTGAAGATCACCGCGTGCGCGGTAAATGCGATCACGCCCGCGTCCCGCTCCGACGGCTGCCGCAGCAGGGTGACCCCGCCGTCAGCTGGCGGAAAGCGCCCGGCGGCAGCGTCGCTCAGAATCTGCCCGAGCTGTGCTTCGAAGACCTGCCGCCCCCCGTGACGCTCGTGCGGTGCCACACTCACCGATAGGCCGAAATGCCGGTTACCGCCTGACCGATCGCAAGCGTGTGGATCTCCTCGGTGCCTTCGTAGGTCAGCACCGACTCGAGGTTGTTGGCGTGCCGGATCACGGGGTACTCCAGCGTCACGCCGTTCGCGCCCAGGATCGTCCGCGCTTGCCGGGCGATGTCGATCGCCGTGCGGACATTGCTCATCTTGCCGAGGCTGACTTGCTGGGGCGTGATCTTGCCCGCTTCCTTGAGCCGCCCCAGATGCAGCGCGAGCAGTTGCGCGCGCTGGAGGTCAGCCGTCATCCAGGCCAGCTTGGCCTGGGTCAGCTGGAATCCGCCGATCTTGCGCCCGAACTGCTCCCGCGTGCAGGCGTAGTCGATCGCGGCCTCCAGGCACGAGCGGGCGGCGCCGGTAGCGCCCCAGATGATCCCGAACCGGGCTTCTGACAGGCACGAGAGCGGACCCTTGAGCCCGGTGACGCCCGGGAGGACGGCGTCCCCTGGCAGCCGCACGTCGTCGAAGTGCAACTCTGAGGTCACGGACGCCCGCAGGGATAGTTTCCTATGAATATTGCGCGCGGTGAAGCCGCGAGCGGCGCGGGGCACCACGAACCCTCGGATGCCCTGCTCGGTACTGGCCCAGACCACGGCGACGTCGGCGATGGACCCGTTGGTGATCCACATTTTGGAGCCGTTCAGCACCCAGTCCGAGCCGTCCTGCCGAGCGTACGTCGCCATGCTGGACGGGTCGCTGCCATGGTCGGGCTCGGTGAGTCCGAAGCAGCCGATGGCCTGGCCGGCGGCCATGCGAGGGAGCCACTCGTTTTTCTGCTCTTCTGAGCCGTATTTCCAGATCGGGAACATCGCGAGCGAGCCCTGTACCGAGACCAGGCTGCGCAATCCGGAGTCGGCGGCCTCCATCTCGCGGCAGGTCACGCCGTAGGCGATCGGCCCCATGCCAGCGCAGCCGTAACCCGACAGGTGCATCCCGAGCAGCCCGAGCGCGCCGAGTTCGGGGACAAGCTCGACCGGCAGGGTGCCAGCCTCGAACCAGTCCGCGATGTGAGGCATGATGCGGTCCGCCGCGAATTTCCGAACGGTGTCGCGGACCAGACGCTCCTCGTCGCTCAGCTCGTCGTCGATCCTCAGCAGATCGCTGCTGGCCCGTTCGCTGGATGACGGCATGACTGGGTCCTCTCTGCTTGCCTTGCCGTCAGCGTATGCGGGCGTTTCGCGGCGGTGCAGCCGGGGTAGCGAGGCCAGCGACGCGTGTGGAGTCTCGACAATGCGGAATGATGGTGTCATGAGCAACATCAATGGCGGGAAGGTACTCGTGCGGCGCCGCGACGACCGCATCGTCGCCGGCATTTGCTCGGGTTTCGCTGACTACCTGGGCATGGACGTCAACCTGGTGCGGGTACTCGTGGCCCTGGTCACGCTGTTCACCGTCGGCACCGGCATCCTGGCCTACCTGGTGGCCTGGGCAGTCATCCCTGAGGAAGGCCAGAAGACGTCGATCGCCGAGGACCTGATCAACAAGAACCGGATGAATTAGTCCGACTACACGGTGTCGTCTACGCACGTCGGCGACGCTGCTGGCGTCGTCATCGGGGGCTGTCAGGGAACTGTTTGAGATCTGCTTTGCCGGCAGGGCCAAACTTCCCCTATGCTTAGGCGGTCCCCGACGGCGGACGCCACGGGCTAGACGGCGGGTGACCGCCCAGGCCCCCATCGTCTAGCGGCCTAGGACACCGCCCTTTCAAGGCGGCGGCGCGGGTTCGAATCCCGTTGGGGGTACGGCTGGCTTCGGTCAGCAGTGGTCGTGATGGCTGCGTAAGATTAGTTCTGCGCGGCGCATAGGATCACTGTGCGACGGAGTTCGGCGCAAGGTAGTGCAGCTTGGTCCTGTAGAGCAGCTCGGAGTGCTCGCCACCCTGTCAAGGTGGAGGTCGCGGGTTCAAATCCCGTCAGGACCGCTCGGTTCGCGGGCGGCATGCGGCGCAAGCTGCCGTTCATCCCTCCGCACCGACTCGGTCAGGTAGCTCAGTTGGTACGAGCGTCCGCCTGAAAAGCGGAAGGTCGGCGGTTCGACCCCGCCCCTGACCACCACTCCCGGGACGATCAGTCAGCCCTCTCACCTGCGCATATGCCAGGAAGAGAGACATCGCGATGGCAGCCGCCAGGACCGCGAAGGCCAAGATCAACACAAGTCCAACACAACTCCGTCCGAATCTCGTGTTGGCACGCCCTCTTGCCGCGCAGAAAGCTGCCCTGAGGGCGGGCAGCGCAGGAGGGCGCTCGTGCGGCTCCGCCGACGGTTCCGGGCGTGTGGTGGTGGAGGTGGGTGTCGGGATCGTGGTGTATCCGCCGGAGGAGGAGGGGGTGCCGTGGCGGGCGGTGTTCACCGAGAACGGGCAGCGCCGGTACCGGCAGGCGATGACCGAGGCAGGGCTGGCGGTCAGGCTGGACAAGGTGATCGAGCGGCTGGCCGCCGGCGCGCCGAATATGGAACGACCGGGCGCTGACCTGATCAGCCACTACCTGGACCCCGCCGGCTCCCGGTCACCCGGCCGTGGTCACGCCGGCACGCCGACACCCAGCGGCGGCTGTGCCACCGGTTCGTCACCCCGGTCATCGCCACGGTGACCTGCCAGGACATCACCACCGGCCACATGCAGCAGATCGTCAACGCCGCGCCGACCCCCGGGGAGGGCGACCGGCTGCACCGCTGCCTGTCCGCCCTGGTCACCGCCGGCATCAAAGCCGGATACCTCACCAGCCCCCGGCTCCGCGAAGTCCACTGGCAGGCAAACGGACGTCTCCTGCCCGACCCGCACCCGACCGCCGGCGGGGAATCAGCGCTGTGGATCGACCCGGCCGAGATCCCCGCCCCCGCCGACGTCGCCGCCCTCGGCCATGCCCTCGCCCAGGGCCGGCAAGGCGACCTGCGCGAGCTGATGGCCAATACCGCCGCCTACACCGGGCTGCGCCAGGGCGAGCTGTTCGCCCTGACCATCCCCCAGCTCGACACCGCCACCCGGGTCATCACCGTCACCCGCAAGCTCATCGAGGTCGCCGGGCACCAGTACATCGAGGCACCCAAGAACCGCAAGCACCGCGCCACCATCTACCCCCCGTCCGCACCCCGCACGGCTACCCGCTCGCCCAGCACCTCGCCACCCGGATCGGCCAGGCCCGCGCCGACCACGCCGCCGGCCAGAACCCGCACGGCCTGATCTTCCCCAGCCCCCGCGGCAGCCTCTGGCGATCCTCCAACTTCGACCGCCGCGTCCTGGCCCCCGCCTACCACGCAGCCAGCTGGCGCGACGACGACGGCAACGGCCCATGGACCTGGCACAGCCTCCGCCACGTCTTCTGCACCACCGCCCTGTTCACCTGGAAACTCGACGCCACAGACGTCTCCCGCATGGCCGGCCACGCCAACTACCGCACCACCCTCGACATGTACGTCGGCACCACCAGAGGCATCCTCAACCGCGCCCGCCAGGCAACCCAATAAAACAGCCACGCCAAGACGCTACAGTCGCGAGGATCGCCTCCAGGATAATCCGCCGGCCTTTGTGGAAAGGCGTCCAGAGAAGGTTGTCGGGCTTGCCCGTCGACCTAGCTTGGCTCCGCGACTCCAGCTCGCAAACTTCACGGCATTGGCCGACTGGCGAGGTAGTGCTTGCCATGGCCCGATATGTGCGGTTGTGCGCGAACTGGCGCGGCGATATTCGGATAGCTGTGCCCAGCATTTTCCTAGGGCCATCTCTGCCATCGTTGAGCCGGTTGGATACCCATACGTGGCGAAGGTCATAGGCGGTGGCTAGTAGTGACGCGTACGCGGACAGGAAGCTTGGCGAGCATGAGCGCGGGCACCAGCGCTTCTTCTAGCGAAGGGATGACCGTCCAGGCTGGCGCCGTTCCCATTCCTGTCGAGGGCCAAAGCGATGTAGAGAAATCTGGCACTGACTATCCGTATCTAGCGAAAGAATATTAAAGCCTCTTGGCAAGACCAGTAGGTATTACGATACGTGACCGTGATCTCACTGTTTTGGAGCTTGCGTCGTTGCGCTGCTGAATCGGAGGATGTGCACGGCGCGGCTTGCTTGCGGTTCAGTACGGATGGGTTGAACCAGCGTTGGACCTACGGCCGTCTTCTGTCGGATTCGTCGAAGGATGGATGGGCGATGGTCTGGTCGGCCAGAGGTTACTCGCGCGCGCGTTCAAGTCGGATGATGCTTACGGACAAGAGACTTGCGAGGGCATCGAGGCGTAGTGTGCGCCGATCTCGGCGGCCCGTCGCTGTGGCGACGATCTTGTCATTCCTTGGGTCGTGCCTGGCACCGGTTGCTGCTGTCTCCATAGGAGCAGCGGCCGCCCTGGCTACGCCCGCGTCCCCGGCTGACGCCTCGCTGACGGGGTCCGCACTGATCTTGTCGTCGTCGGTGAGTGGCGGGTCGTCGAGTGTGGAGGCGCTGCAGGCGTCGGCTCTGGGATTGACGGTGACGCCAGTCACGCCGACGACGTGGGACGCAATGACGCAGGCGCAGTTCGCGGCTTATTCGCTCATCGTGATTGGTGACCCGTCGAGCGGGGGTGTGTGCTCGTCGTCGGCGCCGGCTGATGCGGTGTCGACTGCCGGGACGTGGGGTCCGGCGGTGACGGGGAATGTGGCGGTGCTGGGGACGGCACCGGTGCTGGGCGGGGCGACGACGCTGATCCGGGATGCGATCGCGTTCGCGGCATCAGGGTCGGGCACGGGTTTGTATGTGTCGCTGAATTGCGAGGATTCGTCGAAGCCTGCGGGGACTACGGTTCCGATGCTGGGGTCGGTGGAGGGCGGCGGGTTCGCGGTCACGGGCCGGGGGGCGAGCTGCCCGTCGAATGCGGGGACGGTGAATACGTGGCAGGTGCTTGCTGATTCGCAGTTCAACGGGCTGGTGTCGTCGGATCTGGGTCCGTGGTCGTCGCCGGCGTGCTCGATCGAGGAGACGTTCACTTCCTGGCCGGCCGGGCTGAACGGCATCGCCTATGACGCTGGGGTCTCTCCGGGATCGTTCACGGCGTCGGACGGGGCGACGGGTCAGGCATATGTCCTGGCAGGGCTGCCGGTGTCGTCGGCGACGGCGAAGCTGGCGCAGTCGGCGGGTGGTCAGGTGCCTGCCGGGTCGGCGGCCGGCGGCGGTGATGATGCGGCGGCGCCGGGGGTGGATCAGGCCAGCGACGGCGGCGTCAATACCGAGAATGGTGACTACAGCACGTCGAGTACCGACGTATCGATCCCGACGTTCGGTCCTGAATTGTCGTTCACGCGGACGTATGACGCGCAGGTGGCGCAGCAGGAGACTCAGACCGGGTCGCCGGGGGCGATGGGGTACGGGTGGACTGATAACTGGGCGTCGTCGCTGTCGACGGTGAGCCCGGTGGCCGGGGATGTGTACTCGCTGGACGGTCTGGCAACGCCGGACGGGAACGGCGGGCCGCCGCTGAGCAGCCCGCTGGATTTCCCGGATACGTCGATGTTCAGCGGCGGCAATGTGTATATCGCTGATACGGCGGGGAACCGGATCGAGGAGATCGCGGGCAGCACGGGGACCCAGTGGGGCATCTCGATGACCTCCGGCGATGTCTACACGATCGCGGGGAGCCCGACCGGCGCGTTCGGGACGTCGCCGGACGGCACGCAGGACGAGGGACCGGGCGCGGCGAGCTCGCTGCTGGATCACCCGGCAGGGCTGGCGTTCGACGCCTCAGGCGACCTGTATATCGCGGACACGGGCAATAGCAGGGTGATGGAGATCCCGGTGGTGTCGGGGACCCAGTGGGGGATCTCGATGACCGCGAATGACCTGTATGACGTGGCGGGCAATCCGGGCGGCAGCGCGGGTCATTCCGGGGACGGGGGCGCGGCGCCGTCGGCGTTCCTGGACTCGCCGGTGGGGCTTGCGTTCCCGCCGGGCGGGTCTGATCTGTATATCGCGGATGCGGGGAACAACCGGATCCAGGAAGTGCCGGCCGCCTCGGGCGGCCAGTGGGGGCAGACGTCGATGACGGCCGATGACATCTACACGGTCGCCGGTTCGAATATCGGCACGCCGGGGGCGTCGCTGAACGGCGTCCTGGCGGAGAACGCCAGCGGGCTTGGCTCGGCGTCGCTGCTCGACGGGCCGGAAGGGCTGGCTTTCTCCTCCGGCGGAGACATGTACATCGCCGACACGGTGAACAACCGGATCGTGGAGATCCCCGGTGGCGGGGGGACGCAGTGGTCGATCACGATGTCGGCGGACAGCCTGTACACGGTCGCCGGCTCGCAGGCCGGGACGGCGGGGCATGCCGGCGATGGCGGGGCGGCGACGTCGGCGCTGCTGAGCGAGCCGGTGGCGGTGCGGGCGTTCAACGGCACCCAGCTGTATATCTCGGACTCGGGGAACAACCGGATCCAGGAAGTCGCGCGGTCGGCCCACACGGAGTGGGGGATCTCGATGGCCGTGAACGACGTCTACACGATGGCCGGGTCCGCGGCCGGGACTGCGGGGTTCTCCGGTGATGGCGGGCTGGCGACGTCGGCGCTGCTGAGCAACCCGGGCCAGGTCGCCCTGGACGGGACGACCATGGATATGTACATCCCGGACACCAACAACAACCGGGAGCGGACGGTGTCCGCGTCGACGGCTGATATCAGCGAGTTCGCCGGGGACGGGCAGACGCTGGCGTCGATGGGCGACGGCGGGCCGGCGATCGACGGGGAGCTGTTCCACCCGGCCGGGCAGGCCGAGGACTCTTCCGGCAACGTGTACATCGCTGACTCGGGCAACAACCGGATCCAGGAAATCCCCTCGACTAGCCATATGCAGTGGGGCATCAGCATGACCGCCGGCGACGTGTACACCATCGCCGGGTCCAAGTTCGGGATGGGCGGATACTCCGGCGACGGCAGCGCGGCGACGTCGGCGCTGCTGAGCACCCCGGCCAGCATCGCCGTCGACGCGGCAGGCAACCTGTTCATCGCCGACCAGGGCAACAACCGGATCCGGGAGATCAGCGCGTCGACCGGGGACATCGCCACGATCGCCGGGAACGGCCTGGCCGGGTTCTCCGGCAACAGCGGCCCGGCCGGGATGGCGGAACTGGACGCACCCCAGAACGTCGCCGTCGACGCCCACGGCGACGTGTTCATCGCCGACAACCTCTCCGACGAGGTCCGGGAGGTCTTCGCCTCCGGCGGGCAGAACTTCGGCCACGCCATGACCGCCGGCGACATCTACGTCATCGCAGGAGACCCCGGGGGACCGCCGGCACCAGCGGCGACGGCGGTCCCGCGTCGTCGGCGCTGCTGAACCAGCCCGAGGGCGTCGCGGTCGACACCTCCGGAGACCTGTATATCGCTGACAGCTTCAACAACCGGATCCAGGAGATCCCCGTCACCACCGGGGCCCAGTTCGGGCAGCAGATGACCGCTGATGACATCTACACCATCGCCGGGTCGGCCGCCGGGACGCTCGGCGACACCGGAGACGGCGGTCCCGCCACAGCGGCCCTGCTGCAGCGGCCCGCGGGCCTGGGCATCGACTCGACCGGGGACCTGTTCATCGCCGATGCGAAGAACAACCGGATCCAGGAAGTCCCCGCCGTGAACGGCACCCAGTGGGGCACCTCCATGACCGCCGATGACATGTACACCATCGCCGGCAGCGCCACCGCGGTGAAGGGCGAGACCGGCGACGGCGGCCCCGCCGCCGCCGCGCTCATGTCGTTCATCATGGACGTCTCCGTCGACAGCGCGGGCAACGTCTACGTCACTGACTGGGCCGGCAACCACCTGCGCGAGGTCACCGCCGACACCGCCGACACCATCGCCGCCGCCCCCGGCACGACCAGCGCCCTGTACCCGGCCCCGGGCGGGATCACCATCACCCAGCCCGGCGGCGCCCAGATCACCTTCTACTCCCAGTCCGGCGGCACCTGCACCGACCCCTACGTCGCGGCCGGGCAGTACTGCGCGCTCCCCGAGGACATCGGCGCGTCCCTCACCTTCAGCCCGGGGACCGGGTCCTACACGTTCAGCCCCCAGCCCGGCACCAGCTACCTCTACAACTCAGGCGGAACGCTGCAGAGCATCACCGACGCAGCCGGGGACGCCCTCACCCTGAGCTACGGCAGCCCCGCGCCCGGAGCGGGGAACTGCCCGGCCAGCGCGAACTGGTGCGAGACCATCACCTCCGCCTCCGGCCGCGCCCTCACCCTCGGCAGCAACGCCGCCGGGATGATCACCTCCGTCACCGACCCGATGGGCCGCACCTGGACCTACGCCTACACCAGCGGGGACCTCACCAGCGTCACCGACCCCCTGACCCACGTCACCAGCTACGCCTACAGCGCCGGCGCCACCGGCAATCCGCTCAACGCCAGTAACCTCACCACGATCACCAGCCCGAACGGCCAGACCGGCGGCACAAGCGCCGGCACCCACACCACCATCACCTACAACACTGCCGGGCAGGTCACCTCCCAGGCCGACCCGATGGGATTCACCACCACCTACACCTGGACCGGATTCAACCCCGCCACCGGCAGCGGCGACATCACCGTCAGCGACCCCGACGGCAACAAGACCGTCTACTACTACGCTCAGGGCACCCTCGCCGCCCAGTCCGCCTGGACCGGCACCACCCTGACCAGCGAGCAGGACGATGTCCCCGACCAGGCCATCACCACCGGCGACAACAGCGCCGGAACCCAGCTCGACACCACCAGCACCGACGGCAACGGCAACATCACCACCACTCACTATGACCCGAAGGGCAACCCAGACAAGACCATCACCCCGGACGGCTCCGGACCCGGCACCACCACCAGTCAGTCCACCAGCCTTGACCAGGAGGACTGCTCATCGACCCCGACAGCCTCCAGCGACTGCGCTGCCAGCGCCGGCCCCACCCCCGTCACAGCGGGCGGCACCATCACCCCGCCATCGGCAGTGCCGCCGCAGGGCGTGACCTGGATCCTGTACGACGGCCACGGCAACGCGCTCTATGCCACCACCGGCGTCTTCGAACCTGGCAGCAGCACCGCCGCCTACGCGCAGACCACCTACCAGCTCTTCACCGGCAACATCATCACCCTCGGCACGAACCACACTTCCTGCAACACCACCCCGCCAGCACCATCCCTGCCCTGCGCCACCATCAACGCCGACGACGTCGTCACCCAGCTCGCCTACAACGCCCAGGGTGACCTCACGTCCACCTCGACACCAGACGGGAACGGCGCCGAGCTCGCGACTACCACCTACAGCTACGACGCCGACGGCGAGCAGACCTCCGAGACCTCCCCCGACGGCAACCTCACCGGCGCCAACGCAGGCAACTACACCACGGTCTCCGCCTACAACAGCGACGGCCAGCAAACCTCGCAGAACCAGGGCGACGGCACCGGCCACACCGTCACCACCCGGACGACCAGCTACGGATACGACGCCGACGGCAACCAGACCAGCGTCGACGACCCGCGCGGATTCACAACCACGACCGCCTACAACGCCGACGACCAGGCGACCCTCGTCACCGACCCCAGCACCAACAAAACACTGACCTGCTACGACGCCGCCGGCAACCTCACCCAGACCGTCCCCCCGACCGGAGTGGCAGCCAGCGGCCTGTCAGCGGCCTCGTGCCCCGCCGCCTACCCAGCCGGATACGGCACCCGGCTCGCCACCGACGCCACCACTTATACCTTCGACGCGCTCGGCAACGAGACCGCGACCACCACCCCAGCACCTGCCGGGCAGACCGGTCACGAGAACACCACCTACGCCTACGACGCCAACGGCAACCTGCTGACCATCACTGCGCCGCCTGCCACGAGCGGTGGCCCGAACCAGGTCACCGTTAACACTTACAACGACGCCGACGAACTGGCGACGGTGACCACGGGGTACGGAACCTCAGCAGCGGCCACGATCAGCTATTGCTACGACCCCAACGGCGACCGTACGTCGGTGGTGTATCCCGACGGAAACTCAACGGGAGTGGCGCCGTGCCAGAGCTCAGCTCCGTGGGCTGTGTCCGCCATGTCGTCGCCGACGCAAGCCGGGTACCAGACCATTGACAGCTACGACTCTGCCAGCGAGCTCGTTTCGACCACGACTCCGGCGACGACAGCGGCACCGCACGGCGCCACCACGTCAATGACCTACGACCCCGCTGGCAACCAGCTGACTTCCACCGATCCCGACGGCGTCGCGACAACCTGGACCTACACCCCGCTCAGCAACGCCGCGACCATCAGCTACTCGGCGGCATCCGCACATTCGGTGACGTACGGCTACGACGCCGATAGCAACAAGACCGCCATGACCGACGGCACGGGGCCCTCCAGCTATCACTACGACACATTCGGCGAGCTAACCTCGGCCACGAACGGCGCCGGCCAGACGACGGGCTACGGATACGACGCGGACAGCGATGTCTCCTCTATTGCTTATCCGCTCCCCGCTACGGCGACCTGGGCGACCAGCAGCACCGTCAGTTACGGATACAACAAGCAAGACGTCCTGAACTCGGTCACCGATTTCAACGGCAATACCGTCACCATCGCGAACAACGGCAATGGCCTGCCATCTGCGGCAACCCTCGGAGCGACCGGCGACACGATCAGCTACACCTACGATCAGGCGAACCGAATCTCGGCGGTTGCTCTCAAGAACGCCACGACAACGCTTCAGTCGTTTACCTACGCAGATTCCCCGGCCGGCGCGATCCTCTCCGAGACGGACACGCCATCGTCGTCGGCGTCGCCGGCCGTCTTCACCTACGACGCCAAGGGCCGGGTCACCTCCATGACACCCGGCAGCGGCACGGCGCTGAACTACACGTTCGACGCTTCGTCTAATCTGACGACGCTGCCGAACGGCGCCAATGCTGCGACCGGTTACGACAGCGACGGGGAGCTGGTATCCGCCACGCTGGCCGGCGCGACGACCGCCTACACCTACGACGCCGATGGTCGCCGCCTGACCCAGAATCAGGGCACGTCGACTATCGCTTCCGGCACCTGGAACGGAGCCGGGGAAGCTCACGGACTATACGAGTACCGCCGCTGCGATGACCGGCGCCACCTACGACGGCGACGGACTTCGCGCCACCACCTCAGGCGCTGGAACCCAGACCTACACCTGGAACACCGTCGCCGCGGTTCCGCAGCTCATCATGGACGCCGCACATGCTTACATCTACGCGGGCGGATCCGCTCCGGCAGAGCAGGTGGCTCTCTCGTCAGGCACTGTCACCTATCTCGTTGCCGATTACCTTGGATCCGTTCGGGGAGCTGTCAACTCCAGCGGAACTCTGACGGGAACGGCCGCCTATGACGCCTGGGGCAATCCGCAGACCACTGGCGGGCTTACCGGGACGACCCCCATCGGCTATGCCGGCGGCTATACCGACTCGACGGGCCTGATCTACCTCATCAACCGTTACTACGACCCGTCGAGCGGACAGTTCACATCTGTGGATGCTGAGCTGAGTAAAACTCTGCAGCCGTACACTTATGCCTCCGGTAATCCCGTAAGTAATGTCGATCCGACCGGACTCTCGACGTGGCCTAAATTTACCGGGAAAGACTGTGATCGATGCGCTCGCGTTATCCAGAGAATTATCGGCGGCAGGCGATACAAGATGGAGAACACGCAGCAGAAGCTTCTAGGGAAGTCGGAGGAGGATCCCGACGAGGACTGGTTCTACCATGTGTATGTCAAGAAAGATGGCCGCGCTTATGATGCCTACACCGGCCGAAAGGGCATGAAGCAAGACGAATACGAGAGCATGTGGACGAAGCAAGCCGATATTAATTTTGATATCGAGCTTGAAGGCGGCGGTGGTGGCGGTGCCTCGAAATGCCCGGACGCGGTCACGGGTGCCGCTCCGTCGATGACGCCGGCGGGTCATTGCACCTGATCTTTTACGTTATGATGGTGACCATGCGGACGAATGAGGAATTGAAGCGGCGATGGGTTGCGAAAGCGCAGGGTCTGGTCACTGGCCACAGTATTTCCACAGGGACGGGCAAGGCTGCGGAGTTGCTTCTCAGTACCCTGATGGAGGATTTGTGTTATCTTGACGACCGGGATGGTGATTTCAGGAGGATTACCGATGAGCTCAATGAACGCTATGGGCAGGCGGGGATAAATGGCCTGTTCAAATCGGTATTTGATCGCGAGCAGTGCCAGGCCGAAGTGGCGGCTGTTTATGCGGAGGCATTCTGCCGGCTGGGGTACGTGCAGCCAGTTCATATGCTCAGCCCCGGCCACTGGGCCGATCTGGCCAACAGCCTGCCCGCGCTATTTGATGAGCACGATATGCGTCTCAGCGAGGCCGAGGCAAAACTCGGCAGGCCAAGCGGGGTAGTCGACGACCGGATCCTGTGTTACGCATCATCAAACCGGGATGCCGGCTGGATCTTCGTGGAAGGACACGACGTAATTACCCGCAGCTATGACGTCTCGGCGGGCCGCAATAAGACTGCCTTTGACCCCGATCCTCTCGTTCGATCCGTCCGGCGATCGGCTGCGGACTTCGAAGAGGGCCTGGTCATGACCCCATACGGCAAGCTGCTGCGCTGGGGCGAAGGCTGGTGGATCGATCACCCCAGCCCAGACTGGCCCGCGGAGACGCTGGCTATCGCGGCCCAGTTGCGTGACACTCGCGAAAGCCACTAGTCGGCGACCTGGACCGCCGGCGACCGATAGCGGAAGACGGGACCAGGGCGTAGCGTCTCTCGCAAGATGCGAAGCCGCACATAACGGCGGTTTTGACTCGGGCCTGGCCCGCAAGAAATCGCACCTTGCACGCGCAGCCAAGTCGAAGCCGGGCCGGCCTGCCAATAATGGGGTCTGTCAAGTTAACGGCTCTGGCGCACTTTCGGTGGTGACGGAGCGTGGTTAAGGCGAGCAGGATGCGGTGGCGGAGGAGGGTGAATCCGGCGCGGCCGTACATCTGCCGCTTGATCAGCTTGGTCTTGGTGTTGACGCCTTCGGTCCGGCCGTTGTGGTACGGCAGGGTGACGGCGGCTGATGGCGGCGTCGATGTCCAGGTCCAGGCCGCGGGTGAAGGCGTGCAGATCCGGCAGGTCGCAGGCGCGGGCGGTCTCGGTCCAGTCCGTCAGCCTGGCCTCGTTGCCCGGGCTGGGCTTGAGCAAGGCGGCGAAGGAGCGGACCAGGCCGGCCAGGCTGGTCATCTCGGGGCAGGCGGCGGTCAGCCTGGCTGAGCAGGGCCTGCTGGTCGTCGCTGAGGGCCCGGGCCGGGTGAGCAGGAGCCGGGTCACCGACTGGGTGACAGGTGCGGGCGGTCGGCTTCGACGCGGCCCTGGGTGATGTACCGGGTGAGCAGGTTCATGCTGCCGGGGTAGCCCTGCTCGCGGATCTCGGCGAGCAGCTGCCAGACGGGCACGGCGGGGTCGGCGGCGCGGCGCTGGCGGCAGGTGATCACGGTAGGGGTCGACCATGGTGGCCCGGTACCGGGGCGCGCGGATCATCCGCTCTGGTTCGGCGGCGCGGGCGTATCGCTTGACGGTGTTCAGTGACAGGCCGAGCCGGCGTGAGCATTCCAGCAGCCCGGTGCCCTTGTCGGTGAGGTCGTGGACCTGGCGCCATCGCTCGGCTGTGGTGGCGGCCTGCCTGCCGTAGTTCAGCGGCGGCCCGGCGGCTGCCCAGCAGGTGCTGTGCGCGGCGACCTCTTTCAGGACGGCTCCGGCCAGGCCGTGCCATAGGTGCCAGCGGTCACCGGCCTGGACCGCGCCGGGCAGCGCGCGGCGGACCGCCTCGCCATAGGCGCCGGACCCGTCCCGGCATACGACCTGCACGCCGGGATGCCCGCGCAGCCACGCCTCCAGCACGTCAGCCTTCCGGCTGGCCAGGACATCGACCCGCTGGCCGGTCTCGGCGTCGATCAGGATGGTCGCGTAGACCTGGCCCGCGGCGCAGCGCGAAATCATCGACGCCGAGCACCCGCGGCACGGCGACCTCGGGCAGGGCAAGCCGCAGCAGCAGGCGCAGCGCGGTATGCCGCGACAGCGGGACTCCCAGCGCCGCCAGCAGCCCGGCGCCGGCACGGCCGGCTAACCGGCGGGCCACCTCGCCGGCCTGGCTGGCCAGCCGCGTGGTCCGCCGCTGGTAGCGGTCCAGCACGCCCGGGACCTGCTCCCGGAACGTCTGCACCGGGCAGCCCGGAACCGGGCACCGCATCCGCCGCACCCGGACCCGCACCACCACCGGCCGGCCATCCGCGGGCACGTCCGCGACCGTCCGCTCGTAATACCCGTGCACCTGGCCGGTCCGGCCGCCGCATCGCGGGCACGGCACCGGCCCGCCCGCCGTCCGCGCCCGGACCACGATCACGCCGCCTAGTCCGCCACGTCCTCGATGACCAGGGACGACAACCCGGAGAACACGATTCCCGCAAGTTCGCTTATGTCACACCGGCCCGACCATGCCACAGCTAACGAATCGTGGCATAACCTGACACGCCGTCACCACCGAAAGTGCGACAGAGCCGTTGAAATTACAGTCCCCAGCTTTCCGCCTAATGGCCTCGGTAGCCGAGCATGTGTGCCCAGTTGGTGAGGCGGAGGTGGTCGAGTTCGGGGTGGCGGCTGAGGCGGATGCCTTCGGTGATGAGCCTGCGGGCGTGGTCGGTGACGGGGAGTGCGGTGAGGCGGTCGCGGGGGGTGATGGGGCGGGTCGAGGGTGCCGGTGCATTCGGCGGCTTTGGTGGCGTACCTGGCGATGTAGGCGGCGACTTTGGTGTCGGTGAGTTCGCCGCTGGTGGTGATGGGGCGGGTGTCGTGCTCGGTGCCCCAGGCGTGGACGCGGGCGGGGAGGTTCGGGGCGGCGGGGTGGTGACGCGGGTGGTGGTGATGGCGCGGGTGATGGCGGTGGTGAGCTGGGTGGTGGTGGCCCAGGCGGGGGGCGGGGTGCGGGGGCCGTCTTGGTCCGTCGAGTCTGATGATGGCGTGGAAGTGGACGACGCCCCGGCGCTGGTATTCGGCGACTTTGGCGTAGGAGATGCGGACCTGCTTGCGGAGGTCTGTGCGGGTGAGGTTGTTCTGGCTGGGGAGGGTGCGGTGCAGGGTGATGGTGAGCCGGCGCCATAGCTCGGGTGCGTGGGCGTTGAACAGGACGGTGCTGGTGTAGTCGTAGCAGTCGGGGCACAGCGGCTGGCCGAGCTGGGAGTCATGGTTGTCATGCCGCTGCGTGCAGGCAATTGTGCGGCCGTGCTCGCAGCTGCTGCGCTTGCGTCGTGGCCTGCAGGCCAGGGTCCGGCCGTTGTTTTCGCGGCGGGTGTGGACGATGCCGAAGGAGGGTGCGGTGAGGGTGAGGAAGACGGTGGGTGGGTGGCGACGGTGGCGGGGATGCCCTTGCCGCCGGTGAGTCCGGCGCGGATGAGCTGGTAGGTGTCGGCCCGGTAGGTCTCGGCGCAGGGCAGGCAGCGGGTCGCGCGCCTGGTCTTGCAGGCGACGGGAAGCACGCCGCCGGGCTCGTGGATGGTGGTGTAGCGGTGGATGAGCTCGCCGGTGGTGCCGTCGATGTGGTCGACGCGTCCGCGCAAGAGGACAGGCTGGGCGCAGCCGCCCGCGTGGTGGGGGTGGGGTGTGCTGGTTGGCTCGGGTGGGGTCATCAGGCCGCCTGGGGTGGGTCGTCGGGGGTGACGGAGTCGGCGTAGGTCATGTGGGCGCGGTAGATGGCCTGCTTCTTCGCCGGGATGTGGAAGGCGCGGTAGGTGATCGGGCCGAAGGCACGCAGCGCGCTGTAGTGGCCGTTGTCCGGGATCTCGTTTTCGGCCGGGACGCCGAGGATGGCGGCTACGCGGTCTATCTCCGCTATGCCGTGGGTGTCGCTGTCGAGGTGGGTGGCGACGAGCAGGTCCCAGCCGTAGGGGGCGACGGGGATGTCGGGGTGGTTGTCGAGGTAGTCGGCGAGCTGGCGCAGCCCGGTGGTGATCTGGTCCCGGGCGATCGGGTCGGGGAAGCTGTCGAAGTTCACGGTGCTGCCTTTCGGGTGTTCTCGGGTGTGGTGCGGATGTGGCGCAGGAGTTCGGAGGCGAGCTGGTTGGAGATGCCGAGGCGGGCGCGGAGCGCGTCGCGGGTGATGGGCTGGCCGTGGGCGGCGTGGTGCTCGGCGGCGACGCGGCGGGCATAGTCGAGCAGCGCCGCGGCTGGCCCTGGTCCGGGCGGGAGGACGGGTGCGCTGGCGTCGATGCGGGCGGCGGCGAGGGCGGCGGGATCGAGGTCGCCGAGGGTCATGGTGGCGGTCTCGGGGTCGTTGACGCGGTGGCAGATCCTCCCGGTGAGCTGGGCGCGCAGGGCGGTGACGCCGGGGCCGAGGTCCGAGCCGATCCGCTGGCCGCAGATGACGAGGTAGACGCCGAACGCCCGGCCGAGCTGGGCGAGCCGCAGCAGGCCGGTGGAGATCCGGGTGACTTGATCTTTCTCGGCTTTGTCGGCGATGAGGTACAGCTCGGCGACCTCGTCGACCAGGACGACGACGGGAACGGGCCGGATGATGTCGGGCAGCCGCCAGATGTCGCGGGCACCGTGCTCACGGCACAGGTCCATCCGGTGTTCCGCGATGCGGGTGAGGCTGTCGAGCAGCCCGCAGCTCTCGGCGCGGGTGGTGGCCAGCGCGGACAGCCGGGGTGCGTAGGGGGTGAACTCCACGCCGCCCTTGAGGTCGATCCCGGCCAGGGCGACGGGCTGGGGTGCGACTCCGCTGATGATGGCGTTGGCGAGGTTGGACTTGCCGGACTGGGTCGCGCCGGCGTTGAGCCAGTGCGGGACGACCCGGAAGTCGATCACCCACGGCTGCCCGGTTTCGAGCATCCCGACCTGGACGGTTAACAGGGCGGACGCCGCAGGTGTCATGGTGATGGGGTGAGGGCGTCGGTGCGGGTGGCGAGCAGCCAGACGCGGCCTGGTGCGGTAGCGGTGACGCGGACGGCGTGGACGCGCCAGGCGTGGGCGAGCTGCTCAGCGGCGCGGGCGTAGTCGCCGGGGACCTGGCCCTCGCGGAGCCGGATGCGGACGGTCCAGCCCATCCGGTTCGGCCGCAGTAACCCCAGGCCGGGAGCATGGATCACGGGTACCCGTCGCATTCTTCGTCCGGGCGTGAGCAGGACGCTGGTCCGCTTCAGGGTGCCCGCGACGGGGACGGCGTCGAGGGTACACCGCCAGCGGCGCCGTTCGGATGCGAGCCCGCAGGACGCGGCGGTGTGCGCCCAGGTGAGCCGGACCCGAAGGGCCTTGACCGGGAACCGGCATGCCAGCCAGAACGAGGCCGGGGAGACGTGTGCCCAGGCGGGCACCCCGGCCGCCGCAGCGGCCAGGGCACCCGGCACCAGGACTGGAAGGAGATGGGACATGGGATTCACCAGCTACGCGGCTCTGGCCGCGGGGGCTGGGGTGATGGTGTCGGCGCGGTAGGCGATGCCCCACCGTGCCTCGCCGTTGCGGGTCTGCTCCCAGACGAACCCGACGAGCCCGGCAGGCACGACGACCTGCCCGACCTTCACCTGAGGTTCGCCGGAGACGCTGACGTTGACCAGCTCGACCCGCCCGTTCGCGTCGGCGGCGGACAGGCCGACCTGGTAGACGGTCTGGCCGTTGCGGTCGGTCTTGACCTCGCCGGTGTCCTGGGACACCAGCCGGGGCCGGGGATCGGTCACGGCCACGAAGGTGAGCCGCGATATGTCGACGGGGATGGGGATGCTGCGCATGGGCGCGTTGCCTCTCGTTCGTCCTTGTTCAGGACTGTTAGCGGAACGAGGGAGGCATGCCGAAGAACAGGCGCGGTAGCATCGAAGGTGCGAAACAGCGGTGCTTTGTACCGCGTCTGGCCTGGGCGGGTTGCCTCCCGCTCAGGCCACTTTCATGTGTGGCCAGTCACGCCGGGCGCCGGGAGCCGTCGCGGTGCCCGTGGCATTCACCTCCGTCTGCCGGTGCTCGGGAAGGCTCATGACACCACAATACCCGCACTTACAGTGCGGTACACATACTTTTTATTTCAGTCACGTATCTTTGTGACGCCGAGGCGTACCGAAAGTGCGTGCAGCTCCGGGCCGGGCGGGTCCTGCATGGTGAGCAGGTCGGCCGTGATCTGGCGGGCCAGGTAGTGGTTGCGGACCAGCTCGGCGGCGATGTCCTCGGCCTGGGCCAGGGCGGCGGCGGACTGGTCGGGCTGGCGGCGCTGGGCGTGGGCGCGGGCCACGTCGATCAGCATCCGCGCCCGCCGCTCGGGAGACAGGGCGAGCATGTTCACCGACTCGGCCGCCCGCAGGGCACGGCCCGCGTCGCCCAGCTCGACCGCGACGGACACCTCGTAGACGCCCGCGTTCGCGGGACCGAACTCGGTGCTGAAGTCGTTGCGGCCGTTCCCCACTCGCTCGGCCATCGCCGATGCCCGCTCCAGGTGGGAGTACGCGGCGTCGGCGTCGCCGGTGCGGGCGGCGATGATCGCCCGCTGCAGGGTCAGCGCGCCCCACAGGGAACCGGCCTGCGGGACGCCGTTGTCGGCGCGGTTCCACAGGGCGTCAGCGGCGGTGCGGGCGGTTTCCTCGGCCTGGGCGTAGTGGCGGGCGCTGAGGAACACGAACACCAGCCGGTACGCCCCGGCAGCAACAAGCAGCGGATCACCGGCCCGCTCGGCAGCGGCCATGGCCCGGTCAGCGGCGATCCACGCGGCCTCGGGCTCTCCGAGCTTGTCCAAAGCGGCCGAGCACGCCTGGTAGGTCGCGGCCATCAGCTCGAGCACCTGGCCGTGCTCGTCCTCGGGCTGGGCGCGGGCGGCGGTCTCGAGGTCGGGGATCAGGGCACGCAGCAGGTCAGCCAGGTCGGCGTACCGGGCATCGTGGGTCAGCTTCCATGCCTTCCCGGTCCGCTCGCGCAGGTCCTCCAGGGCGGGGGACTGGTGCCCGTTGAGCATCGCCTTCAGCGAGTGCACGCCGGACAGGACAAGCCGCAGCTCGCCGGCGGCCGGGGAGTCCTCGGTCACGGCGGCCACGATCGGGGCGTCGGCGGCCAGCTCGGCCAGCGGGATCTCCAGCGCTCCCGATAGCGATTCGAGGACCGACATGCGGTCGATCCTCCGCACGCCCCGCTCGACCTGGGACACCCATGCCACCGACCGGCCGACGAGGCGGGCCAGCTCGGGCTGGGACAGTCCCCGGCGGCGGCGCTCGGCGGCGATCTTCCGGCCGAGCGACTGCTGATAGTCGGGGGTGCTCACCCGCCGGTCCCCTTCCCGGCCTGCAGGGTGAGCCAGTCCACCTCGGTCGATGCCAGGTACTGGCCCCGCTCGGCCAGGTAACGCCGCGTAGCCGGCGATGCCTCGTGGGCGTCGAACGCGTCCTTGTCCCGGTACAGCTCGTAGAAGACCCGCTGCAGCGGATGATCCCTGACGGTGTGCGAGGCGTAGACGAGGGTGCCCGGCTCGTGGGCCTTGATCTGCTCGATGGTCTCGGCGACCAGCCGGTCGTAAGCCTCGGCACTGGACTGGTCCTTGCACGTGAACCGCACGGTAAGCGCGAACATGCCGCTCCTTTCCTGTGGTCGTGTCGCGTGGAGCCATGCTCGCACTCTTAGTGCGGCCCCGGTACGCGAAATCACACGTACTGTTTGTACGTGCCAGATAATTTAAGTACGCTACCGGGTGACTAACCGCACGGCAACTCACCAGGGGAACCGATGACCACCCCAGCCACCAGCACCGAAGCGCCAACCGCGAGCACATCTCTCGAGACCGCTGCCCAGCTCCAGCGCACCGCCATCGCCGCAACGGCCACACCCGGCACGCAAGCCGCGCTCGCCGCGCAGAGATGCCAGTGGCAGGCCGGAACCTGGCAGATCTTCCCCGGAACCGCAGATCAGGTCGCCACGGTCCGCCAGTACATCCGCTCCCAGCTCACCGGCCACCCCGCCCTGGACGACGTCATCCTCGCCGCATCAGAACTCGCGGCCAACGCCATCACCCACACCAGCAGCGGACACCCAGGCGGCACATTCGCCATCCACCTGACCCACAGCAGCCCCGGCCACATCGCCTTACTCGTCACCGACCAGGGCGGACCCAGCCAGCCACAGATCACCCGACCGGACACTGACAAGGAGTCAGGACGCGGCCTCAGCGTCGTCGCCTCCCTCGCGTCCCTGCTCGACACCTCCGGCGACGCCACCGGCCGCACCGTCCTCGCCGTCATCCCAGGCCCACCGGGCGGCACAACGATAAACCGCGCCAGCACCAGGCACGCCTACCAGCAGGTAGCCGACACCATCGCCGCCCGCATCGCAGCCGGCCAGTACCCCAGCAAGCTCCCCGCAGAACGCGGCCTGGCCGAGGAATTCGGCGTCTCCTACCTCACCATGCGCCGCGCCATGGCCATCCTCCGCAAACGCGGCCTCATCGAAAGCATCCACGGACGCGGAACCTTCACCACACCCAACACAGCCGAAAACTCACGCTGACCCATCACGCCCATCCACCAGTTACCCGCAGCAACCGAATCGGAGAAAGAACATGCCAACAAACCCCCAGGTCAGCCCAGCCCGGCCAGACAAGGCAGCCGACAGCGCCGAGTGGGAAACAGCCCTGCAGAACGCAGAGCAATTCCTGGCCAAGACCGCCGAAGCCGTCCACCCCGACCTCGCCCCCCGCACCATGATGCGCTACCTCACCCAGTACCGCGCCCACCTCTACGACGTCGTCGCCACCACCCGCCACCAGCAAGGACGTAGGATCGGCCAGCACACATAACCAAAACTGCGACACCAGCGAACAGCAGCAGCCGCACCCGCGACATCGCACCCGCACGGCATGCCTGCCACTCAGCGATGCTGCAGCGCCCGACCACCCGCTAGCTGGGCCGGCTCGCGGTGAGAACTTTCTTTACAGCTTCAAGGGCGGCTCGCTCCGCTCCCCGCCGCGACGCGGCCCGAAAGCGCCGGGCATGCGGCCCCTCCGGGTCCGACCCGGCGCACGGCCCGCGACGCACCAGAGCAAGCGACCCGACCCAGACCACGGTCAGACACATCCTCGCTCCCAATTATCCAGCTCGCGCACGCCGCATCTAGGCCGCCCTCCGGACGTGACTAGACGATCGGCTCCGCCGACCCAGATCTGCCTACCGTCCCCACCTAGTGGACATGAATCAGGAGCCGTTGACCCTGTGACAGTCGCTGCGCAGCCAGCCCAAATGGCATTTCGACATGTGGGCAGGACGCAATGTCCACATGTAGCCTCTGGCAAAGCCAATACGGATTCCAGGGCTAGGATCAACAACGGAAAAGGGTGAGCATTCGTCTAATATAGCGTTAGGAGTGTCTTACGCCTTTTAGCGATGCTTTCATTAATTCGATCACGCAACCAGAGGTGATCGCCCAACGATGCCGCGACATCGGGCCATCCTTCAACAGCGCGATTGACGGTATCGGCGGCAAACTCAACGGGATCAAGTCCTTCGACCTTTAGCCGTCTCCCGAGTCTCGCGAATGAGTTCAAGTTTATCGTTTCGAAACGTCGCGATCCGTCGAATTTTAGGCCAAGATCTTCTACCTCCCCCTGCTCTCTATATATTTCAGTGCACGCCAGATCGTAAGCTGGAGAGAGAGTCGGGCGACGACGATCCCTATAAACTAGAGACCAGTTCTTCAGGTGAGCGTCGCCATTAGATATAAGAATGTTGAAGGCGATCCGCCGCGAGACCTGATCAAATGCCGATCCGTCATATCCGCGGTAGGCTAGCGATGCTACCGTCTCAAAGTTGCCCTGGTATTTAGCCTCATTATAAGGATAGATATCTCTAATCTGCGCGAAGTCTTCGATATGGATCAGCTCACGATCCTCGCCCCGGTCAAAGCGGCGGACTGCGTAGGCGTAGACCTCATCGCCGCGCCATATGTGGTTAGGGATTCCTATAAGTTGATCCCGATGCACTAGCCGATGCTCTGGAACTTCGATGCCTGCCAGCTGAGCAAGTGTCATCATGGCATTTTCGTTCAGCGGCACATCTCCGTAAATCGCATGGGGAAATTTGACGATCCAATCGCCACCTTCCCCGAAAGCAGGCAGCGTTAGCGTGTCATTTTTTTGAATCATTGAAAATTTCAATCCAACGCCGGCAAGAGAAAAGTGCCATCCTGGAGCACGTCCGTCGTCGGATAGCTCCATCGTTGCCGCTTGGGCGAGCAACTCAGGATCAAGTTCATCTGGAAGTGAGTTCTCTCTGACAACCTGGATAGCACCTGGCAAATCGTGGCCGACTTGCGCCAGCAATTCCATCTCCCGGTCAGCAGAGACCCCGCGATCCATAGCAATCCACTCGCGCAACCTGCCTTCCGGCAAGAGGTTTGAGAACCAAGGGGGTAGTCGAAGGTGACTTGATGCCGGTTGACCAAGGCGATCCTCAAACGTAAGGCCCAGAACATCGCGGTCCGGATCTGATATGTAGTCGTCCGTAAATCTGAAGATAGTGTAGTCACCTATTTGGTCAATGTGACCAATTAGCTTGCGATAGAGCCAAACTCCATATCGCACCTCACTCATCGAAGCTGATCTTCTCTTCGGTGACTATAAGAGAACTGAGCGGCGGGGTATCCTCAAAGCCCCACTCGCAGACGCGGGCAAGGAATTGGGCAGCGTATGTTTCGAGCTGCAGTTGCCGCTCGACGATGAACTGGGAAAACTCCTCGCGAGTCAAGAGATCTGCGAGTTCGGGAGTAATTGCATGGGACGCAAGCATCGCAAGCCACGCTTCCTCGGTGATGTCGAGAGAAGGCTGTGAAATCAATGTTACTATCTCCCGGGCATCAACTTCGAGACTTGGCATTAGCGCACGATTAGCGGCCCATGGCCTCTCTGGACTAGGAATAGCTTTGGGTGAAATTAGGTATCTCACTGCATCCCGAGCTGTCTTTCCTTCGAGCACGCTCTGCGCTAGGTCAGCCGCTTCGTAAGGCTGTGCGTTCGAGGGGTTACGTGGCTCAAGTGCCCACCATGAACACAAGAGAATCTTCGTAGCAGCCTCGTTTGTGGCGAACCGGGTTAGATCGAGGCTCGGAGCATTTGATCGGCGGACAGCAGTAAGCAAACCTTGTACCGAGGTGTTAAGGTCACCTTGAACTACCTGTGTTGATAGTAGTCGGACGGCATTTGGAGTACCGCCTCTAAATATCTCAGGCCCGGAGATCGCAGCCTGCCAGTACCATCTTTTCAGGAGGTGCAGATTCCGCGCGTCAGGGTCAGGGTAAAATGCGAATACTCTGGCGAGAACTACAAGTAGGTATCTATACGCGAGCATTGACAAGTGTGGGACGCCGACTGTTTGTTGCAAAAAGCGAACGGCAAGACGCAACGCGTCTTCGCCTATACTGTAAGCGGCATCTCTCCCCTCATCATCATCGCGCATGAATTCTTTCCGAATATCACGTCGGACATCGGGACCTCTTCTTGCCAGGATTGCCGCCAGCACGGTGTCGTTGTCTAGCTTTCCGAAGTCGAAGTCGTCGTTTATGCGGTCAGCGATATTCTCTAGAGTCAGCGAATCATCAGGACTATTCTCATCGCCGGAGTTCAGGGCAGTAAATATTTCGGCCCTCGATAGCCTTTTGCCATAGTTATTCATGCGGTCGAAGATGTCCTGCAGGACTTTGGTGTCATCCAGATTCACTAGATATGCAGGGACTTCGAACTGTCGAATTCGCGCAGTGAGACTAGTGGCATCATCAAGATATTCGGATATAAATGGATACTTATTGAACCAGCGAAGGATTGCCTGAAGGTCAAATATCACAGGCATAGGAATTATGGTGGGGATTTCCCCGTGTGGGGTATGAACAAAGTCGCCGAGTTTCAAATCGTAGGCAATTGCAAATCTTGACTCTGGGCGGACCTGCGTCGATAGTACGTTGGCCAGGCTGGTCAGCCGTTGCTGCCCATCTACTACCCAAAGTGCATTGTCCGTGGTGGGCGCGTTGATGGACAATTCGCCCAGATTCAAGACCTGAGCTTGAGCGGGTTTCGCCCATAGCAGCAAGCTTCCTATAGGATAACCCTTTATGATACTATCCAGTAGTTTGCGTATATCGTCCCAGTTCCATCTGAAATCCCGCTGAAAATGGGGGATTCGCAACCGGCCACTCCACGCCATCCCTACGAGGGTTTCGACGTCATAGGTGTCCGCAGTGAGTCTCGGACTAGCAGGCACTGCTGCTCCTCCTGGTTGGCTAGCGCGCGTAGGTTTCGAGATGTGAGGTCGGTGTGGTCAATCTGTTAGCTAGTGTCTACGCTATATAGGTCGATTCCGCAGTCAGTGCACATGGCCAACTCGCATCCGTCGTATTCCCGAGCTGACAATGCGGTTTCGTGAGAGTTCAGGCTTGTGGTCACGCGCAGGGCGGCTAGAACTTCGGGCTCTTGCTGGGATCTGGGCTACCCGGATGCTAGCTCCTGAGCAGCCACCTCTTCCGCGAGCCGCCAAGATCTCGGCCATCTGATCTCTGTTCAACCTGAGCCACGCATTCCGGACATCGACGTGGCTTTGGCCAACAACCTCGCACGCCGCCGCAGCCAGCTCACGCTTCTGAGAAGGATGGCGGCGATGATTGCCAGGACCAGGCATTCGGCCGGTCCGGTCAGCATGGCAGCCTCCCTCGGCCCCCCAGTCCTAATGTCATAGCGAGTCATCCGCCACACCTCGGGCACAGTCCGCGTCGTCCGGCCAGGTGTCCAAGTGAGTAGCCGCATTCCACCTCGCTGCCGAAGACGGATTTCAGCTCGACGCCCACACTCGGGATCGCGTGGCGATCGACCGGTTCCCATCCGGCTCCAGTCCTTTCGCATACGCTCCATGAGATCGTCGCGGAGTCGTTGTTCGGAAACGGTGGTCCGAGCGATCCGTGCCCCCGCGCGAGCTGGCGTAGTCGCCATGCCTGGTTGGTGTTCTGCGCAACGAGGGTAACTGTGCAGTCGTCCAGTCGCGCGGTTACTGCCTCTTCGACGAGATCGTTGACGGTCACGCCCATCTTGTCCGCCGCCGCGCGCAGCGCATCGTAGAGGCCTTCGGACAGTCGGATGGTCATCTGCTTCACAAAGATCAGGATAGCATCTGTGTGCGATCTATGTAGATGCGATTTAGATGCAAAGCTATACACGGTTGACGACAGCGCTGACGACAACGCCGACAACCACGGGCAGGGCATGCCACACGTCGGCCACTGTCTACGTACGGCCGAGGTCCCTGGTCAGTGGCTTTACTCGGCCTGAAAAGCGGAAGGTCGGCGGTTCGACCCCGCCCCCGACCACCACTCCTCCCAGGACGATCAGTCAGCCCTCTCACCTGCGCATTCTGCAGGAAGAGAGGGATCGCGATGGCCCTCACCTCGCCCGCGAAATCCAAGATCAACACAGTTCTAACACAACTCACCCCGAACCTGACGTCGCTAGCTGCCCGGCCCGCAGGGAAATCGCCTCGTCGCGAGGCCGGCCTGGATCGCGGACGTATCCGCCGGAGGGGGCGGGGGGTGCCGGGGCGGGCGGTGTTCACCGAGAACGGGCAGCGCCGGTTCCGGCAGGCCATGACCGAGCCGGAACTGGCCGTCAAGCTCGCGAATGTCATCGAGCGGCTAGCGGCGCAGGCGCCGAACATGGAGCGGCCCGGCGCGGACCTGATCGCGCTCTACCTGGATCTGGACCGGCTCCCGGTGAAGAAGCGGTGGTCACGCCGACACCCAGCGCAGGCTCTCCTGGAGCCAGGGCCAGTGCATCCGGCTGTTCTGGGAGTGGGTCAGGAGCGCTGTCGGGTGGCCGCGAGCCAACTCCTCGCGAGAGCATCACGGCCCGGGCCTGAATGCCCGTCTCGCCGGCTATGGCTCGCTCCAGCTCGGCAGCCAGCTCTGCAGAATCCGGACGGTCCGCCGGGCCGGCACCTGGATGCGGCGTGAATCGGGGTCAGTTGGGAAGCCGACCCAGCGTCGGTTTCGCCTGTCCTAATCCATTCCGGGAGTGAACCGTCATCGCACCCACAACGTCTCTATGTAGCACCCCATGTTCGGATACATCATCCGACACCGGACCTTTCGGGGTGCTTCAGCTCAAGGGAGTATTGATGGGCAGTTTTGTAGGTTTCCTGCTCAATGGCGTGATGCGCGCCGGGCAGGGGAAGGCCAGGCTGGCATCCGCAGCCGGGCTGCTGGCCGGCACGGTCGCGGTCAGCCTGCTGGCCGGGGCACCGGCTCTGGCGATCACGGTCCCCACCCCGCCGCAGGGGTCCAGCTTCTGCTTCTTCGGCAACGGCACTCCGGTGTGCTTCCCGTCAGGCCATCCGCCTCTGCAGGGCGTCGGCGGGTCGACGATGCCGCCCGCGTCAGCCAAGTTCAGCACTGTCATCGCCACGCCCAGCGGTGGCCTTGAGGCGGGTGGGTCGAGCTCAGGCATGGCCATCAGCGCTAGCGTGCGGCCCGGCACGAGCCCGGCCATCCTGACCGGCGGAGACGTGGTCTCCTCCAACGACGCAGGCCTGATCGCTTACCAGGGCAGCACGGGGATTCTCTCGGAATGGACCGCCGTGTCCGGGGCCGTCAGCCTGGGCGCGTCCCTGCAGGCGGGCACTAACGCCAGCGTGGCCATCACCGGCGTCGGCAACCTGATCGCCGGGCACGGAAGCAACGGCGACCTCTGGCTGTGGAGCTCGAAGTCCGGATCCTCCAGCGATCAGGGTCTGGCGATGGCATCGGGCACCAGCCCCTCCATCACCGCCACCGGGAGCACCGGCTGGGAGGCCGCATTCCAGGGCGCCAACGGAGACCTGTGGACCACGGGCAGCGGCGGCACCCAGGACTGGGGACTCGGAATGATGGCGCACACCAGCCCATCCATCACCGAGCTCTCCAGCGGCTTCCAGATCGCCTTCCAGGCCAACACCGGCGACCTGTGGATCGCCGGAACCCTGGGCACGGCAGACCAGGGCCTCGGCATGGCCGCCGGCACCAGCCCGGCCATCACCTTCGTGCCCGGCGGCGGCGTCGAGGTCGCCTTCCAGGCCAACACCGGCCACCTGTGGATCGCCGGAAACGACGGCACAGGAGACACCGGAGAGACAATGAAAGCAGGCACCAATCCCGCCCTGGAAACCTTCGGGTCGGGCGAGCTGGAGACTCGCCTACCAGGGCACCAACGGCGATCTGTGGGTCGACGGCAACCTCGGAGCCGGCGACACCGGCCAGGCTATGGCAGTCGGCACCAGCCCGGCCGGCGGCTGACCCCGGACAACGGAGACACAAGCCTAACTAGGCACCCGGCGGCGGTCTCGGCCGCCGCCGGGCCCGGAGAGGGCCGCGACTCCCAGGTGAGCAGAGCCCAGCTCCGGACCTGGACCATGGGCATCGAGACCCACCCGAGGTTCGTCTCACCTGGTACTGGCTGGGCGAAGAGATGCGCCCGGCTGAGGCGCATGCAGCAGCCACGGATCTGTGCAAGGGATTCCTCGCCGATGCCGAGCAGTACCTTGCCGCTCTACCCGCGCAGAAGCCGCACCGGCTCGGCGAGGCAAACGCCCTCACCGAACTCGGGACGGCGCGGCAGCTGACGGGCAGGCGGGGCGCGGCCAGGGTTCTGGAGCTAGCCCTGGGCATCTACCGCGACTTCGGTGACCGGCTCGGCGAGGCGAACTCCCTCCGCGACCTCGGGAGCGTGCGGCGGCTGACAGGTGACTGCCGGGGCGCAGCGCAAGTCCTTGAGCTGGCCCTGGGCATCTACCGGGACGTCGGTAACCAGGACGGCGAGGCAAACGGCCTGACCGCCCTCGGGAATGTGCGGCGGGTGACGGGCGACTTCCCGGGCGCGGCCGAGGTTCTGGAGCTGGCCCTGGGCATCTACCGCGACACCGGCAACCGGCTCGCCGAGGCGAACGCCCTCACCGCACTGGGCGCCGTGCAGCGGATGACTGGTCAGTACCCAGGCGCGGCCCAGATCCTTGAGCAAGCCCTGAGCATCTGGCGCGACGTCGGCAACAGGCAAGGTGAGACCGAGGCGCTCAACGAGCAAGGCACGCTGCACCGGGTCCAGGGCGACCTCGGTCGCGCCCGGAAATGTCACCGGCAGGCCCTGGACCTGGCCCGTGCACTCGGCAGCTCCTGGGATGAGGCCTGCGCACTGGCTAGTCTGGCGCGCTGCGCCACGGCGAGCGGCCAGATCGCCAAAGGCGACGTTCTGCTGCGGCAGGCACACCAGATTTTCCAGCGGATCGGCGCATCCGAAGCCCGCGACGTCCTCGCCGAGCTCAGCGCCCTAACCCGCCCGGAGTCCCAGCGATAAGGTCATGCCATCGCGCGGCACCGGGGATCGGCTCTCGGGTTGGTCCTGCGAACCGGGTGGAGACCAATCTGAGACGCAGATCTAAAGCTTGGCCGTCAAATGGGACGTAGGTTTCAAAGCGAACCGTCAAGCAGACCCCGTGTGGCAAAGGAGTAGCGTCGTGTTCCGTGGCCGTCAGCAATGGATCAAGGTCAGCGGATGGGTCAACGAAATCAAGATCCTGCCCGGCCCAAGGTCACCCCACCCGAAGCTATTCCTAATCGAAGTGCAGCCGGAGGACGGCGGGTCGGTCCAGGCCGAGATCCGCGTCACCCCCGGTCATCAGGAGCACGGGTACGAGGATCTGTACTTCCGGACGGACAAGAGTGTCACCGGCTTTCTCTTCAACCCCGCGACCGGCCAGGCGAGATTCGACATGACCGACCCGCGCAACAGCAGGTCCGCTCATTCTGCGGCAGGCATGGCCTGGCGCCACACGCCGACCGACGCCAGGCCGGCCTCGATGGTCGGTGGCCCGCCGTGGCTCGTGCTCCCCGCCTGCCGGTCGTGCAAAAAGAAAGTCGACCAGGGCCGGGCAGCGATGGAGAACCAGCCGCACTGCCCGTCCTGCCTGCATCTCCTGCCAGCATCTCCCTGGGTCGTCATCGAGGACAGTCACTAATCCGGAACTGAGCGAGGAGAAGGAGTGGCCCCGTGTTTCGCAGCCACAAAGAATGGGTCAGCGTCAGCGGACGAGTCGTAGAAATGCAGCTCCTGCCTGGTAAGACCGCGCCGCATCCGAAGCTCTTCATCGTGGAGTTGCATCCGCAGGACAGCGCGCCAGTCCAAGCCGAGATCCGCGTGCGCTCTAGCGACTCCGACTACGCCGAAATCTACTTCAGCACGGACGCCGAGGTCGGGTTTCTCTTCAACCCCGCGACCCAGGAAGCACGCTTCGACCGGACCGACCCGCGCAACAGCATGTCAGCGCGGGTCGCCGCAGGTGCCGCCTGGGCCGACGCAGACTTCAGCGAACCGAAGTCCGCCGACTCCGGGCCGCCGTGGCTCGTCCTGCCAGCCTGCCCGTCGTGCCGAAAGCAAGTCGACCAGGGCCGGGCAGCGATGGAGAATCAGCCGCACTGCCCGTCCTGCTTGCATCCGCTGCCCGCCTACCCGCTGGTCACCAGCGAGCACAAGCACAAGCACTAGTCAGTCGCCTCCTCAGGCAGGCTCTGCTCGCCTGCTGTTGTTCTGCGTCTCACGCCGCCTTGAGGCGCTTCTGTTCCGCGGCCACGATTCGGCCTCGCAGTTCAGTCTCGGAATCGGTGTCTACCGCGTCCGGCGTCGCGTTCGCCATGTCGCTGCGGCGCGCGTACTCGTCGAACGCCTCACGCTTGTCCGCCAGCAACTCGAGGACTCGCTGGTCGACGCTGTCCTCGCACAGCAGCCGGTGCACGTCTACGCGGCGTACCTGGCCCATCCGGTGCGCGCGGGCGATCGCCTGCTCCTCGATCGACGGCGTCAGCTGCGGCTCGGCGATGATGACCACCGAGGCAGCCTGGATGTTCAGGCCCACGCCGCCCGCCTGGATCTGGGAGACCAGCACCGCAGGCCCCTTGGCGGCAGTGAACTCGTCCACCATCGCCTGACGGTCCGTCGGCCGGACGTCCCCGGTCAGCGGGCCGAGGACATGCACGCCAGGAACGCCATCACGCTCAGATCCCAGCACTTGTGTCACCGTCTCCAGCACGTCGCGGAAGTACGAGAACACCACGACCTTGCGCCCGCCGTCAGCGGCCTCGCTGACGATCTCCACCAGCCGCCGGAGCTTCGGCGATCCCTTCACCGTCCCAAGCTCGAACGCCGCCCGGCGCATCGCCATGAAGTTTCCCGCGATAACCGCTTTCCGGTACGCCCGCAATGTCGGCCCCTCGAGTGCCACCCATTCTTGCGTCTCCAGCCGCGGCGGAAGCTCGCTGAGCACGTCTTCCTGGTTGCGCCGCAGGTAGACCGGCGCCACCGCCTCCCGGAACTTGGTGCCGTCCAGCGCCTCGTCCGCGATGTCCAGGTTCTCGGCGACCTCCGGGCGCAGGTGCCCGACTAGCACTCTGAACTCCCCCACCCTGTTCTCCATCGGCGTCCCCGTCAGGAACAGCACCCGCCTGCTCCGCGCCGCCCACTCGCTGACCGCCTGCGTGCGAAGCGCATTCGGGTTCTTCACGTAGTGCGCCTCGTCGACGACCATCATCGCCACCGAGACGTCCAGGTCCTCCGGCATGGCGCGTAGCGCCTCGAACGTCGTGACCGCCACGCCACCGCTGGCCACCCACTCCTGCTGGGCCGCCTCCCGCTTCTTCTCGCCCGGCCCGTGCACGCGGCGGGCCTCCAGCAGCGTGTGCCGCTCAACCTCTCGAGTCCAGTTCACGACCACGCTCGCCGGGCAGACAACCAGGAAGTGCGTCGCGCCCTTTGCGGCCAGGTGGCACATCGCGGCGAGCGACTGCATCGTCTTGCCCAGGCCCATCTCGTCGCCCAGGATCACCCGCTCCTGAACCAGCGCGAACTTCGCGCCAAACGCCTGGTAGCCACGCAGCGATGTCTTGAGGTGGGACTGGTCGAGAGGAAAGACGCGGACTTGCTCGGCGATCTCGGCGGGGAGGAAGCCCTGGCCAGCCTCCCTGACCGGGTCCAGGCCCGCTACCTCGATCAGCAAGCCGTTGTAAGTGACCGGGCGGGCGAGGTAATCGCTCCAAAGCCGGGCAGCCCGCTGGGTCTTGTCAGCCTTTTCCAGTTCAGACGCGGCTCTGGAGAGGCGCTTGCGTGCCGTGGTGACTTGCTTGGAACTGAGGGTGGCGTCTAGCTGGGCGAGCGCGTCACGAGCTTCCTGCCTCTTCCCCTCGGAGAAGGTGAAGAGCATTCTCCGGCGACTCGCGCCGCGTGCCGCCGGGCCGAGGTATTCCCTGAGATCACTTGCCAGCGGGCTCAGGTCCGGGCCCTTCATCAGGGATCTAGAGCGCTCGTAGCGGCGCAAGGCGGCGATGAGCGCGGTCTGCTCGGGGGTGCGGGCGTCTGGGTCGATGCGGACGCGGGCAATTGCCTCGACGGACTCCCGCATCTGCGATGCGGCGGCCATGATCCGCCTGGCCGTCCTCCGGCCTACTCCGGGGATTCGCCTGAGTGTTTCTGCGCCAGCCGCGAGGACCGCGCCGACTGTGTCGAGGCCGGCGTCCCTGACCGGGGCGAACGTCACCCGCCCCCGAACGAGCTCCCGGAGCCGGTCCACCGGCATCGCGTCCAGTTCGCCGGTGACAAGCTGATCGCGCACCGCTGAGTACGCTCGTCGCGCGATCTCGCGGGAATCCTCCGGCGCGGCCAGGACCGCCTCGATGGCGTCGTGGACCGCGCGGCCGTCGGAGACGATAGCGCGGGCCGCCCTTCCCGCGCGGAAGGGCTTAGCTTCGAGGGGGCTTCCCTCGGCCTGCGCAGGGTCGGTGTCGCTCGTCAGTTCCGCTGTGCGTGCCAAGTGGTCGAGAGCCTCCGCATAGGACCGGCGATCATGCTAATGGCGAAGATAAAGGATATCGCCGACAACACGGGGGATCTGGCCAGTTCCGGCAGAGGACCCGAGGGGAGACTCGTTACCGGGGCGGGCCGCCGGCGTCGGGTGAGGTCACTTCGCTGACAGCAGCTGGCCTGCCGGGGGTGTCCTCGGCTTCCCAGCGGAGCAGGTCGCCTGGCTGGCAGCTGAGTACCTCGCAGAGCGCGGCGAGTGTCGCGAAGCGCACCGCCCTGGCGCGGCCGTTCTTGAGTACCGCCAGGTTGGCGGGCGTGATCCCGACGCGGTCTGCGAGCTCGCCCACGGACATCTTCCGCCTGGCCAGCATCACGTCGATGTCGACGGCGATCGGCATCAGATGACCTCGTCCAGCTCGGCCTGCATCTGCGCCGCTTCGACGTCGCGGGCGACGGCCTGGGCGAGCAGCATGCGCAGCACGAGCACGATCAGCGCGACTCCCAGGATGCCCACGCCGATCCCGCCCATGATGAGGGTGACGCCGGGGTCGGCCCGCTGACCAGCGCCCACGCCATCAGTGCCTGCACGAGCACGGTGCCGGTGAGCACCGCCGCGAGCACGGCGCGCAGCGCGCGCACTGTCAGCTTCCCCATGACCCGTCTTTCCATCGAGTTACGACGGGAATCTATCGACTTCCGATAGATTCAGCAAGGGCTGGGCCGGAGGGCGTGTGGCGGTTCCGCACCATGGCGGGATGCCGCCGGCTGGGGCTGGCTTCCCTTAGCGGCCTGGGGTGGCTGAGACCAGGTTCCAGTGGCGGCCGGCGTCGTGGGTGACGTAGATCTTGCCGAGATTGGTGAAGGTGCTGGCTGGGGCGTAGATGACCCAGGCTTCGTTGTCGCTGGTGTAGGTCAGGTCGTTCCAGCCGGCACCGCCGTCGGAGTAGCCGATGATCATGTTCCAGGCTTTGCGGCCCGAGTCGTTGATGTACATGAAGCTGCCGTCGGACGATGACGCTACGGCGATGTTGCCTGAGGGGGAGGCGGCTAGTTCTGCCTGGATGCCGAAGGGGCCCATGATGCCGGCCGGGGTGAAGGTCTTGCCGGCGTTCGCTGACCTGAAGACCTCCTTTTCTGCCTGGCTGGCTCCCGCATTGCCGGTGCAGAGCACGTCAACGCGGGTGCCCGCGACCGGGGTGACCTGCGTGATCTGCAGGTGGTCCGGGCCCCCGCAGGGTGTGGCTCGCGCGGTGAAATGCGTGCCGTCGGTACTCGCGTAGAACGTGCTGGTCGTCTCGGTGGCGTCGGCGGCGTAGACCGCCTTGCCGAGGACCGATACCTCGGCGGTGTCGGTGATCGGCAGGTGCACCGGGAGCTTCCGCCAGGTCCGGCTGACGGCGTGCCAGAGCGTGAGCGGCCTGGTCGTGCAGAAGCCGGTCTGGTACGCGCACGGCGAGACGATCGCGTAGCTGCCCGCAGTGCCGGCCGCCAGCCCGAGGATGTACTTGCCGCCACCAGGGATCGGTTGCTTAGTCCAGGACTTGCCGCCGCTGGTGGTCAGGTACAGATCTCCTGGCCCGTAGGCCCAGCCCAGTCTGGCGGTAGCGAACCTGATCTCGAAGACGCCGTTAACCTGGGAGTTCATGTTCGGGATGGGGGCCGGGATAGTCCCGGTAATGCTCCAGGTATTGCCGCCGTTTGTGGTGCCGAGTACCTCGGTGCACTGGCTGGCGCCGCATAGGTGGCTGCCGAGAATCCAGCCTTGCCGCGAGTTCAGCCAGGTGATCGAGTTCGCCTTGAAGCCGGGACTGACCGCAGGCCCTGCGTCCGGGCGCGGCGGTTGCGTATTACCCGGAAGGAGCGACGCGACGGCAGTGCTGGCTGCGGCAGCGGCTCTGGCTGCGGCACCGCGGGCGGGGGCACTGCGCAGGATCACCGTCGCGCCAGTGGTATCGAGACCGGCTGCCAGCCAGCCCGAGCGTGAGTGCGCTACGGCCGACAGCCAGACGATTCCCGGGGGAACGCTGCCCGGTTTCCAGATGCGCCCGCCGTCTGAGGTCGTGATGACCGCGCCGGTGCCCGAGCTGGTGCCGCCGGCAGCGGCGCAGGACGTGGCCGACGCGCAGGCGACGCTGTCGAGGGAGGCCAGCGAGCCGGGCAGGCGGACCGTGGTCCAGGTCCGGCCGCCGTTCGCGGTGCGGATGGCGGCCGGGCCGCCGGAGCGGGACTGGCCGACCGCGACGCAGCCAGCGGCCGCCCCGCAGGCGATCGACCTCAAGGTGGCGACGGTGGCGGGGACCTTTTCCGGAATCCAGGTGCCGCCGGCCGAGGAGATCAGCACCGGATTGCCTGAGCCGGTCTGGCCTGCGGCCTGGCACGACGAGGCCGAGCCGCAGGCGATCGCGCTCAGGCCGGCGATCCCGGCCGGGACGCGTCGTGGTCGCCAGCTCTTGCCGCCGTCGGCACTGGCGATCACGAAACCCCTGCCGGTGCTGGTCGCGCCTGCTGCCGCGCAATCGGTTCTCGAGCCGCAGGCGACGGCGTTGATCGCGGCGATCCCGGCCGGGAGCCTGGCCTTGATCCAGCCGTGCCCGCTGGCGGCCGCGCGCAGCAGCGAGTCGTTGCCAGCCGCCAGGCAGCCGATCGAGGTGCATGCCACGCTCGAAAGCTGCGGCGTCCCTCCGGGCAGTTTCGCGGTGGTCCAGGCGCGGCCAGTGCTGCCGCTGGTCACGACCTGGCCGGTAGCCGAGGGGGAAACCCCGGCGCCCGCGCAGGCCCCGAGTCCGCAGGTCAGAGCGTTGAGCGAGGAAAGCTCGGCCGGCAGGCGCTCCGGGCGCCACCCGGCTCCGCCGTCGCTCGTCGCGAACAGCCCGCCGAGGCCGGCCGACGTCTCGCCGCTGAGCTGGCAGGCGGCAGCCGACGGGCAGGCCGCGCCGAGCAGCGACACCGCTGCCGGAACCTTGTCTATCGCCCAGGTGCGGCCGCCGTTGCTGGTGCGCAGGCCGATGCTGGTGTCGGCGCCAGTACCGCCGACGGCCTCGCAGCTGGTCGCGGTGCCGCACGAGACGCCGGTCAGGCCAGCCGTCTGAGCCGGGACAGTTTCCGTCGTCCAGGTCTTGCCGCCGTTGACGGTACGCAGCGCCGTCGGACCGGAACCAGAGCCGCCGACGGCCTGGCAGTGCGTGGCATTCGCGCACGCGACCGCGCTTGGCGCGGCGTCAGCGGGCACCGTTTCTGAATGCCAGGTCTTGCCGTTGCTGGTCGTGCCGGCGGTAAGGCTAGCGCCGAAGCTACCCTCGCCGACGATCTGGCAATCGGTCTTCGCTCCGCACGCCACGCCGGTGATGAACGTCGCCCCGGCGGGCAGTTTCTCCGGCCTCCAGGTTCTGCCGCCGTTGCTGGTCCCCAGCGCGCCGGCGCCCGACGACGACGATCCGACCGCCTGGCAGTCGGCCGCCGATCCGCAGGCGACGGTCACCGGCGCCTGGCCGGCCGGGATTTCCTCGACCTGCCAGCTCTTTCCGCCGGTCGTGGTGCCGAGCATGACCCGCTGACCGGTCAGCGTCTGGCCGACCGCCTGGCAGTCGAGCGCAGAACCGCAAGAGACCCCGCCGACCTGGGCGATGTCGGCCGGCAGCCGTTCACCAGTCCAGGTGACGCCGCCGTCGGCAGTGCCGAGCAGCCCGTTGCCCGCGATTGTCGTGGTCACCGCCTGGCAGTGCGACGTCGTGGCGCAGGTGATCACCGGGACGCTGGCGGTGACAGCCGGGTAAGTGGCGGCAATCTGCCAGGCTGACGAGATCGCCGGGGCCGCGCTAGCTGAACCGCCGGCTGCTATCAGCGGCCAGGCCAGGAGCGCGGCGCTCACCACGCCCACCGCCACCCGGCCGAGCCCGCTCGGCGTGCCGATCATGCCAGGGAAATGCGTACTACTCATGCCCGGCGCCTCCGTTTAGCCCCATGCGGCAGGCAGAACACCACACCACTACCTTTAGACAGTTCTGCGCACCTCTTGGTTGGAATGACTTTCTGCGCGGCCCTGCCCGTTCTGGGCGGATCTGGATCCTGAGCATGAGCCCGCCGGGCTGGTGAGTCAGGGCTCCGCCTACGGGAACTGGCGGGTGAGGGGTTCCCAGTAGTTCGGGTGCCATCCTGCTTCGAGATGCTCGCCGGTGCCGTCGGGGAAGCCGGCGTGGTCCAGGATCACCTTGGTCTTGCCGTCGTCAGGCACGAGCTCGAAGCGGACCACCGAGTACACGCCGTCCTCCCAGTTGCCGGCTCGCCAGGCCTGGACCAGGCGCGTGCCTGGGACGCACTCGATGCTCCGGCCGCTGATCGCGCCGCCGAACAGCGAGAACTCGCCTCCCGGGGCCGGGTCGATCTGGGCCGGCGCGCCGGTCATCGCGGCGAACGCCGCCGACTGCGTCAGTACGGTGAAGATGTCGCCGGGTGATGCGGCGAAGGACCGTTCCTGGTGGATGCGCGTTGTCATGTTCTCTCCTGTGGAGTTACGGCGCTGAAGAGGTGCTCCAGCATCGCCAAAGTAAACCATATGGTTTAATGTCACGCACGGGACCGTGACCTGAACCGGAACGGAACAAAGATGGCTACGTCAACCGACGAGCGCCTCGATCGCGTCTTCGGGGCGCTGGCTGACGGTACTCGCCGGCGCCTGCTCGCACAGCTGGCAACGGCTCCAGCGTCGATCACTGAACTGGCCGGGCCGCACGACATGTCCCTGCCGGCGGTGTCCAAGCACGTGCGAGTCCTGGAGCGCGCCGGGCTGATCAGGCGCGAGATTGACGGGCGGGTTCACCGGTGCACTCTCGACGCCGCCGCCATGCGGGTGGCAGATGACTGGATCATGGGGTACCGGGCGTTCTGGGAGCACACGCTGGACGCTCTGGCCGATTACGTAAGCGAGGACCCATCATTACCAGACCAGACAGGCGGCGGCTTGTCATCACAAGGCTGATCCCGGCCAGCCCGGAGCGGCTCTTCGAGGCGTGGACCTCACCTGAGCATCTGCGGAAGTGGTGGGGTCCGCCAGGCGGCCGCTGCGCCGATGCGGCAGTCGACCTGGTCGTCGGCGGCAGCTTTCGCCTCGGCAACACCCTTGCGGACGGCTCTGCCGTTACGATCTCAGGCCGGTTCACCGTCATCGACCCGCCGCGCAGGCTCTGCTACACCTGGCAGGTCCGGCCAGGACCAGGCAGAACCGAGCTCGTCACCGTGACCTTCACGCCCCGGGACGGCCGCACCGAGGTCACCGTTGAGCACACTCAGATCACCGACGACCAGTCCAGGGAAGAGCACGCGGCCGGCTGGAATGCCTGCCTCGACCGCCTCGCCGTCTACGCAGCAGATGAGCCTGGAGCACGTCGCCCGTAAAGATGAGTAGTTCTCCCCATGATCCTCGAACTGGATGCCGCGCACGATGGTCGCACAGCGCACCCGATGAGGAGATGAAGGACCATGCCGAAGACATCGAAGGACACCGCGCCAGATCACCGTGCGTCCGGGCCCGCGATCGACCGGATCGCCCACCTGGGCGACTACACAGTCAACCTGACGACCATCACCGAGGACAGCTCGCTCGCGCCGCTGCTGAAAGGGCTGCCCGATGACGCGTGCCAGTGCCCGCACTGGGGCTACATGCTCGCCGGGGAGATGACCGTCACCTATACCGACGGTCGTCAGGAGACCTACGCCGCAGGCGACGCCTTCTACATGCCGCCGGGTCACGTTCCCGGCGCGACCGCCGGCAGCGACTTCGTCACTTTCAGCCCCAAGGACCAGCTGGCCGAGACCGATGCGGCGATCGCCGCGAATATCGCGAAGCTCATGAACGGGACGAGGTCGCCGTTGTGACGAACTCTTCCTCTGGGAGCAGCCCGTGCCGCACTGCGAACATCGCGGCGGCGGCGCGGCTTGAGGCACCGATCTTGGTGTAGATATGCTCGATATGGTTGCTGGCCGTCTTCGGGGTGATCACGAGCCGCTCGGCGATCTGCCTGGTCGGCAGGCCGCCTGCGAGCAGGATGAGCACTTCGACCTCACGGGCGGTCAGGCCGGCAAGAGCCTGACGGCGGCGGGGCACGCGGTGCCCCGCCGCCTCGAGCACGGCACCGACGGCGGCGGCGTCCAGGCGGCCAGCACGTACCTCGGCGTTCAGCTCGGCGGCTGCTTCCCCGGCCGTCCGGGAGGGCCGGTGCGGGCGGGTCTCCCGCAGTGATGCGTAGGCGTCGGCCGCACCGAGGATCCTGGCGAGCCTTGAGATCGCGGCACCCGCGAGCCCTCGGGGGTACCCGCTGCCGTCCAGCCGCTCGCGGACCTGGACAGCGATCTCGCCGAGCGGTGCCAGCGCCGCTGACTGGCGCAGCATGCGCTCGGTCAGATAGGGGAACAGCCGGACGCGTTCCCAATCACCGGCGCTGAGGGGCCCGGGCCTGTCCCAGATCGAGTTCGACACCCCGAGCCTGCCGAAACCGTGCACGAACCCGGCCCGGCGCAGCAGTAGCACTTGCTCTTCCGGCAGCTTGAGCCTGCGACCGGCCTCCTCTGCCAGGGTCGCGACCGTCACCCCGTGACCGAGCGTGTACGGCGACTTCAGGTCGACGAAGCTGGCGATGGCTCGCAGCGCGCCGTCGAGCTGGCCCGCCGACAGCTCGACCGCGAGCGCGGGCTCGGCAGCGATGACGGTCTGCCAGGCCGGCAGCGTTTCGAGGCCGGCGAAGATCTGCCGGGCATCCGCGCACAGCAGCGCGGCCAGAGCGGGATCGAACTGGCGTCCGGCTCGCCGCCGGGCCAGCGCCATGGCGCTGGCCTCGCCGCCGATGCGCTGCGCGACCTCCATGAACTCCGCGAGCTGCGCGATCCTTGCCGCCACCGGGATCGCGTCGGCACTGAGCTCGCCAGGCCAGCCTTTGCCGTTCCATTGCTCGTAGGCTGACCCCACTCCCTCGCGGACCGCCTCCGGAAGCTCGAGCTGCTCGGCCAGCGTCCTGGCCAGCGCCGCGTGCTGGGAGATCATCCCGTCGAGCTGGCGATGCCCGCTGAAGGCGAATTCGAGGCCCACCCGGAACCGGTGCAGCGGGGGGTTGCCCGCGCCCACAAGCCGCATCGTGGCCAGGGCTCCCCGGACGCTACCCAGATCATGTGCGTACTTGCCGGATTTGAGGGCGATGTCATCCCCGAACCACTTCGCCTGCTCATGCGCGTCGGCGTGGCAGCCCACATTGACCAGCAGTGCCGTGTAATACACGGCCATCCGGTCCTGCTCGCCCAGCCCGGCCCGGTCGGCAATCCGCAGCGCGATCAGGCACTGCCGCAGAACGTGCTCCATCGGCTGGCCGAACCCCAGATCCACGCCGAGGGACAGCGCGGCGACCAGCTCCGCCAGCCGGACGCGCGTGCCGTTCGCAGATCCTCCCATCGCGCAAGCCTACTTCTGGTGCTCCTGCGGTGGCAGCCCGTGAAGATGAGGTGTTCGCCTCATGCCGCACCGGCCCCGGTCTCGTTACTTTCGCAGAGGCCAGGAAAGCGGCCGGCCAGGAAAGCGGCCGGCCAGGAAAGCGGCCGGCCAGGAAAGAGGCCGGACAGAAAAGAGGAAGCCATGAGCCTGCGGACCAAGATCTTCGCGCTGACGTACGACCGCCAGATGGCTAGCGCCGAGAGGGCAGGCCTCCGCGATTTCCGGCAGGGCCTGCTCGCCGGGGTGCGCGGGGACGTGCTCGAGATCGGCGCCGGAACCGGAGCGAACCTGCGGCACTACGGGCCGGCCGTCACTTCCCTGACGCTCACCGAGCCGCAACTCCCGATGATGCGCCGCCTGGAGCGCGCGGCCATCGGGAACCGCCCCCCTGCCATGGTCCTGCGTGCCCCTGCCGAAGACCTCCCATTCGAGGACGACGCCTTCGACGTTGCCGTGTCAACGCTGGTCTTGTGCGGGGTGGACGACCAGCCCAGGGCACTGCGTGAGTTGCGGCGAGTGCTGCGCCCCGGCGGCCGGCTGCTGTTCATCGAGCACCTGCGCGCCGAAGACGCCCGCACAGCCAGGCTGCAGGACAGAATGAACTGGCTTAACCGGATCGTCGTCTGCTGCGACTGCAACCGGCCCACCCTGGACTCCATCAAAGCATCCGGTTTCACCATCACCCAGCTAGAACACACTGCCCTGCCCAAAGCCCCGAAATTCGTCCGCCCGGCCGTCATAGGCACCGCCACCACACCAGCCCTCGTCACCTCCCAGCATCAGATGACCTGACGACGACGGCGGACGACCGGCTCGTGCGATGGCCTGGCACGAGCGGGTCGCCCGCAGCGGCACCGGCTCAGCCCGCGTGGTGAGTGAAGTCGTCGCGGTCCATGATGAGCGCGGCGCGGGTCATCCTGCCAAATTCAGGCCTGACGCGGCCGAGGGTGCCCGCCATGAGCCGCAGGGCCGCCGGAGGCACGTGACGAGGCTGGCCAGTGCGGCCTGCGGCTTGCTGGACCTCAGCGGCGAGCTGGTTGAACGTCAGGCTGGCGGGACCGCCGACCTCAAGGACACGGCCCCTGGTGGCGGGGTCGGTGATGGCCTTCTCGACGACGGCGGCGACATCGGTCACGGAGACGAAGTTGACCGGGTTGTCTCCGCGCCCGAAGACGACAGGCCGGCCAGAGCGGGCGGCGGTCTTGGCCAGCACCTCGGTCCACAGCTCGAGGAAGGCGGTGGCCCTCACGATGGTCCAGCCCATCCCGCTGGCACGCAGGTACTGCTCGGCGGCGTATTTCATGCGGAACAACTCCATCGGGCTGCCGGCCGCTGCGCCGGTCACTGACATCAGCACAAACTCGGCGCCTGCGCTCGCCGCCACGTCGATCAGGTTGATGTTGCCCTGGCGGTCGACGGTGGCGGGCGACACGCCACCCGGACCCGTGAATCCGTGGATGGCTGATACTACGACGTCGGCGCCACGGACGGCCGGCGCGAGGCTGGCCCGGTCGCGCACATCGCCGGCCGCCACCTCGATGCCGTGCTCGCTGAGGTGGGCTGCCCTGGCGGGATCGCGAGTCAGCACTCGAACTGGCAGCCCTAGCCTGGCCAGCCGGGCCGTGAGGACGCTGCCGAGCCGGCCGGTGCCGCCGGCCACCAGGATCACGGCGAGCCGACCTGCCTGCGGACCGCCGCGTCGACGTCCCCGCCGTCTTCGGTGACCGGCTCGAGGTAGAAACGCGCCCAGTCGGCCAGCCCGTCACTCACCCCGAAGATGATCACGCCGCGCATGAGGTGGACAGACCCGTCGGGCCGGGTGCCGCGATGCTCCCACTCAGTCCAGACGACGTCACCATCGACGGCGCTGCTCAGGATCTCGGTGTGCAGATCGGGGATCGCTGCGAAGATTTGCTCCCAGTTCCTGCGCACCTGCTCGCGCCCGGTGAAGCCGCGCTGAGGGTGGGCCGGGGTCAGGTTACGGTAACCGGGCGCGAAGCAAGCCACGACCTCCGCCACCTCCCGGCTGTTGGCTGCAGCGCACAGGCGCCGGGTCAGGGCAGCCGGACCGCTGTCCGCGAGATCGTCATCCATGCTCGTCCCATTCTGTTACAGTTTCATGTATTCGATACGAGACTATGGAACGGAATAGTGTTGACTGTCAAGCCCAAGCGCCGGTACGACTCGTCTCGGCGGGCAGAGCAGGCGCTTCAGACCCGCGCGGCGGTGACCGGCGCAGCGCGGCGGCTGTTCCTGCAGTACGGGTTCACCGAGACGACGGTCGCCGCGATCGCCGCCGAGGCGCAGGTCTCGGCAGACACCATCTATAAGGCATTCGGTGGCAAGCCAGGCCTGGTCCGCGCAATCTGCGACCAGGCGCTGGCAGGCGAAGGACCTGTCCCCGCCGAGACGCGATCTGACAGCCTGCAAGCAAGCGAGGCCGATCCGCGCGCGATAATCCGCGGCTGGGGCATGCTTACCGCTGAGGTAGCGCCCCGGATAGCACCCGTTCTGCTGCTAGTGCGCGCCGCTGCCGTGGCCGACCAGCAGATGGCCGATCTGCGCACGGAAATCGAGGCCAGCCGTCTTCGCCGCATGACTGGCAACGCCGGCCGCCTGCACCAGGCCGGGCACCTGCGGTCCGGCGTCTCCGTCGAGCAGGCCGCCGAGATCATGTGGGCCTACAGTTCGCCCGAGCTCTACGAACTGCTCGTCTTGCGCCGTGACTGGTCACCGCGACAGCTCGGCACTTTCGTCGCCGATGCTCTGATCGCCGCCCTGCTCGAGCCCGGACAGCCGGGCTGACCGCCGCCTCGCGGTCCGCTGCGAGCGACACTAAAATAAAAGACAACGCCAGGATTTGGGAAATTTCCAACTCGGCTCGTTGTTCGTAGTGTCCGTCGAATTTGAATACCATTTGACTTTATTAGCTTTACCAGACCGGCGCGCAAAAATATCGGTTCTGCGCGGCTGCGCGGGTCGGCAGCAACAACAAAAGGCGCTGCGCCGGGCCGAAGCCACCGGCTCGGCGGCCCGGCCGTGATCCGCCAAGCCATCAGCACCCCGATCCCTCAGCTGCGACCGAGGGTGCCCCGGTCTGGCGTCGAACTGTACGCTGGCAGCGTCAGATGGCCCGGAGAGGAATCGCGAGTGAGCCCGTTGCGCGAGGAATATGTGACCGTGGGGGAGCGGCTGCGGGCGATTCGGTTGTGGTGCGGAATGACGCAGTCGGAGGTGGCTGGCCTCGCAGGTGTCAGCACACCCTACGTGTCAATGGTGGAACGAGGGATCCGCGCCGTGGACCGCCGTTCCACCATCTCGGCGCTAGCTGCGGCATTAAGAGTGTCGGAAACGGATCTGACCGGAGGATCTCACCTACGGTCCGACCCCGAGCAGGCTGCGCCTCACGCCGGGATACCCGCGTTGCGGACTGTCCTGCTCAGCAGCGCGCTGAGTGATTCACCGGTGGATCGTGCGCGCCCGCTGGCGGAGCTTTTGCAGATCATCACTAAGGTCGAGCTTCTGAGGCGTTCCTGCGATTACTCCGCAGTCGGACAGATTCTGCCTGATCTTCTAGACGAGCTGCATTTCTATGTGAGCCAGCCGGCCGACGAGGCTGTGCAGAGGGCGGCTCTGCGGGGTCTGGTCGAGGCGTGCGCGAATGCGTCGCTGATGGCAATGCATCTTGGCTACGGTGATCTCGCCCACGTGGCGGCGCTGCGCGCAGAAGAAGCTGCGGCGGTTCTCGGCGAGCCATCCGAGGCGGGGAAGGCGACCTTTCTGCGGATCTGCACAGCGCCTCAGGAAATCAGATCCTGGGAACGTACGCTCGGAACGGCCGAGCGGGCGGCCGATGACCTGCAAGCACACGTCAAGGATCGGGAGACGATCAGCGTCCTTGGCCTGCTGACGCTTTCAGCAGCGATGGCAGCTGCTGTTCTGCAGCGCCGTGCCAGTGTGGATCACTGGCTGTCGGAGTCAGCAGCCCTGGCCGGGCGCGTGCCGGACGAGATGGACGGTAGCTGGCAGTCCTTTTGCTCCTCCAACGTGGCGATCTGGCGAACTTCAGTTGCAGTCGAGCGCGGAGAGAGCGGCGGCAAGATAGCTGAACTCGCCCGAGCCGTCGACGTGGGCAAGCTGACTTCGGAGTCACGGCGCGCCGCGTTCTTCGTCGATGTCGGCCGGGGTCTTGCGCGGGAGCCCAAGTCGAGGGCGGGCGCGGTGAGCTGGCTTCGCCGGGCTGAGGATCTGGCTCCGCAGTACGTGCGGAATTGCCCGGCAGCCAGGGAGACTGTGGCCTACCTGCTTGGTCGCGCGGTCGCGACAGCGGGTGGCCGCGGCTCCGGGGGATCGCCGCCCGCATGGGCGTCGTGCATTGATCGCGGAATGTGCCTGATGGCTAACTCCAGTGGCCATCGTGTGCTCTATGTCGTCGGATGCGGCGGATACGCTTCGGGGCATCTGGCTGAGTTCGTCTCCTTCGCTCAGGGCGAGGGCTGGGACGTCTGCGTGATCGCCACGCCCCAGGGCACCAAATTCATGGACACGGCTGAGCTGGCGGAGGCTCACAGGTCATCCAGTGCGAAGCGAGTACAAGCAGGCCGAAGAGCCCGACGTCCTGCCGCCTGCTGACGCCTTCGTCGTGGCACCGGCGACCTTCAACACCATTAACAAATGGGCAAATGGCATCAGCGACACGCTTGCACTCGGTTTGCTGAACGAGGCTCTCGGCATGGGCATGCCTGCTATCGCCGTTCCATGGCCGAACAGCGGGCTGATGCGCCACCCGGCCTTCCAGCGCAGCATCCGGGAACTGCGCGAGTGGGGTGTGCAGATAATTCTTGACCCGGAACGGCCAGCGCTGCCTCGCGGATCGGCCGCGTTTCCCTGGGATGAACTCCGCGCTGCGCTGGTCGGCCTGCGTACAGTCGCGCCGGATCAGCCGTGACATCCCGTCGGCCCGGCGGGCCGCCGCTCTTAGCCGCGCACCGGGCCGACGACGGAATCGCGAGGATCGGAACCCGGTTGCGGGCGGTGCGGACCGGACGGCGGATGACCCGGGCAGAGGTCGCCAGACGCAGCGGGCTAAGCGTCTCGTTCTTGTCTGAGGCTGAGCGTGGACTGCGACCGGTTGACCGTCGGTCTGTTCTGGCGGCCCTCGCCGGCGCACTACAGGTTGCCGAGACCGAATTGGCCGGCGGGCCATATCTCGGGCCGGACCCTTGGCAGTCTGGTCCGCACGAGGCGATCCCGGCATTGCGCACTGCGCTGGCCACGAGCAGCCTATGGATGCCCGCCAGCCAGGAGGCCAGGTCACTCGCCGACCTTGACGCCGAGGTTCGGGCAACCGACATGCTCTGCCGAGCCGGCGACCTCATTTCAGTCGGGCGGCGGCTTCCGGCTCTGATAGACGAACTGCACGTGCACGCCAATCTCGCGTCAGCGAAGAACCCCAGCACACGCGCCCTCAGCATTCTCATCGAGTCCTATATCGCAGCGTCGTTTCTCGCCAAGAGCCTCGGCTATCTTGACCTGTCCCGCGTGGCCGCTACGAAGGCCGATCATGCGGCCCGGGTTCTGGCAGACCCCGTGAGCATCGGCAAAGCGGCTTTCCTGCGCTTCCACGCCGGTGGCCGGGAGATCAATTCCTGGGAACGCGCGTTCACGTTGGCCGAGCGCTCCGCCAGGAGACTAGAGCCCCAGGCCAACGATGCCCAGGCGACGGGTGTGCTGGGGCTTCTCGAGCTTTCGGCCGCGCTTGCCGCTGCGGTGCTCGCTCGTCGCACGATGGCAGATCAGTGGCTCACACGCGCCGAGGCGCTGGCTGCCCGGGTATCGCCCCAGATGGCCGGTAACTGGCAATCGTTCTGCTCTGCCAATGTCGCGATCTGGCGCATCGCGATAGCGGTCGAATCTGGCGACAATGGCCAGCAGGTGGCTGGACTGGCCCAAATGGTGGACCAGAGCGAAGTGACGTCAGCAGCCCGGTACGCGGCGTTCCTGATCGACCTCAGTCGCGGCCTGGCTCGCGACGAGAATTCCCGTGGGGACGCGATCGACTGGCTCCGCCGAGCCGAGATCGCGGCGCCTCAGCTAGTACGAAACTCTGCGACAGCACGGGAGACCATCGGCTACCTGCTGGCCAGAGCGACGGCGTCAGCTGGTGGCGAGCTGCAAGGAATGGCATCTCGGCTGGCATGCGCCTGATTGACATAAGTCCCACCTCAGACTTAACTCCCGGTTAAGTTGAGTGGTTCTCCTGATGCTGTACTTTGCTCGACACGACGATTTGGCGGGGATTATAGCCGGATCACGTCAGCAATGTCTGTTCTACAGTCAGGAGTCATTCATGGCCGCTAGCGGAAGTCAATCGGACTCGCAGCAGATCAGGGAAATTGCGCCAGGTTTCGACTTAGATGTCACTCTTCTAGAGATCGTCGATCCGGGCGCCCTGGTCAACGTCACTAACGACAACTGCGGCAGCACCTGCGGTGCCTGCACTACTGGCGTCTCCTGAAACAAAAGCTGAACGCCCATTCCGTAGAACTGGTGCCGCCGAACGGCCATGTCGCATGGCGGCACCAGTTGCCGTTTCTCCGACCTCAAGCCCAGCGAGGTGAGCGTGACTGCACATGCCAATGCGTTCCATTCCGCCAGCACGGTGCTTTTTCGCGCGGTTACCCATCCTGCGCCGGAAGTTCCGTCCTGGCCAGATCTAACCAGCCAGGCTCCCTCGCAGGCAGAAACGACTGCTCAGATCGCCTGGTTACGAGCAGGTGTATCGGCTGCCTCCTTCGGCGCGAACGCGCGAGTCGAGCAGGGCGACGATTGTCGGCTCGTGATCAGTGCGGCAGCTGAGTGGCTCACCGCTGTGACGGCGCGGCTGGAGAGCTACCCTGAGCTGCTGGTCCGACTGCCCGTCGTCGTCAACAACTCCGTCATGATTCGCGGCAGCCGGCTCATTGTGCCCTACCAGCCGAGCACAGACGCAGCTGGGACCGGGGCGGTGGAGGTCTCACTTCGCTTGACTGCCCCGCTGGAAGCGAGCCTAACTGCGGCCGTCGCCCCGATCCAGGTTGAGGCGCTGGCGGCCACGCTCCTTGACGGCTTTCCTGCGGTCGGCCAGGACGTGGTGCACGGGCTCATAGCGGAGCTCGTCGCCAGGGGCGTACTGATCACCGGGCTGCAGCCGCCCAGCACCGAGACAGATGCCCTGGGCTACCTGCTAGCGCAACTGGAAGCCGTCGGCGCCACGGCAGTCGCGCCAGTTGCCGGCCTGACTCGGACGCTTGAGGCGATCCACTCCGAACTCGCGAAGTGCGCTGCCCGGCCGATCGGCGAAACGAGTGCAGCACGGCACGACCTGGTTTCCCGGATGCACGATGTGGCGGTCGTGCGCGGGCATCCGCTTGCTATTGACCTGAGGCTGGATGACGACGTTGTCCTGCCGGACGAAGTGGCGCGAGAGGCTGAGCGTGCGGTACTTGTGCTGGCGCGGCTGAGTGCCGCGCCATTCGGCACCGCGGCCTGGAAGGCACATCACCAGCGGTTTTACGAACGGTTCGGGATCGGCTCCATGGTGCCCGTTCTGGACGTCGTGGCGGACAGCGGCATCGGCTTTCCTGCTGGTTACCCGGGCTCCGATACGTCGCAGCCTCGGCAGGCCGTGTCGAAGCGTGACGAGGCGCTGGTCCGGCTCGCGCAGAGCGCCGCTCTTGACTGCCTGGACGAGGTGGTGCTGGATGAGCGGCTGCTGGCATCGCTAGAACTGGGTCCTGATCCGATACGACTTCCACCCCACCTGGAGATCGGTGTACGGGTGCAGGCTCCGAGTGCAGAGGCTCTTGATCGCGGAGAGTTCTGGCTCGAGGTCGTCAGCGTTTCCCGTGGCGCTGGAGTCGGAATCGGACGGTTTCTCCGTGTCCTTGACCAGGGCAGCGGTGAGGCCCTGAGCGGTGAGATTGCGGACCTGCCGTGTGCGGACGACAACACCCGGTCGGCGCAGTTGTCGTTCCAGCCGCTAGTACCGGGAACTGCTCACGTAGCCCGGTCACCTCAGGTACTTCCGACGCTGATCAGCCTGGGAGAGCACCGTGCTCCCGCCGAGAACGTCCTGACGCTCCAGGATCTGGCAGTCGGATGCGACGGCCGCAGGATGTACCTGGCCGCACCCGAGCACGGCTGGCGCTTGGAAGCCGTCGGCATGCACGGCATCGCCGGGGTGCTGAGTTTCGTGTCCCTGGCCACGCGACTCGGAATCATCGTGCGCGGCCAGCAAGACGCCATCCGGCTGATCTGCGCCTGGCTAGACCAGTGGCGCACCGACGGGCTGGGCTGGCCTTATTGGGTGACCCGCGCAGATCTGCAATCCGGTCACGTCGCCCCGGGTGGGCCGCAGCGGCCGTCCTGGTGCTACGGAGCCGCAGGACTGGCCCGGGCTCAGCAGCTGGCTGCGATCGCGTTGCGCGACACCCAACGTCAGGTCATGGCAGAAGACGCGCTAGTCCGGGCGCTCACCGATCCCGCTCAGCTCGCCGCGACCACCGACGCCTCCCTCTGCCATGGATTCGCCGGCCTCGCCCACGTCGTCGCTCGCTGTGCAGCTGATGCGCTCCCGCCAGCTAGCCGCCAGCTGCAGTCACTCGCCACTGTCCTGCTGGAGTCAGTGCACCCGGCTGGCGCCGACCCTGAAGACACCGTCGCCGCCTTGCTGACCCACGTCGGTTGCGGGCCAGGATTCCTCGACGGCACGGCCGGGATCGCTCTCGCGGTGCTGGCACCCGCCACAGGCATCCAGCCGTGCTCCGGATGGGACGCATGCCTGCTCATCACCTGACCGACCTCCCGCCCTAGTGAGGATGCCCGATGCCAGCCGAGCCCTGGTGCCAGCTCAACATCGTGTTCGAAGGCCGCGACGCCGCATCGCGTGTCATCGCCGACTCTCTCGGCCCGGCTCTGGTCACCGCAGAATCGAGCGGGTTCCTTCGCGCCTGGTGGTACATGAACAAGCAACCCTGGCCGCTTCGCTACCTCCCCACCGGTCCCGGCGTCGCTATGATCGGCGAGCTGCTCGACCAGCTCGCCGCCGACGGCGCGATCGTCGCCTGGGCACCAGGCATCTACGAGCCCGAAACTCTAGCCTTCGGCGGGGACGACGCCATGGACGCTGCCCACGCGCTCTTTCACCAGGACAGCCGCAATCTCGTCATCTACGGCCCTCCCGCGGCTGCCGGGCACCTGGGCCGACGCGAAACTACGGTCTTGCTCTGCAGCTCCATGATGCGCGCAGCAAGCCTTGATCTGTTCGAGCAAGCCGACGTCTGGGCCAAGGTCGCCGCGCTACGCCCGGCTGCGGCTCAGGTGGCTCCCTGCCGGGCAGCCGAACTGGTGAATGCGATGCGGCAGCTCATGGCTTGCGATACCAGGCAGCTCTGTGACCGTACGGGCAATGGGCCGCTCGTCGGCCACGAGACCTGGGTGCACGCGTTCGAGCAGGCTGGCCAGACCCTCGCCCGCCTGGCACACCGGGGCGAACTGACCAGGGGCCTGCGAAAAGTTCTGGCGCACCACGTGATCTTCCACGCCAACCGTGCTGGTCTTTGCCTGGAGGACCAGACCGAATTGTCCGCACTAGCAACGGAGGTAGTTATGGGGACCGGCTGTAAGTCCGCATCCGAATCGGGTGTACTTTCCGGCAGCGTTCGTCCAGTCATGACCGGCGACGGTCGCTCCGGTCGGGACGAGGTCGCGACGCGGCTGCGCCACAAGCTTGTCGACGAGATCGTCAGCAGCGGCCTAGCGCGCGCGCCTGGTGTTGATGAAGCGCTCCGGACTGTGCCGCGTCACCGGTTCGTGCCCGGAGCATCACTCGAAGACGCCTACGCGAACTCGACGGTCAGTATCAAGCAGGACGGCGACGGCATCTCGATCAGCTGCGCGTCGCAGCCGGCCGTCGTCGCGGTCATGCTTGACCAGCTCCAGCCTCAGCCTGGCGATAGGGTGCTCGAAATCGGTGCTGGTACTGGCTACAACGCTGCCCTGCTGGCCTGCCTGACCGGACCCGACGGTCACGTGACCACCATCGACGTGGACGAGGACCTGGTGCTAGCTGCTCGGACTCACCTGGACGAGGCAGCAGTTCCCAACGTCAGCGTTGTTCTCGGAGACGGCGCGCTCGGGTATGCCGCCGACGCTCCCTACGACCGGATCGTCGCGACGGTCGGAGCCCATGGCATCCCGCCGGCTTGGATGGACCAGCTCGCGCCCGGCGGGAGGCTACTTGTGCCCCAGCGCCTGCGCGGCAGTGTGTGCCGCTCCATCGCCTACGAGCGACAGGACGGTACCTGGCGCAGCGTCGGCAGCGAGATGAATACCTTTATGCCGCTGAGGCGCGGCATCGGCGACGATCAACGGCGCATGATTCCGCTGACCTCCACCGGATTGGTGCTGCTGCAAACCAACAGCGAGCAGAGCGTGGATGACGAGGCCCTGGCCGATGTGCTGGATCAGCCTCGCACTGTCGCCTGGTCCGGAGTGCTCATCCGGGCTATGGAGTCACCCGAATGGATGGAACTTTGGCTGACCTGCACCCTGCCCAGCGGGCTGAACCAGATGCCCGCTCAGACCGAAGCAGCAGAAAACGGCCTGCTTACTCAGCCATACGGGAAGCTCGACCGCAGCGTTCGACAAGGACGGCGCCCTCACGTACCTCACCCGGCGCCTGTCCGCTGAACGCACGCCTGAGGGCGGCAAGCTCTGGGAGTTCGGCGTCGTCGGGCACGGGGTTGGCTCCAGCGAGCTCGTCGCCCAGGTCCTCGACTCGATACGCACCTGGGACCGCGAGCATCGCTCCCACCAGGTACGGTTCGAGATTCACCCGGTTGCGGAGCTGCCAGAACCTAGTCCGGGACGATTCTTCTTCAGTACCCCGTTCAACCAGATCATCATCGACTGGGCCGACGGACCCAAGTCAGCATCGCCGAGGTGACCATGGAACTGGCCGGACCGATAGCGCGCCGCTTCCCGCTGGTCGCGCGCACGAGACCGGTGTGCCGCCCTCTGCCAGCCCGTGTCAGCGCACTCACCGAACTCGCCGCCTCAGCACAGAGGGAGGACTATCACGGCATAGCGTCCAGCGTCTTCAACCAAGCTGCCCTGTTAGCCGCTGACCTTGGCTTGCCGGACCTGGCCCGCCAGTGGTGCCGCCGGCACGCCCTCGCCTATCTGAACGCCTGCCCGCTCAGCGGGATGGACGCTATCCGGGCACTTGAGCCTGTAGTCAACCTCGCCCGCCTCTATATTCGCGGTGGCCAGGAAGACGACGGCTACCAGCTACTGCTCACCATGAACAAGTCCGTGACCAGCGGAAGCACTAGCGACTTTGGTGCGATCACCGTGCCGGAGAATCTCACCGCGACCGAACTCGACCACCAGGAAGTACGTCAGTGGCTCTGGCGGGTACTAATCGCCGACGGAACCCGCGCCCTTACCACCGCCGGGCGCTGGCAAGATGCCCTCAGCCTCCTTCGGCAGCACCACGGCATAGGCCAGCGAATGCTCGACGGACGCCAGGTCGCGGTGCTCGCTTCCGTTAGCAGATGCGACTACGACGCTGCCGAGCAAATCCTCGCCGGTACGACGCCAGGCGATCCCTGGGAGAACGCGGTCACTGCCTGCCTGATGATGCTGTGCAAACCGCCTGCCTGGCAGCCGAAAGGTCCTGACGTAGAAGAACTGACCAGTGCTTACAGTGAACTGGATCTGCAGCCCGGCCTGTCGGTGTTCAGTACCCGCCTCTTCCTGGCAGTACTCGACGCGTCCCGTCAGGTAAAGCATCTTGCGATCACGGCGCATGCGGGCGTGCTTGCCGACTGGGTCGCACAGAACCAGGATGGATATGCGGCCCGAGAGATCCTCCGGCACGACGTCTGCGTCCGCCTGCTCTCAGCTCAGCAGAAGCACGATCTCGCTGCAGCGGTGAATCGCTGTGCGCTTGCAAGTCAGGCGATGCCGCCGCAGGTCCACACTGCACTGGACTCCTGCGAAGCACTGATAACCCGGACACTGGCCAGGCGCTAAAACTGGAGCGTGCGGCTCAGCGAGGGCGGACCAGGCGACTGTTCCGCCGGCGGACGTGGCGGTCAGCCGCGATGCCAGGCACTGACTGACCTGCCATCCACTGCGGGCCTGGCATCCGGGGGCAGCCAGAGGCAGATACCCGCGCCGCGCGTTCATGCATGGTGCATGAACGACGGTAGTCTACGGGTATGAGCGAGCCTACGGATCGGGGCATTGTCCAGGTCCGCGACGTTGATCCGGCAACACTCGCGGTTCTGCGCGACCGGGCCAGGTCACTCGGCCAGTCGCTGTCGGGTTACCTGCGCGACCTGATGGACGCCGACGCCGACGCCGAGACCAACGCGGAGGTCATCGCCCGGATCGCTCGTGACCGGGAACCGGTGGCCCTGACCATGGACGATATCCTCGCGGCGCGCGACGAGGGACGGCGTTGAGCCTCACTTACGTGGTCGACTGCTCCCTCGTGATCGATGTGCTGTCCGCGCGCGAGGGCGATGAGGCGCTGCGGCGGCGGCTGTCCGCGCCGCGCGCGCTGCATGCCCCGCATCATCTCGACGTGGAGGTCGCGTCCGCTGTCCGGGGGCTCGCAGCCGGCAGGAAGATCACCGACCACTGCGGGGAGCAGATGCTCGCCGACTACTCCCGGCTGCGGATCACCCGCCATCCGGTCTGGCCGTACCACCCCCGGATGTGGGAACTGCGCCACAACCTCGGAGCCTGCGACGCCGCCTACATCGCCCTGGCCGAGGCACTCGGCTGCGAACTGCTGTCCGGCGACGTCAAGCTAAAGAACGCCGCCGGGCACCATGCGACAGTGATCGTCTCCCGCTAGCGATCTCAGGCCGGCAGGTGGCTTAGATGACGCGCAGGCCGTCGGCCAGGGCGGCGAATACCTCGCCGAACCGGGCCAGGTCCGCCGTCGTCACATTCGCTTCCGGCGCAACCGCGTCCTGCGCCAGCCGACGGCGCAGGTACTCGCTGCGGGACAACCCCAGTCGCCTGGCGCTGGCGTCCACCGCAGCCAGCACCTCATCGGGTACGTCCCGGATCAGCACGTTGGTCACGGCAACCTCCCTGGGTGATATCACATGAAAGCATGGCGGGATGCGGAGCCTATCCCGATTTCGTCCATATTCTCGCGCTAACGCTAACAATCTCCTGATTCATTCTAAGACGCTTCGGATCTTTTGGCCTGTGGCCTCTGTTCATCCGGTGGCATCTGTTCATCCGGCCAGTACGGTAGCTATCGTGCTGGGTATCGTCTACGGCCCATCGGATCTCCTTTAGCACAAGGGACGATTTGAGCATTCGGGTATCCGCTGCCGAATGGAAGGCAGGAAGAATGACCATCGAAGATCCGGGACTGAGACCGGACCTGGAAATCAGCAGTGCCAGTCAGGCTGGACTGGCAGCGTTCCGCGCGCTGATGGTTGCTCTTGAGAGGCTCTGTCAGTCCCGTTGCGCTCTCGACGTCGAGTATCGCGACTTCACTGAGGGGTGCCGTGAGCGCAGTCGTGACACAGAGCTTGCAGAATTGTCCCATCGCGCCAGGTGGTGTTGCCGTGGTGCCTGACTGGGATCCCGTGACACACGATCTCATATTGAAATGTCAGCACCCAGGCCATTGCTGGAATGGCAGCGGCAAGTTCTATCCCTGCCCATGACATCGGCGGCGGCCGCAGTCATATGCGCGATAGCGGGCCTCGTTACCTACTTGGCGGCAACTGAAGGGCAGCTTGATCCGGCCATATGGGTTGGCGCAACTCTCTTGGTCATCTGCCTGGTCCTTAGCGCGGTGGGGATCGTAGCTGGAGCTAGTCATCCCCTCGTCTCTGCTTTGTTCATGCAGGCGTGGGCTGGTGTGCTGCTGATAGTCGTCGCCGGCGGGATAGCGGCGATAACAGCCGGGGTCGTGTCGGTGCTCGTCTCCCAGGGTCCGCACCCGACGCCGAGAGTCGAGGAGATCGGGACGGCATCTAGCGCGATCTTGGCCGGCGTGGCCGGGCTGCTCGCAAGTGCTGCTTCAAAGCTAACGCCCGCATGGCTGTCGGAAAAAGTAATTATAATTAAATACGGGAAAGTCTTCGAGGCCCAACCAGCCGACCAGCCGATGCTCAACGGTTATTTCGCGGTACGGCGAGATAGCTTTGGCGTTAAACCTGACGGGCCACTGGCTGGATGGGGGCTCAGGTCAATCCGGAGACGGCTGAAATTGATTCAAATGGCAATCCAGTCACAACATGGCGGCCCCCCCGACCGGCAGACCCCAGGAGTTGACCCGTCCGGCTCAGTGACGACGCCAGACGAACACGGCTCTGAGCGGTAAGGGCATTATGCGGGTGATCTGGGGGCCTGGCCCGGCTGGGCAGGGCCAGGCCCCGGCTCAGTAGTGCTAGCTGAGTCAGGCGGTCGTGACCCAGCCGGCGGAGTTACTTGGTGGTGTTAGGGTCGCTGATCTGGCCCTCGGTGTCGTTGGTGGGCAGGGTGTCGTAGATGAGGGGCGCGCTGGGGCCCAGCACAGCCTCATCGATCGTGCAGGCTTCCACTAGCGTGGCCGTGGTCACGCCGTCCTTCTCGCAGATGGCCTGCGCCTGCTGGTCGGTTGCTGGCGGGAGGTCGCTGGCATCGAAGGTGTTCTTCGGATCGCTCATCACCGGCGCGGAGCCGCAGGGGGTGAGCAGGTCCTGCCGCCCCGTCGCGGCGACCTGCCAGCTCGGGGCGTAGGTACCGTAGAACTGGCCGAAGACGTACGGCGCGGTCAGTACCGTGCCGGTGCTTGCCTCAATCGCGGTGGGATTGGTGGTGCCCGCAGCGTTGGCGAGAAGGCCCTGCACGGCCTCGGGCCAGCGGCCCAGGCCCAGGGACGCGTTGATGTACTTGGGGCTGGTGGCGCTGCTGACCGCCGCGCTCACCGAATCTCCGCTGCCGTCCTGGATCAGGTAGGTGGTCCCGGACGAGTCGAGCGAGACGCTGGCACCGCCGGGCAGAGTGAGCTGGCCGCCGTGCGACAGGGCAGTAGGCTGGCCGTTCACGTAGAGCGGGGTGCTCCCGGTGGCACAGACGGCGACGGCGGAGCTACCGACCTGCGCCGCGATCGCCTGGTTGACCGCCGCGTTCGGCCACGAGGGCGCCCCGGAGACCTGGCGGTTCTCGACCAGGAAACCCGTGCTGGTCGAGGTCAGCACATAGTCGCCCTGGGCCTGGAAGTCGTAGAACAGATTCTGGAACGTCATCAGATGGGTGTCACCGTCTCCATGGGCACTGGCGCACGACGGCACGCCCCCAGCGGAGTTCTGAAGGGACTCGATCGCCGGGTCCACGCCCCCTGTGAACGTCGGCGTGGGCGCCAGGTTGAGGTTATTTGTCTCGCCGGTGAAGCCTTCAAGCACGCAAGTCGGGGCGGCGCTGCTGCCGTTGTTCACTGTCGTCCGGACGGTCAGCGTGCTTCCGGCACCGAACATCGCCTCGGAGCCGCCACCGTCGCCGACGACGGCGAACTCACTGGTCATCCAGCCTGCCGACAGGTCAAGCACGCTGTCCGCGTTGCTCACGGACGCGGCCAGGCTCCCGTCCACCAGCGACGCCGTGTCGTTGCCGCCGCCGGCTGCGGTACCGGAAAGGGCCGCGCTGGCCAGATTTGCAGCGGTGAGCGGGCCGCCGCTAAGCGTGGTCGCTGGTGAGTTCTTGTAGCAGTCGCCGGCGAACGGATTCCACCCCGCAGGACAGGTGGTGTCGTAGTTCAGCAGCCAGTACTGCATGAAGACCTCGTTAAAGGTCGTGGAGTAAAGGAACTGCTGCCAGCCCTGGCACAGGGCGGGGACGAGGGCTGCGGAACAGGCCGGTGAGGTGAAGGGCGCGGAGTTGAGCTGGAGCGAGAAGCTGCCCACGCTCGTCACCACGGTGCCGGGGTCGAACGACCCGGTCGCATTGAACATCGGGGCGCCGGATACCTGGGCGGAATAGTCGACGCCGTTGCCCACGATCTCCGGGGCGGCCTTGCGCCGGACTCCACCCGCCGCCGGTAAGTTCCGAAGCGGCAGATAAGGGATAAGGGGGGCCGTGACGCACCGGGTCTTTCGCCACGAGACCGCCGGATAGGACGCGGTAAAGCAGCCCCGGCCCGGCAGCGCGAGCTGCTTCATGGTGTGCCCCCAGCTCGCCCGGGTCAGCGGCCGCGGAATGCTGCCCGCGACCGCGCTCGCGGATCCGAGCATAGCTAACACTCCGGCGATGGCCACCGCCTGAAATAACCTCGTCCCGTAGCCGTATGCGGAACGGCGCCGTCCTCCTCCACTGGCGCCGTGGCCCGATCGTCCTGTGCTGCTGGCGGGGAATCTGAGTAATCGCATGCTCTGCTCCTGGATTCGGGCGTGAGGCCGACGGCCCAGTGACCTATCGGCGATCACGCGTCAGCGTTAGTATCGGCGGCAGCAAGGACGAAGACAATACCGAAAAGCTCATCTTCACCTAGTCATCTAAAGGACGACCAGGCACAAATATGGCACCAGCAACCTTTGCCGAATAACGCCGGACAATAACACTGCACCGGGTCACTGCCGGGCGGCCATTGAGAAATCCGACCTGGTGGCCTTGTTTCTCCGTACTGGCTGCCACGCGTTTTGGCGCTGCTGATCATCGACTGGGCTCCAGGCTCGGATCGCGGGACACCATGCGGTTGAACCGGCACTGAACCGGCGCTGAACGCTGTCGCCTCACATTCGGATCGGACTCCCGTCGCGGCTCCCGACCGGACGGAGCCCGGGTGTCTCGATTCGGAGGTATTCGCATGCTGACACGCGCACGCCGATCAGTATTCGCGCTTGTCTGCCAGCAGCGCGCTGCGTTCATGGGGATCATGATGGCGGCACCGGCCGAGCGCGCTGGCCGCGACTTGCGGGCAGTCAACGCACGTCTGGTTCGCAACGCTCGGGCGGATCGCTCGGCGATGGCGACACGGTTACCCTCGGCCCCGGTTCGCCATTGTGGGCGACTGGAGTTGTCGCGCCCAACACGACGATCTTCTACTGGACAACGGATGGCTACTTCTTCGTGAACGGCCAGAACGAGACCGCCTTTACGACCACCGCCTCGGACGGCAACTGCGTCGTCCACCATGAGAACAATCAGGTATTCATTCCGGCGCAGTCCGGCCCGATCGATGTCTACGCCTCTTATGAGCAGTGGGAGACCGGTACCTGGGTACAGACCTACGTGGGCGAAATCGTCATCGGCTAACCACGCGATAACTCCGGCGCCGCCGGTCGTGCCCTCGACGGGGCCCGCGACCGGCGGCGTCTTCGCTGATCCGCGGCCCAAGCACCGGCACCGGCTGGGCGGGCGCTGAACGGGCGCTAGACGCGCCCGTTGGACGCTCAAGGCCAGCCAACTAACGTCGCCCGTCAGGGGAGGACGGGTGGCCCGATCTGGAGGTATAGCATGTTATTTCGTAAACGACCATGGTTGCTCGTCCTGGGCCTCGCCGTCGCCGTCAGCCTGACCGCTCAGGGAAGCTCCGCCCTGGCCTCAGCGAAAGCTGCGACACCGGCGACACCGGCGACACCGGCGACACCGGCCAGCGTCGCCCGCGCGCTGGCCGCGCGCCAGGCCCGCGCCGATGTAGCTGTGAACACCTGCGGCACGATCCGGTCTGACCGGAAGGCACTCGCCGCTCGAGGCAAGACCCGCGCCTTGTGCTTCTCGCAGCGGATCGTCAGGAAAGCCCGCCCGACCGGCCCGGTGAGCGCCACCAGCCTGTTCTGTCCGATCAACCGCTTCGAGATCTGCACGAACAGCGCCGGAACGATCAGCGTAATCAATCTCAGCAACGGTCAAGTCGTCGGGCAGCTTGGCTTTACCCTCCAGCAGGACATCGTGATGAATCCGAACAGCCTCACGTTCGGAGAGAACTACAACATGAACTTCACCAACGGGTCGGGCAACATACTCGGCATGATGGTGGGCCTGGCCGTGACCTGCGGGCAGTTCTGCGCGGCGACTACCAATTTCACCAACCCGGGCCCGGCTTATCCCGGCGGCAGTTTCGGCGGGGCCATCAGCTATGTCGACAGCCCCGTCGTCGTCGACAACACCCGCAGCACGTACACCCTGACGGCCAGCGGCCCTGGTGCCCCGGGGTGGGAGTGAGCCAGTCCCAGCCCTACCGCTGTGACACCATCGCCAGCTTCACCAGCGGCTGCGTCAATCCCGGTTACTGGCCGATTCTGGTGACGATGGTGAACCTCCCCACGATCGCCCAGAACATCAGGAATGTGCAGTCCGCGGGCCCGCACCACTACGGTCGGATGTCCGGAGGCTTTCCGTTGCAAAGGAACGACAGCCTGCAAGACGCGAACAATGCGGCGGCGTGCCCGCCGCCTGGTGCGCAGCCGCCGAATACGAGCTGCGATGAGTATCCGTTCGCGTCGACATCACAAGGCGCCGTCACAATCACAGAAGCCGGACTGGAATTCGGTCTGGGCACCGGTGAGCGAGCAGAATTCCCAGGGCGGCTACATCAGCTCCTTCTACCAGGGCAACCGCGTGCTCAGCGGGGACTCATTCTGGGTCCAGGTGTAGGAAGAGCCCATGCCCGCCAGGACGGCCGGCCCCGCCACGGTCAGCCACTCGCAATACTGGATACAGGATGACCTGCTGGAGACCGATCCTTCGATGTACGTCGGCTTCAATGGGCTCATCTCGGCCCAGAAGAGCGTCGCGATCGTGCTCACGGGCACTGCCTTCGGTCAGATCAGGCTCACGGCCGAGTGCCTCTTACGAGCCCGCCCGCTGCGTCGACCTCGCCTCCGTGGGATGAGGTCGTCGAGGTGAGCCTGGTCTTCGAGAACGGCTCCGCCCGGATCCTCGCGGGTATGGGCACGGTGGTCCCTGGCCTGCCGCTCTCTGTCAGCGGCTGGCCAGGGACCATACCGAGTGCGGGTGCACGCCCGCGGCCGGGATCGCGCCGCCGCCGCCACGCGCCCTGGCGGGTACGGCCAGGTCCCCCCGCGACCAGGCGCGTGCGCTCCGGTGGAGGAGCACCTGGTGATCACCTGGCCTGCGACGCGAGCACCCGAGGTGCGCTACAAGCTCACCGACGCGTATGGGGCCGCGATCCGCGGCACCTGATCATGGGCACCAAGGGTTACGACGGCACCCCCGGCCGGCGCGTTTGGCCAGCTCCCGCGTGCAGCCGGTCCCTGATCTCATCCGCCTGCGGATCGCCTAGGTCGTCGAGGACGGCCAGGGCCTCGCGCCATGACTCGCGCGCGCGCCTCCGGATCGCCGGTAGCAGCGAGGATGTCACCGAGCGTGCGTAGCGCCTCGCCTTCGCCCTGGCGATCGCCAGCGTGACGGCGGATGGCGAGCGCAAGCCTCACGTAGCGCATCCCTTCGGCTGAGCGGCGCAGGTCGTGGTAAGTCTCGGCAAGGCTGTGCAGCGCGAAGCACTCGCCGCGACGTTCGTTGATTGCCCTGAAGAGGGAAAGGGAATGATCGAACCAGCGCAGGCTTTCCTCGGGCTGGCCGCGTTTGCGACGAATCTCGCCGAGCCCGTGCAGCGCGACGGCTTCACCTCGCCGATCGCTGGAGTCGCCGCTCAGCGCCAACGCCTGGTCGGCGCGGTCGATCGCGCGGTCGAAATCGCTCGCGTTCGCGGTAAATGATCCCAAGGTTACTCAGGCACAAGACCTCAGCGGACCGGTCGCCGACCGCACGGCGGAGTTGAGCGCCTGGCTGATGCACTCCAGCGCCTCCTCGTGCCTGCGCAGGTCGAAGTACACGCCGCCGAGATCATTCAGCATCCACGCTTCGCCCAGCCTGTCCGCGCTCCGCCTGGCACACCTCAGCCCGGCCTTACGGGTGGATATCCAGGCAGTCCAAGGCTTGCGCAGGCTGGAGTAGTACTGCATGGTCGCCGCAAGCTTCCAGGCGATGTCGTCGTGCCCGTTCTCGGCGGCTAAACCGCGCCGCGGCCACAAGGCTGCCGCACTCCTCGTCGTACCAGCGCAAGGCCTCCTAGTAGCACGACACTGGCCTTGGCGGGCGATGCGCCGGCACCGGGCCGACAGGTATCAGCGCTGGGCCGGTGCCAGCATCCTCGTGGCGCTATCAGCGGCATGCAGATACCACCTGAGCAGACGCAAGAGCGCGGACGCGCGGCTCCCGCGCTCTCATCGGCGTTGGCGCGATCCGCCGCATAGGCTCCGAGCAGGTCGTGGAAGCGGTAACGCAGCGGAGTCGTCTTCTCCAGGAGTGGACGCCGACCAGATGTCTAGCAACTGGCGGATCGCTGCTCGGTCGTATCGGCCAGCGACGCGGCGGCGGTGGCGCTGATGTCTGGTCCCGCTGGCAGTCCCGCGAACCGGAACATCCGAGCCGCGTCCGCAGGCAGGGCCAGGTAAGACCAGGAGAACACGCTGCGCACGGCAGTGGCGGCATCATCACTGGCAGCCAGTATGTCGAGCTTGTCGCAGCTGCCACCGAGTCTGCCTCGCCAGCTCGGCCAGCGTCAGGTAAGTGCGGTTAGCGACATGGTCGGCGGCGATCCGCAGCGACAGCGGCAGGAAGCCGCAACCGGGCCGCGATCTCCGCCGCCGCCGGGGCTCGCTGTCGACTCGCCCGCTACCTAAGTGTTGCGCAGCAGGAGGATGGCCTCTGCCGCCGTCAGCGGGTCAAGCGCGACCGCACTGCGCCGAAGTGGGCTGTTAGCCCTGGCAACCGGCTACGGCTGGTCACCAGTACCAGGCTGCGGTGCGTACCAGGTAGTAACGGCCTTACCTGCTCGGCACTGGCAGCATTGTCCAGCAGGATCAGCATGCACCTGTCCGCGAGCATCGAGCGGTACATCGCAGCTGCCTCGTCAATCTCACCGGGGACCTGATCGGGGACATCTCCCAGGGCACGCAGGAACCGCGCTAGCACCTCAAGTGATTCCAATGGCCGAATCGGCGCAGAGCCGCGCAGGTTGATATAAAACTGCCCGTCATCGAAGCGGTCCGCGATCTTGTGTGCCCAGTGCACCGCCAGCGCCGTTTTTCCCGCCCCCGCCGCTCCGCTGATAGCCAGGACGGCCGCTGCCCGCGATCGGCCTGCCAAGCGGCAAATGCGGCCGTCAGCCGGTCGAGTTCAGAGGTGCGGCCGGTGAAATCGGCAATGTCCGGCGGGAGTTGCCTAGGACGAATTGCCGTTGCGTAACGGTGACCGTCGACCGGGCGTCGGGGACCTCACCAGCCAAGATCTGGCGCTGAAGTCGCTGCACCTGAGGGCCAGGCTCGATCCCGAGTTCGCCGACGACCCTCTGGCGCAGTTCCTGGAATGCCGCCAGAGCGTCGGCTGACCGGCCGGATCGGTACAGCGCGACCATCAGGCGATGCCAGAGCTGCTCCCGCAGCGGTTGAGCGGCTACCATAATGCGGAGCTGGCCTATGAGTTCTTCGTCCAGCCCCTGAGCGAGCTGCGCGTCAATCCATGCCTCCTCGACGGCTAAGCGCCGCTCCTCAAGCCCGGCGATCGTGGCCGCCTCATCGCTGTGCATGATGACGTCCTCGGCTGGCTGCCCGCGCCACAGGCGGAGCGCCTCCCAGAGCAGCTGCGAGGCCTCGGCGAAATCCCCGCTGCCAAAAGCCCTGCGCCCACGTTGCTCTAAGTCCTCAAAGACGAGTAAGTCCAGCTCAGAAGGCACGAGATTGAGCTGGTAACCGCCCCGCTCGAATTCGAGCTGCGGCAGGTATCCCGGCTGGCTGGCTGAAGTGCCTGGCGCAGGGCCGATACATAGGTGCGCACGTTTCCGGCTGCCGACGGGGCGGCTGCCCTGCCACAGTGAGGCGGTTAACCGATCGACGCTGACTCGGCGGTTGGAGTGCAGCAACAAGACCGCCATCATCGTACGCTGTTTCGCAGCACGCAGCGACATGGCTTTGCCGTCTTGGCCTGAACTTCCAACGGACCTAACAGACGAAATCGCAAGGGATCTCCCGGTGCCATGGCAGCGAGCATGGAACCCTACGACCCAAGCGTAACCGCGCTAGCGCGCGATAGCCATTGACGCGATGGTCATTGAGAAGAATGGTCCCCGCGGAGTGTTCTGGGCTTTGGCACCCGGAATGCTGATTTCCGCCGGTATCTGACTGGGTGAACCGTTAATTAAACCCGTAAAATGCGCATGGATATGAAATATTGTCTGCTCGCTCTCTGGCAGCTTTATGCCGTCGACAGTCCGTCCGGTGGTCTTGCCTGCCGTGCCGGCCAGCGAGCCGGACAGGCGGGCACGGAGGTCACTCGCTCGGGGAGTCGCTGTCTTGCGCGTCCGCTGCGGTATCGGCCGTTGTGACGTCGAATGAGGTTGCGGCGACGCTCCCGTTGACGACGAGGCCGGCTGTCGTCACCTGCTGGGCGAAGCGGGTGCGCCACGCGCGGATTCCCTTGGAGATGTCGCCCTGGGGGACGATACTGAATTTCTGGTCGAGGGTGTACTCCTGCGTGGGCGGCGTCATGGTCACGACACCCTCTGGCGTCATAGATAGCACCCGGTTATCCAAAAAGTTGCGGATTGTGCTCCATCCGTCCCTGTGCGTAGTGATCACGAAGCCTTGGTTCCGGCCGATGAAAAGGTATTGCGCGGTCACTAGCTCGGAGCCATCAACGGTGAGGTAGAGGTACTGGCCGCCGGTGGGATATCTCCGCCTAATCCCTACTATGATCATGCCCTCTATGGGTGCTATGTCTAGGCTTTGCCATTCATTTCCGCCATAGGGCGTCCCAGTTACCCGCTGGCCAGGTGTGTCTGACACGGTGAGAACCATTTCGTACGTTGTCGCGGCGGTGATTGTGTCTGCCATGAGGGTGTTGCCTGGAGTGATGAGGGTGTCGCCTTTGAGCACGGTGTCGCCGTGGACGATGAGGCTGCCGAGTTCGAGGTCGGGGCGGATGACGGTGACAGTCGCGCTCAGGATGCGCTCGACGAAGCTGGTGCCGGCCTGGACGCCGGCTCGCAGGTAGAAGACGGTGGTGCTGCGAAGTTCTAGCTTTTCGGTGCCCGGCGGCCATTTGACATAGTTGAGGACATTGATGTCAGCGGCCTCGTAGAGCAGGTGCACTGAGGTTGCGCCGCCGACCTCCCAGGAGAGGGTGATTCCCTCGCCGCTGTCGATGCTGAGCTTGTCGGGGATGAAATTGCTGACGTAGAAGTCGGGGGGGAACTTGCCGATGTCGAAGGTCGTGGTGTCGGTGACCCAGGCCTCGGGGTCGGCGCCGCTCGGGTCACGGAAGCGCACCGCGATGTCCAGCGCGGAGCTGCCGATCTCGGCGTTGATCTTGACGTTCATCAGCTGGATGGTGACGCCCTTGTCGGCGGCGATCTCGGTGTACTCCTCGGTGCCCGGCGGCGTGAGAGTAATCGTTCCGGTCCCGATATCGGCGGTCCAGTCCAGGCTGTTGAGCGGGTCGATGCCGGCGAGGTCGAGTGCCAGCTGGTGGGAGCTGGTGCCGGTCCGCACGGTGAGAGTGATCTTGTCGCACTGGATCGGGAAGCCCCGGCGGGTGCCGACGAAGATGAAGTCGGCCAGCTCTGGGTCGGTGACCGACGGCGACACCCGGACCGGGTCTGGGCTGGTGGTCAGGGCGAAATGCAGCGCTCGCGGCGTAATCTCGTCACTGACAGAGGCGGCGGAGAACTGCGGGACGATGGCCATCAGCGGGCTCCTTGCTCGTTGCTGGTAGGCGTGCGCCGGCTGTGCTGCGCGGCGTCTTCCAGTACCAGGTAGCCGGACCGGATCTGAGGATCGCGGCCGATCGGGAGGGACGCCGGGTCGGGCGGGGTGACGGGCAGTTGGTTCCAGTCGCCGCCGTCCAGCTCGGTCCAGGACCAGGTGCCGGTGACGGTGGCCGGCTGGGGGAGAGTGGCCGCGCCTTCGTCGGTGGTGGCGATCAGCAGCGGCCCGGTACGGAAGTTGACTGCCATGGCGGCCAGGGCGGGGTCGGTGTACTGCTGCGGCACGTAGACCGTGCTGGCTGGCAGGATGTCGGTGACGGCGTGCACGGCCGCGCGGGGGTCCATGAGCAGGGTGACCGTCTCGGTGCTGGTGCCCTCGAAGGCGAGCTTGAGCCGGTCGCCCGAGCCGATGGCCCGCAGGTAGCCGCCATGGCCTGAGGTGGCCGGGTCCACGACGGTCTCCAGATGGGCGTAGTCGTCGCCGAGCACGTAGCCGATCAGGCCGTCGTCGAGCTGCCGGGCCTCGCCGAGGCGGACGTTCCACTGGTAGCCAGGCATCTGCGGCGGAGGCGGGTTGCCGAGGACGTTCCGCCAGCTGACGTCCGTGCGTATCGGCCCGCAGAGCTGGAGGTCCAGGCGGGCGCGGACCAGAGCGAGCGGGCGGCCGAGCAGGAAGGCAAGGCTCTGGTCCTCGGGACCGCCCGGGTCGATCGCGGTAAGCGTGGCGTCGATCTGGGCGCGCAGCGCGGTGAGGACTGCGGGGCCGCCGTCGGCGATGGCGGTGAGGAACTGGCAGGCGGGCGGCGAGATGTCGGCGAGCTGGGCAAGCTGCTGGACCGGCGAGCCGGGCAGGGCGGTCCAGGCGACGATCCGCTCCCCGCTGGGGGCAAGGACGGTGCGCAGGTCGCCCAGGGCCTGGCCGGCCGGGTCGTAGCAGGCGAGGGAGCGGTCAAGACGGTTGTGCACCAGCCATGCGCCGATCGGGCTGGTGCCGGAGGTGAGCTGCACGTCCTGATCGGCGCTGTCCGCGCCGGCGGACAGGAAGTCGAAGCGCAGCCTGGCTGGCTGCAGCAGCCGGGGGCCGAGTCTCGACGTAGCGGTCGGGCTGCACCTGGCCTACGGGCTGGTCGGGGGTCATCGAGTCGGGCTTGATCAGCCAGTCGAAATGCGGCCCGCTCTCGAAGAGATTGACCGCGCGGCCGAAGCGGTCCACGACCGAGATGTTGGTGAAGGCGAGCTGCCCCGACCGAAGTTCCTGGAACCGGGATGGTTCCCACGGGTCGAATTCGTCCAGGGGCTGCGGCCCGGGGTCGGGGACCAGCCCGGCGCCGGCGCCGATCAGGTCGCCGAGCTGCCCGGCAGGGGAGCGGCTGATGCGGGTAAGGCGCTGGCCGACGGCGGCGGACAGCCCATCCAGCCGCTGGGAGAGCTGGTCAAGGTCGCGGAGCAGCTCGCGCAGGCCGTTCAGCAGCGGCTCGGGCAGGTCACTGCGGCCGCTGGCGTAGCTGTCGAGCTTGCCTTCCTGGTCGTAACCGCTGGTGGGCGTGAGGATCTGGCGGCCGCTGACGGTCACGGCGGGCTTCAGATCACCCCGGCCTTCGCCGCCCCAGCGGTAGCGGCTGCCGTCGAACGACCAGCGCGCAGCGCCATCCTGGACGAAGGGAATGGCGGTGTACTCGGCTCGCCACAGCAGGTACAGCGGCTGCCAGGGCTGCTCCCAGGGCTGCGTGCCGTACTCGGGCAGCATGCCAGTAGCGCCGCTGAGCGGGGTGCCGGTCTTGAGTGCCTGATCGATGATGCAGAATTCGGTGACCAGGGCGCCCATCGGGCCGGGCAGGCCGGTGGTGTTCACCTGGCCGGCGTCGCCGGCCACTGTTCCGGCGTTGATCGGGCCTATGGCGGTGACCAGGCGTTCCTGCACCCGGCAGGGCAGGGCCGAGCCTCGGGTGAGCGGCGCGGACAGGCCGGCGCCCTGCAGCATCAGCACCGGATCGGCGTGCTGCTCGAACGGCTCGTCGGGGACGCGCTGCAGTTCCAGAGCCGAGCGCAGGCCGTGCCGGGCGGCGTAGGTCCTGGCAGCGGCCGCCAGTTCCGCCTCGGTGGTGGCCCAGGGGACCGCGTCCTCGTGCTCGTCCTGCGCCTCGCCGCGCCTGGCGTTCACCTCGGCGGCGAGCCGGGCGACCTTTCCCGCCGCGCCGTCGGAGTTGGCGGGATTGAGCTCGGCCTGGATCCGCTGGGTGAAGAAGCTCGGCGGGGACGGGTCCTGCTCCTGGTTCAGCGCCCACAGCACGTACAAGCGCTGCTGGGCGTCGGCCAGGTCCCGTTCAAGCGTGTCGAGATCGCGCTGCCTGCGGTTGAGCCCCGCGAGCACGTCGAAAGCGAGCGCACGTTCGCGGGCCCGCCCGGCCGGCGGCCGGGCGGCGCGAGCGTCGTCGTCGCCATGCTCGACCAGGCGCCAGCTGTAGCCGCCGGGTACCGGGCCGAAGCCTCCGCCATGGGCGGCGAGCGGAACAAGCAGGTCGCCGTCCGGGCGGTCGTACTCGTCAAGCACGCCGAGCGTGAACGCGCTGTACAGCCGGGCCTGGCCCGAGGTCAGGGCGTCCGGTCCTGCCGCCTTTTCCTGCAGCACGGCGGCTGCCTCGGCAGTGCTGTTGCCGATCGCCACGGCGATGTCGCGGCCGCGCGGCGGGCTGGCCGAAGGGTAGGGAGGACCGTCCGGCTTCCAGCCGATGCCGAGCGCGCTGCCGGTGTACACGGAGCGGCGAGGGCTGCCGTAGCCGGGCGCCAGGCTCCACTCCAGGCGATCGAGCAGATCGGCGAACGGCTCGCCGGCCGGGCCGGAGGCGAGGATGTCGCTGTCCGGGTCTGAGTACCAGCCTGCCACCCAGTAGCTGAGCCGGTCCTCACCGTCGATGTCCTCCAGGGTGTCGTGGATGGAGAATACGTTCTTGTTGTAAGGCTGGAACACCGAGAAGGTGAGCAGGCCCGGGCCGACGGCGGTGAGGAATGGCGGGTCACCAGGCTCGTCCCAGGGGCGGTCAGGGGTCAGGCCGACCCGGCGGCCGATCACGGTGGCGGTCGCCGTGGACGCGTGCGGATCAAGGTAGGACACGCCGTCGCCGGTCGCCGCGAGGTAGTCGCTGTGGACGATCCACGACCGCATTCCCAGGCTAGAGCGGCGTGCCACCAGCCACCGGTTAGGTACCAGGGGGAAGTCGCCGATCTCGCCGGTCTCCTCATCCTGATGGCCCCGGCACAGCGCCTCGGGCAGCTGCCACTGCAGGTACACCCCGAGCCGCGACTCACGGTTCTGGGTCCAGTCCTCGGTGATGACGAAAGGCGCCGGCTCAGGGGCGGCGTTGTCGCGGACGAAATTGCGGAAGTTGGCGGTCCAGCGGAGCATGACGTAGCTGCCGTCACCGTCGCGGGTCTGCGGGTTGACCGCGAACGCCGCGACCTCGACCGGCACCACCAGGGTGTCGTTGGGCATCGTTTGCTTCCCTTCTGGCGGGTGCGGGTCAGGGCCGGGCGAAGGTCTGGAGCTGCGGCGTCTTGATCATCTGCAGGGCGAACTGCGCCGGGGACAGCGGCTGGCTGTGCGCAGCGGCCAGTGCGGGCATGAGCTGTCCTGTGAGGTCGAGCACGTCCGCTCCGCCAGGACGCAGGAAGCGGCCGAAGCCGGGCGGGTCGGGGAACTCGCCAGCCGGGTAGCCGATGTCGCCGGTGAGCTTGCGAAGCTCGATCGTGCCGACGTCGCCGATGCCGAAGTACAGGCCCTGCGGCGGTTCCGCGAGCGTGAAGGTATCGATGACCCTGGGGTAAAGCAGCATCAGCACGTCACTGCCGAACAGCGCCCGGCGGACCGGCTCCACGGTGTCCTCGCCGGCGAAGCCGGTGATGATGGTGTCCGGCCAGCCCGGGATCAGCACCGAGCGGATCAGCACCCCGCTCTTCGGCAGCTCCTCGATTCCGCTGGCCAGCTCGTTGAGCTCGGCGTCCTGCGCGTGGCCGACACCGACGCTCAGCGCGCCGTCGACGGCCGCGCGGATCCACCCCTCGTCGAGGTAGCAGAACCGGGCGCTTTCTGGCGGCAGCATGCGCGGGTCAGGCACCAGCTGGTCGAACGGAATCATCTCGAGCAGGGCGAGGCGATTCAGCCACTCCCTGACCGGGTGCAGCTGTTCGCCGGTGGCGGCACGCAGCACCTCACGGGCCTGCGCGCTGGCCAGCAGCGCGCGAGGGCCGGATGCTGCCATCCGGGCCAGCGCGTCGTCGCCTCCGGAGTCCGGGCGGCGCGGTGCGGCAGCGAGCTGACCGCCGCTGCGGCGCAGAGCGCCGGCCAGCCGGCTCTCAAGCAGCTGGTCGAACGCCTGGCGGGCAAGGTTGCCTCGCAGCGCCTCGCCGGCCTCGCGGGCGCTGCGCCCGACCGCAGCCAATTCTGGATGGGCGGATAGGCGGCGAACGGCCTGGCGGGCTTCCCTGCGGAACTCCAGCAGGTCGCTGCGGAAGGGCGCGTCGGCCATGGCCAGCGCACGCCCGAGACTGAACGCGCAGGCGTACCCCGCGTCGAATACTCCCCACCGCTCCAGGTAGACCAGCGCCTCCCCGGCAGACTCCAGCCGAGGCTCGGCGGGGGCCGGGAGTTCCTGGGCGGGGGCGGCGGTGAGCGGGCCCCGGTAGAAGCCGAAGCTGCGCTCTCCGGATTCGAGCCGATGGGGCAGCGCCACGGCGCCGCCTCGCAGGCGTGGCAGCGCGTCGCCATCGGCGTCGCCGGGCAGCAGCGGAACCCGCAGCAGCAGGTCGGGGTCGGCGGCGAGGTTGTGCACGATGTCGCCGAAGCCGATGCCGGAGTCGGGCAGCGACTCGAAGGCCCAGGTGTGCAGCGACACCAGCCGCAGCCCTTCCCCGGGAGGCGCCGTGGCACCCAGGTAGGGCTCGTGGCCTTCCAGGGAGACTAGGTGCGCGACGTGCCAGCCGCCGGCCTGGGAGGGGAACCGGCTGGTGACCACGACGGAGCACAGGTCCTCTAGGTTCGGCTCCGGGTCGGCGCCCCGGACGTGGCTGGCGTCCGGCGGGCCGCCCTCGCGGAGGTGCGCCAGCAGTGCCAGCTCGCCGAACGCGGGCCTGATCCTGGTGAAGATGTCACCGGGGACGCGGATGCTGCGGCAGGCCAGGTCGGCCTCGCCGTCCAGCAGGCTGTCCGGGTCTATCTCCGGTGGCTTGCCCTCTCCGGCGCCCCGGCGGAGCAGCTCGCCTGCGGTGGACACCGTCACCACGCCGACCGCGTCCGGGTCGCCGGGCAGCTCGCCCGCGCGGAACAGCAGCACCGCCAGCCACGGGGTGCCGTCGGCGGCGCCCCTCAGCAGGCGTGCCCAGGGCAGGGCGGCGGCGCTCAGGGTGACATGCGGCAGGATCTGGCTGTAGGTGCCCTCCGCGCCAGGCAGCGGGTAGCAGGCGCGGACCTCGGAGGCGCCAAGCATGAAGCGCGTGCCCCTGACATCGAACCTCTGGTTGCGGGTGGGCAGCGTGGCGCCAGTCGAAAGCGAGTCGATGCCCTGCTCGACGGTGATCTGGTAGGCACCGGCGTACAGCGACGGGATGCGATGGTCGAGCAGGCGCATGCGGTGGCCGGGGGAAGGCATGAATTTGTTGTCCCTCTTCAGCTGGCGGGAACGAGCATGGGCTCGGCGGTAAAGGCGGTCTCGGCAGCACGCGCGTACCGGGAAAGGTCGCTGTCGAGCGCACCCAGGTCAAGCCCGAGAACCCCGAGCTGGCCGGCCAGCCGGGCGCGGGCTTCTTTCTGCCCTGCCGCGTTGACGGTGCCGACGATCGCGGCGATCACGCCGCCTTCCGCCGGGCGCGATGGGATCACGCCGACGGGGCCTGCAGCCGGATCAAGCGGCTCAAGGCCGTCCGGGGCCACCGGGTCGAATGCCAGGGCGTTCTCGTCCATGTAGCCGGTGGAGGTGCCGTACCGGGGTGCCGGGGAGCCGAGCCGCACTCCGACCATCCGGTCCTTGACCAGGTGCTCGTCGCCGCTGGGCAGGCTGCCAGGCTGGCCCGCGCCCCAGAGCTCGGCCGGCATGGTCGCTGTGCCCCGGCTGCGGGACCAGCTGTTGAGATCGACGTTGTCGCCGCTGAGGGTGAGCTTCACCCGCTGACTGCTGGTCAGGCCCTGCCTGTCCATCGGGCGGATGCTGATGCTCTGATCCGACTCGGCGGGACCGGTCGCATTGCCCAGGAAAAGCCTGCTGAGCGGGACGGTGCTGTCGGTGGTGAAGGCGAAGCCGTTGGCAGTGACCTCCCAGCGCTCAGCGCCGCCGACGCCGGAGCGCCGCCCGGCGAGCAGCCCGGCCCCGGGGGTGACCCGGACGTTAGTGGCTGGCGGCGGGAGCATGGCGGCGAAGCCCGGCCAGTCGAGCACCTTGCCCACTGGGTCGCGGCCGTTGCCGAAGCCGATGGTGAAGGAGATGAACCACAGCTTCACGGTGGCCTCGCCGCCGGTGGGCGGCCCCCAGATCGCCAGCGAGACGCCGATCTCGACGGTAATGGTGATCCGGACGAAGACGATCTTCACCGAGGCCGAGACGCCGATCGAGACCCGGATGCTCGCTTCCAGGTAGAACGGCTTCCACTGGACCAGCACATCTACCTTCGCCGTGCACCAGGCCCGCACGACTCCGGACTGGAACCGCACGTCCAGCGCGCCGCCCGCCATCGCGGCGGCGGGGGTGATCGCCAGGTAAGCGCTGCCCGAGATCGTCACCTTGCCGGTCAGGTCCCAGTCAAAGCCAAGCCTGGGCACGACCGGATAGCTGGCCGGTGCCCGATAGCTGGGGTGGTAGCCGCCGACGGCGTAGACGAAATCGCCCGCGCGCGGACTGCTGCCGAACCAGGCACGGAACGACACCCCGCCCCGCAGCCTGCAGTGCGGGTCGATCACGAAGGAATCCGAGGTGAGCTCCGCGTCGAAGGCCAGCTCACCCTGGTTCGGCTTGAGCACCGCCCGCAGTGCGGCGGCGATCCGTGCGTACTTGCGGTTACCTTCCTTGGGAAGCTCGGCCGAGGCGGTGCCGATCAGCGCGATCGTCAGCTCCTGGCCCACCTGCACCACGGCCAGGGCCCGGCCGCTGACCAGCTCGGCGATCGTGAAGCCGAGCCCGGCGGCCACCCACAGCTCGTCCTGGGCCGGAGTCACCCAGGCGCCGGCGCCGGCAGTGAGCTTCCTGATGATCTCGACCGGGTCATCACGCTCCGCGCCGATGGCCCCGGGATTGTCCAGTGCCTTCAGGAACGGGAAGTCCCCGAGCTCGGAAATTTCCGGAATGCGGATCCGGCTGTTCCAGCCAAGCCCGGCCGAGATCCCGGTCACCCGGATCGCGGGGATGCCGATTCCCGGGTCGCCGCCGATGCCGACATAGCCGAAGAACGACGGACTGGCCGCGCCGGACTGCGGCACCACGTAGGCGCCCATTCCGGTGCCGTACAGGCCCTTGGATCCCTCCGCGCCGAAGGAGAACATCAGCACGCCGCCGACGATCGTCTGGTACGGGGCGGCGGCCGGGAGCAGGCCGAGCCCGCCAGTGAGCCGCAGCGGGCTGTAGTCGTAGTCGACGCTGACAACCGCGCTGTCCTCGCTGATGTCCAGGCTCCAGAGGCCGTTGCCGCGCTCGGCCCCCGAGCTCGTCCCGGCCACCAGGGCGAAGCCGTCTGCGGTGGCGACCGCCCGCCCCGGGCGCGGCGAACCTCGCCGGGCTTGCTGCGTCCGCGACCCGGCGGCCGGCAGCGGGCGGCCGAGGCCGTCCAGCCGGGACGAATCGAGCGGCCGCTCAGGCCGTGGCAGCGCCAGCGGCACCAGCAGGCGGCGCGGCCGCAAAGGCAGCTCCGATAACAGCAGCCAGGCGCCGGCAGGCAGTTCCCCGGCGAAAGGATCGGGCAGCACACGCGGGCCGATCTCCGGCAGGCCCAGCTCCGTCAGCCGGTCAGGCGTCAGCGGCCGGCCCGTGCAGACGACCTGCCAGCCATCGGCTGCCGCACAGAAAACCTGCTCGGCGGTTGCCCATAACCGCACTGTCCCGCCCGGACCGGTCGCGGTCAGCGCCGGGTCCTCGTCGTCTCGGATCAGCACGCTGAGCCGCTCGAAACCAGGACCCGGCAGCACGGGCAACTCGAAGCCCAGGCACCGCGCGAGCAGGTGCGCGGGAACCCCCGGTGCCGGAAGGTCCGCCTCGAGCCCGACCGCCGAGCCGTCCGCCCCGACACTCAGGCTCAGCGCCGCCGACGTCCCGGCGAAGGAAACCCGGGCTGAGCCAGCGGCGCTGACGGCAGCGCTCGCCCGGCCCTCCTGGTCTGGGCCGCCTTTGACGAAGTGCAGCACCCCGTCAGGGAACAGAACCCGCAGCCCGTCGCCGAAGCCGAGCATCGCGATCGGGATCTCCGCATCCTGATCGCGAGTCCTGCCCACCAGCTTCCGCAGCTCATCAACCTGAGCTTTCACCAATAATCCCTTCGCGTCAGCTGCCACCCGGACGGAACCGTCACTAGCTTCATAAGAAGACTCGGCAAGCAGCAAGGCAAGCTAACATTCGGTTAGGAAATAATTCCCCCCGTGATGTTTATAGATCTCACCAGGCTGTTCCCGCCATCCAGGGTCCTGATCCCGTCATCGGGCGACTTATTTCCTGACGGGAGAAAAATGACCGCGTGCCGGGGATCTTCTGCCGAATATCGACTCAGCACTCGGCTGAGGGGTAGTGACCTGGAATAATGTTCCTGAAAGCAGAGGTATCGGTTTCCCCGCGCCGTTCCCCGATCGGGCGGCAGGGCCTACCTGTGCGGCACCACTGCGCTGACCACGTGGGCGGCAGGACTGACGACCGCGCCGCTGACCGGCGGCAGCAGCATGTTCCCCGGCCTGGCAGCTAGCCGGTGCCGATTTCCCGGCGAGGCCGGGGATTTTACGACACCATGGTCCTACTTAGTGTCATCCTGACGACAGTAAGTAGGACCATGGTGCTGTCGGGAAACTGAGGGAATTACCGTCCGGGCGCAGCCGTGATCACGAAAGACGCGGGTTAATCGCCGGTCACACTACGGTTCATTGTTCTGGTCGATTGACGGTCTTTACTATTCCCGCGCATTACCGTTATCGTGACCGTCGAAGCGTTAAAGGATCCAAATACGGGGTGGTTTGTAAAAGCCGTATTTGCCTTTTAGCCGTCCGGGGGCCTAGTCGTCACGCCGGGCGGGCTATGTGCGCCCACGGCACTGCCGACGTCGTCGCGGATGGCTGGGCCCGCTTAATACCATCCACGGCCCGGTCACCCTGACCGGCAACCTAGGCAGCACCGCGCCCGCCGTCGAAGCCAACCACATCGGCGGCCCGCTGGCCTGCCTCGCCAACACACCGCCATCCACCGACAACAGCCAGCCCAACACCGTCACCGGCCCAGCCAGCGGCCAGTGCGCCACCCTGGCCTGACCCGCTAACCCGACGAGCCGCCCAGCCGGCCCGTCCGGCTGGGGGAGCGCCACTTACGATCCAACTATGCTGACATTCGCGCGAATGGCGCCACTGGCACGCAATCACCTGCACCTGGCCCGAACGTCCGGAGCCCCTGCCCGGCTGGTCAAGGCAGCTCTGGCTGTCCCGCTAATGGCGGCCGGGGCATTGCTCGCAATGGCTCCTGCGTTTCCGGCCTCGGCGGCGTCGGCATCCCCTCTGGTCTCAGCGCCCTCGCACACGATCGCTGGCGCTCCGGCTCTGGTGCTGAAGTCCCAGCAGTCGGGCGGCGGCGGCCCGATCGACTTCTGGACGATCAAGCTGGCTGGCGGGGACCAGATGCAGCTGAACGTCGGTGATCCCAGCGACGGCAACTTCACCTTCGCGCTGTACGCCCCTGGCACGACCGATGCGACCTTCGGCCAGGTGTCGACGGTGTCGTCCGGCACCACCCCGAGCACCGGGTTCCTGACTTTGCAGGCGCCGTATACGGGCACGTTCGTGCTGGCTGTGTGCGAGGACGTGCGGAACAGCAACTGCTCCAACACCACGGCCGGTAACGGCTCAAGCGGCCTCAATCCGATGAATCCGTACACCTTCACTCCGACGCTGGTGGGAGGCGGCATCACCGGGACGAAGGCGTCGGGCGAGGTGAAGGCTGGCGCATCCATCAGCAAGGCGCCCGCGCTGACGATCGGTCATTTCGAGGCCGGCGGCGGCAACCTGGTCGACTTCTGGAAGATCAAGCTGGCGGGCGGAGATCAGGTCAGCCTGAATGTCGGTGACCCCGCCAATGGCGCCTACACCTTCGCGTTTTACGCTCCCAGTGCCAGCGACGCGACGTTCGGCGGGATACCGCCGTTGTCTTCTGGTACCACGCCGAGCAGTGGGTTCCTGACCTTGCAGGCGCCGTATACGGGCACGTTCGTGCTAGCTGTGTGCGAGGACGCGCGGAATAACAACTGCTCCAACACCACGGCCGGCAACGGCTCAAGCGGTATCAACCCCGTGAACCCCTATACCTTCACTCCCACGCTGGTGGGAGGCGGCATCACCGGGACGAAGGCGTCGGGCGAGGTCAAGGCCGGCGCATCCATCAGCAAGGCGCCCGCGCTGACGATCGGTCATTTCGAGGCCGGCGGCGGCAACCTCGTCGACTTCTGGAAGATCAAGCTAGCGGGCGGAGATCAGGTCAGCCTGAATGTCGGCGACCCCGCCAACGGCGCTTACACCTTCGCGTTTTACGCTCCCAATGCGAGTGACGCGACCTTCGGCATTATTCCGCCGTTGTCTTCTGGTACTACTGGCACCACCGGATTCCTGACCTTGCAGGCGCCGTATACGGGCACGTTCGTGCTAGCTGTGTGCGAGGACGCGCGGAACAGCAACTGCTCCAACACCACGGCCGGTAACGGCTCGAGCGGTATCAACCCGGTGAACCCCTATACCTTCACTCCGACACTGGTCAAGGGCGGCATCACCGGCACGAAGGCGTCGGGCGAGGTCAAGGCCGGCGCATCCATCAGCAAGGCGCCCGCGCTGACCATCGGCCATTTCGAGGCCGGCGGCGGCAACCTGGTCGACTTCTGGAAGATCAAGCTGGCGCGAGGGGACCACCTCCGGCTGAATGTCGGTGACCCCACGAACAACTCTTATACCTTCTCGCTGTACGGCTCAGGCACCAAGGACTCGAACTTCGGCCAGGCGTCAGCGCTGTCGACCGGCACGATCGCGGCCAACGGGTTCCTGACCCTGCAAGCCACCCGTACCGGCACCCTCATCCTGGCCGTGTGCGAGGACGTGCGGAACAACGATTGTGCGAATACCACGGCGGTCAACGGCGCTAGCGGCGTCAATCCGATGAACCCATACACCTACACGCTCACTTTCGGTAGCGGGCCGGGCACCTCGCTGACGCTGAAGCTGTCGGAGTCCAGCGTCCATGTCGGGAGCGAGAAGTCGCTGAAGATCAGCGTCGCTGTCAGCAGCCAGTTCGTCGCGCACCCGGCCGGGACCGTCACCATCCGAGCGGGCAGGAAGGCAATCTGCTCCGTGAAGCTCTCCACGACCGGGAAAGGGACGTGCTCGCCGTCGTCGCAGACCTTGCTCGCCGCAGGCAAGTACTCGATTACCGGCTCGATCAAGGGGAACGGGAGTTTCCCGCCCGCGACGTCCAAGGCAGTGAAGCTGACAGCCCTCAAGAAGAACTAGCCCGGGCGGGCGGGAAATTATCCCTGGTCAATATCTTCAACCTTAACGATCCTTGGCTAGGTATCTGAACTGCCGTTATGTGCTGCCATGTCATTTGACCCTTGTGGCGGCAATCTACCGGCTGCCACAATAAGGCACACTCGTCCCGTCATGGCTGGCGTTAGTAATTCCGGCAAATCACCGGCGCTGCGCCAGAAGGGCGCCTGAGCCGAAAGGACAATCCGGATGAATCTTCCTTTGAAGGCGATACGCCGGAGAGTGCCAAAGTGGCTGCGCTGGCGGGCTGTCGGCGTAGCGGTGCTGGCAGTGGTGGCGGCGGCTGAAATCGGGGCGGCCGCACTAGCCGCCATACCCACCGCGCCGGCAGGCGAGTTCCACGGCTGCTATTCGAAGAAGACCGGGGCGCTGCGGCTGATCGACCCTTCGCGCAAGCAGACGTGTCACGCCGGCGAAGCCGCCGTGACCTGGCTGCAGGGCATCTCGTGGCGGGGTGCCTGGAGCGCGGCCACGGCCTACCAGCCTCTTGACGCGGTGTCCTACCACGGGTCGAGTTACGTGGCGAACGGCTCGAACGCCGGGAAGAACCCGGTGACCAGCGGGATGACCTGGTCGCCGCTGGCCCAGGGCGGGTCGCCCGGTGCCACCGGGCATCAGGGGCCGCCCGGATCGCCCGGCGGCGGGGGGCTGCTGCCCGGCCAGTTGACCCTCGGAGTGGCCGTGCCCGTCTTGCTCAAGGGCGGCAGTTACGAGTTCGACGCGCCTGGTGCCATCGCATTCGACGGGAGCCATCTGTGGATCGTCAATACCGGCAGTGACTCCGTTACCGAGGTGAACGCTTCCGACGGCTCGCCTGTCCGAACGATCAGCGGTGGCAGCTACGGGTTCGATTCCCCGGAGGCGATCACGTTCGACGGGAGCCATTTGTGGATCGCTAACACCGGCGGGGATTCCGTGACCGAAGTCAGCGCCGCTGATGGGTCGCGGGTACGCACGATTAGCGGAGGCAATTACGGCTTCAGCGGTCCGGCTGCGATCGGGTTCGATGGCGCGCACCTGTGGATCGCTAACGGCGGCGGCAATTCGGTGACCGAGATCAACGCCTCGAACGGATCCTGGGTGCGGACGCTCAGCGGTGGCGGTTACGGGTTCACCAGCCCGGCGGCGATTGCCTTTGACGGCAGCCACCTGTGGATCACTAATACTTTCGCGGACTCGGTGACCGAGGTCAGTGCCTCAGACGGCGCTCTGGTGCAGGTGCTGAGCGGCGGAAGCTACGGATTCAGCGTTCCCGATGGGATTGTCTTCGACGGCAGTCACCTGTGGGTGGCCGACAACGCCAGCAACTCGGTCACGGAGTTCAGCGCCGCCGACGGATCATGGGTGCGAACGCTCAGCAACAGCAACCTCGCCAGCCCCGAGCAGCTCGCGTTCGACGGCACGCACCTCTGGGTGACCGGTAACCAGGGCGCCGTGAGTGAGGTGAATGCCGCTGACGGGTCGCTGATGCAGACGCTGACTGGCGGCAGCTACGGGTTCGACGAGACCTCCGGCATCGCGTTCGACGGCAGCCATCTGTGGATGGCCAACACGGGCGGCAATTCGCTGACCGTCATCCAGCGGTAAGGGAGGACCACGCGGATGAGACTCACCGGCAGAGCGGCAGTCGCCATCACCGCTGCGGCGGTCGTGGCCCTCGGCGCTGGCGAGGTCGCGCAAGTGGCACTCGGCGCCATACCAGACGCCAGTACCGCCGTCTACCACGGCTGCTACAGCCAGAAGACCGGCGTGCTGCGGCTGATCGACCCGACCAGGCACCAGCAGTGCACCGTCGCCGAAAAGGCCGTGAACTGGGATCAGGCCGGCCTGAACTGGCTAGGTTCCTGGAGCCCGGCTACCAAGTACCAGCCCTATGACGCGGTGGTCTACCTAGGCTCGAGCTACCTGGCCATCAAGCCGAACTCGAACGCGGCACCATCCGGCCACTCCGCGCTCTGGGGGCTGCTGGCCCAGAACGGCCCGGCTGGCGGTGTCGGCCCCCTGGGGCCACCAGGCGGAGCGCTCCTGCCTAGCCAGCTCGCCCTCGGCGTCGGCATGCCCATGGTGCTGACCGGCGGCAGCTACGGCTTCAACACCCCTCAGCAGATACTGGCCGACGGCACCCACCTGTGGGTCGCCAACAGCGACGGCAATTCGGTGATCGAGCTGAACGCCTCCGACGGCTCCGTAGTGCGGACGCTGAGCAAAGGCAGCTATGCGTTCAGCGGGCCGGGTGCTATCGCCTTTGACGGACAGCATCTGTGGGTGGTGAACAACGCCGGCGACTCGGTCACCGAACTGCGCGCCTCCGATGGCACGTGGCTACGCACGATCAGCAACACCAGCGACAGCTCGTACGGGTTCGCGCGGCCGGCCGAAATCGCGTTCGACGGCACCCACTTGTGGATCACCAACGTCGGCGGCGGTGCCGGCGGCGGGTCAGTCACCGAAATCAGCGCCTCCGACGGCTCCTGGGTGCGGACGCTGAGCGGCGGCAGCTACGGCTTCGCCAGTCCGCAGGGCATCGCGTTCGACGGCACGCACATGTGGGTCGTGAACGCGGCCGGCGGAAGCAACTCAGACGGTTCGGTGACCGAGATGAGCACTGCGGACGGCTCCTGGGTCGGCACCTTCAGCGACGGCAGCTACGGCTTCGACACCCCGGCCGGGATCGGATACGACGGAGCGCACCTGTGGGTCACCAACAAGGGCGGCAACTCGGTGACCGAGCTGAGCGCCTCTGACGGCTCCTGGGTGCGGACGCTGAGCGGCGGCAGCTACGGCTTCGCCGAGCCGTACCAGATGGCTTTCGACAGCCAGAACCTGTGGATCACCAACGCCAATGGCAACTCGCTGACCGAGGTGAACGCGCTGACCGGAGCATGGGAGCAGACGCTGGCAGGCGCGGACTACGGCTTCCGCCTGCCGGACTACGTCACGTTCGACGGCAGCCATTTGTGGATCTCAAGCAGCGACTCGATCACGGCGATCCAAGGCTAGGAGGTAGGCAGATGAGACGCTTTGGCAAGGTCGGCGCAGGCATTCGGATCATCACGGCCGCCGGGCTGACCGTCGGGCTGACGCTGATCGGCACGGGCGCCACCAGCGAGGCGGCAGTGCCCGGCGAGGCGTGCATTTTCAACGCCCCCGACGGAGCAGCCGGGTTCGGACACGTCGGCTGGGGCTTCAAGGCCGACACCGGGGACAGCTGGACCTTCGGCGCGACCGAGGACCAGGGCGCCTCGCCCCTCCACCTGGGCGGGTCAGGCGCCAAGGCCGCCAGCTCGAGCTGGCACAACTCGGGAACCTACGCTCAGATGCTGTCCGCCTTCGCCCTCGGCGTCCTGGTGGACGGGCAGACCGGTACCCGCTACAGCGACCCGGTCGGCTACTACCGCAGGTACCGGTGCAGCCTGATCAGCTCCAGCTTCCCGCAGCAGGCGACCAGCGAGATCGCTGACGTCGAGACCAGCGGCTACGACTTCCTGCTCGACAACTGCCTGACCAAGGCGGTGAAGATCCTCACCAGCTACGGCTTCCCTGGCCTGTCCAGCGGGCAGGTCACGAAGCCGGACGACTATTTCCTCTCCAAACTTCCGAACCCTACCGCCAGCACGCCCGGCTTCAGCGGACCGCAGTACTTCACGACCCTCACGATCGGGGTGCAGATCCAGGACCCGCGAGATCACGAGTATCTCAACACCAATCCAGTCGACAAGCAGCGCCCGCTGACGGTCCAGATCTATGACCCGGACGGCGCCCTCGTCTACAACCCGGGCGTAGTGGGAATGGCCACCGTAGACGCCAATACCGACCGGTACCAGATCACCATCCAGCTGCCGACCGATGTGCCCGCCCACGAAAACGTATGGTCGACCGGCAGCGACGCCGAAGGGTACAGGGTCCGGGTCAAGCTCAATTACACCCTGTACAGCTATGTGCCTGGCTTCGTTGACATCCTTCAGAGCGAGCACACGACGGCGCCCGATGCGATCCTGACGACCGGCGACATCAACGGCGACGATCAGGTGAATATCGCCGACTACGACATCCTGGTGCGCTGCTTCGACGACACCGCGCCACTGCAGGGCCAGTGTGTCGGCGCCGACGTGGACGACGACGGTCAGGTCGGTCTCTTCGACTACAACGAGATGATCCGGATCTTCGCAAGCCAGGAGGGCCTCTGACCACGGCTGGCCGGCTGACAGCAGCATGGTGCTACTTACTGCTGTGGGGACGACGGTAAGTAGGACCAAGGTGTCGTTGGGAATCGAGTGGCCTGGGGCTATGGCCCGCTTTGGTGCTGTTGCCGGGTTCCGCTGGCATATGAGCTGGCGGCGCCCGCTAGCTCAGCAAGGCGGACCAGGCCGAGGCGATCGTGTCGCGGCCGGCGTCGCTGGACAGCAGGAGCATCAGCTGAAGGCGGGCCTTGCGGGCGTCGAGGTCGCCGGCCAGATCAGCCCGCCGGCCAGCAGATGCGTCTCTGAGCCCAGGAACCCGTAGGTTCCCCGCAGCGGTCCGCCCGCGCCGCACCGGCTGGCCAGCACCACGGGTTTCGTCGCGGCTAGCGCGATCGCCGCCTCCGCTGCCTGCTCGGAAAGGTGACCAGCGCCGAACGCCGCGACCACTACGCCGTCATAGGGGGCGGTGACGCGCTCGGACAGCAGGTCGCCGCCATCGTCGAAGGTCGCCTCGATCAGCGCGACGCGGGCGATCGGCCCGGACGGCGGATCGAGCCTGGGCGCGCGCCGCTGCGGACCCGCGCGAAGCACGACCCGGCCCTCCTTGACCGAGCCAAGCGGGCCGGCAGCGGGGGAGACGAAAGCGGCCGGGCTGTGGCTGTGCTCCTTGCGCACGTACCGGGCGGCGTGCACCTGGTCGTTCATGACGACGAGAACACCGGCGTCACGGCTCGCCGGGTCGATCGCGACGGCGACGGCGGCCGCGAGGTTGGCCGGGCCGTCCGCTCCCGGCAGGGTCGGCCCGCGCATCGCCCCGGTGATCACCAGCGGCTCGCTGTGCCGCCAGAGCAGGTCGAGCAGGAACGACGTCTCCTCCAGGTTGTCGGTCCCCTGTGTCACGACGACTCCCTGGGCGCCGTCGCTTACCGCGCTGCCGGCTTCGTCGAGCAGGGCAAGCAGGTCACTGACGGTCAGCGCGGCGCTCGGGCGGTTGACCAGGGTCCTGGCCTGCACCGAGATCCCGTCGCGCAGGCTGGGTACCGCTGCTACGAGATCCTCGGCAGTCAGGGTCGGCACCACGCCAGGGGTGGTATCCCCGTGCGACATGGCGATCGTGCCGCCGAGGGCCAGCACGACGACGCGTGGCGAGACTGACACGGACAACCCCCTGCTCTGGATGGTCGAGCTCGGCTGAAGCGAGCCGTTCAAAATAAAGGCTTTGGCTTGTTAGGCCGCCGTGGGGCCGGTACGCGCGCCCTGGCCTGGCAGGAACCTGCCGTGGCGAGAGTCGAGCGGCTTGCCCGCCTCGGCGATCAGCTCGCCACGCAGATACGTGCGGACCACTGACCCGGTGACCGCACGCCCCGCGTACGGCGTCCAGCCCGCCTTGGACAGTACGTCCTCGTCGCGCAGCACCCGCCGGCGACCCGGGTCGACCAGCACGATGTCCGCGTCCGCTCCCGCCGCCAGCTGGCCCTTGCGCGGAAACAGCCCGTATCTGCGGGCCGGGTAAGTCGAGTAAACCCGTACTAGATGTTCGAAAGAAAGCTCTCCGCGACTCACCGCGTCAAGCAGCAGTGCCATGGTCGAATCGAGTCCCGGCAGCCCGAAGTGCACCGACCAGATATCGCCGTCACGCTTCTGCGCGAGGGTCGACGGTGCGTGGTCGCTCGAGATGTGAGTGAGCGAGCCGTCGCGCAGCAGCGACCACATCAGTGCCTCGTCGTGATCGCTCCTGGCGCGGGCAGGAGGGGTGAACTTGCGCAGCGCGCCGAACTCGTGGATCTCGGCCTCGCGCAGCAGGAAGTACTGCGGGCACGCTTCGGCGGCCAGCGACGCGCCAAGCGCGCGCTCCCTGGCGATCAGGGCCACGGCGCCGGGATGACTGACGTGCGCGACCGCGGCCGTCGCGCCCGTCAGGCGGACGAGAAGCGAGGCGACGGTGACGCCGACGAGCTCGGCCTCCCTGCTGCGCCATTCCGTGACGATGCCTTCGTCGAGGCGGCCGGCCGCCCGCAGCACCCGCTCGGCGTCCTGCGTCATCGACTCGTCCTCACAGTGCATCAGGGTCAGGGCGCCGGCTGAGGCGGCAGCGTTCAGATGCGTGAAGACCTGGGCGGCACTGTGGCCTGGCACCCCGTGCGTCGTGCAGGTGAAGAGCTTGAAGAAGGCCACGCCGGCGGCCCACAGTGCGGCGACGTCCTGACCCGAGTCCGGCCAGGCGTGGGCGGCCAGTCCGTAGTCGACCAGGGCCCGCTTCTGGAGGTGGCTTCGCTTGGCCAGCAGGTCGTCGACCGAGCGGATCGGGTGCCCGTGGGTGTGCTCCAGGATCGTCGTGACTCCGCTCGCCGCCGCTGCCGACGTGCCGGAAATGAAGTCCTCGCGGTCCGGCGCGCCCGGGTCCATCAGATGGACGTGGGTGTCGATCGCGCCGGGCAGCACGATCAGCCCGCTGGCGTCGACGGTGGCGGTCGCGGACGCGCGGTCCGGTCCGACGTGCACGACCCGGCCGCCTGCGACGAGGACATTGGCCCGGCGCCGGCCGGTGGCGCTGACGACCGTGCCGCCCTCGATGGCGAGCTCGACGTCGGTCATCATGGCCGGCCGATCAGCCGTCGACCAGGGCGGACGGATCCTGGCGAAGTGACACGTCAGCCACGGCCAGCTGGCCGGCGGGCTGATTCCACAGCACAGCCTGCACCTGGCCGATGAAGCTGAACTCGGCCACCAGTTCATCGCTGTCTCCGGGCCAGCCGAACCCATCCAGGGAGTCGGTGCTGGCCCCGGTGTGCGGCACGACGATCAGGTGACCGTGCGGCATCGAGGCGACTTCGAGCCGCATGGCCGATGCCCCGTAGGGGTTGTTGTTGGCGCTGACCTCGAGCGCCAGAAAGCGCCCGTCGGGGCTGAACCTGCCTGCATTGACGGTATTGGAGGCCGGCAGCGTGATCGCTGCGGTCCGCCCCGTGCCGAGGTTGAGTACTCGGATCGGGCACGTGGCGTCCTGGCATGGCTGCTGATACGCGACCTCGGTCGTGCTCGCCGCGATGACTGCGTCGAAGCTGCGCAGCACCTTGCGGGTTGCCGGGTCCCACTCCCGGTACGTGATGGCCTGCCCGGCCGGATCCGACGGCACCAGGAGCAAGCCGTGGCTGGTGCCCTGGCTGATGCGGTACCCGGCAGGCAACGGCACGGCCGGACCGACCGCGATGCCTGCGTCGGTGTATTGCCGCGCGATTCCCGGCGTCCGGGCCGGGTCGGCTGCCGCCGGGTAGCTGGTGAGCCAGATCGCTCCCCTGGCGGCGGCCGGAGCGACCAGGTCGCCGATGCCGACCCTGGTCACCCGCGCGGCCCGGTCAGGCAGATAGAAGACTGGCGCCGGCGGACCGGGGCAATCGCCGCAATTCGCGGATCCTGACGATCCTGACGCGGCTAGCTGAATCGCCCAGCCGCCGCCGACCCTGGTGAACAGGTAGCCATTCCGGTCGTCCGGCAGGCCGTGAATCGGCGCGACGCGCCCGTCGGCCGGCCAGAACCAGGCCGGCTGGGCGCCGGTGCGGGGCAGCCGGACGCTGGCCGCCCAGGGCGGGACCTTGCCGCCTATCCCTTTCCGTGCAAGCACGCCGGGTTTTTGGACCCGGACTCGAATGGCAGAATGCGCTGCGCCGCCCCGGACGTTGCCGTGCTCGTTCGCATGATGCGGTCCAGGGGCTGCGCCATGCGGAAGGTGCTCGGCAGCGACGAGCGCGGCAACCACGACCGCCACGGCAATCCACCCGGCCCGCCGTCGCCAGCCAGGCTGCCGGTCTTTGCTCTGACCGATGATGTCTTCCACCGCCGCACCGCCCAGCCCAGGTCGATCCTGCCTACTGCCATTCTGCCGCCTTATGCGGCGAGCGTGGCGTAGCGGCCGTTGCTCGCGGCCAGGCTGGAGTGCGTGCCGGCCTCCGCGACGTGGCCGTGGTCCAGGACCACGATCTGGTCGGCATTGCGCACGGTGGAGAGCCGGTGGGCGATGGTGATGGTGGTCCGGCCCCGGGCGAGGGCGTCGAAAGCTCTCTGAACAGCGCGTTCGGTGTCGGTGTCCAGGGCGCTGGTGGCCTCGTCGAGCACGAGCACGCGCGGGTCGCGCAGCAGCGTCCTGGCGATGGCGATGCGCTGCTTCTCGCCGCCGGAGAAGCGGTGTCCGCGAGATCCGACCATCGTGTCGTATCCGTCGGGCAGCCCGGCGATCAGGTCGTGAATCTGGGCGGCGCGGGCGGCAGCCTCTATCTCGGCGTCGGTGGCGGCGGGCTTCGCGTACCGGAGGTTCTCGCGCACCGTGGTGTGCAGCAGGTAGGTCTCCTGGCTGACGACGCCGACGATCTCGGCGAGATCGGCAAGCCGCAGGTCGCGGATATCGATCCCGTCGATGCGGATGGTGCCGTGCGTCGGGTCGTAAAGGCGGGCGATCAGGGAGGCGAGGGTCGTTTTCCCTGATCCTGTCTCGCCTACGAGCGCGAGCGTGGCGCCTGCCGGGATATCCAGGGTGATGTTGCTGATCGCGTCCCGGTCGGCGCCGGCGTACCGGAAGCTGACATTCTCCAGCCGGACCTGGCCTGCGACCCCGGCCGGATCGATGTGGACCGGGCGAGCGGGCTCGTCAATATCGACAGGCAGGTCGAGGTACTCGAAAATGCGCGCGAACAGGGCCAGTGAGCTGATCACCGACACGGTGGTGCTGAGCAGGCCGGTGAGCGGCCGGAACAGGGCGTTCTGCAGTGTGGTGAACGCGATCAGGGTGCCGATGGTCATCGCTCCGGCAGTGAGCGGCAAGCCGGCGGCGAGGTAGATGATCGCGGGGATCGCGGCAAAGATAACGCTCATCGAGGCCATCCGCCAGCGGCCGGCGAGCTGCGACCGCAGTTCCAGGTCGATCAGCCGGGCCGACGATGCTGTGAACCGCTGGACCAGGGAGGGGCTCGTGCCCATCGTCTTGGCGAGCAGGATGCCGTTGATCGACAGTCCTTCCTCGATCGTGACGTTGAGGTCAGCCAGCTCGCGCTGCTGCTGCATGGTGATGGCGCGGCGCATCCTGGCTACCTTGCGAGTCAGGTAGACCGCAGGCGGCATGACGACCAGCGAGATCAGCGACAGTCGCCACGACAAGGCCACCATGGCGGCGGCCGTAGCGACGGCCGTGGTGAGGTTGGCGGCGATGGACGTCGCGGTCGAGGTCACGACGGCTTCCATGCCGCCGACGTCGTTGGTGATGCGGGACTGAACCTCGCCGGTCCTCGTGCCGGTGAAGAAGGCGACCGACTGGCGCTGCAGATGGGCGAAGACGCTGGTCCGCAGGCCGTGCATGACCTGCTGGCCGACCTTGGTGCTGATCCAGGTCTGGAGGACGCCGAAGGCGGAGGTGACGCCGGCGACGGCGACCATGCCGGCCACCAGGAAGGCCAGCAGCCGCACGTTCTGCTCGGGCAGAGCGACGTCGATCACGGCCCTGAGCAGGAACGGCGAGACGACGCCGACCAGCGAGGAGGCGACGATGATCACGATGACCGCGAGCATCTGCCAGCGGTAGGGGGCGAACAGCCGTCCGATACGGCGCAGGGACACCTTCTGGGCCTGGGCTTTCTCGGCGGCGGTGACCGAGCGCGGGCCGCGGCCTCGGCTTGGTCGATTCACGGGGGCTGACTCCAAAGGGCTTCTCCGTTTACGGGCTGGAAGATTGCTGAGGTTACCTCAGTAACAAGCGGCGCTGATACGCTATTCCCGTGGCAGTCCCGCATCGCGATGCTGCAAGCGGGCCCGGCTCGGAGGGCGACGAGACCCTGTCCGAGGCCTTCATGTCGGTCGCACGTCAGCTACGCGGAACCTCTCAGGCGACGCTGGCGCCGTGGGACATCACGCCTGGGCAGCTGCGAGCATTGCGGGCACTGAGCCACCACGGCACCCAGCGCATGTCCGAGCTCTCCGAGCAGCTGCGCATCGCCCCGCGCTCGACCACGGAGGTCGTCGAAGCGCTGGAGGCTCGCGGCCTGATTCAGCGGCGCCCTGATCCCGACGACCGGCGCGCGACGCTGGCGGAGCTGACGGAGAACGGCTCCTGCGTGCTCAAGGCGATACGCGCGGCCCGGGGCACCGAAGCCGAGCGGATCTTCAACCGGCTTAGCGTGGCCGACAAGGCTCACCTCGCACGAATCCTGGCCACGCTCCGAGACTGACGCGGCCTGCACATTATCAGATCTGATATCATGTCTGTATGGTCGAGAAGGATTCGGCGCGCGTTGGCGCCCAAGGGGACTCTCTAGGTGAGGTCAGCCCGGATTTGCTGGCTGTACTGGAATCCGCGTCGCGTCTGCAGCAGAAGGTCCCGGATGCTGTCCTCGTTGGAGGCTCTGCCGCCGCCCTGTATGCGGGCCACCGTGATTCTTACGATCATGATCACGTGCTCTCGGATTTGCGGGACCGGTTCGATGTCGTGCTTGAGGCGCTTGAGTCTGTCGGCGAGTGGGTGACAAACCGCGTGGTTCCCGGGAAAGTCATTCTCGGTCAGCTGGGGGACATCGAGGCGGGCGTGCGGCAGCTTATCCGCACCAGGCCGCTTGAGACCACGCAGATCACGCTGCCTTCGGGAAACTTGCTAACAGTTCCAACCGCCGAGGAGACCCTTCGGGTCAAGGGGTTCTTGATTGTCCGGCGCAACCAGACTCGCGACTATCTTGATGTCGCGGCGCTCGCGGATCGTTACGGGTCGTCCGAGGCGGCAGTTGTCCTGGCCAGGATCGATGACTACTACCAGGACCAGCATGGCGGCGGCCGGGGCGTGGCCGCGCAGTTGGTTCGTCAGCTTGCCGATCCCCGCCCCAAGGACGCGTCTGTGACGAGGGAACTTGGTGAGTACCGAAATCTGGCGGTTCGCTGGACAGACTGGGGCGAGGTACGGACAGTTTGCCGGCAGTTGGCTGCCGGAATGATGGAGGTGGAGGTGCAGGAGCCGTGACACTGGCTTTCCGCAATCTGGCTATTACACCTGATGCCCCCGTATCTCGATGGCCAACCGAGGCGGTGCAGGCCGCTCTTGAGCGGGGCGATCTGACGGACTGGCACCGGCTTGTCGTGGAGATTGACGCTCATCCGTGGGGGAGGACTGCGCGGCAGGTGGAGGAGGTCTTCAGCCACTCGCGCCCTTATGGCCTCGCCGACGCCATGGAGCTGGCTATGTCGCGGGCGCGTGATCGGGCCGAGGCCAGCGAACGCGCTGTGGTCGCGGCCGAGATCACTGAAGCTGTCAGGCGTTCGGGCCTAAGCCGGACGGAGTTCGCTGCCCAGATAGGGACCTCGGCGTCGCGGCTTTCTACCTATGCCTCAGGGAAAGTGGTGCCCTCGGCCACGCTTATGGTCAGGATAAGGCGGGTGGCTGCGCAGGCCGGAAGTACTCAAAGCCAGTGAAGGCCACCTTGAACCGGGCAACGCTCCGAGACTGATGCTCTAGCTTTGGTCGTTCCTTGCCTGCCGGACCCAGCCATCCAGGCTGTTGCGCGTGGCCTGGGTGGACCGGTGGTCCGGGCCCAGCACGCGTTCCTTGACGGGCAGCAGCTGCGCGAACTGGTCCTGGGCCGCTGCCGGGTCGCCCGCCTCCCCGGTCCAGTTGGCGAGGTTGTGGCGGGCGGTCAGGGTCTCACGGTGCTCGGTGCCCAGGACCCGCTGGTAGCCGGGCAGCAGCTGGGTGAACTGGTCCCGGGCCGCTGCCGGATCGCCTGCCTCTCCGGTCCAGTAGGCGAGGTTGTGGCGGGCTTTCAGCGTGTCAGGATGGTCGGCGCCCAGGACCCGCTGGTAGTCGGGGAGCAGTTCCGCGTACTGGTCCCGGGCGGCTGCCGGGTCACCCGCCTGCCCCGTCCAGTTGGCGAGGTTGTGGCGGGCGGCCAGAACGTCGGGGTGGTCGGTGCCCAGAACTCGCTCGTAGCCTGGCAGCAGTTCCGCGAACTGATCGCGGGCTGCCGCCCGGTCACCAGCCTCCCCGGTCCAGTAGCCGAGGTCGTGGCGCACGGCCAGGATGTCGGGATGATCGGTGCCCAGGACCGGCTTGTAGGCGGGCAGCAGTTCCGCGAGCTGATCGCGGGCCGCCGCCGGATCACCCGCCCGCCCGGTCCGGCGGGCGGCCTCCCGCCTGGCCGCCAGAGCCTGCCGGTGGTCCCGATCAGGCGCCCCAGCCATCCATTCTCCCCTCCCCACGCAGCGTATGGCTACGACAATATAGGCAATCCCACCCAAACCCGAGCCTTAAAGCCCTTGCAAGGGTAGGTGCTTCGCTACTTGCGCTTCAGTGTCACGATGTCGAAGCGGCCGGTTGATGACCGCTGCACCTTGACGACGCCGTTGAGTATGCTGTGCGCCTCGAACTGCCTGGAGGCCCTGAAGCTGGCGTTCAGGTACTGCGTGTCGCGCTGAGCGTATTTCTTTCCCTGGAACAGGCAGGTCTTGGGCGTGTGGAAGGGTGAGCCGCTCGGCTTGCCGTGGGAGAACGTCCCGGTTCCCGTGACGAGACCGGACGAGCTGCTGGTGACGCTGAGCGAGTTGGTCGACTTGTGAAAGACCGGGGCCTTCGTCCTGATGGACCACGCGTCACCTCGGACAAGGCCATTCGTTCCTGGTATCGCGACCGAGGTCTGGATCATGGTGGTGGTGGAGAGGTGGCCGGGCACGACGATGTCAATGGCACCAGCGAATGGCGCATTCGCGGACGGGACGGCGGCGGAATCCCAGTTGGTGAAGTGGCACGGCGAGAAGACGCAGCTGCCGAGCGCGGTCAGGGTGTTGTGGCTGCCGAACGACAGGTGCGCGGCGCTCAGCTTAAGGCCCTTGAGGCCGGTATTCAGCCGGATTGAGCCCTTGACGGTACCGGTGTAGACGATCTCCTTGCCAGTCACGCAGTCGGCCTTCTCGGTCTTGCGCGAGGAAGGCTTGAAAGCCACGCTCAGCGAGGCGATGGGTGACAGCTGCGACTTGGAATTGATTTTCATGACTGCGGTCGAGCTGAGCGAGACCTCGCCGGAATCCAGCTGTCCGGCCCAGGTGTGGTGCTCGATACCGCCGAGGTGGGGAGTACTGATCCCGAAGGTGACGGTATCGAGGCTAGCGCCGATGCCCACCATGCCAAGGCTCAGGCTCCAGACGTGGCCGCCGCCGCTCACGCTGGCGACGCCGGTGGTGAAGAAGAAGCTGCCGATGCCGGCGCGTGGTGCGGCCGGGCTGGCCGAGGCTGGAATCGCGCCGGCCGCGAGGCCCGCCAGTGCGAGACCTGTCATGGCGAGCGCCAGCGTGGTTCGGCGTCGGCCGATGGAGATCCTGGCCGAGCTGGATGTCCTGTTCATCGTGCTTGCTCCTTTTATCGAAAGCGGCGTCATAGCCGGGCTAGCGCGGCGGCGGCGAGGGTGACGATCTTCGGCGGTGCGGTGCGGCTTGACAGGGCCAGCGAGGGCACGGTGATGGTGAGTCCCTTGCTGCCCTTCTGCGCGAAAAGGGTTCCGGCGACGGACCAGAAGGCGGCATCGCCCAGCCCGCTGACGTGCTGACCGCCAGATTCGATTTTCTTGGCCACTCCCATGGACACGGCGTTGCCGTAGACCTGGAGGTAGACGACCAGGCTCGGGTCGCCCGTGGCCGAGAAGGTACAGATGTCCCCGGCGCCGTTGCCTGCCGCCATTGGCTTGCCTGTGGCGGTCGTGACTTCGCTGACAGTGACCAGCCCGCAGGCTGAATCTGAGCTGGCCGACCCCGAGCCCGACGCCGATCCAGACCCCGACCCCGGCGCGGATGCTGGGTGCGCCGGGGCGCCGGGCTGGTCGCCCTGAGCTGAGGTCGGGCCGCCGCCCCCGCAGGCGGTCAGGAGGGCGCAGAGCAGCGCGACCGCGCCGGCGGTCAGTGGGGCTCGCGACCGGACGGCTTGTGCTGGCGAGTTCGTGATCATGGTTCGTCTCCTTGAGCCTGGCTCGGATTCAGGTGGCTGAGGTGATCAGCAGGACGGCCTCGGTAATCCGGTCGAGCGGGAAGTGCCCGGCATCGTTGACCGCGCGGACGGCGTCGCTTGACTGGGCGAGGAAGACGCAGAAGCAGGTGTCTTCTGAAGGCACATAGGTCGACTGGAGGTAACGGACGTTGTGGCTGCCTTCGCCTTGCTCGGCGCAGACTCGCGCGACCTGCGCCACCGAGGCGGCTAGCTCGTCCAGGGCGCTGACCGGCAGGTAGCGCTCCACGAGAAAGGCCGATGACGGCCGGTCCGGCCCGGGCGATCGCAGGTTTGTCACGCGTCGGACGCTAGAGGCAGGGATCGGGCCTAGCGTCGGCAGAATTACTGGCCTTTGATCTAAGCGTTACTGCGGATCGGTGCTCGCGTCCCGATGACTGTCCTGCGCGCCGACCCAGCGGGCAAGCTCGGTGCGCGAGCGCAGTCCGAGCTTGGCGTAAATGTGCCCGAGGTGGCTGTCCACGGTGCGGACGCTCATGATCAGGGCGCTGGCGACCTCACGGCTGGTCTGCCCGGCTCCCACCAGCGTGACGATCCGCCGTTCCGTCGCCGTCAGCTCCCCGTCGCTGCCGCGCCTGCCGCCGATGCGGGCGAGCTCGGCGCGTGCCTGCTCGGCTTGAACCGGGGTGCCGAGGTTGAGGAACACGGCCTGAGCAGCCTGCAGCTCTGTCCTGGCGTCGGTGCGGCGGCCGGCTCGGCGAAGCACGCTGCCGAAGAGCAGCCGGGTGCGGGCCTCCTCGAACGGCATCGGCAAGGTCTGGTGCGCTGACAGGGAGCGCTCAAGTGCCTCGACCGCAGCTGGCGTATCACCAGAGGCCGCGTAGATCAGGCCGTGACAGCGGCCGGCCATGGCGGTAGCCCAGGGCAGGTGATTGCGCTCAGCGCTCGCGTCCAGTTCGGCGGTCAGCTGGTGAGCCGTATCGAGATCGCCCACGGCTATCGTCGCGGTGACGGCGTCCGGGTGCAGCCGCATGATCGCGGGCTCGCCGATCCCGGTGTCGCGGGAGATGGCGACGGCTCGCAGCAGCGCGGCGGCGGCGGCGCTCGGGTTTCCGGCGGCGAGCTCGGTGAACCCGAGGCTCCGAAGATGCAGCGCCACGGCTGTGTCATAGCCGAGTGCCTCGTCGGACTCCAGGTCATCCCTTGCCAGCTCGCGAGCTTCGGCGAGCCGGCCCAGGTGCGCCAGCACCAGGACATGAGCCGAGGCCAGCATGGGTGCCCGGCAGCCGATCCGGATGGCGAGATCGCGACCTTGCCCGGCGTACCTCAGGGCGAGCTGGTAGTCGCCGGCCCAGCACTCGAGAATCGCGAGGTGGCCTAGCGTGTTGGGGAGCGCGCTGTCGTCGCCTTCGTTGATAGCGCAGACTCGCATCGCGTGGAGCCAGGTCCTGGAGTCCTCGAACTGGTCCACAACCTTCAGGCACATGCCAAGAGCCATCCCGGCCCGGTCGCTGACCGGCGGGGGCACTCCCAGTTCCTGCAGCGCGACCGCCCGCTCGAGGGTTGTCACGGCGAGACCGCGGCCGAGGCGGCATTCGTGCAGTGCCAGGTTGGTAAGGGCATTTGACAGCAGGTCCGATGGCGGCGAGCTGATCTCCTGCAGTAGCCTGACCGCGCTCTGCGCGTGCACCAGATCCGCGTGCGCGCCTGACGGGCTGGTTTCCGCGAAAGTGGCATGACAGCGGGCCAGGAGCGCAGGGTCGTCGCCGGCCTCGGCCAGCGCCTGCGTGCACCACCCGGCTACCGTCGCATCCCCTTGCTCGAAGGACGCGATCGTTGCCTGCAGCAGCAGGCCGGGGACCCGGTCAGGCCCAGGGGGAGCGGCTTCCAGCCCGGCGGTCAGCACCGCGCGAGCCCGTGCCGGGTCGCCGAGCAGGAACAGGTACTCGGCCTCGCCGATCGTGCGCCGGAGCAACTCCGCGCGATCGCTGCCGGGCGTCATCGCCACGGCCAGTTCAGCCAGCTCGGCCGCGCTGTCCAGGCTGCCCCTGGCGCGAGCGTGCTGGGCCGCGACCTCAAGTGCCGCCGCGACTGAGGCCGACGAGTGCGCGGCGCCGAGCGCCGCGTGCCTGGCGTGCTGTTCCGGGTCGGTCACCGTCTCCGCAAGTCGCTCGTGCAGCTCTCGGCGGGCCTGCGGCGTCAGATCCTCATAGGGAACCGAGGCGATCAGCGGGTGCGCGAACCGCAGTCTTTGACCATCTAGCTCCAGGACCCCGGAATCGAGTGCCTCCGCGAGGCTCTGGCGGAATTCGTCAGGGTCGCCGATCGCCTCCGCGACTCCGCCGACAGTCGGCTGGGCCAGGGCAGCGGTGACCAGCAGCAGATAGCCGGTCTGCGGGCGAAGGCCATGCAACCTCTCGGTGACCAGCGACCGAAGATCTGCGGGCACCGGAAGCGGCTCGCCGGCCTGCGGCTCACGGCCGCGCCGCTGGATCGCGCGGGCCATCTCCAGGAACATCATCGGGTTTCCGCCGGTGGCCCGGTGCAGCCGGGTCAGCGTCGGCCTCGACAAGAACTGGCCGAGGCGCGTGGCCGCGATGCGTGCGAGCGTTCCCAGGCTGACTGCCCCCACCACCAGCCGTTCACCGGGAAGCTCGAGGTCCGCGCCCGAGGCCAGTCCCGGCTCGGTGCCGGTGCGGCAGGAAGCGAGCAGCCGGACCGGCTCGTCGTGCAGCCGCCGCAGCGCGAAGGAGAGCACCCTGCGCGAACTCGGGTCAAGCCACTGGACGTCATCGACAGCCAGCAGAAGCGGCCCGGACCGGCTCAGTGCCCGCAGTACTCCTAGCACCGCGACGGCGATCACCCGATCGCCCGGCGCCTGCTCCGGGGCCTGCGAGGTCAGCAGTGCGCTCCCCAGCGCCCGCTGCTGCACCTCCGGCAGCTCAGTTACGGCGTCGCTGCGCAGGCCATCGAGCAGATCGCCCAGTCCCGCGAACGCCCAGCCAGCGTCCGATTCGGTGCAGCGGCAGGTGCGCACGCTCAGCCCGCGCTCCCGTGCGGCTGCTACCGCCTCATTCCAGATGGCCGTCTTCCCGATTCCGGGGAGCCCTTCAAGCACCAGCGAAGCCGGGCCGTCGGCGATCCCCAGGGTGAACTGCCTGACCGTCTCCAGCTCACTGTCACGGCCCACGATCGGCATCTGGTGAGCCTGCATGGAGCCCCCTCACGGCCGCGAGCGGCGCAGGGAGAGCCGCGCATCCGCGCCGGTTCCTGCACGTTATCCCAGTACCAGGGCTTTCGTCGTGGTCGTGGGGGATCGGTTCCATGCCGATGAGCCGGTCATAGCTCGCTCCGAACGCGGCGCTAACCCCAGGGTCAGTCGCCGGAAGCGAGCCGCTCGACGAACGACAGCCAGCGAACTCTGCCGTCGAAGACGGCGGCCATGTAAGAGCCGGGGTAGTGCCACGCGACCGCCAGGTCGGCGATCATGACGACGACGGGGTGAACAGGCGATGCGTTCGCCAGAGGAACCGAACACGAGGATGACATGGCACTGGTCGACAACGCGGTGTATGTAGATGGTCAGCGCACGGCTGACCCGGGCAGCCTGGAGGAGACCTACGAGCTGCTGCGGGACCGGCGCGGCATGGCCTGGATCGGCCTGTACCGTCCCGACGTCGCCGAGATCCGTTCCGTGGCGGCGGAATTCGACCTGCACCCGCTTGCGGTCGAGGACGCCATCGCGGCGCACCAGCGCGCCAAGCTCGAACGTTACGGGGCGACCTTGTTCACCGTCCTTCGCCCCGCTCGCTACGTGGACGACACGGAGCAGGTGGAGTTCGGCGAGCTGCACGTCTTTACCGGCGAGGACTTCGTGGTCACCATCCGCCACGCCGAGTCACCGGATCTAGGCCGGGTCCGTGACCGCCTTGAGCAGGCCCCGGCGCTGCTCAGGCGCGGGCCAGAAGCGGTGCTATACGCGATCATGGACCAGGTCGTCGACGAATACGCTCCGGTCGTCGCAGGCCTGGAGAACGACATCGACGAGATCGAGGACCAGCTGTTCAAGGGCGACCCGGCAGTGTCCCGGCGGATCTACGAGCTGTCCCGCGAAGTGATTGAGTTCCAGCGGGCCAGCCGCCCGCTGCTGGACATGCTCACCTCGCTGGAAGCAGGCTTCGACAAATACCGGGTCGACCTAGAGCTGCAGCGCAGCCTTCGCGACGTGCACGATCACGCGATCCGCATCGTCGAGCGGGCCGATTCCTTCCGTGCGCTCCTGCAGAACGCGCTGACCGTGCACAGCACGCTCGTCGCCCAGCAGCAGAACGAGGAGATGCGCGGCCTCACCGAGACGAGCCTCGCCCAGAACGAGGAGGTCAAGAAGATCTCGGCCTGGGCCGCCATCCTGTTCGCCCCGACCCTCGTAGGGACGATCTACGGCATGAACTTCGACCACATGCCCGAGTTGCACTGGCAAATCGGCTACCCGCTCGCCATCGCCCTGATGCTCATCACCTCCGTAACCCTCTACCTGGTCTTCAAGCGACGCAGCTGGCTGTGAGGGCCCTGGCCGTCGAGGAGGCTCATCGCATGGAGGAGGGTTGTCGTGCTCCTGGAGGAGGGGTCTCGCGTCAGGGAGAGCTGACATGGACGAGGAGTTCTGGCCGTTACAATTCCGAGGTGGCTCAGGGGGCGGAAATGCGGACTTGAGTTCGCTGCACGGTTTCGCTCGATTTTCGTCGAGTTTTGTTGGCCGGCTGGCTGAGCTTGGCGAAGTAAGCGGGCTGCTGCGAGAGTTCCGCATGGTGACCCTCACCGGGGCTGGCGGGGTGGGCAAGACCCGCCTGGCGGATAAGGTCGCTCGCGGGGTAGCGGGGGACTTCGCTGATGGCGTGTGGCTGGTGGAGCTTGCTGGCATCGGCGATCCTTCGCTCGTCACGGCGCAGGTCACCGGTGCGCTTGGGCTTGAGGCAAAGGCCTCCGTCCCGGCGTTGATCGCTCCTCGCCAGCTTCTGATCGTGCTGGACAACTGCGAGCATCTGCTGCCTGCGGTCGCGGAGTTCTGCTCAGCGGTACTCGAAAGCGCTGATGACGTCAGGATTCTGGCGACCAGCCGCGAGCCCGTCGGAGTGCCGGGTGAGGCCCGGTACCGGCTTCGGCCGCTCAGCCTGCCTGACCACCGCAACGCCGACGGCGGCCCGGGGCCGGAGTCCGAGGCGGTCATCCTCTTCGCCGACCGGGCCAGGTACGCCGATCCGCGGTTCAGCCTCGGGCCGGAGAACGTGCCGGCGGTGTCCCGGCTGGTCCGCCGGCTCGACGGGATGCCGCTCGCGATCGAGCTTGCCGCGGCCCGGATCGAGACGCTTGGCCTCACCCAGCTAGCCGATGATCTCGATCGCCGGGTTCAGCTGCTCAGCGGCGCCGACCGGACGGTGGCCCCTCGGCAGCGGTCGCTGACCGCGACGGCCGACTGGAGTTACCGGCTGCTTCCCGAGCCCGAACAGCGGGTGTTCCGCCGGCTCGCCATCTTTCCAGGCGGCTTCACTCTGGACGCTGCCAGCTCGGTCGCCGGCCAGGACGCGGCGGCGGCTGTGCTGCACCTGGTCGACTGCTCGATGGTCGGGCCGCCGCAGCCGGGGGGCGATGGCCGCGCCCGCTACGCGCTGCTCGAAACGCTGCGCGTCTTCGGCCAGGACCAGCTCGCCCAGGCGGGCGAGACCGGCACGGCCGCGCAGGCCCTGGTCCGCTTCGCGGTCGAGGTGGCCGAGCAGGCCGCGCCGCAGTTTCTGACTGACGGCGACGCAGCGTCCAAGAGGTGGCTGGACGCTGAGGCGGCCAGCCTTCGGCAGGCCGTGAGCTGGTCGCTTGAGCATGACCCGCCTAGCGCGTTGCGGATCGCGGTTGCCCTGGGGCTCTGGTGGCATCGGCGCAGTGAGTACCGCACTGGTCACGAGACGCTGAGCCGGGTCCTTGACCTGGCGGAGCCGGGCAGCCACGAATGGTGCACGACTCAGCTATGGCTCGGAATGATGGCGAACGGCCTGCTCCGCCCGCAGGAGTCACTTGACCGCTACGCGGCGGTCATTTCCGCGCTCGGCGAAGGGCTGCCGACGCCAGTGCTGATCTGGGCGCTGGTCAATCGCGGCGGAACGCTCGCAAATCTCGGCCGGCTGGACGAGGCCGCGCCCTTCGTCCACCGTGCTCTCGACGGCGCCCGTCAGACCGGCGACCGCTTTGGCGAAGCGCAGGCGCTTTACTGGCTCTCTGGCATCAGCCACTACGCCGGTGATCAGGCCGCGAGCCTGCGGTGGGCCCGCCAGCAGGCGACGGTCGACCACGCCGGTCTCCCGAGCAAGACCGCGCTGGGCGGCCGGATGGCCCAGGTGATTCCCCTGATCGAGGCAGGACAGCTGGTCCAGGCCGCGGCACTGTGCGCCGGGGCGCTCGACCTGTCACGGCGGGCCGCAGACGCGGAGTATGAATACGAGAGCCTGCTCAACCTGGCCAGGATCGAGCTAATGTCGGGCCGCCGGAATCAGGCTGCGGCAAGGCTGCGCGAGATGCTCGCGTGCGCCGAACGCGGGGTCTCCGCACTTAACCTGATCGACGGCTTCGACGTCTGCGGTCACTACTTCGCGCAGACCGGGCAGGGCGCCGCTGCCCTGACCATCTGGGCCGCGCAGGCAGCGCTACTGCGGGCCAAGGGCATCGCAGATCCGATCGAAGACGCGCGGCGCCGCACCGTACCCGAGGACAAGGCGCGCCGCGACCTCGGCGCCGGGCGCACGCAGGTGGCGGAGGACCGGGGAGCGGCGATGACTGTGCAGCTGGCTGCGGAGTTCGCGCTGCTGACCCTCGACCAGGAGGAACGGCAGCAACCAGCCGGTGCCCGGGTTGCCGCGATGAGCCCGCGCGAGCGGGAACTCGTCGTGCAGGTGGCACGTGGCCTGACCGACGCGCAGATAGCCGGGCAGCTGTTCATCAGCGTCAGCACGGTGCGCTCGCACCTGGATCGGATCAGGGACAAGACCGGCTGCCGACGGCGCGCTGACCTGACCAGGCTGGCGCTCGAGGCCAGCCTCATCTAGCCGGATTGGGTAATTCGGCCCCTGCCGCCGGCGGGCCAGCCCGGCTGAACTGGCTGTCGAAGTCACCAGATACCTCCAAGGAGATCACGATGACCACGACAGCAGCCAGCCCGCTCACTCGCCTGACCGGCGACGGCGAAGTCTCCGTAGCGGTGCAGACCGAGCTCATGATGGATTACCGGATGGTCTCGCCGTTCGCGGACGCGTCGAAGACGCTAGCCGCAGCGGCGTCCGAGACCAATCAAGCCGGGTTCTTCACCATTACCAGCACCGGCGGGGTGGCCATGGTGATGCCGGATTCCGGGTCGGACACCGGGTGGGGGGTGACCGATCTGCAGTTCCCTAGCACTTACGGCACGGTCATCGACCTCGCGGCCTATCAGGACTGGTACGCCGCGACCGTGGTCTGGGCCTGTACCTCCAGCGGTGTGTACTACGCGAGCAGCGGGCAGGCGTGGACCTGGGCGCCGCAGGAGCTGGGCCAGCCGGCCGGATCGGTGATCGGCGGCGTCCGCGCGCTGAACTGCGCCTACGCGAACCGGCCGTCGGTAGTGGCGGTCGAAGTCCAGCAGCCCGGCTACACGCTGCCGCAGTCGCAGCTCTACTGCCAGCCAAGCGGCCAGGCCGCCTACAACAACCTGATCACCTACCCTGGGACCTTCCTCGACTGGTCGGCTGGCCCGGTACAGCTCCCCGGAGCGTCCGCACCGCAGCCGGGCGCGTTCGTCTGCGAGCCTGGCTGCCCTCCGTACTCCGAGCCGGCTGGGGTTCAGTGCATCAGCACGAATCCGGAGAGCACTCCGATGTTCCTGGCCGGAACCTACCCCGTGCTCGCGACCGCGCTCAATTCATCGGGCGCTCTCGAGGCGTTCGTGATCGACGCCGGTGACGACAACTCGCTGAACTACCTGTCTCCGGCTGGCTCCACCTTCACCAAGGTTCCGATCGCGCAGCCGCCAGGCGAGAACGGCCAGCAGGTCATGAGCTACCCGATCGGGTCGGTCGCGGCCGTCACCGACCTCAGCGGCGTCATCCACGTGATCGCCGCGACGACCACAGGGACCGTGCTGCACATCGTGGCCAGCGAGAGCTCGGCAACCGGCTGGAGCATCGCGGCCCCGATCCTCGAGCTGAACTCCGCCGCCGAGCTGACCGCCGCCACCGACGAGGACGGCGACATCCATGTCTTCGCCAGGGCCGACCGCTCCGGCGCGGTCAGCCACCTCGTGCTGGCCACGGCCACCGGCGACTGGACCACCGAAACGATCAGCATCGACGTTCCGCACCAGGACTATGTCCAGCAGATCGCCACTTACTCGGCGACCCTCAGCGTCCTGGCGGCGAACGGAATGACCGGCTGCGGCCTGCGGTACTACGTCAGCGCGACCGAGCCGGTGACGGTACAGATCGACGGATCGGAAGCCGACCTCGACAAGGAGATCGCCTACCCGGGCGTGACCGGCCCTGATGGCCAGGTGGTGGTCGTCTGGCCGACCACGTCGCTGTCCATGCCGACGCTGTATGCCTGGTTCGAGGGAATGCCGCAGGCCGATCGGGTCGCGATCGACATGTCAGGACCGATCCAGCTGGTGCTCAACGGCGTCACGACCGGCGAGGAGCTGCTGAACCTGCCGACCCAGTTCAGCTACAAGACCTACTACACCTCGGGCCGCCTGCTCGACGGCGTGAGCACGGACAAGGCTGACGCTGCCGCGGCCGCCATCGGCAGTGTCATGGGGCTGGCTGATCAGGCGGAGGTCTCCGCCGACCGGCTGCACCCTTCGTCTAAGCCGCGCGCGGCCAGGTACCTGGCCTCCTGGGATGGCACCCCGGTCGACCGGATCGACCGCACCGGGCGTCCCGATCAGTATTTCCGGCTGCATTTCTCCGGGGACCGGCCCCTGTTCGAGCCGCTGGAGGCCGGCGGCGCCGAGGCCGCCAGGGCCGAACTGCTCGGCGCGGGCAGCTGGCTGCCCGACGTGTCGTGGACCGACGTGTTCTGCGCCGTCGCGGACGCAGCGGGTTCGGTCTCCGACGTCGTCGTCACTGCGGTGGGGGATGCCATCGACGCGACGATCACGATGGTGGTGGCCGGCGTGACCTACGTGTGGGACGCGGTCGTCCAGGGCGTCGGGCAGCTGCTTGACCTGGTGCAGACCATCTTCGCCAGTCTGCGGGCCGACTTCTGGGCTCTGGTCGGCTGGCTTGGCTGGGTTTTCAATTGGAACGATATCCTGCTCACCCATCAGGCCGTTTCCTGGTTCCTGACCAACGGCGTCGACTGGGCCAAGTACGCGCTCGGTCAGGTGCAGGGCACGATCGGCCAGGCGATCGCCGGTGTCCAGGTCGACCTTCAGGACGCGGTCGCGGCCTACCTGGGCAGTCAGGTACCGTCCGGGTCGACTATCGCCTCGACGGTCTGCGCCCAGCCTGACCCGCCGCCCGGGATCGAGCTGAGTGCCGATCCGAGGAACATCTTCCTTCGCGGCTTGCGGGCTAACGGCAACAACGCGACCGTCACGTCCGGCGACGTGCAGCCGTCGCCTCCGGTCGTCACCGCCGCCGACTCGCTGCTGAGCCAGGCCAGCGGGTATGGCAGCGCTGTCAGCGGATCAGCTCAGCTGCAGGCGTTCGCCGCGCTGGCCGAGCCGACGGCGGCCAACGCCAGTGGCCTAGCTGGCCAGCCGCTGGCTGACGTGGTGCAGGCCGTCGCTGACGGCGCGACCTGGGGACTCGGCCTGGTTCAAGACGGCGTGGACGCGATGTTCGGCCTGGCTGCTGACGCCATCGACGTGACCTCGGCCATGCTCACGGCGACCTGGGACATTCCGCTGGTCACCGACATCTACAAGTGGGTCACGAACGGCAGCGACCTGAGCGCGCTCGACGTGAGCTGCCTGCTGCTCGCGGTCCCCGCGACGATCATCTACAAGGCGCTGTTCGGTGAAAGCCCGGTTCCTGACCAGGCGGCGCTCGACGCCATCATGGCCGCCTACCCGGCGCCTCCCGCCCAGGGCGGTGTTTGCCAGCCCAGCGACCCCGCGCTGCCCGCGCCTGCCAGCGCGCTGGTCGCCGTCGGGACTGGTCAGGACGCGGCTGCGACGCCAGTGCAGGTGTGCGCGCGGCTCGGCAATATCCTCACCGGTCTCAGCTACATCGCCTGCGGCTTCTTCGAGGCCCGGGTCGATCTCGGAGTCGCCCTGTGGACCTCAAGGAAGGGCCGCGAACTGGAGGAGCCGCGCTGCCCGCAGGAGTGGCGCGGCGAGTTCTGGGCCCAGAAGCTCTCGGTGATCTGGGAGGACCTCTACGTCTTCACCGAGGCCATGGCGGCGCTGTTCTCCGGGGCCGTGAGCTTCGCGCCGAACTGGAATAACTGGGACTGCGACACTGCCGAGGGCATGGCGAACTGGCTGTGGGGGGTCGGCCATCTCCAGTGGGTGCTTGACCTGGTCGCTCTGTTCACCAAGGGATCGGTGATCCAGCAGCTGTGGGTTGTCGGCGGTCCTGCGGTCCTTTCGCTCTGGGGCTGGATCCAGATCATCCTGCAGATCGTGGGCTGGTTCAGGCTCGGTGCCAAGGACTGGCCAGGAACAGTCGGCGGCCTGCTGACCGCCCTGCCCAACGCAGGCAAGTGCCTGATGTCACCACTAGCTCAGGAACTCACGGACGGCGTACCGCTGCCCGCCCTCATCGAGGCCGCGATCGACATCGACGGCAACCTGATCGGCGGCATCTTCTACGTGCTCAACGCGGTGATCAGCACCTAGCCAAGGTGCAGGCGCCCGGGGCGTCGGCACTAGCGGGCGCCCGGGGCGCCCGCTAGTGCCGCGCCGTGAGGACGAGCATGTGGTGCGCGTCGCGCTGGAAGCGAACGACAGGGAGCGATCGAGCTGCGGTGAGCTGTCAACCGGATCCTGGCCTTATGCGTCTTATGCGTACCTGGCGATCAAGTGTGGAGAGCGTAGATGCGAAGAGGTCTCCTGAGCGCGGCGGCGATGGCGGCGGCGGTCCTCGGGTCAGTCGCGGTGCCGGCGGCGGCGAACGCGGCCGGGCCGGTGAGCAGCGCGAGCAGTGACGGTGACGTCACGGCGATGTCGTGCGCCCCGGGCGGCACCTGCGCGGCCGGCGGAGATTACTTCGACGCGTCGTCGAAGGAGCAGCAGGCGTTCGTGGTCACCGAGCTAGGCGGGAACTGGGGCGCCGCCGTCGAGGTCCCTGGCCTTGCGGCCGATGGCTCGAAGGAGTCGGCCATCACGGCGATCTCGTGCGCGACGGGCGGCTGCACGGCGGGCGGGTGGTGGCGCGGCCGGGGCGCGAAGTCCAGATTTCACGCCTTCGTGACCACCGAGCAGAACGGCAACTGGAGCCGCCTGACGTCGGTCCTGTCCCAGAAGGTGGCGTTCCCGGACTTCTCGCACGTCCTCGAGGTCAGCTCCGTGTCGTGCACCGGGCCGAGGAACTGCACCGTGTCCGGCGGTGCAGCCGGCGTTCGTGGCGAGCGAGGTCAACGGCAAATGGCACAAGGCAGTGGAGTTCCCCCGGCATGACAAGAACGCCAACATCGTCGTGTCGTGCGCCACGGCCGGCAACTGCACGGCCGGCTGGGGGAACTTCGTGGCGAGAGACAAGAACGGCCGCTGGGGCAACCCCACGGGCGTGCCTGACGTGACGGCGCTCGGCAGGGAAGTCAGCGTCTCCTCGGTGTCCTGCACCTCGGCGGTCAGCTGCGCTGCTGCCGGCACCTACTTTGCCGGCGGCAAAGCGCGGGTCTTCGTGGCCAGCGAGACGCACGGCCACTGGGGCAAGGCGATCCAGCTCCCCGGGTTCGGCGCGCTGCAGCACGGGACCTTCGCGGACGTCGCATCGATCTCGTGCGTCCGGGCCGGCGACTGCGCCGTTGGCGGTGACTACAACCAGCCCGCCGATTTCGCCGGCGGGGTCTACGAGCCGTACGTGGCCAGCGAGACGAACGGCCGCTGGGCCAGCGCGACGACGGTTCCCGGCATCTCGCTGCCAGGTAGCACCGAGTGCGAGCCAGACAGCATCCACTGCGACACCGGCCAGGTCCTCTCCGTGTCGTGCTCGTCCGGAGGCACCTGCGCGGCCGGCGGGTGGTACGACACCCAGCAGGGCGACAGTGGCGGGGAGTTCGTGGCCCTGCGCGAGAACGGCCAGTGGGGCCAGGTCACCGCGATCCCCGGCTTCGATCTCGGCGATGGCCAGGTCAGCGCCGTGGCATGCGCGCGGAGCGGCAAATGCGTCGCCGGCGGCGAAGGGTTCGTCGCCGACGAGAACCAGGGCACCTGGGGCCAGGCACAGATCCTCACCGTCGGCGGCTAAGCCCGCCGACGTCCCGCCGCTCCACCCGGCTGACAAGAGGCGGGAACCCGCTCCGAACAGCAGTATGCAAGCATTTCCGCCCAGCTGACTCAGGAAGTGGCTCGCTGGGGAGCCAGGCTGAGCAGCGTAAGTAGAACGCATGAGCGATGGTGGACGTAGCGAGTACGGTGATGCTAAGCTGGTTGCAGGAGGAGACTCCTGTAAGCCTTAGGCCCACCCGCAGCGGTGGGCCTTCGTGCTGTTGCGGCCGGAATCGTCATCGTTGCCCGAGTGGCTTCGAGTTAAGCGGTCGTCGGTTTCGATCTATAGCACGGGCTTCGGTCCGCCGAGTAAAAGCAAAGCTGGACAGCTATCATGGAAACCAGCACCAGTTATGGTAGATCTTCGGCTGGATACGCGCCCAAAGCGCGGCGTTGGCTTTTTTGGCACGCTCGTCCGTTTCAGTGTGGGTCGCGGTCCTGCGCGCCATATACGCGATAAGGTCTGCCGCCTGCACTAATCTGCTAGCTTTGCTTGGAGCGAAGTGAATCGTGTCCACAATCCGCGTTAGCTTCTTCGATCTATAGCCCCACGTGCCGCTGCGCTGATATCCCCACAAGTCGCGTCTATAATCGTCCTGCTCGCTGATCTCGTCAGCAATAACCAGCGCGAACTGGTCCTGCTCCGCCGCGCAGTCATCGACTCGTTCAAGCAGGTGGGCCAGTACGATGGAATGTGGATGATCGTGCCCATAGGGATAGCGCTTGTCCAGGCCAGGGATATAGACGCTGCGAATGATAATGTGCACGTTGCGATCGGCGATAGCTTGGAATGCCTTGTTGTAAATGCCAATACGGACTCGAACCTGCTCGGCTAGACGGACCCAGTCGCCTTTGCCGGCAACGAGATCATATCCGTGCAGCTCTGCTCGTGTGTCAGTCTTTCCATAGGCATAACTAGCCTCCTCTACGACAGTGTCAAGCGCGCTCGCCAGAAGCGATGCCTCGGTGTCGGGTACTAGCAGCGCGACGACGAAGTAGCGCTCCTGGCATCTCCTTGTTGACACTAACCTGCATCTTTCGTGATCGTGGTTTGCTTGCTTGAGGCTGCGGCTGCAGGCTGTTTCCGGTGGCCGGTTCAGCCCGGGGTCGTGCCTGGTTTCCCGGCTGTCGCGCCGGGTGGGCGGGGTTCCGCTGGCCCTGGTGGTTTCCTTTCTGGTCCGGGGGTCTGGGTCCGGCTGGTCAGCCGGGGGCTAGTGCCTGGAGGTGGCTGATGGCGGTCGTGATGAGCGGGTTCCAGGGCCATCGTTCGGCGAGGCGGAGCCGCAGGCGCCTGCCGCCGCAGACCAGCCGCCCGGCCGGGGAGAACAGCCGCAGGCGCAGGCGCTTTGGTTCCCAGCGGCGGGGTTGCCCGGTAAGGGCGAGCATGGCCATCCAGGCGAGGAGCTCGCTGGCCATGGCGACGATCTCGCACCAGATCTGGTTCTGGGCGTAGCCCTGGAGCGGCAGGTTCCGCAGCCCGGTGTCCTTGGCGCAGCGGATCCGGTCCTCGCAGCGGGCGCGGCGGCGGTGCCGTAGTTCCAGGTCAGCGAGCTGCCCTCCTTTCGTGCTGGTCGCAAAGCAGGTGACGCGGTGGCCATCGACGTCGGTGAACCGCAGCTGCGCTCCCGGGTGCGGCCGTTCTTTCCGCACGATCAGGCGCATGCCCTTCGGCCAGCCGGACAGGCCGGGCATGCCGGTGATCTCGGCGACCCACGCTCCTGGGCGGGGCTTGCGGTCACTGTCATAGGCCGGGGTCCAGGCCCGGGCCGGGACATTGAGGATCGCTTCGCGGATGTCCTCGGTGATCGTCATGCCGACCGAATACTGCAGGCGCCTGCCGGGCGCGGTCAGCCACTTGAGGAAGCCATGGGTGCCGCCGGCCGAATCGGTCCGGACGAGCACCTTGCGCCGCAGGTGGCGGGGCAGCTGGGCCAGCGCCAGCTTCGCGACGTCGATGTGGTCCGCGGCGGTGTCCGAGCCGGCGTTCCCGGGCCGGAGCATGATCGCGAGCGGCTCGCCGGAACCGTCGGGGCCGTGGTCGGCGAACGCGGCGAGCGGGTGGAACCCGAATGTCTTTTTCCAGGTGGGACAGGCGTTCTGCTTCTCCGGGCAGGAGGTGACGATCGTGGCGTCCAGGTCGACGGTGACCAGGCCGCCGTCCGCGCCTGGTGCCCCTGCCCCGGCCAGTGCCCAGGCCCGTTCCCGTGCCTCGGCGCGGGCCGCCCGGATCGCCTTCGCTGCACGGACCGGGTCAGCCGCCAGCGCCGCTATCGTCCGCGACACCACAGGGTCCGATGCCACCGGGCCGTACAGCTCCGGCTCGGCCCGCAGGGCCGCGATATCGGCCAGGCAGTCCCCGCCCAGAGCCACCGCCACGGCCAGGTCCGCGATCACCTTCCCCGGATCGTGCACCGCCCTGCCCGGACGCCACCGGGCCAGACCCTGCGCCAAGCCGCGCCGAGCCCGGTCACCCGCACCGTCTCAGCCAGCAGCAGCCCGCCCGCACCGCAAACCAGCCCCTTCCCGTCAGCCGACACAGTGACCTTCGGGCGGCGTCGCACGGTAGCCTTCACCTTGGAAGTGCCTTTCGAACTGGTGCGGACAGGACTCTCGACAAGCCCTATTCTCCCAGTTCAAAGGCACTTTTCTCATTCAAACGATCAAGCCCCGCCAATCCCAGGCGAAATCACGAGGCTAACGCGCTTCAGAGTCTGAGTTGCGTGCGGCTGGCCACTCACATCGTTCGCCAGATCGAATCGGGCCAGGTAAGGCCAGTTATCGACCGGACCTACCCGCTGAGCCAAACCCCTGCCGCCATCCAGTACATGCGGGACGGCCACGCCGAGGGCAAAGTTGTCATCAACCTCGACGAGTGACGATTGCGCGATAGTAGGCATCGAACCCGTCTGCTCAAGCCCGACCAGCCCAGTGTTCTGTTTGCTGATATCCCCAAACGCTTGCCCCTGAGCGCGAACGCTGACATCGGCATCACCCCGGGATCGCCGCCGCCGACCCGCTGGCCGGGCTGCTCTAGGCCCCGGGCGTACGGGCCAGGCCCGCCGCCCTGCACGACGCCGCCCTCCGCCACCACTGCTACGAAACTGCACATCGGCCTCACCCACCTGGGGTGGACATCTGGACAGGAGACCGCGCCGGCTCTCGCCGCGACAGCAGCATGGTGCTACCTACCGTCGTCAGGACAGCGGTAAGTAGGACCAAGGTGCTGTTGAAAACCCGCTCCGAACAGCAGTATGTAGGTACTTGCTGCTGTCAGTGGCCGGCGGTGGCGGCAGAATGAGCTACGTGGACACTACTCAGTTTGACAAGATCGCTGGCGGCCATGGCTTTTTCGCGGCGCTGGATCAGAGCGGCGGGAGCACGCCCAAGGCGCTGGCCGAGTACGGCGTAGCGCGGGATCGGTACAGCTCAGACACCGAGATGTTCGACCTGGTCCATGCCATGCGGACCCGCGTCATGACCAGCGACGCGTTCGACGGCAGGCGGGTGCTCGCGGCGATCCTGTTCGAGCAGACCATGGAGCGCGACGTCGACGGGCTGCCCACGGCCAGGTTCCTGTGGGAGCGCAAGCAGGTCGTGCCGATCTTGAAAGTTGACCTCGGGCTGGCCGCCGAGCAGGACGGCGTGCAGCTCATGAAGCCCATCGACACCCTCGATGGCCTGCTGGAGCGCGCCCAGCGACATCAGATCTTCGGTACCAAGATGCGCTCGGTGATCAACGACGCGAGCCAGACCGGGATCGCGGCGATCGTCGGCCAGCAGTTCGAGTATGCGAGCCGGATCATGGCGGCTGGCCTAGTCCCGATCATGGAGCCCGAGGTCAATATTTCCAGCCCCCATAAGGAGCAAGCGGAGACGATGCTGCACGCTGCCATCGCGCAGCGGCTATCGGAGCTGCCTGAAGACGCGAAGGTCATGCTGAAGGTCAGCATCCCGACCCGGCCCGGCCTGTACGGCGACCTGACGTCTGACCCGCGCGTCGTGCGGATCGTCGCCCTGTCCGGCGGCTACAGCAGGGACGAAGCCTGCGTCCGGCTGACCCGCGACCCGACGTTGATCGCCAGTTTCTCCCGTGCGCTTCTCGAGGGGCTGATGGACAGCCAGACCGAGGAGCAGTTCACCGAGCAGCTGGAGTCGTCGATCGAGCAGATCTACCGGGCTTCGGTCGACAAGCAGCCTGTCGGCTCGTGATAGGTTCGCTGTCGGATTTGCGCTGCGAATGAAGGAGGTGAGACCCGTTAACGCTGTGACAGGTCGGGGCTCCCTCCTTCTCGTTGCCTAGGGAGCGCCGTACAAAGGCATCCCGAAAGGCATGACGCCATGCGCTTCACCAGTGAGAAAACTTCCGACGGTATCCGCGAGCAGCTCTTCGTCCTCGGCGAGATTCCCGGCGTGCTGTGGACGCCGGACGGAGCATCGGGCACCCGCCCCCTGATCCTGATCGGTCACGGCGGCGGGCAGCACAAGAAAGCCCCCGGCGTGCAGGCCCGCGCCCGCCGCTTCGTCTCCGAGGGCGGTTTCGCGGCCGCCTCGGTCGACGTGCCGGGCCACGGCGACCGGCCTGCCGATGAGAACTTCAGCCGGATCGCGACCGAGAACCAGGCCCGCGTGGACGCCGGAGCGGAGCTGGGTCCGATCATCGCGAGCTTCCAGGCGCTCGTCGCCCGCCAGACCGTCCCCGAATGGCAGGCCGTCCTGGCCGCCCTCACCGATCTCGATCACATCGGCACCGGCCCGGTGGGCTACTGGGGAATCTCGCTTGGCTGCGGTCTGGGGATCCCGTTCGTGGCTGCCGAGCCACGAGTCCGCGCGGCCGTGCTGGGCCTCAGCGGTTCCCCGGCCCTCGCCGAGACTGCTACGCGGATCAGGATTCCGGTCGAGTTCCTGGTGCAATGGGACGACGAGCGGGTGCCGCGAGCCGACAGCCTGGCCCTCTTCGACGCGTTCGGCTCAGCCGACAAGACCCTGCACGCCAATCCAGGCAGGCATGGCGAGCTCCCGGCCGTCGAGCTTGACAGCACGCTGCGGTTCTTCGCCCGCCACCTCAGCTGTGCAGGCAAGCTCTACTGACGAGGTGGTCGGCGGCTCCCGGTCGGACCGGGATGTTCGGCGGGTGCTCCAAACCGAACCCCCGCTGTGCCCTTCCTCAGCTATCGTCACTCTCCGTAGTCATGTAGGTGCCGAGTGTCGTCGCGCTGTTCGTCAGCGCGCCAGTCGCCGGTGCCGATATCGATGGGAGGCTTGCTGTGGCTGTTTCGACCACCTCCGGTACCGCGTGGGGTACTTGGGCCAATCTGGAGGGCAGCATCTTCGATGTTCCCTCTCCGGCGCTTAACGCGGACGACCGCATCTGGGTGTTCGTGCGGGGCGGGAGCAACACGCTGTGGAGCAGATCCCAGCAGCGGGACCGCAACTGGGGTGCCTGGCAGCAGCACCAGGGCTCCTCGATTGACGGAGCGCCCTGCGCTATCCGGGGGCGGGACGGCAAGATCCGCGTCTTCTACCGCACTCCCGACAGCCGAATCGAGGTCATCACCCAGACCGCCATCAATGCGAGCTTCGGGGCTCCCCAGCAGATCGTGACCGCGGTGGGCGGTGACCCCGCCGCCGCGCTCAACGCTGACGGCCGCATCCAGGTGTTCTTCCGGGGCGCTGACGCCGCCCTATGGTATGTCCGCAATACCGATCTGCAGTACGAGCGGTACACCGGCCCCACCTCGCTGGGCGGCACTATTTTCGCGACCCCGTCACCGGTCCTGGACGGCTCGGGCCGCATCGTCGTGGCCATGCTCGGGGGCAGTGACAGCCTGTGGACAATCCAGCAGAAGGCATGGAACTCCGCTGACCTGTGGGAGAGCATGCGCAGCGAGACCAGCGGCGTCACCACCAGGCCGACGGCCACGGTGGACGCGTCCGCGCATGCCCAGATCTTCTACCGGGGCTCAGACGGAGCGGTCTGGAGGGTCGGGCAGAGCGCCGACTACGACAGCTTCGAGAGCTCGGTCTCGGTGGGGGGCCAGATTCTCGGCTGGCCCACCGGGTACCTGGGTCAGGACGGGCGGCTGAACGTCTTCGTCAAGGGTACCGACAATGCCCTGTGGGTCGCCGTCCAGCAAGCCGAGAATCAGGTCGGTTACGGCATCTTCCAGTCCCTGGGCGGCACCATAGGCGAGATCCACCCGCAGGGCGTAATTGGCGACAGCGAGAATCTCCTGCACGTCTTCGTCCAGGGCGCAGGGGCACCGAAGGCCCTGTGGCTCGCTCGCCAGAGCTGGGCCTAAGAGCCGCGGTCAGAACTGACAGCATGGTGTGTGACAGCAGGGGGCGGAGCTGGGCGGAGATCCTGTCCGTCCAGCTCCGCGCTGGCTCACGGCTGGCTGAATTCGCGATCCCAGTCAGCGGCGATCCGTGACCAGTCGAACGCCCGCCTGCTCGCGGGCACCATGGCGCGGCGGATGGTCTGCTGCCGCTGCGGGCTGCGCAGTAACTCGACGAGGCCCTGCCGCCATTCGCCTAGCAGGTCCTCGCCGCCCGGCCCTCCCGGCCCGCCCGGGATGTCGAAGTCGCGTTCAGTCCGGAACCCGAAGCGAACTGTCTCCCGCAGCGCGCCGTTCGGGATGACAGCCGGGATCGCGCCCCCGGCCTGGGCTTTCATCGCGGTGATGCAGCTAGTCTCGCGGACCGAGCATGGATAAGCCCAGAGGCCGGCGCGGCGGAACTGGTCAGCTACGGAGGCATGGCCGAGCCGTCCGAGGTGCGTGACACCAGGCTGGCTGAGCAGCGGATCTAACTCTTTGTGCAGGACGTGCGCCAGCTGCGGGTTGGATTTTTCGATGATCTGCCAGCCGTAGAAGACGTTCAGCTTCGCCTCAGGCACGGCCTGGCGGATGGCGGCCCAGCTGATCAGCAGGTAACGCAGCCCGCGCGGGTAGTCCGAGCCGTAGACGACCTGCAATGGATCACGGGGCGGATCCGGTGGCTGGAAATGCGCTAGATCGATCCCGTTGGTGGTGACGAAGACCGCCTCGTCGGGGAGTTCGGGGTAGCAGGTTCGGTGATACCGGGACAGCACCATCACCTTGCGGAAACGATGGCGCCACTGCGCCACCATCTCGGCCGGGAGGCTGTCGTGCAGCCAGAGGTAGGTCCGCCCCGGGGTGATGCCTCGGCGGTCGAGCATGCCGATCCGGCTCGGCCTGCGCCAGATGACCGCCACGTCAACGTGACTGGCGGGCAGCGAGTCCGGCGTTCCGTAGAAGACGTCGCCGAACCACCGATTCGCGCCGTGCACCATGTAGACGCCGACGGCATGGCCGAGGTCGGCCAGCTTCGCCGCCATGTTGATGACGGCTTCTTCGCTCCCGCCGATGCCGTCGCCGGTCGAATGCGGTGTCCACGCCCCCATCGTCGGAGCGCAGATGAACGCGATGCGCATGGCTGCGGGCCGTGAGCCTCCGTTCGGTCAAGCCATGCCGCGAGGCAACTTCAGCAACTCCCGGCATGGCTTAACGATTCAGGTACGGCTCGGCTTACAGCCCGACTCGCTTGATGGACAGCCTCGCCGGCTTAATAGCCAGACCGACTGGCTTGATGGTCAGCCCGTTCCGCTTAATGATGATGCTCATTTCGTAGCTTCACCTCCTTGTTTACTCCGCCCTTTAGGGCACAAATAGGGCGATCATTCTGGAGCCTAGGATGGCTCTTGCTGAAGGTCAAGGAGAGCGGTCATCCTGTCATTCGGTTCTGATTCCCTAGGTACGGCATACAACGGGGGATACGTCAGTTACGCGATAAGTCAGTGACAGTAATGTCACTTTCAGGCCACTTGACCCTCTCCGTGCCTCCTCAGCCACCCGAAGCCAGCCCTTCGAGCAACTCCGCCGCCCGGTGCCGGCCCCCTGCCGCACAGAACGAATCACGCAGGCGCGCCGCAGCGTCCCGATAGGCCGGGTCGTCGAGCACCGCCGTGACGGCGGTCCGCAACCTCTCCGGGGTGACTCGGCCGAAGTTGACCCTGATCCCGGCGCCAGCACTGGCAACCTGCCCGGCGTTGAAGGGCTGGTCCCATCTGATCGGCGCGACAACCAGCGGCACGCCTTGGGCGAGCGCCTCGCCTACGGTGTTCAGGCCGCCGTGGCACACCACCGCGTCGAGTCGTGGCATGAGCGCGAGCATCGGGACTCGCTCCACCGCGAGAATGTGGCCAGGCGGATCATCGATCGTGCTGGGCGCGGTGACCATGATCACCTGAAGCCGGTCGCCGAGCGGCGCCAGGGCCTGCACCGCCCGGGAGTAGAAGTTCGACGAACCCGTCGCCAGATCCCCGGCCAGCGTGCCGACCGTGACGAGAACGTGCTGCCGCGCTGGATCGAGCCAGTCCCAGGGAAAATCAGGCGCGCCCGGACGCTCCGCGAGCGCCGGCCCGACCAGCCGCACCTGGCTGGGTAACGTGACGCCCGTCATCAGCGACCGGCTGACGAAGCCGATCACCAGGCTCGGCGAGTACCGCACCTCCTGGCCGGGCAGCCCGGCGAAGGCCCACACGGCCGCCCGCTGCCGCATGACCCAGGTGTCGAGCTGGGGGAGCGACCCGAGCGATTGCGACAGCTCCAGCGTTCCGGACAGCGTCGCCCACGGCAGCTGATGGCGCTGGGCCGCGATCGCACCCGCCAGCGCCAGGCCGTCAGCCACCACCACATCGGGTCGGTAGTCCTGAACGACCTTGTCGACCGCTGGCAGCAGGTGCCTGGCGAAAGGCACGACGAAACTCTCCCAGAGCGAGGTGACTGCGGCGACGCCCACGTTCAGCGGGCTGCGGTAGGCGCGCAGGCCGGTCTGGTGCACCGTGGTGTCGGGGCCGACGAAGGGGCGTAAGCCGGCCTGGGAGCCGACCCAGGAGACCTCGTGGCCCCGCTCACGCAGGGCTGTCGTCACCGCAGCGGCCGGGTAGGCGTGGCCCGCCAGGGGCGGCACGACGAACAGGAATCGGCTCATCGGCCCGCCGATGTCATTTCGGGAGTCACGAAACCAGAATCGCCGTTGCTGCGACAGCGCACAAGGTCAGAATGACCAGGGCCTTTTCAACCGGCGGCCGCTGTGTTTTCGTATGGGCGTGACCAAGACCATCGTTGTGCCCTTCGCGGGGACAAGCTCGGGCTCTGCCGGACTGACCTGGGGCCAGCAGGCGATCTGGCGGGCCTTCGAGCTAGGCGGGGAGGCCATCTGGCTCACCGGGATCACCCAGGTGCCCGCCGGCCTGACCGTTGCCGATCTAGCCGACCGGACGGCCTATCAGCTGGGCCGGCACGATTCGCTGCGCACCCGGCTGATCATGACCGGCGACTCCCCGGTACAGCAGGTGGTCTCGGCCTCGGGTGAGCTCGAGCTGAGCGTCGTGGACACCGGCGATGACGACGACCCGTACCAGGTCGCGAAGGCGATCGTCAAAGACTACGAGGAAGGCGGCGGTCACTACGACTACGCGACCGTCTGGCCGGTGCGCGTCAGCATCGTCAGGCACAAGGGCGTCCCCGTCTACCAGGTCCGGGCGCTCAGCCACCTGGTGGCTGACAGCTACGGCGTCCAGGCATTGCACCGGGACCTGGCGGCACGGACGGCGACCGGCAATCCGCCGGGGCCGGTGACGGCGATGCAGCCGCTGGCGGAGGCGCGATGGCAGGCCAGCGCCGCCGGCCAGCGGCATGGTGAGCGCACCGCCCAGTACTGGGAGCGCCTGCTGCGCAGGATCCCGGCCCGCAGGTTCCCCGAGCCGGCCGATCTGCCGCAGGCGCACAACTGCCGGTTCCACTTCGAGTCGCGCGCAGCTCAGCTCGCGATCCAGGCCATCGCCGCCCGCACCAGCTTCAGCGCCTCGTCGGTGCTGCTTGCCGCGCTCGCCGTCGGGATGTGGCGGGCGAGCGGGATCAGCCCGCTGATACTGCGGATTTACGTGAGCAACCGGTTCAGGCCCGGCCTCGCCGAAGCGGTCAGCCCGATCGCGCAGACCTGCCCGATCGTGCTCGACGTGGCCGGCGTGACCTTCGACGAGGCGGTCAGGCGCACCTTCTGCTCCTCGCTGACCGCGTTCAAGCATGCGTATTTCGAGCCCGCCAGGATCAGGGAGGTGGTCGGGGCCGTCAGCGCGGAGCGCGGCGAGGAGCTGGACGTGGACTTCGTCTGCAACGACATCCGGATGCCCCGCACGCGTGACGTGGTCGGCTTGCCGGTGAGCCCGCGCGACCTCGAGGCCGCGCTGCCGCTCACCACGCTGACCTGCGAAGAGCGGGAAGACCCCGAAGATGTGTGCAATTTCACTTTCCGTGACTCCAAGGAGGTGGCGTTTGCGGACGCACCGCCCACGATCCACGGGGTCGTGCTCGTCGACGATCACTACCTGCCGCGCTCGGTGGCCAGCACCTGTCTGCGCGAGCTGGAGAACTCGCTGGTCAGCGCTGCTTTCGATGGTCAGGTTGGCACCGACGGCTAGCGGCCGCTCTTGTACGTTCGCCTGATCGCGGCGGCTAGCTGCTCCTTGCTGGGCAGCATCATCCGGTCGGCCGCCTCCGAGAAGCCGATGATCGCGCTGTCCGGGCGAGTCACCCGGGTCGGCGGGGCGACCAGGCGCAGTTCCTCGGCGGAGGTGGCGAGAACCTCGCCGGCCAGGCCGCAGAACTTGTTCGAGTCGTCGAAGACGACCAGCCTGCCGGTCTTGTCCAGCGATTCCGCCAGGCCCTTCCAGTCGAAGGGATACAGGGTCCGAGGATCGAAGACCTCGACCGAGATCTCGTCCGCAAGCTCGTCGGCGACGACCAGCGCATCATGCACTAGGTGCCCGATCGCCAGGACGGTCACGTCGGTCCCGGCGCGGTGCACCCGGCCAACTCCCAGCGGTACCGGCACCAGCTCGGCCGAGGTAAGGCTCTCCCGGACGCCATGGGCGTCGATCGGCGCGAACATCACCACTGGGTCGTCGTCCCTGATCGCGCTCGTCAGCAATCCGTAGGCATCGGCGGGAGTCGCCGGAAGCACGGTCTTGACCCCCAGGTGGCCGAAGATGCTATACGGCTGATCCGCGTGCTGGGCGCCCCAGCCAGCGCGCCGGCCCGCCGGAGTGAGCAGGTAGGTCACCGGCACGCGGGCCTGGCCACCGCTCATCAGGGAGAGCTTGTTGGCCTGGTTCGCGATCTGCTCGACCGCCAGCAGCAGCAGGAACGGCACCTGGAATTCCACCACCGGACGGCGGCCGCCCAGCGCGGCACCGGTGGCGAAGTCGGTGAAGCCCTGCTCCGAGATCGGGGTATCGATCACCCGGTCCGGCCCGAACCTGTCGAGCAATCCGATGGTGGCGTTCGTCAGCGCTTCCCTGACATCCTCGCCTAGCACGAAGACGGCCGGGTCACGCTTCATCTCGTCGCCGAGCGCCCGGTTGATCGCTTTCAGGTAGGACAGGCTAGGCATTGATCGCTCCTGGACGTAGCCACATCCTGCTTGCGTAAAGGTAGTCAAGACCCTCGTCGGCGCCGATCTCCGGACTGTCGAGCGCGAACTTGGTCGCGGCTTCGATGATCGCCTCGACTTCCGCGTCGATCTCCTGCCGTCGCTCCGGCGGCACGCGCCCGCCTTGCAACCCGACCGGATCACGGGACCGCCACGTGGCCACCTCGTCGTCGCTGCGGTACCGCAAGCCCGCGTTGAGCTCGAAGGTGTGATGGCCCTCGTACCGGTACGTGGTGAACTCCAGGAAGCTCGGCCCGCCACCGGAACGCGCGCGCGCCACCGCCTGGTCGGCCGCCGCGCGCACCACCTGCGGATCCATCCCGTCGTGGCTGCTCGCGGGGATTCCGAAGGCGGCCGCCCGCCCGGTGATCGTTCCGGCGACCACCGCGTCTAGAGGTACCGTCGTCGCGTAGTGGTTGTTCTCGCACACGAAGACCGCCGGCACGTGCCACAGTGCCGCCAGGTTCAGGCCCTTCGAGCAGCGCCCCCTGATTCACCGCGCCGTCGCCGAAGACGCAGATCACGACCCGGTCAGAGCCGTCCTGGGCGAGAACCCACGCCACGCCGGCGGCCATCGGCACGCCATGGCCGAGAGTGCCGGTCGCCCCTAAAATCCCGACGGTGAAGTCGAGCGGGTGGAAGGAACCGCCCCGGCCGTGCGCGACGCCGGTGGTCCGGCCGAGGATCTCGGCTAGCAACCGCCCTGGGTCACTGCCCTTGGCCAGGTTGTGGCCGTGCCCGCGGTGGCTGGTCAGCATGAGGTCGTCGGGACGGATGGCGGCGCCGATCCCGGCGGCGACGGCTTCTTGCCCGATGCACGGATGGATGCCGCTCGCGACACTTCCGGCCCGGACAAGCTCGATCGCGCGCTCTTCGAACCGGCGGATCAGCTGGACGGTGCGGTAAAGGTCCTCTGGCGACGAGCACGCATCATCAGTTGACCACTGCCACCCTTTCCTCCGGCGGAAGCCTGTGATGAGCCCGCCGTCACGAGTGCCTTAGTTGTTACGAAAGCACAATGGCAACCGACTTGAAAGAGTCGCATAATCATGGTGTGACGCTCGCCGGGCAGGATGAGGCCTCCAGCATTACGGATGTCACGCCCGGTCGCCAGCGGCGCCCGCTCGGTGCTCGCTTACCCAGTGTCTGGCGCAACCAGGACTTCCGCCTGCTGTGGGCCGGGCAGAGCGTGTCCATGCTCGGCAGCTCGGTCACGTCGGTGGCGCTTCCGCTGCTCGCGGTCGTCACTTTGCATGCGAGCGTCGCGCAGATGGGTGTCCTCGGCACGGTGATCCGCCTGCCGTTCCTGCTGTACTTGGTCGCGGGCGTGTGGGTGGACAGGAGCAGGCGCCGCCGGATTCTCATCAGCACCGATCTTGCCCGGGCCATCTTGCTGCTGAGCATCCCGGTCGCCGCCCTGACCCATGTACTTACCCTGCCGCTCCTGCTGGTCGTTGCTTTCACGGCGATGCTGCTCGGCGTGTGGTTCGACACCGCCTACCTCAGCTACGTCCCGGCACTGGTGGAGCGAGCCGAGCTGACCACTGCGAACTCGGTCATGGAGACGTCAACCTCGGCCGCCCAGATCGCGGGTACCAGCCTGGGCGGCTTCCTCGTCCAGTTGCTGACCGCGCCGATCGCGATCCTGGCCGATTCGCTCTCGTACCTCGTCTCCTGCGCCGCGGTCTGGCGGATCAGGAAGCCGGAACCGCCGCCGACGGCAGGGCAAGGCGCCGGGCTGCGGGACATCGCGTCGTCGATGGCGGCCGGCGTGCGCTTCGTCGTGAACGACCGGATACTGGCCTCGCTCGCGCTAGCCGTCGGCATCTTCTGCCTGGCCGGGGCGGCAGAGTCAGCGCTCTACGTGTTCTACCTGGCCAACAGCCTGCACCTGGGGCCCGGTCTCATCGGCCTGACGTTCGCCGCATCCGGCCCCGGCCTGGTGGTCGGCGCCGCGCTGGCCGGCAAGGCCCAGCGGACGCTGGGTATAGGCGCGACGATCATCAGCGGCCTGGCGCTCTTCGCCGCCGCGGCCTGGGCCATCCCGCTCGCTCCGCCGAGCCGGCTGGCATCGGTTCCGATGCTGGTGGCGGCCCAGTTCCTGATGGGCATTGGCCTGCAGCTCTGCAACACCAATGTCATTACGATCCGCCAGATGATCGCGCCGCCCGAGCTGATCGGCCGGGTTACCGCCGGCTTTCGCTTCATGGCGTTCGGTACCGGACCGTTCGGCGCGATCCTCGGCGGAGTGCTCGGCACCACGCTGGGCGCGCACGGCGGACTGGTCGCGGCCATCGCCGGGCTCGCGCTCGCGCCGGCGGTCGTGCTGGTGTCGCCTGTCCGGCTGATCCGGCGGCTGCCTGAGCCTGTTCCCGCCGAATCGAGACGGCGCAGGCACCGAGCCTGTGCCGGATAGCAAACCGAAGGAGCACGCGCCGTGGGTGAGGACTACCACCAGGAATTCGCCGATCTGAACAGATACGGAGGCCTTGGCGAGGATCCCGCCTACCACCCGCCCCAGCTAGACGACCAGCTTCGAGCCTGGCCGCTCGACCGGTGGCAGGAGGCGCCGCGCGAGCCCGAGTACGAAAACCTGCGCCGCAGCCACTGGCGGGGCGTGCGGATGCTCAAGTACCCGCCGACCCAGGCGGCCTACCACGACCTGCTGTGGGAACTGCGGCCGCGAACGATCATCGAGCTTGGCGTCTACGCGGGCGGCTCGCTTATCTGGTTCCGGGATCTGGCCAAGCTCATGGGCCTCGATTGCAAGGTCGATCGGCCTCGACTGGAATCTCGGCAACTGCCGGATACCGGCCGACGAGATGTCGGGCCTCTCGCTGCATGAGGGCGACAGCTCAGACCTGGCTACCCTTGAGCCGCTGCGCGGTGCGGAGCACCCCTTGCTGGTGATCGACGACGCGCACCAGAACACCTTCAACGTGCTGAAATGGTCAGTCGACAACCTGCTTGAGTCCGGCGACTATTTCATTATCGAAGACATGATTCCTAACTGGCGGCATTATGCCCCGAACCATCTTTCAGAATATCTTATTGCATTTCGTGAGGTGCTGGCAATGGATATGCTGTATTCTAATAGCTGTCCCCAGATGGATGGCGGTGTATTCCGCCGATTGTAAGTACATTAGCGATGAAGGATAACGCACCGGGGCCGCTCGCCCTGAGCAGGCTGGGCGATCTGGATGTGATCCGTGATCCGTACCCGCTGCTGGCAAGGATGCGCGAGGCTTCGCCATTTTCCGAGTTCGGCGGCGCGCTGGTGGTGCATGGGAAATACGCCGACTGCTCGCGCATCCTGCGTGACCAGCGGGCTAGCAGCCGGCGGAATCGATCCCTGCTCGCCCGGTTCCGGCCAGACCAGGCCAGCCGCACGAAGTCGTTCCTCTCGCTCGACCCTCCCGATCACACCAGGCTGCGCAGGCTGGTCTCGAAGGCGTTCACGCCGAAGGGCGTGGCCGCGCTCTCCGATCGGATCAGCCAGATCACGGACGAATTGCTGACTGACGCCAGGGAAGCCGGGGGAGACGAGTTCGAGCTGGTGAGCAGCCTGGCTTACCCGCTGCCGCTGCGGATCATCTGCGAGTTGCTCGGTGTGCCGCCTAGCGACCAGGCCACGTTCGCCGGCTGGTCGGCCACCATGGCGCACTCGGTCCAGCCGGGTTTCGGCGAGAGCGGCAAGCCGGCCGAAACGGACCGGGCCACGGCCGAGTTCCGCGACTACTTCAGCGAGATGATCGCCACCAGGCGGGCGCACCCAGGCGATGATCTTCTGACCAAGCTGATCAGGGCCGAAGACGAAGGCCAGCGGCTGACCGTCGACGAGATCATCTCGACGCTGCTGCTGCTCCTAGTCGCCGGGCACGAGACGACCGCCAGCCTGATCAGCAACGCCATGCTGGCACTGCTGCGCCATCCTGGCCAGTTCGCCGCGCTCGGCGGCGGACCCTGGACTGGCCGCCCAGGCCGTGGAGGAGACGCTGCGATACGACCCGCCGGTGCAGCTCACCTCGCGGGTCGCGACCGGCGGGATGACCGCGCGGGACGGCGTGATTCTCGTGCTGCTGCTCTCGGCGGCCAACCGCGACCCGGCGGTCTTCGAAAACCCGGACACCTTCGACCTCATGCGGGGCAGCGGCGAGCATCTCGCGTTTTCCGCCGGACCGCATTTCTGCCTGGGAACGCCGCTGGCCAGGCTTGAGGGAACGATCGCGCTGCGAGCGATCGCGACCCGGGTCGTCCGCCCCGTCCTCGACCACGATTCCCTGATTTACAAGCCCAACTACAACCTGCGCGGCCCCGAGCGCATGGTGATCAAGTTCGACCAGATCCGCCCCTAGACGCCGCCGCGCAACTCAGGAAATCAGCCGTCAGCGAGCCGCGCCAGGCCGACCAACAGCAGCATGGTCTTACTTGCTGTCGTTACCAGCCGGTTTTCAACAGCACCATGGTCCTACTTAGTGCTGTGGGGATAGCAGTAAGTAGGACTATGGTGTCGTCAGAACCGCCCCTACCGGGTGGACCGTGGCCCGGATTGCCGTTGTTGCGCGCCCAGCGGTGTTTCGACGGGCGTGCCTGCCACGGCTCTTTCCTCGCTCGTCGCGGGTTAAGCAGGCGGCTTCAGCGCATCGGCCATGGACGAGCAGGAGCCGCCGGGTGGGCTCGGCCGAGAAGCGCTCGGCGATGATCGCCCGGTTGCGGTCGAGCGCGGCGAGCACGCCGGGATCGCCCGCCCGGTAGCCCGCGAGCCAGTCGGCCAGCTGAGCCGCCGCGCTCGCCAGCGCCCTGGCCCGCCTGGCACCCGCACGTACTGCAGGCCCGGGACCGTAGGCGCCGGCCAGCGCGTCGTAGCTGGTCGCGGCGAACGGAAGCCCGGCCGCGGCGGCGAGGGCCGGGCCGAGCCCGACGCTCTCCACGTCGGACCGGTTGGCGTGTAGAAGAGCGCGCCTCTGCTGGCGACGGCGATCCGCAGCAGGCTGACCTCGTCGAGGTGCAGCTGCCCGGCCTGGTCGCGGAAGGTGGCCAGCGGGACGCCGCCGAGGAACCGCACGCCCTCGCGGATCATCGATCGCGGCCAGCACGATCTTGGCGTACGTCAGGATCCTCGTCCAGCGAGCCGAAGACCAGCAGGATCGGCAGCGGATCGCCGCGCCGGGCGGCCTCGCGGCGCACCGCGCCGATCAGCTCCACCGCGATCTCGGCGCCCTTCACCCGGAACACGCGGACGCGGTGCCACGATCACCGGCGTCCCCGTCGGCGATCCCCTGCTGGGCCAGGAACTCCGGCTCAAGGCAGCGCTGCCTTGCCGGGCCCGGCGGCCGGCGCATCCCCGGCAGCACGTACGGGATCACCTCGGGCCTGCAGCGCGGTCGGGTAGCCCGCCGTCTCGGCGGCCAGGTCGGCCGTGGGCACGATCCAGCGATGGTAGGGCACGTCCTGCGGCAGCGGCGTCAGCTCGCTGGGCACCGGCGGGTAGACCCGTTCCTCGCCCTCGTACACCGCGTAGCTGCGGAACAGGTCGTGATCCCAGAACAGCACTCCGCCGGGCCGGCCCTGCCCCAGCGCTGCCGCGCCGCCCGGTGCAGGCCACGCGTCACCGGCACCGCGTCGGACAGCGTCATGTTCGCCGCCACGACCCAGTCGATGTCCTCGCGCTCGAACCAGTCAGCGAAGTACTTCTCGTACGGCCCGGCGAGCGCCTCGATCCGGTCCGGCAGCCCGGCCCGACGGCCAGGCTCCAGCTCCGGCTCGACCGCGATGTCGGAGCGCAGCGCGAGCCATTCGGCTGGCCAGCCCCGGCTGCCGCCCGGCCGGCACGGCGCTGCTGACCCGCCATCCACTCCGGGTAGCCGGTGCCCGCGGCGCCGTCAGGGAAGAACGGCGCCTTGTCCGGCCGCCAGGAATACCCCAGGTCCGTGGTGACCGGGTACTCGACGACTCCCAGATCGTGGCCCAGTTCGACGACGTTGCGAAAGATGGTCAGCACCCCGCTGACCGCCAGGCCGTCGCCCGAGATGTACGCCATCCGCATCCTGCGTGATCCCTTCGCTAGTGACCTGACCGTCACAGGCTGAGCACCCGGCCGTCCGCACCGCACCGCCGGGCCCGGGAGCGGCGCAGGTCACGGGTGACCGTCACCTTGCGCAGCCACCGGTCCGTGCCGTCGAAGCGGGGCCGGAACGGCGTCCGCCCGTGCACCATCCGGTAGTTGTCGACGAGCAGCACGTCCCCGGCCGCCAGCGGCACCGGCACGGTCGCGGCGGCCAGCTGATCGCACAGCGCGCGCGAACGCGGCCGCGGCGCGCCGTCGTCGCCCGGCAGCGGCTCGGTGAAGATCGAGTCCACCCGCAGGTACGGGTCGTCGGCAGCGCCGAACAGCATCGCGCACCGCCGGGCGCCGGGCTGCCCGTCTCGCGCGCCGGCCAGGTGCTCGGGGTCGGCGCGGATGACGAAACGCGGCTCGCGCAGCACCGCCCGAAGGTCCGGCGGCGAGCAGGTCGCCGCGCACCGCCGCGACGGTGGTCGCCGCCGTCGTCCCGGTTGCGCAGCGCGATCAGCCCGAGGTAGTCGCACCGGTCGTCGTCGAAGGCGTCCTCGACATGCAGCTCGAGCGGCGCGAGGCTGCCCTGCCCGGTCTGCATGTGCTCGCTGCCCGGCACCGGCAGCACGTCGTTGAGCAGGCTGCCGTCCTGCAGGCTGGACCAGCTGAACGGGTCGCCGAGCTGCGCGCCCACCAGCACCAGCCAGAAATCGTGCGGCGAGCGTCGCGTCGCGGGCCGCGGTCGCGCCAGTGCTCCGGGGTCGGGCAGGCCGCCTCCCCCGCCGGGCCCCCTCTGATCCACACCGCGCCGGCTTGCTCGAGGTAACGAAGCTCAGCCAGCCGGTCCCGCAGCCCGGCCGGCAGCAGGTGACCGAGGCCGGGCGCCGCGCGCAGGAATTCGGGGTGATCAGCCCGGCCGTAGGCCCCGGCACAGCTCGCCGATCAGGCCGGCCATCGCCGCCCGCTCCTTGCTGGCTCAGCTCGATGCTGGCCAGCGCGTCCTCCGCGCGGATCATCGGGCCGCCATCGAGGTCAGCAGGTCGCGCCAGCCGCCGGACGCCGAACCGCTCGGCGACGATGCGCGCGTTGCCCGCCATCGCCGCTACGGCCGGCCGGGTCGCCCCGGCGGCAGGCCCGCATCGCGGCGTGCAGCGCCGCGCCAGCCGCCGCCAGACCCGGCTCGCGTCGGCTCGACGTCGATCCTGGCGAAGCTCTCGCCGTACACCTCGGCGAAGCAATCGAAGGCGGTGACCGCGCACGGCACGCCCGCCACGGCGCTCAGCGCCGGCCCGAGACCCACCGTGTCGATGTCGGGCTGGCTCGGCGTGAACAGCACCGCCCCGCCGGTCGCCGCGCGCCAGCTTCAGCAGGTCAGCCTCGTCCAGGCGCCAGCGGCCCGCCTCGTCGCGGCAGGACACCAGCGGCACGCCGTCCAGCAACCGGACGTCTGGCCAGACCCCCAGGCGGCGCGCCAGCACGGCCAGGTCGGCGGCGAACTCCGGGTCCTCGGCCAGGCTGCCGAAGATCAGCAGGCACGGGCGCGGCTCGCCGTCCTGCGCGGCCAGGGCGCGCACCTGCGCCAGCAGCGTCGATCGCGAGGTCGGCCCCCTTGGGCCGCCAGACCCGGACCGGCGCCAGCAGCACCGGGCCGGCCAGGGTCGATGCCGTGCGCCGCCAGGAACTCGCGGTGCCGGTCGCCCAGCGGTCCCGGTTCCAGCTCCGGCAGCAGGATGGGCAGCACCTGCGGTTTCAGCGCGTCCGGATAGCCTGCGGCCTCGGCGGCGAGTGCCTCGGTGGCCACCACCCACCGGTGGCCCGGGCCCGCTGCCCGGCAGCGGTGTCAGCGCGTTCGGCGCCTGCGGGTACACCCGGGCGCCGTTGCTCGTGGACCGAGCAGCTCCCGAACAGGTCGTGGTCCCAGAACAGCACCCCGCCCGGCCGGCCTCTGCCCCCAGCGCCGCCGCGCGGCCCGGTGCAGGGCCAGTGTCACCGGCACCGCGTCGGACAGCGTCATGTTGATCGCGCAGAGCCAGTCCGGGTCGTGCTCGTCCAGCCAGTCGCGAAATGCCGTTCGTACGGGGCCGCGAGTTCCTCGATCGCCGGGCGCAGCTCAGCTACTTCCGCCGATCCCAGCTCGGTCAGCCGGCCACGTCATCGCGAGTCCGGGTCAGCCGGATCGGCCAGCTCCTCGCGGCTCCATTCCCCGGGCGCCCAGTCGCGGACCTCCAGCCAATCTGGATAATGCCCCGCGCTCCCGCCGTGCGGAAAGAACTCCCATTTATCAGGACGCCAGGAGAAACCCAGGTCCGCCGCGACCGGCGGCTCGATCAGATTCTCGCGAAAGCCGAGCTCGAGTACGTTGCGCAGCACGGTGAGCAGCCCGCTGACGGGAAGTCCGTCGCAGCACAAAACCGCCCATCTCATTGTATCTGGTCCTTATGAACTCGCCCGTGGAATGAATCAGCACTACACCTAGAGGAAAGATTAACGCGTGTCAAGGAACGGCTTTCCGACGCGCCATTACTTGAGACCCGGCGGGTTAGCGGGCCTGGACGCGCTCCTTCGTCAGCACGGCCTGGCTAGCGGCCTTCAGGAGATTGTCTAGTGCGGCACGGTCGGCCTGATCGTGTTGCAGGGCGAGGGTGTAGTCGGCGGCGGCCTCGGCGGGCCTGCCCGCGGCCTCGTGAACCAGACCGCGATTGAGAAGGAGGTCGGGGTTGCCCGCGTCGGCCGCGAGTGCCGCATCGAGGTCCGCCATGGCGCAGGCGTAGTCGGCGAGCTCGTAGGCCGCGATGGCGCGGTTGACCATGGCCTCGGACAGGGTCGGATCGAGTTCGAGTGCCCGGTCGAACGCGTCGCGCGCTGACTGGTTGTCCTCGATGGCCAGCAGTGCCAGCCCGAGGGTGCAGTGCAGCCTGGCCTCGTCCGGATCGGCAGCCAGGCCCGCACGCGCCTGCGCGACAGCGGCCTCTGGGTCGCCCGCGTCTAGCAGGAGCGAGGCCAGGGTCACCCGCGCCTCGAGATAGTCAGGTTCGAGGTCGAGCACGTAGCGGAAGTCGTTCAGCGCACCTTCGAGGTCACCGGTAGCCGCGCGCACGTCCGCGCGATTGTAGTAAAGCTCAGGAAATGGCGGTCCGAGCTTGTCGGCAGCGGCGTAGTCCGCGAGCGCCTCGTCGTAGCGGCCGAGCTTGAAGAAAAGATTCCCGCGATCGAAACGATACTCAGGATAATGCGGATCGTCCTCGATTACCCGGGCGAAATCGGCCAGCGCCTCGTCCGGGCGGCCGAGCGACGCGAGCACTTGCCCTCGGTTGTAATAGAGCACGGAGCGGTGCAGCCGGTGCTTGTCTGGGCCTAGCTCACGGTCAAGCCGGCTGATTCCCTCGTTGACCAGTCGAAGCGACTCAGGCAGGTTGCCCAGGTGCATTGCGACGAGGGCTTTGCCATTATTCATGAAGACAGTGTGAAAAACTCGCTCGTCAGGGTCGTCGAGCTGGCTCGCGATCGCGACGGCAGTATTCACCAGCGCCAGCGCCCTGCGATGGTCCTTGTGCTCGGGGCTGTACATGCGCGTGTAGAGCATGGCGAGCGCGTAGGAGATGCTCATATGCCACCGCGGATTTGCCGAGCGCTCCAGTAGTTCGTAGTAGATCGGCTCGGTCTCGGCGGGCCGTTCGAGCGGGGCCAGGCACTGGCACATCTGCGTGCGCACGACGTAGTGTGCTCGCGGGTCGGCATCAGAGTCGATCAGCGGCGCGAGCCGGTCGGCGAGTTCGAGAGCGGCGTCGTAGTACGCCATCCCGATGCAGTAATCCACCGCCACTTCGTAAGCGTGCCTGCCCTCGATCGCCGGTGCGCTGCCGTGCTCGCGGTGATAGGCAATCGCGCCGAGACCGAGCGACCGCTGCGCCTGGGCAGTGAGCTCAGCGGCGCGCTCGTCGTGCAGCCGCTCGCGCAGCGCAGGATCGGCCATCAGATAACCCTCGTGCAGGCCAGGGACGTCGCTCGTGCCGTCGGAGGCTACGAACGCGGCGGCGGCCTGCTCGACGTCAGCCGTCCCAGGGCCCGCGCTGCCCGGGGCGTCAGCTGCGACCTGGCTCTTGGTGTAGGCGGTCAGCTCGTCGCCGATCGCCGGCAGGTCGCCGTTCGAGCAGACGACGAGGCGGACGCGGCCGGGATCCAGCCTGCGCAGCGCGATGGACAGGAACTCTAGGTCGGTCGGGTCGGCGTGGTCGACGGCGCTGAAGACGAGTGTCAGCGGCTTGTCGCCGGCGCTGGCTTTCAGGAAGTCGACGATCCCGTGGGCGATGCGCCTGGTCCGGTACCGGGAATACCATCGGGTCCGCTCGGCCGGCGAAGCAATCGAGGTGAGAGTTTCTGGTGCTGCCCCTACGAGCGGCTCGAGCTCAGGCGCCACCGCCAGGATCTCGCTGGCGTGCCGGGTGACCAGGTCGGGATCGAGCGCGTGCACGGCAGGGACCAGGGCGCGCATCAGGCTGCCGGTCCCCGTGTACGGGCCGCGCAGACGACGGTGGCAGCTCACGGTCAGGTTAGGCTCGCAGGCCGCAGCTGCCTGCGCGCAGCCGGCCTGTCGCGCGCCCTTGATCCACTGGTGGGTGTCGTGCATTGCAGGCTCCCTTGTCATTCGGTCAGGCAGTCAGGCGCTGCCTGGTCAGGCGGCGCCGGCGGTCGCGGATCGCGACTACGGCGACGAGTGCGAACTGCGCCGTGACGGCTGCTCCGGTCACCAGCGAGTCCCAGAATCGCGAGCTGGCAAAATCCCGGGTCACGACGCCGTGGTAGACGTGGATGGCGAAACCGGCCAGAACAGGGATGGCGCCGACGGCTACCAGGCCGAGTACCGCGATGCTCCCGGCGACCACGAATGGGGCGTACCACCGAACGGCATTGAGGTCACGCGCAGTCCAGCCGTCGCCGGTGAAGTCGCGGACGGGCCGTCCGCGCAGGCGGGCCAGGTGACTCCAGAGATAAGTCCGGGTCATCTTGTGCAAGTCAGGGCATCGCACCGCGCTGGCGAAGACGTGATAGAGGTCGGTCTCCATGAGAATCAGGCCCTGCCAGAGCATGCGGAGGATGGTCACGTAGACCAGCGAGACCGAGATCTGGGACGTCAGGACCGGCCAGTGCGCCAGCCGGAAGGCCTCTGCCAGCGCGGTCAGGAAGCTGATCAGGAGGGCGTCGGCGATGAGCCCGGCGAGGAAGGGCACGATGCGCTTGCGGGACGGCACTCCCATGAGGCCGGTCATCGTGGTCTGGACGACGACAAAGTTGAGCCGGCGGCCGATGCTGAGCTTGCTCGGCAAGCCGAGACCGCGACCAGCCAGGATGTGGAACCATTCATGACAGAGGATCCCGGCGAACTGCGCGGCGGTAGTGGTGAGCGCTATGACAATCAGCGACCTGGTGAAGAACACCTTGGACGGCGAGGGCCGGAGGGCTGGGACCCTCACCATGAGAGCGCAAGCGGTCACGACGGCGATCGCGTACAGCACCAGTGCGGGAGCCGAGAACGCCGCTGCTCCCAGCCGCTGCCATCGGATCGGTACCCGCGCCGGTTCCTCCGCAGCATCAGCGCTGCCGGCGCGGATAAAGCCGAGATCGCGCAGCGTATCGATGAAGTCGTCGATATCGGCCGACTCGCCGTAGGTGTCCTGGTACCAGGCCGCCGCCAGCTTTGGGTCCGTGCCCGTGCTGAGTCGCTGCACCACAGCGGCGGCGTCCGCTGGAAAGACGGCGAACGAGTCGATGTCCGGGCGGCCGATGATCACCTGATCGCCCTCTTGGACAAAGGTGAGCCGATACATGGCGATGGCGGCCATCAGGACGATTCCCGCATAAGGCCGCCTGGCGGCTCCTGGAAGGCTAACCAGGAGCCGCCAGGCAAGGTCGAGCGAGTTAGGCGTTGCAGAACGAGACGTAGAACGGAATCATGGCGCTGGTCATGCGCACCGGACCGGTCTTGCGAACCTGGAGCTTCTTCACTGTTTCCCTCCCTCCGCTGGTACAGGTCCCTGGCGAAAGGCGGGAAGCTGGCGGAGTGCTGAGCTATACGAGCCAGGATCTTCGGCTGCGATCGTCTCGTCACCGGAACCGCCCTCCGTCGCCACGGATAGACCGCACTGCTAATAGCCGCAATGTAGGCAGGCGTCATATACGCGAGATTTGAGCTGGATATAGAGAGAGTGCTGGCGCTTATCTGCGCAGGCCCGATTCAAGCCGATCTAAGTGGCAGGTGATCTGCCCGAGCAAGCTCTTGATCTGCTGGATCTCGTCCAGCGGTGATTCCTGAGCAGGTAACTGAGCCGCGCCTGGCGAGGCCGCCCGAAGATCTATCGTGAGGCTCGTCGCCGGCGAGGATGGCCTGGTGCAGCCGCCGCAGCTCAGGTCCTGGCTCGACTCCTAGCTCGGCTATCAAGAGTTCCCTGCCTTCGCGGAAGGCCGCGAGGGCCTCGGCGCGGCGACCCGAGCGATATAACGCGATCATCAGCTGCGCCCGGATATTTTCGCGCAGCGGATGCTGTTCCGCGAGCAATGCCAGGTCGCTGACAATATGGGCATGCAGGCCGAGTTCCAGTTCGGCCGCGTTCTTGCTCTCGATGGCCGCCAGCCTGCGCTCGTCGAGCCAGACTGCCGTTGCGCGTAACGACTCGACGTCTCGCAGGTCAGCTAGAGCGGGCCCACGCCACACGTCTAAGGCGGCGCCTAGCTGCTCGGAAGCCTGCAGCGGCCTCTTGCCTGCCAGCGCTCGCTGTCCCTGGATCAGTAAGTTCGTGAATGCCTCGATGTCGAGTTCCCCATGATCGACAATCAATTCATAGCTCGAAGGCTGCCCCGCCCTGATCCGATCCTTGCCGAGTATCCTGCGCAGTTGATACACGTAAACCCGCAGGTTCTCCAGGGCTGTAGGCGGAGGGCGGCCGTCCCAGAGCTCGTCAACCAGATGCTGGACCGATCGCATCTGGTTCGCGTGACAGGCCAGCATGGCGAGAAGAGTCCGCTGCTTTCGCCCGCCAAGGTCGAGTCTCCTGCCGTCGGAGATCACATTAAACGGGCCTAACATCCCGAATTGCATATTCGTGCCAGATCTCCGCTCGCGAAAGCTAGGCGTTACGCGACTCCTGCCTGATCAGCTACCGGGAATCGACAGGCAGTCCGAGTGTCGCCGCCCGTTCATATTCTGTCAATAATTAATTTGATTACCAAAACGCATAGGCCCATTTCGGGCAGATCTACTGCAATTGCCTTTTGTTGAATAACCGAGGGCTGGTGCGGTGCTGGTCCTGCGGGCCTTCGCCAGGTTGTGCGCACTGGCCGCGGAGGTACGGTGATGTGGCGACACTGTGCTGCAAACACCGGACTGTGCTGCAAACACCGGACTGTGCTGCAAACACCGGAAGATCATCGACCTGGAGGGCTGATGGCATCGACCGTGGCAGGCGAGGGAGCACTGCCTGGCCGGGCGGCCTCGGTACCGCGCGAACTGCGTCGCGCCCGGGCCGCGACCGGCGTGGTGTTCGCGGTCCACGGCGGCGTCACGGGTTCGTTCGCAGCCCGGATTCCGTGGGTGGCCCAGCACGTCGGCGTGGGGGTCGGCGGGCTGGGCGTCGCACTGCTCATGCCGGGCATCGGCGCGATGCTGGCGATGCCGCTCTCCGGGCGCCTAGTGCACCGGTACAACCTGCGATCCCTGGTCAGGGTGCTCATCGTGGTGTGGTGCGCGGCCCTGGTGCTGCCCGCGCTGCCGACGTCCCTGGTGCTGCTCTGCTTTGCGCTCGTGGTGTACGGGGCGGCGGCTGGCCTTGCTGACGTGGCCATGAACGCGCACGCGGTGCTGGTCGAGCAGCGCTACGGGCGGTCGGTGATGTCCGGCATGCATGGCTGCTGGAGCGTGGGCGTGCTGGTCGGTTCGGCGGCCGCGGCCGGCGCGGTCCGGCTGACTTCCGCCGTCCAGCTTGAGTTTTTCGCGACCGCGCTGGTGCTCGCCGCCATCAGCCTGCTGGCGTGCACCCAGTTGCTGCCGCATCGCCCCGATCCCGAGGTGGCCCCGCCGCCAGCCTTCGCGTTGCCGTCCCGGGCGGTACTGCTGATCGGGTTGATCGGGCTGTGCGCGGTCTTCGCCGAGGGCGCCGGGCTTGACTGGTCAGCGGTCTACGTGCGCACGGATCTCGGCCGCGCCGCGACCACGGCGGCTCTGACGGTCGCGACGTTCTCGATCAGCATGGCGGCAGCCAGGTTCGCCGGGGACTGGGTGGTGCGCCGCGCCGGTCCTGTGATGACTGTCCGGATGGCTGGCGTGTGCGCTACGGCCGGGGCGGTCGCGGTGGTGCTGGCGCGCGGCCTTGTCCTGGCCGTCGTCGGGTTCGCCCTCATCGGGATCGGCATCGCGGTGGTAGTGCCGCTGGTCTTCGCCGCTGCGGGCCGGATCGGCCCGCATCCAGGTCGCAGCATCGCGGGCGTCGCCGGGATCGCCTACGGCAGCGGGCTGATCGCGCCGGGCATCATCGGCGGCGTCGCCCGGCTCTCTTCGCTGACCATCTCGTTCGTCGTCGTAGCCGTGCTCACCGCCGCTATCGCGGCCGGCGCCCAGGTCCTGCGTCCGGCCGCCGGACCGTAGTATGTCCGCTGGCTTGCTACGTACGTAGAAAATTGCTACGCTCGATGTATGGCTGCGATACCTGCTAGGGATTTGCGAAATCACACTGCGGAGGTGCTTCGCCGCGTGGAAGGCGGTGAGGAGATCGAGGTGGTGCGGGACAACCGGCCGGTGGCCAAGCTGATCCCGCTGTCACGGCGGCGCCGGTGGCTGCCAGCGGCCGAGATCGGCCATGAACTGCTCCGGCTCGGTCCCGATACCACCGGGCTCGCGGACGAGTTGCGGGCAACTCTCACCGAGACCACGGATGATCTGCGGTGGTGAGCACGCAGCGTGCGCTGGCTGACACTTCCGTCCTTATCGGCTTGGAAGCAGCCCGTTTTGACGTTCGAAAGTTCGGCGACTTCGAGTGGGGTATCTCCGTGGTAACTCTTGGGGAACTCCGTCTAGGCGTGCTGCAGGCCGGTGACCCTGCCGCCGCATCTCGTAGGCTGTCGACGTATCAGCTCGCTCAGCGGTTCGAGGCGATCGCAGTTGATGAGGCGGTATCCGACGCCTGGGCCTTGCTGGTCTCGCGGTTGCGCTCGGCCGGCCGCAAAGTCCCGGTCAATGACAGCTGGATCGCGGCGACCGCCATCGCGCACGGCGTGCCGATCGTAACCCAGGATGCCGACTACGATGCCGTGCCTGATGTCGACGTGATCAAGATCTGACGCGTCGGTAGAGCTTGTCGCCGTAAGCGTCGGAGTAGACCAGCCGGAAGTCGCGGTGCACGAATCGCGACAACGCCGGGGTGAGCGGAATGCGGCGGGTGTACTCCGAAGACAGCCATAGATACTGGGTGTGGCTGATGACCTGGTGCCACAGTCTTGTCACGGCCGGAATGGCTCCTGCCCCGGTCTCCGGGGTCAGGCCATGAGAGATGGTCAGATCCGTGCCCAGCCCGTCGACCATGACGGTGCAGCCAGGCGCGGGCGAATTGAACCGGTTGGCGAGCAGCGGCAGGCTCGCCGTGTCGCTGACCACGCAGGACCCTGGCGGGATGTGACGCTCAGTGGCCGTGATCGCCGCAGCGGGCACGGTCGGGTCGACTCCTCGCACGGCCTGGGCTTCGACGACCGCGAAGATCGCGAGCACCACCGCGACCGCGACGGTGGCCCAGTGGCGATTGACGAAGTACGCGAGCGGCAGCGCGATGCCCAGCGCGAGAAACGGGGCCAGGAACGTCGCGAAGTGGTAATAGAACTCGCTCGGCCAGAGGAACATGGCGGTCACCAGGCACGTGCTGGCCAGCGCGAACCACTCCAGCGAACTGGGGAACTGGCGACGGCGAAGGATCAAGAGCATCGGCACGCCAGCGACGACCAGGACTATAAGTGCAGTGACCAGCCCTACCACCGGTGTCAGCGGCGCGCTGAGGTGAATGAACAGGAAGTTCAGCTCCGCCCGAGGGCCGTCCACGTGCAGATCGCTGAGCCCGGACAACCTGTAAAGGCGCTCTAGTTTCCTGACCCGGAAGGCGTCGAGCCTGAGATCCCACCTGAGTTGCCTGAGCCAGGATGACGCTCTGGTAGAACTTCGTCGGCGCGGTCAGGACGAACGGCGCCACTGGCACCAGGAACCCTCCGGCTATCCCGCCTGCGAACGCCAGCGTCCGGATCAGCCGGCTGCCCTCGGCTGGCGGCGCCGCGAGGCAGATCACCAGCAAGGTGGCGGCGGGGACAACGGCCCATACCTCGATCGCGCCGGCGAATCCGAGCGCCGCCCCGGCCCAGACGAGCCGCTTCCGCTGGGTCGTGAGGGTATCTCCGTCAAACAGCACGACCGCTCCGACCAGGATGAACAGCACCAGCCAGGGCTCAAGCAGCACAGTGTGCGAGGCGGCGACGGCTTCTGGATAGACCGCCATAAGCCCGCACGCGATGACGGTCGCCGTGACTCCCCGGTGGCGCACCAGCAGACCCGTCAGCGGGATGCTCGCCGTGCCGACCAGCATCTCCAGAACCCGGGCGCTCGCCAGCCCTCCGGCGGTGCCGATCGCCTTGGCCAGCACCGCCGAGGGCACCATCAGCAGCGTGATGCCCGGCGGATGGACGAGGACGAAGTCACGGTAAGGCAGGACCCCCTGCATGAGGCGGACTGCGCTGCCGAAGTAAGCCCCGTCGTCGTATTCGGTCAGCGACAGCAGGTATCCGTCGTGCAGCAGATAGAACAGCCGGAGCCCCAGACCCACCAGCGTGAGCACCGAAATAGCAAGGACCAGCGGATCGCGCATGCTGACCGCAGTCCGCCGCTTCTCAGGCTGACTCCTGACCGGCGATCCAACCGTGCTCTCCAGCATTCGTCAGGCCTTTCTCCGCGCAGAGAGTGGGCAGTCATTTTTCTCTGCACCCAAGACGCTGGACTAGCGCGAACCGTTTACTTCGCGCCCGTCATCATCGAAGAAATCAGCGTGGTGCTGCTCCGCGTCAGGCCGTCAGGGATTCACGGTGTGCAAAAGCTGCCAGCGCGTGCCGTTCCACCGGCTGGCCAGGGTCAGGCTCGTGGCCTGGCCCACGGCTACGCAGTTAGCGGCGGCGCTGCAGGACACCGCGACGAGACCGGCTGGGCTGGGCGTCGGGGCCGCATGCCACGTCTTGCCGGTCCACTGAGCGGCCACGTTGAAGACGGTGTGGTGGCTGATGTAGTTGCCGACGGCGAGGCAACTGACGGCTGACCGGCAGGACAGGTCCCGCAGGCCGCCGTGACCGGGCACCGTCACCACTCGCCAGGTCTTGCCGTTCCAGCGCTCGGCGGTGTTGCGGAAAACCTTCGGCTCGGCCTTGAACGAGCCGACCGCAAGGCAGTTCGCGCGGCTGGTGCACGCGATGCCGGTCAGATCGTCGCTGAAGCTCTCCGACGGCGCGGGCAGGGTGTGCAGTGACCGCCAGGTGCTGCCGTTCCACAGGTCAGCCATCGGCTTGTCGAAATTGCTGATCCCGATGGCCATGCACCAGCCAGCGCTCTGGCAGGCGACGTCGGTGAGCGAGCCAAACTGCAGATGGGTATCCAGCGCTCGCCAGGTGCGCCCGTTCCAGTGCATGGTGACCAGGCTGCCTCTGCCAACCGCCATGCAGCTGACTGAGCTGGTGCAGGACACGTTCGTCACGGTGCTGTCCGACGCGATCAGGCGCTGCTGCCAGCTCGAGCCATTCCAGGTCATCGAGATGCCAGGCCCGATCGCCATGCAGAACGACGTCCCGGCACAGGAGACTCCGGTCAGAGCGTCCGCTGCAGGCAGCGCAGGCGAGCGGTGCTGGCGCCAGCTGCGGCCATTCCACTGCTCGGTGAGCGTCTGCACGTGGCCCTGGGTGTCGACGTAGTCGCCCGCCGCCATGCAGCCGATCGCTCGATCGCAGGACACCGACGTCAGGTCGGCGATCCGGTCGACTCTGCGCGTCCGCCAGGCGTGGCCGTTCCACTGCGCCGACAGGCCCGCGCTGACGGTCTGTTCCCCGCTGTCGCCCGATCCGACCGCCATGCAGCCGGACGCGGTCGTGCAGGAGACCGCCGCGAGGGAGATGCTGGCCAGCGCCGGGGTCGTGAGCACGGTCCAGGAGTGACCGTCCCACCGCTCGGCGAGAGTGCCTGAGCCGCCAGCATTGGTTTGGAAGAACCCGACGGCCATGCAGCTCGAGGCGACGCACCCGACCCCGGTCAGCTCAGTGCCGTCGCCGGCCGGATCAGCACCGGGCAGCAGGGTCCAGGTGTGCCCGTCCCACGCCTCGGCCAGCGCCTGGTCGGGCACGCCGAAGGCCGCGACGGTGCCGACCGCCACGCAGTTGCCGTTGCTCGCGCAGGACACGCCGGTCAGCACGTCGCCGATCTCGGCGCCACCGCTCGGCGGAACATCCGGAATCGACTCGACCTGCCACGACGTGCCGTTCCATTGCTCGGCCAGCGTGAGAATCTGCCCGCGCAGGGTGGTCGCGTCGTAGCCGACGACGGTGCACTGCCGGGCACTCAGGCAGGACACGCTGGTGAACGAACTGCTCACGGCACCGGGAATGGCGGGCAGGGCCTGGGCCTGCCAGGACGAGCCGTTCCAGATCATCGCCACGGCCTGGCGGGCCTGGGCATGGGCGAAGATGCTGGTGTGGCCGACCGCCAGGCAGAACGACACGGCCGGGCAGGAAACCCCGAGCAGCATCGACTGCTTGCCGATCGTGCGCAGCTGCCACGTGCGGCCGTTCCACAGGTCGGTGAACGGGTGCTGGAGCGTGGCCCCGCCGACCGCGACGCACCTGCTCTCGCTGGCGCACGACACGCCCGTCAGGCTGGTCGCGTCGGCCACGGCGGGAGTGCGCAGCGCCCGCCAGGACGTCCCATTCCACAGCGCGGAGTAGGGGTGGCTGGTCGCCGACTCGCCGGCCGCCAGGCACCAGCTGGTGCTGCGGCACGAGACGGAGTCAAGCGACGCGGCCGTCGGCACCGGCGCGGCGGCAGCCGGCGTGGCCGGCTGGGCGACCGTTCGAGCGGTGGCGCCCGCCGCCTGGCTTGCCGCGCCCAGCAGGGCTGTCACGATGACGGCAGCCACGGAGCCGCCTCGAAGGTAGCTGCGTGGCCATGACAGCATGTCCCGTCCCCCCTGCCCTCAACCCGGGCAACTGACACCATGCGCGTACTAGACGCGGCTGTCGCCTGTGCGGTTGACAACGCGAGCATTAACGGCAGGATCTGCCGTATCGGGCATTAGGGGCTTAGGATGCCGTCAAAGGCGGGGGATGGGGGGATCATGTTCTCGTTCGCGATCCGGCTGGCAGCGGCCGGCCTCGGGGCAGGTCTAGCGCTGCTCACGACAACGGCTGCGGTGGCCAGTCCGGCGGCGCGGCCTGCGGCCGTCCCGGCGGTCACCTCGCTCAAGATCACGCCCTCGCCGGCGAAGGCCAGTGGCGGCAAGGTGACGATTACCGCGACCGTGCGAGGCGGCCAGACGTGCACGTTCAGCGTCACGCCGAAGGTCAAGGGATTCCCGGTGACTCGCCGCTGCTCGTCGGGTACGGCGACGGCTACGCTCGGGCTACCGCCGAACACCTCGATCGCGACCAAGCACTTCACGATCAAGGTGACCGTGCGGGGGACTAGCCACACGGCGAGCACGAGCAAGGTCCTTGCGCAGCCGCCGCTGACCCTGGGCGGCGTCAAGGCTCTCGTCGGCCAGGGCCAGAGCTACTGCGCGCTGGTGACGAGCGGCCGCGTGTACTGCTGGGGGTTCGCCGATCTCGGGCAGCTCGGTGACGGAGCCAAAAAGAACAGCAGCCGGCCCGTAGCGGTCAGGGGAATCGGCGGCAAGGGCGTGCTGACCGGCGTCGCCAGCCTCGTCAGCGACACGCTTGGCTACGGATTTGAGTACTGCGCCGTCCTGCGCAGTGGCGGCGTGGACTGCTGGGGCTACAACCTGAACGGCCAGCTCGGAAACGGCACGACCCGCAACAGCGACACGCCCGTGGCGGTGCACGGCGTCGGCGGATCGGGTCTGCTGACCGGCGTGAAGCAGGTGCAGCCCGAGATCTACGGCTTCTGTGCAAGGCTCAGCTCCGGCGGGGTTGTCTGCTGGGGTCTCAACGAAAACGGCCAGCTCGGCGACAACACGCTGACTGGACCCGACAGCTGCGGCGCGACCGACAACCCATGCTCGACCACCCCAGTGACGGTCGTCGCCGCGAGCGGCACCGGCGCTCTCGCCCAGGTGGCCAGCCTGTTCGGCGAGGGCGAGACCATGTGCGCCCTGCTGACGACGAGCGCGGTCGATTGCTGGGGCTACGGCCCGAACGGCCAGCTGGGTGACGGCAACATGGACGGAAGCCCGTTCCCGGCCGCGGTCAAGGCGGTCGGCGGGACGGGCTCGCTGACCGGCGTGACCAGCCTGACCGGCAACAAGGACAACGGCACCAATATCTGCGCCCGGCTGAGCTCAGGCCGGGTGGACTGCTGGGGCGAGGACACCTGGGGCGAGCTTGGCAACGGCACCACCGGCATCTTCAACGACAGCTCGGTTCCGGTCGCGGTCAAGGGTGTCGGCGGGCACGGCAGCCTGGCCGGGGTCAGTAGCGTCACTGGCGTTCCTGGCCTGACCAACTGCGCGGTTCTGGCCGCCGGCGGCGCCGATTGCTGGGGCTACAACGGAGCTGGCGCCCTCGGCGTACCGTCGGCGAGCCTCACGAGCAACGTCCCGGTCAAGGTCGTCGGCACGAGCGGAAAGGGCACTCTAGGCGGAGTCAGCAGCCTGGTCGCCGGCGACGGCAGCAACGGCGGGAACGTCTGCGCGCTGCTGACGTCCGGCGGCGTCGACTGCTGGGGCTCTACTGCGGCCGGCTTCAGCCCGATGCCGGAGGCGGTTCCCGGGTTCGGCCCCAAGAAGCCCCTGGTCCGGGTCGTGGCCCTGGTGAGCGATGACGACGACAGCACCTGCGCGGTGCTCGCGACCGGCGGCGTCGACTGCTGGGGCCAGGACGTGGTCGGACAGCTCGGCAACGGCACCCACGCCAGCAGCACTGTCCCCGTGCCGGTACTGGCGCCGGCTCCCTGACATTGCCTGCCGCCGAGCCGCACGACAGGCGGCTGTGGATGTGCCTTCGAACGCTGAAGCCGGTCAGTCCACAGCCTGGCTGATCAGGGTCGCCTGTGCTCGGCTTCTCGGCCACGCTGGCGGTATGTCACGGGAACTGCCGCGAGCGTGTCAGGAGCTAGCCGAGTCGCAAGCCGGGGTTCTTTCCCGGCGCCAGGCGCTCGCCAGAGGAATGCCGCCCGATGTGATCGACTGGCGGCTGCGGAGCGGCCGTCTGCAGCAACTGCACCGAGGTGTCTACGCGGTCTTCACCGGCCAGCCGCCACGGGCGGCGATGCTGTGGGCAGCCGTGCTCCGAGCCGGATCCGGTGCGGTGCTGAGCCATCAGACAGCCGCCGAGTTGTTCGGCCTCGGCGTCGGCGATCGATCGAATCCGCTTATCCATGTCACGGTCGCCGAGTCCCGGCGAGTAGCAGCGATAGCCGGAGTGGTCATCCATCGTTCATCGCGACTGGCCGAGGTGACGCACCCGACTCTCCAGCCGCCTCGGATTCGGCTAGAGGACACAGTTCTCGACCTGGTGAATCAGTCGGTGGCCTTCGACGCCGCGTTCAGCCTGCTGTGCAGCGCGTGCCAGCGCGGACTCACCAAACCTGAGCTGATCGCCAAGGCGATGACCAATCGTGCCAGGCTGCGCTGGCGAAGCCAGCTCGTCACGGCTTTAGCCGAAGTCGGCGCGGGTGTCCATTCCTTGCTCGAAAGTCGCTATCTGCACGAAGTCGAAAGACCACATGGCCTGCCGACCGCCGTCCGGCAAGCCCGGATCGTGCACGGTGAGCGCAAGCGCTATCTCGACAATCTCTACAAGGATCAGCGCCTGTGCGTCGAACTCGACGGCCACGAAGCGCATCCGGACGAGCGGCGCTGGCAAGACCTGCACCGAATCAACGCGATCAACGAGCAGGGCATCACGACCCTCAGGTACACATGGTCGGACGTAGACCGACGATCCTGCGACGTCGCCAGCCAGGTCGCGGCGACGCTGCGTCGACTGGGCTGGCGCGGCACACCCCGTCCATGCAGCCCCCGCTGCCCAGTCGGTCGTCCCCAGCCGCAGCGCCGCACATGATCAACACGAGACCGACGACCAGCGTGCGTGGTGGAGTCTCTTCAGGTTGTTGCAGGAGACTGCTCGCTTCCTGGAGGTCCGTCATGTTCGCGCTGGAGGGCTATTCGTCTGCAGGAGACTTTTCGTGATGATCAAGGAGCTTTTTCAGGTCCCTGACGGAGTCGTTTCGCATGCTGGCGTCCTGTCGTCGTATAGCGCGGTCAACTCTCCGGCCAGCGAAACACCTCCGACAGGCACCCGAAATACCTCCGGAACATCCAGGGCCAGGCCGGGCTTCGGTCCGGATCACTCGCCATTCGGGCTGCCCGGACCTCGGGGTCGATGCTGCTCGGGCCGGTCTGGCCTGGGTCCGCGATGCCTATGAAGCGGGTTAACCCGGGCTTTGCCCGATCCTGACCGGCCGCGTGGCTGGCGCAGTGCCCGCGCCGGGTACGGGCAGGCAATGGAGCCCGTACCGTACCCGGTGCAGTTCTCGGTCGATTACCCTGACCGTCCGCTCAGCCGAGTCACGACGTTCTTCAGGATCTTCGTGATCATCCCGATCGCCATCGTGCTCGGGACGGTGTCCGGGGCGGCCACCTGGCAGTCGTCCTCGGGACGGGAGGTGGCCGCCGGAGCCGGCGGGCTGCTTTTCTTCGGTCCGCTTCTGATGATTTTGTTCAGGAGGAAATATCCGCGCTGGTGGTTCGACTGGAATCTGGAACTCCAGCGTTTCAGCAGCAGAGTCGGGATCTACCTGGCGCTGATGGACGACGCGTACCCGTCCACGGACGACCATCAGGCCGTGCACCTGGACTACCGGTATCCCGACGCGGCGGTCGAGCTCCACCGCCTGCTGCCGCTGGTGAAGTGGCTGCTGGCGATCCCGCACTACATCGTGCTGTTCTTCCTCGACCTCGGTGCGATCGTGGTGGTCGTCATCGCCTGGTTCGCGATCTTGTTCACCGGGCGCTATCCGCGCGTCCTCTTCGACTATCTCGAAGGCGTGCTGCGCTGGCACAACCGCGTGCTCGCCTACGCGCTGCTGCTGGTGACGGACCACTATCCGCCGTTCCGGCTGAGTCAGTAGTCACGATGGTAGCGTCGTGGCATGACCCCGCAAGAGCTCGCCAACCTCGCGCACCTGCGCCGGGCCAGGGATCTGATCGACCGGGAGTACGCGCGTCCGCTCGACGTGCCGACGATGGCGCAGCGCGCCCTGATGTCCCCGGCGCACTTCTCGCGGCAGTTCAGGGCCGCCTACGGCGAGACTCCCTACAGCTATCTCATGACCCGCCGGATCGAGCGGGCGATGGCCCTGCTGCGCGGCGGGATGAGCGTGACCGACGCCTGCATGGCGGTCGGCTGTACGTCCCTCGGCTCGTTCAGCTCGCGCTTCACCGAGGTCGTCGGGGAGACCCCGAGCGCTTACCGCAGCCGGGAGCACGAAGCCGTGACGGCCATGCCGGCCTGCGTCGCCAAGGTGCAGACCCGGCCAACCAGGACAGGCGTAACGATCAGGAATCGAGAAGCGGCCCGCGAGGCCGCCGCCTAGCGTTGACCCATGACTATTGAACTTCAGTACGCCCACATCACAGTCAACGACGTCGACGAATCGCTCGGCTTCTACCACGACGCGCTCGGCCTCGAAGTGCGCAACGACGTCGCCTCAGGCGGATTCCGCTGGGTCACCCTCGGCAGCCCTGATCGCGCGGGCGTCGAGCTAGTGCTCTCCCAGCCGCACGCGGGCCGGTCCGAGGCCGACGGCGACGCGCTTCAGGAACTGCTCACCAAGGGCGTCCTGCCCATGTGGGTCTTCCGGGTCAAGGATCTCGACGCGGTCTTCGAGCACGTGCGGGCCTCGGGCGCCGAGGTCCTGCAGGAGCCGATGGTGCAGCCGTGGGGGCCGCGGGACTGTGCGTTCCGCGACCCCTCGGGCAATATGGTCAGGATCTCGCAGGCCTAGCCCGCTGGGTGAGAAGTCAGGTCTGGTAGGCGACGGTCGCGAAGTCTCCCAGGTCGGCTCCTGTGCTCCACCCGACCACATAGAGCCGGTCACCCGACGGGCTCAGCGCCAGGCCGGCGGCGGCGTCGAAGCTGTGCTGCGGGCCGTCGTACCGGCTCGCCCACAGCTGCGCGCCGGTCTGCGTCGAGTAGGCCACGGTGCCGTAGTCGTCCTCGGTGCTGATGCTCGGGCTGTCGTTCTCGCTGTCGCCTGTGACGTAGACCGTGCTGCCGTCCGGGCTGATCACCAGGCCGGTCGGGTTGTCGAGGTCGTAGCCGCCTGGCACGGTGGCGTAGCGGCTCGTCCACTTCGCGGTCCCGGTCGGGGCGTTGTAGGCGATGGTGGCGTAGTCGGTGTTGCTGTTGCCGCCCCAGGACGAGCCGGTGACCACGACGGTCTTGCCGTTCGGGGTGACAGCCAGCGCCGTGCCCAGGTCGATGAAGTTGCCCGGCCCGTTATAGCGGCTCACCCAGAGCTGCGCACCGCTGGACGCCCGGTAGGCGATGGTGGCGAGGTCGGCATTGGAGGTCTTGCCCGCGCTCCCGCCCGTGATGTAGACGGTCTGCCCGCCCGGGCCGACCGTGATCGCGTTCGCGAACTCGTTGCCGTTGGCCTTGCTGTTGTTGTAACGGCTGACCCACAGCCGCGACCCGGTCGCCGCGTTGTACGCGACGGTCGCGTCGTCGAACCCGGTGCCCGTGCTGCGGCCGGTGACAAAAACGGTCTTGTCGTCCGGGCTGATCGCGACGGCTCGGCCCTGGTCGATGCCGTGAACAGGTCCGTCGTAACGGCTGGACCACAAGGTCGCGCCCGTCGCGGTGGCGTATTTGACGGTCAGGTAGTCGACGCCGGTGCTGCCCCCGGTACCGGTGTACCCGGTCACGTAGACGGCGCTGCCGTCGTGGCTGACGACGAGCGACTTGGCGATGCTGCTCGTGCCGGCTGAGCCGTCGAAGCGGGTGAGCCACAGCTGGGTGCCGGTCGTCGCGCTGTAGGCAATCGTGGCGAAGCCCGTCCGCGAACTGGCATTTTCGCTGTAGCCGGTGACGAGCACCGTGCTGCCGTCGGGGCTGACCGCGATCGCTTCAGGCAGGTCCAGGCCGTGGCCCGGCCCGTCGTACCGGCTCGCCCATTCCTGGTTGCTTGTGGTCGCGTCGTAAGCGACCGTCGCGTAGTCACCCAGGTTGTCCGCCCCGACGCTGCGACCGGTGACGAACACCGTCTTCGCGTCGGGACTCACCGCCACCGCGGTCGCGCCGTCGAAGTCGCTGCCCGGCCCGTTGTAACGACTCACCCACTCCTGCGTCCCAGCCGGCGCGGAAGCCGCTGCCGCCGACGTCGCCAGCGCGGGAATGGCCAGGCCCGCGATCACCCCGGTCACCGCCAGCGCGCGTCCCCGCGACCACCTGAATCTGCCCATGTGCCCCACCGCCGGTCCTCCAGCGCGTGCTGCCCGGCTTCTGCCCGGCATCCGCGGTCTGGATCTGTGTGCTACTTGGGACGCTTGAGCGAGTCGGCCGGTTTACCTGCGCAGGTCAGACGCTGCGCGCCAAACCTAGGTAGTCGCAGGGGTTGATCGGCCATTAAGCGTTCATTTAGCCTTTTTGATGGCTGCCTACCTGGTCAATGGCAGAGCCGCGAGGCAGCCGCTCTTCTCATGGAGGCCTATACATGGTCGCTAGACCCCTGCTCATCGCTGGCATTGCCAGCGCCTTGCTGGCCGCTCCGGTGCTCGTAAGCCCGGCGCTGGCCAGCACCGCGACACCGTCCAATACCGCGCCGACTGTGCCGAAGGCCCAGCGGATCGCAGCGACGACCGCGACGTTCAACACCATCGAAGCGAAGATCGCCGCTGGTCAGTCGATCAGGCTGGGAACTTCCCCGACCCGACCGCGTCCGCTGACATCGTCGACTACGGCGTCAACGACCTGTGGAAGCAGGGCATCGACGGATCCGGCGTCACCGTCGCCTACGTGGTCACAAACCCGGACCCCGGCCTCGCCGCTTCCATGGCGTCCTACGACACGACGATGAACCTGCCGCCGGTGAACATCACCGACATGGCGCTGCCGGCACCGGCTAACCCGAGTTTCGTCTGCAAGGTCGAGTGCAGCACGGGCGAGGACCGGCTCGACGCCGAGTCGATCCACTCGATGGCGCCGTTCGCGAACATTATCTTCGTGCACCCGTCGGTGCCCGAGACCATCGGCATGCAGGGCTGGCCGCAGGTGGCCAAGGCCATCGAGATGATCGCGAACAACCACTTGGCCAACATCATCACGGTCAGCCTGGGCGACGGCGAGGGCGACTTCTCTGGCGACCCGACCAACCCTGGCTCCGACCCGGCGGCGGCCATCCACTCGCTGGACCCGGCGTTCCTCGACGCGGCCGTCCACCACATCCCGGTGATGTTCGCCTCCGGTGACTGCGGCCCGACCGACCCGACGGTGCTCAGCGACACCGGCCAGTGCACTCCGGCGATCGGCGTGAGCGACGGCCACCCGGCCGACAACCCGTGGATCACCGCCGTCGGCGGCACCATTCCTAACGCCGGCATCTCGACCGCGGGCGGACGTACCGCGCCGGACGCACTGTGGACCGCGCCGAACAACCACTCAGACGCCGAGAGCGCCGGAGTCTCCGTCTACTACCCGCAGCCATCGTGGCAGAAGAACATCCCGGCACTGGCTGGCCTGACCGGCCGTCAGGACCCGGACATCTCGATGGACGCCACGGACGGTACGTCGCAGGCATCGCCGACCTTCGCGGGCATCCTGGCGCTGGCCACTCAGATCCGTAAGGCTGACCTCGGCACCGTGAACCCGGCCCTGGCGGCGATCGGACCTGAGGGCACGGCCGCTGGCTTCGTCGACGTCCCGGCCGGCTTCACCGACACCGCCTACGGCGTCACTGGCTTCGCCACCGGACCTGGTTACGACCTCGCGTCGGGCTGGGGCACCATCTGGGCGCCGACCTTCGTGCCGGCGCTGGTCGGCCAGATCGACAGCATGCACGGAGCCGACCGGACCAGCCGGCAGGCCCACCACGCGCTGCTCGCCCTGCAGCGCAAGATCACCGCGTCCCCGCGCAAGGCCACCGTCGGCCAGATGGTGACCGTCACCGGTGCCGGTTTCATTCCGGGCAACACGCCGAACGGCACCACGGTCGTGGACGGGTTCGGCGTGTTCCCGCCGCTTCCCGGCCAGTTCGGCGTGACCGGCCCGCCGTTCGCCGACCCGACCTCGACCGTGCCCGGCCAGACCTGGGACACCGTGTCGGCGTCGCTGTCCGGCCCTGGCGTCACGCGCGACTCCGGTCGCGGTGAGCGGTCCTGACGTCGAAGGCAACGCCGCCGTCTCGGTCGATACGACCGGGCTGGCACCCGGCACCTACACGGTGACGATCACTGGCCTGCTGGTGACGCAGAAGGTCAGCTTCACCGTGAAGGCGTAGCACTAGTTCAGCTAATGTCTGCGGCCCGCCGGGGATCCCCCGGCGGGCCGCAGTCTTTTTAGCTGGCTGGCGCTCAGTGCTTGTGCTTGTGCTTGGTGGTGACGAGCGGATACGCGGGCAATGGCTGCACGCACGACGGGCAGTGCGGCCGGTTCTCCATCGACGCCCTGGTCTGGTCGACTCGCTTGCGGCAGGACGGGCAGGTACCGGGCACCAGCCAGGGCGGACCCGAGTAGTCCTCCAGGTCGGGCGCGGCCGCCCAGGCGTCGGTGGCGGCGACGTGCGCCGACATGCTGTTGCGCGGGTCGGCCGGGTCAAACCGGGCCTCACGGGTCTCGGGATTGAACAGGAACCCGGTGGTGTCCCCCGCGCAAAAGTAGAGGTCGCCGTAATCGTGGTCACCCGGGTGCAGCCGAATCCGGCAAACCGTACGGGCATTTGCCCGATGATGGACGATAGCGGCGGTATCGGATCGGTCTTAAGCTAGTCCGCCGGAAATATTCAGCTGCGTCGGCCGGTGACTGGGTGGCAGCATCGAGCGCATGGGCGAGGAAGTCCGGCTTCAGGTCCCGGGAGAAGACCACCGGGCCCCCGGCAGCTGCCCGGTGAACGACCGGTGTTCGGGCACTGTGATACCGGACCGTGGAACGTCATCGCCAAGGACGGCATCCCCGTCGCCCTGATCGACTTCGAGTTCGCCGGACCGGTAGACGCGGTGTGGGACCTGGCCCAGGCCGCCTGGCTCAACGCACAGCTCCACGACGACGACGTCGCCGAGCTCCACGGGCTGCCCGACGCCGCCGCCCGGGCCAGGCAGCTCAGGCTATTCCTGGACGGCTACGGGCTCAGCCGCCGTGACCGGGCCGGCTTCGTCGACAAGATGATCACGTTCGCCGTGCACGACGCCCGCGCCGAAGCGGTCGAGTCGGGTGTCGCGCCAGCCAGCGCCCAGGCGATCGCGGCGGACGGCTACCCCTCCATGTGGGGGATCGCCTGGCGCGTCCGCAGCGCATCCTGGATGCTGACCCACAAACCGCTACGAGAGCGAGCCATCCTCTGACCCCTCACCCGCAACAGCAGCATGGTCCTACTGACTGCTGTCGCTGCGGTGTGGTTCAGGTCGTTGGGTGCTCAAGGGCGAGCTTGTCGCCCTTGACGCCCTCGGAGACGTCGACCGGGTACTCGCCGGTGAAGCAGGCGAAGCAGAAGCCCTCGCCGTCGGGACGGCCCATCGCGCGGCGCAGGCCCGGCAGGGACAGGTAGTGCAGCGAGTCCGCGCCGACGATCTTGCCCGACGCCCTCCTCGCTGTGGTGGGCCGCGATCAGCTCGCTGCGCGTGGCCATGTCGATGCCCATGAAGCACGGCCACATGATCGGCGGCGAGGCGATCCGCAGGTGGATCTCGGCCGCCCCGGCCCGGCGCAGCTCTTCGACGATGCGGCGGGTGGTCGTGCCCCTGACGATCGAGTCGTCGACCAGCACCACCCGCTTGCCCTGCAGGACGTGCCGCATCGGGTTGAACTTCAGCCGGGTGCCGGACTCGCGCAGCCGCTGGGTCGGCTGGATGAACGTCCTGGTGATGTAGCGGGACTTGATCATGCCTTCGACGAACGGGATCCCGGCCGCCTCGGCGAACCCGACCGCCGCTGGAGTTCCCGAGTCGGGAAGCGTGATCACGATGTCGCCGTCGGCGGGGGACTCGGCGGCGAGCTCGCGGCCCATGGCCCGGCGCGACTCGTACAGCGACCGGCCCATCAGCACCGAGTCGGGCCGGGCGAAGTAGATGAACTCGAACGAGCACATCGCCCCTGGCCGGCCTGGCGCGGAATCCTGGTGCTGCGGACGCCCTCGGCGCTGATCGAGACGATCTCGCCCGGCTCGATTTCGCGCACGAACTCCGCCCCGACGACGTCGAGCGCGCAGGTCTCGCTGGCCAGGATGCAGCCGTCGCCGTCTTGCGACGCCAGGTCGGTGAGCCGTCCGAGGCACAGCGGCCGGATGCCGAGCGGATCGCGGGCCGCCACCAGCTCGTCCCGGCTCAGCAGGATCAGGCAGTAGGCGCCGTCGACTTGGGGAAGCGCCGCGGCCAGCACCGCGTCGAGGCTCGCCCGGGGTCCGGACGAGCAGCTGCCCGCGATCTCGGTGTCCGAGGAGGACGCGAAGCTGACGCCCTGGCCTCCAGCCGGTCGCGCACGGGCTGGATGTTGGTGAGGTTGCCGTTGTGGGCGAGCAGGAACGAGCCCACCTGCGGATGATCGAACCGCATCGGCTGGGCGTTCGGCAGCTGCGCGCCGCCGGTCGTCGAGTAGCGGGTATGCCCGATCGCGATGTGACCGCGCAGGTCGGCGAGCGAGCCGGAATCGAAGACCTGGGAGACCAGGCCCATGTCCTTGTGGTCGCTGATCCGCCCGCCGTCGCTGACCCCGATGCCGGCCGACTCCTGGCCGCGATGCTGCAGCGCGTACAGGCCGAAGTAGGTCAGGTTCGCGACGTCCTCGCCGTGGGCGAAGACCCCGAAGACGCCGCACTCCTCGTGCATCCGCTCTCGTGCATCCGGTCACGTGCATCCGTCGCTGGTCAGTTCAGGCATCATAGGTCCAGTTCGCAGATACGGCGGGCGGCTTCGGCGTAGCGGTCGCTGGTCGCGCGCACGACGTCCGTCGGGCAGTCGGCGGCCGGGGGCGGTCCGGTCCCAGGGCTGGCTGGTCAGCCAGTCCCGCACCGGCTGCTTGTCGAACGAGGGCATCGACGGCCCCTCGCGCCACTGGCTGACCTCCCAGAATCTCGACGAATCCGGGGTCAGCGCCTCGTCGATCAGCGTCAGCCGGCCGTCGATGAAGCCGAACTCGAACTTGGTGTCGACCAGGATCATCCCCGCCTGCCGGCAGTGCCCGGCGGCGAAGCCGAACAGGGCCAGCGAGGCCGCTCCAGGTCAGCCGCCAGCTCAGAGCCGACCAGGCTCGCGAGCTGCGGCCCGGCTGATGTTCTCGTCGTGGCCGTGAGTCGTTCTTGACCGCCGGGGTGAACCGGGGCTCGGGCAGCCGCGCGGACTCAGCAGGCCGCGCGGCAGCGGCTCGCCGGCCAGCGTCCCGTCCGTCCGGTACTCCTGCCAGCCGCTCCCGGCCAGGTAACCGCGCACCACGCATTCCACGTCGATCCGCTCGGCCCGGGCCACCCGCATCGAGCGAGGCCGCAGCGCCGGCCAGTCCAGCGCGTCGGTCACCTCGGCGCCGGGGTCGTCCAGCAGGTGGTTGGGCACGAGCTCGGCGGTCTGGCCGAACCACCACCGGGACATCTGGGTCAGGACCGCGCCCTTGCCCGGGATCGCGGTCGGCAGCACCACGTCGAACGCCGAGATCCGGTCGCTGGCCACCATCAGCAGCGTGCCGTCCGGCAGCTCGAACGTGTCGCGAACCTTCCCCCGGCGGAACAACCGGAGTCCGGGGGCTTCGATGGTCGTCAACGTCATGCTGCGCTCCTCGGCTTCCCTCGATACTCGCACACTACGTTTCAAGATCGATTTTGCCGTTGACGATCTCCCAGAGTACCTGCGGTAGAACCGGCGCTCCTCGACCTTGACCCGCTCCCACAGCGTGTCCACGTCGTCGCCGGGCAGCACCGGCACGCGGGCCGACTGCGCGAGGATGTGACGCTCGTCGTCGAGTACCTCGGTGGCGACGTGGATCGTCGGGCCGGTGACCGCACTGCCCGGGGCCAGGGTGTCCCGGACGGCGTGCGCGCCCTTGAACGACGGGAGGAGGGCGGGGTGGGTGTTGAGGATGCGGCCGGCGTAGCGCTCGAAGATCACCGGGTGCAAGATCGTGAAGAATCCGGCCATCGCGACCAGGTCGATGTCGTGCCGCGTCAGCGCCGCGCACGACCGCCAGGTGAAGCCGCGCGCGGTCCCAGGCCTCGCCCGCACCGGCCCGGTAGCCGAAGTCGCGGCGGCTGACCGCGACCGCCGGAACGCCCGGCCGCCGCGGCGACGTCCAGCGCCAGGCAGGGCCGGTCGGTTACCACGAGGGCGACCGGCGGGCCGTGCTCGATGATCGACCCGAGGATGGTCCCGCTGCCCGAGGCCAGCACGGCGATAGCCTGGGCGCCGGCGAAGAAACCCCGCGCGATGCTTTCTCCCTAGTCAAGGAATCACTGCCCGCACCAGTCGTAAGCGTTCTGGAACATCCGCAGCCACGGGCTGGCCGGCAGGTCGCGCCAGCCGCGCGGCAGCCAGGGCCACTGCCAGAGCTGGTTCGCCATCCGCTCCGGGTGCGGCATCATCGCCAGGTGCCGGCCGTCGGGCGAGGTCAGGGCGGTGACGCCGCCGGGGCTGCCGTTCGGGTTGAACGGGTAGCGCTCCGTCGGCTTGCCGTCAGGATCGGCGAAGCGCAGGGGCACCAGCGACGGGTCGACGCTGCCCGTGCCATCGGGCAGGTGCAGCCGGCCTTCGCCGTGGGCGACCCAGACGCCGAGCCGGGACCCGGCCATGCCGCGCAGGAAGATCGACGGGCTCGGCGTGACCTCGACGGTGGCCAGCCGGCACTCGAACCGGCCCGAGCGATTGCGGATGAAGCGCGGGCCGCAGCTCGTCGGCGACCGCACGGTCCGGGGCCCAGCCGAGCAGCGCCATCAGCTGGGCTCCGTTGCACACGCCCGAGCGAGAACGTGTCGGGGCGGCGGTAGAACGCGTCGAACTGGCTCGGCCAGGTCGCCTTGACAGCGGATGATCCCGGCCCAGCGCCTTGCCGGCGTCGAGCACGTCGCCGTAGGAGAAGCCGCCGGGGAACGCGACGCCACGGAAGTCCGCCGAGCGAGATCCGGCGGTCGAGCAGGTCGGTCATCGTGACGTCCCAGGCCTCGAAGCCCGGCCGCGTGGAAGGCGGCGGCCAGCTCGCGGTCGCCGTTGCTGCCCTGGTCGCGGAGCACGGCCACGCGGGGCGCCGGCCGGGCACCGGAGCCGGTCCAGGCCGTCGGCGCGGGCACGTAGGTCAGCTGCCAGTCCGGCGCCGTGACCAGGTCGCGGGTGGCTCGCGTACTCCTCGTCGACCGACTCCGGGTCGGCCTGCAGCCGGTCGATCCGGGTGCTGGTGTCCTCCCAGACGGCCCGCAGCGTCGGTCATCGGGCGGTCGATCACGACCTGGCCGCCGTGGTGCCGCACGACGATGTTGCCGCCGGCGGCGCCGACCCGGCCGATCACCGTCGCGGGCACGCCTGCCGCGGCCAGGATGCCCAGCACCGCAGTCGCCGTCGGCGGTTTCGAGCACGACGCCCGAGTTCCTCGGCGAACAGCGCCGCCAGCGGGTCCGGCTCGGCGAGTCGCAGGTCCAGGTCGACGCCCACGTTGCCGGTGAAGGCCATCTCGGCGACCGTCGTGATCAGGCCGCCGTCGCTGCGGTCGTGGGCGGCGAGCGACCCGCCCGTCGGCGACCAGCTCTTGCATTTGGCGGAAAGCTTCGCGCCAGGAGCTCCGGCGTCGTCCACATCCGGGGTCTCGTCACCCGAGTTGCTGCCAGACCTGGGCCAGGGCCGATCCGCCCAGCCGGGCCTGGCCACCGGACAGGTCGACGAGCATCAGCGCGTTTCCCGGCGTCTTGAGGTCCGGGGTCACCTTGACCCGCACGTCCGGCATCGGCGCGTAGGCGGAGATGACGAGCTGGCCTGGCGCCTTGACCGCTCGGCGCCGGTCCCGGTCGACCGCCATCGACAGGCTGTCCTTGCCGCCGTCCACGGCGATGCCCAGCGCGATCATGATCTCGCTCATCGCCAGCGCGGCCTGCCTGAGCCTGGCGCCCTCGCCGGGCAGCTTGGCGGCCCACATCCAGTTCGCCGAGCAGCGGATGTCGGGCAGCCCGGTGATCCTGCGCGCCGGCCAGGTTCAGCAGCGCCTCGGCGACCGCCATCCTGGCCATCGCGGCCGGGTCGACCAGGCCCTTGAGCGGCTGCTCGCCCAGGCTCAGCGCGACGCCCGAGCACCCCGAACAGGCTCTGGGCGTAGACCGCGTAGTCCGACAGCGGCAGCTGATTCGGCCCGACGCACTGCTGCTGGGCGACGTGCCCGGTGACGCAGCGGTCGACCTTGCGGGTCAGGTAGCTCTTCGAAGCGACCGACGGCAGCCGCAGCACGCGGTCCAGCGCCTCGTCGACCGTGATGCCGTCGAGGCTGAGCGGCGCGACGACCTCCGGCACCACCTCGACAGCTCGAGATCCTTGGGCGCGACGTCACCCAGTACCGGCTCCAGCGGCAGATCGACCGGGATGCTGCCGTCGGCGGAGTCGTGCAGGCTGAGCTGGCCGTCGCCGGTGACCTCGCCGACGACGGCCAGCGGGGTCTTCTCCCGGGCGGCGATCTCGGCGATCCGGCCCAGATCGGCCGGGCGGACCAGGATCGCGTTGCGTTCCTGAGACTCGTTGCCCCAGATCTCCAGCACCGACAGGCTGGCGTCGCCGACCGGGATCGCGCGCAGGTCGATGCGGGCGCCCGCCGGGTAGACGATCTCGGGCAGCGCGTTGCAGTCGCCGCCGGCGCCGAGGTCGTGGGCCGAGACGATCGGGTTCGCGTCGCCCAGCTCGATGCAGGCGCGCAGCACCCGGCCGAGCCGCTGCTCCAGTTCGGGATCGCCGCGCTGGACGCTGTTGAAGTCGAGGCTGGCCTCGTTCTCGCCGGACATCATCGAGCTGGCCGCGCCGCCGCCGAGCCCGATCCGGTAGGCGGGCCCGCCGAGCTGGACGACCAGCATGCCCGGCTCGGGCGAGCTGCTTGCCGACGTGGGCGTCGTCGAGCTGCCCGGCTCCGGTCGAGTACATGACCGGCTTGAACCAGCTCCGGTAGCCCACCGGGCGCCTGACCGGCCGAAGGTCCGCACGAAGCCGTAGATCAGCGGCTCGCCGAAGCAGTTGCCGTAGTCCGACGCGCCGTTGCTGGCCTGGATCAGGATGTCGAGCGGCGTCGCCGAGGTTGGCTGGCTGGCTCGTGCCCGTCGGCTTCCCAGACGTGCTCGCCGGTCAGGTGCAGGTTGCCGACGCAGTAGGCGGCGCCGCTGACCTGCACCAGGCCACCTCGGCCGACCGCCTGGTTGTCGCGGATGCGCCCGCCGGTGCCGGTGGCCGCGCCCGGGTAGGGCGAGACGCCGGACGGATGGTTGTGCGTCTCGGCGGTCAGCGTCGGGTGATAGACCCGCTCGAGCTCAGCCAGCGGCGACGGGCTCGCCAGGCTCGGCTCGGCGTGAACGCCGTGACCGGCCCGGCCCCGGATCGCCGAGCTGTCGTCGCCGAAGGCGATCAGCGAGTTGCCCGGGTTGCGTCGCCAGGGCTCCTTCACGATCGACATCAGGCTGCCGGGCTGGATCATCGCCGTCGATGATCATGCGGCCGGTGAAGAAGCCGTGCCTGGCAGTGCTCGGAGTTGCCCTGGGCGAGCTGGAACAGCTCGACGTCGGTCGGGTCGCGGCGCAGCTGCTCGGTGAACAGCCGGTAGAACCGGTCCGCAGGTCCGCCTCGTCCATGGCCAGACCGAGCTCGCGGTTGACCCGCCGCAGTTCCCCGATCCCGCCCTGGGCCAGCGGGACGACCCGGACCGGCGCGGGCGGCAGGCCGGCTCTCGAACTCGGTCAGCGGGCTCGGGGTAGATCGTCTCGATCATCCGGTCGTGCAGAGCTTGCGCCACCGTGGCGAGCTGCGCCGCCGTCAGCGGCGCCGCCGAAGCCGAAGCTGCGGCTGCGCTCCAGCCGCACGACCTGGTGCAGGCCGTTGACGTGGCAGATGCTCACCGCGCGGTCGAGGACCAGGCGGTCTCGAAGTCGCTGCCGGGGGCCGATCTCGAGGACCGAAGCCGAGCCGCCCAGGAAGCTGGCAGTCGCCAGGCCGTCGGCGTCGAAGGTCTCGGCCAGCAGCCAGCGCAGCACCAGCTCGGACGTGGTCCAGGTCGGCGCTGGTCTGGACGTAGAAGCAGTGCTCGGCTTCGACGGCCACGCCGGCTGGCGCGCCTGCGCGCGGGCGAGATCCTGCGGGAGGACGGAGCGACGACGGTAGAAGCAGTATACCGATGCTGCTATCCATGAATCCTCCCGGCTAGGGTCACGTCCCGGCCAGCGAGTCTACGTGGTGTCCCACTCCGCTATCGTCGCCGCCATGACAGTTGGCGCTCGTACCGGCGGACCTGACCGTCCGGCCCCGCTGGTCGGCCTCATCATGGGCTCGACCTCTGACTGGCCGTATCTGGTGCCTGCTGCGCGGCTGCTCGATGAGTTCGAGATTCGGCTGGGAACGCGGCATTTTCTCCGCCCATCGCCTGCCCGAGGAGATGAGCCTGTACGCGCGGACCGCGAAGGACGCGCGGGCTGAAGGTGATCATCGCGTCGGCAGGCGGCGCCGCCCACCTGCCCGGGATGGTCGCGTCGAAGACGTCGCTGCCGGTGATCGGGGTGCCGCGGCCCGGCAAGGTGCTCGACGGGCTGGACGCGCTGCTGTCGATCGTGCAGATGCCGGCCGGGATCCCGGTCGCGACGATGGCGATCGGCGAGGCCGGAGCCGCCAACGCGGCGGTGCTGGCGCTGCGCATCCTCGGGACCGCCGACGGCGGCTTCGGCGCGCGGGCGGAGGCGTACGCCGAGCAGCTCCGCCAGCAGGACCCTCGCCCAGCCCGACCCGGCCGCCGGCACCTACGAGTCGCCGTGGTCCTCAGTCGTGTCCGCCGAGGATCTGCCCGGCTAGGACTGTGTCGCTAGGACTGTGTCGCTAAGACAACCGTGTCGCTAGGACAGCTGCAGTTCGTCGGTCTCGATACGTGACGCCGAGCGGCTCGATGATCAGCCGCCGCGCGCCCGGCTTCGACGGTTCCGGCGAGGACGCCGGTCATGCCGGCCTCGGCCGCCGCATCGAGTAACTTGCCGGCCGCTGCCGGCCCCGGCAGAAAACCGCAAAACCACGTGCCCATGTTGAAAACTCCCCAGGCTTCATGCGCGTCCAGGCCGGCTCGTTCGGCCAGGAACTGCAGCACCTCGGGGACCGGGCGGCAGGCTGTGGATCCGGTAGGTCAGCTCCTGCTTGGCCCGCATCACCTTGCGCAGGCCGTGCCCGGTGATGTGACTGAGATAGGTCACCGGGACCTTCTCGCTCTAGCAGCAGCCTCGACCAGCGGCACGTAGATGATCGTAGGATCGAGCAGCGGCGTCGCCGAACTCGCGGCCGCTTGGCAGGCTCGTGCAGTACCCGTCCGGCAGTTCGGCGGCCACGCGTCCCGGCCAGCGACGCGCCGTTGGCGTGCAGGCCAGAGCTGGCGACCAGCACGATCTCGTCGCCAGGGGCCAGGTCCTGGCCGAGGATCGGCCGGTGGCCGGGCGGGACCTCGCCGACCGCCGCACCGGCGAGGTCGATCTCCTCGGGGATCGATGATGCCGGTGAGGCTCGGGGTCTCCCCGCCGCCCCAGACCGGCCCGGCCGCTTCGCAGGCCCGGCGCCAGCCAGGTCACCAGCGACCGTACCGGCCGCTCGGGTCCTGCTGCCACTGGCTCGAGCCGGTCGCGAAGTATGCGTTCACCACCAGCGGCAGCGCGCCGACGCAGCACAGGTCGTTGACGATCGCGGCGACCGCGTCGTAGCCGATGTCCTCGAAGCGGTCGGGGCCGCCGGCCTCCAGGTACTGCCGGGCGATGACCGACTTGGTGCCCAGGCATTCCAGGACGAGCGCGAGCGACGCGGTCGCCGAGCTCGAAGACGAAAGCCGGCTCGCCGCGCGAGGCGTCGACTCCCGGTGCCGCCGCGCGCCAGCAGCAGGCCGGTGGTGGCCAGCGCCTGGGCGGCGGCCAGCTTCTTGGCGGCGTCCAGCAGTTCGTAGCTGACCCCGGCCGAGGCGTAGTTGCGCTCGCTCATTGCTGGCTCCAGTTCGGGTGCCGGTGTCAGCTGGGTGCAGGGCCTGGATCTGACGCTGTCGATCGATCGCCTGCGTCCAGGGTGTCGGCGCAGACGGTGACGTGGCCGAGCTTGCGGCCCGGCCGGGGTGACTTGCCGTACAGGTGCAGCCGCGCGCCCGGGAACCGCCAGCACGTCGGCTGACCGGGGGAGTCGTCGCCGATGAGATTCACCATGGCGGCGAAGCCCGCGGACGCCGGTGTCGCCGAGCGGCAGACCGGGATGGCCCGCACGTGGTTCTCGAACTGGCTGGTCACCGCGCCTTCGATGGTGAGATGCCCGGAGTTGTGCACGCGCGGGGCCATCTCGTTGACCAGCAGCTCGCCGCCGACGTCGAACAACTCGATCGCCAGCACACCGACGTAGTCGAGGGCGGTCAGCACGCGGGTCGACGCAGCGCTCGGCGGCCGCGACCTGGTCCCGGCGGTCAGGTCGGGGGCCGGTGCGGTGGAGGTGCGGAGGATGCCGCCTTGGTGCTCGTTCTCGATCAGCGGGTAGCAGGCGATGGCGCCGTCCGCGCCCGCGCACCGCGATGATCGACAGCTCACGGTCGAAGCTCACCAGCTCTTCGGCGATCAGCGGCGCGCCGCCCAGGCTGTGCCACGCGCACGCCGAGCGTCCTCGGCGGCTGGCGCAGCACCGCCTGGCCCTTGCCGTCGTAGCCGAGACGGCGGGTCTTCAGCACCGCGGCAGCCCGATCGCGGCGACGGCCTCGTCCAGCGCTCCCGGCTGTCGACCGGGGCGAACCGAGCGGTCGGCTCGCCGAGTTCGATGAAGAACCGTCTTCTCGGTCAGCCGGTCCTGGGCCGCTTCGAGCGCGCGCCGTTCCCGGCTGGACGGGGACGTGCCCGGCGATCCGCCGCGCGGTCGCGCACCGGCATGTTCTCCCACTCGTAGGTCACGACGTCGAGTCCGTCGGCGAACCGGGCCAGTCGCGCCTCGTCGTCCATCGCCCCGGTGAGCACCGGGCCCATCGAGGCGGCCGGGTGCGTCGTCGCTCTCGGCGTAGAACCGGCAGAGATGTCCAGGTCGCGAGCGGCCTGCGCCAGCATCAGGCCGAGCTGGCCAGCGCCGAGGATGCCGATCCGGGCTCGTCCGCTCACTGGCCGCGGGTCCTGCCGCGATGTCGCGCCGGTAGCGCACGCCGTCGAAGCTGGACCTGGCCGACGAGCGTCGTAGGCCAGGGACCTGGCCGCGTCCAGGTCGGCCCCGGTGGCGCTGACGGCCAGGACCCGGCCGCCTGCGGTGCGCAGCACGCCGTCGGCGTCGCGGGCAGTGCCGGCGTGGAAGATCACGGTCTCCCCGGGCAGGTCGGCCGGGAAGCTCGATCGCCGCGCCGTAGCTGCCGGAGGCGGGGTAGTCGCGGCTGGCGGCGACCACGGTCACACCGGCGGCGCTCGGCGGGCAGCTGTCCGTCCGTGCCGAGTCCCCCGCGTGCCGCGGCGACGAGCAGGTCGAAGAGCTGCGTCGGCGTCGACCATCGGCAGCAGCACCTGAGTCTCGGGGTCGCCGAACCGGGCGTTGAACTCGATGACCTGCGGCCCGGCCGCGGTCAGCATCAGCCCGGCGTACAGGCAGCCGACGAACGGGCGTCCCGCGCTCGCGCAGCGCCGTCAGGCAGGGCGTGACGATGTCGCTGGCGACCGAGTCCAGCAGCGCGTCGACGTCGATCGCCCGCCGGCGGGCTGTAGGACCCCATGCCGCCGGTGTTCGGACCCTCAGTCGCCGTCGAAGGCGCGCTTGTAGTCGCAGGCCGGCGGGAGCAGGCGAGCGTGCGTGCCGTCGCAGATCGCGAAGACCGACACCTCGAGGCCGGCGAGCAGTTCCTCGACGATCACGGTGTCGCCGGCCGAGCCGTGCTTGCGCTCGTCGAAACAGGCGCCTGAGCGCTTCCTCGCCGGCCTCCATCGAGTCGCAGACGGTCACGCCCTTCCCGAGCGCCAGGCCGTCGGCCTTCACCGCGACCCTGCCGTCGCGTGCCTGGGCGAAGTCGATCAGCTCCTGGCGGTCGGCTGGGCCGCCCGCCACGCCAGCGCGCGGTCGGGATCCCGGCCTCGTCCATCAGCTGCTTGGCGAAGAGCTTGGAGCTCTCGATCCGGGCCGCCGCCCTTGGTCGGCCCGAAGACGCAGCGCCCCGGCCGCCGCGCAGGCATCGGCGACACCCGCTTCCAGTGCCGCGTCGGGTCCGACGATCACCAGGTCGATCTGGTGCTCGCGCACGCCCTCGGCCAGCGCCTGGCGCGTCGGTCGCCGCGATCGGCAGGATCTCGGCGAGTTCGGCCATCCCGGCGTTGCCTGGGGCGGCGAACAGCGCGTCAGCGCGGCCTGACCGCGCGAACATCCAGGTCAGGGCGTGCTCACGCCCGCCCGCTCCGACTATGAGAACGCGCATCGACTTGCTGGCCCCGCCTTCCTCTTCGAGAGGACATGGTACGGACCCGGCCGGCGTCGGGCCGCGCATGCCCCGCTTAGTGATGGCGGGCATGATGAGGACACATGGTGATCTCTATCGACAATCTGGAACGCGCCGCCGCCAGGGGCTGGCAGGCGCCTGAGGTGGAGTCGCTGGGTGAGTGGCAGCTGCGGGCGGCCGATGGGTTCACCGGCAGGGCCAACAGTGCGCTGGCGATCGGAGACCCCGGGCTGCCTCTGGCCGCCGCGATCGACCGGGTTCGCGAGTGGTACCAGGCTCGTCGCCAGCGGCCTATGGTGTCGGTGGCCTATCCGCTTGGCCGGCCCGGTGAGTCGGCGGTGGACGAGTTCGTCGCCGGACAGGGCTGGGCGGTCGATCACGGTGCGATCGTGATGACGGCCGATGCCGGGGTGGTGGCTGGGCTTGCGGGTGACGTCGAGGTTGCCGTGGATTCGGCTCCTGATGAGGGCTGGCTTGCTCTGTACCGGTACCGGGGACAGCTGCCGCCGCCGATCTCGCGTCGGCTGCTGACGTCGGCCCCGTGGCAGGCGTTCGCCTCGGTGCGTGGCCGGGCCGGCACGGTCGCCGTGGGGCGGGTCGCCGCCAGCGACGGCTGGGCCGGGCTCACCGCCGTCGAGGTGCATCCTGACTACCGGCGCCGCGGCCTGGGCCTCGCGCTCACCGCCGCGCTAGCCAGAGCCGCGCTCGACACCGGCGTTTCGGCGCTCTACCTGCAAGTGGAGGCAGGCAACGTCGCTGCCCGCCAGCTCTACGAGCGCTGCGGCTTCACCGACCACCATGGCTACCACTACCGGATCAGGCTGGATTCCTAGGTCCAGCGCCGGAAGTTCCAGAAGATCAGCGCTGGAAGTCCCAGAAGATCAGCAACGGCTCGTTGCTGTGGGCGGCGCGGCTGGCGGCTGGGCACCAGCCCCGCAGGCTCCAGATGTCCGAGGGGTGCTCGGGCAGGACCTGCTCGACCGGTCGGACGGCGTCAGGATCCCATTGCGGGAACCGCAGCTCTTCGCAGTGCCGCACCTGAAAGCCGAGCGACAGCGCGGTGGTCAGGTACTCGCTCGTGGGCCGGTCGAAGTGCGGAAGGTAGCCGCAGCCGCCCTCAGGCAGGTCCTTGACGAGCGGGTACGTCATGCGGGAATCGGCGATCACGAGGTGTCCGCCCGGCCGTAGCACCCGGGCGAACTCGGCGAACACCGGAGCGAGATCGGGGACATGCGTCAGCGCCAGCGCGCAGGTGATGAGATCGACGTGCTGGTCGGGCACCGGCAGTTCGTGCAGGCTGCCGTGGCGGAAGTCCGCATCGGGCACCTTCGCCGCTGCTACGTCCAGCATCCGGGCCGAGCCGTCGACCCCGATGACCTTGTGCCCGCGCGACGCGAGGTACGCGGCGTGCCGCCCGGTCCCGCAGGCGGCGTCGAGCGCCGTCCCGACCGGCAGCCGGTCGAGGATCGGCCTGATGACCGGTTCTTCCAAGTCGACGAGATCGTTAGGCTCGTCGTAGCTGGCGGCCCAGAGGTCGTAGCCCTCTTCTGCGGTGATCTGCCTCGTCGCCACACCGTCGCCAAACTGCTCGGCGCTGTCGAGCAGCGCGCGAATTTCCGCAAGCCGCGCGAGCGTGAACTCCCGATCGTGATGGCCGTTGAACGCGCGCATCAGCGCCGCCCCTTCAAGCCCAAGCAGGTAAGCCAGTGGATGCTGATAAAGCACCCCCAGATGCTAAGCGCCGAAAGCCACCCCCGCCACAAAATTACCCCGCCCCGCCCCCCCGAGCCGCACCCCCTGACTCCACCCGCCGCTCCCCGCTGCCCCGGCCGCCCGCCGCCAACTGCCTGCCGTCGGCTCGCCGCCCGGCTCCCGGCTGGCCGCGCAGCCAGTCGGTGCCGATTTCCCGGCGAGGCCGAGGATTTATACGACACCATGGTCCTACTTACTGTCATCCTGACGACAGTAAGTAGGACCATGGTGCTGTCCGAATCTGCCCGGCGACAGCAGTAAGTAGGGACATACTGCTGTCGCCGGTCCGGTGGTGGGCGCTGGGTGCGACGTGACGAGCCCGCCCGCAGGCTGACGGGGGTCAGGTGCGCCGGTTGGCCGGGCGCGACCGACGGGCGCCTCCGGCGGTCGGCTGGCCGGGTTCGGGTTCGGGTTCGGACCGGAGCCGGGGCCTTCGGCCGGCTGGCCGGGTTTCAGGGTCTTGGCCGGGTTTCAGGGTCTTGGCCGGGTTTGGGGCCTTGGCCAGGGGTTTGGGGCCGAGGCCGGGTTAGTGGCCGGGGCCGGATTCGGGGGCCAAGGAGATGCGCGAGATCGGGGTGCCCTCGGGGAGGGCGAGGATCTGGCGGTGCAACTGGCCGGCCAGGTTGACGCTGACGACGAAGTCGATGACTTCGAGGTTCGCTATTGAGATCTGGCCGCCGAGTGCCGGGTTCACGGTGAAGCCGAGCACCTTGTCGCCGGTCGCGGACAGCCCTTGCTGCTCGGCCGACCAGGCTAGCCCGGCCAGCAGGTACCGATCCTGACCCTCGACGGTGTCGAGTTCGGCGGTCAGCTGGTCGGCGGTGGGCCACGGCATGGTGAGACTGCCATCGACGAGGTCCAGGTACCAGTAGCCGGCCGGGTCGCTCAGGAAGACATCTCCGAACGGGGAGGTGAAGGCTGGTTTCTTGCCCTGGAGGCCGACCCAGTCCCACGATTGCAGAGCCCGGGCGTACTGCTCGGCGGTAAAGGTTCGGATCAGGTCCATCTGACCATTGAACCCGCTGGGCTAGCCGCGCTGGTGCAGACCGGTCGCATGCGACAAGCCGCCGACCCTGGGCGCGGAAATTAGCCGTAGCTGCTATCGGGCATGGCCTGGACGGGCCGGTAGGTCATCTGGGAGTCGGAGATCACCAGATGCCGCCTGGTCGTAGCACCCGGGCGAACTCCGCGAAGATCAGCGCTAGCTCGGGACGTGCGTCAACGCCGGCGAGCAGGTGACGAAGTCGACGTGCTGGTCAGGCACCGGCAGCCGATGCAGATCGCCCCGACGGAAGTCCGAGCCCCGAACCAATCGCGACGACGGAAGTCCGCGCCCCCGAACCTTGGCCACCGCTATTTTCCAGCATCCGGGCAGAACGGTCGACCCCGATGACCTAGTGCCCGAGCGACGCCAGGTAGGCGGCGTGCCGCCCGGTGCCGCAGGCGGCGTCGAGCGCCAGGCCGACCGGCAGCCGGCCGAGGATGGCCCTGATGATCGGCTCTTCCAACTCGATGAGGTCATGGAACGCGCTTAGCAGCGCCGTTCCCTGTGGCCCGAGTAGATACGCCAGCGGATGCTGACAAAAGCACAGGCCGATGCTAGATGCCGAAGCATCTCGCGCACCACAGAATTGACGCCGCGACAGACGCCGCCGCTTGCGCTGGATGGTCGTTGTCGGTGGGGTGTGATAGCGTAGCGATAGTTGAGAGAGATGGCATCTCCAGGACGTTTTTAGCTAGTGTGTTTGACTACATGGACTCCCGATTGCGGGAGGCGTGTCCTGGGTGAGCGGCCCTCCGGTATTTGCCCTTGTGGCGAGCGTTTCTGAGCTTCGCCGGGATTCCCCCTTTAACCCGTCCCTCTTTGTCGTATCCATGTGATCGGAGGTGGTGCCGTCGTGTGCGATCTGAACGGAGAGCGCGCTGTTCCTGGCGCCTTTCCGAGTTATTCGGCAGAGCCGGATTCTGCGATCGAGGCGGCGGAATCGGTCGTCGCCGGGCTGGGGTGGCTGGCGGAGGCCGATGTGGCGTCGATTCCGGCGGCGGTCCAGGCGGAGTGCCTGCGGTCGCTGGAGCGGGCACGGTCGGTGTTCACCGCTGCGCATGCGTCGGTACTCGGCGCGTTCCAGCGCAGCCATGCCTATGAGGACGATGGGCAAGGGTCAGCACGCTCGTGGCTGCGGTGGCAGACTCAGGTCACGGGGACGGCGGCGTCGGCGGCGGTGGGATGGGTCCGGCGGCTGGAAGCGCACGATGCGGTGCGAGAGGCCCTGGCTGCGGGACGAGTCTCGGTGTCGTGGGCGAGGCAGATCTGTGACTGGACCGACCTGCTGCCGGCGGAGGCGCGCGGGGACGCGGATGTGATCTTGCTGGGGGCGGCGGCCGGCGGAGCGGAGCTGGCTGACCTGGCCCGGCTGGCGGAGGAGATGCGGCGCCAGCTGGCTTCTCCGGACGGGGACGGCGGTAAGGACTTCGAGGATCGTCAGGTGCGGTTGCACTCCACGCTTGGCAGCGCGGGCCGCCTGGAGGGTGACCTCACGCCCCGCTGCGCGGAAGCGCTCAGGGCGGTGCTGGAGGCACTGGGCAAGCGTTCCGGCCCGGAGGACACCCGCAGCGTGCGGCAGCGTCATCATGACGCTCTGGAGGAGGCGTGCAGGAGACTTCTGGCGGCGGACGCGGTGCCGGAGCGGGCGGGCCAGCCGACCCAGATCCAGCTCCACATCAGCTTGGACGACCTGACCCGCCGCCTGAGCGGTGCCCGTGACGGCAACGTGGGCGGCAGCAGACCGGGCAACCTCGCGCGCCGGTCCGCCCCCGGCGACCCGGCCGAGCCGCATGACATTCCCGGCCCGGCCGACCCGCGCCACCTCGCTGGTCCAGCTGGTGACCCGGTGCTGCCGGGTCCGGTGGCGATGGCGGGGGATGAGTGCGACGCGACGATCGTGCCGATGGTGGCCGGGCGGCTCGATCCTGATCTGCTGGACCGGCTCACCGGGCTGCTGATGCGACCGCTGCCAGGGCGCGGCTCATGCCCTTGTCCTGATGCCTGCGCCGGCCCGTCAGGCTGCGTCGGCGGTCTCGGCGGTGCGGGTGAGTGGTCGCGGAGGCGGGAGCGGGTGCGGGAACTGATCGCGGCGAACGCGGTCGCGCTCTTGTCGGGGCCGCACGGGCTCGCCTCGGCGCTGCGGGCCAGGATGACCGGAACTCGGGCGGGCCGGCCGGTGGTGCCGGTCAGCCTGCCGCTGGATGTCGGCAAGCCGACCGAGACGATCCCGCCGCACCTGCGGCGGGCGGTGATCGCCCGGGACCAGCACTGCGCCGCGCCGGGGTGCGGCCAGCCCCCGGCCGGATGTCAGGTCCATCATGTCCGGCCCCGCAGCCTGGGCGGTCCGACCAGCCTGGGCAACCTGCTCCTGCTGTGCAGCTTTCACCACCTGGTTGCTGTGCATCAGTGGAACTGGACCATCGCGCTCAACCCCGACGGCACCACCACCATGACCAGCCCAGACGGCGACCGCGTCTACCACAGCCACAGTCCGCCGAGGGCAGCCTGAGCAGCCGGGGTCGGCGGGGTCGGCGGTGCGGATCCTCAGTACCCGCGCGGCATGACGCCGGCCTGGCCGCCCTGCTGTGCGGCGATGCTCGCCTCAGGCGCAGCCGTGCCTGAGGATGCGGCCGCCAGCGACCTGCCATCCATCGTCCGGCTGATTCGGCGGGAAATCCGCGAAACCTGGAACACCGACGGATGGCCGCTCCGCTGTCCTTTGAGCCAAGAGGCATTATCTGGGCGTCAGGCGCGAAGGTTAGCCAGGCTGATTCAGGCCGGTCGCGTGGGACAGGCCGCCGATTCTCGGCATCGAGTCGTTGGACGGGGGCGGGTCGGCGCTCTGCTTGTCGCGCTTGTGGCCCATCGCGCGCAGCGTCGGCAGCACGGCCAGCCATGCCGGCATCAGGAGCCAAAGCGACAAGATCCGGTAGACGAAGACGCCGGCGATGGCGATCGCGAACGGGGCGCCGCAGTAGCTGATCGTCAGCGGAAGCAGCAGGGCGAGGATGCCGGCTCCCGCGAGCGGCGCGCTGCGCCTGGTCAGGAGCATGCCGCTCGCAAAGCCGAGGTATAGCGCGGCGGCGCTCATGTGCAAGCCGAACGCGGCGAGTGCGGCCCAGGCCGCGAAGGCGTCGGCGGCCCAGAACAGCGCCATGCCCAGGATCGACGGTCCCCAGCGGAGCGGATGGATGAAGAGTTCCCTGATGATGTACACCGAGTCCAGGAAGGTCGCCACGACGCCGCGCCAGCCCTGCTGACCATGGAACCGCTGCCGATACCGCTGGGATGCCCAGAACGCGAGCAGGAATCCGGGAAGCGGGACCACTGCCCACAGCAGCGTCACGCTCAGGTTCGGCCGGCTCAGGCCGGAGATCAGCACCAGGATCGACAGGCCGCAGCCGCCGATCGCGAGCACGCCTTGCTCCAGTCCCGACAGCCCGGCCACTCTGGCGCTCGCGTCGGCTTTGGTCGCGCCAGCCAGGCGCAGGGCGTATCGCTCGAGCGACTCGCCCCGGACGGCCAGGAACCCGCCGAAACCAGCGACGGCGACCGACATCAGATTCCGCCACGAGATGACGGGTCCCTCGTTGACCTTGAAGACGCCTCGGTAGGCGAAGTAGTAGCCGATGAACGACACCAGCCAGGCGCCGGGGAACGCCAGCAGCCAGCTCCAGTCGAAGTGACCGAGTGCCGCGTGGACGCGCCCGAACCCGGCCACGAACGCCAGGCCGGTCCCTGCGGCTAGCTCAAGCAGTGTGGCGGCCGCGAGGAGCAGAGCCAGTGCTCTCCAGCCGCGCTCAAGATGATGTCCTGACAGGACCTGAGGAAACCAGCCGCGCATCTACCGCTCCAGTGCCCGAAAACAGCCACTCCACACCAGATTTGGGCCTTGATCTGCATCACAGCGCCGGCTAGCCACTTGGACAACTCCTCGTTCCAGTCCGGCGTCCGACCCGAAACAGGTAACTGGCCCCCGTCGGGGACCAATTCTCTCTATTCTCGATGTTCTTGAAACTGGCGCCACACAACAGCGTATCTTCCTTGGTAGGCGTTGCGATCTGCCGAAGCCTCCGGAGGGACGATCGTGCTGTTATCTGCCGTTGATGTATCCCTTACCCCGGTCACGAAGATCGATGGATTCGTTCTGGGATGCCTGGTCGACCTCGCTACTGGCATGGTACTTGCGTCGGCGTCAGGTCAGGGGGATATCAGCGCCCCGATGGTTGCCGCGGGCGCTGCGGATATGGCGAATGTGCTCTCGGTCATGTCGGCGCGAGTAGCGGCAAACGAGGAACTCGAGGACGTGATCGTCACTTTCAGCAATCATCTCCACCTGGTTCGCCTCGTGAGCCAAGAATGGTCACAGCGAGTCATATTGGTCGTGATCTTGGATAGGCGCCGGGCTAATCTGGCGATAGCGCGCCGGGAGATTCGCAGTTTCTGCGCCAGCGTCGCATGACGATCCGGATTCAGTCGCCTCCCCGCAGGTTGGCAGGGAAGCTCGTGAACGACTACGACAAGCACCTGGCTACCCGGCTGTCCAAGCTCGCTGCGGCCAGGAGTTCCGGTGTCGCCCCGATCTCAGGGCCGGTTCCGGGCGCGATCTACTTCGAGGACGGCCGGGTGGTGTTCGCCGAGTGCAGCCGGACACCGCACCCCGCCCGGCTGCGGTCCGGCTTCAGTGCCGTGCTCGCCGGCGGTGAGGCCACGGTTGACGCCGCGCTGGAACTCCTGTCGAATCGTTCGGCCTCGGGGCGATTCCGTCCGACTGCGAGCCCGCCGGCCAGCACCGCCCCGCCCGCCAGCACCGCCCCGCCCGCCAGCACCGCCCCGCCGGCTGCCCCGCCCGCCAGCACCGCCCCACAGCCCAGCACCGCCCCACAGCCCAGCACCGTCACCTTCGACGTCGCTGACTTGCTCGCGGAGGTCGCCAGGAGGCGTCGGCTGCTGCACCAGATGGCGGGCTTCACCGCCGACTCGCCACTGTCGAGGAACCCCCGGCCGCCGACGGAGCGGGTGCAGGTGTCCGCCGAGCAGTGGGCGCTCATCATCCGTGCCTATCCAGGCTCGACCGCGCGAGGACTGGCCTGGTCACTTGGCCGCAGTGTCTTCGGTACGACCAGCGACATCTACCGGCTGATGGGCCTCGGACTCCTTCATGCCGCCACCGGGCCGGTGTCGGAGGACCTGTCGTTCACCGAGGCACTGACCAGCGAGAAAGGTAAAACTGCCGTGTCACGTAGACGGGCTGGATCGTGACGCCGCGCGCTAGGAAGGGCTTGGTCCAGGACCGGCTGCAGGCGGAGTTCCAGCTGATCAAGGCCAACGTCACCGGGGTGCAGGGCACGCTGGTCGCGACTAGCGACGGCTTCCTGGTCGCGCACGACGTGCCTGACGTGAACCTGACGGACGTCGCCGCGCTGCTCGCCGCGAGCCGGGCGCTCGCGATCCGCGCGATCGCGGTCACCGGCCGGGGCAAGTTCAGGGAGGTACTGACTCGCGGCACCGAGGGCTATCTCGCCGTGTACGCGGCGGGCGACAACGCGATCGTAGCCGTGATCGGCGACAACGACCTGAACGTGGGCATGCTGCACTTCCGCGTTCGGGACAGCCTGGAGCGGATCGCGGGATACGCCGCCGACTTCGGCCGGTGGAGCGCTCCGGCCGGGCCCGCCGGCGAAGGTCAGTCAGGTGCGCTGCCCGTCAGGCGGCGAGCCCCAAGCTAGCCAGCGCCAGCCCAGCCAGTGCCAGTCCAGCCGACACCAGTCCAGGCCGCATTAGGTCCAGGCCGCATTAGGTCCAGGCCGCACTAGGTCAGGGCCGCGTCAGTCCAGTCGGCGCAGGCCCTCGAGCACTCGCCTGAGCTGCTCGGGCGACGGCGGCTCCTGGCGCAGCTCCTCGGGAAAGGCGGCCACCTGGGTCTCGAGCCGTACCGGTGTCCGGCGCGCCGGGACAGCAGCGGCTTCCGGGGCGGTCACCACCGAAGGCGCAAGCGGCGCGGCCGGCTCGGGAGGCGGCGAGGGCAGCAGCTGCGGCCGGTACCCCTCGGCATCCGGGACGCCCGGGCGGGTGGCGCACAGCCCCCGCTTCGTCAGGTAGCCGACGCGCTCGACGGCCTCGTAGAGCGGGATAGCGCAATCCCGAGCGAGCTGTCGTATCGAGGATGAACCGTCGATCCGCCCCGCGAGCGCCCAGTGCTCGGCCTTGAGCACCGCGAACGGACCCTCCAGGTCACGTAGCTGCGGCAGGTCCGTCGTAGCCAGCTCCAGCCTGGCCAGGCTCGCTGCCTTCTTACCGGCCGCCGCGCTTACCGAGTCGACAGACAGCCGCAGGTAGGCCGCAGTCCAGTGCACCATCGGCGACCTGAATCTGGTCCCGGAGACAAAGTTCTGCTCGGCGAGCTGATGAGTGGTCAGCACGATGAACGCATCGATCACCATAGATCTCAGCACGGCCTTGAGGCCGGTCTTGTTCAGGGTTCCCTGGGCGATCAGCAGGTCGGCCAGTTCGCTGTCCGGTGCCTCGCAATCGGGCAGCATCGCCTTGAGGTCGACAGGCAGGGGCAAGTCACTGGGTTGGCAAACACTGAAGCGAGTGGATAGGTCTGGAATCCAGGACGCCTGGGCAAAGGTGACAAAACCTTGATCTAGGTAAATAGCGCCACTTGGATTGCCGGCGACTTCTAAGACGCCAGACGCATTCTGAAGGGCCAGTCCGCCGAGTACGGCTGCGATCCTTGGCCCGGGCGGCTCTGCGGTAGTCAGCCGACCTCACCCCTTTCAGGAATCACTGTATAAATCGTATGGCGCATCCTCAATCGGTGCACATGGTGCCAATTCTTTAATTCTATCGTTTTCCCGATACGCCTTGGTTGTCATTGCTACCGTAACTAATCACGATATCCGGAATCGCGGAAGGCGGACACGTGAACATCGAGACGGCTCTCAAGGAAGCAATGGCCATTGACGGTGCGCTTGGTGCGTCATTGGTCGACTGGGATAGCGGGATGTCGCTCGGGTCGCTGGGCGGCGGCAAGTACCTTGATTTAGAGGTCGCCGCAGCCGGTAACACCGAGGTGGTCAGGGCGAAAATGCGGACGATGGAGTCACTTCGCCTCAACGACACCATCGAGGACATCCTGATCACCTTGACCAAGCAGTATCACCTGATCAGGCTGCTCAAGAGCTCGCAGGCCGAGCACGGCCTGTTCCTGTACCTCGTACTCGACCGCAACAAGTCCAACCTCGCGCTCGCTCGCATCAGCCTCAAGCGGATCGAAGGAGAGCTCAGCATCTAGCCTGCGGTCGTCTACCGCCGGACGAGCAGCGAACCGCTGCCAGCGGGCTGCGCCGTGCGCGAGCCGGCCAGCCGCACGCTGGGCGTCCACCGGTAGCGACCAGGAGCGGCCTTGGCCTTATTGGTCGTGCCGTCGGCGGACCGCAGCGACAGGCCGACCGTGTTGCCCTCGATGTCCTGCTGCTCCTCTAGGTTCACCAGGTGCGCGTTGTCGGCCGGTGCGAGATAGGACAGCCCGAACTGGTTCCCGTCGACCGTCCGGGTGCACTCGCTGCCTGGGGCGCAGGGCACCGGGTTCTGGATCGCACCGCCCTCGACGGAGATGGCGGCCGGCTCGTCGAAACTTGAGGTGCTCCTGGCCAGCGGGTGGTTGAAGAGCCGGTGCGCCTGGAAGCTGCCCAGCGTGGGCACGACCTCGATGTGCCGGACTAGTCCGCGCGAGATCGTCAGCCCGCCGTTGCTGACCGGAGAGGTCAGCGGCAGCACGACCTTGCTGGTCAAGCTGGGCTCGAGCTTGCGCACCGCGTAGTTCGCCTTGCTGGTGCCGCCGATCAGGAGTGCGGTGCCGTCGCTGGTCTCGACGACTCCCTGCCCGAACGCCTGCGTTATTGGCATCAGGCTGAAGATGGTCGGCGTCATCAGCGGCTGAGCCAGCGCGACCGAGGTGGGCGGTGAGCAGAAACCCTCGCAGGGCGAGGCGAGTTCCGGTGCCGAGATCACCACGTCACCGATCAGAGCGACCGCCACACCGTCGCCGACGACCGCTGATTGCGGGGCCACGGTCAAGTTCGCGCGCGAGTACACGAGCACGCCGCCGTGGGTGATGTCGTAGAGGCCGATCTTCGTCGGCGTCAGCAGTACCTGCCGGTGGTCGCCGTTCGGGAGCGGGATCGGGGTCGCCGCGCCGGTGGCGAGATCGAGCAGGGCGTCACCATCGCCGGACGAGGTCGTGTAGGCGAGCATGACCGACGAGGCGTCTCCGGCCCACTCGCTGCTCGGCAGCAGCTGCGCGCCGCTCGGCAGGCCGGTGATCGGCAGGGTCGTCGCGGTTCCGTTCGACGCGTAGCTGACGACGTCGAGCATGCTCGGATCGGTGCTCTGGGCGGCGATGACCGAGTTGCCGAAGATGCCCTCGGCGGTGACTCCGGCGGGAAGGACGAAATGCCGCCACTTCATCGTCGCCAGGTCGAAGACACTCGCGTCTCCGACGACTGCGCCTTCAGGAGGAACGACCCTGAACTGAACGCTGTCGCCGCCCGCCGAGTAGACGCCGTTCTCGGTGTCGAGTGCGACGTCTACCGAGTGACCATTCGCGTAGGTGGTCCACTGCAGACCGTGATCGAGGGTGGTGAAAGATAAGCCATTTAGGGCTGCGTGCAGCTGGCTGCGCGAGGTGATTCCGAGTTTCGGGAAGATGCGATGCAGGTGGTAGCCGACGGTCCGATGGGAGATGAAGAGGCGCTGGCCGATCTCGCGATTGGACAGGCCATCGGCGGCGAGCTGCGCGATCTGCAGTTCCTGCGCGGTCAGCTGGCCCGGCGGCGCTCCTTTGCTGCGCTCGCCAGAAGCCCGCAGCTCATGGTGCGCGCACTGGGCCAGGCTATGGAAATCGAGCGCCTCGAAGCTCTCCCTGGCGGTACGCAGCGGCACCCGTGAGTCGGCGATCCTGCGCTGGCGGCGCAGCCACCTCCCGTACGCGAGCAGCATCCGGGCGCGGTATCCCGGCCAGCCAATCAGCTCCTGGTCCAGCGCTGTCCGGTAGAGCGTCTCGGCGGCACGGTCATCGGCGAGCATCGGCCTGGCGTACGCGGCTTGTGCTCGCAGCAGCGGAGCCTGGGTGCTGCTCGCCAGCGAGTCAAGCTCGGCGAGATACGCTCTGGCGGCTGCGGTCTCGCCGGTCTGGACGTTCGCCTCGACCAGGTCAGCGAGCCCCCAGGCTCCGATGTACTGGTGGTAGGCCGGATCGGAGGGATCGAGCGTCCGGCGCAGTTGCGCCGCCGCCTGGCCGTAGCGTTGCCGCGCCACCGCGCCACGCCCCCTGACGAACTGCGCGAGCGCCAGCATCGAGTTCGCGCCCGCAGTCGTCAGCAGCGCCTCGGCGTCGCGGATGAGCGGTTCGGCGACGTCGAGGTCGCCCCGTTCAGCGACCGCCGCTGCCATCGCGAGCTGAGCGCCGATCACCCAGCGCAGCTGACCCGTCTCGCGCGCCAGGCTGGCGGCCTCCGCGCTGGCCGCGTCGGCTAGGCGGCCTCGCGCCAGGTGCACGGCTGCCCAGGATTGCGCCACCAGCGCCTGGGCCAGCAGCCCCCGGCGACCTTGCTCCCGCAGGCCGTGGACGGCCAGCTCGAGATAGCCGAGCGACAGGTCGTGGGCCCAGACCGCCGTTGCCGCCGCCCCGGTCAGGTACATCCCGGCGGGGTCGGTCACGTCGGGGACAGCGCGGGCAACCCGGCTCGTGATGTCGGCCGCATGCCGGATCGGGTCGGCGCAGGCGCGTACGGCCAGCAGGATCGGCTCGTCCGGCGCCAGCCGGATCCGCTCGGCGGCGATCCCGATTGCGGCTCTGGCTTGCTGGTCAGGACTTGACCACCAGCAGCGGAGCGCGGCGGTGTGCAGCGCCTGCGCCGCCAGGTGCTGGTGCCCGTCCGATCGCATCCGGTCGGCCATGGAGATGAACGTGCTCACCTGCGCCTGCGCTGGCCAGCCGGACCCGGCCTGCCGCAGCCAGAGCAGCCTTGCGCGGGCCTCTTCCGGAAGCTCGAGCGGCTCGGCCGCCTTGAGCAACTGCGGTCCAAGCTCAGGGTGCCCGACGTCGAAAGCCAGCTCGGCGGCACGGAGCAGCCGGGCACCACGGCTGCCCTCGTCGGCGCTCAGCTCGGCGGCTCGGTCAAGAGCGGACGCCGCGACAGTGAAGGCACCGCGACGTTCCGCCCGCCTCGCCGCTTCGTCCAGTCTGGTAGCGACGCGCTCGTCCGGGCCGAGCGCGGCCTGCGCCTGATGCCAGACCTGGCGGTCAGGCTGAGCTGCCAGCACGTCGGCCAGCGCCGCGTGGGCCGCCTGCCGCTGCGCGTCGGTGACCGCCTGGTAGGTCGCGCTGGCCTGCAGCGGGTGCCGGAAGGCCAGCTGGTGGTGCCGGACCTCGGCCAGTCCGGCATCGACGGCTGGGGTGACCGCGTCGAGGTCGACGGTCCGGCCGGCGCAGCGCGAGGCGGCCGCGAGTACCTGGGCAAGTGCCGCGTCGGGATCGGCGGCGGCGACGAGCAGCACTGTCTGGGTCGCCGAGGGCAGCGTCGCCTCGCGTGCGGCGAAGGCATGGATGAGCCGCCCGGTCAGCCTGAGCCGGTCGCTCGGGTGTTCGGGCAGGGCTTTCGGGTGTTCGGGCAGGGCTTTCGGGAGCTCGGCCAGCGCCAGCGGGTTGCCTGCAGCGGCGGCGAGCACCCGATCGCGCAGCGCCGGGTCGAGGCCGGGTGCCCTGCTGTCGAGCAGCTCACGAGCCGGACTATCGGCGATGGCGCCTAGCGGCAGCTCGTCTAGCCCGACGTCAGCCAGCCGGGCGAGATGGCCGTCGCAGACGGCGACGAGCATCGCGCAGGACTGGCCAGTCAGCCGCCGCGCGACCAGGGACAGGACCGAACGGCTCGCGTCATCGAGCCACTGGGCGTCGTCGACCACGCACAGCGTCGGCTGGTCCCCGCCGAGCAGTTCGAGTGCGCCCAGGCTGGTCAGCAGCGGATCGGCGGACAAGTCGGACAGGCCGAACGCCGCGAGCAGCGCCGACCGGTGCCGGTCAGGCAGCCCGGCTGCGGCTGGCAGCAGCGGCTGGAGCAGCCGGTGCAGCGCGGCGAACGGGATCTGCGACTCCGGCCGCACGCAGGCCACCGACAGCACCCGCGATCCCTGCTGTCGGGCGGCCGTCGTCGCCTCGGCGAGCAGCGCGGTTTTCCCCGCACCGGGCTCGCCTCGGATGACCAGTGCAGTTCCTGAGCGGTCGGCAAGCTTGCCGACGACCTGGCCGAGAATGCCGAGTTCGTGCTCGCGCCCGTACAGCATCCAGTTCAGCCTACGTCGCGGCTGGTCAGGCCGGTCGCGAGGCTGGTCAGTTGTCAGATGCGGTAGTACGCGCGGCCGTCATAACTTGCCGATCGTCGGGTCAAGTCGGCAGGAGCGAGAGGGAGGCGGATATGCCCTATATCAGGGTCGGCCGCGAGAACTCCGGACCCATCGAGCTGTACTACGAAGACCACGGGTCGGGACCGCCAGTGATCTTGATCCACGGATATCCGCTGAGCGGCAAGGCATGGGACAAGCAGCTTCCTGCCCTGCTCGGCACTGGGTACCGGGTGATCACCTACGACCGGAGGGGTTTCGGCAAGTCGAGCCAGCCAGCGACGGGCTACGACTACGACACGTTCGCCGCCGATCTCAACGCCGTCATGGAGACGCTTGACCTGCGCGGCGCGATGCTCGTCGGGCACTCGATGGGTACTGGCGAGGTGACCAGGTACCTCGGCCGCTACGGCTCGGAGCGAGTCACCAAGGGCGTCCTGGTATCGCCGATACCGCCGTTCCTGCTCAAGGCCGACGACAATCCGGACGGCCTGCCTGGCAGCATGTTCGACGGCTTCATCCACACCGCTGAGGCCGACGGCCCGGCCTGGATGAAGGGGTTCCTGGACAACTTCTACAACATGGACGTGCTCGGCGGGACGCTGGTGAGCGAGCCGGCCTACCAGGCGAGCCTCAGCCTGGCCCTCTCGGCCTCTGGCATCGCGACCGTGGCGTGCATCCCCACCTGGGAGACCGACTTCCGTGCAGACCTGTCCAGGCTCGACGTCCCCATTCAGGTCATCCAGGGCGACGCCGACCGGATCCTGCCCTTCCCCAACACGGGCAAGCGCCTCCCGGCGCTGATCAAGGACTGTGAGCTGGTAGTGATCGAAGGCGGGCCGCACGCCATCTCCTGGACCCACGCCGACCAGGTCAACCAGGCGCTCGTCAGCTTCCTGAAGTAGCGAGCGCACCGAGCGGAGCGGCCTGCGGCAGACGTCCTGCCGCAGAGCGTTCGCCGCAGAGCGTTGCCGCCAGAGGGGTTGCAGCGCAGCGGTTTGCCGCCAGAGGGGTTTGCGGCTAGCGGGTTGCAGCGCAGCGGGTTGCAGCGCAGCGGTTTGCCGCACAGAGGGTTGCAGCACAGAGGTTTTGTCGCAGAGCGGGCTGGTGCCGTGCCAGCGGGGTCGCGGCACCAGCCCCGGGGAGGTTACGATCTAGCTGACCTGGTCATACGCCCAGCCGCCGAGACGGCTTTCTGGGGCGGTCAGCTGTCGACTTCGCTGAGGTAAATCCGCGCCTACTACCGGTGTTCCATTTCGCGGGGTTTCAGCGCCATGAGGTCATCGCAGATATTGGGGCGGCCGCAGAGCGCGGCCCCGACACGGCCGGTGACCGTGATCACGGAGAGTTCTCGGATGGCTGGCGGAGCGTTGTCGCGTCTAGGAGAGTTTTGGGCGTGATAGCGCGGACAACCTTCCTCCGCGCGAAACGCCTCCTCCAGGACCCTGAAGAGACTCCTTGCCGGGCTCGGTGACTCTCCAGAACACGGTAAGACTCCTACAGGCATCCGGAAGTCTTCCGGCATCTCGATGGCTCCTTGATCATGGAGACTTGACCGCGCTCTGCGCGGAGCCCTTTCACTTTGCGGTGAGGGCCCAGTTCAATGTGCGGGCGCGCTCTGCAGAGTGACAAGCCTCCGCGCAAACTCAGGAACCCTCAACGGAACCCGCCGCCACCAACCCGGAACCGCCGGCCGTCGTCGCCGGCCTGTGCCGGGGTGGGGTGGGGTGAGGGTCTTGGCTCGGCCCCGCCGTTGTGGGTTTGGTGGTGCTGGGGGTGGGGTGCGGGTTTGGTTCGGCTCATCGTTGTGAGTTTGGTGGTGCTGGGGGGCGGTCGTTGTGAGTTTGCTGGGCCTCGAGCTGGGGTTGAGAGTTGGGCGACGTGACCCGAAATCGTCGGGAAAGTCGGCTGAGGCCGCGACCTATACCTTCCTCGGCGGAAGATTCCGTGACGGGTCCTGTGTACGAAAATTCACAGAGTGGGAGATTTAGGGAAGCCGGGGGTTGCTGATGCGGCGATTTATCCTGACCGGCGCGCCCGGGGCGGGTAAGACTTCGACCATCGAGGTGTTGCGGGATCGCGGTTACGCCGTGATCGGCGAGGCGGCTACGGACGTCTTCGCCGCCGAGCACGCTCGTGGGGTCGACGAGCCCTGGGGCGATCCGGGTTTCATCGACAAGATCGTCGCGCTGCAGCGGGACCGGCAGTTGTCCGGTGTCGGTGACCTGCAGTTTTACGACCGCTCGCCGGTGTGCACGCTGGCGCTCGCCAGGTATGCGGAGCACTCGCCCTCGGCCGCGCTGATGGCCGAGGTAGACCGGGTTGTCGGCGAGGGGATCTACGAGCGCGAGGTGTTTTTCCTGCGGCCGCTCGGGTTCATCGTGGCCAGCGCCGCGCGCCGGATCAGCTACGAGGACTCGCTGCGCTTCGAGAAGCTGCACGAGGATGAATACCTGCGGCTGGGGTTCACGCTCGTGGACATCGGGCCGGCTGACCCGGAAGCTCGGGCGACCGCTATCGGCGAGTACCTAGACGGGGCACCCCGGCTATCGCCGTGCCGATAGCCGGGGTGCCCTGGCCTGAAGCTCAGAAGGTCCTGATCGCGATCTCGGCGGGAGCACCGAGCAGCTCGTCGATCTCGGGGTCGAGCTTGCTCAAGGTAATCGAGGTGCCGGCCATGTCGAGCGAGGTGCAGTACTCGCCGACGTAGTTGCGGCGGACGTTGATGCCGCGCTTGGCCAGCTCTTCGTGGGCGTGCCCGTAGAGCAGGTACAGCTCGCTGATCGGCGTGCCGCCCAGGCCGTTGACCATCAGGGCCACGTCGTCGCCGCTGCCGAACGGGAGGTCGGACACGACGGCTTCGAGCAGTTCGTCGACGATAGCGTTCGCGCCCGCCAGCTTCTCCCGGCGGCGGCCGGGCTCGCCGTGGATGCCGACGCCCATCTCCATCTCGTCTTCGCCGAGCTCGAACAGCGGTGAGCCCTTGGCCGGGGGCGTGCAGGAAGTGAGCGCCATGCCCATCGTCCTGGTCACCGAGTTGACCTTGGTGCCGATCCTGATCAGCTCGTCCAGGTCGGCGCCCTTCTCGGAGGCGGCGCCGACGGCCTTGATCACGAAGAAGTTCCCGGCGACGCCGCGCCGGCCGACCGTGTAGGTCGAGTCCTTCACCGCGACGTCGTCGTCCACGAGGAGCGTGCCGATGGTCAGCCCGTCGGCCTCGGCCATCTCCTTGCCCATCTCGAAGGCCATCCGGTCGCCGGTGTAGTTGTTGATGATGTGCAGGATGCCCTTGGCCGAGTTGAGCAGCTTGCTGGTCTCCAGCACGTAGTCCATGGGCGGCGCGGCGAAGACGTCACCGGGACAGGCCGCGTCCAGCATGCCCTTGCCGACGATCATCACGTGCGCGGGCTCGTGACCCGAGCCTGAGCCCTGCACGATCGAGACCTTGTCGTCGCGCGGCGCGTCGGTGCGCATGATGAGGTTGTACTCAGGGACGTACTTCAGGGTGTCTGGGTTGGCGAGCGCGATGCCCTTGAGCATCTCGGGCACGAACTGTCTCGGGTCGTTCACGAACTTCTTCACGCCAGTAACCTCCGCAGGGGGCTATGACTGGGCCGGCCGTTCCGGCGCCAGCTCCGCTAGTGCCTCGAACATCACCGCGACAGCCACCGCACCGGCGTCCAGGGTCCCGATGCTGCGCTCTCCGGTGTAACTGGCTCGCCCGCGCATCGCCTGCATCTCGCGGGTTGCCTCCGCGCGCTCGCGCGCGGTCGTGGCGGCGGCGCGCAGCGTGGCCGCCGCGTCGTCGCCGGCGGTGATCGACGCCTCGATCGCGTCCGTCGCCGGTACCAGCGCGTCGAGCAGCGTCTTGTCGCCGACGTCGGAGCGGCCTCGCGCCTTGATCCCCTCGATCGACGCCCGCAGCATCGCTACGATCTGCGCGGGCTCAAGCTCGGTCGCGGCGCCCGCTGTCGAGCCGGCCCGCAGGAAGGCCGTCCCCCAGATCGGGCCCGAGGTGCCGCCGATCCGGCTGGTGATGACCACCGCGATCTTCTTCAGGAACGTGCCGACGTCGGCACGGTCGAACGTGTCCCAGTCGGACAGCACGATCTCGAAGCCACGGGCCATCGAGTAACCGAAATCCCCGTCACCGACCACCGCGTCCAGATCGCCGAAGTACTTCTCGTTCTCGACCGCGACGGTCGCGATCGTCCGCACGACGAACTCGACGTCACCCAAGGTTGCCATGAGCGCTCCTCAGTCCCTTCCCGGCAGCACGCCGGCCAGGTCAGCCAGGGTGACCCAGTCGCCCGGCTCGACCCCGGCCCGGTCGGCGATGACCACTGTCTTCTCGCCTCCAGGGTCGCCGAGCGCGGAGACGACCAGGGCCGCCTCGCCGAAATCTTCGTCGGCGGTGAAGTCGTTGACCGTGATCACGCAGGCCAGGTCAGCGTCGGTGGCCGCGACCAGCCCGTTTCTCGAGTCCTCCACGACGACTACCTGCTCGGCCGGCAAGCCGAGGTGGCCGACGGCGAGCAGGTAGATATCCGGCGCCGGCTTCTTGCGCGGTACGACGTCTCCGGCGAACACGCTCACCTTGGCAGCCAGTTCCGCCCCGACCGCCCGCTCCAGCGTGGCGCGAACCGAGGGCTCCGCCGACGTGGATGCCACGGCGACCGGCCATCTCGCCGCGATGGCCTCGCCGACCACGCGGGCGACCCCGGAACGGGGCGGCACCGCGCCTTGCGAGACCAGTTCCAAGTAGATCTGGGTTTTTCTTTTATGCCAGTTCGCCAGCACTGCCTGCCGACCCTCGGCGTCAGCAGGCAGGCCAGCGTCGACGGCGAATTCCGGAGTGAGCAAGCTCCCCATCCGCTCCTTGCCGCCGCCGATCTTCAGTTTCTCCCGGTAATCGGCCACACTCCAGCGCACCGGGAGACTGAATTCCTCGAAGGTCTTGTTGAACGCAACCAGATGCCCGTAGCGCTCGGTGTCCGCGAGCACGCCGTCGCAGTCCAGCACCAGGGCGGGCACCTCAGGCCTTCCCGGCGCTGCCGAAGCGCCTCATGTGCTCGGCCGCCAGGTCCATGACGGCGGAGCGTACCGCCGTGAAGAGCGAGGGCGGGTCCCATTTGTCGCGCTGCTCGGCGTCTCGCAGGAACGCAAGGCTGGCCTTCATGTAGGTCACCTTGAGCGCGGTCGAGATGTTTACCTTCGCGCAGCCGCGTGCGATCAGGTCGGTGAACTGCGCGTCGGTCAGGCCGGTGCCGCCGTGCAGCGCGATCGGGACGGGCTGCGCCGCCACGATGTCGGAGACCCGCTGCGCGTCCAGCTTCGGCTCGATGCGGTAGACGCCGTGCGCGTTGCCGATCGCGGGCGCGAAGACGTCGACCCCGGTCGCCCTGATGAAGTCGAGCGCGACCGGCAGCGACTGGCTGGCCGCCACCTCGTCGCTGCCGATGCCGTCCTCGACGCCGGTGATCGCCTCGATCTCGCCTTCGACGCTGGCGCCGTAGGAGCGAGCTTCGGCGACGACCTCGATGGTCTGCCGCTGGTTCTCGGGCACGGGAAGCGACGAGCCGTCGAAGAGCACCGAATTCCAGCCCTTGCGCAGGCAGGCGCTGATGACCGCGCGGTCCGGGCAGTGGTCCAGATGCAGCGATACCGGCACGTCGATGCCGGAGGTCAGCTCGGTCCACATCGCGTACAGCAGGTCAAGGCCGATCGCCTTGACGGTCTTGACCGAGGTCTGGATGATCACCGGCGACCGCTCCCGGACCGCGGCGGCCAGCACCGCCTCGAGCGTCAGGTCGTTGACGATGTTGATCGCCGCGACGCCGTAGCGCTCGGCGAAGGCGCGGCTGACTATCTCGTTCAGCGGCACGACAGGCACGGCACGACGATAAGCCGGGACTCGCTGAGGGCGGATCGGTGAAAGTCCCCATCTTGGATGAGGGCTTCCCCTACCGTGCCCTACCGCGATCTCGACCAGGCGGCGAGTTCGGTGCGGTTGCGGGCGCCGGTCTTGCGCAGCACGGCGCCGACGTGCTTTTCGACCGTCTTCACCGACAGCACCAGCCGCTCGGCGATCAGCTTGTCGGGCAGTCCCTGCTCGATCAGCCCGCGCACTTCGCGCTCCCGGTCCGTCAGCGAGGCCGTCGGCTCGTCGGCCCGCAGTCCCCGGCGCAGCTGCCGTAGCACCGGGGCGGACAAGATGGCCTGGCCCCGGCCTGCGGCTACGACCGCCCTGGCCAGCTCAGGGCCATCGGCGCCGACGTCGACGAACCCGTGTGCGCCCGCCCGCATCGCCTCGGCGACCTGCTCGTCATCGGCGTCGCAGACCCCGACGACGCGGAGGCCGGTCTCGACCAGGCTGGCGACGACGCCGTCGGGCAGGCCAAGATCCACGAGGGCGACGTCGGGTCTGGTCTCCTGGCACGCGCTGACCGCGTCCCACCCGACCTCGCCGACGACCTCGATGCCAGGCTCGGTCCAGGTGAGCAGCCGGGCCAGCCCCGCGCGCATGGCCGGCCGTTCCGCAGCGACCAGCACCCGCAGGCGCGGTCCAGGCGATTCCTCCCGGTACGGGAACCTCGCCCGGATCCTGGTACCCCAGCCGGGCAGCGAATCGACGTCGAGGGTCGCGCCGAGTTCCCTCGCCCGCTCGGTCATCGCACGCAGCCCGAACCGGTGACTCTGCCAGCCTGAACGTGGGTCGAAGCCCTGACCGTCGTCCTGGACCAGCAAGGACACCGCGGCCTGCTCGTAGAGCAGGCCGAGCCGGACGGTGCGGGCGCGGGCGTGCCCGACGATGTTGGTCAGCGCTTCCCTGGCGATCCAGAGCACCTCGCGGCACAGCCGCTGGTCCAGCGCTACCGCAGGTCCGGCCGAGACAAACCTGACTTCGAGGCTGCCGATGCTCTGGGCCCAGGCCACCTCGGCGCGCAGCGCCGCCTCCAGCGTCCGGCCGTCGAACGGCGACGACGCGAGCCCCAGCAGGGTTAGCCGGGCTTCGACAAGAGCGTCGCCGGCGACGGCGCTCGCCTGGCGCAGGTGGTCATCGACGGCCTGCGCGCTGTAGCCGTGAGTACTGGCGGCCTGCCTGGCACTGTCCACGTGCACGCGGAGGCTGACCAGCCGCTGGGCCAGGGTGTCGTGGAGTTCGGCCAGCATCCGGTCACGTTCGGCGGCGGCAGCCTGTGACCTGGTGCGTTCTTCCGCTGCCTCGTGCATCCGGGCGTTGGCGAGCGCGATCGCGGCGTGCTTGGCGAACAGCCGAAGCAGGTCAGCGTCGTCCGGGCCGAACACGCGCCGCTCGTCCCGGCTGAAGACGATGCAGGCGCCGATGATCGCGCCGCGCCATTCGAGCGGGACGCCGATCACCCCGCGCAGCGTGGCTCTCGACTCCTGGCTGACATGCCCGCCGGGCACGTCGTCGTAGCGCGCGAACCACACCGGAGCGCGCCGGGCGACCACCGCGCCAGTCATGCCCTCGGTGAGCGGGAAGACCTGGCCGGACTGGCAGGCGACGCCGATGTCGGCTTCCTTGCGGTAGGTGCCTGCCGCCTCGTCGACGCTGCAGATGGAGCCGGCGTCGCAGCCGAGTAGTTCGGTGCAGCGCCGCAGGATGCGTTCCAGCAGCGGCCGCAGCGAGAATTCGCCGGCGAGGTCTTCGGCGACAGCGATCAGTCCGGCAGCGCGCGCCGCCTGGTCAGGTGACAACTGGTCGCGCTGGGGATAAAGCGGGCTGGCGGACACAAGTCCTCCGATTCCAGGTCGGAGCTGCGGTCAACCTGGCGGGTCCGGAAACGGTCCCTGAATCACTCTAAATGACTAGCTGCCAATTGGACCCCCTCCGGTTTTAGGCCGCTGCCACGGTTCCCGGGTCAAGCACGGGGGGATGGGCAAGTCATGCGAGTGCTAGTAGCCGGAGCAAGCGGGACGATCGGGAGGAGGCTGGTGCCCGCGCTCACCGAGGCCGGGCACCAGGTCACCGCGACGACCCGCAGCCAGCGTAACGTGGCGAGCCTGGAGGCGGCGGGGTCGACGGCCGTCGTGGTCGACGGCCTGGACCAGCTCGCCGTCGGCGAGGTGGTGGCCAGGGCCGCGCCAGACGTGGTCGTGCATGAGATGACGGCGATCCCGGCGGCGTCCAGCGTGCGGCACTTCGACCGGCTCTTCGCCGCGACGAACGAATTGCGCACCAAGGGCCTGGACTACCTGCTGGCGGCCGCGAGCGCGGCCGGCGTCCCGCGCGTCGTCGCCCAGAGCTATGCGGGCTGGCCGAACGCGAGGACCGGCGACACGGTCAAGACCGAGGACGACCCGCTCGATCCGGACCCGCCCGCCGAGCAGCGCGAGTCGCTGGGCGCGATCCGCTACCTCGAGGACACCGTGCTGCACGCGACCGGCGTCAGCGGTCTCGCGCTGCGCTACGGCAGCCTTTACGGACCTGGGGCATCGGACGTGTTCGTCGGGATGATCCGCAGGCGCCAGCTGCCGCTGATCGGTGACGGCGCGGGCGTCTGGTCGTTCCTGCACATCGACGATGCGGCGGCGGCGACGGTGGCTGCCGTCGAGCGCGGCGCTCCTGGCGTCTACAACATCGTGGACGACGACCCGGCGCCGGTCGCGCAGTGGCTGCCGGCAGTAGCCGAGGCGGTCGGCGCGAAGCCGCCGCTGCACATCCCGGCCTGGCTGGGCAAGATCGCCGCTGGCGACGTCGCCGTCTCGATGATGACGCAGATCCGGGGCTCGTCGAACGCGAAGGCCAAGCAGGAGCTCGGCTGGCAGCCACGGTGGGCGAGCTGGCGCGACGGTTTCGCGCACGGCCTGGGCTGAGCGCGCAGGCCCGGCTAGACCGAGCTCAGCGTCAGCTCGTCGGCGTCGGCCGCCTCGATGTCGTCGCCTGAGATGCCGAGCAGGTACAAGATCGCATCGAGGTGCGGGACGCTGAGCGACGTATCGGCAGCGTCCCTGACCGCCGGCTTGGCGTTGAACGCCACGCCCAGGCCGGCGGCTGCGATCATGTCCAGGTCGTTGGCGCCGTCGCCGACCGCGACCGTCTGGCTCAGCGGCACGCCGGCCTGCTGGGCGAACTGCCTGAGCATCCGCTCCTTGCCCGGCCGGTCGATCAGCTCGCCGGCGATCCGGCCGGTGAGCTTGCCACCGGAGATCTCGAGCGTGTTGGCGGCCGCGTAGTCGAGGCCGAGTTCGGTCGTCAGCCAGTCGGTGACCTGGGTGAACCCGCCGCTGACCACGCCGCACCGGTACCCGAGCCTGCTGAGCGTCCGCACCAGCGTCCGGGCGCCGGGATTCAGCCTGATCTGGTCGAGCAGGGCCGCGAGTTCGCTCACATCCAGTCCAGCGAGCAGCCCCACCCGCTGACGCAGCGCCTGGGCGAAGTCGATCTCGCCGCGCATCGCGGCCAGGGTCAGCGCCGCACCGCGCTCGGCCTCGCCGGCCCGGGCGGCCAGCAGGTCGATGACCTCGTCCTGGAGCAGGGTCGAATCCACATCCATGACTACCAGCCGCATCGCCCGGCGGTGCAGGCCGCCGCGCTGGACCGCGATGTCCACCCCCAAGGTGACGGACTCCAGCGCCAGCGTCGTGCGCAGCCGGTCGGGGTCGGCGCCGGAGACGTCGAATTCGATGCAGGTCACCGGTCGGCGCGCGAGGCGCCCGATCCGGTCGATGTTGGCCCCGCTGGCGGCGATCCGCCCGGCGATGGCAGCGACGACCTGGGGGGTCAGCGGGCTGCCGAGCACGGTGACGTGCAGCCGTCCGCGCGCCCGCGGCGCCTGGTCACCAGAGCCCATCGTGATCTCGGCGTCCATGTCCAGATCGGTCGCCAGCGTGGAAACCTGCCGGTGGATCGCCGTGAGATCAGGGGACCGCCCGCACGAGAGCAGCACGCCGAGGATCAGCCTGCCCCGGATCACGACCTGCTCGACGTCAAGGACCGTCAGCTCGTGCACCGACAGGGCGGTGAACAGCCGAGACGTCACGCCGGGCCGGTCGCGACCAGTCAGCGTGACCAGGAGAGTGGTTGACATGGCGCTGTCAACCCTACGGCACGCCCGTCCCGGCGGAGGCGCCCTGACACCGGGCAGGCCTGAAGGCAGCCGGGTGAGCGCGACCAGCGGCCACGCTCACCCGAACTGGGTTTACGGCTCGGCGTTGATGCCGTGCACGGCGGGCACCTTCACGGTCCGGTGACCGGGCGTGCCGCCGATGATGATCTTGCGCAGCGAGACGTCATTGCTCGTGTTCGTCTCGTGCAGGCGCTTGGTGGGATTGGCGATGATCTCGATGTAGTAGGTGCCGTTCTTCAGGTGCGCGATGTTGAACGACTGACCGGGGACGGACTGGAAGTAAGTGTCGCCCCAGCCCAGCGGCATCATTTCCTGCACCCACAGGGCGGTCGGCGAGCCGCAGGCACCGGACAGGCCGATGAACGACGGCTGCCAGGTCGCGTGCGGAAGCGTCAGGTTCACCGCGTCGCTCGGCGCGATGCAGAACCCGACCTTGTCGCTGCTGAACACGACCGACTTGCGCGCGTTGAGCAGCTTGTAGGCCGCGAACTGCTGGAAATGCCAGTGGTTGTAGTCGGAGAAGCCCATCGTGCCGACCAGGGACCGGCCAACGATCCTGCCGTTGTGGAAGAAGTACTGGTAAGCGCGCATCTTCTCGGAGCCGTTGCTCCTGAACCCCTCGACATCGAGGCGGGCGTTGCCCAGCGAAGAGACGGTCGCGGCGAAGTCGAGCTGGGCACTGGCCTTGCGGTGCTTCGAGGCCTTGATGTTGAAGACGCGGACGTCATACGACGGGAGCGGCACCAGGTCGGGCAGGTCCGACTTGGCCGGGTTCTTGATCGTGGCGACGTCGGGGAGCTTTGGCAGCGCCTTGGTGGTCTGCGGGCGCTTCTTGTCGAAGCAGACGAAGTCGCACCGCTCCTTCTCGACCTTGACGTGGACCCGGGCGATCGCGTCGAACTTGCTGATGCCGAGCAGCCGCTGCCACGGCCTGGTGATGTTGACGATCACCTTGTAGACGCCGACCGGCAGCTTGAACTGGAGATTGCCGAACCCTCGGCCGGACGTGGCAGCGTCGACGCCCCAGCCCTTCTGGATCCCGAAGACCATGCCCTTCTGGAACGGGTCAGACGCGCACTCCGAAGGGAACGGAGAGCGCACCGGGCTGTTCGGGGTCGCTCGCTGCGGGCTGAAGCTGTTCGGGCACATCGTCTCGATCCGCGAGGCGACGATCTTGCCGTGGCTGTTCTTGATCGTGAGGCGGACGAACTTCGACAGGCCATTCCAGCTGCGCACGGTCCACGACGGCAGCGGGCGGACGATGACCCCCTTGCTGCCAGGGAGGTGGATGACTTCGGTGGCCCTGATCGGCTTGGCGTAGCTGGCCCGCTGCACGTCGATCTGCAGCCTGGACCCGAAGGCCGCGACGTAGACGCCTGGGTCGAGGAAGACGGTCTTGCCGAATTCCTCGTTGACGATCGTCTTCTGCGCGACGATCAGCTTGACCGTGGGCTGGGCCGGCACCGGCTTCGGCGAGCCGGCCAGGGCGACTCCAGAGGGCAAGATGCTGGCCAGCGCGATACCGGCCGTCCCCAATGCGAGTGCCCTTTTGGGAAGTTTCACTCGGGCTCCTTGATTTGGATAAGGCGTGCTGAGGTAAAGCGTGTCGAGCAGGACGCATGAGTCCTGTTCGCTTGTCAGACGCAGCCCGATGCCCCAACGTTGCTCGAAAGCGTGAAAAGAATGGATTGGGGGCGATGATTTGTGGAGAGAACTGTTTACTTGGGCGGACGGCCCGCCGCTGGGCGAATCGGCGCGATCGACTCCTGACGCCGTCGCCGTGGTCCCGACCAGAGCGCGGGCACGGCGTCCACCGCGGCCGCGACGGCGTAGGCGGCCGCCTCGTAGTTGACCCGCCAGCCGACGAAGTCCTGCCAGGCCTGCTCGGGATCACGCTCGACGGGGAAGTTGACCTTGCGCATGGTGGCCAGGCCGTTCAGGAACTCCTCGTAGGTCAGCGTGATCCCGGCGGCCGGGTCGGGTGACTCGGGCACCTTGAGCCTCATCGCCCTTGCGATCTCCTTGAAGCATTCGAACCCGCTGCGCAGGCAGAGCCTGGCCGGCACCGTCGGCGCCGCAGCCGGGGAGACCGCGAGATAGAGCGCCGCCGAGTCGAGCACGGCCAGCAGGCCGATCACCCACGACGACAGCGCCCTGGGCGACCTGAACCTGACCAGTGGCAGGTAGGTCGTGTGACTCTCGGCGATGTCCGCCGCGAAGCGCTCCCACAACTCGTACAGGCCAGGCAGCGTGTCGACGGTAGAAGCGCCGGACCCGAGCGCGAAGTGCGTGCGCGCGAGCAGTTCAGGACCCCACGACGGACGCCGGCCCGGGCGTTCAGCAGCGCGACCTCGGTCTCCCTGCGGTTGAAGGCGGAGTACAAGGTCGGCAGGTAGGCGATCTGCAAGGTAATGGTCACCAGGCCGGTCAGCGATGCCATGTCCAGGATCGTGCGGATGGCGGCGCCGTGGATTTCCTCCGAGCCGATCTCCCACAGGGCCGGGCTGGCGGTGGTGAACGCCGTGGTGATGCCCTGCGGCACAAAGGGCCACAACAGCAGCGCGTAGCCGACGAAGAAGATGCCGAGCCAGGCGATGAGCTGGATCAGCAAGATCGTCGGCGCCTGCGCCGCCAGCACCCGGTCGCGCGTGCGGTAGTCGGAGATAGGCCCGGTCAGCACCCGGAACGTGCCGTTGACCAGCCGGTCGACCAGCTTGGTGAGCCAGCTCCCGACCGGCCTTGGCACGATGATCGTGCCGATGACGCTGCCAGCCGCGGTGATCACGAGCAGCGCGCCCACGACCGCGCCGATGTCGCGGCCGGCTTCGGGCACAACCACCTGATCACCTCACGACGTGCGACGACGATCAGGCGAGCTTAGCGGGCGAGCCGCGGTTATCTGACGAGCGCCCGTGCTACCTGACGAGCGCCCGTGCTACCTGACGAGCGCCCGTGCTACCTGACGAGCGGAGGTGCGATGGGCGTGCAGGCCGAAGCCGGGTTGCAGGTGCCGATCAGGGTGTTGCCGCCGCCGTCGACGTAGCCGCCGTCGGTGTAGAGCACCTGGTTGCCGCCGAGGTTCAGGTAGTTGCTCGTCAGCGTCAGCAGCGTGCCGTCGCCCGAGTCCCAGGCGTAGCTGACGACTCCCTGGTCGCCCGGCTGGGTCAATGTCACCGAGTTGCTCGTCAGGATCGTGTTCAGTACCGGGCCGTCCTGGTCCAGCGACCCCCGGGTGACCAGGAACGTGTCGTCGTGGCTCACCGCGCCGTCGGCGACGGTGTTCGACTGGAAGGTGTTGGAGGTTGCGGTGGCGCCGGCGTAGCTCCCGAGTTCGGTAAAGGTGTTGTCGCCGCTGGCCGTGTTGCCCTCGATCAGGTTGTGCGAGCCGCCGAAGATCTCGACCGCCGATCCGTCGTAGCCGTACGCGATCGAGCACGCCTGATTGCCGCTGATCGTATTGTTCTGCACGATATTGTCGCTGCCCCACAGCAAGATGCCAAAAGCGCCTGACGAGCCCGAGGCGTTGTTCGCATCGAGTTCGGTATTGCTGGTGAAGGTCGAATTCTCGATGAGATTGCCGACCGACCCGGCATTGACATAGATGCCGGCGTAGAAGCCCGTCGCCGAGATGCCGGTGACGGTGTTGTCGAGCGCGCCCGGCTCGATGTCGACACCGTCCACGTGACCGGCTGGGGTCTTCTTGCCGCCGCAGTTCCACGTCCTCGGCGCGACTCCGGTGAGGGATACGTTCGAGACGGTGACGTCAGAGCCGAAGAGGTCCACGGCGGCGCCGTCCTGCTTCAGCGTGATCACCGGGTTCTTGCCGGAACCGTAGGCGGTGACCGTGACTTCGTCGGACGTGATCGTCAGCGTGCCGGTGTAGGTGCACCCGCGCTTGAGCGCGAGCGTGCTGCCCGCTGCGGGATGCACCGAGGACAGCGCCCGCCCGCAGGGCAGATTCAGCTGCGGGCTAGCGTCCGCCAGCGCGGCACCGCCCAGCAGCGCCAGTGCGGCGGCCAGCCCAGCGGTCAGGGCGGTCAGGGCGACAGCCGCTATTGCGCGCGACACTTTCACTCGTTTCCCCCCGGAACACAAATAACGAACAATTCCCGATTACGCTGAGCTTCCCGATTACCTGAGCTGAAGCTATATTACTTTCAGCTTAACAAACCATTGCCAGTGCCGCTGGAAAGCGCAGGGAATGCGAGTATGGCTCGATCCTGCGGGTAAGCTGCCTTGGTGGCCGGCGACCTAGTGCGATATCGAGCGAGCGACGAGGACAGCGCCAGGTGGGATGGATTCGCCTTCCGCCCCGGTGACATCGTCATCAGCACCCGGTCCAAGAGCGGGACTACCTGGATGCAGATGATCTGCGCGCTGCTCGTCTTCCAGACCCCCGAGCTGCCTGCGCCGCTGAGGAAGATCTCGCCATGGCTCGACTGGCTCGTCACGCCGCGCGAGGACGTCTTCGCCCTCCTGGAGGGCCAGCGGCACCGGCGTGTCATCAAGACGCACACTCCGCTCGACGGGATCCCGCTGAGCCCGCTCGCCACCTACATCGTGGTGGGCAGGCACCCGCTGGACGCGGCAGTCTCCCTCTACCACCAGGGCAGCAACATCAATCGCGAACGGCTAGCCGAGCTGACCGGGAAGCCGACCGACCAGCCAAGACCGGACCGGCCAGCCAGGCCGCCGGTGCGCGAGTGGCTGCTCAGGTGGATCGACGCCGACGATGCCCCGGTGGACTACAGCGACTCGCTGCGAGGCGCGCTTTGGCACATCTCGGACGCCTGGGCGCGGCGGGCCGATCCCGGGCTGAGCGGCCCGACGATCCTGCTGATCCACTACGAGGAGCTCGCCGCCGACCTCGAAGGTCAGATGCGGTGGCTCGCGTCGGCACTCGGCATCGAGGTGGCGCCGTCCCGGTGGCCCGACCTCGTCCGGGCCGCGACTTTCGAGTCGATGCGCGCCGCCGCCATGTCGCGTGCGCCGCAGGCCGGCGGCGTCCTCAAGGACCCTTCCGCGTTCTTCAGGCGTGGAACTTCCGGCGCCGGTCAGGAGTTGCTGACGGTGCAGGAACTGGCGCATTATCACGAGCGCGCCGCAGTGTACGCGCCACCAGAGGTGCTGGCGTGGCTGCACCAAAGTGAACTGCGTCAAAGTGAACTGCGTCAAATTGAGAGGCCGGACCTGGTCGGATGCATCAGGCCATGGCAGGCTAGTGGGCGGATAGACTAACCGCGCACCGGGACGCCCTGGCCCGATACATGACATTCTGGCTGGCTCCCCGCCCAGCGGTAGAGGCCGCTGGGCGTCATCGCACCAGCGCAACGTAACGGGAGTTGGAATGCGCGTTCTGGTTCTTGGCGGCGACGGATTCTGTGGCTGGCCGACATCGCTGTACCTGTCGGACCGGGGCCATGACGTCACGATCTTGGACAACCTTAGCCGTCGGAATATCGACAACGAGCTCGAGGTGCAGTCGCTCACGCCGATCCGCCCGATCGGCGAGCGAGTGCGCGTCTGGGAGGAGGTCTCCGGGCGCAAGATCGGCTTCGTGAACCTGGACCTCGCCACCGAGTACGACCGCCTGGTCCGAGTGATCGAGACCCTGCAGCCAGAAGCGATCGTCCACTTCGCCGAGCAGCGCGCCGCCCCGTACTCGATGCGCTCGGTGAACGCCAAGCGCTACACCGTGGACAACAACGTCCGCGCCACGCACAACCTGCTGGTCGCGCTGGTCTCGGCCGGCAGCGACGCGGCGCTCGCGCACCTCGGCACGATGGGCGTCTACGGCTACGGCTGGTCAGGCAGCGCGCCCATTCCCGAGGGCTACCTGACGGTCAAGGTGCCGACCCCGGACGGCGACCTGGAGCGAGAGATCCTGCATCCGGCCAACCCCGGATCCGTGTACCACATGACGAAGACCCTGGACCAGCTCATGTTCGCGTTCTACGCCAAGAACGACGGCCTGCGCATCACCGACCTGCACCAGGGCATCGTCTGGGGCACCCAGACCGACCAGTCGAGCAAGGACGAGCGGCTGATCAACCGCTTCGACTACGACGGCGACTACGGCACCGTGCTCAACCGGTTCCTCATGCAGGCGGCGATTAGGCACCCGCTGACCGTGCACGGCAGCGGCGGCCAGACCCGTGCGTTCATCCACATCAGGGACACCGTCAGGTGCATCGAGATCGCGATCACCAACCCGCCGCAGGCCGGCTCGCAGCCGATGGTGCTGAACCAGATCACCGAGACGCACCGGGTCGCTGACCTGGCCAAGATGGTCAGCGAGATCACCGGCGTTGAGATCGCGAACCTGCCTAACCCGCGCCGCGAGGCGGACGAGAACGACCTGGTGGTGCTGAACGACCAGTTCCTCGCGCTCGGCCTGAACCCGACGACGCTGTCCAACGGCCTGCTCGACGAGGTGACCCAGGTCGCTGAGAAGTACAAGGACCGGGTCGACACCACGAAGATCATCGCCCGCTCGGTCTGGCGCAAGGGCATGGAGACCTCAGAGGATCTCGTGACCCCCGCATCCGCCGAGTAGGGTCCGGGCTTCACAGCCAACAGCAGCATGGGGCTACTTGCTGCTGTGAGCGGGCGGCTTTCAGCAGCAGCATGGTCCTACTTGGTGCTGTGGGGACGACAGTAAGTAGCACCATGGTGTTGTGGTATCCGGCGGGCCAAGCGATGTGGCCCGCTTTGGGCTGCTGCCGGGCGCCGGCGGGGCGCTGACAGGAGTGCTGCCGGGGCGCTGGCGGGGCCGCTGGTCGTGCTTCTGGGCGGGAACGAAGGAGACGCGATGATCGAACTGCCGTCTGCCGCGAGTTTGGCCGAGGCCAGGGCGATCCTGGCCGCTACCCCCGTGTTCGACGGGCATAACGACCTGCCGTGGGCGCTGCGGGACGCGGGTGACACGCCGGCTGCTCCGATCGACATCGGGTCGTCGGTGCCCGGTACTCACACCGACCTGCCCAGGCTCGTCTCGGGCGGGGTCGGGGCCCAGTTCTGGTCGGTCTGGGTGCCTGCCGAGCTGGACGGTGACGCGGCGGTCGCGACCACCCTGGAGCAGGTCGACCGGGTGCACCGGATGGTGTCGGCGAGCCCGTCCGCGACCGAGCTGGCGCTGACCGCCGACGACGTCGAGCGCATCCTCGCCGAAGGCAAGGTCGCCTCGCTGATCGGCGCCGAGGGCGGGCACAGCATCGGCGGCTCGCTCGGGGTGCTGCGGGCCATGTACGGGCTCGGCGTCCGGTACCTGACGCTCACCCACAATAGGAACGTCTCCTGGGCCGACTCGGCCACCGACGAGCCAGTGCACGGCGGGCTGACCGAGTTCGGGCGCGAGGTCGTCACCGAGATGCAGCGGATCGGCATGCTGGTCGACCTGTCGCATGTGTCGGCCGACACCATGAACGACGCGCTCGACGTCGCCACCGCGCCGGTGATCTTCTCGCACTCCTCGGCCCGGGCGGTGGCCAGCCACCCGCGCAACGTCCCAGACGAGGTACTCGAGCGGATGCCGGGCAACGGCGGCGTCACGATGGTGACGTTCGTACCGCAGTTCGTCTCGCGAGCCTGCCGGGAGTGGGACCTCGCGGCACAGGCCGAGGCGGAGCGGCGCGGGCTCGACTACAAGAGCATGGCCAGCCGCGAGCAGCTTGGCGACTGGGTGGCCGCGAACCCCATGCCGACCGCCAGCTACACCGAGGTCGCCGACCACGTCGACCACGTGCGGAACGTCGCCGGGATCGACCACGTCGGGATCGGCGGCGACTTCGACGGGGTCGGCAGCCTGCCGTTCGGCCTGGACGACGTGACCGGGTACCCGGTGCTCTTCGCCGAGCTGCTCGACCGAGGCTGGAGTGGCGAGGACCTGGGCAAGCTGGCGAACCGCAACATCCTGCGGGTACTGCGCGACGCGGGCGACGCCGCGACCGCGACCGCGACCGCGATCACGTCCGCGCCTGCCCTCACCGCGCCGACTACAGCGGAGAGAACGGCGACTTCGGTCTAGGCTGCGGCTCTCCGTCAACCGCGATGTCGGCCCGCTCGTTGTAGAAGCAGACGAGCCCTGCGACCTTCTGGCTCTCCGGGAACGGTGCCCGGTACATCCAGACCACGTCCTGGTGCACCCGGGTGCCGGTGTCGACCGACCAGTAGCTCGCCGTCCCTTTGTAGGGGCAGTGGGTGCTCGTGTCCGATGGCCGCAGCAAGTCCAGCCGCACGGCGCTCAGCGGCAGGTAGTACCTGGGCGGCAGCCCTGTCTCGAAGAGGATCCGAGGCTGGTCGGACTCGGCGACCGTGACGCCGTCGAGCTCGACTCGGACCCGGCGCGAGCTGGCGAGGATGTCGACGCGCTTGTGCGGGTCGCGGGCATGGGTGTAGATCGGCTCGTCCTCTTCGAGCCACTCTGACATCGCCGGCCAGTCGAGCCTGACCGCGTCCCGCAGCTGCTCGTGCCCCGGGTAGTGTCGCGCGGCGCCCTCGGCGGTCGACGAACTCGTCTTGACGTCCATGATCTCCGCTGTCCCGAGCCGGGAATGGTGCTCGGTCGAGGTGGTGGGGATAAGTTCCGCGTGAAGGTCTTTGCGGTCAATGTAGTAAGTCGGATAATACGGAATTTCCCAGACGAGTAGCGGTGCATGGGTGTCGGCGACCAGATCGCCGTTCAGGTACGCCCTGACCCGCTTCTGACCCCGCTCGACCTGGACTGATTGCTCTGACATCGGTCTCCCTCGCGACTATGTGCGCGCAACGCTGCGACCGTGTGGCTGTAGCGTCATGGTATGCGGCTCGGCGTGCTCGATGTGGGGTCCAATACAGTGCATCTGCTCGTAGTCGATGCGCACCAGGGGGCGCGTCCGCTGCCGGCGTTCTCCCACAAGGAGGAGTTGCATCTCGCTGACCATCTGGACGCGGCCAACCGGCTGAGCGACGAGTGCTCGGCCCGGCTGCTCAAGTTCATCCGCGACGCGATCGTCATCGCCGAGGACAAGGGCGTGCAGGAACTGCTCGCCTTCGCGACGTCCGCGATCCGGGACGCGGCCAACGGTGACGAGATCCTGGCCTGGATCGAAGCCGAGACCGGCGTGAAGATCGGGGTGCTGCCGGGCACCGAGGAGTCGAGACTGACGTTCCTCGCGGCTAGGCGATGGTACGGCTGGTCGTCGGGGCGGCTGCTGCTGCTCGACATCGGCGGCGGCTCGCTGGAGATCGCCTCGGGCCAGGACGAGGACCCGGCGGTCGCGGTGTCGCTGCCGCTGGGCGCGAACCGGCTGACCCGGTACTGGCTCGACGGCGACCCGCCGGACCGCGACGAGGTTCGCCCGCTGCGCAAGCACGTCAGGGCCGAGATCGCCGCCGCCGCGAGCGCGATCAGGTCGGCGGGCGATCCCGACCACTTCGTCGCGACCTCGAAGACGTTCAGGCAGCTCGCCAGGATCGCCGGAGCGGCGCCGTCGAGCGATGGCGTCTACGTCAGGCGGGTGCTGCGGCGGTCGGACGCCGCCAGCCTGGCCGAGCGGCTGCCGAAGATGGCGGTCAAGGAGCGCGCGGCGCTGCCCGGAGTGTCGCGGATTCGCGCCCCGCAGCTAGCCGCAGGAGCGATCGTCGCTGACGCGGCGATGGACCTGTTCCAGCTGCGCGAGCTTGAGATCTGCCCGTGGGCGCTGCGCGAGGGCGTGATCCTGCGGCGGATGGACAGCCTCGGCGCGTGAGACCGAGAGCACCGCGAGGACCGTGAGAGACCGCGAGGACCGTGAGACTGCGAGGACCGGATGCGAGGACCGCTAGTGGATCAGCGTGTCCTCGTGCCTGGCGTCGTCATCGTCGAGGTCCGCGTCGTCCACCGGGATCTGCGCGGTGTCGCCTGACTGCACCTGGTGCCGTGCTCCGGCCCCCAGGGGATCGGCCCCCAGGGGACCGGCCCCGAGCGGACCAGTGATGTGCGACTCGGCGCCGAGCGGGTCGGCCTCCCGGTCGAGCGGGCTGGGCCGGGACGACCGGGTCGCGCGGGACTCGGCCGGGCCGTCGAGCGGAGTGCTGCCCGAGCGGCGGCTCTCGGCCGCCTGCGCCGACTGACGGGCCCGGTGTGCGCCGCCTGCGTGCGCTGGCGTCTCCTGCCGCTCGACGCCGACGCCGACGCCAACGCCGGCACCTGCGCCCGCCTGCGCCAGGGCCCTGGTGACCTCGTCTTCGAGCGATCCGCGCGCGGCCTCGCCGGCGACCAGGCTGGTGACCACGTCGCGGATCTCGGTGAGCCGCCGCACGGTCTCGGTGTGCCGCGAGATCAGCAGGTTCAGGCGGCGCTCGGCCCCTTCGTGGATCGCCGTCGCCCGCGCGGTCGCGTCGTCGAGCTGCTGCTTGGCCTGCGCGATCGCGGCCGCGACGGTGCTGTCGGCGTGCTTGGTGGCGTCGTTGACCGTCTGCTCGGCGGTCTGCTGCGCTGCCGAGACCATGCTGTCGGCTTCGGCTCGCGCGGACGAGATCGCCCGGTCTGACTGCTCCTGGGCGGCCGTGAGCATCCGCTCGGCCCGGTCCTGCGCCTCGGCCCTGAGCCGGTCGGTCTCGTCCTTGACGTCGGCCCTGAGCTTGTCGGTCTCGGCCTTGGCGACGTCGCGCATCTCGGCGATCTCGGCCGCGACGTTCTCCCGCTCGGACTTCGCCTCGTCGGCGGCCAGCTTCAGGATCTGGCCGACGCGCTCGCTGACCGCCTCGTGCGCCGGCCGGCCGCCGGCGTCCCGAGCCTCGACGAGTTCCCTGCGCAGCCGCTCGATCTCGGAGAGACCCTGGGTCAGCTTGGTCTCCAGCTCGCGGATCTGGCCGTTGCGCCACGCGAGGTACTCATCGACTTGCCGACGCGCATAGCCGCGCCGCTCGCTGTCGAAGGGGTCCTCCCGGCCATCGGCAACGACGTCGGTGTACTCGCTCATCTCTCACCTGTCACGTGCTCGGGCAGATACTGACGCGATCGGCGGGAGCCGATCAGCGGGCCAGATCCGCGAGTGGTCCTGACTATCTGCGGCAACGCCGCGCGCAGAGGTCGTAGGCAGACGTGTGGAATGACTCTTGTCCGCCAGGCCACCCCACCGCAACCGGAACAACAAATTATCCTATTTTGAGGCCGATGATCGCGTGCAACTTACTCATCAACCGAGATGAAGGAAGTTCGGATTGAACGAGCTATTCGCCGACCCGCTGGTCGGCTCGCTAGGGGACGCGGGTCCGTCGATTCATCCCCGGGCCTGGATCGCGCCTGGAGCCTGCTTGGTGGGCTCGGTGACCATCGGCGCCGGCTCCAGCGTCTGGTACGGCACCGTGCTGCGAGCCGACGACGACGTGATCGTGGTCGGCGACGAGTGCAACATCCAGGATCTGTGCTGCATCCACGTCGACGAGGGCCAGCCCGCCGTGCTCGAGGCGGGTGTCAGTGTCGGGCACCACGCGACGGTGCACGGCGCGCTCGTCGGCGCGGGCGCTCTGGTCGGGATCGGCGCGGTGGTGCTCGGCGGGGCCAAGATCGGCGCCGGCTCGCTGGTCGCCGCTGGCGCCGTCGTCCTGCCTGGCTCGGTGGTGCCGGAGGGAGTGCTGTACGCGGGCGTTCCAGGCCGGGTGATGAGGGAGCTTGACGACGAGGACCGAGCCCGGCTGAGGCGAACCGCGCAGGGCTATGTGGCGCGGGCAGCGCGGCACCGGGACGCGCGGTGGATTCCGTCGGCTAGCGGTCAGCCGCTAGCGGTAGCGGCTAGCCGTACTGGGCGGGTAAGGAAACCTGGAAATGATCCTCATGGGTCATGCGGGACGAGGCAGCGCGCCGTAGCCTAACCAGAAGCCTGCATGCGACGGAGGTGGAGAACATGGGAGAAGATCTCGACGAACGCCTCCATGATGTCGTTGCCCTGGACGAGATCAGCCTGTACGGCGATGTGCTGAGCGCTGTCGCCGCCGCCGACCGGCCGCTCACGAACGACGAGATCGACGCCGTGCTCGGGCTCGGTGGCGTGGCGGGCAACCTGGCGGCGAGCTAGCCCGTCCCGTACATGACGTCGGTGCCCCAGTGGCTGAAGCCCAGTGACTCGTACATCCCGATCGCCGCGATGTTGGTCTCGTCGACGTACAGCATGACCTGGAACAGGCCACGGGAGCGCAGGTAGCGCAGGCCGACCAGGGTCAGGGCGCGGCCGAGGCCGCTGCCGCGCTCGTCGGGATCGACACCGACCACGTACACCTCGCCGATTGGCTCGTGGTGATGGCTGCTCTCGTCCTGGCCGTGGATCTTCGTCCAGTGAAACCCCGCCAGGGCGGCACCTCGCTCGGCCAGGAAGAACCCGTCTGGGTCGAACCACGGCTCCTGCTCACGCATGTCCAGATCGGCTCGGGTCCAGGTGCCCTGTTCGGGGTGACCGGCGAAGGCTTTCCCGTTCAGCGCGGTCCAGGCGGCCTCGTCCTGGCCGGGGACGAAGGTGCGGATGGTGATCCCGTCGGCGATCTGCGGGCGCCCGATCCTCGACTGCAGCGACCGGCGCATCTGCCAGAGCGCCCGGATCCGCTCGAAGCCCGCGGTCGCGGCGAGCCGGGCGGCGGCGGGCAGGTCGCCGTGCGCCCACAGCCGCAGCGGCCGGCCGCCGGCTTCCGCATCGACCGCCCTGAGCAGTTCGAGGCCGAGGCCCTGGCGCCGGAAGGCTGGATGCACGACGAGCTCGCTGCTCGGTCCCTGGACCGGGTCGGTCGGGTCCAGATGGGCATAGCCGGCCAGCTCGTCATCGTGAAAAATCAGAAAGCTTCTGGAGAACGGGTCGCCGCCGTACCTCAGGTGCAGCATCACGTGCTCGGACAGCGGGCTGATCCCGTCCTCGTCCGTCGCGGCGCGGACCAGCCCGAGGGTGGCGGCCACGTCGGAGTCGGTCAGCTGACTCGTGACGCGCAGTGTTTGCCGACCCGGATCGCTCACTGCTGCCCGCCTTCGCTGTTCGTCGCCGCCGCTTGTCCCGGATTCCGTCCGCGCCTGGTCGGGCCGTCGCGGCTGTCGCGCCTGGCGGGGCCGTCGCGCCTGGCCGGAGGGTCGCGTCGAGGCGGGGTGTGCTGTGCGGGTGCTCGCTGCTGGGCCGGCCTGGCTTCCTTGGCCGGCACGAACTTATAGCCCACGTTGCGGACCGTGCCGATCAGGGCCTCGTGGTCCGAGCCGAGCTTGGCCCGGAGCCTGCGCACGTGCACGTCGACGGTCCTGGTACCGCCGAAATAGTCGTAGCCCCAGACCTCGGCGAGCAGCTGTGACCTGGTGAAGACCCGCTTGGGGTGCTGAGCCAGGAACTTGAGCAGCTCGAATTCCTTGAAGGTGAGGTCGAGGGCTGCGCCGCCGATCCGGGCCGAGTACGTCGCCTCGTCGATGACGAGCTCGCCCGACCGGACCTCGGCGGTCTCGGCGGGCGCCGGGTCGCGCCTGACCGCCAGCCTGATTCTCGCCTCGACCTCACCGGGGCCTGCGGACTGCAAGATGACGTCGTCGACGCCCCAGGCCGGGGTGATCGCGGCCCAGGCGCCTTCGCTGATCACGGCGAGCAGCGGGACCTCCCGCCCCGGCGAGCTGGCTGAGCAGTTCCTTGGCGGTGACAAGGTGGTGCCTGGCGTCGACCAGCACCACGTCCGGCTGCTGCGAGCGGCCGTCCGGCAGCGCCTGCGCCGAGGCGGCGCTGACGGTGACCACGTGGTCGAGCAGGCTAAGCGACGGGAGGATCTGGGCGGCGGTTTCGCCCGTGCTAGTGAGCACAAGCACCTTGCTCACCAGTTGCCACCTCCGGTCACCCGGTCGGGGAAATCAGCAACGGCCAGAACACCCGCCCCGCGCGCCGGGCTCTGGCCGCTATGAGCGAGGATAGCTGACATGGCGATTGTGACCCTGCGGTACTGGGCGGCGGCGAAGGAGGCCGCCGGGGTATCGGAGGATAAGGTCGAGGCGATCACGCTCGCCGACGCTCTGGCCGTAGCGGCGCAGCAGTCAGGGCCGCTGAGCCGGATGCTGGCGAGCTGCTCGTTTCTGGTCAACGACGAGCCGGCGGGGACGCGAGCGCGCGATTCCATCGTGCTCGGCGACGACGCGGTCATCGAGGTGCTGCCGCCCTTCGCGGGCGGCTGACCCGCCCCAAAGATCTCGCGCGCTGAACCGGATCGGCTCGCGTAGCGTGTAAGCAGGTGTGGTGGTTCGCGACGGAACCGATGGCCACGGACAGGCCAGGCAGGTCACCGATGAGGAGCTGGTACGCGCGCTCTACAGTGAGCACGCGGGCCCGCTGCTGCGCTATGCGCTGCATCTGACCAGCGGGGATCGTCAGCGAGCCGAAGACATCGTGCAAGAGACACTGCTGCGGGCATGGCTCCATCCGGAGGCCATCGTCAACCGCCCGGCGAGGCCGTGGCTGTTCGCCGTCGCCCGCAATCTCGCAGTCGACGCACATCGAGCGCGGCAAGCCAGACCGCGCGAGGTGGGCGAGGCCGCACTGCAACTCACCGCCGTTCCTGATACCGCCGACCGTGCTCTGGAGGCCTGGGCTGTGGCTGACGCGCTGCGCTCGCTGCGCCTTGAGCACCGTGCGGTACTTCTCGAAACTTATTACCGCGGCCGGTCCGTGGCCGAGGCCGCGGCAGTGCTTGGTGTGCCAGCCGGCACAGTGAAGTCGCGCACCTTCTACGCGCTGAGGGCACTGAAGCTGGCACTGGAGGAACGGGGGCTCGCGCCATGAGCGACCCGACATGCCGTACTTTTCGTGAGCTGCTCGGCGTCTACGTCGTCGGCGCGATCGAGCCGAACGAGCGCAGCCTGCTCGATGCCCATCTGAATCAGTGCTATGGCTGCCGCGAAGAGCTGGCCAGGGCTGGCCGTGCTGCCCGCTTTGCTGCACCGAATCCCGGCTGGCGAGGCCGAGGAACTTGTGCACTCCGGCGACGTGCCTGCTGACCGCGAAGACCCAGCGCCGCAGGTACTCGCGCGGCTGCTCGACGAGGTGGGTGCCAGGCGGCGGACCCGGCGGATGCGGGGCTTCCTCGCCGCGGCCGCGGCCTTCATCGTGGCGGTCGGCGGCAGCGTGGCGGTCTCGGCCGTGACCAGCGAGCATCCTCAGCCGGCCGGGCAGGGGCTCGAGCTCGTCAGCGCGCATCGCGGCGATCTCACCGTGAGCGTCAAGTACGGCGAGGCCCGCTGGGGCACGGCGATGTGGGTGAAGGTCGACGGCGTCCGCGAGTGGAGCGACTGCAAGTTCTGGGTCTCCACGGCGAACGGTCACGAGCTGCTGGCCGGCGGCTGGCTGGTCGGGCCGAACGGCGATGGGCTGTGGTACCCGACGAGGGCCGACGTCCAGACTTACACCGTGACCGGGTTTGTTCTGACTTCAGATGGCAAGGTGCTGATGCGGATACCAGCTTCATAGTCGTCGCCACTCAGGCCTCCTCCACTGGCCTGAGTGGCGACGCTCAGGCCAGGTCCGGTGGTCTGAGCTCTCGGTGCCGGTCCGTTCGATGGTGCTCTCACCCCATCGGCGGACCGGCACTGTTGTTCGCGGAGACTTGACCGTCGTTTGCGTGGGTAGTTTTCACTTCGTGGGTACTTTTTAGTTGTATGTGCGAAAAAGTACCCACGAAGTGCGAAGTCACCACGCAAACTCAGGAATCCGCTCCGCGAAATCCCGTGCCCAAGCTGACACTCACCGCAACCCACGCCGCACGCGGAACCCGTGACCGCCGCGCGAGCCGGCGGAGCAGGGTGCGTACAGCCGGGGTGCGGCGCGGCTGTGCAGGGCGCGGCTGTGCACGCCGGGAATGTCCGGCGCTGGCGTGCTGTTTTCCCGCCGTGACTCCCGGTCTGATCGCGGCTATCGTGGCGCTGGCGCTTGCCTGCGCCTTCGGCCTATGGCGGCGAGCGAATGACGGGAAAGTGCGCCCGAGCCCGGAAGCCCCTGGGCCCGACCCCAGCAAACTCACAACCACCGCGCCCCAGCACCAGCAGACTCACAACGATGCCTCCCGAGACCGCCCGGGCCGGGAGCTGAGCGGCGCTGATCTCGGGGTGGCGCTCGGGCAGCGCGCGACCCTGGTGCAGTTCTCCTCGGCGTTCTGCGCTCCGTGCCGGGCGACCAGGCGAGTGCTCGCCGAGGTCACCAAGCTGGTGGACGGAGTAGCGCACGTCGAGATCGACGCCGAATCGCGGCTCGACCTCGTCCGCAAGCTCGACGTCCGGCGGACGCCGACGACGTTTGTGCTAGGGCCTGACGGGCACGTAACCCACCGCGCCAGCGGACAGCCGCGCAAGGCGGACGTGATCGCCGCGCTCGGAGCGGTGATAGAATTTCCTACATAAATCGTGGGAATTGCGATCGGGCCTGTAGCGATCTCGCTCGGCGCGTGATAATGGTGATCAGACGACGGGAGCGGCGGTGAAGGACAGCGACGCGGGTGCAGGGCGGTTGGCGGGCGCCTTCCGCCAGGTCCGGCTCACCAAGCGTCGCGCTGTCGATTTCTGCCGGGTCACCACAGCGCTCTAACGGGTAGCTCCCCCGAAATCCTCAGCTTTCCCCCGGATTGAATCGAAGGAGCCCACATGGGCATTGACCCAAGAGGACCGAGATTCGGTGCGCTGATCACGACAGTCGTGTTTGTAGTGGTACTGGTCACGTCGAGCGCGTGGCTGCTGGCCGCCCAGGGCGTCGTCTTCGCGATCGGGACGGTCTTCGGACTCCGCTATGCGCCCTACGGGCTCGTCTACCGATTCGCGATCAGGCCGAGACTCGGGCCGCCGAAGGAGCTCGAGGCGGAGGCGCCGCCTCGGTTCGCGCAGGGCGTCGGCCTGATCTTCGCGGTGATCGGCGTTATCGGTTATGCGAAGGGAGTCACTGGACTCGGCGTTGCGGCAGCGGCGCTCGGGCTGATCGCCGCATTCTTGAACGGAGCCTTCGGCATCTGCCTTGGCTGTGAGCTGTACCTGTTCGTCCGACGTATCGCGGCCGGCAAGCAGACTTCCGGTGCCGGCCAGATCTGACAAGGAGAATCACGCATGAGCCGTTCTGACGTACTTGTAGACGCTGACTGGGTGCAGTCTCACCTGGGCGACCCGGGGATCGTCCTAGTCGAGGTCGACGAGGACACCAGCGCTTACGACAAGGGACACATCAAGGGTGCCGTCAAGATCGACTGGAAGAAGGACCTGCAGGATCCGGTCAGGCGGGACTTTGTCGACAAGGCCGGGTTCGGGGCGCTGCTGTCCGAGCGCGGCATTTCCAACGACGACACGGTCATCTTGTACGGCGGCAACAACAACTGGTTCGCTGCCTACGCATACTGGTACTTCAAGCTGTACGGCCACCACAGCGTCAAGCTGCTCGACGGCGGTCGCAAGAAGTGGGAGCTCGACTCGCGCGAGATGGTGACCGAGGTGCCGTCGCGGGCGGCGACGTCGTACCAGGCGCAGGAGCAGGACCGCGCGATCCGCGCGTTCCGCGACGACGTGGTCGCGGCGATCGGCACGCTCAACCTGGTGGACGTCAGGTCGCCAGACGAGTTCGCCGGGCGGCTGCTCGCTCCGGCGCACCTGCCGCAGGAGCAGGCACAGCGCGGTGGCCACGTGCCGAGTGCCAAGAACGTGCCCTGGTCCAAGGCGGCGCAGGATGACGGTACTTTCAAGACCGATGACGACCTGCGGAAGCTGTACGGCGACGAGGCCGGACTGGACTTTGGCAAGGACACCATCGCCTACTGCCGGATCGGCGAGCGGTCCGCGCACACCTGGTTCGTCCTGCACGAGCTGCTCGGGCAGGCGAACGTGAAGAACTACGACGGGTCGTGGACCGAATACGGCTCCCTCGTCGGAGTACCGATCGAGCTTGGAGATGGAAAGTGACGGATGCTGTGCAAGCCTCAGCAGGAGGCTGCGGCGCCCCGGCGGGCGGCGTCAAGATCACCGATGGCGCCGGTAACCAGGCGATCGTGCAAGGCCATGTAACGAGCGCGGGCACCCCCGTGCACTCGGGCTACGCCCGGCTGCTCAACAAGGACGGCGAGTTCGTGGCCGAGGTCCCGCTCGGCGAAGACGGCGGTTTCGTCTTCTATGCCGCCACCGGTGACTGGCGCCTGCGGGTGCTCGCCCCCGGCGGCATCAACGTCGACCAGGTGGTCTCCGCCCAGGTCGGCAAGATCACCGAACTGGACCTCGCGGTCTAGATCTCCCGCGACTTAGATCTCTCGCGACCGGGTGACCGCCGCCACCGAGCGGCAGTCACCCGGTCGCGTGCTGTCCACCCGACCCGCAGCGCAGTCCCGTACCCGAGACGGGTCAGCTCAGTTGTCGACAGTTCGCAGGACTTCGTTGCGCGACGCATTACCCGCAGTTCAGCTTCCGGTCACGTCGACTACCTACAACTGGTAACGACCGCGCAGCTATCCGTGTGGAGGCATCCAGTGGCATACTCCGGCGACGACAAACTCGACGTCGCGGGAGTTCTGGCTGACCGTCTCGCGGCGACCCTGGTGCACCATGAGCCAGGCTGGCGGCTGCCCAGGCCCAGCGCGCTGGCTCGCCGCTACAACGTCCGGCCCAACCAGGTCGAGCAAGCCGTGCGAGAACTCGCCGCGCGGCACCTGATCCGCCAGCTTCCCGACGGCCAGCTTTACCGGGCGAGCCCAGCCGAATACCTGATCTCCATGCACGGAGTGCCCAGGCTCGGCGCCCACGTCGACCCGATGGGCAGCGACGTGACCTGCCGCAGCCGCAAGGTGACCTGGCGGCGGGTGCCCGAGGACATCGGCGGGGCGCTGGGCGTCCCGGCCGTCGACTCGATCTGCGTGGTCAAGTGCCACTGGTCGGTGAACGGCGATCCGGCGGCGATCTCGACGACTTACCTGACCAAGGATGCCGCCGACAAGACCGACCAGGCGGGGAGGGCTGATGCGAGGCCGGGCGAGCCGACGGTGCGAGCCGACGTGCTCGGGGGTGCGCTCAGGGACGGCCTCGGCTCGGCGGCCACGGCGGCCACGGCGGACTCGTTCGGCGCACCGGTCGCGCTGCACCTGGAGATGCAGCCACCTCCGTCGTCGGTGGCCAGGGGACTACGGCTCAGAGCCGGGCAGCCGGCCGCGATGGTGACGGTGCGATTCGACGATCTGGTCACCGGCCGGCCCGCCGCGCTGACAGTGGCCGCGCTCCGGCCCGACCTCTTCAGGATCGTCGTCGACTCACCGGCCGGGGCGCCTGGTGTCGACGCGCTTGCCGATGCCTTCGACGAGGTGGCCGGTACTGGTGACACGCACGCCCACAGTGGCGACTCTTCCGACAGTGCCGTCAATCATCAGCAGGCCATTTTTCAGCAATCCTGACCGCTCCCAGGTCCCTGAAAGCATCATTCTGCGGCTGCGGGCCGTACTATCTTTTGCCAATATGCCGCCCTATATCACTCATCGATCTCAGCGGGATGTCGCGCGGAATGCCGTCGGGCCTGATCCCGCGCGACGAGCCGACTTAACGGCGGCGCTCGCGGTCGCCCTAGTCGTCGTGCTGCTGCTGGCCGCGCAGCTGACTCTCGCGCTGAGCATCTGTTTCGTCATCGCGGGCCGGGTGAGCCGGTGGCGGCCGTCGTGGCTCGCCGTTCCGGCGGTCAGCGGGATTGCCTGGGTGCTGGCGATCGGCCTCCGGCAGGCGGCCGGCGGTTACCTGGCGATCGCGGGCAAGCTGATCGCGGGGTTAACGCACGGTGGCGCCCTGTCCGTCGGCCTGGCCCGGCTGCCTGGCAGCTTCGCGGCCTGGCCACGCTGGCTGCCCGGGCAATTCCCCGTCGCGCTGGTCGCCGCCGCCGCCATCGCCCTGGCGCTCGGTCGGCCCAAGGCGACGCAGGCGGCGTCCTGCCGGCCAGGTGCGCTGGTCTTCCTGCGCAGTCGCTATCTGGCGGCCACGTTGCGGCGGGGCGAGCTAGCGACCGCCGATGGCTGCTGTCTCGGGGTTGTCGGAGGCACCGGTAGGAAAGCTGCAGTGTCCTGGGCCGAGGTCGCCGGAGGAATGCTCTGCACCGGCGCGCATCAGACCCTGGCGACCTCGACGGGGCTGGATCTGGCCATCGCCGCCATCCAGCACCGCAAGACGGTCGTCGTGATTGATCTGGTGGCGCAGGACGCGCTGCTTGCGCAGGGCGCGGCGCTCCTAGCAGCCTGCGCGGACGTCGCCGCCCCGCTGCATCGGTTCGGCCAGCAGTCCTCGCACTACGACCCGCTGGGTGACCCGAGCCCGGCCCGGGTGACCAGCCTGGTGATGGCGATGATCGACTGGGCCGGGGTGCCGCACGCCGACCAGCTCTTCTGCGCGAACTACCTGAACGCGGCCCTGTCCCTGATCGCCATGACCGCGAGCACAAGGTCGGGCCTGCCCGACGGGCTGCTCACCGAGCTGGTCAGGCTGCTCGAACCGGGCGCGCTGCAAGCAAGCCTCGCGAGGCTGGGCGAGCGGCAAGCCACGTCGCTGTCCGGAAAAGTCGCCGAGCTGGTGAGCCGCGTCGAAGGCGGCTGCCAGGCGCAGCTCGCGGCGCGCCTGGCCGCGCTCGACTCCTCCGCGCTCGGCCGCTGGCTGCGGTCAGCCGGCACCGCGATCAGCTTCGGGCGCTGCCTGGATCGCCGGGAGGTCGCCTACTTCCCGCTCGGCGAGCTTCGGCACGCCGGACCGGTGGTCATGCTCGCGCGACTGGCCGTGGCCGACCTCGTCGACAACCTCGCCAGGCGCAGTGACGCCGGAGTCACGGCCGACTGCCTGGTCTGGATCAACGGGTGCGAGGCGATCGACTCCCGTCAGCTGCGCGCGCTGCTCGCGCTGGGCGAGCGTACCGGCACGGCCGTCGTTCTCGGCACCGCCAGCGGGCCGGTCGTGGCCGGCCTCGCTTCCGAGGTGAACGTCGTGTCCGCACGCGGCGCGTTCGCGCCCGGCCAGGCCGCGCTCGGTGACAGCCAGGCGCTCGCGGAACTGGCCCCCATCCTCGAGGCCGCTGCCCCGGACGAGCTAACCCTGAGCGTGCGCCGCCCGCCCAGGATCACCCGATGCGTGGCGGTGCGGTGAGCGAAGTCCAGCTCTGCCTCGGCTGGCAGTACGCGCCCGCCGCTGGCGATCCCGGTCCGCCGCCGGCCAGGCCCGCGCTGCCCGCCGCTGGCGAGTTCGATCCCGGCTGGGCGCACGCGCAGCGCCGGATCGCACGCAGGCTCGCGCGGCCAGCCGTGCTCGGCGGCACCGCGAGCGCGGTGACCGTCGCGGTCCTGGGGGCGGGCTTGCTCGCCGGTCTGGCCAGCCCGGCTCTCGTCGGCGGTGGCTGCCTGGCCGCCGGGGTGTGCGGGCTGCGCAGCGCCCGGTGGCTGTGGCGCGACGATCGCCGGCTGCGGGCGGTGATCTCCGCCGAGCAGCAGCGGGTGGCGGCGAGCCTGGCGGAGGGGGCGGTCAGCCTCGCGTCCAGCCAGCGCGAGCACGCCACCGAATACCGGGCCTGGCAGCGGCGGAGGGCCGTCTTCGACCGCCAGCCCGCCTGGTTCGGGGTGGCGCTGCCGCCCGGGATCGACCGGCTTGACGTCGCAGGCGGCACGCTCAGCGGCTGGTCGGCGCTGCTGACGACGCTGGGCGCCACTCAGCTCGGCGCCGGTGGTCAGCTGACCGTCGTCGACCTGACCGAGGGAACCTCCGCCTTCGACCTCGTCCAGCTCGCGGCCGGCTCCGGAATGCGGCCACTAGTCTGGGTGCTGCCGGACGACCTGCCCCGGCTAGACCTGGGCGTGGGCTTCGAGCCGGCCGTGCTCGCCGACGTGCTCGCACTCTCCGCCGGGGCGGGCACCGAAGGCTTCCGGGAGCGGTACCCAGCCGACTGCGCGCTCCTCGAGCGGGTACTCGGCGCCCTGCAGCACGCGGCGTCCTCTGGCGCCCCGGCCAGCACAGCGGCGTCCTCTGGCGCCCCGGCCAGCACAGCGGCGTCCTCTGGCGCCCCAGCAAACCCAGCGTCGCCGTCACTCGCGAGCCTGACCGCCGCGCTCCGGGTGCTTGCCGACATCGGGGATCCACGAGCCGAGGTTTCCGCAGGCCGGCTCGATCCGGCCCAGCTCGAACGGCTCGGCCTGCTCTTCGGCCGGAGCGGCAGCGATCGGGTGGTGCTCGAGCGCGCGTGGACGCTCGAGTCCCGGCTGCGCAGTCTCGACCAGCTGAGCGACCGTCCCGTGCTGCTGCCGCCGAGCCCGCTGCGGGTGCTGGCGCTCGACCGGCGCTCGGGCGTGATCGGGAACCTGACCATCAGGACCTACCTCGTCGCGGCGCTGACCCAGCTCGTGCGGGAGGTCCCGGTCGGCCGGCCGTGGCAGCACACGGTCTGCGTCCTCGGGGCCGAGCGCCTCAGCGACGACCTGATCGACCGGCTGACCAGTGCCTGCGAGATCACTCGCACCGGCCTGGTACTCACCTGCGCCACGATCTCGCCCTCGGTGCGAGAACGACTCGGCCGGGGCAACGCCGCCGTCGCCTTCATGCGGCTCGGCAACGGCGACGACGCCAAGGCGGCGAGCGAGCTGATCGGCGCCGAGCACCGGTTCGTCGTCGGGCAGCTCACCGACACCGTCGGCACGTCGGTCACCGACACCTGGGGCGACTCCTACACCAGCACGGTCGGGACGGCCGACTCGCTGTCGCAGTCGCTCTCGGTGAGCCGCAGCTCAGGCAGCAGCGCAGGGCATGGGCGCAGCCAGCAGGGCGGGTTCGCGCCGTTCGGCGACTTCTCGCGGTCGTCGAGCCGCGATACGAACTCCTCGGTCGGTGACCAGGAGTCGTGGTCACTGACCAGGGGCATCAACTCCGGCACTTCCTGGGGCCTGTCCACCTCCCGAGCGCTCGGGGAGAACGCCTCGCTCGGACGCACCGCCCAGCGATCACGCGAGTTCCTGGTCGAACCCGAGGAACTACAGCGCCTGCCGCACACCGCCGCGATCATCAGCTACCCCTCGGCGTCGGGACGTACGGTCCTGCTCGCCGACGCCAACCCGGCGATCATCACCCTGCCCGGCGCCACGATGCGCCCAGCCGACGAATCGTGATGCCCGTGCACCTGGCCGACCCGGCGAGCATGACAGACTCAGATCCGTGCAGCGACGATTTCGCCAGGTTGACGTCTTCAGCGCCGAGCCGTTCCTCGGCAATCCCGTAGCGGTCGTACTCGACGCCGACGGCCTGTCCACGGCCGACATGCAGACCTTCGCGCGGTGGACGAACTTGTCGGAGACGACGTTCGTGCTGCCGCCGGATGTCGAGGGCGCCGACTACCAGGTGCGGATCTTTACCGTGACTTCCGAGCTGCCCTTCGCCGGGCACCCCACCCTCGGCACGGCCCATGCCTGGCTCGAAGCAGGCGGCACGCCGCGCAACTCAGCCGAGGTGATCCAGCAATGCGCGGCCGGCCTGGTCCCGCTCCGCCGGGACGACGGGCTGCTCAGCTTCGGCGCGCCGCCGCTGCTCAAGTCCGGCCCGGTGGACGACGAGCTGGTCGCGCGGATCGCCGGCCAGCTCGGCATCGCGCGCGCGGAGATCGCCGACTCCCAGTGGGTGGACAACGGACCTGGCTGGGTGGCCGTGCTGCTCCAGAGCGCGGAGACGGTGCGCACCATGCGGCCCGAGGTCTCCGGCATCGAGCTCGGCGTCGTCGGCCCGTATCCGGCTGGCTCTGAGTGCGCCTTCGAGGTGCGCGCGTTCTTCTCCCAGGGCGACTCGACCGCCGAGGACCCGGTGACCGGCAGCCTGAACGCCTCGCTCGGCCAGTGGCTGACCAGCACCGGCCGGGCCAGCCCGCCCTACGTCGCGAGCCAGGGCACGGTCATCGGCCGCCGGGGCCGGGTGCACGTCTCGGGCGACGAATCCGGCGCGATCTGGGTCGGCGGAGCGACCGTCACCAGGATCACCGGCACCGTCGAGATCTAAGGCAGATCTGAGCGCAGATCTGACGGCACTGGTCAAACAGGGTCGGCCCCGCCTACTACTTTGCTACGGTTTGCTGGTGCGCAAGCCGGATGACCAGGTGCCATGAGCAGCGGCTCTGGGATCGGAGCGGGCAGCTCAGCGCCGTGGTACCGAGTCGTGGCGATCCCCGACGCGCCGTACGGCGGCACTGCCGAGCGCGACTACGCCAGCGTGCTGCCGGCGCTGCTCGACGCGGCCAAGCACCGCAGGCCCTTCGTGACCGGCTGGTTTTCCCGTGGCGGTGGCGCGCCGCTGCTGTTCTTCACCAACGCCGGACCCCTGCCACCCGCCGGACCACCGCCACCCGGCGGACCACGAGGCAGCCCGCAGCCCGAGCCAGGCACCAGCGACGAGCTGATGTTTCCCTGGGGTGCGCGCGGTGAGCCGCTGCCGTCCCTGATGGCCGACCTGGACCCGATGATCTGGGGTGCGTGCCCGGGTCGGCAGGCGCCGCCGTTCACCGAGCCGCCGGCCGACCAGCGCGGCCAGTCCTGGCTGGCGGCTGGCCAGCCCGGAACCCAGCCCAGCCTGTTCGAGGCGGCGCTGACCACGCTGATGGCCAGGCCCTTCGGCTGGCTGGTCGTCGCCGAGCCGACAGACCTGATCGACGTCGAGAACGCCGACCTGCGCAACCAGCTCAACGCACTGCGCCGGTTCGACCAGGAACAGTCACGCTACGACGCCGACCGGATCACCCGCAGGCTCGCCGAGCTTGACGCTATTCCGCGAGGCCGGGCTGTGGAACGTGCGGGTCCTCGTCGGCGCCGCCGACGCCGAGCAGCTCAACGTCATCGCGCCGATGCTCGTCGGCTCCGTCGACCTGCACCTGCCACCCGTACCGGCTGCACGGCCCCGACCGCGCGATCGACCTGGCCGACGCGCTGGCGGCGGTCAGCGGGACCCGCCGGACGGCTCGGCCGTGCCGTTCCGCGCCACCGCCGGCGTCCTGGCCGCGCTGGCCGGGCTGCCCAGGCGCGAGGTGCCCGGCGTGCGCGTGCTCGACGTCGGCTACTTCGACGTGACCGCCGAGCCGCTGGAAGGCGCGGTCGCGCTCGGCGCGATCCTGGACGGCAAGGACCGGCAGGTCGGCGAGCTCGGCGTGCCGCTGGCCACGCTGAACCGGCACGCCCTGGTGACCGGCGCCACCGGCTCAGGCAAGTCGCAGACGGTCAAGCACCTGCTCGAGCCAGCTCACCGGCGCGGGCATCCCGTGGCTGGTCGTCGAGCCAGTCAAGTCCGAGTACGCCGCGATGGCGGCCGATCGCCGCCGGCGGCGAGCTGACGTTCATCAACCCGGCCGACCCCGCCGCCATCCCGCTCGCGGTCAACCCGCTCGCCCCCGAGCCCGGCTACCCGGTGCAGGCGCACATCGACATGGTGCGGGCGCTGTTCCTCGCCGCGTTCGACGCGCAGCGAGCCGTTCCCGCAGATCATGTCGCAGGCCCTGCAGCGGGTCTACGAGGCGTGCGGCTGGGACCCGGTCAGCGGCGGCGGCCGGCCAGGCGCCCTGGTGCCGCCCGCCGTCCCGACTCTGGCCCAGCTCCAGGCCGCCGCGATCGAGGTGATCACCGAGGTCGGCTACGGCCCGGAGCTGCAGGCCGACGTCCGAGGCTTCGTGGACGTCCGGCTCAGGTCGCTGCGCACCGGCTCGGCCGGGCCGCTTCTTCGAAGGCGGGCATCCGGCCGACATCGGCGAGCTGCTGCGCAGGAACGCCGTGCTCGCGATCGAGGACGTCGCCAACGACGAGGACAAGGCGTTCCTGATCGGCACCCTGGTCATCCGCATCGTCGAGCACCTGCGCCTGCGGGCCAGAGCCGGGCAGGCCGGCCAGGCGAGGGCGGAGCTACGGCACGTCCTGGTGATCGAGGAAGCGCACCGGCTGCTGCGGGCGACAGCGAGGGCGCGAGCGCGCACGCCGTCGAGCTGTTCGCCAGCTTGCTGGCCGAGATCCGCGCCTACGGCGAGGGCCTGGTGATCGCCGAGCAGATCCCGGCCAAGCTGGTTCCCGACGTGGTCAAGAACACCGCGCTTAAGGTCATGCACCGGCTGCCCGGCCGCACGACGACCGCGAGCTGGTCGGCGCCACCATGAACCTGGACGCCGAACAGTCCAGGCAAGTCGTATCGTTCCCGCCTGGAATTGCGGCGGTGTTCGCCGACGGCATGGACCGGCCGTTGCGGATCAAGGTTCCGCTAGGCCAGCAGCAGGACCGCTCGCCCGACGAGCTTGCCGATGCCGCCCGATCGCCGGGCGCCGGTCGGCCGCCTGCGGCCGGTCTGCACTCGGCGAGCGGGCCTGCACGCCTGATCGAGTTGCGTTCCGCCGACCTGCTCGCCGACTTCGCCCGACTTCGCCTGGCTGCGGGTCTGGACCGAGGCGATGGTGCTCGCCTTCCTGACCAACTCGCGCTCCCTGTGGTGCCAGCCGCGCTCAGGCAACGGTGGACTGGCCTCGCGCAGCGGTTGCGCGAATGTTTGCTCGCCACGGTGATTGAACGGGCTATGGCCGGGCGGTCTGGCCGATCCGCGGATTCTTCGACCCAGCTGATCTGACCGCCGCCGTCGCGGCCAGCCGCCGTGCAGATCCTGGGCGGCGGCAAGGGCGCGGCCACCAGGCCGGGCATGGAGTGGGTGATCCCGCAGCTGCAGTGGCTGCACGAGATCGAGCGGGCGCTGCCGCTGACCGGCCCGTCGCCCGACCCGTTCGAACTGGCGCTGCCGCTGGATTTCGAGCTGACGGGCTCTCCGACCGGCCCGACATCAAGGTCGGCCAGCGGATCAGCGCGCTGCGCAGGCATCCGCTCTCGATGGAGCTCGACCGCAACCGGCTGCCCGCCTGGACCGCGCTGCTCGGCGAGGACGATCAGCGCGGATTCTCCGCCGACCTGGCGAGCTGACCGTCGGCTCGAGCCATCGCGGGCAGTTGCTCCAAGCGGCAGGCGAGATGGGCGTGGTCGGCTGGCTTGGAGCCCGTCCTCTCCTGGCCGCGGCGGTTCATCGTCGGCTGCGACGACGAGCTGACGGCGGTGGCTGCGGCGCAGCCGCAGCCGGCGGCCGGATAGCATCGGCGGCCATGGGCAAGCTTCCGATCAGGGCACGCGTCGCGACCACTCTCGGCGATGCGGCGGGCAGCTGTCCCGCCTGACCGGCCGCGGCGACGGCTCGGTGATCGGCGGCGTCGTCGGCCTCCGGTTGGCGCCCGACCTGCTCAGGCAGCTCGCCGCGGGCCGCCAGGTGGTCATGGTGACCGGGACCAACGGCAAGACCACCACCACCCGGCTAGTCGCCGCCGCGATCGGGTCGCTCGGCCAGGAAGTCGCCTCCAACGCGTTCGGCGCGAACATGGAGAGCGGGCTGGTCTCCGCGCTCATCCAGCGCGCCCGACGCCCCATACGCCGTGCTCGAGGTGGACGAGCGGTACCTGCCCGCGATGATCAGGGCGACCAGCCCCGCGTCGTCGTGCTGCTGAACCTCAGCCGCGACCAGATGGACCGGGCCGCGGAGATCTGGCTGGTCGCCAAGCGCTGGCGCGAGGCATTCGCCGGCAGCCGAACCTGCCGGGTCGTCGCCAACGCCGACGACCCGCTGATCGCCTGGGCGGCCGGCTCCGCCGACCACGTGATCTGGGTCGCGGCCGGCCAGCGCTGGCACGAGGACTCCTGGTGCTGCCCTGAGTGCGGCTCGCACCTGCGCGCGACGAGCTCGGCTGGCGGTGCGGCGAGTGCGCGCTGTCCAGGCCGTCGGCGAGCTGGGTACTCGACGGCGACGCGTCATCGACGCGGCCGGTGCGGTGCGGGAGCTTCGGCTCTGACCCTGCCTGGCCGGGCCAACAGCAGTCCAACGCGGTGATGGCGCTGGCCGTCGCCAGCCTGTTCGGCGCCGACGTCGACCAGGCGCTGCCGTACCTGCGCAAGGTGACGTCGGTGGCCGGCCGGTACACCACGGTGGAGCGGCGCGGCCGGACGCTGAAGCTGCTGCTGGCCAAGAACCCGGCAGGCTGGCTCGAGGCGTTCGACGTGCTGGACCCTGACCGGCGGCCGGTGCTGCTCGCGGTGAACGCGCAGGGTCCGGACGGCCGGGACACCTCCTGGCTCTGGGATGTCGACTACCGGGTACTGCGCGGGCGCCCGGTGCTGGTCACCGGCGAGCGCCGGACCGACCTCGCGGTCCGGCTCGAAGCCGACGCGGTGCCGTTCGACCTGGCGGACGACGTGGTCCGGCGATCGACACGGTGCCGCTCGGGCGGCTGGACGTGATCGCCAACTACACCGCGTTCCAGCCGATCAGGGCCGCGGTCGGGCGGACGGCCGGAGCGGCTGTGGCCGGCGCAGCGGCCCGTCGGACGGCAGCGCTGCCGCCGGTAACGGGACGAGTCCGGCCCGTACCCCGGACGACCCGCGATTCGGCCGGATGAGCCCGGTACCGCCCGGTGAGCCGAGCCATGCCGCATTGTCGGTCCCGGGTCCGAGCGCGCTCGGCTGGTCTGGATTTACCCGGACCTGCTGAGCACTTACGGCGACCGGGGCAACCTGGTCATGCTCGCCAGGCGGGCGCAGGCTGCGCGGGATCGGAGTCGAGCGGATCAGCTCAACTCCGACCAGCCGGTGCCGAGCCAGGCTGACATCTACCTGCTCGGCGGTGGCGAGGACCTGCCGCAGGTCCTGGCCGCGCAGCGGCTGGCGCCGACGGCGGGCTGCTGAAGGCGGCCAGGAACGGCGCGGTGGTGTTCGCCGTGTGCGCGGGCTACCAGCTCATCGGCCAGGTGTTCGGCGGGGTCCAGGGCGAGCCGGTCGACGGACTCGGGCTGATCGACTTGCGTAGCGGCCGGGGCGAGCAGCGCGGCGTCGGCGAGATCGTCGCGGACGTCGACCCCTCGCTTGGGGTGGAGCGGCTGACCGGGTTCGAGAACCACCAGGGCGTCACCCGGCTGGGACCTGGCGTCAAGCCGCTGGCCAGGACCCTGCGCGGGGTCGGCAACGGCGACGGCACCGAAGGCGCCTACGCGGGCCGGGTGCTCGGCACCTACCTGCACGGTCCGGCCCTGGTCAGGAACCCTGGCCTGGCTGACCTGCTGCTGACCTGGGCCGCAGGCCCGCTCCCGCCCATGCCCGCCGTCCACGAAACCTGGATCAGCCGCTTGCGGGCTGAGCGGCTCGCGGCCACTAGCGTCGGCTGACGCTGGCTATCGGCCCTGGACCACGTCAGCAGTAAGGGCCTACATACTGCTGTTCGAGGTTGGTGTTCGACAGCACCAAGGCCTACTTAGTGCTGTCCTGACGACGGTAAGTAAGACCATGGTGTCGTTGGGATCGGGGGAAGCGACGGGCGTGGCCCGCTCTCGGCTGTTAGTAGATGAGGGGTTTGGCGCCTTCGGCCAGGACTTCGGCGACGAAGGTTGTCGCGCCCGCGATCCGGACGCCGTCGAGGACGTCGTGCTCGGTGATCTCGCGCCGGGCGGCGCACTGGGTGCAGAGCGTGACGGTGCCGGCGGCCAGGACCGCTGCGAGCAGGTCTTCGAGCGGCGTCGCGTAGGCGAGCTGATCTGCCGCGCCTGGTCAGGCAGGGCCAGATAACTGGCGTCCCCGGTCAGCCAGAGTGATACCGGCACGCCGCTCGCGACGGCGGTGGCCGCGACGTTGAACGCCTGGTTGCACCGCTCCGGGTCGTTCTTGCCGACGGTGACCTTGATGACAAGTGAGCCGGTTGCCATGATTTCTTGCCCTTTGATGTGATTCTCGTGCCGGTTACCCCCGGCCATTGCCTGGCCGTTGCACACCGTACACTGCGGCTGTGGTGGCAAATACTGTGGCGGCGGACATCAGCGCGATGGTGCTGACGGTGCTTTGCGCTTCCGGCGCCGGATGCTGCGCCGTGCTGCTCCTGCGGCTCTGGCGCGCCGGTCGAGGTAACCAGCCGTAGGCTTCGGCAATGAGCAATTCAGCCGAGTCTAAGTCTGGCGGGCCCGAGTCTGGCCAGTACGAGCCGCATCCTGCGATCGCTCCGCTCAGCTTTCTGCTGGGAACGTGGGAGGGCGCGGGCGTGGTGGGTTATCCCACGATCGAGAGCGTGAATTTCGGCCAGGAGATCTCCTTCAGCCACAACGGCAAGCCGTTCCTGATCTACTCGAGCCGCACGTGGCTGATCGAAGAGGACGCTGCGATCGGCCGCCCCCTGGCGATGGAGGTCGGCTTCTGGCGTCCGCAGCCCGGAGGCGAGGTCGAGGTCCTGCTCGCTCATCCGACCGGCGATCACCGAGATCTACCTGGGCCAGCTCGACGGCACCAAGATCGAAATGGTGACCGACGCGGTCGTGCGCACCGCGACCGCCAAGGAAGTCACGGCAGGCAAGCGGCTGTACGGCCTGATCGGTACTGACCTGGGCTACGCCTTCGACCTGGCCGCCGTTGGCCAGCCCTTGCAGCCGCACGTCTCAGCCCAGCTCAAGCGCGCGGGGTGAAAGGGCGGGTGGGGTAGGAAAAGAGAAGCCCCCGGGCTGCTTCCCGCAGGTTTCGCCACTGGCGAAGTCTGCGGGGACCGGCTGGACAAGGCCGATCACCCGGGGGTCCGGTGTCTGCCGTGTATTCGCCGACCGCCGCCTTGGGCGGCACGCGCTCTGCGTCGCGTCAGCAGTAACTGCTTTAGCGGTAAGAGCGCAGGCCGGTGACGTGCACACCATGCTCCCGCATGGTGTGCTCCACGGGACGGCGGCTAGCTGACAGCCACCTCACGAGTCCGACAACTATGCATACTGTTGGACCACCTCCTTTCCCGCGTTAGCCAGAACGTTACGTGACCTAGCTGGCGCTGGGCAAGTAGGTTTTTTCGCGAGCGCCAGACGAGCACTAGACTCAAGGCCATGGCGCAGACGTGGGACGACACGCTGCGGGCCAGTGGCTACCGGGTGACACCGCAGCGTCAGCTTGTGCTCGAAGCCGTGACCAGGCTCGAACACGCGACGCCCGATGAGATCTACGCCGAGGTCAAGCAGACAGCGGTCGGCGTGAACGTCTCGACCGTGTACCGGACCCTTGAGCTGCTCGAGCAGATCGGCCTGGTCACCCACACTCATCTCGGGCACGGGGCGCATCGGTACCATCTCGCGGCAGACGCTCAGCACATCCACCTGGTGTGCCGTGGCTGCGGCGGGATTACCGAGCTCGAACCCGCCGCCGTCGGATCGCTCGTCAGGTCGCTCGAAACTGATTATGGCTTCCAGACCGATGTCGGGCACCTCACAGTTTTCGGCACCTGCGCGCAGTGCGCAGGGTCGACCACGAGCGCGCCGACGACCGAGTGAACGGTGCCTTTTCAGCCTTGCGCTTAAGGAACTACGGTCGGGTATGACAGGCGTTGATTTGTCTCCGCCGTCCGTCGCCGTGACGCCTCAGGAGCTGACACCAGATGACCACTTCGAACGAGCAGCAAGACGTGCTGCACGTTACCGATAGCCGCACCGGACGCAGCTACGACATCCCCATCAAGGAGGGTGCGATCCGGGCGCCCGACCTGCGTCAGATCAAGATCTCCGACGAGGACTTCGGCTTGCTCTCCTACGACCCGGCCTTCCTGAACACGGCTAGCTGCCGCAGCTCGATCACGTTCATCGACGGTGAAGCCGGCATCCTGCGCTATCGCGGCTACCCGATCGAGGAACTGGCTCGCAGGTCGTCGTTCCTCGACGTGGCCGCGCTGCTGCTCGGCGGCGAGCTGCCGTCGAAGGACGAGTCGGTGGCCTGGGCCACGGAGATTGGCCTGCACACCTACGTGCACGAGAACGTCAAGAAGTTCATCGACGGCTTCCACCACGACGCCCATCCCATGGGGATGCTGGTGAGCACCGTCGCCGGGTTGTCGACCTTTTACCCGGAGGCACGGTTCGTCGCTGACCCGGCCACGAACCGGGAGCAGGTCGTCAGGCTCATCGCCAAGATGCCGACCCTGGCGGCGTTCGCCTACCGGCACGCGGTGGGCCTGCCCTTCGCCTACCCTGACGCCGAGCTGTCGTACGCGGGCAATTTCCTCAACATGATGTGGAAGATGACCGAGCCGAGGTACCGGCCCGACCCCATTCTCGAGCGCGCCCTCGACATCCTGCTCGTGCTGCACGCCGACCACGAGCAGAACTGCTCGACCAGCGCGATGCGAGTGGTCGGCAGCTCGCACGTGGACCCGTACTCGGCGGCCGCGGCCGCCGCGGCCGCCCTGTGGGGACCGCTGCACGGCGGCGCCAACGAGCAGGTGCTGCGCATGCTGCAGGAGGTCGGCTCGGTGAGCAACGTCCCCGCCTACGTCGAGCGGGTCAAGCGCGGCGAGATCCGGCTGATGGGCTTCGGGCACCGGATCTACAAGAACTTCGACCCGCGCGCCTCCATCATCAAGGAGGTCGCCGACGAGGTGTTCAGCGTGACCGGGCGCAACCCGCTGCTGGACATCGCGCTGGAGCTCGAGCGCATCGCGCTGGCCGACGACTACTTCATCAGCCACAAGCTTTATCCGAATGTGGACTTCTACTCGGGGATCATTTACCAGGCGATGGGATTCCCGATGACGATGTTCCCCGTGCTGTTCGCGATCGGCCGGATGCCGGGCTGGCTCGCGCAATGGCAGGAGAACGCCGCCGACCCTGAGCAGAAAATCGCCCGGCCGCGCCAGCTCTACGTCGGCGAGGGCCTCCGCCACCTAGACGGCGAGCTCGACTAGATACCCCCCCAGCCCCAGCCCCAGCCCCAGCCCCAGCCCCAGCCGCCGAAAGGGCTCCGCCCAGGCGGCCGGGGCAGGGCGTCGCTGTGAGTTTGCTGGTGCTGGGGCACGGGCGTTGTGAGTTTGCTGGGGGTCAGGCTGGGGTTGGCGGGCGGCCGGCGAGGCCAAAATAGGGCGGCGGGCTCGATGGGTTGCGTCTATGGTGGCCGGGTGTCTTTGCTCACGGCCAGGGGCCTGGGCGTCTCCTACGGCGCTCTCCTTGTCTTGCACCAGGTAGACCTGGCCGTGCAAGCGGGTGACCGGATCGCCGTGGTCGGCCCGAACGGAGTGGGCAAGTCGACGCTCCTTCGGGTACTCGCCGGGGAGCTGGCGTCCGAGACCGGCTCGGTGACCTCGGCCGGTACCGTCGGTTACCTGCCGCAGGAACGAGACCGCCGGGGCGAAGAGACCGCGCTGGCGTACCTGGCGCGGCGCACGGGTGTCGCGGTCGCCGAGCGGGCCATGCTGGACGCGTCGGAGGCGCTGGCCGCCGGACAGGCGCAGGCTGACCAGGTCTACGCGACCGCGCTCGACCGGTACCTGTCGCTGGGCGGACCCGATCTCGACGTCAGGGCGGCCGAACTGGCGACCGAGCTGGGACTGCCCAGGGATCTCGACCGGCCCGCGCGGAGGCTGTCTGGGGGCCAGCTCGCGCGGCTGGCGCTCGCCGCCGTGCTGCTGGCCAAGTTCGACGTGCTGCTGCTGGACGAGCCGACCAACGACCTCGACCTGGCCGGGCTCGAGCTGCTCGAAGCGCACCTCGCCGCGTTTCGCGGTGGCCTCGTGGTGGTTTCGCACGACCGCGAGTTCCTGGACCGCGTCGCGTCCGAGGTGCTGCAAATCGATCCGCACTCGCGCGAGGCGAAGCTCTACAGCGGCGGCTACCAGGCTTACTCCGAAGAGCTCGAACGCGACCGGCTGCGGGCCAGGCAGGAGTACGACGACTACGCCGCCAGGCTCGACGAGCTGACCGAGAGGGCCAGGCGCCAGAAGGAGTGGGCGCGGTCCGGTGAGCGCGCAGCCAAGAGCGAGACGACGCGCCGCAAGGAGCCAGACAAGAACATCAGGCGGGGCCAGGTCGCAGGCGCCCAGCAAGTCGGAGCCAAGGCCGCCGCGACGCTGCGCGCGGCGCAGCGGCTCGACCCGGTCGCCGAGCCGCGCAAGGAATGGGAGCTGCGGCTAAGGTTCGGGGCGGCATCGCGCAGCGGCGACGTCGTGGCCGTGCTGTCCGAGGCAGTGGTCAGGCGGGGCGGGTTCACCCTGGGGCCGGTGAGCATGCAGCTCAGCTGGGGCGACCGGATGCTCGTGCGGGGCGCCAACGGCTCGGGCAAGACCACGCTGCTGCAAGCCCTGCTCGGGCGGCAGCCGCTCGACGAGGGGGTCAGCTCCCTGGGGTCATCGGTCGTGATCGGCGAGATCGACCAGGGCAGGGCCACCTTCGCCCCCGACGCGCGGCTGGTCGAGGCGTTCTGCGCCGCCGCTGGCCTGCTGCCCGGCGAGGCCCGGACGCTGCTGGCGAAATTCGGGCTCGGCGCCGACGACGTCGGCCGCAGGGTCGACCGGCTCTCGCCAGGCGAGCGCACGCGTGCGGACCTGGCGCTGCTCATGCACGCAGGGGCCAACCTGCTCGTGCTCGACGAGCCCACCAACCACCTCGACCTGCCCGCCATCGAGCAGCTCGAGCAGGCCCTCACGCAGTACGACGGGACCTTGCTGCTCGTGACCCACGACCGCCGCCTCGCCGAGCACGTCATCGTGACCAGGGTGGTGCAGGTCAGCGATGGCCACGTGACCGAGCGCTAGCCAGGCGGGCGGCTGCACCGCGCGGGCGTCCCGCCGCATAGCCTTACTGGCATGGACAGCGCACGCGTGGAACGGCCAGGCACGGCGAGCCCTTTGCTTCGAACGGACGGCGCGGTGGGCGCTGATTTCCCCGATGTGGGCGTGGCGGTGCATTACGGTGACCCGCACGGTGAGCAGCGCGCGCTGGTGCAGACCGCCGGCTTCGTCGACCGGTCGGATCGCGACCTCGTCAGGATCACCGGCTCTGACCGGCTGAGCTGGCTTAACAGCATCAGCACCCAGAAAGTGGACGATCTGCCGCCTGCGGTGGCCGCTCAGACGCTCATTCTGAGCCCGCAGGGGCGCGTCGAGCACCATCTCACGCTGGTCGACGACGGCGAGGCGACCTGGATCCACGTCGAGCCGGGGGAGGCCGAGTCGCTGCTCGAGTTCCTCGAGTCGATGCGGTTCATGCTGAGGGTGGAGGCGGCCGATGTCAGTGCCGAGTACGCCGTGCTCACGGTGATGGGCCCGGCCGTACCCGACGACCTCTCGCCGGCCGTCGTGATGAACCACGGTTTCGCCGCCGATCACATCGTCCAGCGGGGCCAGCTCGCCGAGACCGCTGCGGCCTACCAGGACGCAGGGCTCAGGATCGCCGGGATGTGGGCGCACGAGGCGCTGCGGATCGCCGGTCATCGAGCCAGGTTCGGCACCGACACCGACCACCGGACGATCCCGCATGAGGTGGGCTGGATCGAGATGGCAGTCCACCTCGCCAAGGGCTGCTACCGAGGTCAGGAGACCGTGGCCCGGGTGCACAACCTGGGGCACCCCCCGCGCCGCCTCGTGCTGCTGCACCTCGACGGCAGCGAGGACAGGCTTCCCGAGCACGGCGAGCCGGTGCGCGCCGAAGACCCAGTGCGCGCGGAAGACACAGCGCGCGCCGAAGACCCGGTGCCTGCCGAGCCTGCAGAGTCTGCCGAAGACAATGGCAAGGCGATCGGCTTCGTCGGCTCAGCCGCCCGGCACTACGAGCTCGGCCCGATCGCGCTCGCGCTGGTCAAGCGCACCGTGCCGGTTTCGGCCACGCTGCGGGCGGCCGGCATCAGCGCCGCGCAGGAGGTCATCGTCTCGCCCGACGCCGGAGCGAACGTCAAGATCACCCTCGGCCGGCGGCGCGGCCTGCTCTAATTCCCGCCTGATCCCGGGTCGGGGTGACATGGGTGGTTTGATGCGAGTGTCAGCAGTAGTAATCTGTGCGATCAGGCCTATCTGAGTCCTCAGCGTCGCGGGTGCGGATGTGGTTATGGAGGTGCGCGTCGGTGCTGCGCCGAGTTCTGCTGGCCGCCTCGGCCAGTCAACGGGTCCGTGACCTCATCACCACGGCTCCGGTTACCAGGTCGGTGGTGCGCCGGTTCGTGGCCGGAGCAGCCGCCTCGGACGCCATCGCCGTGGTCGAGCGGCTGCTTGACAGCGGTCTGCTCGTCACGCTCGACTACCTGGGCGAAGACACAGCTGACGCCGAGCACGCGGCGGCGGTCGCCCAGGAATACGTCTCGCTCATCGAGGCGCTCGCGGCCCGTGGCATGACGGCCAGCGGCAAGACCGAGGTCTCGGTCAAGCCGACCGCGGTCGGCCTTGGGCTCCCCGAGCACGGCGAGAAGACCGCTGCCGAGAACATCGCCAGGATCTGCACCGCCGCGCGGAACGCGGGCACCACGGTCACGATCGACATGGAGGACCACACCAGGGTCGAGGCGACGCTCCGCCTGGTCAACGAGATCCGCGCGGACTTTCCCGACCTGGGCTGCGTGCTGCAGTCCTACCTGCGGCGGACTCCTGGTGACTGCGAGGCGCTGTCCGCCGCCGGGTCGCGGATCAGGCTGTGCAAGGGCGCCTACTCGGCTCCCGACGGCGTGGCCCTGCCCGTGCGCTCGGAGGTGGACCGCAACTACGCGCGGTGCCTGCGGATCTTGTTCGACGGCGCGGGTTACCCGATGCTGGCGACCCACGACCCGAGGCTGATCGCGATCGCGCAGTCCCGCGCTTCCACGCTGGGGCGCGCGGCGGCGACCTTCGAGTACCAGATGCTCTACGGCATCCGGCCGGACGAGCAGCGGCGGCTGGCGGCCGACGGCGCGCAGGTGCGGGTCTACGTGCCGTACGGCAGCGACTGGTACGGCTATCTCGTCCGCCGCCTGGCCGAGCGCCCGGCCAACCTGGCCTTCTTCCTGAGAGCCCTCCGGTCACGCGGCTAGGCTCAGCGCTGTGATCGCGATTCTCGGCGCGGGCAAGATGGGCGAGGCGCTGCTCTCTGGGATGCTCAGGGCGGGTGTGGCGCCGTCTGGGGTGATCGCGGCGGTGCGCCGCCAGGACCGCGCCCGCCTGCTGGCCGACTCTTACGGCATCGAGGTGATCGGCGCCGCCGAGGCGGCTGCGTCGGCGGACACCCTGGTCATCACGGTCAAGCCGCAGGACATGGCCGGACTGCTGGACGAGATCGCCCCGAGCGTCAAGTCGGACCGTCTCGTCATCTCCGTCGCGGCCGGCATCACCACCGGGTTCATCGAGTCCCGGCTCCCCGTCGACGTCGCAGTGGTCCGGGTCATGTCCAACACCCCGGTGCTCGTCGACGAGGCGATGAGCGTCATCTCGGCTGGCCGCTTCGCGGACGAGCAGCATCTGCGAAGGACCGAGGAACTGCTCAGGCCGGTCGGCAAGGTGCTGCGGATCCCAGAATCACAGCAAGACGCGGCCACGGCCCTGTCCGGCAGCGGGCCTGCGTACGTCTATTTCCTGGTCGAGGCAATGGTCGACGCCGGAATCCTGCTCGGGATGCCGCGCAGCACGGCGCTCGAAATGGTCCGGCAGGCGGTCTACGGCGCCGCCACGATGCTCAGGGAATCAGGCGAGCATCCGGTCATCTTGCGCGAGGCGGTGACGTCGCCGGGTGGCACGACGATCAACGCGATCAGGGAGCTTGAGCGGCACGGCGTGCGCGCCGCCTTCCTGGCCGCGATCGAGGCGGCGAGAGACCGGGGCCGGGAGCTCGGCGCCGGCTAGGCCGGACTGGCTAGGCCGGACTGGCGCAAGCCGGGACTGGCGCAAGCCGGTCGCCGCGCCTCCTGGCGGGCAATCGGCTAGTCCCTAAGTATGGCAAATCATCCGCATGCTCGGGGGTTGCCCTTTCGCGTGTACGAATTACGCTGGATACGGGCGTGACTGGTGCGCTGAATTTGGCTTGGCGCAACTCAGCGCCGGAGAGGGTTACCGATGGCAGCAGAGGCAACTCCGCTCAGTGCCGTTCGATTCCTGACGGTTGCTGAGGTTGCGACGATCATGCGCGTGTCCAAGATGACCGTGTACCGTCTCGTTCACTCTGGTGATCTAGAGGCGATCCGGGTTGGCCGCTCATTCCGGGTTCCGGAGCGTGCGGTCAACCAGTACCTCAGGGATGCCTTCGTCGAAGCTGGCTGAGCCGGGTCGGCTGAGCCCTGCCGACTGAGCCCTGCCGGCCCAAGTCACGTCAGATCGGCAGGCGAAGGCCACCACGGTGGCGGCACCGGGGTACGCTGTGGCGTTGGCGTGCCCCAGTAGTTCCCGCCGACCCGCTGACCCGCACCAGAGTTAAGTGCGGACGGTTCGGGTAGCGGATGTTAGGCATGTCGCTTCGCGTGGTATCGATCGAGGGTGGTTTCGTGGGTTCAGTAATCAAGAAGCGCCGCAAGCGGATGGCGAAGAAGAAGCACCGCAAGCTGCTGCGCAAGACGCGCGTGCAGCGCAGGAACAAGAAGTAACTGACGGCCGGGCGAGCCGTAGCGGCTCGTCAGGCCAGATCCCGGTTGGCGATGTGGTGGTCTTGCGATGAGCGACCCCGCTCAGACATCGGCAGCTGTCCAGTGGCTCGACCGGCTAGTCGGCATGGCCGACTTCCTGCGTCGGCGACTCGACGGTGACTATGAGGTCGATCCGGAAACAGGGTTCGACCCGGAGCTCAATCGTGCGGTGCTGATGCCAGCGGCCCGCGCCCTGTACCGAAGCTGGTTCAGGGTGAAGATGCGCGGCATCGAGCACGTGCCTGAGCACGGGTCAGCCCTGGTTGTCGCCAACCATTCGGGCGTCTTGCCGCTTGACGCGATCATGCTGCAGGTCGGCCTGCTCGACGAGCATCCAGCCGGGCGTCAGCTGCGGCTGCTCGGGGCCGATCTGGTGTACGCGCTGCCGCTGCTCGGCAGGCTGGCCCGGATGAGCGGCCACGTGCCTGCCCATCCGGGCGAAGCCGGGCAGTTGCTGAGTTCCGGCGAGGTCGTCGGCGTGTTCCCCGAGGGATTCAAGGGGATTGGCAAGCCTTTCAGCGACCGCTATCAGCTCCAGCGATTCGGCCGAGGCGGATTCGCGCGGACCGCGATGCGGTCGGGTGCGCCGATCATCCCCTGCGCGATCGTCGGGGCCGAAGAGATCTACCCCATGGTCGCCGACTGGGAAGAACTCGCGGCTCGGCTGCGGCTGCCTTACTTCCCGATCACCCCGCTGTTCCCCTGGTTCGGCCTGGTCGGCGCTATCCCGCTGCCCTCGAAATGGATCATCGAGTTCTGCGATCCGGTGCCGACCGATGGCTTCGCCCCGAATCAGTGGGAAGACGAAGGCGTGATCGCCGAACTCGCCGACAAGGTGAAGGACACGATCGCGACGAAGATTGACGAGTTGCTGGCCGAGCGCGGCCCGGCTTTCGGAAACTGAGCACGGCTGCCGGCGCGGCCCGATTTTGGTGCTTCAAAACTTCTGGATGAACGCGGTCGGCTTCCGGCAACCCACCGCTTCTGGGTTACTCGCCAGCGCGGAACCGCCGGACGGCGATGCCGGCCGCGAGTCCGCCGACGATGACACCAGCGCCGGCGGCGACGGGCAGCGCGGTCATGGTCGCGCGGCGCCCCTTCCTGAAGTCATGGATCGGCCAGCCGTGCTCGCGCGCTATCGCGCGCAGCTGGGTATCAGGGTTGACCGCGTTGGGGTAGCCCACCAGTTCCAGCATCGGCAGGTCGTTGACCGAGTCGCTATAGGCGCTGCAGAGCGCCAGGTCGAGGTTCTCGCGCTCGGCGAGCGCGAGAACAGCACTGGCCTTGGCCGCGCCGTGCAGCAGGCCGCCGACCAGCCTTCCGGTGTAGACGCCGTCCTCCGTCTCGGCGACGGTGCCGAGCGCGCCGGTCAGCCCGAGCCGGCGCGCGAGGATGTCGGCCAGCTCGACTGGGGTGGCGGTCACCAGCCAGACCCGCTGACCCGCGTCGAGGTGGGCCTGGGTGAGTTCACGCGAGCCTTCCCATACCCGGTCGGCCATGGTGTCGTCGTAAATTTCCTCGCCCAGGGCGGTGATGTCACTGACCTTCTGGCCGGCGACGAAGGCAAGCGCGGCCTCGCGAGCCGCGTCGATGTGATCGGCGTTCTCGGCGCCTCGCATCCGGAACAGCACCTGGCCGACGACCATTTTGAACATGTCCCGTGCGCCGAACAGCTTGCGCGCGGCCAGCCCCCTGGCGAAGTAGTAGATCGACGCCCCTCGCATGAGCGTGTTGTCCACGTCGAAGAACGCCCCCGCGCGCAGGTCAGGCACGATCTCCGGCTGGTCTACGACCGCTGCGGCCGCGGCGGCGGCGCCGGCCGCCGACGAGGTCTGTGTCACACCTGAACTCGTTGTCATGCCTGACCCCCCGGGTTACCGCTTTCGTCCCGGTGACCTGCCTCGCGACTGTCGCCGACGAAGCTGAGCCACGCTAGCCGAGCCTAATGGGTACGCTAGGTAGCCCGGGGCGAACCCCGGCAGGAGAAGGCTCGTTACTTAGCTGGCTAGCTGCGCATTCGTGATTTCGACAGCGCGACTAGCGGACGGCAAGCACCATAGGCAGGAATGATCGTTCTCATTGTGGTCGCGCTCGGCGCTGTTGCCGCGATAGTCGGTACCAGCGTGCTTGCCGCTCGGTCCACCCGGACGCCCCGCGTGTACCTGATCGCGTGGGGCATCGCGCTGTTCGGCCTGGCAGTCGGGCTCGCCGCCGCGACACTGGGCCTGATCGTCGGCTTCAGCGCGGTGACCTTCCGGGCGATGGAGCTGGGCGTCGGCCTGCTCGCGCCGCTCGGCTTCTGCCTCGCGCTGGTCGAGCTGACCGGGATGCGGCTGGCGTCCAGGTTCGCCATGCGGCTCGCCGCATCGGGCCTATTGGTGATCGCGATCGCGATCATGGGCACCGATCCGATCAACCCGAACTCCGGCTTCAGCAAGACCTGGCCGGACCCGGCCGACTTCTACCAGATTGCCCCGCTAGCCCTGCTCGGGTTCCTGGCCATCTTCGCCACGGTGACGGCCGTCGCCGCTTTCGCCGTGGTGATGCGGCGGTCGTCACGAGAGCGGCTGCCCAGCGCTGACGCCAGGCCGGTGATCCTGCTCGCGGTGGCGGCCTTCGTGGTGGTGCTGCCCGGGCTGGTCCGGCTGCTGCGCTCCGGGGCCGGGGTCAGCTTGCCGCTGGGCGACGACGTCCTGTTCGCGCTCTGCTCGCTGGCCACTGCGGTGCTCGCCTGGTACGCGGCCAAGATCGCCGGGGAACGCAATCTAGCCCAGTCGGCGGCCGTCGCCCACGACAACGATGACGACTCCCGCTACGGCCGGCGGTCGTACCGGGACTACGAGACCGGCGAGTTCGACGAGTTCGGCCGCAGGCACCGCGGCGGGCATGCAGAGCATGACGACGGCTATGGCTCACGCCGGCCGGGCGATGAGCTGGCGCACTTCCAGCAAGCGAACTCCGACATCCGGTACCCGGCACTCGCCGCTCTCGCCGCCGATCCCGCTGATCCGCTCGATCCGCAAGGTCTGTTCCGCGAGCAGGACCGTCGCGACGAGTTCGGGCGCTACGACGATCCCGGGCGTCATGACGAGCGTCCGCCTTACGACGAGCCCTACACCGACGGCGGGCCCTACCCAGGGGACGGGTTCGACCAGCGTGGCCGCTACGACGAGCAGCCGCCCTACGAGCAGTACGACGAGCGCGGCCAGTATGACGAGCCCGGGCGCTACGACGAGCCCGGCCGGTACGACGAGCGCAGCGACGGCCGGCCGCACAGCGGCAGCCGGCCGTACAGTGCCGGGCCGCGCGAGATGTTCGGGCAGATCACGATCTACACGCTGATCGAGGGCCGGGTCGAGGACTTCGACCGGCTCACCGAGCGGGTCGTCGCGCTGGTCCAGGCCAAAGAGCCCGACACGCTGGTGTACATCGTGCACGCGGTCCCGACGGCGCCGATGCAGCGGATCCTGTACGAGGTGTACCGCGACCGCGCCGCCCATGAGGAGCATCTGCACCGCCACTACGTACTCGCCTACGAGGCCGACCAGCGTCCTTTCGTGCTCGCCACGAACGTGATCGAGCTCGGCCTGCAGCAGGCCAAGGTCTCGCCGCTGCCGACCCCGGCGGCGATCTCCGACATCCTCAGCGAGTCAGGCATCGACCTGACCGGGATTACCAGATCGGCTCAGCCCGGATTCTCCCGGTCGGACCACCAGCGCGGGCACTACCCTCCCGAGAACTACCCTCCCGAGCACTACCAGCGCGAGGGCCCCCAGCGGGAGGGCCCCCAGCGGGAGGCCCCAGCGGGAGGGCCCCCAGCGGGAGGGCTACCAGCGGGAGGACCGCCAGCGCGGGGACTACCAGCGGGAGGACCGCCAGCGCGGGGACCGCCAGCGCGGGGACTACCAGCGGGAGGACCGCCAGCGCGAGGACCACGAGCGGCATCCCGGCCAGTCCGAGCGGCACGGCGGGCCCCCGTACGACCCGCCCCCGCCGTATCAGGGCTGGGGCGATATTCGCGGTGAGGACAGCAGGTACTGATGAGCGCCGATAGCTCTGGGCACACGATTACGCTGCTGTCCCGGCCGGGATGCCACCTGTGCGAGAACGCGCGCGCGGTGATCGCCAGGGTCGCGCAAGACCTGGCGGTGCCGTGGAGCGAGCGCGATATCACCGAGTCGCCAGCCGACCTGCGGGAGTACTCGGACATGATCCCGGTCATCTTCGTCGACGGCGTGCAGCACGACTTCTGGCGGGTGGACGAAGTACGGCTCCGTAAGGCACTGGCCACCCCCCGCCCCGGCCGCTGACCGAGGATAACCGCACCGACCGCCCACCCCCGAATAGCCACTTTCCGCACCATATCGCCCGATCCTCCCCGCACCAGTGCCAATAAGGGTGAAACCGAACACTAATCTCGGCCAGCGCCCCCGAGCGAGCAGTCCGGGCCCTATGGCGGTGAGCAGCAATGAGGGCCACTACCGGGTCCGGCCGGGCAGCCCAACGACAGCAGTGAGGGCCACTACGGGGTCCGGCCCGCAATCCAACGACAGCAGTGAGGGCCGCTACCGGGTCCGGCCCGCAATCCAACGACAGCAGTGAGGGCCACTACCGGGTCCGGCCCGCAATCCAACAACAGCATGGTCCTACTTACTGTCGTCCTGACAGCAGTAAGTAGGACCATGCTGCTGTCGAAACAGTCCCCCCAACGACAGCAAGTAGGGACATGCTGCTGTCGCGGGGTCGCGGGGTCGCGGGGTCGCGGGGTCGCGGGGTCGCGGGGTCGCGGGGTCGCGGGGTCGCGGGGTCGCGGGGTCGCGGGGTCGCGGGGTCGCGGGGTCGCGGGGTCGCGGGGTCGCGGTCACCTGGGTCCGGGGTCACCGGGTCACCGGGGTGCGCGGGGCGCGCGGGGTCACCGGCGAGTGTCGGGTCACCGGGGGTGCGGGGTGACCGGGGTGACCGGGGCGACCGGGGTGACCGGGGGTGCGCGGGGTGCGCGGGGTGACCGGGGTCGCGGGGTGACCGGGGCGCGGGGTGACCGGGGCGCGGGGTGACTGGGGTGCCGGGGTGCGCGGGGTGACCGGGGTCGCGGGGTCGCGCGGGTGACCGGGGGCGGTGGGGGTAGTGGGGGGCGGGTTGCCGGAGTGGTGGGGTGGGGGCGGGTGGGTGCGGGGTGCGGTTTGGGGGGCTGGTGGGGGATCGGGTGGGGGAGGTAGAGGCAACTTTGTGCAAACGTTCACAAGGGCGTACCGTGTAAAAGAGAGAACCGAACGCGGGAAGTCATGTTCGCAACGATGCCCATCCTCCCCCCAGGAGTTGCCGGCGTATGTCTCGCCGAATCAGGTCTGAAAAGAGCGCACAGGGCATACCGGAGGCGACTATCGCGCGCCTGCCGCTGTATCTGCGTGCTTTGTACGCGCTAGCTGATCGCGACACGCCTTCCGTGTCGAGCGAGGAGCTCGCGGCGGCGGCTGGCGTGAACTCGGCCAAGCTGAGGAAAGACCTCTCGCACCTCGGTTCGTATGGCACTCGCGGCGTCGGCTACGACGTCGACTACCTGATCTACCAGGTCTCCAGGGAACTCGGCCTGACCCAGGACTGGCCGGTCATCATCGTCGGGGCCGGAAACCTCGGCCGGGCGCTGGCGAACTACGGCGGCTTCGCGACGCGCGGCTTCCGCGTCGCGGCGATGGTCGATTCCGATCCGGTGGTCGTCGGCACGGCGATCGCCGGGCACCGGGTTTACGGGGCACAGGACATCGAGCGGGTCGTGGCCAGCCACGGCGTCATGATCGGAGCGATCACCGTGCCGGCCACGGCTGCGCAGGGAATCTGCGACCGGCTCGTCGCGGCGGGTGTGACCAGCATCTTGAACTTCGCTCCGGTGGTACTGAACGTGCCTGACGGGGTCGACGTGCGCAAGGTCGACCTGTCGATCGAGCTGCAGATCCTGGCCTTCCACGCGCAGCGCCGGTCGGCGATGCGGCTGCCGCAGTACACCGCTCAGGAACCACCCCCAGATGGCCAGTACAATGGCGGCCGCAACGGGGTCGCCAAGCCCGATGCCAGGGAACTCGACGACGGCGCGGTCGCCGCCAAGGCGGTTACCCCATGAGCCTGCTGGTCGTCGGCCTGTCGCACGCGAGCGCTCCGGTAGCGATCCTGGAGCGTGCGGTCGTCTCGGGCGATGCGCAGGCGAAGCTGCTGCACGACGTGCATACCTCCCGCGACATCGGAGGTGCGCTCGTCCTGAGCACGTGCAACCGAGTCGAGGTCTACGCCGAGGTCGGCAGCTTCCACGGCGGCGTGGCGGTTATCTGCGACCTGCTGGCCCGGCATTCCGGGCTGTCGCCGGCCGACCTGAGCAGTCGGCCTACGTGCACTACCAGGACCGGGCCGCGCAGCATCTGCTCGCCGTGGCCTGCGGGCTCGACTCGATGGTCGTCGGCGAGAGCCAGATTCTCGGGCAGGTCCGCGAGGCGGTCGGCCTGGCCCGCCAGCACAGCACGCTCAGCCGTGAGCTGTCCGACCTGAGCCGGGTCGCGCTGCGGGCCGGCCGCCGCGCGCACGCAGAGACCGGTATCGATGCGGCCGGCCAGAATCTGGTGACCCTCGGCCTCAGCCTCGCGGCCGTCACCTTCGGCGAGCGCGAACCTGACCTCTCCGGGCTCAGCGTCCTCGTCGTCGGCGCGGGCGCGATGAGCTCGCTGGCGGTGGCGACGTCGGTCAGGCTCGGTGCAGGCAGCGTGCTCGTCGCGAACCGGACCAAGGGTCACGGCGAGCGTCTCGCCGCCAGGTACGGAGCGCGCGCGGTCGGCCTCGCCGACCTCGAAGCGGCGATGGCCGACGCCGACCTCGTGGTCACGTGCACCGGGGCCACCGGGTACGTCGTCACCGCCGCGGCAGTAGATGCCGCGCTGAGCAGCCGTCAACGCGATGACCTGGTGTTCCTCGACCTCGCGCTGCCCAGGGACGTCGAGCCGGCGGTGTCCGGGCTGCCCGGCGTGCGGCTCATCGACATGGCGGTCATCGGCGAGGCGAAGAACGGGCTGTCACCAGCCAGCTCGGTCGATCTCGCCAGCGACGAGGACGTGACGGCCGTCAGACGGATCGTGGCGCAGGAGCTCGGCTCGGTTGCCAAGGCAGACCGAGCTGCCAGCGTCGCGCCTACGGTCGTCGCGCTGCGCGCCAAGGCGGCGACGGTTGTCGAGGCCGAACTGGCGCGGCTGGAACGCAGGCTAGGTGACCTGGACGAGCGAACTCGCGAGGAGATCGCCCGGTCGATGGGCCGAGTAGCGGACAAGCTGCTGCACGGCCCGACCGTGCGGGTCAAGGAGCTAGCCGACTCGCCCGGTGCCGACTCGTACGAGACCGCGCTGCGGGTCCTGTTCGAGCTCGACCCGGACACGGTGCATTCAGTGGGGCGTCCCGATGCGGACATGCTTCCATGGCAGTACGGTCCGCAGTCTGACATCCGCGGTCCGTACGGCGAGTGTTTGCCAACTCAGGAGGGACAGACGTGAGCGGCGTACCGCTGCGACTTGGCACCCGGCGGTCGCCCATGGCGGTCGCGCAGTCCACGACCGTGGCTGAGATGCTGACGGCAAGGACCGGTCGCAGTGTCCAGATCATTGGTATTTCTACCGAAGGTGACACGAGCCAGGCTCTGCTCGCGCAGATCGGCGGCACTGGCGTGTTCGTCAGCGCGCTGCGTGAGCGCCTGCTCTCCGGCGAGATCGACTTCGCCGTGCACTCGCTCAAGGATCTGCCGACCGGACCAGCCGACGGCATCGCGCTTGCGGCCGTGCCCGCTCGCGACGACGTGCGCGATGCCCTGGCCGGGCGGCACGGGGTCAAGCTGGCCGACCTGCCGCCCGGAGCCCGGATCGGCACCGGATCACCCCGGCGAGCCGCCCAGTTGCTGCTGCTGCGCCAGGACTTGGTACCCGTGGCGATCCGTGGTAACGCAGGGACCAGGCTGGCCAAAGTTGACTCTGGCCAGGTTGACGCTGTAGTGCTGGCTTATTGCGGCCTCGCCAGAATCGGCAGGCTTGACGTAGTAAGCCAGGTGTTCGAGCCAGATGAGATGCTCCCCGCCCCGGGCCAAGGCGCCCTGGCCGTCGAGTGCCTGGACGCACGGCACGATCTACGCGATCTGCTCGCTAGCGTCAGCGACGACGCGACTGTCGCGGCTGTCACTGCAGAACGCGGCGTGCTCGCGGCGCTGCAGGCTGGCTGCTCAGCCCCGGTTGGCGCGTATGCTGCCGGGACGGATGAGCTGCGGCTCGACGCGATTGTCGTGGCGTCCGACGGGGGAGCGGCACTGCGGGCGAGCATCAGTGGCCCTGCTGCCGAGGCCGAGCGCCTTGGCCAGGCGGTGGCCGCCGAACTGCTTGCACGCGGTGCGGACAGATATACAGGCGTGTCCGCTGGACACCACACTGACGGGGACGATGCGAAGTGAACCCCACCACCGATGCGACCGGAACGACGACCAGCGAGCCAGCAGAAGGGCTCGACCGTGAGCGGCGGGCGGGGATGGTGGCCTTCGTCGGAGCCGGGCCGGGCGACGAGGGGCTGCTGACCCTGCGCGCAGCAGCGCTGCTCGCCCGGGCCGACCTGGTCGTCGCGGCACCGTGGGTCAGTGAGCGCATTGCACATCTGCTCAGCCCGCAGGCCACGGTGCTGGACTCGGCGACGCTCGACGCCGATGCGCGCCAGCTCGTCAAGGCGGCCAGGGCAGGTCAGCTGGTCGTGCGGCTGTTCAGCGGTGACCCGCTCATGTTCTGCAACGCGGCTTCGGACGTGGCGGCATGCGCGAAGGCGAAGGTCCCGTTCGAGATCGTCCCTGGCTTGTCGGCCGCGACCGCCGTGCCTGCGTACGCCGGAGTTCCGCTGACGTCCGACGGCTCCGGCGAGGTCAGGATCATCCACGCCTCCGAGGTCAGCCGGACGTCGATCGCCACTGGCACGCTGGTCGTGCTCGGCGCCGAGACCGGGATCGGCGACATCGCCAAGATGCTGATCGCCGCCGGCTGGCCAGACTCGACGCCGTTCGCGATCACCTGGAACGGTACGACCACCGAGCAGCAGACCGTGGTCAGCACGCTGAGCACGGTGACCGCCGACCTCAAGGCGGCCGGGGTCAGCCCGCTCACCGCGCACGGCCGGGCGATCGCGATCGTCGGAGAGGGTGTCCGGCTCCAGCGGTCGCTGTCCTGGTTCGAGACCAAGCCGCTCTTCGGCTGGCGCGTCCTCGTGCCGAGGACCAAGGAGCAGGCCGCCGGCGTCTGCGACCAGCTTCGCGGCTATGGTGCCGTGCCCGAGCAGGTGCCGACCATCGCGGTCGAGCCGCCGCGCACGCCCCAGCAGATCGAGCGCGCCGTCCGTGGCCTGGTCACCGGTCGTTACCAGTGGGTCGCCTTCACCTCCGCGAACGCGGTCAAGGCGATCAAGGAGAAGTTCGAGGAGTACGGCCTCGACGCGCGCGCCTTCGCCGGAGTAAAGATCGCTGCGGTAGGCGAGCAGACGGCGGCGGCGCTGCGGGCGTTCGGGATCTCAGCCGACCTCACGCCGCCCGCCGGCGAGCAGTCGGCCGAGGGCCTGGCGAACTGCTGGCCGGCCTACGACGACGTGCTCGATCCGATCAACCGGGTGCTGCTGCCGAGGGCCGACATCGCGACCGAGGGCCTGGTCGCGAAGCTGACCGATCTCGGCTGGGAGGCCGAGGACGTCACCGCCTACCGGACCGTGCGCGCCGCGCCGCCCCCGGCCCCGATCCGGGAGGCGATCAAGGGCGGCGGCTTCGACGCGGTGCTCTTCACCTCGTCGTCCACGGTCAGGAACCTGATCGGGATCGCCGGCAAGCCGCATGCGGTGACGGTGATCGCCGTGATCGGCCCCGAGACCGCGAAGACCGCTGCGGAGTTCGGCCTGCGCGTCGACGTGGTCGCACCGAGGCCGTCGGCCGCCGCGCTGGTCGAGGCGCTGGCCGAGCACGGCGCCTCGATCCGGGACGCCGCGGTCAAGGCTGGAGAGCCGGTGCGCAAGCCGAGCGAGCGCCGGCGTGGTGCCAGGCGCCGGGTGAGATAAGTCAGCTAGCTCGAGAGCAGGTCGATCGGTGTGACAGCTGAGTACCCCGTCGCACGCCCGCGCAGGCTGCGCACGTCCGCGCCGCTGCGCAGGCTCGTCGGCCAGACCCAGGTGCGTCCGGCTGACCTGGTGCAGCCGTTCTTCGTCAAGGAGGGGATCGGCGAGCCGCAGCCGGTCCCGTCGATGCCAGGAGTGCTGCAGCACACCAGGGACAGTCTGCGCAAGGCCGCCGCCCAGGCGGTGGAGGCCGGGGTCGGCGGCCTGATCCTGTTCGGCATTCCCGCCAGTAAGGACGGGCGCGGGTCAGCCGCCGACGATCCAACCGGGATAGTGCAGCTCGCGCTCGCGGACCTGGCCGCCGATCTCGGCGACCAGACCGTGCTGATGGCTGATCTGTGTCTCGACGAGTACACCGACCACGGTCACTGCGGAATCCTGACCAGCGCAGGCCAGGTGGACAATGACGCGACGCTGGAGCGCTACGCGTCGATCGCGGTGGCTCAGGCGCGAGCCGGAGCCCAGGTCGTCGCGCCGAGCGGCATGATGGACGGCCAGGTCGCGGCGATCAGGACGGCGCTGGACGCGGGCGGCTTTCCCGACATCGCCATCTGCGCCTACTCGGTCAAGTATGCCTCGGCGTTCTACGGGCCGTTCAGGGACGCCGCCGAGTGCGCGCCGCAGTTCGGTGACCGCGCGTCATACCAGCAAGATCACGGCAGCCAGGCCGAGGCGCTGCGCGAAGTGCTGCTCGACGTCGGCGAGGGCGCCGACATCGTCATGGTCAAGCCCGCGCTCGCTTACCTGGACATCATCAGCCTGGTGGCCAGCTCGGTGCAGCTGCCCGTCGCCGCCTACCAGGTCAGCGGCGAGTACTCGATGATCGAGGCGGCGGCGGCGAATGGCTGGATCGACCGGGACCGGATCATCACCGAGACGCTCACCGCGATCAAGCGGGCCGGCGCCGGCATCATCCTGACCTACTGGGCGACCGAGGCGGCCGCTCGCCTGGCCTGATCCCGCTGGCTACGCTGATCCCGCTAGCTACGCGGTGGCAGGTAGGCGACGAGGGTGAGCAGTCCCGTGCCGCGCAGCGCGTGCCTGCGCCAGTCCTTAGCGTAGGCGGGCGGCCGCGATTTCGCCCAGGCGAGCACGGCGAAGCGCTCGGGCCCGCTCGCCGCCAGCCTGGGCTCGGCGCCGGCTGGATTGGGTGCGGACGCGCACCGCGCGTAAAAGGCGACCGGAATGGACTGGGCGCCGTTGATCAGGCAGTCGCCGCTGACTCCGAGCTGGCGCAGCTCGATGGCCACTTTCGCGTAGTCGTCGTGCAGCTGGGCGGCGTCGGCGACCTGACGCTCCAGCACGACGTGCTGCGTCAGCAGCTGCCCGGCGAGTACCAGGCCGATCAGGACCCTGACTGCTAGGCGCTTGCCCGGGCGCGTCCTGGTGAGGATCCAGGCGAGGAGATCCGCGACCGGGATCGCGGCGAGCGCGTAAGCGGGCAGCAGGAATCGCGGAGCTGCATACCAGATGCCGAAGAGATACTGGGCGGCCAGGCCGAGCGCGCAGCAGGCCGCGAGCGCCGACGAGCCGAACCCGCCGGTCCTCCTGGCCACGAGCACGCCGAGCACGACGAGCCCGGGCAGCGCCAGCCACCACAGGCTGAGCACCGGATAGTGCCAGCCGATCGTGCACGGCCGGCACAGGGTGGGACCGTTCACGGCCCGAAGCTCGGCCCACGCGCCGAGCCTGAGCCCGAAGCCGCCCTGCTCAGCGCTGGCCAGGTGCAGGCGGCTGAGCGGCCCGCCGAACCGCGCCAGCGCCTCGCCGACCCATTCCGCCGAGCCCGCGATCAGGCCGGCGGTGATCGCGATCAGCACGGGGAGCTGACGCCAGGCCCGGACGGCGATTGCCGCGAGGCCGAGCGCGGCGGCCAGGAAGACCGCATCGCCGATCCTGATCAGGGCTGCGGCGGCCATTGCGGCCGCGAGACCAGCGAGCAGCCCCCTAGTCGCCGGTCCGGCGACGGCCCGCAGGAACAGGCCGGTCGCGGCGAGGGCCGCGAACGCCATCCACTCGTCGGGCATCGCCTGCGGGCCGTAGAACTGAGCGACCCACAGCCCGCCGAAGCTGAGCCCGGCAATGGCCAGCACCCACGCGGGGCGCAGCCGCCGCCAGGCGAGCAGCGCGCCGAGCAGGCCGAGGCCGGACGCGACGGCGAGATAGGCGCGCAGCACCGTGACCGAGGTCGTGAGCAGCGCGATCGGCGCGGCGAGCAACGGGATCCCCCGTGACCTGGCCGGATCGAACGGGGCCGCCGGGACGTGCCTGGTCACCTGGCTGATGTAGACGACCTCGTCCCAGCTGAGCCCGTGCACCCGCACGAAGATCAGCTGCAATCCGGTGAACGCGGCCGCGACCGCGACGAGCCACCAGATGCTGTCAGAGCCGGGAAGGCGCCACCTAGCCGCTCGTTGCGACGGCTGCGGCGACGTTGCCTCGGATTCGATCGCAGTGGCTGACCCGGCGCTACTCAGCGCCTGATTGGGCTGCACGCCATCAAGGATGCCGTACCTCCGTAGCTGATGCCGGGCGGTGCGCCGAACTGTGACCGGGACCTCGCCGGCCAGCAGGCTCGGGCACGGTATCGTCGGCAGTAATCACCCACGGCATTTCACGCGCTCCCGCGCATTCGCCGGATGCGGTGACGGCGGATTCCGCCGCTTCTGGTGAGCCCGACACGATGCCCAGCGGGGAGGCCCGGTCCATGGTCGATGCGGTGCTGCGAGGCAGACGCCGCAAAGCGCAGGAGCGGATGCCGGTCGCCGTCACCAGGTACGTGACGCTCGGCTGGCCGGTCTGCCTGGGCGCCCAGCCGCGCGGGCGCGTACCGCAGCAGCGCCAGTCCAGTAAGCGCCAGTCCGGCAAGAGCCAGTCCAGTCAGGGCCAGTCGGGTCAGGGTCAGTCCGGGCGAGCCTGCTCCTGCGACCGGATCGGCTGCCCGGCCCCTGGCGCGCATCCGCTCTCGCCCGCGTGGAAGATGCAGGCCAGTTGCGAGGCTGCCGTCGTCAGCCGGTGGTGGACCGAGTACCCGGAGGCCAACATCCTGCTGGTGACCGGTCGCTCGTTCGACGTGCTCGACGTGCCGGCGGCGGCCGGCGCGAGCGCGCTGCGCAGGCTTGAGCAGGGGGGCATTGCCCTCGGTCCGGTCGCGGTCGGTGCCGGGGATCGAGTGCTCTTCTTCGTCGCCACCAGGGCGAGCGGGGACGAGGACGAATGGTGGTCCTGTCGCCTCGACTGCGAGCCTGACGTGCTGCCTGAGGTGGCCGGACTGCGCTGGCATTGCAGGGACAGCTATGTGGTCGCGCCCCCGTCGCGACTAGGAAACGGAACGACGGTCAGGTGGCTGGCCGAACCCGGCACCCAGCCGCTGCCTGACGCGTTGCGGCTACTGGAAGTGCTGGCTGACGCATGCGAGGAGACGGCTTGATGACCGAGACAAACGACGAACTGTACAGCAGGGCCTGCGCGGTGCTCCCTGGCGGCGTGAACTCCCCGGTGCGCGCGTTCGGCGCGGTCGGCGGCACCCCGGTCTTCATGGCGTCCGCGAAAGGTCCGTACCTGACCGACGTCAGCGGCAAGAGTTACGTCGACCTCGTGTGCTCCTGGGGGCCGATGATCCTCGGTCACGCCCACCCGAAGGTCGTGGCCGCGCTGGGCGAGGCGATCGGCCGGGGCACCTCGTTCGGCACCGTGACGGCAGGCGAGGTGGAACTCGCCGAGGAAATCGTCGCCAGGACCCCGGCAGACAAGATCAGGCTGGTTAACTCCGGCACCGAGGCGACGATGTCGGCACTGCGGCTCGCCCGCGCCTTCACCGGCAAGCGCCTGGTCGTGAAGTTCGCCGGCTGCTACCACGGGCATGTCGACGCGCTCCTCGCCGCCGCCGGATCAGGGGTCGCGACCTTCGGGCTGCCCGACTCGCCTGGCGTCACCGGCGCGGTGACTGCCGACACGATCGTGCTGCCGTACAACGACGGCGCGGCCGTCCGGCAGGCGTTCGCCGAGAACGGCACTCAGATCGCCGCGGTCATCACCGAGGCCTGCCCGGCCAACATGGGCGTGGTCCCGCCCTCGGTCGGGTTCAACGAACTGCTCTCCGCGCTGTGCACGGAGTACGGCGCGCTGCTCATCATGGACGAGGTGCTGACGGGATTCCGGGTCACCAGGTCGGGCTGGTACGGCCGGGAGGGCGTGGCCGGGGACCTGATGACCTTCGGCAAGGTGATGGGCGGCGGACTGCCGGCCGCCGCCTTCGGCGGCCGGGCCGAGATCATGAACCTGATGGCGCCATCGGGGCCGGTCTACCAGGCCGGGACGCTCTCGGGGAACCCGCTCGCCACTGCCGCCGGACTGGCCACGCTGACCGAGTGCACGCCGGAGGTCTACAAGCGGGTCGACGAGGCGGCGGCCGCGGTCGCGGACCAGGCTAAGGCGGCGCTGACTGCCGCAGGGGTGCCGTTCCAGCTGAACGAGGCGGGCAACTTGTTCTCGTTCTTCCTCGGCACCACCGATCCGGTCCGCGATTTCGCCCAGGCCAAAGCCCAGAATGGTGCCGCCTACGCCGCGTTCTTCCACGCGATGCTCGACGGCGGCGTGTACCTGCCGCCGTCGCCCTACGAGGCGTGGTTCGTCTCGGCGGCCCATGACGACGTCGCGATCGGCCGCATAGCGCAGGCGCTGCCAGCGGCGGCTGGGGCCGCCGCCGCCGTACTTGGCTAAGCCGACGACGTCAGATTTTGGCCGCTGATCTGCCAGTATGTCTGCAGGCCGCCAACCGCGCGGGTCAGGGGTTTAGGTAAAGGGGCAGGTCATGGCTATTCGCAACGTCATTAGCACGCTGGCGCCAGACGGCACTGAGGTAATGGGCCCGGGCATTCTGATGTACCACCATCCCAGTAACGACATCGTGAACGGGAGCCTGCTGACCGTCGAGAGCAACCACTTCTGCGTGCTCAAGTCGCGCGGCGCTATCTTCAACGTCTACGAGGGCGGCCAGTACCCGGTGCAGACCACCGACCGGCCGATCATGGGCAGCATTCAGCAGGCCTTCTACAGCGGCCAGTCACCCTGGCAGTACGAGGCGCTTTTCGTCTCGGCGGCCAAGAGCGTCGCCAGGGCCGAAGGGCTCGCGCTGTCCAGGGAACTCGCCGAACTGGTCTACGACGTCGACTACTACGTGCACGTGGACACCAAGGAAGACGCCGTCAAGCTGGTCACCCACATGCCGTACCAGGGCCACTTCTTCACGACCGAGGCGCTCAACGCGTACGCCGGCCCGGTACTCGGCCAGGCGATCAACCAGCTCGTCCAGGTGACGCCGCTCGAGCAGGTCAACGAGCGCATCCACGAGATCACCGAGCTGGTGCGGGGCCACCTGCAGGACTTCCTGACCACCTACGGCATCACGCTGAACGACGTGAAGGTGCTGATCAAGCCCAGGGACGAGCGGATGCGGGAGCTGATCTCGCTGCGCGCCTTCGGCTTGTCCGAGATCGAGGCGGTGCGCTACTACGTCGCGATGAAGATGGCCGAGCGCGGGCTGGTGTCCGCGCCGAACATGGCGGTCGGCGAGCCGTTCAACATCGGGCTGATGCCAATCGGCGGCGGTGCGGTGCCAGGGATGCCGAAGCTGACCGACGGCGTCGCGCCCGCGAGTGCCGCGCAGCGCCCGGCAGGGAGCTAGGTCCCGTGCCGGACAGCCTGGCCGACCGGCTGCGTGGCCTCCTCGCCACCGACGTCTACACGGAAAAGGGCCGCCTGCGCTCGGACGACCAGCTGATCAGGCAGCGGGTTGGCCGTGGTCTAGGTGAGGCGTCGGCGCGGGTGCGCGAGCTGATCAGCAGGTGGCGCGCCGACCGGGTGCCCCCGTCGACCAGGGAGCAGCCGTTCCCGCCCGCCGAGGTGATGGAGCCGATCCGTCAGGCCGAGCGGCTGATCAGGGTGATCGACGACGCGGCGACAGCGGTCAAGGGCCTGCCAGTGCTCAACAGCGACAAGGTCTGGGACCGGGTCAGGCACGTCGGCCTCGACGAGCTCCTGCAATTCGACTGGACCATGGTCGGCGAGTCCGATGCGCTGGCGAGAGACCTCGACGCGATCTCAGACCTAGCCGAGCTCGACCTCGCCGCCGTCGAAGCGCGGGTCAGGAAGATCAAGGATCTCGTCGCCGAACGCCAGCGCTACCTGGAGATCTCCTAGCCAGGTTCGCGTCCCGGGACACACCGGGGGAGCCCGGCGCTGTCTTGACAGCACCGGGCTCCCCTGCGCGTGGATCTAGTGAATCTAGTGAATCTAGTGGTGGTGCCGGTGGTGCAGATGAATCGAGATGTGCTCGAAGTGGTGGTGCTGACCAGCCGGGTTCGGCACCAGGCGGTGGAACGAGCACTCGAAGAGCGCGTGCCTGCCGACCCGGTTGGGCCTGCCGTGACTGTCGCCGAACTGAGCCTTCGGCTTGTTGTTGAAGCAGATCAGGTTGCGCAGCACGATGTTGGTCACGATCTCGGTCGCGTCCGGGTCAGCCATGCGGTTGCTGCTGACCGTGACGCTGCTGGCGACGAAGTTCCTGATCACGCCGAGCCAGCAGGTGTGCAGATGCCTGACGACGAGGGTCCCCCTGATGAAGCTGTCCTCGTAGTCGCTGAAGGCCGGGCTGTGCAGGTGCTTGAAGACGCCGCGCGGCTTGCAGGTCGTGCCGCCACCGCCCCGGCTCTGGTCGATGCTGTGCTCGATTGAGCTGTTGTGCACCACGATGCCGAGCGCGTGATTGCCGACAATGCTCCCGAAGACCGTGGAGTGGCTGTTGAGGCTCGGCCGCTTCGGGTGCGGGTCGTCCAGGCACGGTGAATGTGCGGCCTCGCAGCCGAGAATGAGCGTGCCGCCCGGCTTGACGAAGATATTGCGGTCCACGATAAGGCGCGAGTGATGCCGCCCAAATGCCGCAAGAAGCGTGCTCCCCTTACCTATCCAGATGCTGCGCTGGACGAGCACAGGCCCGTTTCTAACCACGCAAGTACCACGGACAATGACATTCCAGTAACGGCCGACCAGGTGACCGGGCCTATGGAAAGTCCCGTGGCAGATGAAGGTTGACCACGTCGGGGCCGCCGGAGCGGCCGAAGCCGCGATCGCTGGCCCCGCTGTCACCAGGCCCAGCATAGTTCCGGCAGCCGCGATTACCGCGGACAGCCTTTTATGACGACGTTGCATATCGCATCCCCTTTTCTTGATCCTCCCCGTGGGGTGGCGCATTGGCACGACGTTAACAGGCGAGCGCAATCGCGTGGCCGTCCGTGTTGTTTTCGTGATCTATTTCGGGCGGCGAGGGGTCGCCAATAGAAACTTAATTGCGTCCCTTATTTGCTATGCGGGAAATGAGCGACAAGGGCGTTACCCGATCGCGATGGCGACGATGCCTGCCACGATCGCGGTGGCGCCGGCCAGCCGCCGCGCGAGCCCCTGCTCGCCGAGCAGGCGGCCGCCGAGCAGCACCCCGAACAAGACGCTGACCTCACGGGCCGGTGCGACCGCGCTGACCGCCGTGAAGCTCAAGGCGGCCAGCACGAGGATGTAGGCGAGGGGCGCGAGCAGGGCTGCCCCGACGATCTGTGCCCGGAAGCCGCGCCAGACCTCGCCGAGCCTGGCCCGGTCGCGGACCACGACCGGGGTGAAGACGGCGGCCATGACCGGGAAGGCCGCGTAGCCCTGGAGCACCGGCGGCGTGTGCAAGGTGCCGACCGCGTACTTGTCCCAGATCGTGTAGGAGGCGACGAAGGCCCCTGTGACCAGCGCGAACGTCACCGCCTTGGGGCTCGGCCTGGACGCCGCCGACGGGAGCCCGACCAGCACCACCCCGCCGATGATCGCGGCGATGCCCGCGATGGTGACCGCGCCTGGCCGCTCGCCGAGCAGGGCGACACCGCCAAGGGCGGCGAGCAGCGCTCCGGTGCCCCGCCCGATCGGGTAGACCACCGACAGGTCGCCAACCCGGTAGCCGAGCTGCAGGAACAGGAAGTACGCGGACTGCAGGATTCCGGTTCCCACGCCGAACACCCACGACAGGCCGGTCAGGTGCGGATGCTCGATGACGGCGTCCCCGACGACCACCGGGATGTAAAAGGTGGTGGCGCAGGCGGCGAGCAGCCACAGGAAGTAGGCGGCACCGCTCGTCGCCGCCTGCTTGCTGAACAGGTTCCAGCTCGCATGGGCGACAGCAGCGGCCAGGACCAGGACAATCGCGGTCGGGCTCACGACGGGTAGGCTATGCCCGTTATGACGCAGGAATCAGCCCCACCCAGCGCGGTCACCACTGTCGTGCACCTGGTCAGGCACGGCGAGGTCGCGAATCCTGACGGCGTGCTCTACGGCCGGCTGCCTGGCTTCAACCTCTCCGAGGATGGCCAGCTCATGGCCAAGGCGGCCGCCGACTTCATGGCAGGCCGGGACGTCACCGTGCTGCGGTCTTCACCGCTGGACCGGGCGAGGCAGACTTCCGAGCCGATCGCGGCCCAGGTCGGGCTGCCAGTCGAGGTAGACGACCGGCTGATCGAGCCGTGGAATCACTTCGAAGGACTCACCGTGGGGGTCGGGGACGGCTCGCTCCGTGCGCCACGACATTGGATCTATCTGCGGAACCCTTTCAAACCATCCTGGGGTGAGCCTTTCGTCGAGGTCGCCGAACGGGTGCTGGCCGCTGCCACCGACGCCGCCCGGGCCGCGGTCGGGCACGAGGCCGTGTGCGTGAGCCACCAGCTGCCGATCTGGGTGGCCAGGCGGTCGGTCGAAGGCAAGCGGCTGTGGCACGACCCGCGTCGCCGCCAGTGCGCGCTCGGCAGCGTGACCAGCCTGACCTTCGTCGGCGACCGGTTCACCTCGGTCAGCTACGCCGAACCCGCCGGATCGGCCGGATCTCGGACAGCGGGCGCGTAGCCTGGTCCTGGCCGAGCCGCGGTTCCCCCGCGCGAGCGGCTAAGGCCGGGCCGGGGCAATGACGGTAACTCGTATCCTGCACAATGGGTTCCGGTACTACTGCTTGTAGGAGATCTCTCTTGTGACCGGAACACCGGCGCTCCCGCGTCCGCACTGGGTTGGCAGACACTGGGTTGGCCGACACTGGGCTGGCTCCGCTCGCGTAGCGGCGCTGCTCGGCGTTGCGGCGCTCGCCGTCGGCGCCTGCTCAGGCGGTGCGATCGGCGCGAACAACCCGGAAAGCTCCGGGCAGAGTTTCGTGGGCGCCAGCTACAGCAGCAAGTTTCTCGATCCCGGGTCGAGGCCAGCGGCTCCGGCGGTGACCGGTACGACGCTGACCGGGCAGCGGTTCAGCCTCGCAGCGCAGCGTGGCGACGTCGTGGTGATGAACTTCTGGGGCTCCTGGTGCGGGCCGTGCCGGGGCGAGGCTCCCGCGCTCGCTCAGGTCGCCCGGCATTTCGCTGCTCAGCCGGTTCGCTTCATGGGTGATGACGAGAACGACTCGCCGGCGTCGGCCCAGGCGTTCGAGCACACCTTTAATATCGGCTATCCGAGCCTGAACGACCCCGGCGGCGAGGCGGCACTGGCGTTTCACAGCACGCTGCCGCCGATCGCCATTCCCACGACCCTGGTGATCGACCAGACCGGGCACATCGCGGCGATCGTCGTCGGCGGAGCCAGTTACAACGGGCTCAAGGCGCTGATCAACCGGGTGCTCGCGCGCAAGCAGGTGGCCAGGACATGAGCGCCGGCACCGCAGTCCGACCGCGCTTCGGCGTGATCGCCTGGCTGCGCTGGATCTGGCGGCAGCTCACCTCGATGAGGACTGCTCTGGTACTGCTCTTCCTGCTGGCGCTGGCGAGCATCCCGGGGTCGGTGCTGCCGCAGCAGGGCATCGACCCGGCTGCCGTCACCCAGTACTACGCGGCCCACCCGGCGCTGGCACCTTTCCTGGCCAGGCTGTCGGCGTTCGACGTGTTCGGCGCTCCGTGGTTCGCGGCGATCTACCTGCTGCTCTTCACCTCGCTCGCGGGCTGCGTGCTGCCACGGACGTTCAGGCTCGCCCGGTCATCCAGGCAGCCGCCGCCCAAGGCACCGCGTCATCTCGGCCGGCTGCCGCAGTCCACGCGCTTTGCCTCGGCGCTGCCGGCGGAAGCGGCGCTGGAGTCGGTCACCGGCATGCTCAGGCGGCGGCGGTTCAGGCTGCGCACCGGCGACGGCTGGGTGTCGGCGGAGAAGGGCTACCTGCACGAGATCGGCAACCTGCTGTTCCACGTCGCGCTGCTCGGGCTGCTCGGCTCGGTCGCGCTCGGCGGCCTGTTCGGCTACAAGGCCAACAAGCTGCTTGTCGAAGGCAATACGGTCGCCGATACGCCCACGGCACTCGACGTCTTCCATCCCGGCCGGCTAGTGGCGGCCAGCGACCTCGCTGCGTTCAGCCTGACGCTCGAGCACTTCAAGGCGACGTACATCAGGTCGGGGTCGCAGCGCGGCGAGCCGGCCTCGTTCACGGCGCGGCTGCGGTACTCCTCGCGGTACGGCGGGCCGCAGCACAACTTCGACCTGCAGGTCAACCATCCGCTGAACGTCGACGGCGTGCAGGTCTTCCTGATCGGGCACGGCTACGCGCCGAGCTTCAAGGTCACCGACGGAGTCGGCAAGGTGGTCTTCGACCAGCCGGTGCCGTTCATTCCAGTCGAGGAATCCGGGTTCACCTCCGAAGGCGTGATCAAGGTTCCCGACGCCAGTCCCCGTCAGCTCGGCTTCACCGGCTTTTTCCTGCCGACCGAGTACGTGACGTCGACCGGCGAGCTCGCGTCGGCGTTCCCGGCGGCCGAGTTGCCACGGGTGAGCGTGGTCTCCTACGCGGGCAACCTGGGCCTGAACGACGGGCAGCCGCAGTCGGTCTACAGCCTGAATACGTCCGGGATGCGCCGGCTGGCGGTGACGACCCAGCCGCTGGCGCCCGGGCAGTCGATCACCCTGCCGAACGGCCTGGGCAAGCTGACCTTCACCGGCTACCGGCAGTGGGCCAGCCTGGCGATCACCTACGACCCCGGGCAGTTCCCGGCGCTGGTATCGGCGCTGGCGGCGCTGGCCGGGCTGGTGATGTCGTTCCTCGTCCGGCGGCGCCGCGTGTTCGTCAGGGTGATGAAGGCGCAGGGCGACGCGGAAGGTTCGGTCGTCGAGACTCGGCGGCCTGACCAGATCCGATGCCGCAGGCGGTTTCGAGGTCGAGTTCGCCGAGCTGACCAGCGAGCTGAGCACCGCGCTGGCGCGGCAGCGACCCGACCCAGGTGCATGAAGTGGCTCTTGCGAAGTCAAAGGGAGAGTGAGTAGCCGTGGTCAACACCGCCCTGGCTCAGCTGAGCAATGCGGCACTGGTGTCGGCGATCATGTGTTACGGGCTGGCGATGCTGGCCTACGCATGCGATTTCGCCTTCAGCCGACGGCAGCTCGCGGCGACCGCCGCACCGGTCACCGACCCGGCGGCGCCGACTCGTGAGAAGGTGCCGGCCCTGGTGGGAGCCGGTGCTGACGGGTTCGGCGCTGACGAGGCCGGGGCCCAGGGGGCGGGGGACGAGCACAACTTCGGCGCCGATCCGGCCGAGCGATCGCAGCTCGCCGACCTCAGCCCGGCCGGTGGTGCCGGCGGCGGGGCCGGGCGGTTCGGAATGACCCGGTGGCCGACTGGCTCCTGGCTCCGCACCGCCTTCGTGCTGACCTGCCTTGGGTTCGTGATCCACGTCGGCGCGATCGTCACCAGGGGGATCGCCGAGGACCGGGTGCCCTGGGGCAACATGTACGAGTTCATCTCCGCGATCACCTGCGCGGCGGTGTTCATCTTGATCCTCGCGGGCGTGAAGTTCCGCGCGTATTTCATGGGGCTGTTCGTGCTCCTGCCCGTCGTCGTCGCGCTGGGGATCGACGAGGCGATCATCTATACGCCCGAGGGCCAGGTAGCGCCCGCGCTGAAGTCGTACTGGATCGCGATCCACGTCACGGCGATGATCATCGCGATCGGGATGTACATCTTCGGCGCGGTCACCACCGTGCTGTACTTGCTTGCCGACCGGCACGAGCGGCGGGTCGCGGCCGGGATCGATTCCGCGACCGACGGGGTAATGGCGCAGCTGCCCGGGTCGGGCAAGCTTGACCAGCTCTCGTACCGGGCGATCTTGTTCGCGTTCCCTTCCTGGACGTTCGCCGTCATCGCCGGCGCGATCTGGGCCGACCACGCCTGGGGCCGGTACTGGGGCTGGGACCCGAAGGAGACCTGGTCCTTCATCACGTGGCTGGTCTTCGCTGCTTACCTGCACGCGCGGGCGACGGCGGGCTGGCGTGGCCGCCGGGCGGCGGCGATCCACCTGGTCGGGTTCGGGTGCCTGATGTTCAACCTGGTGGGCATCAACCTGTGGGTGTCAGGCCTGCACTCCTACGCGGGGATTCACTAGCTCAGGCTGGCCCTGCGCTCAGGCTGGCCCTGCGCTCAGGCGTCGTCGAGGTCGCCGCGGATCCGGCGGGCTAGCTCGAGCAGGAACTCCGGGTTGTCGTCCGGGGCCACGAACCGCGTCGGCCGCAGCAGCGCGCCGTCCTGGTACAGCGGTCCGTGGGTGTAACGGCCGGCGGCCCGCCAGCCGCGCGCCCTGCTGCTGCGACCCGGCACCGACCACAGGCTTTCCTCAGCGCCCGATTTCCAGCTGCTGGTGAGGTCGTCGCAGACGGCTCGCATGCGCACGTCGCGCCGCCCTACGAGCAGCCACGCGGCCGCGCCGAAGGCCCAGAACCCTACTGCCACCGCGAGCCACGTCTGCTTGGACGGCAGGTCGAAATGGTGCGTCGGCGTCATGACGATATCGATCACGCATGGAACCACGAAACCGACCGTTAGAAGGGCAAAGACGGCAACTAGCAGCAACATGGACACAGCGTAGCCGCTGACCTGGCCTGATGGTCGCCCATTCGGCACGTTGGCGTCGAGTAGACCGACGTCGGCTCGTCCGTGCGGTGAGTACAGGTTCGGGCACCAAGCTGACGTGAGGGAGCAAACAGTCGTAACCTGACGATCTAACCTCGTGCGGGGAGCGCAGGAATGCGGCGGTTATTGAATCTGTTGCGGCGCAAGCGGCGGCGCAGGGCCAGAGCCCGATCGTCGGTGCGGCCAATGGCCGGGTACGGCTCCTGGCGTGAGGTAAGCCGTGACGTCAGTCGCGGCGCGGGCGCGGATGCGGCAGCGGTCAAGTCAGGCTGGGCCGACCTGATCGGCTCGCCCGACCGCACGAGTCCGCCTGGCCTGCCTAGTCAGTTCCTGCGCGAGTCCGTCGATGCCCGGTCGCGCCGCCCGGCCGCCGCTATGCCGGTACCTTCCCGCCAGCCGCCCACCAGAACTCCGCCGCCGCAGCCCCGCCAGCCCGCTCGCCCGCCAGTCCCGCCCCGTGAGTTGCCCAGGCCATCTGCCGTCCCCGGGCAGCTCCCAGCGTCGCGGCAGCCAGCGGTACCCAGGCAGCCGGCCGCGCATCGCCAGCAAGGCGGCGCGCACGGCCGGGTGCTCTCCAGTCGTCAGGGACAGGGCCGGGCCGCGATCAGGCAGGCGCCGCGACCAGAGGGCCGCGCCGGGTCGCCGACGGCGGCACCAGGGGTCCCGGCCGCGCGAGGCGTGGCCAGCCCGGCGGCCAGCGCGGTAGCCGCCTCGGCGGCGAGGACCGCTGAGGCTGTCGCCGTGTCGGCTGCGGCAGAAGTAGCCTTGCCCTGGTACGAGCGAGCCAGGACGGGCCGGAACGCGGCTGGTCACCGGCACTGCGGTCACCTCGAGCGCATCTTGCACCGCGACTGGGCGCCAGGCATGGAGTTGCCGCCGCAGGTCGTGCTGGCTGTCGACCGGCTGGCCGAGCTACCGCAGCTTATCAAGGAGCGACTGCTGGCCGGGCTCGACGCGATCTACGTGGGTCCAGGCGGCGTGCCCGACCTCGACGACATGGGCACGCTCAGCGGTGTCCCGCTGCCCTCTGGCCGAGCGACCTGGGACGTCTGCGCGGGCGCCTACGGCGAGCGCAAGGTGATCGTCGGATCTCGCCCGAGTCCGACGCCTGACGTCATGTGTCACGAGATCGGCCACGCGCTCGACGATATCGACGGGGTCGCCGGTACCTGGCAGTCGGATTCAGCGGAGTTTTGCCATCTCTACGAGCAGTGCCTGCCGTGGATGAGCAGCGACTTTCACCAGCAGGCCGGGCATCTGGGGCGCCGGGAGTTCTTCGCGGATGCGTTCGCCGCCATCGCGTCGAGTCAGCGTCCGGCATTGGTCGAGATGGTTGGCGGCAATACGAGAGCGGCGCTCGGCGTCATGCTCTACTTCAACGTGAAGTACGGCATCTAGGGTGGTGGTGATGCGGCGATGTACGTAATACGACTGCCCAACGGCAATCTGCTCGTCCCCGAGTCCGCGACCGCACGCGGCGGCATGGTAGTCAGCGACGCGTATGTGGAGATCGGCCCAGCCGACGCTGACTATGACAGATTTGCCGAAGGCGCGCTGACCGAGGAAGAGATGGACGAGCGCAGGAAACGCTGGCAAGAAGGTGATGCGCAGCTTCGCCGTGAGTTTCTCGACTATCTAGCGCAGGGCGGCCAATCGAGCGAGGCTACCTGATCGTTCACTTTAAGGCGCCGGGTCTGCCGTATGTCGGGTGGGATAGACCGCGCCAGTTTGTGAATGCCGATCACGAGCCTGTGCCGTTCGCGTGGTCAGCCATGCCATTCCTATCGCAGCTGTGCCAATAAATGGTCACTGCGTCCAGACCTTCGCGCGGGTCCCGCATCGGCGGGACTCGCGCGGTCGGCTAGGTGCCCGGCCGGAGTCAGTTAGCTGAATCAGAGTTCCCAGACGGTCCGTCACTGATCCCGAGGAGTGCCCTAATCTCCACTTCCCGGTACCTACGGTGTCCACCTGGGGTGCGGATGCTGCTGATCCGACCAGACGCGGCCCATCTAGTCACTGTCTTTGGATCAACGCGGAAGAGTGCCGCAACCTCTCCGGGAGTAAGCAGGCGATCACTGTGCCCATCCATTCGATTCTCCTTGATACTCGCCTTGACCCCCCGTATGTACTCGCCTTGAGCCTCCCCACATCATAGTGTTAATAACATACATCACTATTCTCGTTAGATTCCGTAAAAATTTGCTCACAAACCCTGTAGACCCCTTTGACTGAGACCTGTCTACCACGGCAGGTACACGTAGGGTGGAGCGGTGTCTAACCTTGTGTCGCTCGATGAGATCCAGGCCGCGGCTAATCGCCTTAGCGGTATCGCTCTACGCACACCCTTGGTACCACTGCGTATTGGCTCGGGCCGGATACTTGTCAAAGCTGAGTCGCTCCAGCCGACCGGTGCGTTCAAACTGCGCGGTGCCTACGCTGCGATAAGCGCGCTGCCACCAGATCTGCGCAACCTCGGAGTCGTCACGCACTCTAGCGGCAATCACGGGTATGCCGTCGCCTACGCGGCCGCGGCGCTCGGGGTGTCGGCCACCGTGGTCGTGCCCTCCAACGCCCCAGAGGTCAAGATCGCCGGGGCCAGGTCGCAGGGGGCCACGATCGTCCAGTGCGAGCCAACCCTGCAAGCCAGGGTCGAGGCCGTCGAGCAACTGGTCGCCGATCATGGATTCACCCTGATACCACCGTTCGATCACGCCGATGTCATCGCGGGCCAGGGCACGATCGGGCTGGAGATCGTGGCCGACTTCCCCGAGGTCGATTTGGTGCTCTGCCCGATTAGCGGGGGCGGGCTGATCTCTGGCGTTGCAGCTGCGGTCAAGGCGCTGAAGCCGTCAGTTCTGGTCGTCGGGGTCGAGCCGGAACTCGCGGCCGATGCGAGAGACTCACTGCGCGCCGGGCATCGCGTGGCGTGGTCCGCAGCCGACACCGGGCGGACGATCGCCGACGCGCTGCGAGTCGAGCAGATCGGCGAGCTGCCGATGGCCCATCTGACAGCCCTGGTCCACGACATCGTCACGGTCTCGGACGAGGAGATCTTCGCCGCGATGCGCCTGCTCGCCACGAGCGGACGACTCGTCGGCGAGCCTGGCGGCTCCGTCGCCGTCGCCGCCTGCATGTTCCGAGGCGACCAGCTGCCCGAGGCCGCGAACACGGTAGCGATCCTGTCCGGCGGCAACGTCGACCCCTCGCTGCTCGTCACCGTCCTCGGCGCTGGCCAGCCTTAGCCAGGCCAGCTTTAGCCGGGCCAGCCCAGTTAGCGGCAGGGCGAGTCAGTGCGGGCCGACGGGCCAGCCCGTGCGTGGCAGCGGCTAGGCTGACGGCGTGCGAGCGACGCTCTTTTATACGGTCCTGCGGTTCGGGTTGTTCATCGTGGTGTTCGGGCTGCTGTACCTCGCCGGGGCCCAAGGATTCCTGCTGCTCGCGCTGGCGATCGCGATCAGCGGCGTAGTCAGCTATTTCGCGCTGAATTCGCAGCGCACCGCGATGGCAGGCGCGATCGGCCGCCGGGTCACGACGTTCAAAGACCGTCTGGACGCCGGCACCAGCGCCGAGGACGACGACTAGCACGCTGGTCGGCGCCTCGGACCCCGCGGATCCGCACTCACACCGCGCACCCAGGGCCAATGACCAGGGGCCAACGACGCTAAGTCCCTACTTACTGCTGTCATCGCGCCGGGTTCAACAGCAGCATGGTCCTACTTACCGCTATCAGGACGACAGCAAGTAGCACCATGGTGTCGCCGCCGCCCGCGACCGACCCGCCCGCGCCCGCGACCGACCCCGCCCGCGACCGACCCGCCCGCGCCCGCGACCGACCCCGCCCGCGACCGACCCCGACCCGCCCGCGACCGACCCCGCCCGCGACCCGCGCCTACTCGCCTGCAGGCAGCCACCCGCCAGCCGTCAGCAGCCCCAGAATCGACTCGGTCGCCTGTTCGCGGCCCACGACCGAGGTGTCGATCACCAGCAAGGCGTCGGTCGGCTCCTCGTAGGGATCGTTCACCCCGGTGAAGTTCTCGATCAGCCCAGCCCGCGCCTTCGCGTACAGGCCCTTGCGGTCGCGGGCCTCGCAGACCTCGACCGGCGTCGACACGTGAATCAGGAGGAAGTCGCCCACCTGGGAGACCATCTCCTTGACTTGCTCGCGCGCCGCCGCATACGGCGCGATCGGCGCGCAGATCGCGATGCCGCCGTGGCGGGCGATCTCGGCGGCCACGTAGCCGACCCTGGCGATGTTCAGGTCCCGGTCGGCCCGGCTGAACGTCAGGCCAGCCGACAGCAGCGACCTGACCAGGTCGCCGTCCAGCAGCGAGACCCGGCGATCGCCCCGCTCGGCGAGCAGGTCGCGCAGGTCCCTGGCGATCGTCGACTTGCCGGAGCCGGACAGGCCGGTGAGGAACAGCACGAACCCGCGCTCCGAGCGTGGCGGCCTCGCGTGCCGGAGTTCGTGCAGCACCGGCGCGGGGGCGAACCAGGCCGGGATGTCGGCGCCGGTGTCCAGCATGTCGCCGAGCTGGTCGGCTGACAGGTCCTCGATCTCGGTGCCGGCCTCGATCAGCCCGTGCGGGCGCCAGACCTCGGCTCGCGGGTCGTAGGCCCAGTCGCCGGACGGCAGCACCGGGATCGGCGCACCTGGCGGCCCGGCTCCCAGTCCAGCCCCCACTCCAGCCCCCAGCCCGGTCCCCAGCCCGGTCCCCAGCCCGGTTCCCAGTCCAGCCGCCGGCCCGGCCGGACCGGAGACCACGGGCAGGTCAGCCATGAGGTGCGTGGCGCCGTACGCCGCCGCGACGATCGCGCACGCGGCCGCCTCCCGCTCCGGCGACAGTTCCCGGGCGGCGAACGGCACCGGGACCACGACGGTGCCCGCAGGCAGGCTCTTAGCCGCCGCCAGCACGGCCCTGATGAGCGACTCCGGCTCGCGCACCACGTCCACCGGCCCGGCCGCGAGCGGCAGCAGCAATATGCGCGCCTTCAGCTGACCAGCGAGGTGCTTGAGCTGGCCGATGTGCCGCCTGCCCAGCGGACCTCTGGTCGCGAAGGCGAGTACAGGCGAGCCGGCGTACTCAGCCCTGGCCTGTGGAGGGGCGATCATCAGCCGCCGGAACGAGCCGTGCTCGGGCGGTCGGTTCTTGGTGACTGGACCCGCCAGGCGCACGAGAGAGCCAGGCAGGTCCGTCCGCTCGGTGATGGTCAGCACGGCCAGCGGAGTGCCTTCAGGGTCGCCGAGCATCACCTGGTCGGCGCCGGCCGGAACCGCGTCCTGCGCCACGTCCAGCGTGACGGGCACCGGCCAGGCCGTGCCGTCAGCCAGCGTTGCCGCCGAGGCCACGCTGCCGGCGTCGGCGACGCTCATGAAACCGCGCAGCGGCGCGAACGCGCCGGACAAGATCAGCTCGAGGTCGCCGAGCTGGCGGGCGTCCAGCTTCACAACGGGCAGCGATGCTTCTCGCGCCGTGCTTGCCTGCACAGCGTTTGCCTGCACAGCGTTTGCCTGCACAGCGTTTGCCTGCACAGCGTTTGCCTGCACAGCGTTTGCCTGCACAGCGTTTGCTTGTACAGGCTCGTGCGCCTGAATTCCTGTGGTCACAGAGTCCTCCATCGTGCCCCGGCAGCCCTCTGGGCCCATGCCGCCGGCCTTCCCCCCTTGCGGCATCCCTGAGCGTACCTGTGCCATAGCCGTGGCTGTCGGCCCAAGCCCGTAGACTAGATGCATCCCGCGTCCAGGCCTGGCCGCGGGCAAGTTGTGCTGCCCAGGCAGGCCCAGCGGGCTGCGCCAGGGGCTGACGCCAACTAATTCGGCTCCCGATTCCGACGTACCACCCCCGACAGACATTTAGGGGACGACCAAGCAATGAGCCTTATCGGTCTGCTCGGCGCCGTCGCCGAAGACCAGCAGCTACGCAACGCACTCGAATACCTCAGCCAGCCCGGCGCGGGCGACGCCGACCTGGTCGCACCCAGCGCCCTGCGCCCGATCGCCGTCGCGGCCCTGGCCGCGCTGCCGGCCGAGCCCGGGCAGACCGACAACGGGCAGGCCGACAACGGGCAGGCCGACGATGGGCAGGCCGACGATGGGCAGGCCGCGCCTCCGTTCGTGCTCGCCATCACCGCGACCGCGCGCGAGGCCGAGGACCTGACCAGCGCGCTCGGCTCGCTGCTGCCCGACCCGCACTCGGCGGCGTACTTCCCGGCCTGGGAGACGCTCCCGCACGAGCGCCTGTCGCCCAACTCGGACACCTCGGGGCGTCGGCTCGCCGTGCTCCGCAGGCTGGTCAGCCCAGATCCCGGTGACCCGAGGTCAGGGCCGCTGCGGGTAGTGGCCACCCCGGTCAGGAGCGTCCTGCAGCCGCTCGTGGGCGGACTAGGCCAGCTGCAGCCGGTCCGGCTGGACCTCGGCGACAAGGTCGACCTCGAGGAGACCGTCACCAGGCTGGTCGAGATCGGCTACGCGCGCGTCGACCTGGTCACCAACCGGGGCGAGATCGCGGTTCGGGGCGGGATCCTCGACGTCTTCCCGCCGACCGAAGAGCATCCGATGCGGATCGAGTTCTTCGGCTCCGAGGTCGAGGAAGTCAGGCCGTTCAGGGCCGGAGACCAGCGCTCGCTCGGGACCTCGGCCGACACCTTGTGGGCACCGCCGTGCCGTGAGCTGCTGCTGACCCCGACCGTCAGGCACCGGGCGAAGCAGCTCGCCGCCGAGTACCCCGGGCTCGGCGAAGTTCTCGGCAAGATGGCCGACGGAATCACGGTCGAGGGCATGGAAGCGTTCGCGCCGCTGCTCGCCGACCGGATGGAGCTGCTGTTCGACTCGCTGCCACCGGGCGCGATCGTCGTCGCCTGCGACCCCGAGCGGATCCGGACCAGAGCCGCTGACCTGGTGCGGACCAGCCAGGAATTCCTCGAAGCCTCCTGGGTGAACGCGGCCGCCGGCGCCGAAGTCCCCATCGACCTGGGCGGCGCCGCGTTCCGGCCGATCACCGAGATCCGTGCGGCCGCCTCCAGTCTTGGCATCAAATGGTGGACGATCACCCCGTTCAGCGCCGGAGAAGTTCAAGATCCTTCAGTAGGAACGCACGGCATTCCAGCTACTCGCAGCAACTGGCGCGACCTCGAGGACGATCTCGAGGATTCCGGTGCCTGGCTGGCCGAGGCGGACGGTCGCGAGTCGTTCCAGCTGCCGGCCACGCCTGCCACCGCCTACCACGGCGACACCGTGAAGGTGCTGAGCGACGTGCGCGGCTGGCTGAGCGACGGCTGGCGCGTGGTCCTGGTGACCGAGGGGCACGGTCCAGCCCAGCGGCTCGCCGAGCTGCTGCGCAGCGCCGAGCTCGGGGCGAGGGCCGACGACCTCGATACTCCGCCTGAGCCGAGCGTCGCCGTGGTCTCGACCGGCGAGCTGGACGCGGGCTTCGTGTGGCCAGGGCTCAAGCTGGCCGTGCTGTCAGAAGCCGACCTGTCCGGGCAGCGCAGCGGGTCCAAGGACCGGGGCCGGATGCCGAGCAGGCGGCGCGGCGGCATCGACCCGCTTCAGCTCTCGCCGGGCGATTACGTGGTGCACAGTCAGCACGGCGTCGGCCGGTACCTGGAGATGACCAGCCGGACGGTGCAGGGCGCGACCAGGGAGTACCTGGTCATCGAGTACGCGCCGAGCAAGCGGGGCCAGCCGTCGGACCGGCTGTACCTGCCGACGGACCAGCTCGACGAGGTCACCAGGTACTCAGGCGGCGAGGCGCCGAGCCTGCACCGGCTCGGCGGTGCCGACTGGGCCAAGACCAAGGGCCGGGCCCGCAAGGCGGTACGCGAGATCGCCGCGCAGCTCATCCGGCTGTACTCGGCCAGGGTCGCCTCGCCAGGGCACGCGTTCGCGCAGGACTCGCCGTGGCAGCGCGAGCTGGAGGACGCCTTCCCCTATGCCGAGACCCCCGATCAGCTCGCGGCTATCGACGAGATCAAGGCCGACATGGAAAAGCCGATCCCAATGGATCGGCTCGTGTGCGGCGATGTCGGCTATGGAAAGACAGAGCTGGCCGTGCGAGCTGCGTTCAAAGCTGTCCAAGATGGTAAACAGGTCGCCGTGCTCGTCCCCACTACCTTGCTCGTCCAGCAGCACATGGCGACCTTTGGCGAGCGGTACGGCGCGTTCCCCGTCGTGCTCAGGGCGATGTCGCGATTCCAGTCCAACGGCGAGGTCAACGAGACGCTCGCCGGGATCGCCGACGGCACGGTCGACGTCGTCATCGGTACCCACCGGCTGCTGTCGCCGGAAACCAGGTTCAAGGACCTCGGGCTGATCATCATCGACGAGGAACAGCGGTTCGGCGTCGAGCACAAGGAATACCTGAAGTCGATGCGGACCCAGGTCGACGTGCTCTCGATGTCGGCGACCCCGATCCCGAGGACCCTGGAGATGGGCGTCGCCGGGATCAGGGAGATGTCGACGATCCTGACTCCGCCCGAGGAACGGCACCCAGTGCTGACCTTCGTCGGGCAGTACGACGAGAAGCAGATCGGCGCCGCGATCAGGCGGGAACTGCTGCGCGACGGCCAGACCTTCTTCGTGCACAACCGGGTCGCCTCGATCGGCAAGGTAGCCGCCAGGCTCTCCGAACTCGTGCCGGAGGCCAGGATCGCGGTCGCGCACGGTCAGATGAACGAGCACACGCTCGAGAAGATCATGGTCGACTTCTGGGACAAGCAGTCCGACGTGCTCGTCTGCACCACGATCGTGGAATCGGGCCTGGACATCCCGAACGCGAACACCCTGATCGTGGACCGGGCCGACGCCTACGGCCTGTCCCAGCTGCACCAGCTTCGCGGGCGAGTCGGCCGGAGCCGGGAGCGGGGGTACGCGTACTTCCTGTTCCCGCCGGAGAAGCCGCTCACCGAGACCGCCCACGAACGGCTCGCGACCGTCGCCCAGCACACGGAGATGGGCGCTGGCATGTTCGTCGCGATGAAGGACCTGGAGATTCGCGGGGCAGGCAACCTGCTCGGAGGCGAGCAGTCCGGCCATATCGCGGGGGTCGGCTTCGACCTCTACGTCCGCATGATCGGCGAGGCAGTGCACGAGATGCGCGGCGACGCCGGGGCCGAGCGGGCCGAAGTCCGGGTCGAGCTGCCCGGTCGACGCGCACATCCCGCACGACTACATCCCTGGCGAGCGGCTGCGGCTCGAGGCCTATACCGCGATCGCGGCGATCGACGGTGAAGCCGACATCACCGGCGTGCTCGAGGAACTGACGGACCGGTTCGGAGCGCCGCCCAAGGCCGTCCTGAACCTGCTCGAGGTGGCGAGGCTGCGGGCCAGGGCCCGGCGGGCCGGGCTGACCGACGTCACTCAGCAGGGCAACCACATCCGGTTCGCCCCGGTGGAGCTGCCCGAGTCGCGTGAGCTTCGGGTGCAGCGGCTGTACCCACGGACGTTGCTGAAGCAGGCAGTGCGTACCATGCTCGTACCGGTGCCGAAGGTCGGCAGCCGCCCCGGGTCCCGTCAGGCCGGTTCCGGGCGGCTGAGCACCGGAGCCGGATCAGCCACGCCTCTCGGAGCCCCAGCGCTGCGCGACGCCGAACTGCTCGCGTGGTGCGAGGAACTGATCGAGGTCGTGTTCGGCGACTCACCAGCCGGCCAGGTCGCTGGCGGCCAGACCGCAGATGGTCAAGCCGCAGGTGGTCAGGCTGCCCGGTAACGGTGCTATGTCCGTGCCGGAATAGCTGCGTGGCAGGGATAGGCTGCTCGCGTGCGAAGGAGCGTAGTAGTGCAGCGGATCGTCGGGCCTAGGGCCGTCCGGAAGGGGATGGCCGCGCGGTGCGCGGTCGTCGCGCTCGCCGGGATCGCCGGTGCGGTGGCTGTTGCCGGGTGCGGCCAGCAGCAGCTCGGTGCCGCCGCCCTGTACAGCCATCAGCGGATCTCGAGCGCCAAGCTAGCCGCGGAGGTCGCCAACCTGAACGCGTCGTACCAGGTGTACGCGCACAAGGTGAAGATCAACTACACCGTCGCTGACATGCCGCGCCAGGTTCTGAGCTGGATGCTCCGCTTCGCGACTGCCAACCAGACCGCCGCCCGGCGCGGCATCAAGGTCACTCCCGCGCAGACGCAGCACGAGCTGAGCGTGGAGGGCGCCAACGTCAAGCAGGCCGGCGACACGCTCAAGGAAGCCGCCGTGCTTAACGGGCTGCCGCCGGACATGCTGACGCAGCTCGGCACCTGGATCTCGATCCAGGTTCAGCTGGACAACCAGCTCGACCATGGCGTTCCGCCCAAGACGGCGACGGGCTCGACGAAGCTGACCGCCAAGGCGAATCATTTGCAGTGCGTGTCGGCCAAGCAACTCGACATCAAGGTCAACCCGCAGTACGGGGTCTACGACTACAGCCAGTACACGGTCGTTCCCACTCCGAACACACTGGCCACCACCTCGCCCAAGCCAGGCGCGAGTCCGACCCCCGGACCGCAGCTGACGCCGCATTGCTGACGCGAGCGCTCGTCGTGGCGGGCCGATGCCGGTGCTGGTGCCGGTGCCGGTGCTCTGCTGGTCGGTGCGGCTGTGGCTGACCAGCCGGGCGCGGGGGTCGCGGAGCTGGTCTCGGTCATGGACCGGCTGCGCCGCGAGTGCCCGTGGGACCTGAAGCAGACGCATGCCTCGCTGGCGCCGTACCTGCTCGAAGAGACCTACGAAGCGCTCGACGCACTGGATCGCGGCGACCTAGCCGACCTGCGTGAGGAACTCGGCGACGTGCTCCTGCAGGTGGTGTTCCACGCCAGGGTCGCGTCGGAACGGACCGACGAGACCGGCTTCGACCTGGACGATGTCGCCGGCGACATCGCCGCGAAACTGGTACGCCGGCATCCGCATGTGTTCGCCGACGTCAAGGTGTCGGACGCGGACGAGGTCAGGCGCAACTGGAACGCCATCAAGGCCGCCGAGCGCGCCGCCGCCGGCAACGGCCGCCAGTCAGTACTCGACGCCGTCCCCATGGGCCAGCCCGCCCTGTCCCTGGCAGCCCAACTCCAGCGCCGAGCAGAAGCCGCCGGCGCACCGCCAGCCCTCGCAGACCTACCACTCGCGACCACAGCCCCAAACCCCACCGAATCCGACGCCCCTGTGCCCGAGAGCGCCGTGTCCCGCGCCGCTGTGTCCAGCGCCACCGAGGCCGAGAGCGCTGTGTCCAGCGGCGCTGTGGCGGGCGCCCCCAAGGCCGGCGCCCCCGAGGCCGGAGGCGCTGTGGCCGAGAGTGCGGACCTGTTGAGCGCGGGGGCCTCGGGTGCGGACCACTCGGGTGCAGAGATCCCCGGTGCTAGTGCGGATTCGGTGCGTGGCGCGCTCGACGGAGTGAGCCCTCTTGGGGCAGAGCTTTTCGAGCTGGTTGCCCGCGCTCGTGCAGCCGGGCTTAACCCGGAACTTGAGCTAAGGCGGGCCGCCCGGGTCTATAGCGACCGGGTCCGGGCCTGGGAAGCCGCCCGATAGCGGGTACCGCCCCACTACTCGGCTGGCCACTGGAACCAGTCGGCCGCGAAGCCGCCCAGCGGGCGCAGAGCCGCAGATTCCACGACACCATGGTCCTACTTACTGCTCTCCGGACGACAGTAAGTAGGACCATGGTGCTGTCGGAAACCACCCTGCGACAGCAGTAAGTAGGGTCATGCTGCTGTGCGGTCCAGCGGCGAGCTTTGGGAGTCGGCCGATGCTGCGCTCTTGGGCGCTGGCGGGTCTGTCGGGCTGGGCTGGGCTTGTGTGCTCGTGCTTGGTCTCGGCCTCGGGCTCGGGGGCTTCGTCTCGGGCTTGTCTCGGGCTTGGTCTCGGGCTCGTGCTTGTCTCGGGCTCGGGCTCGTGCTTGGCTCGGGCTCGGGCTCGGGCTCGTGCTTGGCTCGGGCTCGGGCTCGTGCTTGTCTTGGGCTTGGGCTGGGGCTGGGGCTGGGGCTGGGGCTGGGGCTGGGCTTGGGCTTGGGCTTTTTCTCGGGCTCGGGGGCTTGGTCTCGGGCTCGGGTTCGGGTTCGGGCTCCCGGTGGTGCGCTGGTGTTGGGGCTTTCTGGGGCGGTTTCCGGGGCTGGATTGGGCGGATCGTTGGTGTCGTCGCGAGTTCGTGAGCGAATTCGTTCTGGGCGGAGGGCGCAAGAGGCTCGGATGCGGTCTAACATCCGAGATCAGGAATTCTTTCGACAAAAGCGCGCCGGGGACGGGACGGACTATGAGTGACGAAGTGCGGTGGGGGGACCTGCGGCCGATTCTGCAGGACATGGCCGAGCGCATCGCGCGGATCGAGCGGCAGCTGGCTGAATCCGGCGCGCCCGGGCAGCCGTTTGATGCTCCGCCGTTCGATACGCCTGGCCAGGTTGCCGCTCAGGCTCGCGGCATTTATCCGACCGGTGCGCCGCAGGACGGCGGCGTTCCCTCGAATATCGTCATGCTGGCCCAGTCGGGGCAGCTTATCCAGGCGATCCAGCAGTACCGCCAGCTCACGGGCGTGGGCCTGAAAGAGGCTAAGGCGATCGTCGAACAGGCGATGGTGCGCGGCTATTAGCCGCTGCCATTAGACGGCGGCCATGAGGCCGTCGCTCCAGCGCTCCGAGGCGACTCGGTCCTGAGGCGGGCGGACCCGGCGTGCCGACGGCGAGTCGTCCCCTTCGTTCGGTTAGGCTCGCCTACTGGTGCATCAGCCTAGCGCCAGGGAGATCGCGTGCCGTCTATTGAAGCCGTCCATGCCAGGCAGATTCTCGATTCTCGTGGCAACCCCACGGTCGAGGTCGAGATCGTCCTCGATGACGGGACGCACAGCCGGGCGGCCGTGCCCAGCGGTGCTTCGACCGGAGCGTTCGAAGCGGTCGAGCTGCGCGATGGTGGCGCGGAGTACGGCGGCAAGGGCGTCGAGAACGCGGTCAGGGCCGTCATCGACGAGATCCAGCCGGAGATCCTCGGCGAGGAAGCTGACGAGCAGCGCCTGATCGACTTCGCGATGATCGACCTGGACGGCACGCCGGACAAGTCCCGGCTCGGGGCCAATGCGATCCTGGGCGTCAGCCTGGCCGCCGCCAAGGCGGCGGCCGAGTCGGCGCGGCTGCCCCTGTTCAGGTACCTGGGCGGGCCCAACGCGCACCTGCTTCCGGTGCCGATGATGAATATCCTCAACGGCGGAGCCCACGCCGACACCAACGTCGACATCCAGGAATTCATGGTCGCGCCGATCGGCGCGACTACCTTCTCCGACGCCGTGCGCTGGGGAGCCGAGACTTATCACGCGCTGAAGTCGGTGCTGAAGCAGCACGGTCTCAGCACCGGCGTCGGCGACGAGGGCGGCTTCGCCCCGGATCTCAAGCACAACCAGGCGGCGCTTGACCTGATCATCGAGGCCATCAGCAAGACCGGCCTTACGCCGGGGCGGGACGTGGCGCTGGCCATCGACGCCGCTGCCACCGAGTTCTACGGCGCAGATGGCTATCGCTTCGAGGGCAGCGTCAGGTCGGCTTCCGACATGAGCAGCATCTATGCCGGCTGGCTCGATTCCTACCCGATAGTCTCGCTCGAGGATCCGCTGTCCGAGGATGACTGGGCCGGCTGGCAGACGCTGACCGCGAGCCTGGGCAGCCAGGTGCAGATCGTGGGCGACGACCTCTTCGTCACCAATCCCGACCGGCTGCGGCGCGGGATCGAGCTGAAGGCCGCGAACGCGCTGCTCGTCAAGGTCAACCAGATCGGGACGCTGACCGAGACGTTCAGCGCCGTCGACCTGGCGATGCACTCCGGTTTCTCGGCCATGATGAGTCACCGCTCGGGCGAGACCGAGGACACGACGATCGCCGACCTTGCGGTGGCCGTCGGCTGCGGGCAGCTCAAGACAGGCGCCCCGGCCCGGACCGACCGCACGGCGAAGTACAACCAGCTGCTGCGCATCGAAGAGCGCCTTGACGACGGCGCGGTGTACGCGGGCGCGTCGGCGTTCCCGAGGTTCGCGGCAGGTGGCGACTAGGGTGCCCGCCGCAGGACAGGGGGCACCGGGGGCGACCGCCGGGCAGCCGGCCTTCGGCTGCCAGGCCGCATTTCACCGGGCGGGCGGCGATCCTGGCGATCGTGCTGTGCGGTATCGCGCTCAGCCTGGCCTATCCGGTCCGCGAGTACATCTCCCAGCGCAAGCAGATCGACCAGCTCCTGGCGCAGCGCAACGCGATCATGCTGCATCGCGACCGCCTCGTCACCGAGCACAAGCTGCTGCGCAGCCCCGTCTACGTCGAGCAGCAGGCCCGCGACCGGCTGCACATGTGCCTGCCGACCCAGATGTGCTACGAGATCATCGGCGGGCCGCGCAAGAAGGTCACGGTGACGCAGCGGGTCGCTGTGTCACCCTGGTACGGGCGGCTGTGGTCGTCCATCAAGCAGGCCGACGCTCGCCGGCCGGTCGCCAGGCCCGCGCATCGAGCCAGCCATCACGGGCACGGTACGAGGGTGCACAAGGCGCGCCGAGGGTGACGGTCGAGCCCGCCGATATCGCGGCGGTGGCCAGGCAGCTTGGCCGTCAGCCGCGAGGTGTACGCGCGGTGGCGCACCGGTGTCCGTGCGGGCTGCCAGATGTGGTCGAGACGGCGCCCAGGCTGCCGGACGGGACGCCGTTCCCGACCTTGTACTACCTGACGTGCGTCCGGGCCTGCGCGGCCGCGAGCACGCTTGAGGCGTCGGGCCTCATGCGCGAGATGTCGAGCAGGCTGCAGACCGATCAGCGGCTGCGCGCTTCGCACCTTGCGGCCCACCGGGACTATGCGGCCCGCAGGGCCGCCGGCGCTCAGGCCGCTGGCGTGGATCCGCTAGCACCCGACGCCGCCACTGCCGGGGGAATGCCCGACCGGGTCAAGTGCCTGCACGCGCTGATCGCGCACGAGCTAGCGGCGCCTGGCACGAATCCGCTCGGTCGCGAGGCCATCGAGGCAATAGGACAATGGTGGAGAGCAGGACCGTGCATTACCCGAGACGACAACCAGGGCGAGGCGGGCGAACGTGACTGAGGACGGGCTGACCCGAGTCGCCGCGATCGACTGCGGCACCAACTCGCTTCGGCTGCTCGTTGCCGACATCGACCCTGACCAGGGCTTGCTCGTGGACGTGCAGCGACGGATGGAGATCGTGCGGCTCGGACAGGGCGTCGACGCGACTGGGAGGCTGGCTCCGGAGGCGCTTGCTCGCACGTTCGCGATGCTGAGCGAGTACAGCCAGGCGATCAAGGATTCCGGTGCCGCCGCCGTTCGCATGGTGGCCACCAGCGCGACCAGAGACGCCTCGAACGCCGACGAGTTCAGGGCCGGGGTTCGCGACGTTCTCGGCATCGACCCCGAGGTGGCTAGCGGCGCCGAGGAAGCGGCGCTGTCGTTTTCCGGAGCGACGATGGAACTCGCCGGTAAATCAGGGCCAGGATCGCTGCCGCCGCCCTACCTGGTCGTAGATGTCGGCGGCGGGTCGACCGAGTTCGTGCTCGGCAGTCCTGACCGGCAGGCGGCCGACCTGTCGGCGATCTCGGTCGACATCGGCTGTGTCCGGCTGACCGAGCGGCACCTGCGTGACGATCCGCCGAGCCAGGCTCAGATCGACGCGGCGATCGCGGATATCGACGCTGCCCTGGCTACCGTCGCTGGCGTCATCGAGGCCGACGCGGCCCAGACCCTGGTCGGGCTGGCCGGCTCCATCACGACGGTGACGGCGCTGGCGCTGGACCTGACCGCCTACGACTCGAAGCGGGTCCACCACTCCCGGGTGAGTGCGGACCAGTTGCATGAGGTGGCCGCGAAGCTGCTAAGTCAGGACCGCGCGCAGCGCGCCGCCAATCCCGTCATTCACCCTGGACGCGTGGACGTGATCGGCGCCGGAGCGCTCATCGCCGACCGGGTGGTCCAGCGGTTTGGGTTCGCCGAGATGGTCGCGAGCGAGCACGACATTCTCGACGGCATCGCCTGGTCGCTGCTTCGCGACAACCGATCCGGGTAGCCGATGAGCCCGGCTGGGGCTGAGCCTGGCCCAGTGCTGCCAGGGACCGGCTGGCCAGGCGACCTGGCGACGCCGAAGACGCCGGTGGCCGCCGACGCTGACGCCGTCGTCAGGCTCGCGGCCAGCGCGCCCGCACTCGACGAACTGGTCGCCAGGCAGTCGGTCTGCCGCGCGTGCCCGCGCCTGGTCTCCTGGCGCGAGCAGGTGGCCGCGCAGCGCCGCCGGGCCTTCGCCGACGAGCAGTACTGGGGACGGCCGGTGCCGGGCTGGGGTGCCGATAAGGCCAGGATCCTCATCATCGGCCTGGCGCCCGCTGCCCACGGCGGCAACCGGACCGGGCGGATCTTTACCGGAGATCGCAGCGGGGACGTGCTGTTCGCCTCGCTCTGGCGCTGCGGGCTGGCCGCGCAGCCCGCCAGCGTGCACGCCGGGGACGGTCAGGAGCTGATCGACGTGCGGATGGTGGCGACGGTCAGATGCGCTCCGCCCGACAACAAGCCGACCAATCTCGAACGCGACACCTGCGAACCGTGGCTGACCGCCGAGCTTGGCTTCGCGCTGCCCGATGCGCGGGTGCTCGTCTGCCTGGGCCATTACGCCTGGCAGGCGACCTGGCGTCAGCTCCGCAAGGCGGGCTACCTGGTGCCGAAGCCACGGCCGGCCTTCGGTCACGGCGCGGAGGCGGACCTCGACGGTTTGCTCGTGCTCGGCTGCTATCACCCGAGTCAGCAGAACACCTTCACGGGCCGGGTGACCGATCAGATGCTCGACGCCGTCTTCACCAGAGCGTCGTCGCATGCCAGAGTGCTGCCACCGTAGGCCCGTGGCTGTGAGCTTGCTGGTGCTGGAGCGCGGTGGCTGTGAGTTTGGTGGGGGTCCGGCCGGGCTCACTGCGGCCAGTTGTTCGCAGAGGGTACTTCGGTGCGCTGTGCCGATGAACTAGCCACCTCAAAACACGAACTGGTAGCATGTGTTCACTTATTGTTACAATGGCTCGGCTATACCGGCTGGTCGGGATGAGACCGGCGCGAATGATCTAGATGGGGCTTACAATGGCCAGCTGCCCCGTTCCGGAGAATCTTTGAATAAACTGCCTCACTTGGGGTACGATTTCCGCGCCCCCGTAGCCCAAAGGAAGAGGCAAGCCCCCTAAAAGGGTACCAGTGTCGGTTCGAGCCCGACCGGGGGTACGAGCAGCCGTCTGCGGCGCATTTTTCCCTCTCGTGCGTGTTTTCGCAGGTCAGAGACCTATGCAATGAGCAAAAGCACAGTGCATTTGCACAGGTCTACTTGCGAGTGCAAGTTTGTGAATCGCTAATCCCGATTGAGGCATCATTGCATCATGGTGTGAATGTGGGAACTTTAAGAGGAGTACGCGAAGAGAGGATGCGGCGCGTCGGCAAAGCGGCATCGCCCGTTATGATAAGAAATTAGTCGTAACAGGTCAACGGGCCGTCAGGACCGGTTTGGAAGCCTGGGGGTCCTAGTCTAGTGTGACCACAGAACCCGATCGTCCGTAGCTCAGAGTGACTACTGAGCCATTGCTGCGTGCCTCACCTGAGCGATCATTCCAGTTCGGCGAGCAGAACGGCGCGGCCCTCGCGCACCTGGGGATCCCTGGTGCGGTCTGGGCAGCACCAGGGATCCCCAGGTGCTGCGATCGCGTGACGGCCGGGCGTCGGCCAGCCGGGGTGCGGCGGCCAGCCGGGGTGCGGCGGCCAGCCGGGGTGCGGCGGCCAGCCGGGCGACGGGCCAGCCGGGTGAGAGGGCCGGCCGGGTGACGGGCCAGCCGGGGTGCGGCGACCAGCCGACGACGGGGTCGGCCGGGTGACGGTCGGCTCTCAGCCGCTGCGGTCGGGGCCGGCGCGGTCGAGGGTGATGGCCACGATGACACGCTGGTCCCTGACCATGGCCTGCTGGTAGTCGTCCCAGTCGGGATGCTCGCCGGAGACCCGGCGGTAGTAGTCGACAAGCAGGTCCATGGCGTCGGGCAGGTGGATGATCTCCGCCGAGCCTTCGGCCTGGATCCACTCACCGAAGAACTGATCGTTTATCACGCATAGCGACGCGCGTGGATCACGAGCCAGGTTCTTGGTCTTGATCGCGGTCTCCCGGGTGCTGACCAGTACCCGGCCATCGTCACCTACGCCGACGGTGACGGGTGACAGTTGCGGAAGCCCGTCGGACCGGAACGTGGACAGCACGGCCCGATGGTGGGCACGCATGAACTCCCGGGCGCGCTCTAGATCCATGCGAGCAGTCTAGGCCCGATTCAGCCTAGTGCGCCGCTGTACCTCGTACTCGTGCACGATCGCGACCGCATAGGCGTGGCACAGGCCGTGCTCGTCGGCGAGCCAGGTTGCCCGCTCGGTATGCCGCAAGAAGGAGGGCCCAGATTCCAAACGATGGAACCACTCTCGGAGATCGCTACCAGTGACCCGCGGGATCCGCGCAATCAGGTTCTTGTGCATCTCCGGAGAGTGGATCAGGGACAAGGGGCACCTCCATGCCGAGATTCTCCTGTGTCGAGCCTGCCCTAACAGACGCTCGGTGGCAAGACCTGAACGTGACACTTCTGTTACTTGACTGGGAAGTAACAGCATGGTGCGAGCGGCAGCCCCTGGCAGCACGGCGGGCTGCCGGGGCTGTCCCTGATCGCGCGAGGTCAGACCAGCCTCAGGAAGGTCTCAGGCGCCCGGTGCGTAGGCGATTCCGGCGAGCGAGGTGAACGCCTGGGCGTTGGTGAACGGGGCGCTGGAGACCAGCCCAAGGCTGTTGGTGATGCCGATGCCGCCGGTGCTGGCGTTGAACGTGTAGACCTCGATCTCGAGCACGCTCGGCGACCGGGTGACAGCCGGCAGGCGGGTCCACAGGCCGTTCGTCGCGGTCGTGGTGGTCAGCGATCCGGAGAGGTAGCGCACGCCGTCGATCACCGCGTACGCAGGCGCGCCTGAGCTGAAGGCCGGCTGGTCGGACTTCCAGCCGTCGAGCAGCTTGAAGTTGTGCCACTTGGTCCCGGGAACCGGGTACGAGATGTTCGCTAGCGAGGTGTACTCGCTAGCCGAGCTGCCGTAGACCTGGACCTTGCCGTTCGGCTTGAGCACCAGGGCACCGGTCGTCTCGGCCGAGGTGTAGACCGAGAGGTAGACGACGTGGGTCGGCCTGGCGCTCTTCGGCAGGGTGAAGGCCACCGAGCTTGAGGTGCCGCCGTGCAGCGATCCGCTCAGGTAGACCACGCCCTTGCTGATCGAGTACGACGGGTCTCCGGTGTTGTACGGCGACTGGCTCGAGGCCCAGTGGTTCGTCAGCGTCAGCTTGTGCCTGGCGATCGCCGCCGTCGGGAACGAGATCGCGGCCAGTGACGCGAAGGTCGTGGCATTGCCGTGGTAGGTCTCGAGGTCGCCGTCGGCGCCGACGAAGAGCACGCCAGGCTGGGCGGCCTGGGTGAAGATCTGGATATAGAGGTTGCGGGTGGGCCGGGCACTCTTGGGCAGCCGCGCGAAGAAGTCAGAGGTGTCGGACCCGGTCTGCTTGATCGCGCCGCGCAGGTACACGACGCCGTTGTTGACGGCCCAGCCGGGACGACCAGTGATGAGCTTGGCCGTGCCGGCCGTCTTCCAGCTGTTCAGCAAGGTGAAGTCGTGCCAGGTGAAGCTGGGCGCCTGAGCCGGGCTCGCCGGCCCAGCGGCAGTACCGGCAGCAGCGGCAGTACCGGCGGGTGCGGCCGAGGCCGCCGGGGCGACCAGCGCGGCCGATGCGCTGAGCGCGGTCAGCAGCGCGGCAGCGGGAAGCACTAGCCTCAGGGACCGGCCTGGCCGTGCTGGCCTGGCCGGGTGAGCTGGCGTGCGGGCAAGGGAGATCATGGGTGTCCTTCGGGTCTCGAGCCGAACTGCGGGCGCAGGTGACCGCAGTCACGACACTATGGCCAAAAGGGCCTAATACCAGGTCAAGTGGTATCAGGACGCGACTAGGAAGAGACGCCACTGGGACTGGCCCTGCCGGCAGGGCCAGTCCCAGCTACGTAAGAACCGAGAGCGCTACGACAGGCGCTCGAAGATCATGGCCATGCCCTGCCCGCCGCCGACGCACATCGTCTCGAGCCCGAAGGTCTTGTCGTGGAAGGAAAGGCTGTTCAGCAGTGTCGAGGTGATCCGCGCCCCGGTCATCCCGAACGGATGGCCGACCGCGATCGCGCCGCCGTTGACGTTCAGCTTGTCCAGGTCTATGCCGAGGTCACGGTAAGACGGGATGACCTGCGCGGCGAACGCCTCGTTGATCTCGACCAGGTCGATGTCGTCGATCGTCATCCCTGCCCGCCGCAGCGCCATCCGGGACGCCTCCACCGGCCCGAGGCCCATGATTTCCGGTGACAGCCCGGTGACGCCGGTCGACACGATCCTGGCCAGCGGCGTGATGCCAAGCTCGGCGGCCTTGCGGTCGCTCATCACGACCACGGCCGCCGCCCCGTCGTTGAGCGGGCAGCAGTTCCCGGCCGTGACCGTCCCGTCCGGGCGGAACACCGGCGCGAGCGTCGACACCTTCTCCAGCGTGGTCCCGGCACGGGGCCCGTCGTCGGCCGAGATCACGGTGCCGTCAGGCAGCGTCGCCGGCGTGATGTCGCGGGCCCAGAACCCGTCGGCGATCGCCTTTTCCGCCAGGTTCTGTGACCGCACGCCGAACTCGTCCTGCTCGGCCCGCGTGATCCCGCGCTGCGAAGCCAGGTTCTCGGCGGTCTGCCCCATCGCGATGTAGACGTCGGGGATCTGGCCGTCTTCGCGCGGGTCGTGCCACACCGGCGTGCCCGCCGCGGTCCGGCTCTCTGCCCGCGCCTCGGCGTCGGCGAAAACCGGGTTCTTGGTGTCGGGGGCGCCGTCGCTGCTGCCCTTGCCGAACCGGCTCACGACCTCGACCCCGGCGGAGATGAACACGTCGCCCTCGCCGGCCTTGATCGCGTGGAACGCCATCCTGGTCGACTGCAGCGACGACGAGCAGTACCTCGTGATCGTGGTGCCAGGCACGTTGTCCAGCCCCATCATGACCGCGATCACGCGCGCCAGGTTGTAGCCCTGCTCGCCACCTGGCAGTCCGCAGCCGAGGATCAGGTCTTCGACGTCGGCGGGGTCGAGTTGCGGCACCTTCGCCAGCGCGGCCTTGATCATCTGGATCGTGAGGTCGTCCGACCTGATGGAGGTCATGGTCCCCTTGAAGGCCCGCCCGATCGGCGAACGCGCGGTAGCGACAACGACTGCCTCAGGCATGCTGACTCCCTGGCCTGGCGAAACCGGATTCTGTACTGAACAGTAGCTTACGGCGATTGATTCCGAGCGGTACGCGATCCGGTCATCGCGACGGCGTTCCACTTGACCGCCCCTGCCAGGTCCCTGGCGTGCTCGCGCCTGCTGTAGTCGCCTCCGTCACGAGCCCGCGCGATCGCCGTGTCGAGGTCGTGCCCGCACCGGTCGAGCACCACGGAGAAGTCCCGGCGCACCGGCTGGTGCCGGTCGTAGCCGAACGAGCGGTGCAGCCGGGCGAAGACCGGCTTGTACATCCGGGCCCGCTCGTGCAGCCCGGACGAGTGCGACATCGGGTTCTTGGGCCGAGCGGCGATGTAGGGCGGCAGGAGGTCGGCGAACGCCTGCCTGAGCACCCACTTCTCGACTCCGTCCCTGACCTTGAGCGACATGGGCAGCCGCATCGCCAGCTCGACGAGCGCCGGGTCCAGGTAAGGCACCCGGGCCTCGACGCAGTGCGCCATCGCCGTCCGGTCGATCCGCTGGAGCTCGGTGCGGCCCAGATTGGCCAGCTTGTGCAGAAACAGCCGCCGCAGCTTCTCGCCGCCTGCCTCGCCGAGCTCGCCGTACATCGGGTACCCGCCGAACAGCTCGTCCGAGCCGTCGCCGGTGAGCACGACCTTGACTCCCAGCGAGCCGATCCGCCGGAACAGCGGCACGGACACCACGGCGTTGATGATGTCGCCGTACTCGGTCAGCTCGGAGATCCTGATCGCCTCCTTGATATCGGCGAGCCTGAGCTGACGCGGGGCCAGCTGGATCACCTCGTGCGTGACGCCGAGCTCAGCACACAGGCGACGGGCGTAAGCGAGGTCGGCACTGCCCGGCGCCCCCACGGTGAACGCGACGCAGTCCGGATGCAGCGCGGCCACGTGCAGCAGGAGCAGCGAACTGTCCAGGCCGCCCGACAGGATGACGCCGACCGTGTGCTCGGTGTCCACCCGCACGGCGATGCTGTCGGCGAGCACGGCCCGCACCAGCGCCATCGCCTCGTCGGGGTCGGAGATCTCGCTGGTCGTGCCAGGCTGCCCGGGCTCCCGCTGCCCGGCGCTCAGCAGCCCGCTGTACGGGCCGAGGTCCGGCGGCTTGCCCGGCTCGACCCAGCCGTGGCTGCCGGCGGGCACCTCCGAGATCGGTGTCCCGGTGTGCACCAGGGCCTTGATCTCCGAGGCCAGGTAGAGCCGCCCGCCTGCCGTCGCCCAGTACAGCGGCTTGACCCCGAGCTGGTCCCGCGCCAGGTACAGCCGCCCGGTCTCGCGGTCGGCGATCACGAACGCGAACTCGCCTCGCAGCCTGCGCACCGCTGTCTCGCCCCACCGCAGGAACGCCTCGAGCACCACCTCGGTGTCACCCGAGCTGCGGAACTCGTGCCCGAGCCCGCGCAGTTCCGCGCGCAGGCCCCGGTAGTTGAAGACCTCGCCGTTGTAGCACAGCAGCCACCGCCCGTCGGCGGATAGCCACGGCTGGGCGCTGCCGGCCGCGTCGACGATGCGCAGCCGGTGCGTGCCGGCGAGCAGGGTCGGGTCGCGGTGGACCTCCTCGACCTCGCCGCGCTGGCTAAGAGCATCGAGCATGATTTGGAACGCGGTCTCGCCCGGCTTCTCCCCGGCGATTAGCGCGATGCCGCACATGGCCAGTCAGCTGTCCGATCACGGCCCCCCGTGGCAGCGCCTCGCTGCAGTTTGCGCGGGCCATGGGTGATCGTCGGGCGCAGGCAGACGTGCCAGGCCTGACCCTCGTCGATGACGTTGACCTCGTCGGCGCGCTGCCGGTCGAGCAGCAGCCCGCGCAGCCTTCGATGCGCGTGGAACCGGCGGTACCAGGCCATCTCGACGTCCACCGCGTACCCGACGCAGTGCGCGCTCGGCAGCAGCGCCGCGTAGCCGAGTTCCTTGAGCCGCTTCTGGTGCGAGACGCTGCGAGCCATGCTGGTCACCCACAGTGGCGGAGTGCCGGGCGGAGCGAGCCTGGCGAAGTCGTCGGCGAGCTGGTTGAGCCAGGTCACCGTCTGCGGCCGGGTCCTGGCCAGCCATACCCCGGCCGTGCGCGGTGAGCGACCGGGCAGGGTCCGGCGCTCGGCCGACCGCGCGGCCCTGGTCAGCAGCGTGTCGGCCTGGTGCCGGTAGCTGAACCGCAGCTGGCCCGTGGCGGCGAGCTCGTCGAGGTCGACCAGCTCAGGCGCGTCCTGCAGGTCGGCGTCGGTGGCGTAGCCCGGCTCCCGGCCCCACCAGAGGGCGTCGATCTGCGCGAGCATCGAGATCCTGATCAGGGCCGCGAGGCTGGCCGCGCTGCGCGGGCCGGGTGCGTAGTTCCTGACCTCGAACAGCAGTTTCGCTATGGTCGCGTCCCTGCCGTCAGGAGTGGCCTGCAGAACGGTCGCGAACTGCTCTTCGTCCAGCCGCCGGTTGAGTACGCTCGCTACGTACTTGGCGTCCGGGCAGCCGTAGTCGGACAGCTCGGTCACGAGTTCGCTGACCGCGGTTCGATACGGGCCGACGTCGAGTTCGCATGGCGCGAAGTCAGCTATCGGCGGTCTGCTCGACGCCGCGCTCCTGTCCGCAAGCCACACTGTCACGATGCCCCCCTTGACGCAGAAGAATTACGAACCCCTTGACGCACGGAGTGTAACAACATGACTGCGAACAGTAATGGCGTTTAGATTTGCGTCCCTTGTGTCCGAGGTCGAGCCGCGATGCCCGACATCGCGGTGTGTGACCGGCTCCCCGGTTACTCTGGAGCCCTAAGCCGCGCAAGGACTGGACAGGGTGGTTCAGATGGCTGTGCATGATTCGCTGGTCGAGCTGATCGGCAATACGCCGCTGGTCAGGCTGCGTCACGTCACGCGGCACGTGGGCGGCGGGTACGCCCCTGGCGTGGCCGCGAAGGTCGAGTACGTCAATCCGGGCGGCTCGGTCAAGGACCGGATCGCGCTGCGGATGATCGAGGCGGCCGAGGAGTCAGGCGAGCTGCGGCCCGGCGGCACGATCGTGGAGCCGACGTCGGGCAACACGGGCATCGGCCTGGCGATCGTCGCGGCCGGGCGCGGCTACCGGTGCGTCTTCGTCTGCCCCGACAAGGTCGCCCAGGACAAGATCAGCACGCTGCGCGCCTACGGTGCCGAGGTCGTCGTCTGCCCGACCACGGTCTCGCCTGAGTCACCTGACTCCTACTACAGCGTCTCTGACCGGCTCGCCGCCGAGATCCCAGGCGGCTGGAAGCCGAACCAGTACGCCAACCCGGCCAACCCGCAGTCGCACTACCTGTCGACCGGCCCCGAGATCTGGGAGCAGACCGAGGGCAAGGTCACGCACTTCGTCGCGGGCATCGGCACGGGCGGGACCATCTCGGGCACCGGCCGCTACCTGAAGGAAGCGTCAGGCGGCAAGGTCAAGGTGATCGGCGCGGACCCGGAGGGCTCGGTGTACTCCGGCGGCACGGGCAGGCCGTACCTGGTGGAAGGCGTGGGCGAGGACTTCTGGCCGGACACCTACGACAAGACCGTCTGCGACCAGATCGTCGGAGTCAGCGACGCCGACTCCTTCCTCATGACGCGCCGCCTGGCGAGCGAGGAGGCGCTGCTGGTCGGCGGTTCCTGCGGGATGGCGGTCGTCGCCGCGCTCGGTGTCGCCGGGCAGGCCGGGCCTGACGACCTGATCGTGGTACTGCTGCCGGACGGCGGGCGCGGCTACCTGTCCAAGGTGTTCAACGACGACTGGATGGCCGACTACGGCTTCCTGACCTCGGCGACGGCCGAGCCGAGGATCGCCGACGTGCTCGAGCACAAGCGCGGCCAGCTGCCGCTGTTCGTGCACGCGCATCCCGACGAGACCGTCCGGGCGGTGATCGAGACCCTGCGCGAGTACGACGTCTCCCAGCTGCCGGTGCTCAAGGAGGAGCCGCCGGTCATGGCGGCCGAGGTGATGGGCTCGATCACCGAGAGCGAGCTGCTCGACGCGCTGGTCACCGGCCGGGTCGCCCCCGGACGAGCCGGTGTCGGCGCACATGTCGCCGCCGCTGCCGATGATCGGCTCCGGCGAGCCGATCAGTGCGGCGATCGCGGCACTGGAGAAGGCCGGAGCGGCCGTCGTGCTGGTTGACGGAAAGCCGGCCGGAATGATCACCAGGCAAGATGTGCTGACCTTCCTGGCCGGGTAGAAATCTCCCCGGCGGCCCGCTAACTTCGCAGCACGGGTCAGACTTCTCTGGAGGCAAGCGCTGATGGCTCAGATCCACGCGGGTGACGGGTTCGAGACCCTGGCGATCCATGCCGGGCAGGAGCCCGACCAGCTGACCGGTGCTGTCGTGCCGCCGATCTACCAGGTCTCCACCTACCAGCAGGACGGCGTCGGCGGGCTGCGCGGCGGCTCGCACACCGGTACCGGGACCGGGCCTGGTCGCTGGATCGAGGGCTACGAGTACTCAAGGACCGCGAACCCGACCAGGGGAGCGCTCGAAGAGTGCCTGGCCGCGCTCGAAGGCGGATCGCGGGCGCTGGCGTTCGCCTCCGGCATGGCAGCCGAGGATGCCCTGCTGCGCACGATCTGCCGTCCGGGCGATCACGTGCTGATCCCGCACGACGCCTACGGCGGCACGTTCCGGCTGTTCGACAAGATCTTCGCGCCCTGGGGCCTGCACTACCACCCGGTCCCGGTCAGTGACTCCGGCGCGGTGCGGGCGGCGGTCGCCGAGCACGGCGCGAAGCTGATCTGGGTCGAGACGCCGACCAACCCGCTGCTGTCCATCGCCGACATCGCGGTGCTCGCGGAGATCGCGCACTCAGCGGGGGCGCTGCTGGTGGTCGACAACACCTTCGCCTCGCCGTACCTGCAGCAGCCGCTGGCGCTGGGCGCCGACGTCGTAGTGCATTCCACCACCAAGTACCTCGGCGGGCACTCCGACGTCGTCGGCGGGGCGGCCGTCCTCACCGACACCGACCTGGCCGCGCGGCTCGCCTTCCTGCAGAACAGCACCGGCGCGGTGCCTGGGCCGTTCGACTCCTGGCTGACCCTGCGGGGCGTCAAGACCTTGTCGGTCCGGATGGAGCGGCACTGCGACAACGCGGCCGCCGTCGCCCGCATGCTGACCGCGCACCCGAAGGTCGCCGCCGTCTACTACCCGGGCCTGCCCGACCACCCAGGTCACGAGGTCGCCGCCAAGCAGATGCGCGGCTTCGGCGGCATGGTCTCGTTCCGGCACGCCGACGGGCCGGAGGCGGCGATCGCGATGTGCGGGCGGACCAGGCTGTTCACCCTGGGCGAGTCGCTGGGCGGGGTCGAGTCGCTGATCGAGTACCCGGCAACGATGACGCATGCCTCGGTCGCCGGCTCGCCGCTGGCGGTTCCCGAGGACCTGGTGCGGCTCTCGGTCGGCATCGAGAACGGCGACGACCTGATCGACGACCTCGCGCCGCGCTCGCCTAGTCGCGAGGGAAAGCGGAGCGCCGGCGGACGGGATAGCGTTCCGTCTCCTGGTGGTTGTGCGGTCTTCAGTAGCTTGCGCCCCCGTTGGGCAGGTGGCGCGGGGCGATCGTGGCGTCGGAGCCGAGCTTCATCCTGGCGGCGTGCTGCTCGTGGCCGATCACGTGCATGACCGCGTTGATCAGCGCCAGGTGAGTGAAAGCCTGCGGGAAGTTGCCCAGGTGCCGGCCTGACCTCGGGTCGATCTGCTCGGCGTAGAGCAGCAGCGGGCTGGCGTAGGAGAGCACCTTCTCGCACAGGTCGCGGGCGCGGGCGTGCTCGCCGATCTCCGACAGGGCCGAGACCAGCCAGAACGAGCAGATCGTGAACGTGTTCTCCACGCCGGTGAAGCCGTCGTCGGTCTGCTCGGACCGGTACCGCAGGACCAGGCCGTCCTGGCTGAGTTCGTCGGCGATGGCGAGCACCGTCGCCTTGATCCGGTCATCGCTCGGCGGCAGGAAGCGCAGGAGCGGCATGAGGAGGAGCGAGGCGTCCAGCGCCGTGGTGTCGTAGTGCTGGCAGAAGACACCGCGCTCGTCGAGCGCGTTCGAGCAGATGTCGGCGTGGATCTCGTCGGCCGCGCACTGCCACTGGGCGGCCAGGCCGCGCTCGTCCCTGATCCTGGCCATCCGCGCGCCCCGGTCGGCGGCCACCCAGCAGAACATCTTGGACGAGGTGAAGTGCTGCGGGTCGCCGCGTACCTCCCAGATGCCGCGGTCGCATTCGCGCCAGTGCGCCAGCGCCTGCTCGACCTGGAGCCTGGCCATCTGCCAGACCCGCTCGTCCAGCCAGTCCCTGGACTTGGTGTGCAGGTACAGCGAGTCGAGCACGGCGCCCCAGACGTCGTTCTGCCGCTGGCCGTAGGCGGCGTTGCCGACCCGGATCGGGCGGGCGCCCTGGTAGCCGCGCAGGTGGTCGAGCAGTGCTCGTCGAGATTGCGGGTGCCGTCGATGCCGTAGACGATCTGGAGGTCGTCCCGGTCGCGTTCGACCAGGTCGGCGATGAACGCGAAGTAGTCGGCCGCCTCCCACTCGAAGCCGAGCGTGAACAGGCCCCACAGCGCGAACGTCGCGTCCCTGATCCAGCTGTACCGGTAGTCGAAGTTGCGCTCGCCGCCGGGCGCCTCGGGCAGCGAGGTCGTGGCCGCCGCCGCGATGGCGCCGGTCGGGGCGTAGGCCAGGCCCTTCAGCGTCAGCGCGCTCCTGGCCAGGTAGGTGCGCCAGCGGTGGTCGGGCAGGTTGCCGCGCGCGAGCCAGTGCCGCCAGTGGTGCGCGGTCCAGACCATCCGCTGCTGCGCTTCCTCGTAAGTCTCGGGCGGCGCCATCGCGCCCCAGGACAGCGCGCAGAACCTGGTCTCGCCTTCCTTCAGCAGGGTGCGGGCCCGGGCGCTCGACCCCTCGACCCCGATCCTGATGTCCGAGGTCAGCGTGAGCGTCGGGCCTTCGCCGTCCGGAGGCTGACGCTCACCTGGTGGAAGCCTCGGTCGGTGTGGGTCCAGCGGGCGCGCTGGCGGCCGTAGTCGAAGACCGGCTCGCAGTCCATGATGAGCTGCACCGAGCCGTTCGTGCACCGCACGGTGCGCAGCAGGATGTGGTCGGCGTCGTAGTCGGTGGGTGGCCGCCGGTGCGCGCCGCGCTCGGGATGCTCGTGCCGCCACGGGCCCATGACCAGGCAGTCGTGGATGATGACCCAGCCTTCGCCGCTGCTCCACGTCGTTTCCAGCACCATCGTGCCCGGCAGGTACCGGCGGTCGGCCGGCACCGTCGACGTCGGCCGGGCCGAGCCTGAACCAGCCGGCGTCCCGGTCGAGCAGCGACGCCGAAGACGCTGGGGCCGTCCATCCTGGGCAGGCACATCCATTCGACCGCGCCGCTCGGCGCGATGAGCGCCGTGACCTCGCCGTCGGAAAGGAAGCCGTAGTCGGCGATCGGGGGAAAGGGCGAGAAGTCGATCTGGGCGGCCACGTCGGTCATTGCATCGGTCTACCCCAGCTGACCTGCCCGTCACGCTAGGCCGGTAACCCGCGAAGCGGCTATCCTAGTGCCAGACCATCAGGACCAAGATCACCAGCCAGATCAGCGACACCAGGCCGCCCGTCATGGCGATCCGGCCGCGCTCCACGTTGGCGAGGTGCAGGGCTGCCGTGGCTGGGGCTGGGGCTGGCGGCTGGGGCTGGCGCGGTGGCTATGGCTGCGGCCTGGTCTGCTGCCGGCTGGCTGGCCGTGTCCCCGGGCTGGTCCTGGGTCGGCTGCTCGGCCGGCTGGTGGGCCGGCTGCTCGGTCGGCGTCGGCTGTGGCCTTCGCCGCGGCCTCGTCCAGCGCCTTGATCGCCTTGCGCTGGTCCCGCAGGATCAGGGCGAGCAGCAGCAGAGCCACGATGAACAGGGTCGCGGAGACGATCATCCAGGGCTTGCTCGCCACCGAGCATCATCGACGCGAGCGCTTCGCCGGCGATCAGCACGCCGAGCGTGCCGAGGGCGAAAATGAACGTGATCCTATTCAGGTACCGCACGATTCTGACGTCCCGCTGCCTGATATAGCGCGGGGTCGACATGATCGCCAGCGTGACCGGGCCGATGGTAAATGCCACGAAGGCGAGATGCAGCCACAGGACCAGATTGTGGGAAAACGACATGGGCGCCAGTCTAGAGCCGGAGCCGGACGAAATACCAGAACCAGGTTTTAGCACCACCTGGCTCTGGCACTCCGAATTCTTCTGCGTGCAGTTTCTCCTGCGTCAGCGGGGGCTGCGCCTGAGGTCAGGCCTTCTTGTTCTGGATGAAGGCGAAGGCCAGCAGGGCAAGAGCCGACCACGGCGGCGACGACGCCGCGGAAGTGGTGGCCGCCGCTGCTTCACGTGACTGCCGACGTTCAGGAAACCGGGAGCCGCGCCAACGAACCACAGAATGCCGATGATGAGGGCCACGGCACCGACGACGGCCAGGGCGATCATCATCGGCTTCTTGTGCTCGTCGATCCGGCCACGCTCTCAGTGCTCACTTCTTTTCCTCCTTGAAGGATCTTCACTTGGTCGCGTGGCCGGCTGGCAGAGCGGGTCGATGAGAGCCGTTCGCCGCCGGAGGGCGACCACGTGCGGCACCGCTACTACGGACTGAGCCATCACGAGCGGCTTACTTCACGAAAGCAACCCATTTTCCTGCGGGGCGGACCTAGCCCTGCCGTTCCTTATCGATTTCGCTCTCGCCCAGTCACCTGCGGGTCGCTCTGCGAGACCGGAGGAAGTCGCTCACCACGTACTCGCCGAGGCTGTCGGGCATCGCCCTCAGCACGCGACCGCCGTTTCGCCTTGCTACTTCGTCAACGAACGAGCTGAGCCGTTCGTCGTCAGCCAGCATGAAAATGTTCAGCGTGGCCTGCCGCCTGGTCATCTTGTCGACCTCGGCCATGGTCAGCTCGAGGGTCTCGGGCGACGGCGGCCAGTCGAACCAGGAGCGTGCCGTCCCTGCGCAGGTGCGCGGTGGGCTCACCGTCGGTGATGACCAGCACGACCGGGTTGTGCTCTGGCCTGCGGTCAAGGAAGCGGCCGGCCAGCACCAGCGCGTGGTGCAGGTTGGTGCCCTGCACCATGTCCCAGCCGAGGCCGGCCAGGTCGGTCTCCCTGAGTTCCCTGGCGTAGTTGGAGAACCCGATCACCTGCAGCGCATCCTGCGGGAACCTGGTCCTGACCAGCGAGTACAGCGCGAGCGCGGTCTGCTTGGCCGCGCTCCAGGTGCCGCGCAGCGCCATCGAGTAGGACAGGTCGACGAGCAGGCACACTGCCGCCGACGCGCGCCGCTCTGTCTCGGCGACCTCGAAGTCGCTGACCGAGAGCCTGACGCCGCCCTCGTGCCGCCGGGCCGGCCGTGCTGGCCTGGCCGGTGGCCAGGCCGCTCTCGTAGCCGCCGCGCAGCAGGGCGTTGCGTACGGTCGCCGCCGTATCGATGGGCTGCTCGTCACCGAACCGCCAGGCCCTGGTCGCCCCGGTCAGCTCACCCGCCTGGCCGACGTCGTGCTGGTCGTGATCGCCGTGCCCGCCCTCGGCGAGCTTCGCGAACACCTTGCGCAGCGCGGTGTCGCCGAGCCTGCGCACCGCCTTGGGCGTGAGCTCGAGCTTGCCCTCGGTGTTCTGCAGGTAGCCCTGCCGCTCAAGCTCGCGCTCGATCTGCCTGAGCGCCTCCATGTCGTCGACGGCCTGGCGGCCGAGTGCCCGCCGCACGGCCTCCTCGTCGATGTCGTCCAGCATCGCGCCCGGATAGTCCTGGCGCAGCGCCTGCTCGAGCTCGGCGAGGTCGGCCAGTTCGGACAGCGCCGTGGTGGCCTCGCCGAGGCCGAGCGGCTCGCTGCCGGTCATCCGCTCGCTGCGGCCCTGGCTATCCCAGTCGATGTCGGGCCGGCGGGCGCGCAGCGCCCCGGCGAGCCTGGCCATCTCCTGCGCCAGCCCCGCATCCTCCATCGCCTGCGCCATCAGCCCGGCGAGTTCGTCGCGCTGCTCGTCGGTCAGCGAGTTCGAGCAGCCGCTGCGCCGCCGCCATCCGGCTGACCAGCGAATCCACCAGCTGGTCGAGATTGCTCGGCGACTCAGGGAAGAAGTCGCCGTACTCGCTCCATGAAGGCGTCGAAGTCCTGCTGGGTGTGGTCGCCGCGGGCGTCGGCCTCGATCATCTCGGTCAGCGCGGACATCATGTCCTTGACCCGCTGCATGTCGCCCGAGTCCGACTCCGACATGGCGTCCTTGATGCCACGGAACTGGCTGTCGAGGACCTCGCGCCGCAGCAGGTCCCTGAGCTGCTCGAACGTCTGCGCCGCCGCCTGGCTGCGCCACTGGTATTCGGCGAGCTGCCGGATCGCGGTCGCGGTGTCGGGCGACAGGGAGTCGAGCTCGGCCTCGCGCAGCCGCGCGTCGTCGCTCGGATCGGGGAACAGCTCCGCCCGCTCCTGGCCGATCGCGGTGTCGAGCAGCGCTCTGGCCTGCTCGAGTATGCCGTCGAGCCGGCCGCTGCGGCGCAGCTCCCGCTGCCGCTCCCTGACCTGCCTGAGCAGGTCGTCCAGCCCTCGGTGGCCGAACATGCCCCGCCTGATCAGGTCGCGCAGCGCGCTGGCCGGGTCGTCCCCAGCCAGCATCGAGTCGCCTAGCGCGTCGACCGCGCCGCGCACGTCGTAAGGCGGTTCCAGCGGGTCGGCCCGCCCAGATACTCCCCGTACCGGTACCCACTCACCTGGGCTTAGCTCCTATAGACCGTGCCGCCGTCGACGACCTCCTTGGACAGCCTGCGCATCAGGTACAGCCCTTCGAGCGCGAACTCGAGCGCCGCCGCCGCCTGGCCGAACGACTCGCCGCCGCCGTCGCCGTCGAGCCGCTCCATGATCTTGGCCAGCCCAGGCACCTCGCCGATCCGGCGCAGCAACTCCGCCGCCGGCAGCAGGTCGGACGAGACTCGACGCTGGTGCCCTCGCCGAACCTGGCGACCAGGCCGGACAAGTCGGCGCTGCCCAGATGGGCGCGGAACGTGTCGGCCGTGGCCCGGCGCAGCAGGTGCTCGAGGACCTCGGCTTCCCTGCCCTCCTCGCTGACCTCGAACTCGACCTTGCCGCGCAGCGTGCTGACTACGGCGGGCAGGTCGCAGATCCTGGCCACGGGCTGGTCCTCGCCGCTGATCGCGGCGCGCCGCACGGCGGCGGCCACCACGGCCTCGGCGGCGGCGATCGCGAACCTTGCCGACACCCCGGAGCGGGCGTCCACCGCCGGCGAACACCGCACCAGCCGGGTGAACCTGGCGATGACCTCGATCAGGTGGCTGGGCAGCACCGCGTCCTGCCCGGCCTCGCCAGCCCCAGGCGATCTCGGCCTCCTGCCTGATCACCGCGAGCTCGTCGTCCAGCGACAGCGGATAGTGGGTGCGGATCTCGGCGCCGAACCGGTCCTTGAGCGGGGTGATGATCCGTCCCCGGTTGGTGTAGTCCTCGGGGTTCGCGCTCGCGACCAGCACGACGTCCAGCGGCAGCCGCAGGGCGTAGCCGCGCACCGCGATGTCCCGCTCTTCGAGCACGTTGAGCAGCGAGACCTGGATGCGCTCGGCCAGGTCGGGCAGCTCGTTGAGGCAGAACACGCCTCGGTTGGTGCGCGGCACCAGGCCGTAGTGGATGGTCTCCGGGTCGCCAAGCGTCCGGCCCTCGGCTACCTTGACCGGGTCGATGTCGCCGATCAGGTCACCGACGCTGGTGTCGGGCGTGGCCAGCTTCTCGCCGTACCGCTCGTCTCGGTGCCGCCAGGACACCGGCAGCTCGTCGCCCAGCTCGCCGGCCAGCCTGCGGCACCGGACGCAGACCGGTGCGTACGGGTGGTCGTTGATCTCGCAGCCCGTCACGACCGGCGACCACTCGTCGAGCAGCCCGGTCAGCGTCCGGATCAGCCTGGTCTTGCCCTGTCCGCGCTCGCCGAGCAAGATCACGTCGTGCCCGGCGATCAGCGCGCGCTCCAGATGCGGGCGCACCGTCACCTCGAACCCGAGGATGCCGGGGAAGGGGTCCTCGCCCGACCGCAGCCGGGCGATCAGGTTCTGCCGCAACTCGTCCTTGACGCTGGCGTACTGGTGCCCGCTTGCGCGAAGTTCGCTGAGAGTCTTGGCCGCAGGCGAGCCTGCAGAGGCGGCTGCTGTGACGTTGGCTGCTGATGACTGGCGATGTGGCTGCACCATTCGACACTATGTCCATGCGGCGTGGTTCGCATCTCTGGAGGCTCAACATGACCGAGCGCGGGCCCGTCCTCGTCATCGATATCGGCGGGACCAAGATGGCCGCCGGAGTGGCCGAACCCGGCGGCAGGCTGATCGCCTGGGACCAGGTGCCGACCCCGCACGACGCCGACACCGACGCCGAGCAGCTGTGGCTGACGCTCGAAGCCCTGCTGCTCCACGTGCTGAAGGCGCCAAGGTTTTCGACCCGGCCGAGCTGTCCGGCCTCGGCTGCGGCTGCGGCGGCCCGATGGAGTGGCCGCAGGGCCTGGTCTCGCCGCTGAACATCCCTGCCTGGCGCGGCTTCCCGCTGCGCGCCCGGCTGGCCGAGCGGTTCGGCGACCGATGGCCCGGTGCGGGTGCACAACGACGCGATGTGCATGGCGGCAGGCGAGCACTGGCGCGGCGCCGGCCGCGGCACGCGGAACATGCTGGGCATGGTCGTCTCGACCGGCGTCGGCGGCGGGCTGATCCTGGACAACCACCTGATCGACGGCGCGTCCGGCAACGCCGGGCACATCGGGCATGTCGTCGTCGATCCCGACGACGGGCCGAGGTGCGCCTGCGGCGCGATGCGGCTGCCTGGAGGCATCGCCCGCGGGCCGGCGCTGGCGGAGTGGGCGCAGGCGCAAGGCTGGCGGCCCGACCAGCCCGGCATGACGGCCAAGGACCTCTCGGCCGACGCGGCGCAGGGCCATTCGGTGCCCGGGCGCGCCTGCGCCGGGCCGGCCGCGCGCTCGGCATCGCGATCGCCTCGGCGACGAACCTGTGCGACCTGGACGTCGTGGCGATCGGCGGCGGGCTGTCCCAGGCCGGCGCGCTGATCTTCGAGCCGCTGCAGGAGTCGCTGGCCGCGCACACCATGCTCGACTTCGCCCGCCAGGTCCGCGCCGTCCCCGCCGCCCTGGGCCAGAACGCCGGCCTGGTGGGCGCCGCCGCCCTGGTAGTCGCCGCCGACGCCTACTGGACCGGCGACTAGCCGGCGGGTAGCCTTACAGGTTGCCTCGGCGGGCTTGCTCGCGCTCGATGGCCTCGAACAGCGCCTTGAAGTTGCCCTTGCCGAACCCCTGCGACCCGTGCCGCTCGATCAGCTCGAAGAACACCGTCGGCCGGTCCTGCACCGGCTTGGTGAAGATCTGCAGCAGGTACCCGTCCTCGTCCCGGTCGGCCAGGATGCGCAGTTCGCGCAGCTCGTCCAGGGGCACCCGGGTATCGCCGACCCACTCGCCGAGCGTGTCGTAGTAACTGTCCGGCGTCGGCAGGAACGACACGCCCGGCGGCTCGCATCCGCCGCACCGCACTCGACGATGTCGTCGGTCTCCAGCGCGATGTGCTGCACGCCAGGACCGCCGTAGAACTCCAGGTACTCGTCGATCTGCGACTTCTCTGGCCCGGTGGCGGGCTCGTTGATCGGGAACTTGACCCGCCCCGAGCCGTCGGCCACGACCTTGCTCATCAACGCTGAGTACTCGGTGGCGATGTCGTCGCCGACGAACTCTTTCATGTTGGTAAAGCCCATGACCCGGTGGTAGAAGCCGACCCAGTCGTCCATCCGGCCAAGCTCGACGTTGCCCACGCAGTGGTCGACCGCCGTGAAGTACGGCCTGCCGGCCGGCGTGACCAGCGGCTCGGCGGTGACGTACCCGGGCAGGTAAGGGCCGGCGTAGTCGGGCCGCTCGACCAGCGTGTGCCGGGTCTCGCCGTACGTCGCGATCGCGGCCGTGGACGACCTTGCCGTGCTCGTCCTCGCTGACCTGCGGCTCCACCAGCGGCCTGGCGCCGTGCGCCACCGCGTAGCTGAACGCCTCGGCGCGCCGACGGCACGTCGATGGCGAGGTCGATGACGCCGTCGCCGTGCGCGGCGACGTGCCTGCCCAGTTCGGTGCCGGCCCGCACCGGCCCGCGCAGCACGAACCTGGCGTAGCCGGATTCCAGCACGTACCCGGCCTCGTCCCGGCAGCCGGTCTCCGGCCCCCGGTACGCGACGCAGCGCATGCCGAATGCCGTCGAGTAGAAGTGCGCGGCCTGCCGGGCGTTGCCGACGGCGAAAACCACCGCGTCCATCCCGATCGACAGGGAACTCGTCGGCGTGCCATCGCTCGCTGCCCGGTCTGGGCGGCGGTCTGCGTGGTCATCTCGGCTCCTGTCCGGATACCTGCGGCGCAGCAGTCTCTCGCAGCATCGACACTAGGACAGGATGTGCAACCGTTCGCAAGTAGCTGGACAATATGATCTAGTTATATGACGGGCACCAATCCAAAAGTTTGAACAGGGTGAGGGCCGACCCGATGATCGACCAGCTCGACGCCAGCCTCATCGAACTGCTGACCCGCGATCCCAGGATCGGGGTGCTCGAAGCCTCGCGCCGCCTCGGTGTGGCTCGCGGTACGGTCCAGGCCAGGCTCGACCGGATGCAGCAGCGCGGGGTCATCACCGGGTACGGTCCCGACGTCGATCCGGCGGCGATCGGCCACTCGGTCACCGCCTTCGTGACCCTGGAGCTGACTCAGGCGGGCGGTCGCGGCCAGGTCGGTCAGCGGCTGGCGCTGATCGACGAGATCCTCGAAGCGCACACCATCACCGGGCCTGGCGACGTGCTCTGCCGGGTGGTGGCTCGCGACAACGCCGATCTGCAGCGAGTCATCGACGCGATCGTCGACGTGCCGGGCGTGGTCCGCACCTCCACGGTCATCGCGCTGGCGACCACCGTGCGCTACCGGACCACGCCGCTGGTCCGGGCGGTCGCGGCGAGCCGCGCTGGCGTCCTGGCTGAAGGCGAGGGCGGCTAGCCCTCGTAGGGGGCCTCGGCGATCTCGGTCGCGATGCCGCTGAGCGCCTCGATCAGATCGTGCCGGTCGGAATGATCGGCGAAAAACATCCAGCCCACGCTGATCCCGCCGAAGGCCATCGCCGCCCTGACCCGCTCAGGCAGGCCCGCGCCGGGCTCGGCCACCAGGTCGATGAGCGAGTGCATGCGCTCCTTGAACAGCTCACCGCGGCTCTTGGCCTGCGACAGCGTGCTCACCGACGCCTGGTTCTGGTGCAGCATGCGGAAGACCTTGTCGCCCTCGGCGACGATGTCCACGTAGCGGGACAGGATCTCGCGCCGGGTCGCCGCCGTCCTGGGCTGCTCACGCCCCCAGGCGATCAGCGCGTCCATCTTCTGGGAGTAGTCCTCGACCAGGCTTGTGACGATGTCTTCCTTGGACTTGAAGTGGTAGTACAGCGCTGCCTTGGTGACCTCGAGTCGCTCGGCGATCTCACGAAGAGAGGTGCCCTCGTAGCCGTGCTCGGTGAAGAGCTCGACCGCGACCTGCTGAATCCTGGCGCGAGTGTCCGGCCGGGAGCGTGAGTCACGCTCGGCGGCGGAAGTCGGGGCGACCCGCTGGGGGTCATTCATGTTCGTGCGCCACCCTCTGATGTAACCTACTTGACGACCGGTTAGTAGCGAGCTTAAGCTAACTCACGTGAGAATGCTAGCCGGTCGGCAAGTAGGTTGCTGGCGGGCTCGCCATTTCGAATCGGAATGGAATAGGGCACCCCATCTGCTGGCAATTAGGCCAGCGCCGCCGGGCGCTGGTCGCTGACTGGGGTACGGGGTCAGTGGTCACAAGAGCCAGGGCCGGTCCTCGCGGGCCGGTCGTAGTTCCGCTGTGTCGTGACGCCTGGCGCTGAGCCAGGCCTGGCCCCCTAGACGAGCTTTGACCCGGCTGAGCCCGGGTGGACGAGACGGGAACGAGGGAGCTTAACAATGTCAGAGTTCGAGGCGGCGGCTGGCAACGCCGCCGCACCGGTGACGGGACGCAGGCGCGATGTGATGATCGTGCTGCCCGGTCTGATGCTCGCGCTCATCCTTGCCATGCTTGACCAGCTCGTGGTCTCGACGGCGCTGCCGCGCATCGTCGGCGACCTCGGAGGCGCCAGTCATCTGTCCTGGGTAGTCACCGCCTACGTGCTCGCCTCGACGATCACGACGCCGCTGTACGGCAAGCTCGGTGACCTGTACGGACGCAAGCGGCTGCTGATCGCCGCCATCTTGATCTTCCTGCTTGGCTCGGCGCTGTCCGGCCAGTCGCACTCGATGGACCAGCTCATTGCCTTCCGTGCGATCCAGGGTCTCGGCGCCGGCGGCCTGATGGTGGGCGCGATCGCGACGATCGGTGACCTGGTCTCCCCGCGCGAGCGCGGTCAGTACATGGGTTACATGATGGCCGCGATGATGGTCGCGATGATCGGCGGGCCGCTGGTCGGCGGCTACATCACCGACGCCCTGTCCTGGCAGTGGATCTTCTACATCAACATGCCGGTCGGCGCCGCCGCGCTGGTGTACATCATGTGGGCGCTTCGCCTGCCGGTGCACAAGATCGCGCACAAGATCGACTATCTGGGCGCGGCCGTGCTCGCGGTCGGCGCGACGGCGATCGTGCTGGTCACGACCTGGGGCGGCTCGCAGTACGCCTGGGGCTCGACGGTGATCCTGGCGCTGATCGTGGTTGCGGTCGCCTCGGTCGCCGGCTTTATCTGGGTCGAGTTCAGGGCAACCGAGCCGATCCTGCCGCTGCACGTCTTCAAGAACCGCAACTTCACGCTGTCCAGCGCCATGAGCTTCCTGCTCGGCCTGGCCATGTTCGGCGCGATGACGTTCCTGCCGTTTTACCAGCAGACCGTGCAGCACGCGTCGGCCACCGTCAGCGGCCTGCTGCTCATCCCGATGATGCTCGGCGCGACCACGACCTCGCTGGTCGCCGGCCGGATCACCGTGCAGACCGGCAAGTACAAGGCCCTGCCGATCATCGGCGCCGCCATCATGGTGGTGGGCATGCTGCTGCTCTCGACGCTGGGGCCGGACACCTCCCGCCTGACGTCGATGGCCTTCTTCGTGATCTTCGGCGTCGGGATGGGCTTCCTGATGCAGATCACCACGCTGATCGCGCAGAACAGCGTGGACCCGAAGGACATGGGCGTGGCGAGCAGCTCGAGGTCGTTCTTCCAGCAAATCGGCGGCTCGATCGGAGTCTCGATCTTCGGCGTGGTCTTCTTCCGCGCGCTGAACGGCTCGATCGGCTCCAAGCTGCAGGGCGTCAGGTCCAGCATCTCGGGCAGCCTCAACCCGGTAGCGGTGCAGCACCTGCCGACGGCGGTTCGCGACATCGTGTTCACCGGCATCGCGCACGGCCTGGACGTGGTGTTCATCTGGGCGGCCCCGACCGCGGCGATCGTGTTCGCGCTCGGCTGGCTGATCAAGGAGATCCCGCTGCGCGGGCGGGCCGACACGCCGCCTGCCGTCAACGAGTCAGCGCAAGAGCCCTCGCTCGTGGGATGACCTAGCCGACAACGAAAGAACGGCCCCGGGTCTCATGGCCAGGGGCCGTTCTTTGCGCACGTCTCATACGGCCCCGTAGGGGACCGCGTCGATGATGTCGACGCTCACGGTGCGGCCGTTCGGCAGGCTGTAGGTGGTAGTCTCGCCGACCTTCTTGCCGGAGATCGCCGAGCCGAGCGGTGACTTCGGTGAGTAGACGTCGATCGGGGCACCGCTCTCCTCGCGGGAGGCCAGCAGGAAGGTCACCTCGGTGTCCTCGCCCTCGAACTTCACCGTCACGGTCATGCCCGGACCCACGACGCCATCGGTACGCGGCGGCTCACCGACCCTGGAGTGCGTGAGGATGTGGGTCAGCTGGTGGATTCGCGCCTCTTGCATGCCCTGCTGATCCTTGGCGGCGTGGTATCCGCCGTTCTCCTTCAGGTCGCCCTCATCCCGAGCTGCCTCGATCTTCTGGGCGATGTCGATCCTGCCCTGGACGGAGAGGTGATCGAGCTCGGCCTTGAGCCGGTCGTACGCCTCCTGAGTTAGCCAGGTGACAGAGTCGTCACGGGTCTCGGTCACAAGCACTCCTCGCATCCGCCGTACGGAGATCTACTCCGCCGGGCCCGGCCGGGCCCCAACAGTTGGGGGCAATTCATCGAGACTACTTTGTCATTGCAAGTCACTTCAACCATCTACAGGTCAAGCGTATTATTCGAATTCTAGATCGATCCAAAACCGGTATCAAAGGTAAAATTCACGTCATCGGATTCGCCCTGGATCGCCAGGTGAGGCCGGTTTCGGTCCGCCGACGCGCCAGTGAAGCGCAGAAAACCTGGAAACAAACATGATCTTGCAGCCGTCCGCAGGCTCGACGGTCTGTGGGCTCGACGGTCTGCGGGCTCGACGGCCTGCGGGCTCGACGCGTTTGGTCACGCCGAGCCTGGAATGCTGATCGTAGTCGAGCTTGTTGAGTCTTCTGTTGTCTGAACCGCGGCTCGACCCCGGCCAGGAAGCGCCAAGCGGCGGCAGCCCAGTCATCGAATCACCGGACGACCCTCCGAGGGGGACATTCCGCATGTCAGCTCCAAGCCCTGAGCCAGCCCTGGTCGAACCGGCGGACGCCCAGGTCAGCGGCACTGGCCCGCTGCGCCTTATGGCGGTGCACGCCCATCCGGACGACGAGTCGAGCAAGGGCGCGGCGACGATGGCCAGGTACGTCCGCGAGGGCGTGGAGGTGCTCGTGTGCACCATGACCGGCGGCGAGCGCGGCGACATCCTCAACAAGGCCATGGACCGGCCCGAGGTGCAGGCCAACCTGCCCGCCATCCGCAGGGCCGAGATGGCGAAGGCGCGGGACATTCTCGGCGTGCGGCAGGAGTTCCTCGGCTTTGTCGATTCGGGGCTGCCCGAAGGCGATCCGCTGCCGCCGCTGCCTGACGGGTGCTTCGGGGTGCAGCCGCTCGACGTCGCTGCCCGGCCCCTGGTGCAGGCGGTTCGCGAGTTCCGGCCGCACGTGATCCTGACCTATGACGAGAATGGCGGTTACCCGCACCCCGACCACATCATGACCCACCGGGTCTCGGTCGAGGCGTTCGAGGCGGCGGCCGATCCCGACCGCTATCCCGGCTGCGGCGAGCCGTGGCAGCCACTGAAGCTCTATTACTTCGTCAGCTTCCACAAGACCAGGCTGACCGCCCTGCACGAGAAGATGCTCGAGCTCGGGCTGGAGTCGATCTACGGTGAGCGGCTCGCGAAGTGGACCGAGGATCCGGACCGCAAGGTCTGGGCGGTCACGACCCGGGTGCCGTGCGGCGAGTACTTCGAGATCAGGGACCAGGCGCTGATCGCGCACGCCACCCAGGTCGATCCGAACGGCGGCTGGTTCAACTGTCCGCTTGATGTGCAGCGGGAGGCCTGGCCGACGGAGGACTATCATCTGGCTAGGTCGGTGGTGGACACCGATCAGCCAGAGGATGATCTCTTCGCCGGGATCCGAGAGAAGGTGCGGCTTTGACGGCTTTGACCTTCGTAGCAGCCGGCGGCGCTTCGCAGAGCGGCGTGTTCGCCCAGCCGGGCATCGTCGCGTTCCTCGTCGTCTTCGGCATGGCTGTGCTGCTGTACTTCGTGTTCAGGTCGATGTCCAAGCACCTGCGCAAGGTTAACCAGCAGGCCAGAGACGAGGAAGACGCGCAGCTTGCGATGACGGCCGCGAGCGAGGATGGCGCCGCCCGCGCCCAGCACAACGGCGTAGCCGGCAGCTAGCCCGGGTCACCGGGCTGATCGAGCCGCAGACCATACGCGAGCAACTCGTACTCGGGCCGGTCGCGATCGGGAAGCCGTACGAACCCCGCGCGCTCGTACATGCCCTGAGCAGTGACCATGTCAGTCTGGGTCAGCAGCACCAGGTGCCTGATCGACCGTTCCCTGGCCCGCTCGGTGACCGCCTTCAGCAGGGCGGCCCCGACCCCGGCGCCCTGCGCGCCCGGCCGCACCGCCAGCGCGCGGATCTCCGCCTCGAACGGACCCTGCACGACCTCGCCGGTGACCGGCCAGGTCTGCAGCATGACCGTGCCAAGCACGTCCTCATACTCCGCCGACGCCCCGCCGTGCTCCTGCGGCGCCCCGGTCGGCTCGACGGCGACAAGCACGTCCCCGGTACCGTCGGCGCCCAGGCTGCGCAGCCGTGGCTCGTACCGGTCGCCCAGCGAAAGGTGCCGACCCGCGAGATACGCCGCAACCCTGATCTCACCGACTTGATCCATCTCAGCGGGCAGGGCATCGCGAATCAGCACGAACCAAGGCTAACCAGGCACCCCCACCCCACCAGAGCCACCCCGCCCACCCCGGGCCGGCCCGCGCCCCAGCCCCGGGCCGGCCCGGCCCGACCCTGGACCCTACCCCGGCAAACTCACAACGCCCGCGCTAGGCCCCGGGCCGCCCTGGACCTACCCCGGCAAACTCACAACGCCCGCGCTATAGCACGGGCGAACTCACAACGATGCAGCGCGGAGCCCGCCACACCGGCGCGCCCGCGAGTGTTCGCGGGCGCGGGGTAAGCAGACTAGCCTTGGCTGAAGGCCGGACACGTTGCCAAGGACTGGGAGTGCGTCATGACGATGAGTCAGTCAGTTCCCGAGGTACCGGTCGCTCAGGTGCCGGGCGACGGCTGGCTGCTCGACGTGCGCGAGGCAAACGAGTGGGTCGCCGGCCACGCGCCGGGGGCGATTCACATCCCGCTCGGCGAGCTCAGCCAGCGCAGCGGGGAGGTCCCGTCCGATCAGACCGTCTACGTCATCTGCCGGTCCGGGCACCGCTCGGCGAATGCCACGCTCGCACTGAACGACGGCGGCTGGCACGCCGTCAACGTCGCCGGCGGCATGCAGCAGTGGGCCGCCGCCGGCAAGCCCATGACCGCAGACGGCGGTGCGGACCCCCGGGTCGTCTGACTCCAGCCGCGCATCCTGTCCCGCGCTGGGCTGCCGCCGCACCTGGGGAGCCCCGGTGCTGGCGGGACCGCACCAGGGGTCCCCAGGTGCGGCCGGCCACGGCCGGCGCCGATCTCCGGCCGCCGCCCGCAATCTGTCACCGCCGGACCCGGGCGGCGGCCGAGCAGCGGAAACCAGCAGCAGCCAGCGGAAACCAGCAGCAGCCCGTCAAAACCAACAGCAGCCCGTCAAAACCAACAGCAGCCCGTCAAGACCAACAGCAGCATGGTCTTACTTACTGTTGTGGGGATAGCAGTAGGTAGGACCATGCTGTCGTCAGGACCGGCCTGCGAACAGCAGCATGGCCCTACTTGCTGTCGTTGGCGTGGGGTGCCGACCGTCTGCGACCATCGCTGGCGAAGGCAACTGCGACGACAACGGCGACGGCGGACCTGGCATCTCGGCCGCAGGTCTGTGACCCAGCCTGAGTCACGCTCGACGCGCACGGCGACGTGATCTTCTCTGACAGCTGCAACGCCCGCATCCGCGAGCTTCAGGGCTGACTAACCTGAGCGCCAGTTCGCGGCTAGCTCGGCGGCCCGCTGGCGGCATTCAGGGAGGCGCTCGGCGTACAGCGAGTACCAGATCGTCAGGTGCAGGCGCCGGAGGTCCTCGCAGATCCGTAGCTCACGGGCATCGACCTCCTGGCCGTAGGCCGCGACGATCCGGGCGCGATCTCGGCGGGCGCTGGCCGTGGAGGCCGCTAGGTCCCACGCGACCGGACCCGAGCAGGTGTCTTCGAAGTCGTGCCAGAGCGAGCCGCCGCCGGTCGGGAGCAGGTTGCCAGCCCCAGCGTCGCCATGCAGCGGCCGCTCGGCCGGGGACCGCTCGGCCAGTTCCGAGGTCAGCCGGGTGTATGCCTGCGCAATGGCGGTCACGTCGTCCGCGTCAAGCAGCGTCTGCGGCCGGGCCAGGAAGGCCGGGATGTCGCTGAACGGCGCCAAGCCCTGAAGCGGCCCCGGGTAGGAACGCAGTGCCTCGTGCAGTTCCCTGAGCAGCGTTCCCATCGTGGCGTCGTCGGGCAGGCCGGCGTTGGACGGCTCCAGATAGGTCCAGAACGTCATCACGTGCCCGTCGCCGTGCTGCACGACGGCGGGCACCTCGGCGCTTGGCGGTACCACCGACGCTCCGGCCTCGCGCAGGAACACCGCCACGTCAAGCTCTCGCCCCAGCCACGCGGCACCGTCGGCACGAACCGCAGCCGTGCTTGCGGCGACCTTCGCGACCACGAGTGAGGGCCGCAGCCAGACGACCACGTTCGCGCCGTCGGCGAGCACTACCGGATCCGCGCTGGGCAAGCCGAGCCGGCCAGCGACGGTGACCGCCGCACGGGTGGCGGCGGCGGTGACGGTCAGGGGCACTGCCCCAGTATGAGCCCTTCAAGAGCCATTTTGCCGGTCGTCCGACCTTGCGGGACCTTCGCCCGGCTGCGCGGCCGGGCGCCCGGCCGCGCGCGGTGATTTCGCAGCCGCTGGAGTAATCCAGTTGTGGTTGCTGCGCGTCTTTAAAGGGGCGATGCGACCTGTCTGCACACACAATGGGCGCAAACTGTCACCCCGAACCGCAGGAGGACGGAATGCGAGACAAGCCACAAGAGCGGATCGGGGCCTGGTGGCGACTCGGGCCACGGGTCCGGGCCGGGTTCGGTGTGGCTGCAGGCGTCACGGCCGGGTGCGGAGCGGCGCTAGCCCTGGTCATGGCGCCGGTCGAGGCGGCGGAGACCAGCGCCGCCGACATCCCGGCAGCTGGCACCATCACGACCCTGGCTGGCGGCGTTGGCGGACCCGCGCAGGCGACCAAGATCTCGTTCGAACTGCTCGATGAGTGCGGAAACGTGCAGTTCGCCAACGGTCACCTGTACATAGGTGATGAGCTCGCCGACGTCGTTCGCTCGGTCGACCCCCGCACCGACCAGCTCACCACGCCAGCGGGCATCGGGCAGGCCGGATTCGACGGCGACAACGTCCCCGCGACGACCACCGAGCTCAACACGCCGTGTGCCGCCACCGTCGACGGCGCGGGGAACCTGGTGATCGCCGACCAGGGCAACGGCCGGGTGCGCGTCGTCGCCGCCAGGACCGGCACGTTCTACGGGCAGCAGATGGTCGCCGGCGACATGTACACCGTTGTCAGCGGCGGCGCGGCCTGCATCATGAACCACCAGCAGGGCAGCTCATTCTGTCCGGCCGACGTGATCACCGACGGCAATGGCAACATCCTGGTCTCCAACACGGGAACCAAGCAGCTCCGAGGCCGTCCGGTGACCCAGATCATCGCGGTGCCCGAGCGGTCTGGCACCTTCTACGGCAAGAAGATGGTCGCGGGCCAGACCTACGTGCTCGCCAGAGGCGGTGGCAATCAGATCGCGGCCGACCACGCTGGCAACATCGTGATGGCGGAAGGCACCCAGGTGAGGGTGCTGGCCGAGAAGGCCGGCAGGTTCTACGGACTCGCGATGAAGCGAGGTCACACGTATGTCGTCGCCGGCACCGGCCAGGGCGGGTCCTCGGGCAATGGCGGGGCCCGCAAGGCCAAGCTGAGCTTCGCCACGGGCGTGGCCGTCGACCACTCGGGCAACGTGGTGATCGGGGACCCTTTCATCGGGCAGATCAGGGTCGTAGCCGTCAGGACCGGCACCTTCTACGGCCAGCGGATGAAGACCGGTGACATCTACCAGATCGCCGGGGTCAAGAAGGGCCCGACCGGCGATGGCGTGCCCGCAGTCAAGGCCGATGTGGGCTCGCCAGCCAGCATCGCGGTCGACGGCCAGGGCAACGTCGTCTTCGTCGCCGGGTCGCCCACGGTCAGAGTGATCGCCAGGCGGACCGGTACGTTCTACGGCCAGCCCATGAAGGCCGGCGACGTCTACACCGTCGCTGGCAATGCGAACGAGATCCCGTACGCGGGCGAGGGCGGCCCGGCCACCAGAGCGCAGGACGTGACCGGCGGCGTCGCGGTGGACGCGGCGGGCAACCTGTTGATCGCGAACCGCGTGGTCCGGGTCGTCGCCGCCTCGACCGCGACTTTCTACGGCAGGCCCATGACCAAGGGCGACATCTACACGATCGCCGGGAGCGGCACCCGCGACACCGGCGGCACTGACGTCGGCGACGGCGGGTCAGCCATCGAGGCGAAGCTCAGCGCGGCCGACGTGGCGGTCGATGCCGTCGGCAACCTGGTCGTCACCGACGCAGACGGCAGCCGGATCAGGGTCGTGGCCACGCACACCGGCACGTTCTACGGCCAGTCGATGACGGCCGGCGACATCTATACGGTCGCCGGCCACGGCGCCAGGGGTTTCTCCGGTGACGGCGGTCCGGCCGTCAGCGCCCGGATCGACGACCCGCAGGGCGTAGCCGTCGACGCGGCCGGCAACCTTGTCTACATCGACGGCGACAGAGTCCGGGTCGTGGCCGCCGCGACGGGCCCGTTCTACGGTCAGTCGATGACGGCCGGCGACATCTACACCGTCGCTGGCTGCCAGTGCCGGGGCAAGGGCGACGGTGACGGCGGACCTGCTCTCTCGGCCAGCTTCATCTTCGTCAACCCGGACCAGATCGCGATCGACGCGGCCGGGAACCTGGTCGTCGCTGACCCTATCCACGCCTTGATCCGGGTGATCGCGGAGTCCACCGCCACGTTCTACGGTCAGTCGATGACCGCCGGCGACGTCTACGCGGTGGCCGGGGACGGCCTCGACACCCGTACCTTCGGCAACGGGATTCCCGCGACGTCGTCAGGGCTGGCCCTGCCCGTCGGCGTGGCCGTCGACAGTCACGGCAATCTGATCATCGGCGACAGCGACAACCAGGAAGTGCGGATCGTCGCGGCGACGACCGGCACCTTCTACGGGATGCTCGATGACCGCCGGCGACATCTACGCGCTAGCCGGCGCTCACCACATCGGCCTGGGCGGCGACGGAGGGCCGAGCACTTCTGCCCTGGTCTGCCTCCCGGCCTGGGTGATCGTCGACCACGGCAACGTGCTCTTCGACGACGCCTGCAACGGCCGGATCCGCGAGATCCAGGGCTGACCATCCAAGGCTGAGCCGGGCCCAGCGACGTGGATCCGCGATCCCAGGTCGCTGAGCAGACTGAGTTGCGGCTTCGCGGGCTGGACGACGGGCGCCCCTGTAGGAATCCCGTTGCCGCCGGAGTAATCCTGTTGTGGTTGTTATGCGTCATATCTAGGAGCTAAGACTCGGAGGACGGAATGCGAGACAAGCCACGGGTACGAGCCGGGTTCCGGGCGGTGGCAGGCGTCATGGCCGGATGCGGAGCGGCGCTAGCCTTGGTCCTCGCCCCGGCCTGGGCGGTGCCGGCTAAAGCGGCACGGGTGGAGGTGACGTCGAGCAGCGCGGGGGCACCGGCGGCTGGCACCATCACGACCGTGGCCGGCGGCGTCGGCAGTCCCGCGCTCGCGACTCAGCTCGGGTTCGGGCCGCTCGATGGCTGCGCAACCGTGAACGTCGCCCATGGTCGCGTGTACCTAGCCGACAAGTTCGGCTCGGTGATCCGTGCTATCAATCCCCTGACTGACGCCCTCACGACGCCAGCGGGTGTCGGCCAGGACGGATTCGAGGGCGACAAAGTTCCGGCTGCGAGCACCGAGCTCAATGAGCCGTGCGCCGCCACCGTCGATGGCGCCGGGCAATCTGGTCATTGCCGACGAGGGCAATGCCCGGGTGCGGGTTGTCGCGGCGAAGACCGGGACGTTCTACGGGCAGCACATGGTCGCGGGGGATATCTACACGATCGACAATGGCGGCGGGACCTGCATCGTGGTTCACAAGCCTGGCAGCTCGTTCTGCCCGGCCGACGTGATCACCGACGGTAATGGCAACATCCTGGTCTCCAACGCGGGAACGCGGCAGCTAGGAGCCCGTTCGGTCGCCCAGGTCATCACCATTCCCGAGCGGTCAGGCACCTTCTACGGCAAGAAGATGGTCGCGGGCAAGAAATACGTGCTGGCCAAGGGCTCGGGCTTCCAGATCGCGGTCGATCACGCGGGCAACATCCTGATGGCGCAAGACACCCGGGTGAAGGTGCTGGCCGAGAAGACCGGCAGGTTCTACGGGCTCGCGATGACGCGTGGCAACACCTACGTCGTCGCCGGCAACGGCACGGCCAAGCCGTCAGGCGACGGCGGGCCGGCCCGCATGGCCGGGCTGAATGTCGTTTTTAGCGTCGCCGTCGACCACTCGGGCAACGTGGTACTCGGCGCTCCCTTCGTAGGCAACATCAGGGTGGTGGCCGTCAAGACCGGCGCCTTCTACGGCCAGCACATGAAGGCCGGCGACATCTACACGATCGCCGGGGTGCGCAAGGGCCTGACCGGCGACGGCGTGCCCGCAGTCAAGGCCGACGTGGGCGAGCCGTCCAGCGTAGCGGTCGACGGTCAGGGCAACGTCGTCTTCACTGACGGGCTGCACACGGTCAGGGCGATCGCCGAGCGGACCGGCACCTCTTACGGCCAGCACATGAAGGCCGGCGACGTCTACACCGTGGCCGGCAACGCCAGCAGCCTCCCCTACGCGGGCGAGGGCGGTCCGGCCACCAGCGCCCAGGGCGTGACCGGCGGCGTCGCGGTCGACGCGGCGGGCAACCTGGTGATCGCGAACGGCGTGGTCCGGGTGGTTGCCGCCTCGACCGCGACGTTCTACGGCAAGGCCATGACCAAGGGCGACATCTACACGATCGCGGGGAACGGCCTCCGGGACGCCGGTGCGCCGCCGTGGGCGATGGCGGGCCGGCCATCAAGGCAAAGCTCAACGCGACCGATGCGGCGGTCGACGCCGATGGCAACCTGGTGGTCACCGATCCAGGCGGCCAGCGGATCAGGGTTGTGGCCACGCACACCGGCACGTTCTACGGCCAGCCGATGACGGCCGGCGACATCTACACGGTGGCCGGCAACGGCGGCCGCGGCTTCTCTGGCGACGGCGCCCGGCCGTCGCCGCCAAGATCAACGACCCGGAGGGCGTGGCGATCGACTCAGCCGGCAACCTCGTCTTCATCGACAGCACCAACGGACGGGTCAGGGTCGTGGCCGCCGCCACAGGCACGTTCTACAACCAGTCGATGACCGCAGGCGACATCTACACCGTCGCGGGCTGCCAGTGCAATTTCAAGGACCTCGGCGATGGAGGGCCCGCGCTCTCGGCCACCTTCGAGTTCCCCGACTTCGAGGGCGACCAGCTCGCCATCGACTCGGTCGGCAACCTCGTCGTGGCCGACCCGGAGGATGGGCTTATCAGGGCGATCGCGGAGTCCACCGCGACCTTCTACGGGATACCGATGACCGCCGGCGACGTCTACGCGGTGGCCGGCGACGGCGAAGACACCGGCACCTTCGCCAACGGCGTCCCCGCGACCTCGTCCGGGCTGCATTTCGCGCTCGGAGTGGCCGTTGACGGCGACGGCAATCTGATCGTCAGCGACACCAGCAACGATGAAGTGCGGGTCGTCGCTGCGACGACCGGCACCTTCTACGGCCTGAAGATGACCGCCGGCGACATTTACGCGCTAGCCGGAGACCACCACGCCGGCCTGAGCGCCGACGGCGGACCCACCAGCTCTTCCCAGGTCACGTTCCCGTCGTGGGTGATCGTCAGCCACGGCAACGTGATCTTCAGCGACTCAGGCAACGGCCGGATCCGCGATATCGCCCCAGCCGGGCGGCGCCGGCCGGGGCGGCATCGGTTGGCGTGGCCCCGGCTGGCGACACCATCACGACCCTGGCCGGCGGCATCGGCAAACCACCGCTCGCGACTCAGCTCGCGCTCGGAGACCTCGGCAGCTGCTCCGTGCAGTTCTCCGCTGGCCACCTGTACGTGGCCGATGAGTTCGTCGTCCGTGCCGTCAATCCCCGCACCGACGCGGTCACCACGCCAGCCGGCATCGGCAGCGACGGATTCAATGGCGACAACATTCCCGCGACCAAAGCCGAGCTCGATGGCTCGTGCGGCGGAACCGTCGACGGCGCCGGCAATCTGGTCATCGCCGTCAACGGCCGGGTGCGGGTCGTCGCGGCGAAGACCGGAACCTTCTACGGGCAGCACATGATCGCCGGGGACATCTACACGGTGGCCAGTGATGACGGTGCGGTCTGCAGCGGGGGGCATAAGCCAGGCAGCTCGTTCTGCCCGGCCGACGTGATCACCGACCCCAAGGGCAACATCCTCGTCGCTAATGCGGGAACCACCCAGCTCCGCGCTCACCGGGTCGCCCAGATCATCGCCCTGCCGGAGCGGTCGGGCACCTTCTACGGCAAGAAGATGGTCGCGGGCAAGAGGTATGTGCTCGCCAACGCCGCCGCCGACCAGATCGCGGTCGACCATGCCGGCAACATCCTGATGGCCGCAGACACCCGGGTGAAGGTGCTGGCCGAGGCGACCGGCAGGTTCTACGGGCTCGCGATGAAGCGCGGCAACACGTATACCATCGCCGGCAACGGCACGCCCAAGCCGTCTGGCGACGGCGGCCCGGCTCGCAAGGCCGGGCTGAACGCCGCTCTGGGCGTCGCTGTCGACCATTCGGGCAACGTCGTGATCGCCGACACGTTCGTCGGGCACCTCAAGGTCGTGGCCGTCAGGACCGGAACCTTCTACGGCCAGCACATGAGGGCCGGCGACATCTACCCGATCGCCGGGGTGCGCAAGGGCCCGACAGGCAACGGCGTGCCCGCCGCCAAGGCCAGTGTCGGCGACCCGCAGAGCGCCGAGATTGATGGCCAGGGCAACGTCGTCTTCGATGACGGGCTGTTCACGGTCAGGGCGATCGCCGAGCGGACCGGCACCTTCTACGGCCAGCACATGAAGGCCGGCGACGTGTACACCGTGGCCGGCAACCGGAAGCTCATCCCGTACGCGGGGGAGGGCGGCCCGGCCACCAGCGTTCAGGGTGTGGCCGGTGGTCTAGCTGTGGACGCGGCGGGCAACCTGGTGATCGCGAACCGCGTCATCCGGGTCGTCGCCGCCTCGACCGCGACGTTCTACGGCAAGGCCATGACCAAGGGTCACATCTACACGATCGCTGGGAGTGGCACCGGCGACACCGGCGGCACGGCCGTGGGCGATGGCGGGCCGGCCAGCACGGCCAAGCTCGGCGCGACCGACGTGGCGGTCGACGCCGACGGCAACCTGGTGGTCACCGAGGCGGCCGGCCACCGGGTCAGGGTCGTGGCGACGCACACCGGCACGTTCTACGGTCAGCCGATGACGGCGGGTGACATCTACACGGTGGCCGGCGACGGTGCCAGGGGCTTTTCAGGTGATGGCGGTCCCGCCGTCGATGCCAAGATCAGCGTTCCAGCGGGCGTGACCGTCGACGCGGCCGGCAACCTCGTCTTCGTTGACAGTGACACCGACGAAGGCAGGGGAGCGATCCAGGTCGTGGCGGCCGCGACGGGCACGTTTTACGGCCAGCCGATGACCGCCGGCGACATCTACATCATCGCGGGCTGCCAGTGCGGCAAAGCCAACGACGGCAACGGCGGTCCAGCGCTCGCGGCCACCTTCCTCTTCGTTGGGTTTGGTGGCGCCGACCAGCTAACGTTCGATGCGAACGGGAACCTGGTCGTCGCGAGTGACGGGCTGATCTGGGTGATCGCGGAGTCCACCGGGGCGTTCTACGGTCAGGCGATGACCGCTGGCGACGCCTACGCTGTGGCCGGGAACGGGACGGGCAACTCCTTCGCCAATGGCGTTCCCGCGACATCGTCTGGGGTTGACGCAGGTGGGGTTGCCGTTGACGGCAACGGCAATCTGATCATCGGCGACGCCGGTAACCATGAAGTGCGAGTCGTCGCGGCGACGACCGGCACGAGCTACGGGGTGCCGATGACGGCCGGCGACATCTACGCGATAGCCGGCCGCCACCAGGTCGGCCTGAGCGGCGACGGGGGGCCGAGCACCGCTGCCCTGCTCTGCTCCCCGACCTGGATCGTCGTCCATGACGGCAACCTGATCTTCAGCGACTCCTGCGATGGCCGGATCCGCGAGATCCAGGGCGGCCCCTAGACCACGGAGGACCGAATGCACGACAAGTCACAGGCACGGGGTCGCGCCGCAGCTGGCGTCATGGCCGGCTGCGCAGCGGCGCTGGCCCTGGTGCTTGCGCCAGTGTCGGCCGTGGCGACCCCCAGCAGCGGTGCCGGCGCACCGGCCGCCGGCACCATCACGACGCTGGCCGGCGGCCCCGGCGGGCCCACGCTCGCGACCAAGATCGCGTTCCGAGGGCGCAATGAGTGCGATGACGTGCAGTTCGCCGACGGGCACCTGTACATCGGCGACGAGGCTGGCTCCGTCGTCCGCGCCGTCGACACCCGCACCGACGCGCTCACGACCCCAGCGGGCGACGGCGGCCTGGGCGGATTCGACGGCGACAGCGTCCTTGCCGCCAACGCCGAACTCGATGATCCGTGCGCCGCCACCATCGACGGCGTCGGCAACCTGGTGATCGCCGACGAGGCCAACGGGCGGGTGCGCGTCGTCGCGGCCAGAACCGGGACGTTCTACGGGCAGCACCTGGTCGCCGGGGACATTTACACGGTCGCAAGCGGCGACGGGCCTTGCGTTTTCAGCGACCAGCCGAGCAGCCTGTTCTGCCCGGCTGACGTGATCACCGACCGCAACGGCAACATCCTGGTCTCCAACGCTGGAACCCGGTCGTTCGGAGCCCAGCCGGTTGCCCAGGTCATCGCGGTGCCGGAGCGGTCGGGCAACTTCTACGGCCAGAAGATGGTCGCGGGCCAGGAGTACGTGCTGGCCACGGGCGGCGGAGGCCAGCTCGCGGTCGACCATTCTGGCAACGTTCTGATGGTCACGACGAGCCAGGTGAAGGTCCTGGCCGAGAAGACCGGCAGGTTCTACGGACTGGCGATGACGCGGGGTCAGACCTACGTCGTGGCGGGCACCGACACGGCCGGATCGTCGGGCGTCGGCGGGCCGGCTCGCAAGGCCGAGATCGCCCCGACGGGCGTGGCTGTCGACCACGCAGGCAACGTGGTGATCGCCGACAGCCCAGGCGTCGGCCACATCCTGGTCGTCGCCGCAAGGACCGGCACCTTCTATGGCAAGCGGATGAAGGCTGGCGACATTTACCAGATCGCCGGGGTCTTCAAGGGCCTGACCGGCAACGGCGTGCCCGCTGCCAAGGCCGATGTGAGCGAGCCGTCGAGCCTCGCGATTGACAGCCACGGCGACGTGGCCTTCATTGCCGGGAAGACGGTCAGGGTGATCGCCGAGCTGGCCGGCTCCTTCTACGGCCAGCACCTGAAGGCTGGCGACGTGTACACCGTGCTCGGCAACCCGAGCGGGATCCTGTATAAGGGCGAGGGCGGCCCCGCCACCAGCGCTCAGGACGTGACCGGCGGCGTCGCCGTGGACGCGGCGGGCAACCTGCTGGTCGCGAACCGCGCGCTCAGGGTCGTCGCCGCCTCGACCAGGACGTTCTACGGCAAGGCCATGACCAAAGGTCACATCTACACGATCGCTGGCAGCGGCGCCCGCGACACCGGCGGCACCTGGGTGGGCGACGGCGGCTCAGCCGTCAAGGCGAAGCTCAGCGCTGCCGACGTGGCGGTCGATGCCCTCGGCAACCTGGTCGTCACCGACGCGGGCGGCCACCGGATCAGGGTCGTGGCGAAGCGGACCGGGCGGTTCTACGGCCGGCCGATGACGGCTGGCCACATCTACACGGTGGCCGGCGACGGCGTCAAAGGCTTCTCCGGTGACCGCGGCCTGGCTGTCAGCGCCAGGATCGATGACCCGCAGGGCCTGGCTATCGACGCGGCCGGCAACCTCGTCTTCATTGATGCCGGCAGCAAACGGGTCCGGGTCGTGGCGAAGAAGACCGGGCGGTTCTACGACCAGGCGATGACCGAGGGCCACATCTACACCGTCGCGGGCTGCAAGTGCAGCGTCAAGAACACGGGCGACGGCAGACCTGCTCTCAAAGCCAACTTCGTATTCCCTCAGAACGAACCTGACCAGGTAGCGATCGACGCTGCCGGGAACCTCGTCGTCACCTCCGACGGCCTGATCCGGGTGATCGCGGAGTCCACCAGGCCGTTCTACGGCCAGTCGATGACCGCCGGGCACGTCTATCGGGTGGCGGGGGACAGCAAGGCCAGCACCTTCGCCAACGGCGTTCCCGCGACGTCGTCCGCTCTGGACGAAGCAGGCGGCGTGGCCGTCGACGGCCACGGCAATCTGATCATCGGCGACACCGGCGACGAGGAAGTGCGGATCGTGGCGGCGACGAGCGGCACCTTCTACGGGGTGCCGATGATCGTCGGCGACATCTACGCGCTAGCTGGAGACCAGCACTTCGGCCTGAGCGGTGACGGAGGGCCGAGCACTTCTGCCCTGGTGTGCCGCCCGTCCTGGGTGATCGCCAACCACGGCAACGTGATCGTCAACGACTCCTGCAACGGCCGGATCCGCGAGATCCAGGGCGGCCCCTAGACTACGGAGGACGGAATGCACGACAAGTCACGGGCACGGGGTCGCGCCGCAGCAGGCGTCCTGGCCGGCTGCGCAGTGGGGCTGGCCCTGGTCACGGCGCCCGCGCAGGCGCTCGCGGCACGGGCAACCGGCACGCCGGCGCCCGGCACGATCACGACCCTGGCCGGCGGCGTCGGCGGCCCTGCGCTCGCGACCCAGCTGGTGTTCGGTCCGCTCGACGGCTGCGCCATCGTGAACGTCGCCAGCGGCCACCTGTACCTGGGCGACCAGTTCGGCGAGGTCATCCGCGTCATCGACGCCCGCACCGACGAGCTCACCACGCCGGCGGGCGACGGCAGCCAGGGCTTTCAGGGCGACCACGTGCGTGCTGTCAGCACCGAGCTCGACCGGCCTTGTGCCGCCACGATCGACGGCGCCGGCAACCTGGTGATCGCGGACAAGAGCAACGGCCGGGTGCGGGTCGTCGCCAAGAGGACCGGGACGTTTTACGGACAGCACATGGTCGGCGGTGACATCTACACGGTGGCCATGGGCAGCGGGCCTTGCCTTGCTAGCCACACTTCAAGCAGCTCGTTCTGCCCGGCCGACGTGACCACCAATAGCAACGGCAACATCCTGGTCTCCAGCTCCGGTACCGAGCAGATCGGCGCGCCTTCTGTCCACCAGATCCTCACCGTGCCGGTGCGGTCTGGCACCTTCTACGGCAAGAAGATGGTCGCGGGCAAGAAGTACCTGCTCGCCAAGGGCGGCGGCAGCCAGATCGCGGTCGATCATGCGGGCAACATCCTGATGGCCGCGAGCACCCGGGTGAAGGTGCTGGCCGAGAAGACCGGCAGGTTCTACGGACTGGCGATGAAGCGCGGCCACACCTACGTGGTCGCCGGGAACGGCAAGTTCGGCCGGTCATCGGGCAATGGCGGACCAGCTCGCAAGGCCGGGCTGAACGGCGCCGAGGCCGTGGCCGTCGACCACTCGGGCAACGTCGTGATCGGCGCCGTCGAGGCTGAGGCCATCAGGGTCGTGGCCCGGAGGACTGGCGCCTTCTACGGCCAGCACATGAAGGCCGGCGACATCTACCAGATCGCCGGGGGGAAAGGGCGCCTGGCCGGCAATGGCGTGCCTGCGGCCAATGCCTTCGTGGGCGAGCCAACCAGCGTCGCGATCGACGGCCAGGGCAACGTCGTCTTCACCACCGGGTTCACGGTCAGAGCCATCGCGGAGCGGGCCGGCGTCTTTTACGGCCAGCACATGAAGTCGGGCGACGTGTACACCGTGGCGGGCAACCCGCAGCTAGTTCCTTACGACGGCGAGGGCGCGCCAGCCACCAGCGCCCAGCGCGTGAGCGGCGGCCTCGCCAGGGACGGCGCAGGCAACCTGCTGATCGCGCACACCGTGGTCAGGGTCATCGCGGCCGCGACGGGGACCTTCTACGGCAAGGCCATGATCAAGGGCCACCTCTACACGATCGCGGGCAGCGGCGCGCGCGACACTGGCGGCGGCGCCGTCGGCGACGGCGGCCCGGCCAGCAAGGCCAAGCTCAGCGCGGCCGACGTCGCCGTGGATGTCTCCGGCAATCTGGTCGTCACCGACTCAGCCGGCCACCGGATCAGGGTCGTGGCGGCCCGCACCGGCATGTTCTACGGCCAGTCGATGACGGCAGGCGACATCTACACGGTGGCCGGTACGGGCACCACTGGCTTCTCAGGCGATGGCGGCGCGGCCGTCAGCGCCAGGATCAGGGCGCCGCAGGGCGTGGCCATTGACGCGGCCGGCAATCTCGTCTTCATCGACATTGGCAGTGGCCGGGTCAGGGTTGCGGCCGCTGCCACTGGCACGTTCTATGGGCAGTCGATGACGTCAGGTGACATCTACACCATCGCCGGCTGCCCCTGCGGCACCAAAGACATCGGCGACGGCGGACCCGCTCTGGCCGCCACCTTCAAGTTCGCCAAGCCTGCCCAGCTCGCGATGGACGCTGACGGGAACCTCGTGGTCGTTGCCGACGACCTGGTCCGGGTGATCGCCGTGTCCACCGGGACGTTCTACGGCCAGCCGATGACCGCAGGCGACGTCTACGCCGTGGCCGGGACGGGCGTCGCCAGCCCGCTGGCCAACGGTGTTCCCGCAACCACGTCTAGCCTGAAGGACCCGAGTGGCGTCACCGTTGACGGCCACGGCAATCTGATCGTCGGCGACACCGGCGACCAGGAGGTGCGGATCGTAGCGGCGACCACCGGGACGTTCTACGGGAAGCCGATGACCGCGGGCGACATCTACGCCCTGGCCGGCCACGACAGCAGCGGGCTGACCGGCGACGGCGGCCCTGGCACCTCAGCCAAGCTAGACGAGCCGGAATGGGTCACCGTCGACCCCGCCGGCAACGTGATCTTCGATGACGACTCCAACCATAGGATCCGCCAGATCCAGGGCTGAGCTGACCCTAGACGGCGCCGAGCCCGAGCAGCAGGCCGCCGGGCTCGGTGGCCGGGGAGATCGTGATGAAGATCGGCAGCCCGGCCGTCGGCGCGACGACCCGCTGCCGCTCCTCGACGCCGTCCAGGCTGGTGAGCGTGCCGAGCAGTTGCCCCTCGGCGACCGACTCGCCAGCCGCGACGACCGGCTCCCACCAGCCGCCGTGCTCGCTGCGCAGCCAGATGAACTGGCTGAGCCGCACCGGCTCGGCCACCGTCGGCGGCTCGTCGGTGTCGGCCATGCCGAGCGACGCCAGCACCCGGTTGAGCCCGCGCACGTGCATGGCGACCTTGTCGGCCTCGATGATCCCGCAGCCGCCGGCCTCGGCGGTGATCGCCGGAATGCCAAGCTCGGCGACGGCCGAGCTGAGCGTGCCGCCGATCGGGCGGTCAGGGCCCGGCTCCTGCCTGATGATGTACCCGAGCCCGTACGCCTGCGCGAGCCCGAGCGCGCGCTCCTGCGCCGCCCCCGCGTCGTACAAGGCGAACGGCTCGAGCGCCTCAGGCTGGTCGCCGCAGTGCGCGTCGATCACCGCATCGGAGCCGGCGATCAGCTTGGCGAACACGTCGTGGGCGAACCGCTCGGTCAGCGTGCCGCTCGCATCCCCTGGGAAGTACCGGTTCAGGTTCTTGCCGTCCTCCGGGATGACGAACGGGCTCCTGGCCTCGAACGCCGGCAGGTTAAGTACCGGCACGACGACCACGGTGCCGCGCAGGTCAAGCGAGCCCAGGCCGGCCAGCCACTTCCGCACGCCAGCCATGGAGGAGTACTCGCACCCGTGCACCCCGGAGATCACGGTCAGGCGAGGCCCGTCGCTCCCGGTCACCTCGACCACCGGAACGTCGAACCCGGCGATGTCGACTGTCTTGCGCTCCACCTTGGCTGGCATAGTGCTCGTCCTCCCCCTAGCTAGATCCTGATCACTCGCTCGACGGCCGCAGCCACTTTCAGCAGCTCGAAGTCCTCGCCCCGCCGCCCGGCAAGCTGCAGCCCGACCGGCAGCCCGGCCGACGGCACGGGCATCGACAGCGCCGGGTGGCCGCTCAGGTTGTACGGGCCGCTGAACCGGCCCTCGCCGACGGAGTCGCCCGTGCCGAACGGCGGGTCCTGGGTCGGCGCCACGAAGCCAACGGCCGGCCCGGCCAGCGCGTCAATCCCAGCCAGGCTCGCCTCGATCGCGGCGGTGAGTTCAGCCTGCTCGGCCAGCGCGGCGGCCAGAGCCTCGTCGGTGACCGTCGCGCCGAAGGCGAGCAGCGAGCGGGTGCCGTCGCTGTAACGACTGGTGTCCCGGCCAGCGTGGAAAGCACAACCTTCACTTGAAACGATCACGCCCAGGGTGTCCTCCCAGCCTCTCAGCCGGTCGAGCCAGGCGCCGGTCAGCTCGCGCAGTTCCCAGCCGGCGTCCGCGAGTGCCACCAGCGTGGCCCGCAGAGCCGAGGCGACCTCCGGCGTCACCGACGGGTCGGTGAACTGCGAGGCGAGCACTCCCAGCGTGAACGGCCCGGATCCGGCGTACTCGGCCGCATCCGGCGCGTCCAGCCCGGCCAGCACCGCCAGCAGCCGGGCCGTGCCGAACACGTCGGCGGTGAGCGTGCCGGTGTGGTCGCAGCGCGGCGACAGCGGGAACACCCCGTCGCCCGGCACCAGCCCGAACGTGGGCTTCAGCCCCACGATCCCGCAGTAGCTGGCGGGAATCCTGATCGAACCGCCGGTATCGGTCCCGACGGCCAGGTCGCACACCCCAGCGGCGACCAGTGCCGCCGAGCCGCCCGACGAGCCGCCCGAGGTCTTGGAAGGATCGCGCGGGTTGCGGGTGTCGCCGACCTCCGGATGGGCGAACCCGGCGGCGAATTCCAGGCACTGCGTCGCGGTGAACACCTCGGCGCCGGCCGCGCGCAGCCGGGTCACGACAGTCGCGTCCGAGCTGGCAGGCTCGGGCGAGCTGGCCGGGCTGCCGCACCTGGTGGGCACTCCCTCGATCTCGATGATGTCCTTGACCGCGACCGGGACGCCAGCCAGCGGCCCGTCAGCCGCCCGCGACGGCGCGCCGATCACCGCCGCGACCGCGTTGAGCGGTCGGCCGAGCCGGTCGAGCCGCTCGTAGGTGGCGAGCAGGTCGAGATTGGCCCGCTCGCAGACCCGGTGCCCCCGCTCGATCTCCCCGATCAGCTCAATCGTCCGGCTGATCAGCGGAGCCGCAGGCACCGCCAGCCCGCCCAGGATCGCCGTCACCTCGGTCGGCCGGTGCAGCACCGCGAGGTCGCGGTAGATGCCAGAGCGCGCCTTCGCCGACCCCCGGTTGAACTCGGCCAGCCGAGCGAGCGACCCTTCCAGGTCGTCGGGGTCGAAGCCGTCCAGCGGCATCGCCTTGACCGGGGCCTGCGCGAGCACCTGCCGCGCGATCTGGAGCATCAGCGTCGTGTAGGCGGGGTCGTCCAGGGTTTCCGCGATCGTCAGGTCGCTGACGGCCCCGGCCGCGAGCATCGCGCCGTAGGCTTCCTTGGCCCAGATGTAGCCGAGCACGTTGCCGGTGACCCGGGCGTCCGCGAGATCAGCGGCGAGCGCCGTCACCCGGCCGGTGATCGAGCCGTCGGTCTCGCCGATCATGAAGGTCGCCCGGTTGCCGCGCAGGATGACCCCCGGCTCCATCGCGTCGGCGCCGAAGTTCACGCACGCCTCGACGACCCGCTGTTCCCCGACCGCGTCGGCGAGCGTCGTGGTGTTGAGCCCGTTCTGCATCGACAGCACGTAGCCGTCGCCGGTCAGCCGCCCGGCGAGCAGGGCCGCCGCAGCGGCCGTGTGGTGTGCCTTGACCGCCACGAGCACCGGACCGTCCAGACGTTCGGGCAGGTCAGCGGGCAGCACAGCGGGCAGGCGCACGGTGAAGTCCTCGACCGGCCCCGTGATCGACAGGCCCTTCGAGCTGATCGCGTCCACGACGCGCGGATCGGCGTCGCAGCCAAGGACTTCGTGCCCGTCGCGCACCAGTCCCGCAGCTACCGTGCCGCCAATCGCACCACATCCAACCACCACGTAACGCACGGCTGGGAACGTTACAACACGGTAACTACATCGGTCTAGGTATCCGCCTACTATTTACAACTCGCCGGTTTGCGGCCAGATTATGAAAAACAAAGGTTTGTCTAGGTGGGGCGAGCGGCGTGGCTTGCCAGGGAGCCAGCAATCGGGATGACCGGTAGCTAGTTCCGGAGCAAGTCGCCGGGTTGGCCGGCTGGCTCCGGAGCGAGCGGCCGGGGTCTTAGCAGCTAGCTCCCAGCGAGCGACTGGGTTCTCTGCGCCGGGGCTAGCACTTCAGCACGGCCGGGTTCCTGGTGGCCGGTTCTACAGCGAGCGGTCGGTTCCGGCCGCGCGAGATCTAAGGAGCTTGCGTGAAACTTCGTTTTCCTGCGGCGAAGGCTCTGATCGCGGCCAGCGCACTCGTTGTCCTGGCCGCTTGCGGATCAGGGGGGAGTTCGTCGTCCGGCGGCACGAGCAACGGCGGAGGCGGCGGCAGCGGCGGCAGCGGCGCACCGGTGCATGGCGGCAACCTCGTCTTCGATGCCCTTCAGGACGCCCAGTCGATGAACAACACGACGGTGTTCGACAACAACTCGATCTGGATCTTCGAGCAGATCTTCCAGACGCTGTACACGGTCACGAACAACGGCAAGGGCGTGCGGCCCGAGCTGGCCACCAGCTACACGATGTCCAAGGACAAGAAGACCTACACGTTCAAGCTCCGGCCGGGCATCAAGTTCTCCAACGGCAAGCCGATGACCTCGGCCGACGTGAAGTTCTCGATTGACCAGAACCGCAAGGCCGCCCAGGGCTGGGCCTACCTCGACTCGGCGATCTCTGCCGTGGACGACCCGTCGCCCGACACCGTGGTCATCCACCTGAAGTTCCCGTGGGCGCCGCTGCTGGCCGACCTGTCGATCTTCGCCAACGGCATCGTCCCCGCCAACTACGGCGGCCAGAGCGAGACGCAGTTCTACACTCACCCGGTCGGCACCGGCCCGTTCAAGTGGGCCTTCTGGCACAAGGGCCAGGCGCTCAAGCTGGTCAGGAACACGAACTACTGGCAGAAGGGCCTGCCCTACCTGGACAGCGTCACCTGGGACGACGTCGCCAGCGACAACACCAGGCTGCTGCAGCTCAAGGCCGGCCAGGCCCAGATTGACCAGACCCCCGCGTGGTCCACGGTCTCCAGCCTGAAGACGACCCCAGGCGTGGTCATGGACCTGTTCAACTCGACGCAGACCAACTACCTGGCCTTCAACGAGCTGCGCAAGCCCTTCCAGGACGTGCACGTGCGTCGCGCGATCTCGCTGGCGATCGACCGGAACGCGCTGGTCAAGGCCGTGCTCTTCGGCAACGGCAAGCCGGCCAACGCGCTCTTCCCGCCGCAGGTGCCGTTCTACCAGGCCGCGACCAAGGGCCTGCAGTACGACGTCACCGCGGCCAAGGCCGAGATGGCCAAGTCGTCCGTGCCGCACGGCTTCACCACGACGATCCTGGTGCCCTCTGGTAACTCGGACTCCGTCACGATCGCCACGATCTTGCAGTCCGAGCTCAAGCCGCTCGGCATCACCCTGAAGATCCAGCAGCTCGACCCGAACACGGTCAACAACGACGAGCAGACGCTCAAGTACGACATGGTGCTCACGCTGTGGACCATGGACATCCCTGACCCGGACGAGCTGGCGACGTTCGCCGTCGACCCGAAGTCGGGCGCGAAGTCCTTCTTCACCAACTACGACAACCCGGCTGTGGTCAAGGCCACGCACGAGGCCGAGGTGACGACCGACCCCGCTCAGCGCCAGAAGTTCTACAACACGGTCCAGGCGCTGTCTGCGGCGGACGCGTTCATGGCGTTCCTGTACTACTCGCCATATCCGTACGCGACCACCAGCAATGTGCACGGCTTCTACGTGACGCCGCTCGGCAACATGCACATGGAGGACGTCTGGCTCAGTAAGTAACGACGGGGATAGATCGCATGGCGTCGGCGGCGTACTGAGTGCGCCGCCGACGCCACGCCCTGACAGACATTTGGGAGGTGATGATCGTTGGGACGGATGACGTTCGTCTTCCAGCGTCTGCTGATGCTGATCCCCGTCGCTATCGGCGTGACGATCATCGTGTTCTTCATGATCCACCTGATCCCCGGTGACCCGGCCCGGACCATCCTGGGGATCCACGCCACGCCGAAGGCAGTCGCCATCTTGCACCGGCAGTGGGGACTCGACCGGCCGCTGGCCAGCCAGTACTGGCTCTTCATGGACCGCCTCGTCCACGGCAACCTAGGCCAGAGCCTCTTCTACGGCGTCCCGACCACGCCTCTGATACTCGACCGGGTGCCGGCGACGCTGTGGCTGGTCGTCTACTCCGCCGTCCTGGCGATCGCCATCAGCGTCCCGCTGGCCATGATCGCGGCGAGCCGCAAGGACGGCATCCGCGACCACATCGTGCGGGCCGTGCCGCTGCTCGGCCTCGGCATGCCGCCGTTCTGGCTCGCGATCTTGCTGGTCTACCTGTTCGCGATCAACCTGCACCTGTTCCCGGTCAGCGGCTACGGGGTCGGGTTCGCCGGGCACCTGCACTCGATGTTCCTGCCGGCCCTGGTCATCGCGATCGCGCTCGCTCCCGTGGTGATCCGCAGCCTCCGGGCCAGCATGCTGAACGTGCTCGGCGCCGAGTACATCACGACGGCCAAGAGCAAGGGCGTGCCAGCGCCCCGGCTGTTCCTGCGGCACGTGCTGCGCAACGCCGTGATCCCGGCGGTCACCGTGCTCGGCATCAACATCGGCTTCCTGATCGGAGGCACGGTGATCATCGAGACGGTCTTCGCGATTCCCGGCATCGGCCAGCTGATGATCAACTCGATCTTCCAGCGCGATTTCCCCGTCGTGCAGGGCGTGACGCTGGTCTTCGGGGTCCTCGTCGTCCTCGTCAACCTGCTTGCCGACATGTCCTATGCGGCGCTGGACCCGAGAGTCAGGTTCGACCGATGAGCGCTATTCCCGTCCCCGGCGGCCCGACCTGCTCGCCCAGCCCGTCGCGCCGGTAGCGGCCCGCCGGGTGCGGCACTGGTACACCCAGCCAGCCCTGGCCGCTGGCCTGATCTTGCTCGGCCTCCTGCTCGCGGTGTCGCTCGCCGCGCCCTTGCTGACGTCCTACAACCCGATCAGGCAGGACCTCGCGGCGACCCTGCTCGGCCCTAGCTCGCACCACCTGCTCGGCACGGACCAGCTTGGCCGGGACACGTTCACCAGGCTGCTCTACGGCATGCGCAACGACCTGAAGATCGCCTTCATCGCCGTGCTGCTGCCGTTCTGCATCGGAACGGTGCTCGGCAGCATCTCCGGGTACTTCGGCGGCTGGGTCGACACGGTGATCATGCGCCTGGTCGACATCGTCGTCGCCTTCCCCTTCTACGTGCTGATCATCGCGCTGGTCTTCGTGCTCGGCCCGGGTGAGCGCAGCATCTATATCGCGATCACCCTCGTCGGCTGGGTCTCCTATGCGCGCATCGTCCGGGGCGAGATCCTGGTCGCGAAGCGGCAGGACTACGTGCTGGCCGCCCAGTCCGGCGGGCTGTCGAGCGTCAGGATCATCGCCAGGCACCTGGTGCCCAACGTGATCAGCCAGGCGATCATCTACGCGATGTCCGACATCGTGCAGGACATCCTGGCGATCGTCACGCTCGGCTACTTCGGGCTCGGCGTACCGCCGCCGACCCCGGATCTCGGCTCGATGATCAACGACGGCCAGAACTTCATGACCACGCACTGGCAGCTGACCACGTTCCCCGGCCTTGCCGTCGTGATCGTCGGACTGTCGCTCTCCCTCATCGGCGACGGGCTCGCCGATCTGATCAGGCCAGGTCAGGCATGAGCGGGCCGCGCTTCACCGGGGCGGGCGCGACCGAGTCGGCCGGCGCGGACGGTCCCGTGCTCGAGGTCCGCGATCTGCACGTGCAGATCGCGGCCAGGCATGGCACCGTCCGCGCGGTGGACGGCGTCTCGCTGGATGTCGACCGGGGCGAGGCGGTCGGCCTGGTCGGCGAGTCCGGCTCGGGCAAGAGCATGACGCTGCGGGCGATCCTCGGCGTGCTGCCGCCGGAAGCCAAGATCACCTCGGGCGAGATCCTGCTCGACGGCACGAACCTGGTCGGCCTTCGCAGCAGCGAGCTGAACCACATCCGGGGGCCGAAGATCTCGATGATCTTCCAGGAGCCGATGAGCGCGCTCAACCCGGTCATGCGGGTCGGCTACCAGATCGCCGAAGGCCCGAGCGTTCACCTCGGCTACAGCAGGGCCAAGGCCAGGGAGCGGGCGCTGGAACTGATGCGCAGGGTCGGCATCCCTGACCCCGAGCGCAGGTTCCGTGCGTACCCGCACGAGTTCTCCGGCGGCATGCGGCAGCGGGTGATGATCGCGATCGCGCTGTCCTGCGACCCCGAGATCATCTTGTGCGACGAGCCGACCACCGCGCTCGACGTCACGATCCAGGACCAGATCCTGCGGCTGCTGGCCCAGCTGTGCCGGGAGTCGAACGTGAGCCTGATCTTCGTCACTCACGACCTGCCGGTCGTCGCCCAGCTGTGCCAGCGGGTCGCCGTCATGTACGGAGGCGAGCTCGTCGAGCGCGGGTCGGTGCGGGACGTGCTGCTCGATCCCCGGCACCCGTACACGCTCGGCCTGGTGCGGTCGGCGCCTGACGTCGAGTTCGTGCGCGAGTCGCTCGTGCCGATCCCGGGCTCGCCGCCCAGCCTGGTGAGCCCGCCGTCGGGGTGCCGCTTCCATCCCCGATGCGCGTTCGTCGAAGAGGACTGCACGGTGGAACCGACCCCGCTGCGCCAGGTCGACGGCGACCGCTGGACGGCGTGCCTGCACTACGAGCGGTGCGAGGAAGCCGCCGCGGATCGGATCAGGCCATGACCCAGGACCCCGTGGTGGACGGCGCAGTGGCTGACGGCGCAGTGACTGACGGTGCAGCGGCTCACAGTGCTGGCCCGCAGCTGTCGGTCAGGGACATGGCCGTCTCCTTCGCCGTCGGATCGAGGCTGGCCGCGCGGATCAAGAACGAGCAGCGCTTCCTGCGCGCGGTGGACGGCGTCGATCTGGAACTCGTCAAAGGCGAGGCGCTGGCCCTGGTCGGTGAGTCCGGCTCGGGCAAGTCCACGTTCGCGCTGGCACTGGCCGGGCTGCGCCCGATCGACCGGGGCGAGATCAAGTTCGACGGCCGGGTGCTGCCCAGGAACCGCTCCCGGGCCGATCAGCGCCGGATCCAGATGGTCTTCCAGGACCCTTACTCCTCGCTGAATCCCAGGCTCACCGTCGGCAGCATGCTGCGCGAGCTGCTCAGGGTGCACCACATCGTGCCCAACGCTGAAGTCGATGAGTACTGCGAGCGGCTGCTGACGATGGTCGGCCTGTCGCCGGACGCGATGCGGGCGTACCCGAGGCAGTTCTCCGGCGGGCAGCGGCAGCGGGTCGCGATCGCCCGGGCCCTGGTGCTGCGCCCGGACGTGCTCGTCGCCGACGAGCCGGTGTCCGCGCTCGACGTCAGCGTGCAGGCAACGATCTTGAACCTGCTCAACGACCTGCGCGCCGAGCTGGGGCTCACGCTGCTGCTCATCTCGCACAACCTGGCCGTGGTCCGGCACCTGTGCGACCGGGTCGCCGTGATGTACCTGGGCCGGATCGTCGAGGTCGCGCCGACCGCCCGGCTCTTCGCCGACCCCCAGCACCCCTACACCAAGGGCCTGCTGGCCGCCATCCCGAGGCTGACCGCCAGCTCGATCGACGCGCAGAGCGGCCCGGCCGTGGTCGGCGACCCGCCGAGTGCGCTGCGGCTGCCGCAGGGCTGCCGGTTCCGTACCCGGTGCCCGATCGCGCAGACCCGCTGCGAAGTCGATGATCCCCTGCTGACGTCCGCCGCAGGGGACGCAGGACATCAGGCCGCGTGCCACTTCGCCTTCGGCGGGTACACGGCGAGCGCCGGTCAGGTGAGCGACGCGACGCCAGCGACGGCGAAGGGGGAATGAGGTTGGCGAACACGACCATCGCCACGCCAGTCATCATGGCCAGCGAACGGGGCGAGGTCGGGCTTGCGGCGGGGATGGAGCTGCTGCGGGCCGGCCGGAGCGCCATGGACGCGGTCGAGGCAGCGGTCCGGCAGGCCGAGGCCAACGAGGCCGACCATTACGTCGGGGTCGGCGGACTGCCGAACCTGCTCGGCGTCGTCGAGCTCGACGCCTCCATCATGGACGGGGCGACCATGCGGGCGGGGGCGGTCGCCGCTGTCACAGGGTTCCCGCACCCGATCTCGATCGCCCGCGCGGTCTGCGATCACCTTCCGCAGCACGTGCTGCTGGTCGGATCAGGAGCGGAGAAGTTCGCCGACGAGGTCGGCATCGAGCGCGGCGAGACGCTCACGGCGGAAGCCAGGCGGATCTGGCAGGAGGGCCTGGATCCGGCTGACCTGGCGGAGGCTGCGCAAAGCCACGGTCCAGGGGAGATCGCGTCCCGGCGGCAGATACGCGAGCGGCTGGCTGCGCTCGAGCCGCACGACGGCCCGTGGGGGACCGTGAACGTGCTCGCGCTCGACGCTGCGGGCAACCTCGCGGTCGGCGTCAGCACGAGCGGTTACCCGTGGAAGTTCCCCGGCCGGGTCGGGGATTCGGCGTTGATCGGCGCCGGCAACTTCTGCGACAACCGGTTCGGCGCGGCCGCCTGTACCGGCCGGGGCGAGCTGGCCATCCGGGCCAACACCGCCCGGTCCGCCGTGCTGGCGCTGCAGCAGGGCCTGGCGCCCGCAGCGGCCGGTCGCACCGCCCTGGCGCAGACGGCCGAGCTGCCCGACGACTTCCGCTCGCCGCTTCAGGTGCTGTGCCTGCTGCCCGACGGCCGGCATGGCGGTGCCTCGACCAAGGAAGGCTCGACCTACAGCGTCTGGGAAGCGGGCGAGGAGAACTACAGGATCTGCGACCGTGCCCACCTCGAAGGGGCTCACGTCGAAGAGCCCGGAGGGGCACGAATGAAAGGGGCGCGGCGATGAAGGTGTTCTTGTCCACCGACATGGAGGGCACGGCAGGGGTCGTCGACTGGGAGCAGTGCGTCGGGCAGGGGGCCGAGGCAGTCATCGGCCGCAAGCTGCTGCTGGCCGAGGTGAACGCGGCGATCGAGGGCGCTCTGGCTGGCGGTGCCACCGAGATCGTGGTCAACGACTCGCACTCGACGATGCGCAACTTCCCGCCGGCCGAGCTGGCCGGGGGCGCTTCTTATATCTCCGGCAGCCACAAGCCGCTTTACATGATGCAGGGGCTCGACGACAGTTTCCACGCCGTGCTCTTTATCTCTTACCACGGGTCGATCGGAGCGCCAGCCGGCCTGTCGCACACCTATAATCCCCGGGCGGTGATGGAAGCCAGGCTTGACGGCGTCGTCACCGGGGAAGCCGGCATCAACGCGCTCGTGGCGGCGCACTACGAAGTGCCGGTGGTCCTCGTCACCGGCGACCGGATCGCCTGCGCCGAGACCGAGGCGCTGATCCCCGGCGTGCACAAGGCCGTGGTGAAGGAGTCCGTCAGCCGGGTCGCCGCGCACAGCCTGCACCCGGACAAGGCTTGCGAGCTGATCAGGGAGACGGCCGAGCGGGCGGTGTCCGAGGCCGGGTCGGCCAGCCCGCCGCCGCTGCACAGCGCCGTGCTGGAAGTCTCGGTCCGCACCACCGACATCGCGGAGGCCGCCACCTGGGTGCGCGGGGTCGAGCGGACGGGCGACCGCGAGCTGCGGTTCTCCGGCGAGGACCCGCTGGCTACCTATCGTTCGTTCTGCGCGGCGATCCTGCTCACCAGGACGATCGCCGAAATCGTATGAGCGCCCAGGTCGCCGTCGTGACCGGTGCCGCCGGGGGCATCGGAGCGGCGATCTGCCGTCGCCTCGCCGCCGACGGTTTCGCCGTGGCGTGCGTCGACGTCAAGGAGGCTGACGCGGTGGCGCTCGCCGCCGAATTGCCGCAGGGGAAGGGCTACGGCGCGGACGTCAGCGCCTCGGCCTCGGTCGACGAACTGGCCGAGCGGGTGACGCGCGAGCTCGGCGCACCATGGTTGCTAGTCAATGCCGCCGGAGTCTTCAGCATCCAGCGGCTCGTAGATCTCCAGGAGGCGGAATGGGACCGGATACTCGACACGAACCTGAAAGGGCCTTACCTCACCTGCCGGGCCTTCCTGCCCGCGATGATCAGCGCGGGCAGCGGGTGCGTGGTCAACATCGCCTCGACGGCGGGGGTACGCGGCGGCCGCAGGCGAGCGGCGTACTGCGCATCCAAGGGCGGGCTCGTGCTGCTGACCAGGAGCCTGGCGATCGACCACGGCCCGGACGGGGTGCGGGTGAACTGCGTCTGCCCGGGGCTCATCGACACCGAGATGGCGGACTGGATCAGGCACGACGAGCTGGCGATGAGTGACTTCGCCGCCCGGACGCCGAGCGGACGAATCGGCGTGCCGGACGACATCGCGGGCACGGTCGCGTTCCTCGCCTCGCCCGATGCGAGCTACCTGCAGGGCGCGGTCGTCATGGTCGATGGCGGCGGGACGGCGTGACGCAGGCCGACCTAGGGCAGCTGTCTGACGACCCTCGGCGGTCGGTGCCCGCACAGGGTCGGCCAGCACCGGCACAGGGTCGGCCAGCACCGGCTGAGCGGTCAGCGGACGACAGTCCGGTGCCCGCGCAGGGTAGGCCAGCACCGGCTGAGCGGTCAGCGGACGGCAGTCCGGTGCCCGCGCAGCGGCGGGTATCCCGGCTGATCGATATCGCCGAAGCTGTCGGGGTCCATACGTCGACGGTCTCCCGGGTGCTCAACGGCGACCCGGCGCAGTCCGTCCGGCCTGAGATCTCCCAGCAGATCCTGACCGTGGCCAGGCAGCAGGGCTACCGGCCGAACGCGCTCGCGCGGGCGCTCAAGCAGCGCCGGGTCGGCGCGTTCGCGTTCGTCATCCCGCTGCTGCGCAACCCGATCTGGGTCCGGCTGCAGCGCGGCGCGCTGCAGCGCGCCGCCGAGCGCGGCTACGTGGTGATGATCATGGAAGAGCCCGACGACGATGCCAAGCCTCCCGACAGTTACCGCTACCTGGTGGAAGAGAGCCGCGCCGACGGCCTGCTGATCGCGACGTCGCTGCGGATTTCCGAGCACGCCGACGGCGTCAGCGTCGGCCCGCACGTCTACGTCAACCGTCGGGGTCCGCGCCGGGGCAACAACGTGATCATGGACGAGTCCGGCGCCGTCCGGATCTTCATCCAGCATGTCGCCGAGCTTGGTCATCACAGCATCGCGCTGATCGACGGCCCGGCCGACGTCGACACCGTGCACCGGCGGGTGACCGCGGCCCGGCGGATCTGCGGCCACCGGGGCATGGCGCTGACCGTGCTGCACACGGCCGCCACCGAAGAAGGCGGCTGGGACGCCGCGCGCGCGGCTGCTCGCTCAGGCGAGCACGCCGACCGCGTGCGCGGTCGGGAGCATCAACCAGTTGTTCGGGGTGCTGGCGGCGCTGCGCCAGGCGGGCGTGGCCGTGCCGGGCGCGATGTCGGTGCTCAGCTTCGACGAGGACGAGTGCCTGGCGTTCCTCGACGTCGCGGTGTCCAGCGTCGCGATGCCCCTGGCTGAGCTCGGCAGCGCCGCCGTGGACGCGCTGGTCACCAGGGTGGAGGGCGGGCCGGAGCACGACGTGCTGGTCAGGAGCCCGATGACGTTGATAAGGCGGGAATCTGTAAGCCAAGCTTGCGCATGAACGGCTGTACTCGCAAACACCGGCAGTGCGGTCTGCGGACGGCAGTCCGCGGACCGCACTGGGGGCGGGGGAACCTATCAGGCTGGCTGATCGTTTAGCTGTCAACCGATGTACGGCCTGCGGCGTCATGGAAACAGAAGGGTTCCAATGACGCGGCGGCCTGGTAATCGGCCGCGCTGAGCAATCGATTAGCCTGTCGATGACCAGGCCTGGGCTAATCAGCGCGCGGAAGTCCGGAGGACTCATGAAGCGCTTGCGGTCGATGCGGGCGAAAGCGATCGTCCGCTGGACCTCGGTCGGGGTAGCGGTGGTTCTGGTCGGGGGGACCCTGACCGCTTACGTGATGGTGCGGCTCAAGCTCGACAGCGTGACGCATATCGCGAAGATCGACACCCAGCATCGGCCACCCCATTACACCAACGCGCTGAATATTCTCCTGCTCGGCTCGGATAGCCGGCACGGACACAATGGCAAGATCGGCGGCCGGTACGGCTGCAACTGCTCGGACACGATCATGGTCGCCCACATCTCGCCCGGGCGCGGCAAGGTCACCGTGGTCAGCATCCCCAGGGACACCATGGTGCCGCTGTACGCCTGCTCGCCGTGGAACGGACTGCCAGGTCAGCAGGCCGACCCCTACGCCCTGGAACGGATCAACGGCACGCTGGCGGCCGGCGGGCCCGAATGTGTCGGAAACGGTCGAGCAGCAGTCCGGGGTCTATATCGACGATGTGCTCGAGCTGGACTTCACCGGGTTCGAGCAGGTGATCGATGACGTCGGCGGGGTCAACGTCTGCCTGCCGTTCGCAATCCACAACCGGATCAGCCTCGCCGGCGGAACCGGCCTGAAGCTCACCGCCGGACCGCACCATATCGACGGCAAGGTCGCCCTTCAATTCTGGCGTACCCGCGAGAACGTCGCCGACGGCTCGGACATCGACCGGATCGCCCGCGACCAGTACTTCATGGCCCAGCTCGTCAAGGGAGTGCTGCACACCGGATTGCTGCACAGCCCGACCAAGCTCTACAAAGTGCTCGGCGACGTGGCGGGCAATCTGATGACCGATGCCAGCGACCCTGAGCTGCTGCACATCGCGACCAGCCTGGCCGGAATCAAGCTGGCGAACGTGCAGTTCATTACCGCGCCCTGGGTGGTGTATCCGGGCGATCCGAACGAGGTCGAATTCGGCCAGCCGCAGGCGAATGCGCTGTTCTACGCGCTCGCCCACGACACGAAGCTTCCGAAGATCGCCAAGAAGAGTCGCAAGAGCCCGGCCCCGACGGTGTCGGCCGCGGCCGAGCCGCTGACGGTGAGCCCGTCCCAGGTCAAGGTCCTGGTCCTGAACGGCTCGGACGGCACCAGCCTGACCGCGCAGGCGGAGACCGCGCTGACGAAGCGCGGGTTCACCGTCGTCGGCACCGGCTATGCGGCGGCTGACACGTACAAGACGACGGTGATCCAGTACTCGGGCTCGGCCGACCTGGCCGCCGCGCGGACGCTCAAGCGGCAGTTCTCGTCGGTCAAGCTGCAGGTCGACCAGGACCTGACGCCCGGCACCCTGCAGGTCGTGCTGGGCTCGACCTTCACCGCGCTCGCCGCGCCGAAATCGACGTCGCAGTCGATCAGCGGCCTGTCGGGCAGCTACGGGGGCATCACCGCCAGCGTCCACTGCCGAAACAGCGCCTTCTACGGCTACTACGACCAGGCCCCGTCCGCCCCGTCAACGATCTGCGCCTGCTAGCCCACCCGCCGGCTAGCCCACCCGCCGAACAGCCCACCCGCCGAACAGAGCGATGAGGCGGGGAGAGCGCCGACAATAGGGCCGTCTATGCGGCATAGCCAGACCAGTAAAGGTTGACCGCGTGGTCACTCTCCCCGCCGAAATAGTGTGCCAGGCCCCGAGGGGCATTGGCAATGCCTGCGGCGTGGGCGTTAGGGCGCCTGACTCCGACTCAGGTCTCCGGGCTCAAGGAGACTTCTCGGGCTCCTGTAGGAGCGTCTCCGCAGACTGGAGACTTATCGTCGCGGGGTGCGGTCAAGCCTCCCCTACGCGACAACGCTCCTACCAGAACACGAAAAGCCTCCTACTGGCGTCCGGAAGCCCTCCTGAACCAGGTAACTCTCCCCCAGGACCCGGTAACTCTCCCCCAGGACCCGGTAACTCTCCCCCAGGACCCGGTAACTCTCCCCCAGGACCCGGTAACTCTCCCCCAGGACCCGGTAACTCTCCCCCAGGACCCGGTAACTCTCCACGATGTCAACCCCCTCAGTGATCACGGGAGATTTCTGCCCACCGCCACGATCGAGGGGCTCTCCTAACTCGCGAGGGCGACGATCGCTACTGAGTCTGGCGGCAGGGTGACGCCCTCGTTGCTGGGGCCGATGCTGGGGTCTGAGCTGGCCAGGAGCTGGCTGCCTGGCGGTGCCGGGCAGGTCCAGTCCGCCGCGCCCAGGTTGACGGCCGTGAGCAGGCGCCCGCGCCTTACGGTGAGCCAGCGGACGGCCTCGTCGTAGTCGGTCACGACGTTGCCGAGCCTGGGGTCGGTGAGTTCCGGGTGCGCGGTCCTTAGCCTGATCAGCTTGCGGTACCAGTCAAGCAGGGCGGCGTGATCGCCGCTGGCCCGCTCGGCCCAGTTCAGCTTCGCCTGCTCGAACGTGGCAGCGGCCTGCGGATCAGGAATGGCGCCGGGGTCCCAGCCGAACGCGGCGAACTCAGCCTGCCTGCCGGTGCGCACCGCTTCGGCGAGCTCGGGCTCGCGGTGGTCGGTGAAGTACGGAAACGGCGACGTGGCGGCCCACTCCTCGCCCTGGAACAGCATGGGCACGAACGGCGAGGTCAGCAGCAGCGCGGCGGCGACGCGGAGCCTACCCTGGCTGAGCCCGGCGGATGGCCGGTCGCCGGCCGCGCGGTTGCCGACCTGGTCGTGGTTCTGCGTGCACACGACGAACTGGCTTCCGCTCAGGCCAGCCGGGGACCGGCCGTGCGCCCGCCGGCGGTACTGCGAGTAGCTGCCGTCGTGCACCCACGCCTGCCGGAGCGCCTTGGCGAGCACGGCCAGCGAGCCGAAGTCACAGTAGTAGCCGTCCCGCTCGCCGGTCAGCACGGAGTGCAGGCTGTGGTGCCACTCGTCCGCCCAGCACGAGTCCAGGCCGTAGCCGCCGTCGGCCGGACTGGTGACCAGCCTCGGGTCGTTCTGGTCGCTTTCGGCAATGACGACCAGGTGCCTGCCCAGGTGCGCGGCTAGCGCGCGGACCTCGCCGGCCAGCTGGGCCATGATGTGGGTGGCCGAGGCGTCGTAGATCGCGTGCACCGCGTCGATCCGCAGGCCGTCGGCGTGGTAGTCGCGCAGCCACATCAGTGCGTTGTCGACCACGAACCGGCGCACCTCGTCGCTGCCCTCGCCGTCGAAGTTGACCGCTTCGCCCCAGCCGGTCTGGTATCGCGTGGTGAAGTACGGCCCGAACTCACGCAGGTAGTTGCCGGCGGGGCCAAGGTGGTTGTAGACCACGTCGACGAGCACGCCGAGGCCACGGGCATGCGCGGCGTCGACCAGGCGCTTGAGGCCGTCGGGCCCGCCGTAGGCCTGGTGCGGCGCGAACAGGTCCACGCCGTCGTAGCCCCAGCCCCGGTCGCCAGAGAACTCGGCGACCGGCATCAGCTCAAGGAAGTCGACGCCCAGGTCGACCAGATGATCCAGGTGCTCGATCGCGCCGTCGAACGTCCCGGCGGCCGAGAACGTGCCCAGATGGCACTCGTAGATCACCGACCCGGGCAGCGGAACCCCGCGCCACCCGCCATCGGACCAGCGAAAGGCCGAATGATCGACCAGCTGGGACGGCCCGTTCATCCCGAGGGGCTGAAAGGGTGTCCGGGGATCAGGCCGGAGCGGCCCGGCGTCCAGGCTGAAGCCGTAGTCCGTGCCGGGTCCGGCCGCGTCGTCGCGGCAGGTCCACCAGCCGTCAGCGGTGCGGGTCATCGGCACGCGGCGGCCACCGAGCACGAGGTCTACCCGCTCTGGGCGCGGCGCCCACACCCGCAGTTGTGTCACGCGTCCTCGCGGGCGAGGACCTGGACCGGGAACCACCGCAGCAGCGACGCGGCGGTCGCGGTGCCGCCTTCGACCTTGTCGCCGGTCAGCACGCTGACCCAGGTGCCGGCCGGCAAGCTCACCTCGGTGCCCGTCCACGGATCGGCGGTGCCGGTCGCGAGCCGGGGCACGATCACGCACGTGCCGCCCGATCGGGTGAACGCGATGAACCGGTCGGCGAACGGACCGGAGACCTGGAGCGGCTCGTAGCCGCCGGCGTAGGCCGCCGGGTTCGACTTCCGGTGCGCGAGCAGCCTGGCGACCAGCCAGAGCTTGGAGCCGCCCTCGTCGTCCCTGGCCAGCGCTTCGGCCGGGCCGGCTTGCGCTAGGTCAGCGAGCAGCGCTTGCCTGGCCGGGTAGTCGACCGGCCTGCGGTTGTCCGGGTCCACTAGGGAAAGGTCCCAGCCCTCGCTGCCCTGGTACACGTCGGGCACTCCCGGGCAGGTGAGCAAAAGCGCCGTCTGGGCGAGCGAGTTCAGCCGTCCCCGGGCGACGATGTAGTGCTCGGCGAGGAAAGCCTCGACCATGGCGGTGAACTCGCTGTCGGCCAGGATCGCCGCGACGAATTCGTCCAGCGCCTGCTCGTAGCCGGCCTGCGGGTCGGTCCACGAGGTGAGCTGCTTGGCTTCCCTGACCGCCTTGGTCATGAACGCCTGGGTCCGCTCGACGTCGATCGGCCAGGCGCCGACCAGCGTCTGGTACAGCAGGTACTCGGCGCTCGGGTCGGGCCATCCGCCCCGGCCGTGCCGGGCGCTGCGCTTCTTATGCCTGGAGTTGTGCTCGGACCAGGCTGTGATCGCGGCGCCCCAGGCCTGGGGAGCTCGGACAGCAGGCTGATCCTGGCGCGCACGTCCGCGCTGCGCTTGGTGTCGTGGGTGGACAGCGTCAGCATCGCGTCGGGCCAGTGCAGCGCCGCGTAGCGCATGGCGTCGTGGAAGTCCTCGACAGTGCCGCCGAAACTGTCCGGGTCACCCCCGACCTCGTTGAGGCTGACCAGCGGCTGGTACCGGTAGAACGCCGTGTCCTCCACGCCCTTGGCCATGACAGGGGCGCTCACCTGCGCGAACCGCACGGCGAAAGCGGCCTCGGCGGCGCCGTCGTAGCGCAGCACGAGCAGGCCGCCGATGAAGTCGAAGAGCTCGGCGTCCAGGTCGGGCCTGCGCTGGCGGGCCGCGGTCACGGCAGCCGCGACCTTGGCCCGGTCGGCGAAGGTCACGTCGTGCCCCGGCCGTGGGTAGCAGCGGTAGACCGCGAAGGCCGCGAGCACTTCCCTGACCGACTCGCGCAGCTCGCGCCTGGTGTAGTCGCGCTGGCGGCGGTGCCGTTCACAGATGTCGGCGAGCTGCGCCGTGAGCCGCTCGACCTCGGCGGCGAGGTCTTCGGACATGATCTGGAGCTTGGCGTCGTAGCAGACGTCGGCGAAGCTGGCCCGCTGGCCGGTGAACGTGGCGTAGGCGTCGAGCAGCGGCGCCCGTCCGGCCGGATCGACGAAGAGCTGGCTGACGAGATTGAGGAAACCGTAGCCGGAGGTGCCAGCGACCGGCCACGAGCCTGGCAGTTCCTCGTCCGGGCCGAGGATCTTCTCCACGACGATGTAGGCGTCACCGGCGGCCTCGCGCAGCCTGGTCAGGTAGCCCTCAGGATCGGCGAGCCCGTCTACGTGGTCGATCCGCAGGCCGTCCAGCGAGCCTTCGCCGACCAGGCGCAGCACCAGCCGGTGCACGTCCCCGAAGACCTCGTCCCGCTCGACCCGCAGGCCAGCCAGCAGGTCGATGTCGAAGAACCGGCGGTAGGACAGCTCTTCGGCGGACGTTCCCCAGTAGGCGAGGCGGTAGTTCTGGCGGCTGAGCAAGGCGTCGAGCCGGTCAGGGTCCTCGTTGACCGCCTGGACGGCGGCATCGATGGCGAAGGCCAGGTCCTCGTCCTTCTCGCAGAGCTCGGCGAGCCGGCTGCGCAGTTCCTCGGTGCCCTTGTGGCGCTCGGCGACGGCGGCGGAGTCGGTGAGCATGGCGTGCGGGAGGTTGCCGAGGTCGGTGGCGATGGCCTTGAGCTCGGCCGAGTCTTTCTCGTCGGCCACGCTGACGAGCAGGTCGTTCGTGCTGCGCGGCGACAGCGGCGCCTCGTGCTCGGCGTAGCTGACGACGAACTCGCCGCCCGCGCGCCTGACCTTGAGTTCCCCGGCCTCGAGCACCCGGCCGTAGCGGTCGCCCAGGATCGGCATCAGGACATGCGCCGTCAGCTTGCGCTCGGGCGGGTCCCAGTCGATGTCGAAATACCCCGCGTACCGGCTGGCCGGGCCGTTCTCCAGGACGTCCCACCACCAGGCGTTGGCCCGGCCAGCCAGCGCCATGTGGTTCGGCACGATGTCGAGCACCTGGCCGAGCCCGGCCTCCTTGAGCGTCGCGGTGAGCTGCTCGTACCCCGATTCGCCGCCGAGCCGGTCGTCGATCTTCGCGTAGTCGGTGACGTCGTAGCCGGACGACGTCCCCGACGCCGACCGCAGGAACGGGGAGAAGTAGACGTGGCTGACGCCCAGCCTGGCCAGGTAGCCCGCCAGGTTCGCCGCGTCCGCGAACGTGAAGCCCGGGCTGAGCTGCAGCCGATAGGTAGCCACTGGAGGGAGGCGCCGATCAGTCACCAGGCTGTCACCTCCGCAGGCTCCCGCAGCCACGTGACCACACTAGATAAGCAACGGCGCTGACGAGCGCTATTCCGGCAACTGACCGGCCAGACCGAGCGGGCGCAGCTGACCTGGGCTGACGGCCTGCCCGGGCTGACCTGACTGATCCGGCGGCGTACCCGGTAGGGTGCCTGGCGGAGGTGTCGATGAAATACGTGAACCTGGGATCGACCGGGCTGGCTGTCTCCAGGATCTGCCTGGGCATGATGAGCTACGGGAACGACAGCGACCGCCCGTGGGTGCTCGACGAGGACGCGGCCGAGCCGATCGTGAAGGCGGCCGTGGACGGCGGCATCACGTTCTTCGACACCGCCGACGTGTACTCCGGCGGCGCCAGTGAGGTCGCGACTGGCAAGCTGCTCGGGAAGTTCTTCCGCCGCGACGAGGTCGTCGTGGCGACCAAGGTGCACGGCGCGATGGGACGGGGCGAGAACGAGCGCGGGCTGTCGCGCAAGCACATCCTGGCGGGCATCGACGCCTCGCTGACCCGGCTCGGCCTGGACTACGTGGACCTCTACCAGATCCACCGGTGGGACGGCCGGACTCCGATCGAAGAGACCATGTCGGCGCTGAACGACGTGGTCAGGGCCGGTAAGGCCCGCTACATCGGCGCCAGTTCGATGTACGCGTGGCAGTTCGCCAAGGCCCAGTTCACCGCCGACGCCCACGGCTGGACCAGGTTCGTCTCGATGCAGAACCACTACAACCTGCTGTACCGGGAAGAGGAGCGGGAGATGATCCCGCAGTGCATCGACCAGGGCGTCGGCGTCATCCCGTGGAGTCCGCTGGCGCGCGGCGTGCTGACGGGCAACCGGACCAGGTCAGGGGAGCGCGCCACGACCCGCGCGAACACCGACGCGTTCAGCGATGCGCTCTACGCCGCCGACAGCGACTTCGACGTGGTCGACCGGGTCGGGGAGATCGCCGCCGCCCGGGGCGTGCCAGCGGCTCAGGTCGCGCTCGCCTGGCTGCTGCAGCGGCCAGGGGTCACCGCGCCGATCATCGGCGCGACGAAGCTCGGTCACCTGGCTGACGCGCTGGCGGCGGACGACCTGGAGCTGACGGCGGACGAAGTGCGCGGGCTCGAGGAATTGTATGTTCCTCATCCGGTTCTCGGGCATTTGTAATCGCTCTCTCGCGCATTTTCTAATTACTGGTGTGCGAAACCTATCGCGACTGGTTATTATTGCGAATTGAAAGCTGCGACGACGGTCGGCACGGGGGCTGACCTGGCTGTCTTTTAAAGGCTGATTAATTCGGCGTGGCTTTAATGCGGTGTGGTTTTAATACGGTGTGGACGAGGGGGATTCATGCTGCCTGCTCGCTGGAGACTGCCCGTCATCGCGGTCGCGCTGACATTCGGGACCACCGGGGGACTCGCCACGTCGGTCGGCCAGGCGCTCGCCGCCCATCCGGTGCTGTCGGCCCCCGCGCACCCGAGCGGGTCGCGCCACCCCTCGGTCACCAGGCTGGCCCGAGCCGCCGCGAAGCGGAGGGCGCCGCTGGTGACCGACGTTCCGGCGAAGTCCAAGCGCGGGCTCGCCGGGCCGAAGCTGACCCGGGCGATGCGGCTGGCGGACAAGGTCAAGCAGGCCAAGGCGCGCGCCTATCTGCGGCGCGCGAGCCCGCCCGCGACGCGCATGCTCGCTCTCACCGCCCAGGCCCAGCTCCGCAACTACTTCTGCGGCCCGGCGGCGGTCTCCGAGATGCTCGCCCAGGTCGGGGTCAGGGTCTCTCAGCAGGCCGCGGCGCGGCAGCTCGGCACGAGCGCCTCAGGCACCGACTGGTCTGACGCCAGCGGATACCCGGTGCCCAAGGTGCTCAACGCCCATCAGCACAAGACCAGCTACGTCGCGGTCCCGCTGCCGTGGGTGCCGACGACGGCCCAGATCTCCACTTTCCAGGACGACCTGGTGACCGACCTCAACCGGGGCGGCGGCGTGCCGCTCGCTGGCAACGCCTACGAGGTTCCTGGTGGCCCGCACCTGGTCGGGCATCCGGCCGGTCAGCAGATCATGCACTGGTTCGACATCCGTGGTTACTCGCAGTCCGGCGCGGTCACCAGCTACGAGGACTCCGTGCACGGCGCGCCGAGCATCGCCTGGAGCACGACGGTGCCCGCGTACTCGTCGCTGCCGTCGGCCACGATCGTGGACATCGTCGGGGCGCGTGGCTACATCTGGTGAGACGCCGGCGTCCGGGTGCTCGGGCCGGTGCTTGCGCTGGCGTGATCACTGCTTCTGCGGTGCTGCTGGCGGGTTGTGCCGCAGCTCCCAGGGGAGCTGGGCCTGCGCAGTCGCGGGCGAGCACTCCGGCGGCCCGGACGGTGCCCGCGCTCCTGTCCTTCTGTCCTGGCCGGCGGGCAGGTTCGGCGGCGGCGGCGCTGTCCCGGGTGGTGCCAGGTTCTGGCCGGACAGAACTGGTGCCGATGGGGGTCAGTGCCGACGGGCGGACCGGGTACGTGTCGGCGTGGACGTCCGGGTTCTCCGGCGTCGCCGCGATCGACCTGCGCACGGGCGCGCTCCGTCCGATCCGGAGGTTCGCCCGCCCCTTCGCCGAGCAGGCCGACGGCGCCTGGGGCGGACGCTGGCTGGCCTGGGAGCAGACGTACTCGCTGCAGAGCCTCGACCGGTTCACCGTGTACGCCTGGGACGCGCGATCGGGCGCGGTGACCAGGATCGGAGGGTCGCTCGACGCGCCGAACGGCACGCCCTGGCCGAGCCCGTGGCACGCGCCCGCGGTCAGCGGCCGCTACGCCGCCTGGGCGCAGGGCTTCGGGCCTGGGGGACTAGTCGAGATCCGGGTTGCCGACCTGCGGACCGGTCAGGTGAGCGTCATCGCCCGTGGCCATCTCCAGGCGCCGTTCCTCGACGGGGGGCTGGTCGTCTGGCCGCAGTCCGGCCGCCCGGGAGCGCTGACCACGTTGCGCGCCTACAGCATCGCAGCGGGCCAGCGGGCATCCCTGCCGCTCGCGCTGCGCTCGGTGACCGGGACGGACCTGGTCGTGGCCGACGGCACCCGGACGGCCTATGTCGACCCGGCACTGACCGGCCTGTACTACTCGCCTTTGCCCAGCGTCCCGGCCAGGCTGATGCTGCGGCTTGGGGAGGGCACGGAATTTTCCTCGCTATCGATTGGGAAGGGACTGCTGGCCTGGACCACGACCGAGGCTACGTACCTGGCCAGCACTGTCACGGGTCGGTACGTGCAGGTCACCCCGGCCTACGGCCTCGCGGTCACGGGGGCGGGTCCGACAGCGCTGGTTTCCGACGCGCCTGCGGGCCGGTCAGCCCATCCGAGCCTGGTGCTGCACCCGGTCGCCGTGCGCGGTCTGACGGCGATCAGGCGGTCTGGGCGGCACCGCAGTCCGGGCACAGGCCAGCGAGTTCTACCGTGTGGCCGACCTGGGTGAAGCCGGCCTGCTCGGCGACCTGCTCGGCCCAGAGCTCGACGGCCCGGCCTTCCACCTCGACGCTGCGACCGCAGTTACGACAGGTCAGATGGTGGTGGTGGGTGTCCGTCTGGCAGCGCCGGTACAGGATCTCCCCGGACGAGTCCCTGATCGCGTCGATTCTTCCTGACTCGCTCAGGGCCTGGAGATGCCGGTAGACCGTGGTCAGGCCGACCGACTCACCTCGGTCGCGCAGCTCGGCGTGGATCTGCTGCGCGCTGCAAAAGCCTGGCAGGCCGTCAAGCACGGCCGCGACCGCCTCGGCTTGCCGGGTCCCTTTGACCCGCGTGCCGGGTGGCCGGTCACTCGTCGCGCGCTCTGCCATGTTCACAATGTAGCTATGGCTGAACGTCTGCGTGACGCGACAAGTCCCTACCTGCTCCAGCATGCCGCCAACCCGGTCGACTGGTGGCCGTGGAGCGACGCGGCTTTCGCCGAGGCCCGGCGCCGGGATGTGCCGGTACTCCTCTCGGTCGGCTACTCGGCGTGTCACTGGTGCCACGTGATGGCGCACGAGTCGTTCGAGGACCCGGCGACGGCGGCGCTGATGAACGAGCGGCTGGTGTCGATCAAGGTGGACCGCGAGGAACGGCCGGACGTCGACTCGGTCTACATGACGGCCACCCAGGCCATGACGGGCTCGGGCGGCTGGCCGATGACGGTGTTCCTCACCCATGATCGTGAGCCGTTTTACTGCGGTACGTACTACCCCACGGAGCATTTCGCCCGGCTCGTCGACGCCGTGGCGACTGCGTGGACCGACCACCGGGCCGACGTCATCGGCCAGGCCAGGCAGATCGCGGCGGCGCTGGCCGAGACTTCGGCGCGCGGGTCGGCGGGTGGCTCTTCTGGCGGCTCGTCGGGTAGCGGGGTGCTCGGCGAGGCGGCCGAGCTTTCTGACGCTGCCGTGGGTGCGCTGGCCAGGCGGTACGACAGCGTGCGCGGCGGGTTCGGCGGCGCGCCGAAGTTCCCGCCGTCGCCGGTGCTCGAGTTCCTGCTGCGCCGCTCGGAACGGGCTCCGGGCGTCGGCGCCGCCGACCAGGCGCTGGAAATGGCGAGCGGGACGCTCGAAGCCATGGCCCGAGGCGGGATCTACGACCAGCTGGGCGGCGGGTTCGCCAGGTACAGCGTGGACGCCGAGTGGGTCGTTCCGCATTTCGAGAAGATGCTCTACGACAACGCGCAGCTAGCCCGGATCTACGCGCACTGGTGGCGCCGGCAGGCCCGCGACGCGGCCGACGCCGGCGAACTCGCCCGGCGGATCGCCCAGCAGACCTGCGACTGGATGCTGGCTGACCTCGGTACCCGCGAAGGGGGCTTCGCCAGTGCCCTGGACGCGGACAGCGAGGGCCAGGAGGGCGTCTTCTACGTCTGGACTCCGCCGCAGCTCGCTGAGGTGCTCGGGCCGCAGGACGGAGCGCATGCCGCCGAGCTGTTCGACGTCACCGAAGCTGGCACGTTCGAGCACGGCAGCTCGGTGCTGCAGTTGCACTCCGATCCCGTCGACCAGGGGCGGTACGGGGAGGTCAGAGCCAGGCTGCTGGCGGCGCGAGCGACCAGAACGTGGCCTGGCCGCGACGACAAGATCGTCGCCGCTTGGAACGGCCTGGCGATCGCCGCCTTCGCCGAGAACGGGGTGCTCTTCGGCCGGCCCGACTACGTGCAGGCGGCAATCAGGGCGGCTGAGCTGATCGAGTCGGTGCACTTGTCGGGCGGACGCCTGGCCCGGACCTCGCGCGACGGCGTCGCCGGCCCGAGCGCGGGGGTGCTCGAGGACTATGCGTGCGTGGCCGATGGGTTCCTCGCCCTGTCTAGCGCCACGGGGCAGGCTCGCTGGGTGAGGCTGGCTGGTGACCTGCTCGACCAGGCTGCCGCGCGGTTCCGTGGCGAGGGCGGCGGTTTCTACGACACGGCCGACGACAGCGAGCAGCTGATCTACCGGCCCGCCGACCCTGCGGACGGACCGACGCCGTCAGGGACGTTCGCGATAGCAGGTGCGCTGCTCAGCTACGCCGCCCTGACCGGGTCGGTGTCGCATCGGGACACGGCGATCGGCGCGCTCGGCGCCCTGGGCGAGATCGCGCCCCGGTACCCGCAGGCCGCTGGCTGGGGGCTCGCGGTGACCGAGGCGCTGCTCGCCGGACCGGCCGAGATCGCGATCGTCGGCCCGCTCGACGACGAGCGGACCCTCGCGCTGCAGGCGGCGGCCGCGTTCGGCGCGACGCCGGGCGCGGTGATCGCGGTGGGACCGGGCGGGAGCGCGAACGGGGCTGGGTCGGCGGGCCGGGGCCGGGGCAAGAGGGCGCTGGGCTGGCCGAACCGGTGATTCCGCTGCTCGCTGACCGCGATCTGGTGAACGGCCAGCCGGCGGCGTTCGTCTGCCGTGACTTCGCCTGCCGGCTGCCGGTGACCACGCCGCCCGAGCTTCTGGCCGAGTTGCGGTCCGCCGCCGTGGGCTAGTTTTGGGCAGCTTTACGCGGGTAGCGACGGCCTGTCTCGCGCGAAGTTGTGAAACTTTTGGCGACCTTACGCGTCTATCTTCATGTGCGAATGATCGCCGATAGTGACCCAAGGTTGGCTTTCGCGCGAGCCTCGTTACCGGCATAATCCGAGTAGCGGTAGGAATTGCCCCCGAGCGGAAGGGTCCCGAGATTGCGTAGCTTGGCGCGTCGGCTACTACCCGTGATCGCCTTCGCTGTGGTGCTCGGCCTGGTCCTGGCCGGGCTGTTCGGGCATTCCCGATCTCGCCTGGCACTGAGCCCGGGGAGTCCGGGAGCTGGCCAAAGCCAGCGCAGGCTCGGCGTGATCCGGACCACCGGGCTCAGCATGGCTGTCGGCCAGATCCCTGGTGCCGGTAAGCCTCAGCCGGCCACCCCGCTGACCGTCGCCGCGAAGCCGCTCCCGACGGCCAAGCCCGAGGCGTCGCCGCAGAAGGACATGAAGCTGCTCCAGGCCGACGTGCTCGTCGTCAGCCCGGGCTCGCTGTCCGCCGCCGTGCTGCAGCGGCTGAGGCAACTGCGAGGCGTGGTGGCAGCGGTGCCGGTCAACGCCGGCCGGATCAAGGTCAACGGCGTCTACGTGAGCGTGCTCGGCGTCGACCCCAGGACCTTCAGGCCGTTCGCCGCCAGGCCGACCGCCCGCATCGGCGACCTTGTGGGACAACGTCGCCGGCGGTGGCATGGCGATCTCCTACACCATGAGCAAGCAGGACAAGCTGTCGCTGCGCAAGCCCGTCCAGGTCGTCGGCGCGCGCACGCTGTCCGTCCCGGTCGCAGGCTTCGGCACGGTCGGCATCGGCGGCGTCGACGCCGTCATCTCCGGCGCCGTCGCCAGCTCGCTCGGCTTGCCCCGGGACAACGCCATCGTCATCAGCGCTCCCCGCAGCCAGGCTCGACGTCCTGATGAGCAAGATCAAGAAGCTGGCGCCGCGCCGAACTCGGCCGTCGCCGCCCTGGTGACCCAGATCATCGCCGGCACGTCGACCGTGACGACGGCCGCCGCCGGCGACATGATGTCCGGCGGCCAGCAGGGTCCGGGCCTCACGTCGACGGAACTGACCAAGTTCCTGGCCGCGGCCGAGAGCCGCATCGGCATGCCCTACGTCTGGGGCGGTTCCGGCCCGACGACCTTCGACTGCTCGGGCCTGGTGCAGTGGTCGCTGGCCAGGCCGGCGTCGTGATGCCGAGGGTGGCCGCCGACCAGGCCAGGACCGGCCCGCTGCTGCCGCTCAGCCAGCTCCGGCCCGGAGACCTGCTCTTCTACCACACAGACCCGACCGCGCCTGGCTACATCTCGCACGTGGCGATCTACATCGGCAACGGCGATGATGCTCCAGGCCCCGGAGCCTGGCCTGGACGTAGAGGTCGTCAAGGCCGACTTCGGGGCCGGGCTTCGCCGGCGCGGTCCGCATCTACCCCAGGGTGGCCGCCGCCGTCGCCGCACCAGCAGCTGACCGTCGGCTAGCTCACTGCCCGCTCGCTGTCCTCGCCTCATCAGCGCCAGCATACTCGCTGCCGACGGGTTCACGGGCTTGCGCGCGCCGAACGAGAGTGTAATCATGATTACATGAGTACAGAGAATGCATCGGATCAGCCTTCGGCCGCCGATCGCCTGCGTGGATGGTTCACCGGCCGGCTGCCGGAGGACTGGCTGGACGGCGCCCTCGAGGTCAAGGTTGACCGCGAAGAGATCACCGTGGTCCTGCCCGATCCCGGCGCCCGAACTCGCCGAGGGGGCCTCGGAGGCCGAGCAGGCGGCGGCCTGGGATGGGCGCAGCCGCCGGTTCCGCGAGGAGACCAGGCAGCAGCGGATCGAGATCGCGCAGGAGGCCGAGCACACCTTCGGCCGCAAGGTCTCCTGGGGCGTTCGGTCGGGCGACGCGACTGTCATGTACACCACGTTCTCCGTGCCGGTCATGACCAGGCTCAGGCAGAACGAGCGGCTGGTGCTCGACACCCTGGTCGACGCCGGCGTCGCCCGCAGCCGCAGCGACGCGCTGGCCTGGTGCGTCCGCCTCGTCGGCGAGCACGAGGACGCCTGGCTGGCGACCTGCGCGCGGCGCTGCACCGGGTCGAGCAGGTCAGGGCGCGAAGGCCCGCGCTCCGCCTGACCCCGGCGCAGGCGGTTAACCTCCGCTAGTTCGTGGTAGCTGACGCCGGAGCGCGGCGCTGTACCACAGCGCGGCGAACTGCGTCTTGCAAACGAGTGCAGCTAGCTGGTTTGCAACGCGGGCTTCCCAGGCGGGCGGGATATTTGAGCCAGCCCCCTCCGGGGTACACTCCCCAAATCGATTCCCGCGAGTCCGGGCGCACTTTGGGCTGCCCGACGGCATGCTAGCCCGCAAGCGGAGCGCTCAGCATTGGCGCCAACGAGGAGGAGCAGTCGTGGTGTATGAGGTGAGGGCCGCGTTGGTGGAGTGGAATCCAACCGCCTGAGCGGCTCCGCGAGCTGACCGAGAAGATGCCGAACAGCCAGGTCACCGAGTTCGACAACGTCGTGGTCAAGGCCAGGGTGGATTCGCGGAGCACCAGGTCGACTTTTGTCGTCGACGACTCGACCAACGCCACCAACCAGACCATCACCCGCGAGGAGTACGACCGCATCTCCGCTGAGCAGGACGCCTACATCGCCGGCCAGCACGTGGTCGTCGTCGACGGCTACATCGGCTCCGACCCGGCGTTCCGCACCAGGGCCAGGCTGATCATGGAGGCCGCGAACGCCAACGTGGCCGGCATGCAGAAGCAGCTCTACTACCCGGTCGAGGGCGACTACGACCCGGCGCACTGGGAGCCCGACACCACGGTCATCTACACGCCGAACCTCGCCGCGCCCGGCTACCCCGACGACCGCGTCATCGCCGTCGACCTGAACTCCAACATCACCCGCGTGCTCAACTCGGACTACTTCGGTGAGTCCAAGAAGGGCGGCCTGCGGATGTGGAACAACATCGTCTACAACCGCGGCGGCCTCGCGCTGCACGCCGGCTGCAAGGTCATGCCCAGGGACGGCGACCCGACCTCGATCCTGATCGTCGGCCTGTCCGGCACCGGCAAGACCACCACGACGTTCACCACCCAGCTCGACAGCAAGCCGGCCCAGGACGACTTCGTCGCGCTGATGCCGGGCGGCAAGGTCTACACCACGGAGAACGGCTGCTTCGCCAAGACCTTCGGCCTCGACCCGAGCTACGAGCCGCCATCTACTACGCGACCACCAAGCCGGACGCCTACCTGGAGAACGTCTCGGTCGACGCGACGGCAAGGTCGACTTCTTCGACACCTCCTACACCAAGAACGGCCGCACCACCTGGCCGTTCTCCTACGTGCACCCGTGGCCGGGCAACGAGGTCCCGCCCGCGGAGTTCCTGCTGATCCTGAACAGGAACGAGAACATCGTGCCCGGCGTCGCCCGGCTGGACCGGGCGCAGGCGGCCGCCTACTTCATGCTCGGCGAGACCACCGGCACCTCGGCCGGCGGCAAGGACGAGGAGGGCAAGTTCCTGCGCGTCCCGGGCACGAACCCGTTCTTCCCCAGGAACATGGCCGACATGGGCAACCGGATGCTCGAGCTGCTCGACAGCCACGAGCTGAAGGTCTACGTGCTGAACACCGGCCGGGTCGGCGGCACAGGACGACGCGACGTCCAAGAAGGTGACGATCCCGTACTCCTCGGCGATCGTGCAGGCCATCGTCGAGGACACGATCGAGTGGGAGACCGACCCCGACTTCGGCTACGAGGTCGCCAAGGTCCTCCCGGGCGTCGACGACATCGAGGTCCTGCAGCCACGCAAGCTCTACGAGCGGCAGGGCCAGGCAGGACGAGTACGACGCCATGGTCGCGCGGATCAAGAAGGAGCGCAGGGAGTACCTGGCGTCCTTCGCGGGTCTCGACGAGCAGATCGTCAAGTCGATCGGCTGATTGCCGGGCCGAAGAGTCGAAGATGCCGGCGCGGAACACGCGCCGCCGCTCGTGCGGCGCGGCACGGCAGTATCGGCCGCGCCCCACGCGTTGTCTAGCGTGAATGATGCGGAACTGATGTAACAGGTATGCGGACCTTGGCCGACCTCGGCCGGATCGGTCATGTTCTTCGATACGGTTCGGTAAGGAGCCGGACTGGTCGGCACAGTGCTGGCTTCAGCCTCGAGCGGCAGCGAGGAAGGGTGCCGGATGGCGTGCTGCGCGATCTCCTCTACCGGCTCTACGAGCGACGGCTCGAGGCTTCGCTGCTCGCCGTCCGGCGGTCCCCAGGCACGTGGGCGTGATGTGCGACGGCAACCGCCGGTGGGCGCGGTCGGCTGGCCTGATCGACGTCAGCAGCGGTCACCGCAAGGGCGCCGACAAGATCTTCGAGCTGCTCGACTGGTGCAAGGACGCCGGCGTCGAGGTCGTCACCTTGTGGCTGCTGTCCACCGACAACCTGGTGCCAGGCCAGAGTCGGAGACTCGAGCCGCTGCTGCGAGATCATCGAGGACACGGTCAGGAGCTCGTCGCGCAGAACTGGCGGGTCAAGCCGGTGGGCGCGCTCGACCTGCTGCCCGCCGAGACCGCGCAGGTACTCAAGGACGCCGGCGAGGCCACGGCCGACTACCCGGGCCTGCTGGTCAACGTCGCCGTCGGCTACGGCGGCCGCCGCGAGATCGCCGACGCCGTCCGCTCGCTGCTGCAGGAGCACGCCACCAAGGGCACCACGATCGAGGAACTCGCCGAGATCCTCGACGTCGAGCACATCGCCGAGCACCTGTACACCGCCGGCCAGCCCGACCCCGACCTGGTGATCAGGACCTCAGGCGAGCAGCGGCTCGGCGGCTTCCTGCTCTGGCAGAGCGCGCACTCGGAGTTCTACTTCTGCGACGCCTACTGGCCGGCCTTCCGGAAGGTCGACTTCCTGCGCGCGCTGCGCTCCTACGCGGCCCGGCAGCGCCGCTTCGGCAACTGAGCCAGTCCCGCACCCACCGTCACAGGTCAGCGTGAGTCGTCATATGGCGTCATCAACACGCGCTGAACGTCACGCGTCGGATCAGTTTCGTAGCGTGCCGCTACTTCCGTGCAGCTGCCATCGGGCAGGTACCGTCGGAATCAGACGGGCGGTGCGTAGCCGCCCGACGGGAAGGCCCTCGAGATTCTCGAGCTTCGCGTCCTGGGACGCAGGCGAGATGAGCGAAGGGCCGGCGCCGGCCCGCTCGCTGGCCGGTCCCGGTCCCGGCGACACGCTTGTGTCCACGACGCGGCGCCAGGTGGAGCGCGCCCAGGGGAGAGCTGAGTGGCCACTTCCGCAGCTGCCCGCGCCACGGGCCCGAAAGCTACCAGCACGAACGACCACGCGGCAGCAAGTTCACCGAAGTCACAGGTCAGGAGCACCCGGTCCAAGCGTCCTACGCCGTAGCGCGACTCCGCCACGCCGCACCTACGTCCTCGACACCAGCGTCCTGCTCGCCGATCCCGGCGCGATCGGCAGGTTCGCCGAGCACGAGTCGTGCTGCCGCTGGTTGTCATCACCGAGCTCGAAGCCAAGCGCAACCACCCTGAGCTTGGCTATTTCGCTCGCGCAGGCACTGCGTCACCTCGATGACCTGCGCATGGAGTACGGCCGGCTCGACGCCGACATCGAGGTCGGGGACCTCGGCGGCAGCGTCAGGGTCGAGCTGAACCACACCGACCCGGCCGTGCTGCCCGCTGGCTTCCGGCTGCGGCGACAACGACACCAGGATCCTGTCGGTCGCGCGCAGCCTGGCGACCGAAGGCGCGACGTGGTCCTGGTCAGCAAGGACCTGCCGCTGCGGATCAAGGCCGCCTCGATCGGCCTGCACCGCCCAGGAGTACCGCGCCGAGCTGCCGCCAGATTCCGGCTGGACCGGCATGCGCGAGCTCGACGTCACCGCGGCCGAGATCGACGAGCTGTACGAGTCGGGCACGCTCGACCTGCCCGCCGCGCGCGACCTGCCCTGCCACACCGGGCTGGTGCTATCTCCGGCGGTGCACGCGGCTCGGGCAGCGCGCTCGGCCGGGTGCTGCCCGACAAGACCGTCCAGCTGGTCCGCGGCGACCGGGACGTGTTCGGCCTGCGCGGCCGCAGCGCCGAGCAGCGGGTCGCGCTCGACCTGCTGCTCGACACCGAGGTCGGGATCGTCTCGCTCGGCGGCCGGGCCGGCACCGGCAAGTCGGCGCTCGCGCTGTGCGCCGGGCTCGAGGCCGTGATCGAACGCCGCCAGCACCGCAAGCTCGTCGTGTTCCGCCCGCTGTACGCGGTCGGCGGCCAGGAACTGGGCTACCTGCCGGGCTCCGAGGCCGACAAGATGAACCCGTGGGCACAGGCTGTCTTCGACACGCTCGGCGGCGGTCACCACCGCAGGACGTCATCGACGAGGTTCGTGGCCCGGGACATGCTCGAGGTCCTGCCGCTCACCCACATCCGGGGCCGGTCGCTGCACGACTCGTTCGTGATCGTGGACGAGGCCCAGTCGCTGGAGCGCGGAGTCCTGCTGACTGTGCTGTCCAGGATCGGGGCGGGCTCCCGGGTCGTGCTCACCCACGACATCGCGCAGCGGGACAACCTGCGGGTCGGCCGGCACGACGGCGTCGTCGCCGTGATCGAGAAGCTCAAGGGGCACCCGCTGTTCGCCCACGTCACGCTCGTCCGGTCGGAGCGGTCCCCGATCGCGGCGCTCGTCACCGAGATGCTGGAGGACGCCATCCGTAGCTGAGCCGGGAGCTGGCTGCCGCGGGGTCACGACCGGGATCGCCCGGGGCGGTACCGTGACCAGCGTATGAGCGACACCTGACGCGCCCGGCCGCCGGACGCGCCGTGGTCACCGGGACCGCGGAGCCGGTTTCCGTGGTCATGCCCGTTCGTAACGAGGAGCGGCACCTGGCCGAGGCCGTCGGGTCTGTGCTCAGCCAGGATTACCCAGGCGAGCTGGAGCTCATGCTGGCCGTCGGCCCGTCCAAGGACAGCACCCAGCAGATGCTGAACGCATTGCTCGGCCGACGATCATCGCGTCACTGTGGTGGCCAACCCGTCGGGCCAGATCCCGACGGCGCTCAACGCGGCGATCAAGGCGTCCAGCCACTCGTCGTCGTCCGGGTCGACGGGCACTCGCTGCTGCCGCCCGGCTACATCGCGACGGCGCTGCAGACGCTGGCCGGAGACCGGCGCGGTCAACGTCGGCGGCATCATGGCGGCCGGAGGGATCACCCCGTTCCAGCAGGCGGTCGCCTGGGCGATGACCTCCCCGTACGGGGTCGGCGCGGCCAAGTACCACACCGGCGGCGAGGCCGGGCCCGGCCGACACGGTCTACCTGGGCGTGTTCCGCCGCGCCGCGCTCGAGCAGGTCGGCGGCTACGACGAGCACGTACCTGCGGTGCCGAGGACTGGGAGATGAATCACCGCATCCGCAGTCGGGCGGCCTGATCTGGTTCCAGCCCGAGCTGGCGCGTCACCTACCGGCCGCGGGCCACCGTTTCGCGCGCTCGGCCTCGCAGTACTTCCGCTACGGCCGCTGGCGCCGTGTGGTCGCGCGCATGCACGCCGGCACGATCAACCTGCGCTACCTGGCGCCGCCGGCGGTCGTGGCCGCGGTCGGTATCGGCACGGTGGCGGGCGTCGCCGGCGGGCTCGCGCTGGCCGCCGGGGCCGGAGGCGGGTGGCCCTGGGTGCTGTTCGCCGCGTTCTCCGCACCGGTGCTCTATCTGCTCGGCGTCGCCGCGGTGACCGGCCTCGCCGCGAGGACCCTGCGCGGACGTGAACTGGCCGCTCTGCCGCTCGCCCTGGTCACCATGCACCTGAGCTGGGGCATCGGCTACCTGACCAGTCCGCGACGACTCGGCGGATCGGCGTGAGAGTCACCGTCTTCGCCGGTTCGTCACCGGGCCGGCCGAGCACGTCGAAGCCGCGACCCAGTTCGGCCGCGACCTTGCCCTGGCCGGAATCGGCGTCGTCTACGGCGGTGCCCGGACCGGCATCATGGGCGCGGTCGCCGACGCGGCGCTGCAGGCCGGCGCCGAGGTCATCGGCGTGATCCCGGACCACATGATGGACAACGAGGTGCCGCACCACGGGCTGACCCGCCTTGAGGTCGTCGGGACCATGCACGAGCGCAAGGCCAGGATGGCGGACCTGGCGGACGCGTTCGCCGCGCTGCCGGGCGGGGCAGGCACCCTGGAGGAACTGTTCGAAGCCTGGACGTGGGGCAACATCGGCCTGCACGACAAGCCGGTCGCTGTGGTCAATGTCGCCGGCTTCTGGGACCCGCTGGTCGAGCAAGTCCGGCTGACAACTGCGGCGGGCTATCTGAGGGACGCCCAGGCCGCCGCGCTCGGCGTCGTGACGTCGGCCGAGGAGTTCCTGCGGTTCGTGGCCGCCTACCAGCCCCTGCCAGCGACCGGCCGCCCGCCCCGGCGCCCGGTCCCGCCGAGCCCGCCCCGTCGTTGTGAGTCTGCTGGGGCAATAGCGCCATGGTTGTGAGTCTGCTGGGGCTGGCCACCCGGGCTATTGGGCGTCGGGCAGGAAGGACTCCGCGATCTTGAGGTCACCTGGATAGGTGATCTTGAGGTTGTGCTCGCTGCCGGGGATCGCGCGGACCTCGATGTCGGGAAGGTAGCGCAGGACGATGCCGCAGTCGTCGGTGGCCGCGTAGCCCTCCGGGTCGGCTTCGGCCAGCTCGTGGGCCCGGCGGATCACCGAGAGCCTGAATCCCTGCGGGGTCTGGCATCGGCCGAGGGACTCGCGCGGGGGGATCGACACCATGGCGCCCGCCGCCAGTTGCACGATCGTGTCGGCGGTCGGCACCACCACGCCCAGGGCCACGTGGTCAGCGAGCGCCGCCACGCAATCGGCGATGATGCGCTGGCTGACCAGCGGCCGGGCCGCATCATGAAAGAGCACATTGCAGTCGATGCCGCTCACCTCAACGTGCGGGGCGGTACTGAGCAGGTCGATGGCGGATCGAGTCGAGCCCGGGCGATCGGTGCCTCCGGCGATGATGGCCCGGAGCTTGGCGTACCTGGTGCCGAGGATTTCCCTGCCCTGGGGCACGAAGTCGGCTGGCAGCACGACGACGACGTCGTCGACTCCCGGCGCCTGGTCGAACGCCGCGACCGAGTGCTCGAGAAGCGTCTTGCCGGCGAGCAGCTGGAACTGCTTCGGCACGGCTCCGCCGAGCCGCAGCCCCGCGCCGCCCGCGAGCACCACGGCGACCGTTCGCATGATCGGACCCTACCCAGCGGGCGCTATCAACAGCAGCAAGCCCCTACCTACTGTCGTTCCGCCCCCGAAAGCAACAGCACCATGGTCCTACTTACTGTCGTCCTGACAGCAGTAAGTAGGACCATGGTGACCCGGGATCCGGGCGATTCGCCTCTGGCGCATTGAGTAGAACGCGCCAGGTTTGGCCGGAGCACATGATCCTGCGCTCCGCTGGATACATTGAGTAGTTGAATGGTTGCTCTTGGTTCGGGGGTTCGATGGCGACGGAGCGGCCGTCGACGGAGAGCGAGGTCGGCTGGCCCGGCAGGCGCGGCCAGCTTCGCTGGCGCGCGGAGTGGTGGGTCGGGGGAGCGCGCTGGCTCGGGCGGCAGGCCCGGTCGGTCCGGTTCCCCGACGAGGCGGCGACCCCGCTGGTCAGGGCGGGCAGCGATGCTTACCAGGCGGCTCTTCGCTGGGCGGCGCGGCGGGCGATCGCGCCGAATTCGGTCACCGGCCTCAGCTTGCTCATCGGGCTCTGCGCGGCGGCCTGGCTCAGCGGCGGCACGGCGCAGGACACCCAGCTTGGCCTCGTCGCCCTCGCCGCCTGGCTGGTGGCCAGGCTCTGCGCCGCCCGGCTGGCCACCGTCCCGGCGCTGCAGCCGGCCGGTGGCCATCGCCCTCCGGCACGTCGGCCGGCCAGGCGATGGGCCGCGACCGTCGGCTCGGACTGGCTGGTGCTGCCAGCCTTCGACTGGAACGCGGCCGCAGCGGACGCCACGACGGCGACCAAGTCGGCGTCCGCCACCCGCTGGCAGGCTGGTCACCGCGACTTCGACTGGCTCGCCGCGAGCTGCGGCGTGGCGGCCGAATGCGCCGTGTATGGGGGGATCGCGGCCGGAGCCGTGGCCAGCGGCTGGCCCGGCACCTGGCCGCTCGCTATCGCCACGGTGATCACGGTGGCGACAGCCCAGGTCGGCAGCGCCGGCTGGCAGGTCGCCATCGCGGGCGGCGACGGCGGCACGTGGGCGGCCCGGGTCAAGGCGGTGCTGACGGCACCCTCCGTGCGGATGCTCGTCGCCGTGGCCGGCCTCCTGGCGGCCGGGCCGAGAGTCGCCCTCTTCGCCGTGCTCGCCCTCGGGGCAACATCGCTGGCCTGCAGCACTGCCCGCATCGGCGGCCAGCGCGCGGGTCAGGATACTGTCGTCGGCTGCCGTGACGACGGGCCGCTGGCGCGCTGGGCTGGCCGCCCGATCCAGGGCAACCTGATGCCGATGCCGCCCGTGCTGGCTGGTCTCGTCGCCATCGCCCTGCTCTCGGCGCTCGGGTTCCAGAATCTGCCCGGGTTCATCGCCCTGGCGCCGCTTCTGGTGCTCCTGCTGGCCGCGCCGGGATCGAGTCATCCGCATACCGGCCGGCTCGACTGGCTGGTGCCCGCCCTGCTCTGCCTGGGGCAATTCGCCTACCTGGTTGCCTTCGGGGCCGCGCACGCAGTGTCTGGCCCGGTCCTGTTCGCGGCCTGCGCGGTGACCGCCGTCGGGTACACCGAGTTGTCCGTGATCCAGACGGCCAGGCAGGACAATCTCGGCTGGGACGGCCGGATCTGCCTCGTCGGCGTGGCCGGGATGTTCGGAATAGCTCCATTCGGGTACCTTGGGCTGGCGGTGTGCGCTGGAGCGCTGACCGTCAGACGGGTCGTGATCGGTTACCTCCTACCACCAGGGGAGCACCAGTGATCGGAATGGTGCTGGCAGCGGGCGCTGGCAGGCGCCTGCGCCCGGATACCGACGCGATTCCCAAGACCCTGCTGCCCGTCGCGGGCCAGACCACGATCTTGGACATCGCCCTGCGGAACCTCGCCGCGACCGGGATCTCCGAGGTCGTGATCGTGGTCGGTTACGCGGCCGAGGCGATCGCCGACCGGGTGCCCGCGATGGAACGCGCCGCCGGGGTCGAGATCACGCTGGTGCACAACGAGCGCGCCGAAGAGTGGAACAACGCGTACTCGCTCTGGCTGGCGCGCGAGCACTTCCGGCATGGTGTGCTGCTGGTCAACGGCGACACCGTGCATCCCGGCAGCGTCCAGAAGAGCGTGCTGGCCAGGACCAGCCGGACCGCTCCGCCCTACGGACGGCTGGTCATCGCGATCGACGACGTGAAGCAACTCGCCGACGAGGAGATGAAGGTCGTCTTCGACTCGGCCGGCCAGCTACGTCAGATCTCCAAGCTGCTCGACCCGACACAGGCGCACGGCGAGTACATGGGCGTGACGCTGATCGAGCCGTCGGCGGCGATCGGCCTGGGCGACTCCCTCGAGTCGACCTGGCGTCGCGACCCTGACCTGTACTACGAGGACGGCTTCGCCGAATTCGCCCGCCGGGGCGGCGCGGTGCTCGGCGCGCCGATCGGCGCCGTGGACTGGGTCGAGGTCGACAACCACGCCGATCTGAAGCGGGCGAGGGATATCGCCGGCCGCTGCTAGTCTCGCGGCCAACACAGCCGTCGTTCTCCAGGGAGGATCATGCCGCAGCTGGCGCGGGTGCTTGCTGCGCCGCTCGTCATCGACGTCAGGTCGGGTGCCATCAGCGGCCTCGGCGCGCTGCTCGCCGACCGGCGGCTGGCGGTCGACGGCCGGGTCGCCGTGGCCGTCGGGCCGGGCCAGGGCGAGTCGATCGCGGCCGAGTTGCACCTGGACGGCGCGGAGATCTTCGGCGTACCGGACGGCAGCCACGATTCGGCGGTCGCCCTGGGCCAGGAGCTGCGGGCACGCCGCTACGAGGCCGTGGCCGGGATCGGCGGCGGCAAGACGGTCGACGTCACGAAGTACGCCGCCCACATGGCCGGCATCCCGATGGTGTCGGTCGCCACGAGCCTGGCGCACGACGGGATCGCCTCTCCGATCAGCACCCTCACCCACGAATCCGGCAGCAGCTCGTTCGGGGTCGTGCCTCCGGTGGCGGTCGTCATCGACCTCGACCGGGTCAGGGCCGCCCCCGACGCGCTGTCGATCGCCGGGATCGGGGACGTCGTCAGCAACTTGTCGGCGATCGCCGACTGGGAGCTGTCCGCCGCCGACACCGGCGAGCCGGTCGACGGGCTGGCCGCCGCGATGGCGCGGACCGCCGCGCACGCCGTGCTCAACCAGCCGGGCGACGCCAGGTCGGATGAGTTCCTGACCGTGCTCGCCGAGGCGCTGATCCTGTCCGGCCTGGCGATGGCGGTGGCCGGCTCAGCCGGCCGGCCAGCGGCGGCGACCACGAGATCATGCACGCGATCAACGACCTGTTCCCTGGCACGGCCAGCCACGGCGAGCTCGCGGGCCTCGGCGCGCTGTTCTGCGGCCTGCTGCGCGAGGACGCCGGGCAGTTCGCGTCGATAAGGTCCTGCCTGGAACGGCACCAGCTGCCTACACTTCCTGAGCAGGTAGGGCTGTCAGCCGACCAGTTCGCCAAGGCGATCCTGCACGCTCCGGCGACCCGCCCGGGCAGGTACACGATCCTGGAGCGACTGGCGATGTCACCGGCCCAGGTCGCCGGCAAAGTGGAGGAATATGTCCGCGCCATCGCTGGCTGAGCTGCGGGCGAAGGGCCAGCCGCAGGCAGTGCTCGACCGGGTCAACGACGAGCACTGGTTCGGCCGACTCTACATGCGCAAGTTCTCGCCCTACGCGACCTGGGTGTTCGCCCGGCTGGGCTGGTCTCCGAACGCGGTCACGCTCGCCTACATCGCCTGCGGCATCGCGGCCGGGGTCGTGATCGCCTTCGGCGGGCTGGTGACGGCGGTGCTCGGGGCGGTGCTGATCCAGGGGTATCTGCTTTTCGACTGCTCGGACGGCGAACTCGCCCGGTGGACGGGGCGGACCTCGGCGGGCGGGGTCTACCTGGACCTCGTGGGACATTACCTCGGGGAAAGCGCGCTGCTGGTCGGGCTGGCCTTTCGCGCCCAGGGACAGCTCACGGCGTCGGGCGACTACGTGACGGCGGGATTCGCCGCCGCGCTGCTCGCCATGATCGTCAAGGCCGAGACCGACAACGTCATCGTCGCCCGGGCCAAGAGCGGCCTGCCGGCGACGCACGGCGACGACGCGCTGGCCCCGTCCAGCTCCGGGCTCGCGCTGGCCAGGAAGCTCGCCAGCGTGCTCCGGGTGCATCGGATCACCCAGGCGGTCGAGCTGTCGATGCTCGTCTTGCTGGCGGCCATCGTCGACTCGATCCGGGGCGGCCTGACCGCGACCCGGGTCCTGCTGCTGGCCTGCCTGGCCGTGGCGGCCCTCATGGTGGTGGCTCACCTAGTAGCGGTGATGGCGTCGAGGCGATTGCGTTGAAGCTGTCGATCGTGATCTTGACCATGGGCAACCGGCCGGACGAGGTCGCCCGGGCGGTCGACAGCACCGAGCCGCTGCGGGCGGGCGGGGCCGAGCTGATCGTCGTCGGGAACGGCGTCGAGCCACCGCTGCTGCCGCCCGGTGCGACGGGCCTGGCGCTGGAGTCCAATCGTGGCGTGACCGGTGGCAGGAACGCCGGCGCGGCGGCCTGCACGGGCGACGTGGTGCTCTTTCTGGACGACGACGGCTGGTACCCGGAGCCGGGCGCGCTCGGCGAGCACGTCGCGCAGCGATTCGCGTCGGATCCGGCGCTCGCTGTGCTGTCGTTCCGCGTGGCCGACCCGGTCGACGGCGGGAGCGCACGCTGGTACGTGCCGAGGTTGCGGGCCGGTGACCCGGAACGCAGCTCGGTGGTGACCACCTTCGCCGGCGGCGCCTGCGCGATCAGGCGCTCGGCTTACGACGAGGCCGGCGGGCTGCCCGAGACGTTCTTCTACGCGCACGAGGAAACCGACCTGTCGTGGCGGCTGGTCGAGCGCGGCTACCGGATCGAGTACGACGCCCAGGCGGTGATGTGCCATCCGCCGGTACGCAATGCCAGGCACGCCTTCTGGTACCGGATCGAGGCCAGGAACCGGGTCTGGCTGGCTCGCCGGAACCTGCCCTGGCCGCTGGCCGTCGTCTATCTCGCCGACTGGATGGCCCTGACCGTGCTGCGGGAGCGGTCGGCAGGCGCGCTGCGGGCGTGGTTCTCTGGGTTCGCCGAAGGCTGGCGGGCCGACCCGGGGCGGCGTCAGCCGATCTCGCTGCGCACCGTCTGGAGGCTGACAAGGGCGGGGCGACCGCCGGTCATCTAGTGGCCGCCGAGCGGCCCGGCGAAGGCATTCGAGTCGTGGCAGACGCGAGCGCCGCCCGTGATGCCGCCGTAGTCCCGCCCCAGGTGCGAGAGGCCGCGAGACGGAGCCTTCGGGGCCGGTCGCTGGGTCGCGGTCGGAGTCGCCTTCTGCGCTGAGTGCGCCCGTGCATGATGCCGCGCCGGGTGCTGTCGAGCAGGCAGCCTCTGGTCGTGGGCGATCGCGCCGAACAGGTCGTTCGCTGACGGTGCCCACTGCACCCAGTCCGGATTCGGCTGGTAGGTAACCGTCGGCACTTGGATGAAATGAACGTCCCCCAGCTTCATCGTCCGCAGCCCGCGCGCTAGCGAGATCATCGTGGACTGCGTCATTCCGCTGTCGGTCGTCAGCGAGGCAGCGACGTCGGACACGACCCGGTAGACCTTCGCCGGGTCGCTGAGCACGTTGGTGTGCTTCATCTCCTGCGCCACCGAGGCCATCAGGTACTGGTCGCGGGCGATGCGCTCGAGGTCCGAGCCCATCCCGATGTACCTGACCCGCCAGTAAGCGAGTGCGGTGGAGCCCCAGACATGGTGCGAGCCGCTGGTCAGGTGCAGGTGCGAGCGCTGGTCGTTGATCGCGAAGGGCAGGCAGATGCGCACGCCGCCGAGGTCGTTGATGACGTTCTCGAACCCGGTGAAGTTGAGTTCCATGAAGTGGTCGAGCCGCAGGTGCGTGGCGTGCTCGATGGTCTTCCACAGGCAGCCGGGCCCGCCCATCGCGAACGTCGCGTTGATCTGCTCGACCTGCCCTGGCTGCGCCGGCTGGCCGGACGCGCCCGGTGCCCGGGGGCAGGACAGCACGGGCACCACCGAGTCGCGCGGGATGCTGAGCACGACCGCGTGCTTCAGCCCGGCCGACAGGTGCAGGATCATGATCGTGTCCGACCGCTGGCCCGAGATGTGCGGGCCGAACTTAGCGTTCGCGCCTTGCCGGGTGTCGGAGCCGATGACCAGGATATTCAGCGAGTTATTGAACTTGGGCGGCCGCTTGCCCAGGTCTGTGACCGGGACCTGGTGGATCTTGCCGAACACCTCGCGGTAGGCGGCGTAGCCGGTCAGCACCCCGGCGACGACGAGGACCGACAGCCCGAGCGCGACCCAGCCCGCAGCGTGGGAGCCGGACCACCCCCGAGGTCCCGCCCCCATGAAACGTCGAAACCAGCCGCCGCGTCCCATAGCTATTCGGCAGGGTTCTTAGCCCGTCTGGCGAGCTCTAACCGTCAGGTGGGGGGGTATCCGCCGCAAGCTTTGCCACCCCTAGGTGAGCTTGGCGAAACGATGGCCGAAGCGTGAACGACTGGTGCGCAGGACAGGCCGGGCGAGATCGCGGGCGCCCTGCGGCCCTGCGCCCTGCGGCCCTGCGCCCTGCGGCCCTGCGCCCTGCGTCCCTGACTACTTTCCTGCTGGGCGCCGCTCAGCCCTGGCCGGGAGGGCTGCCGGGTTCGTGAGGGAGGTTTTCCGCGTGCTGGAGGGTTCTCGTGCCCTGGCCGGAGGGTTTCCGGGTTCCTGCAGGAGCCGTTCCGCATCGGGGAGACCTGACCGCGCTATACGACGGCAGGTCTCCTGCATGCGAAATCTCTCCCGCACCCGCCCGGAAACCTCGCGCACGCGACCAGCTACTCGCAGCAAACACCCCGCCGCCGAAACAGTTCCGCCGAAGCCACCTAGGGCGGCTAGCTTTCGAAGGCGTTGCCGTAGCCCTTGCAGACGTTGACGCCGCCGGTGTAGCCGCTGTACTGCTTGGCCAGGTTGCCGGGTGGCTGGCTGCGGATCGGCGCGAGCTTCGTGAACTCCTTGCCGAGGATCAGGTTGATCGTGCCCGCAGGCACTGCCGAGTCCAGCTCCAGCTTGACGTTCTTGACCTGAGCCGCGACGGTCAGGGCGGCGGCCTTGTCGGCGGCCGTGCCGTACTGGACGACCGATCCGATGTAGCTGAAGTCGGTGGCCCCGGTCGAGGTGAGCGCGGCGGTGGCGCCCAGCACGTTGAAACCGCGAGCCTGGAGCGCGGTCTCGGTCACGCCGGCGATGCCGTGCACTCCCGAGCCGTTCAGCACTTCCACGTTGACGTCGGTCGGGCTCAGCAGCTTCGGCTTGCTCGTCTCCGGCTGACCACCGCGCGGCTTGCCACCGCCCTTGCCGCCACCGCCGTTGCCAGCGCCGGTCTTGCCAGCACTGCCGTTGCCAGCGCTGCCCTTCTTGTTCTTGGAAGTCTCGGTTGCCTTGGTGCCCTTCTTGTCCTTGTGCACCTTGGGCAGCTTGACGTCGTGTGCGACGGCCGAGAACAGCCCGGAGGTCTGGGTGGGGTCGAACTCGACCCAGTTGTCGTTGCCCGGGTAGGTAATCGTCGGCACTTCGACGAACTGAACGGACTTCCTCGAGACGCCGCTCATGCTGGTGCCGATAGACAGGATTTTCTGCGGGGTCAGCCCCGTGTCCGTGGTGAGCGCGTGTGCCTTGACGATCGCCTGGATGATTCCGAACGTCTTCCTGACGCTGTGCAGGACACCGGTCTTGAGTACCCGCTGGACAATGCCTACCATCAGCAGCTGGTCGCGCTCGATGCGCTGCAAGTCCGAGCTTAGCCCGAATCCCTCGCGCAATCGCCAGAACTCCAGGGCCTTGTAGCCTTTGAGGAAATGCTTGCCTGGCAGCAGTTTCAGGTGGTCGTAACTCGTCTTCCTAATCCGCGTGGGAACGCAGACCTCGACGCCGCCCAGCGCGTTGATCACGCTGATGAACCCGGTAAAATTCATCTCGACGAAATCGTCGATCCTGATATGGGTCGTGTGCTCAAGCGTCTTCCACAGGCAGCCTGGCCCGCCGAAACTGAACGTCGAGTTCAGTTGCTCGACACCGCTCTGCTCGTTCTGCCCAGTGAAGATGCCCTCGCGTGCGCACTGGTAGACCGGCACGACCGAATCGCGGGGGAAGCTGAGCACATAGATGTGCTTCCGGCCGGGCGAGATGTGCACGATCATGACCGTGTCGGAACGCTGGCCCTGGTCGCGACCGCCGATCTTGGCGTTCTTGCCGGACCGGCTGTCGCTGCCGATGAGCAGGATGTTCAGCGCGTTGTTATACCTGGGCGGACGCGTGCCGAGGTCCGCCACCTTGATGTGCTTGATGCCGTCGAGCACGTCGCGGAACGCGGCATAGCCGAAGAGCGTGCCGGCGACAAGGACGCAGGTCACCCCGATGGCCGTCCAGCCCGAGAGCACCGTCCCGTGCGAGTATTTGCCGGCGCCGGTGAGCTTGCCGATGACCCTGTGCAGGCCACCACTGTGCGGGCCACCACTGTGCGGGCCACCACCGTGCGGGCCACCACCGTGCGGGCCACCACCGCGACCGCCCCGCTGGCCCCTGGCGTTGCCCAGGCGCGAGCGCGTCATCGGTCCTCCGTGGCTACTTGAGCGCATATCGCGCCTATGGTACGCGGTCTGCCGGCCGAATATGGCCGGTGCGTACCAAACCACGGGCGGTTACACACCGTGTTCGAGCCGATTCGCGGAATCGACAATGACTCGGTGGCATTTGCCTCGTGCGTCTGTCCACTTACAGTGGAGCGCGTGACGCCGCCCACCTCGCCGGACCCCGAACCCGGCTCGCAATCGACCCCGACGGCGGTCAAGACCAGATGGCAGCTGCCCTCGCTGACCGGGGTAGCCCGGCTGACCAGGCCGAGCCGGCTGGCGCGACTGCCCGGCTCGTTTCGCCCGCCCGCCTGGCTGCGCAAACGTATCCAGGCTCGCCGCGATCAGCGCCAGCAGCAGCCGTCGGGAAAGATTCGTGACGCCGCTGGGCGCGGATTCGGCCGGGCTCACCGCGCTGCCGGCGATCATCGTGGCCTCGTGGCTGCTGACCGGGCTGCCGCTGTTGCTGGGCGGAGTGTTCCTGCCTGTTCCCGAGTTGCTGATCTCCGCGCCGCTGGCCACGGCGATCGCGGTGAACGTGCTACAGCGGGTGCCCAGCGACTGGCCGTCCGAGCTGCCCGGGCCGGGCCGTGACCGGGGCTGGGCGCCGTGGTTCGGGCTGATCGGAACGTTCGCCATCGCCTTGGGATTCACGTTCTGGCAGCTGCTGCGGAACTCGCCGTCGGTGATCGCCACCCGCACGCCTGGTGCCTCGTACCAGACCGGCTACTGGATCGCGCAGCACGGATCGCTGCCGATCCCGGCCTCGCTGTCCGCGTTCGGCGGCGCGCACGCCGGGCTGCATCTATCCAGCGCCGGCTTCTTCCAGCTCGGGCATTCGGTGGTACCGGCCGTGGCGGCCGGGCTCCCGATGCTGCTCGCCGGCGGCTTCTGGACCACCGGCATCGGCGGCGGCGCCGTGATCGTGCCGGTGATCGGCGGGCTCGCGGTCCTCTCGTTCGGCGGGCTCGTCGGCCGGCTGGCTGGCCGGCAGTGGACGCCGCCGGCGCGCTCGTGCTCGCCATCACCGCTCCCCAGCTTTACACCAGCAGGGACGCGTTCAGTGAGCCCGCCGTCCAGGTGCTGCTGTTCGGCGGGCTGTGCATGCTGATCGACGCGCTGACGACCAAGCCGGAAGCTGTGCCAGCGACCCGGGCTCGCAAGGTCGAGCCGCAGCGGGTCAACGAGGACTCGGTCGCGCAGACGCTGCGGCTGGCCTCGGCGGTGATTCCCGGCACCGCGGCCGCAAGCGGAGCCGACGCGCCGGAGACGGCGGTGCTGCCGGCGGACGGCAACCCGAGCAAGAACGGCCGCCGGGCGAGCGCGGATGCGGACGCCGCCGAGGCGAACGACATCACGGCGCCGCTCAGCGCGGTGAGCGCCAGGCGCCCAGGTCTCGCGAAGCGGGGCGCCGGCTGGGCTGCGGCTCGGTCGCGCCGGCTGGTCACGTGGGCGCGCGGGGTGTCGTGGCAGGACCTGCTGGACGACCTCGGGGCAGGGATCACGGCCGAGCGGATGCTTGCCGTTGTAGGCGGCATCGGCATTGGCCTGACGAGCTTGCTGAGCCTCGGCTCACTGGTGTATCTGCTCCCGGTCATCGCCGTGGCCGGAGTACTTCTGGCAGCCAGGCGAGCGGTGGGGGTTGCGTTCAGCATCGGGGTTGGTCTTGGTCTTTGCTACGGCATCGCCGCCGCTTACCTGCTCGCCCGTCCGTTTGCCGACTCGCTGGCGCCGACGCTGAAGATCATCGGCCTCGACGCGGGTGCCGCCGCGCTGGTGACCGCCCTGGTCGCGGTGGCCCTGCGGCACGCGAAGGTGTGCCGGATCACGCGCAAGATCCTCGCCAAGCCGCCGCTGCGGTGGATCCCGGGGCTGGCGGCATTCGCCGTGATCGTCGCGCTGGGCGGGCTGGCCGCCCGGCCTTATGTGCAGACGGTGCACGGGGTGCTAGGTCACGTCGAGGCGAACTTCATCGCCGCGCTGCAGCGGGCGGCGGGGCTGCACGTGGACCCGACCAGGCTCTACTCGGAGGACACCCTGTACTGGGTGATCTGGTACGCGGGCATCGCCACCGTGCTGCTTGGCGCGTTCGGTGCGGCGATGCTGCTGCGGCGCACCCTGCAGGCGCTGCTGAGGTGGGAGGACTCCTCGGGTGCGAGGCTGAACTGGGCGCTGCCGGCGACGATCGTGCTCGGCGGGATGGCGGCTGTGCTGTGGCAGCCGTTCACCGTGCCTGACCAGCCGTGGGCGAGCCGGAGGCTGGTCCCGCTCGTGATCCCGGGCCTGATCCTGTTCGCGACGTTCGCGGCCGCGTGGCTCTCGGGGCGGGCCAGGGACCGGGGCGCGGGGACGGTGACAGCCGTGTTCGTCAGCGCGTTCTGCGTGGGGGCGATGGCGCTGCCGGCGGTGACGACCTCGTTCGGGTTCGGCCTGACCCACTCCGGCGTCGGCGGCGGGCTGCGGCCGAGCGCCGGCGGCATCGCCCAGCACAAGGTCGGGGCAGGCGAGACGGCGGCTGTCCGCGGCCTGTGCTCGGCGATCGGCCAGTCTTCGTCCGTCGTGATACTCGACCAGCGCCTGGCGGCCGGGTTTACCCAGGTCATCAGGGGGATGTGCGGCGTGCCGGTCGCCTGGATGGCGCGGGGAACCTCGGCGTCGGCGGTGCAGGTCGTGCTGGCCGCGATCGACAAGGCTGGACGGCATCCCGTCGTACTCGGCGCGACACCCGCCGAGGTGGGCGGATTCGGAGGCGCGCCGACGCTGGTGCTGAAACTGGCCACCACGCAGGAGTCACACGAGCTGACCCAGGCGGCCGGAGCCCCGCTGCCCGCCAGGTACACGATCTGGATGGCGAGCGGCAGCTCGCCTGCCCAGGGCACCTGACTTTTGTGGTCCGTGCCTGGTTCCGTGGCTGGTCCGTGGCTGGTCGGGGGCCTGGTTCGGCTTCGATTTGCCTGAGGCGTACGGGAGCAGATAAAGTGGAGTCACCGACGCGGGGTGGAGCAGCTCGGTAGCTCGCTGGGCTCATAACCCAGAGGTCGCAGGTTCAAATCCTGCCCCCGCTACCAAGGTCAAGACCCGATTCCGAACAAGGAATCGGGTCTTTTCTGTTTGTTGTGCACGGGCTTTGTGCACGAGGCGGCCTGCTTAGGCTCCCGGGATGTGAGGATCCGCGCGGCACGGGTAAGCGGGGGCTCGCATCGGAAACTGCAGCTCGTTCTAGCTCTTGCCGTCCCGCTCGATTCGGCTTAGGCGCTGCCTCTGGGCCGTAGGCCCAGAGGCAGCGCAGCGTTGAGGCTCTTGGTAGTGGGTCGGTCCGCGGCCGCGAAGTTGACGAGCTGGTGGCGGTTGTAATCGCCAACGTCTAGGTCTTCGACTAAGGTGGCGTTTGTAATCGCCAGCATGAGGGTGGAGTGTGAGTGTGGCCCTGGTCGACCGTCCGCTGTATCTAGACCGGATCGAACCCTTCATAGACGCCCCGGTCGTCAAGGTCCTCACCGGCTTGCGGCGTCGGGCAAATCCCGCCTGCTTGAACTCGTCGCCCAGCGTTTGCGCGATCGAGGGATCCCTGGCGAGCGGATCGTCCACCTCAACTTCGACTCGCTTGAGTGGGCGTCGATCGCGTCGGCGCAGGCGCTCCGCGCTCACCTGGCGAGGGTGCTCCCTTCCGACGGGCGTGTCTACGTCCTGCTCGACGAAATCCAGGAGGTCTCTGAATGGGAACGCCTGGCCAATTCGCTCTTGGCCGAGGACCGTACCGACCTATACATTACCGGCTCCAACTCCCGCTTGCTATCGGGCGAGTTGGCGACCTACATTGCTGGCAGGTACGTCTCCATCGAGGTGTGGCCTCTTTCCTTTGGTGAGTACCTGGCGTTCGGTGCCGCATACGCTAAGCGGGACACCAGTCGCACCGGCGAGGAGTTCACGCGATTCCTGCGCTATGGCGGCTTCCCTGGCGTCCATGTCGTGTCGCTTGAGGAGGCCGACGCGCGGTCGATGGTGACCGACATCTACCGCTCAACCTTGGTCCGCGACGTCCTTACTCGTCACGCGATCCGCGACGCCGACATGTTTGAGCGGGTCGCCGCATTCGCGATCGACAATGTCGGCAACCCGTTCTCCGCCCGGCGCGTGGCTGACTTCATGAAGTCCCAACGTCGTACCATCCGGCACGAGACGGTGCTCAACTATCTGGCAGCGCTCGCCGAGGCATTCGTCATCAGCAGGGTGCCGCGCTACGACATCCGCGGTCGCGCGCTGCTCACTACCGACGAGAAGCACTACGTTGGCGACCACGGCATCGTCCACGCCCTGTTCGGCTACTCCGATCGCCGGCTCCCCGGGGTTCTTGAGAACATCGTCTGGCTCGAACTGCGCCGCCGTGGTTACGAGGTCACCGTCGGAAGAGGTCGGGACGACCGAGGTCGACTTCGTCGCTCAGCGCCAGGAGGAGACGATCTACGTCCAGGTCGCCACTACGATCGCTGCCTCGGCCGAGACGAGGCGGCGCGAATACTCGCCCCTGGAAGCCATCGCCGACAACTACCCCAAGTACGTGCTCAGCCTGGACCCGCTTGCGGGTGACAGGAGCGGCGGCATCTATCAGCTAAGGATTCCCGACTTCCTGCTACTTGACGCCTATTGACCGCAGATACCTTCTCGGCCGGGGTTGTGCACGGATTGCGCACGAGCCTCGCCTTGCAACGCATCGACTACACCCGCGTCGCCCGAGAAGCCGAATACAACTGGCGCGACATAGGCTCCGCGCTCGGCCTAGCCACCGGACCCGACGCTCCGCAAACAGCCGACGCCATCGCCCAGGTCGCCTTCACCTACGCCACGGCATACCCCGATGCCGAAACCAGCCCCCGCTACGGCCGATCCGTCATCTGGACCTGCGCCTCCTGCGGCAAGGCAATCAAAGGCCACGGGACTCATCACCGGTCCCGCCGAAGACGAACTCGGTCACACCGAGAATTGCCCCAGGCTAGCCGCCAGTATCGAAGCCTGGGACGCCGAGTGGTTACCCGGAGAGCTATGGCTGGCGCGGAGATCGGGAAGGGTGAACAGGTTGGTGCCTTCGCGCAGCTGCCCGAGCAGGAACTGTGCGAGAGCATCCGGTTTGAGGTCTATCTGTTGTAGTGCCTCAGTGGTGAGCGGGACGGGCTGGAGCTGGTATTGGCCGCGAGCTGGATCGTTGAACTCCGGTCCGCTGCGGTCGGCGGCGTCAGCGGACCAGGAGCTGGCGCGGGCGAGGTAGAAGTGCTGGATGTCGCCGCCGTGGTCGAGCGTGCACACCAGGCCGTGAACGTCGGCGGTCGCGGCGATCTCCTCGCGCAGTTCCCTGGCAAGCGCCGCCTCGTGGCTTTCGCCATGCTCGATGCCGCCGCCGGGCAGGACCCAGTACGGTTCCTGGCCGGGGCGGAGCCGGCGGATTGTCAGCAGGTCACCGTCCGGTGTGATCAGCAGGGCGCGGACGCGAGTGGTCATGCTGCTCCTTCGGGTGGCTTGCGTCACCGTGGCAGATGCGGCGCTCTGCTGGCGTATCAGTATTGCCGGCCATGCTCAGGGTGACCGGGATTGCGCTGCACCAGCGGGGCAGGTTCCAGGAATCCGCCCCGTCTGCGACCCGCACCGCCGCCGCCACACCTGGGAGCGCGGCTCCCGTAATCAGGCCGACGACGTGCCCTTACGCACTCGTCATCCAGGAAACCTCAACCACAGCGCAGCCCCCGACACCACTGACGGAAAGCTCCACCAGTGGTGGCCGCGAGCACGAACGGCCACATCCGGGAACTGTTCGCCGGACTCGTCGCGCCCGAGATCATCGCCGCCTATGACCGGTGGTGTTCAGCGTCCGGGGCGAAGATCGCCGTGGCCAGCTACCGCACCAGGCGCCGGGTCTCATTGCCCAGGGCGTCCGCAGGCTCACCGGCTTACGCATCTACCAGTGAGGCGAGGTTCGATTACAGAAAACCCCTTACACGCAGAACGCAACTCGCCCGGCTCATCAGGCTCGTTACGCCGACGCACCGGCCCAGGCGATCGAGCAGCCACTCAGCACCCAGACCGGCAACGGGAGATCCGCAGCGTTCCAGCCCTCACCTCGGATGGCAGCCCTTCAGCCAGGAGACCATGCAAGCGCTCAAGCGGGAGCGCGATCGCCTCACCTCCCGTTACGGCCGCGCCTATGCCGAACCGTACGGATGGGCGGTCAGCCTGGTCAGGCCGCCGACCTTCGAGCGCCTGGAATCCAAGGCCAACCTGGATGTCCTGCGCTACCTTTGAGTTACCGGAAGCCATCTCGTCCACGCCACAGCTCATGGCCTGCGCTTGACCCTGACGCGTGCCGAGGATGCGACATCCGCCGTCCTGATCGCCGGACCGTCCGACACGGGTCTGTCCCAGCCCGCCCAGGCATCGCTCAACGCGCTCATCGACGTGACGGGCGGTCTCGTCCTACACGGCGGGCATCCCGACGACCTGTGGATCATGTTCAACTACGCCGCACTCGGGGAACTCGGGAACCGGGCGTTGCAGCTATTCGACCAGGCCGAGGCCCGCAGGGCAGGCCCCTTGATCTCGACGCCTCGCTCGCCTGTGCTCCTAACTGACTGCTTTAGCTCTAGTTCGGTTCGTCCTGTTGTTGTTCGTGCTGCGTGTCGAGATGGACTCGGTTCTCAGCTGATTGTGATTGCCAGCAAGATGTTCTGCTTTTTGTTGACCGCATCGCACTTCTGCAGATACTGTTGTCGCCTAGCTCCCCGCCTTCCTCCGGGATTGGCGGGGCTTTTTGTGTAATGATGCCCTAGTACTACAGTAGTATTTCGTTATAGGAAGCCTGTCTTCGCCGGTAGTGACTTGTCCTGGCCTGGTGCTGATGGTGCCTTCGCCAGGTGGACCAGGCCCATGTGGCGGCGCGGCTTGGGATGCAGGGGGTCAGGTGTGCCAGGAGACGGCGGACCTCGCCGAGCGTGAGCGGGATGAGGCCGCTGCCAGGGCTTTTGGGGCGTTCGCCGCCGTGACCGCGAGGTAGGCGTGGGCTAGGACGGCGAGGGTGGCGTGCCGGTACCAGGCGTCGTAGCGGCGGACCTGGTAGTGGTCAAGGCCGGCCTCGTTCTTCGCCGTCTGGAAGCACTCCTCAACGGCCCAGCGGGTTCCGGCGACCCGGATCAGCTCCTCGTCTTCGGTCCCGGCCGGGGCGCACAGGTAGTAGGCCAGCTCCAGCTCGCCCTTGGAGTTCGGCGTGAGGGAGCGGCGGACCAGCAGGTACCGGGACCAGCCAGCCGGCTCAGTGCCGTCTTCGGGCAAGGTCGCGGCTGCCCAGTCGTAGACCCGGGGGCCTTTGGAGCCGTTTCCGCAGCTGCGGCGCTTCCATGCCTGGTCCGGGGCGTGCGCGGTCAGCACGTCGGCGCGGGACTTCCCGGCGTCGCCGGCCACGGCCTGGCTCTTCGGGACGGCGGCGACGTAGCCGATGCGGCGCTGCTCCAGCCAGCTCCGGAAGCTGCCTTCCTTGCCGTAGGCCTCGTCGGCGGTTACCCAGGACGCGGGCACCCCGGCGTCCAGCGCCCGGCCCAGCATCAGGCGGGCGAGTTCGGTCTTGGAGGCGAACTGCATGTCATCGGGGACGCCGGCCTCGCCGCAGCGGTCCCGGTCCTCGGTCCAGGATCTGGGCAGGTAAAGCTCCCGGTCAATGAGCGCGCGCCCCTTCGGCGCGGCGTAGGCGAGGAACACGCCCAGCTGGCAGTTCTCGACCCGCCCGGCGGTCCCCGAGTACTGCCGCTGCACCCCCGCTGACCTGGTGCCTTTCTTAATGAACCCGGTCTCGTCCACGACCAGCACCCCGCTGGCGTCGCCCAGGTGCCGTGCCACGTAGCCGCGCACGTCGTCGCGGACCCCGCCGTCGTCCCACGACGCCCGGTTCAGCAGCCGCTGCATCTTGTCCGGCGTCTTGTTTCCGGCCGCCTCGGCCAGCGTCCAGCTGTTCTTCGCCGCCAGCGGCGCAAGCAGCCCGCGCACGTACGCCCGCGCCTGCAGCCGCGGCTCAACCCGCGGAAACCGGCCCGCGACCAGCGCGAACAGGTCATCTAGCCCGGCGACCCACAGCGTCAGGTCCTCATCGTCCAGCACGCACAAATACTACCAGAACCAACTAATAACGAAATACTACTGTAGTACTAGTACGGCAGCATCAGTTCGTTAGGTAGTCACGGCGTGGCGTGGTGACATGGGAACGGCCGCTTCGTGATCATCTGGCTTGTGACAGTCCTGATGAGTCGCGTTGCGGCCGTTGTGCCCAGCGTAGGCGATATTGACCCGGCCGGGTGGCTGGATCGGTTTGATGACATGTTCGCGCGGGTGGTGGCGCCGGAGTTTTACCGCCGGGAGCCGCGGCTGCGGGCGGAGGCGTATCTGCTGGGGCTGGTGTCGGGCCTGGAGCGGAAGAACGGGTGGACGATCGCGGAGTTCGCCGGGGATAAGTCGCCGCTGGGGATGCAGCGGCTGCTGAACCAGGCGGTCTGGGATCAGGACGGCGTGCGGGACCGGCTGGTCCGGTACGTGGCGGCGGAGCTGGGTGATCCCGGCGGGATCCTGATCGCCGATGAGACCGGTTTCCTGAAGTCGGGCAGATTGAGTGCCGGGGTGCAGCGGCAGTACACCGGGACGGCGGGGAAGATCACGAACTGCCAGGTCGGGGTATTCCTGGCCTACGCCGTCCCGGCCAGGGGCGCGCGGGTGCTGGTCGACCGCGAGCTGTATGTCCCGAAGTCCTGGACCGGTGACCGGGACCGGTGCGAGGAAGCCGGGATCGGGGAGCAGGTGAGCTTCGCGACCAAGCCCGAGCTCGCGAAGACGATGATCGGGCGGGTCCGGGAGCTGGGCCTGCCGTTCGCCTGGTTCACCGCTGACGAGGCGTACGGAGATAACGGCAAGCTGCGGCAATGGCTGGAAGAGACCGAGATCGCCTACGTGATGGCGGTGGCCTGCGACACCCTTGTCCCGGCCGGGGCCGGGAGAACGATCCGCGCCGATGCGCTGGCCGCGAAGGTACCCGAGCCGGGGCTGGCAGACGATGTCGTGCGGGCCGGGTTCCAAGGGCGAGCGGCTGTATGACTGGGCGCTGTCCCCGGCCGGGAACGGCCGGAACCTGCTGATCCGCCGCTCGCTCAGCTCCGGCGAGCTGGCCTTCTACCTGTGCTGGTCCCCGAAGAACGTGACCCTGGCCGAGCTGGTCCGGGTCGCCGGGGCCAGGTGGGCGGTGGAGGAAACGTTCCAGGCCGCCAAGAACGAGACCGCGCTGGACCACTACCAGGTCAGAAAGCACGTCGCCTGGTACCGCCACGTCACCCTCGCCCTGGCCGCCTGCGCCTGGCTCGCCGTCACCGCCACGGCCGGACCGCCGGGCCCGCCGCCCGGCGAAGGGCCCGGCGACAGCGACCGGGCCAGAGAGGGGGATCCTGGCCTGCGGACAACGAACCGGCCCCAACCCGCACTGCAGTAACCGGCTGACCACCGGAAGCGACGGCACGGTCCTGACCTGCCTCAGCATCAACGAGATCCGCCGCATGCACGCCATCTTCTGCCGCCCCGCCCACCCGCCAGAGCACCACCTGCACTGGTCACGCTGGCGCCGCCGCCACCAGGCCACCGCCCGCCAATGCCACTACCGGCGACGAGAAGCAAGAGATCACTAACTGATGCTGCCGTACTAGGCCTGAGCGCGTCGCAGTGTTCCTTGACTTCCAGAACGTCCATCTCACCGGACATGACCTGTTGAGCTGGCAGCCCTCTTCACCGGTGTGTCCCGGATCCAGCGCGGATCGGCGACGTGATCGCGGCGCGGCGGCTGCGGCCGAGCGAGGCGACACTGCGATTCGCCTGCACTAACCGCCCGTAGTGTCACTTCCTCGGGCGCGACGACTGGGAGGCTGTGACCGAGGACTGGGACGGCTGTTCCAAGCCCGCTAGCTCTTGGAAGGACGACCCGCGCTAGAGCTACCCGGTGGCACTGTTGATTTCTAGTACTGCGGTCCCATGAGCCAGTACGGTACCGGTGACACTGTCGATATTCGCAGTGACAATCAGTTGCGTTGCGGTGCACGCCAGTGGCACAGAGTAGGTAACGCTCCGTGAGACGGCCCCGTGGGGCGGGAAATTAACCCCGAATGAGATCGGGTCAATGGCCGGGCAGCCCGGCGGGATACTGCCGCTTGAGTTGGCGAAGCGTCCGGACCAGATCTCGCTGGTCTGCTGAA
>CAVTUG010000006.1:0-677295 GCA_963737865.1 uncultured Actinomycetota bacterium | reverse complement strand
GCCTGTACGCCAACGGCTACATCATCTCCAAGACCATTTTGGGCGCAATCTGCCCGTCCACCGGCCGCACCCTGCCTGACCGGTACGTCGAGGGCACCTGCCGATCTGCGGGCTACAACTACTCGGCTCGCGGCGACCAGTGCGACAACTGCCAGAACCAGCTTGATCCCGTCGACCTCATCAACCCAAAGTCGAAGATCAACGGTGAGACACCCGTGTTCACCGAGACTGAGCAGTTCTTTCTCGATCTGCCCGCGTTCGCAGCCGTTCTGGGCACGTGGCTACAGTCCAAGAGCGGCCAGTGGCGACCGAACGTGCTCAAGTTCTCGCTGAACCTGCTGGCGACCTCCAGCCTCGGGCCATCACGCGCGACCTGGACTGGGGCGTGCCGATCCCGCTGGACGGCTGGGCCGACCGGCCCGACAAGCGGATCTACGTCTGGTTCGACGCGGTGATCGGATACCTGTCGGCGTCCATCGAGTGGGCGAGGCGGTCGGCGACCCGGACGCCTGGCGGGCGTGGTGGCAGTCGCCCGACGCCCTGGCCTACTACTTCATGGGCAAGGACAACATCGTCTTCCACTCCGAGATCTGGCCGGCCATGCTGCTCGGCTACGCCGGAAAGGGCGCCAGGGGCGGGCGACCGGGGGCGCTGGGCGGCTCGGCCTGCCGTCGGAGATCGTTTCGAGTGAGTTCCTCACGATGGAGGGCCGCAAGTTCTCCTCGTCCAGGTCGATCGTGATCTACGTGCGGGACTTCCTGTCCCGCTACGACGTGGACGCGCTGCGCTACTACGTCGCGGTGGCCGGCCCGAGACTCAGGACACGGACTTCACCTGGAGCGAGTTCATCAGGCGTAACAACGACGAGCTGGTGGCCAACTGGGGCAACCTGGTCAACCGCAGCGTCTCGTTCGCCGCCCGCAACATCGGCTCGATCCCGGAGGCTGGCCAGCTCACCGACGCCGACCACGCGACTCTCGAGAACTCGCGGAAGGCGTTCGCAGGCGTGGGCGAATCGCTGTCCCGGTCCCGGTTCAAGAACGCGGCCACCGAGACCATGCGGACGCTGGCCGAGGCCAACGAGTACCTGTCCGACCAGGCGCCGTGGAAGCTCCGCGAGTCCGACCCTGAGCGGATGAAGACGATCCTGCATGTGGCGCTGCAACTGGTCGATGACGGCAAGACGCTGCTGACGCCGTTCCTGCCCGGGTCGTCGCAGAAGGTGTTCGCGATGCTGGGCGGCGAGGGTACCTGGGCTGACCTGCCGCGCATCGACGAGGTGACCGAGGAAGGCGGCAGCCCTATCCGGTCATCACCGGCACCTACACCGGGCAGGCGGCCTGGCGGTCCAGCCGATCAAGCCGGGCACGCCGCTGGGGACGCCGACACCGCTGTTCGCCAAGATCGACCCGAGCCGGCCGACGAGGAGCTGACCAGGCTCGCCGGGCACAGGCACCGAGCCCGGCGCGTGAGCCAGAGGGCGCCGCTCGCCGCGCCGCCGCCACCGCTGCCCGCACCGGCGTTGACGCCCATACCCACCTTGACATGCTGAGCGAGCCGGTGGAGGTGATCCTCGGCCAGGCCCGGGCGGCCGGGATCGCCCGGGTGGTGACGGTCGGCTGCGACGTGGAGTCCTCGCGCTGGGTGCCGCCTGCGCGGCTTCGCACCGGGGTCTACGCTGCCGTGGCGATTCACCCGAACGAGGTCGCGCGGGCGGAAGCCCGGCCGGGCGGGCGCGAGCCGTCCTCACGGAGATCGCGGAACTGGCCGCCCAGCCGCGCGTCCGGGCGGTCGGCGAGACCGGCCTGGATTACTACCGTGACCATGCGGCGCCCGGATTGCAGCGGGAATGGTTCCGCGCGCACATCGAGATCGCCAAGGCGACCGGCAAGGCTCTGATGATTCACGACCGGGACGCGCACGACGACGTGCTGTCGATTCTGAGGAAGTAAGCGCGCCACCTCTGGTGATCTTCCATTGCTTCTCTGGCGACGGGGAACTCGCAAAGCGCTGCGCCGAGGCAGGCTACGTCATGAGCTTCGCGGGGAACGTCACCTTCCCCAGCGCGGTCAGCCTCCGCGAGGCGGCCGCGATCGCACCACCCGGCCTGATCCTGATCGAGACCGACGCGCCGTACCTGACCCCGGTCCCTAACCGAGGCAGGCAGAACGCCCCGGCCCAGGTCGCGCACACGCTGCGGGCTGTTGCGCAGGTGAAGGGCATGGCCGTCGCCGACTTGTGTGCCGCCGTCATGGCGACCGGCGAGCGGGTCTTCGGTCCGTGGGATGACAAGCCTGGTGCGCAGGCTTAGCGGGGGCGTGGTGGCGCAGTCGCGGGTCAGCCTGCTCGGGCCAGCCGAGATCCGCCGGCTGGCTGACGAGCTTGGCGTGCGGCCGGCAAGCACCTGGGGCAGAACTTCGTCATCGACGCGGGGACGATCAGGAAGATCGTCGCGCTGGCCGGGGTCGGCCCTGACGACGTCGTGCTCGAGGTAGGACCTGGCCTGGGTTCGCTGACGCTCGGGCTGGTCGCGGCGGCGGGCCGCGTGGTCGCGGTCGAGGTAGACCCGGTCCTGGCTGGCCGGCTGCCCGAGACCGTCGCGGCCAGGGCCGCCGCCGCCGCAGCCCGGCTGACCGTCATCGGCGCCGACGCCATGACCATCACCGAGGTGCCCGGCGAGCAGCCGACCGCCCTCGTGGCCAATCTGCCCTACAACGTCGCCGTGCCGATCCTGCTGAACCTGCTCGACCGGCTGCCGTCGATCAGCCGGGCGCTGATCATGGTGCAGGCGGAGGTGGCCGACCGGTTGTGCGCGCCGCCGGGGAACCGCACCTACGGGGTGCCGTCGGTCAAGCTGGCCTGGTACGGAGCGGCTCGCCGGGTCGGAACCGTGTCGAGAACGGTGTTCTGGCCGGTGCCGAACGTCGACTCGGCGCTGGTCAGCTTCGCCCGATGGCCGGCCGGGGCTGGACCTGGCGGCACGGGCGAGTCGGAGGTCGCCAGGCAGGCCGTGTTCGAGGTCGTGGACGCCGCGTTCGCGCAGCGACGCAAGACGCTTCGGGCGGCGCTCGCGCCTGGGCGGGCTCGGCGCGGGACGCGGAGCGGGTGCTCCGCGCCGCCGGTGTCGACCCGGCGCTACGGGGGGAAGCGATCGGTGTGCCGCAATACATCCGGATTGCGCAGGCAAGCGCCGCCGCGCGTAGCATCATCGAATCGTGGCGCACGTGACCCCGATCAACCGGAAGGCCGGAGCTGTCACCGCGCGGGTGCCAGCCAAGATCAACCTGCAGCTATCGGTCGGCCCGCTGCGCGCCGACGGATACCACGACCTCGTCAGCGTGTTCCACGCGGTCTCGCTCTACGACGAGGTGACGGTCAGCCGGGCCGAGCGCACGAGCGTGGTGGTGCGCGGTGAGGGCGCCAGGGAGTGCCGGCCGGGCGTCGAACCTCGCCGTCCGCGCCGCGGCCGCCCTGGCCAAGGCGACCGGCCGGCGGTCGAGCGGCGGCGGTGCCGTGCGGATCGAGATCCGCAAGCGCATCCCGGTGGCCGCCGGGCTGGCCGGCGGCAGCGCCGACGCGGCGGCGGCCCTCGTGGCCTGCAACGAGCTGTGGCAGACCGGCTGCACGACCGCCGACCTCAGCGAGATCGGGGCGGGCCTGGGCAGCGACGTGCCCTTCTCCCTGCACGGCGAGACCGCCGTCGGCGTGGGCCGGGGCGAGCAGCTCACCCGGGCGCTGGTGACCGGCAACTACCACTGGGTCCTCGCGTTCGGAGCCAGCGGGCTGTCCACTCCCGAGGTCTACGCGGCCTGCGACCGGCTGCGGGCCGCCAGGTCCGGCGCGCGCCGGTCCCGTGCAAGGATGCCGACCTGGACACCGAGCTGATGGCGGCGCTGCGCTCCGGTGACCCGGCCATGGTGGGTCCGCTGCTGTCGAACGACTTGCAGCCGGCCGCGCTCTCGCTGCAGCCGCTGCTGCGCCGGGCGCTGGCGGCCGGCAAGGAACACGGCGCGCTCGGCGCGATCGTGTCCGGCTCCGGCCCGACCTGTGCGTTCCTGGCCGGCGACGCCGACACGGCCAGTGAGCTGGCCGTGCTCATCACCGGTGCCGGCGTGTGCCGGGCGGTGGTCCAGGTCGTCGGCCCGGTCCCGGGGGCGAGCCTGGTGGATACCCGGAGCCGGCGTGAATCTGGTTAACCTCGAGGCGGCGGTCAAGGCTTACGGCACCAGGGTGCTGCTCGACCAGGTCTCGCTCGGGGTCGCCGCCGGTGACCGGATCGGCGTGGTCGGCCGCAACGGCTCGGGCAAGACGACGCTACTCGCGGCCCTGGCCGGAGCCACCGACCTGAACTCGGGCCGGTCGACCAGAGCCGCGGGAGCTGCGGATCGGCTACCTGGCCCAGGCCGAGCAGCTCACCGGCCAGGTACGCCAGGTCGTCTTCGGCGACGCGCCCGAGCACGAGTGGGCGCAGGACGCGCGGGCGCGCGGGCTGCTCGCGGCGCTGATCGCCGACATCGACCTCGACGCCCGGGCCGAGCAGCTGTCCGGCGGGGAACGCCGCCGGGTCGCGCTCGCGGCGCTCCTGCGCGGCACGCACGACCTGCTGCTGCTCGACGAGCCGACGAACCACCTGGACATCGAGGCGATCGGCTGGCTCGCCCGGTACCTGGTGGCGCACGTCAGGACGTTCGTCGTGATCACGCACGACCGGTGGTTCCTCGACGAGGTCAGCGACCGTACCTGGGAGATCGCCGACGGCCAGGTCTACGCCTACGAGGGCGGCTACTCGGCCTACGTGCTGGCCAAGGCCGAGCGCTCGCGGCAGGCCGCCGCTACCGAGCAGCGCCGCCGCAACCTGCTCCGCAAGGAACTGGCCTGGCTGAGGCGGGGGCCGCCGGCCCGGACCAGCAAGCCGAAGTTCAGGATCGACGCGGCGGCCGCGCTCATCGCCGACGAGCCGGCGGCCCGCGACGGGGTCGAGCTGTCGCAGCTGGCCGCCGCGCGGCTGGGCAAGACGGTGATCGACCTGACCGACGTGACGGTCAGCATCGGCGACCGTCAGCTGCTGCAGGACGTGACCTGGCAGCTCGGGCCGGGCGACCGGATCGGCGTGGTCGGCGTCAACGGCAGCGGCAAGACCACGCTGCTGCAGGTGCTGGCGGAAGAGGACAGCAGCGCGAAGGTCTCGGGCAGGTCGTGCGGGGCAAGACCGTGCGGCTCGGGCACCTGACGCAGGAGCCGGTGCCCGTCGACCCGAACCTGCGAGTTCTCGAAGCGGCCGAGCAAGTTCGCGGCACCGTGCGGATCGGCAAGCGGGAACTGTCGGCCAGCCAGCTGCTCGACCGGCTGGGGTTGCAGGCAGATCGCCAGTGGACACCTGTTCAAGAGCTATCTGGTGGTGAGCGGCGGCGGCTGCAGTTGCAGATGGTGCTCATGGCCGAGCCCAACGTATTGCTGCTCGACGAGCCGACCAACGACCTCGACATCGAGACGCTCACCGAGCTCGAAGACCTGCTCGACGGGTTTCCCGGCTCGATCGTGGTCGTCAGTCACGACCGGTACTTCCTGGAGCGGGTCACCGATCACGTGGTCGGGCTGGTGGATGCCGGGCTGGCCTTCCTGCCTGGCGGGGTGCAGGAGTACCTGGACCGGCGGACGGCCGAGATCACGGCGAGCGGCGCCAGCCCTAGCTCTGCAGGCGCGGCGTCCAGGGCGTCATCGACGCCGGCCAGGCAGCGGGAGGCCAAGAAGGAGCTGGCCAGGCTGGATCGCCAGCTTGAGCGGCTGACCGGCAAGGAAGTCGAGCTGCATCAGGCGCTGAGCCAGGCCGCCTCTGATTACGCCAGGCTGATCGAGCTCGGGGAAGAGCTGCGTTCAGTGGAGGCGGAGAAGCTCGCTGTCGAGGAACGATGGCTCGAGCTGGCCGAGGAAGCCGCAGGCTAGCCGGTCGTGGCCAGCGGGTCGTGGCTAGCGGGTGATCGCTTGCCAGAAGGCCTCGGCGATGACGTGGTAGCCGGCGTTGTTCGCGTGCTCGTTCGGCCCGCGCGGGTGCGGCGCGCACATCCAGGTCAGCGAGCAGATGGCGGCCACGTTGGGCGGCGTGGTGCCGGTCGGCTCGGAGTCGCTGTGCCCAGGCCCCTGCCCGCTGCTCTTGAAGTCGGCGCTCCTGAACGCGCCGAAGACGTCGGCGACCCGGGCGCCGTAGTGGTGATACCTGGCCGCCAGCAGGTGGTTGACCCCGGCCGCGAAGCCTTCGGTGAGGATGGCGAGTCCCTTGCCGGTCAGGGTCTTCCACAGGCCGAGTTCAGGCACGTAGTACGTCATGCCGACGAAAAGCACGTCGTCGCCGGCGGCGGCGCGAAGCTGGCCGAGGATCAGGCTGAGGTTGCGCTCGATGTGGCCGATCCGGCCGGACAGGCAGCCGTAGATGTGGGACGCGGGCTGGCCGATGACGCAGGAGTTCGGGTCGTTGCCGCCGATGTCGATGGTGACGAGCGCGACCTGGCCTCGATGCGTGCGCAGGAAGGCTGGTCGCCTGCGACAGCTGGCTGCCTCTTGGGTACTGGCAGGTCCCGCCGTGGATCATCGTCCAGGTCGTCTCGCCCGAGCAGCCGAGCTTGACCAGCCGCAGGTCGGGATCTTGCGCGCGGAGCAAGGTGGCGAGCTGGTCGGGGTAGCCCTGGTCGGTGGGCTCGTCGGCGCCCGTCGGGCCAGGCTGGATGCCCTGGGACAGGGAGTCGCCGAGCGCTAGGTAGTACGGGGGCTGCATGGCCGGAGCCGCCGACGCTGGGCCAGCCGGGCGAGGATGTCGGCCAGGCTCGTCGGGTGATACCTGGACGTCGTCTGCGGGCGGCGTCCCTGACCCTTGCCGTCCTGGGCCGGGCTCGTGCAGGCTGCCAGCGACATGAGCGCAGGGATGGCGATTCCAGCGGTGAGCAGTGCGAGCCAGCGACGTGCCATCAGGGCTGATCGTGGTTGTCGAACGGGGTGAGCAGGATGCGCAGGAGCGAGGCCAGCTGATCGCGCTGGGCGGTGTCGAGCCCGCCGAGCAACTGGCGTTCATGTTCGAGCAGGTCGGCTAGCGCGGCGTCGACCACCGCGCATGCCCTGGTCGGTGAGCCGGACGATGACGCCGCGCCGGTCCAGCGGGTCGGGACGCCGGGCGACCAGGCCCGCCTCGGTCAGCCGGTCGATCCGGTTGGTCATCGTGCCCGAGGTCACGAGCGTGGCGCGGAGCAGGGCACCAGGGCTCAGCTGGTAGGGCGGTCCCTGGCGGCGCAGCGCGGACAGCACGTCGAACTCCCAGGCCTCGAGGCCGTGGGCGGCGAACGCCGTCCGCCTGGCCCGGTCGAGGTGCCGGGCCAGCCGGGAGATCCGGCTCAGCACCTGGAGCGGCTCGAGGTCGAGGTCGGGACGCTCCGCGCGCCAGCCGGCGACCAGGTCGTCGACCTCGTCGCGGAGCTCGGAAACCGTGGCGTCCACCCCCGGCAGCATATCTCTTGACATCGAGAGGTCAGGGCCGGTAGAAAAAGGGACAAAATCTTGATATCAAGATAGTCTGGGTGAGCGTGCGGGCGACGCGAGGGGAGGCAGCCATGTGGGATCCAGGTCTGTACCGGCAGTTCGCCGACGAGCGTTCCAGGCCGTTCTACGAGCTGGTCGGGCGGATCGGCGCGACCAATCCGGGCTCCGTGGCCGACCTCGGCTGCGGCCCCGGCGAGCTGACCGCCGGCTGAGCCGCCGCTGGCCAGAGGCGGAGGTCGTCGGCGTCGACAGCTCCGCCGAGATGATCGCGGCGGCCGGCCAGGTGCTGTCCGCCTGGCCGGCGATGGCGCCGCGCCGAAGCTGCGGTTCGTCCAGCGGACGCCTGGGACTGGGCGCCCGAGCGGCCGGTCGACGTCATCGTGTCCAACGCGATGCTGCAGTGGATTCCCGGTCACGAGTCGCTGATGACACGCTGGGCAGGCTGGCTGGCCGAAGGCGGCTGGCTGGCGTTGCAGCTTCCCGGCGAACTTCGACGAGCCGACCCACCGCCTGCTGCGCGAGCTGCGGCGACTCTCCTCGCTGGCGGCCGCTGCTCGGAGTGGAGGGCCTGAACCGCCAGGGCGCCGATCCCGGCGATACCTGGATCTCCTGGCCCGCGCCGGGCTGACCGTCGATGCCTGGGAGACGACCTACCTGCATGTCCTGGACGGCGACGATGCGGTCCTGCGCTGGATCAGCGGCACTGGGCTGCGGCCGGTGCTCGCCGCGCTGCAGGGGCGGACCGGAGGAGTTCCTCGCCGAGTACGGCGGGCTGCTGCGCGAGGCGTATCCGCAGCACAGCTACGGGACGCTCTTCCCGTTCCGCCGGGTCTTCGTCGTGGCCAGCGGCGTAGCCGAGGCGCCCGGCCTACCAGGGCTTGGGGCGCTCGCGCAGCGTGCGACGGCGCTCGGGGGAGATCTTCGGCTTGGTGTCCAGCGTGGACAGGCCGTTCCAGGCCAGGTTGACCAGGGCGCCGGCCATGTCCTCCAGCTTCGGCTTGCGCACGTCGAGCCACCACTGACCGGCGAAGGCCACCATGCCGACCAGCATCTGCGCGTACATCGGCGCGAGCTTCGGGTCGTAGCCGCGCTCTTTGAAGACGTCGGCGAGGATGTACTCGACCTGACCAGCGATGTCGCTGATCAGGCTGGCGAAGGTGCCCGACCCTGACGCCGGATGCGAGTCGCGGACCAGGATGCGGAAGCCGTCGCTGTTCTCCTCGATGTAGCGAAGCAGCGTGACCGCGGCGACCTCGAACTTCTCCATCGTGTCCTCGCCGCTCAGCAGCGAGGTCGCCATCCGGAGGAACCTGTCCACCTCGCGGTCGACGACGACCGCGTACAGGCCCTCCTTGCCGCCGAAATGCTCGTAGACGACCGGCTTGGACACGCCGGCCTGGGCGGCGATTTCCTCGATGGAAGTGCCGTCCAGGCCGCGCTCGGCGAACAGCCGCCGGCCGACGTCGAGAAGCTGCTCTCGCCGCTCCTTGCCTGTCATCCGTTTCCGGCCGCTGCCTGCAGATTGGCTAGTCACTGCCCCATCATGCAGGCACCGGCCAGTGATCAGCCAATCGGATTAGCGGCGCCACGCTTGGCCATAGAGCCAAGCTCGCGGGTCGAGCCGACCTTCTTGCCGCCGAGTCGCTTGGCGTCTGGCCACTTGACGTTCCAGACCCAGCCGAGTTTCTCGGCGAACCAGATGCCGCGCGCAGCGATGTCGATCTGGCCCTTGAACACGCCATGCCGGGCACAGGTCGGGTCGGCGTGGTGCAGGTTGTGCCAGGACTCACCGAACGAGAGCACGGCCAGCCAGGCGACGTTCTTCGACTTGTCCCTGGCGTCGAACTCGCGCTTGCCGAACGTGTGGCAGATCGAGTTGATCGACCAGGTGATGTGGTGCAGGAACGAGACCCGGACCAGGCCCGCCCAGAAGAACGCGATCACCGCGCCCTTCCACGACATCGTCCACAGCCCGACGATGAGCGCCGGCGCTGCGAGCGAGGCGATCGTCAGGACCGGGAAGAGCCGGTGCACCCTGGTGATGTCCTTGTCCTTCAGCCAGTCAGGCGAGAACTTCTTGTGCGAGGTGAGCTTCCGGTCGAACAGCCAGCCCACGTGCGCCCAGATCAGGCCCTTGACCAGCGCCTTGAGGTTGGTGCCGAAGCGCCAGGGCGAGTGCGGGTCGCCGTCCTTGTCGCTGTACTTGTGGTGCTTGCGGTGGTCAGACACCCAGTTCAGGATCGGTCCTTCGAGCGCCATCGACCCCGCGACCCCGAGCGCGATCTTGAACGCGCGGTTGGCCTTGAAGGACAGGTGCGTGAAGTACCGATGGAAGCCCATCGCGATCCCGAGCCCTGACAGCAGGTAGAACGCGATCCCCACCACGACTGTCTGCCAGTTCAGGAATCCCCAGATCCAGGCCAGCGGCACCGCCGCGACCAGCGCGAGCATGGGATCCCGGTGAAGAGCCCGATCGCGACCCGCCCAGCCTGAGATCGCTGCTCGGGCATGTACTCGGGGATTGGACCCTTGCGCCTAGCCTGCTTCGGCTCGGCGGCTTCGTCTGGCGTGATGGCGAGATCGGTAGAGGCGGTCATCACGGTTCCTCGTGGGCTCGAAGGGGCCGGTCGGAAGAGCGATCGCATAACCGAGGTCATGGGCCGACGCGAATACGCTTACGTAACCGTAGCTTACGGTACCGTAGGTTTCCCCTGGCACCCTAGAGGGATGTTCCACAGTTTTAGGCCCCCACACATGTGGTGTTCACTGCAAGTAACCAACTGCCCGGGCCGCCCCCCGATCAATCGCAGATCCCCCAACGAACCGCACCTGCCCGCCCGGCGCGCGATGATTCTGCCAGAGCCCGAGATCAGGGGCCGCGCAGGACCTCGAACCAGGGCTGGGCACAAACTGTTCCGGCGTCTGGACTCGAACCAGAACTACCAGAGTCAAAGTCTGGCGGGCTGCCAATTACCCAACGCCGGATCTGTTCTTGAGCGTCCCGGCCAGCGGGCGCTTCTCCTACGATACCGAAGGGTCTGGCGTGGCAGCCACTCTATCTCCTAGGGCTACCTCCGGTGGTGTCCCGCCAGGGCGGCTGCCTCATGCGAGCGGTGCCCGATCTGTGCGGTATCGCGCAGGATGCGCCTCGGACCAGCCCTCGATCGGTCGTAGCAGGCCCGACCTGCGACGTACGTCAATCCTGAGGCAACCGTTGTAGGTCGTCACCGGTATTCGCCGACGTCTGCGGGTCGTGGCGCTTCAGCGAGGGTCGCCTGAACAGGGCCGGGTCCGCCCCGGTGACCTCCGAGCCAGTACCTCTCCGCGGCGGGGATGTCGGCGGTCTCGTGGATGTAGACCCGGAAGATGAGCGCGATCGCGGCTACCCCGACCAGATCGCAGAAACCTTAGGAAGAACCTGATCAGGTCCGGGTCGCTGTTGATGAAGATGACCCGGTCGCTGCGTCGGTGCGGCTTGTTCTTCGCGCCCTCGCACCAGTAAGCGACGCCCCCGCCGATGAGGATGTCTCGTTCGGTCAGCGGTCCGACTGTGCGTTCTGGCCTGCCTCCCTGATGAGCGTTCGCGCGCCGCCGGCCTCGACACGGCGCGCTCCGCGTCCAGTAGGTGGCCATCGCTGCTTTGTGTCGTTTCTGGATTTCTGCGTCGCTCAGGCGGTCAGGGCGCGGGAGGTCGCGGACCCAGAGGGAGACCGAGCTTTTGGACACGCCGAGTTCGGCGGCGATGGCCTTGTAGTCCAGGCCCTGCTCACGCAGTTCGCGGGCCTTGGCGCGGAGGTCGTCCTTCGCGTTCGGCCGGCGGCTCGACAGCAGCGGCGGCTCGCCGCGCAGGGCCTCGGTGAGGAGTTCGTTGTTGCGAATCTGCAGGATTTCCTTGATCTCGCGCCGGGATTTCCCGGCCCGGCGCAGCGCGACGGCATGCTCGCGCAACTGCGGTAATGGGGTCATATTCGAACGTTAGTGCCAGGATCCGACACTCGTCCCGTCCGCGTCAGCCGGGGCAGCGGGCCCTTACCCGGGATCTCCAACGACAGCATGGTCCTACTTACTGTCATCCAGACAGCAGTAAGTAGGACCATGCTGCTGCGGTTCCGTCCGGCAACAGCAGTAAGTAGGTACATGGTGCTGTAGCGGCGCGGCGCTACTCGGCGAATTCGGCGCGGACGCCTAGGAGGCGGACCGGGTCGCGGCGGGTGAAGTCGTCGAGTGCCGCCAGCGCGGCCGCCTCGATGGCGGCTGGGTCCTGGGTCGGCTCGGCCAGCCCTTGACCGTGAGTCTTGGTGAAGAACGGCGCGAAACGGACCTTCACCACGATCCGCGCCGCCAGTCGTCCTTCGGCGGCCACGTCGTCGCTCACGATGGCGGCGATCCTGGCCACCTCGTCCCTGACCTGCGTCCACTCGGTCAAGTTCCGCTGGAAGGTCACCTCTCTGCTGCGGAACGCGGTACCCACGGCTCGGCAGTCACCTTCGACAAGTCGACTCCGTGCGCGGTCTGCACCAGCCACGGGCCGATGGTCGGGCCGAAGTGGCCGGCCAGCTCGCGCGGCGAGGCGGCGGCCAGGTCGGCGACCGTCATGATCGAGAGCGCGGCTAGCCGCTTGGCGGTACGCGAGCCGATGCCCCACAGCGCGTCGGTGGGCCGTGGGCCGAGCACCTCGAACCAGTTGGCCCTGGTGATCGTGAAAGCACCGGCGTCCCGGCACCGGGCCTCCGCACCGGGCGGCTTGCCGAAGCCGGTCGCGATCTTGGCCTGGAGTTTGTTCTCCCCGATGCCGACCGTGCAGTCCAGTGCGGTCGCGGCCTTGACCCGGTCCTGGATGGTCCGCGCGAAGCTGTCAGGATCCGCGGTTTCCACAGCCAGGAACGCCTCGTCCCAGCCCATCACCTCCGACCACCGCGTCAAGCTGTCGCAAGGTTTCCATCACCACTGCGGAAACCTCTTCGTACGCGGCCTTGTCCACGGGCAGGAAGACCGCGTCGGGGCATCGCCGGGCCGCCGTGCGCAGGGCAAGCCCGAGTGCACGCCGCAGGCCCGGGCTTCGTAGGAGGCGGTGCTGACCACGCCGCGCTTGGTCGGATCACCGTCACCGCCGACCACGACGGGCAGGCCGCGTAGTTCGGGGTTGCGCAGCACTTCGACGGCCGCCAGGAACTGGTCGAGGTCGACGTGCAACACCCACTGCGCCACACCTCAGTGTCTCAGGCCCGCCAGTCAGCGAGCCCAGCCGACCGGCGCAAACGTCGGGAAACGTCGCAGAGAGGACGCGCATGACCGGGGAAGTTGTCATGGGTTGTCGGGTACCGGCCAGAGTGCCTGGTAGCGGACATCCGCACGAAGGCGGGAGGTATCCTGCTCTACGTCGGGGGTAAGTCTCCGCACGGGCCCGAGCCAGTTCCTCGATCGATCCGCGAATCAGCGATATCAAGGAGTCAACCGAGTGAGCTGCAGCGCAGGCTCTGCGCGTCCGGCCGCCGTCATCGTGCTCGCGGCAGGCGAAGGCACGCGGATGAAGTCGGCGACCCCGAAGAGCTGCACGAGGTGTGCGGGCAGACCATGCTCGGCGCATTGCCTGGCCGCCGCCGGCGAACTGGCCCGCAGCGGCTGATCGTGGTTGTCGGCCACCGGGCGCGACGCGGTCGCCGCGCACGCCAGCGAGCACGCGCCCGACGCGACCATCGTCGTGCAGGACTACCTGGGCGGCACCGGTCACGCGGTACGCGTGGCGCTGGAGGGCGTCGGCACGATCCACGGCACCGTCGTGGTCACCTACGCCGACACGCCGCTGCTGCGCGGCGGCACACTGGCCAGGCTGGTGGCCGAGCGAGCGCGACCGGAGCGGCCGCCGCCGTGCTCACCACCAGCGCGGACGACCCGTCAGGCTACGGCAGGATCATCAGGGATGCCAGCGGCGAGTTCGCCGGATCGTGGAGCACGCCGACGCCACCCCCGAGCAGCGGGCGATCAGCGAGATCAACTCGGGCATGTACGCCTTCGACGGCGACCTGCTGGCCGACGCGGTCAAGCGGGTCCGGACCCAGAACGCGCAGGGCGAGGAGTACCTCACCGACGCCGTCTCTGTCCTGCGCGGCGACGGTCACCACGTGGCCACCGTGAGCTGTCCATGATTTCGAGGAAGTCCAGGGCGTCAACGACCTGGCCCAGCTCGCCCACGTGCAGCCGGGTGATGAACGCCCGGCTGCTGGAGGCCATGATGCGGTCCGGGGTCAGGATCGCCGACCCGGTGAGCACCTGGGTGGACGTCGGCGTAGACCTGGCGGCCGGCGCGTACATCGGGCCAGGCACCCAGCTGGAGGGCAGCACGCGGGTCGCGGCCGGCGCCAGCGTCGGGCCGTCGAGTGCCTGCTGCGCGACACCGTGGTCGGACCGGGGCCACCGTCATCCACTCGGTCTGCGAGTCAGCCGTCATCGCCGACGGCGCGCAGGTCGGGCCCTTCGCGCACATGCGTGGGAGACCAGGTCACATGACGGAAGGCCCGGTGGTCCCAAGCACAGCGGTCCCGAGTCCGGTGGTCCCGGGCACAGCGGTCACATCAGGTGCCCCTGGCCGGAAGACGATGCTGTTCTGCGGGCGGGCGGCTCCCGAGCTTGGCAGGGACATCGCGGACTGCCTTGGCATCGAGCCCACGCCCACCACTCTGTTCGACTTCGCCAACGGCGAGATCTTCGTGCGCTTCCTGGACTCGGTGCGCGGCTGCGACGCGTTCGTGCTGCAGAGCCACACCGCGCCGATCAACCAGTGGATCATGGAGCAGCTGATCATGGTTGACGCGCTCAAGCGCGCGTCGGCGAAGCGGATCACCGTGGTCGCGCCGTTCTTCGGCTACGCCCGGCAGGACAAGAAGCACCGCGGCCGCGAGCCGATCTCCGCCCGGCTGATGGCCGACCTGTTCATGACCGCCGGCGCGCACCGGATCATGGCCGTCGACCTGCACACCGCGCAGATCCAGGGCTTCTTCGACGGCCCGGTTGACCACCTGTTCGCGCTGCCGATCCTGGCCGTCCTACATCGAGAGCGGCTCGACTTGTCCCAGGTCACCGTGGTCGCGCCGGACGCCGGCCGGGTCCGGGTCTGCGAGCGGTGGACCGACAGGCTCGGCTGCCCGCTCGCGATCATCCACAAGCGCCGCGACCCCGATGTCGCCAACCAGGTGACGATGCTCGAGGTCGTCGGCAAGGTGGCCGGGCGTACCTGCATCCTGGTCGACGACATGATCGACACCGGCGCCACGATCGCGAACGCGGCCGAGATCCTGTTCGAGCAGGGCGCCGCGCGAGGTCATCGTCGACCGCGACCCATGGCGTGCTGTCCGGCCCGGCCGTGGACCTGCTGAAGAACTCGGCGATCAGCGAGGTCATCGTCACCAACACGCTGCCGATCGGGCCGGACAAGCACTTCGACAAGCTCACCGTGCTGTCGATCGCGCCGCTGATCGCGCGGGCCATCACCGAGGTCTTCTCCGACGGATCGGTGACCAGCCTGTTCGACGGCCAGAGTTGACCGCTCAGGTAACCGGCTGCGTGCCAGCACAGGCAGCTCAGCACGTGCATTGCTGTCTTCGGCAGCTCGCCCGCAGTTTTGCCGCTACCGTACGTCCGCAGTTGCATAGGAGTACCACCGTGCCCGAGGTTCACATTGCCGCGACCATCGCGGACCGAGTTCGGCAAGGGCGCCGCGCGGCGCGAGCGCCGGGCCGGCCTCGTGCCCGCCGTCCTGTACGGCCACGGCACCGAGCCGAGGCACATCAGCCTGCCGGGGCACGACGTGCTGCTCGCGCTGCGCACGGCCAACGTGCTGATCAGGCTCGAGGGGCTGCCAGGCGGCAGCGAGCTGGCCCTGCCCAAGGCTGTGCAGCGCGACCCGATCAAGGGCACCGTCGAGCACGTCGACCTGATCCTGGTCCGCCGCGGCGAGAAGGTGACCGTCGAAGTCCCGGTGACCGTCAGCGGCGAGGTCGCCCCGGACGGCCTGCTCGACCAGCAGCTCATCCAGATCTCGGTCGAGGCCGAGGCGACGCACATCCCGCCGGGCATCGAGGTCAACGTCGAGGACATGGCGATCGGCGCGTCCGTCCACGCGGGCGACCTCGAGCTGCCGCAGCGGCGTCGACGCTGGCGGTCGAGCCGGACGTGCTCGTGCTGCACGTGCTCGCCGCTCCGACCGCCGCCCAGATCGAGGCCGACCTGCGAGGCTCCCGAGGCCGAGGCCGCGGCGGCGAGGGAGCGGCCGAGCCGCGCCGGCGGGGCGGCGGCGAGGCTGCGAGGTCCGCTGGCGAGTAAGGCCCGGCCGCGCGGCCGAGTGGAAGCCTGTGGTGGCGCCGCACGGCGATGGCGGATGATCGCTGGCTGATCGCCGGGCTCGGCAACCCCGGGCCCGGGTATGCCGGCAACCGGCATAACGTCGGCTTCATGGTGGCCGACCTGCTCGCGGACCGGATCGGCGCCAGGTTCAAGCGGGACCGGGCGCGGGTTCAGGCCGCGACTCGGGCGGCTGGCGGTGCAGCCGGTCTCCTGGCCAAGCCGATGTCGTTCATGAACCTTTCCGGCGGCCCGGTCAGCGCGGCCGCGGCTTCTACAAGATCCCGCCCGAGCGGATCTGGTCGTCATCACGACGAACTCGACCTGCCGTTCGGCACGATCCGGCTCAAGCTCGGCGGCGGCGACAACGGTCACAACGGGCTGAGTCGATCACGCCGCCGCTCGGCACCCGCGACTACTACCGGGTCAGGTTCGGCATCGGCCGTCCGCCAGGACGCCAGGACCCGGCCGACTTCGTGCTCACCGACTTCGGTGCCGCCGAGCGCAAGGAACTGCCGTGTCCATCGACCGAGCGGCCGACGCCGTCGAGGCCCTGCTGGCCCGTGGCCTACCCGCAGCTCAAAACGAGTTCCACGCCACCATCAACTAACCAAGCCCCGCAAGCCCCGCCCGCCCCGCACCGCACCCGCCCGGCCCGCACCGCGCCGTACTGCCCGGCCGCGCCGCACCCGCCCGGCCCGCACCGCGCCGTACTGCCCGGCCGCGCCGCACCGGCCCGCGCCGCGCCGGCCCGGCCCGCACCCGCCCGGCCTGGTCGGCGCCGCACCTGCCCGGCCAGCCCCGCGCCGCACCTGCCCGCACCGCGCCCGCCCGGCCCGCACCGCGCCTGCCGGCCGAGCCGAGCCGCGCCTGCCGGCCGAGCCGAGCCGCGCCTGCCGGCCGAGCCGAGCCGCGCCTGCCCGGCCCGGGTCGCTCAGGCCCGACCGGGTTGTCGACAACAGCAGCATGGTGCTACTCTGTTGTCCGGGGCTGGGTCTTAACGACACCATGGTCCTACTTACTGTCGTCTGGACAGCTGTAAGTAGGACCATGGTGCTGCCGCATTCCCGTGCGGGCAGGAGGGTGGCCCTGATTCGGTTGCTGGCTGGCTGGCTGGCTGGCTGGCTGGCTGGCTGGCTGGCTGGCTGGCTGGGCTGGGCCGGGCCGGGTGGGGTGGGCTGGGTCGGTGTGGCTGGGGTGGGGCGAGTCCGGGTTGCCGGGTTGGTGTGGTTGGGGCGGGGGCGAGTGTCTCGTCGGGGGCGGGGCGTCGTTGTGAGTTGTCCGTCCTGGGTCCGGGCGGGGGTTGGTGGTTTGATGAAGTTTGTCGGGAAGTTCGGGGAGGCTGCCTATCGGCGGGGCTCGCTGTGAATTAGCTGTGACATTGCTGTGACGTCACCCGGTGATACCCCCTGTGACCTCCCGTGTTCGCTGATCTGACACACAGACCGTTACACCTACTGCGGTAAGGTCCTGATCAGCCTCTATAAGGCGTGATGTAATCGAAGATGCCCAGCGTTGCGCGGGGGTGCCGTCGATGACACGCGCCATACCTTTCAGGCCGGTCATTACGGACACTGGGGGTGTTTGAGGGGGTCGGGGCTTTTGTCGTATTTGTTGACGACTGCCGGCAGAGCTGCTCGGGTGGAGGGAGGGCGTTAGTGTCGGGACACGCTGCCGTCACTAGTACCTCCTCGGGGAGCAGGATCAATGCGAGCCTGGCGGCGCTGAGCGCCGGCTCGTGGACAGCGCGATACCTGCGGCTCGCTGGCGTCGCCGATGCCAGTTGCGCGCTGGCCGCCGGCTTGCTCGCGTTTCAGCTCAGGTTCGACGACTCGGGGCATCAGCCCGGCGGGTATCTGGCGCTGAGCCTGGCCCTGCCGGTGGTGTGGGTCGTCACCGTCATCTTGGGTGGTGCCTACGATCCGAGATTCATCGGCGTCGGCACGGACGAGTTCAGGCGGATATTGAACGCCGGGGTCTTCCTGACGGCCGCCGTCGCGATTTTGTCGTATGCGGCCAAGGCCAATCTGGCGCGCGGCTACGTGGTCATCGCATTGCCGTGCCTGACGCTCTTCGATTTGCTCGCCAGATTCGCACTGCGTAAGCAACTGCATCGAGCGCGCAGCAGAGGTTATTGCATGCGCCGGGTCGTTCTGGTCGGGCACGCGCTGGTGGTCGCTGACATGGTCACCGTGCTGCGCCGGGAGACCTATCACGGGCTGCAGGTCGTGGCGGCCTGCATCGCCGACGGGATCCCAGGCGGGCTGCTCGGCGACCTGCCGATCGCGCAAGGGCTCGACGGGGTGCCTGACATCGTGGACAGCTACGGCGCCGATACGGTCGCCGTTCTCGCCTGCCCGGAAATGGCCGGGTCACGGCTGCGCCAGCTCGCGTGGGACCTGGAGAAAAACGGAACCGACCTGTGCGTGGCTCCGGCCTTGCTCGACGTGGCCGGCCCGAGGACCACGATCAGGCCGACCGCCGGGCTGCCGCTGCTCCATGTGGACCATCCGGAGTTCAGCGGCGTCCGGCTGCTGCTCAAGGCCGCGTTCGACAAGGTCTTCGCCTCGTTCGCGATCGTCGCGGCCGCGCCGCTGCTCGGCCTGCTCGCCCTGGCGATCAAGCTGGACGACGGCGGCCCCGTGCTGTTCAGGCAGACCAGGGTCGGCAAGGACGGCCAGGCCTTCGGGGTCTTCAAATTCCGGACCATGGTGCCCGACGCCGAGGCGCGCAAGGCCGAGCTCGCGCCCTTCAACCAGTACGAAGGGCCGCTGTTCAAGATGAAGCGGGACCCGAGGCTGACCAGGGTCGGCGGGTTCCTGCGGCGCTGGTCGCTCGACGAGCTGCCTCAGCTGCTGAACGTCGTGACCGGCGAGATGTCCTTGGTCGGACCACGGCCGGCGCTTCCAGAAGAAGCGGCCATGTATGGTGACCATGTACGGCGCAGGCTGGCGGTCAAGCCAGGCATGACCGGCCTGTGGCAGGTGAATGGCCGGTCAGATCTTTCCTGGGACGAGTCCGTTCGCCTGGATCTGCGTTATGTCGAGAATTGGTCCCTCATGCTCGACCTGCAGATCCTGTGGAAGACATGTTCGGCGGTCGTGCGCGGCTCAGGGGCATACTGAGCTACCATGCCGGTCTAGCTCGTCTTCAGGCCGGCTTCGGGGCACTGTGGCCCGAAATCTGCGGCCCGAATCCATGCCGGGTGCGTTAGCCCGAGAACTCAAGATGGAGCACACGTGGTTTTCCCAGCCGACGACATACTTGCCAGAGATCTCGCAGCGGCCGCAGGCGAGCGGCTGCTCGGCATCCGCAAGGAGGCGCTGGCCGCTGACGAGGTCAGGCGCGCTGGCGACCTCGGTGCGCACGAGTTCCTCGCCGGCGAGCTGGCCAGGCACCGGCCGGATGACTCGGTGCTCTCCGAAGAGGCGGCTGACGACAAGACGCGGCTGACCGCCGATCGGGTCTGGATCATCGACCCGCTCGACGGCACGAGGGAGTTCGGCGAGCCCGGCCGGGTGGATTGGGCCGTGCACGTGGCCCTGTGGGAGCGCGGAGAGCTCACCGCCGGTGCCGTGGCACTGCCCGCCCAGCGGACCGTGCTGTCGACCGCCGAGCCGCCGCCCACCCCCAAGCCGGCGCTCGAAGGCGTGCCGCTGCGCCTGGTGGTGAGCCGGTCACGGCCGCCGGAGTTCGTCACCAGGCTCGCCGAGCACATCAATGCCGAGCTGGTGCCGCTTGGATCGGCCGGCGCCAAGTGCTCGGCCGTCATCACCGGCGACGTGGACGCCTATGTGCACGCGGGCGGTCAGTACGAATGGGACAACGCGGCACCGGTCGCCGTCGCCCGGTCGGCCGGCCTGCACGCGTCGAGGATCGACGGGGCCGAGCTCGTCTACAACGCCGAGCAGCCCTGGATGCCGGATATCCTAATATGTCCCGTCCCCATTGCCAGCTTGCTGCTGGCCGCGATCAGCGCGGTTCAGCAGGCTGACAAGTAAGGCAGGGTAAGGTCGCGGGCCAGGTTGATCCTGCCCTGCTCTGAGCAAGCGGAGTTCGCCAGATGACAGTGCTACACGCTGACTATCAGCTCTCGCAGCTTGACGTGCTCGAGGCAGAGTCGATCCATGTGATGCGTGAGGTCGCCGCCGAATTCGAGCGCCCGGTGCTGCTCTTTTCTGGTGGCAAGGACTCGATCGTGATGCTGGCGCTCGCCGAGCGCGCCTTCCGGCCGGCCAGGGTCCCGTTCCCGGTCATGCACGTCGACACCGGGCACAACTTCGACGAGGTGCTTGAGTTCCGTGACCGGCGGGCGGCCGAGCTCGGCGTACGGCTCATCGTGGCCTCGGTGCAGGACTCGATCGACTCGGGCCGGGTGGTCGAGGAAACCGGGCGCTGGGCGAGCCGGAACCGTCTGCAGATCACCACGCTGCTCGACGCGCTCACCGACAACCGGTTCGACGCGGTATTCGGCGGTGCCCGGCGGGACGAGGAAAAGGCCAGGGCCAAGGAGCGAGTGTTCTCGTTCCGGGATGAGTTCGGTCAGTGGGACCCCAAGAACCAGCGGCCCGAGCTGTGGAACCTGTACAACACCAAGATGAGGCGTGGCGAGCACATCCGCGTCTTCCCGCTGTCGAACTGGACCGAGCTCGACATCTGGCACTACATCGAGCGTGAGTCGCTGGAGATCCCCTCGATCTACTTCGCGCACCGCCGGACGGTCTTCGAGCGGGACGGCATCCTGCTCGCTGACCACCCGTTCACCAACCGGGCGGACAGCGAGCTGACCTACGATGCCATGGTCAGGTACCGCACTGTGGGCGACATCAGCTGCACCGGCGCCGTCGAGTCGACAGCCGCGACGCTGCCGGACGTCATCACCGAGATCGCGGCGACCCGGATCACCGAGCGCGGTCAGACCCGCGCCGACGACCGGGCCAGCGAGGCAGCGATGGAGGATCGCAAGCGAGAGGGTTACTTCTGATGACCGCGCAGGCAGAACGCGACCGCCAGCAAGACCGCCAGCACGGACAAGGGGACAGAGTCATGGACATTCTGCGGCTTGCCACCGCAGGCTCGGTTGACGACGGCAAGTCGACCCTTATCGGGCGGCTGCTCTATGACTCCAAGGCGATCTTCGAAGACCAGCTTGCCTCGGTCGAGCGCACCAGCAAGGAACGTGGCGAGGAGTACACGAACCTCGCACTGCTGACCGACGGGCTGCGCGCCGAGCGCGAGCAGGGCATCACGATCGACGTCGCCTACCGGTATTTCGCCACGCCGAGACGCAAGTTCATCATCGCCGACACCCCGGGCCACATCCAGTACACGAGGAACATGGTCACCGGTGCCTCGACCGCCGACCTCGCGGTCGTGCTGGTCGACGCCAGGAACGGCCTCACCGAGCAGAGCAGGCGGCACGCCTTCCTCGCCACCTTGCTCAGGGTGCCGCACCTGGTGCTAGCGGTGAACAAGATGGACCTCGTCGGCTACGACTCGGCGGCCTTCGACCAGATCGCCGAGGAATTCACGGCATTCGCGACCAAGCTTGAGATCGGCGACCTCACCTTCATCCCGATCTCGGCCCTGCACGGCGACAACGTCGTCGAGCGCTCGGGCAACATGCCCTGGTACAACGGACCCTCGCTGCTGCACCACCTCGAGCACGTGCACATCGCCTCGGACCGGAACCTGATCGACGTCAGGTTCCCGGTGCAGTACGTGATCAGGCCGCACCAGGCGACCGATCCTGAGTTGCACGACTACCGGGGTTACGCGGGCCAGGTGGCTGGCGGCGTACTCAAGCCGGGCGACGAGGTCATGCACCTGCCGTCGGGCCTCACCTCCGCGATCAAGCGGATCGACGGTCCGGACGGCCCGGTCGACGAGGCGTACCCGCCGATGTCAGTGACGCTGCTGCTCGAAGACGACATCGACATCTCGCGCGGCGACATGTTCTGCCGGCCAGGCAACCAGCCGCAGACGACGCAGGACGTGCAGGCGATGGTCTCCTGGATGTCCGACCTGAGCAAGCTGACCCCGCGCAGCAGGCTGATCGTCAAGCACACGACTCGCACCGTCAAGGCGGTCGTGCGGGACATCGCCTACCGCCTCGACGTCAACTCGCTGCACCGCGACGAGACGGCGGAGAGCCTCAGCCTCAACGAGATCGGCCGCGTCTCGCTGCGGCTGACCCAGCCGATCTTCTGCGACCCCTACAACCGCAATCGCGTGACCGGCGGGCTGATCCTCATCGACGAGGGCACCAGCGCGACCGTCGGCGCGGCGATGATCACGGATGTGAGCTAGGAAGTCGAGAGCCTGAAACCATGGCCTTGGGACGTGGTCGGTACCTGGCGGCCGTTGCCTTAGCGACAGCCGCATCGCTGGGCCTGCCCGGGCCGGCGCTCGCCTGGCCCGAGTGCGTCAGCCTCGGGTCGTTCGGCCCCGGCCAGGCACTTACGGTCCAGTCCGGCGGCCGGGACCCCGCATTTCCCCGCCGTCACCAAGAGCACCGAGCAGATCAGGCAGCTGCTCCAGTGCGGCCCGATCGTGTATGCGGTCGGCAACTTCGCGATCGTCGTCCAGGGAAAACGCCAATTCATCAGGCATAACGCATTCAGCTTCGCGGCCGTCGCCCCGTTTAAGCTGACCAGCTGGCAGCCTGATGTGCACGGCATGGTGAACTCGATCACTTTCTCGCGGGGCGACTGCGGCGATGCGTATCTCGGCGGCAAGTTCACCGCGATCGGGCACCACGAGGCGACGAATCTCGCCGAGGTCGCCACGAAAGGAGTCGGTGCCCTCGTCCCCGGTTTCCGGCATTCCGCCAATAAGCCGGTCGAGACGCTCGCCGCCTACCAGGGTCATGTGCTAGCCGGAGGCTTCTTCAGCGCGATCAACGGGAGCACGGCCGATCCGAAGATGGCCAGCCTGAACTACAAGACCGGGCAGGACGACGGGTTCCTCCGGCTGCACGTCGCTGGCCACTACAGCTACCCTGGGGCTGCCCCCAACGGCACCAGGATCTATAACCAGCAGATCAGCCACAGCTCGAGACTTGAGCTAGTCGAGGGCGACTTCACCAGTGTCGGCGGGCAGCCGCGACGGCAAATTTTCATGCTGAATCTTGCGAGTCGGCCGAGGGCCACCGTGACCGGCTGGACGTCGCCCAGATTCGACGGCAGCCGTGGTTATCCGCCGCACGGGTATTACTACAACTGCACGGACAAAGAGCCGTTCTATATCAGGTCGGCGACATGGTCGCCGGACGACAGCACGATTTACGTGGCGAGTACCGGATACCGGCCGTGGAATGATCCGAGCGGCTTTCCGCTGCGCGGATTGTGCGACGCGGCGGCCGCGTTTTCGGCAAGCCAGAAATCCGTTTCGCTGCGGTGGGTCAACTACGACGGGTGTTATTCCCTGTACTCGGCGGCCGCCGATGCTAGCGCCGCGTATTTCGCCGGACACGAATTGTGGTCGCAAAGTCCAGACGGCTGCAAAACCTTCCGGATCGATCCGCACGCGATCTCGGCACCGGGATTCGAAGGATTGTCGTCGGCCACCGGCCTGCTGACCTTCAACCCCACTCGCTCACGCGGCCTCGGTGCCGACGACCTGCTAGTGACCTCGGCCGGGCTGTGGATCGCCAGCGACAACTTCGACGGCAGCCAGATGTGCGGGAAGGTCGACGGACTCGCAGGGATCTGTTTTCTGCCGTACAAGGCATAGAAGCCGGCGACGCCCAGATATCGCATACTGTATGCTTGTTGTAACAGATAGTCAGTTTGTGTCTGGTCCCGTCCGGGCTAGCCTGCTTACCAGACAAAATGCTCGCTTTCTGGTGAGCGTGCTCCGTTTCGATACGGGATAGGTGACATGGCGTTCGATGACTTCCGGGTTGTTTACCTCGGCGGCATGGGACGGAGCGGGAGCACTCTGGCCGAGCGCTTGCTGGGCGAGCTTCCCGGCGTATGCGTGGCGGGCGAAATAGTGCATTTGTGGCAGCGAGGGGTGGTTGACAACGAGCGCTGCGGGTGCGGAACCGAATTCCTCGCCTGCGAATTCTGGTCCGGGGTCGCCGAGGCGGCCTTCGGCGGCTGGTCGAGCGTCGACGTGGCCCGGATCGCCGAACTGCGCGGCTCAGTGGACCGCACCAGGTTCATCCCCAGGCTGGCAGGCCCGGCGCTCGGCGCGGCGATCAGGCGGGACCTGGCCGAGTACACGAGCTACTACGAACGGCTCTACCACGGGATCTCGCAGGTCAGCGGCTGTCCCGTGGTCGTGGACTCAAGCAAGCACGCCTCGCTCGCGTTCTGCCTTCGCCGCAGCGAGTCGGTCGATCTTCGGGTCGTCCACGTCGTCAGGGACAGCCGGGCCGTGGCCTACTCCTGGACCACCAGGGTGCGCCGCCCCGAGGCGGCAGGCACCGCGGGCGAGTCCGAGGCTGGCTACATGACCAGGTACTCGCCGGTGAGAGCGGCCCGCGAGTGGAACACCCAGAACGGGGCGCTGCAACTGCTGGCCCGAGGCGGGGGCGGGGTGCCCGTGCTGCGGATCCGCTACGAGGACCTGGTCGCCGCCGTGAAGCCCACGCTCCGGGACATCGCGGGGTTCGCCGGCATCACTGTGGAGGACGCCGGGCTGGCATTCGTCAGCGGCGGCGGCCAGTCGCAGCGGGCGCAGCTGAGCCAGGCCCACACCGCCGCCGGCAATCCGATGCGCTTTACGACCGGCCAGATCACGATCAGGCCCGACGACCGCTGGCAGACGGCGATGCCGGCCGGGCAGCGCCGGACGGTGACCGCGCTGACGCTGCCGCTGCTGCGGCACTACGGCTACGTGCGGGACACCCCGCGAGTGCCGGGGGCCAGCGCCGCCGACGAGCGAGGTGCGGCCTAGTGGGCTGGCCGTCGGTCGGCGTTGTCGTCCCGACCCGCAACCGGCCGGACCTGCTGCGCGCCGCACTCGCGGCCGTCGCCGCTCAGGACTACCTGGGGGAGGTCCGCGTCCTCGTCATCTTCGACCAGGCCGAACCCGATCTCAGCCTGGCCGACGGCGACCGGGTGCGAGTGCTGGCCAATGTCCGGACGCCGGGCTTGTCCGGCGCTCGCAACAGCGGCATCCTGGCGCTGGACACCGACCTGGTGGCGTTCTGCGACGACGATGACGAATGGGCGCCGGACAAGCTCACCGCCCAGGTGGAGGCGCTGCTCGCTGAGCCTTCGGCCGAGTTCGCGAGCAGCGGGATCGCAGTGCTCTTCGACGGCCAGACCCACGAGCGGCTAGCCGGGCGGACCAGCGTCACCCATTTCGAGCTGCTGCGATCCAGGATGGTCATGGTCCATTCCTCGACCTACCTGGTCTGGCGGTCCGCCCTTGTCGGCGACCTCGGCCTCGTCGACGAGACCATACCTGGCAGTCAGAACGAGGACTGGGATCTCGTGCTCCGAGCCTCGGCGCGGCGTCCGATCGTGCACGTCGACCGGCCGCTGGTGCAGGTGGCCTGGGGTTCGACTTCCTATTACGCCCAGCACTGGGAAACCAAGGTCGCTGGCCTGCACTGGATGCTCGATCATCATCCTGGCATCGCCGCCAGCGGACCTGGCGCCGCGCGCGTCTACGCCCAGATCGCCTTCGGCTACGCCTGCCTGGGCCGCCGCCGGGAGTCGCTGCGGTGGGCGGCCAGGGCGATGCGGCGCAACTGGCACGAACGTCGGCTGCCGTTCGTGATCGCCGTCGCCCTGGGGCTGGTGCCCGGGGCGCGGGTGCTCGAGCTGCTTCACTCGCGCGGGCACGGGATCTGAGCATGACCCAGCAGCCAACCCGGGATGGGGTCGTCGTCGCTGGAGCGCGGTTCGACCGGATCACCCAGGCCGAGCTGATCGAGCATGTCGGGACCGCCATCGGCAACGGCGTCGGCGGCACGATCGTGACGCCGAACATCGACATCTGCCATCAGCTCCGCAAGGACCCGGTGAGCCGTTCCCTGGTCGCTGGTGCCTCGCTGGTCGTCCCGGACGGTATGCCCCTGCTATGGGCGGCGAAGCTGGCCGGGCGACCGCTGCCCGAGCGAATTACCGGTGCCGAGCTGATCTACTCGCTGACCGAGATGGCGCAGGTGCGCGGCTGGCCGGTGTACCTGGTCGGCGGGCTGCCGGAGAAGGAAGGCCGGCCGTCGGTGGCGCGACTGGCCGCCGACCGGCTGGCGCAGCGGTTCCCTGGGCTGGTCGTGGCCGGGGCCTATTCGCCGCCCGTGCGCTTTGATCCCGGCGCCGCCGACATCGGCGAGCTGCTGGACGGTCTTGTCGAGACCCAGCCGAAGCTGGTCTTCGTCGGACTCGGGTTTCCTAAGCAGGAGCAGCTGATCGCGCGGCTGCGGCCGAAGCTGCCCGGAGCCTGGTTCATCGGCTGCGGCGCCGCCATTCCCTACGCGGCCGGCGAGCTGCGGCGGGCGCCGGAGTGGATGCAGCGTTCTGGTCTCGAATGGTTGTACCGCCTGATCAGCGAGCCGCGCCGGCTCGCGAGCCGCTATCTTGGCCGGGACCTGCCCTTCGCCGTAGCCTTGCTAGCCGGCGTGGCCTGGTCCCGGCTGCGGTCCCCGCACCGCCGGGTGGTCGGCTAGGTGGCTTTGGCGGCACTGTTTCAGCGGCGGGGCGGTTGCTGCGGGCGGGTGGTCGCGTGCTGGAGGGTTTCCGGGCGGGTGCGGGAGTGATTTCGCGTGCAGGAGACTTGCCGTCGTATAACACGGTCAGGTCTCCCCGATGCGGAACGGCTCCTGCAGGAACCCGGAAACCCTCCGGCCAGGCCACGAGAACCCTCCAGCACGCGGAAAACCTCCCTCACGAACCCGGCAGCCCTCCCGGCCAGGGCTGACCGGCACCCAGCAGGAAAGTAGTCAGGGACGCAGAGGGGCACGGCGCAGGGCGGCGAGGCCCTCGTGATCTCGCCCAGCCTGTCCTACGCGCCAGTCGTTCAGGCTTCGGCCATCGTTTCGCCAAGCTCCCCTAGCGGCGCCAGCTCGGGGGCGCGGCGAGCCAGCCTGACTGGGCCAGCTCGGCGTCATAGGGCTCGAAGTGCGCTTCCAGGTCCGCTTGCAGCGACGGCGCGATCGGCAGGCGCGGCCTGGCGTTGTGGCGCTCGAACGTCGGGTAGCCTCCGGGCCGCAACCTTCGCAGTCCGAGGAAGTCCAGCACAGCGTCGTAGACCGGCTCGGGCGTGCTGAAGAAGTCGCCGCTGTCCACGACGTGGATCCGGTCCCGGCCGACGAGCTTTTCCAGCCGCGCGAGCTGCTCGGCGTACTGGCCCCGGGCAACGTAGGCGTGGTGCTGGTGGCTATGGCTGAGGTAGCCGGGCTCGGCGACGATGCGCTCGGCCTCGCCGTCCAGGCGCTGGTGCTCCAGCTCGACGGCGCGCTCGAACGGCTCGGTCTCGAAGCCTCGGGCGAGCTCGTGGGCGTACGCCGAGTAGGCGCGCTCGACCGGATCCCGCACGAGCACGATCAGCTTCACGCCCTCCAGGTCGGCCGCGATCCGGGCCCCAGCCAGGGGATGGAAGAGGTAGTACGGGCTGGACTCGAACGTCAGCGCGCTGCCGCCGTCGCCCGTCGCCCGCCGCCCGGTCGCGGTCAGCGGGAAATGCGCGCGGTACCAGCGCGGGCCACGGTCGTAGTTCATGTCGAAGTAGTGCACGCCCTTGTGCAGCGGCGACTTGAGCACCCCTGGATGCTCGGCCAGCGCCCGGTACATCGACGTGGTGCCGCAGCGCTGAGCGCCGACGATCAGGAATCCTGGCAGCATCCGCGCCTGGCTGGTGATCCGGCCGGCGGTCACCGAGATCGCGTGCACGGCCCGCTTGGCGGGTGGCGACACCGATCGGGCGGTTCTCATAGCTGATCGATACCCGTCTTGAGTGCTGGCAGCAGCCAGGTGCCCGGCCGTCCGAGGCGGGCACCCGCTTCGGCCTGGCGGTCGGCGAGGTAGCGGACCGACAGCTCGGCCAGGTAGCCGAGCGCGGTGAGCCTGGCGGCCTCGGGGGAGGCGCCGAACGGCGCCAGCAGGGTCGGCGCGGACGCGACGCACCGCGTCGCGGCGGCCTGCGGGTCGACCCGGGCGCTTGTGACCCTGGCCTGCAGCCAGTAGTGCAGCGCGTCGTACCCGATCGGCACGCCAGAGCCGAACCGTTCCCAGTCCCACACCAGCAGGCCGTCCTGGGTCGAGGCGAGGTTCCACGGGGTCAGGTCGCCGTGCCAGCAGCCGAAGGCGACCGTCGTCGCCCGCCGCCGCTGAGCCGAGTCGCCCTAGCAGCTCTGCGAGCACCGGCTGATCGTCGCTGGCGTTGACCTGGGCGGCCCGGGCGAGCAGCCGCTGCCAGTAGGCGCTGGCCCTCAGCGGCGCGGACGAGGTACCGGTCGCCTGCGCCAGCTCGGTCAGGGCGGCGGCGAGCCGATCCGGCGGCAACGGAATCCGCCGCTGCCACACCGGCAGCGGGCTGAGCACCAGCACCTCTAGCCCGTTCCAGCTGCCGCCGGCCACGACCTCCGGCAGCCGCAGGCCGGTGAGGGTGCACTCGCGCAGCCCTGTGAGCGCGGCCCGCTCGGCTTGGACCAGCTCGGTCGTCAGCGGATTGATGCCGATCTTGGCGAACCCGAGGCTCTGCCCGTCGCGGCTCAGCAGCTGGAGCACCGGCTTGCGGTTCGCGCGGGCCGCGCCGACGTGCAGGCCGATCTCGACGGGCTGGCCGAGCAGGCCGGCTAGGTAGGTCTCGATGGTGTGCGCGCCGTCGGGCACGTCCACGGCCAGCCGGCCGCCCACGATCGGGCCTAGCCCGCTGGCCAGGAGGCCGGCAAGCACCCGGGTGGCTACCTTGGCCTTGACCGACCCCGGCTCGCCGTAGCGGCGGAGAGCGGCACTGGCCGCCTTGCGCCCGGCCGGCAGGATCAGCCTGGGCGCTCGCGGGCCAGGCAGCACGATCAGCTGCGTCGCGGTCCCTGGGGCGGCCCGGCGGGCCAGCGTGACGCTCGCGGGGGCTGGCCAGAGCAGCCCGCAGACGTCCGTGAGGTAGTCACCGGATCGCTGGCGCGCTTGATCACCGGTCACTGGTCCGGCCGGGGCCATCAGCAGGTCCTAGGGCACGGTCGGATTGAAATAGGACGTCGAGAGGAGCCGGGCGTACGACGACACGGCGTTGGCGCTGTCGGCCAGCCAGTACTTGAAGGGCTTGCCGTTGCTGTCCGTGCCGTTGCCGTCGAAATAGGCGATGCCCTTGATGTCGTGGTGTTCCTCGGCGAATTTCCCGGCGGCCGTCAGCCAGGTCGCCCAGGACGACTCGGGACCGTTGTCGGCGAACTCGCCGATCAGGATCGGCTTGCCGGTGCCCTCGGCGAACTTCATGAACGGGGCCGCGGCCTCGGCGAGCGACTGGTGCGGCAGCACCGTGTAGACATCGGCGCAGACCCAGTCGACCTCGGAGTTGCCCGGGTAGAACGGCTGCGCTCGGCCGAGCTGGAAGCCGTAGCCGGTCGGGCACCACACCCACGACACGTTGGTCGCGCCCGCCTGGTTGAACAGCGCCCTGATGTGGTCCCAGGCACCGATGTAGTCCTTGGGGCCGTGCATTGCCCACTGGAGGTTCGGCCGGTCCATCTCGTGCCTGAACTCCATCAGGATCGGGCGATGCAGGGCGGCGATCGCATGCGCCCGCTCGAGGATCAGCGAGTCGTCGTCGCCGGCGATGATCTGCTTGGTGTCCGGCGTCCCGCCCCAGGTGAGCAGCAGCACCTTGCCGGCGTCGACGAACGTGCGGTCGGCGTCGCTGGGGAACGGCTGGTCCCAGGGGTGGTAGACGTGGACCAGGTCGATCTTGCCGCCGACCTGGCTTTCGAAGGTCTGGACGGCGGCGACCTGCCCGGCCGAGGTGTAGGAGGTCGGCTGGACGTAGGCGCCCAGGTAAGCGCCGGACGCGGGCACGAGCCCGCCGCTGCCCGAGCCGCCGCCGCCTCCGCTAGGCGGGTTGCGTCGGCGGCGGCCGGACGGCTGCGGACTTGACGGCTGCGGGCCGGATGGCGGGCTGGAAGGATGCGGACTCGACGACCGGCCGGACGGCGTCGGGCTCGGCTGCGCCGAGGCGCTGGGCACGGGCCGCTTGCCGTGGTGCTTTCCGCCGGCTGGGCTGCCGCTGCTGTGGTCGTGCGTCGGTGCCGAGGACGTGGTCGGGCCGCCCGTCGCGGTCCGGCGGTGCTGGTGCTCGTCGGCGACGCTGGTGCCGTGCGGCTTGCCGCCCAGGAAGGTGACCACCACGAACGCCCCGATGGCGAGCGCCGCCAGCGGCACGAGCGCGATGATCGCGACTCCGCGCTGCCGCCTGGCTCTGCTGCTCTTCTTCTGGCCTGCGGCTGGGTTCGGGTTCCGATGGGTCATAGGCTCGTCCCTGTCGACAGCGTCGGCGCGGCGCCGACGTCCTCCGCCGGTGCGAAGGCGGCGGAGGCGGCCGAGGCGGTGCCGTCCGCACCGGCCGGCGCGACCGGTCGCCCGGCGACGAAGCGAATCGCGAAGACAAAGGCAGCGAGCAGCAGCACCCCGTACACCAGCCCGCTGACCGCGTCAGTGAACCAGTGCAGTGACAGGTACACCCGGCTGTAGGCCTCGTTGAAGCCGAGCGCCGCGACGGTCGCGCCGACGCCGATCGCGGTCCGCCGTCGCCCGCTGAACTCCCGCCACAGCAAGTAGCCGATGACCCCGTAGAAGAGAATGACCCGGTCGCACCCGCCCGACGGGAAGGTGCCGAGCGGGCTTGTCGGCGGGCCGAGCCGGTGGAACACGTGCCGCAGCGCCTGCGTGGTGTAGTGGTCGCCGACGATGACCGCCACGAACACCACGATCGGCAGCCAGCGCCTGGACTTCGACGCCACGGTCAGGCAGGCGGCGGCGGCGAAGGCGGCGCCCCAGGCGGTCCAGGTGTCCCCGATCTTGGTGAGCCGGTTCATCAGGGCGGCCATGGCGTGCACCCGGTGGCCCTGCATCCAGGTGAAGATCGGGTGGTCGATCGTCAGGCCGTGGTTGACCACGAGCAGGCCGAGCGCGCACATCAGGCCGAAGACTACGAGCACCCCGGCCACCGCGACCGCGACCAGCCGACCCGACTCGAAAGCCAGGTCCATCAGCTCGGAGCCTCGGTCCACAGCCTTGTGGCCGCGTCGCCCCGAGGGCGAAGTTCCAGTTCGGTCTCGGGCGAAGGTGACAGCGGCTGGCTGCCTGCGCGCCAGCAGCACGGCGGCACCCGCGATCACAGCCAGTGCGACTGGCCAGATCAAGACGACCAGATACTTGCCCATCTCGCTGCCTACCCCCTTCTTATTCGAAGGACTATATCCGTTTGACCACGTCGATCATGGTCAAAGCGCATTACCCCGGTTACCCCGACTGATCACCGACAGTTGCAGCGGACCGCGCAGACGCCACAAACCGGCACCCATCACCACGCATCCGACAGCGGCCGAGGCGACGGCCACGACCGCTCCGCCGCCGGCGATGATCCGGGCGGCCAGCGGGATAATGCCGAAGCTGACGGCGGTCAGCACGCAGGCGATCGCCGTTCCCTGCCCGAATGGATGCACCTTGGCGGCGACCGCCACCTGGATCAGCGGCAGGAGATTGGTGATGCCGATCGCGGCCGCCCATCCGATGGCGGCGCCGGTGATCCCGAACTTCGGGATGAGCGCCAGGTCGACGCCGACGTTCACCACCATCGCCAGCAGCCCGTTGTACAGGCTCCAGCTGCTGCGGCCGGTGGTGATCAGCACCATGTCCACCTGGCCGCAGGCGGTCGCCAGCAGCATCGACAGGCCGAGCGTCAGCATTACGACGCTGCCGACCGTGTAGGACGGGCCGAAGATGGCGAGCACCGTCGGGCCGAAGATCACCGCGAGCAGGTAAAGCGGCCAGGTGAGCAGGATCAGCCAGCCGGTCGTGACCTGGTAGACGGCGTTGGCGCCGTCCCGGTCGCCGATCGCGAACAGCCGGGTGAACTGCGGCTGGGCGGCCATGCTGATCGCCGCGTTCCCGAGCTGCCCGGCGACGAGGAACCGGGTGGCCGCCGTGTAGATCGCGGCGTCGACCGGCCCTTGCAAGATCCCGACCAGGACGATGTCGAGTCGCTGGATGACGATCTGCGCGACGCTGGCCAGCGATCTCGGCCCGGTGAACTTCCAGAACCCCTTGGCGTTCGGCTTGCCGTGCCGGTTGTCGATCACAATTCCGATCGCGGTGCCGTTCGCCGTGCCGTTCGCGGTGCCGTTCGCGGCCGCGAGGGTGCCGGCGGACCGTGCGCTCGCGGCGCCGGCTCGCCGCGACTGGCGGCGGATGATCCGTCGCAGCCAGAACAGCGAGACGACGCACGCGCCGAGATACGGCGCGGCCCACAGCGGCGCGAGCAGGACCGAGCTTCCGGCGAGCGTGGCGGCCAGCACCCCGAGCGCCTGCAGCCCCGAACGGCCGATCCGGTCCACGAGCACGGTCGGCCGCATCTCGTGGAAGCCCCGCGCGGCCCCGAGCAGGGTGTCCGCCAGCGCCGCGAAGGGCAGCGCGACCGCCAGCGCGCGCAGCGCCGACGCGACGTCGGCCGGGTTGACGTTGTGGGCCGACTGCCCGTCGAGCAGCAGCCGCGCGAGCGGCGCCGCGAACACGATCACCGCGACGGCGCCAGCGATCGACGCGATCACCACCGGCACGATCGCCGCTCGGAGGATCGCAGGAATCCGGCGCTCCGCGTTCAGTGCTCTAACCCTCGCGATGAAATAGATCGCGCCGTTGAACGCACCCAGGCCCGCGACTGTCTCCACGATCAGGAAGAGCGACATCGCGACGAAGAACGCCCCGGCCACCGGCTTGGAGAAGTTCTGGGTCACCACCACGGTGAGGCCGAGGCTGGCTACCGCCGAGACCAGCGCACCGCCCAGGTTCAGCGCCCCGCCTCTGGCGATCCGCCGCAGGCCAGTCTGCTCGGGTCCCGGCGCGGCCACGGATTCGGACACCGATGCCGACATGGAACCTGGCGCGTGCGCGTGCGCGTGCGCGGGCGCGACCGCTGGCGGCGCATCGGTCGCGGGAAGCGCGAGCGTGCGTGGTCGCCGCCAGGTCATCGGGCGGGAATCGCCGTGGTCGCGTATCCGTGGGCGGCGGCCAGGGCCCGGCTGCGCGCGCCGGGCGGCGGCACGGCCTGTTGCCGCTCGGCCTGTTGTCGCTCGTAAAGGGTGTTCTTCCACATCAGGGCGTAAGCGAGCATGGTGAAGCCCAGCGGCGCGGCGACGGCGTCGTAGGTGAACATGTAGACGAACGACAGCAGCAGGACGAGCACCCCCGTCTGCGCTTCGGGACTCTGGTCGTGCCGGAACCGCCAGATTCCGTACGCGAAGAAGCCCAGGTAGCAGGCCGTGCCGAGGAACCCGTCGCAGATCAGCAGCAGCCACAGCTGACCGGTGCTGCCGACGGCGAGCTGGCCGCAGGTCGGGCACTTGAGCGAAGGCCCGATCGCGATCGAGTTCGGGCTGCCACGCTCCTGCCTGGTGTCGCCGTAGCCGATGATGGGCGAGGCGGTCGCGTCGGTGATCGACAGGGAGGACAGGTTGGCGCGCAGGTTATTGCTCTTGCCGTTGTGCAGACGGCCGATCACGACGCTCTGGAGCGGAGTCAGCAGGATCAGCAGCGCGGTGACCGCGATGACCGCCGACAGGCCGCCGAGCAGCGCCGTCTTACCTCGGGCGGCGAACCTGATCGCCAGGTAGGCCACCGACAGGCCGACCCCGATCCAGGCGCCCCGGTTCAGCGAGTACAGCAACGGCACCAGCGCGAGCACGAGCGTGCCAAGCACGAAGAACCGCCGGCGTCGCGAGTCGTTGTCCCACCAGCCGATCACTAGGTAGGGCAGCAGGATCGTCAGGCAGTTGCCCCAGGTATTGGTGTAGTCGAACGGTGCCTTCGGCCGTCCGCCCGGACTGCCGAGCACGTTCTGAACCTGGGACAGACCCGGCTTCATGGACGCCTGGATGTAGGGGTTGAGCTGGGCGCTCTTCGGCAGCAGGTGCAGCAGTGGCGAGGCGAGCTGCAGGTGCGGCAGCGCCATGCCAGCCAGCCCGCCGATAACCGTGAAGATGCCGACCAGCCCGAGCATCCACGCCAGCTTGCGCCTGCTGCAGCTCTTGCTCGGTGAGGTTGCCGGTGTAGAGCAGCAGCACGGTGAGGCCGAAGTAGGCCGACATGCGGTTGCCGTACGACAGCACCCGGTGTGACACCGCGCTCGGCACCGTTCCCGGTGCGGTGAGACTGATCGCCGCGAGGCCCGCGATGGCGACGACCAGGAACAGCACCCAGATCCCGAAGCCCGGCGGTAGCCGCAGTCGCCGCTTGCCCCTCGCCTGCCAGGCGACCAGCTGGGAGATCATCGGGAAGGCCAGGATCACCCACATGAAGTCGGAGAGGCCAAGAACCCACCAGAGCGGGTAGCCGACCAGCAGCGCCGTGACCGGCCAGGCGGGATGACGGGTGGCGAAGTCGTGGCGGCGCAGCACAAAGCCCGAGTCGCGCCGGGTGATCCCGGCCCAGCGCCGGGCGTGCGCGGCCTTCGGCGGGCGGGATGGCCAGCCGGGGATCGAGCCCGACCGCTCGGGCAGCCGCGTCCGGTCAGCAGTCGAGCCGGGCATGCTCAGTTGCCGATCAGCGGATCGGAGACGCCCGCCTCCTCGTCCTCCTCCGTCAGCGCTCCCATCGGGAGCGGCCAGGTCTCGCTCACGCTGCGCGGCGTCCAGGCACTGCTGAAACCGGGCGCGTCGCCGGAATCGGCCGGACCGGAATTCTTGCCGGGCGCGACCTCCGCCGAGCCGCTCGCCGGCTTGGCGTCCTGACCCGATCCGGCGTGCCGGCTGCTCATCGGCGTCGAGACCGACGTCGACCGGCCGGTCACCGGCCGGATCAGCGGCGGACCAGACCGGCTGCCCTCATCCCGGCCCTGCTCCCTACCGCCGGCATCCCGTCCGCCGTGGTCTCTGGCGCCGTGCTCTCGGCTGCCGTGCTCTCGGCCGCTCAGGTCCCTGCCGCTCAGATCCCGCCCACCGGGCTCCCAGCCCGCAGGCTCCCGGCCGCCAGGCTCACGAACCCCCGGCTCCCTGGCACCAGGGCCGGCCGCGCGGCTGTGCGAATGACGCGGCTGGCTGATCGACTGGCTCGACGGGACAGAACCGGACACGGGAGGCATCGCGGGCTGCACCGGCATCGGCGCGGTCACCTGCGCGGCGACGACCGCCGAACTGGACTGAACGGGCTGCCCCAGCCCCCCGAGCGGCGGAAGCTGACGTACCGGCGGAGCGTAGGCCGGCGCGTCGCTGGCCGCACTCGCCTTGCGGTCCCGGCGCGATCGCTTGAGGTTCGGCAGCAGGACAGCGGCGAGCACGACGGTTCGCATCCGCTCCAGCCGCTGCACGCAGTCGGTGACCTGAGCAGGCCGGGCGGTCCCGCCCTGCACGACCACGATCGCCGCGTCGGCGAACTCGGCCAGGCTGAACGTATCGGCGTCGGCGCTCGGCGCCGGAACGTCGACGATCACGTACCGAACTTCCCTGCGCAGCTCGCGCATCAGGCGCTGCACCTTGTCGTGCTGCATGTCGTAGACCGCGCCTGCCGCGTCGAGCCCCGGCGTGATGACCCGCAGCAGCGGCAGGTCGGCGGTCGGGCGCATCACCTCGCCGACGGCGGCGGTGCCCGCCAGCACCTCGGCGAATCCGCGCCCGTCGGAGGCCCCCAGCATCCGGGGGATGCTCATCCCCTGCGGGTCCGCGCAGATCAGCACGGTCTCGCCGCGAGTGCGCGCGAGCGCCCCCGCCAGGTTCGCCGCGACCGCGCTGCCGCTGGTCGCCGGCGACGTCCCGGCGACCAGGAGCACGTGATGGCCGTCGCCCAGCGCCGTCCCGACGTACTGCGCTACCTCGGTGAACGCCTGCCCTGTCTTCGACCGGGGCGGGGCGAACGGCGTCTGCGCGCCGCTCTTCGCCTCGGCCAGGCTGAAGACGGTCGGCAACTCGACTCGCCGCTCGACGTCACGCGCGGTGTGGATGCGCGGCCGCCGCCAGTCGAGGAAGAACGCGAACACCAGCCCGAGCACGAGACCGGCCGCCAGGCCGCTTGGCAGGGTCAGTTTCTTGGTCGGGCTCACCGGCTCGGTGGGCTTGGTCGCCGGCGTGACGACCGTCCCGACCAGAGTGCTCTTGACCGCCAGGTTGGCCTGCAGCGGCGTGACCGAGTTGATCTTGGAGGTCAGTGCGTCCAGCCGGGTGACCTTGCCCTTCAGCTGGAACTGCAGGACGCCCTTGCTGTGCGGACCGGTCGCCGGCGCACTCTTGACCTTGATCTTGAGCGCCTCGATGCTGGTCTCCAGCGTCTGCTCCTGCGCGTACAGCGACTTCAGGCCCGTGGTCACCAGGTCGAGCGTGCTGAAGCGCCGGTTGTAGAGATAGGCCCGGCCGAAGGCGTTGGCGCAGCGCTTCGCCAGATCGGCGGTCGACTCGTCACAGGTGATCTGCAGGAACGTCGTATTTGGCGGGACCGTGACGTCGACCTTCTTGACCAGGTCTGCGATCGAGAGCGGGCTGCCCAGCTTTTCCTTGGCGATGCTGGCCACGGTCGCTGACTCGACGATCTGACCTTCGTTGTCCATGTTGACCGGGCCGCCGGTCCGGCCGCCGAGCGCGTTCGCATCGGTAGGCAGGGCGTTGACCTGAACCAGGACGGTCGCCGCGTAGGTGCGAGGCGCCAGGTAGTAGTAGGCGCCAGCCAGTACCAGGCCGATCAACGTCAGCGCGACGACGATGGTCCACCTGCGGCGCAGCACGCCTAGGTAGTCGGTTAGCTCAAAGTAGTCCGATCCTGGCGGAACGGTCATCCGCGGTACTCCTCACGCTGCTCGCGACCTGGCGTGTCGCGCTGCCCAGGGTGCAGCTCGGCTAGTTCTGGGAAACCCCCCAACTAAAGAGCATAGGCGGTGTTCCGGAACAACGCGTTGATCAGAGCTATTAGCAGCCCATAGTAATAGATCAACTACACAAGGTGAAATAGTTGTGCCCCGCCGGCTTCGCGCTGACTAGGTTGCTCACCTAGGGCGCGGAGCCGACGGGGCACGTCGCGAGCCGCTGCCGGTCAGGTCACCAGCCTGCGATCCGCCAGTTCTGGTTCTTGCCGGCGTTGCAGTTGAAGATGATCAGCTGCGTGCCGTTGGCCGCGTTCGACCCCGGGTCGTCCAGGCACCGGCCCGAAGCCTGCTGGATCAGTGAGTTGTTGGCGCCACGGGTCCAGATCTGGCTCGTGCCGCCGTTGCACGGGTTGACGACGACGCTCGTGTTGTTCGCGGTGCCGCCGTTCGCCGAGTCGAGGCAGGTGCTGGCGCCGAGCTGGATCGTGCCGCCAGGCTCGATTACCCAGTTCTGCTGGGCGTCGCCACGGCAGGTCCACATCTGGACCTTGTTGCCAGCGGTAAGGACGTCGTTGTTGTCGTCCATGCAGGGCTGCTGGCCGTCGCTCTGCAGCACCTGCGGGAAGAACGGCCCGCTCGGCGCCCCGGCGGCCGGCCCGGGGAAGCCGGCAGCGGCCACGCCTGGTTGGTGCCGCCCGAGCAGGTCGCGATGTCGAGCAGCGCGCCGTTCGTGGTCGAGCTGTTCGGGTCGTCCAGGCACATCTGCGCGGCCTGCGCGGTCGTAGCGCCCTGGTTGATCAGCGTGTTGCCAGCGCCTTGGGTCCACAGCTGCGTCGTCGCGGCGGAGCAAGTCGCCAGCACGGCTCCGGTGCCGCCGGCCGTCAGGCCGCTCGCGGTATCCAGGCACAGGCCGTTGATCTGGACCTGGCCAGCCGTGCCGGCGGCGGGTACGGACCAGTTCTGCTCGGCCACGTTGAGGCAGGTCGAGATGGCGACGCTGGTGCCGCGGCGGCGCTGTCGGACGGGTCGTCCAGGCACATCGCCGTGCCGGTGTTGGTACCGCCCTCGGTCTGGAACATCCCGGACGGGATCGTGCCGAAGGGCGTCTTGGTCGTCGCCGAGCCGACCGGCAGCAGCGCGTTCTCTGAGTGGTACTGGCCGCCCACCACGTCGACGTCAGTTCCCAGGACCAGGCCGTTGTGGGAGGTGTCGTAGGTGTTGGCGGGGAACGTGTTCAGGTACATCGTGCCCGCGCCGCGCAGCGTCATCGGGTGCCACCACGCCAGGCCGATGCCGGTGTTGGAGTCGAGCGCCGACAGGCCGCCCTGGGCCAGCGCGTTCGCGCCGCACAGCGAGTCCTGACCGCAGTAGTTGTTGACCCAGCGGTTGTGGCCTCCGACGTAGGTGACGCCGCCGGCGACGGTCACCGAGTAGAAGGAGTCGCCGCCCGCGTAGTTGATCCACGAAGGCGCGACGTTGACCGGCGTGCCGGTCGTCGTCGTGGCGGCCGCACCCACGTTGAACCTGGCGACCGCGTCGCAGACGCTGAACGGCTGCGATCCGTCGTTCAGGAAGCCGGTGTTGGCGGTGACCAGGTAGGAGCCGTCGGGGGCGAAGCTCAGCGCGCGGACGTAGTCATGCTCGGCCGAGCAGTTGTTGGCCAGGATCGGCGCGTTGAAGTCGGTGAGCTGGGCGGTGCCGCCGAGCGTGATGCCCGTCGAGATGATTGCCAGCCTGGGCCTGGACTGGCCATTGACCTGCAGGGCCGTGCCGGAAACGGCCAGAAGGCTGCCGTCGGCGGTCAGGTCCATTGCCTCGACCTTGATCGGGTCATTGGTGATCGGGTCGCTCAGCGTGATCTGGAACGAGGTGTCGACCGCGCCGGTGCTGGCGTTGAACCTGACCAGCCCGGACTCGGCAACGCCGTTGGCAGTGGCGAACTGACCGCCCGCATACACGGCCTTGCCGTCCGGGCTCAGCGCCAGTGCATGGACCATGTTGGCGACGTTGGCCTTGAACGTGGTGACCACGGCCCCGTCGGCGCTGGCGCCGGTCGTGACGCCCGGGTTCACGTGCAGGGCCACGATGCCCTTATGCGCGGTGCCGTTGACGTTGGTGAACGCGCCGCCGATGAATACCTCGTCGCTGCCGGCCGGACCTGGGATCACCGACCAGACCGGGCCCTTGTCAAGGACCGGGACGAAGTTCGGGTCGATCAGGCCGGTCCCCGCCGTGTACGCGAAGATGTCGTTCCTGGTCACCTGCGTGCCCGGCTTGCACAGCCCCTGAGCCAGCGTGCCTGGCTGGCAGGCCTGGGTAAACGCGCCCGCTACGACGACGTCGCCGTTGACGAACGCGGTGTCGTAGACCTCCGACTGGCACGGGCTGGCGGAGCCGAAAAAGGTCGTGTTGCACGTCGACTGGCCGACGGTCGTCCCGGCCGACACGTTGGGCGTGAAGCTCACCGGACCCTGGCCGACCAGATTGGCCAGGTGCGGTGATGATGCATCGGCCTGCGCTACCCCGAGCGCGACCGCGCTCACGGCCAGCGCGGCGACAGCGATGCGATTAAAACGCATGTGATGGTCCTCCCCGCGATTCTTTCGTACATCGAGTCAGCTGTTCATCGAGGCGCTCACCGAGTCAGTCACGCGGACCCCGAAATAGATCACTATCTGTGACTAGATGCGCCGCCGGCCGCCCAGGCGCGACGAAATGAGCGTCGCAGCTTAGGGCGTACCTTTCTGACATGATGACCTGACGTGCAGCTTGCCACATCGGATCACAGTTGAGACTCATTGTGACCGATGTGTGATCAGGAGTTATGCACGTCGTAGGTCCCGAGTTGTGCCAGAGGCCGGGGTACGGCGAGGGGCGGTTGTGCAACGGCGCGGAACCGAGAGGGGCACCCATGACCAACTTCAGTGAGCTGACCGAGTTCGTCGCGATTCCGAGGGTAACGGCACTGCAATTGGCTCCCGACGGTTCCTGGCTCGCGGCGACCGTGTCGGTGCTGGCGCCGGACAAGAAAAAGGAAGTCAGCAGCATCTGGCGGATCGACCCCGGTGGCGGCGCTCCCGAGCGGCTCACCAGGTCAGCCGAGGGCGAGTCGGCTGGCGCCTTCCTCCCCGACGGCTCGCTGCTATTCGTCTCGGCGAGGAAAGACCCTTCGGTGAAGTCCGACGACGATGCGGGCGGCAAGCCTGCGCTGTGGGCGCTGCCAGCCGGACGCGGCGAGGCGCTCAGGGTCGCTGCGCCGCCCGGCGGGGTAGGCGGGCTCGCTGCCGCGCGGCAGGCCCAGTCTTACCTGCTCGTCGCTAAGGCATTCGACGGTACCAAGGACGCCGATGACGACGCCGCCCGGCGCAAGGGCCGCTCCGACGCAGACGTCAAGGCGATCCTGCACACAGGCGCCTACCGGGTCCGGTTCTGGGATGCCGACCTCGGTCCGGACAACGTGCGGCTCTACGCGGGCGGTACCGACGGTACCGAAGTCCGCGATCTCACTCCGGAACCGGGACAGGCGCTCGACGGGCAGGGGTTCGCGCTGTCGCCCGACGGTTCTACGGCCGCGACCGGGTGGCAGGAACTCGACGGCACCGGCGGTACGCGGGCCGACCTCGTGGTCATCGACGTCGCGACCGGCGACCGGCGGGTCCTGATGACGATGGACGGCCACGACTTCGGCGAGCCTGCGATCTCGCCCGACGGCAAGCTCGTCGTCGCCGGGCGGGAAAGGCACGACACCTTTGACGCTCCCGGCGATGCGGCCCTGGTCGTGGCCGCGCTCGACGGCAGCGGCGAGGTCCGGGTCCTGACTCCCGGCTTCGACCAGCGACCTGGTGGCACTCCGGTGTGGAGCCCGGACTCGGCGACGGTGTACTTCGTCGCCGACGAGAACGGCCGCCGCCCGATCTTCGCGGTCGACCTGGCCGGCTCCGAGGTCCGGCGGGTGACTTCCGACGACGCCGCGTACGACAGCGTCAGCGTGTCGCCCGACGGGCAGACGCTCTACGCGCTGCGAGCGGCCATCAGCGAGCCGCCGACGCCGGTGCGCATCGACCTGGCGGCCGGCGCCCCGGTCCGGCTGGAAAGTCCGACCGGGCCGGTGCAGGTACCGGGCGAAGTCAGGGAGGTCGCCACGACCGTCGCGGACGGCAGCACGGTCCGGGCGTGGCTGGTGCTTCCCGAGGGCGCGAGTCCGCAGGCCAAGGTCCCGTTGCTGCTGTGGGTGCACGGCGGGCCGGTGTCGAGCTGGAATTCCTGGTCGTGGCGCTGGAACCCGTGGCTCGCGGCGGCTCGCGGCTATGCGGTGCTACTGCCGGACCCGGCATTGTCCACGGGGTACGGCCACGACTTCATCGCTAGAGGCCACGGCACTTGGGGAGACAACCCGTTCACCGATGTCATGGCGATTACCGACCTGGTGACGGCGCTGCCGGAGATCGACGAGACCAGAACGGCGATGATGGGAGGGTCGTTCGGCGGCTACATGGCCAACTGGATCGCCGGGCACACGGACCGGTTCAAGGCCATCGTGAGCCACGCTGGCCTGTGGGCGCTCGACCAGGTGTTCGGCACGACCGACGGCCCGGCGTTCTGGCGCCGGCAGTTCGGCAGCCCGCAGGCCAACCCCGAGCGGTACGCCGTCAACTCGCCGCACCTGCATATCGACGCGATCACGACGCCGGTGCTCATCATCCACGGCGACAAGGACTACCGGGTGCCGATCGGCGAGGCGCTGCGGATGTGGGCCGAGCTGACCAGCCGGGGCAAGGACGTGAAGTTCCTGTACTTCCCCGACGAGAACCACTGGATTCTGAAGCCCGGGGACGCGCTGGTCTGGTACGAGACGGTGTTCGCCTTCCTCGGCGAGCACGTGCTCGGCCACGAGTGGCAGCAGCCCGAACTGCTCTAGCAAAATGATGGCGCCCCGGCTAGGCCACCTAGCCGGGGCGCTGTGTCTCGTCCGCTAGTTCTTCGGTGCGGCCTCGGCGCGGAGGGCGCTGACCGCGGCCTTGTTCTTGTCGAAGTTCCAGACGCCGACGTCGAAGAACACCAGCGCGGTCAGCGAGTTCTTGTGAGCGGCCGCGTAGAGGTTCTTGATCTTGGCGGCCGCCGTCGAGCCCTGCTCCACGCCAACCTCGCTGAGCAGCACGGGGAGCTTGGTGAAGGCGCGGACCTGCTTCAGGGTCGGGCCGAAGACCCGGTCGAAGGTAGAAGTCGCGATCGACAGCTGACCGTCGAAGCCGATCTCGTTGACGTAAGCGCTACCAGGGAAGATCGCCTTGAGCGACTCGGTGTTCGCCGAGGACCGGTCGACCTGCCACAGCCAGGTGATGCGCTTGGCGCCGTCCTTGATCAGCACGTTGTGCACGTGCTGGTAGAGCTTGCGGAACAGTGCGGCGCTCACGTGCCCCTTGCCCCACGGGTACCAGTCGCCGTTGGCCTCGGGCGCGAACGACAAGATGATCGGCAGCCCGGTCTTCTTGTCGGCAGCGGCCCACTGCTTCAGGTACGAGTCGTACTTGCCGGCCGCCAGCTTCTTCATGTTCTGGGTGCGGGGCTCGAGTACCACCAGCGTCGTCGCTCCGACGCTGTGGTTGGCGATGATGTCGGCGCTGGGGAACGGCGTGCCCCAGTCGTAGTACTTGGCCGTGATCAACGGGAAGATCTTGGTCTGCTTCTCGAAGGCGCCGAGGTTGTAGCTGATGATCCCGAGGCCGACCTTCTTGGCGGTCGCGCCCGCGCTCGCCTGCGCCTGGTGCTGAGCCGGGGCAGCCGGCCCCACCTGCGTCGAGGCCGCAGCGGAGGCCGCTGGCGCATCTGAACCTACGGTGCGGATCAGCAGCACGGCCAGGAAGCTGGTCGTCGCTGCCAGCACGGCCACCAGGATGGCCATGAATCTCATGTCGCTCGTACCTCCACCGTCGTCCTGGTTCCCCAGGAATTGTCGCGCAAGGTCATGATCGCGATGAGCCGCAACGGCAGCAGCAAGATCATGTGAATGAGTCCGTAAACCGGGGCAAGCGCGAAGGTCAGGAGCCGGGTGAACCGCCCCAGATTCGCATGCTCCGCCCGAAAGTAGTGGCCTGACCGCGCGTACGCAAGCAGCAGGGTCGCCGCCAGGTAGGACGCCGCCGACAGCTGCCCGGTCAGCAGCGGCCTGGCCAGCAAGACGTACACCAGGGCCGAGGTAAAGGCGCCCCAGGTGGTGATCTCGAGCAGGCTCAGCCACCACGGCATGCGGGTCGGCCGCATCCCGGTCAGCATGCACCACGATTCGCGGATGAAGCTCTTGGACCACCTCAGCTGCTGGCGCAGGAAATGGTCCATCCGCTCGGGCACCATGGTCCAGGCCACCGCGTCGGGGGCCAGCAGCACCCGGCCTTCCCGCAGGCAGTAATAGGTGAGCCGCCGGTCGTCGCCGTAGGTGCACTGCTGGCCGAGGAACTGCTGATGCAGGAAGTCGTCCAGGTACTTGCGCACCACCTCGCCCCGGTACAGGGCCAGCGAGCCGCAGGCGCACAGCACCGAGCCGAGCGCCGAGTACGCCGCGCGCTCGCCGAGGAACGCGTTCGCGTAGCGCAGGTCGATGAGCCGGGTGAGGAAGTTGGTGTCCCAGTTGGCGGCCAGGACCGTGCCGGTGACGGCCTGGACCTTGGGATTGCTGAAGTAGGCGACGGCTTTCTCCAGCGCGTCGGCCTTGAGCTCGGTGTCGGAGTCGATGCACAGGTAAATTTCGGCGTTCCACTCGGCGCGGAAGCCGTCGGCTAGTCCTTCGCGCTTGCCCAGGTTCCGGTCGTGGGCGAAGACCCGGTACCGCACCCCCGCGTGCTGGAAGGCCGAGGTGTACGACCGAGCCAGGCGCAGGCAGTCCGGCCTGGTCGACCCGTCGTCGATGACGGTCAGTGCCTGGGGCGGGCGGGTTTGCTGCAGCAGCGACTTCAGGCAGCGGGTGAAGGCAAGCGGGTCCTCGTTGTGCACGGTGATGATGGCCGCGACCCGAAGCCCGGTCTCGTGGCGGGCCGGCGGGCGGTAGAGGATCGCCAGCCCCAGCTTGAACGCCAGGAAGGCGAGTACCCCGTAGCCGTAGGCAGGCAGTTCGGGCACCGGGCCGTGGCCGGTCAGCTTGACGTGCATCGCGATCTCCGCGCCGGCGATCACGCCGAGCAGCACGGCCGGGATGACCGTGACCGACGCGCTCGGCGGTGCCGGGCGGGCTGGACGCGCGGAACGCCGGTGCTTGCTCATCGGTGAGCGCTCTTGACGGCCTTGCTGCCTGCGATCCGCTCCCAGACCTGCGTCGGCTCGCCCGGATGCAGCGACCACGGCGTGGCGGCGAGCAGGCGGTACTGCTTCGAACGGCGCAGGCTGGAGACAAGCAGCCGGTACGTCGGGTCGCCGCGCGAGGCGTCGACCTCGACGGAGGCGAAGTAGCCGTTCTGGATCGCCGCCGCCATCGCGCGCGGTCCCGACAGCAGCTGCCAGTGCTGAGCTGACCGGTAAGTGAAGCTGTACGGTCCGATGACGACCTGGTTGCTCAGGTCGCTGGCCGGCAGGTAATAGCGCGCCGCTGTCTGCTGCAGGATCAGGCAGGGGCAGCCGCCGTCCTTGATGGACTCGTCCATCGCGGGCATGATCCGCGAGACCGGCGGCCAGCCCTTAGTAACCGAGGACGCCTGCGAGAACCCGGTCGCGGCGAACGCGGTTATCAGGACTGACCCGATGATGACGCCGTGCGAGAGCTGCCCGTCGAGCTGCGCGATCTTGGCGATGGCGTAGCCGGCGACGATGCACGCGAACCAGGCGCCGAACACGACATGCTTGTGCAGCGAGGTGATGTCGCTGATGTTGGCCTGCTCGGCGGGCGCCAGCAGGGCGGCGGCGAAGAGCACGATAGGCAGCAGGCTTGCTCGCCGGTTGTCCAGCCAGATCAGCAGGACGCCCATGAGCCCGAGCAGCAGGAGCAGCGCGAGCCAGCCCCAGGCGATGTCGATGATCTTCAGTGCCGAGGTACCGGTCACGATCTGCCGCTGGAGCGTCGTGAACTTGATGCCCTGCAGGTAGCTCGCGCCGCCCGCGTGCAGCATGGCGGCGTCCAGCAGGGCCGTGTAGCCCGCCAGCCGGGCGCCTCGCCAGCACCGGCGGAGCCAGGAAGCCTGCGGCAGCGCCAGCACCGCGATGGCCACGACAACCGGATCCCACAGGACCGTCGCGTACTTAGTCGCGTCGGCGAGTGCGAGCGCACAGGCGGCGAGCACGAGTACGACCTCGCTCAGCGGTATTTGCCAACCCACCGCGGTCTGCAGACTGCCGTCCGCAGTCCGCGCCTCCGGTATTTGCCAACCCAACCGCCCGCTGGCCCTGACGGTCAGCCACGAGGCGAGCGCCAGCAGGCACAGCGCCATAGCGTCGTAAGTGGCGAACGCGCCGAGCTGGTCGGCCATCCCGAACGCGGCGAACAGCGCGGCCGCCGCGACCGCTGGGCCCCGCCCGAGCAGGCGCTTCGCGGTGGCGTACAGCAGGACCGTCGCCGTCATCATGAAGGCCAGCGAGAGCAGCCGGGCGGCGGTGAGCCCGCCGAGGTTGTCGGCCAGCGCAGCGAGCGGCGGGTAGATCACCGGCGCGCCGGAGAAATAGGTCTGGAAATCGAGGACGGGTGCGCCGTGCAGGATGTGCGCGAGCTCAAGGTGACCCGCCCAGAGGTAGAGCGACTCGTCCTGGAAAGCAGTGTTCGACCAAAGCAGCCGGATCGACAGCAGGGCCTGCATGACCAGGATGGCGGGCAGCAGCCAGGGGGATCGCAGCAATTCATACTTGCTGGCCAGCACCTTGCCCGGAGAGGTACGCCGACCGGGCCGGGCAGTCCGATGCGGCCGGGCAGTCTGATGCGGCCGGGCAGTCTGGTGCGGCTGGGACGTCTGGTGCGGCTGGGCTGCGGGCTGGGCGTCGCCCGGCTGTGCGGGCGTGACCTGACCGGGTGGGAGCGCTGTGGCGGCCCGGGCATCCTGGGCGAGCCTCACCAGGGCGTCGACGCCGGCTTTCTGCTGCTCGGCTTGCCCTTCTCGCGTCAGCAACGGCTGCGCGTCTTGCCCTGGCATCTGCTGCCTCAGCCTCCTGCTGGTTCCTGCTGGTTCCTGGAGTGCGCGGCAGTTCGCTCAGCCAGGCGTGCGGGGGTCGTTGCGATTGCGGGTTGCATCCGGGGCGGGTCGTGACACCGAACTATATCAATAGTTACTTATCGTATATTTTAAATTACATAACCTATGAATGGGGTGTCTAGGCGGTGTCCGCAGCGAACCTGATTAAAGCAAAATGCTGCGAGATCGAATACTTGGTTCGCAAAAGTTGGCTCCTGGGGGACTGGGGATGTCGCTTCACGAATGTTCGACTGAGCCGGTCTCACTTATGGGTCCTGACCTGGGTCCTGATCGCCTTGAGTGCCGCCAGGTTCGAGTCGAAGTTCCATCGGCCCACGTCGAAGAGCACCAGCGCGGTGAGCGACTGCCTGCGGGCCGAGCCGAAGAGGTCGTCGATCTTCTTCGGCGCGGTTGAGCCTGGCTCTATGCCGACCTCGCTGAGCAGCACGGGCAGCTTGGTAAAGGCGCGGACTTGCCGGAGGGTCGGGCCGAATTCGCGAACGAATGTTGGGAAATTCACCGAGAGCTGGCCATCGAGGCCGATCTCGCTGACATACGCCTTCCCCGGGAAGAGCGGTGCCAGCGCCTCGGTGCGAGGCGAGGACCGGTCGACCTGCCACAGCCAGGTAACGTGCTGAGCGCCGTCCTTGAGCAGGACGTCGTGCACGTGCTGGTAGAGCTTTCGGTACAGGGCCGCGCTGATGTGGCCCTTGCCCCACGGGTACCAGTTGCCGTTGGCCTCGGGGGCGAACGACAAGATGAGCGGCAGGTCGAGCTTCTTGTCGGCGGCCGCCCACCTCTTCAGATAGGCGTCGTACTTGCCGCCGGCCAGCTTCTTCAGGTTCTGCTTCTGGGGCTCCAGGACGACCAGCGTGGTGGCGCCGACCTTGTGATCAGCCGTGATCTGCGCGCGGGGGAACGGTGTGCCCCAGCCGAAGTACTTCGCCGTGATCGAGGGCCGGAGCTTCGTCTGCTGCTCGAAGGCCGGCAGGTTGTAGCTGATGATGCCCAACCTGACGGCTTTCTTAGCTGCTTGCGCGGCTCCTGCCTGCGAGCCTGCTCCTTGGTGGCCTGCTCCTTGCGAGCCTGCTCCTTGCTGGCCTGGCGGATTCGTGACCTGCAGGGACGCGGTCGCCGCGTGCGGCCTGGCGGGTGAGTCGACTAGCGGTGGCGCCGAGCTGGCTGGACGAACCACCGTCACGACCAGCAAGCCAGCCGCCACCACGACGGTCGCCATGCCGACTGCCAGGGGCCTCATGTCGCTCACGCCTCCACTCTGTGCGGGTTCTCATATATTTGTCGCGCGACCACCCGATTCGGTTGTCCGCCAACTTCGATCGTCCGCAGCAACGGCCAGCCAGCACCGCCCGCGAAGCCGCGCCCCAGGGCTGGCGGTTGCGCCCCAGCCCACCCCGGCAGTCACCACGCGAGGCTAGGCCGAGTCGGCCGGTGCTGAGCGGGCCGGGCTGAGCGGGCCGGCGCAGGGCCGAGTAGTCAGCTCCCACCAACTCTCAACTCTCAACCTCGGCTTGAGGCCCAGCAAACTCACAACGACCGCGCTCCAGCACCGGCAGACTCACAGCGACGGGCCAGGGCCGGGCGGGGCCGGGGGCTCCAGCACCGGCAAGCTCACAGCGACGGGGCGGATCCGGGCGGGCTGTTGATTCCAGCAGCATCGATCAGAAGCCGCGTGTAAACCTTCGACGGGGTCCACGCGTCGCAACTGAGCATTTAACGTACGAATCCAGTAGGAGCGCGGGCATCGGTCAGGTCGTGATCTGCGCCTGTGCTGTGCGCCCGCTACGCCGCAGACCGGAGGTTCGTTGGAACGGCGCCTGCCAGCTAGTGTGAACGCGAGCCTGCGACTGACCGTCCTGGGCACCGGATATCTAGGCATCACCCACGCCGCCTGCCTGGCCAGTCTCGGCTTCGAGGTACTGGGGGTCGACACCGACGAGGCGAAGGTCAGCAAGCTAGCGGCCGGGGTGGTGCCGATCTACGAACCCGGTCTTGCCGAACTGGTCGGCTCGGGACTGCGGGCCGGCCGGCTGCGATTCACCAGTTCCTACGCCGAGGCTGCCGCCTTCGGCGACGTGCACTTCATCTGCGCGGGTACTCCCGCGCTGCCCGGCAGCGAGCGGGCTGACCTGCGGCAGGTTCGCTCGTGCCTGATCACGCTGGCGCCCTTGCTGCGCCGGCCAGCGCTGATCGTGGGTAAGTCGACGGTGCCGGTCGGGACGGCGCACCAGCTCAGCGTCGAACTGGCCGAACTCGGCGGGCCGGGCGAGCTGGCCTGGAATCCGGAGTTCCTGCGGGAAGGGACCGCGGTCGCCGACACGCTCGCACCGGACCGGATCGTCGTCGGGGTGCGGTCGCAGCACGCGGACGACCTGCTGCGCGAGATCTACGCCAAGCCGCTGGCCGCCGGTACCCAGTATTTCTCGACCACGTTCGAGACCGCTGAGCTGGCGAAGGTGGCGGCCAACTCCTTCCTGGCCGCGAAGATCTCCTTCGTGAACGCGATGGCCGAAGTTTGCGAGGCTACCGGCGGCGACATCAGGGAACTGTCCGCCATTCTGGGTGCCGATCCGCGAATCGGCGCGTCGCACCTGCGCGCGGGGCTCGGGTTCGGCGGCGGCTGCCTGCCCAAGGACATCAGGGCTTTCAGCGCGCGGGCGGCGGAGCTAGGCGCGGTGTCGGCCGTCGGGCTGCTCGCCGAGATCGACAAGATCAACTTGCGGCGCCGCTCCAGGGCCGTCGACCTCGCGCTCGAACTGGCAGACGGGGACGTGAACGGAGTGCGGGTCTGCGTGCTCGGCGCTTCGTTCAAGCCAGGCTCGGACGATGTGCGGGACTCACCGGCGCTGGACGTCGCGCAGGTCCTGCACGGGCTCGGCGCCCGGGTGACCGTCTACGACCCGGCTGCGATGCCGAACGCCGCGCGGGTGTGCCCCGGGCTTGAGTACGCCCCGACGGCGGTGGCAGCCGCAGTCGGCGCCGGGGTCGTGATGCTGCTTACCGACTGGCCCGAATTCGCCGCGCTCCCGCCTGCGGCTCTCGGCGAGATCGTCCAGCACAAGCGCATAGTGGACGGTCGCAACGTCCTTGATCCGGCGCAGTGGCTGGCAGCCGGCTGGGATTACCGCGAACTCGGGGTGGGGGCCAGGGTTGCTAGCTCCGAAGGAGCCGCCAAACGGGCGGGTCCGATGGCCGGACCCGCCCGTTTGGCCGGGTGCTAGCCCGCGCGGAGCCTGGCCAGCTAGCTGGCTTCAGCGCGTGCCGTGCCGGTCCTCCCGTGCCCCTGATCATCTCGGCTGCGGGCCCAACAGCAGTAAGGCCCTCCCTGCTGCTGTTAGAGGGCTCAGTCTGACGACAGCATGGTCCTACTTACTGTCGTCTGGACAGCATTAAGTAGGACCATGGTGCTGTTGAAACAGCCCTCCGAACGACAGTAGGTACATGGCGCGGGGCGCGGGGCGCGGGGTACGTGGGAGCGGGCGCGGGGGTACATGGCTGCGGGGTGCGGGCGATGGGTGCCTGGCCTGCTATGGGCCGACGGGTGCTGGGGGGCGGGGCGGGGATGCTGGCGGGGCTAGGTGGGTTTGGGGTAGTTCACTATGGTTTCCAGGCTGTCGTTCCAGCGCCAGGGAATCTGGCGGCCGTTCAGGTGGACGCCGCCGATCCAGCGGTCGATGCCGTTGAGCGCGATCTGGTCGGCCTCGCCGGCCAGCACCCGGGCGCCGGAGGCGGTCAGGCGCACAGCTGTCGTTCGCTGCACGGACTGGCCTGGCGGGTCGAGGCTGAGCAGCGGGTGCGGTCCCTGAGCGAGGTGGTCCATCCGTCGGTAACACGGGGTGTCGCCCAGGTACGGCCGGATCTCGCGGGCCTGGGCGCGCACGAAGGCCGTCCCGGCATCGGGTGCGCCGTCGGCTATGGCGGCCAGCACCCGCCGTTCGGTCAGCGACAGGCCGTCTCTGGTCGCCGGGTACTCCCGGCTCAGCCGGTCGAACGCCTCGCCGAGGAACCGCAGGTCACCCAGCCGCGTCGCCGCGATGCCAGCCAGGCCCTCAGGGGATGGCGCGCGGAAGGCGGCCCAGGCTCTGGTGGCAAGCTCAAGCGCCGCCGGAGTCAGCCGGGCGCAGGCGCTGGTGTGCGGAAGCTCCCGCAGTTGCTCGGCGGTCAGCTCCCCGAGACCGCCGAAGCGGGCGATTCCCGGATGCTCTCCGATGCAGATCAGCGTGATGCGATCGGCCTGGACCCCCAGTTCGGCCAGCCGGGTGAGAATCTCGGCGAGCTGGAGCTGGTCGTACAGGTCAGCCTCGAACCACAGCACGTACTCGCCGTCGCGGCTGACCTCCAGGGCCAGGTCCCGCTCGGTGAGCTGGCGCAGCACCTGCGCCGAACCGCCGTCGTCGCCGCTGGCGAGGTAGCCGGCCCTGATCTGGCGCAGCTCGGCTGGTGCGAGGTCGGGCACCGGGCCCTCGTGCAGGATGTCGCGCCAGTAGATCACTCGCCGCGCGAGCCCGGTCCCTGGAACCTCGGTGGCGTCGCCGTTGCTGACGTGGAGCGCGTCGCGCATCCACTCCAGCGGGGCACGAGCGGGCGCTGCGCCCGGCTGCTGAGCGAGCAGCACGCTACGGGCGGTTGCGTAGGATTCGCCGGTTTTGGCCATCCGGGCGCGCACGCGCCGCTTGAAATCAGCCTGCCTGGTCATGGTCGTCTCCCGCGTCCCGGCCGCGGATCCCCCAGCGATCGCCGCGGCGGGCGCACGATAGACGAGCTTTACGCCCCGGCCGAGAGGGCTGGCCTCCCTTTGCCTCCAGGGGGTGACCCGGCTGGGGCAGGTCGCCGGAGGTTAGGCGCGGACGGTCGCCGCGATCCACGGTAGCGGCGGGCGCCAGCCCGCGCCAGCCCAGCCCCGCCGGGCAGCTCAACCAGGTGTGCCACGCTGGGTGGCATGACTCGCGCGCAGCTCGACAAGCGGCCAGCCGACGTGTCGGCGATGTTCGACGCGGTCGCCGACCGCTACGACGTGCTGAACGATGTCTTGTCGCTAGGCCAGGACCGGTACTGGAGGTCCGTCGTGGCGCGCATCGTGGGCGCCACGCCAGGTGACCTCGTACTCGACGTGGCGGCCGGCACCGGGACCTCGAGCCGGACCTTTACTGCCGACGGCGCGCGGTGCGTAGCGTGCGACTTCTCGCTCGGGATGCTGCGCGCCGGGGCGCGCAAGCCCGCGCAGCGGGTCGGGTTCGTCGCCGGTGACGCGGTCGTGCTGCCGTTCGCCGACGCGGCCTTCGACGTGGTGACGATCTCCTTCGGCCTGCGCAACGTGGCCGACACCAGCGCGGCGCTCGCTGAGCTGCTGCGGGTGACCAAGCCGGGGGGACGGCTGGTGATCTGTGAGTTCAGTCACCTCCCGGCCAGGCTGCTCGACGCGGGCTATCAGCGTTACCTGGCCGCCGCGCTGCCCGCGATCGCCGGGACGATCTCCCGCAATCCGAGCGCCTACGCCTACCTGGCCGAGTCGATCAGGGACTGGCCCGACCAGGCCGGGCTCGCCGAGCTGATGAGGTCCGCTGGGTGGTCGGCGGTGAAGTGGCGGAACCTGACGGCAGGCGTGGTTGCCGTACACGTCGCCCGTCGCCCGCGTAGCCAGGCTTCGGGCTAGACTATGAGCATCTGTACTTGTGAAGGCGTTCACAAGATTGGCGGGACGGGTCAGTGAGCGTGCAGAACCCCCCGGGGCACCCAGGCGCGGGCGACGCCGCTGCGGTCGACTCAGCTGACACTGCCGATGTCGTCATCGTGGGCGCTGGGCCCGCAGGATCGGCTGCCGCTTACCACCTGGCGACGGCCGGACTTGACGTGCTCGTGCTCGAGAAGAGCACGTTCCCACGGGAAAAGGTCTGCGGCGACGGGCTCACCCCGCGCGCGGTCAAGGCGCTGACCAGCATGGGCGTGCCCATCGACGAAAGCGATGGCTGGCTGCACAACAAGGGACTGCGGATTATCGGCGGCGGCGGCCGGATCGAATTGGCCTGGCCCGACCTGTCGTCGTTCCCCGGCTACGGCACGATCAGGTCGCGCACCGACTTCGACCAGATCCTGGCCAGGCACGCGGAAAAGGCCGGCGCCCGGGTCCTGGAGGGCGTGACCGTCACGGGCGCCACGCTGGACGACCGGACCGGCCGGGTCACCGGGGTCACCACCAAGAGCGGCAAGAAAGAAGCCGACCCCCGGCAGTTCCAGGGCAAGCTGGTGATCGCGGCGGACGGCAACTCCTCCAGGCTGTCGGTCTCCATGGGCCTGCACAAGCGGGACGACCGGCCGCTGGGCGTCGCGGTGCGGACCTACTACACCAGCCCCAGGCACGACGACGACCACCTGGAGGCCTGGCTCGATCTGTGGGATGGCAAGTCGCTGCTGCCCGGCTACGGCTGGATCTTCGGCATGGGCGACGGCACGTCCAACGTCGGGCTCGGCCTGCTGAACACCTCTGAGGCGTTCGGCCACATCGACTACCGGTCCTTGCTGCGCCGCTGGCTGGCTGCCATGCCGGCCGAGTGGGGCTTCTGCGAGGACAACAGGACAGAGCCGATCCGCGGGGCTGCCCTGCCGATGGGATTCAACCGGACACCGCACTACGCCAACGGCCTGGTTCTGGTCGGCGACGCCGGCGGCATGGTCAATCCCTTCAACGGCGAGGGCATCGCCTATGCGATGGAGTCCGGCGAGCTCGCCGCGCGCACCATCGTCCAGGCGTTCGCGCGGAATTCGGCGGCCGGAACCGAGCGGGTGCTACAGGGCTACCCGGTGGCCCTCAAGCAGGCGTACGGCGGCTACTACACTCTGGGCCGGACATTCGTGAAGCTGATCGGCAATCCGAACTTCATGAAGTTCGCCACGAGGCACGGGATCAAGCGCCCGGCCGTAATGCGGATGACGATGAAGTTGCTAGGAAACCTGACCGACCCTCGCGGCGGCGATGCGGTGGATCGGGTGATCAACGCGCTGTCTAAGATTGCGCCGGCGGCATAACGCCCCGAAGCGGACTTAGATCGGCAGCCCAAGACGGATAGGGCCGCGCAGCAGGACTGCTGCGCGGCGAGACAAGGGGGTGACGGAGCCGATGAGCTATTACGTTCCCGTCGTCGTGCTCGGCGCTCTGTCTGCGGTCTTCGCCACGTTTTCCCTGGTCGCGGGAGCGGTCAGCGGACCGAAGCGGTGGAACCGGGCGAAACTTGACTTCTACGAGTGCGGCATCGAGCCGACCCGCCAGCCGGTCGGTATCAGGTTCCCTGTCAAGTACTACCTGACGGCGATGCTCTTCATCGTCTTCGACATCGAGATCATCTTCCTGTATCCGTGGGCGGTCGCCTTCGATCACCTGGGCGTGTTCGGCCTGGTCGAGATGGTCACCTTCGTCGCAACCGTGCTAGTCGCGTACGTCTACGTATGGCGACGCGGCGGTCTGGAATGGGACTAGACAATGGGTCTTGAAGAAAAGCTGCCAAGCGGAATCCTGCTCACCTCGGTCGAGAAGCTGGCCGGCTACGCGCGCAAGGTGTCGGTCTGGCCAGCCACGTTCGGCCTGGCCTGCTGCGCGATGGAGCTGATGGCGACCGGCGGACCCAGGCACGACCTGGCCAGGTTCGGCATGGAGCGGGCGTCCAACACGCCGCGCCAGGCCGACCTGATGATCGTCGCCGGCCGGGTCAGCCAGAAGATGGCGCCGGTGCTCCGGCAGATCTACGACCAGATGGCCGAGCCCAAGTGGGTGATCTCGATGGGCGTCTGCGCGTCGAGCGGCGGGATGTTCAACAACTACGCCATCGTCCAGGGCGTCGACCACATCGTGCCGGTCGACATCTACCTGCCTGGCTGCCCGCCCCGGCCCGAGATGCTGCTCGACGCGATCGTCAAGCTGCACGACAAGATCCAGAACATGAAGCTCGGACCCAACCGGGAGAAGCAGATCACCGAGCTCGAAGAGGCCAGGCTGCGGCGCCTGCCGCTGCTGCCGTCCCTCCAGCCGCCAGCGGCGCAGACAGGAAGCTCAGCAGTGACCGGGCCTGACGACCAGAAGGCACAGGAGGAGGCAGCAGCCTCTGCCGCTGGTCAGGAGCGCATCTCCGAGCCGGTGATCCGCACCGGCATGTTCGGCACCCACACCACCGGCGACACCTCGGGCTACGGCGGCCTGATAGTGCGCCAGCAGCCGCTGCCGTCGTCGCCGCGCCCGTACGGCTCTTACTTCGACGACGTCGCCGACGTGCTCGGCACGGCACTGGAAACGTCGGACCTGAACTTCGGCGACGCGGTCGAGCGGGTCGTCGTCGCCAGCGGCGAGCTGACCCTGCACGTGCGGCGCGAGCACCTGGTCGAGGTGGCACGGAAGCTGCGCGACGACCCGGCGCTCGCGTTCGAGCTCTGCCTCGGGGTGTCCGGCGTGCACTACCCCAGTGACCCCGGCGGCGAGCTGCACGCGGTCTACCAGCTGCTCTCGATCACGCACAACCGCCGGCTGCGGGTCGAGGTCGCGGCGCCCGACGCCGACCCGCACATCCCGTCGGTCGTCGAGGTCTACCCGACCTGCAACTGGCACGAGCGCGAGACCTGGGACTTCTTCGGCATCGTCTTCGACGGTCATCCGGCGCTGACCAGGATCGAGATGCCGGACGACTGGAAGGGCCACCCGCAGCGGAAGGACTACCCGCTCGGCGGCATTCCGGTGGAGTACCGCGGCGCCACCGTCCCGCCGCCGGACGAGCGGAGGGCATACCAGTGACTACGCATACGGGCCAATCGCAGGCCGAGGCCGAAGGACGCGTCTACAACGTCGGCGGGCAGGACTGGGACGAGATCGTCGCTGCCGCCGACGAGCTGGACGACAGCGGAGGCGAAGAGCGGCTCATCGTCAACATGGGTCCGCAGCATCCGTCGCACGCACGGCGTGCTGCGGCTCGTCCTGACGCTCGAAGGCGAGACCGTCGTCGAGATGCAGGCCGGTGATCGGCTACCTGCACACCGGCATCGAGAAGAACATGGAGTTCCGCACCTGGACGCAGGGCGTCACGTTCTGCACCCGGATGGACTACCTGTCGCCGCTGTTCAACGAGGCCGCCTACTGTCTGGCGGTCGAGAAACTGCTCGGCATCACCGACGAGATCCCCGAGCGCGCCAGCGTGCTGCGCGTGCTGATGATGGAGCTCAACCGGATCTCCTCGCACCTGATGGCCGTCGGCACGTTCGGCATGGAGCTCGGCGCGACCACCGTCTTCTTGTACGGACTGCGCGAGCGCGAGAAGGTGCTAGACCTTTTCGAGCTGATCAGCGGTCTCCGGATGAATCATGCCTACATCCGGCCCGGTGGCGTCTCCCAGGACTTGCCGTCCGGCGCGATCGAGAAGCTCCGTGAGTTCCTGGCGATCATGCCGCGCCAGCTCAGCGAGCTGCACAAGCTGCTCGACGTGAACCCGGTCTACCTGCGCCGTACCCGCGACGTCGCGCACCTCGACCTCGCCGGCTGCATGTCGCTCGGCATCACCGGGCCGATGCTGCGGTCCACCGGGCTGCCGTGGGACCTGCGCAAGAGCCAGCCGTACTGCGGCTACGAGACCTACGAATTCAGCGTGGCGACCCAGAAGGGCGCCGACGTCTACGCCAGGTACCTGGTGCGCATGGACGAGATCGACCAGTCGCTGCGGATCATCGGGCAGTGCGTGGACCGGCTCGCCGGCTCGGCGGGTGACCCGGTGATGGTCGGCAACGCCAAGATCGGCTGGCCGGCGCAGCTCGCGGTGGGTCCGGACGGCCTGGGCAACTCCGCCGACCACATCGCGCACATCATGAGCCAGTCGATGGAGGCGCTGATCCACCACTTCAAGCTGGTGACCGAGGGCTTCCGGGTGCCGGCCGGCCAGGTGTACTCGGCGATCGAGTCGCCGCGCGGCGAACTCGGCTGTCACGTGGTCAGCGACGGCGGCACCAGGCCGTACCGCGCGCACTTCCGCGACCCGTCGTTCACCAACCTGCAGGCCGTGGCGGCGATGTGCGAGGGCAGCATGGTCGCCGACGTCATCGCGGCGGTCGCCAGCATCGACCCGGTGATGGGAGGGGTGGACCGCTAGTGGCTCTTACCGAGCAGGACAAGGCCGAGCTCGCCGAGCGGGCCGGCCAGATCATCGCCAGGTACCCGAAGTCGCGGTCGGCGCTGCTGCCGCTGCTGCACCTGGTGCCAGGCGCGCGAGGGTTACGTCTCCGACGACGGCATCGCCTTCTGCGCCAGGCAGCTCGGGTTGTCCGAGGCCGAGGTCACCGCGGTCGTGTCCTTCTACACCATGTACAAGCGCAGGCCGGTCGGCGACTACCACGTCGGGGTCTGCACCAATACCCTGTGCGCCATTCTCGGCGGCGACCCGATCTACGCCCGGCCTGCGCGAGCACCTGGGCGTGGACGCCGACCAGCCGACCCCGGACGGCAAGGTCAGCATCGAGCGGATCGAGTGCAACGCGGCCTGCGACTACGCGCCGGTCGTCATGGTCAACTGGGAGTTCTTCGACAACATGACCCCGGACTCGGCCAAGGCCCTGGTCGACGATCTGCGGGCGGGGCATGAGGTCGCGCCCAGCCGCGGCGCCCCGAGGCTGGTCGACTGGAAGGAAGCGGCCACGATGCTCGCCGGCTTCCCCGACGACCAGGCCACCGGCGGCGACACCGCCGGCCAGCCGTCGCTCGCCGGCCTGCGGATCGCCAAGGAAAACGGCTGGACGGCCGATAGCCGCACCGCCCACAGCAATGGGGAGCGACAGTGACCTCCGCAGCTCCGCACCCGGTACCTCCCCAGACGGTGCTGACCCCGGTGCTCACCGCGCACTGGGACGACGCCGACTCCTTCACCCTCGCCGGGTACCGCAGGACCGGCGGCTACCAGGCGCTGCCCAAGGCGCTGGCGATGGAGCCGGACGCCGTCATCGCCCAGGTCAAGGAGTCCGGCCTGCGCGGTCGCGGCGGCGCGGGCTTCCCGACCGGCATGAAGTGGGGCTTCATCCCGCAGGGCGACGGCAAGCCGCACTACCTGGTCGTCAACGCCGACGAGTCCGAGCCCGGCACCTGCAAAGACATCCCGCTGATGCTGGCCAACCCGCACGCGCTGGTCGAGGGCGCGATCATCGCGGCCTACGCGATCAGGGCCGAGCAGCGCCTTCATCTACGTGCGCGGCGAGGTGCTGCACGTGCTCCGCCGGATGCACCACGCGGTCGCCGAGGCGTACGAAGCCGGCTACCTGGGCCAGCGACATCCTCGGCTCGGGCTTCGACCTCGAACTCGTCGTGCACGCCGGCGCCGGCGCCTACGATCTGCGGCGAGGAGACGGCGCTGCTCGACTCGCTGGAGGGCTACCGCGGCCAGCCCAGGCTCAAGCCGCCGTTCCCGGCCATCGCGGGCCTGTACGCGTGCCCGACCGTGGTCAACAACGTCGAGTCGATCGCGAGCGTGCCGTCCATCATCGCCCACGGCGCGGCCGACTTCGCGGCGCTCGGGACCGAGAAGTCCAAGGGCTTCGGCATCTTCTCGCTGTCCGGCCACGTCACCACGCCCGGGCCAGTACGAGGCGCCGCTCGGCATCACGCTGCGCGAGCTGCTCGACGCTCGCCGGCGGCGTCCGGCCGGGCCACCGGCTTGAAGTTCTGGACCCCGGCGGGTCGTCCACTCCGATCCTCACCGACGAGCACCTCGACGTCCCGCTCGACTTCGAGGGCGATGGGCGCGGCCGGGCTCGATGCTCGGCACCCGGGCCCTGCAGATCTTCGACGAGACGACCTGCGTGGTCCGCGCCGTGCTGCGGTGGACCGAGTTCTACGAGCACGAGTCCTGCGGCAAGTGCACGCCCGTGCCGCGAGGGCACCTTCTGGATCGTCCAGGTCCTCGAGCGGCTGGAGCACGGCCAGGGCAGCGAGGAGGACCTGGACAAGCTGCTCGACATCTGCGACAACATCCTCGGCCGCGCGTTCTGCGCCGCTCGGCGACGGCGCGATCAGCCCGGTCACCTCGTCGATCCAGTACTTCCGGGACGAGTACATCGAGCACTAGAAGCGCGGCGGCTGCCCGTTCGACCCGGCCGCCTCGACCGCTGTTCGCGACTCGGGAGTGACGTGATGACGGTCCGCCGCCGAGCCCGGCGACCAGCCGGCGCCGGTGCCGACGGCGGTCAACGTCACCATCGACGGCTTCGAGATCACGCGTCCCCAAGGGCACGCTGATCATCCGGGCCGCCGAGCTGCTCGGCATCCAGATCCCCCGGTTCTGCGACCACCCGCTGCTCGACCCGGTCGGCGCCTGCCGGCAGTGCCTGGTCGAGGTCGAGGGCCAGCCGAAGCCGCTGGCCTCCTGCACCACGGCCTGCACCGACGGCATGGTCGTGCACACCCAGCTCACCTCGCCGGTCGCCGAGAAGGCGCAGCGCGGCGTCATGGAGATGCTGCTGGTCAACCACCCGCTCGACTGCCCGATGTGCGACAAGGGCGGCGAGTGCCCGCTGCAGAACCAGGCGATGTCCAACGGGCAGGGCGAGACCCGGTTCACCGACGTCAAGCGGACCTTCCCCAAGCCGATCGCGATCTCCACCCAGGTGCTGCTCGACCGCGAGCGCTGCGTCCAGTGCGCCCGGTGCACCCGGTTCGCCGAGCAGATCGCCGGCGACCCGTTCATCGAGCTGTTCGAGCGCGGGCCGCAGGAGCAGGTCGGCATCGCCGACGGCGTAGCCGTTCAACTCCTACTTCTCCGGCAACACGGTGCAGATCTGCCCGGTCGGCGCGCTGACCGGCGCGGCCTACCGGTTCCGGGCCCGGCCGTTCGACCTGGTCTCCACGCCGAGCGTCTGCGAGCACTGCGCGTCGGGCTGCCGGCAGCGCACCGACCACCGGCGCGGCGAGGTGACCCGCCGGCTGGCCGGCGACGAGCCCGAGGTCAACGAGGAGTGGAACTGCGACAAGGGCCGCTGGGCCTTCACCTACGCCACCGAGCCGGACCGGCTGGTCACGCCGCTGGTCCGCGACGCCGACGGGCGTGCTCGTGCCCGGCGTCCTGGCCCGAGGCGCTCGACGCCGCCGCGGCCGGGCCTGGCTGGCCGCGCGCGGCCGGGCCGGCGTGCTCACCGGCGGCCGGCTCACCTCGAGGACGCCTACGCCTACGCCAAGTTCGCCCGGGTCGCGCTCGGCACCAACGACATCGACTTGCGGGCCCGGCCGCACTCCGCCGAGGAGACCGAGTTCCTGGCCGGCGCACGTGGCCGGGCGCGACGTCCGCGGTGACCTACGCCGACCTGGAGCGGGCGCCCGCCGTGCTGCTGGCCGGCTTCGAGCCCGAGGAAGAGTCGCCGATCGTCTTCCTGCGGCTGCGCAAGGCGGCCCGGACCGGGCGCGATCAGCGTCTACTCGCTCGCCCCGCTGCCAGCCCGGGCCTGCGCCAAGATGTCGGGCACGCTGCTGCCGACCGCTGCCCGGCGGCGAGGCGAGCGCGCTCGACCGGCTGGCCGATCCGGCTGGCCCGCGCGCCGCGCCGACGACCTGGTCGCCGGCCGCGGCGGAGGCGCTGCGCCAGCCGGGCGCGATCATCCTGGTCGGCGAGCGGCTCGCCGAGGTGCCGGGCGCGCTGTCGGCGGCGGCCGGCTGGCCGAGGCGACCGGCGCGAAGCTGGCCTGGGTGCCGCGCCGCGCCGGCGAGCGCGGCGCGATCGAGGCTGGCGCCCTGCCCGGCCTGCTGCCCGGCGGCCGTCCGGTCGCCGACGCGGCGGCCCGGGCCGAGGTGGCCAGGGCCTGGGGCGTCGGCCTCGCTGCCGGCCGAGCCCGGCCGGGACACCGGCGAGATCCTCGCCGCAGCGGCCGCGGGCGACCTCGACGCCCTGGTCGTCGCCGGGGTCGACCCGGCCGACCTGCCGGACCCGGCGGCGGCGCTGCGCGGCGATCGAGGCACGCCGTTCATCGTCAGCCTCGAGCTGCGGGCCAGCGCGGTCACCGACCGCGCCGACGTGGTGCTCCCGGTCGCGGCCGTGGCCGAGAAGGCCGGCACGTTCGTGAACTGGGAGGGCAGGCCCGGGCACGTTCGGGGCGGCGCTCGCCGGTGCCCGGCGTCCGGACCGACCTGCAGGTGCTCGCCGCGATCGCCGACGCGATGGACGTCCACCTCGGCCTGCCCGACGCGGCCGCGGCCCGCCGCGAGCTGACGCGCTGGGCGTCCGCGGCCGGCGCAGCGGCGCGGTGCCGCCGGCTCGCGTCCACGGCGCCGGCAGGCCGCCGACTCCGGCCCCGGGCGAGGCGCGTGCTGGCCACCTGGCATCAGCTGCTCGACGCCGGCCGGCTGCAGGACGGCGAGCCGTACCTGGCCGGCACGGCCCGCGCGGCGGTCGCGCAGATGTCGGCGGCGACCGCGGCCGAGGCCGGCGTGGCCGACGGCGGCAAGGTCACCGTCGGCCACCGACGCGCGGCGCGATCACGCGTGCCGCGTCGAGATCACCGACATGCCGGACCGGGTGGTCTGGCTGCCGACCAACTCGGCCGGGCTGCGCGGTGCCGCGCGCCGAGCTCGGCGCCGGCGCACGGCGCCCTGCGTGACGCCGTGAGGAGCGCGGCAATGACCGGCCTGCGCTAGCCGCCACGGCTGGCCGCCGCGAGCCCGACGCTCGGCCGCTTCGACCACGACCCGTGGTGGCTGATCGCGCTCAAGGTCGTCGTCGTCTTCGTGTTCCTGATGCTCACGACGCTGTTCATGATCTGGGCCGAGCGCCGGGTGATCGGCCGGATGCAGCAGCGGCCAGGCCCGAACCGGGCCGGGCACGTTCGGCCTGCTGCAGTCGCTGATGGACGGCATCAAGCTGCCGCTGAAGGAAGACATCATCCCGCGCGGCGTGGACAAGGTCCTGTTCTTCCTGGCGCCGGCGATCGCGGCGATCCCGGCGTTCATCAGCTTCGCGATCATCCCGTTCGGCCCGACGGTCTCGATCTTCGGCCACGCAGACCCCGCTGCAGCTCGCCGACCTGCCGGTCGCCGTGCTGCTGGTGCTCGCGATGAGCTCGATGGGCGTCTACGGCATCGTGCTGGCCGGCTGGTCGTCGGCCTCGCCGTACTCGCTGCTCGGCGGCCTGCGCTCGTCGGCCCAGGTGATCAGCTACGAGATCGCGATGGGCCTGTCGTTCGTGGCGGTGTTCCTGTACGCCGGCTCGCTGTCGACCGCCGCAGATCGTCGCCGCCCAGGCGCACGGCGGCCTTCCAGCTGTTCGGCGCGGTGCTGCACTACCCGTCCTGGTTCGCGATCCTGCTGCTGCCGTCGTTCGTGATCTACCTGATCACGATGGTCGGCGAGACCAACCGGCTGCCCGTTCGACCTGCCCGAGGGCGAGGGCGAGCTGGTCGGCGGGCTACCACACCGAGTACTCCTCGCTGAAGTTCGCGCTGTTCTACCTGGCCGAGTACGTCAACATGATCACGGTGTCCGCGCTGGCGACGACCCTGTTCCTCGGCGGCTGGCGCGCGCCGTGGCCGATCATCGGTCTGGTCCGGGCGCCAACACGCGGCTGGTGGCCGGTGCTGTGGTTCCTGGTCAAGATCGGCATCGCTGCTGTTCTTCTTCATCTGGCTGCGCGGCTCGCTGCCCCGGATCCGGTACGACCAGCTCATGGCGCTTCGGCTGGAAGGTCCTCATCCCGGCGCGCTGGCCTGGACCCTGCTGGTCGCCGACGCTGCGGGTATGCCGCCGCCAAGGCGGCAGCACCGCGGTCTACCTGGTCGGCGGCGCGGTCATCGCGGCGGTCGCTGGTGCTGGCTCTTCGCCGCCGACCTCGGCCGAGCGGAGCGCAGCAGCCGAGAGCGGGCCGAGGGCCGAGGCATGAGCAGCGCCGAGCGCGTCGGCGACGCGTTCCCGGTGCCGCCGATGGACCTGCCGCACTACCACGGCATCGGCGTCGAGGGCGCGCACCCAGCCGAGCTGACCGGGGCGGGCCGGATACCACCCCGGCGACGGTAACGGAGGTCACCGGTGCTTGACTTCCTCAACCCGGTCAAGGGCTTCGCGTCACCTTCCGGCAGATGTTCAAGAAGGTCGACACGGTCCAGTACCCGGAGCAGAAGCTGCCCACCGCGCCGCGCTTCCACGGCCGGCACCAGCTCAACCGCTGGCCCGACGGCCTGGAGAAGTGCATCGGCTGCGAGCTGTGCGCCTGGGCCTGCCCGGCCGACGCCATCTACGTCGAGGGCGCCGACAACACCGAGCGACGAGCGCTACTCGCCCGGCGAGCGGTACGGCGCCGTCTACCAGATCAACTACCTGCGCTGCATCCTGTGCGGCCTGTGCGTCGAGGCGTGCCCGACCCGGGCGCTGACCATGACCAACGACTACGAGCTGGCCGACGACAGCCGGGAGAGCCTGATCTGGACCAAGGAGCAGCTGCTCGCGCCGCTGCAGCCGGGCATGGAGGCGCCGCCGCATCCGATGCGGCTCGGCGACGACCGAAGAGGACTACTACCGGCTCGGCCCGACCTTCGCCGGCGAGACGCCGCAGGACCTGCTCGGGATGCTGCAGGAGCTCAGCCGACGAGCTGCGCGCGGGACCGCGAGCGAGCCGCACGGCGGACGACGACGTCCGACGGAGTGACCAGTGAACCACGCGATTCTGCTGGCCTCGCCCGGCAGCAACAGCGCCGAGCTCGCGACGTTCTGGGTGCTGGCGATCCTCGCGGTCGGTGCCGCGCTCGGCATGATCCTGACCCGGCGGGCCGTGCACTGCGCGGTGCTGCTCGCGGTCGTGATGCTGATCCTGGCCGCGATGTACGCCATGCAGGGCGCGCCGTTCCTCGCCTTCGTGCAGGTGATCGTCTACACCGGCGCGGTGCTGATGCTGTTCCTGTTCGTCATGATGATCGTCGGCATCAGCGCCGCCGACTCGATCGTCGAGACGATCAAGGGCCAGCGGCTCTGGGCCGGGCTCGCCGGGATCGCGCTCTGGTCCTGCTCGCCCTGGTGGTCGGGCACGCCGCGATCGGCGCCGGCCGTGCCGGCCGGGCCGCGCAACAGCTCGGCGAACGTGACCGGCCTGGCGAAGCTGATCTTCACCACGTACGTCTTCCCGTTCGAGGTCACCAGCGCGCTGCTGATCACCGCGGCGCTCGGCGCGATGGTGCTCGCGCACCGCGAGCGGACCAGCCCCAAGCCGACCCAGCGGATGCTGTCCAGGCAGCGGGTCGCGCAGCGGCAACCCGGCGCCGCTGCCCGGCCCAGGCACCTACGCCCGGCACAACGCCGTCGACATGCCGGCGCTGCTGCCCGACGGCAGCCCGTCCGGCTCTCGGTCAGCGGCGTGCTCGCCAACCGGGCGATCGAGGAGTCGGCCGGAGGCCGGCCGGGCGATCGCCACCGAGGTGATCGAGCCAGGCGAGCCAGCCGATGTGCCAGCAGAGGGCAATGCGCCACGGCGAGCTCGAGCCGCGACCAGCACCAGGAGGAACAGTGATCAGCCCGGCGCACTACGTCGCGCTCGCGGTGGTCCTCTTCGTGATCGGCGGCATCGGCGTGCTGGTCCGCAGGAACGCGCTCGTCGTCTTCATGTGCGTCGAGCTGATGCTGAACGCGGTCAACCTGTCGTTCATCGCGTTCGCCCGGCTGCACGGCCACCTCGACGGCCAGGTCATCGCGTTCTTCGTGATGGTCGTCGCGGCCGCCGAAGTCGTGGTCGGCCTGGCGATCCTGACCTCGATTTTCCGTACCCGCAGGTCGGCGTCGGTCGACGACGCCAGCCTGCTGAAGTACTGACCGCCGCTGACCCCTGGCTAGCTCCGGGGTCTGGGGCGATTCGCGGGCCGCACGATTCCCCTCGTGCTGCCACGACAGTATGGAGGACTAGGCAGTGACGGGCTCCCTTGCGGGCACGCTGGCCGGCCGGCCGATCTGCCGCTGCACTGACCACGGTGCCGGCGACCGGTGCGGCGCACGTGGCCTGGCTGCTGCTGGCGTTCCCCGCGGCCGGAGCGGCGGTCCTGCTGCTCGGCGGCAAGCGCACGAACGCGTGGGGCCACCTGCTCGGCGTCGCGATGTCCGCTGGCCGCGTTCGTCTACGGCGCGATCGTCTTCGCCGAGATGCTCGGCAAGCCGGCCAGCCAGCGCGGCATGGACGTGCACGTCTATACCTGGGTCCCGGCGATCGGCCGGTTCCACGTCGCCGCTCGGCCTGCAGATCGACCCGCTGTCGATCTGCTTCGTGCTGCTGATCACCGGTGTCGGCTCGCTGATCCACATCTACGCCGTCGGCTACATGGCGCACGACCCCGAGCGGCGGCGGTTCTTCGGCTACCTGAACCTGTTCATCGCGGCGATGCTGCTGCTCGTGATCGCCGACAACTACGTGGCGCTCTACGCGGGCTGGGAGGGCGTCGGTCTCGCCTCCTACCTGCTGATCGGCTTCTGGTACTACAACCCGGCGCCGCCGGTCGCGGCCAAGAAGGCGTTCATCGCGAACCGGGTCGGCGACGTCGGGCTCTCGCTGGCGATCATGCTGATGTTCGCCCAGTTCGGCTCGGTCAGCTTCGCCGGGGTGTTCAGCCAGGTCGGCCACGCGAGCCCCGGGACACGGTCACCGCGCTCGGCCTGCTGCTGCTGCTCGGCGCCTGCGGCAAGTCGGCGCAGCTGCCGCTGCAGTCCTGGCTGCTGGACGCGATGGAAGGCCCGACGCCGGTCTCCGCGCTGATCCACGCCGCGACGATGGTCACCGCGGGCGTCTACCTGATCGTCCGGTCGGCCCCGATCTTCGACCTGTCCGCCGACGCCAGGCTGGTCGTCACGATCGTGGGCGCGGCCACGCTGCTGTTCGGCGCGATCATCGGTTGCGCGAAGGACGACATCAAGAAGGCGCTCGCCGGGTCGACGATGAGCCAGATCGGCTACATGATGCTCGCCGCGGGCCTCGGCCCGGTCGGCTACGCGCTCGCGATCGCGCACCTGCTCGCGCACGGCTTCTTCAAGGCCGGGCTGTTCCTCGGGGCCGGCGCGGTCAAGCACGAGATGAACGACGAAGTCGACATGCGCCGGTTCGGCGGCCTGGCCACGGTCATGAAGATCACCTTCGTCACCTTCGGCTTCGGCTACCTGGCGATCATCGGCATCCCGCCGTTCTCCGGCTTCTTCACCAAGGACCCGATCATCGAGGCCGCCTACTCCAAGGGCGGCACGTCGGGCGCGATTCTCGGTACCGCCGCGCTGATCGGCGCGGCCATCACCGCGTTCTACATGACCCGGGTCATGCTGATGACCTTCGGCGGCAAGAAGCGCTGGGACGACGGATGCGCACCCGCACGAGGCCCCGCCGGTGATGACCTCGCCGATGGTGATCCTGGCGATCGGCTCGCTGGTGCGCCGGCGGGTTCCTGATGATCTCCAACCGGCTGATCGACTTCCTGGCCCCGGTCGTCGGCACCCCGCCGCTGTCGCACGGCTTCTTCGCCCCGATCAGCGACATCGCGCTGGTGCTCGTCGTTTTGGCCGCGCGGGCTAGCCTGGGCCATGTACGGACGCCGCGAGGTACCGGTCACCGCGCCGCGCGGCAGCCCGATCACCGTCGCCGCCCGCAAGGACCTCTACGGCGACGCGCTCAACGAGTCGGTGCTGATGCGGCCTGGCCAGTGGCTGACCCGGCTGTCGGTCTACTTCGACAACCGGGGCATCGACGGGCTGGTGAACACCGTCGCGGCCATCATGGGCGGCAGTTCGGGCCGGCTGCGCAAGATCCAGACCGGCTTCGTCCGCTCGTACGCGCTGTCCATGCTCGTCGGCGCCGTGCTAGTGGTCGGCGCCCTGCTGCTGGTACGGCTCTAGTGGGCCGGTCAGAAGATGAGGCGCTGATCTACATGACTAACTTCCCCTGGCTCACCGTGGCCGGCGCGATCCCGCTGGTCGGCTCGATCGCCGTCGGGCTGACCCCAGGCCAGTCGGCGCCCGGCGGCGAAGCCGACCGCAAGGCGCGTGACCTGCTGGTCAAGCGCATCGCGCTGGTCGTCAGCCTGATCACGCTCGGCGTGACGATCGCGATGGCGGTGAACTTCAAGATCGGCGGCCCCCGGTTCCAGTTCACCCAGACCTACCAGTGGATTCCGCAGTTCGGCGTCCACTACGCGGTCGGCGCGGACGGCATCGCGCTGGTGCTGATCCTGATGACCACGATCTTGATGCCGGTGGTCATCCTCGCCTCCTGGAATGACGCCGAGGGCGCTGGAAACCCGGCCGGCTCACCGCCCCCCGAGGCGTAGCGTCAAGACCTATTTCACCCTGCTGCTGGTGCTCGAGACGATGATGATCGGCGTCTTCGCGGCGACCGACGTCTTCCTGTTCTACGTGTTCTTCGAGGCCATGCTGATCCCGATGTACTTCATGATCGGCAGCTTCGGCGTCGGCCAGCGGCAGTACGCGGCGGTCAAGTTCCTGCTCTACAGCCTGCTCGGCGGGCTGCTCATGCTCGTCGCGGTCATCGCGCTCTACGTCTACTCGACCTACGGCGGGCAGCCGGGCACGTTCCTCTTCCTGCCGCTGACCCATCTGGTGCTGAGCGCGACCGTGCAGAAGTGGCTGTTCCTCGGCTTCTTCATCGCGTTCGCGATCAAGGCGCCGCTGTGGCCGTTCCATACCTGGCTGCCGGACGCGGCCACGGCCGCCCAGCCCGGTGCGGCGGTGCTGCTCGTCGGCGTGCTCGACAAGGTCGGCACGTTCGGCATGATCAGGTACTGCCTTGACCTGTTCCCGTCGGCGTCGCATTTCTTCACGCCGCTGGTGATCGTGCTAGCGGTGGTCGGGATCTTGTACGGCGCGATCGTGGCGATCGGCCAGCATGACCTGAAACGGCTGATCGCCTATACCTCGGTCTCCCACTTCGGCCTGATCACGCTCGGCATCTTCGCGATGACCAGCCAGGGCCAGGTCGGCGCCACCTTCTACATGGTCAACCACGGGTTCGCGACCGGGGCGCTGTTCCTCACCGCCGGCTTCATGATCGCCAGGCGCCGGTCGCACCAGATCGCCGACTACGGCGGCGTGCAGAAGGTCGCGCCGATGCTGGCCGGCCTCTTCCTGGTCTCCGGCCTGGCCGGGCTCGCGCTGCCGGGCCTGTCGACCTTCGTCAGTCGAGTTCCTCGTGCTGATCGGGACCTTCACCAAGTACGAGGTGGCGGCGATCCTCGCCACCGTCGGCATCATCCTTGCGGCCATCTACATCCTGTGGATGTACCAGCGCACGATGACAGGCCCGCTGCGAGCCGAGGTGGCCGACATGCCGGACCTCAAGGCCCGCGAACTCTGGGCGATCGGGCCGCTGATCGCGCTGATCATCGTGCTCGGCATCTACCCGAAGCCGGTGATCGACCTGATCAACCCGGCGGTGCACGCGACCCTGGTCCAGGCGCACTCGCCGGACCCGACCCCCCCGCACCCGGCTCGCACGGTCAACTTCGAGCTGCAAGTGACGTCAACTAAGGATGGAAACTAGCCGTGAGCGCGTATGTCGGCGCGATCGCGCCGTCCATACCCACTCCGCACATCGAGTACGGCCTGCTGTCCCCGATGCTGCTGGTCTTCGGCGCGGCCATGGCCGGAGTGCTCGTCGAGGCGTTCGCAGACCGCCCGCTGCGCCGCACCCTGCACCTGGCGATCACGCTCGGCGGGCTGGCCGGAGCGTTCGTGCTGACGATCGCGGTGTCGAGGAACAAGGGCCTGTTCAGCGGCGGTAGCCCTGGCCGGCTGGCGGCGCAGGGCGCGGTCGCGGTCGACCGGCCCACGCTGTTCATCCAGGGCACGATCCTGGTGCTGGCCTTCATCAGCGTGCTGCTGATCGCCGAGTCCTCGCACGAGGTCAGCGCGTTCGCGGCGCAGGCGGCCGCCGTGCCCGGCAGCGCCGAGGAGCGCGAGGGCCTGCTGGCCGGGATCAGCCACACCGAGGTGTACCCGCTCACGCTGTTCGCGGTCGGCGGCATGCTGCTGTTCCCGGCGTCCAACGACCTGCTGACCATGTTCGTCGCGCTTGAGGTGCTGTCGCTGCCGCTGTACCTGCTGTGCGCGCTGGCCCGGCGGCGCCGGCTGCTGTCGCAGGAAGCGGCGATGAAGTACTTCCTGCTCGGCGCGTTCTCCTCGGCGTTCTTCCTGTTCGGCGTCGCGATGCTGTACGGCTTCTCCGGGTCGGTGCGGCTGTCGGCGATCGCCGCGGCGGCAGTGGTCAACACCAGCAGCGCCGTGCTGCTGTACGCCGGGATCGCGCTGCTGGGGGTCGGCCTGCTGTTCAAGATCGGCGCCGTGCCCTTCCAGGCCTGGAAGCCCGACGTCTACCAGGGCGCGCCCACCCCGGTCACCGCGCTGATGGCGTCCTGCACGCTGGTCGCCGCGTTCGGCGCGCTGCTGCGGGTCTTCTACGTGGCGTTCGGCAGCTGACCTGGGACTGGCGTCCGATGATGTGGGGCATCGCGATCTTGACGATGCTCGGCGGCTCGATCGTCGCGATCACCCAGACCGACGTGAAGCGGCTGCTGGCCTACTCCTCGATCGCGCAGGCCGGTTACATCCTGACCGGCGTGATCGCGGCGAACGACGGCCGGGCTGTCCAGCAGCCTGTTCTACCTGGCCGCCTACGGCTTCGCCACGATCGGCGCCTTCGCCGTGGTCACGCTGATCCGCGACCCGGCGGGCGAGGCCGGGCACATTTCGAGCTGGGCCGGACTTGGCAAGCGCTCGCCGCTGGTGGCCGGGATCTTCGCGCTGTTCCTGATCGCCTTCGCCGGCATCCCGCTGACCAGCGGCTTCATCGGGAAGTTCGCCGTGTTCCAGGCGGCGATCTCGGGCGGCGCGGTACCGCTGGTCATCGTCGGAGCGATCAGCAGCGCGATCCTGGCGTTCCCCTACGTCAAGATGATCGTGCTGATGTTCTTCAGCGAGCCGGCCACCGACGGCCCCGCGGTGGTGAAGCCGAGCGTGTTCACCGCCAGCGCGGTCGCGATCGGCGTGCTCGCGACGCTCGTACTCGGCATCGTGCCCGAGCCGCTGCTCAGGCTGGCTCACGACGCCGCCACTCAGCTTTTCGTCCGGTAATGCCGGGGTTGTCGGTTCCCAGGTGGCCAGGCGGCATACGCTGCCTCACCGGTCGCCCTTATCGTGGTGGTGTCCTGGTAACTGGCCGCCTGCAGCGGGTCCATGGCGGCAGGCTTAGCGATGAGGGGAATGAAGTGATCAACCTCGTTCCCGTGGCGCTGTCTGACGCGGCGCTGGCGGCCGATCTGGCTGAAGGGCTCGCCCAGGTCGAGAACGGCATGCGCCAGGCGGCCGGGCCGCCCAGCACGACCTGCTCGACGAGACCTCGGCCTACGGGATCGACGCGGGTGGCAAGCGGTTCCGGGCCACCCTGGTGCTGCTCGCCGCCCAGTTCGGCAATCCGCGCGATGAGCGGGTCGTGCCGGCGGCGGTGGCGATCGAACTGACTCACATGGCCACGCTTTACCACGACGATGTGATGGATGAGGCCGATCTGCGGCGAGGCGAGCAGAGCGCCAACTCGCGGTGGACCAACTCGGTCGCGATCCTGACCGGTGACTTCCTGTTCGCCCGGGCGTCGTCGCATCCTGGCCGACCTCGGCACCGAGGCCGTCAGGATCCAGGCCGAGACCTTCAGCCGCCTGGTGGTCGGTCAGATCGAGGAGACCGTCGGTCCGCGGCCTGGCCAGGACGCGGTCGAGCACTACATGGGCGTGATCAGGGGGAAGACCGAGTCGCTGATCGCCACGGCCGGGCACTTCGGCGCGCTGTTCTCAATGCGCCTCCGGCGGTGCTGGAAAGCATGCGCCCGGCCTGCGCGGCGCTCGGGATCGCGTTCCAGCTTTCCGATGACATCCTCGACGTGACCAGCGAGTCGCTGCAGTCCGGCAAGACCCCCGGCACCGACCTGCGCGAGGGTGTCCGCAGCATGCCGGTGCTGCACGCGCTGGCGACCGCCGGGCCTGGGGACGCCAGGCTGGTCGAGCTGCTGAGCAGCGACCTCAGCGACCCGGTCCTGCTCGATGAGGCGCTCGGCCTGCTGCGCAAGCACCCCGGCCTGGACCTCGCCCGGGCCGACGTGCGGCACTGGGCCAAGCTAGGCCCGCGAGCACATCGCGGCCCTGCCCGATGTCCCGGCCCGAGCGGCTTTCGCCGAGCTCTGCGACTTCATGGTCGACCGCACGAGCTATCTGCGGGGCGATTCCAGACCTACCCGCGGTCGGACGCGGGCTCCTTCCAAGCGAGCTGGCTATAGGCCCTGGATGCTGTTCCGCTGACGGGAACAACCCGCCCCTGGCGCGCTCGCAACGCTCTCTTGACTGCGTACCGCCAATGCGGCCTGCTAGCGGTGGGTAAATCCCCTTGCGCTCGTGCCAGGTTCTCAACCCTGTACTGGTCAGGAGCTGATCCCGCACAGCTACACGCCCGGAAGTGCCTCGGGAGCGCCGGGCGGGGAGGAGATAGCCGTGGGGCTGTTTGGAACCAACAAGACTCGGATGGTCGCACCGGAGCAGGCTCTGCGCGGGCGTTCAGAGCAGCTGCGCGTTCCCGCGGCGCACGAAGTGCTCGGCACGCCGCTGCTGCCGCCGTACCCGGACGGCAGCGAGATCGCCGACTTCGCGCTCGGCTGCTTCTGGGGGGCCGAGAAGAAGTTCTGGCTGATGCCGGGCGTCATCACGACCGCGGTGGGCTACGAGGGCGGCTTCACCCCGAACCCCACCTACGAGGAAGTCTGCAGCGGCGGCACCGGCCACACCGAGGCGGTCGAGTCGTCTTCGACCCGAAGGCGGTGTCCTACCGCGACCTGCTCAAGGTGTTCTGGGAGTCGCACGACCCGACCCAGGGCATGCGCCAGGGCAACGACCGCGGCACCCAGTACCGGTCGGCGATCTTCTACCACTCACCCGAGCAGAAGGCCGACGCCGAGGACACGGCGACCGCCTACCAGGAGCAGCTGACCAGGGCCGGGTACGGCCGATCACGACCGAGATCGCCCAGGCGCCGGAGTTCTACTTCGCCGAGCCGCTACCACCAGCAGTACCTGTCGGACAACAAGAACCCGTACGGGTACTGCGGCCTAGCGGCACCGGGGTGTCCTGCCCGATCGGCCTGGTCAAGGCGCGCGGCCCAGTGGACTCGGTAATTGCCGATAGCTAGGGCGCCTCAGGCTCCCTGGTTTGCTGCCGGCTGAGTGTCCCAGGTTCACGAGCGGGGTAGGGACCGCAGGGCCGCATCGACCGCCAGCCGAAGCTACGGGGGACCTACATGTCTGGCATTACCGAAACCTCGGCCGCTAGAGCGATCCGTCCGTTCACGATCCCGATCGTCTCCGACGAAGATCTTGAGGACCTGCGCGGGAGGATTAGTGCCACCCGCTGGCCTGGCAGCGAACTCGTCGGTGACTTCTCGCAGGGCGTCCAGGAAGGGGTGATGCAGGAACTCGCGCGGTACTGGGCGACAGAATACGACCTGCGCAGGTACGAGAAGCGGCTGAGCGCCCTGCCGAACTTCGTGACCGAGATCGACGGGCTGGACATTCACTTCATCCACGTTCGCTCGCCGCACGAGAACGCGCTGCCGGTCATCATCACGCACGGCTGGCCAGGCTCGGTCATCGAGTTGCTCAACATCGTCGACCCGCTTGCCAACCCAACCGCACACGGTGCGACGGAAGCGGATGCTTTCGACGTGATCATCCCGTCGATACCGGGCTACGGATTCTCCGCCAAGCCACGGGATCTCGGCTGGGATCCAGACCGGATAGCGCGGGCCTGGGATGAGCTGATGCAGCGCCTGGGCTACCCGCGATACGTAGCGCAAGGCGGCGACTGGGGCGCGGTCATCACCGACGTCATGGGAGCGCAGGCACCTACGGGTCTGGTCGGCATCCACACCAACATGGCCGGCGTCGTCCCGCCGGATGCTCGGCCGCGCTGGCCACCAACGTGCTTGGAGCGGGCGGCCCGAGGCCATCGGGCCTGTCCGATGCAGAGAACCGCACGTACGAGCAGCTGAATACCTTCTTCTTGCAGGGTCTCGGCTACGGGGTGCAGATGGGGACGCGGCCGCAGACAATGTATGGCCTGGCAGATTCGCCAGTGACGCTCTCAGCCTGGATGATCAACCATGACGCGAGCAGCTATCAGGACATCGCCGCTGCCTTCGCCGGACAGCCCGTCGGCGAGCTCACCCGAGACCAGGTACTCGACAACGTCACGCTGACCTGGCTCACCAATACCGGGGTCTCTTCGGCCCGGCTGTACTGGGAGAACAAGCTCGGCTTCTTCGACGTCAAGAACGTGTCAGTCCCTGCGGCCGTGAGTACCTTCGCCCGCGAGATCTACAGGGTTCCCCGTAGCTGGGCCGAGGAAGCCTACCCCAACCTCATCTACTTCAACGAGCTTGACCGGGGCAACCACTTCGCCGCCTGGCAAGAGCCCGGCCTTGTTCGCGGCTGAGTTGCGCGAGGGGTTCCGGACGCTGCGCTAGCTTGAGAAAGCCAGTTTAGGGTCTGCTGGTGCCGGAACACTGTTGCTGTGGAACGGGGGCGCGTGGTCAATGCCGTGAGCCGGGTCAGGCTGCCGGGCCAGTCGGCGGAGCGGGCCCGGCGGACGGCTCGGGTCCGGACCCGGGTACGGCTGATGATCGAGCTCACGGCGCGGTCCGGCGCTTACCGGAAGGGCCTGGTCGCAGCCGCCCGGCACCTCAGCCCTGAGGAAGCGGCGGTCATCGCCGACCTGGAACGCCACGGCCTCCAGGTACCGCAGCTGCGAGACGTGCTGTGCGGCGGGCACATTCTCGTCGATGATCCGGAGCTGTACGAGGACTGGCGGTTCGAGCGGATCAGCCACGAGCGGCTCTCCAGCCACCACCGGGACATCGACAAGCGGAAATACCCGGACATCGGCATGCGCGGATCGGTGGTTCGGGAGAAGCTGCACGGCCGGACCGCTCAGGGCACCTGGGTCCAGCTGGAGAAAACACCGGCCGCGTTCGGGAAGCGCAAGCTGCCGAGCCTGAATGACATCGCGCACCTGCTGGACTACCTCGTCTACCGGGTGACCCGCAGCAACGTCGGACCGTGGGGGCTGTCCCGGATCACCGAGCGGCGGCCGCTGTACCTGTCGCCGGACGTGGCGGTGCCAACCCGGCTGTCGCGTCCGGTGGCGCAGTCGCTGACTTCCGCCCTGCGCCGGATCGAGGAAGCCGACGATACGACGATGGTGTCGCAGGACCTGGCGCGATGGTTCCCGCCGCCGGAGCGAGCCGGACCCGACAGCCGACTAGGCCGGGCACTGCCGGCCGGTCCGGACGCGGGCTGTTCGGGAACTCCGAGCTGTGCGTCACTGAAACCGTGTCTCCAGCCGCGGCGGAGATCCTGGGCGAGCGCCGCCCGCGCTGTCGATGCCGCCCTGGTGGCGGAAGGAGAGTCCGCGTGAGTGGTCCTTCTCGTCGTGGAACGGCCCGGACCTCGGCGCCCGCGACCGTGGACGGGCTGCGGTACCTGAAGGCTTCATCCCGACCCTCGTGGACCTGGTCGGCACCGGGCCAGTCCTGCTCGGCGCCTACACGGTCGCCGAGCTGACCGCCGTGGACGCGATCGTCGACTTCCTGGAGACGCGGCCGTCGGACGAGGTGCTTGGCGAGGCGATCCGGTCGCTCGCAGCCCGGCAGCTGCTGGTCGCCGGAGCTGCTCCCGGGCAGGTCGAGGTGCGAGGCGACCTGGGTATAGCGGTCGCCTTCCAGCAGCGAGCCCGGATGGTACTTGACGCCCGGGCCACCGGTACCGAGCCTGGCGAGCCGTGGCGGATCCTGCTGCTGCCGCAGCCCGAGCAGATCTGCCTGCTGATCCGCATCGACGCCCTGGGTGTGCACCAGATCGGCCTGTACCAGCGCAGCGACGCCCTGGACTTGCTGGCGAACTGGCTGCCCAGGGGCCAGGAGGTCGGCTCGCATCGCGACGACGACCCAGAGCAGACCCTCTCCCGCGCGGAACGGTCGGCGCTGGTGACCGTCACCCGCTACACAGCGGACGGCTCGGCCGAGATCGCCGGGGACAGTACCGACCTGATCCTGGCTCGGCGGGAGGCCGCTCCACGCCTTCACCCGAGATCCAGCCGACCGCAACCGCCTGATCCCCGCCGGTCCGACCGACCGCGACCCCCGAGCCTCCCTGGCCAGCTTGCTCATCTGACGCAAAACGAAGTGGCCACAAATTTGTGATACATTGAAGCCATGGTTGCGGATGCGCACGCTGTCGGCCTTCGGGATCTTCGACACCATACGAGCGAAGTGCTAGCCAGGGTGCGTCACGGCGAAACGATCGACGTGACGGATCACGGCCGGCTGATCGCTCGTATCGTCCCGGTCGAAGAACGAGAGCCGACGCCGGTGCTGGCTCGTCTAGTCCAGTCCGGTCGGGCGGTCCTTGCCCAGCGTCCTGGCTACCGTCCGAGGATGCGCCCGGGTGATGGCACGGACCGCCTCTCCGAAGCTGTCGCGGAGCTGCGAGACGAGGAGCGCTGGTGAGCCTGTACTACGCGGATACCTCCGCGGTCATTAAGCTGCTGGTGGAAGAGACTCATTCACACGATTTCGCGGCGTTCTACGACGAACAGGCGGGCGCGGAGTGGGTTAGTTCCGCGCTACTGCGAGTCGAGGTGACCAGGGCGGTGACCCGCATCGCACCCGCTCTGCTGCGGGATGCCCGCGATCTGCTGACCGGCTTTTCGTATATCTCGATGGACGACGAAGTCATCGATGGTGCCATGGGCGAGCCTGATCGGCTGCTGCGTTCGCTGGACGCGATCCACCTGGCGACTGCCCGCATCCTTCGCGACGACTTGACCGCGATCGTCAGCTACGACGACCGGCTGCTCAAGGCGGCCGCTGATGCGGGACTAGATGCCGTTTCGCCTGGCGCTTGAAGCGCCTGAAGAGGGCGGCTCCTGAGCTGTTTCGTAACTAGATGCACTCAAGTGAGGGCGGAGCGGAATGAGACGGGGGTAACTGGAAACAGTTATAGCGTGCTCCGTGGATACCTTTTCGCAGGCGCCTTGGCGCTCGTCTTAGCAACGGTCGGCTGTGCGTCCGCTCCGGCGAAATCGTCGGCTGGCTCAGATCCGACTACTCAGGGCCAGGCATCATCCTCGGCTCCGGCGAGTCCGACTCCCACACCGCCGGCCGGGCCGGTGAGCTGGTCCGTCGCTACCTCGGCGGCGGCAGGCGGCGGGATGAAAGCGCTGATCGCGGCGGCCAAGAATGAGGGCAGCCTGAACGTCATCGCGCTGCCGCCGAGCTTCGCGAACTACGGCAAATCCTGACCAGCGTTCAGCAAGCTCTACGGCATCAAGATCCACCCGATCGACCCGTTCGGCACCAGCCAGCAGGAGATCACCCAGATCAAGCGGACCAACGGCGCCGGCAGGCGGCTGACGTGGTCGACGTGCAGACTCCGGTCGCGATGGCGAACGCCAGTCTCTTCGCCCCCTACGAGGTCTCCACCTGGTCATCGATCCCGGCCAGCCAGAAGGCGCCGAACGGCGCGTGGGTCCAGGATTACGGCGGCTACATGTCGATCGGCTACGACCCGACCAGGTTCGGCAAGATCACCTCGCTGAATCAACTGCTCAGCCACAAGTTCGCCCATTCGATCGCGCTGGACGGCAACCCGACCCAGGCACCGTCGGCCCTGTACGGCGTGATGATGGTCAACCTGGCCCTCGGCGGTACGCCCGGCAACCTCTCGGCCGGCGTGAAGCTTCTTCCACAAGCTCGCCGCCGCCGGCAATCTCGTCTCGGTGCCGGCCACCACCCCGCTGACGATCAAATCCGGTTCAGACGCCGGTCGTCATCAACTGGGACTACCTCAATACCGCCCCGGTCGTCGGAAGATCCTCTTCGACGCTGGAAAGCTTTCATCCCGGCTGGTGCGGCCATAGGCAGCTTCTATGCCCAGGCGATCAACAAGAACGCTCCGCACCCGGCCGCGGCGAGGTTGTGGGAGGAGTACCTGTACTCCCAAACGCGCCAAGGGCGGGCAGAACCTCTGGCTCAAGGGCGGCGTCCGCCCAGTCGAGCAAACGCGATGACCGCCGACCACAAGATCGACGCGAAGCTGGCCGCGCCCTACCCGACCTTCACCGGCTCGGCCACGTTCCTGTCGGCCGCCCAAGTGGCCGCAGCCGCCAAGTACCTCAAAACCCACTGGTCCAAGGCAGTCCGCTGACCCGCCAGTGGGGGGCACTTGCTGTCGCTGGGCAGCAGCAAGTGCCCCCCACGCAGTCCGCGAATTGGCGGGCAGCCCGGAACCCGGGGCGGAGGTGGCTAGGAGTGGCCTGGGATTGGCTCGTCGGGTTTGCCCCAGGGGGGCTTGGCTTCGATGGGGCGATGGCCGGGAGCTTGCGCGGGTTCAGTTCGTGGTGGATGACCTCGGCGGCGCGCTCGATCGTGTCGATGCCGTACTCCATCGAGGGGTTGTCGTAGGTCAGCATGACTATGAGGTAGGCCCGGTGCGTCGAGGTGAACGTGCCGATGCTGTTGATCTCCCACTGGCCACCGGGGTAGGGGCAGCCAGCCGTTCTTGACGTGGACGAGGACATCGCCTCGGCGCTCCGGCCGGGACGCCCCAGCGCTGGCTCTCGGTCACGTGGCCCATGAGGTACCGGGCGTAGATCCGGGAGCGCTTGTCGAGGACCTTGTTGGGCACCGGTGATCAGCTGGAGCAACAGCAACTCGTCGTGCGCGGTGATCATGGCTGAGCCCCCAGTGCTCGTCGAGCACGGTCTGCTTCATCTTGGCCAGATTCAGGAAATGCTGGATGAACGGCATTCCGACCTCGAACCAGATATCGTCGGCCGCGTCATTGTCGGACTGCGTGATCATGAGCCACGCTTCGCTGCAAGCTCTTTCTCGGTGAGCCAGCGATGCTGCTGCTGAACCTTGCGCAACAGCGCAGCCGAGGATCGCGACCTTCATCACGCTGGCGGCGTAGAAATGCTCGTCGGAGTGATACCAGCAACTGATCGCCGGTCTCGCTGTCGGTCACGGTGAGGCCCGATCGGGGTGCCCGGCCGGGAGATCTGGGCATCGACGTCCCTCGGCGATCCGCTCGGCCGATCTTGTCGTGCTTGCCGCCTGCGGAGACGCACTGGACGCCTTGGCGCTGGTCTTGCTCACCCCGCCAGCCTGCGCGGTCGGGACATTGACGCCAAAGCAGCGCGAGCAGTGGCAATGTGGGACCAGCAATCGCCGGGTTCGCATAATGACCGGTCCTCGCATCGTGTACTCGCCGTCGGTGGATCTAGAGGCTATCGATGACTCTCGTTGCGCGGGCTGGTCTACGAGCAAACAGGGAGAGCAAGATGCCCGCATGCCCGCGATGCCTTGCTGGCTTCGCAACGCATGGCATCGCGGGCACGACGACCATCTTTGGCGTCAGGCTCAGTTGATGTCGATTAGCCTGGGCAGCGCTGGGTCGGCTGTGATGGAGGGTGCATGGCGTGCTGGTTGAGCGGGACGGGGCGGTGACGACGGTCATGATTGACCGGCCCGAGGTGCGGAATGCTGTGGACGGGGCGACTGCTGCCGCGCTTGCTGACGCCTTTCGGGAGTTTGACGCTGACCCCGGCTCAGCTCGTGGCCGTGCTGACTGGCTCGAGCGGGACGTTCTGCTCGGGGGCCGATCTCCGCGCTGTTGGAACGCCTGCCGGGAACAAGGCTGACGCCGGACGGGGACGGGCCGATGGGGCCGACGCGCATGGTGCTGTCGAAGCCGGTCATTGCGGCGATTGCCGGGCATGCCGTCGCTGGCGGGCTTGAGCTTGCTCTCTGGTGCGACCTGCGAGTCGCCGAAGAGGACGCCGTGCTCGGGGTATTCTGCCGCCGCTGGGGCGTCCCCTTGATCGATGGCGGCACCGTCCGCCTGCCCAGACTCATCGGCGAGAGCCGAGCCCTAGACCTCATCCTGACCGGCCGCCCAGTGCAAGGCAGACGAAGCCCTGAACATGGGCCTAGTCAACCGCGTAGTCCCGCAGGGCCAGGCAATAACTGGCAGCTCAGGCGCTAGCCTCCGAGCTGGCCGCCCTCCCGCAGACCTGCCTCCGCAATGACCGCCTCTCCGTAATCGAGGGCCTGTCGCCTAGATCGAAGAACAGCCATGGACAACGAGTTCCAGCTACGGCCAGCAGAGCCTGGCGACCCCAGAACTAGCTGGAGGCCTGACCAGCTTCCGAGCGGGCGCTGGCCGCCACGGCGCTCCGTCTAAGCCTTAATCAAGCGACTAAAAGATGGTCGTCATCCTCGCGATGCCATGCGTTGCGAAGCACAGCAAGGCATCGCGGGGAGGCCGTCCGACCTACCGCTCTGAAAGCTAGGTTTATCAGCCCGCAACCACGAGTCACTCACAGTCCACGTATCGGCACCAGCAAGCAGCGCGGCGAGATCACCAGTCACCCTGCCTCTCACGAACCGCATCGATCTGCTCCGACATCCGATCGTCATACGTCGCCCGCTCGACCGACCGGAACACCCCGATCGGCGTATGCGCGAACTCAGTATTGTCCAGCCGCGACAACGCGAACGCATACGACGGGTCATCCACGTGCGCATCGTGCACGATCAGCGAATCCTCGCCGGCTTCGGCCACGTTGACGGCCTCGATCGAGCCAAGCCGCCCGAAGCGCAGGCCCTGCTCGCCGCCCGGACCGTACTTGATCGGCTGGTCGTGCTCCAGGCGCACGACGTTGTGCTCGCGCGGACCCGGCTCGGTGACCGGCGCGAACGCGTCGTCGTTGTAGATCGGGCAGTTCTGGTAGATCTCGATGAACGCGGCGCCCCGGTGATCGGCGGCCGCGCGCAGCACGCTGGTGAGGTGCTTGCGGTCGGAGTCGATCGAGCGGGCTACGAAGCTGGCCTCGGCGCCGAGCGCGAGCGACAGCGGGTTGAACGGCGTGTCCAGCGAGCCGAACGGCGTCGACTTGGTCACCTTGCCCTGCGGGGACGTCGGTGAGTACTGGCCCTTGGTCAGGCCGTAGATCCGGTTGTTGAACAGCAGGATCTTGATGTTCACGTTGCGGCGCAGCGCGTGGATCAGGTGGTTGCCGCCGATCGACAGCGCGTCGCCGTCGCCGGTGATCACCCAGACCGACAGGTCCTGCCGGGACGCGGCCAGCCCGGTCGCGATCGCCGGGGCCCGGCCGTGGATCGAGTGCAGGCCGTAGCTGTTCACGTAGTACGGCAGCCGGGACGAGCAGCCGATCCCGGAGACGATGACCAGGTTCTCGCGCTCGATCTCAAGCTCAGGCAGGAACGACTGGAACGCGGCCAGGATCGCGTAGTCGCCGCAGCCTGGGCACCAGCGGACCTCCTGGTCGGACTTGAAGTCTTTCATCGTCTGCCGCTCGCCCGTATGCGGCACGAGCGTCAGCGACTTGCAGCGGGTTCAGGCATTGGCGATCACATCCTGGATTACGCCGGCCAGTTCTGAGGAAAGGAACGGCAGCCCGCGTACTCGGTTGTAAGAGATCACATCGGTGAGAAAACGGCCGCGCAGGATCAGGGCCAGTTGCCCGAGGTTGATCTCGGGGACCAGCACCTTGTCGTAGCGCTTCAGCACCTCGCCGAGATTGGCCGGGAACGGCGACAGGTGCCGCAAGTGCGCCTGCGCGACCGAGCCGCCCGCCAGCCGGACTCGCCGCACGGCCGCTCCGATCGAGCCGAACGTCGAGCCCCAGCCGAGCACCAGCACCTTGGCGTCGCCGTCCGGGTCGTCGACTTCGAGCGGCGCGATGTCGGCGGCGATGCCGTCGACCTTGGCCTGGCGGAGCCTGACCATCTTGTCGTGGTTGTCGGGGTCGTAGGAGATCGAGCCGCTGCCGTCGGCCTTCTCGATGCCGCCGATCCGGTGCTCGAGGCCCTTGGTGCCGGGGATCGCCCACGGCCGGGCCAGCGTCTGCGGGTCGCGCAGGAACGGCATGAATTTGACGGTCTCGCCCTCAGCGCAGTGCCCGGCACGAACGAGAACTCGGTCGACAGGTCGGGCAGTTCGCTCAGGTCGGGCACCCGCCACGGCTCAGAGCCGTTGGCCAGGTAGCCGTCCGACAAGATGATCACCGGGATGCGGTACTTCACCGCGAGCCTGGTCGCCTCGATCGCCGTGGTGAAGCAGTCGCCGGGGGTCGACGGCGCGATCACCACGACCGGGGACTCGCCGTTGCGGCCGTACAGCGCCATCAGCAGGTCGGCCTGCTCGGTCTTGGTCGGCATGCCGGTCGACGGGCCGGCTCGCTGGATGTCGCAGATCGACCAGCGGCAGCTCGACCGAGACCGCGAGCCCGATCGTCTCGGCCTTCAGGCACATGCCAGGGCCTGAGGTCGTGGTGATGCCGAGCGCGCCGCCGAACGAGGCGCCGAGCGCGGCGCCCACGCCGCTGATCTCGTCCTCGGCCTGGAACGTGCGCACGCCGAACCGCTTGTGCTTGGACAGCTCGTGCAGGATGTCGGAGGCCGGCGTGATCGGGTAGGCGCCGAGGAAGATCGGCAGCTCCGGCGAGCCGGGACGCGGCGACCAGGCCGTTGGCCAGCGCGGTGTTGCCGTTGATGTTGCGGTAGCGGCCAGGCGGCAGCGCCGCGGGCTTGATCTCGTACTGGACCGAGAACTCTTCGGTCGTCTCGCCGTAGTTCCAGCCGGCCTGGAACGCCGCGATGTTCGCCTTCATGATCTCGGGCTTGCTCGCGAACTTGGACTCAAGGAAGCGCAGCGTGCCGTCGGCGGGCCGGTTGTAGAGCCAGGAGAGCATGCCGAGCGAGAACATGTTCTTCGCCCGCTCGGCGTCCTTCTTGCTGATCTCGTAGCCTTCGAGCGCCTTGACCGTGATCGAGGTGATCGGGATCGCGTGCAGCTGGTAGCCGTCGAGCGAGCCGTCCTCGAGCGGGTTGGTCTCGTAGCCGACCTTCTGTCAGGTTCCGCTTGGTGAACTCGTCGGTGTTCGCGATGATGTCGGCGCCTCGGGGCAGGTCATCGAGGTTGGCCTTGAGCGCGGCCGGGTTCATCGCGACGAGGACGTCAGGCGCGTCGCCCGGGGTCAGGATGTCGTGGTCGGCGAAGTGCAGCTGGAAGCTCGACACCCCAGGCAGCGTGCCGGCTGGAGCTCGGATCTCGGCTGGGAAGTTAGGCAGCGTGGACAGGTCGTTCCCGAAGGTTGCCGTCTCCTGGGTGAACCTGTCGCCCGCCAGCTGCATGCCGTCGCCGGAATCTCCGGCGAACCTGATGATCACGCGATCAAGCTGCTGGATTTGCTTGGTCACAGCGGAGTGCCTCCTCTGTGCGCCGAGACCGCGCCTCCGTATGCGGCAACGACGTTTCGCTCAGGCGCGGCGCCACGTCGGCGGGGCGCATCTGTCATGAACCCGGCGTTATCCCGTTAACTACAACACACTTGCCGCCGGAATCTATGCCATCTGGCGGCTGCATCTTATTACTCGCTCGCTTGGCCGCAAGCCATGACTGTCACATGCGTCCGTGCTGCCAACCCATCGGACAAGCCAAGCTATACGGACGGTAGCGTTGCGACTCGGTTTCGATTACGCGCTGTGTCAACCGGCCGGTTTGGCCGCGCGTCATACTCTCGTCAACGGGATCACGGGAGGAGGCCGCAGGCTTATGACTGATCTCGCTCAGGGCCCAGGTCTAAGGCTCGACCGAACGAGGCCGAGCAGAGCGATGGATCAATCAGCGACGGGCAGTTCGACGGTGCGGCCCGACGCCGCGCCTCAGCGGGGTGCGAACTGACCGCGAGCCGAACGGCGGTTCCTGACCAGGCTCAGCCAGTGGGACAAGCGCACGGCGACGCACCGTCGCGTCGCTGATCATGCGGGCCAGGGAGAGCGGCCAGCGTCAGGAAGCGGCTGCCCCAGAGACGGCGTCGGCTCAGCCCCTGGTGCCCGACGTCAGCGGCGAAGCTCGCGCTGGGCGCGGACGGGTGCTCTGGTGCAGGCAGCGAACCTGGCGGTGAACCAGTCCCGGGCTCAGCCTGGTCACCGTCTGCAGGGCGCCGGGTTCCTCGAAGAGATGCGTCGCGCCGGGCACGATCGCGAGCCGGTTCTCGCAGCGGAGCCAGTGCTGGGCTTCCCGGTTCAGGCCGAGGGCGATCTCGTCCTTGTGCCCACGATCAGCAGGGTCGGCGACCGGACCGCCGCCAGCCGGTCCTCGGCAAGATCCGGACGGCCGCCTCTGCGACACGACGGCGGCGATGTCGGCGGTCGGCTCGGCCGCTGCCCACAGCGCCGCCGCCGCGCCCGTGCTCGCACCGAAGTAGCCGATCGGCAAGTCCAGGTAAGCCCGGCTGGCCGCGCAGCCACCGAGTGACCGCCGTCAGACGGGTGGCCAGCGTCTCGATGTCGAAGACGTTGACGCGGTCGAGTTCTTCGGTGGAGGTGAGCAGGTCGAACAGCAGGGTGCCGAGCCCGGCCTCGTTCAGCTGACTGGCCACGAAGCGGTTGCGCGGGCTGTGCCGGCTGCTGCCGCTGCCGTGGACGAACACGACTATGCCGGTCGCGTCCGGCGGGATCGTCAGATGTCCGGCCAGCATCACGGACCCGGCTTGAACTTCCACCGGCTCGTCGCGGAAGCGGCTGCTCCGGAGCGGAGCTGGGGGGAGCAGAGCCGCGTTGCGCTGCCGCGTGCGGAGGTGGTCGATCTGGCGGGGTGGTGTGACGGCGGCGCCGCTCGAGCAAATTGGTCACGTCGGCGTCCGGGACGTGCCGGAAGTCGTCGTACCAGGTGCCGACCGCCGTGAAGAACGGCGGCGCGTCCAGGCAGATCACCTCGTCGCAGACCGCGCGCAGGGCCCGGATCGACTCGGGCGCGCCGACCGGCGCCGCCATGATCACCCGTGGCCGCGCCCTGACGGCGGGCGACCTGGCAGGCCGCGCTGGCGGTGGACCCGGTCGCGATCCCGTCATCGATGACGATCGCCGTCCGGCCGGCGATGTCGACGTGGTCGCGGCCCGCACGGAACCGCTCGGCCTGCTGCTTCAGGTCGGCGAGTTCGCGCTGCTCCACCGCCGCGAGTTCGTCCCTGGTGACGCCCGGACCGGCGGAGGACCTCGTCGTTTTCGACCCGGACGCCCCCTTCGCCGATCGCGCCCATGGCCAGCTCAGGCTGGAACGGCACTCCGAGCTTGCGCACGACGATCACGTCCAGCGGTGCGCCCAGTGCCTGCGCGACCTCGAAGGCGACCGGTACGCCGCCGCGTGGCAAGCCCAGCACGACGGTTTGTCCTTATTGTCGCCGCGAAGATACTCAAGCCGCTTGGCCAGGCGTCGCCCGGCATCGGCCCGGTCGGTGAATCGCACCGCGCCACCCCCTGCAGTCCCTGCAGTCCCTGTAGTCCGGCACAGGGCTACCCCTCGGCTGGAGGTATACCCAGGTTGCGGCCGGATGACTAGCGGCGGGCAGGGTCCGTGTGACGCATGGCGCGGGTTCCGCTATCCTTCATCAAGCCGTCCTAGCAGGACGGCCAAGGCAGGTTGCCCGAGTGGCCAAAGGGAGCGGTCTGTAAAACCGTCGGCTCAGCCTACGTTGGTTCGAACCCAACACCTGCCACCACCTGCAGAAACAGCCTCTGACCTTGGCGTACGCGGTCAGGGGCTGTTCGCGTTCCGGTCCGGTGGCGTACGGGCGGAATCGGGCCTTTGCGGCTGGTCGTGGTTGAGGCGTGGTTGAGCCTCACCCCGTTCTTGCTCGGTCAATGAAGATCCAGACCTCGGTACCTTGCCCCACGCAATCGGGTTGCTTTAGGAACTTTCGCGGCCCATGATGCAGCACGTGATGACCGGCGCTGAGCTATCCGCAGTTCTGGTAGCCACTGTCGCGGCGCGGATCGATGACGCTGTGGCTGAGGTACCTGACGCCTACAAGGTGTCAGCACGGCTGGCGCTCACTGAGGATGAGAAGAGAAGCCCGCTGGGAAGCGCAGCGATGGCGTTCGATTACCTGCTGGACGGACACGATGGGCAGTTCGGCGCGATCATCGAGCGGAGTGATGGGGTTCGCTACCCGCCCGCTCTTGAGAAGATCACGCCTGAGGTCTCGAACGTCTGGCTTGCTGTCAGCCAGACGGTGTCGACGCCGCTTGCCCGCGCCAGACTCAACGATTTGTGCTTCACCGGGGGGTGGGGTAATCGCGGACAGTCCGCACGGATCGCTGCTGAGTCCTATCTGACACTGGCGGCAACTCCCACGGGCACTGACATCTCTGACCGTGCGATGGATCGTGTCACCTGGCTTGGGCGTGCGCTGACGCTGGCACGCAAGGTCCGGGACAGGGCTCTCGCGGATCGAGTGATAGCCGAGACAGTTGCAGCAGCTCGCGAGTACTTGCCTAACACGGCCATCCCGCCAGGCGCAGTTCTTGGCCTATTGACTGTCCTTGCCGATGATGCTGATCCACCTACGGACCTGGCCGAGTTGCTTGCCGAGGCACGGGATCGTTATCGCGGCGACGCCTGGAACAGCGCCATTCTTATCGGACTCCAGATAAAGCACACCGGACCAGAGAGCGACGTCCGCGCCGCGCTCCAACGTGAAGCTGTCCAGATATGGATGGATGAGGCGGAGCGCACGGCTGGGCTTAACCGCATGAGGCACCTGGAGACTGCCATCAAGCTCGCGCGGGACTATGGATTCGCCGCCCTCGGCGATGAGGCCACGGCCAGGCTGCAAGCGCTTAGCACCGAGGACCTTGGGCTCATGTCCAACACGATGCGCTTCAGTTTCCCCGAGGAAGCTGTTGAGGCGTACTTGTCGGCATTTACGGATGCTTCGTCATGGGAAGCATCTCTGGCCATGCTGTTCTTGGGGGGCCCGCCCTCTGGGGATGCTTCGAAGAACCGCGAACTGGCCGAGCAAACAGTCGACCATGCGCCTTTGTACGCGCTGGTGCCGAAGATCCGGCTGGGTGGCGATGGTTTGCCTCGCTTTACAGCATCTACGGAGGAGCAGCGGTCTGAGTGGCTACTGGCTCAGCACGAGGCGCTTGGTCTGAGAATGCGGGGTGGGGTGATCGCCGAAGCGCTGCGGCGGGTGTGGAGCAGATGGGGTCCGATCAGCCAAGGTGATCTCGCGGAGTTCCTCGGGCAGCGGACACACGTTGGTGGACCGCTGGCAACTGTTCTCGCCAGCGGTTTCGTCCGCCATTTCACGGGTGACTTCGAGGGAGCGGCGTACATCCTTACGCCGAAAATCGAGGCCCTCGTTCGCTCTGCGGCCCTCGCTTGCGGGTTGCCGCTCTACCGGACTCAGCGCGCAAAGTCGCCCGGCCAGTATCCCGGCCTGGGTGCGCTCCTACCGGAACTGAAGAAGGTTGGCCTGGACGAGTCGTGGTACAGGTTTCTGCATACATTCCTCTCAAGCGTTGCTGGCACCAACACCAGGAACGAGTTGCTGCATGGTTTCCTGGACGAGATCACTGAACCGACCAGTGCGCTTGTTGTGGTCGCTGCGCTGTACCTAGCCGTGGGGATAGAGGCCACTGTGACTGCGGGAGCCGGTCGGGAGGCCGATTCAGGGCTCTCGATTTAGATCGGGTTCGGCTTGTTCGATTCGCTTGAGGGCGGATTGCTCGGAGTCGGTGAGGCACTTGGCGTAGACGCGGAGCAGGACCGGGACGCTGTTGCCTGCCCACTCGGCTATCTGAGGTGCGGCGACGCCTGCGTTCAGCCAGGTGGAGAGGCGGGCGTGGCGCAGGTCGTATGGGCGCTCGGCTAGCGGGGACTTCGCTTCAGCCGGGGTCAGCGCGGCTTGGCGGGCCTTCTCCCAGGTGCGGCTGTAGACCGTGTCCGATACCAGGTCGCCGCTCTCGGCTCGGAACAGGCGGCCATCTGGTGCCGTGCCGCATTCGGTGAGGTGCTTGCGGAGCAGCCGGCCCAGCGCAGGAGAGATCGGGACCATGCGGACTTCGTCAGCGGCTCGGTGCTTGAGGTGCCGTTGCTCGCGACGTTGACCGGTGTCGTTCCAGGCTGCGCCGGTCGACGGGGCGGAGCCTTCGAGGTAGAACCAGCCCCAGTCGGCTTCGCTGGCAGGCAGCTCGAGCTGGGACTCGTTGAGTATCACTACCTCGGCAGGCCGCAGCGCGGCGTGATATATGCAGCCGAAGAAAGCTTCAAGGTGCTTACCCATTGGTCCTTGAGCGGCGGCGGCGTCGAGCAGGGCTTGCGCCTGGCGTGGGTTGACGACCCTACGGCGGTCGATGGCCTCGGCAATCTTGGGTGACTTCCAGCGGATCGTGGCCATCGGGTTGGCCTGGAAGTGTTTCTTGTCGACGGCGTAGGCGAGCAGGTTGTACAGAACGGCGCGCTTGCGGGCTACCACGGTCGCGGCGGCTGGTTTGCCGTCTTGCCTGCGAGCGAGCTGGTTGAGGACCTTGCGGAGGCTGTCGCTGTCGCCGAGTTCGGTGATCGGCACGGTGTTCTGCTCGACCCAGACGATGGTCTTGGTTAGGTGAGCCGGTGGAGCCGCTTCCCGAAGCTTGGAGTTGAAGGCCCATCCGTACAGAGCCCTCCGTAGTTGCGCGGGCTTCGGGGCGCCTCGGTCGCTGCTCAGCAGCGCGGGGGTCGCGGTCGCTAGCGCGTCAGCGATCGATCTTCGCGAGTTCGGGGCGACCTCCGCCCACTTCATGTCGACGTAGCTGCAGGCGAACTCATACCAGCTCACGGCAGGGCGTTCTTCCTTTGGCTCTTCCTTGACGAGCGACAGCGGCAATCCGCTTTCGACATCGAATGCCTCGCCCTCGCGTGCGGCAATCTTGAGCTTCGATTCGTAGCTATCGGCCAGCGCCGAGGTAGGGAAGGTCGTGTACCTGACCTTTCCAGCGACCTTCCACCGCACTTGGTGGGTGGTGCCCTTCGCGCCCTTGACCATACGGGTCTTCCAGATCCGGACGTCGTAGGTCAGGTGACGTCTGGCGCTATCATCAGCTGGTTCGACGGCCTGCTGACTCATGCGATTTCCCGCGTGGCGAGCCAGGCGTCTAGGTCGCGGCGCCGGACCCGCAGATCGCCGTTCGGCAACCGGATGCAGCGTGGTCCCCGGCGCTTCTGCCGCCAGTCGTAGAAGGTCGAACGTGACACCTTGAGCTCGGCGCATAGCTCATTGATGGTGAGCTTCTCGTTGGGGTCGCCCTCGGATGAAGTTAACTCTTGTCGAACGTTGCGGGCCATGATGCGGGGCTCCTGTGCGGCTTCTTTGTTCGTGCGAGAGACGGCTACCGCGCGTTCGTCTCGATGGCGAGGCGACATCCGTTGATCTCTTAATCATCTTATTTAAACTAGATGACTGAGACAAGATACCGCATGTCGGTTGGGCGCGTGGATCTTGTTAGCCGGGCTCGCGTTCGGCCATGTCGCGTGCGGCCACATGCCGCGCGTCTGGATCAGATTCGGACGCCGACGGTTGCGGAGGCGCGGTCGCCGCCTGGAGTTGCTCGTAAATCTGACGGACTCGCTTGCGAGCGGCTATCAGTTCGGTGGTTTGGGCGAAGGGCTTGCCGAGGCTGGCGGTGGCGTGGGTGATCTCCGTGCGGGCGCGGACAATGTCGGCGAGTACCTGGGTCTTGCCCGCCTCGAGTCGAGTGAGGCGGCGCTCCAGGCGACTGATCAGTTCGCCTGGTTCGAGTCAGTTCGTCGTTGCTAAGCGTGATCACCGCTAGATACGCGCCGTCGAAATGAGGATCGGCGAAGGGCATTCCCATCCCGTACTGGATCGGAGACTCATCGACGCGCAGGACCAGAGCCTTCGGCGGAGAGATCAGGAACAGATCCACGATGCATGTTCCGGCAAGTCTTCGAAAGCACGCCAAAGATGGCAAAGATGGCGGATATGACAATGCGGATGGCGTCGCTTGTCTGCTCAGAGCAGTAATCTGCACCCGGTACTAGCCGCGTGGAGTGCTCGACGGCCGCCCTGATCAGTGTGGCGGTGTGAGCCCGGGTTCCTGTTTGACGATGTAAGGAGTTCAGTGGGATCGAACCGGATCGTGGTGCTGACAGCCTTGCCCGTAGAGGCCGCTGCAGTCCGCGTGCATCTACCGCAGCGAGTTCGTCACGACCTGCCGGCTGGGACCATTGTGGAGGAGGGGCAGTTGCAGGGAACTGGGTACAGCCTTTGCCTGGTATGCACCGGGCCAGGCAACGGACAGGCAGCCGTGGTCGCCGAGCGCGTCATCAACTGGGCCAGTCCTGCCGCTATCTTCTTCGTCGGCATAGCCGGAGCATTGAAGAACTACATCGCGCTCGGTAATGTGGTCGCCGCAACACGCGTGATGGGTTACCAGGGCGGCAAGACGACCACGACGGGCTTCAAGCCCCGGCCGGAAACCTGGGACGGCTCACACCGGCTGCTGCAAGTCGCGCAGTACGTCGAGGCCAGCGCGTCGTGGGAGAAATTCCTGCCGGACGACGACGGGCATTCGGTACCGACCGTCCATTTCAGGCCGGTCGCCTCCGGGGATGTGGTTAAAGACGCCGATGACTCCCCGCTGGCCGCCTTGCTGGATATGAGCTACAACGACGCCGCCGCGATCGAGATGGAGGCAGCCGGGGTCGCTCGTGCTGCGCAGCACACTTCTACCGATCTCCTAGTGATCCGTGGTATCAGCGATGCTTCTGATGGAACCAAGGCATCCAGCGATCACGACGGCTGGCAGCCAAGGGCAGCGCGCCGCGCCGCAGCCTTCGCCGTCGGCGTGATAGCCGCCATGTCCGACCCTGTTCGAGCAGGCGAATCCCTTGCCGTGCAGGACCCGATGACGCTGCCTAAGCCAGTTGCCGCCCCCGATTGGTCCGTACTTGATGAGGTCCCGGCGATGTCCTGGCGCACGGACCTGTACCAGGTCCACAGCACGGAGCCTGCGATCTTGGAGGTGCACCTAGTCCCAGCCGATGACTCCTCCCGGCTGCAGATAACGCAATTGCGCACGCTGTGGGCCGACGTGGTGAAGCTTGGGCGTACCAATGGCGTGTTCGGCCATGCCGAGGCCGTCGAGGGCGGGCCGTCGGGCGATGGTGTCGTCGCCTTCACCCGTGCTACTCGCAGTGGCGGAACCACGGGATTCGCGGTGCTGCGCACTGGGCAGCGAAGCGCCTGGGAGATGCTTCCCAAGCCTGAAAGCATGACGGCCGCGATCTTCGACCCTGAGCACATTGCTAAGCGCCTGGCCGCGCTTATTGATCTATTGCTCGCTGTCCCGGCACAGCTGTCGACGTGGGTCGTTCCCGTAGCCGGTGTCGGCCCCGCAATGCTGGTGACGCGCGGCACAGTTGGTGTACCACACTATGGTCCCGTCACGATCAGGATGAGCGATGGACCCCTGCAAACGGAAGCTACCGAGGCGGTCAGCTCAGACGTCTTGCACCACGTAGTGGGCCAAGTGGCTGAAGAGCTCGCAGCTCGTCTGGATCAGCAATTCGGCTACCGCTAACGATTGAGGCTGCGCTCACACTAGTCGGGGCGCATTGCCTCGGAGATAGTCGCCGATCCGCGTCTTCATGGACCTGTCCATCGTGTACTCACCCGCTGCAGCTGGCTCGATCCACCGGACCTGATCGCTCTCGTTGCTGCGGGTTGGCTGGCCGCTCAGGTACCTGGCGGTGAGGACGATCGAGAACTCCTGTCGGGCCTCGCCGTTGCTGGTGTAGAGGATGATGTGGCGCGGGTCGGTGTAGATGCCCACGAGCCCGGTTACCTCGCAAGTGATGCCGGTTTCCTCGATGGTCTCGCGGATGGCGGCCTGGACGAGGGACTCGCCGAGATCGATGGCGCCGCCGGGCAGTGCCCAGTTGTCGTTGTCGGAGCGCTTGATGAGCAGGATCTGTCCGGCGTCGTTGGTGACGACGACGTTCACGGACGGGACCATGCTGTTCGCTGCGGGTGCGGCGGGGTCGTCGTAGTAGTCGATCCGGCGACTCACGCAGCCTCCTGCGATGACGGTGCACAGAGTGCCGTCAGCGAGTTACAGGCGTCGGCTGACGCCGTGCCATCAGGCTAACCGAGCGAGTCGAGACCGGGTCGCCGCCTCCACGAGAGCACGCCTGCCGCGCACCCGTCGATTGTCGACGGAGTATTTCTTCGGGTCTAGCTGAGCGTGTCGCTCAGGAGAGGACCCGCGAGATCCGGGCTGCGACCGCCTCGGTGTTGCTGATCGCGTCGATCCGCTCGCCCCAGGACCACCAGAACCACGGGGCGCCGTCCCGTGCCTTCGCTGCGTAGATGACCTCGGAGAGATGCGCGACCTTCGCGTTGGTCACCTTCAAGCGTGGCGGCAAGCGACCCGGGACAGGTTTCGTTCGCATGCCGAGCCCGGCGAGCTCGGTGGCGAGAGCTTCGAGCTGACGCGCGAGATCCTCAGTGGATACCTCCTACGGCGCGGTCATGACGGAACTCCCTCACCTGCGACTCGGCCAACTGGTCGTCAGCGCGGAGTCTGAGTTTCCCGGTGCTGGGCGGACGCGTGTACTCAAGCTAGGGACGACTAGGGACGTCTTGTGTTACGGTCGGTCTGGCCAGGGCCTTCGTGAAAGGCGCGGGGATGAACGAGACGTTGCGTCAGGCACTGTTCCGGGCGGGACTTACCGAGGACGACGTGGCGGCTCGCCTGGGCGTCGACCCGAAGACGGTTCGCCGGTGGCTCGAAGGGCGGCTGCCCTACCCGCGGCTTCGCTGGCAACTCGCCGCGCTGCTCGCCACGGACGAGATCGAACTGTGGCCCGGGTTCGTGACGGCACCTGGTCCGGCGGGCCGCTCGCCCGAGATCGTCGCCGTCTACCCGCATGTCACGTCTGTTCCAGCCGAGCTGAGCCGCAGGCTGATCAGCTCGGCCAAGGACGAGATCGGGATCCTGGCCGACAGCGGCGTGCAGCTGGCACGAGACTCGAAGCTAGTCGCCTTACTGCGGTCCAGGTCGGTCGCCGGCGTGCGCTTGCGAGTTGCGCTGGGCGATCCGGAGCATTCCGATACCTCGCAGGAATCCTGCGCACCGAGCGGCGATGCCGCGACCACCGATCGGGCCGCGCAGGCACTACGGCAGTTGCTGGGTCTCCTCGATTCGCCCAGCGGGGAGGTCCGGCTTTATCGCGCTGTCCCGTACAACCTGATGCTCCTGGCCGATCACGACATCTTGGTGAGCCAGCGAGTGCATGGCCTGCCCTTCGACCAATCGCCCGTCCTTCACCTGCATGACGAGCCGGACGGCGAGCTGATGGCCGGTTACCGTGCCAGCTTCGAGGACCTCTGGGCGTCGTCCCGCGAAGCCCGGTGACCTAGCCAGAGCGTCGAATCTTCAGTCCGAGACCCGGCTACTCGTCCCAAGTCGTCCCGAGCTTGGGTATGGGCGTCCTTCGTTTCCCGAGAGGCTCGAAGCCGCGCCAGATGAGCATCGCCCGGCATGCCCAGGAAACAGGCATGCCTTCATCTCGGCGCCTATCAGGCAACCTCGGTCGAGACCACGAGATTGAGCAAGGTGCAGCGTGATCCCAGCGAACAGTTCCGACAAGCCAGCTTCGCGCGGGCAGTGGCTGCGGCAGCAGCGGCAGTCGCGAGGCTGGAGCGTGCCAGAGATGCGACGACACCTGCGCGAGGCCGCCAAGGACTCAGACGACAGGCTTCCCGGCAACGAGTGCCTGGGCGTCATGATCCGTCGCTGGGAGAAAGGCGAGGGCGGTATCTCCGAGCGATACCGCATGCACTACTGCAAGGCGTTCGGGGTCCCGTTCGACGAGTTTGGCTCAGCGCCAATTGTTCCGGCGCCAGTCACCTCGGAGACCGAGCTGTCGCCGGTCACGCAAGCGGCTGATCTGCCGGTGACGGCGCAGGCAGCCGAAACACCTGAGGTCCCGAGCGCCATTCCAGATGAGACAGCGAACGACCGCAGTGTCACCAGCGCGGGCCCGAGGGATCCTGGAGATCGCCTTCCCGTGACGGGCGGACCGACGCTAGCGCACGAGGTCGAGCTGACAGCTCACCAGGGCAATGAGCACGCTCAGCTCGCGGAGCGACGCGACATCGGCGAGGCGTCGCTCGAGCATCTGCGCAGCGAGGTCGTCCGATTGTCGCGCGAGTGCCTGACGGCCGAGCCGCTTCCGTTGTTCTTCGAGATGCGCCGGGTCCGCGAGCAGATGTATCAGGCCCTCGATCGGAAGATCTGGCCGCGTGACGAAGTCGAGGTGTACTTCCTGCTGGGCTGCCTCAGCAGCCTGATGGCCGACATGGCCGAAAGCATCGGCAATCCCTCAGCTGCCGAGGAGCTAGCAAGGTCAGGTCTGGCCTATGCCCTGGCCATTGACCACCGGCCGCTCATAGCTCAGCTCCGCCTCAACCTCGCGGTCGTTGCCCTGTGGACCGGTCAGTCTCGCCGCGGCCTCGATCTCGCCGCGAGCGGCCTGAGCTATCTGGCTACCGGCCCGAACGGGGCGCAGCTGCACATCATGCATGCGCGCGCTGCGGCACGGCTCGGCGATACCGACACGGCCATGGCCAAGATCTCGCTCGCCGCCCAGGTCCGCGACACTGACTACGCCGACGATCTCCTGCAGATCGGCGGCCAGTTCAGCTTCTCGCTCGCCTGTCACCACTATCTCGCCGGCTTCGCCGCAGCCGACCTCGCGAGCGCCGACTCCGAGGCAATCAGCCAGCTACGCCGGGCCGTCGAGCTGTACGAGGCCGGGCCAGGTCCTGGTGAAGATCACAGCGAGCATTGCAAGATGATCGCCCGGGTCGACCTTGCCAGCGCCTGGCTCAAGGCGGGCGACCTCGACGCTGCGCTGACCACCGTGGGACCTGTGCTGGTCCTCCCGCCGGGCCGCCGGATCTCCAAGCTCCCGAAGAGGCTCACGCGGATGCGCCGTGAACTCGCCGGACCCGGCTACCGAGGCGCACCCGAGGCGAAAGATCTCGACGAGCAGATCGAGCGTTACTGCCGGGATGACATCACGACCCACCTGAGCCAGGCTGCCGGCCCCAGGTGAATCAGCATCAACCAGCAAGCGGAACGCCCGGGCGGAGGGCCGACCGTACCGGATGAGCGACGGCACCGACAAGGTCAACCGCGACAGCATCAAGCATGCTTACGTGCAGGTGGTCGATAAAATCGCAGCCCGCATCGCAGTCGGCACGTACACTGCCAAGCTGCCCGCCGAGCGCGCCCTTGCCGAAGAGTTCGGCGTCTCGTACATCACGCTGCGGCACTCAATGGAGATCCTCCGAGAGCGCGGCCTGATCGTCAGCATCCACGGGCGCGGGACGTTCGTCGCGGCGCACTTCGAGAACGATCAGAAGCCGCCGCAGTCCGGCCTGGCCAGTCAGCCAGATTCAGCCTGACTGCCCGCCCGCATCCGAAGTTCATCTAGAATCTGAGCTATCTGATTTAAATCACACCTACGCATTGCCAATGATCATGGTCAGCTCAGCGACCGACCGTGATCGCACCTGAGCGGGCGTGAAGGACATCGCATGGCCGGGATCGTCACCATCTCCAAAGGCCACGACGCCTCCTACCCGTGGAAGCAGATAGGCGCTGACCCGGAGCCAGATCCCGACGGCCAGACGCAGCAGGCGAAGCGATACGGAGTCGGCTACTACCTCTCGCCCGCCGAGCGCGGCGGCGAGCCTCCTGGTATCTGGACCGGCGCCGACGTCGCCGAACTCGGCCTCGAACCAGGCGGGACCGTCGACCGGAAGGTGTTCGAGCCCTTATACGGCCGCCACCTCGACCCCCGCGACCCCTCGGGCGAGACCCGGCTGGGCCGCGCCCCCAGACAGTTCAAGCCCGCCGAGGTCATCTACGAGACGCTGCTCGCGGCCGAGCCGCACGCGACCGCCGAGCGCCGCCAGCAGCTCCTAGTGGAAGCAAAGGCCCAGGTCAGGACCCGGATCTGTACTGGGACGCGACGTTCAGCGTGTCGAAGTCCATCTCGCTGTTCCACGCCAGCGCATTAGCCAACGCCGCAGCGGCCGCCCGGCGCGGCGACGAGCATGCCACGGCCAGGTGGGAGCGGGTCGCCGACCGGATCTGGGACTCGATCATGGAGGGGAACGCCGCCGCCCTTGCCTACCTCCAGCGCGAAGCCGGCGAGACCAGGGCCGGCTACCACCCCGGCGGACGCTGGGAAGACGCCCGGCAGTGGGTGATCGCCTCGTTCCGCCAGCACACCAGCCGCGACGGCGACCCGCAGCTGCACGTCCACAACCTGATCCTGCACAAGGTCCGCCGGGAGACCGACGGCCAGTGGCGGGCGCTGGATTCGATGTCCTTGTACCGGCACCGGCCAGGCGCGTCGGCCATTGCCGCGTTCGTGATGGAGAACGCCCTGACGCGCGAGTTCGGCGTGCGCTGGGTCCAGCGCAAGGACGGCCACGGGCGCGAGATCGCGGACGTGAGCCAGGCGCTGATGGATATGTTCTCCTCGCGCCGGGCCAGCATTGGCGCACTGACCGCGCGCCTGGCCAGGGAGTACGAGGCGCAGTTCGGGCGCGCTCCCGACGCGCGGGCGCTGACCAGCCTGCGCCAGTGCGCAGCGAGGTGCCCCTCACCCGTGCGCAGGTGCAGCGTCTGGTCGCGGAGGCTGTTGCCGCTGTGCAGCGCGTTCAGGCGACGTGGACGCAGGCCGATCTGATCCGGCAGCTCGGTGAGCGCCTGCCGGCCCTTGTCGGCGCGATGCCCGAGCGCGAGGCGGCGCAGCTGCCGATGCTGGCGCGGCGGGCGCTGGCCGCCGAGGCCGTTCCGCTGTCGGCGCCGGAATGGCCGCGCGTGCCGGACCGCCTGCGCCGCGCCGACGGGGAAAGCCTGTATGTCCCGCACGGCGCGGCGCGGTACGCGACGGCGGCGCAGCTCGACCTGGAGGCGCGGCTCCTGAGCTACGCGCAGGAGACCGGAGCGCCGCACCTGGACGCTGAGGTCGCGGCGCGGGTGCTCGGCGCGGAACTGGCGCAGCTTGAGGCGCAGTTGCGCCAGGCGCACGACGAGGCGGACGACCCGGGCGCGGATGCGAGCGCCGGCGCGGCGCAGGCGCGCTCCGGGCTCCGGCTGGACCAGGCAGCCGCTGCGTTCTGGGTGCTGACCTCGGCGCGCCGGGCCGAGATCCTGGCTGGGCCGGCCGGGTCCGGGAAGACGCACACCGTCGCCGCGCTCTCGCGCCTGTGGCGCGCGACCCAGCACACCGAGGTCATCGGCCTGACTACCTCCCAGACAGCGGCCAACGTGCTCGCGCAGGCAGGCGTCACCCGCGCCTACAACACGGCGCGCTTCCTCGGACACCTCGCCGAGCGTCGGGAGGCACTCGGCTCGATGAACGTCCAGCCCGGATCGCTGACCATCCTGGACGAGGCGAGCACGATGTCGGTCGCCGACATCGCCGCGATCCTGGCCATCGCCCGCCGCAACGACTGCAAGGTCATCGTGACCGGCGACCACGAGCAGCTTGCCGCCGTCGAAGGTGGCGGCGCGATGATGCTGCTGGCTCGCCGACTCGGCTACGTACAGCTCCTGGAACCTGAGCGGTTCACCGCCGCGTGGGAACGCGATGCGACGCTGCGGCTGCGGTCTGGTGACATCACCGTCCTGACCGAATACCAGGAACACGGCCGGCTGCGCGGAGGCACGCCGGAAGACGCGATCGAGCAGGCCCATCGCGGCTGGCTCGCCGACTACCTGGCCGGCCTTGACAGCATCCTCATTGCCAGGACCGAAGAGCAGGCCCGCGAACTGTCGCGCCGGGCTCGCGACGAACTCATCCGCTACGGCCGCGTCACCGCCGGTCCCGCGATCAGGCTGGCAGCGGGCGAGCATGCCAGCGTGGGAGACCTGATCACTGCCCGCCGCAACGACCAGCGAGTGGAGGCGGGCCAGCCAGGCCGAACGCTAGCCAACCGCGACATCCTCCAGATCACCGGCATCGAGCCCGTGGTGCGGGTGCGGCGGCTGGTTGGCCGCGACTCGGCAACGGGTGAGATCGAGTGGTCCGAGCCGTTCAGCCTGGGCCGGCGCTACCTCGCCGATCACGCCAGCCTCGGATATGCCTCGACGGTGCACGCAGCCCTCGGCCGCACCACCGACACCGCCCATGCCCTCGTGGACGGGCTGGCCGGGCGGCAGAGCCTTTACGTCGCGATGAGCCGGGGCCGAAAAGCAAACTACGCCTATTGCATAACGCAGAGCCCTCGGCTAGCCGACATCGCCTCAGGCAGCCGCCGTGACCCCGAACTCCACCGCGCCGTCCGCCTGGACCAGGAACGAGAAGGGCTCACCGAGCATCCGGCGCCAACGGGCGGACAGGCCGTTGCCCTTGATCCAGTCACGGTGCTCGCCGAGGTGATGACCAGGGACAGCAGTGAGCTTTCCGCCACCGAAACGCTGGAGAGCGAGCTTGCCCACGCTGATCATCTGGGGTTCCTTGGCGGCATCTGGGACGATGTCGTCCGCCGCGTTCAGGCTGAGAGATACGCCGACGCGCTGCGTGATGCTCTGCCTTCTGGACTCGCCAAGGACGCGCTGGACGACCCCGCCCGTACCTGGTTGTGGCGAACATTGCGCGAAGCGGAACTCGCGGGACTGGGCGGCTGGGCGGTTTTGCGTGAGGCGATCGAGGCCAGAAGCCTGACCGACGCCCGGCACGTTGCCCGCGTGCTCGACGCACGGATTCGCCCCCGGCTCGACGGCGTTCAGCCGAGGCCGCCGGGGCTCTGGGCCGATCGGGTGCCTGCTGAGGGTCCGCCGGAGCTGCTCAGGTACCTGGGGGAACTAGCCGAGCTGATGGGCGACCGGACCCGCCGGCTGGCAGAGCACGTGGCACTGACCCAGCCGCTGTGGGCACGCCAGGCACTGGGGCCGCTGCCGGGCGACCCTGCGGCTGCGCTCGACTGGGAACAGCGCGCGAGCGCCGTCGCCGCCTACCGGGAGCGGTATGGCATCGAGCATCCCGCCGACCCGATCGGCCCGGAACCAGCTGCGGCCAGCCCCGAAGCACGGGCTGCCTGGCACGGTGCCCTCGCGGCGGTCGGCCGGATCGACGGGATCGACCTGCGGCACTGCACCGACGGTGAGCTATGGCTGCGACGAGGCACCTACGAGCGCGAGACCGCCTGGGCGCCGCCGCACGTCGCGGCAGACTTGCAAGCTATGCGGACCGCCGAACGCGATGCTCACGTCAACGCCGTCCGCGCGGAACATGAGGCCCGCGTTGCCCGAAGGACCAAGGTCGCGGAGATTCGTCTCTCGGTACCGGCTTGGTGCGCGACCCTGGAACGCCCAGATCAGCAGCTCACGGCCGACGCGCCCACGCTGAGTATCGGCGTCGAGCGCGGGCAGCTCGGCGTAGTCGGAGCCGCCTGCGAGTAATTCGGTGACGAGCAGGTCGCATTGGACTGCGACCAGCACCTTGTCCAGCAACACCGATGCGCCGGGCTGTGTCGCACCAGCTGTGCGAGCGAGAAGGCTTAGCTGGGTGTATGGCACGCCGGCGAGCGGAATGCTGCCGTCCTCCCAGCCGCGCACAACCGCCACGTCCAGAGCCAGTGCGTCTGCCAGTCGGGACCTGCTCAGCTTCGCTTTCTCCCGAGCCGCAGTGACGACCGCACCGCCTATTACGCCTCGTGCTATCAACGCCGGGTTAGCTCTGCGGAGGCGAAGATGCAGGTCACGGATAAGCCGGTGACGGGAATGGCGTTCATATCATGAATGGTCACCGGTAGTATCGGGACGCGCCTACCGCGTAGCTGGACGGCTCCGAGACGTCCCGGCTAGGGTGATGTCGTCCCTGCACGTCCTTGAATCCCGGTCGAATTAGATGCCGAACGAACGGTTGCGCGCCTCGCTGCTTGAGCACGGGTTAACGCCATTGGTGCTGGGCGACCGCCTGGGCGTCGATCACAAGACGGTCGAACGCTGGATAGCCGGCCGCGTCCCCTACCGCCGTCACCGCTACGCCATCGCCGCCCAGCTCGGCGTGGACGAGGTCTTCTTGTGGCCCGACGCGCTTTCGCGCGAGCAAGTGGCCGCGACGTCGGAGGGTGAACTGCTCGCCATTTACCCGCATCGCACCGACGTGCCGCACGCGCTGTGGACGCGTCTGTTCTCCGCCGCGACCCGCGATATCGGCGTGCTCGTCTATGCGGGCTTGTTCCTGTCCGAGGACACCGCCATCAAGAAGATCCTGACCGAGAAGGCCCAGAAAGGCGTCAGGGTACGCATCCTGCTCGGTGACCCAGCCAGCGAGCAGGTCGCCATCCGAGGCGCGGACGAAGGCGTCGACGACGCGATGGCCGCCAAGATCCGCAACGCCCTGATGCAGTACCGCAAGCTCCGCGCCGTCGACGGCGTGGAGTTCCGGTTCCACGACACGATCCTGTACAACTCGATCTACATCGGCGACGACCAACTCCTGGTCAACACGCACCTGTACGGCTTGTCAGCGCCCGCCGCGCCGCTCTGGCATCTGAAACGGCTGGCGGGCGGCGAGATCGCTTCCACCTACCTGGAGAGCTTCGAGCGCGTCTGGGAAGCTGGCGTACCCGTCCCGCCTGACAGCTGAACGGGCGCAGGGTCACATGCCCGCTTCCAGCTCAGGCTCTATCTGTCTTGTGCGGCTTGGTGCTGGGAAGTGCGTCTGGGCCTGCCGATGGGCTAGGTAGGGCTGGGCCTGGGTCTCGATCTGATCGAGCCTGGGTGCCCATCGTTCGCTGAGTTCTGCTCGTAGCCTGCGCTGGGTGTCCAGGAAGTCGGCCGTCTCCTGCGCCGTCCATGGTCGCTCGCGTTCCCGCTCGATCGCCGCGCGCAGCGCCGGCTCGGAGGTCCAGGCGCCTTCCGCGTTCAGGGTGTTCTGGTAGCGCGGAAGGGACTCGCCGCGCCGGAACACACCGACCTGGTGGGCGAGCGGCTCGCTGTCGATGACGTCAGCGAGCTCGAGCACCCCCTTGTATGCCTGGTCGGCGTTGGCCTGGACACTAAGCCGGCCATGTCCCTGGCTAGCGACTTCCTCGAGGTAGCGCCGACGATGCCCTGATTGCTCATCGCGGCAGGCACAGCCATGACCACCACCTCGACACGGAAGCCTGCCTCGCGATACGCCTCGAGATGCCTGGCCACTCCATGGCCATCGTTAGCCGTCTCGTGAGTCAGCGCGTTGATCCTGCGATCACGGACGTACTCACGGGCTTGCGCTAGCCAGGCCCAGCTATCGGGTCCGAGGGTATCCGGCCATGAGCCTGTCATCACGGCGCACCAGAGCGTCGTAAGCGGGGTGATAGGGCCGGTAGAGGTCGCTGTCTAAGTCGGCGAAGCCGCCCTTTCGGGACAGCACCTCGGCGATCATCCTCGATGCCCGGCTCTTGCCGGCGCCGTGCTGGCCCACCAGCGCGACGAGAACCGGCTCTGACTGGGGCTCCGGTCTGGCGAGCAAATCAGGGACGATCTCCTTGCGGAAAATGCGGCGGCCCTCAGCCGCCGGCAGGACGTACCGTCGTGCGCGCGGATCGGTGACAGGACGACGCTCGGCGTAGATCCGCGCGGCGCCCTTGTCCAGGTCAGCCATTAGCGTCCCGGCGCAACTCGCGGGTGAGCTGAGCGAACCGCTGCCGGGTAGCCGCCACGGCCGCGTGGTCGGCTGGGTCCAGGCGCTCACGCCAGCGAGCACACTCGGTCCGGCCTGACCGGGCAGCGGCGATGGCTGCCGGGTCAGGATCTGGCGAGGCTTCCTCGGCCGCTATTAACGCCGTGTACGCACCAACAGCGTCATTGATGGCGTCGAGCGCCACCTCATATGCTGCCGATTCCTCGGTCGACCAGGTGAAGCCCTGCAGCTGGCTGATCACGGATTCCTCGCGATCTGGGTCCGTCATTTGCTCACCTCCGGGCTGGATGCAGGTGCGATCGGGCGGCTTGCGCGGTCGCTGTTTCGGTGTTCACGGTATCCGTCAGCTTGTCGCTTCCCATCCCGCATCCCAGTCGGCTTCGGCTTGGGAGCGCGCCTGGCATCCTCGCGCAGGTGCGGATCCATGGCTAGGCCGATGTCATGCCAGGTAGCGCCACCCTCGCGCGCGTCGCGAACGTAGCTGCGGGCGGTGTAGCGAGCGCCGGCCTTTAGCTCGTGAGCCGCCCGGAAGCCCGCCAGCGGCTCCACATCACGGACCTCAGACCGCGAACCGGGGACCGATGGGCGAGTGACGATCTCCGGGCCGTCTTCGGCAGCCATATCAACGGCCGCCCGGTGAGCTAATCGGCGAGCCCTTTCGACGGCACGAATCGGGTCGCGCCGGTAATCCTGCGTGCTCATGACCTGGGTGCACTCCTAGCTGGTTAACGGTTCTGAGGGTGGTGCGGCATCGCGGCGTAGCGGACGCGGACCGGGCTCGGGCGCGCTTAGACGGCGAGCTTGCTAGCGATGCGGGCGACAGAGGCGCGCAACTGCGGAGCGGACTTCATTAGGGCGCGAGTGACGACGTCACGAGGCCCATAGCGGCTGCCGATCTCAGCGATACGCTCCCCGGCTGACACTCGCTGCCCGTCCGGGCTCGTGGTCATGTCGCAGTAGATAAGAGCATCAGCAAGGTCGCCCGGCGGTGCGGGGAACTCGCGAACGAGATCGGCGTCCAGGCCGCGCTCGGCGGCCTCGACGACGGCGCAGGTGTGATGCGCGACCAGCTGGCACAGCAGACCGTCGGCATCATGCTGATCGCGCAGGTAGCGCGCCCCGTCCAGAGGGTGGAATCCAGCCACCGCGATCCTCGGGCTGTACCCGATGTCATGCAGCCAGGCCGCACTGACGACGAGGTCGGCGTCGTCCCGTAGCAGGTTCGACAGTGTTCGCGCGGTACCGGCGACGCCTTGAACATGCGTCCACCTGCGCGGAAGTGGTTCTTCAAGGAGATTGCGTGCGATCGCCTCGGCCCAGTCGGCGTTGATCATGTTCACGACGCTAACCGCGACCTTCGGGGACGTGCAGCGACGTGCCGGGTCTTCTGAGGACGTCCAGTGAGCGAACAGCTGGCTCGGCAGCCGTCCGGTGCATGGACGGCAGAGACCTAACTCAAATCTGAGTCCGCGCCAGCGACGCAGGGTTTCGCGGACACCCGCACGCAGCGGAAGCGCTTTCCGCGCTTGTCGGTATGCGCGTTCGACGGCAGCGCATATCTCATAGCGGGGAAGACGGCATAAGCCTCGTTAACGTCGCGGTGCGATGATGCCTGCTGCTCGGAGGCGGTAATGTACCGCTATTGCCGTGACGATCTGACAAGCGAAAAGCTTATTGCGATGGCTGAGGTAGCGCTGTGACCTATCACGGGAGGGTGAACGGCCCGAACGGGCAGACGTATTACTGCGAGCATGATCATAGGACTGAGACTGCTGCGGTCAGATGTGCGAATTCGTCAGCAACCCGCCAGATGGCTGAACTAGCGTGGGCTCGGGCTGCTGCCAAGGCCGCCCAGGCCGCTGAACTGGCGAGAAGGCGAGCGGAAGAGCGCCAGGCAGCCGAGGCGCGCAGGGTCGCAGCCAAGGAAGCTGAGGAAGCTCGTAGGGCTGCCGCTCAAAGAGCAGCCCAGGAGGCCAAGGCTGCTAAGCGTGCTGCCAAGCTGGCATCGATGAAGCCGGAGCGGGCATGGAAGCGTATGACCCCGGTCGAGCGCCTTCTACGGACCGCCGAGAACGAACTCCAGGTTTATGGCGAGATTCGATCGGCCGACGCCAAGCATGCATACGAGGAGCGGGCACGGAGACTCCTGTCAGCGCAGTCACCGCCAATAGAGCAAGCCCAGCCGGGCACTGTGACATTCCCAGATCCCAAGCCAGCCGCTCCAGCCTCACCGGAACTAGGTTCGCGTCGCTCTCCGGATCAGCGTGCCCCCGCGCAAGGACAACTGTCCGGACGCCCTCAACCCGCATGCCCGCCCGAGTCTGAAGGATGGCGCGGTTTCGGCGGCGACGGACTATATGTGGTAGGGCTCGACATCGAGCCGGGCGTGTACCGCACAACCGGGTCGGCCGTTGGCACACGGGCTGGCTATTTCGCGCTGTTGAAATCCACGAACACTCACGAGATCATCAACAACGGTCGCGTAAAGGGACCTATGACAGTCACAATCGGACCAGGGGTTAGGGCGGTCGAAGTCCGCGACTGCCAGCCGTGGCAGCGACTCGGTGACGATCTCGACGCGGCCATACAAGCGGCGGCTAGCCAGCGTCACGACGTGCGCGGCTCGTTTCCGACACATCGCCCCGCCCAGAGCACGTGGCCACTGCGACGCGCTGACATGGACGTGAGCCGAACCCAGAACTTTGACGGAATCCCAGCTCCGGCGGACCTGAATCCTCTGAACGCGTATCCCGTCTCTGGTACCTCGCCGATGGCTGGGATTACTCCGGAGATAATGGCCTTGGTCTCCAGAGGCATGAAAATTCAGGCGATTAAACTCTATCGACAGCAAAATCCCGGTGCTCGCCTCAAAGACGCGAAAGACATTATCGATCAAATCGGCTAGCGTGTGATCGAGCGGATTGGGCGATCGGCGACGATATGGAAATATTTACCACTGATAGCAGTCCCGCTCTATCGGTCAGGGCTCGATCGCGGTCATGTCGTGTGAGGGTGTCAGTCGCCTGGCTCGGGTTCGAAGTCGACGTGCCTCGCGCTCGCCGTCACCTCTGGCCAGGCGGTGAGGGTGAACCAGGCGGTCTTGCCCTGAGCAGTTCGGGACACGCCGCTCTTGGTAGCTAGCGCGGAGACGATCTGCAGACCTCTGCCCCGCTCGCTTCCTTCCCGGAATGGCTGAACCGTGGGAGTGCCAGGTCCGGTGTCGGTGACCTGGCACAAGATTCCCTGCTGGCCGCTGGGATCGGTGTGCCGACTGATGGTCAGCCCGATGAGTTCGCCCCCGCCGTGTTCGGCTGAATTGGCGACGAGTTCTGAGGCGAGCAGCTCCGCATCGGCCGACAGAGAATCAAGTCCCCAGGCAGTCATGGCCTGCCTCACGGCCGCCCGGGCCTGTTGCCGTGGTGCGGCGAGGCTGACGGGCAGGTAGGTCCGCAAGACAGGGCCAAGACTTCTTCTGGCAACTTGGGCCACGGCTACCGTCCCGGCGCGGTGCTCACGGTGACGGCCCAGGCTCCGACGAGGCGACGTGGCTTACCACGCCGAGCGGCGGTCATCATGCCTGACCTGGTGAGTCACTAGCCGTGTCGTCGGCTGGCCAGGAATAGGGCTCCGGCTCGGTCCAGTCCGGCCAGACGTCACCGACCCATGGACCACCGGATTTCGCGTGCCGGTACCGCTTGCGGGTGACCCCGCGCCCTGGTGCTTCGCGACGGCGCGCGGCTCGGTAGGCAGAGTCGTTCCAGGCCATCGGCAGCCGTGCGATGACCGGGCGACATCCCGCCCCGGACGACGAGCGCTCGCCTGGCGGGCAGCTGCCGGATCATCTCGGGCGTCATGACGGCGTGCCGGCTGTAGTAGTCCGGGTCGTCCCGATGGGATCCGAACCATTCGTGGACCTCTTTCATCGCCGTGGTTCCGCACAGCTGAGGACGCGGCGTCGAGGGTGTCGGTGTCGGAGATGCCCGGGCAGCCAGATCTTCGCGCCGGAGGTGTCGAGGATGACCCGGGCGCCGTTAGCGCCCCAGCGGGTGCGGAGCTGCGCCTCGCCGTGAGCGACGGTAATGATCTGGATGCCCTTGCCGCCCGAATCGGCGAGCCAGGACGGAACCGGTACCGGGCAAATCTGAGTGACCTCATCGAGGGCCATGAGCAGCGGGGGGTCGAGGCGGCCGGCCTCGGTGAACGCTGCCGGCGAGCGCCGCGATGTAGTGGATCTCGTTGGCCAGGCAGGCGAACAGCGGCGCGACCGGCGAGTCCTCGCCTCTGGTCTCGGCGATCAGGTACAGGGTGCCGGACTCGGCGAGGAACGAGGGAATGTCGAGTGACTCGTCGGGGCTGGCGTGGACGGCTGCTTCGAGCGCCGGATCGGCGAGGAACGCCAGTGCCCGGCTCATCGTCATCCGGACGGTGGAGATGGTCTTGTTGGCTTCGCCGCGCATCTCGGCGAGCTGGTCGGCGAGGTGCCGCGCGGCGCCGCGGTGGCGCATCAGGATGGCTCTCGGCCTCGCCGGGACTGGCGCCGGAGACCCAGCGGGCGACGTGCCGCAGGTCGAATCCGCCCAGCGCGGCGGCGTGGAAGTAGGCGCGCAGGTAGTCCGAGGCTTTCGTGGCCCAGAAGCTGGAGTCCTCGACCCCGCCCTGGTCGACCGCGCCGGTGAACGCGTCCGCACGGCGGATCGCCGTCGCCGGGTCGGCGCAGCCGTCGAGCGGGTTCCACCGGAACGTCGAGGCTACGTGGCCGACGTCCTGCGGGTTGAACACGTGGACCGGGCCGCGCCGGCGCGCACGCCGCGGTGAGCTGGTAGATGTCGTGCTTGGTTGTGGTCGATAAGACCGGCGCCGGGGTAGCGCAGGATGACCTTGGCGAGCCATCCTGTCTTGCCTTCGCGGGGCGGGCTGAAGATCGCGGCGTGCTCGTCGAGCGGCAGCCGCAGCGCGTGCCGGTAGTGCGCGCGGCCGATCAGGATCGAGTAGGCGGACGGGCCGGCGAGGATCTTGTCGCCGGTGGTGAGCCCAGGCCGGGTCCGGTCGCTGCGGCGGAACGCGGCCAGCCGTCCCCACCGCCACCACAGCTCGAAGATGCTGGCGAGGCCCTTGCCCGGGTGCAGTCCGAGGCGGAGCCTGATCCGCAGGTGCCTGACCCGGTGCCGGGGCAGGCGCCGGCCGGGCAAGAACGCCCACTTGATCGCGGTCAGCGCGCACGCCCGGCGGCCGCGATCAGCCAGACGGAGGTCATGGCCGCGCCTGCCGCGAGCGAAGTCGTCCGCCTCGGCTGGCCGCTATTCCTCGCCGGGGACGACGGTTGGGCAGCGTTCTTGAGCTGGCTGCCGGTTAACGGCGTGGTGCGCAGCCCGAGCATCTTGCGGGTGAGCGCAGAGGCGGGGCCGGAGGGCTGGCGGGTCAGCGAGCCGGGGCGGTCCTGGCGGCGGATGCCCGCCGACACGATGACCAGCGGCGCGACGAGGATGGCTGTGCCGGTGGCGGCGAAGCCGAGAGGATGATGTCCATGCCTGCCAGCGTGCGCTTCGCCGGGGCGGACGCCTCGACCGCGCTGCAGGACACCTCGGAGACGTCCTGGCGCACAGCAAGACGTCCCGTCTACGTCCAGCCGGACGCAAATTTTTATGCAGTAACCAATTGGCGGTGGTTCCGGTCGCCGCGGCCCGAGGCCCGTCAGGCGCCGGGCGGCGTCGTGGTCGCGGAGGGCCAGGACGTGGGCGCGCAGGACGCGGCGGGCGGTGCCGGCATGCAGGTCGACCTCGCCGCTGATCCCGCCGCGATCGAGGCGACCTGGGTCAGCGGGATGACGCGCAGGTCGTAGCGCTGGCCGGCGAGGGCCAGGAGCAGGTCCTGTTTCGTGGCCCGGCCGTCCGCGCCGGTCCTCGGACGGGCCGGGACGTCTTGCGATGCGGGCGGTCCGGCGGAGCCGGGGCCGGCGCCGGGCAGGCGGCGATGATCCAGCGCCGGAACCCGGCCAGCGTGCTGACCGGCGCCAGGGCAGGCGGAGCAGCCACAGCAGGCACGTCCCGGCGATGGCAAGCGGTGTCGCGTCTCGCCGGGCCCGAGGACGGCCCGCCGGGCGGCTGCGCGCGATCGCCCAGGCGCGGACGACGCCGATCAGGGTGTCGCTGGCCAGGGCGTAGACGGCGGCGGGCATGACCCAGATCGCCGCGCCGCGCCAGCCGGGCGAGGCCGCGAGCGCGTTCATGGTCAGCGACAGCCCGACGCAGGCCAGGTTCAGCGCCCGGCGGCCGCAGCGCTCGCCGGCCGTGCAGCGCCAGCGCGATCCCGAGCGCGGCGAACACGGCCGCTCCCGCATCGGGGATGCCAGCCTCCAGCGCGGCGATGGCCGGCGCGTGGCGTGCGTGCGCGACCATGACGTACTGGGCGTCCCAGCTGACCACCGCCGCTGCGGCGGCGAGCACTGCGAGCGCCGGTCATCGCGGCGGCCAGCCAGCCCGCTCCAGTCCGCTGCCGTCCCGTGATGCGGGCTCGCGCTGGCTGGTTCGGTGGTCGTCGGTGTCATCGCTGTCCTCCGCTGCTGGTCGCCGTTCCTGTGAGCTAGCTTATTTAAATCAGACGTATGAAGAGCATGTCAAATCAGGCTGTGGATAAGTCACTGGCCGCAGGTGGTCGTGGGTTGCGGGTGACCGACAACGTTGTTCTGGCAAACTGGCATAGCGAAGACAGCTGAGAGGAGCGGGCGGTGTCACCGAGGTCGCGGGCGGCGAGCGGTCCGGGCGGGCTGCCCGAGCGGCGGGACGTGTACGAGCGGCTGGCTGATGAGCTGCGGCAGGCGATCACCTCGGGGCAGTACAAGCCGGGGGACCGGCTGCCGTCCACGCTGGACCTGATGGCGAGGACCGGGGTGGCGAACCTGACGGTCCGCGGAGCGTACCGGGTGCTCGTCGAGGAGGGCCTGGTCGAGCCGATCCCAAGCGCGGGTTCTACGTGCGCCGCCCGAACGTCATGACCTGGCGGATGAACGCGCCGGCGCCGGTGCCCGCAAGGCCGCACGCCGAGCTGCTGGACGGCTGGGCCGCCGATGCCGAGGCGCTCGGCCTGGTCCCGTCCGCAGAGCGTCACGGTCGCGATCGAGGATGCCAGCGTGCCCTGTCGCCGGGCAGGATGGCGGGGGAGCGGCTCGAGCTTGCCGTCGGGTTCGCGGGTCCTGGTGCGCCGGGCGGTGCGCTCCGTCGCGCGGCCGGGCAGTGAGCTGCCGTCGGTGACCGACAGCCTGTCCGACGAGTACTACCCGTACGGGCTCGTCGCGATACCGCGCTGGCCTCGCCCGCGCCCGCTAACGCCTTCGATGTGCTCGCCGCGATCGGGTCACCGGCTGCGCAGGCACCACGACGAGCTCCGGCCCGCGCGTCGCCACCGCCGAGGAACGGCGGCTGATCGACCTGCCGCAGGTCTCCGTCGTCCTGGAGCTAGCCCGCACCGCCTACGTCGCCGACGGCAAGCCGGTCGTCGTCGTGCATCAGGTCCGCCGAGGTGACGGCGCGACCTTCAGCCACGACATCACCTATCCGGGCCGGTAACCGAGCCCGTAACGCTCGGCGCAGGCACGGAGTCCGCCCTAAGTGCCGTGCGCTCGCTGCTGCTCTCCGCTTGACAGTCTCCTTGATCTGATTTAAATAAGAAGATCTAGGGAGTCGAGGACTGCTGTCAGAGAGCGGGTGCTGATCATGCTCCAGCCCAGGCGAGCGCGCCGTGGCCTACGCCCGCTATGGCTGGCCTGTCTTCCCCTGCCAGCCAGGAAGCAAGGTGCCGGCGACCAGGCATGGCTTCCACGACGCGACGACTGATCCTGGACCGGATCCGCCGAGTGGTGGCGGCGGCAGCCGGACGCCAACGTGGCGATAGCGACGGGCACGCCGGGTCCTGACGTGCTGGACGTCGACCAGCATGGGGAGGCGGGTAACGGGTTCGGCTGCGTTCAACCAGGTCAGGCGCGCGGGCCTGATCACGATGTCTCCGCGATCATCAGTACGCCGAGCGGCGGCTTTCACGTCTACTTCGCCGGCAGCGACCAGCCGTGCGGACGGTTACGAGCCCACCACCTGGACTTCCGCGCCAGGGGCGGCTACATCGTCGCGCCGCCCTCACGAGTCGGCGGCAAGCCGTACCTGGTCGTCCGGCACCAGCCGCAGCGAGGCACCATCGACTGGAAGCAGGTGGTCGCCCTGCTGGAGCCTGAGCGAACCCGGATTGCTGCTGGAGGCCAGGTGGCCCACAGCGATCCGGGCCGGTTGGCGGCGTGGCTGGCGGGCCAGGGAGCCGACAGCCACAACCGCAACGACGGCCTGTTCTGGGCGGCGTGCCGGGTAGCGGAGACCGGCCATGAGGCCGCGCTCACCGAGCTAGCGCAGGCAGCGAGAACCACCGGACTCAGCGACCGCGAGATCCGGCGGACCATCGAATCCGCCTGCCGGACCGTGAGGCATGGTCATGCTGATCGTCACGGCGCTCGTGAGGCGGCGTTATGACAGCCGCGTTATCCACAGCCTGCGCAGCCGACGTCGGGTCGTGTATCCACAGGCATGTCGCTGATGTAGGCCGCGTCGTTGTGCTGGCTGCAGGATCGGCAGTCGTCAGCTGCCAAAGACGACGAGCGGCGCTAGTGCGGAGGTCAGCGTGAATGATGTTCAGGGTCATCTGGAGCTGGCGGCTGACCTGCCTGCGCTGCTTGGCGTTGCGTGCGAGGCGTTCGAGGCGTTGCTGGTCGTTATCCGGCGCAACGATGGGGCGGACAACGCATATTTCCTGCCCATGGTGGCGGCGGGCGCGGCGGCGGCGAGCGGTCGGGACTTCCTGTACGCAGCGCCTGCCCTGCCGTTTCGGTCGTCAGGCAGCACGCGGCGGATCCGGCCGCCCGAGCTGGCCTCCGGGCAGGCAGCCGCGACCTGGCTGGCGGAAGTCAGCGAAATGCTGGCCGCCAGGCTCAGCGCGGCCGGCGCGTCGGCGTCGAGCGCCGCTGACCGTCAGGCGTGCTGGCACGCGGCCCGGTGCGCGGGTGAGATCCAGGCCCTGATGCGCGGCGGCGGGCCGTGACCAGGCCGGTGACCTTCGGTGACCTGCTGGACAGCGCCGTACGGCACCTGAACGAGGCCGGTCACGTGCCGGTCAGGCCCCGGGGACTGGACCTGCCGGATATCGCCCGGAGCATGCATGCGCTCGCCGGAGTGCTCCGTCGGCAGCTCAGCGAGATCGTCAGTCCCGACCAGCATCTGTCTGTCAGCGCCGGAAGGCGCCTGCGGGCGAGCGAGCCGCAGCTGTCACGGCACTGGCAGCTGGCGGCCAGACGAGCACATCAGGCCGCCATCGCGTCGGCGAAGAACCTTGAGATCTTCGCGGCTGTCCCGGGCTCGGCAGGTCCGGCCGCGAGCGAAGCCGGCCAGCACGTGGATGCCGCCGCGCTGTCGCTCCGGGGTGCTGTCGACCTGCTGCATTCTCATCTCGCCCTGCCCTTCGCCGACCCGATGCGGGAAATGGTCGGCTGGACGACAGCGGTCCGCTCGCCAGCCGTCAGGAAGGCGCTGATCGCGGAACTAGCCCTGGTCGCGCGGCACGCCGCAGCCGTCGGAACTGCCACCACCGGCACGCCTGCGCCCGCCGGCCGAGTCTCCGGATCAGGCCGGCCAGGTGCTGCTGACGGCGTCGTGCTGCCTGCGGGAATTGCACGGCGCTATCCAGCGCGTCCACGACAGCGAGCCAGTGCTGGCCGCCGATATCGAGCTGCTCTTCGCGATACCGATCAACCGGACACCGCCACGCCTGCTCCCGCAGGGCCGCGAGTCCGTGGCCGAGCTGTGCGAGGGAACCATCGCCGCCGCTGAACGGCTGCGGCGGTCGGCCCGGTTCGGTCCCGGCCTGCCACCGTGGATGCCTCGAGCGCGGCGTGGACTCCATGCGGCGGACCGCCGCAGCGAGCATCGTCACCGCGCACAACTGCGGTGTCTTACTACGAAGCCTCGAAACCCGGCCCGAGCTGCTGGGATACGAGCAATCGGGGTCGCAGCTCGCTGACGCCTTCCAGGCCGCCGAGTACGCGCGAGATGCGTGGCTGTCCGTCGCCCGGTCGCTCGACCACGTCGTCGCCGATGTCGAGAACTGCCCGGCACCCGAAGTCCAGGATGTCCATGACCTCGCGCTGTGGACCGGGCGGCTCGCCTACGCCGACCCGCGATGGTCGGTGGCCAGCAGCCCCGGCGCTGTGCCGCGTCCGATCGGTGGCCTTGCCGCCGACCATGAGCGAGCGATTCTTGTGGTGGCTGCTGTGCACCACGCCAGCGAGGCGCTGGCAATGCTCAGCCAGCCTCAGGCCAGGCAGACCCGCGACGCTGACCACAGCGGCCGCTTCATCGTGCCTGCCCAGTGGCTCCCCGGACCAGGCTGACCTGATGCATCGCTTCGTTCCGGCGCCCGCGCACTACGTCACGAGCATCTTGGCCGCCTACGACCAGACGCGTCACACGACCATGCATGCCAATGCGGCGATAGCCCGAGTTGCTATCCCCAGCCGGGCGCCCAGCCGGGTCCTGGCCCATCCTGCGGCAGTGCGTGTCTCTGCGCCTCCTGGCCCGAGCTGGGTCTGGCAGCTCGAACTGCTCCCGGCCTCATACCAGGAACCGAGAGTCGCGGGACCGATCAAGCGCCGCCTCCAGCAGCTGGGTGTGACCGACCCGGAGTTGCTCCGAAACAGCGACCTCATCGACCGCATCGGCGAGCAACTCGTCATCGACGGAGCCACGAAACGGGCGCGATACCGGTCGAATCAAAGATCGGCTAGTAAGGGCCTGGATGAGACGGCCCCGGAGCCGTTGCAAGTGGAGCCCTGCGCAGTTCACGCGCTATCGCGCGACCAGGCAGAACGCGAACCCTGACTGGGTCTGATAGGCCAGGTAGAGGTCAAGCAGCAGGCAGAACCGGTCGGCCCAAGCCGAAGACGCGCTGCAGCAGGACCACACGGGCGTCGAGACGCGTTGCTGTCTAACCGTGCGGCACCCATCCGCCGCCGCCGTGGTCCCATTGCAGGTTGTGGCCGAGGTACATTACGGGGTTGTCGAATCGCACGTGCGCCTCGCCGACCCCGTTGAGGCCGACCATGCGGCCATCCGGTCCGGTCGCGTCGAACATCCGCACCGTTTCGCGATTGACCAGGCGCACCCAGGCGGGCGGCGATCTACGTCGAATCCGACGGTGAGGTCGAACAAATCGCACCGATACTCGGGTGTGAAGATGTAGTGCGACTGCATCTCGGGATCCGCAGGATCAGCTCGTACTCTGGGTTTCCAGGGCGGGGCACAGTTCGCTGACCTGCGTGGCCCTTGGCCCGGCGTCGGCCGAGCGACCCGGGATTTTGGGTACGAGCAAGCATGTTTCTGGGATAGCGTGGGCTCGCCGGATTGTGTCGGTTGGGCTTGCGCAGCGGGCGGATCGGGTCTGGTGATCGCGGATACGCGTGACCGGGTGCAGGTGCGGTCGCTTCGCCGGCGAGGCTGTCACAGCTAACTGAGTTTGATGTTAAAGATTTACGGCGATGCGGTGATTCCCGCCATGGCCATGTATTCAAGCTCGATATTCTGAATGAATGAGCGTCGTCAGCATTGGGGATCTCTGTGTCATGGACGGCGAACAATTGTCGGCCCACGCCCTGTCACCCTGGGCCATACGACGAGCTGCTTGGTGGCCAGAAGACCCACACGCTGTCGAGTGTGTCATAGCCGAACTCCTCTGGCATGAGGTGACTGACAGTCTGGGATTGTGCAACGTCGAGTGCACGATGGTCGTAAGGATGCGTGATCAGGAAAACGTGACGAGAGTAATGAGGTGCCGTTTTGCTGACGAGCGGTTGCTCTGCTCTAAAAAGCGTTTGGTGCGGATCAAGCATGACCTCGTTCGCTGTTCAGCGCGAAGCTGGACCGGGATTGAAGATTGCTCACCCCGGAGATACCCGCATCGCTACGACGCGAATTCGACGAGGCCCTGGCTTGTCTTTCCGCTAAGGCATATTTTCGGAGTCATCAGATGAGAACTAGTTCTTGGGCCGAGCAGCGGAGAATCGCCGCGCGATCTGTGCGATGCTGTTCGATTAGTTGAGAAGGGTTGTTCCAGAAACCCCATGCGACCTTGCCGCTTGGACCGGCAGGCGGCAGTCCATGGCGCCGCGAGCCCGGAGCACGGTGGCCAACTGATTGGGTCAGCTCTGCTTCTCCGTGGTCGTGACGGGCGCACCGAGGCCGATCGGCGGTTGACACTGCGTCTGAGTGTGACATCCTGGTCGTCGTCATGACTGTGCTGGAGAGGTGAGCAGCAGGTGGTCAGCTACACCGAGATGAGACCGTCAACTGCGCGGTTGACTGAGTCGCTGCGCGCAATCGGTTACGACTTCCCAACCGCCATAGCCGATGTCGTGGATAACAGCATCGCTGCTGGCGCGACGCGCGTGAACATCGAGATCCACTTCGACGGCACAGATTCGTGGGTATCGATCAGCGACGACGGCGTCGGGATGTCGCTCCGAGATCTGATGGAGGCGCTGCGCTATGGCAGCAGGCGAGACTACGGCCGTGGCGATTTGGGTCGTTATGGTCTCGGCCTGAAGACGGCATCACTGTCGCAGTGCCGGTCAGTTACCGTCGTCAGCCGACCGGCCTCGTCTAGTCGTGCATCTGCTCGAATCATCGATCTTGATGTTGTCGCTGAGTGGGATCAATGGATGGTCATGACGCCAAGCGCGGACGATATTGTGACCAGAGCCGAGCAGTCCCTTACCGACGGCGGCGGCACTGTAGTGGTGTGGCGTAATCTCGATAGGGTCCTTCCGGAAAAGAATCCTGCCGGGGGTTGGGCGCGGCGTCGGGTCGAGGCGCAGGTCACCAAGACGGCGGAGCATCTCGCGATAGTGTTTCATCGCTTCCTTGAGGGCAGTTGTGGAAGTCAACTCGCCATCACGGTAAACGGCTCGAAGGTGAAGCCGTGGAACCCTTTTGCTCTAGACGAACCAGGTCGGATTGAATTTCCGGCGCAAGAATTCGAAATAATGACGGATGATGCGGGCGGCGTAGTTTCCTTGCGAAGATTTGTCCTGCCCTCAAAGGACAAGTTCTCCTCTCTGGTCGAATTCGAGCGTCTCTCCGGGCCGATGGGCTGGAACCGCCAGCAAGGTCTTTACATATACCGAGCTAATCGCCTTGTGCAGTGGGGAGGCTGGGCAGGCGTCAGAGGAATTGATGAGCATACCAAACTTGCTAGGGCTTCTCTGGATTTCGACACCGACCTTGATGTCGCATTCAACATTGATGTTGCCAAAATGCGGGTGATAATTCCTCCACAACTTCGGCAGATGCTGGAACGTCCAGTTAACGATCTTTGCCTCCGCGCTGATGACGTCTATAGGAAGACTTCGCGACATGCCTCGGCAGACGTTCCGACGAACGAGCCGGCAATTTCCGTGCCATCTGGCCAGCTCCAGGTCGGAAGCTCATCCGCCAGCCCTGGCATCGGATCAGCTGGCCTGGCACTTCGAGCGGCGGCAATGCACGCAGGCGAGTACCCCGCTTGGACGCGCATCAGTGCTGCGTTGCGGGCGGAGGCCCCTGAAATCGCTCGCGCCCTAGGACTGGGTAGCTGAATATCGCGGCTGGCTAGCAGAGTGGCACCACCTTGATATCGGGCAGATGTCGCACTGTGGCTCGGCTGGTCGGCACAGAGAATTCGCCAGCTCGATCAGCCCCAGATGGGCGCGGCGTGATTCGCTGGCATATCCCACCATCCGTGCTATGGCCAGCCGTCCCTCACTGAGTCGGTTCCTGCGTTCGAAGACCTCCGGGTTGAAGCGCGCGACGACGCGCGGCACGCCCTTGGCGGCTAGTACGGGCTCTTCTGACTCATCGGCGATACGGCTGGGCACTACGAGGACAGCGAGATCCACGGTTGACGCGTCTATGCCCGCAGCTTCCGCATCCGGCTCATCGCCTTCTAGGGCTCCCGGCATCTGCGCGAGCCTGGTCGCCAGCTCTGCCAGTCGTGAGGCTCTGGCCGTGCGGTTGATCCACGATCCGATCTCCCGCAGTTCATCGAGTGCCCGGGCTGTGTCCGATGGCTGCTCCCAGCGCGCCAGCAATGGCCATACGAAGCGAACATGCTCAGCGGAAGCACGATCCAGGAGTATTTCTGCCGAAATCACCTGCCAGCGGGTCTTGGCGCGTAGCCACGGAATGGTGGGTGCCGGATGGTCGCTGAACCATGTGGCCAGCCTCCCGGCGATCTCACCGCTGCTGTGGGGTGCAGGCTGAGAGCTCTGGAGCGCTGCGGCGACGGCTATGCCTAGGTGCCTGCCCAGGGCGGGTGGAACGGCGTTTCCGATCTGGCGGAAGGCGGCGGACGGCGGCCCAGCGAACCGGAAGTGGTCTGGAAAGGTCTGTAGTCGCGCTGCTTCTCGCACGGTCAGCGTCCGGTTCTGCCGAGGATGGATGTACCAGTATCCATCCTTGGCGATATGCGCTGTAATGGTGCGAGAGTAGTGGTTCTCCTGAAGTCGCTTGTACTTGTCATCGAAGATGTCGTCGCGGTATCGCTTTACGTCATCGGGCAAGTCCGAGTAGAGCGTGCGCTCGCCCATCAGGTCGAATGCGCGGACATCATCCTCACGAACGGGCCGGGTGATGTGATCATATATCCGGGTTTCGTGTTCTTCCTGCACACCGGCGCGCATGGCCAACTGGAACGCTCCGCTTGGTCCCTCGTACGGGGCCCAACCGTCAGCGCCGCCTTCCGGTCGCCATCCGCCCTCGACTTCGGGGAGGTCGCCGATAGCGTTCCACACCGAGACGCGTCGAGGTTCCTCAGGTGGCCAAGTAAAGGCAAGCCCATCGCGGAGCGCTACTAGGATGAGCCGCTGCCTGAACTGGGGAACGCCGTATCGCAGGCTCTCGACGACCTTCCCCTCGACGCTGTAACCGATCGCCTCTAGTTCGTGCACAATCGTGCGCAAAATGAACATCTCTCGGTCCAGAGCCATGTCCGGCACGTTCTCCATGACGATCGCTGCCGGCCGCGCTAGTTGCGCGACCTCGAGGAAGGATCGCCACAGGTCGCGCCGCTCGTCACGTGCTGGCCGTAGGCCATGACGAACCTGGTGCCGGATCTTTGATCTGCCTGCCTTCGAGAAGGGCTGGCAAGGCGGCCCGCCGGCGAGCAGCTGTATTCCCGCAGCGTTGATCAGCTCGGCTATGCGGGTTACATGGGAAGAAGCACCGAGATCCCAGTCGAGCGTCAGACCCGGGTTGTGGTGGCGATGCGTCTCCACCGACTCAGCATCATGATCTGCAGACAGCACAACATGAAAGCCGGCCTGTGACAGGCCGAGGCTCAGCCCTCCAGCGCCGCAGAACAAGTCGGCCGCAAGCCGGTAGCCACGCTGTCGGCAGCCCGTGGCGTATTCGAGAAATTCCTCTTCCGTAGCGCAGGCGTTCGGATGAGGATCCAGCCGGACGAACGGCCCGCGGACGAGCTTCACTCCGTACTCCCTGCGTCGTTCGACGCGTTCGGCCACCCAACCTCCAGTCTGTACACAGTTAAGTTCTAGGGCCCAGTGTGCATCGACCGTACGACACGACGCTGGATCCCTAGGTCCGCAGGGGCAGTCTGAGAAGAGTCCGCTACAAAGTACGCTACAGCCACAAGGGGTGGAACCAATGTGGCTTGAGCAGTCATATGTGCGACTTCCGATGTGGCTTATCAGTCAGAGGCTGCTCCGAGCGCCTATGCTCTTTGTGAATGCACTGGTGCTGTTCGCACGCGAAGGTGCTGTAGCTAAGCTGGTCCGACGGGAGATCCGGCCCGCATGATCGCCGATCGCTGTTCGGATCGAAGTACTTGCGGGGACGGTCTAGATTGGCTGAGGTTGACGTGGGCGGCTTCGCCTACACCTTGCTGGAGGATGTGTACGCTCACTCGCAGGCTACGGGATGCAGCCTCGACGAGGCGTTCGCAGGGCTTATGCTCGACCAGTTCTGCGCTGACGGGCACTCGGAGGACGCGACACCTGCTTACTTCCGCGAACATGGCGTCGAGGTCAGCGGGTGGGGCGTATCTGCCGACGACAGAGTCCTGGACCTGTTCCTCGCCCTATATAGCCCACGCGCCGACGAGGACCACAAGATTGATCGGAATGGGACCGTTGCCGCGTTCAAGCGGCTGGAAAACTTCCTTTCGAGTTGCATCAGCGGGTCTCAGCCGCCGGAAAGCCGCTCCTCCGAGGTCGCGGGGATGCGCGTCACAATTCGAGAGAAGTTTGCGGTGGCAGAGAAAGTCCGCGCGATTGTGATCACCAACGCACGTGCTGTGATGCGCGAGCGCCTTCCACCTGCCCAGGTTCATGACAGACTGGTTATGCGCGAGTTGTGGGACCTGACGCGCCTTGCCAACTGGGCCTCGTCGGGTAGTAAGGCCGAGCCGATTACTGCCGATTTCCCCGATGGCCTCCGCTGTCTTGCTGCTCCGCCAGTCGGTGACCAGGCCGTTTACTTCGCCATTGTGCCCGCCCGCGAGCTGGCCAGCCTCTACTCAGTCCACGGCTCCCGGCTGCTTGAGCTTAACGTGCGCTCATTCCTGCAGATCCGCGGCGCGGTCAACAAGGGAATTCTGGAGACGTTGCGCACAGATCCTGCTCGCTTCCTCGCATTCAACAACGGGATTTCGGCAACCGCCTCATTGGTCGAGTTCGATGAGGAGAGGGCCGGAACGTGTCATCTGCCGGATCCACAACCTCCAGATCGTCAATGGGGGCCAAACGACAGCAACGATCCACTACGCCCATCGGGCAAAGGTCGACCTTGATGGCGCTCACGTGCAGATGAAGCTGACCGTCGTACCGCCAGACAGGCTCGACGCCATCGTCCCGCAGATCTCGGCCTTCTCGAACACACAGAACAGAGTTACCGCCTCTGACTTGAAGGCCAACGGCGCCTTTCACGTCGAGATCGAGCGGATCATGCGCGGTCTGTGGGCGCCGCCTTCGCCGCTGCTGCTTACGATACGCACTGGTTCTATGAAAGAGCCCGGGGCAGTATGCGAACGCTATTGCACGTGAGGCAACCGAGGCCCGGCGGAAAATCTTCCGTCAGACCAATCCGCCCGGCCAAAAATTCACCAAGTCCGAGCTAGCGAAGTACATGAACTCCTGGGACATGCTCCCGCATCTGGTGAGCCTGGGTGCCGAGAAGAACTTCGTAGTGTTCTCGGAGCTCGCTGAAACGGCGCCGATCATGGTGGACAAGGACTTCTGCCGCCATCTGATCGCAAAGGCGATCGTGTTCCGGCATATCGATAAAATCGTTGCCAAGCAAGCATTTGGCGGCTACAAGGCGAATATCGTGACCTACACGATAGCCAAGCTCGTCGCCGCGACAGACGGCCGGATAAACCTGGACAAGATCTGGCGCGAACAAGCACTGTCGACAGCCCTCGCCGCCGCCGCGGCAGAGATATCCGGCTTGGCACAGAAAGTTATCACTAATCCACCCGTCAGCCGAAGCAACGTCGGCGAATGGGCCAAACGCCAGGAATGCTGGGACGAGCTCAAGGCCGTAGAGCTTGGGCAATTCCTGCTGACCTGGAATCGGAACTTCGTGGAAGTCGACACCTACGCGCCGACCTGAATCTGGTCCGGTCTTTCCCGCCTCGGACTGGGCCGCCCTGGCGACATGGGGAGCTGCGACCGGCAACTAGATACCATCGAGCAGGAGACCGTCGGCTGAGATCGCGCGAGTCATGCTGCGCGGATGGGATCCTGCAGGCAAGCATGTCCAGGCCGGGCTGAGCTGATGCGACGCGCCGCCTCCACAGGATTCCGGTCCCCAACAGGCCGCTGAGCGCGGAGCATAGCCGGTGGTCCTTTGGAATCCCGATGTTCCGACCGACGGAATCGTTGACCTGCCTCCTGATCCACGCGCGTTGGACGGCCTCGGTCGCAACCATTCGATGGCTACGGCCCTAGCTGACTTGGTCGACAACTCGATCGACGCGGGTGCCGCCGATATCCTGATCCGGTTCATGCAGCAAGATGACATTCTGGTGGGGCTGTATGTTGTTGATAATGGGCGGGGAATTTCCTGCGACGAGATCGATACTGCGATGACAGTCGGAGGGCGGCCGGCGGTACCGCGACGGTGAACTAGGTCACTTCGGGATCGGCATGAAGGCAGCGTCCTTCAGTCAGGCAGAAAGTCTGACCCTCCTATCGCGCGCGGTTGGCCAGTCGGCGGTAGGCCGACGTTGGCTCCTGAAGGGCAACCGGTCGAACCACTACTGCGACACAGTCGATGCTTCTTTCGCTGCTTCGGAGCTAGGTAGGCCATGGCCATTCGCGGTAGCCAGCTCAGGAACGATCGTGCGTTGGGATTCGGTGAGGTCCTTTCCCGGAGCAAGAGACCATGAGCTGGTAGCTGACTATCTGACCCTTACCATCAACCATCTCAGGAATCACCTCGGCCTTATGTTTCACAGGATACTGAACGACGATGGTGTGACGATGACCATCGACGTGGAAGACATCAGCCGGGGCCTAGGGCCACCGCACCGAGTCAAGCCTATCGACCCATTCGAATACCCCACGGCACCAGAAAGTTGGCCTAAGGACCTTGCCGTCGAATATGAGGGCATCCTGCTGAGCCTGTGCTGCCATATCTGGCCTGGGCGCTCCAACTTGCCGCAGTACCGGCTGCCGGGAGGGGCTGAGCAACACCAGGGACTGTACTTCTACAGGAATCGTCGGCTTTTGCAGCCTGGCGGCTGGGAGGGCATCCATACGATAGACCGAAAGCTTCAGCTAGCCCGCGTTGTCGTCGACATCGACGACAACAACGCGAGCCTCTTCCGGTTCAACACAGAGAAGTCACGCGTTTCGGCAGGTCCGCTCTTCGCCCGCCTAGCGGCGGAAGCCAGGGCCGTCGACGGCTCGAGCATCAGCGCTTATCTCCGAGCAGCCGAGGATCAGTGGATCGTCAGCAACCAACGGGCGACTGCGAAGAGATCGGCCGTCCTTCCCCCTGGAAAGGGTCTTCATCCGGCGGTTTGCCGGGAGATCAGGGACGAGTTGCCGCAGCATAACGAAGAACCTCTAAATATTCTATGGCGCAGTTTCCACAGCGACGACTTCCTTGAAATTGATAGGCCAAGCAGGACCTTGTGGCTCAATGATGCGTACCGCCGTGCGCTACTGGGCGGGAGGCGGGGAGGTCTGAACGATGTGCCTGTCATAAAAGCCTTGTTGTTCATGCTGATAGAGGGTGTTTTTGAAGGTGCATATCTCGGGGCCAGGGATAGAGACAATTTGGAGCTATGGAACAGCGTCCTGACGTCTGCGGCTAGAGCGCAGAAGTCGGCGTTCGAGAGTAATTCATGACCTCTCATAACGGTCGTCACCTCAGCCCCGAAGGCTTCAGGCGGTACCTACGCGCTGGTGTGCCCATTGACCACCCCATTGATGGTGAGCCAAAGCTCATCTTGTTTATCGACCCTCCCCGGCGACGGATCGGACTACGCGCACCGGCGACTAATGGAGTGCCAGCAGCTACGGGGCTTGAGCATGTAAGCGTGGACGTCGTCCATATCAGCGGCAGCCGCCATGTGCAGCTGGAAGTCAAAGACCCCGACTTGTTCACCGATGCCTACCCGGTTCTATGTGCCGTCGCCGACCGAGTTCAGCTCGATGGGCAGACGATCGGTACTGCGATCTCCAGCACGCTCCGCCAGCTCGGGCACTTGCTCAGGGCGGAGGACGCCCTGTCACGTGAGGCTGAGACGGGTCTGGTGGGCGAACTTGCTTTGCTGACCGGAATGATCGGAGTTTACGGGCCTGCTGATGCTGTCAAGACGTGGCGCGGCGGGCACGGCGAGGAGCATGACTTCGGACTTCCGGGCGTTGACCTGGAAGTCAAGACCACGATCTCAGAGCGCCGCGTTCACTGGGTCTCGTCGCTGACGCAGCTAGTCCCGACGGGCGATCGGCCGCTCTTCTAGTGTCGATGCAGATTACGCGTGCTGGTGCCGGCGGCCGTTGTCTCAGCGAACTGGTGGAGCATGTGAGGGCTATCGCCCAGGCGAGCGCGATCGCCTTGACATTCGCCTTACCGCAGCCGGATGGCGCGAGCGTTTTGCCGAATCCGCCATGCAGCGCTGGCGTGCCCGCACGCAACCTCGGATATTCGCGGTCGACGAACGCTTCCCACGTCTGACACCCGACCTGCTAAGAAGCGCCGAGATCGACCTGACAGCTATAACCGATGTCCGATATCGGCTGGACCTCACGTACCCTTTGGAATCCGCTGTGCCAGCGGGACATGTCGCCGAAGCGCTCGACATCGCACATCAGGAGCTAGCATGAGTGACGATCTCGCCGACGCGTATATCGCCGCGCTCGTCGGGCTTTCCCGCAGAGGGCCGAGGCATCTGCATTCAGTTGCCAGCAGCTATGCGGACGATGATGGTCTTCGCGATGGCGGCGCGATGCTAGCCCACCTGAGAGTGCAGGGCCAGACGATCCGCTCCGTCAGCAACTCGCGCATTCGGTGGCGCTCTGGGACTACGCCGATACTGACGCCGCTTGGGCAGCTCAACGGATCGGAACACTGCTGAGCGGCGCGCAGCCATCTGCGCTGCGCTGGGACTCGACGAAGTGACAACCGCGTTGTTCGACGACCGGTTCCCCTACGCGGCAGGTGAGGGCACGATAGTTATTGCTGAGGACTGGCGGCCATGGCGGACACAGGATAATGCCCGCGAGCACGAATTCTACTGGCCGCATTATGAGAGATTCCTTGCTTGAGGAAAAGCGCTGGAGCGCAGAAGCCGTTCGTGCAACTGCACGAGGCTGCCGAAGAGGTCATCGGGCGTCTCGCCGATCCCGTAGAAGACGAGGCATATCAGACCAAGGGCCTAGTGGTCGGATATGTCCAGAGCGGTAAAACGGCCAACTTCACCGGAGTCATTGCTAAAGCTGTCGATGCTGGGTACCGACTCGTGATTGTACTGACAGGCACCACTAACATGCTGAGAGCGCAGACGCAGAGGCGCATCGACATGGAGTTGTCTGGACGGGAAAACCTTGAAGCTGAGATCTCGCCGCACGATGTACCGACCATGACTACGTCATGGACGAGGACTGGATCCATGACCGGTTCCTGCGGCACGGCATCAAGCCATCAGACGGGGGCTACCCCGACATTATTCCGCCTAAGTAATCATGCTGGAGACTTCAAGGCTCTTCGGCAGGGCTTCGCCGCGCTCCAATTCCACAAACGGGAACGCGGCCGACCCTTGTGTGATCCCGGTCAATCTCTTCAACAGCGACGCCCGGCTCGTAGTGGCCAAGAAGAACACCACCGTCCTCCAGCATCTGGTGGCTGACCTCGGCCGGATCAGGGACCGGCTCTCCGAGGTTCCCGTTCTGATCATCGATGACGAGTCTGACCAAGCGTCCGTGAACACCACGAGCCCGAAGAAGTGGAAAGCCGACAGGGAAGAAGCGCACAGCTATCAATCGTCACATCGGCACTTTGCTGGACATGATGCCACGTGCCCAGTACGTCGGATATACCGCGACGCCCTATGCGAACGTGTTCATTGATCCCGCCGACCCCAGCGACATCTTTCCCCGGAACTTCATCGTCGCCCTGCGTCGGCCGGAGGGCTACATGGGCGCGGAAGACTTTCACGACTTCGGGACCGACCTGCCTTCCGGCGAGCCGCCTGTTAAGACCTCGAACGTGCGTGCACACGTGCGCCCGCTTTCCGATGTGGCCGACACAGATGAGTTGCGCGCAAGCACTCGACATGTTCGTCCTGACCGGTGCAGTCAAGGTCGCATCGTGAGCGGCTTGGAGCCGCCACCTATCGACACCACACCATGCTCGTCCACGAGGCGATGCAGCGAAGCGTCCAGCGCGAGACAGCCCAGACCATTATCATGCTGTGGAACAGCGGCGACTACTACGGTCCCGTCGGCTTGGCGCGGCTACGCAAGCTCTACGAGTCCGATGTGCTGCCGGTATCGATCGCCAGAGCCGAGCCAGGTTTGCCGACACCGGCGAACTTCGATGATCTCGATCGACGATATTGCCGAGGCCGTCCGGCTGATCACTCCAGTGGACAGAGACTCCAGCCCTGTCATTGTCGTCAACAGCGACAAGGATCTGGAGCAGCATCAGGAGAGCCTGGACTTCGACCAGAGACCAGTCTGGCGAATCCTCGTTGGCGGAAACAAGCTTGCCCGAGGGTTCACAATCGAGGGTCTCACCGTCAGCTACTACCGACGTTCCACCACCCAAGTGGACACACTTATGCAGATGGGGAGGTGGTTCGGCTTCCGGCATAAGTATCGCGACCTTGTCCGTCTGTACACCACCGCTGACCTGCACGCTATGTTCGAGGCGGCCTGCCTTGACGAGGAGTACCTGCGTGACCAACTCCGCCAGTACGCGGCCATCGGTCCGGACGGACGACCTCAGATCACGCCGAAGCAGGTCCCGCCACTTATCGCTCAGCATAGGCCAGATCTTAGGCCGACTTCTCGTACGAAAATGTGGAATGCTCGCATCGCTGAACGCCGGGCACCTGGAAGGTGGATGAACCCGTCGCGTACCCGAATGATCCAAGGAGCCTGAAGATCAACGTGGAAGCCTGGATCAGTGTCATTGCTGCGGCATCAACGACGCCGCAGATGACATTCAAGGTGTCTCCGGCCAAGCTCCCAGACGACAGCGTGCGTGACTCCGGGAAGACGTTCGATGCTGGTGTTGTCGAGCTAAGCCATGAGAAGATGATCCAGATACTCAGGCAGTTGACGTGGCTCACTCCAGATACGTTCAAGCCGGAACTCGCATGGCTCGCTGGACTGGAACAGCACCAACTCGCCCGATGGATTGTGCTCATGCCTCAGCAGACGCGCTCGCCTCGGGTCGGCAGATCGCAGGGTATGGTCCGTTCAGCATTTTTGAGCGCGCCCGCTCAGGGACAGGAGCATTCAGTGCCATTAGCGAAAGCCGTCATAGAAACGCGGGCCGCAGGATGACGGGGATTCTGGCAGGCGAAGTTGATCCACCGTTTACGCTAGCCGATCCAGCCGCCGACCAACTTTATCAACAGAGGACCGCAGTGGCCCTCCTCTACCCAGTCGTCAACAAACATGCTCTTGACGACCAAGAGGGAGCGCTTGTAGACACCGGTCGCCTGACTCTCGGCTTCAGCATGCTGACGCCGACGAGCTCGGCTCGACGGACGGGAAGCTCATCAAATGGGAGGCTCTGCAGTAGCGACCAGTCGGCGATAACTGTCGACATCGTCAGCTCCGACTAGGGCAGATCTGCCGAGTAGCCATTGACGTTGGGTCGCTTGCCGACGTTGCGGGCAGACGTCGCGTACGGCCGTGAAGTGACCAGACCGACCGAATCTGCCACGCCACGCGATGCGGGAGAAGTGCTACGCCCCGTCGACAGATGTGTCGGTGTCATCGTGACTGGGGGGATCGACAGCTCGGGCTGCAGAGTCGACGTCGAAAGGTAGGACGACGGTGCCAGGATGCGGTCGCGTGTTCGCGGCTTCTGGCACATGAGCTGCAGGGTCCGCTGGGCGAACTCGCCGGCGTACTGCCTGAAGGTCGAGATCAGGTGTTCCAACCCTCCCGGCATATCGGCCGAACTGTGAAACGACAGCCTGGGCGTAAGGATCGTCTAGTGTCGCGACACGCCTCAAGCGATCAAAGTCCTCAGAGGCCAAGTGGTTGATGCGCTGAAGATCGACGATCAGATCCGGAATTCCCCACGCTGCGGGCAGGAAATAGTAGCGGTCACGCTGTCCGTCCCGATTGTTAGCGATGAGCTTGTTAAACTGACCGCCCGAAACTGGTCGCCCGTTCTCAACCCATTTCCTATACTCCTCCGACTCGGTGAGCGGAAGGCAGGATGCCAGAATCACGAACTCTGCTTTCCTCTGACCAGACCGCTTCACGAGGTCGCATGTAGGCGTAAGGACGACGAACCAGCGATCAGAATCATCGTGAACGATATCGCCAGTAGAGGAGTCAGCTAGAGGCGGCATGATGTATAGGCGCGTCGGATGAGCCCTTCCACCCGGCGCGGCAACCTCCGCATCAGCTAGCTCGGCTATATATGTAGCGTCGAGCGATCGCGCGAGCCGACGAACCATTAGATGGGCCAAATCGCCACGGCGCTCAACGCTTACAAGCTCGGCCCAATATCTTTCAACGAATTCAATCATAAAATCTCGAAGAGTAATATCTATGTGCAATTCGATGGACCGATTAAGAAATGGCAGCCTTGAATCAAATACGTCCGTAACTCGATGCCGCAACAGACCATCCTCATTGCCGAGCTTAGAGACTACAGTGACAAACGGCGGAGCATCGAGGTGCTGAGCAAGATGAGCAACTGCCGAGTAAAACAATATAGGTAGAAAACGCCGTCTCCTGATCTCATTGTAGAGCTGCAGGCCCCTGTCCGCTGAGGTAGCATCGTCGCAAGACTCATCTGCGTTACCTTCCGCCAGAGGCTCAGAGGCTGCACCCTGGTCACGTATATCAAGTATGACAAGGTCATATCTTCGCTGCTCGATCTGCCGTAGAGCTTCGTCGAAGTTGGAGACGTGCTCGACCGTAGCATATTCGCCCGAAGTGCTGACCGGTCGTCGTTCCAACGATTGCGAAGTAGTGATGGCAAGCGGCTCATTATCCTCGACGAGCAACAACCGCCATTGTCTATTGACCTCCGTCATCTCGGTCATACTCGCCTTTTCAGCGTCGCACGGAATGTTGCACCACCGAGCGAGCCGGGGCTAATCAGCTCTAGTGACCCGCCGTAGTAGTCCTCTACGATTTGACCCGCGATTGAAAGGCCGAGCCCAATGCCACCTTCGCGCGTCGTGAAGTAGGGTTCAAATATCCGCGAGCGATCACCCTCTGGTACCCCCGGCCCAGTGTCAGACACATAGATGCTGAGAGCACCGTCAGGTTCACGCTCGATTTCAAACTTGACGCGCCGCTGCTGGCCATGCCTAACTCGGGTCACCCAATAGAGACTGTTGGCGAGAAGGTTCAAGACAATCTCTTGCAGTTCCGTGCCGTCAACAGTCACACTGGTCTTGCTGTCGGGTATCGATACATCGACGTTTCGACTACGGATGTCCTGACTAAGCAAAAGGCAAGCCTCTTGGAAAGCTTGCTCCACCGCTATCGTGTGCGGTCTGCCGCGTCGGCGGCCTCCGAACGGCGCGAGTCTGCGCAGGACATCTGCCACGACACGGCTTTGATCCCTAATCAAGCGGAACTGCTCTCGGAATTGCCCTAGGAGTCCGTCGAGACTAGCTGGAACGGCATGGGCTGCCTTCGCATCCTCTATAATCTCGAGCCCGGCAGTCGCGGCTTCGCGAGCCCCAGCCGTCGGCTGAGCTACCTCATGAACTATCTGGTCGACAAGTTGTCCGAGAGTGGCGAGACGCTGATAGCGAGCGACGACTTCCCTGACTTCGGTGTTCCGCTCCTCCAGCAGTTCCTCGGCGTCACTAACCATTTCAATGAGTTCTGTGTCAGCGCGAGTAGTTGCGGCTTCACGCAGTTGACTGAGCCGAAATGGCTGGAAGAGATCATTTGTATTTGGGCGGCCTTGTCGCGGTTCACGAGGTCTGATGTCGTACCGTGCGGTCTCAAGTTGAACGATTATTTCCTTTACGAGATGTCGCAAGTCATCCAGGGCCGGGCCCTCTACCATGCCTTCGCGGTTAGTTTGATCGAGTAGGTTGGGGTTGTTGTCTGCCGTTATATTAAGAGCACCGATCAGTTGATTGTTCGATAGTCTTCGAGTTGGGACATTTATTCGCCGACGATCCAGGCCGAGCCAATCATCTCCGATCTCGCCATACGGAAGGGCGCGGAATCCATCTCTGTATACGCTAACTCCAGCGGCTTGATCGAGTATTTGACGAAAGTCAGTAAACTTAGTTCCAGGGGCGGTTTCGGCTAGTGCGCTCCTGTCCCTATCCCAGACTCTCAGGCTCAATGAGAACGGACCGCAAGTCGGCGTGCGACCGTTGATGCCACTGAATCTGGTTTCAATGGGATTACGGGACTCGCCTTCGCCACGAAGTCGCATCTCGATCTTGGCGCGGCCCGCATGGTCGACTATGGCATCTAGGCGATAATGCGGTCTACTCAACTCCTCGGATGGTCCTATCCAACCCGCGAAGCTGGCCAATCTCGACGGCAGGTCAAGGAGTATCCTGAAGTCTCGCCTGCTGTGCTCTAGCGCTTCGTCCGCAGTCGGTGAAATTAGGCGAGTAAGAGTGCGCGAGACTTCATTTACGAGCGTTTCATCCCAGTCAGCCCGGAGGCCGTCCATGATCAGAGTGGTTCCGTGCGTTATCTCTGGCGAGTGGTGTTCGGCCGACGTTTCTGCTCTGTCGCCATACTTGGCAAGATAAGCACGGAACTTGGTAGCAGCTTGCCCGCCTGGGCGAAAGAATGATGGTGAATCGGCGACCCAAGGGATCTCGATCTGATCCAGGTAGACTTCTTGGTCCTCGAACTCGTCCCAATTAACGGAGACGCGGACTTCGCCCTCGACCGAATTTCCGTCGTATGTTACAAGTTCCAGACGATGCGCCAGTTTGGCTGTCGCAAATCGGCCGATGCCTTTCTCGCCCAGGGATCGTCTTCCTGCTGGGCTGATCTTGCGATGCCGTCTGCTGGGCGTCGCTGGTTCAAGCCATGTTCGAATTACTGTGTCAGGGGACATGCCCAAACCATTGTCCATAACGGTCAGCAAAGCAGGCTGACCGGATGTCGCGTCTGTAAGGGACACGACAACTACGCTGGCGTCGGCGTCGTAGCAGTTCTTGACGAGCTCGGACACTGCGACAGGCTCACTGCTGATCAGTTCGAGGCCAAGCATCAGCATGATGCGGGCGCGCGGCCGTAGTGGCCGACGACCGCTAGTGCTTACCGCGCTCATGATCTTCCTCGTCTGGGCCGAACTTCTTGTCCGAGCGATAGCTGCAGGTCCCTGCCAAAAGTATCCGGGTCGCACGACTTGCGTGAGAACTTTCCCGACGTCTTCAGGAGCGCGAAGCCTGCCTGCCATATATGTCCGAGATCTTAAATCTTGGCACGCGATCGCGCGCTGGCGGTAGCCCGGGTTTGCCGAGTGGTTGCCAGTAGACCGCGCACCGGGGAGTGCCAAGGGTGGTGTGGCATCTGTCGCATCTGGTCGCGGTGGTTCACGACGGGCGGCAGCACTCACATCGTTCTTGGCTGTCCGGTCGCACTCCAGGACTTGGCGGTGCAAGCGACTGGAGTTGGCGCGCGTGCGCACCGGACTGCTTGCTCGATGGCGGCTATGCCGGCCTATGCCACAGATCGGCGGCGCCTCAATGTCTTGGATCAGAACTCGTGCAGTCGTGCCCAGTAGGCCAGCGACCTAGGAGGAGCCTGACATCCGGAGTTCTCCGGGCCAGCATCGACTTCCAGCCGGCGGATTTGGTTGAGGAGTGGTTGAGCCTGATGAAGAGATTGCCATGAGACGCGTTAACGCAGGTCAAGGCTAGTTCACTTTGAACTTGACGGCTCCCTGTAAAACCGTCGGCTCAGCCTACGTTGGTTCGAACCCAACACCTGCCACCAGGATAAATCCCAGGTTAGTGATGGTTTGCGGCCTGGTGTCGCGCTTCGTCATATGCAGCTGGATGCTGTCTTGAGCGGTCGCATGCCGCTGGTCGTGGGATATGCGTGGGATGCGCTCCGGGCGGATCGCCGGGATGTCATCCGAGGTCATTGATACTGCCTGGCCTCGGCGCGAGCTTTGTCGGCGTCTGATTGCCTGCCCATTGATTCGAGCAGGTTTGCCATCACTTCCAGAGATGAACTGAGCCTGGAGCCGAACACGGCTGGTCGGGCGGCGGCGAGGTCCCGGTAGGTGGTGACGGCTTCGGTGATGGCGGCCAGGGCTTCCTCGCGGCGGCACCGCTGGAACTGGACCAGGGTCAAGCAATGGCTCCGCCGCCCTGACGGCAGCTGGAAAACCATCACGGCCCAGGGCGCCATCCTGTTCGACCCCGCCAAGGTGCGGGTCGAGCGCTACTGGTGTCGCGGCACCCGCATCCCCAGTCCCTACGACCCAGTCACGGCCGCCTGACGGCATCACCCTCGTGGAGATCCCGTTGCGCTTGTGAGGCGCACGGCGGGTTCGGCGGGCGGTCCGGGGAAGCGGAACGGCAGCAACGCCGTCACCGCGCCCCGGGCCGACCCAACACCCTGTATTTCGAGACCGATGCCGGAGACGGGTTCCGCGAGCCGGGCTTCTCCAGGGACGCCGCCTCGAGCCGCAGATCACGATCGGGCTGCTGACCGGCCAGTCCGGGTTCCCGCTGATGGTGAACGCCTTCGAGGGCAACCTGACCGAGACGAAGACGATGCTCCCGGCCGTCGAGGCGTTCATGGCCGCGCACCAGCTGCCCGACGTCACCATCGTCGCCGACGCCGGCATGATCTCCGAGTCGAACCAGAAAGAGATTGAGGAAGCCGGGCTGTCGTTCATCCTGGGAGCGAAGATCCCGTTCATTCCCTACGCGGTCAGCCAGTGGAAGCGCGAGAACCCGGGCCGCGACATTCCCGACGGGCAGATCTTCACCCAGCTGCGGCCGGGCGGCCCGACCGGCAAGCTCGGTGACCAGGTCATCTACTACCAGTACCGGGCCGACCGGGCGCGGCGGACCCTGCGGGGCATTGACGAGCAGGCCGCCAAGGCGGAGAAAGCCGCCGAGGGAAAGGTCCCGGTCAAGCGGAACCGGCTCATCCGGCTCGACGGCGCTGCCAGGAGCGTCAGCCGGGACCTGGAAGCCAAGGCCCGCGAGCTGGCAGGGCTGAAAGGCTACGTCACCAACCTGAATGCCTGCCCGGACGGAAGCCGCTGGATCGAGAACCAGACCGGCTGGTCCATCCGCAAGTTCGTCAGGACCGCTCGCCGGTTGAGTCGGCCTGGGGCGCGGTTCCGGGATTGCTCCCGGGCCGTTTCCCCAGGCCGCTCGCCGAACCCGCCGTGCGCCTCTCAACGCAGCGGGCTCTCCATGACTGCTGCCGTCAGGCTGGTTCAGCAGGCGGTCCAGGGGCTGGGGATCGTGCTGCTTCGGTAGCGGTACCGGGTTACCGGGATGGCCGCGATCCGCCGCAGCGCGATGCCGCCCGCGCTGATGGGCAGCCATTTCCCCGTCGGGGTCGTGAGCTGCCTGCGGACGTCTTTCCAGTTCCAGCGGTGCCGTGCCGTCAGCATGCGGATCACCCGCCACCAGGCGAAGTTGTCCAGCATGCTGAAGGTGTGTTTGGCGATGGCGTGCCGGAAGTAGTTTGCCCAGCCGTGCATGGCCTGGTTGAGCCGGGTCAGCACGTTCCTGAGGTCCTGCTGTGATGTCCTGGGGGTCAGCGCGCGTATCTTCGCCTTCAGCGACCGGATCGGCGCTGGTCGATGAAGGTACAGGCGTAGTGCCTGCTCGTGCCTTTCTTGCGCCTCCGCTGGATGCGGAAGCCGAGGAAGGCAGACCCCTCGCTCATGTGCACCACGCGGGTCTTCGGCTCCGAGAGCCTCAGCCCCATCGTGGCGAGCACGCCGGCGATGTCGTCGCGCAGCGCCAGCGCGTCCTGCTCGCTGCCGTTCACCAGCACGGCGAAATCGTCCGCCTAGCGGACGATCCGCCACTTCGGCAGCCCGCGCCTGCGCCGGGTCTGGCGCCTGTGCTCGACGGCCATCACGCCCCCTTCCCTCCACGGCGCCATCACGTGCTCGTCGAGCGCTGTCATGGCGATGCTGAAGATCAGCGGGGACAAGATGCCGCCCTGCGGCGTACCGGTGAGCGTGTCTCGGTGCTCGCCGAGTTCGGTGAGCATCCCGGCCTTGAGAAAGGCCCTCACCAGCGCCAGCACGCGCTTGTCCTTGACCCTTGCCCGCACCCGGTCCATGACGAGCGAGTGCGAGACATTGTCGAAGGCCGCCTCGATGTCCGCGTCCAGCACCCAGCGGTAACCCCTGGTGCCGAAGAAGTGGATCTCGGCGATCGCGTCCTGAGCGCGCCGCTTCGGCCGGAACCCGTAGGAAACCGGTTCGAAACCGGCCTCGAAGACTGGCTCCAGCACCAGCTTCAGCGCAGCCTGGACCACCCGGTCCGCGATAGCCGGCATGCCCAGCCTTCGCAGCTTCCCCGACTCGCCCGGCCTGGGAATCAGCTTCTCCCGCACCGGCAGCGGCCGGAACGAGCCGTCCTTCAGGGCAGCCCGCAAGTCGTCCAGGAACCCGGGCATGCCCACTACCTCTTCGACGTATCCGGCAGTAACGCCATCCACGCCAGGGGTATTCGCGCCCTGGTTACCTGCGACCCGGCAGAACGCCACGAACAGCGTCGCCGGATCGTGCACGAAGTTGAACAGGTCATCAAGCCGGCGGCCCGGATCAGCCGCCGCCCACCGGTGAAGCCTGGCCTGCATCCCCGCTACCTCTCGGCCACGGTCCTTCCGGACGCCGGCCGCTGGCACCGCTGTTCAGCGGCGCGTCTTGCGGCATTGCAGCCTCCTTCCTCCTCGCAGTCACTGCCGCCCTTCCCCATGCGGCCGGCTCTCCCGGTCCCGGAGTACTACGGCGGCTCCGCCCCGCCCGGCCCGCTCAGCGTCGGCGCGCCCATCCGGCGTGCGGACAGGCTGCCCTGGCCACCCCGGAACCGGCACCAGGCGGTTCCCGTGTTCACTGCTGCTCGCTCAGCGGGTCAGGAGCCCGGCTCTGCCCCAGCGGCATCGCCACGGGTACGCCGCAGGCATTCCCCGCGGCCTCCCGGCGCAGCCGGCATTAACCCCGCCGGAAGTTCCCGCCCCTGGCCGCAGCCAGCGACGGCGCGCACCGCGCCCGGCCCGCATCCGCCAGGTTCAGGACCGGTCGACGGGATGAAGGGCTTAAGCGCCGGATCCTCTCGTACTCCTTCCCGCCACGCTCGCCGGACCCGCGCCATCTGGCAGTACTGGCACGCCCGGCTTTGTCACCTGACTTGTGACAAGTTAGTGCGCACCTGTTCGGCCGTGGATTTGGTCGAGAGCGGCGTGGAGGTCGCCGGGGAGCGGGTCGGCTGCGGTGATGATGTGCTGGCCGGCCTGGATACTGATCGTGCGGTAGCGGCGGGCGGTCCTGACGAATCTGCGGATTGACCAGCCGGTCTGGTGCTCGATCCAGCGGCCGATGGCCAGGGCGGCGAAGACGATGGTCAGGTGCGCTTCGATCGAGTCGCGCAGGTGGTGGTAGACGGGCCGGGCCTGCAGGTCGCTCTTGGCCATCCGGAAGCTCTTCTCGATCTCGAAGAGCCGGTGGTAGGCGCCGATCACGAACTCGGCTGTCACGGGGGTGCCGTCAGGGCAGGCGGCCAGGTTGGTGACGTAGCCCTTGATCCCGGCCAGTGACCTGGCCTTGTCCTCCAGCTCGCGGTTCACGCTCCTGGTGCCGCCCGATAGCTGCACGAACCGGTTCCGCCTGACCGGGACCTGGCCGGCGACGGCCTGCTCAGCCTTCCTGACCTGCTCGCTGATGCCGTGCAGGGTGCGGCGGGCCCGGTCGTGACGGTACTGGTAGTACACGATCTTGTCCCGCCGGCCGCTGGCCTCGGTCGCGGGCCACGGCTGGGTGAAGACCTGCCCGTCCGGGATGTCCTGGCCGGGGTGCTCCCGCCGCCACTGCGCGACCACATAGGGGACCTGCGGGATCTTCGCGCCCAGGATGAACGACAGGCCTGCGGCCTCGATGTCCTTCTGGTTCGCCTCCGACACCATCCCCGCGTCGGCCACGACCGTCACGTCCGGCAGCTGATGCGCGGCCATGAACGCCTCGATCACCGGGAGCATCGTCTTCGTCTCGGCCTTGTTCCCCTCGAAGGCCGAGACCATGAGCGGGAAGCCGTCCTGGCCGGTGAGCAGCCCGATGGTAATCTGCGGCTCAAGCCGCCGCTCCTTGGAGAACCCGCTTTCGCGGAACCCGTCGCCGGCGTCGGTCTCGAAATACAGCGTGCTGACGTCGTAGAGCACCAGGCTGGCCCGGCCGAGCCGCGCGTGCGCGGCGCACGCCGCCGACAGCTGCTGCCGGAATGCCTCCTTCGCATAGCCCGGCAGCCGCCGCAGCACCGTCCGGTACGACGTGACAGCCTCGCCTGCTTCTTCCAGCACCCGCAGCGAGTCGAGCTTGCTGGCAGGCTCGATGATCCGGGCCAGCACCAGGGCGCGGAACACCTCATCACCGGCGGACGCCTGATCAAAGCCAAGCACGTCGTAAGCACGGGACAGGGCATCGAGCAGGCAGCCCATCCGCGAGGAAGTGATCGGCAGCGGCCCCCCGGGAGCACCCGCATCCAGGCCCAGGTCAAGCTCACCCTGCCCGGCCGCCAGCCGCTGCCGCGCCGCCGCCTTCAGCAGCTCCAGTTCCGCGTCATCGTGAGCCGAGCCGAGATGCACGATATCCCGCGACCCGCGATGGGATGAGTACACGATCTGCACGGCCGTCGCACCCGACGCCGTCTTCACCGTCCGCACATACGGCACCGAGCCACTCTACGACCCCGGATTAGTGCACAAATCCGATCGGCAAAACACCAGAACCCGCAGGTCAGCAAGCCGCCCGCACTCCGGCTCCCCGATCGTGTCACAAGTCAGGCCACGGGTACGCCGCAGGCATTCCCCGCGGCCTCCCGGCGCAGCCGGCATTAACCCCGCCGGAAGTTCCCGCCCCTGGCCGCAGCCAGCGACGGCGCGCACCGCGCCCGGCCCGCATCCGCCAGGTTCAGGACCGGTCGACGGGATGAAGGGCTTAAGCGCCGGATCCTCTCGTACTCCTTCCCGCCACGCTCGCCGGACCCGCGCCATCTGGCAGTACTGGCACGCCCCGGCTTTGTCAGGACTGCTCCCGCCCACCCCGCCACCACGCGGGTCAGGCTGCCCTCAGCTACATCGCCCTGCTACGACAGGACAACGGCGAAGGTCTCTCACCTCCACTCGAACCAGCAGCGCCTCACGGCGCACCTACCGCACCATCGAAATCCAGGCCGGAACCCACGTCATCACCGCCGCCGACCCGCTCCCCGACGACCTCCGCCACGCCCTCAGCCAAATCCACGACCCGGCCAGTGCGCACTAAATTGGCCCAACTCAGGTTTCACCTGGCCATCTGCCCGGCCGAGGAATTCTACGGCCCCCTGTCGGCTATAGCGGCCGAGGTCCCCGGTCCGATAGCAGCGGGTAGTGCCGTTCGGCGTCGGGCACTGCGCGAATCGCTCGACGGTGAGCTCGGGCTGGCCGAGGTAGCCGCTTGCCAAGCCGACGCCATAGATCACTTCGGCGCCCACAGGGTCGCAGTGGTGGCTCACGACCCTGTGGGCGCCCAGCCAGTGGACGTGACCCGCCAGAGGAAGGAAAGACCGCGCCGACCAGTGTGCTGAGCCGCAACTTTCCAGTGCCTCCGCGACCACCTCCCCTATCGGCGGCCCGCGGCCACCGAGGCCTGCCCGGCATGCATGTAATCAGAAAGTTAATAAAGAGTCTATAGACTAATCCGAAACGGACCCGCTCGGCGAGCCCTGACCTCGCATTTGGTAAATCGAAATGACATTACAGTCTGACGGCGTGGAGGCGCTCTGTATCCAGGGCGTTCCACGCCAATTAGCTATGCGTTTCACGAGAGTAAGCCCTGCAATCCGCGCCATGAGATCCTGTTCTGCCGGGAAAATCATGCGCATCGCGAATCGGCGTGTTCGGAGCGTGCCATTATGGATATAGAGAACTTTCTGGTCAGTGCGCATAGATTTCCAGTCAAACGACTGAAGCAAGATCGCCATATCGGCATTCGGGGTGTTGACGCTTACCGTGCGTGATCCATCCTCAAGTGCGCGAAGGGGCGGATAGATGTTCTCGACGATCAGGAATCCATCAACTGTCAGATGCCTGGCGGCGTTGCGGATAACAGCCAACTGAGCACGCTGGCTAGGGAATAGGAGGAGCAGGTTGAAGACACACAAGACCAGATGGAATCGCTCATCACTTCGCCAGGTAGCCACGTCCGATTCGACAACGGTAAGATTGGTCGGCAGGTCATCCCCCATACTCTGAAGCGCTTGGTGCGATATATCAATCCCCACCACGCTTTTCGCTACCTTGGCCAGGGGAATCGCGAGCCTGCCACTGCCGACGCCGAATTCGAGCACGTCGCGTCCCGCGGCTAATTCGGCAAGATATGAAACAGTAATGGGTGTGTCGATACGCTCATGCTCGATTTCGGGCAAAGTGGACTCCCTAATTATCGGCAAACCTTCAATCCGCGTCGTAGTGGACACCGGTGGCTCTTGGTCAGGCATGGAATCCTCCAGTCCCTGTCAACTGACGTCCAATGGGTCTCTTCAGGTAAATGCGACGCTTGTCCCTCAATGGGAGATGCGGCCATCCTAACCTCGATCTTTCTTGATCGGGGCTGGGTGTGCTGGGGTGGTGGCTGGCCGGCTGGTTTTGGGTGCCGGGTCGTGGCTGGCTGGCCGGCTGTCGCGCCGGCGGGCGGGGTTCCACGGTCCCTGGCTGGTGGCTCCTTCCTGGTTGTCGGGGCGGCTGGGTCCGGTTAGCCGGGTGCCAGGGCGTCGAGCCTGGTGATGGCGGCGGTGATCTGGGTGGCCCAGGGCCATCGGGTGGCGATCTTGAGGCGGAGGCGGCGGCGGCCGCTGCGGGCGAGGCGGCCGGCGGCGGTGAAGAGGCGGAGCCGGAGCCGTCTGGGTTCCCAGCGGCGGGCCTCCCCGTCCAGGGCGAGCATCGCCGTCCAGGCGAGCAGCTCGCAGGCCAGGGCGACGATCTCGGTCCAGATCTGGTTCTGGGCGAAGCCGTGCAGGGGCAGGTTCCGCAGCCCGGTGTCCTTGGCGTTCCTGATGCGGTCCTCGCAGCGGGCGCGGCGGCGGTGCCGGAGCTCGAGGTCGGCGAGCTGCCCGCCCCGGGTGCTGGTGGCGAAGCAGGTGAGGCGGTGGCCGTCGAGGTCGGTGAGCCGCAGCTGCGCGCCGGGGTGCGGGCGTTCCCTGCGGACGATCAGCCGCATTCCCCGGGGCCAGGCGGCCAGGTCCAGCATGCCGGTGACCTCGGCGACCCACGCGCCGTCGCGGACCTGCCGGTCACCGTCATAGGCTGGGGTCCAGGCCCGGGCCGGGATAGCGAGGATGGCGTCGTGCATGCCGGCGGTGATGGTCATGCCGACCGAGTACCGCAGGCGCCGCCCCGGCCTGGTCAGCCAGGTCAGGAAGTCATGGGTGCCGCCGCCGGAATCGGCCCGGGCAAGCACCCGCCGCCGCGTGTGCGCCGGCAGCTGGGCCAGGGTCAGCCGGATGGCCTCGATATGATCGGCGGCCGTGTCCGGCCCGGCGTTCCCCGCCCGCAGCAAGATCGCCAGCGGCTCCCCGCCGCCGCCGGGGCCGTGGTAGGCGCCGGTTCCTGCGTGATGTGACACCGGCGTTCGAGGTTACTCGATGCTGATTCGTACGCCGATTCTGGCCTGCTCGACGTGCATGCCCGTTTTGGTCGGTCATGCCCTGGCAAGGTGCTGCTCGGTGCTCGAAACGAGTGGAGCTGGCAGCTGGCGGCTGACCAGCCTGCTCCGCTGGCGGACGTGGCCTGCGGATCGGTCAAGGACCTCAGGTTCATGTACGGCCTTGACCCGGCGACATTCGGGACCAGCGATGTGCCGTGGATCTTCGGGCACTCGCACAATATGTCGTTGCCGGCAGCGGACTTCCGTGCCTGCGGCGGATTCGACGAGAACTTCACCGGCTGGGGATATGAGGATATTGATTTCGCCTACCGGCTCTATGTCACGGCGGGTCGGGCGGCCGGCTATTTCCAGTTCGATACGGCGGCGCTATGCCATCATTTGCCGCATTTCCGGCTATCTGCCGAGAACTGGTCCCAGGCTGCGCAGATGGTGACATACTTCATTGGCAAGCACCCCAGCCTTGAAGTCGAGTTCATCAATGAGGGCCCGGTGTTCGTCTGTGACCTGCTGCCCGCCTACCTGAGCAGACTTCGGCTGCTCCATGCCGCCGACCGCGCTGGCCGTGGCGAGCAGGTACTCGCTACGCTGCCGTCAGCGGTATCGCCTGGCCGGCTGGCGATCGGTATCGGCCTCGCCGGACACCTGCCGGATGATGGCATGACTGAGTTCATAGACCACCGGCCGCCAGACGCGCACACGGCTCCCGGCCTGATCGGATTGCGGCTGCCATTCCCCGACGACCGGTTCGCCGATCTGGTGAACATCGACCTGTGGCGGGTGCTCTGGCCCAATCACCTGCCCAGACTTGTCGTCGAAGGGCTGCGGGTCGCGAAGACCTTGTACCTGGGTTACAGCAGGCACCTCGCCGGGGCATCTGACGCCGGGCTGATAGCCGGGCCCGCTTACGTCTGCGACATGCTCAGCGGGCACTACTGCAAGGCGAGCATAAGCGATCCGGCCGGCGACATCCTGTGGATCAAGATCAGCCGCCGGTGAGCTTCACGAAACGCTGCCCGTTTCCGTGGGCGGGCCGCCGGGAGCAGGCTCCACATCTTGTGTGCGACAGCCCTCCAGTGCCGCTCCTCTCGCCCTGTGCCGTCATCCAGGGCTACCGCGCGGCCACTTGAGAAGTTGCCGAGTGAGGAGGAGCTCTCCCGGGCCGGCGATCCTGAAGCAATCCTGCTCGGCTTGATCAAGTCTCGCGACCTGGACCGAGATCGCAAGATCCAGCACGCGCTCAGTTCCTCGTACCTTTACTGACGATCTCGCCTGGCAGGTTCGAGCCAGCGCCCTGGAGGGACATCCGGTTTACGGCCCCAGACTCGCAGCCAAGATTGCCGAGATCTGCGGCGACTCCCGCAGCCGACTGACCCGCCTAGCGGCTTCCAGTAGCGACGGGCGATGGGGAGCGTGGTCCGCCGGTTACCTGTCACTTCTAACTTTCCACCCTTCCACCAAGTCTGGTACCATAGAAGCATGGCTTTGAATATCAAGGACTCTGAGACCGAGCGGCTGGCGGGGGAGGTTGCCGCGCTAACTGGCAGGACGAAGACGGGCGCTGTCCGGTATGCCCTGCGTCAGGTGCTGGAGTCGCTGTCCAGGCCGTCGGCAGGGCAGCGGGAGGAGCGGCTTGTCCGGTTCCTCGAGGAGGAGATCTGGCCGCTGATCCCGGCGGACCAACTAGGCAGGCCGCTGTCAAAGGCCGAGCGGGAGGAAATTCTCGGCTACGGTGAGTCCGGCGCGTGATCATCGATTCTTCGGCGATCCTGGCAATCGTCGGCAAGGAGCCCGGTTACGAGCGCATCGTCCACGCGCTCGCTGTCGCGCAACGGACGCGGATCGGGGCGCCGACAAGGCTGGAGACCGGCATCGTGATGACGGCCAGGTTCGGACCCAGAGGCAAGACCGCGCTCGCGCGGTTCCTGCAGGAGAACGCCATCACGACCGTGGCGTTCGGCGAGGAGCATGCCGCCGAGGCACTGGACGCTTACTCCCGCTTTGGCAAGGGCAGGCACCCGGCCGCCCTGAATTTCGGCGACTGCTGTACCTACGCGATCGCCTCCCTGGCCGGCGAGCCGCTGCTGTGCATCGGAGACGACTTCGTCAAGACCGACCTGCCGCTGGCCAGCCTCGATGGCCGAGATGATCCCGCATAGCGAGCCCACTCCGGTCGTACCCGCGCGGAGAATAGCCGGAGAAGTTTGGGCCGGGAGGACGTAAGCCCAGATCAGGCCATTTTCCGAGATACCTGTAAAACCGTCGGCTCAGCCTACGTTGGTTCGAACCCAACACCTGCCACCACCAGCCAAAACAGTCCTTGACCTGCGTGTATCTGGGTCGAGGGCTTCTTGGTCTCTGTGCGGCTCGTGAACGGGCGTGTGCGGCTGGTCACGGCAAATACGCGCGCAAAATCGGGCGACGCCCTCCAAGGTGCTTTAGCCGCGTGTCAACGGTTAGGTGGTGTCGTCGGGCCCGGATGCTCCCGACAGACCAGCAGTCGCGCGTACGCCGTCTTTGAAGGTTCACCGCTGGATGGCAACAGGCTCGGACAGCCGGCTGATGCGAGCGCGGTAGCTTCGCGCTGGTGTCAGCCGCTTAGGTTGGTGAAGGTCCAGGGAGGGGCGGCGTGGCCTGCGGCGTCCAGGCCGTACTGGAGGCAATTGCGGGCGTTGTCGGGATCGCCGGTTTCCTCCCACAAGCGGGCGAGCCCTTTCAACGCGGTGCGGCTGCCGGCGTTGATGGCTCGCTGGTAGATATATTCCGCTGCGGCGGGTCTCCTAGATCCTTCATCATCGCTGCGAGATAGCTGAGGGCATCAGCGTTGCCGTAGTCGGCTGCAAGTTCGTAGAGCCTTCGCGCGTGGTCATATCGAATTCTATCGCCAGCCGGATAGCTTGATCGAGATCACCCGTGCAGGTTCCAATCCGCGCGAGCATGCCTAGTGCATAGCCGTCGCCCATGTCCGCTGCCTGCTGATAAAGCTGCCTCAGAGCGGCTAAGCCCGGAGCGCTCAGTCGTCTGCATACGCGCGTGGCCAGCATCGGACTGCGGTTCACCATGACGGAATCGATCGTGTCGAGTCCGAGACGACTGTCCGCCAGCAGGCAGAGTCCTGAGGACCTTTCCATGCTTGCGGCCTCGGGCCAGATGCTCGGCTGCGTCGTGCTCGCCGCTTCCTCACGTCTGCTGATCAGCCGACCAAGCACGTGATCGTCGCCGTGTGCATTCGCCAGCCGTACAGGCGCTCAGCTGTGATGTCCTGCGGGTCAGGGCACGGATCTTCTCCTTCAGCGACCGGATCGGCCGGGTGGCGATGAAGGTGCAGACGTACCACTTCCGGGTTCCCCGTTTGCGTTTCCGCTGGATGCGGAAGCCCAGGAAATCGAACCCGTCGTCCAGGTGCACGACCTCGGTCCTGGCCTCGGAAGGCGCAGGCCCAGCGGCTCGAGCACGAGGGCGATGTCATCGTGCAGGGTTTTGGCGTCGTCGCGGGTGCGGTGCACGAGGATGACGAAGTCGTCCGCGTAGCGGGCGATCCGCCAGTTCTGCAGGCCCTTCGCGCGTCGCCGGGCGCGCCGTCGGGGAGTGCTCATCGTCCCGCCCTCCAGCGACGGCCCGTGGACGTGCTCGTCGAGCACGGCCAGGGCGATGTTAGCCAGCAGCGGCGACAACATCCTCCTGCGGCGTGCCGGTCCAGGTCTCTTCTTTCTTGCCGGTCTCGGTGAGGATCCCACTGTCATGGCTTCGGGCAGTCTTCTGTGGGCTGCTTGGCAGGGATGTAGGCGGACTTCAGCAGAGCGCCAGATGAGCGGCTGGAAGCTACCGACACACCGACGCTGTTCGACCATGTCACGGTGGCCGCCTGCTCCGGAACTTCGAGGTGTCGCTGCGACTCAGAGGCGGATGATCGGTCCGCGCGGCTCGGGCGGCTGCTCGTGCTGAGCTGCATCCGAGCTAGCCGACTGGAACGACACCACCGCTGACCTGCCTGCGATCTGGCCCGCCGTCGGCCGGACGGGACGATCGTGTTCGCCGGGCGCATCGCCAGCCGGGTCAAGATCCGGCTGGCTCCGGGTGGAGCCAGCGGAGATAGAAAGTTCCAGCTCGGCCAGGAAACGGCGCCCAGCGACCAGCGATGGCTGGTGAGTTGGGGCATCTCATGACCTTGTCGGGAACGGCGCCGCGTGCGACAATTGGAACATTCATGAACAAAACGAAAGCAGGTCGGGAAAAATGCGAAACATCAATATTAAGCTGGTCGGAGTTTTAGCTGCCTCCGCTGCGCTTCTCAGCCTGGTCCTCACGCCTGCCAGCGAGGCCGCGACTATCCGGCCCGCGGCCTTCAGTGACGGCGTCCTTTGTGACGATGAATACACTTTGTGCATGAGTGGCCATGATGGCAATGGCGGTGAGGTCGCAGACGAACTCGTACTCTCCCGGCCAAGCGCAAGACATGGCTGTGAATAGTACTAGCAACTGCGGCTCCGGACTGTCACCGCGAGTTGCCCCTTTACTCTGGGCCTGGGTCTTAACGACCTGTTCGAGGGTGACGCGATCGTGACTATGACGAATAATGCGAATGGCTACTTCTATGACTCCTCCAGTTCCGGTGTAATCGAATCATCCAGCGGAGACGGCTCTCTATGGGTTCAGGTCAACCCTTTCAGTGGTGGTCACGCGGGGCTCGTCAACGTCGTCGCGTCTGACAATTTCAACCATAACGGAGAGGATTGCGTCGCTGCGGCAAGCGGAACCGCAGGCGATCCAGTAGCAATTTTCTGTTTTGTCGCTACTACGTCTTTCCCGGCTACCTCCCCTCTTGCATGGAATGAGACTTCCCAGTGAGCATGACCCACGGTTGAGAACGATCCGGGGACAGGCAGGCGGCAGAGACGAGCTGTTCGGTCCCGCCGCCCGGCGGGAGCGGGCTCCAGGGTGCGCGACGAGTCCGGCTGCTGCGTCAGACAGGATGATGGTTGCCCCTCGGCACCAGCACGAAGCAGGCCGAACTGCAGTTCGGTCACGTTCCCGCCCCTGGGACGAGAGGCACCCCACGACGCCGGGCAGCCATCGGACCGGACCCGACGCTGCGGGCTATGGTGAAGGCATGTGCTGCTGAGCTGCTGCTTAACCAGGCCATGGGTACCAAACTGGTTACCACCCGCAGCATCCGCTCCTGAATTGCCGTGAACTGAGCTGGAATGACGCATGCAGCAAGCTCACCGACTTCGGCACCGAGAATGGTGCTTCTGACCTGAGCAGCCGTCTTGCCGAGGTAGGTGACGAGCAGGAGAAGGAAGACAAGGCCAACAAGCTAGCGGAAGAGACTGGCGAGCTCGCCGCAGCCGCGGTCGCCAGCACCATCTCGATTCCGAATATCAGCAGCAACGAAATCTTCCAGATCGTCTCGGAGTACCTCGGCGGGCTGATCGAATCCAGCCTCTGAAGAATGTCTTCACTGCCCGGGCCGAGCGTCTCGCCCATGGCCAACAACCCCGCCGGAGGCCGAGCAAGCTGTCATCCCCGACGCCGAGCACCTTGAGCGCATCGCCTCCAGGAGGTTGTCGGATGAATCCGCCGAGGAGGACTTGCCGATCCTCTGACCGACCCCCTCGTCTCTGACTCAGCCGTCACCCGGGCACTTGTCAACCAGGTCCGCTACCTGCAAGAAGGCAGTGGTCCCTGCGCCGGATGCGCACGCCCGGTAACGTCGGCGACGAACCGGCAGACCCCCCGAAGACCATCTGACAACCCGTGATGCTGGTGTGAGTGCCTGGTGGCCGCGCTCACCGGCCAGATCGAGGTCGCAGCAGGCAAGTCCTGCGAATGAGACAGAAACTGGCTGATCTGTTCTTCGGATCCTCTCCATCGCGCATGAATGATACGCACCGATTCGGCAGGGAGGATCATGACGCTGGCCCGGGAGACCAAACCAGCGATGTCATCAGACCGTCGCGAGGTGCTCGTCCAGCTTCCGCACAGGCGTGAGTCCGCCCACGGTTCGACCGAGCGCCGGAATTCCCGCAACCGCCAGGCCCCATGTACGTCCCGACCAGCCGCAGCGACTCGGCGGCATTACCCGCGCTAGCGCATGCCCGGTCAAGCTCCCCACCCGCCAGCTCCACGGTCGCGATATCAACCAGGAACACGGCCTTCTGCTTCACCGCCGTACGCGGCAGCCGCGAAGCAGCATCGGCCAGCGAGACCCGAGACGCTTCCAGCTGCCCGTCCCTCGCCAGCGCATACCCGGCAAACCCCGACAGCCGGGCGGTGATGACCGAGGACATGGTGCGTCAGCTCCCGGTGCGGCGGGATGGGACCGGGTATGCGTTCGTCTTGCGGAACGGGCTGAGTCCGGTGATCGGGCGGCCGCTGGTGATCTGGCGGGACCGGTCGGCTCGGCGGCTGGCCCGGCGGGTGCCAGCGGAGCCTGCGGCTGGTGCCGAGGCGGCTGACGCGGGCGGCGGGGCGCTGCCCCGGGCCGGGGATCGGGATGCGGTTGAGGGCGGCTGGCGGCCGGGCGGCGTGGCCGCGCTCGATTCGCCGGATCCGGATGACGGCGGCGGTGACCGAGGCAGAGGGGCGGGCTCGGCGGGCGTGGGATGAGTTCGATCCGTGGGCGTGAGCGGGCCAGGCTCGGCCGGTGATGAGGGGACGGTTGCGGCGGTCCTGCGGCTGGTCGACCTGGCCGGGCAGATCGAGCGGTTCGTCGGCGCCGCGAGGTCGCGGATGGATGAGCTGGCCCGGGACTGCGCAGAGGCGCGGGATCGGTTGAGGCGCTGCGCGGGCCGCTGGGGTAACTGCCGGGCGGGCCGACGAGACCGAGGAACGGCTGGCTGAGGTGAGCGTGCTGCTCTGGCCGGATGGCCTCGGAGATCAGCGCGCTCATGCCCTCGGGTGATGCCGGGGTCGGGTGAGCGGGTTCCTGTACCAGGTGCATCCGGGGGCACCGTGGTGGAAGCCAGGTGATGAGCGGTGCGAGGAGGCCGGGGAGCGGCTGGCGGACTGGGTGCGGGACGTGTAGCGGCCGGTATACGGGTACCTCAGCAGAAGCCGATGAGCCCCAGATCGGTACGTAATGACTCTGTGCGCGACGAGTGCGCGGCAACGGTAGCCCCGAGGGTGCATCGTGACGCTGAGCCGTTGTCAAAGGAGCCGGGGGGCGTGGCTAGCTCAACGCTCGATCAGCGCGTCCGGCGGGCGGCTGGATCGCGCGAGGGTCATCGCGGACCGTGTATACGATCTTGAATCTGTCGGTTAGCTTGCTGACGTTTTCGTTGGCGATGCTGATGGCCGGCGAGCGGTTCTTCAAGATCATCATCAGTTCGCGTGATGGCCAGAAGAGCTGCTCGATGATTAGCCCGAATCTCCGGCCGCTTGCCCTCGCGTGTTCCAGGGACTCGGTCGACGGTGCCTTTCTCCGTCGGTCTCCCGGCGATCCACGGTTACCGCCAGGTCCAGGTCGCCGAGCCGGTCGATGTCCGGATCGAGGTAGCTGCCGAACCCGGATCTCCCTACGCTGAGGAAGCAACCGGGCGTCGGCGTTGTAGGTCGCGGCCCTCTCGACGACCTGTGCGAGACGACGCTCGGCCGTCGCTCGGCGATCGGCTTGCCGAAACTAGCCTGCGCGACCGCGTTGCCTTGCACGGTGGTGGTCCATCGCATGATCGCCGGCGGCCGTCTCCTTGTCGACCTGCCGGAGATAGCCGGCTGCCTCGAAGGCGCGGAGCTGATCTTCAGCAGGGACACGGTCAGACCAGCAGTTCGCCGGCCAGGTTGGGGGAACGATAGTCGAAATAGGCCCGCATAAGCTGCCTGGCCGTAGGTGCGGGCAAGCCGCAGATCATGTCGTCTTTCGAGACTCTCATCCAACGCCCCCTTGCGGTCAGAAGCCCAGATTATGCTCTCGCGTTGGCGCGAAGGAGCAATCGGCACTAGCGCGGACTGGGTCAACGATCTGGGGGAGGAAGTGGACCAGTCCAATCTAGACCGACCCCCGGCTGCCGTTTGCCTGCAGATGGACGACGTAAAAGTGCAGGTGCGCCAGATCCTGGCAGACGCTCTGCTCTGGGAGCAGGCGGTCGCGTGGCTTCCTGGGTTGTCGTCCGGTCGCAAGCTCGGCGGGCACAGGAAACGCTGTCGGGGTCGGATCGGTGGTGCCAGGTCGGTGGGCGAGTCACGCCTGGTCGAGCCAGCCATCGGACATATCGACCTGGAAGGCAGTGTCGAGTTTCCGGGCCTGTTCAAGCGCGAGTTGTAGGCGGCCCGTCTTGAGCGATCAAGTTGACGTGCCTCCTTGCCGCCTCCGAGGGCATGCTGCCGTGCAGAGCTGAAACTGCTGCGAAAAATGCTCTGTGCGAGTGGCTTGCCGAGCAGGGTGAGTTGCTTGAGTTCTGCGCTGGCGATAGCTTGCGGCGAGCGCAGGTCTGCCGACAGCGCCCAGGAGGTCATCGCGGTCCTGGACCACAATTTGGTCCGCCCGCGCCCGAGGTCAACTACCGGGCACGGCATGGCCGGGTACCTTCGCTGATAGACGCTAACTGATGTCCGGTTCGCGAGTCCCAGGACTTCGGCTACGCCGGTGGAGTCAATCAGGTCGTCAGAGTCGATCTTCATGAGTCCAACTGTAGACATCTGATCACACCCAGGGCAACTGCGGATCGCTACTGGGGTTTGAGGGCTTCGATGCGCCGGGAGGTAGATCGGTCTGCGACCCGGCTCCGGACGACTGGGCGGAAGGATCAGTAGTCAAGACTGACGAGTCTGCTACGTGCGGCGCCGCGCCTCGCCGCATGCTAGCGGCCACGAAAAAACTGGCGGCCGCCAGCCCGGAGAAAACAGGCTCTTCCGCGAATTTTGTGGTCGCTGACTGTGGGTGACGCCGGGCCGGTTTTCGCGGGGTTAGCGGGGCGGGATCGCCGGGGTTGTCACGATCCGGGGATGTGCTGGCGTGTCGGCGTGACCGGGCAACGAGGCTCCGGTAGGACGCAGGAATCCGCCAAGATACCTGCCCTTTCCCGGGAGCCTCGTTGCCTGCCCAGTGTGCCATGACGCCTGTCCCTGCTGTTCCTGCCGCTGCCCGGGTCATGGACGTCTCGGAGGAGGGCCAGAAGCTGCTGGCCCTGCTGTTCCCGCAGCTGGCGGGGCTGCGGGTGCACCGGGTAGAGGACACCGGGGACGCGGTGGTGATCTCCGCGTCGTGCGCGGCCTCGCCGGAGTGCTGCCCGGCCTGCGGGTCGGTGTCCGCGCGGGTGCACGGCGGGTACTCGCGGACCGTGGCCGACGGCGCGGCCGGAGGCCGGCCGGTGCTGATCATCTTGCGGGTCCTGCGGTTCCGCTGCCTTGACCCGTCGTGCCCGAAGGTCACGTTCGCCATGCAGGCCGACGGGCTGACCAGCAGGTACTGCCGGCGGAGCGTCCCGCTGACGGGCATGCTGACCGGGTTCGGGCTGGAACTGGCCGGGCCGGGCGGCGCCCGGCTGGCCGGGCGGCTGGGCATCGCCGTGCACTCCTCGACGATCCTGCGGCTGGTCACCGGCCTGCCCCGGAGCCGCGAGGCCGCGCACGGCACCGGAAATACTCGGCATCGATGATTTCGCCCTGCGGAAAGGGCACGTGTACGGCACCGTGCTGGTCAACATGGACGACCGGCGACGTCGTGGACATGCTGCCGGACCGGGAGGCCGCCACCGTGGAGGCGTGGCTGAAGGCGCATCCCGGCGCGGCCGTGATCTGCAGGGACAGGCCGGCGCCTACGCCGAGGCCGCCCGCGCCGGGGCGCCGGGCGCGATCCAGGTCGCCGACCGCTGGCATCTGTGGCACAACCTGGCCGAATACGCGGAGAAGACCGTCGCCCGGCACCGCGGCTGCCTGCTCGCCGAAGCCGCCGGCCGACAGCCGGCGACGAGGAACGAGGCACCGGACGCGGACGCCCGCAGCCGACGGTCCCGCCGGACGCGCTCCTGGACGAGGCGGCCGGGAGCGCCGCCTGGCGACGCGCACCCGGGAACGCTACGCCGACATCCGCGCCCGGCTCGACGCCGGCCAGTCGCACGCCGAGATCAGCCGCGCCACCGGCCTGGACCCCAAGACCGTGCAGCGGTTCGCCCGCGCCGGCAGCGTCGACGAGCTGCTCGTCAGGGCCGGACCAGGGAATCGAGGCTCGACGAGTTCAAGCCCTACCTCTGCCGGCGGTGGAACGAGGGCGCCCGCGACGCCACCGCGCTGCACGCCGAGCTGCGGCAGCAGGGCTGGACCGGCAGCGCCAGGACCGTCCGCCGCTACCTCGCCCCGTTCCGGGACCAGGCGCCGCCCCCCGAGCCGCCGCCCGCGGTGCCCAAGACCCGCCAGATCACCCGCCTGCTGCTGACCAGGCCAGACCACCTGGAGCCGACGAGCAGGCCCAGCTCGCCGGCATCCGCGCCCGGTGCCCCCACCTCGACGCGCTCGCCCGCCACATCACCGCGTTCGCCGAGATGATGACCGCCTCACCGGCAGCCGCCGACCTCGACACCTGGCTCGCCGCCGTCGAAGCCGACGACCAGCCCGAGCTCCGCTCCTTCGCCACCGGGATCCGCAAGGACAAGGAAGCAGTCATCAACGGGCTCACCCTCCCCTACAGCTCGGGCAGGGTCGAGGGCACCGTCAACAAGATCAAGACGGTCAAGCGCCAGATGTACGGCCGCGCCGGCTTCCCCCTGCTCCGCAAGCGCGTCATCCTGCACCCAGCGTAACCAGCACCACAAAATTCGCGGAAGAGCCAAAACTGGTGGCCGCCAGCCCGGAGAAAACAAGACCACCCAACCGGATTTCCTGATGGCCGTTGACACACGACCCCTAAACGTGTCTTTGACTCACCACACGACGCCAGAACTGGCCGTTATGCGCTCTCAGTCGGGTTTACCCACACGAGTGGTCGGCGCTCGGGCGAGAGGAGCCAGCGAAAGCGGCTACTTACCGGCACGGGCTGTAGAGCTCAGTACGCTCGGCCCTGTGCTTCGTCTCGGTCGGTTCACACTTATGATCGGGGTGCCGGTGGTGAGTTTTAACCTGTCGATCTGACGGTTTATGAACTGCCGGATAGCGCCCCGAGTGCTCATAGATTCTGGGTCGCGCAGAACGAGATCGATGATGATGCGATCGTCGTGTCATAGAAGAATCGGGTCCGGACGCCTGCGGAGGACGGCAAGAGCGTTCGCCGAGCCGCAATCCGGGATCGGTCAGGGCACGCGGTTGCTCAGATGTCATGGGCGTTCGAGTCCGGCGAGGTCTGTGAAGAAATCGGCTCTCAGCATGGATGTGGGCCGGTGCTGAAGATCTGCTCTGAGCCAGTCTGGTCAAGTTCACGGGCGGAGGCACCGGCGCAAGGCCATTCCATGATCGACTGGCCCACGAGCGTGAACGCGCCGTGCCCGGTGCGGACGAGGAGGCTGCCGGAGCGGATCGAGTGGCGCCTGCTCGGTGCTGTAGCTGCGTTCGGCGAGCTGCCGGAGAGCAAGCTTGACCGGCGCGGAGAGCTTAGCTTGATCCAGGACGCCGCTAACGGACGCCCGCAGCCGAAGCGCATGTCGACACGCGAGGGTAGTGCAGGCGTCCTCGCGGGCGCAGAGCGCGCAAGCGCTAGTCAGCGGTATATGGCTCACGGACGGCCGCCGTCGGGGCAGTGGCCCGCCGCCCAGGGACCTTCGTCGCGCTTCCGCTGCAGGCGCGCTCTCGGCCGCGGGCACGTGGCGACTCGCGCCGATTTCGTCATCTGGCTCCTGGCGCTTTCAGTAAGTCAGGTTGAGTATTGGCATGATTTCCGGCCGGAGGGAGGCTTCCTCGTAGGAGGCATCGGCACGGTATGTTGCAGTCGATGAGGCGACTTAGGCACCGAAGTCGGATGACTGCCAGTTAGCAGCCTGAGCCAGTATCGGGCTGATGGACTTTCGAGCGAATGATGAGAAAATGGATCCAATCACCTTAATCGTGACAGCTCTGGCGGCCGGGGCAGCACTGGGGCTCAAGGACACTACCTCGGCTGCTGTGAAGGATGCCTACGACGCGCTGAGGGAGTTGGCGCGTAAGCGACTTAACGGGCGCCGGGATGGTGATCTCGTACTGGACCGGCACGCTGAGGCGCCCGCCACCTGGCAAGGTCCGCTTGCTGCCGAGCTAACCGACGCTGAAGCCGGCTCCGACGTAGCTCTTCTGGCTGCGGCGGCGGCGATGATGAGCCTGGCAGACACGGCGGGGTTCAGCGCAGGAAAGTACGACGTAGATGCACGGGGAGCGCACGGCGTTCAGATAGGGGACGGCAACACCCAGCACAACGCTTTCGGACGGTGAGGAACTGAGACCTGAGCCCGAGTTGCCGAGACGCAGGTGCCAGGTAGATCAGCACCTGCCGGGAAACCGTGCGGATCGGCGTGCAGACGATCGGCATGAGATGCGGGGGTCAGCCGCGACGAGCCGTGCTTGCCTGACATAAGCGGAAATCCTAACTTGCAATGATACGCGATGATCAACCACCATTTGACGTTAATAAATCGATTCAGGGTCTGCAGGCCGGCGCTCGGAATGTGCAAGGGAATTTCTTCGCGCCTGTTACGGCTAATCTATTCGCCGGGCCATTCGACAGGCTGAGAGATGCATGTTTCGATCCGATCAGCTTGGAGCGTGACCTCGATCTAGGACGTTTTACAGGTCGCGAATGGTTGATTGATCGGATCGATTCGTTTATAGCCAGTCACAGTCATGGCTACGTCCTTATCATGGGCGAGGCGGGAGTGGGTAAGAGCGCGTTGGCCGCGCATCTGGTGGGGACCAGGCCGTGGCTGCATCACTTCACCCGGCTGCCCGGAGGCAGGTCACCGGTAGCTGCACGCAAGAGCTTGGCCGCCCAGGTGATCGCACGCTGGAAGCTTCATGACTGGGCGCCCGGCGGAATGTTGCCCGCGGCGGCTGATCGGTCGGACTGGTTCGATCGACTGCTGTTCGCTGCTGCGCATATACGCAATGAATCGGAGCCATCTGTACCGATAGTGCTCGTGGTTGATGGCATGGACGAGGCGGAGCTCAGTGCAGAGGGTGGGTTGCCCTTGGGATTGCCTGCTAGCCTGCCAGACGGGGTATTCATCGTGGCGACCAGCCGGTTCGGCATCGACCGAGCGCTCCACGCAGTGCGTCATCCCGCCGATTGGCTGAAGATCGAAGTCGAGGGAACCGACAATCTCCGGGATATGGGTAGATTCCTTACCGAGATCATTAATCCGGTGACTGGTGATCGGCAACTGACTGACATCTTGGCGGCGAGCGGTGTTGGACGCCGATGGTTCGTGCGCACGCTGTCGGGTCGCTGCGCTGGAGTATGGATCTACCTGCGCTATGTGCTTGACGAGATCCGCCATCGCCGGCGAGACCCGTTCCTGGTGAGCCGACTGCCTGGAGATCTGGCCGGCTACTACGCGGAGCAGGTCGAGCGCTGGCGCGGAGATCCGGATGACGACGATGCACGGAAACGGTGGGACCGCGTCATCTTGCCTCTGCTAGGTATGCTCGGCGCAGCTAGGACCTCGTTGACTGTTCGGGATCTCGCAGCCTTCGCAGGCGTACATGACGAAAGGGCTACTGGGGATTTCGTGGAGGAAACGGTCCGGGCGTTCCTGAGCCGCGAAGATAGCCGTGATGACTCGCCACGTTACGCGATACGGCATCAGAGCCTGCGAGATCTGCTTACTGGCGTCCCTCCTGATGACCGGCCGGATGTGCTGAATCTCGCGCGCATTTTTGCTGATCAAAACGAACGTGCGCACCGGTCGATTGTCACCGCGCTTATGCCAGTGAACCCTGACGACGGCCAGTCATGGCACAACAGCAATAGCTATCGTCGGCGGCACCTCGCCGCCCATGCCGCTGCTGTCGGAGTCCTTGACGAGCTGATCGTCAATCCAGGATTCGTCTGCTCGGTATCGCCCGGCAGCATCCTGATGCAGCGCATGAGGCTGCTCACTACCGACGGTAGGCGAGCGGTTGCTGCCTTCGAGATGAGTCTGCAGTACTGGGAATCCTCCTCCGAGGCTGAGCGAATAGCCCTCCTCGCTGCCAATAGTGCCCGAGTGCGCGCCGCTCGCTTGCTGACGGCGTGCACCGCCGCCAGTGCATCGCAGTGGCCAGTTCAATGGGCGGCGTGGTCGGGGCGCAGTTATCTCACGCTGGCGAACAACCCGGAGGACATCGGCGATAGCGGAGTACTCGCGGTAACAGTGGGGCGTGCAGGGGATCGCGACGTCATTGTCTCCGGATCCGCCGACCGCACCGTGCGGGTCTGGGACGCGGTTACCGGTGAGCTGGTCGGGACGCCGCTGTCTGGTCACGAACGCGTGGTGAACACGGTGGCGATCGGCCGTGTCGGGGATCGCGATGTCATTGTCTCCGGATCCGCCGACCGCACCGTGCGGGTCTGGGACGCGGCGGACCTCAGTCCGCAGGCGCCATACATACTGAAGCTCCGAAGCGTCGTCTACGCCGTTGCCATCGCGCGGGTCGGCGCTCGGGACATGATTGTCTGCGCGGACTACGCAGGCACTCTTCAGTGCTGGGACGCCGCCACCGGTGAACTAGCCTGGAGTGTTCCGAAAGCCCACGATGGATCGGTGCTGGCCATCGCCATAGGCAAAATCGCTGATCAAGACGTCGTCGTCTCCGGTGCCGACGACGGCCAAGTCCGCCTCCGGAGCGCGGATACTGGGCAGCTCACCGGTAATCCGCTGATCGACCATAGAAATGCGAATCGGGATCAAGATGTACCTGTCGAGGCGGTGACAATAGGTCAAGCAGGGGATCGTAACATCGTCGTTTCCGCATCAGGAGGCAAAGTACGGATTTGGGATGCTGTTACGGGAGATCTTGCAGACACGCCATTTACGGCACACGTGAACACAATCAACGCGGTGACTACTGGGCGGGCAGGGCACCGCGATGTCATCGTGACGGGCTCTGCTGACGGGACCGTACGGGTCTGGGACGCAGCTTTCGCCGACCCATCCGAACCGGCGCTCATCGGCCATGACGACGCCGTCACGGCCGTCGTGATAGGGCGAGTTCAGTCCCGGGACTTGGTAGTCAGCGGATCAGATGACGGCACGATCCGCTTCTGGGATCCACTTAGCGGCGACCCAGTCGGACACGCGATCATCGGCCAGGATTTTGTCAGCGCGCTGGCGATCGGCAATGCGGCGGATCGCGAAGTCATCGTCTCTGGCTCTTATGATGGCACTATCCGGGTGTGGGATCCTGTTACCCGCGAGCTTGTAGGATCACCGCTCCACGCCACCGAACGCGCGGTCTACGCGGTGGCGGTCGGCCGGGTAGCCGACAAAGATCTCATCGTCTCAGGGTCCGCTGACGGCACGGTCCGCGCCTGGGACGCTACTACGCGCGACCTCGTCGGCTCTTCGAGACATGAGCCGGGCCGAGCGGTTTACGCGGCGGTCATCGGCCGGATAGCCGGCAAGGATGTCATAATCTCCGGCTCCGCCGATGGCACGATCCGCGTCTGGGACCCCGTTGGCCGCGAGTTCGGAGGACCGCCACTCCATGCCACCGGCCACACCGTCTACGCGGTGGCGATCGGCCGGATAGCCGGCAAAGATGCTATAGTTTCCGGCTCCGCCGATGGCGCCATACAACTTTGGGACCCAGTCACCCGTAACCCAATTGGATTGCCTATGCAAGACTCTGATTGGCCAATAAATTCAATTGTCATCGGGCGCGCTCAGGGCCAAGACGTCATCGTGGCGGGATCAGGAGACGGCACCATACGTGTATGGAATGCAATCATGCGCCAGCTGATGGGCTCTCCGCTAGACGATCACGACGAGGTGGCTAATGCGGTGGCGATCGGACGAGTTGCCGGTCGCGACGTAATCGTATCCGGATCCGGCGATCGGACAATATTCCTGCGCGCGGCATATTCGGTATCTTGATCGGAAGAAGAAGGAATAGGGTATCCTCTTGCGAGAGATGACAGATCGCGATCGTCATCGAACACTTGAATGCGAATCCTGCCATCAACCCATCGCGGCGGTTGCGGAAATCTCCCAACGATCGGCCCCGGACCTCGGGGTTCGGCTTAGGACGAGCGTAAAGGGGATCGCGTGAGTGCCCTGGTGTCCTTGCTGGCGATCGCCGCTCTGATCGGCGTGCTCACGATAGCCCGCGTCAGGGCGATGAGCTCGGGGCTTCGGGCTCGGCGCCAGTTCCTGCGTGATGTGACGCCTGCGCTCGAGGTTATGGGCGACACCCGGTTCGGGCTGTACGTCAGGCAGCTGCTGCTGGAGCGCGGCTACCGCGACATCACTGTTGCTGGCGGTGTCGGCGGATCGGTGAGGCTTCTCGCCGCAAGCCCGGCCGGCAGGCCCGCTCTTTTTCAGTGCATGCCAAATTGCGGTTATGTATCAGCCCAGCTTGTCGAAGAGATCGCTTGGGCGATGGGCGACGGGCAGGAGCGGGAAGGGTATCTGGTCACCGCCAAGGTGATGGACAGAGAATCCGCTGATATGGCGGCTGGCCGCGGTCTTACTATCGTTGACCGGCCAGTTACTGACCTCTGGGCTCATCAGGCACGCGGCTCCGATCTGGCTGATTTGCTCGAAGCCGAGATGCCAGGTCTGGCCGCCAGTACGACCCGAGTTGTAATCCCCCGTGATGTCCTGCTGCTAGCCAGGGGCGGACGGAAATTAGAAGCCATCAAGCTCTACCGGCAGCTGAATCCGCGCACCGGCCTCAAGGAGGCAGGGCAGGTAATCCTCTGGCTCTCAGCCCTGCCCGATTCATCCGCAATGCTCCCGGATGCGGCCTACGGCAGGCATGAGCTTCCGGATGGGGGCCCCACGGGCGAAGTTGCCAGCCTGGCCCGCCACGGCATGCGCATCCAGGCGATCAGACGCTACCGGCAGCTGAATCCCGACGTGAAACTGCGGGACGCGAAGAGCTTTGTCGACCGGATCCACTGAACGACCTGGCCACCCTGAAATCCGGTGCCGGCAATCGAACGCGAGGGTGCGGTCCTCGGAAGGGTGCTCGCCGGTGATGGTTGCTGATGGGCGGTCGGGTCAGGTTCGGTGTGATGAGCGTGCGGCCAGGTGGCGTTCGGCTTGCCGGGCCAGTTCATCGATGAGCCTGAGTATGACGGGCTCGGCGCGGCGAGGTTCAGAAGGCCGAGCAGGTAGCCGTACCTGTGCGATCGAAGTGGCAGATCGGAGGCCGGGAGGGCTGCTAGGGCAGAGTCCTTACGGACGTCGTCCGTAGCGTCCGTACCCATTCGCCGCCCTAACCCCGAGGGCACGGACATATAGCGGACGGCGGCGATCCGTTCTTCGATCGGCTGCTGTGGCGGGACATCCTGGAGGCGCGGCGCTTCACTTACCGCGCGGCTTGCCGACGCCTGCGACTTTGTGCCCTTGTTCGAGGTAGACCAGTGCCCGGCTTGAGGTTGCCGCGCGGACTCGCCGTCGTATCGGGCGGCGTAGCAGTGCAAGAGCCTCCGGCAGCGTTGCCAGCCGGTGCTCGCTGATTTCTTCGACCTGTACCGTGATCGCGGCCAGGCTGCTGTCCTCGAAGGCGCCGCAGTCGAACAAGAACCGGATGCCGCCGGGGTTGTCCGGCCTGGGACGCCGGAAGTCCACGCATGCGAGTCGGCCGCGGCGCAGCTCGATGCCGCACTCCTCTCGGACCTCGCGCGTGCACGCCTGCCAGGGCGTCTCCCCGTCTGCTTCCATTACGCCGCCGGGAATCGTCCAGCCAGATTTGTATGTTGGCTTCAGAATGAGCAGCCGACCCGATCGGTCGAAGATGAGGGCGCCGGCGGATACCGGGATCGCCGGAAGCGCGAGGTCCTCGTGGCTACCCCCGGCCGGTCGGCCACTGTCGCTGATCACGCCACCCACGGTACGGCCCCTTCCTCGACTGCGCAGGGTCAGGTTAGGGCGGGTCCGGAGTGGTTGACTGCTGCGCCGGGAGCGCCTCCTGGCCGCATATCTGTGCGGCGTCTCCCCGACACGTAGTGTATGAGCAGGCAAGGATGCGGTTCGCAACTTGCTGAGCCCGTCCGGGCGCGACGGCAAGAATTGAGCTTGCCTCAGCGCCAGCTCGGCGAGTGAGGCTGGATGACGCAGCCGTACACCGGGACGGATTGAGGCCGGGAGTATTTCCCTGGCTTGCCGCTGGAACGTTTCGCTGCCGCGCTGAGCCTGACCCCGAACGTCAGCAGGGCTCCCGCCGAGCGCAGGTCAGAGCGACCTCGGAACACGCGGAGAATAGGCGGAAAATCCGCCCAGCGACTACATAACTGCAGGTCAGGCTGCATATCGGAGATGTCTGTAAAACCGTCGGCTCAGCCTACGTTGGTTCGAACCCAACACCTGCCACCAGGTAAAACCGCAGCTCAGAGCTGGTGTGAGCATCGCTCCGGCCGCGTACAAAGGGAGCGGTGTAGCAAACCGTCTGCTAAGGGCACGTTCTGTAGTTCTCCCAGGTCAGCGCCGCGCCAGCAACCGCGTCCAAGCCGAGGTGGCGTCTTGTCCGGTGAATACGCGGAGAAGTTCCGGGCCGTTATCGCGAGGGACGTGAAGCTCGGCTCCGTGGCTGCTCGCTAGTCCAGACCGATCACGAGCATGCTCGCCGGAATCAGTGCCTCCGCTGATTAGACATTGGACGGGGGCTGATTCCGCGCGGATATGTCGGCTCCTTCGATGTCCGCAGAATCGATCGCGAGCCAGGCGGGCCCGGTGACGTTCGCCGAGATTATGATCCCCGGCCGGCCATGCGGGCGGGGCCGCAGCAGTGCGCGCAGGTGGCTTAGGGATGCACGCGGTGCTTCCTTGCGACGCTCGAAGTCGTAGACCCTGGGTATACGAGTCCGGCAAGCGGGCTGACGTGAGTCTGGCAAGTGACGGGAGGCCGCCTCGGCTGCTGGGCCTACGACCTGGTGCGGCATGACAACAACCGCTCGTGTGTTCCAATGGCAGTTGCGCCGTATTAGCCCGCTTGTGCGCAGATCTGCTATTAGTCATTTGTAAGCGCGGTAATCGCGGGCGGCTGTCAATCAGCAGCCTGGCAATTTAGACTTTCCTGCGGATAGGAGATGTCGTGGATAGCGAAACTGGAGCGCTCGCCTCGACGGCGGCGACGGCGGTCGTGGCCTTACTTGCCACCGACGCGTGGGCGCTGGTCAAGAAGGAGCTCGGCGACCTCTGGCGCCGCTTCCGGCCCTCGCACGCCGAGGTTGTCGAGGCCGACCTGGTGCAGGCGCGTGAGGAGACCCTGGCGGGCGACGAGGCAGTGGCCCGCGCGTTGATCATTGAGTGGGAGTCCCGGCTGCGGAGGCTTCTGGCCACCGACCAGGCGGTCGCTGGTGAACTCGCCAGGGTAATTGGCGTCCTGGCTGGCCTGGTTCCAGGCTGTGAGAACGTGACGGTCACTCAGCGCGGCAGCGCTTCTGGTCACGGCACCGTCATTCAGGTAGGCCGGGACGCGCGGTTCGGCGGATCGTGTTAGACGGACCGCACGTCCAGCTGCAGCAGGCTACTGCGGTCGGCGCGTCAGTGGTCATTCAGGTGGGCCGGGACCTGTACGTGTCGGACGCTGGACTGTCCGCCCTCTGGACGCCGGGTGCGGCCGTGCCGGGCGAGTGCCCGTTTCCTGGCCTTGACGCCTTCGGTCCCGCGCAGGCTGGCTGGTTCTTTGGCCGGGAACGGCTGACCGGCGAGCTGCTGGAACTGGTGGACGAAGCCGTGCGGACCGGCTCAGGTGACCCGCTGCTGGTGGTCGGCCCGTCGGGGGCAGGCAAGTCGTCGCTGCTAGGCGCCGGGCTGCTGGCAGGCATCGAAGGCGGCCGGCTCCCGGCTGCGGGTTCGCAGTCCTGGCCGAGGCTCATGATTACACCGGGCGCGCATCCGATGCGGACGCTAGGCCAGGCGCTGGCCGTCTGCACGCAGGTGCAAGGCGGCGCGGCTTCGCGCGTTGTCGTGGTGGTGGACCAGCTTGAGGAGATCTTCACCGCGTGCCCGGAGGAGGCCGAACGTTCGGAGTTCCTGGCCGCGCTCGCCGAGCTGGCCTCCGGCTCGTCCGGGGCAGGTCCGGCGGTCGTTCTGGTGCTCGGGCTCCGCGCTGACTTCTACGCGCAGGCGACCGGCTATCCGCTGCTGCGGGCGGCCATGAGGTCTCGCCAGGTCGTGGTCGGCGCGATGACATCGGCCGAAATCCGGCAGGCGGTGATCCGGCCGGCCCGGTCGGCGGGTCTGCGCCTAGATGATGGGCTGGTCGAGCGCTTGCTCGGCGATCTTGGCGTGGAGGAAGCGAACGCTGCCGGGGCAGGCGTCTACGAGGCGGGAAGGCTTCCGCTGCTGTCGCACGCCCTGCGGGCGACCTGGCAGCGCCGTGACGGGGACCGCATGACGATTGCCGGCTACGAGGCGGCGGGCGGCATCAGCGGCGCCATCGCCAAGACCGCCGATGACATCTACCTGCGTCTGGATGAAGCGGGTGCCCGGGCGGCGAGGCAGCTGTTCCTCGCTCTGGTCCGCGTCGGGGAGGCCGATGACGCCGACGGGGCGGGCACGGCGGATACCCGGCGGCGGGTCAGCGCGGAAAGCCTGGACGCTGCGGCGCCCGATCCGGACGTGACGCGGGCAGTGCGCGACGCGTTCACCTCGGCCCGGCTGCTCACTTCCGGCGGGCAGGCGGTGCAGATCACGCATGAGGCCCTGCTCCGACGGTGGCCCCGGCTCAGGAACTGGATCGGGGAAGACCGGGCGGGCAACCTGATCCGGCAGGGTGTGGAGGAAGCTGCCGCCGCGTGGGACCGGGAAGGCAGGGACGTGTCGGCGCTGTTCGGAGGCGTGCGGCTGGCCGCCGCGCAGGCCTGGACCGCCACCGCCCCTCGTGCAGCCGAACTCAGCCGGGCCGCCCGCGATTTCCTCACCGCCTCCGGCCGGCTTCGCCGCCGGGGAATCCGCCGCCGCAACCAGACCATCACTGCTCTTACCGTGCTGGTACTGCTGGTGGCTGGGGTCGCGGGCTTCGCCCTGGCGCAGCGGGCCGCGGCGCTGTCCAGGTATCGCCAGGCCGAATCGGGCGTGCTGGCGGTCCAGTCGGCCGCCGAGATGGCACGTGGCCATCCAGATACCGCAGCCGAGTTCGCCGTTCAAGCGCAGCGGCTGGAACCCGCGTCACCGCAGGCACGCAGCGCGGTACTCAGCACGCAGGCACAGCCGATCGCCGGCAGGCTGTGGCCGGGCGGCGGTAGCCCGGACACCGGCACCAGGGGGCAGGTGCTCGGGGTGACCTACAGTCCCGGCGGCGGCATTATTGCGACCTGCACCAGCGAGGGATACGTGCAGCTGTGGAATGCCTCGGACTACCGTCAGCTCGCCGTCCTGAAGCTCGGCGGGCGGGTCATTGTTCATGATGTCGCTTTCAGCCCAGACGGCCACATGCTGGCGGCCGCGCTATCGGGCGGCGTGCACTGGTGGAATGTCACTAATCCCAGGCACCCGGTAGCCGACGGGCTGATCCGTACCGACACCGATAGCCAGAAGTTCACAGCCACCGCAATGGCCTTCAGCCCCGATGGCCATATGCTCGCGGCGGCAGACTCAGACGGCGCCGTTGAGCTGTGGGACCTGACCAGCCACCGCCTCGACAGCACGACCAGTACGAGCGCGACCCATCTGGTCATCCGCCTCGCCTTCGCCGACCAGGGACACCTTCTGGCCATGGCCACCCAGACAGGCGCGGTCGAGCTATGGGACCCGTCGAGAAACAGCACCAAGATACTCCTGCCCGCAGGCGACATTCTGGGCGCAATCGCGGTCACTCCGGACGGGCGGACCATCGCGTTCGGCGCTGGCTCCATCGGGCACGCTTCGATCAAGCTGTGGAGCCTGGCGGCGCACCGGGTTACCGCCACCCTCACTGGCCTGGGGAGCCAGTCCTACGCGAGCTCGCTGGCCTTCAGCCCAGGCGGGGATGTGCTCGCCGCCGGCGGTCTCGATGACTCGGTGAAACTTTGGGACATCCAGGCTGGCCTGGGGTCGTTCGCCACGCTCAATGGCCACCGGATGCGGGTCGCCGACGTCGCGTTCAGCCCCAGCGGCGCCATGCTGGCGAGCGCCAGCACCGACGGAACGGTCGCCTTGTGGAAAACCCCTGGTGCCACGTTTGGCGGCCGGCATGTTGCCACTCTGACTGTCGCGTTCAGCCCCGACGGACACCTGCTCGCGCTCGGCGCCGACTATCCGGGCGCCACCGCCGTCGCCTTGTACGCGCTGCCGTCCCGGCGACGGGTAGCACTGCTGTCCACCGGCACCTCGCTAGTGACCGCCCTGGCGTTCAGCGGGAACGGGCAGATGCTGGCCGCTGCCGTGACCGGGCCAACGGGAACGGTGCGGCTGTGGAACCTGCACACTGGCCGGCCAGCCGGCCAGATCGAAACGGGGCAGAAGGCGATCTTCGGCCTGGCGCTCAACCCTGACGGGCGGCTGCTGGCCACCGCCAGTGACCTGGACCCCATGGTCCGGCTGTGGGACACCACCAGCCGCTTACAGGTCGCCGTGCTGAACACCGACGTCAATCCCAGTGACATCCAGCTCCCCGGCAACGACGCCGTGACATTCAGCCCGGACGGACGGCTGCTCGCCGTCGCCGGCATCGACGGCCTGACCCTGCTCTATACCGTGACCCGGGGCGTGCTGGTAGGCATCTGCGACAACCTGGGAACCCAGGACACGTCCGTGGCGTTCAGCCCGGACGGGCATGCGGTGGCGATCGGGCAGAGCGCCGGCAGTGTTTTCCTCTTCTCAGTGCACCCGACGCCATCGAATGGCGTCAGCGGTCCGTTCCCGCAGCCTGAATCAGATCTGTCGTACAGCACTCAGGCGATCACCAGCGTGGCCTACGGACCCGGCGGCACCCTGGTCACGGCCGGCTACGACGGCTCGGTGCGAATATTCAATGCGGCGAACAAAACCCTTACCGAGTCGATCAGCACAGGCGGCCAGATCTCTGCCATGGCCTACAGCGGCTCGCTCGGCGAGGTCGCGACCACAATCGGCGCCGTTGCGAGCATCTGGCAGACCGACCCGAATCAGCTGACCGCGGGCATCTGCCGGACGCTGAAGGCCCCAGCGAACAGGACCGAGTGGAAGGACGACCTCCCAGGAATTCCCTACACCCCGGTCTGCGGTTAGGACCGCGCACGTACCGCTGGACGAGCTGGCTGTGCACGGCCGTCATCAGATGGTTGTTGGCAATGAGCCTGGCCTCCGTGCTGACGAGTGCCTTACCTGCCGGGTGAGTGGCGGCGGTTGCCGTGGGCCTCCATGTCGATCCGGGTCCCAGTTCCCTGTCCGTTGGTGCTGACGTGGACCTCGCACTGGAAGACGGCTTCCTGGGAGTCTTAGGCTCACCCAGTCGGAGATGATGTCCTCGCTCTTGGGCGTGCCGCCGGGGCCCGGACTGTCCCACGGGAACTGAGGTGCCCGAGCCCCGACAGCAAGGTGACCGATTCGATGCCCCCGGCGGGGACCTCGGGCTCCAGGATCGACGCCGCCGCCCGGACAAGATTGCCAGGGTGGCTGAAATGGCGGTCCTGGGCAGCGGCCATCCCCGGACCAACATGACGCGAGATAACGTCGCCGCAGCGCGTTTGGGCTTCCGTCGGCCAATACGATTCTTGAGCAACATTCACCGGCTCCGCGCAGGACCACAGCGACACAGGTCAGCAGACCGTGCCGAATGTGCGTGCAGATCATCGCTCACCACAGCGTTCATGCGGTTCAGACGCTCCACCTGACCGGTCTTGAAGACCGCGGCCACTGCCAGCGCCGACTTGAACCCGAACACCGCCGCGACATGGGCAAACGGCGTCGGCGGCAAGAGCATGGCGGGTCATAGACTGATCATGTTCGCGGCAGTCGAATGCGTCCCAAGGCGAATGCCCGGGGCCAGTCGCGACGAGTATATGCCGAATATCATCACAATCGCCCCCAGTCCACCATGGACTCCCACTCGATCTCGCGCAGCGTGACGACGCTCAAACAATGCCGCACGCCGACGGCTCTGATCTGGCGTGGTCAAGTGCTATTAGTCGTACGCAAGTTCTTATGCCAAGTCGATTCTTCTGCTCAGATGCCCATTTGGAATCTCCGGGCAGGAGCTGAAGGATCGGCACCTGGGGTCATCTGGGTCCGAGGCCGCTCCCGAATACCTGGTGGCGTAGTCGCAACGCGTGAGCAGACGCCACCGCAGCAATAATGAATAGCCAAATAGAGGCGCCAACGGCATCTGACTCGCGACCAAGGCTACCTTGGTAGATTATAATGGTCACTATCGTTAGCCACAGGGTAATGTAGAGCAATGCCACGACCCATAGTTCGAGATTCCTCATGCGTATCGCGGCATGAACGCACGGCGCGGGCAGAAGGAGGCCAAGCGACAACACCGGTGTCAGCGCCCACAGGACATGTCCGTGCACCCGAACGGCTGGCGTTGGGATATGCGGCTGTTCGGGCTCTGGCGGAGCGGAGATAGGATCGCTGGCTCGGCTGAACAAGGCCGCCGCTTCATCGCTTCGCTGCGGGGGCGGCACCGCGAATGCATGGTTCAGGGCGAGGATCAGCCGGTCGGCGGTGGCGGAACTGCGTTTCTGCGGCTCCGGCAGGCCCTCGGCCTTCATCTGTGCCCGCAGGCGCCGGTATACATCGTCTGCGGTCAGGAACTCCCCGGCACCGGGCAGGCCATTGCGCAGGAGGTCGAGCAGCCGGCCGGTGAACGCCGTCCGTTCCTCGCCGGGAAGTATCAGCGATACCCTGTCGCGAGGCGCAGAGGCCAGCACGTAGCTCCCGGTGATCTCCGACTGCGAAATCAGCTCTGTCAGCGGTTCCGCCATGGAATCGCCGAGCACCCGGCCCGAGTAACAGCAGTCCAAGACGATCATCTTCGTAGCTGCCGGGCTGTCCAGCACGGCATTGCGAACCTTGTCGTACTCGAGTGCACTGAACTCCGGCGCGTCCCAGTGAGTGTCGGGCAGGGCGAGATACAGGTCATGACGTCGCCCGGCGGTCACCCCGTGACCGACGTAATAGACCAGCAGCAGATCCTCCGCTGTGACAGCCGCTAGCTGGAGACTGCGGCCGACATGCCCGAGGTTGCGTGGATTGGCCAGCAGCACGCAGCTGCTCTTGGAAGCCACCCCCGACACGGGATCTGTCAGCGCTGCCTTCAGGTCGCGGAGGGTCCGGGTGACAGCTGGCAGGTCAGGCAGCTTGCTGTCGGCATACGTGCTCGCTCCTATCAGCACGACCCGTGAACGCAGCGGATCTGGAAGCCGGGCAGTCATTCCGGCAACGACTCCGAATCGAGTGCCTGCCGCAGCAGCGATTCGATTTCACCCGCTCGGAGCCGGTCGCCTCCAATTTCAACCACACGGCGCCCCGGAACTTCGATACGCACCCGGATATCCGATCTGCGTGGCTGTGAGAGCCATCCGCGCAGTGACGCGGCCAGTGCTGACAATGCCCCTCCCGAACCCACCGCCACCAGCAGCGTCTCCGCAGCCAGGCCCATCTCGCCCGGCTTCGGCTGCGCGGCCGCGAGCCTGACCCGGCCGGCCATTGCTGGCTCACCGCGTAACCAGCTCTCAAGGGATTCCAGCCCTGCCGTCTTCTCCCCGCCTGTCAGCGTGACCGCGACTTCCATGCACCCTCCCTGGCAAATGACACCTTAATTGTAGGCACCATTGCGGCTTCGGAAGTCAGCACCCTAACAGGAATACGCATGGCCTTCCGCCGAAAAGCGCAGGACGAAGCAGAAGCTCACTTCAGCTACGATCTCGTCAATCACTACGGCCCAAAATGGCTGGCCGGCGCGAGCACCAATAGGCGGGCAAGAGAACCGGTGGTCAGACAAGCCCTGGACCTACGGCCTCGCCGAACCGAGTACAAGAATCTGCCAGCCATCCCGCGTTGCCTGCCGCAGTGATCCCGACGGCCCACCTATCCGGCGCTCAACGCTCATCTTCCTGCCAGAAGAGTTGGTCTGCGTCAAACAGAGCCACACAGAGTTAACCCTTGCCGCGCGCCCCCAAATCGGCGGTAGGCGCGGACCGGTCATCGCCGGCTCCGCACCATGCCAGCGCGTCGGCCAGCGCGAGGAAGATCTCGCCAGGGAACGTATCGTTGCGCGAGTGCAGCCGTTCGGCCTCGCCCAGCAGATCCGCCAGGCCGGCATCGCGCGCAAGCCCGCTGAGCAGCATCTGGCGGGCTGTATCCGCGTCCCCAGGTGCCGGCCGTTTTGTCTTCGGCATACCCAGACCGTAGCCGCCGACCGACGCCGGCAACATTGAATGACGTCGTCAACCCTCAGTTTCCGCTGACATGGATCGGACCTGGGCCAGTGGACCTTTCCAATTACCTCACGACGGCGACGAAGTAGTCTGCGTACCGGAGGCCGCAGGTATGGATGGATCTAGGATGCTGGACGGTGAGTTCTGGATCGCCGGTGATCCCGAAAATCGAAGACCAGGCACTCTGACTGTCGCTCCTGAGCTTCCACCGACGCTCGAAGTAGACGGCGAGCTGACTTCGCCGATGTATGAAGTGGAACGCGATAGCTCCGCCGTCATCTACGAGCCCGCAGAGCCGAGCGATGCGACACGCTACGGGCCGTTCATGATCCACGGAGTCGACAGTAGCGGCACCGCGCTCACGCTCGTAGATGCCATCTCTGTCGGATGGCAGCTCTTTGGCCACGCAAATCAGACCCTGCGCGCGGCTCAAGCGGTGATAGGCCTTCATTTCGGAAGCAGGCAGTACGGCTTCGATCGCATCCGCTTTCGGCTAGAGAATCTTGACTCTTGGCGCCATTTGCTTCGAGACGCTACTGCACACGAGGATGCATCGTTGACTACTGGCGGCCCGCTTGGCTTCAGGTCAACGAGGTCTATACCAAGACCGTCTCGCCGACCCATGTCCGCGACCTGTACGGCACGATGCAGCACGAGGGCGCGACCCTGGGCATCATGATCACCACGTCCGGGTACGGCCCTGGCAGCGAGGATTTCGCTAACGGCAAGCCCCCTGCACCTCATCGACGGACCCGGCCTGATCTCGATCTGCCAAGAGCACGATATCCCCGCCCGCATCCTCGGCCTAGCCACCCGCAAGCGGGCCATCCAGGAAGACCATCGATTCGCGGACGGCCAGTTCTTTGCCTACCTGCTCGACCGCGCGCAGGCGTCGGGCGGGAGGCCGTCGAGCAGGTCATCGGTGATGGGTTCCCAGTGCCATTCAGCCACTCGCGACCTCGTGGTAAGCGGCCTGGACGATCTCGGCCGCTTCCCGGATGGCCCGTTCCCGGACGTCAGCGTCGGGGTCGGCGAGCGCGCGCTCGGCCGCGTGCAAGCGGGCGGCCACCGACGGGCGGCGCTCGATCGCGATCGTGGCACTCCAGCGCTGGTAGAAGTGCTGGATCGGGAAGACGCTGTCCTCGTCGCCGGCCTGGCTGAAGGCGTCCTGGATTTCCTGGAAGAACTCGGGCAGCCGAGAGGGCACGACGACCGCCACGGCGTGCCGCAACGCGTCGAGCGTCGGCGCGGGCATGGCGATCAGCGGCTCCTCAGCTGGCACGTGCTCAGCCGCCATCCACAGGCCCTCCTCTCGCCTAGGAAAGGATAACCGCGCCAGGTGTCACTCACCCCCTGGAAGGTGACGCTCGCGATCGGACCTCCGAACGGCATGGCGGGCCGGAACCTTCCCAGGCGGCACAGACTGCCAGACGCCCGTCGGCGCGCTGAGCCTGACCGTGGACGCTAGCTTGGCTCCCGTCGACTGTAGCTCCGCGTGCCGCCGAAGGTTGCGGAGAATAGGCGGAGAAATCCCTGCAGCCATGGCATAAGCGCAGGTCAGGGCATGTTAGGGAGATGGCTGTAAAACCGTCGGCTCAGCCTACGCAAGTTCGAACCTTGCACCTGCCACCACCTGCAGAAACAGCCTCTGACCTTGGCGTACGCGGTCAGGGGCTGTTCGCGTTCCGGTCTGGTGGTGTACGGGCGGGATCGGGGGTTTGCGGCTGGTTGTGGTTCAGGTGTGGTTGAGCGCGACGTGGCTCAGGACAGGCAGTCTCCAGCGCCTCGACGTCGCCGACAGGGAGTTGCGATGGCTTAGGTGCCCGATCGACCGCCTAGTGAACATTGAACGTGATGTCCTGACCCTGCGTCTGCTTGTCGCTATGAGGCTCGACGAGTCAAGTGGCCGACCGGAGATGAAGATAGATGGGAATCGCGTCTTGCGCCTCTCTGGCCGAAGGTCACATCTTGTGGCACATGCTGGTCGACGGTTACCCGACGTTCCGAAACCCGACCCATGTGGCTCAGCAGTTGAAATGCCTCACATAACGGTGCTCATCGCCGGTTCTGCCGAGGTGATTTCGGGCGACGCAATTTGCAGGATGGTTAACAGCGCTGCCCGGAGCCTCGCCGCGACCGAGTTCATTGCCATTGCGCTGAGAAAGGTCCCTCTACCGTTCCGAGGCCATCACGCTTGCCGCAAGTTCTGCCGCTGCGCTCCCTCTGGTCGTTGACGTCCTCCACGCCGCTACATATGAGGGGCACCTGGTCACACAGTAGTAATTCACGATGGAGGTCACATCCGCGCTTGTCGTATAGCTGCGCGGTCCGATGGGCTCATGTTCCGAGTGGTCGCTGGGTCGATTATCTTGGCGTCTTAGTCCTTAGCCTGTTGCGATACTGCGCTGACCGCCTGAGACTTCCTCGGTCCAGCCGCCGACGCCGAGGCTGTTCTTGGCGCAGACGTTTCCTGTGCCATCGAGAATCATCTGCAGGCCGCCGTCTCCGGCTGAGATTGCTTTCTGGCCGCCTGTGACTTCTTCGATCCACCCGCTGTTGCTGATGGCTGCGCTGTTCTTGGCCCAGACGTTTCCGGCCGTGTCGAGGATCATCTGGGTGCCGCCGCCCGCCGCGACAGCCTTGATGCCGCCCTTGACTTCCTCGGTCCAGCCGCCGACGCCCACGCTGTTCTTCGCCCACACGTTTCCGCTCGCGTCCCGAATCAGGTGCAGTGTCGCTACCTTAGGATGCAGGAAATCAGGAACAGAGCTAGTTGGTATCCATCCTGAATCCGTGTAGCCGTTGACTTTCGGTCCAACGAAGTTGTCAGCCTCGACATGTACCTCGTCGCCATTGACCCGGTCGACATAAGCGACATGACCGTCTTTACCGATTCCCCACCAGGCGATCGCGCCGACAGACAGAGTATGGTCATGACTAACGTGATTGATCCAGTCAATCGCGTTTCCCCAGTTCCCGGGATTGGCCAGTCCATTCTGCTCAAGGCGCCAGGCGGCGTACAGCGTGCAGTTGTGGTACCCATTGGCTGTCAGAGCGTTCTGCCCGCCATAGTAAGTCCATGGCCACGTGCTTTGAGCGTCCACCGCGTTATAGCCCGGGGTGCAGGCATACCCGGTGTTCTTGCAGTCGGTCTGTGCTGCGCGAGCCGCAACTGGAATGAATGCCCAGGCGAGCGCCCATGCCGCCAGCATAATGGTCACAGAAAACAACCATGGACGTAACATCTGTTCCCCCGTCTTACTAGTACGGCAACTGCGACACGTCTATAATATTTACGGTACTTGACGTGATTGGGATCGGCAACTGGCGACAGATTTTCGTTCAGCCGCTGCTAGGAAAATAGCGTCTTGAGGCGGCAGGCTCATCGCTGCGGCGGGCTTAATCATGAATCTCCGTTATGAATGCGCCTAAACTGGTCATCTCCCGTCATATTCAGAATGGTGCTCCCGTGGGAGCGGAGCGAGCTTCCAGGGCTGGGCGTAGTCGTAATTCGGGTAGTCGCCTCAATGGAGCCGCTTCCGTGGGAGCGGAGCGAGGCGATCGAACGGCTCCTCCCATGCCCTCCGCGAGGAGCTTGCAAGCGCCGAGGCGGCCCTGAACGCATTGCAGGTCGATGACAGGGTCGAACCGCGACGCCGCGACCGTCGCGGCACTTGAACACATGAGCCAGGCCCGCCCTCTGTTGACGCGCCAGGCGTGTTGTTACCCTCGCGGCCAGATCGCCGCGATGTCTCGGGCGATCGCCTTGCCGCGGGTCATGATGTCGTGCTCGGTCCATGCTTGCTCGTGCTCTTGGACGATCTCCTTATTGAGCACGAGCAGGCTGTACTTGTCGATGAGCGACCGCTTGCCCTTGCCTGCTTCCCGGCCGCTGGGCGCTGCGGCTGCGGCTTCGCGGTCGAGCCACGGGCGGTTCGAGAGCGATGAGTTGAGGTGTCCGGTCAGCAGCGTGAGGTTGCCTATGGTCTGGACCAGGCGATCCCGGTTGGCCGATGCCGAAGGGTTATCGGCGATGCTGTCAGACCAGTAGGCGCGCCATTTCTGCGGCATCACGTGTTCGATCTGGAGGTTGGCGGGGAGCGTCACGTCCTCGTTGCGCTCGGAGCGCCGCTTCTGTTCGACGGCGCTCAGGACGATGCACAGGCGGTTCTGCCGGATGTTGCCGTAGAGCTTGCTTGCGGGCACGTCCTCGGCGAGCTGTTCGTCGGTCGGCCAAGCCCGGGAGTCGGCAGTCTGGTCGAGGAGGAACTGGGCAGTGCTTTCGCCGACCTGATCGGCGGGTACGTTGTCGAGGTATTTGATGAGGGAGATGACGAAGCGGTTGACGTCTTTCATCGTTGCCCTCATCAAGGTGCGCCTGACGCACCAGCTCTCAACGGCGGCTAGCGCGCGTTTTACGGCCGCCGCCGGCAGGTCAGGGTTGCCGCTGATCAGCCACAGCAGGAGCGGGATCGTGGCACCTAGCTCGAGGCCTTCGACAATCCGGGCGTAGAAGCGTCCCGGTGCGCTCGATGGATCGAGTTCCGCGAAGCCTCGGAAGGTGTCCGCGTCACGGCGCAGCCTAACGAGGAACTGTGTTCCTTTATCGGCGGTGGCCAGATGTGGTGTCGCGTAGTCGCGGAAGTAGGCGAAGATTTTCTCGGCCGGGATCTCATCCTGCAGGTACATCGTCAGCCAGTACTGAAGGAAGAGGTCGATGCGGGACCGGAAGAGGCGGCCTTGCTGTACTTCTTGCCGCCACCAGTCCTCGTCGAAGTCCGCCCAGTACTTCTCACCCCAGGCGTCGACGTCAGCTCCGAGGTCTTCGCCCTTCTGGAAGACCATGTTCTTGATTAGGTCAGCGGCAAGCAAGGGCGTGCCGCGGTCGTTGAGGGTCTCGAAAATGAGCTGATCGTCGTCATTCTGATCTAGGTTGATGGTCACGACAACCAGCTGCTGCTGCACGACTTCAGCAAGCAGCCGAAGCCGGTCGGCGACGTGATCGGGTTCACCGTCCCCGTCAATACCGGCCCACTCTCGGATGCATAGGCAGAAGAACTCGTGCGCTGCAGCGATCCGCGACTCGGCGAGATCCGGCGGTGCTTCCAGGTCGTTATCCATCACATGCTCGAACGCGGCACGGTCGATCCTCGATGGCCAGAGCTTGAATCGCTTCGAGGTGCCCCGAAACCGCCTCGCGTTATTGGCTACCAGCTCCATAAGCGTCTCGGCGTCGTCCTCATCGCCGTACTCCAGCGTCACGAGCTGGACGGCGTCGAGCAAGATCTGAAGTGTCGTCAGGCGCTGCTGCCCATCGATCACTGAGTGCCGGGCCGGATCCCCGGCAACCGCCGCGAGTTGCTTGATAACCACCGCGCCGAGGAAATGAGCGGCGACTTCACCTTGTCCGTTGCGCGCCTCTTCGAGAGCACTTGCGACTCGCTCGATATCAGCCCAAAGCGGCTGCCATTGGTCCTCCTCGTTCCAGACATAGGGGCGCTGGAACGGCGGGATCTCGTAGCAGACCGTCCCGTCGAATAGCTCGCGCGGAGTCAGCGCCTTGGTGTCCATAATGCTCCTGTAGCTGGTCCGGCCTGAACGGCGTCCTGCCTGATTGGCGATGGTATCTGGCGTTCGCGCAGTGGTCGACCACTATGGGCCATGATCTGACCATGCAGGACTTAGCCATGTGGCGCTTTACCCCCGGAATCCGAACCAACGTCAGCCCTACGCCAGAGGTGTCATCGCGTATGGCCGCGCGCGTCTGGCTCTCCCAGGCGGTCGACTCCTTGCGAAGATCAAGCGGAGTATCTGACGTGGTCAAGGCGACTTCTCGTCTCCGCAGGGCGCGGCGGCCGGAGGGGATGCTGAGGATCTTGCGATGTCGGCGGGAGCGGCTAGCTCGGCTGTTGCTGTCATGTCGTATTTGGTGTCCATCGGCGGCTCGGCCGTGGCTTGTGTAGTGCCTACTGCCGTTGCGGCGATCCGGGCCGCGGCACCGGGGGCGACGATGGTGTCGCGGCCAATGCTGGGGATGGCGAGGCCTCGGTTTTGAGGGCGCCGGTTAACCTTGCTTGCTGTTTGCGTGCAGATTCGCCAGTGCTGCATCATCTCGCACACGGAACTGGCGCGCTGGACAGTCGTAGGGCAGCACTCCGCGAATTCGCCACAAGGCTTCGGGCCGGTGCTGCGGGCGCGCCGCTCGTGGTGCGTACGCATTAGTGTACGCTTTAGGCGTGGCGGTGCCGGTGGTGATGTCCTTCCGGGAGTTCCGGGCCGGACTTGCTGGTGTGCTGGACCGGGTCCGGCAGTCGCCGGTTGATGTGGTGTATGTGGGTTCTCATCGCAGGGCGGAGGCGGTGCTGGTGTCGGTGGAGCGGTATGAGGCCCTGCTGGAGACATCTGAGCGTCAGCATGCGGTTGCGGCGGCGCTGGCGTCCGTGCGGGCGGAGGGCCTGGAGCCTGGTGCGGATGATCTGGCCTTGTTCGTTCAGGTGGCAGCTGGTGACCTGACAACGGATGAGCTGAGGGAGCGGGTTCTCTCGCGCTACCCGGCTCGGCCGCAGAGGTAAGTCCGGCCTGCGGGGTGGATCCGTATCTTGATCCGGTTAGCGGGGTGCTGCGTAACCTGCTGGGCATTGCCGATGCTGGCGAGCTGGCCCGGGTGGAGGCGGCCTTGTCGGCGTCGCGGCTGGTTGATCTGGAACGGCACCGACTGCCCGGCAGCTATCACCTGGATCATCTGCGAGCATTCCATCGCCACATCCTCGGCGACGTCTATGGGTGGGCCGGTGAGCTGCGGACGGTATCGATCGCGAAGGGATCGGTGTTCTGCCTGCCGCAGCATCTGGTCTCTTATGCCGGTGATGTCTTCGGCCGGCTGGCTGCGGCTGACCGGCTGCGAGGGCTCAACCGTGAACAGTTCATCGGGAAGGCGTCGGAATTCCTCGCAGACGTGAACGCCATGCATCCGTTCCGGGAGGGTAATGGCCGGACTCAGCGGGCGTTCTTTTCCCAGCTCGCTCACGATGCCGGACACCATATCGACTGGGTCCGCATGGACCCGGACCGCAACAACACCGCCAGCGCGGCGGCCCACCACGGCGACCTCGGGCCGCTCATGGCGATGCTCGCCGAGCTCATCGACCCTCCTCATCCTTCCGGGCCAATCGGACCCCCAGGCGGGCAAGCTGCCTGAGTTGCGCCGTCTCCGGAGCTTCCGCAGGCTCGCGTCCTTGTCCCTGGCGCCTATGACGGGGCGGATGGTCGCGGAGAACAGGCGGAGAAGTTCGCGCGGCCAGCGCGTAGGCGCAGGTCAGGGCATGTTCGGGAGATGGTTGTAAAACCGTCGGCTCAGCCTACGTTTGTCTAACCTCAAGACATCGAGGACAGGTGTCTCAGGACATCGAGGACATTCGCCTGGTCTGACCGGTGTGGCTGCTGGGGTTAACGGGGGCGGAGTGCTGACGCTGCCAAGATGTCAAAGGCCCGGCTTGTCATTACTGATGTCATTGTCGAGAAGCGCCCGGTCAGTGAGGTAGCCCGCGAGTACCAGGTGGCCCGGTCCTGGATTTACGCGCTGCTGGCCAGGCACCTGTCCGCCCGCGGCCTGGTCACCCCCGCGCCCCGCAAGCGCCCGAAATCTTCCTACATCCGGTTCCAGGCCGACCAGCCGAACGAGTGCTGGCAGTCCGACTTCACCCACTACCCCCTGGCAGACGGCACAGACACCGAGATCCTGACCTGGCTCGATGACCACTCCCGCTATGCCTTGTCCGTCACCGCCTGGAACCGCGTCACCGGCCGGATCGTCCTGAAGACCTTCCGGGCCGCAGTCGCAGCTCACAGCGCCCCCGCCTCCACCCTTACCGACAACGGGATGGTCTTCACCACCCGGTTCTCAGGCGGCAAGGGCGGCCGCAACGGCCTTGAGAACGAGCTGCGCGACCTCGGCATCACCCAGAAGAACGGCAAGCCGAACCACCCGCAAACCCAGGGCAAAGTCGAACGCTTCCAGCAGACCCTCAAGAACTGGCTCGCCGCCCAGAACCCCCAGCCGGCCGACCTCGCCGGACTCCAGGCCCTCCTCGACGCCTTCACCTGCTACTACAACACCAGCCGGCCGCACAAGTCACTGCCGCGCCAGGCCACCCCCTCGACCGCCTACATGGCCAGGCCCAAAGCCACGCCCGGCAACCGGACCGGGGACACCCACGACCGCGTCCGAACCGACCGCATCGACGACACCGGCACCGTCAGCCTCCGCCACGCCGGCAAGCTCTACCACATCGGCATCGGCCGGACCCACGCCCGAACCCACGTAATCATGCTCGTCCAGGACCTGCGCATCCGCATCATCCACACCGCCACCGGCGAACTGCTCCGCGAGCTCACCCTCGACCCGACCCGCAACTACCAGCCCACCGGGCGACCCCCGAAAGGCACGCCCCGCCCACCACGCAAAACACAAACCCCGAACCCTTGAGTCGTGGGTTCGGGTGTCCTCGATGTCTTGAGAGAGGACATACGATTGCCTACGATGGTTCGAACCCAACACCTGCCGCAAGCTACGGAAACAGCCCCTGACCAGCGTCGATGATGTTCTGGCGCTGGTCTTGGGGTGTCCGGTCGCGTCCGGCACGGACCGGCCGTCTACGGCTGGTCCCGGAGAATAGCGGCGTCGTCCTGGTGAAGGACGCCGAGGGAGCACTTCCGCAGAGCCGAAAGTGCGTCCATCCAGCTCGGCGAGGCCGAAGGCAGCCGGGGACTTCAGTTCGAAGAACGGTTGTCTGCGCGGTGGGGCTGGCACCGGGATTCCGAGTCCGCATGAGAGTTCTGCACAGGCTGAGAAGTTACAAGGCGAAAATAAGCTTCGACTGTCTTCCGGTGCGCTCCGCTCATCCCGCGAAGGTCGTTCATTCCTTTCCCGAAGTTCCGCGAATCCGGCCTCACATAATACCCCTTCCTGAACCACACCTCCCTCCTGGTGAGCAGGTAATTTGTCGTTATTACCGTCGCGTTATGCGCGAGGAGAAACTCCAGGATACCGAACAGCTTCCGGCTATTGCGAGATATCCGACTGAGGCTAGACAGGCCAAGAATCAGACCTTCTTCCTCTTGCGCTATCTTCAGTTGGCCGTAGCTAGTTTGATCGAGCCTTGGATCAACGCCGCTGAATACGACACCATTGGATACAGCGCCATTGTATCGGACTAAACCCTCGCTCGAGATCTCGAAGGTTTCCGCTTCTGCTACTTCTGAGATGTCGGGAAGCTTCGGAACTGGAGCATCAGGTAACTGGTAGCCCATGCGACCGCCCCCAGCGTCTATGCACAGTTGCAGCGCCCTCAGGCATGCCCAAGCGCGAGGATAACTTTCAGCAATTCCCGCGAACGGATCGCCCCTAGCCTCATTACCAAGCGGAACGCTAGCTGCGAGAAATTGCGATAGCGGACCTAGTCCGTATTTAGTGATGAATGCGATGGTTCCCTGCTCGATCAGGCCCTTGACATGTAGCTCTTCAACCTGAGTGTTGCGGATGACCAGCGTTGCCACGGCCTTCAGCCACGGCGGTGCATCAGCAGGATCGTACTCGTAAGATTCCTCGTAGGACGGGACAGCCAGGATTGCCCGAGTTTCCCGGTCCATGCTGACCGCCGCCTTAGCTCGCAGCATTACGTCGTCCACTACCATTCTCGCCTCATCTTCGGTAGCCTTGCAGACCTCCATAAGAATGCCGGGGAGAAAGTCGCGGCAGAAATCATGCCAGTGCCTGGGATCCGGGGCTTCGGACATGGGTTACCTCATTCATAATCCGGCGAGTACCCTCGTATGCGTCCGTAGAGACGAACGTATCGGGTGATTTAGCCTTTTGGCCTGGGCTCCTGTCAGTTTAGACGATTAGGGCGAGACTTACCGTTCGAGCTCGCGGAGGCGGTCCGAACCCACAGAGAGGAACTAGGCTTGTCTCAGTGTCAGCTCGCCGAATGGGCAGGACGACCCCGCACGTGTCGGGCAGGTAGAAGCCACAAATACGCCGCTGCCGGTGAGCCTCGCGACCACGCTGGGCCTGATCCTGAACGTCAGCCTGGCTCCCGCCGAGCGCAGGTCAGCGTCAGCACTGGCGGTCACCGGCAACGATTGGCCATTCAGGTAATCCATACCCGGACGTCGAGACGATGACGCAAGCAGCACGCGGGGAAGTCCGGCAAGAATGTAGCTGTTGAGCTGTTTGCTCAGGTGATAGGTGATGAGCACGACCCTGGACGAGCTGGTGCAGACGCTGAAGCTCGTCAGGCGGAGCGGCGTCTTCTAGGTGTGGTGCGGAGGTCGGGTGTCCTGAACCGTCGCATGGAGGTCATCAGTTCGTCCAGCAGGGTGGTGTCGACGGGCGGCTCGCCGGTGTCCGTGTTGCAGCAGGGCGGTTTGTCGCGTCCGGCCTGGTCTGATGGCTGGTGCCCGGCCAGTTCGTAGAGTTGCTGGTAGACGTCTAGCGGCGGTCTGTCCCTGTCGTGGTTGCCGATCAGGACGATGCAGGCGATCTCGGGGGATTCGAAGGCCACGATGACCCGCAGTTGCGCGGTCAAGTGAATCACGCACAGGTGGTCGAGAAAGCCGCCGCTGAGCCGGTAGGCCAGGGCCGCGCATCCCCTCGCTGCCAGATCGGCTTCGAACTGGTCGTAGGCATTTCGCGTCTTCTTTGCCAGGCCTTCGATGATCTTGTTAGCGAGCGGCGTCGCGCGGATCTCGACGGTCAACGGCTATCCCGCAGGGCGGCGGACGATGTACTCGCCGCGGTGCATCTGCTCAAGTGACTGCATCAGGTCAGGGTCGGCGAGCAGGTTCTCGTCGGCGAGGCGGCTGTAGACGGCATCGAGCAGTCCGCGGGACTGTCCCACTTCGCGCAGGCTGGAGACGAGCTCGCATACCTCGAGCACCGAGGCCGGATCCAGCAGCAGCCGCGGCTTCCGGCTGCGGAGAAGGAAGATGCCGCGCCTGACCCAGGAGCGCACTGTCGGCTCGGACAGCCCCAGCATGGCTGCCGCTATGGACGGGCGCATGCCGGGCGCGGAGGCCAGGCGTCGTTCTGCCACGGACTCCAGTGCCCGGGCACGTTCATCGCCGGTCGGCAGCGTGTGAGCCACTTCGTGCAGCTTGGCCACGTCGTCCAGCAGTGCCGTGAGGACCTCGCGTTCTTCCATCAGGCTCACCGCACTCACCTCCACTTTCGAGTATGCCACAGATTCTCGAAAGCGAGTTCATGACCGGAGCTTCCTGGACAAGGACTCGCCTTGATTCTTCCGGCCGCCCAAGGTAGCTGACGTCCCCGAACCAGGTCAGCTGACGAGAGCGGGACAAGGGTGAGTCAGGACGTCTCATGGTGGGTCGGCAGTGCTGAGGCTGTAGCAGGGCGATTCGCGCCTGGAGAGGCGGCTGCCGGATTCGAGCAGGCAAAGCTGCGCTTCAATATAGGTGGAAGCACTTGTGCACCGCCAGTGACGAGGGCTCCGGAGAATACGCGGAGATATCCGGGTAATAGTGACGTAAGTGCAGGTCAGGACGTGTTCGGGAGATAGCTGTAAAACCGTCGGCTGAGGTCTTCACGTTTGGGCTTGAGCTGGGGGTATGTGGGCTGGCTGGGCGGGTGCTCACGGGTTAAGTGCTAGGTGGCCACATTGTTGTGGGTGGTTATCCGCTGTTTTCGGGTGGCTGGGCCTCGATGATGTCCAGGGTGAGGTCCTGGAGCTCGGCGATGAGGGCGCGGAGTTTGCGGGCGTTGTCGAACAGCGGCTGGTAGCCGGCGAGCTCGGCGGGGGTGAGGCGGCGGGTGATGGTCTTGCCGCCGATTTTGCGGGTCCATTCGGCGTAGGGGCCGTGCAGCCGGGGCGGGTCGGCGTGGCAGCGGCAGTTCTGCTTGCCGCATGCGTAGGAGCGGACGGTGAGGGTGCCGGGCAGGGCGAAGCCTGCCCGGGCGAGCTCGTCGGTGATCCGGTCGCGGGCCGCGCGCTGGGCTGCGGTTGGTTCCATGTGACACACCGTCTCAGATCCCGTGGCCTGGCCTGTTTCCACAGTATATTCCTGTGGATAGTTCCTGCCCTGGGAGGCGGCATGACGCCGGAAGCTGAGGTAGCCGGTTACATAGCGCGGTGGCGGCCGTCGTCGGTGCCGCCGCAGGCGGCGGCGTTCGCCCGGGACGTGGTGCGGTCGGCGGGGCCGCGGGATAAGGAGCGGGCGAAGAGCCTGCTGGCGGCCGCGTCCCGGCTGGCTGCCTGGGCGGCCGGGCTGGGCCTGGACCTGGTGCCGGGGACGCTGCTGCACCCGTCGGTGATCGAGCGGTTCGCCCGCGCCTGTCCCGGGCTGTCGCCGGCGGCGCGGCGGACGCACCGCACGAACCTGCGGTTCATCGCCCGCCGGGTCGTGCCGCACCTGCACCCGGCGGACCTCCCGCTGCCCCGGGAGCGGGCCAGGGCGCCGTACCGCCCGGCGGAGATCGCGGGGTTCCTGGCCCTGGCCGCCGCGCAGCCGACCCCGGCGCGGCGGGCCCGGGCTGCCGGGCTGGTCTGCCTGGGTGCGGGGGCCGGGCTGATCCGCGGCGACCTGCGCGAGGTCCGGGGCACCGACGTCGCCGTCCGGTCGGGCGGCGTCGTGGTGACTGTCCGCGGTCCCCGGTCCCGGGTCGTTCCGGTCCTGGCCCGCTACCACGACACGCTGCTGGCCGCCGCCGCGTTCGCCGGGAGCGGGTTCGTCACCGGCGGGACCAGCCCGTCCCGGCAGAACCTGACCACCCCCCTGACGGCAAGCCTGGCCGGCGGAGGCGGACTGCCCCGGCCCGACACCAGCCGGCTCCGCGCGACCTGGCTGGCCGAGGCCGCAGGCCTGATCGGGCTGGGCGCCTTCATGACCGCCGCCGGGATCAGCTGCTCCCAGCGGCTCGGGGACCTGGCCGCCGGCCTGGAACCAGCCGCCGAAGAGCAGGCAGTCGCGCTGCTCGGCGCGCTGCGATCCTCATGACCGGGCTGGCGGCGTTCGAGGACATCATCGACGCCTCCGGCACCGCGCCCCGCATCGAGGCGCTGCTGCCGGCCTGCGGACCCAGGCCCCGGCAGTCGCGCTCCGCCCTCCGTCATCGGAGGTATTTACGTGAATGCCGGGCGAGTCCCGTCTCGTGTCCGGAATGCAGAACGGCATGAAGGGCACGCGCGAGACTGACGACGTTGCCGCTGCCGCCAGCGCAACGATCGGGTGGAATGTCCAAGAGGTGTACGACGCCTAGCAGTGACCGTGGCTGAGTGCCGTTAGCGGGTCAGCCAGCGCCTCGTTCCGGGGGAAGCGGCAGCAGAATAAGACCAGGCGGCTGCTGACCCGGAGCCAGACGAGAGTGCATGGCCAAGATTCCTCGCCAGGAGCGGATAGCCGGGGAGCGTCCCTGGGCCGTGCTCAGCGAGACCATGCTCAGTCCGGCGAGTTTGGACGCATTCGGGAACTAGCAGTCAAGCTCTGCCGAAAGGGAGCGGGCGTGAACGACGAACTTGACGCTGTGGACATTCAGCGGCAATCCCCTCGGGCAGCGACGCTTGTGCACCGTGATTGTCATCTCTTCACCGCACGATGTGCGGGCCTGGCTTGTGAACATGACTGACGGCCCACGACATGGCAATCTCATGTGGTGCTGTTCGACGACAGCCACACCTCGATCGAAGATGACACCATGCTCGCCGGTGAGCTGCCTTTACGAATCCGGCAACAGCGTAAGCAACGATGCTCCGCTGGGGTGACCATTGACCAACGTGCGGAGCGATGCCTGGCCCATGTATCGGTAGCTGCGTGGCGGCTGGAAGGCGGTGGCCGACTCTGCTCGTCTGCCTGTGCTCAGGCAGTGGCACGCTGCGGGCGGTACGGGCGATGCGCGGCTTCGGGGTAAACCTTCTGCACGCGCGGGCCCGCCGGGCGGCCGAGATTCTTTTCCGCCCCCGGACCCGACCGATTCGCCCAGGTTACGTGGCGCCCGCCCGAGGTTATCGGCGCTCCCTGGCTGGAAAATGACGCCTGTGCGTTAGCCGAGTGCCAGGTCAGCAGCATTTCTGTAGTAGGTGACCACGCGGTGGTCTTCGGCGAGGTGGTAAACGTAGTGATCGACCCGGACACGCCGCTTCTCTACGGCCTGCGGCGATTCGCTGGCTGGTGAACCGGCCGTTCTTGCATAAGGTGGCTGAGGCCCGGGTAAATGGCGGCCTGAAAGCGCCGGCGGACCGGGCTAACAAGGGCTGGGAAGAGATGGACCTAGCGGCAAAGAGCACGGGCGGGCACCTGATCGGCTACCTCGTGCTCGTGCTCCTGATCATTTTCGTTGTTCTCGCGATAATCGCGCTTGCCTCGCGTCGGCTCCGGCGTCCGGCGCTGCGGATCGCCGCCTGGACGCTGGGCGGGCTCGTCGCGCTGTACCTGGTAATCCGCGCCATTGCCGAGTTCTTCATCGTCCGTTACAGCGACCCGGCCAGTTACCGCAATGCCTGGGGCGGTCCGACGCTGGCCGGCGTGTTCGCCGTCCACGCCGGTCCCGGCCTGCTGATCCTCATCGGTGCGGCCGTGTACCTGGGCCGCCGCCTGCGGTCACGTACCGCGACCCGCGGATGAGCACCGTGCGCCGCTGGGCCTTCGCCGCCCGGAGCCGAAGGCACCCGCGCAGTTCTTTGTAAAGAAAAAGAGATCTTGATCTTGCGCAAGGCATTTCGGTGGCCTTCGCCTGCTGTCCCAAGGTCGGCCAGAGCGCAGGTACTCGGGTGATCGGCAGCTGGACGAGGAGCTCTCGGCGCAGGGCGTCGACGACTCGTTCGCAGATCGCGTGTGCCTTTGGCGCTTGCGGCGGGCTAGCCAGGAAGAAATGCGCGGCCCGGGAAGCCTGGCGGGAGGCTGCGCGGATCCGGGGCCTGGCCGCTGGCCCGATTGGTCGCACGAGACGCCGCGCGCAGGCATCGAGGTCTCGTCCTCGAAGCGGTCTACAGCCTTAACCGGCAACACCGTGCCTCGGTCACCGTTGTCGGGGCCGCTCCAGCCCGAGCCGAACATGCTCGAAGTCTGGTGCCGCCTGCCCTAGCAGGCAGAGTTCCGTTTCCCCGGCCAACAAGCCCTCAACTCCGGACCCCAGGGCCCGCGCCCGCTGCTGATCAAATGTTAACCGGGTGTTAGCGACGCATCCCAATATGGGCTTATTGCGCGCTAAGCCGCAACCGTTCCCACTGGTCGGACAGGAGAAATCAAAGCAGCCTTGCCTGCCTAGACCGGAGGGAGTCTGCCGGCGGCATCACGACCGTTGTCCCCCAAATGATGGAAGGACCAACCATGATCAGGCTCTGTCGCAGGGCGCTCGTCCTGCTCTCAGTCCCGGCCGCTGCCGGGGCCATGTTCGCCCTGCCACAGGCAGCGCAAGCTTCCCCGCCTCACCCAGCCGCTCCGGCAGCTGCACACCCCCTCATCGACGGCGGAGGTACTGACCTGTCGATCCTCATGACCGCGCACAATCAGCTCGTCGACATGCAGGACGTTGGCTCAGGCTCCACCTTCACGAAGGTCCCAACCGGCGCCGGCGACTTCGAACTGAAGGCGTCGTCGAACGGCCTGTGTCTCACGGTCAACGCCGCCGACGGAGATGCGGTCTCCGCCGAATCCTGTTCAGGGGCCACGAGCACTCTCTGGTTCGACCGAGCCGAGTCAGGCGGCAACCTGATCGACAGCGTCCTGCTCAACAACGAAGGGATCACTGGCCACCTGACGGCCAACCCCGATGTCAGCTGCACAAAAATAGGGGCCATCCTGTTCGCTCAGGGCGGCCTGCCTGCGGGGGACTGCCATCAGAAGTGGAGTGGCGCGTAAGGCCCCTGGGGGTCAGGCCCCGCCTGCTGGTAATCGCCAGCAGGCGGGGCCTGGATCACTTACCCTCGTCAGCTCGCCCCGTGATCGCGGCCAGTTCGGTGACGATGCCGGCGGTCTCGGCCGCGCCGATGCCCGCGAAGATGTCCCTCGCCTGTTGCAGGCATGTGGCTGCGCCGCAGAGCGTCACCCGCTGCCAGGGCGCACCGGCCCAGCCCTGCCAGGGCATGAGCCTCATCCCAGGAGCTGCCGATCTCGCGGGCTAGCCCCAGCGCGAGCCGGTGGCTGTCGCTGGCCTGCTGAAGGCGGCCCTGGGCGCGGTGCACAGTCCCCAGCTCGTTGTGGACCTGCGCCTGGGCGCCTAGGTTACCGAGTTCGCGGAAGATGACCAGCGCTTCCTCGAGGACACGGGCTGCCTCGGGGTAGTCGCCGGCGGCCACCAGCGCGCTTCCCAGGCCGCCGAGCACGGTGGCGGCGCCGGTCCGGCTGCCGAGATCGCGATAGGTCTCCAGCGCGCCCTGCAGTGCGCTGATCGCGCCGGCATGATCGCCGGTCGCCGACCGCATGGCGCCCAGGCCAAGCTGGACGCTGGCCTCCCCTGATCGCTCGCCGATCTCTGGTAGATGCTCAGCGCCTCGCCCAGGAGCTCGAGCTGCTGCCGGATACCCCCCGCTCATCTGCCGGACGTGCCCGAGCCTGGCCAGGACGCCTGCCTGGCCGCGCTGGTCGTCGAGTTCGCGGTAACGGGCCAGCGCTTCCGCCAGGATTCCGTCAGCGCCCGGCAGATCCCCGGCCACTCTGCGCAAGTCCCCCAGGTCATTCATGGCACTGGCCTGCCCGCGCTGGTCGCCGAGCTCGCGGAAGATCCCGAGTGCCCCCTTCAGGACCACTTCCGCGCCCGAATAATCTCCGACGCAGTATCGCTCGACGCCCAGCTCGCGCAGGGTGACAGCCACTCCGGGCTGGTCGCCGAGATTACGGTAGAGGTCCAGGGCCTCATCCAGCGCGGCGGCTGCGGCCAGGTAGTCGCCGGTCAGCCGCTGCGTCGTGCCGAGATTGCACAGAGCGGCGGCCAGGCCGGGCTGGCCGCCGACGCGACGGGCCGCGCGGACAGCGGTGGCGTGCCGGCTGATGGCGTCGCTCCAGGACCCGGCCCGGCGCAGCAGCCCGGCTATGGCAGCGGTGAGGGCGACCACCCGGGCATCCTGCCCGTCCCGCGTGGCCTGGTCCAGGCAGGCCAGCAGGTTAGCGTGCTCGGCCCGGATCCACGCCAGTGCCGCCTCGGCGTCGGGCAGGCCGGGTGCCCCGGCGGGCCCAGCCGGGGGCGGGCCCGGGCTGCCGGGAGCCTGCCGGGCGAAGAAAGCCTCGGCGCGCGCCGCCGTGTGCTGGTAGTAGTCCAGCAACCGGCCAAGGGCCATGAGCGCGCCGGCCGGGCGGGTCGGCGGCCAGGTCGGCGGCATAACGGCGGATCAGGTCGTGCATGCCGTACCGCCGGTAGCCGGTCTCGATCAGCAGGCCCTCGCCATGCAGCGCATCCAGCTGGCGGGCCGCCTGGTCCAGCGGGACCCCGGCCAGCGCGGCTGCGGCATAGGCGTCGATCGTCATCCCTGGGTGCACCCCCAGGTAGCGGAAGAACTCCTGCTGGCCGAGGTGCAGATGCTGCCAGGACACCTCGAACGCCGCCGCCACGCTGTCGTGCTCCGCGGTGAGGGTGAGCAGCCGCGCTCTCGTCTCCGTGGCCAGGTCGGCCAGCGTCCAGACCGGGTGCCGCGTGAGCACGCGGGCCAGCAGCGTGATGGCCAGGGGCAGCTGCCCGGCCAGCTCGGTCAGCTCCGCCACCGCCGATGGCAGGCCGGCTGGCGGCGCGAGGCGCCAGCCGCAGGAACATCTCCCTGGCCTGATCGGGCGGCAGGACCTCCAGCAGCATCGGGACGGCGCCGGGCAGGTCAGCGAGGTGCCGGCGGCTGGTAACCAGCACCAGGCAGTCGTCGCCGCCGGGCAGCAGCGGCGCTGCCTGGGCGCTGCTGGCCGCATTGTCGAGGACCAGCAGGGCTCGCTGCCCGGCCATCTTGTCCCGCCACAGACCCGCCCGGCTCGCCAGGTCATCGGGGAGGTATCGGGGGTCCGCGCCGGCGGCGGCCAGCAGCCCGCCCAGCGCCGCCTCCGGCGAAAGCGGGTCCTGGCCGGGGGTATGCCCGTGCAGGTCGATGAACAGCTGGCGATCCGGGAAGCGGCCGGCCAGCCGGTGCGCGGCGTGCACCGCCAGCGCGGTCTTCCCGACCCCCGGCATCCCGCAGATCACTTGAATCACCGCCATCCGGGCACTCCCGGCTGAGCCCGACACCGCTGCGGTGATGCGGTTGATCTCGTCGTCCCGGCCAGTGAGCGCCGGGGTGTCAGGCGGCAGCCAGGACCGGATCGCCGCCGGGTGCCGGGCCCGCTCGCCAGAACCTGGTCCGAAGCCAGGCCGCGCCCCGGCTGCCGCGACCGGCACGCGGTCGCCTGCCAGGATCTCCCGCTGTACCCGGCGCAGCTCATGGCCGGGCTCGGCGCCCAGCTCACTGATGAGCACACCGCGGGCCGCCTGGTAGGCGGCCAGCGCTCCTGCTCGCTGCCCGTCCCGGTACAACGCGGTCATCAGCAGCGCATGCAGCCGCTCCCGCAGCGGCTCCGCGGTTGTCAGCTGACGCAGCTCGGCGATCACCTCAGCGTGCCGGCCCAGGTGCAGGTCCGCGTCGATTCGCGCCTCCGTGGCCTGCAGCCTCAGCTCCGACAGGCGCGGCACTTCGCGCGTCGTCAGCAGTTCGGAGGCAATATCCGCGAGCGGCTCTCCCCGCCACAGTCCGAGTCCCTCGCGCAGCAACCGGGCCGCGTCCGCCCAGATCTCCGCCCGCGCGGCGGCCAGGCCAGCCATCAGCGCCGCCTCGAACCGGCGCACATCAAGTTCGTCCGGCCCGACCACAATGAGATATCCGCCGGGCAAAGTCACGATCGGACCCACGATCTCGTTCCCCAGCACCTTCCGCAGCCGGGCCACACAATTCTGCAGGCTCACCCGCGCCGAGGGCGGCGGGGCTGAGCCCCAAGCTGCCTCCGTTAGCTCGTCCAGCCGGACCAGGCGTCCCGCACTCAGCAGCAGCGCAGCCAGCACCGTCCGCTGCCGTCCTGCCGGGATGGCGACCAATGCTCCGCCACGGCGGACCGTTAACGGGCCAAGAAGGCAGTACTCCGTATCCCCAGATTCCGCATCCCCAGGCGCCACGGCAAATTCCGCGATGACCTCCGACGGCTGGCCGCCCAGGCCGGCCGCCGCCTGGTGGGCACCCGGAACAACTATGTCGGCCATCGTCAGAGGCTACCCAGTTCGCGGCGGTAGCGGCGGCCGGCCTGGATGGCCGGGTGCCCGCGTCCGGCGGCTGCGCCGCGGCCGCTCCGCAAGCGCCGCCATGGCCAGCCGGACGGCGGTCTCCAGCTTGATGCCTTGGCCAGCCGCCCAGTCGGCCGGGCTCATCAGCACTTCGACATCCGGATCGACGCCGTAGTTTTCCACGCTCCAGCCCGTAGTCTCGAACCAGACGCTGAGCCGCGGCACTGTCATCCGCGTGCCGTCGACCAGTTCGTGCTCAATGTCGTAGCCGAGTATGCCTGCCGCCCCAGGTTCTGGTGCCGACGACCCGGCCGAGCGTCGGAGAGACGGACACTGAACTCGCCGAGGAGCTCAGGCTTGTCCTGTCTCGGCTTCTGCGGCGCGCTCACCAGTCACCACACTGCGGAGGACACGCGGCTGTTCCCGCACGTCCTCGCCGCTCATCCCGGGCTCAGCCCCGTGGTCGACCGGCTGATGGAAGATCACCGGATGCTGGCGGCGCTGATCGAACACCTGCACCGGGTTACCCGCATAGGGCACAGCGCTGCCGTTCTTTGTCGACTGGCTGCTCGACCGCGCGATTGTCGTGGAGATCAGCACCTCCGATCAGGAGATGGCGATCGAGATATTCGAGTCCATGAACGACCGCCGCCTCCGGCTTGCGACCACGGACATGCTCAAGAGCTACCTGCTGGCGAACGTCGGGGACAGGGTTCTCATCGGCCACGCGAACCAGCTCTGGCGGGCACGAGTATCCGAACTGTGCGCCGCCGAGGGAAAGACGGAAACCGACTTCATCAAGCCCTGGCTGCGGGCCAAGTACGCTCAGGCGATCCGCCAGCGCCGGAAAGACGCCGTGCCGCTGGACTTCGACGTGATCGGCACCGCACCGCACAAATGGGTTCGTGACGAGCATGACGACATGGGCCTGCGCAAACCCGGCGACTTCGCCGACCTCGTCAACCCGGACTTCAGGCGACTGTCGGCCCGCTTCCTGCAGCTAATGGACGCAGCCTCGACGCTCACAGCGGGATTCGAGGAGGTCTACTACAACGCGTGGAGCGGCTTCATCCTCCAGTACCGCTCATTATCGCCGCAGTGACGCCAGTCGATGACGACGAGACCTTCCATTGATTCGCTCCTTGGAAAGGTCCGCGACCGGGTGATCGGGTCGGGGCGGGCGGAGGTGGCGGCTGCGGTGGGGTCGCCGCCCGTTGTAATGGGTCTCGTATTCGGCTAGGACCGCTCACTCTGGCCCGGCCCGGCCCGCCGCGAAACTGTGCCCGCTCCGCGCCAGCCGTAGCCGAAGCCGCGAGCCGGGGAATGGATCGGGCGCTGGACGGGCTGTAGTGTGCGGCCATCTGAGCCGGGGCAGGCAGCGCCTGTTCCTCGCCGGACGCGGAGCCGCGGGCCTGTCCGCCTGGCGTCCAAATGCGACCTGGCCGAGTCTGATGTCAGCAGTAAGCCGAAGTGCTTGAGCAAGGTGGTTGTTTCGTTGATGGAAGTTGACGCTCCGGGCGGGGACGGCTTCGCCGGGCTCGGGCTGCACCCCGATCTGTGCCTGGCGGTGTCCGGGCTCGGATTTGATGAGCCGACGCCGATTCAGCGCGCTGCCATCCCGCCGCTGCTCGCCGGCCGTGACCTAGTCGGTCAGGCCGCCACCGGGACGGGGAAGACGGCTGCCTTCGCGCTCCCCTTGCTACAGCGGATAGCCGTCCGGAGCGGGAGTGCGAGCGTGCTTGCCCTGGTGCTGGTGCCCACGCGCGAACTCGGCGCGCAGGTCTGCGAGGCTGTGCGCAGTTACGGGTCCGGCCTGGGCGTGCGGGTGCTGCCGGTCTGCGGCGGACAGCCGATCAGTCGGCAGTTGCGTGCGCTTGACCGGGGCGTCGACGTCGTGGTGGCGACGCCCGGGCGGGCGCTCGACCACATTGCCAGGGGAACCCTGGACCTGGACGACGTTGAGGTCGTCGTGCTTGACGAGGCCGATGAGATGCTTGACCTGGGTTTCGCTGAGGACATCGAGGCGATTCTCGAGCGGACCCCGGCCAGCCGGCAGACCGCTTTGTTCTCGGCGACGATGCCGGCCCGGATCAACGGCATGGTGCGCCGGCACCTGAGTGACCCGGTTCGGGTCGAGCTAGACCGCGAGGCATCGGCAGCACCGGGTGGACTCCTGGTGCGGCAGATCGCCTACGTCGTGCCGCGCGGGCATAGGCTCGCTGCCCTCGAGCGCGTGCTCGACTTCGAGACGCCGGCGGCCGCGGTTGTCTTCTGCCAGACCAGGGAAGAGACGGACCGGGTCACCGAGACGCTGACGAGTCGCGGCCACCAGGCCGAAGCGCTGCACGGCGGAATGGATCAGCACCAGCGTGATCGCGTCATGGGCGGCTCAGGGACGGTCGTCTCGGCCTAGTCGTGGCCACGGACGTCGCGGCCCGCGGCCTCGATATCGAGCGGCTCACGCACGTGGTGAACTACGACGTGCCGAGCCCGCCGGATATTTACGTGCACCGCGTCGGCCGCGTCGGCCGGGCGGGTCGCGGTGGTACTGCCATCACGCTGGCCGAACCCCGCGAGCACAAGACGCTGAAGATCATTGAGCGGGCGACGGGACAGCCAATCGCGGTCGAGAAGCTGCCGCGCGTCGCTGAACTACGCGCCCGGCGCCAGCAGAACACGCGCGACGCTCTCCGGGAGATCCTGCTCACCGGTGACCTCGATCGGTTCTGGGAGGTCGTGGAGCCGCTCGCTGAGGAGTTCGATCCAGTCAAGGTGGCCCTCGCCGCGGTCAAGCTGGCCCACGATGCGAGCGGGACCGCACCTGAGATGGAGGAGTTGCCTGAGGTCGAACTGCCGCCGGCCGAGGATGGCCGCCGGGGCCGCAAGGCCGCTGGACGCGACCAGGGACGAGCCCCTACCGCCGCCAGGGGCACGACCCGCCTGTTCGTGGGCGTCGGCCGGTCCGCCGGGATCCGGCCCAAGGATCTGGTCGGCGTCATCGTCACCAAGTCACGCCTGCCAGCGCGGGACATCGGCGCGATCGAGATCGCCGATCGCTTTTCTCTGGTCGAGGTCCCCGATCAGGCCGCCGATGGCGTGGTCGCGGCGCTCAGGCAAGTCAGCATCAAGGGTCGGAAGGCAACCGTCCGCCGTGAGCGCTACAGCGTGCGTTAACTAATTGACCAGCCTCGGGCCCGCACGCGGAGGCGGCGCAAATCAGGAACGACTTGCCTATGAGTTCGCCTCGTTAGTGTCCTCAAGCGCAACTCCCCATGATCGCGAGCCCGTCGTCTCCCGTTCACTGCCAGCGACGCCGGGGCTAGCAGGCTAGCGGCTCAGGGATTGGCGGGCAGGATACTTGCGGGAGGCAGCAGGCTCTGGGAGCCACGGTAATGCGCGGCTCAGGAGGAAGATGGCGGCGCGCCGAAGACTTCGATGTCGCAGTGGGCTGCGCCGCTGCGGGCGATGCGGGCGTCGGCAGTGACCAGGGAGACGCCAAGGACTTCGGCCAGGGCGACATACTGAGCGTCATAGCCGGACAGGTTGGCATGCAGCCTTTTGATGCGCGGCACAAAGGAAGCACATCTTGCCGCTCCACGGGGAAGGCCCGAAAGTTGGCGGCCGCCGCGTCGGTTTCCCGCTCAGTGATCTTTCTGCCGCGCCTGAGCCCGAGCAGCGCGGAGATGACTGCCCCGTCTAGTACGTACGGCGCGTACACGATCTGCGATCTGCTCAGTCGCTCCGCGATGGACTCTCCCGCCTCGGTCTTCGCCGCAAGCAACTCGACCATGGCTGAGCAATCTATGACCGTCAACGTCGAGCCCGGCCCTCGTCGATAGCGGAGAGAATGTCAGCGGTGCTGATGCTGGCGGTTGCGTCCCTCCTGGATCGCTCGACGGCCTCGTCCGAACGGCGTCGTCGGAGACATCCCTGATAGTAAGCGCGGTCATAAAACAGCCGTAGCAGCATTGAAAGCATAATGAATTCGAGGATTGCGGGGGACAATCTTGATGACCGGCTGCGCCAAGATCACGCTCACCCCGCCGAACCTGTACCGCGACTTCTGGATCCCTCGCCTACCAGGCTATCAACGACTAGTCGCGGCCCGCTCTCACGGATTGTGCCGCGAGCGGATGTACTCGGACTGGACAGAATCGAAGATCGGCAGGCCCTCCGAAGCGACTGGCTCGGGCGGTTTGGCGGCACGCGACATCAGCGCGGCTGGAATGTGCACCTCGACGGTAGTGCCGCCGCCCGGCGGCTGACTAATCGCGACGCGGATGCCGTGCCGAACTGCCAGGTGCGCGACCGCGTATAGGCCCATAGGCCCATCTACCGCCGCATCCGCGAGCGGTGGATCAGCCAGCTGCGCATTGAACTGCCGCAACTGCCCCTCCGCCATGCCCAATCCACGGTCCACGATGCTGACTAGCCAGCCGCCGTCGCGTGCAGTGCGCCCGGACATGCTCACCTGGGTCATCGACGGCGCGAACGTGGTGGCGTTGTCCAGCAGTTCGGCGAGCATGTGCACAATGTCGACCGCAGCGGTCGCGGTGACCGCTGCGCTTGCGGTGATGGAAAAAGTCGGCTCAACGTCGAGGACGACCCGGCCGTACTGCTCAATCTCGGAGATGGCGGCCCGCAGCAGGTCCACCAAGGTCACAGGCTCGGTCCAGCGGAGCGGTGCCTGCTCGCCCGCGAGTACAAGCGCGCTATCTGAGATCCGCCGCATCCGGGTGGCCAGATGATCAATCTCGAATAGCGCGGCCAGTCGTTCCGGGTCAGCCTCATCGCGTTCGAAGCGGTCGATCAGCCACAGCAAAGGTTCCACCAGGGAACTGTTGCGTCGTAGGAAGGTGACGAACATCGCATTGAGGCTGCCACGCCTCCTGGCCTCGTCTCCGGCTAGCCGCACCGCTTCCTGGTGGACCCGGTCGACCGAGCGCACCATGGATCTGGAAATGACCACGGTGGCTACTATGACAAGGAGCATTGCGGCCAGCACCAGGCCGACGGTGACCATCGCCGACCGCGTGGCGCTTCGACGCATGTCCTGGGAATAAGCAACTATCCAATCCGCCAGCTGCTGCTCAGAATGGCGCATCCAGCCGACCGTGAAGGACATCCCGGCCGCCCATTGCTCGCTGGCCGAGCTGCCAAGTGCAAGTGCGCCGTTGCCGGCCGCTGTCGCACGCCGTTCCACCGTCCGCGCCTGATCGGCCAGCGGCTGGGCGAAGGTGGCGGTAAGAGCACGGTTTTGCTCTGGGGTAGCTGAGCTGCGGAAAGACGCGAGGTCACTCGCCTGCTGTGACTCGGCGGCGGTCAGCGCGGTCAGTGCCGCAGGCCCGAAGTGTCCCTCGGCGAGCGCCACGTCGAGTATGGCCTGCTGCAGGGAGGCGTGGTCCTCCATCCTGAACAGCGAATCAAGCGTGCGCGCGCTGGTGATGAGCGCGAGGTTGCCGCTCGGGTCAGCGATGCCGTTGTTGACCCCGAACAGGCTCCCGATCGCCATGGAATATCTATTGATGACGGTCAGCGCGGTAGCCTGGCTAAGCGCCGCAGTGCTGCGCAGACCAGGTAACTTAGCAATGTCGCCGAGGATCGTGGTCGCGCTCGACCGCATCCGGGCCGAGTTGCCGCGCAGACGGAGCACAAATCGGCGCACTGTGGTCGCCCGGCGATCGGTGATCACGTATTGCCGATGGAGGGCCGCGAGGCCCGCTGCCGGCCGCCCGTCCGCGATGAACACGCCCGTGCCGGCCCGCTCGTCCTCCATCGCCTGCGCTAGGCCGACGACCCGCTGTCCCAGCACCGCAGCCTGGCCGACCTGGCCGTACGCGTCACCGCTGCGCATCGCGTCAGCGAGCCGGAACCCAGCGAGCGTCAGGCTCAGCATCGCTGGAATGGCCACCAGGGCAATCAGCCTGCAGGCTACCGGCCAGTTCCGCAGGGCAATCCCCCTGCGGCTCGGAGACAAGAGCGCAACCAACTCACTCTCCCTTCCCTACCACTGACGATACCTCGGATCTGGATGCCGGAGACCGTAGCGCCGCGGAGCTTGCGCTGGAGCTGCGTCACGCGTCGGCCAGGCAGCTGACTGCTGTCTCACCGTGCGGAGACGAGTGACGCGAATACAACGGTGGCACTGAGGTAATGACCAGAGGTGTAGTCGAAATTGCCGCCGCAGGTTATCAGGCGCAGAGCCGAATACCGGGTCGCGGCATAAATGATTCTCGCTGGGAATTTAGATTTGAGGTACTGGTGCACACCCGTGATGCGGAAAACTGCGGTGGTTCCGTCCGCCAGCCTTATCTCAACGACATCTCCAGGCCGGAGGTCGCCCAGACGATAGAAGACGCCAGGCCCCCTATAAGTATCAACGTGCCCTTCGATGACCGACACGCCGATCTGGCCGGGCGTCGCCGAATACCTGTACCAGGCGGCCTGACCGGGCGTCGCGTCAAGCGACGGTACCCGCATCGTGCCGTCGGAGTTGAGCCCCAGGCGCAGTAGCGTCGAATTCACGCCTATGGCGGGGATGCCGATGGAAACCGGCAGCGAGTGCCTCAACGACAGTCCCCTCGCAGATGACCTGGTAGTTCCCGCTGCGGACGAGGCGGGCTGCGGCGCATGTTCCTGGGCGCCAACCACAGCGATGACCGTGGTGGTTCCACTCAGGATGAGCAGCACGCCGATCACTCCGGCAGCGCGGCCACGAATGCTTCCTCGCTTCCCAGGCGGCAGGGCTGCGTACCCGGCCTGTGGCCAGGCCATGACCACGCGCAGCCCGGCGATACGCCGCCACTCCTCATCCCCCAATGCCTGGTTCCTTCCCGCGACTTCCCCAGGGCCTCCTAATCGCGTAGCCTAATGGTTCAGTGGGAGATATGCCATTGTATGTCCGGACAGAACATCGGATCTTCTTTATGACCGTCGGTTTATTGTTTATCTCGGTTGGCACTTCCAGAGGATCTGCCGTTCGCCGCAGGCATAAGGAGTCCCATGAAGATGCGCACGACCACCGCAGGAACGCGATTCATCGCGAGGCTGACTGCCGTCGGCTGCGCGGCCATGGTCGCTTCCGCGTCAGTTGTGGCCTGCACGGGATCGCCGCACCCGACGCTGCCGAAGCTGTCGCCCGGAGTCACCGCCTCGCAGTCGCCAAACGCTTCGCCTAGTCCTACTGCACGGGGCAGGACGCCAAGCGTGAGCCCGTCAGCAACGAGGAGCGCGGGCGCACGCCCCTCGGCAACCCGGACGCATTCGGCCGACCCGTTCCCTACCACTGCCCCAGCTACCGGCGGTGGCGGCACGGCTGGATTCCAGGGTGCCTGGCTTCTAGTTCTCGGCGTACTGTCGATCCTCGCCGGCGCCGGGTGCATCGCCTATCGCACCAGGCGCACCGCGAATCGCTGACGCCCATAACCTGCGAGATCGTCGCGTGACTGCGCTCAGATCATCCGATTCTGGCGTGCCTGCACGTCAGGTGGCCATTGGTTCCAGGCGGAGCCGTTTTTCAATCTCTTCGGAGTCGAGCCTGTCCGGCGGCCACGGCGAGGGTGAGGTCGAATGCCTCGTCATCGGATAGGGCGAGGCGGTAGCCGCTTATTCTCAAGAACACCACGGTGGCCAGGAGCGCGAGCCGCTTGTTCCCGTCCAGAAGGGCATGATTGCAGGCCAGCGAGTGCATCAGCGCGGCGGCTTTGGCAGGCAGTGCCGGGTAGGCTTCCTGACCCATGAAACCCGACCGGGGACGGTGGCAGGCTGAGTCCAGCAGGCCCATGTCCCGGACCGGGCCGACGCCCAGCGCGGAGGCAAGGCTGAGCATGTCCTCCAGGCTCAGATACTCAACGTCCGGGGCTGCGGAGCCGGTCATGCGCGGCCGAGGCGGTCCAGCACGTCGCCCCAGCGGTTCATCATCTCGGCGGTAGCGTCGCGCACCCGGTCAGTGTGGGCGATCTCCCTGGCGCTGCGCCTGATCGCCCGCAGCACGGCCTCGTGCAGCGATACGTGCTCCGCATCGGCCAGCGCGCGCAGCAGCTCGCTGTCTTCCTCGTCAAGCCTGAGGTTCATCGCCATGACCACATGGTACCATTGTGGTACCACTGGAGGGGTCCCTGGTCATCGGGCGCGGCACCGAGTAGGACGGCGGCCAGTCCGCCCCGGCCGTCAGCTCGCTCAGCCTCCGATGCTCAGGGCGAAGATGTGCATCGCGGGTGATCCCTGCGCTGCCGTTCGGCTGACCTTGGGCAAGGTGATGGAGCGGACGGCCTTGCCGGGTGCCAGCGGCACTCCGACGTAGTAGATGCTGTCGGCCTGCCCCTCCTTGCCGTCCGCGGTGTTGAGGTAGGGGAGCGTAGTGAGGATGTCGCCGTTCGGCGGCGATGTGTTTGACCACCAGTCGGGGAAGGAAACCGTGAAGCGCTGGGTGCTGCCGTCGGCATATCTGATCGTGCCGGTGCCGGTGGCCGTGCCATAGTCGCTGGCACCGAGAATTCCCAGGGTCTGCCCGGTGCCGGGCAGGCCGATCGTCTGACCGTCGGCGACCACGTTGTCCGCACCGCCGGGCGCGACGTCGGGCCAGGTGAAGGTCACGCCGTCGTGGCTGACGGCTGCGCCGGGGGTGAGCAGCGCGGCGGCCAGGGCCTGCGCTGAGAAGCTGCTGCCGTCGCCGTCCAGGTTCCCGGTCGCCGGGTCAGTGTCATCGCTGATCCCCACGTTGTCCAGGAAGCTCGGCAGCTCGGCCGGCGGCGCCGGTGTCCGGGGATGGTTTCGGCGAGCGGCCGGCCGCGGCCCGGGAGTGATCACCCGGCGTGCCATGTGAGGGCGCGAGGGAAACGGCGATCCCCGCGGCGGCGGCGGCCACCGCTGCGGTGCCCAGGATCGCCGCGACCCGCCTTGGCGGCCTGCGCCTCCCGGCCAGATCTGGTCCTGCGGGCACTAGGATCCGTTCTAGGACTTGTGTCGCCTGGCCTGCGGCGACCGGCCACGGGTCGGCCTGGTAGGCGCGGATGCGCCTGCTCATCTCCTGCGGCCAGAACGACGTTGCCGACGCGCCCGACCACGGCACCAGTCCAGCTTCAACGGCCCGCGCCAGTTCCGGCAGCGCCGGGCGATCTGCGGGGGCCTTAGCCAGGCAGGCTGCCGCGATCTGGCGCAGTCCGGCAGGCAGTCCGTCCAGGTCGGGAGCCGCGTGCAGCACCCGGTACAGCACTTCCTCCGGGGGACCCTGCCCGAACGGCGGGTTCCCGGTGCTGGCGAACGCGATGACGGCCCCGAGCGAGAACACGTCACCCGCTGCCCCGGCCAGCGCGCCCCGGGCCTGCTCCGGAGACATGAACGGCGGCGAGCCGATGACAAGCCTGCCCGCGTTCGGCGCGGCGTCGTGCAGCGCTCCGGCGAGCCCGAAATCGATCACGCGGGGGCCGTCGTCAGCCAGCAGCACGTTCGACGGCTTCAGATCCCGGTGCACCACAGCGCGGTCGTGAATCGCCTGCAACGCCTCTATCAGGCCCGCCGTCAGCCGCCACAGCGCGGACTCGGCCAGCGGCCCGGTCAGCTCCGCCAGCTCGGCGAGCGACGGCCCGGGGACGAACGCCGTCGCCAGCCACGGCGGGTGGTCGTCCAGCCCTGCGGCCACGACCGGTGCCGTGTACACGGCGCTGACCGCGCGAGCAGCGGCAACCTCCAGGCCGAAGCGGGTGAGGAACGCCTCATCACGGGCGAGCGCCGGATGGAGGACCTTCACGGCAACCGAGCGGCCCGCCGGTGAGAAGCCAAGGAACACCTGGCCCATGCCACCGCGCCCGAGCCGGGCGTGCAGCCGGTAGGGACCCAGGTGACGAGGGTCTTCGGCCACCAGAGCCTGCACCGCCGCTCCTAACCGCTCATATCTTCACCGCCGCGACAGCGACGTCACTTTGCACCACATTACGGGCGGGGCCGGTCTCCGGGATGGCACTTGATCCTGATGCCTGGAATCAACTCCGCACGCCCGAACCTGAGGCCAGCCGCGGCAGGACTAAGCGGAGCGGTGCGCAAGACCGCTGGCGGCATCCGGAGAAACGACGATGCTCGTCTGAGGGCGGTTCTGCGATGGGGCGTATCTGAGTTGATGGTCGGCCTCACGGGGAGAGCGATCCTCCTCGAGCAAGTCAGCCTTCGCTTGCGCGCTTGCCGACTCCGGCTACTGCCCAGAGCGAGGCAGGGTCTTCGGGGACGTCATCGGGAGAGTCGGGCCTCCATTCAGGGAGCCAGACGAGACCTGGATCGAGGAGGGTGAAGCCGTCGAAGAAGCGAGTGATCTGCTCGCGGGTGCGGAAGGCGCTGCTGGCCGCGACCCTGCTGTTGTAGGCGGTCTCGTATTCGGCAGCCACGCCGGGGTCGGAGTCGCGGCAAGCGTGGCTGATGGCGAGGTAGCTCCCCGGGGCGAGCGGGCTGGTCAGTGCCGCCAGAATCTGTCCGGGCCGGTCACTGTCGGGGACGAAATGCAGGACTGCTGCTAGCAGCAGCGCGACGGGCTGGGTGAAGTCGAGGAGGCGGCAGGTTTCCGGGTGGTCCAGGATGGCCTGCGGCTCGCGGAGATCGGCGTGGATCATGGTCGCGTCCGGGTTGCCTTCGAGCAGCAGCTTGCTGTGGGCGACGGCGACATCGTCGTTGTCCACGTACACGACCCGGGCACCGGGCGCTGTCTGCTGGGCGACCTGGTGGACATTCTGCGCGGTGGGGATGCCCGAGCCTATGTCGAGGAACTGGCGGATGCCAGCCGGCCCGGCCAGGTATCGCACGGCGCGGATGAGGAAACTCCGGTACGCACGTGCGATGGTGCGCGTCCTAGGTTCGACGGCGACCATCGCGCGGGCCGCGTCCTGGTCGACCTGGAAGTTGTGCTTCCCGCCCAGCCACCAGTCGTAAACCCGGGCGATACTCGCCTTCGTCGTATCGATCCCCGGCGGAACCCAGTTCGCCATGTCGGCCACGATGACCTCCTGTCCCGCTCGCCGGGCGCCCCGCTTTGTGGCTGCCGCGGATTTGCGCGCCATTACGTCGGTAGTCTTGCATGGACCTGAACGGAAATATGCCGTTACATTGTGCAGCGCCGTTCTGCGGTGAAAGCACGCAGGCCCGCATCCGTCCGGCACACGCGAAGCCGAGGTACAGGTGACAGGAGATCCAGACCATCCGCCGATACCCTGTGGCAACTCGCGATTCAGCGTGCTGGCGGCCGAAGGTCTGCGGCTGGGCACCGGGGAGGACCTGGCGGAGATCGCCCGGATGGCGCTGGATTCCCTCGTACCTGCCTTCGCCGACGCCGCGGTCGTGTACGTCGCGGAGCACCTGCTCCGCGACGGCGACCTGGCGAGCGGAAACGCTGGTGGCCAGGACGGTCCAGGGCTGACAGTCCGCCGGGTCGCCTCACGGTCCGCCAGCAACGATCACGGTCTCACGGGGTTCCCGCCCGGCCAGGCCCTGGTGCTAGCCGCAGGCTCGCCTTACGCACAGTGCGCACACGAGGGCAAGCCCGTGCTGTTCGCCCGATCCGATAGCCGCCCGCCGGTGCAGGTCGGCCCCGGCAGCAAGGCGGCTTCCTCCCCGTATTGCTCCTTCCTGGCGGTGCCGATGACCGCTGGCAGCAGCACCGCCGGGCTCATCGCGCTTGCCCGCTCACCCGGCCGGACCGCGTTCGGCGACGACGACATTGCCGCCATCGCGCACCTGGCGGCCATCACCGGGGCGAGCATCACCAAAGCTGTGACCCTGGCATGGCATCAGTCCATTACGGCCGCCCTGCAGCGGGGACTGCTCGGCACCGAGCCCGTGCGGCCAGAACATCTCGACGTGGCCGGACGGTGCCTGCCCGCCCGCGGGCATCTCGTCGGTGGCGACTGGTACGACATCATCACGCTGCCCGCTACCAGGACTGGGATCGTCGTCGGCGACGTCATGGGCCACGGACCCGAGGCCGCAGCGGTCATGGCCCAGCTCCGCGCAGCCGCCCACGTCCTAGCCCAGCAGGACCTGCCACCAGCGGAACTGCTGGGCCACCTGGACGGCCTGATCGCGACACTGCCTGGCATGCCGCTGGCCACCTGCGCTTACGCAGTCATCGATCCTCTGCGCCAGTCCTGCACTTTCTCTGCGGCCGGTCACCTGCCGCCTGTGCTCGCCCTCCCGGACGGCAGCACCCAGACCCTGAACCTAGCTGGCGGGCAGTCCCTCGGCATCGGACCGGCCAGCTACGGCCAGGCCACCTTCGGATTCCCGCCTGGCGCGGTCATCGCCATGTACACCGACGGTCTCGTCGAGACCCGCACCCGTTCCTTCGACCACGGAATCACCGCCCTGAGGACGGAACTGGCGCGGCGGACCGGCTCGCTGCGGGCCACCTGCGACGATCTCATCCGCTCGCTCGCACCCCACCCCGAAGACGACGTCACGCTCATCCTCGTCCGCATCCCGCCAGCCTCCCTCCAGGTGTTAGCGGGTGAGCTTGTTCCGGACCGCCGGGTACGGGGGCGCGGCGGACCGGCAAACTTCGGTTGAGCGGTAGAGGACTGACCACGCCGCCGCCGCAGATCGACCAGCTTACGAACCTGCGGGAACTATGGCTTAGCGGCGGTCTGCTGGCTTTGGATTTGTATGAGTTACGCCAGAATTACGAATGCCGGGCGCCGATCCGCTTTAGGTGCCTTGGCTTCAGCCGTATTTATGTCTGGGCTACGCCGATCCGCTATTCGTGCCAAGGAAGAAGCCGGCGCAATGCTTTCTTAATATTGAATTGGAAAGCATTGCGCCGGCCTTATTCCTGCTATCCGCAGGCCGGTCGGAACCGGCCGCTGGTTAAATTCAGCCGATCCGCCATAGGCCGCGGCCGTGTGTGGCTACGAGCAGGTAGCCCTCATCGGGGGACACCTTGAGGTCGACGGCGGGGGCTGCCGGGAGGCTGGACCCGAGCTGGTCCCAGTGGCCGGGTGACGAGGCGGAGGTGGCGAAGACGCCGATGTCCGTTCCGACGACCAGCTTGTGGCGCCAGACGACGGAGCTCTCGACCGGCACGTCGGGCAGGTCGCCGCTCACGTCGGTCCAGGTGGCGCCGCCGTTGAAGGACTGGAACACGTGACCTACGCCGGCGCCGGGGATCCACTTGCGGGAGAACGCCCCGTAGGTGACTGTGACGTGGGCGGCGCTGGCGGGGTCGATGACGAATGAGGTGGGGATGCGGTTGGGCAGTACCGGAGAGTTAACGGTGTGCCAGGTGCCGCCGAAGTTGGTGTCGATGCCCGAGGTGAACGGCGCCGAGCAGGCCGGATTGCAGCCGTTTCCGCACCAGCCCGCGTAAGTGACGGCTCCGCTGTCGGCGATGGCGTTGATCGAGCTGCCGGCGCCGGTGTCGTGGACCGCGGTCCAGTCGCAGGCCGTCGCGGAGCAGTTGGTGCCCCAGCCCTTGCCCTGGTTGTCCCAGACGAACTCGCCGCCGGCGACCCAGTGGTTGATGTTGTGAATGTCGGCGCTGTACGGGGCGATGAAACGAGCGTTCGGGTCGCACGGGTTCGAGGTGTAGATCGGGTTGTCGCAGGACGGCGAGATCGTGTTGTACACCTCGGTGCTGCCGTCCGACCGGCCGCCGTTGACCGTGGAGGCCATCGACATGTCGACGTACTCGTTCACGGCCCGGTTGCCGTTGGCCGGGTCGACGATGACGTCGCCGCCATCGCCGCCGAACGGGGAGACCATGTGCTGTGCTCCTGGCCGCAGCAGCCCGACGCCATTGTCTTGCATGCCGCCCCAGATGTAGTCGCCGCGGCCGTTCGGGGCTTCGCCGATGCCGGCGTAGTAGTACTCAAGCGTGTGCAGGGTGGCGTTCAGGTCGTGCCACTCCACCACTCCGACTTCCTTGAGCGGATGCGAGTAGACGCCGCCGTCGTCGGCGGTGTACAGCGTCCTGCCGCTGATCGCCAGCGCGTGCTGGTCGGCGTGCACCGTATGCGGGCAGGTATTATCGGCCGGGACGACGCTCCAGCACGGGTACGGGAAGTTCCAGTACGGCCCGGTGGTGGTCCAGGTGGAGCCGGCGTTGTCGGTCTCGAAGACCTCCTCAAGGTCGACGAAGACGTGCGCGTCGTCCTTCGGGTCGACGATGAGCGCCTGGTTGTACCACGCCTGCTGTCCCGGCGTGCCCCCCGAGAGCGCCAGCGCTGAGTTGGAGTTGGCCAGCTTCGTGCTGTCAGCGATCAGCGTCCACGGCCCGGCGAGGTTCCCGCTCGCCGACTCGTACACGCCCTTCAGCGCTGTGGTGGCCGAGGACTCGATCAGCGCGTACAGGACATGGCCGTCCGAGGAGTAGGCGAAGGTGGTGCGGCCGAGGTCGGTGGCACCGGCCAGGTCGCCGGTCGGGGTGACCTCGCTGAAGTGATGGCCGCCGTCGGTCGACTCGTAGAAGCCGTTAAAGGAAGTGTCGGCGGGCAAGGTGCCGCCGCGCCAGCCGAGCGGCGCGATGACGACGCGGCCGCCAGTGCCGGGCTGCGCCTTGACGTCGGTGATGAAGGAGGTCCGGTAGGGCGAGTTGTCGGGATTGGGATCTGGCTTGAGCACGGTCGTCCACGGCGAGTGCAGATTGAACGCTGAGCGCCTCAGCAGGCCCTGGCTGGTGGCCGCGTACACATGCCCGGCTCCGTCGAAGGAGAGCGTATACACCAGGTCGTTCGGCAGGGCGCCGCCGACCAGCCTGCCAGGTGCGGCCGTCGTTGCCTGATCGGTAGATGCCGTCGCCCGAGTAGGAGTCCGCGCTGGTGTTCGGCTCGCCGGTACCGACCCAGATCGAGTGGTCGGCTGGGTTGAACGCCAGGGCGCCCACGGAGAGGTTGTCCTGCTGGTCGAACACAGGGGTCCAGTTCTGGCCGCCGTCAAACGACCGCCAGACACCGCCCGCCGCCGCGCCCGCGAAGATCGTCTGGCCATCCGCCGCCAGGGCCGTCATCCGGCCAGACACCAGTCCGGCCCCGCCGCTGGAGTTAGACCACGTCGGGTCCCGGTAGCCGACCGCGTCGGAATTGTAGGGCTGGTCGGTGACCTCCCGCCAGCGGCCGCCGACCTGCGGGAGCGTCTTGGCCTGCGCCGCCGCGGCGGTGAAGGCCTCGGCGCTGACCGACAGCGCCGGAGCGGTCCTGATCGCCGCGAACTGCTCGGCGGAATCCATGACTTCCTCGGACTCGCCGCCGTCCGCCCCAGTCAGCGGGCCGGTTAGGCCCGCTGTGTATCCCGCGGACAGCGGGCAGCAACCCGGCCGGTCCGGGATGACGGCCCGCGGACGCCGCCGACACGGGCGCAGAGCCGAGCATCGTCAGCACCGCGATTACCGTACCTGCCGCGATTACCTGCGGGCCTGCCCATCGATGACGATTCATGAATTCACCAATCTTCTCCAAATGCCAGGACTATAAGCGCATCTGCATGTGCCTCCAATACCGGGTGCGCAGCCCAGACTCTACTGACAACGACCTGATCAGGCCATATCCGGGTAGATCCGACTTCGGGAAATTCAGCGGCCTACCGCTACGCAGCGCTGCGCTTCGTGACAGTTACGCCGGGATCGTGAGAGACTTCCGAATTGCAGCAGGGAGCTGTGAGCGGAGCACATGTGTCTACATTCAAAACTGTCATGCTGGCCGCCCTGATCGGCGGGATGGTGGCGCTAATGCCAGGTGTAGCGGCTACGGCGGACGCCACTTCCGGGCGGGCGCCCGGGCTGATCCTTCACCGGGACCAGACCGGTCCACGGGATCAGAGCTGGACCGCACCGCGGCGCTGGTCGACAGCCAATGACTGGGAACCCAACGTCGCTGCCAGCAAGGCTTCGGCCTGGGTGTACCAGATGACCACCCGGTACAGTCATCCGTCGCAGTGCGCTCGCGGCATGAGCCACTGCATCGTGTTCCGGGCCTCGGCCGATCACGGCCGCACCTGGCGCGCGGCGAGGCCGCTGCCGAGGCGTTACTGCCCGCCGCACCGCCGCTGCGTCCTGGCTAAGGAGCAGAACGACCCGGTACTCCAGGTGAGCAGCACTGGCGTGATCTTCGCCGCCTGGATGAATGACTGGGACGTGACCTTCATGCGCTCGTCCGACCACGGCAGGACCTGGCACGACGCCGTCGACTTCCGCCGGGCGGCCGGGCTGTCCTTCACCGACAAGCCATGGCTCGCCTTGTTCCCGGTCCGGCCGTGATGTCTACGTCGCGTTCAATGCCAGCGACTCCTATATCGCGACGTCGCACGACTACGGCCGGACGTGGTCAGCGCCGGTCAGGACGAACTCTGATCACCGGTACTGGTTCGCCGAGGGCGGCGCGGTTACGCGGGGCGGCGCGGCCTATTTCGCCGAGAGCGCCGAGCATCAGGATGCCAAGGGCAACGTGGACCTGGCCGTCATCTCTTCAGCCGACGGCGGCCGCAGGTGGCGGACGAGCGTCATCGGGGTCAGCCAGCAACAGCCGCGCTGCCGGACCTCCGGCTGCCCGAATGACTTCTACGGCTCGCAGATGTCACTAGCCGTCGGCCGGGCAGGCACCGTGCTCGCCGCCTACTGTGCTAACAGCAAGGCGGGGCGCCGCTCCGCCTGTTCGTGCGGAAATCGGCCGACGGGCGGCGATGGACCCGGCCGCGTCTCATCGCCGGAGGTGGCACGGACGTCGGGGCGAACTTTCCCAAGGTGCTGGCGGGCCTGCGGCCAGGAGTCTTCGAACTGGCCTGGGAAGATGACCGCGACGGTCCAGCCGACTGGAACGTCTGGACTAGCCGGACCCTCGACGCTGGTGCCGTGTGGAGCAACGCTGAGCAGGTCTCCCGGACGCGGGTCAGGCACCGCCCGGCAGGGTTCGTTTTCCCCTACGGCGACTACTTCGGCATGACCATCGACGGATCCGGCACGATCTACCTGACCTGGAGTCAGGGAAAGAGCTATAACGGTCCCGGGAGCACCTGGTGGAGCAGCAGCTGAAAACCCGGTCGAGGTGGTAGCGCGGGGGGTTTGCCGATGCGTGCTACGCCGTCGCTGCGTCATTGACACAGTCGCCGGGTCTACTGGTCGGCGAGTTCCGGAGAATAGCCGGAGAAACAGGGAAGCTTTGGGAAGTGGCCCAGGTCAGGGCGTGTTCGGGAGATGGCTGTAAAACCGTCGGCTCAGCCTACGTTGGTTCGAACGGCACCGCCCCCAGCCGCTCAATCAGGCAGCGATCACCCGCATAACGCCGAATCGGATCGGCACCGGTGTTCTTAGCTGGTTTCCTCGCGTGCGACAATAAAGCTGATACCGAGGGAAATTCGAACGCGGGCAGTCACGCCGGCGGCGCCCCCGGTCCCGGCGAGCCCAGCGCCCGCCCGGGGATGGGACGGCCGCGATGTTCGGCTTCAAAATCATTTCCCAGTATGAGAAAGGCATCGTCTTCCGCTTCGGCCGGGCGCTGCCTGGCACCCGCGAGCCGGGACTGACCTGGATCAACCCGGTCACTGACCGGCTCCGCAAGGTCAACATGCAGATCACCGTGGAATCCGTGCCCGGCCAGGACGCCATCACCTGCGACAACGTGACCCTGCGGGTGGACGCGGTCATCTACTACAAGGTCATCGACCCCCTCAAGGCCATCATCAACGTGCAGAACTACCCCTACGCCGTGTCCCAGGTCGCCCAGACCTCGCTTCGGTCAGTGATCGGCCAGAGCAGCATGGACCAGCTGCTGTCCGAGCGCGCGACGATCAGCGCCCGGATCAAGGACGTCATCGACGCCCCCACCGAGCAGCCCTGGGGAATCCGGGTGGAGCGGATCGAGGTCAAGGACGTGTCCCTGCCCGAGTCGATGAAACGCTCGATGTCGCGGCAAGCCGAAGCCGAGCGCGAGCGCCGCGCCCGGATCATCACAGCCGACGGCGAGTACCAGGCGTCCAGGAAACTCGCGCAGGCCGCCTCCGTCATGGCCGCCGACCCGGCCGCCTTGCAGCTCCGGCTGCTGCAGACCCTCGCCGAGGTGGCCGCCGAGAAGAACCGCACTATCGTCATGCCCATCCCCGTGGAACTGCTGCGCTACTTCGACCACGCCGCGCCGGCCAGTACCCGATCCCGGGCCCCGAGCCGCCCGGACCCGCGACACCGTCGCCCCGGCGGCGCTCGCCGCGTCAGGGATACCCGGCCTCACCATGCCCGCAACCCTGCCCGCCAGCGTTGCCCTGACCACGCATCTGAACCCGGACCCGAAAACGCCCGCCGCCGTCTGACCCGCGGGTGCCCGATGACCGCCGAACTCCCGGGCTGCCTGCTGGCGGGCGCCGCCGGATTCGAGCCCGCCACTCTCCTGCGCGTGAAATGCCGCCGAGGCATTGACCGCGCGTAAGTCAGAACACACGACGCTGTCCCAGGCCGAAGCAGCGAGCTGGGAGGAGCAACTATCACCGGGGAAATCGGTGTATGCGGTCTCTGATACCCAGAAAGCCTCTTACGCATCGCGACCGAGCGCTTGCACTCCTGCGGCTCATCGCGCCAGACCGAGCCGCATGCGCGTGCTATTGGTTGTCAGGTAGGTCGCAGACTGTAGTTGTCGCTGCTGCGGGGTTGCTGGTCGTGTCGGTGGCCGCAGTGGATGGCCGTAGTCGCTGCGCTGGCCGGTAGCCTGATCTTCTGTGACGGGCATTCAGCCGCAATTGTGGGTCGAGCGCGCGGCGGCGGCGGTCGCGTTTTATGAGGCTGCGTTCGGCGCCAGGGTCGTTCATCGCGTCGGTGAGGGAGATGAGATCGTCGCTCAGCTGGCCGTCGGGGAGGCTGCGTTCTGGGTTTCCCTGGGCGGAGCTGCCGGGCCGCGGTTCAGCCCGCTGGCGATCGGCGGTGCGACCGGCCGGACCTTGCTGGTGGTCGATGATCCTGATGCGCTGGTCGCGCGGGCGGTGCAGGCCGGCGCGCGGGCGATGTCGCAGGTGACGGACGAGCATGGATGGCGAGTCGGCCGGATAGCCGATCCGTTCGGTCATGAATGGGAGATCGGCAGGCCGTACGGCCGGTGGCCACCTGCCTGACCGGCGCGCCGAGCACCATGTCTTTGTGGAACTGCCGCTCTGCCTGGCTGGTCATGAGATTTCCCGGATGCTCTGCAGGAGCCTCCCGGAGCCGTCGTCGAGGCTCCAGAAGTACCAGCCATTGCGGTTGGGGTTAACGCCAGGCTTGTAGTGGGCCACTACGGCGCGGGCTGCGCCGGTAGGCGTCTTGAAGCTGCACCCGGTCAGCGGTCCTGACGTGATATCGATCCGTGTGGTCTTCGGGTCGTGCCGGCCATGGGTGCGGTGCCCTTCGTAGTCGGCGTACACGGCTACGCTGCTTGCCCCCTCCCCATCCTCTGGTTCCTCCTTAGAGGACGGCATGCTCGCTGCGGCCACGAGCCGCGCAACTACCTCGCCGGCGGTGCAGCCGCTCACGCGGGCCGCGAACTCAAGTGACCGGTAGGTCCGCTCGTCCACCTCAACTGCCTCAGTCATACGGCCTCCTCTCGTCGAAGAGATTAGCGCAGCGAGAGGAGATAGAGAAGTAAAGAGAGAAAATAGAGAAGTTGCTAGGCGATCTTGCGGTCCGGTCAGCAAGTAGTCCGCACGCAGGAACCGTGATGGGCCGCGCCGCTGTGATCAGCGCACGAGGCCCCGGACAGTCTCGCCTTCGAGCATGGGCTTGCCTTCTGGCCCTTTTATGCAAGGGCCGTGGTAGATCACCTTGTGCCTGCCCAATGATGGGTACCACTGGTTAACCTTGTGCATCCGCACTGTCCAGCGATGCTTCCACTCACGCCCGCCAGGTTCGGAGTCTGCGGTTTGCTCAATGCGGCGGAGGCGGACTACCCGCGCCTGCGGCGACACTCCTGCCCGGTCCGCAAGAACCTGAGCGCTGTGGTTGACCGGGGCGTCCTCTTCAGCGCCGTTGACGCCAGCATTTGGGGGAGCGGTGCACTGGACCTTCCCGCTGGTGCTTGGATTTGCTGTCTTGCAGGTCAGCGTCGTGTGTGGCTAGCGGCGGCGCGGGGAGACGGTGTCTGCTACGGCAAATACGCGGAGAAGTTGCCGGGTTCCGCATGTGCGGACGGTGAAGACATCGTCGGGCGCCACACCGGCGATGCCGCTGCGGCGAAATCAAGTCGCTGACGTCTGAGGGCCGACGTAGTGTTGCACGGTGCTTGAGGTAACAGCCTGCGTGGACGAGCCGGACGAGCTGACCTCGCTGGAGGTCTACAACACTGTGTGGCCGCACGACGCCGTGACGATCGACGCGGTGCACTCCTTCAGGGACAGCGCCCAGGATTACATCGACTACCTCGTCCGCGAGGATGCGGTCATCCTGGGGTCCGGGGTCGGGGCTATCTTCGCCTATCGCGCGCACCGTGTCGTTACGCTCATCACCGTGCGCGCCGGGCAACGCCGACGCGGCGCTGGCACGGCACTGTATGAGGCCATCTCCAGGTGGGCCAGCGACCGAGGGGCACGCGAGATGGAGGTATCGGTCTCCGGCAACGATCCGGAGAGCCTGTCCTTTGCCCAGCGGCGCGGCTTCACCGAGGAACGGCGCCAAGTGGGCCTCGTGCTCAGCCTCGCCGGCATCTCACCGCCGCAGGGCCAGCCACCGGCCGGGATCGAGATCGTCACCTGGGCGCAACGGCCGGAGCTGGCACACGGGATGTACGAGGTCGACCTCGAAGCCCATCCTGACATCCCCGGCTTCGAGGACGTCGCCCTCGAACCGTTCGAGGACTGGATGGCGCATAACATGCAGCGGCCCACCGACTCTCCCGAGGCGACGTTCATCGCGCTCGCCGACGAGGAGGTCGTCGGCTTCGCGAAACTGTCACTGACCGCGCCGACGGCCGCAGGCCACTCCATAACCGCCGTCAAGAGAGCCTGGCGCGGACGCGGCATCGCGCGTGCCCTGAAGGCGACAGAAATCAACTGGGCGCTCGCCAACGGCTACACCGAACTCCACACCAGCAACGAGGAGCGGAACGCACCGATCAAGCGCCTGAACGCCCGCCTCGGCTACCGACCCGGAATCGGGCGGATCCACCTAGTGGGCACGATCATCGGAAGTGCGCACTAGCCGGGTGTCCGTGGAGTTGCCAGGTCACCGGCACGAGCTGAACTGTGTACTAGCTTGGCCCAGCTCAGGCCGCCAGCAGCGCACTGTGAGTGCTCGGCTCAACTGCGTATGCTCAGTGGTCGTCGATCTCATACGTTTCTTGGTACTGACCGCCGTCGTAAATCAGCCCTTCTCGGTATTGTTTAGTATTTCCATCAGAGTTATGATGCTAGCCATTATCTTCGCCGCGAACGAGTTGGACCACTCGTCCAGTCGAAGCTACGGCGAGCTGGGTTCGTCGTACTCGAAGGCTCAAACCTCGACCAGGAATATAAGAAAATAAACAGAGCTTGAGAGGGACAATCATGGCGTACGGGATTGTGCACTTCTATCCGGGTGGCACCAGGGAGCAGTACGAGGCATCGATGGCAGCGGTGCACCCGGGCGAAGGGCAGCTGCCCGACGGTCAGATCTTCCACGCTGCGGGATCCTCACCTGGCGGATGGACGATCATCGCCGTCCACGAGTCGAAGGAGAGCTGGGAGCAGTTCCGTCACGGCATCGCCAGGCCTCGGAGGCAGCAGGGTATCGAGGGCGGCTTCGCGACGCCGCCCGAGGAGACGCTCATCGACCTCTGCCAGGTCATGCCTTAGCCGGCATCGCTCACCCGTTACGCGTTTCGTAGCGGAAGGGTGTTTCTCGGCGGTTTCTTTGATCGGAAAGATCTTGCCCTCTGCCGTTGAGCTAGGTACGAGGGCCCGGCCCGCGCAACGGTGCTGATCGGTATTGCCTTAACAGCAATAATGGTAGTCCGCCGATCACGACCGTGCTGTCCGGCGGCGGAGGCAGCGGGGCGGACTTTCCCGAAGGCGGTCGGGCGCCTGCCTAGGCCGCCGAGCGGCCGCCTTCCCCGGATCTAGGCGAACCTTCCTTGACGGCCACGCCTGGCAGCCGCTTGACTATAAGAACGGCGAAAGACGGTCTCATTGGCCTCACGCGCGCCTCGGAGAGGGACTCAGCTCCGTTGAGATGATGATGCCCCGAATGGACGCCGATTGCGCGTATGAAGTAAGATGCCGCAGGTCAGCGGCCCGGCGGACCAGAGTTGTCCGGCGGCGGGAGGTATTTTATTGATCGGCCATCGCGCGCGCCTGCGGGTGGCATGGGCATGGGCTTTGATGTCTTAAATGCGGCAGTTGTCGCGCGGTTCCGATTTATGTCTGGGAGGTTGGCCGGTAGGGCACTGGCCGTGAGGGTTCGCTAGTTCGGGTGTTTCCGCTCGGGCTAGCTAGTTGTCGTTCAAGGGCGGTGAATGCCTCAATTACGTCGGGTGCCTCGAACGCGCGGTTCCGGCGGCCGACGTTGACCGGCCGCAGTATCCCGGTCCCTTCGAGCCGCCTGATCGCGTCGTTTGTAGCGGAGAATGTCCGGCCGATAAGGGCGGCCGCTGAGTTGACGGTGACTATGGGCGCACCTGGCAGGACGCCGAGCAGGAGGTCGGTCGCTGAATTGGCCCGGATCGGATTAAGGGTCGCCCGCCACGTAGCCTGCAGTGTCCGTGTTCGCGCTTCGAAGCTCGCGGCGTCCGACACTGCGCGCAGGCACGCTGCGGCGAACCTCGCCACCCAGAGGTTGATCCCGTCACGAGCTGCAGCTGAGGAAGCCGGACCTCGGTACCTGGTCGCCTGGAGCCCGTCGACGTAGTCTTTAGCCCACGTCGCAAGCACGAGAGAGACTGGCAGCAAGACCCGTGTCGTCAGGCCTCTCCTCCGCAAGACGAAATGAATCAGCGCGCGGCCGGTCCGGCCATTACCATCGGCAAATGGGTGGATGGTTTCAAATTGCGAGTGGGCTATTGCTGCCTGCGCTACTGGCGGGATCGAGTCGTCGTTGCAGAAGCTGCACAGGTCATCAAGCAGGTCACGGATATATTCCGGAGGCGGAGGGACGAACGTCGCCGAGCAGGGGTTGTAATCGCTGCCGCCGATCCAGTTCTGCTCCGACCGGATACGCCCGCCGTATGCCTCCAGACGGGTATCTTGCAGCAATCGCCGGTGGAAGGCGAGCAATGTCTCGACTGTGACGCTATCCCCAACCCCGATCTGCTGGACGGCTGATGTCATCGCGTCGATATTTCCCAGGACTTCGGCTGCCGAGATGTCGGAGGGCTCCTCGCCAAGATCTAGAGCCGCTTCAGCTCTGAGCAGCCGTCGGGCGCCGACTTCCAGTCCTTCGATCCGCGATGAGGCAACGGATTCCGCGCGGAGCAAGATCCGGGCTAGCGCCTCAGTGTCCACGAGAGTGGAAGCCTGAGCATCGAAGACGGCGATCGCGCGCTCGGCGTCAGCTATATCAGCGGTTGTCATGCCTTCGAAGAGCAGCGTGCGGCCAGCGAGAGAGTCCGGAACGTATGCTTCGTAGTCGCAGGATCGCCTGTCCCTGCGGGCCACTCCGGGCACCGCTTCAGTGATCCAGTGCTGACGCACGATCCTAGCCATGATTCCTCCTTGCTACAGGTTAACGTATAACCTGCAATAAGAGAACGTTGCATGGGCCAGCCGTTCCATCGCCCGAGCGATCCGTGGCACAGCTCGGCCCGCAGAGTCCCGGCAGGGGACTGCGAGGCCAGGCTCCGCATCCCGACGCGGACGCAGCGAGGTTCGGTGCATGGGTCGGATGCCGCGCGGAATCGATGTGCAATAAGTGGACAGCGTTAGCGTCGAGCTCGAAAATGCCGGGCAGATGCAGTCGGAGCGGAATCAGTCCAGAAGCCTTGGCCGCAAGCAGCGAAGCCTGGCGTGCCTGAGTAGGGCTGACGTGAGCCGGACGAGGGTGCGCAGGTCGCCGCAGGGGCGTCGAGACTCCGGTCACGACGCCCTTCATGTTTCCGTCTCGCCCATGCTGGCCAAGTCCGCTCGGCCTGGGCGAGGAATGCGTCGAGGTCGAAGCGCTGCTCTCGGAGTCGTCTGTCTGCAGTCGCGAGCTGCTCTTCGGTGAATAGATGCCGGTACCACGGCAGCAACACGTGGGCCTCGACACCCATCTCTAGCCGTCGGTGCTCCCACAGCGTCGTGAAGCCGTCCGAGGCATCAACTGCCGCTCTGCCTGGCTGGTCATGAGATTTCCCGGATGCTCTGCAGGAGCCTCCCGGAGCCGTCATCGGCGTTCCAGAAGTACCAGCCATTGCGGTTGGGGTTAACGCCAGGCTTGTAGTGGGCGTCAGCGACGTAAAGTGCCTCATCGGCGGCCAGCATCTCAGCGATCGCGTTCCAGCCTCGCGGATAGGGTCACTGGTAGCCGAGACCGCCTAAGCGCCTGTCCATGGCGGCGTAGTGGTCGCGCGCGGTGGACCCGTAGGCGTCATGATTCTGGACTTTTCGTCACTATGGAAGTCCTGACGCCCTACTCTGTGGGCTCATGGGTGCGGATGGTCATGCGCGAGAGCGAGCGACCCGGTACTCAACCGGTGGTGGCGGCGTCGTCCTTGAGCACCGGTACGGAGCGACGCTCATCGCGGCCTTACTGACTAGCGCGCCATTGCCCGAGCTTGGCGATAACGCGACCGCAGTAGAAGTGCGATTCCAGGCCAGTGCGTACAGCCCGGTAGACGACTTGATGGTTATCGGCCGCACACCTGATGCTGGGGAACGCCGGGTCTCGATTGGCGTCCGGCGCGCACCGAGGCTCGTAGCAAGCGATAAGGATTCGGTGAGCTTGCTCGCGGCCTACCTGAACATCGTCACGGGCCGCTGGGACGAGGTGAGGGACGGCCGTTGGCGCCTGGTGCTTGGGACGGGAAGCCGGAAGCCGGCGGCCATGGAACTCGGGGATCTCTCGGTGATAGCGCGGGCCCAGGGCAGCGAACCGGCGTTCCGGGCCGAGGTAGCACGGAACGGGCCTGTAAACGCGAAGATCCGTGGTCGGCTCATCCAAATTGACAAGCTTGTGCGGGAAGCCGCGGCCGAACCTGGAGCCAACTCTGGCGGGATCGACATGAGGGAGCTGACCTGGCGGCTGTTGTCTAACCTCACCGTGCGGAACCTGCGCCTGGAGGGGGCCGACACCACGGACCGCACCCACGCCGTCAGTCACCTGACGCGGGTGACCAGGGACCAGACCCCCGAGGCAGCCGACGACCTCTTCAACCGGCTAGCCGAGCTTGCCCACGGTTACGCCCCGGCAGGCGCGATCGTCACGAGGGAAAGGCTCAGCCAGGATCTGTCCGGCGTGCCGCTGGCCGGGACCAGCCCATCACTGAGGCAGGTGCAAAGGCTAGCCGCAGTCTTAGTGACGAGTGCTGCTGCTACGCCTTCAGTTGGTGCGCCGCTGGGCGCACGGTGGCTGGCTGGTGAGGAAGTCAGTATCGGCGACCGGTGCTACCTGCTGCAGGACGACAAGGCCGGACTGCTTCGTGAGCAGCGCGATCCTGGCGGTCAAGTCTGGCGACGGGCCGTCGCCCGGCAGACGCAGCCCCTGGCAGCACCAGGGCAACTCTACGCCTGGCTTCGCCAAGGCGGCCGTGACCTGACCAGGGAGCGCGACTTGCTGGCCCATGCCCAGCAAGGACCACAGGACCGTCCATCAGCGGGCATTCCCCGCATCACCTGCTACCACGTCGGGCCGGACGCGGTCACGCTCTCCCTGTCCTGGCCAACCGACTCCGACGCCCTGCCATCGGAGACGCTCTTGGTGCGGTTCCGGCCAGGCTTCCTGGACGCATGGCAGGTCTCGCTCCTCAGCGCCGGGATGCGCGGGCTGGTGACCACCCTGGAACGCCTGCATCGCCTCGGCGCGTCGCACCGGAACCTGGCTCTTGAGTCGATCATCGTCGATGAGCTCGGCCGTTTCGCGCTCCGTGACCTTGGGCTTGCCGTCGTCGCCTTCCGGCCTGGGGAAGGGCCAGCGAGTTACCAGGCACCGGAGCAGGCCTTCGGCTCTCGCCTTGCGCGACCCAGCCCGGCGACCGACGTGTATCAGCTTGCCGCGATCACCTACCACCTGATCACCGGCCGCGTACCCAGCGCGAATTCACCTCCCGCTCGGCACCCGGCATTGCCCCGTGCCGTGACGGACATCCTCAGTGCCGCCCTGGTTTCCAGCCCGGACGACCGTCCGAGCACCCGCGACCTGCGGCTGGCGCTTAACGCACCCAGGCTGGCGCGTTAAGGCCGATGCCTGAGCCGTCTCGCCGAAAGGATCTTGTCCATGCCGATCTGGCCGGTTCAACTCCGGTCCTCGCTCGTGCTCGTTCCCAGCCTGAAGTTCCAGTCCCGGCTTCTCGACTTAGCCTCCAGGACCGGTTTCCCTCAGTCCCCGTACGACATCGCGCGTGACCTTGGTGCACTCAACGCCGAAGGCGGCGTGCCGTTAATCCTGAGCGAGCCGCTTCCTGGCAAATCCGACTGGAGCGTCCTGCTCCATACCAGGCGCTACCTGGTCCGTCTCTTCGCGACCAAGTTCGGCGATGCCTACACGATGGCCTCTGTCGCGCCGCTGCGCCTGCGCGACCACCAGCGCCTCGCCCAGGGATACCTGCTGGCTCGCCCGCGCGCCTGGCGCGTGGTCGACTCACCCCAGGCGATCCCGCCGGGCTCGACTTCCGGCTGGGACGCGCTCGTCGCCGGGTGGGACCAGCTGAATGCCAGCCTGGCCGCGACCTTCCGGCCGACCGAGAAGCAGGATGCCTTTCTGCGCACCCTCGGCCTGGTAATCGACGCGACCGAGCGCATCACTCTCGCCACGGAGACCGGCGACAGTTACCCGTACAGCGAGGCGAGGCCAACAGCCGGCTCCTGGTCCGGTGCGACGCAGGCCTATGAGTTCACGCTGGCCGGCGCCCGCATTCCGGCACAGGGCGCCTTCGTCCAGGTCGCCTGCCGAGCCGGCGCCGGGGCGGGCACCGTCCGGGTCCGGGGCCAGGTCACCCGGGTGAGCGGGACGACGATCACAATCCGATTCGACGAGCCCGTCGACTGGAATGACCTGCGAGGGCAAGGCGAGATCACGACAACATCGAGCACCGTGGTCTTCCGCATGCAACGCGAGGCCCTCAGCCAATTCCGCACGGGACGGGCCCGCAATCCCGGTGTCCTGCGCGCCCTCATCGACGGCCAGGCAGATCCGCCCTGGAACGGCCAGCGGGCCATGCAAGAGCCGCCGAGTCCCGCGTCCGGCCTTAATCCCCATCAGCGCGAGGCGTTCGACAAGGTGCTCGCCGGGCCTGATCTCGTCGCCGTGATCGGCCCTCCCGGTACCGGGAAGACCACCACGATCACGGAGATCGTCCGGGCTGCGGCGGCTCACGGCGGCCGCGTCATCGTCTGCTCGCAAAACAACCGCGCCGTCGATAACGTCCTGGGCCGCCTGCCCGAGGAACTCCTGGCCGTCAGGGTGGGCAATGAGGTCCGCGTCACCGCCGAGGGCATCCCCTACCTTCTGCAGCGCCAGGCCGCTGACCTGCGTACCCAGATACTCAACAAATCGCGACGCCGACTCGGTGACTACGACGGGTTTGGCGATGCGCAAGGCTGGGCCGCCGAGTTCGCGCAGCGCAATGCCGCGCTCACGGCCGGCCGGCTCGGCGAGACGCAGGCACTGTCCAGCCTCGACTCGGCCCGGCGGGCCGCCGGGGGACTCGCCGCCGAGGAGGTTGACTGGCTCACGGAGGTTCACACCGCGCGGACACTGGAGGCGAGCCGCTGCTCCGCGCGGTTGGTGCGCCTCAGCCAGCTGAGCGAGCAAGCGGCGGCCTGCTCCAGGTGGGTGATCATCGGCTGGATCTTCGGGCTGCTCTCGCGCCGCTGGGCTGGCAAAGCTCAGACAGCACAAGCGCGGGCATCTGACCTCGCCTCGGCAGTCAGCGATGCGGCCGCCAGCCTGGCGGCGTCGCGTCTGCGCCTGATCGAGATCACGAAGGACGTTCCCGCCGTCATCGCGGCGAAGACAGCAGCCGATGCCGCCACGGCGCTGGCCGGACGGCGGCACGCCGCAGCCCTTGAGGCAGCACGCTCCGCTCTCGACGCGGTCACGCCGATGGGCCTCACTCCTACCCCGCTGACCGGCGCCGATGACCAGGAACTGGCTGCGGCGGAAAAGTGGCTGAACGCATGGCTTCCCTGCCTGGCCGCGCGCCGGGATTTGCTGTCGCAGTGGATCGGCGAGGCTTCCGCAGAGAGCGACCAGCTGTACCCGGAGCTTCTCAGGTACGCCAACGTCCTGGCATCGACGTGCACCGGGGCAGGGTCCAGGCCTGAGCTAGCCGATCTGGACTTCGACCTGGCGATCGTGGATGAGGCGGGTCAGATAGGCGTGGCGGACGCGCTCATCCCCCTCGCGCGGTCGCGGCAGGCGGTCCTGGTCGGAGACCATATGCAGCTGCCGCCGTTCCTGGACAGTGACGTCGAGGCATGGGCGAAGCTGGCCGGTGACCCGGTCGTGCAGGCCACGCTGAAGAAGAGCGCGCTCGAGCTGGTGGTGGGCGCGCTCCCGCAAGCCAGCCCCAACGTGGTCTGGCTCACCGAGCAGCACCGGATGCCCGAGGTGATCGCGAAGTTCGCCTCCACGCAGTTCTATGAGGGGCGGCTGCGCACCCCGCCGGGATTGCGCGAACATCGGCCGGACCTCTTCGGGTCCGCGCTCGCGATCATCGATACCTCGGCGCTGGACTGGCCTGCGCGCCGTGACTGGTCGGGGCAGGACCGGGAGCGCTTCGGACAACGCGGATACGACAACCCGGGCGAGGCGCGGATGCTCGCTGACCTGGCCGTCCACTACGACCAGGCTGGTCAGGACTGGGGCGTCATCGTCCCTTACCTGGCCCAAGCGGAGCTGATCCGCCGGCTGCTCACCGGCCGGGCAGGCGACGCGGACAAGGTCCGGCTCAACGTCGGGACGGTCGACTCGTTCCAGGGCGGCGAACGCGACGTGATCCTCTACGGGTTCACCCGCAGCAACCCGGAGCGCCGCGTCGGATTTCTCAGCGAGCTTCGCCGCGTCAATGTGGCGATCACACGGGCACGGATGCAACTCGTACTGGTCGGAGACCTGGAGACGCTGACCGAGGCCCAAAACCCGGGATTCCGCGGGCTCGCCAGGATGCTTCGGGACTACGCCGCGGGAAGCGGCGAGATCATCTCGCACGATACTGCCCGCAGTCGGCTTCGGGCAGGAGGGCAGGCACAGTGAGCAAGCTGATCAAGTATCCCGAGGAGCGGGCAATCGAGGACGCCGCGTTCGGCTATGGGTTCACCCCCACCCGGCTCTGCCGGCTGCTGCTGCCAGTGTGGCGGGTGGAGGTACAAGCCACCATCTACGACAGCGAGCCGTATGACCTGATCGACCGGTACCTGGAGCTGGCGATCGCCCGGGGCGGGCTAGGGACCGAGCAGGAGCTAGCGGAGTTCTACGGTCTGGACGTGGCCGTGACGGGCAACGCGGCACGGTTCTTGGAGTCGATCGGCCACATGTCCCGGGACATGTGGGGACGGCTCGTACTCTCCGACCTCGGGCTGCGGTCGGTGCGGGAGGGCAAGCGGTATACCAGGGCGCTGGAGGATCGGCGCCACCTGTATTTCGACGGATTCGCGTGCTACCCGCTCACCCGCCCCTATTACGACGACCGGTCAGTGACTTTCCTCGGGACGGCGGGGCTGGCCGAGGTCCTCGCCGAGTCGGCGTGGGAGGTGTTCACGCCGGTGACCAGGATCCCGGAAGTGCCCTTCGTCCCGCAGACACTGGCGGTACTCGCACAGTTGCCCGCCGCTGAGCGAGACCGGTTCAACCTTCCCGAGCAGGTCGTTTCGCCGACCCTGGCGGCATCGGAGCGGGTTTACCTCCCGGCGTACCTGGTCCGGGCAGTCGACCAGGCTGGCGCCGTGCGATACCTCGCCTACACGCAGGCTTCCCAGGAAGCAGACCCTGAGTGGTCGCAGGTGTGCGCGGCAGCCGTGGAAGTCGCCACGCTAATCGAGAACGAGTACCAGTCAGGCAGGGACGAGGGCGAGGAGAACGCCGCCCGACGATGGGTGGAGAGGCGCTTCACCGGCCGGTTCGACGTGGGATGGCGCGATGGCACCCTGGTCGCGACCCTCCCCTCCGCCGCCTTCGCTGGCGGAGACAATCTGGAGCCACGCCGGATCGGCTCCTTCATCAGAATGGACAACTGGTATTTCCGGCTCTGGTGCGACGACGAGGCGTTGCGCCACCGCAGCTTGCTCGACCTTGCCGAGGTCTATCTCAGTGCACGCGCCAAGATCACTGCCGATCAGACTGTCGGCCGACTGGACAGGTTCTGCCGCCAGGTAGCTCTCGGCCCGATGTCCGCAGCCGAGATCGCGCATCTGGCCAGGAACTCCGGCAGGCAGTCCTTGGCCGCCCAGCTGGACAAACTTTCCTGAAACTGCCCGATTAATGCTAGTTACGATAGGGCGACTGAGACGCCTTGCTAGCTCAGTCCTGTCGGCTGCGTTTTATGGCCAGGCCGGTGGACGCGGTCGTCAGCATGGCCTGGCAATAGTGACCGGCAGGTATCCTGACAGCTAGGTGCAGGGATAGCGTGAGGTTCTGATGACCACGACCGTCACGGTGGAAGTGGATGAAGATGAGCTGACCGCTGCTGCCGCGTTGCTCGGCACCAGCAGCCGCGAGGAGACTGTTCGGAAGCTGTATGCCAGGTGCCGGAATTCCTCCGTCTCCTTGAGGCCGACGCGCCGCTGCCACAACTGCGCGGACTTCCGGGTGAGTACCTGCGGCGCTGGCGGCCGCGATAGCACTTAATGGTGGCGATGCTTCATAATGAAATTGCCCGACGGCTCCCGGCATGCCGTGGCCGCCTGCTGCCGTGGTGGATGTGTCCAGGCCCGATCCCTGCCGTTGCCCGGAAGGTCGCCAATGCTGAGCCTGTCCGTCGTCATCCCGGTCTACCGGCAGTCACGTTGTCTCGACATGACACTCGGATCTCTGGAGACTCAAACTCTGAGCCCAGGGGGATTTGAGGTCATCGTCGTTGATGACGGCTCCGGCGATGACACTGCGGCGGTTGTCGGCAAGCACAAGGCTTCGCTGCCTGTTCGCTTAGTCCAGCATAGCGTTAACCGAGGCCGGGCGGCCGCCAGGAACTCAGGCGCTGCGGTAGCCGAGGCTGACAGACTGCTGTTACTCGATGCTGATTCGTACGCCGATTCTGGCCTGCTCGACGTGCATGCCCGTTTTGGTCGGTCATGCCCTGGCAAGGTGCTGCTCGGTGCTCGAAACGAGTGGAGCTGGCAGCTGGCGGCTGACCAGCCTGCTCCGCTGGCGGACGTGGCCTGCGGACCCGTCAAGGACCTCAGGTTCATGTACGGCCTTGACCCGGCGACATTCGGGACCAGCGATGTGCCGTGGATCTTCGGGCACTCGCACAATATGTCGTTGGCGGCAGCGGACTTCCGTGCCTGCGGCGGATTCGACGAGAACTTCACCGGCTGGGGATATGAGGATATTGATTTCGCCTACCGGCTCTATGTCACGGCGGGTCGGGCGGCCGGCTATTTCCAGTTCGATACGGCGGCACTATGCCATCATTTGCCGCATTTCCGGCTATCTGCCGAGAACTGGTCCCAGGCTGCGCAGATGGTGACATACTTCATTGGCAAGCACCCCAGCCTTGAAGTCGAGTTCATCAATGAGGGCCCGGTGTTCGTCTGTGACCTGCTGCCCGCCTACCTGAGCAGACTTCGGCTGCTCCATGCCGCCGACCGCGCTGGCCGTGGCGAGCAGGTACTCGCTACGCTGCCGTCAGCGGTATCGCCTGGCCGGCTGGCGATCGGTATCGGCCTCGCCGGACACCTGCCGGATGATGGCATGACTGAGTTCATAGACCACCGGCCGCCAGACGCGCACACGGCTCCCGGCCTGATCGGATTGCGGCTGCCATTCCCCGACGACCGGTTCGCCGATCTGGTGAACATCGACCTGTGGCGGGTGCTCTGGCCCAATCACCTGCCCAGACTTGTCGTCGAAGGGCTGCGGGTCGCGAAGACCTTGTACCTGGGTTACAGCACGCACCTCGCCAGGGCATCTGACGCCGGGCTGATAGCCGGGCCCGCTTACGTCTGCGACATGCTCAGCGGACACTACTGCAAGGCGAGCATAAGCGATCCGGCCGGCGACATCCTGTGGATCAAGATCAGCCGCCGGTGAGCTTCACGAAACGCTGCCCGTTTCCGGTCACTGGCCTCTTTCGAGACCGGCCTGGGCGTAGCGGATCACCGTGTCCACGAGCTTGAGTAGTTCGGCGGCGCTCGGGGGAGCCGTGAGGGCCTGGGCTTCATCGCTTTCGTAGAGCTCGCGCAGGCCGGCGACGGCCGACAGCGCCGCTAGGCGCGGGATGAGGTTGTTCCCCGGCTGGCCTATGTCCTCGCCGATGGCCTCGCCCAGGGCGTGCTCGAAGGGGTAGTAGCTGGCGCGGGAGCGTCCCCGGAGCTCGGGTTCGTTGCTGATGATGTGCGCTCGCAGGGCGCGCCGTTCCCAGAAGCGTCCGTCCAGTTCGGACGCGCTGGCTTCAACGTCTGCCATCGTGGTTGCCATCCAGTCGCGCAGTGCTTCAAGCGCGGATTCGTTTGGTCGTCGCGCGGACAGGCGTTCGCTCAGGCTGTCGAGCGTGAACGGTTCGGCATCGAGGAGCAACTCTTCCTTGGCGGGGAAGTGCACCGTCACAGTTCTGGGTGCTACTTCGGCCCGTTGCGCGATGTCGTTGATCGTGGTCTGGCGGTAGCCGCGCTCGGCAAAGAGTTCGAGGGCGGCCTTCTGGATCGCCTGCCGCGTGCGCCTCTTTCGTCGCTCTTGCCGGTCAACCACCTCTGCGTTCATGGGGCCATCCTACTTGACAAGCAATATTACCTGCATAGCATTATTGCTAATCTAGCAACTAGGAGTCCCGATGCCAGGCTTCATCTCTGACGGTCCGCTGGCTCGCGATCTGATCCGCATCGGCAACGAAGCGATCGCTCGTGAGGACGACGCCGCGCTCCGCGCCTACTTCACGCAGGACTACGTCTTCCACGGACCCGGCGGCGACCTGAGCTTCGATGAGCTGCGCGCGTACTTCGCGTCCCTGCGGGCCGCTTTCAGCGATCTGCGACTCGTCCGTGAGCAGATCATCGTGGACGGCAACTTCCTGGCAGCGCGCACCAGGTTCTCCGGTGACTTCACCGGGGTCTTTACCTATTCGCCAGTCGGCCCAGTCGAGCCCGCCGGGCAGCACCTCGAGTGGGAAGTGATCGGCACCTTCAGGTTCGAGTACGAGGGCCGGCTGGCCGAGGAATGGGTGCAGACCGACTACCGCAGCTTCCTGGCCAAGCTGGGCGTGACCGCGACAGAGTGCGCCCGGCGGGGGTCGTAGCCGTGCGGCATCGCCCGACTGTGTTTGAAGGCCCGACATCTGCGCCCGCCTGCCGACCGGGGTTCGGGTCACCGCCTACCTGAATCGGGGCGGTGACCTTGTTCGTCCGCCCGTTGATCACCGACACCGGTGTACCGGGGCCGAGCAGCTTGTCGGCACGCTGCTGGTCCGACACCGCCGTCGCCGAGACCTAGCCCGTCAAGGGCTGGAGTATGTGGCTGAAGTCCCAGGCGTTCTGAGTGATGCCCGAGCATGTGTTGCTGTCGACGGAGCCCGGACAGCCGCCGTTGTCACGCTGGATCGCCCAGATCGAAAGGAAATTCAAGTTGTTGGCCTGGGCGAAGTTCAGCAGCGTAGTCGCGTCGGCTTCGTGAGGTGACCTCGTTCTTCTGCTTACGGTCGTCGATGCCGGGCAGCAGTGTCATCCCCTCCATGCCATAAGCCTGCTGCGAGGTCACGCCGAAGATCGACTGCAGCTGGGTGTTGGTGTTGTTCGCTGCGTTGATCGCCGCCTGGCCCATCTCCACGGTGCCTTCTTTGGCGATGTAGTAGTCGAAGACCATGATATTGACGGTGGTGACCTTGACTCCGTTGGCGACGGCACTCTGGAGCACGGCCTCGCCGTTCGGGTCGAGCCCGTACTGCTCGACCGGGATGGTGTATGAAACCTGCAGCGGGATCGGCGGATTCTGGGCCGCTGCCCACTGCTGCACGATCGCCAGCGCCTGGTTCCTGCGGTCGATGCCAGCGGTATTGTTCAGCGAGCTTGATTCGACGTCCATGTCCAGCCTGGTGACGCCGAGGGTGGTGATCACCGACTCGTAGTCGGCCGCGATCGAGTTGACGTTCGTGCACGTGTCGGCGATCTCGGTGCCGCCGTGATCGGCGCTGTACCCGCCAAACGTCGGTATCACGTCACCGCCAAGTGCCCGCAGCGACGCGATGTCGGAGTTGTAGTAGCCAAGGGGCTGGCTCGAGTTGCTGTTCCAGTTGATGGAGCACGAGCCCTTCGCGGTCGCCTGCAGGAACGCCAAGGAGAAGTACCTGACGCCCGATGCCTGCGCGGTGGCGGTGATGCTCGCGGTGTTCGGAGCCAGGTAGGTCTCGTAGTAGGGCGCATACACGTGCGCGGGCAGCGGCGTGTAGGCGGCGTAGGCAGGCGTGCCTGCCAACCCGGCTACGACCAGGGCGGGCGTTGCCGCAACGATCAGCCAGTACCGATAACGGTGTTTCATCGAATCTCCTTAGCCGGCGGCTAGCCCGGACCTCATCTAGCCGGCGACGTTCTGGGTCGGGGTGTTCCAGCCGGACACGCTGATGATGGGCGACAAGCCCTGCAGGTCCGAGGAGTTCCAGGTCACGATGATGCTCTGAGACTCGCCGGGGAACAGGGTGATGTCGTTGTTCTGCCAGATCGAGGACTGCAGCTCGTTGTCGCCCGCGGCGGGCGTCGTGCCGGTACCGCGTCGCACGTCGGCCCGCAGCAGGAACGCGACCGAGCTCGAGTTGTTGGTGATCGTGACGGTGGTGGCCCGGTCGGCTCCGGCTGGTCCTGACTGGGTGGCCGTGCTCGCCGTCACCGCGATCGAGGACGACGGGATCGTCGCCAGTGACCGCAGGCCCGTGAGGTTCGCGTAGGTGGAAATCGAGCCAACCGGCTGGCCGAGCGACTTGTTCCAGTTAGTCGCGTCCTGCGTCGTGGACAGCCAGTAGGCATTGCGGTCGATGAGCGTGCCGTTCTGCTTGAGCTGCAGTTCGACGAAATACGTCGTACCGGCTGGCGTTGTCGGCACTTTCGGCGTCAGCACGTTGGTCATGACCTGCTGGCTGGTCAGGCTGATGTTGCTTGCCGTCTGGTCGTCGGTCACCGTCCCAGACAGGTTGTAGACCTTCGACTCGACCGACAGGCCTGACTGGGTGGTGTTGGTCAGGTTGTCGAGCGTGACCTTGCCGTTGTCCAGCGCGTACAGGGCGTGCAGCGGACCGGTTGGCCTCCTGCCCGCCGAAGTAGCTGCCGGCCTGGTCGCCATCGAAGTTCCAGAGGAACCAGAGCAGGCTCGGCCAGCCCTTGTTCATCTGCCAGTAGATCGTGCCAGTGGACGGCAGCGGCGTGTTGTTGGCGTGGTCGATATACGCCTCGTACTGGGCCCTGACATCCTCGTAGTTCAGGGCCTGTCCTTCTTCGACGTACTGAGCCAGGCTGGTTGGCGTGCCGTACCTGGCGTTCATCGCGGCTATCGAAGTGGCATAGCGTGCCGAATGAGTAGCCGGTGCTGCAGCGCGTCTCGTAGTTGGCGTGGTACTGGTTGGCCTTGGAGTTCTGCCACAGGTTCGAAAGGTCGCTTGCCGACATGAACCGGTTGAGCGAGTCCATCGTCGAAATGGTGTCTCCGGCGCTCTCCTCGCTGTCGTAACCCCAGGCCGCGCCCGCGTTGGTCACGGTACTGTCGCTGCCCAGATGGGTGGTGTCGTACCAGTAGTTCGGCGGCACCCAGTCGTACGGGCCTTCCTTCTGCCCTGAGTTACCAAGCGTCGTGGTCGACTTGTACTCCGCCGACGCGAGCAGAGGGATCTGCGGCCAGAAGTCGGCCGCCTGGAAGCCGGCCTCCGACACCTGCTCCTGCTGGCTCGACGGCTGGTTATCGCTCCACTGGAAGCTGAACACGCTCGGGTGGTTGCGCAGGTTCGTCCCGATGGTCTGCGCCGAGTTCTGCAGGACGTTCAGCTGCGCCTGGGTCAGCGTGCCGCCGACCTCCCAGGCGTCACAGCACTGGAAACCGCCGTTGACCAGGATGCCGGCCGCGTCCATCTGCTGGAACCAGTCGGCGGGCATGATGTGGCCTTCGAGCCTGATCGTGTTGAGGCCCATGTTCTTCATCAGCGCGATCTGCTTGGCGGTGTCAGCGGCCGAGTAGTGCAGGAACAGGTTCGGCGACCAGCCGCCGCCCCTGATCACGATCGGAACGCCGTTGATCTTGAAGGCCCTCGCGCCGCTCGGCTCGATCGCGTTGGATCCGACCAGAGACGAGGTCACCGTCCTGATGCCGAAGGTCTCCGTGGTCGAGTTGAACTGGGTGGCACCCTGCGCGACTGAGACGCCCAGAGTGTAGAGCGGCTGGGCGCCGAGCTGATACGGCCACCACACCTGCGGGCTGGCGATCGTCAGAGAAGGGAAGCTGCTCGGGGTGAACGACACGGTCTGGGTCGTGCTCGCCGGAACCGTCACGTTCTGGCTGACGGTGATCGGCGTGCCGTTGTTCGGCGGGGTGATGGTCGCGGTGACGGTCGCCGCCTGCGCGGTCGTCGTGTCGTTGGTGACGTCGGTCTTTACGGTCAGCGCGGCGCTTGACAGGTTAGCCGCGTCGTTCTGGTTGACATGCGAGTTGCCGACCGCCAGCGTTCCGTCGACCTGAAGCTGGACGGGGAACTGGATGCCCGTGTTGTTGTCAGGCGGGATCTGGGTCCAGTCCACGTTGTCCAAGGTGAAATTCGTGGCGGGGTTGTTCGGGTTGACCTCGATCGCGAGCGAGTTCGTACCCGACACGACCAGGTTGCTGACGTTGAACGTGAACTCGGTGTAGTCGCCGGTGACGGTCGAAGAGGTGGCGACCTCGGTGCCGTTCACCCAGACGTTCGCCGATCCGATCACGCCATTGACAATCAGCGTCGCGGTTTGCCCGGCGGCCAGATTCGGCGTGAAGTCGGTGCGCCACCACCACGGCACGTTGAACTGGGCGATGGTATCGGCGCCGATCTTGCTCATGAAGCCGTAGCAGGACTGGATGTTGTTGCCGAAGAACACGCTGTTCGGGCCGCTGTCGGTCTGGTTGACCGGCTGGAGGGCGGTGTCGCCCGGGCACTTGCCGTTAGCCGCGAGCGCCTCGATCTCGGTGCCAGGTGCGCCCGCGTCGTCGTTGGCGACCGGCAGCCAGGTCGAGGTGTTGAAGCCGGGCGCAGAGATCTGGGCGCCTGTCGCTGACGTGTTAGCGCTGCTCAGCACCGACCAGCCGGTTGCGCCGAGATCGGTGATGTCGCTCGCTCCGGTACTCGGAGCGGCAGTCAGCGCCGTCGCGCGAGTGGGCGCGGCGGGTCGGCTTGGCCCGGCGTACGCCGTGATAGCCGATGTGAGGGAGGCCAGGGATGCCAAAACCAGCACTGCAGCGGCTGCCAGTGCCGGGCCGGAGCGTATTGAAGATCTCATGGTCCGACTCCCAGCTGGGGATGCCGCCGCTCGGGGCATAGATATGGCGGTTAGATTATTTGTATGCCTGTCTTACATATGTGTCAATGGCCATCTGATCGGCCGGTCAATCGCGCGGTTCGCGGCCGCGGGTCAGGCCTGGATCTGGGTCAGGACGTCGTCCCTGGCCCGGTCCAGGCCGGCGGCGAGACCGCCGAGAACGACGGCGTCCCGGCCGAGCATCGACATCTCGATCGGGGGCGTCGAGAGCGCGAGCAGGTCGCCAAGCAGTCGCTTGGTCGTATCGAGCAGCAGGTCGGCGTTGCCGCCGACGCCGCCGCCGATGACGATCAGGCCAGGGTCGAGCACCGCGATTACGGCGGCCAGCGCCCGCGCTAGGTGGCTGGCCTCGTCGTGCACCACCTGGATCGCCGTCTGGTCGCCCGACCTGGCCGCGTCGAACACCTGTTCAGCGGATGTGGCGATCATGCCAAGCCGCTTGGCCGCTGAGAGCACGCCGTCCGCAGAGGCAGCGGTCTCGAGTATCCCGTGCTGCCTGACCTCGGGTGCTGGCAGCTGTCCGGGCCCGTCGCCCACCGGCAGGTACGAGATCTCGCCGGCCCGGCCGCTCGACCCGCGATAGAGGTCGCCGCCGATCACGATGCCCATTCCGATGCCGGTGCCGACGGAGACGAAGACGAAGTTGCCGGCCTCGGCGCCAGCGCCGTGTTCTTGCTCGGCCACCGTGGCCAGGTTGACGTCGTTGTCGATGGAGAACCTGGGTCCAAGCCTGGCCCTGAGCGCGGCGACCGAGCCCGGCTCCTCCCAGCCGGGGAGGTTCGGCGCGGCCATGATCCGGTCGGCGTGGGGCTCATAGATTCCGGGGAACCCGAGCACTGTGTGGGTGATGTCGGCGAGCGTGACGCCGGCGTCGGCGGCCGTCGCCCGCGCCAGCTCGCCGATCTGGTCGGCAAGCGCCGAAGCGGCGAGCGCCCGCACCCGGTGATCGGCCCTGGCGGTGATCGTGCCAGACAGGTCGGCGACTGCCAGCCTGATCCAGGACGCACCGACGTCGACGGCCATTGCCCGTCCGGCGTCGGGGCGGATCTCGTAGAGCCTCGGCGCCCTGCCGACCTGGCCTACCCGGTGGCCGACCTGGCTGATCAGGCCGACACGCTCCAGGCTGCCGAAGGCCAGTCCGATCGTGACCTTGGACAGGCCGGTCGCGGCTACGAGCTGCGAGGCTGACGCGGTTCCCAGCCGCCTGATCTGCTCGTAGACCGCGCGTTCGTTGATAACCCTCACGACGGCCGTCGTCGTGGCGACAGTGGTTTTGGCGACAGTGGTGTTCGCGACATTGGTGTTCGCGACAGAGCCGAGCGGCGAAGACTTGTCCATTGTCTCCTCCTCGTCTCGCCCGGTACCTAATCCCCCGCCTTGGGCACCCTTCTCCGGGCGGCCGCGACCTAGCCGCTGACCTAACGACCGTGCTCGACGGTAGCGGCCGATAAGACCCGGAAGGTCACGCTGATCTTACGGGCCAGGGAAGAAGAACTGCGTCTGGCCGCCGCTGTGCAATCGACACGTGGCCAGCGATGGCTTGTGGACGGCATGACCAGCGGTCGAGGCCTGCACTAGCCACTCGCCGTCAGCCCGGTGAACGACCGCTGGGGGCAAAGCGGCGCTGCTACTACGATCCTGGCAGGGGCGGCCGCGCCTGGAAGACCTCGATGGTCAGCCGCGTCCGGGCTGAAGCATGAGACTGCGTGAGAGGGGAACCTGTGGCAACCGACAAGATCTGGATGTCCACCACCGACACCATTCCGCATTATCCAGATGGGAAAGTGAGCAGAAGCGAACTCACCTGGTGCCATTCCACCGAATCATTCGACAGAGCGTACTACGGGCTTGAAGATGCGGCTGTAAAAGACGGTTACGGTGCCGTTGTCGGCGTCCGGTTCGTGGAGTGCACGAAATCTGATGGAGTGCAGTACTGGGTGTACGGAACGGCCGTCGCCTTCGATTATTAGGCGCCCGCGCCGGACCCGGCGCTGCACCGCCTGGAACGGGCGGGGCTGGTGGACAGCGGTTGGTCTGCGGCCGGGGGGCGGCGGGGGACCGATCCCGCGCTGGTCGGCCAGCGAGCGGTGGAGCGATTCGGCGCCCCGGCCGAGCTCGCCGCCGAGTTCAACGCCGACATCGCGCGGCACGGAATGAACCGGGCGTCCTGGGCGCTGGCGGGCTGCGGCGCGGCGGCGTTCGCCGCGGCCGGCTCTCGCCGCACGCGAGCGAGATCGCCCGGCCCTGGCCCAGCGTCTGGACCTTCACCCTCGTGACGCAGCTCTGGGTGCAGGTTCCGCTTACCTGCGGGGCCATCGCCCTATTCCTCGCCGCCATCGCGCCCTGGCTGCGCGGGACGCCGATGGGCGGACGCCCTGCAGTCCTCGCCGGGCGGAGCCTAATCTTGGCGAGCTTCCTGCTCCTGCCGGTCGCCGTGGTGGCCACGGGAAACCTGGGCACCGGCATTCCGCTGGCCGAACGCCTGCCGCTGGCGGTTGTCGCGGTCACCGCCCCGGTAGCGGTGATCTGGGGGCTATGCGCCGCCTCGCGGGCCTCATGGCTAGGACACCAGGGAGATGAGGAAGGGGTCCTTGAAGTCATCGCCGCCGCTGGCGAAGCGCTGGCCGGGCGGTGGGCACTCGCGGGCCGGACGCACCGCATCTCCGGGGAAGCCTGGCGGGCAGCCCGTGCGCAGGTCCCGTGGGTGACGAGCTGGCTCGATCTGCGCCATCACCCGTGGCGGGCCGCCGCGACGACATCCGTGGCCGCAGGCCTCGCGCTGAAGGCTCCAGACCTGCTCACCGGCGATCCCGACTTCCTCGCCGCGGCTGTCGAGGCGGTCACGGTCTACGCCTGCTATACCGCTCTCGGTGGCCTGCTCGGCCTGCGCGGTAGCCGCCCGTGCGACGTGCGCGACCGCGACCGGGCGGTAATCGCCGCCACCACCTGACCACCGCTAACCGGAAGGAGCCATCTGCAGCGCGCTGGCCGTGGCCACCTTCCTCGCGGTCGGACACCGCGATCGGCGGAGTCCGCTCGATCCGCGCGGCGCACCCGCTGATCGGCGCGGCCGCCTATTCACATCTCACGCCGCTGATCGGCGGGCGCTGCATGAGCGACTCGCAGAAGTCTCCGGAGATCCGGTCGAACGGGCCCGGCACACTGCGCTGGCGGGGACCACGGCGCATGGCGATGTAGCCAGGACCCTGGACGCCGGAGTGCTGGCCGCCCTGGCGTCAGGAACGCCGGAAATCGCGGTTGAGCTTGCTCGGCTGGCCGGCTGCCGCCCCCGCCCAGCTCACCGAGACCGAGCAGCGCATCGCTGATCTCGCTGCCGCCGGCCTGACCAATCGCGCTATCGCCGAGAGACTCTTCCTGGCCACCAAAACGGTCGAGGCCAATATCTGGCGCATCTATCGCAAGCTTGGCATCCACACCAGGGCCGAGCTCGGTGCCCTGATCGGCCGCCGGGCGCAAGAATCAGCCGCTGACGCACCCCTGGCCCGACCCGACCGCGCCGAAGGCCACTGAGCGCCGTGGCGGAACTGGCACCTGCTTCGGTGAGCAGGGCACCGACTAGCCGGACTAGTGTCCGATCGGTGTCGCATGACCCTGAACGTCAGCCGTGCTCCCGCCCAGAACAGGTCAGCCTGATCCGAAGCCTCGGAGAATAGGCGGAGAGTATCTGGCAGCGATCGCATAACCACAGGTCAGGGCGTGCGTTTCTCATGACGGGCATGGGCCGAGCACCGTCACCGTCCCGTCGAAGTTAGCCACGTAGATCTTGGTATCGAACGGGTTCACCAGCGCCGCCGGGTCACCGCCTACCTGAATCAGGGCGGTGACCTTGTTCGTCCGCCCGTTAATCACCGACATCGTCTGGTCAAAGTTGTTGGTTACGTACACGATGTCGGCTTTCGGGTTCGCCGCGACCCCCTGCGGTGATTGGCCCACTGGGATCGTGCCGATGACCGCGTTCGTCCGCCCGCTGATGACCGACACCCCGTCAATGTCGTTGGTCACGTAGACCCTGCCGGTCGAGCGGTTCACCGCGATTCCTGCCGGAATGCCGCCGACGGGGACCGTCGCGATCACCTTGTTCGTTCGCCCCCTGATCACCGACACGCTGTGGTCACCTTCGTTGCCGACGTAAACGGTGTTCGTTCTCGGGTTTACCGCGATCGGGATCGGCGAACCGCCCACCCGGATCGTGGCGGTGACCCTGTTCGTCCGCCCGTTGATGACCGACACCGTGCTGTTATCAATGTTCGTCGTGTAGATGGTGTTGGTCCTCGGGTTCGCCGCTACCCACGTCGGCGAGCTGCCCTTGCGGACCCTGATCGTGGCGGTGACCTTATTCGTCCGCGCGCTGATCACTGAGACCGTGTCGGCGCCTGGCTTGGAGTTGACCACGTAGATCCTGCCGGTCCGCTGGTTCGACGCGACCCCTGACGGGAAGCTGCCCACCCGGATCGTGGCGGTGACCTTGTTCGTCCGGGTGCTGATCGCCGACACCGTGCCCCGTGTCCGGTGCGTACCGCTGCCGAAGAAGTTCGCGATATAGATGGTGCGGGTCTTCCGGTTCGCCGCGATCCCCTCCGGCTCCCTGCCCACCCGGATCCTGGCGGTGACCGAGACGCAATGCGGCCCTTGGCCCGCGAGCCTGGCCGTCACCTCCCCGGCGGCCCGCGCGGACGGCACCAGAGCCGTCGCCGCTGCCACAGTCGCGACCGCCGCGATGACTAAGATGCCAACCGTGACAGTGCTCTGAATGCGTCTCATAATGCCCGCCTCCTCGCCCCGCCGCGCCATTTCTACCACACAGAAAGGTCTGGTGATAGGCGCCGCTCTGGTGCGGCCAGCTTGTAGTGCACTGGCGGTTGAGCCGCCCATCCCGGGTGCGCCAAGCCGCCAATACAACCTCTGCAAATGCGCGGCTCCGTTCGTGACTGCCGTTCGTTTGGGCAGGTCAGCGGTTGGCCGCATCTGACACTCAAGCAGGAGAACGGCGCCAGCGGCCGGTTCCTGGTGCTCGAATGAGAGCACCAGGAACCTCAAGCCTTGGGGCAGGCAGCCGCAGCCCGCCCGGATCGTTCAGTTGGCCCTGCCGCTGTCGGCCCGGTTTAAGGCGCCGGGGTCGTGGTCTCGCTGACGGTGAATGCCAGGGAGCCGTGGGGGGCGTTGCCGAAGTTGCCGCCGGCGGCGCAGTTGTCGGCCGTGACGCAGGACACCGCCATGATTTCGGAGCCTCCGTGCTTGTTGAGCGCGGCCAGGCCGGGGGGACTTATCGCGGTGCCCCAGGTGCCGGCGTCCTCGCTGATGACGAATCCCGAGATGCCGGTGCTGTCGCTGGACCCGACTGCCGCGCAGGTCCCGGCCGCACCGCAGGACACCGAGAGGACGAAGGACGACGGGCCGGTGGCAAGGCCGGGGACTTTCTCGGCGGTGCCCCAGATGCCGTCGGTCTGGCTGGCCAGGAAGGCGTGGTCGCCGCCTTTGCCGTCGAAGCCGCCGGGGACGAAACCGCCGGCGGCGCAGTTGCCCGGTGCGGCGCACGAGAGTGATTCGATGTGGCCATCCCCGCCGCGGCCAAGGGTTGCCAGGCCGGGAACTTTCTCGGCTTTGCCCCACTTGCCGTTGATCTTGCTGACGGCGAAGGCTCCGCCGCCGGCGCTGCAGTTGCTTGCCGTCGCGCAGGACAGCGAATCGATCTCGCTCATCCCGCGGATCTGGAGTGCTTTACCCCAGGTGCCTTTCCTCTGGATGACGACCATGGCCTTGAGGCCGGTGCCCGGCGGGTTCACGATGTATCCGCCGGCGGTGCAGTTGCCGGGAGCTGCGCAGGATACCGAGTTGACGATGCCGATCGTGTTCTGGGCCGCCAGGCCAGGGAGCTTCTGCGCGTCGCCCCACTTGCCGTTGACCTGGCTGACGACGAAGGGCTGCTGGCGCTGTCCGCTGGTCACGTACCCGCCGGCGGTGCAATTGCCGGGCGACGCGCACGACACCGAGCTGAACTGGGAATTGCCGGCGCCCACGGCCCTCAGGCCAGGAACCTTCTGAGCGTTGCCCCAGATGCCGTTCTTCTCGCTGACGACGAACGGGTGCAAAGGCTCTGCCTTGGCCGCCGGGGTGGAGTATTCCCCGGCGGCGCTGCAGTTCCCCGGCGAGGCGCACGACACCGAGTCGATCTGGGCCGCGCCGCCGGTGTTGAGCGCCACGCTGCCGGGGACTACCTCGGCGCTGCCCCAGGTGCCGTTCGCCTCGCTGACGACCATGGCTTGCTGGTGCCCGCTGGTCAGGTACCCGCCGGCACCGCAGTTCCCTGGCGAGGCGCACGACATCGAGAGGATGCTGGACGAGCTCAACGCGGGCAGGCCCTGGACCTGCTGTGCTGTGCCCCAGGTACCGCCCGCGACAACAGCCTGGGCGCCGGCCGGGACAAGGCTGAACGCGGCCACCGCCAGGCCCGCCCCCGCCCCCGCCAGCCGGCCGATCAGATGGCCCCGCCGGCCAGCGCCACCCGCTGAACTTGTTGTGTTCAAGGAAATCTCCATCTCGCTAGAACCAGATGCCAGGCGCCTGTCAACGCGGCAGCCCGTACCAATGACGCGCGGTTCGGTAGAACGGTTTACGCCCGTTTGCCCCTCGGCAGCCTCGAATGGCGCGCTGATGCTGAACGCGGACCCGGTCCGAGACCGGCTGGCCCCAATTTGGTGGTCGACTCTGACGGGACCGATCCCGGGCTTGCGCTCCTACTCTCCTGGTGACCATCGCTCGAACGTCCACGAGCTTGAATCATTCATCAATCACCGAGAAAGGTCCCACCGTGAGCAACATCGAATTGCCCGTCGGCAAGCACGCCGTTGACGGCAAGAAGCGCCTCCGGCGCGTGGTCCCCCTCATCACGACCGCCGCGATCAGCGCTTCACTCATCGTGGCCGCCGTCGCCCCGGCGAGCGCCGCCGTCCGGCCGTCGGCACCCATCTCGGTCAGCGGAAACGGCCGCACCGCCGTGGCTCTCCGTGCTGCCCTTGACCGTTTTCGCTGGACTGGCGACGGGCAGTTCGCGCTCGTTTCCGCTGGGCTCAGCAGCTGGGCGCGAAGTGCTGACAGCGACTTCGTGGCCGACCTGAACGAGATCGAGCGCCAGGCGGGGGCTCTCGACCTTGCCAGCGACAAGGTCGTCGATGCCGCTGCAGCCGTCGCGGCTGCTGATCGGGCGCCACCGTGATCGAGATCGTGCCAGGCACGACCCTGACGATATCCAGCACTGAAGTGGAGCTGGATATCTCGTCGCAGGACGTGACGGATCTAGAGAACGCGATCGGCCTTGGCTCCGCGATCGCGGCCCTGGTCGGGGCGATTCTGGCTGTGGCCCAGGTCCCTGAGGGTCCCGCGATCGCCGGTATTGTCGCCAGTTCCCTCACGGTCGGAAGCGACGTGCTGAAACTGTGCGCGGGCAACGACGGGGGAAGCATCATCCTTTCGGTGTCGGCACCGAAAGATGCGCTTCCGTCTGTGTCTGCGTGCGGCCTCTCGGTGTAGCAGACCGAGGCGGGTGGGCTGCCGGGTAAAGGGAGAAGGGCATCTCCCCTTACCCGGTTTTGCCCATGGCGGTGTAGAAGGCGAGGCTCAGGACCGATCCCAGCCGCTGTGGTCTACCGCTTCCCTGCCATCCGGCGGGACGGCGGCCAGATGCGGGCTACGACAAGCCAGCGCCCCCAGGCCGTCATTGTGCCGGTCCCCGCTGCGGCCATCAGGCCCGCCGCTAGCCCTGGCACGGGTCCGAGCACCAGCCGGTACCCGGCTCCGATCACCACCCCTATAGCGATCATCAGCACGAGCGCGGCGAGACGGCCGGCGGCCGGAGCGCGTGACGGATCGGACGCCGTGCGGTCGGCCGCGAACTGCGCAGCGAAACCGTGCATGAGGCCGAAGGCCAGCCCCGCCCCGAGCCCGTTCAGGGTCCCGTTGACGACTGCCGCCCGCAACCCTGCCTCGAGTCCCGACTCCAGGAAGGTCGCGACCCCGTACACAACCCCGGTCATGATCGCGGACGCGATCCCGACCGTGACCCCGATTGCGAGCATGACCGAGCGAAGCCGCACGACCGTGTCACTGGGGGGCCATCGGGGAACCGGCTCGGGTTCGATCTTGGGCGGGACTGTCGTTACCTCGGTCAGCGGTCTCCGGGCGAAGTCCTGCCGTGCCGCGATCCGGCGGGTGACCTCCTTCGGCCAGCACAGGTGCCCGGCGAGCTCACGGTCCCGGGCTGCCCTGACCAGTTCGGCCGCGGTGGGCCGCGCTTGGGGCTCGGCGGCGAGGCAGCGCTCGGCCACGGCGGTCAGGGTCGCGTCCATACGGCGCAGCGGCCCGGCATGGGGGCCCGATTCGCCGCCGGAAGCGGCGTACATGAGGATGGCGCCCAGTGCGTACACGTCCGAGGGCGGGGCGACGGGCCCGCCGCCCCGGTGCTGCTCTGGTGCCTTGAACCCAGGCGTACCGTAGCTCACGCCATTCCTAGTCAGCCTGTTCTGTGCGTCGTCGCGGGCGATCCCGAAGTCGATGAGCCTGACGCTGTCCTGCACGAGCATGACGTTCGCGGGCTTGAGATCGCGGTGTATTATCCCGGCCTCGTGGATCTCCCGCAGTTGCGCGGCGGTCCGGGCCAGCAACAGCCATAGCGCGCCAGAGGGCAGCGGGCCGCTGTGCTGGACCGCCTCCTCCAGCGTGATCCCGGGAACGTACTCCGCGGCGAACCAGGGTCGAGCCGCAGTACTGTCATGCGCCAGCACTTGCGGGGCGACGCCGACCGGGACCCGGTACAAGATGGAGATCTCGCGCTTGAAGCGTTCCGGGGGAACTAGCTGAGGCCGGATTAACTTGACCGCCGCGTACTGACCACTGGCCGCACCGAGGTAAACCTCGCCCATTCCGCCGGCACCGAGCAGGCCGATAATCTCGAACCTGCCGATCTGCCGAGGATCACCCGGGCCCAGTGGCGTCGCGACGGCGTTGTCCCCGTCATCCCCCTGCGCGTCATTGGCGCTCGTGCTCACGCGGCGTAGCCTATTCACTTAAAACCGTATTGGACGGGCAATCGATTCATATCGCTATTGGGATCGGTCCCAGTGAGATCTCCGTAGGCTGACCGCAGCCGAACGGAGGATTGCCCATGAAGTTCCCGCCACAGATGCTGCCACCGGGCAGCCCCGCCGACGATAACCGCGAAGCGCCCGCGGGCACGATCTTCGTGGTGGGGCCGGAGCGGGGGTACGCCGTGCCCCCGTGCCGGTACACACTGCTGTTCGGGCGCGACCGTGATAACGTGCACGTCCCTGTCGGCGCCGATGACCCCGCCGTCAGCCGACGGCACGGGGTGTTCACCTGCCCTGGCCCCGGCAGCGGGTGGTGGCTGCGTAACAGCGGGAACCTGCCGATCGAACTGCCCGGCGGCAGCTTGCTGCTGGCCGGTCAGTGGCGGGCCGTCGCCCCCGGCTACATGCCGCTGGTGATCAACTCCTCCCGGCAGCGGTCCCATCTAGTCGAGGTCCGGATCGTCGACAAGCCCGGTCGGCACCCGCGATCCACGACGAAGGCGGAGACCGCTGGCCCGGAGACGGTCTACGAGTTCTCCGCGCCGGAGCGACTGGTCCTCACCGCGCTCGCCCGGCGCTACCTGGAGGGGCACGACGATTATCCCCTCCCGCTGACCTGGGAGGAAACGGCCAGAGTGGCCAATAGCTCGCCGTACGCGACCCAGACCTGGAACAAAAGCAAGGTCGCGCATACGGTCGAAGCCGTCCGTGAGCGCCTCCACCGCCGGGGTGTCCGTGGCCTGTTGCGCGAGGAGGTCGGCCAGCCGGTAGGCTCCACCCTCAGCATCAACCTGATTCACGAGCCTCAAGACCGCCACCCTCGGCCCTCAGGACCTCGTCCTGCTCTCCGAGAATGACTAGCAGGCGAAACAAGGCGGTCGGGCAAACCCGGGCCCGCCGCGGGATCGCCGTGCTCCTCGCGGCCGGATGCGCACTGGGCCTTACGGTCGGCAGCGCCATGGCCGGCCAGATGCCGATCACCTTCCAGTACTCCTGCCGCCTCCCGGTTGTCGGGAGCACGTCCCTGACAGCGAAGTTCGCATGGCCGAGTGGCCTGCTGACGACAACGGCAGATACCCGCACCCCGAGCCTGCCGGTGGAAGTGGCTGGAACGGTCGGCTCCGCTGCCCGGACCGTGGTGACCTTAGCCAGAATCAAGTGGATCGAGGGCACAGCGGACGTCAGGGCGGAAATCATCGCCCCGCAGGGGGATATCAGCGAGAACGTGAAGCTCACCGTGCCTCGCACCAACGTCTCGACCGGCTCTGGGCCGCTGACCGTGCCCGCGTCAGGCCCAATTCCCTCGGTCCTGCTCAGCCAGCCTGGACAGGCCGAGGTGGTCGTCAGATCCGTGGTCATCCACCTCGCCACCCTGACCGCGAGCGGAGCCCTGAGCAAGCTGGGGAACATCAGCCTCCCCTGCACCCTGGATGCCGGCCAAACCGGCGTCGTGTCGTCGCTGCAGATCCTCCCTGTCACCTCCCCAATCGCACGATCTTCCTCGGCCGCGCAGCCTGCCCCACGCCTTCCTACTCAGGCACCTACCACCCAGGCCCCCAGCCCGACCCCGGCCCCGGCCCCGACCCATGCCTACACCCAGACTCCGGCTCCAATTTCGAGTCCTAGCCAGCCGAGCGCCTTGGCCAAGCTGCTGCCGTTCGCCCGCTCCTTCCCCGGCTTTCTGCTTCTGGCCCTGTTCATCCTGTGCGCGGCCGTCCTAGGCATTCTTAAAGCCGCTTGGGTAGCTGTGGCTGAAGTCCGGGGTGTCAGCGTCCGAGGTGGCCCGCCGAGCCGGGCACGGCGTCGCCGTCCTGCTGAAGATCTAAGCCCATCGCATCGAGCGGCAGGCCGAGTCGGCCCAGCGCATCGCCGGCGCCATTAACACCCCAGGCGGAGAAGGGTGCTGACGGCGAGCGGGCATCCTGAGCGAATAGCCGCGCCCCAACCCGGTCGGAAACCCCGTAGGACCAGGCGACCTCGCTGACCGGGCGCTTCTCGACAGTGACAGCAGCGATGACCGGCGCACAAACAGCCTGGCCTTGGAAGTACGCAGAATCGAGCGATTCCCGGTTGCCGGTCGGAGCTCAGCAACCCCGAGCCTGTCCCTCGCGACGCCGTCGAGAAACTGCGGCACATCCTCAAGCTTCTGCGTGACTACGGGGGACTCATCGCGCAATAACGCTTGAGCTGATCGGGCTAGCTCGTGCGGAGATCCGCTAGCGTGCGCGGTAGGCATCGGCGCGGTGGGTAATGGACGTGATGACGACCGTTACCTGCTCGTCCTCGATCAGGTAGAGGACGCGGTACTCGCCACGGCGGGCTGAGTACTGCGGCGCCAGCGGCGCAAGGAGCGGTTTGCCAACCCGATGCGGGTTCTCCGCGAGCGGCCCGTGGATGAATTCCCAGCAGGCGGACGCGATCTTCTCGGGCATCCGCTGCAGGGCGCGTGCTGCAGCGGGGCGCAAGATGACCCGGTAGCTCACCGCTCCTGCGGTCGGCGGGTCGAGATGAGCGCGTCCAGCGTCGCTATGCAGACCGCGTCCGGCAATCCGCGAGCGTGCATCTCGGCGACAACGTCTGCGTCGTCCCCGAGGTCGATCCCCCGCGCGCGGGCTCCGAGGATCTTCTCCATCTCAGCGGCCGTCAGGTACCGGCCCTCCTCTGAATCCGCTCGCGACTGGGCCACATCCCGCATGGCCGCCGCGTCGGCGAGCACGTCGAGCGTCTCCATGATCGACTCGAAGTCATCGTCAGCGATCATCCAGATCGCTGGCACCCCGTTACGAGTCACGAGAACCCGCTGGTGAGTAGCGAGCGCCTGGTCCACGAGCGCCGAGAAGTTCCGCCGGGCCTCGGCAACGGGAACGATTGTCATGTACAGAATTATAGCCTATCTGCGGCGTAGGTCGCCGCCTCGGCGCGAGGGGCCAGGCTAAGTGACAGCGCCGCGATCGGACGCCGAGGTTACTGATTCAGGCGCAGCGGGGGAAGGTCGAGGGTAATACCCGATTCGCTAGCAGTGGTCAGAGCCATACCGTTGCCGATGACGTCGTCGTGGTCGCGAGTACCACACCGCACGGCGGATGCGATGTTTATCGTCGACCAGGATGCGAGTGCAACATGGCTGTCAATCGCGCTCCTAAGACCGCAACGGCCGCGCTGGCGGCCGGGTCGCTTGCCGTCCTGGCCCTGGCGGGCTGTTCCCCCAAAAGTGCCGCTGGCGGGACTGCGCCCGCACCGGTGTCCACGTCGGCAGCCTCGAGCGCGCCCCCCGCGCCGGCGCCGGCGCACGGCAAGCTCGACGGCGTGCCTTCGGCCTGTCCGTCCGCAGCACTGGTCATGTCGAAGCTGCACCAGACATCATTGGTCGTGCACGGTGCCGACCCGAGTTTCTGCGAGTACCTCTTCAAGGGCAACAAATCGGCGCCCTACGTGACGATCACCTTCAACGCCAGTCCGCGCTTCACCGTCGCCCAGGTCAAAGCTAGCGTCGAGCATGGGCAGAAAGTCGTCAAGGTAGTGCCAGGCCTCGCTGACGTCGCGTTCAGCTTCGCCGCGCCCCCCGGCGGTGGGCTGACGTTCCTGAGCGGCGACACTATCTGTAGCATCCTCTCGATCGTGCCGACCACGACCGCCGACGAGGTTGCCCTCGCCAACGCGATCATCTCGGGCTAACGTCGCAGGCCACAGTGTGGCCGGGCCGATTGGCGGCTATTCTCCGTACAACGGAGGACAGTCATGCCGCATCGGATCGTCGGGCGTGCGGCCGAGCGTGCACGCATCACCGATTGGCTGGCCAACCGGACGGCGGGAGCGAGCGCCGTCGTTCTCACCGGCCCGGCCGGGACGGGCAAGACTGCCCTTTGGGACTGGGCGGTCGGCGAGGTGGCCAGCCCAGTGCTGGCATCAAGAGCCGGGATCGCCGAAGCTCATCTGCCCTGGGTCTGCCTGGCCGACCTGCTCTCGGCCGTGCCGGCCGCGCAGCTCGATGCGCTTCCGGCGCCCCAGCGGCACACGCTGCGCGTCGTGATGCTGATCGAGGCCGGCGACGAGACCGTCGACGCCCGCGCGGTCGGCACTGGGATCTGGACGCTGCTCGGCCGGATGTCCGACGACGGGCCAGTGCTGATCGCGCTGGACGACATACCGCATATTGATCAGGAAAGCGCGGCGGCCCTGGGCTTCGCGCTGCGGCGACTTCAGGACACAGCAGCGATCCGGGTCATCGGGACCGCCCGTACCGGTCCGCTCTGGCCAGCGCTGGACGGGATCGATGCCGGACGCCTGACCCGGATGGACATCGGGCCGCTAGCCATGGCCGCCACCTACGATCTGCTCAACGACCACCTTGGGCTGCGGTTTCCCCGGCCGATGCTGCTGCGCGTGCATGAGACATCCGGCGGCAACCCTCTCTATGCCCTGGAGCTGGCCCGGGCTCTGGACAGGATGGATTCGGCACCGGCACCTGGACTGCCGCTTCCGGTTCCAGCCGACCTCGACGGCCTCATCGGCAACCGGGTCAGCGGCCAGACCACCGAGGTGCGCTCGCTGGTCGCCGGCACCGCTGCGGCCTGGCGGCTCACCGACGCCGGCGTCGACACCGACGTACTCACGGCTGCGGTCAATGCCGATCTCGTCGTAGTCGACACCGCGATCGGCGGAGTCCGCTCGATCCGCGCGGCGCACCCGCTGATCGGCGCGGCCGCCTATTCACATCTCACCGCCGCCGATCGGCAGGCGCTGCATGAGCGACTCGCAGAAGTCTCCGGAGACCCGGTCGAACGGGCCCGGCACACTGCGCTGGCGGGGACCACGGCGCATGGCGATGTAGCCAGGACCCTGGACGCCGGAGTGCTGGCCGCCCTGGCGTCAGGGACGCCGGAAATCGCGGTTGAGCTTGCTCGGCTGGCCGTCGAGCGATCAGCTGACGGCGAGCGGGCCGACCGACTCGCCCAGCTCGCGCAAGCACTCAGCCGCGCTGGGGACGCGCCGGGCGCCATCGTCGCGTCTCGGGCCGCGGTGGAAGCCACCCCGGCCGGGCCAGCCCGCGCGATCCGCCTGGTCCGCCTGGCCGAGCATGTGTTTGTCGAGTCCGGCCAGAACGGAGTGCTCGGCCTGCTGGAAGCCGCGCTCGAAGAGGCGGCCGGCGATCCGGCCGCGACGGCCGAGGTCCTGGTGACGCTCACCATGTACACGGTCGATATCGGTACTGCCATCACCTATGCGAACCGGGCCGTCGCTCTGCTCGAGCAGGTTGACGATCCTGATCGCGGTCTGCTGGTGACCGCGCTCGGCACCGCTGCGGGCATGCGGTTCCGGGCTGGCGAAGGCTTGGATCGCGATGCGTTCGAGGCGATCATCGAGATTGAACGGGGCCGACCGAGACGGCGGCTGGCCGATCGCGTCGACGCAGGCTACGCCGCCCTCCTCAAGTACGCCGACTATCTGCCTGAGGCGGAGTGCCGGATGCTGGCGCTACTCGACGAGGCCGAGGTGTCCGGTGATCTGGAGGCGGTCGCCTACATTCTCAGTCACCTGCCGCAGCTCGCGTTGTGGCAGGGGCGCCTGACCGAGGCGCAGACGTTCGCCGAGCGGCATCTGGCTCTGTCCGACCAGGTCGGGATGATGTACGCGTCGACCGCCCGGTACAACCTTGGGATCGCGCTCGCCTACCGCGGTCAGCACGACTCAGCCGTGACGTTGCTGACCAGCACAATTGAGGAGAAGACCGCCGACGACTGGGCTCTGCAGCGCGGCCTCGGTGGCCTCGGGCACATCGCGCTTGCCAGTGGCGATCCTGAGCTGGCGGTCGGGCACCTCACCGAATGGCACGACTTGCTGCGCGCGATGCGCTTCCGCGAGCCTGGGTACAGCCGGTCGCACCTTGACTACGTCGAGGCGCTGGTCGCGACCAGCCGTATCACCAGGGCCGAGGAGTTCCTTGATGAGCTTGACGGCCAGGTGCGCACGTCCGGGCGGCAGTCGGCGGCGGCGATCGCGACCACCGGCCGCGCGCTGATCTGCGCGGCCCGAGGCAACACCAGTTCTGCCGTCGAGGCCATCAACGACGCGCTCGCTTACTACGACGCTTCGCCGTTCCGGCTCGACCACGCTCGTACCCGCCTGATAGCGGGGCGCATCCTGTGGCGGGCCAGGGCTCGTCGTAAAGCACGTGACCTGGTGGCCTCGGCAACCAATGATTTCACCGCGTTTGGTGCCGCGGCGTGGGCCGGGCGGGGAGCGTCAGAACTAGCCAGGATGAACCTCCCGGCTGCCGCCCCCACCCAGCTCACCGAGACCGAGCAGCGCATCGCTGATCTCGCTGCCGCCGGCCTGACCAATCGCGCTATCGCCGAGAGACTCTTCCTGGCTACCAAAACGGTCGAGGCCAATATCGGGCGCATCTATCGCAAGCTTGGCATCCACACCAGGGCCGAGCTCGGTGCCCTGGTCGGCCGCCGGGCGCAGGAATCTGCCGCTGATGCACCCGTGACCCGACCCGACCGCGTCGAAGGCAGCTGAGCGCGAGTCTTCGAGGCAGACGGAGAAAGCGGCAACACGATCCCGGAATTCCATTTGTTGCGGGATCGTGGAGAGCCCCTGGAGCCGGGTGCGGGTTAGGACCTCATCTGGCGGCCCTGCCAGGGCGCGTCAGTGTCCCGATCCCGTTATAACGTGAACCCGCTCGGCCTGCGGGCCTTTCGGGCCCTGGGTGACGTCGAACTCGACTCGCTGGTTCTCTTCAAGGCTGCGGAACCCGCTTGAGTCGATCGCGGAGAAATGGACGAACACGTCCGTGTCGCCGCCGTCGATGTTAATGAACCCGAAACCCTTGTCCGGGTTGAACCACTTCACAGTTCCCTGTGCCATGGTGACTCCTTGCTTGTAGTGCTTTCGGCGCCCGCATATGCGGACCCGGGCCCAGGCGTCGGCCGCGCGCCAGTTTCGGCACCAGCAGCAACACGCCCGCGAGTAGCTCCGCGAGCGCGACTTGACCCACGTACACAGAAGAAACTACGACCGCTGATGGTCAACTGGCCGCGCCTCCGCATTATTCCCGCCCCTTGGCGGCGCTCGGGCCCTGCTGGCAGAGGCTACAGCTGGCGAACGCGATCGCCGCCTGATCCGGGATGTCGTACTGCATCGCCACGACGGCGGGGACGCCCCTGCGCGGCAGGCCTCCTGCGTTCTACCTGACCTCAGGTAGCTTGTCACGGCCCTGACTGTCGGCGACTGCGGTCTGGATCGCTGAGAATCTGATTTTCTCTTGTTCCAGCCTGACGGACGAGCCGTATGCGTTCGAGATGAGGTCGGCATAAAGCGCCGACTCAGCTTGATCCAGGTTGTCAAGGGGAGATGTCGCCGGGACGGGTTCGGCGCCCCACTGTTCCCGATGGGCCAGCAACGTGGACCGGTCCATGAGCATCGAGCTGACGTGCGGATGACTGCCGCGCAATCGGTCAAGAATGGCGAAGCCGTGGGTATCGATGTCGCCCCAGTACACCAGGTCCAGGCTGGCCAGCCAGCCGAAGGACTCGAGCAGCGAGACGGCGTAGCCGCCGCCAAGAATGGCCATTCCTGCTGGCGGGACGGGGAACGCGAGGTAGGTGATCTCGTTCTCCAGTATGTACACGCGGTTGATTCCGTCTGGGGCGGCCGTGAACTCGGTCGTGCGGACGGACAGTTCAGAGAAGCCGCGGAATCCTCCAGCGACCCGGAAGCGGACATAGGCGGGCTTGCGCAGGAAGCCGTAACGGGCGGCGAAGTCAGGGGCGTCGGATAGCACGCGGGAAGGGTCCAGTTGCGCGTCGAGCAACTCGGTCAGGACGCCTTTGTGCCGCTCGATGAACTTCGTATCGACACCCTGTACGTCGACCTGGCGCAGGTAGATGGTGCCGGGCTGGTGGCGCTGCTCGAGCCAGCGGACGGTGGCGAGCAGCTTGGGCCAGTCGCTGGCCAGCCGGAGCGCGCGCTGCGGGTGAGCGATCAGCCACGGGACCAAGTGCGTGTCGCTGGCCCCTTCGATCAGCTCGGTCAGGCGACGGACCTCGGGGTCGACCTTGAGCAGAGCCCAGGTGTCGGCGTAGCTGTCGAGCCAGGCTCGGCGCGGCAGGCTGTTGGTGCCGAATTGCCGGCCGCCGATCTGCTTGTACTCGATCCGCAGCGGGCCGCTGGCCGCGCGCGTCCACTCCGCTGCCCATTGGCGCACGTCCGCTAGATGTTCGCCGATCTGACCGGCACTGGGTCCTCGGATTGGAAGACCTAGCGGCTCCCAGTCCTGCCCGGCGGCGAACCGGGTGAGCAGAGCGCCGGAGTCCCACTTCTTCCTGACCGCCAGGCGGACGTCGGGCGGGCGGGTCCATTCACCGGGCACGTCAGCGACCGACTGCTGGGACGAGATCAGCCTCTGGCGACGAGGACGATGCCAGCAGCTGCCGGGAGATCAGATGTTCGTCGCGGCGGGATCGGTACTCATCAATCGTGAGCGTCTGCAGGCGGGAGTTGTTGCTCTTCGGGTTGTCCACGAAGCCGACGGCCGATACGTAGTGCTCGATGACGTTGATCTTCTGCAGCGGGGTAACAATGAGCAATTGCAGGCCAAGACGACCGAACAGCTCAAGCGCGAACCTGGTCGACTCATCGGAGCCCCGGCCGAACGCCTCGTCTATGACGGCGAATCTGAAGGTCCGCGACTTGGTCGCGCCCCATTCGAGCTTGAACTGGTAGGCCAGCGATGCGGCCAGGACGGTGTAGGCAAGCTTCTCTTTCTGCCCGCCGGACTTGCCGCCCGAGTCGGCGTAGTGCTCGTACTCGGTGTCGTCCTCGCGGTAGCGCTCTGAGGCGGCGAAGGTGTACCAGTTTCGCACGTCGGTGACGAACCTGGTCCACTTCCGGTCCGCTTCGGTCAGCCCTTGGCGGCCTCGGAACCGCTCGATGATCCGGCTCACCTGGAGGAACTTCTGCTCGGAGTACTGATCCGATTCCTCGCCGGACACCGAGTCGTCGGTACAGGCCCGCAGGTCGGAGCGGAAATCACGGATCTCGACGGCCGGGGAGGGCAGCGGTTCGAGTCTGATGTAGCGCCCGGGGTTGTAGTCGACGTCGACCAGGGATTCGTTGATCGTGGCGATCCGCTCCTTGATCAGTTCGGCCTGCTTGACCAGCCGGGACTGGAAGCCCGCGATATCCCTGATCGTGTTCTGGTTCAGGTAGGTCTTGAACTGGTGCCTGAACCTGGGCAGGTCATCGGCGGCGAGCCGGTCGCGCAGTTCCCGGTAGCCGGGCGCGGACTCCACCGAGTCGTCGAGTTCCTCCGTCTCCTTCGCGTACTGGCGGCGGAACTCTCCCATCGCGGCGACGATCTTGTTGGAGAGTCGAGACAGCCGGTCACCCCTTCTCTCGGTGAGCACGGTGATCTCGTTGCCGGCGGCCGTCTCCGCCCGGTCGCAGGCGCCGGCGATCTCAGGTTTGGCCTGCCCGGCCTTAGCTAGCAGTTCGGCGATCGCGCTGAATCTGAGCTGGGCCGGCCGCGCGCCGGGCTCGGCGAGGATCTCGCCCGCCTCGTGCCAGACGGCACTCGGCCGATTCATGCCGGACCTTGAGCCCGCCGATGAGATCGCCAACCTTGCGCAGCGGCTCTTCGGCCCCCGAGATGCTTTCTTCTATCGTGCGCAGTTCTCTGTTCAGGCGGGCAAGCTCGGCCGAGGCTGCCTCTAGCTCGCGTTGTTCAGCCCGGAGTTGCTCGGCGCGGTTGATCACGGACTGCCAGTCGACGTCGGCGAACTCGCGGGTCTGGTCGAGCCCGGCGAGGGTCTGCCCGCGCTCGATCGCGGTGTCGTGTGCCTTCGCGTGCAGCGCTGTTCGGCTGCGACCGCGTTGATGCGATTGTTCAGCCCCTCGGCCTTGGCCAGCAGCGTGTCCAGTTTGCGCTGGTTGGACCAGCCGAGCACGTACCGGCTGCGGTCGTCGATGCGGAATCGGTCGTCCTTTTCGTGGCGGCCGCCGCCGCCCTTGATCTGCCCGGCCCTGGTGATGGCCTTGGGCATCCGACGGAACTCCGCCATCGTCTCGACGCACTCGTGGTCGGCGCGGCGGGCTAGCTCGTGTTCCAGCCAGTCAGCGAACGGAGTGTCCTTGATTTCCAGCTTGGCCGCCAGCGTGTTCGGGCCGTAGTGAGGCGAGGCTGTCCTGGCCGTGCTGACTCGGGCACGCGGTAATACACCACGCGGTCTTTCAGGTGATTACCGTCGATCCAGTCAGAAACGGCGGCGTAGTGCCCATCCGGCACGAGCACGGACATGGCGAAGCCGTGCAACAGCCGCTCCGCGGCGCCTTCCCAGTCGACTTCGCTATCCCGCACCGCGATCAGTTCGCCGGCAAACGGCAGCGATGCTTCGTCGATCCGCAGCTTGCGGCAGATCCAGTCGCGCAGCTCAAGTTGCTTCTTCGGGATGCTGGTCTTGCGTTCGGCCAGGCTGCGCAGCTCGGCGTTCACCTCCTCGGCCTCGTCCCGCAGCTGCTTCGTGGCCACGCCCGCCTCGGTGAGCGCGTTCTGGTGATCGAGCTGATCCTGCCGGGCGGTCTCGCGGGCGGCGATGATCTGTGCTCGCCGGGCCGCGAACTGCTCGGCGGTCTCCACCGGCTCCAGGCCGGCCCGGGCGAGCAAGGCGGCGAACCGGTCGGCCTTCCGCATCCGGTCGGCGTGCGCCTGGTCGCAATCGTCGAGCTGGCGCTTGATCTCGGCGAGCCGGCTGCCGCCGTGACCGGCCAGCTCGACCTGCAGGCTGGTCTGCCGTTCCCGGAAGCTGATCAGTTCGGTATCGATACCGGTGCGGTCGGCCTCCAGCCGAGCCTGCTGGGACGAGACCACCGCGAGGTCGGTCTGGACAGGTCGGCCTTGAGGCTGGCGAAGTAATATCGCAGCGCGGCTCGCTGGGTGTCGAGTTCGGCGATCTCCTTGCGCACGCCGTCGTGCTCGCCGCAGTCCTCCAGCAGCGGAGCCAGCGCGGTCAGCTGCGCTTCGGCCCGCCGCACCGCCTCGTGCGCTTTGGTGAGATCCTCGAAGTGCTCGATGATGTCGGCGACCGCCTTGGCGGCGTCGAATGGCTCAAGCATATGGTCGCGGACGAAATCGGTGAGATTGCCCACCGACTTCATCGAGACCGTCTGGTGAAATAGCTCCATAGCCTGCTCCGACTCGATACCCATCCGGCGCCGGAAGTCGGTGCCGTAATCGGGGAAAGCGTCGTGCAGCCGGATACCTGATCCGGCGCGAAGTCGCTTGCGAAGGCCCGAGATTTCTGAGCCGAAATCCTTGAAATCGCCGGTCACCGACAGAGGCCGGTCGGCCGTGACGTAAAAGCGCTCCGGCTGGCCGGACGCGTCCTGAGCGCAGGTAAAAGACCTGGGCGAGACTGACCGTCGCCTCGTAACCCTCATTGGTGAAGACGCCGAGTATCACGCTGTAGTCAGAGCCATCTCGCAGCGCTACCGGCTTGGTGGTGCCATTCACCTCGTTGCGCTCGGTCTTGTAATACCCGAGTACGTACGAGCGCAGGCTCCGTTCCCTGGTATCGGCCCCGGCGGCCTTGTTGTAGGAGATCCGCTGGGCGGGCAGCAGCAAGGTGGTGACGGCGTCCACAAGCGTGGACTTTCCCGATCCGATGTCGCCGGTGACCAGCGTGTTCTGCCCGTTTAGGGCGAGTGACCAGACCCGGTCGCCGAACGTGCCCCAGTTGTACAGCTCAAGGCGGGCTAGCCGGAAGCCGGTCATTCCTGCTCCTCTCCGCCAGCAGCGCGGCGTATTCGGCGAGCTTGGCATCAAAATCAGCGAGCCATTGGCCATCGACGAATGCCTTCAGTATGCGCCGCACTTCATACAATCGCTCGGCGTTCTTCACCGGCCGCAGGAAGCCGAGCTCGACCGCCTTGTTGATATGCGCGTCGATCTGGTCGACCAGCCGGGCCTCGTTACTGGTCGGTGGGCAGGAACACCCGCACCATCTCGACGATCTGCTCCCGGGTCAGCATGAGCCGGGTATCGCCGCCTTGGGCGTCGAATTCGGCTAGTTTCTTGCGCAGCAAGGCGAGCAGCAGGCTGACGTGAAAGGACAGCGCGCGGCGCGGGATCAGCCTGGGCAGGGAATCGATCATCCGGATCCGCCGGCCGCTGCCGCAGAAACGCGTAGCCTTCGGCCTCGTCGATGATGACCTGGAGGCCGAGCACGTCCACGTAGTCCTGCGCCTGCGGCCGCAACTCGAGCAGGCTGCGCCAGGCGCGGTCATGGGTGTCCCGGTAGACCACGCCTTTCATGAGTTGCGTGACGACGACCGACAAATCAGGCTCAGCGGTCACTGCTCCTCCTCGCGTAGGTGACCCTCGGCAACGTCGCGGTACGCTCCTGGCCATCCGCTTCCGACCAGGTGATCCGCTCGCGATGATCTTCGTCATAGACGATCGCGAACGCCTCGTCGCGCAGCGACAGATAGGTCACCAGTTCGGCCATGCCCTGCCGCAGCGGGTAGCGGGCGACCACCTCGACCAGGCCGACCCGGGGCTGGCCGCGCAGGGCCTGGCGGATACCGCCGCGCAGCGGTTCAGGGTCGACGTAGACCTGCTCGAACAGGGCCGACGGATCGGTCTCCTCGTCCGCGTCCTCGACGTTGTCGCTGACGATTCGCGTCTTCCTGACGGGCACGTAAAGTGGCCGTTCCATTGGCAGCCGGATCGCTGGCGACGGCGCGTCGATCTCCATGGTGACATCAAGGTTCGAGGTTTCCCTGAGAGCCAGAGCGCGGGATTCGATTTGGCGCAGGATGTCGATCACCCGCCTGTTCTCGAACCACACCTGGTCATCCAGGAACCGCCGGAGCTGCTCGGAGAGCTGCCTGACCGTGGCCTGGGTGCGCTCGGCGGCGTCGAGCCAGTCATAGTGGATGAGTCGCAGCCGGGCGTCGCGCTCGGCGATCCCGGCCAGCGAGTGAACGCGATCGAGCAGGTCGGACAGTTCCTCCTGACGGACCTGGGACAGCAGGAATTCGTAAAACGCCTGGAAGGATCTACCCTGGTCGGAGCCGGCGATGGATTCTCGGCTGCCGAGCACGTCATCGAGCAGTTCACCCTTGCCGCCGTGCCAGCCCGCGATCTTCTCGCGCAGCTGCCGGTCAAGCTTACGGAAGTTCTCCTCGACCTCGCGGAAATCGGCGAGCAGCTCCCTGGCGGTGCCGGCGAACTGCTGGTAGCGGTCTCGCACGGCGGTCTCGTCGAGCAGCGGCAGATCACCGGACTGAACCCGGGCTATCTGCTCGTCGATCTCGCTGGCGTTGTCGGCGCAGCTCGGCCAGCCGCTGAGTCGGATCGGTCTCGGTACCAAAGACGATTTGCCGCAGCAATTCAAAAATGACGTTCAGTCGCGATTCGGTGCCGACGAACTCCCGATCGCGCAGGCTCTGGACCCATTGCAGCGCCTTCTCGACGGCTGGAGTGGCATCAAAATGAGGCTCATCGGTACCGTCGGGATAGTACTTGCGCAACCAGCCCACGCCAGGCGCGGCCCAGTCGTCGAGGTAGGCCCTCGCTGACTTGGGATACCTCTTGCCTTCTCGCTGGTCGTGTTCGCGCTGGTTAAGCGTGTACAGCTCATCGTCGAGGCGGCTTGCCAGTTCGGTCGCCGAGATTGACCTAATGTTATCGGCGACAAACACCTGGTGCAGGAAGCTCAGCACCAGCGGCGCGTTGTCCGCACGGAGCAATCGCCAAGCTGGGCTCTTATCCCTGAGCCAGGCAATATCGTCCAGGTCAGGCACAGCAACATCGTACGGCGACCATGTGACAGTTCTACTCGCGGCGCGCTTGCTACTCGCTTGGCGATGAAAGGACAGCCTCAGGCCCGGTAGGCGGCGATCGTGAGGCCTTCTGGGTCTGCGGGTGGAGCCAAGTCCTGGACGAGGGTGCAGACCTCGCCGCCGATGACGACGGCTGATATCCCTGTAGTCGTGGTGGACCCGGCAGGGCCGATCACGCTCGACCAGGTCTGGTTGCCTGTGGCGACGCTCATGGCGACGGTTAGCGCCCCCACGTCGTTGGTGCCGATCAAGATCATGGTGGCACCGTCCGGGGTGAGGGCCGCCCCGCGCAGGATCTCGGGCTGGTCGGCGTCCAGGCTGAACCATTTCTGCGCGCCTGTCACGGCCGAATAGGCGACTGACGTAAAGGTACGGGGATTCGCGGCGGTTCCTGAGGCGACCACTGTGCCCTGTCCGACATTGCTGACGAGCAGCGTTACGGAGGACCGATCTCCATCGGCCGTCACGCGCCCGGCCCTCCGTGTCCACAGTTGCTTGCCTGTGGACGCGGCGTAGGCGACCGTCGTCAGGACACCTTGTCCCTGTGGCGAGGTGAAGCCGGCCACGAAGACACGGCGACCATCGGGACTGACGGCGATGGCTTCAGCATGATCCGCCCCGTTGTGCGGGTCGTTGTAGCGCCGCGTCCACAGCGTGGTACCGGTCTTGGCCGCGTAGGCGATGGTGGCGAAGTCGTTGCCTGCGGGATACTTGCCTACGCTGGTACCTGTCACGAAGACCCTGGTGCCGTCAGGGCTCACGGAAAGCGTCGCGGCGAGGTCAAAACTGTTGCGGGGCCCGTTGTAGCGGCCGGCCCACAACTGCTTGCCGGAGGCGCCAGCGTAGGCGACGGTGGCGTAGTCGAGGCCCGAGGTCTTGCCCTGGCTGAACCCGGTTACGTAGACGGTGTCGGCGCGGCTCACGGTGATGGCCACGGGGATGTCGCCCTCGTTCGCCCGCCCGTTGTAGCTGCTGGCCCACTCTTGCTGGCCGGTAGCGGCGTCGAACCCGGCCGTGGAGTAGTCCCACCCAGTCGAGCCCGATCCCTTGCGGCGGGTCGTCCTGAGGACGAAGACCATCTGGCCGTCCGGGCTCACGGCGAGGGCCTGTGTGGGGTCGCCGGGGACGACCTCCAGGCCGCGGCCGGGACTGCCAGGGCTTCGCGAGTGCGTGAAATAGGCGCTCGAGTTCTCCCACGCCTTCGCGCCGGTGCTGGCGTCGAAGGCGACAAGGCTGGACCCGACGGCGAACACCAGGCTCTCCTGCGGATCAGCGGCGATGGAGTGCGCGACGACGGCCGTGTCCGTGCTGGTCCACAGCGCCGAGCCTGGCGCGGTCTCGCTGACCGCCGGGGAGGCCAGAGCCGCTGATCCAGGCGCGATGAGCACTGCAGCGAACGTGGTCGCCGTTGCGAGCGCGTTCCTAAGCCGACCTGTTCGCATAGCTCGCATCCTGAGCGTTCGTGACCGCCACTCAACCTGACGGCCTTCAATACCGAAAGACGTGCGAGGTCGCCGGCCGGTTTACATCGCTCCGCCCAGGCGCCTCGTTACCGGGACGTCCATGCGTTGCTTGACTTAAAGTTGGGTTGAGGTTGCATGCTGGAGGCAGGAACTGGTCAGGTGCATGTCCCGTCTGCGGCGAAGTGATCAGGGAAGGGATCTTCATGTCATTTACCAGCGCCGAACTGGCCTATCTAGCCAGCCAGCGGCTGGGACGCCTGGCGACTGTGCAGCCGGACGGCACGCTTCAGGTCAGCCCCGTCGGATTTCGCTACAACAGCACTACCGGGACGATCGACATCGGCGGCTTCAACATGGCCGCAAGCCGGAAGTTCCGCAACGTGGCCGAGAACGGCCGGGCGGCGTTCGTAGTCGATGACATCGCGTCGATCGACCCGTGGCGAGTCCGGTGCCTGGAAATCCGGGGAGACGCGGAGGCAATTACCACCCGGCCGGCCCGGGGCCGGGGTCGGCGGCCCGATCATCCGTGTCCACCCCCGCCGCATCATCAGCTTCGGGATCGACGACCCGGACCATGCCCCTCACGAACTCGTCTCCAACAACCGAGATGTCATCGGCTAGCCGCAGCCAGCCTGCACAGTTTCGCGCGGACTTGTTCAGCGCGGGGGTGGCACAGGTCGTCGAGGATCGTCAGGGCTTCTCGCCATGCTGTGCAGGCAGTTTCAAGGTTGCTGGTGGCATGCTGGGCGTCGCCGAGGTGGTTGAGTGCCTCGGCTTGCTGGTAGCGGTAGCCGAGTTCCCGTGCGATGTCGAGGGCCTGCTGGTAGCAGCTGATGGCATCGGCGTGCTGGCCGAGGTGGTGGTGGGCGTAGCCGAGGCTGTCCAGCGTGTCGGCCTCGATCCGCTGGTGGCCGGCCTGGCGGCTGATGGCCAGGGCCTGCTGGCAGTATGCGCGGGTCTGCTCGTAGAATCCGAGTCGACCGAGATACCAGCCGATGCCGTTGAGGGCTTCGGCCTGGCCCACCTGGTGGCCGGCGGCTGTGAACAGGTCAAGGGCCTTCCGGGCCTGGTCGGCGGCCTGGGCCGGCTGTCCTTGGCGATCGAGTGTGACCGCGAGGCCGAGGTGGAGGTTTGCCCGCCAGGTGTTGTCGCCGAGCCGCCCGAACAGTTCCAGAGCGTGGTGGTAGTGGGAATCCGCGTCGTCGTAGCGGGCCAGTTCCGCGTTGACGCGGGCAAGGTAATGGTGCGACCTCCCCTGCAGGGCCCGGTCGCCAAGTCGATCCGCGGCGGCCAGCGCGGTCGTCCACACAGCCTGCAGGTCGTGCCAGTGGCCTCGGAATGACAAGTAGTCGACGAGCGTCCAGGCGATTTTCCAGGCACGTTCGTCCTGTCCGGCGGTGAATGCGTGACCTGCGGTCGCGATCAGCACCTGGTGCTCGGCCGCGAACCAGGACATCGCCGCCTTGACTCCCGCCAGGTGCTCCGGCGCTGTGCTCGGGCTGGGTGTTTCCAGGGTGATCGGGTCCCGGTCAGGACGGAGCAGGCGGGCGGCCGCGTGGCCGGTGTGCAGGTAGTGGTCCAGCATGCGGTCAGTCGCCGCGTCACGCTCGGCCCCGCCGTCGCCTTGCTGGGCCCGTTCGGCTGCGTACAGGCGGACCAGGTCATGCAGGGACAGCCGTCCGGTGCCGTCCTGAGAGACCAGGTTGGCGCCGGCCAGTTCTGCGAGCTGCCGGGCGGCCTGCCGACTGGGCACACCGGCCAGGCTTGCCGCGCCCGGCACCGAGATATCCGGGCCAGGATGCGCGCTCAGCAGCCGCAGCATCCGGGTCGCGTCCGTGCTCAGGCGCTGGTATGAGGTGGTCAGCGCCGCCCGGACGCTGGCGAGCGGGTCACCGCCGGCCTCCAGCGCGTCAAGCCGGCCGGCGGCATCGGCGAGTTCGGCAGCCACGCCGGCCAGCGGCAGCCCGGGCCGGGCGGCGGCGCGGGCTGCGGTGATGGCCAGTGCCAGGGGGAGGTGGCCGCACATTTCGATCAGTTGCCCAGCTGCTTCGGGCTCGTAAGCGACCCTGGCGTCGCCGATGATCCGGGCTAGCAGGTCGCGGGCCTCCGCGCTGGCGAGTGGCTCCAGTGACAGGGGAGTCGCGCCGTCGACGGCGATCAGCCCGGTGAGCGTGCTGCGGCTGGTCACGATGACCAGGCAGCCGGCGCTGCCGGGCAGCAGCGGCCGGACCTGGTCGGCGTCGGCGGCGTTGTCCGCCACGATCAGCACCTTCTTGTCGGCGAGCACGCTGCGGTACAGCCTGGCCTGAGCGTCCACGCCGGCAGGGATGCGCTCTGTTGGTACGTCTAGGGCGTCCAGGGCCAGCCGGATCGCCTCAGCAGCTGACATCGGGGGCAACGCCGGGTCGAAGCCGCGCAGGTTGACAAACAGCTGGCCATCCGGGAATCTGTCGGCCACCTGATGCGCCCACCGCAGAGCCAGGGCAGTCTTCCCCACCCCGGCTGTTCCGCCGACGGCCGAGATCACGACAGTCGCGTGGCCGCCAGGCCCGTCCTGATCTAGTAGCCGGGTCAGTGCCGCAAGCTCACGGGTCCGCCCCGCAAAGTGCCTGGGGGGCGAGGGAAGTTCCCTCGGAATAACCTTCGCTGGCTTCGGCGGGGTCGGGTTGAGCGCTGGATCGTCGTCAAGAACCTGCCGGTGGAGCGCCTGAAGCTCAGGTCCGGGCTCGCTTCCCAGTTCCTCCACGATCACGTCGCGGGCGTGCTGGTAGGCATTCAGTGCCTCGGCCCGCCGGCCGCACAGATACAGGGCATGCATCAGCAGGGCGTGCAGATGCTCGCGGAGCGGCGCGTCCACGGTGAGCTGCTGCGCATCGGCCACAAGCTCACCGTGCCCGCCCAGGTGCAGCCCGGCCTCGACGCGCAGCGCCCGGGCCTGAAAGCGCATCTCGGTCAGCCTCGGAATCTCCTGCCAGGCCATCTCGCCCACGTTGACGTCGCAAAGGGCGTCGCCGCGCCAGAGGTCAAGCGCGGCAGCGGCATGCTCGGAGACATCCGCCCAGGCGGTGGCCTGGGCGGATCGGCGCGCAGCTGTCACCGCTTCCTCCATCGCGCAGATATCTAGCTCGCCGGGATGCACGTGAATCAGGTAGCCGCCGGGCTGAGTCGTAATGCGGTCCCGGCCGGTGCCTAAAGCCTGACGAAGCCGCTTGACATAGTTCTGCAGCGTGATCGCTGCCGACGGCGGCAGTACAGGGCCCCATAGCACGTCGGCGAGCTGGTCGGCGGTGACGGTGCGACCGGCGCGCAGCAGCAAGGTGGCCAGCAGTGCCCGTTGCTTTCCCCTCGGTATAGGCACCACCATGCCGTCTACCCGCACCATGAGCGGCCCCAGCAGGCAGAAGTCCATGGAAACCGCCATGACGATCCTCCTTCGGCACCGGCGTGGTGAACCCCCGAGGTCGTCGGCGCTAGCTGAGCGCTAGGTCAGCGCTATCAGCGTACGGAACTCTCACCACAGCTGGCATCGCAACCGACGCATATGCCAGACGACGGAGAGGCAGACGAATGAGAGTTAAGCCGCAGTACGTGATCGCAGCGATGCTGACCGCCATGGCCGGCGTCGCGGGCCTTGCAGACCTGGGCGCCGGCACGTCCGCCTATGCCGGCACGACGGCTTCGATGCATCCGGCCCCGCCGATGGCTGCGCGGGCCAGCGAAGGGCCAGGCGCGCTGCCGAATCCGGCAGCCATTTCAGCGTCTGCCGAGTCGACGTGCGCGGCGGCGGCGTTCAAGGCCGGTTTCCGCTACACGCCCGACATCTCGACCAACGACGGCTCCTTCCCGCCGATCCTGGTCGCGATCGCTGTCGGGCTAGCCGAATCGTCCTGCAACCCCGCCGCGTCGTTTACCAACTCAAACGGATGCGTAGACCGCGGGCTGTGGCAGATCGACAACTGCGCACATCCAGATGTGAGCAACGCGTGCGCGTTCCAGGCCCAGTGCAACGGTGACGCCGCATGGAACATCTCCGACAGCGGCACCGACTGGGCCCCCTGGACTACCTACAGCACTGGCGCCTGGGAGAACTACATAAGCGACGCGCAAAGCGTGCTCAATAACGGCTACGTCATCGAGCTTAAAGACCTCGGCAACGGCACCTGCGTCAACTTCAGTGCCAGCGACGGCGGCAACGGCGGCCGGATCCAGCAATGGCAGTGCCTGTCCGCCAGCCCGCAAGAGCAGCTCACCGTCGAGTACAAGCCAGGCAATGACCCGATACTCGCCGATGTCGGCAACGGCACCTGCCTCAACTTCAGCAAGAGCAACGCCGGCAACGGCGGTGTCATCCAGCAATGGCAGTGCCTGTTCACCAGCCCGCAAGAGGAAGTCAAGGTCCAAGGCAGCGGCGACCTGAACACCAACGGAGACGCCGACTCGCTGATCCAGGACACCGGCAACGGAACCTGCCTCAACTTCAGTGCCAGCGACGGCGGCAACGGCGGCCGGATCCAGCAATGGCAATGCCTGCCCGCCAGCCCGCAGGAAGAACTCAGCTAGTCCGCTGAGCCCGTCTCAGAGGAATTCAGCAGAGAGGAAAAGTCATGTGGATTCGCGCAGCAACTGGGCTGGCAGCCGGGATTTTCGCGCTAGGTGGCGGCGTAGCGGCGAGCGCCGCGACGACAGCCCGCCACCCGCTTCCCCCCGTTGCCCGGCTGCTTCCAGCCGCCCGCCCCGCCAGTCCCGCAGCGGTCGCGCACCCGCTCATCTCCGGCAACGTGTGGGAGGGGGCGGACGGCTACATGTGGTACGACGCCAGCAGCGGGCAGTTCTTCGCGTCGAGCAGCATGACCCCGCTGTCGGCCGCGACTGACTGCAACGGCAGCGGTTTCTGCGAGCACACGCTGCCCAACGGCAAGTGCCTGGAATGGGAGAGCGGGCCCAACACAGTGTCCGCGGGAACCTGCAGCGGCATCGACCGGCAACTGTGGTCCCTCGCCGATGGCGACGGTGACTATTTGTGGTTCAACGACTACGCCAACTTCCTCTTCCCCAGCAAGGGCTTCTGCGTCATCAAGGGCGAGCAACTCGAGCCCGTTCTCACGGCAGAGCCGACCTCAGGAGACCAGTTGGATATGAGGTGCCCGGGCCAGGGACCCGGAACCAACTATCAGCTGTGGATCCCGAACCCATGAGCAAGTACCCGGTGCCATCGGATTCCTTGCACTAAATTCACGTCAGCATAAGGAGACAATATGCGTCGAGGCCGATGCGGCGGGTTCGTGCCCGGGTCCTATCGACCCTCCGCAGGCCTCGGCTCCGAGAACGTCAGTTCATCCTCCCAGTACGGCGATAATAAATGCCCTGCCGTCTCCGGATTCCTCTCCTGTCCGTTCCTTAACGCCCTGGGCTGACCTGAGCCGGTAGGGCGGGTCTGGTGCGGTCAGTGCGGCTTGTCCCACCGCAGGGTGTAGCGGAAGAACAGCCGGCGGCGGATCGTGGTGCCGGGCAGGCGGGCTCTGGCAGCCGTGGTGATCTCGGCCACGGTCGCGGCGGGATCGCGGGCCGGCATGACTGGCTGCGCCGGCCCCTGGCCCGTCAGATGGGCGGGCTGGCCGGGGGTGCCTGATCAGGCCCATGACGGGAGTGGCCGCTGAGGATGCCAGGTCGGCTGCGGCGTCTGCCAGCGAGTCGACTTTGGCGAGCCCGACGACGAGCAGCCGGCCCCCGGGTGCCAGGAGCCCGGGGACCTGCGTCAGGGTGCTGCCGAGGTCGAGATGGTGCAGCACGGCCACCATCGTGATCAGGTCAGCCTGGCCCTCACCGGAAGTCGCGCGCGAAGTCCTCGAAGCGGCACCGCAGGATGCTCACGTGCCGGTCGCGGGCCAGCCGCGCGGTCGCTGCGGCGGCCATGCCCTCGTCGGCGTCGATCCCGGTGACCCGCGCGAAGCGGGGTGCCAGCTTCGCGGCCAGGACCCCGGTCCCGCAGCCGATATCGACGGCCGCCTCCCGGCGGGCGGGCAGGTTCCGCAGGATCCAGCCGTGAAAGTACTCGTTGTGACTCCACGGATGACGCTCGTTGACCCGGGCGAGCCACCGCCCGGCGCCCAGCACCACCGCATTCGCGCTATCCCTGATATCCACTCGGCAAGCCTGCCAGACCGTGCCCAACCCCGGCCCTCATCCCGGCTAGCGTCATCAGGTCATTCGCGGGCCGACAACCCGAGCGTCCCCTATCGAGCGAGAGCCAGACCGCCGAGCGTTGGCCGGCCCTGAGCTGGAAGCATCAGCCCCAGCGTACGAATTATCCTACGATGGTCGTTATGGACCTTCGAGGGATGTCATGAGACCGGAACACCGTCATCTCCCTACGATGATGTCCCGTCGCGAGGCTATCTCGGCTGGTGGCCTCGCTATCGCAGGAGCAGCCGGCCTCGCCTCGCCGACCGCGACTTCAAACGGCATCGTGTTCGGCGCGAACCGGGACCCCTACCCAAGATTCCACGGCGCTGTCCCGCTGGCCAAGGGCATTCGCATGTATTACGACACCGAGAACGTGTTTCCGGCTGCCTGGCCGGATCGTTTCGGCGCGCACATGACGCTTTCGCTTCGGCCGAACCCCAGCGCCCTGCTGTCCGGCAGGCTTGACCATCAGCTGAAAGCCATCATCGACTCGGCGCCACCGCATTCCGAGCTGACCTTCTGGCACGAGAACACCACCGGAAACCCGCTCGGTTACCCCGCCTACGTCAACAACGCACGTGCCGCGATCAAGATGCAACACTACGGCCACAGCCTGTGCCGGGGAACTCACGTGCAATTCGGCGTGATCACGGTAGGGCCAGCGGTTCAGCAGCTGGACTGGCTGGCGCCTGGACTGGACTGGTACGGCGATGACATGTACGAATTCCCCCGGCTGCGAAATCCGGACGGCACCTTCAGCCACGCGAAGATCATTGCCCGGCTGAATTCAAACCTTCATGCGTGGCGAGAAGCGTCCGGTCAGCGCTCGCCCGCAATCCGGATCTGCGAGACGAACAGTTCCCTGGACTCGCACCGCAGCAGATTCTTCACGACGATCGCGCAGTGGCTCGCCAGGCACAACGGGAACCGGATGCTCACGTACTGGAACCCGGACGGGAGCGCTGCGCAGGGCGGCGATTCCGGGGCCTGGCCCCCCAGTGCGGCTGTCATCCGGCGACTGCGCACGCTGTCCAAGGAGTTCAACGGTGCCACTGGCTGAGCGGCCTTCCAGGGTGGCATGACGACCGGTCTGGAGAATTTTGGGGTGGGACTCCCTGCCGAGTCTGGCAATGCTGCAGGACGGCCGACGGGCGGCCGGTCACGAGGCTGACCAGCGCCGAGGCGTCAAGGTAGATCACCGCTGGTCTGCTTCCCGGTCAGCGAGGAGGATTTCCATGGGGGATGCGTCTTCCGGCACGGCGTAGCTCGGGAGCTGGTCGAGGTCCCTGGTTGTGATCGGCTTTATCCGGATGATCCCCCTGGCGATGAGCGGAGCGTACCGGCCGAGGACTCCGGAGCCGGGCACCACCACGGCGATGGTCTTCCCGTGCCGGGTCACCTCGATTGCCTCGCCGCGCTCGACACGAACGAAGACGGCGCTGGGATTGTAGGAGAACTCCCGGACTGAGACGGCGCTCATGCGTTGCCCTCCATGTCATGAACCGGCCCATGCATATCCGCCAGTCGCCGGGTAGCTGAAGGACGCCAGAGCAATCATGAGGTTGGGAGATAGCGATGGCTACGTATATGCGCCGCCGCAGACAGGCGGGTGCCGGCTTTCTGCTGATGCTGCTCGGAGCTTGGGGAGCGCTTATCCCGTTCGTCGGGCCGTACTTCGGTTACGCCTTTACGCCAGATAAGGCATGGATCTACACGTCGGGGCGGCTCTGGTTGTCCGTCCTGCCTGGCGCCGCCGTGTTCCTCGGCGGCCTGCTGATCCTGCTGTCCGTGCGGATGACCTCGACTGGCGCGTTCCTGGCCGCGCTCGGCGGCGCTTGGCTCGTGATCGGCAGGCCGGTCATTGGGGGCGTCGTCAGGAACGGCTCGATCAGCGCCGGATCGCCAGCCACGGCGCCTGGCGCGGTATTTGGTCCGTCAACCATGCATTTCCTGGAGAGCCTCGGATTCTTTTACGGTCTTGGCGTAGTGATCATCTTCTTCGCCGCTCGGGCACTCGGCGCAGCCGCCGTCGCGAAGGTCGTCAGGCCTAGCTTCGCTCGAACAGCAGACGAGGCGGTCGTCCCCGAGGATGCATACGCGACGCGCGAGTACCGCGCATACTGACCTTGGCCAGCTCAGCGACGAGTGCTGGCGGGGACGGCGGCGGGTGGTCGAGGCGAATATCGCCTCCTGCTATGGAAGCATGAACGGGATGGACGGATTCCGGGTGCTGATCACGCGGGTCGCTAGGCTGCGCGCAGGGGCTCGGCCCGGTGCCTTTCGCTGGACTCCCGAGGCTGAGCGGCTGCGCTCGGCGCTGGATATGCACGACCTTGGAGTGAAGCTCTACCGACAGCGGATGCGACGCGAGCACCCGGACGCCGACCGCAGGGAGATCGAGAGCCTGGTGCGGGCCTGGCTGATCGCCCCTCCGTCTGATAAGAGGTTGCGTCTGCCGCCGAGAGAGCACCGTGGCTACCCCGGTTGAACAGGAACTTCGCAGGGCCGTCGCCGTCGCCGACCTTGAGGCCGAAAAACATCGTCCTTCGGCTGCGCTGGCCCTCAGGGTGCAGGTCGGCGCCGGACATAGCTATGAGACAACCGAACCCAGTTGTCTCACTGAATCTGGCCGCTCCGGGCGGCGGCTGCCTTTACGCCCGTGGGCCGAGTTCGCTATACCCAGACGCGCGATTCGTTGCGGGCTTCCTTGGTGCGGAAGGCGTCTTCGAGGTTGATTCCGCACCGATTGACTATCGACATCAGCAAGATCAGCGCATCGACGGCTTCGTCGCCGACATCAGCGATCCGGCCTCCTGGATCCTGGGGCTGCCCTTGAAGCTTGCGGACAGCCCGGTAGAGTTCTCCGACTTCTTCTCCGAGCTTGAGGCACTGTGACGGCAGATCCTGCTTGTCGAGTCCTCGCTCAGTTTCCATCCTGGCGACGTAGTCCTGTATCCCGGGCAGAGATGTACCGTGGCTCAATGGCTCCATGGCGGCGGTCACCTTAGTGTGCTCGACGGGCGAGGCTGCGGTTGCGAGGCTAGCAGCGACTCACCCTTGCAGTGGAGCTAATCGCAGCAGGAGGTGGCCGCAAGGAGCGGCGTTTGGCGGCCTGGGGTGCGCCGCGATGACAGGCGGGGTGGCCACGCTGAGCGGAGTGTCTCGGTCAATGCGGCGGCGCGGACGCTGGGTGGGACCTCTCCGATTTGGCTTAACGCGCGCTGCTGCGGCAAGCGACCCAGGTAGCGGCTGCGGATTTGGAAATATGCCTTGAGCGCGGTGCCCTCGCGGGCGAGAAACTGGACTTCTGTAGTTGCCTCATAGCCGCCTTGATTCCAGCCAGGACGCTAAACTGGCGATGCGGTCCGAAAATACGCCCAACAAAGTCTGCTTCATCTCCTCTCCCCCGATACTTGGGCGTGGAGATGCGTAGGCGTGTACAACGGGTGCGGCCAAGCTGAATGGGCTTAGCCGTAGGTTTACGGGGCGCATATCACCCATCTCGATGACGCTGTTGACTTCGGGTCCGATCGGATGACCATCTGCGATGTCATAGATCTGACTTGTTTCTGTGACGAGAGCGAGGCCGTAGGTGTCGGTGACCTCTTGGAGGATCTCGCTGATCCTCTCGTTTGGCAGGTGAATGAAGACATCTTTGATGATGACGAGGTCGGCCGGCGGCAAGGGATGGTCGAGCGGCCTGACAGAGAATCTGACCGTTCTCGATCCGTAAAGGTGGCTATTTCGCGCCACAATGGATTCGACGACATCAATGCCGTGGTAGTTGACGCTACCCCAATCGACCAAGCGAGATGATTGCCAGTCGCCGCAACCAAGATCGACGACATTTCTCACCCCGCTTTCTTTGAGAAAGCCCTCTAGGAACGTACGGTAGGGCTGGGTATTTTCCGGCAGGGAGCCGGAACCGGACCCCAGCCGTTTTCCCCAGCGCTCGGTTTGGTAGATTTTGCTGAATACGGCTCTGTCGTCAGCCATGCCTACAGGCGGGCTGGTGGTCGTAAGTGAAACAGGTGTCATTTCTTCCTCCATTTCCCGTTTCTTGTGGCGCCTTTTTCTCCCCCAGAACGCGATCCCGTCGGCCCTGACCATGACCGAGTCAGGCTGGAAGCCAGTCATTCTCTCCTCTGTTCCAGGAATTCCGATCTGACTTCTTAGGGGCGTGCCGGTTCGGCCAGATACATGCCCGTGGAGTGTCAGAAGTTTGCATGCACGGCGAACTGCTGCAATGGCCGCGATCCGTAGCACGGCGTCATGATCATCGGTGTCCCTGCGCAGGACAAAGTTCAGCGCAGGACTTCGACTTTCACAGCATCGGCGTCGTGCCGGACCTCGCCAGCATCAGCGAACTGACCCGCGTCTTCACTGATGCGTTCATCGCGGTGGGCGCCGACGTGCACGTGGGCATCCGTCTGCCTGAGCTGTTCCGGCGGGCCGGGATCGGGGAGCCTGACGGCACCGACGTCGCAGGGCATCTTGACTCCCTCCCAGCCGGCTGCGCGATGCTGGCGCGAGTCTTCCCTAGCGTGCTGCCGGTGGCGCTGGCACACGGCATCACTACCGAGCAAGACGCCGCCGCGACACTAGCTGCGGCCGAACAGGATGCTGCTACCCCGACGGCCAGCTCATATGGCCGTCGCTGGTCGGCGCGTGGAAACGCAAGGAGGCGATGTGATCGCCATGACCCGCCTCCGGCGTGGCTCCAGCCGGACGCCAGCCAGCCTGGCTCCCGGCCCGGTCGATGTCGGCGCGATTCGCGGGCACTTTGAGTTCTCGGCGGTCGGCCGGGTGGTGACGAACGCTGGTCGCGACGCGGTCGCCGTGGCCGAGGCTCTCAATCGTGCCGGGGTGGAATCGCGGGCGGACTGCCACTGCGCCACGCTCGCCCACCACGCGATCGGCCTGAACCTGCCCGCAAGCTGCCGACTGAGCTTCTACCTCTACAACACCCCCGGCGAGGTCGACCGGGCGGTTGCCATAGTGGCGGCTGTCGCGGCCGGGCGGCACGTGCGCGGCGCCTTGGTACCGATAGTGCCCCTCGCGATCGGGAGCGAGGTCCGTCAGTTACCCACCTCTCACCCCGCGAGGCCGGGCCGTCCAGGAATACCATCGATTCGCGTACGGCCAGTTCCTTCGCTAGCTGGCTAACCGCCTGTAGGGCGTCGGGCGGCAGGCCGTCGAGCAGGTCATCGGTGATGCCTTCCCAGTGCCACTCAGCCACTCGCGACCTCGTGGTATGCCGCCTGGACGATCTCTGCTGCTTCCTGGATGGCCCGTTCCCGGACGTCAGCGTCGGAGTCAGCGAGCGCGCGCTCGGCGGCGTGCAGGCGTGCGGCGACCGACGGGCGGCGCTCAATCGCGATCGTGGCGCCCCACCGCTGATAGAAGTGCCGGATCGGGAAGACGCTGTCTTCATCGCCGGCCTGGCTGAAAGCGTCCTGGATTTCCTGGAAGAACTCGGGCAGCCGGGAGGGCACGAGGGCTGCCACCGCCTGCCGCAGCGCGTTGAGCGTCAGCGCGGGCATCGCAATCAGCGGCTCATCACCTTGTACGTGCTCAGCTGCCATCCGACGCGCCTCCTTTCGTTCCAGGGCAAGGATAACCGGGCCAGGTGCCGCCCGGCCCCGCAGACAGGACCGCTCTTCCAGCACCCGCAGTCAATCCCGGCCAGAGCGTGAACGCTGCGCCGGGGATCGAGTCTAGGCATCGATGCGGAGCGGAATCGTCTTGGTCTGGCGGCCGAGAAGCGGGACTCTGCCGGCCAGTCCGCGGGCCGCGACGGCGGCGCGGACGGTGACGCTGACTGGTATCTGGGCAGCTGATGCGGGAATGGCGGCAAGCAGCCTGAGCGGGCGGTCCACTTTCAGCGGCTCCTCTCCGACCGCGGTAAAGTCCCAGATCGCATACCCGAAGCCAGTACCGGATGCGGTGATCTTCGGGAAGTAGACATCCTGTTCGTTAGTGCGCTCTGCGGATAGTTCCGGGTGGACCGGGAGCATCGCGATGTCGAACTTCAGTCCGCCCGAATAGGTCGTCGTGATCTTGACTGGATGTTCGCTGACCTCGTCTCGCGGACTGAGGTCCGTGATCGACGCCTCGGCAGTTGCCGAGAGATCCAGGGTGACCCTGACCCAGCGGAACCGGCACTCCGGGTGCGGATGAGCGACGCAGCGCAGCGGAAAGTCGATCATGTCGGCATCGGAGGTCCCGTCCCGATGGCGGACCGCAGTCTCGCACCGGATGGCGATCCGGCTTGCCCGTGCGAGCACGCGGATCTCCTCGTCGGCGATCAGCGGCGCGGCGCGTTCGGTGTTTTCGTCGATCTCCAGCGGCGGCTCGGCCCACGGTTGTCCTGGATCGGTCATTCACGTCACCTCCATGAGCCGATGAGGGCGAAACTGCCCCAATGGTAGGGATGGCTGCGGCCCGGCTGGCGGCGGATCGCGCGAGCGGCCTGGCGCAGCGCCTCGGCGAGCGGGACGCTGTCCCGGGCAGCCTGGTGGAAGTGGCAGATAAGGTCGCTGGTCGATGCGTCGTTTACCTGCCATTGGCTGGCAAGGATGCTGCGGACACCGCTAAGGAGGAGAGCGCGGATCAGGCCGACGGGCTCGTCACCGGGACGTAGTTCGCTGACGCCGGTGTCGCAGCCGCTGAGCGCCGCGAGACGGGTTACGCAGCGCTGTCCGAGAAGGTCACCTGCCCGGATCAGGTCGGCGCCGGCGAGCTCGAGGCCCGAGGCGAATCCGTCTGCGGTGGATAGCTGGCCATGGCCGGCGAAATGCAGGACGGCGCTGTGCCGGAAAGCGTGCATGACTCGTTCCCTCGTGACGTCGTCCCCGGTTACCGCGCTGACGCCGAGCAGTGCTGCGACGGCGCCTGCCTCCTGGCGCGCGAATCGCAGGTCCCCTCGGGCATCACCGAAGACTGATGCCGAACTCGGCGCGTACTGGTGGCTTCCGCCGCCAAGGGTGTGCCTGAGGACGGCGGCGGCTGGCGCGTAGCACACCGCGTTGCGCTCAAGCAATGGCTCGCCGCCGAGCGGCAAGGTATGCAGCGGCAGGTCGTGCAGCAGACCATACGGCACGAGGTAGATGACATCGTCTTTGCCGGACCAGTCGGCGAGCGGCTCGATCAGCGGCGCGAAGCGATGCCATTCGCGCAGCCCGCCGTCGCCGCGGTCCTCCATCATCATCCGGACACCGCCGGGCTGGCGGAACGTCATCGAGGCGAACTGCTTCAGCGCGGGATAGTCGAGCTGGATGTCAGTCGTGCGAGGCGCGTCCCAGTCGGTCCTGGCGCCGAATACGAGCGTCCGCTCCGGCGTGCACAGATAGGCGGCGAGGACGACCCGCTTCCCGGCGGCAGCAGACTCCTCGGCCGTCAGCAGTCTGCGCAGCTCCGCATAATCCAGTGGTTCTGATTTCCGGACGACCGCCCGCCTGTCCGGCCCGGAAATACCAGTGTCTTCTGGGCGCCTGGAAGCATCGCTGAGCCCGTCCAGGAGCGCACGGCTCTTCATCCGCTCTAGCCAGCGCCAGGCGTCCGCCGCTTCAGATCGCGCGCCCTGGGCTAGCCAGAAGCCCTGGGTGTAGAACGTCTGCTTGTCCACGGAGAACGCCATCCAGACCTGCTGCCGGCGCTCGGCATCCCCGCTCTCCGATGCTGCCCGCAACTGGTCGACGAGATCGGAGGATTCTTCCATCAGGCGGCTGGCCCGGTCGAGCCTGACCGCCCGCTGCGGAGCTGAGCCTGAGTCAGGCCAGCGAGCCGCCTCGATGTCGCACAAAGCCCGGTAGAAGCCTGACTGCCACTCGAAGGCCGGAAGCCCCGCTTGCTGGAACAACCGCTGTGATTCCCCGAGCAGCCGTGCTGCCTGGTCGTAGCTAGGCGGGCCGGACCTGCGTGCTACCTGAATCATGACCAGACCCTGGTAGGACAAGATGAACGCCAGGTCCGGCAGGAACCCCAGGGCGCGAGCCACCCGCTCCGCTTTCGTGAGCCAGGTGCCGACCTGATCCCAGTCCGAGTCGAAGAACGCGGCCTGCCCTCGGTACTGATAAAGCTTGACCAGCTCGGTGCCGGCGTCAAGCGTGCGCTGCGCGGCGAGCAGCCGCTCGCAGGCAGCGAACTCGGCATCGGCGTCGCTGGTGAGATATGGCCGCGTGCCCGCCCGCATCCGCTGGGTGACCATGGTCCAGCCCAGCTGAGCTCGGTACCTGGCTTCCTCGGCCGGAGCTTCCGCGGCCCGCGCCACGTCGGCTGCGGACTTAAGCAGGTCGACAGCCCGGTTGTCGCCGCTGTCCATGACCTGCGTTGCGAGCAGCGCTAGCGCCTCGCCGAGGAGCAAGCTGGCTCCGGTGGAGGTCAGCTCCGCCACAACGCCTTCGAGCAGCTGCCGGGCCTCAGCTCGCATTCCCACGGCGCTTGCCGAGGTGGCGAGCATGAGGCGAGATCCCATGTGCAGACCCGGCGAGCTGCGGGCCAGGCCAGTCAGCATCGAACGCGCCGTTGCGACGTCACCGTCCCTGAACGCCTGGTTGGCCTCGTCCAGAGCACGCATCTCGGTCGCGAAAGCAGATCCCATCAGCGCGGCCAGCCGGGCGGCCCGAGTCTCTGCATCCTGGCCAAGGTCGCGGTCGCCGTCCACCGTGTACCAGAGCCGCAACGCCGACCAGACTTGCAGTTCGCTAGACGGTGCGTCTGCGGCGGCGAAGCCCTCGGCCGAGGATCGCGCGAGTTCGAGCCCGGCGGCATTGGCGTAGACCAGCAGTATTCTTGCCACTGCCCAGCCAACCAGCGCCTCGGCAAAGACATGACCACCAGCTTGGAAGGCGGCCGTGACTTCGTCGAATCGCCTGAGGATACCCGCCAGCTCGCCCTGGTCATCCACGTCAAGCACCGCCCGCAGGTCGAGCGCAGCGAGCGCAAGCTCTGCCTGCGCCTGCGCGCATCTCAGCCCATCTTCCGCTGCTTCACCGCTCGCACGGACAAGCAGTTCCCTGGCCGTAGCGCGGTCAGCGGCCAATCCGTCCGCAGCGAAGTTTGCCGCCCGGCGGAGCGCCGCGACCGCCTCACTTCCGTCCCCGGCCTCGCGGTACCTGCTCGCGGTCCCGGCTAGCCGGGACACCAGCGGACCGCGCCGCGATGGCCCCATGCCGCTCAAGACGAACCGAAGCACTGCACTGCGGACTAGCAAATCCGCCGCCAGGGCCCGGACCTCCGGACTACCGGCGCCACCCGAACGCAAGTCATCGCACAACGCCTCGAAGGCCGCTGCCCGCTCAGCGAACGGCCGGTCCCCCTGCTCGTGCAGGCCGAGGAAGCCCTCCCACAACCGCAGCGTGTCGCCCGCCGGACCCGCGACCCGAAACCTGCGCAAGAAGGAGAGCCCACCTCTCCCGCAGCGCCACCCAAGCAGCATAAGCGTTTATGTCAGGCTGGCCTTGATCTTTGCGGGGGCGGCTTACCGAGTGGAGACCATCCAGAGCTTGTAGTCGCCGGTACCCATGAAGTAGACGACGTCGTCAACGACGAACGGCGCGGCCCAGGTGGTGTTCCCGTTGATTTGCTGCTGATTGGTGCCGTCGATGTTGACCCGCCAGAGTTTGTAGTCGCCGGTGCCCTGGAAGTAGACGACGCCGTTGGAAACGAATGGGATTGATTTAGTGGTGTTCCCGTTGATTTGCTGCTGGCCGGTGCCGTCGATGTTGACTCGCCAGAGTTTGTAGTCGATGCCACGGAAGTAGGCGACGCCGTCAACGACGAACGGCGCGCCCAAGGAGGAGTTCCCGTTGATCTGCTGCTGCTTGGTGCCGTCTATATTGACTCGCCAGAGCTTGGAGTCGGTGCCCACGAAATAGACGACTCCGTCAGCCACGAACGGGGTCCATTGAGTGGTGTTCCCGTTGATCTGCGTCTGGTTGGTGCCGTCGATGTTGACTCGCCAGAGTTTGGAGTCGCCGGTGCCACGGAAGTAGACGACGTCGTCATAGACGAACGGCGGAGCCCAGGTGGTGTTCCCGTTGATTTGCTTCTGGTTGGTGCCGTCGATGTTGACTCGCCACAGCGTGTTGTCTGTGCCCTGGAAGTAAACGACGTCCTTGTAGACGAATGGGGAGAACTGGCTGGTGTTGTTGTTGATCTGCTGCTGATTGCGTCCGGTCTGCGCGTCTATGCGCCACAGCTTGCTGTCGGTGCCACTGAAATAGCACACCCCGTTCGCTACGAACGGCGTGCTGGCGGTGGTATTGCGGCCGATGTTCCATTGCCGGGTTCCGATGTGCCGGGGAGTGTAAGTGCACATAGCCCAGGCATTGTGACTCATGATGCAAGTATCCGAGCCGCCTGGTGCGCAGTTCTCGCAGTTTAGGTTGGGAACACCGAAGAAACCAAAGCTGCCGCCACAGTCACATTTGCTCGAATCGTATTCGTCCGGAGCACCGAAAATGTGGCCTGTCTCGTGCGCGAATACTCGATCTATGTTGTCGGGACCCCAGCCGTCATTGCTGTACTGCATTACCAGCCCCGGGCCGCCGGGGTAGGCATAGGCGAAATGATTCGCTGGGTACTTGATTATGAAGGCGCAGTACGCCCACTGCGCGCCAAGAGTGGTGCGCAGGTCATTGACGTATTTCTGCATTCCGGCCACTCCGGGCGGATAGCCGAGAGCGGCCAGCGCGGGATCCCGCCAGACCGCCTCGAGATCGGGGGCCTTCGGGTCTGGCGGAACGGTGAGCTTGATGTCGCTGAGCAGGTACGACCAGGAGATCGGGGTGACCAGACGAGCATTTCCAAGCCAGGACGCGGCATTCTGGATTTCCGCGATAGCCTTGACTGTCTCAGCGTCGGTGAAGGTCAGGCCGGCGCTGGCTGGCCCTTCCACGATTATTACGCCGACGCCTACGGAACCTATGAGGCGTTCGCTCGTGCCGGCAAGGGTCGGATCGATGCCGCCGGCGAGATCTTGCGCCATCCCCGGCGGGTCGGGCGGCTCCGCGCTTCCCCAGTTCGCTCCGTCGAGCGGGCGCGCAGCCTTGCGCGCGGCGTATTCGGCCGAGCGACGCAGCTCGAAGGCGGCAAGCCCGCGCCGCTCCTCCTCGGTTAAGCCATCCTGCTCCTCGACGGCTATCCGGCTAGTGGTCTCTGAGTCGGGGTGGATCGTGGCCGCCGGGAACCGCGCCTGCAGATCATCGGCTTGTGGCTGGCTGAGGGCGACGATCAAGACCCGGCTGCCGTATCGCTGCCCGCCGAGTCCGAGCCGGTCGATGTCGGCAGCGACCAGACCGGCGGGGAAGATAATCGCGGCTTCCTGAATTCCGATGTCACCAGCCATTGAAGAACTCCTCTTAAGGTTCCGTGCGGATATTCGCGAACCACACGGCCGCAAAGAGCCGTTTGGCGGGGTACGGCGGGCAACAGGTCAGGTAGTTCTTTTGTCATCTATATCTGTGTCTCGTCAGGAAAGTCAATATTCTAACGGCAAAGACCCGTGTGAGGTGCTGGCATCTAAGGCATTTTTCGCTATATAAAACATCATGGGCATTGGGTCGACTTGTGAAGGCCGGGTGACCGCCGGATCATGACCGGCTGCAGGTGCCGGATCAGGGCGTCGAATAGCTCGCGCTGGCGTAGCTCCGCCACCTCCGCGTAGGCGGCGATTCCGCCCGGCCTGAACGACACCATGGTCCTACTTACCGCTATCAGGACGACAGTAAGTAGGACCATGCTGCTGCTAGCTGGTGCTTGTGTGGGATCATCACACAAGAGTAACCTTGACATCTTTCGAGGGCCATGTGATCTTTTGGGGGGTAGCTACCGGTATGAAAGTCCTCACACGAAATAGCGGCTAATATCTCTTTTCGCGCTACCCAGGGCGAATTCCTGGAAATCCATGAAGCCATTACATGCTGCGGCCATACCTTCGGTAAATCCATTGAGGAGGTAGACGGTTTTGGTCCAGGGAACGTCTGCGTGGTGCGCTGTCCCACGCAGACTCATCTAATGGCGGTGGTGTCCAGGAGAGGCGGTCGGCGGTGGCGCCTGACCAGGTCGCGCAGGCGCCCTCGCGGCAGGCCGGCGCGGCTGCGGAACGCGCCAGCCGTGCTTTCTCCAACCCCAACTTCGTCAAGCTCTGGGCAGGGCAGTCGGTCTCGCTGATCGGCACCCAGGTCACCCAGTTCACGATGCCGCTGATCGCGATTCTCTCGCTGAACGCCACGGTGGCCGAAGTCGGCGTGCTGAATGCGCTGCGTTTCGTACCGGTGCTGTTGCTGTCGCTGTTCGCCGGGGTCTGGCTGGACCGGCGCCGCCGCCGGCCGGTGCTGATCGCCTGCGCGCTGGGCAACGCGGTGCTGATCGGCATGGTGCCGCTGGCATCGGTGACCGGCCTGCTGTCCATCGGCCTGCTGTACGTGGTTGTCACGATGACCGGGCTGCTGTCCATGACCTTCGACGTCGGGGCGATGTCCTACGTGCCCAACCTGGTTGACCACGAGCACCTTACGGATGCCAACAGCAAGATCCAGGCCAGCACGGCGTTCGCCGGGGTCGCTGGGCCCGGGCTCGCCGGGGTGCTGGTGGGCCTGGTCACCGCGCCGATCACGCTCACCGCGGACTCGGTGTCCTATCTGTTCTCGGCGGCCGGCCTGATCGCGATCCGCAAGCCCGAGCCAGCGCCGGACGTGCCCGAGGTCCGGGTCTCGGTCCGGCAGTCGATTTCCGAGGGGCTGCGCGCCGTGTGGGGCAGCAAGCTGCTGAGCGCCCTGCTCACCCAGGGCGCCGCGCTCAACCTGTTCTTCGGCGCGTACATCACGGTCTTCGTGGTGTACGCGGTCCGGGTCGTGCACCTGAGTCCGCTCGAGCTGGGCATCGTCATGGCCGGCTCAGCGGTCGGCAGCCTCGCGGGCGCCACGACCGCCAGGCGCGTCAGCAAGGCGCTCGGGCTCGGCCGGACCATGATCATCAACACGGTGGGGGAGTCGCTGGCCCTGCTCCTGCTGCTGGTGCCCAGGCACGCCAGCGTGGCCACCATAGCGATCTTCGTCGTGGCCCAGCTCGCCTATGGGTGGAACGTCGGCGTGCTCAACGTCAACGTCATCACCTTGCGGCAGGTCGTCACGCCCAGACGGGTGCTCGCGCGGATGAACGCGACGTACCGCATGGTGCTCTTCGGCGTCGCGCCCATCGGGATGTCCCTCGGCGGAGTGCTCGGCGGCGCAGTGGGGCTACGTACCGCGCTGGTGATCTCCCTGACGCTGATGACGTCACCGCTGCTGTGGCTGTTCTTCTCCCCGGCGTTCCGGCTCAAGCAGATGCCCGCCGCGCCGCCGGAACCGCAAAGCCAGCCCGCCACGCCAACCGCGAAGGATGGACGGAACTGATGACGCAGATCCCAGCGGTGCGGTTCTGGCGCAGCCGCCCTTGTCGTTCACGCAGGAACAGCTGTGGTTCATCGACGAGTTCCATCACGGGCTCCCCGCGCACAACGTCCCCAGCCTGATCTGGCTGCGCGGCCAGCTCGACGTGGCCGCGCTGGAGCGGGCGCTCAGCGCCCTGGTGGCCCGGCACGAGCCGCTGCGAACCCGGCTCGTGGCCGGGACCGACGGCCATCCGGTGCAGGTGATCGACCCAGCGGGCAGGCCGGCGGCGCGAACTTGAGCTGACGGACTACGCGACGCTGCCCGCCGAAGCCGCGGTGCGACAGGTGCGGAAGCTCGCGGACGGCGAGGCGCTACGGCCATTTCACCTCACCGACGAACACCCGCTGCGGACCCGCCTGGCGCGGATCACCGACGATGAGCACGTGCTGGTGCTCGTGGCGCACCAGACGGTACTCGATGACTGGTCGATGCGGGTGCTGCTGGCGGACCTGACCGCGCTGTACCGCGGCGAGGTGACGGGGCAGCCAGCTGGCCTGGCCGAGCTGCCGGTGCGGTTCGCCGACTACGTGGCCTGGGAACGGCAGCATCTCCAGGGCCAGGTGCTGGCGGATGAGGAGGACTACTGGCGCGCGACGCTGGCTGGCTACGAGACCACGCGCTTCCCGGCCGACCGGCCTCGCCCGCTGCTCGCCGACCATGCCGGCGCGGTAGCAGAGATCACGGTCGACCTGGCGGTGCTCGACCGCCTGCGGAAACTGAGCCACAGCGAGGGCACGACGCTGCCGGTCACGCTGCTGGCCGCGCTGCTGGTGCTGCTGCACCGCTACACCGGCCAGGCCGACCTGGTCGCCGGAACGGTCACCCCGCACCGCAGGCGGCACCCGCGCCAGGCCGGAGCTGGCCCGGCTCCTGGCCGCGCTGGACAGTCCGCTGCCCATCCGCGCGCAAGCGTCAGGCGACCTGGAGTTCAGGCAGTTCCTCGCCCGCGTACACGAGGCGGTAACCGACGCGCAGGCCCATCAGGACCTGCCATTCGCCAGGATCGTGGAAGCCCTGCACATCGACCGCGACCCGGGCCGCTTCCCGGTCTTCCAGACCGCGTTCAGTTACTCCGAGCCGCCGCAGGACATCGAGGCAGCGGGCGTCACCTTCCGCTGCGAGCGGATCCCCCTGCGCGCGTCGAAGTACGACCTCGGCTTCCTGGCGGAGCCGCGCCCGGACGGACTGCGGCTGGAAGCCACCTACACGCCAGCGCTGTTCGACGCGGTCACGGTGCGCCGGCTGCTCGGGAACTTCGAGGTACTGCTGCGCGGAGTGGCCGATGATCCGTCCGCGCGGCTCGGGCGGCTGCCGGTGCTGACCGAAGCTGAGCTGCGGGCCGAGCTTCGGGTTGGAACGACACCGTCGCGGACCTGCCGGTCCAGTGCATTCATGAGGGTTTCGAGGAGCGGGCGGCGGCGACCCCGGACGCGGTGGCGGCCGAGTTCGACGACGAGCGGGTCTCCTATGCGGAGCTGAACCGGCAGGCGAACCAGGTCGCCCGGTCGTCTGCGGAATCTCGGGGTCGGCCCGGAGGCGCTCGCGGGCGTGTGCATGCCTACGGGGCTGCGACGGCTTGCGGCCCTGCTCGGCATCCTGAAGGCCGGGGCCGGCTACGTCCCCCTGGACCCGGCCCTGCCCGACGAACGCCTGGCGTTCATGATCAACGACACCGGCATGCGGGTGCTGCTCACCGACGACCGGAGCCGGGCCAGCGTGCCGGACGTGGCCGGGGTCACCGTGGTATCCCTGGACGCCGAGTGGGACCGGCTGCGTCAGCAGCTCGCCGGCAACCTGGCCGATACCGGCGTGACGCCATCGAACGTCGCCTACGTGATCTACACCTCCGGGTCGACCGGCCAGCCCAAGGGCGTGGTGGTCGAGCACCGGCAGGCGATCAACTTCCTGCACGGCATGGTCAGGCACTGGCGGATCGGAGCCGGCAGCGCCGTGCTCCAGTTCGCCGCCTTCACCTTCGACGTGTCCGTCATGGACATGTTCATGCCGCTGCTCGGCGGCGCGAAGCTGGTGCTCGCCGCACCCGAGACGCTGCACTCGCCGCCTCGCCTGGCCGCGCTCATGCGCGACGCGCGGATCACCTTCGCCTGCCTGCCGCCAGCGGTGCTCAACCTGCTGACGGGGGAGGAGTTCCCTGAGCTCAGGACGCTGCTGTCGGCCGGGGAGGAGCTGTCGAGCGAACTGCTCAGGGGCTGGCTGCGCGACGGGCTGGAGATCTACAACGGGTACGGCCCGACCGAGGCGTCCATCGGGTCGACGTTCATGAAGCTGGAGCCGAGCACGCCGCTGCCGCCGCCGATCGGCCGGCCGAAGCCGAACTACCAGGCCTATGTCCTCGACAGCTACCTGAACCCAGTGCCGGTCGGCGTCATCGGGGAGCTGCACATCGGCGGCGCCGGCGTCGCCCGCGGCTACCTGAACCGGCCGGAGCTGACCAGGGAGCGGTTCATCCCTGACCCCTTCATTCCCGGCCAGCGGCTCTACAAGACCGGCGACCTGGTCCGCCGCCGCCCGGACGGGACGCTGGTGTTCGCCGGGCGCATCGACAACCAGGTCAAGATCCGAGGGCTTCGGGTGGAGCTCGGGGAAATAGAAACGGCCCTGGTGACGCACCCTGACGTCGCGCAGGCGGTGGTGACCGTGGTGACCGACTCGGCCGGGGTCAAGCAGCTCGCTGGCTACCTGCGGGCCGCCGAAGGCGCGGCTGTCGTGGTCGCCGACGATCCGCCGCCAGCTCGCGCGGTCGCTGCCCGCCTACATGATCCCCACCTATCTGGTCACGCTGGACGAGCTGCCCCTCACCGCGCACGGGAAGATCGACAAGGCCGCGCTGCCGCCACCGCAGTCCGCAGGTGACGCGGCCGCCGACCGGGTGCCGCCGCGCACGCTGATGGAGGCTGTCCTGGTCGGACTGTATGCCACCGTGCTCGGCACCGAGCAGGTGGGCGCCACCGAGAGCTTCTTCGAGGCCGGCGGAACTCCCTGCAGGCGATGCGGCTCATCGCCGAGCTTCGCACCGCGCTCGCCGTTGACCTCGACATCACCGCCGTGTTCCTGACGCCGACACCCCGGCAGCTCGCCGCGGTCCTGCGAGACACGCACGGCCTCGCCGACAGCGACCTGGGTCCCGGCGGCGCCGAAGAACTGCGCTGGCCAGGCAGGCAGACGACACCGGGAAGATCCCGCGGTGTCGCACTGGGCTCGCCGAGGCCCCGCCGTCGCACGGGCAAGAGCAGCTGTGGCTGATCGACCGGCTTACGCCAGGACTGCCCAACTACAACATCCCGCAGGTGCTGCGGCTGTCGGGCGCGCTGGATCACCGGGCGCTGGAACGGGCGCTCGGCGGGCTGATCGCGCGTCATGAGGTGCTGCGTACCAGGCTGGTGGCGGATGGGCAGGGCCAGCCGGTTCAGGTGATCGGCCCGGCGGAGCCTGCTGTCCTTGAGGTGCTGGATCTGGCCGGCTTCGGGCCGGATGAGGGGCCGGCCAGGCTGCGGGAGTTCGTCCTGGCGCAGGCGTTGCGGCCGTTTGACCTGGCGGCGGGCCCGTTGCTGCGCGCCAGCCTGGTGCGGCTCGGCGAGACCGAGCACGTGCTGGTGGCGGTGTTTCATCACGCGGTCTTCGATGGCTGGTCGGCCGGGGTGCTCGTGCGGGATCTCGCGGCGCTGTACCGGGGTGAGGCGACCGGAGAGCAGCCGGAGCTGGCCGAGCTGCCGGTGCAGTTCGCCGATTACGCGGTCTGGGAGCGGCAGCGGCTGCAAGGACCGTTCCTGGCCGAGCTGGAGTCGTACTGGCGGGGGGTGCTCGACGGATTCGAGACGGTCCAGTTCCCGGCTGACCGGCCGCGTCCGGTGATCGACTGCTTCGACGGGGCACTGGCCGAGCGGATGACCGATGCCGCGCTGCTGGCCGGGCTGCGCGAGGTCAGCCGCCAGGAAGGCGTGACGCTGTTCGTCACCCTGATGGCCAGCCTGCTGACCCTGCTGCACCGCTACACCGGGCAGGACGACCTGGTCGTGGGCACCGTCACCGCGAACCGGGACCGGGCAGAGCTGGCGCCGCTGATCGGGTTCCTGGTGAACACGCTGCCGATCCGCTGCGACCTGTCCGGGGATCCGGCGTTCAGCGACCTGCTGGCGCGGGTGAAGGAGGTCGTCGTCGGCGCGTTCGCGCATCAGGACCTGCCGTTCGGCAAGCTCGTGGACACCCTGAAGGTGCGCACGCGACGCCAGCCGGTCACCGGTCTACCAGATCGATCTCACCTACGCCGAGCAAGACGACACCCCAGTGCCGGCCGCAGGTGTCGAGTTCGCGGCCACTGACCTGGTCCGCGGCATCAATGCGGCGAAGTTCGATCTGACGTTTGCGGTGGAGGCGCGGGCGGGGGGCTTGTGGCTGGAGTGCTGTTACAAGACCGCGCTGTTCGACGCGGGCACGATCGAGCGGCTGCTGGGGCACCTGGAGGTCCTGCTGCGCGGCGTGGCGGCCGACCCGTCCGCGCGGCTGTCGCAGCTGCCGCTGCTGACCGAGGCCGAGCTGCGGGCCGAGCTCCACGACTGGAATGACACCGCCGCCCCCGTCCCGCCGGTCTGCGTTCACGAGGGTTTCCAGGCGCAGGCGGCGCGGACCCCGGACGCGATCGCGGCCGAGTACGAAGGCGAGCGGGTCTCCTATGCGGAGCTGAACCGGCAGGCGAACCAGGTCGCCCGGCGGCTGCGAGAGCTCGGGATCGGGCCCGAGGCGCTCGTCGGGGTGAGCATGCGCGCCGGGCTCCGCCGGCTCGCGGCGCTGCTCGGCATCCTGAAAGCCGGCGGCGGCTACGTCCCCCTGGACCCGGCCCTGCCCGCGGAGCGCCTGGCGTTCATGATCAACGACACCGGCATGCGGGTACGTGCTCACCGACGACCAGAGCCGGGCAAGCGTGCCGGACGTGGCCGGGGTCACCGTGGTCTCCCTGGACGCCGAATGGGACCGGCTGCGCCAGCTGCCCGACGACGACCTGAACAGACACCGGCGTCACCCCGGCGAACGTCGCCTACGTGATCTACACCTCCGGGTCGACCGGCCAGCCCAAGGGCGTGGTCGTCGAGCACCGCAGCGTGGTCAACCTGGTGCACGGCCGGATGGAGCACTGGGGGATCGGTCCGGGCAATGCCGTGCTGCAGTTCGCGTCCTACGCCTTCGACATGTCGGTGCTGGACACGTTCCTGTCGTTGCTGTCCGGCGCCCGGATGGTGCTCCCCGCACCGGAAACACGGCACTCACCACCGCGGCTGGCCGCACTGATCCGCCAGGCCCGCGTCACGTACGCCAACCTGCCAACTGCCGTGCTTGACCTGCTGCCCGCCGGCCACTACCCAGACCTGCGGGTCCTGTCTGTCGGTGGCGAACAGGTGCCGACGGAGCTGGCCCGCCGCTGGATCCGCCCCGGCCTTCGGCTGGTCAACGGCTACGGCCCGACCGAGGCCACCTCCATCGCGGTCATCGCCGACCTGGATGCCGCCACCCCGATGCCGCCGCCGATCGGGTTCCCCGTTCGCCCCAACTACCGGGCCTACGTCCTGGACCAGCACCTGAACCCGGTACCGGTCGGGGTCTTCGGGGAGCTGCACCTCGGCGGCGCCGGGCGTGGCCCGCGGCTACCTGAACCGGCCCGGACCTGACCAGGCAACGGTTCATCCCGGACCCCTTCACTCCCGGCCAGCGGCTGCACAAGAGCGGTGACCTGGTCCGCCGCCGCCCGGACGGCTCGATCGAGTTCGCGGGCCGCATCGACAACCAGGTCAAGATCCGCGGCATCCGGATCGAGCTCGGCGAGATCGAGGCCGCGCTCCTCACCCATCCCGCCATCGCCCAGGCCGTCGTCACCGTCGTCACCGGCCCAGCCGGAGACAAGGAACTCGCCGCCTACCTGCGCCTCGGACTCAGGACCCGTCAGCGACCAGGACCTGCAGGCCCACCTGGCCCGCACGCTGCCCGCCGCCATGATCCCGACCCACTTCATCACCGTCGACACCTTCCCGCTCAACTCCAGCAGCAAGGTAGACCGTTCCGCCCTGCCTGCGGCCGTACCGCAGCGGCCAGCCGCGGAACACGTCGTGCCCGCCACCATCCTCGAGATCTTGCTGGCCGATATCTACTCCTCGCTACTCGGTACCGCCGGTGTCGGTGCTACCGACAGCTTCTTCGACCTCGGCGGCAACTCGCTCCAGGCGATGCGGCTGATCGGCGTGCTCGACCAGGAACTTGGTGTAGAGGTCGGCGCAGCGTCGGTGTTCGTGGCGCCCACGCCGCGGCAACTGGCCGCGCTGCTGCGCGACGAGCACGGTTTCAGCGACGGAGAACCCGGGACCGGCGGCTTCGGCTAGCCCGACAGAGACCAAGGAGCGGAGATGCTGTCACAGGAGCAGCGAGCAGAACTGGTCGCGCGGTTGCGGCGCGGCCAGGAAGGTGACGCGACGGGGCGCATTGGCCGCCGTAGCCCCGGCCTCGGTACCCCGACGGCATCCTTCGGCCAGGAGCAGCTCTGGTTCCTCGACCAGTTCGCGCCGGGGCAGGCAACTTACAACGTCCCGAGCGTGCTGCGCATCCGCGGGCCGCTCGATCCGGGCGCGCTGGACCGGGCCCTGGACCAGCTGGTGGCGCGTCATGAGGTGCTGCGTACGCAGGCTGGTGGCGGATGGGCTGGGCCGGCCGGTTCAGGTGATCGACCCGGCGGAGCCGGCCGTTCTTGAGGTGCTGGATCTCACCGGCCAGCGCCGGCGAAGGGCTGGCCGGGCTGCGGGAGATCGTCCTGGCGCAGGCGATGCGGCCGTTTGATCTGGCGGCGGGCCCGTTGCTGCGTGCGCGCCTGGTGCGGCTGGGCGAGGCCGAGCACGCGCTGGTGATGGTGTTTCATCATGCGGTGTTCGATGGCTGGTCGGCCGGGGTGTTCGTGCGGGATCTCGCGGCGCTGTACGAGGGTGAGGTGACCGGGGAGGCGCCGGGGCTGGTCGAGCTGCCGGTGCAGTTCGCTGACTATGCGGTGTGGGAGCGGGAGCGGCTGCGGGGGGAGTTCCTGGCGGGTCTGGAGTCGTACTGGCGGGGGGTGCTTGAGGGGTTCGAGACGGTTCAGTTCCCTGCTGACCGGCCGCGTCCGGTGGTCGATTGCTTCGACGGGGCGCTGGCCGAGCGGATGACCGATGCCGGGCTGCTGGCGGGGCTGCGGGAGGTGAGCCGCCGGGAGGGCGTGACGTTGTTCGTCACCCTGATGGCGGGCTTGCTGACGCTGCTGCACCGCTATACCGGGCAGGACGACCTGGTCGTGGGCACGGTCAGCGCGAACCGGGGCCGGGCGGAGCTGGCGCCGCTGATCGGGTTCCTGGTGAACACGCTGCCGATCCGCTGTGACCTGTCCGGGGATCCGGCGTTCGGTGATCTGCTGGCGCGGGTGAAGGAGGTCGTGGTCGGCGCGTTCGCGCATCAGGACCTGCCGTTCGGCAAGCTGGTGGACGCCCTGAAGGTGGAACGCGACGCCAGCCGGTCGCCGGTCTTCCAGATCAACTTCACCTACGCCGAGCGCGATGACACGCCGGTGCACGCGGCGGGCGCCGACTTCCTCATCATCGACGTGGTGCGCGGCATCGACGCGGCGAAGTTCGACCTGACGTTTGCGGTGGAGGCGCGGGCCGGGGGCCTGTGGCTGGAGTGCTGTTACAAGACGCGCCCTGTTCGACGCGGGGACGATCGAGCGGCTGCTGGGGCACCTGGAGGTCCTGCTGCGCGGCGTGGTGTCCGATCCGTCCGCGCGGCTGTCGGAGCTGCCGCTGCTGACCGAGGCTGAGCTGCGGGCCGAGCTCCAGGACTGGAATGACACCGCGGCCCCGGTCCCGCCGGTCTGCGTTCATGAGGGTTTCGAGGCGCAGGCGGCGCGGACCCCGGACGCGATCGCGGCCGAGTATGAGGGCGAGCGGGTCTCCTATGCGGAGCTGAACCGGCAGGCGAACCAGGTCGCCCGGCGGCTGCGGGAGCTCGGGGTCGGGCCCGAGGCGCTCGCCGGGGTGAGCATGCGCGCCGGGCTGCGCCGGCTCGCGGCGCTGCTCGGCATCCTGAAAGCCGGCGGCGGATACGTCCCCCTGGACCCGGCCCTGCCCGCGGAACGCCTGGCCTTCATGATCAACGACACCGGCATGACCGTCATCCTCACCGACCACGCGAGCGCGGAGCGGCGGTCGCGGACGCCGGCGCGCGTGAACGTGGACGCCGAGTGGGAGCAGCTCGCCGCTCTCGACAGCAGCGACCTGACCAGTACCGGCGTCACCCCGGCGAACGTCGCCTACGTGATCTACACCTCCGGGTCGACGGGCCAGCCCAAGGGCGTGGTCGTCGAGCACCGCAACGTGGTCAACCTGGCGTACGGCCTGATCGAGCACTGGGGGATCGGTCCCGGCAGCGTCATGCTCCAGTTCGCGTCCTTTGCCTTCGACGTCTCGGTGAAGGACATGTTCCTGTCGTTGCTGTCCGGCGCCCGGCTGGTGCTCGCCGCACCGGAAACCCTGCACTCACCGCCCCGGCTGGCCGCACTGATCCGCCAGGCTGGCGTCACGTTCGCCAGCCTGCCGCCGGCGGTGCTCGGGCTGCTGCCCGCCGGCCAGTACCCGGAGCTGCGGGTCATCATGGCGGGCGGGGAGGAACTGCCGACGGAGGTGGCCCGCCGCTGGATACGTCCCGGCCTTCGGCTGGTCAACGGCTACGGCCCGACCGAGACCACCGTGACCGCGGCGTTCGCCGAACTGGACGTCGCCACCGCGATGCCGCCTCCGATCGGGTTCCCCGTTCGCCCTAACTACCGGGCCTATGTCCTGGACGCGCAGCTGAACCCGGTGCCGGTCGGGGTCTTCGGGGAGCTGCACATCGGCGGCGCCGGCGTGGCGCGCGGTTACCTGAACCGGCCGGAGCTGACCAGGGACCGGTTCATCCCTGACCCCTTCCTTCCCGGCCAGCGGCTCTACAAGAGCGGCGACCTGGTCCGCCGCCGCCCGGACGGCTCGCTGGAGTTCGCGGGGCGCATCGACAACCAGGTCAAGATCCGAGGCCTCCGGATCGAGCTCGGCGAGATCGAGGCCGCGCTCGCCACTCATCCCGCCATCGCCCAGGCCGTCGTCACCGTCGTCACCGGGCCAGCCGGAGACTACGAACTCGCCGCCTACCTGCGCTCGGACTCAGCACCCGTCAGCGACCAGGACGTAAAGGCCCACCTGGCCCGCACCCTGCCCGCCGCCATGATCCCGTCCCACTACATCACCGTCGACACCTTTCCGCTCAACTCCAGCGGCAAGGTGGACAGGAAGGCGCTGCCGACCCCGCGCCGCCAGGAAACGCAGGACAAGGCGGAGCCGGAAACCCCAGCCGAGGCCATGCTGACCAGCTTGTACGCCACCGTTCTCGGCACCACCAGAATCGGAGCCACCGACAATTTCTTCGACCTTGGCGGCAACTCCCTGACGGCCATGCGCCTGGTGAGTCTGATCAGCCGCGAGACCGATGTTGACCTCGGGGTTTCCCTGATCTTCCTGCATCCCACCCCTCGGCGGCTCGCCGCCGCCATCACCGGGACCAGCCGCTCGGCGCCGCTGGCGGGATCCGGTCCGCTCGTCGCGCTGAACAGCGGAAAGGCCGAATCCCCGCTGTTCCTCGTGCACCCGATTGGCGGTACCGTCTCGGCCTACGTGCCGCTCGGCGAGGAACTGGCGGACACCTTCAAGGTGTACGGGCTGGAATCTCCCGCTCTCAGCGACGGCGGTGTCGTCGCCTCGTCACTCGCCGATCTCGTCACCGATTACACGCAGCGGATCCGGACGATCCAGCGAGCCGGGCCCTACGCGCTGGCCGGCTGGTCGATGGGCGGCGTGATCGCGTTCGAGATCGCTGCAGCGCCTGGAACAGGCCGGCGCCGAGGTCAGCCTGCTCGTGCTGCTTGACGCGCCATTCGCCATCGCTGCCGACCACCCATCCGGGGAGGCCGAGCTCGCCGCGCGTTTCGTCGCGGACGCGGCGCATAGCCTGGGCCTGGATACCGCGGGAGCTCCGGATTCCGGCGGCGGCAACGCCGGCCGGGCAGCTAGCCTGGCTCGCCGGATCGGCTGGCCAGCAGCAGCGACCCGGCGCAGGGGGACCCCGCCGAACGCGACGCCGTCGAGGCACGGCTCCAGCGGCGGTTCGGCTTGTTCGCGGCGCATAGCCGGATGCTCGCCGGGTACCGCCCAGCCGGGAATCGGGTCCGGGCAGCCACGCTGATCGTCAGCGCCGCCAGCTCGCTGAACGCCCCGGCGCGCACGCTCTGGCCGGGTCGGCTGAGCGGCGAGGTGTCGGTCCTGTCCGTCGAGAGCGACCATTACGAGTTCCTGCGCCCGCCCCTGGTCAAGGACATTGGCGCGGCCATCAGCCGTTTGGACCGCTAGGGCGACCTGCTGAGCGTCAGAAGCGACAGGCCGGCGTGCGTGCTTATGTAAATTCACTTACCATAATCCTGCTTGCATATTATCCTGACTGCGTGAGCAGGCCTAGCAAACCCCCTGAGCTGCATGATCGGATCGAGGAGTGGGCGGCGCTCACTGAGTTCGCTTCCGACTCCGATCCCGGCACGGTGCTAGGCATCGTGTACGGGCGGCGACGCCAGGGCAAGACGTTGCTGCTTGAGCTGCTGGCTGAAGTGACGGACGGATTCATGTTCACCGGGCTACAGCAGGCGAACTCGCAGAATCTGGCCGACCTGGCTGCCGCGTATGCCGGTTTCGCCGGGGTGCCGTCCGCGTCATTCGGGAACTGGGCGGACGCGCTGGAGGCCGTGGCGACGATCGGCGGGAGGCTTGGCCGCCCGGTTCCGGTCGTGCTCGACGAGTTTCCGTACCTCGTCGAGCAAGCTCCTGAGCTTCCGTCGGTTCTGCAGCGCGTGCTGAGCCCGCGCAGTCAGGCCAGGTCGTCAGGTCAGGTAAGGCTGTTCCTGTGCGGCAGCGCGTTCACCGTGATGCGGGGGCTGCTCGCTGGAAGTGCGCCGCTGCGCGGGCGGGCGAAGCTGGAATTGCTGGTTCAGCCTTTTGATTTTCGCGATGCTGCGGATTTCTGGGGTGTACTCGGTGAACCTGAGCTTGCCTTCCGCCTGCATGCGCTAGTCGGAGGCACGCCGCCTACCGTGCGATGTGCATCGACCGCCCGGACCGGGTGGCTGAGTTCGACGGCTGGGTTGTGCAGCGGCTACTGAATCCCGCATCGGCAATGTTCCGTGAAGGGAGCGCGCTGCTATACGAGGAACCCGAGCTAGGGGACGCCGCCCTGTATCACGCGGTGCTCGGCGCGGTTTGCGGCGGTGCTCACAAGCGCTCCGACATCGCTAGGACGCTCGGCCGTCAGGACAGCGCTTTGAGTCACCCGCTGGAGATGCTCGAGCGGGTGCAGCTGGTCAGCAAGGTGAACGACGCACTGCGTTCGCGGCGCCCGCTGTACAAGGTGAATGAGCCGCTGATACGCCTGCAGCATCTCATCATCAGGCCGTTCGAGGCGCGCCTAGTCGGACGGGGCAGAGCGCACGTCTGGGAGCAGGAAAAGGACACCGCGGAATCCCTCATCTTCAGGCCTCACCTTGAGGATCTGGCTCGTTCCTGGTGCGTGGACCACGCCGCTCGGGAAACTCTCGGCGGCCTCCCGAGCCGGTGCGAGCCCGCGCTGATTGCCTGCCGCGAGCACAAGGTCAGCCACGAACTCGACGTCGTGGTGAGCGCGGATCCTCCCCGGCAAGAGCGCCGGATACTCGCTATCGGCGAGGTGAAGGCCACCACGTGGCAGGTTGGCCTGAACCAGCTACAGCGGCTACGGCACATTCGCTCGTTGATGCAAGCTGACCAGGTAGCCGACCAGCCGAAGCTTCTGCTGTTCTCCCGCCAGGGTTTCACCCGTGATCTGATCGCCGAAGCTCGCACCAGCACAGAAACCGAGTTGATCGACCTTCCCCGCCTCTACCACGGCTCATAACGGCGGTGGATCCAGTGCCGGAATGGGCGGCGCAATAGGAGAGATGCGTCGCCTGAGACCGGGTGTCAGAGTCAGGAAGGCACGCACTTCCAGTTGCCTGCAGCGGTGACTCGCGGAACGAGGTGACCATGGCAAGGCTGAATCCTGGACACGCTCTGAGATCCCTCGTTCCCCAGTCGCGCGACCAGCGGGTGTACCTGCTGGTGTCGCTGATCAATATCTATGGGACCGGCCTGATCATCACTGCCATGACGCTGTATGCGATCCGAGTGGTGCATCTCACGGCGGAGCGCACGGGCCTGGCCCTGACGCTCGCCGGTCTGGTGGGCCTGCTGGCTGCCATGCCGATGGGCCGCCTGGCCGACCGGTACGGACCCAGGGGTGTCTTCAGGCTGTCCCTGTTCTTCCTGGCCGTGGCGGCCGCAAGCTATGTATTTGTCGCGCATGGCTTCATCAGCTACCTGATTGTCGCGATCGTGGACGGGTCCGCGCTGAGCTCCTCGATGACCGCCAACGTGGCGCTGCTGCGGCGGGTCGGCGGCGAGAACGCGACCACGTTCCGCTCGCAGGCGAGCGTGGTGGCCAACCTGGGCCTGTCGTTCGGCATAGCCACCTGCGGCGTCGCGATCCAGCTCAACACGGTGAACGCGTACCGCGCGCTGTTCCTGGGTAACGCGCTGAGTTGCCTGATCGGCGTCGTGGTGCTGAGCCGACTGCCCAAGTTCGAGCCGCTGCCGGGCGCGCACGAGGAATCACCGCTGGCCGCGCTGAGGGACCGGCCGTTCCTCGGCTACACGGTGCTGTCCGGCGCCATGTACATGCAGTACTTCGTGCTCGGCCTGCTGCTGCCAGTGTGGGTCGTATTCCACACGAACGCGCCCCGATGGAGCGTCTCGGCCTTCGTGATCATCAACACGGTGATGGTAGTGCTGTTCCAGGTACGCATCGGCAAGACCGTGCAGACCATCAGGCAGGGCGGCGCCGCAATCCGCCGGGCTGGCGTGATTTTCCTGGTCAGCTGCTCGGCGATGGGTCTGGCGACCGGCCTCCCCGCCTGGGGCGCCCTGCTGCTGCTGGCCGGCGCCGTCGTGGTGCACACCTATGGCGAGCTATGGCAATCCTCCGCCACGTTCGCGCTCGACTTCGGCCTGGCTCCCCCGCACGCACAGGGGCAGTACCAGGGCCTGGTCGGCGTGGGCAACTTTGCCGGGCAGGCGGTGTCCCCCTTGATCCTGGTCGGGCTCGTGCTGAGCGGCGGTCGGCTCGGCTTCCTGCTGCTCGGTGCGTGGTTCGCCCTGCTCGGCCTGGCCGGTCCCGCCGTGGCCCGGTGGGGCGAGCGAACTCGGCCACCCGCGCCTGCGGCTGAGGCCGTAGCCGAGTCCAAAGCCGAGGCCGAGGCCGAGGCCGAGCAAGCGACCGTAGCCGACTGACAGTGCCGCTCGACGCCGACACCGTTGGAATGAGGATCAGCAATGGCGTTTCCTTCTGAGCCGATGGTGTCGGGGCGCGGTGAATCGGTGAGGGGTGGGGTTTCCGGGCTGACGTTGGCGGGGTTGTTTGAGGCGCAGGTAGTGCGGTCGCCGGGGGCGCTGGCAGTGGAGTGCGGCGGGGCGGCGCTGTCGTATGCGGAGCTGCGATGAGCGGGCGGGGCGGCTGGCGGGGTATCTGACTTCACTGGGCGCGGGTCCTGGGCGGCTGGTCGCGGTGGTGATGGAGAAGTCGGCTGAGGTGTTCGTGGCGTGGCTGGCGGCGGCGAAGTCGGGGGCGGCGTTCTTGCCGGTGGATCCGGGGCTTCCGGCGGAGCGGATCGGGTTCATGCTGGCGGATGCGCGGCCGGACCTGGTGGTCACGACAGTGCCTGCGGCGCGGTGCCTGCCTCCTGCGGCGGGCGGGGGGCCGGTGCGGGTGGTGGTGGATGATCCGGTGACGGCAGCGAGGCTGGTCCGGCCGGAGCCCGGTGAGGTCACTGCGCTGCGGCGGCCGGGGCTGGCGGATGCGGCGTATGTGATTTACACGTCGGGGTCGACGGGGCGGCCGAAGGGGACGGTGGTGACGCATCGGGGGCTGGCGGCCCTGGCGGGGTCGATGGCTGGGGTGTTCGGGATCGGACCGGAGTCGCGGGTGCTGGCGCTGGCGTCGCTGAGCTTTGACGCGGCGGTGATGGAGGTCTTGATGGCGTGGCCGGCAGGGGCGGCGCTGGTGGTTCCGGGGCCGGGGGTGCTGGCGGGGGAGGTGCTGGCGGAGGCGCTGGATGAGCTGCGGGTCAGTCATGCGCTGATCGTGCCGAGTGTGCTGGCGGGTGTGCCGGCGGAGCGGGTGCGGGGGTTTGAGTGCCTGATCGTGGGTGGTGAGGCGTGCCCGGCGGTGCTGGTAACGCGGTGGTCGGCGGGGCGGCGGATGTTCAATGCGTACGGGCCGACCGAGATAACGATCGCGGCGACGCTGTCGGGGCCGTTGTCGGGGTCGGGTGCTCCGCCGATCGGGCGTCCGGTGCGGGGTACGCGGGTGTTCGTGCTGGATGGGGGGCTGGGGCTGGTACCGCCAGGGGTAGCGGGAGAGCTGTACGTGGCGGGGGCGGGGCTGGCGCGGGGATACCTGGGACGTCCGGGGCTGACCGCTGAGCGTTTTGTGGCGTGCCCGTTCGGGGAGCCGGGAGAGCGGATGTACCGGACGGGGGACCTGGCGCGGTGGGGTGCGGGGGGTGAGCTGGAGTACCTGGGCCGCAGCGATGATCAGGTGAAGATCCGAGGGTTCCGGATCGAGCTGGGCGAGATCGAGGCAGTCCTCGCCGGGCTTCCGGGGGTGGGTCAGGCGGCGGTGGCGGTCCGGGAGGACCAGCCGGGGGATAAGCGGCTGGCGGGGTATGTGGTTCCCGCTGATGGTGCGGTGCTGGATCCGGTGGGGCTGCGCGAGGCGTGCGGGCGGACCTTGCCCGCCTACATGGTGCCGTCGGCGGTGGTGGTGCTGGAGGCGCTGCCGTTGTCGCCGGCGGGGAAGCTGGACCGGCAGGCGCTGCCGGCTCCGGAGTATGCCGCTGGCGGTGGCCGGGCTCCGGCGAGCCTTCAGGAGCGGGTGCTATGCGAGGTGTTCGCTCAGGTGCTGGGCCTGGAGCAGGTGGGGGCGGAGGACAGTTTCCTTGACCTGGGCGGGCATTCGCTGCTGGCGACCCGGCTGGTGTCCCGGGTGCGGGTGGTGCTGGGAATCGAGGTGCCGGTCCGGGCGGTGTTCGAGCACCCGACCCCGGCACTGCTGGCCGTGGTGGTGGCGGGAGCAGCAGCGGCCAGACCCCCGCTGGTCCCGGCCGTCCGGCCGGAGCGAGTGCCGCTGTCATTCGCGCAGCAGCGGCTGTGGTTCCTGGAGCAGCTCCACGGGCCGGGCACGGCCTACAACCTGCCCTTCGCCTGGAGACTGACCGGCCGACTCGACACCGCCGCGATAGTCACCGCCCTCGGCGACGTCGTCACCCGCCACGAATCGCTGCGCACTATCTTTACCGTCACCGACGGCCAGCCGTACCAGCACATCATCCCTTCGGGGGAAGCCAGCGTCCCGGTCACGATCGCGTCGGCCTGTGCTGACGAGCTGGCCGGGCTGATCGATGCGGCGGCCGGGTACGTGTTCGACCTGGCCTGCGAGCTGCCGGTGCGGGCCTGGCTGTTCGAGGTGGGTGAGCACGAGCAGGTGCTGGTGCTGCTCACGCACCACATCGCCAGTGACGGCTGGTCGATGCAGGTGCTGATGGCTGACCTGGGGACGGCCTACGCCGCCCGCCGGGATGGCCGGCAGCCGGACTGGCCAGACCTGCCGGTGCAGTACGCCGACTACGCGCTGTGGCAGCGGGACCTGCTCGGCGGGGACGGCAGCGGCGGGGATAACGGGGTGCTGGCCGGGCAGGTCGAGTACTGGCGGCGGGCGCTGGCCGGGCTGCCCGAGGAACTGGCGCTGCCGTTCGACCGGGCCCGGACGACCGAGCCGTCCGGGCGGGGCAGCCGAGTCCCATGGCTGCTCGCGGACGCGAGTCTGCACGCGGCACTGGCGGACCTGGCTCGTGAGTATCAGGTGAGCGTGTTCATGGTGCTGCTTGCGGGTCTGGCGGTGCTGCTGTCGCGGATGGGCGCGGGGACCGACATCCCGATCGGCGCTCCGGTAGCGGGGCGGACTGACGAGGCGGTGCACGACCTGGTCGGGTTCTTCGTGAACACGCTCGTGCTGCGCGCCGATCTATCCGGTGATCCGGGGTTCGGCGAGGTGCTGGGCCGGGTCAGGGAGAGGGTGCTGTCGGCGCAGGCCCACCAGGATGTGCCGTTCGAGCATCTGGTTGAGGTGCTGAACCCGGTGCGCTCGCCCAGCCCGGCATCCGCTATTCCAGGTGATGCTCGCTGACGAGGACGTCGCCACCGGGGACTGGCAGCTGCCCGGGCTGGCGGCTCAGGCCGAGCCGGTACCCGCAGTGGACGCCAAGTTCGACTTGACCCTGGCGTTCGCTCAGGATCACGACCCCAGCGGTGCCCCGGCTGGGATCCAAGCCCGCTTCGAGTATGCCGCCGACCTATTCGACGAGGTGACCGCGCGGAGCCTGGCGGGACGACTGACCCGGCTGCTGCGCCTCGCCGCCGGTGATCCCGGCCGCCCGGTCAGCCAGCTCGGCCTGCTGACCGCCACCGAGCGCCGCAAGCTGCTGCTCGACTGGAACGACACTGCCCGGCGGTTGCCCGAGGTCACCTTGCCCGGGCAGTTCGAGCAGCAGGCTGGCCGCACCCCGCACGCTCCCGCCGTGGCCTTCGGCGAGGTCACGCTCTCTTACGCGGTGCTGAACCAGCGGGCCAATCAGCTCGCGCGGCACCTGATCACCCTCGGCGCTGGCCCTGAGCGGCTGGTCGCCATCGCCATGCCCCGCTCCCCCGACCTGATCGTCGCCCTGCTCGCCGTGCTCAAGTCCGGCGCCGCCTACGTCCCGGTCGACCCGGGCTACCCAGCCGACCGCATCGCGTTCATGCTCACCGACAGCCAGGCGGGCATCGCGATCACGACGAGCGACCTGGCCGGCTCCCTGCCAGCAGCGGCAGCCCCGCTCATCCTGGACGACCCCGCGCTGGCCGAGGTGATCTCGCGTTACCCCGCAGGCGACCTCACCGATACCCAGCGCGGCCGGCCGCTGCGTCCGGCCCACCCGGCCTACGTGATCTACACGTCGGGGTCAACTGGCCGGCCAAAAGGCGTGATCATCACCCATTCGGGCGTGATGAACTACCTGGCGCGGTGCGGGCAGGCCTACCCGCACCTGGCCGGCCGCAGCCTGCTGATCACCCCGGTATCGTTCGATGCGAGCGTCACCGTGCTGTACGGCTCGCTGCTGGCCGGCGGCCAGCTGTGCCTTGGCGCGCTGGATGACGATGCGCTGCCCGCGCTGGCTGCCAGGGGCGGTTTTACCTTCCTCAAGGCGACGCCCAGTCACCTCCCGCTGCTCGCCGAGCTGCCCGCGAGCTGTGTTCCTACCGGCCAGCTGATGGTCTGCGGGGAGGCGGTGCCGGCGGCGCTGCTCCGCGAATGGCGCCAGCGGCATCCAGGTCTCGCCTTCGTCAACTCCTACGGGCCGACCGAGACCACGACAAGCTGCCTCGACTACCAGCTGAGCCCAGCTGACCCGATCCCGGACCTGGTCGTGCCGATCGGCCGGCCGGCCTGGAACACGCGGGTGTTCGTGCTGGATGAGACGTTGGGTGTGGTGCCGGCGGGAGTGGCGGGGGAGCTGTATGTGGCGGGGGCGGGGCTGGCGCGGGGATACCTGAACCGGCCGGGGCTGACCAGCGAGCGGTTCGTGGCGTGCCCGCTCACCGATGCCTGCGGTGCGGGGGAGCGGATGTACCGGACGGGGGATCTGGCCCGGTGGAACGCGGGGGGTGCGCTGGAGTTCCTGGGCCGGGTCGATGACCAGGTGAAGATCCGGGGGTTCCGGATCGAGCCGGGTGAGGTGGAGGCGGTCCTGGCCGGGCTGCCGGGGGTGGGTCAGGCGGCGGTGGCGGTGCGGGAGGACCAGCCAGGGGACAGGCGGCTGGCCGGGTACGTGGTCCCGGCCTCCGGCGCGGTCCTGGATCCGGCGGTGCTGCGGGAGGCCGCTGCTCGGGCGCTGCCCGGGTACATGGTGCCGGCCGTGATCATGGTGCTGGGCCAGCTGCCGCTCAGCCCGAACGGGAAGCTTGACCGGCGGGCGCTGCCGGCCCCGGAGTACGCGGCGGGCGGGGGCCGGGCTCCGGCTACTGCGGGGGAGCAGGCGCTGTGCGAGGTGTTCGCGCAGGTGCTGGGCCTGGACCGGGTGGGGGTGCAGGATAGTTTCTTCGATCTGGGCGGGCATTCGCTGCTGGCGACGCGGCTGGTGTCGCGGATCCGGGTGGTGCTGGGGGCTGAGGTGCCGGTCCGAGCGGTGTTCGAGCACCCGACGGCCGCGGAACTGGCTGTGGTGGTGGCGGAGGCGGGGGCAGCCAGGGCGCCGCTGACGCGGGCGGTCGCGCGGCCGGGGCGGCTGCCGTTGTCGTTCGCGCAGCAGCGGCTGTGGTTCCTTGAGCAGTTCCACGGCCCGGGCACGGTGTATAACCTGCCGCTGGCGTGGCGCCTGACCGGACAGCTCGAGGTCGGCGCGCTGAGGGAGGCGCTGGGTGACGTGGTCGCCCGGCACGAGTCGCTGCGTACGCTCTTCGCGGTCGCTGACGGGCAGCCGTACCAGGACGTGGTCCCGGCCGGGCAGGCACGGGCGCAGATCGCGGCGGAGTTCACGATGCTGACGGCGCGGCGCGGTGAGCTGGCCGGACTGGTCGAAGAGGCGGCCGGGCACATGTTCGACCTGGCTGCGGAGCTGCCCTTCCGTGCGTCACTGATTACCGTCACCGATCAGGAGCATGTGCTGGTGCTGCTGTGCCACCACACCGCCGCCGACGGCTGGTCGCTGCAATTGCTGCTATCCGACCTGGCCGCGGCGTATCAGGCCCGCCGCGACGGCCGGGCGCCAGGCTGGGCGCCGCTGCCAGTGCAGTATGCCGACTACGCGCTGTGGCAGCGGGACCTGCTCGGCGGGGGTAGCGGGGGCGGGGGCGACCCGGACGGCGGAGTGCTGGCCGGGCAGGTGCAGTACTGGCGGCAGGCGCTGGCCGGGCTGCCCGATGAGCTGGCGCTGCCGTTCGACCGGCCGCGCCCGGCGCAGGCGTCCCGGCGCGGCGCCCTATCGCTGTGGCGGCTGGCGGACGCCCGGTTGCACGCCGCGCTGGCGGACCTGGCCCGTGAGCACCAGGCCACCATCTTCATGGTCCTGCACGCGGGCCTGGCCGCGCTGCTGTCGCGGATGGGCGCAGGGACCGATGTCCCGCTGGGTGCCCCGGTGGCCGGGCGGACCGACGAGGCGGTGCACGACCTGATCGGGTACTTCGTCAACACGATGGTGCTGCGCGCGAACCTGTCCGGCGACCCGAGCTTCGGCGAGCTGCTCGGCCGGGTCAGGGAGACGGTGCTGTCCGCCCAGGCCCGCCAGGACCTTCCGTTCGAGCGCCTGGTCGAGGTGATGAACCCCGCCAGGTCGCCGGCCAGGCACCCGCTCTTCCAGGTCATGATCGGCGAAGAGCTCATCCCCGACCAATGGCAGCTGTCCGGCCTGCGGGTCCGGGCAGAGCCGGTACCTGCCGTTACTGCCAGGTTCGACCTGGTCCTGGGAGCCCGCCAGCGCCACGACGATAGCGGCGCCCCGGCGGGGATCGATGCCTCCTTCGAGTATGCCACCGACCTGTTCGACGAGGTGACCGTGCGGAGCCTGGCGGGGCGGCTGACCCGGCTGCTGCGCAAGGCCGCCCGTGATCCCGGCCGCCCGCTTAGCCAGCTCGACTTGCTGTCCAGAGCGGAACGGCGCAGGCTGCTGCGTGAGTGGAACGACACGGCCCGGCCGGTGCCGGCGGTCACCTTGCCCGAGTTGTTCGAGGCGCAGGCCGCCCGTGCCCCGCACGCCCCCGCCGTCGTCTCGGCGAGGCATCGCGCTGACCTACGGCGAGCTGAACGCGCGGGCTAACCGGCTGGCCCGGCACCTGGTCACCCTGGGCGCGGGTCCCGGGCGGCTGGTCGCCATCGCCATGCCCCGCTCCCCCGCCATGATCGTCGCCCTGCTGGCCGTGCTCAAGTCCGGCGCGGCCTACGTCCCCGTCGACCCCGGCTACCCGGCCGAGCGCATCGCGTTCATGCTCGCCGACACCAGCCCCGCCGCCGTGCTGGCCACGGCGGCTGTGGCTGCCGGGCCTGCCGGGCGGATTGCCGGTGCTGGTGCCGGATGACCCGGTGACGGTGGCGGGGCTGGCCGGGCTGGACGGGGGAAACGTGCCTGTGGCGGCTGGGCCTCGGGATGTGGCGTACGTGATCTACACGTCGGGGTCGACGGGCCGGCCGAAGGGGGTGGTGGTCGAGCATGCGGGGGTGGTGTCGCTGGCGTGCTGGGCGGCTGCGGCTTTCCCTGCGGGTGAGTTGTCGCGGGTGCTGGCGTCGACGTCGCTGAGCTTCGATGTGTCGGTGTTCGAGATTTTCGGGACGCTGGCGTCGGGTGGCTGCCTGGAGGTGGTGCCGAATCTGCTGGCGCTGGCTGAGCGGGGGACGGCGGGGCCGTGGCGGGGGAGCCTGATCAGTGCGGTGCCGTCGGCGCTGGCGCAGGTGCTGGCCGCGCCGGGAGTGCGGGCGCAGGCGGCGGTGGTGGCGCTGTGCGGCGAGGCGCTGACCGGGCCGGTCGTCGACGCGATCAGGGCGGCGGTGCCTGGGGTGCGGGTCGAGAACATCTACGGCCCGGCCGAGGCGACGGTCTATGCCACGACGTATGTCGTTCCCGAAGGCAGCCAGGGCGGCTGCCCCGCCGATCGGCCGTCCCTTGTGGAACACCCGGGTGTTCGTGCTGGATGAGGGGCTGGGGCTGGTGCCGCCGGGGGTGGCGGGGGAACTGTACGTGGCGGGGGCGGGGCTGGCGCGGGGGTATCTGGGGCGTCCGGGTCTGACTGGCGGAGCGGTTCGTGGCGTGCCCGTTCACCGAGGTCTGCGGCCCAGGGCAGCGGATGTACCGGACCGGGGACCTGGGCCGGTGGAACGCGGCGGGTGAACTGGAGTACCTGGGCCGCAGTGATGACCAGGTGAAGATGCGGGGGTTCCGGATCGAGCTTGGCGAGGTCGAGGCGGTGCTGGCCGCCCTGGACGGCGTGGGCCAGGCGGCGGTGGCGATGCGGGAGGACCAGCCGGGGGACAAGCGGCTGGCCGGGTATGTGGTCCCGGCGGCCGGGGCGGCGCTGGATCCGGCGGTGCTTGCGGGAGGCGTGCGGGCGGGTGCTGCCCAGCTACATGGTCCCGGCCGTGATCACGGTCCTTGGCCGGCTGCCGCTGAACGCGAACGGGAAGCTGGACCGGCGGGCGCTGCCGGCGCCGGAGTACGCGTCCAGTGCGGGCCGGGTTCCGGCCACTGCCCGGGAGCAGGCGCTGTGCGAGGTGTTCGCGCAGGTGCTGGGCCTGGACCAGGTCGGGGTCGAGGACAGTTTCTTTGACCTCGGCGGGCACTCGCTGCTCGCGGCGGTGCTCGTCGCCCGGCTGGCGCAGCGGCTCGGCGTCAGGATCAGCCTGAGAACCTTCATGAGCGACCCGTCCGTCCGCGCCATCGACCGGTATCTGGACCGCATGACACTAGCGTGAAGTAACCAGGCAAGGAATGACGGAATGACGGAATCCTCGCTCGCGCTGAACCAGGAATCGAAGCGGTACCCGCTGTCCTTCACCCAGGAATGGTTCGTCTCGCTCGATCAGGGCGACGATGGCGGGACGTTCGGCCCCCAGGTTCTTGATGGTCCGTGCGTTGCGCGTGACCGGTCCGGTGGATCTCGCGGTGCTCCAGGGCGCGCTGGATGACGTGGTCGCCCGTCACGAGCTGCTCCGCACCCTGGTGGTCAGGGACGCCGATCCGCCGTACCAGATGGTGCTGCCGCCGTGCCGGGTGCCGCTGGAGGTCAGGGACCTGCCGCCGGTACCGGGGAAGTCCAGGGACCTGGTCGTGCAGGAGCTGATCCTCGAGGTCGAGGCAGGCTCGATCAGCGCCCGTGAGGTGCCGATGCTGCGGGCGCTGCTGTGCCGGTTCGATGACCGCGACAGCGCCCTGTTCCTGACCGTGCACCACTCGGTGTCGGATGCCTGGTCGATGCAGGTCATGCTGCGCGATCTCGGCGTCTTCTACGCGGCCCGGCGCGACGGCGTCGCGCCGGAGCTGCCGCCGATGCGGCAGTACCGCGAGTACGCGCAGTGGCAGCGGGCCAACGCCACGAGCACGGCCGAGGACGGCGCGCCGGCCTACTGGCAGCGCAAGCTGGACGGCGCGCGTGAATTCACGATGCCGAACGACCACGGGCACCCGGAAAAGTACTCCAGGCCCTACTCACTGCACTTCTACACGATCGACGCCGACGTAGCGGTCGGGGCCAGCGCTCTCGCCACGGCTACCCGCAGCACCTTGTTCACGGTGCATGCTGTCGGCCTTCTATGTCCTGGCCCACAAGCTCACCGGCAGCACTGACCTGGCGATCCGGGCTTTCACCGCCGGCCGGAGTGAGCTGGAGTTCCATAACACCATGGGGCTGTTCCTCAACTGCGTGCCCTACCGCACCGACATCGCCGGCTGCACGAGCTTCCGCGATATCGTCGCGCAGACGAGGGAGACCTTTATTGACGCCATGGCGTACGAGCTCCCGGTCAACGTGATCGAGCAGACCTTTCCCGATTTCATAAAGTCACGCGAAAACCTGCGCACGTCACAGTTCATCATCTCGGATACGCAGGGGCAGGCCGGCGAAGATCCTCCCCTCCCCATCGCCGAGGGCGCCCGGGTGGTCAGCGAGCGGCTGTTGCAGGGGCCAGAGCACCACGACATTCCGAGCGGCACAGTGTGGAATCTGTCCGATGAACCGTCCGGCGAGCTATCCGGAGGCGTGCACTTCAACCTAGACGAGTTCGACGAGAGCACCGTGCAGGGCTGGGTCGCCGAGCTGCGGCGAATCCTCACCGGCGGCGTTCGTGAGCCTGACCGGGACTGGAGGCTGCTCGCAGGCGTCGCGTCGTGACGTCCCTCCCGGAGGCAGCGCCCGCAGCCTCGCCAGCGACCGGAGCCGGATACCGTGTCCCGCTTCCGGGGACGACGTGGAGCGTGTGGCGGGACGTGGCCCTGCGCGGCGCGGGCTTCCCTGCGGACATGGTGCTGGCCATCTGCGACGAGCCGCTCGCGCGCAGTGCTGACCAGGCTGGGGCTGACCAGGCTGGAGCAGACCTGGCCGGGCGGCTGGCCTATGACCTGGCATATAAGGATGCTGTCGGGCGGCTGTCCCGTGCGCTAGCCGGTACCGTCGCCGATCCAGGCTTCCGGGAGGCGCTTACCTGGCAGAACCCGGTGCTGGCACAGTTTCTGCAGGACGCTGGCGTGGGCGGGTCGCGGCGGTCTAAGGACCGAGCGCGGGAGCTGGTGGTCGCGAGCTATCTGCAGCGGTACTGCCTGAAGAACGACATGATCGGCACCTGCGGTCCGGTCGGCTGGGCGTCTGCCGGGCAGCGGCGCGGCTGGCCTGGTGGTGGTGCCGGGAGAGGGCCTGATAGCCCGCAGGACTACCTATTTCGAGGTCTGGGCCATCGACAAGGTCTCGGCGGAGATCGCGCGGCAGGGCCGGTCGGCTGGGTGGCTGCGGCCCAGGCGGGTCCGTTCGGTGTTCGTGGCGGGGAACGTGCTGCACCGCCCGCACCGCCAGCCGGTCACCCTGACCGACGCCGAGCTGCGGGTCCTGCTGGCGTGTGATGGCAGGGCAACGATCGGCGACGTGCTGGACAGCACTGGGGTAGCCGATGCGGGCGTGGTGCTGGCGCGGCTGGCGGAGCTGGGTGCGGTGCGGCTGGACCTGGAGGGCCCGGCGGATGCGTGGCCGGAGCGGCTGCTGCGGGACAAGCTGGAGCTGATCGCCGACCCTGGTGCGCGGGCAGCGGCGCTGGCGCCGCTCGAGCAACTGGTCACGGCGCGGGACGCGGTAGCGGCTGCGGCCGGGGACCCGGCCGGGCTGCAAGCGGGCGCTGGCTCACCTGGCCGAGACGTTCGAGCAGGTCACCGGGTCGGCGTCGACCCGCAGGGCGGGAGCGAACTACGCGGGCCGGACCCTGGTGTATACCGATGCGGTCCGGGACGTGCGGGTGGAGCTGGGCCAGGCCGTGACCCGGGCGCTGGCCGCTCCGCTCGGCCTGGTGCTGGACAGCGCCCGCTGGGTGGTCAACGACATCGCCGACCGGTACCGCGTCCTGTTCACCGACCTGCTCGACCGCGAGACCACCCGGACGCGGCGGCGCGCCCGTCCCGCTGCAGCGGCTGCTCACCGTCGCATCGCCCTACCTGCACAGCGACGGCGGCCGGGGGACGGGCGAGCTCGCCGGGGCGAGCATCGCCGAGCTGCAGCGGCGGTGGGCGCTGGTGCTCGGGCCGCCGTCGTCGGCTCGCAGGCACCAGGTCAGCGCCGATGCGATCAGCGCCAGGGCCGCCGAGTGCTTCCCCGGCCGCCCGGTCGCCTGGAGCGGCGCCCGGCAGCACGCGCCGGACATCATGATCGCGGCGGCCTCCGCCGGGGAGGTTCAGCGCGGCAACTTCCTGCTCGTCCTCGGCGAGATCCACCTGGCCGCCAACACCCTGGACCAAAGATGCTTTGTCGAGCAGCACCCCGACCCGGCCAGGCTCATCGCCGCCGAGCGGGCCGACCGAGGCCCAGGGCGGATCGTGTCCATCCTGGAGAAGGACCACCCGCTCGTGACATCACGCACGAGCCCGCCGTCCGCGCTGGTGGGGCCGGATCAGCTGTACTGGTCGGCCGCTGTCACCGACTCGCTTGAGCCGCCGGAGTCGGACACGGTTCTGCCTGCCGCCGCGATGACCGTCGGCCGGGGCGGTGACGGCGGCCTGGTGGTCCGGGTGCTGGGGTCGGGTGCCGAGCTGGATTTCTTCGAGGTCATCGCCGATTCGATGATCTGGGTCGTGATCAACGCGTTCCAGCCGGTGGCGCCGGCTGCGCACCGGCCGCGGATCACGATCGGCAAGCTGGTGCTGAGCCGGGAGCAGTGGGCCTTCCGGGTGCAGGACTCCGGCTGGGCCTTCGTCAAGGACGAGCAGGAACGGTACCGCCAGGCCCGGCGCTGGCGGCATGACCATGAGCTGCCCGAGCGGGTGTTCTACCGCGTTCCCGTGGAAGCTCAAGCCGACGGCCGCTGACTTCCGCAGCATCGTCCTGGTCAACCTCCTCGCCAAGCACATCCGCCAGACCAAAGCCGCCGGGCACGACCGAGTACTCCGTCACCGAGATGCTCCCCGACCTCGGCCAGCTCTGGCTCCCCGACAGCCACGACCAGCATTACAGCTCCGAACTGCGATTCATCGCCTACGACAGCCTGGCCGAAGATCAGCCGGTGGCTGGCTGATCGCCTGGCGCTCGTCCGGAAGGGCTCGCGCGCAATGGTGAAGGTGCGGGTGCGGTGCTCGGTTTGCGAGGCTGCGGTTCGGGAGCCCTCGGATTGTCAGATGCCGGTGGCGTGGCCCGTTGGAATGAGGATCCATATGGCGACTCCTGTTAGTGCAGCTTCTAAGTTGACGTTGGCGGGGTTGTTTGAGGCGCAGGTAGTGCGGTCGCCGGGGGCGCTGGCGGTGGAGTGTGGTGGGGCGGCGCTGTCGTATGCGGAGCTGGATGAGCGGGCGGAGCGGCTGGCGGGGCATCTGACCTCGCTGGGGGCGGGTCCCGAGCGGCTGGTCGCGGTGGTGATGGAGAAGTCGGCTGAGGTCTTCGTGGCGTGGCTGGGGGCGGCGAAGGCGGGGGCGGCGTTCTTGCCGGTGGATCCCGCATATCCAGCCGAGCGGATCCGGTTCATGCTGGCCGACGCGCGGCCGGACCTGGTGATCACGACGATGGCTGCGGCGTCGTCGCTGCCTGCGGTGGCGGGCGGGGGGCCGGTGCGGGTGGTGCTGGATGATCCGGCGGTGGCAGCGAGGCTGGCCCGGCCGGAGCCCGATGAGATCACCCCGCCGCGGCGGCCGGAACTCGCCCATCCGGCGTATGTCATCTACACGTCGGGGTCGACGGGGCAGGCCGAAGGGGACGGTGGTGACGCACCAGGGCCTGGCGGGCCTGGCTGCCTCGATGGCCGGGGCGTTCGGGATCGGACCTGGGTCGCGGGTGCTGCAGCTCGCGTCGCTGAGCTTTGACGCGGCGGTGATGGAGGTGCTGATGGCGTGGCCGGCGGGGGCGGCGCTGGTGGTTCCGGAGCAGGGGCCGCTGGGCGGGGAGCTGCTCGCGGACACCCTTGATGAGCTGCGCGTCAGCCACGCCCTGATCATCCCGACCGCGCTGGCGAGCGTACCGGCCGACCGGGTGCGCGGATTTGAGTGCCTGATCGTGGGTGGTGAGGCATGTCCGGAGCTCCTGGTTGCGCAGTGGTCGCCCGGGCGGCGGATGTTCAATGCGTACGGGCCGACCGAGATAACGATCGCCGCGACGCTGTCGGGGCCGTTGTCGGGGTCGGGTGCTCCGCCGATCGGGCGTCCGGTGCGGGGTACGCGGGTGTTCGTGCTGGATGAGGGGCTGGGGGTGGTGCCGGCCGGGGTGGCGGGCGAGCTGTATGTGGCGGGGGATGGGCTGGCGCGGGGATACCTCAACCGGCCGGGGCTGACCTCGGAGCGGTTTGTGGCTTGCCCGTTCGGGGCGGGCGGGGAGCGGATGTACCGGACGGGGGATCTGGCGCGGTGGGGTGCGGGGGGTGAGCTGGAGTACCTGGGCCGGTCTGATGATCAGGTGAAGGTGCGGGGGTTCCGGATCGAGCTGGGTGAGGTGGAGGCGGTCCTCGCCGGGCTGCCGGGGGTGGGTCAGGCGGCGGTGACGGTGCGGGAGGACCAGCCCGGGGACAAGCGGCTGGCGGGGTATGTGGTGCCGGCGGGCGGGGCGGTGCTGGATCCGGGGGTGCTGCGGGAGGCGGCGGCGCGAGTGCTGCCGGGTTACATGGTGCCCGCCGTGATCACGGTGCTGGGGGCGCTGCCGTTGTCCCCGGCGGGGAAGCTGGACCGGGGTGCGCTGCCGGCGCCGGAGTACGGGGCGGGCGGGGGCCGGGCTGCGGCTACGCCCCGGGAGCGGGCTTTGTGCGAGGTGTTCGCCCAGGTGCTGGGCCTGGATCGGGTGGGGGCCGAGGATAGTTTCCTTGATCTGGGCGGGCATTCGCTGCTGGCGGCGCGGCTGGTGTCGCGGATCCGGGTGGTGCTGGGGGCCGAGGTGCCGGTGCGGGCGGTGTTCGAGAACCCGACCCCGGCGCTGCTGGCCGTGGTGCTGGACGGTGCGGGGGCGGCCAGGCCGCCGCTGACGCGGGCGGTCGCGCGGCCGGCCCGGGTGCCGTTGTCGTTCGCGCAGCAGCGGCTGTGGTTCCTGGAACAGCTCCACGGCCCGGGCACGGCCTACAACCTGCCGTTCGCCTGGCGGCTCACCGGCGACCTCGACACCGCCGCGATGGTCACGGCCCTCGGCGACGTGGTCACCCGCCACGAGTCACTGCGCACCGTCGTCACGGTCGAAGACGAGCAGCCCTGCCAGCACATCATCTCGGCAGAGCAGGCCCGCGCGCAGGTCACGGCGGGCTTCACGGTGGCGGCGGCCGAGCCTGGTCAGGTAGCCGGGCTGATCGATGCGGTCACCGGGTACGTGTTCGACCTGGCCTGCGAGCTGCCGGTGCGGGCCTGGCTGTTCGAGGTGGGCGAGCACGAGCAGGTGCTGGTGCTGCTCACGCACCACATCGCCAGTGACGGCTGGTCGATGCAGGTGCTGATGGCTGACCTGGCGGCGGCGTACCAGGCCAGGACGCAGGGGCGGGCGCCAGCCTGGGCGCCGCTGCCGGTCCAGTACGCGGACTACGCGCTGTGGCAGCGCGACCTGCTCGACTCCGACGATGCCAGGGACGGCGGGGTGCTGGCCGGCCAGCTCGAGTACTGGCGGCGGGCGCTGGCCGGGGTGCCCGACGAGCTGGCGCTGCCGTTCGACCGGCCCCGTCCGGCCGAGCCGTCCGCGCGGGGCGGCGAGGTGCGGTGGCAGCTAGCTGACCCCGCCCTGCACGCCGAGCTGGCCGGGCTGGCCCGCGAGCACCAGGCCACTATCTTCATGGTGCTCCACGCAGGGCTGGCGGCGACGCTGTCGCGGATGGGCGCGGGGGCCGACATCCCGGTCGGCGCTCCCGTGGCCGGGCGTTCCGACGAGGCGGTGCACGACCTGATCGGGTTCTTCGTGAACACGCTGGTGCTGCGCGCCGACCTCTCCGGCGACCCGAGCTTCGCTGGCCTGGTGGACCGGGTCAGGGAGACGGTGCTGTCGGCCCAGGCCCGTCAGGACGTGCCGTTCGAGCGATTGGTCGAGGTGCTGAACCCGGTCCGGTCCCGGTCCCGGCACCCGCTGTTCCAGGTGATGATCGCTGACGAGGACGTCGCCGCCGGGGACTGGGAGCTGCCCGGGCTGACGGCTCAGGCCGAGCCGGTCCCCGCTGTGGACGCCAAGTTCGACCTGACCCTCGCGTTTGCCCAGAACCACGACGCCCAGGGCGCACCGGCCGGGATCGACGCCACGCTCGAGTACGCCGCAGACCTGTTCGACCCGGCCACCATCCAGGCGCTGGCCGCCAGGCTGACCGGGCTGCTCCGCCAGGCCACCCGCCACCCGGCGCGTCCGGTCAGCGCCCTGGTAGTGCTGACTCCCGCCGAGCAGCGCAAGCTGCTGGTGGACTGGAATGGCACGGAACGCGCCGCGCCGCCGGCGGCGTTGCCAGAGCTGTTCGCGGCGCAGGCGGCCCGCACCCCCCACGCGCCTGCGGTGGTGTTCGAGGGGGCGACCCTGTCCTACGCCGGTCTTGACCAGCGGGCGAACCAGCTGGCCCGGTACCTGATCACCCTCGGCGCTGGCCCGGAGCAGGTAGTCGCGATCGCGCTGCCCCGAGGCGAACTGATGGTCATCGCCTTGCTCGCCGTGCTCAAGGCCGGCGCCGCGTACCTGCCAGTCGATTCCGGCTACCCCGCCGAGCGGATCTCCTTCATGCTCGCCGACGCCAGGCCGGCGCTGCTGGTCACCGACACCGCCACCGCCGCCGGCCTTCCAGTCACCCCGACGCCGCGCATCGCGGTGGACGATGGTGACACTATGCGGGCCGTCGCTGCCCAGCCCGCCGGCCCCGTGACTAACGCTGACCGTGCGCGGTCGCTGAGCCCTGAGAACCCCGCCTACGTCATCTATACCTCCGGCTCCACCGGCACCCCCAAGGGCGTCATGATCCCGCACAGCGGGATCGTCAACCGCCTGCGGTGGATGCAGGCCGAGTACCAGCTAGCCGCTGATGACAGGGTCTTGCAGAAGACGCCCTTCAGCTTCGATGTCTCGGTCTGGGAGTTCTTCTGGCCGCTGATCACCGGGGCCGGGCTTGTACTGGCCAGGCCGGGCGGCCACAGCGACCCGGCCTACCTCGCCGAGCTCATCGAGACGCAGAAGATAACGACGCTGCACTTCGTGCCGTCGATGCTCGGCGCGTTCCTGGCCGAGGACGGCGCGGCGAAGTACGCCGGGGTAAGGCGCACGATCTGCAGCGGCGAGGCGCTGTCCGGGCGGTTGCGTGACCTCTTCTCGGCGCAGGTCAGCTCGCCGCTCTATAACCTGTACGGTCCGACCGAGACGTCGGTGGACTCGACCGCATGGGCTTGCGGGCCGCAGGCCCCTGGCAGCGCCCCGCCGATCGGGCGGCCGATCTGGAATACCTGGGCGTTCGTGCTGGACGGCGGGCTGGGGCTGGTGCCGCCGGGGGTGGCCGGCGAGTTGTACCTCGCCGGGGCAGGGCTGGCGCGGGGGTACCTGAACCGGCCGGGGCTGACCAGCGAGCGGTTCGTGGCGTGCCCGTTTGCCGAGGTCTGCGGCCCAGGGCAGCGGATGTACCGGACGGGGGACCTGGCCCGGTGGACAGTGAGGGGGGAAGGGGAGGCGGGCGGGGGGCAGCTCGAGTACCTGGGCCGGGTCGACGACCAGGTGAAGATCCGGGGGTTCCGGATCGAGCTTGGCGAGGTAGAGGCGGTCCTGGCCGGCCTGCCGGGCGTCGGGCAGGCGGCGGTCGCGGTGCGGGAGGACCAGCCAGGGGACGAACGGCTGGCCGGATATGTGGTGCCGGCGGCCGGTGCGGTGCTGGACCCGGCCGGGCTGCGGGAGGCGTGCGGGCGGACCCTGCCCGCTTACCTGGTGCCCTCAGCAGTGGTCGTGCTGGACGCGCTGCCGTTGTCGCCTTCGGGGAAGCTCGACCGGCGCGCGCTGCCCGCCCCGGAGTACGCCGCCGGGACAGGCCGAGAGCCGGTCACGGTCAGCGAGCAGGCGTTGTGTGCGGTGTTCGCCCAGGTGCTGGGCCTGGACCGGGTGGGGGTGGAGGACAGTTTCTTCGACCTGGGCGGGCATTCGCTGCTGGCGACGCGGCTAGTGTCGCGGATCCGCGTCGTGCTGGGCGCGGAACTGCCGGTCAGGGCGGTCTTCGAGCACCCGACGCCGGCGTCGCTCGCGGTGGCGCTGGACGATGCGGATGCGGCCCGGCCGGGGCTGACCCGGGCGGCAGTGCGGCCGGAGCGACTGCCGTTGTCGTTCGCCCAGCAGCGGCTGTGGTTCCTTGAGCAGTTCCACGGGCGGGGCCCGGCTTACAACCTGCCCTTCGCCTGGCGGCTGACCGGCGAACTGGATACCGCCGCGATGGTCACTGCGCTGGGTGACGTGGTCGCCCGGCACGAGTCGCTCCGCACCGTTTTCACCAACGACGGTGGCCGACCGTACCAGCACATCATTACTTCGGAGGAAATTTCCGTCCCAGTAATGATCATGACGGCCCGGCCTGACGAGCTGACCGGACTGATCGACCTGGCCGCCCGGCACGAATTCGACCTGGCCAGCGAGCTGCCTATCCGGGCGTCGCTGTTCACCCTTGCCGAACGTGAGCATGTGCTGCTCCTGCTGTGCCATCACATCGCCAGCGACGGCTGGTCCATGCAGGTGCTGATGTCGGACCTGGCCCTGGCGTACCAGGCCCGGCACGACGGCCGGGCACCGGACTGGGCGCCGCTGCCGGTGCAGTACGCGGACTACGCGCTGTGGCAGCGGGACCTGCTCGGCGGGGACGGCGGGAGCGGGGGCGATACGGACGGCGGGGTGCTGGCCGGGCAAGTCGAGTACTGGCGGCAGGCGCTGGCCGGGCTGCCAGAGGAACTGGCGCTGCCGTTCGACCGGCCGCGCCCGGCGCTGCCGTCCCGGCGCGGCGGCCAGGTCCGCTGGCAGCTAGCCGACCCCGACCTGCACGCCGCGCTGGACAGCCTGGCCCGCCAGCACCAGGCCACCATTTTCATGGTGCTGCATGCTGGTCTTGGTGCGCTGCTGTCACGGATGGGCGCAGGGACCGATATCCCGCTGGGGGCCCCGGTGGCCGGGCGGACCGACGAGGCGGTGCACGACCTGGTCGGGTTCTTCGTCAACACGCTGGTGCTGCGCGCCGACCTGTCCGGCGACCCGAGCTTCGGCGAGCTGCTCGGCCGGGTCAGGGAGACGGTGCTGTCGGCTCAGGCCCGCCAGGACCTTCCGTTCGAGCGGCTGGTCGAGGTGCTGAACCCGGTGCGGTCGCCGGCCAGGCATCCGCTGTTCCAGGTCATGATCGGCGACGAGGGTGTCGCCGCCGTCGACTGGCAGCTTCCCGGGCTGCGGATCACGCCTGAGCCGGTACCTGACGTGGCCGCCAAGTTCGACCTGACGCTGGGCTTCCGGCAGGACCGCGACGCCGACGGCAGCCCCGCAGGCGTCAGCGCTTTTCTGGAGTACGCCCTGGACCTGTTCGACGAGGCGACCGTGCGGGCGCTGGCGGGCCGGCTGACCCGGCTGCTGGGCCAGGCCGCCCGTGATCCGGGCCGCCGCCTCAGCCAGCTTGCCGTGCTGACCGCCGAAGAACGGCGCAGGCAGCTGCTGGACTGGAACGACACCGCCCGGCCGGTGCCGGCGGCGACCTTGCCCGACCTGTTCGAGCAGCAGGCCGCCCGGGCCCCGCACGCCCCCGCCGTCGTCTCGGCCGCTCCCGACCTGACCTACGGCGAGCTGAACGCGCGGGCCAACCGGCTGGCCCGGCACCTGGTCACCCTCGGTGCAGGCCCCGAGCGCCTCGTCGCCATCGCCATGCCTCGCTCGGCGGACGTGATCGTCGCCATGCTCGCCGTGCTCAAGTCCGGTGCCGCCTACGTCCCCGTCGACCCCGACTTTCCGCAGGACCGCAAGACCTTCATGCTCACCGACACCCAGGCGGCCATCACGCTGACTACGAGCGACCTGGCCGGCTCCCTGCCAGCGGCGACAACCTCGCTCATCCTGGACGACCCCGCGCTCGAGGAAGCGATCTCGCGTTACCCCGCCGGCGACCTCTCCGACGACCAGCGCGGCAGGCCACTGCTCCCCGGCCACCCGGCCTACGTCATCTACACCTCTGGGTCAACCGGACGGCCCAAAGGCGTGGTCATCACCCACTCCAGCCTGGTGAACTACCTGGCCCGGTGCCGGCAGGCCTACCCGCACCTGGCCGGCCGCACCTTGCTGGTCTCGCCGGTGTCGTTCGACCTGAGCGTCACCGGGCTGTACGGCTGCCTGCTGTCCGGCGGCCGGCTGTGCCTTGGCGCCGTGGACGAGGACTTGCCCGCGCTGGCTGCCAGGGGCGGGTTCACCTTCCTCAAGGCGACGCCCAGTCACCTGCCGCTGCTCGCCCAGTTGCCCGCGAGTTGCGTTCCCACCGGCCAGCTGATGCTGGGCGGGGAGGCGGCGCCGGCGGCGCTGCTGCGCGAATGGCGGCAGCGCCATCCCGATCTCGCCCTGGTCAACCACTACGGGCCGACCGAGGCCACGGTGGGCTGCCTCGACTACCAGCTGAGCCCAGCTGACCCGGTCCCTGACCTGGTCGTGCCGGTCGGCCGTCCGATGTGGAATACCCGGGTTTTCGTGCTGGACGGTTCGCTGGGGCTGGTGCCGCCTGGCGTGGCCGGAGAACTGTACGTGGCCGGGGCGGGCCTGGCACGGGGGTACCTGGGGCGGCCGGGGCTCACCGCTGAGCGGTTCGTGCCGTGCCCGTTCGGGCCGGCCGGGGAGCGGATGTACCGGACCGGGGACCTGGCCAGGTGGAACCAGTCCGGCCAGGTTGAGTGCCTGGGCCGGGCCGACGACCAGGTGAAGATCCGGGGGTTCCGGATCGAGCTTGGCGAGGTCGAGGCGGTCCTCGCCGGGCTGGATGGGGTGAGCCAGGCGGCGGTGGCGGTCCGGGAGGACCAGCCGGGGGACAAGCGGCTGGCCGGGTACGTGGTTCCGGCCCCCGGTGCGGTGCCGGATCCGGCGGCGCTGCGGGAGGCGTGCGGCCGGGTACTGCCCGGGTACATGGTGCCGGCCGTGATCATGGTGCTCGGGGCGCTGCCGCTGAACGCGAACGGGAAGCTGGACCGGCGGGCGCTGCCGGCGCCGGAGTACGCCTCTGGCGGCGGCCGGGCTCCGGCCACTCCGGGGGAGCAGGCGCTGTGCGAGGTGTTCGCGCAGGTGCTGGGCCTGGACCAGGTCGGGGTGCAGGACAGCTTCTTCGATCTGGGCGGGCACTCCCTGCTCGCGACGCGGCTGGTGTCGCGGATCCGGGTGGTACTGGGGGCCGAGGTGCCGGTCCGGGCGGTGTTCGAGCACCCGACGCCGGCGGCGCTGGCCGTGATGGTGGAGGGCGCGGAGGCAGCCAGGCCGCGCGCTAGTCCCGGTGCCGAGGCCGGAGCGGCTGCCGTTGTCGTTCGCGCAGCAGCGGCTGTGGTTCCTCGAGCAGTTCCACGGGCTGAGCGCGGTGTATAACTTGCCGCTCGGGTGGCGGCTGACCGGCGAGCTGGACGCCATGGCGCTGGCAACCGCGCTGGGCGACGTGGTCGCCAGGCACGAGTCGCTGCGCACCATCTTCCGGGTCGAGGACGGTCAGCCGTACCAGGACGTGATCTCGGCCAGGCAGGCCAGGGAGCAGGTTCGTGGCGAGGTTCACGATGGTGGCGACGGCGCCTGGTGAGCTGGCCGGGCTGGTCGCGGCGGCTACCGGGTACGTGTTCGACCTGGCCAGCGAGCTGCCGGTGCGGGGATGGCTGTTTGCCGTCAGCGAGGACGACCATGTGCTGGTGCTGGTATGCCATCACATTGTCGGCGACGGCTGGTCACAGCAGCTGCTGATCGAGGACCTGGCCAAGGCGTACCAGGCCCGCCGCGAGGGCCGGGCGCCGGCCTGGGTGCCGCTGCCGGTCCAGTACGCGGACTACACGCTGTGGCAGCGGGACCTGCTTGGCGAGGACGACGGCGGGGACGCCGGAGACACCGGGGTGCTGGCCGGGCAGATCGAGTACTGGCGGCAGGCGCTGGCTGGGCTGCCCGAGGAGCTGGCGCTGCCGTTCGACCGGCCGCGCCCGGCGCTGCCGTCCCGGCGCGGCGCCCTGGTGCAGTGGCAGCTGGCCGATGCCCGGCTGCACGTCGCGCTGGCGGACCTGGCTCGTGAGCATCAGGCGAGTGTCTTCATGGTGCTGCACGCGGGGCTGGCGGCGCTGCTGTCCCGGATGGGTGCCGGGACTGACATCCCGCTGGGTGCGCCGGTCGCCGGACGGACCGACGAGGCGATGCACGACCTGGTCGGGTTCTTCGTGAACACGCTGGTGCTGCGGGCTGACCTGTCCGGAGATCCGAGCTTCGCCGAGCTGCTCGGCCGGTCCCGTGAGACGGTGCTGTCCGTCCAGGCCCGCCAGGACGTGCCGTTCGAGCGGCTGGTCGAGGTACTGAAACCGGCCCGCTCGCCGGCCAGGCACCCGCTGTTCCAGGTCATGATCGGCGAGGACATTATCCCGGTCGACTGGCAGCTGCCCGGGTTGCGGGCCCAGGCAGAGCCGGTACCCGCCACTACCGCCAGGTTCGACCTGACGCTGGGAGCCCGCGAGGAGCGTGCTGACGACGGTGCCCCTGCCGGGATCCAGGCCCACTTCGAGTACGCCACCGACCTGTTCGACGAGGCGACCGTAGAGCTGCTGGCTGGCCGGCTGACCCGGCTGCTGGGCCAGGCCGCCCGCGATCCGGGCCGCCGCATCAGCCAGCTTGCCGTGCTGACCGCCGAAGAACGGCGCAGGCAGCTGGTCGAGTGGAACGACACGGCCCGGCCGGTGCCTGCGGCCACCTTGCCCGAGTTGTTCGAGGCGCAGGCCGCCCGGACCCCGCACGCCCCGCCGTCGTCTCCGCAGGCATCGCGCTGACCTACGGCGAGCTGAACGAGCGGGCCAACCGGCTGGCCCGGCACCTGGTCACCCTGGGCGCGGGTCCCGGGCGGCTGGTCGCCATCGCCATGCCCCGCTCGGCGGACCATGATCGTCGCCGTGCTGGCCGTGCTCAAGTCCGGCGCGGCCTATGTTCCCGTCGACCCCGGCTACCCGGCGGAGCGCATCGCGTTCATGCTCGCCGATACCAGTCCCGTCGCCGTGCTGACGACGGAGGCTGTCAGCAGCCGCGCTGCCCGGCGGGCCGGTGCTGGTACTGGATGGCCCGGTGACAGTGGCGGGGCTGGCCGGGCTGGACGGGGGAAACGTGCCTGTGGCGGCTGGGCCTCGGGAGGTGGCGTACGTGGTTTACACGTCGGGGTCGACGGGCCGGCCGAAGGGGGTGGTGGTGGAGCATGCGGGGGTGGTGTCGCTGGCGTGCTGGGCGGCTGCGGCTTTCCCGGCGAGCTGAGTTGTCGCGGGTGCTGGCGTCGACGTCGCTGAGCTTCGATGTGTCGGTGTTCGAGATTTTCGGGACGCTGGCGTCGGGTGGCTGCCTGGAGGTGGTGCCGAGCCTGCTGGCGCTGGCTGAGCGGGGGACGGCGGGGCCGTGGCGGGGGAGCCTGATCAGTGCGGTGCCGTCGGCGCTGGCGCAGGTGCTGGCGACGCCGGGGGTGCGGGCGCAGGCGGCGGTGGTGGCGCTGTGCGGCGAGGCGCTGACGGGGCCGGTCGTCGCGGCGATCAGGGCGGCGGTGCCGGGGGCGCGGGTGGAGAACATTTACGGCCCGGCCGAGGCGACGGTGTACGCCACGACGTATGTCGTCCCCGACAGCAGCGACGTGTCGGCTTCGCCGCCGATCGGCCGTCCCTTGTGGAATACCCGGGTGTTCGTGCTGGACGAGGGGCTGGGCCTGGTGCCGCCGGGGGTGGCGGGGGAGCTGTACGTGGCGGGGGCGGGGCTGGCGCGGGGGTATCTGGGGCGGCCGGGGCTGACTGGCGGAGCGGTTCGTGGCGTGCCCGTTTGCCGAGGTCTGCGGCCCAGGGCAGCGGATGTACCGGACCGGGGATCTGGCCCGGTGGAACGCGGGAGGTGAGCTGGAGTACCTGGGCCGGGTTGATGATCAGGTGAAGGTGCGGGGGTTCCGGATCGAGCTTGGCGAGGTCGAGGCGGTGCTGGCCGGGCTGGACGGGGTGAGCCAGGCGGCGGTGGCGGTGCGGGAGGACCAGCCGGGGAACAAGGTACTGGCCGGGTATGTCGTGCCGGCGGGCGCGGCGGTGCTGGACCCGGCGGGGTTGCGGGAGGCGTGCGGGCGGGTGCTGCCCGGGCTACATGGTGCCGGCCGTGGTCATGGTGGTCGGGGCGCTGCCGCTGAACGCGAACGGGAAGCTGGATCGGCGGGCGCTGCCGGCGCCGGAGTACGCGGCGGGCGGGGGCCGGGCTCCGGCTACTGCCGGGGAGCAGGCGCTGTGCGAGGTGTTCGCGCAGGTGCTGGGCCTGGACCGGGTGGGGGTCGAAGACAGTTTCTTCGATCTGGGCGGGCATTCGCTGCTGGCGACGCGGCTGGTGTCGCGGATCCGGGTGGTGCTGGGGGCTGAGGTGCCGGTCCGGGCGGTGTTCGAGAACCCGACCCCCGCGCTGCTGGCCGTGGTGGTCAAGGCGGCAGAGGCAGCCAGGCCGCCGCTGGTGCCGGTGCCGAGGCCGGGACGGGTGCCGTTGTCGTTCGCGCAGCAGCGGCTGTGGTTCCTGGAGCAGTTCCACGGCCCGGGCACCGCCTACAACCTGCCGTTCGCGTGGCGGCTGACCGGCGAGCTGGATGCCGGTGCGATCGTCGCGGCGCTGGGTGACGTCGTCGCCCGGCATGAGTCGCTGCGCACCATCTTCACGGTCGCAGACGGGCAGCCCTGCCAGCATATCGTCCCGGCGGGGGAAGCCCGGGCGCAGGTCGCGGCGGGCTTCACGGTGGCGGCGGCCGGGCGGGGCGAGCTGGCCGGGCTGGTCGATTCGGCGGCCAGGCACGAGTTCGACCTGGCCTCGGAGCTGCCGGTGCGGGCATCGCTGTTCGCACTCGCCGAGCGTGAGCATGTGCTGGTGCTGCTGTGCCATCACATCGCCAGTGACGGCTGGTCGATGCAGGTCCTGATGGCAGACCTGGCGGCGGCGTATGCCGCTCGCCGGGATGGGCGGGCGCCGGGCTGGGCGCCGCTGCCGGTGCAGTACGCGGATTACGCGCTGTGGCAGCGGGACCTGCTCGGCGGGGATGACGGCGGGGTGCTGGCGGGGCAGGTGGAGTACTGGCGGCGGGCGCTGGCGGGGCTGCCCGACGAGCTGGCGCTGCCGTTTGACCGGCCCCGTCCGGCCGAGGCGTCCGGGCGGGGCGGCCGGGTGCGGTGGCAGCTGGCCGATCCCGGCCTGCATGCGGTGCTGGCGGGCCTGGCCCGCGAGCACCAGGCCACCATCTTCATGGTGCTGCACGCGGGCCTGGCGGTCCTGCTGTCGCGGATGGGTGCCGGGACTGACATCCCGCTGGGGGCGCCGGCGGCGGGGCGTTCTGATGAGGCGATGCATGACCTGGTGGGGTTCTTCGTGAACACGCTGGTGCTGCGCGCGGATGTGTCTGGTGATCCGGGGTTCGGGGAGGTGCTTGGCCGGGTCAGGGAGACGGTGCTGTCGGCGCAGGCCCGCGCTGATGTGCCGTTCGAGCGGCTGGTCGAGGTGCTGAACCCGGTGCGGTCGCCGGCCCGGCATCCGCTGTTCCAGGTGATGATCGCTGATGAGGATGTCGCTGCGGGGGGCTGGGGGCTGGCGGGGCTGGAGATCGCGGACGAGCCGGTTCCGGACACGGCCGCCAAGTTCGACCTGACCCTGGCCTTCGCCCAGGACCATGACGAGAAGGGCGCCCCGGCGGGCATCCAGGCGTCCTTCCACTACGCCGCTGACCTGTTCGACCCCGCCACCATCGAGGCACTCGCCGGCCGCCTCACCCGACTGCTCCGCCAGGCCGCGGACCGCCCGCAAGACCCGGTGACCTCGCTGGAGATCCTCAGCCCCGGCGAGCGTGACCAGATCCTGGTCCAGTGGAACGGCAGGAGCAGGGACGTACCTTCCGCAGTGCTGCCGGAGTTGTTCGCCGAACAGGTCGCCCGCACCCCGGACGCCACCGCCGTGATCTATGACGGCGCCCGGCTGACCTACGCCGAGCTCAACGCCCGCGCCAACCAGCTCGCCCGATACCTGATCTCACTTGGCGCGGGTCCTGAGCGGCTGGTGGCGATCGCCATGCCGCGATCAGCGGACATGATCGTCGCGGTGCTGGCCGTGCTGAAAGCCGGGGCGGCATATGTGCCAGTCGACCCGGCCTACCCGGCGGACCGGATCGCGTTCATGCTGGCCGACGCCGCCCCGGTGGCTGTGTTGACCACCACGGTGCTGCCGGAGCTTGACCTGCCCGGCGGCGTCCGCCGGATCGACGTCGGCGATCCCGCCACCATGGCCGAGGTCGCGGACCTGGCCAGGGATGACCTGAGCACGCCGCTGACCATGATCAGTCCTGCCTATGTGATCTACACGTCTGGATCGACCGGCCGTCCCAAGGGCGTGCTGATCGAGCACCGCAACCTGGCCTGCCTGCTGTGCTGGGCGCGGGCTGAGTTCACGGCCGGCGAGCTGGCGAAGGTGCTGGTGTCGACGTCGCTGAGTTTCGACGTGTCGGTGTTCGAGATCTTCGCTCCGCTGGTGTCGGGCGGGAGCATCGAGGTGGTCAAGGATCTGCTGGCCTTGGCTGACAGCGAGGGGAGAGCCTGGGACGGCAGTCTGGTCAGCGGCGTGCCGTCGGCGTTGTCGGAGCTGCTGTCCGGGCCCGGCGCAAGGGCCAAACCGCGAACGGTGGTGCTGGCCGGCGAGGCGCTCACCGCGCGCGCCGTCTTGGCTATCGGTGCCGCACTGCCTGGCGCCGAAGTCCGCAACATCTACGGTCCGACCGAGACGACCGTCTACGCCACCGCCTGGCGTGCGGGAAAGGCGGACGCGCCGCCCGTGGGCGGGAACCCCCCGATCGGGCGGCCGGTGTGGAATACGCGGGCGCTCGTGCTTGACGATGCGCTGCGACTGGTAGCGGTCGGTGTGGCTGGAGAGCTGTATCTGACGGGCGGGCAGCTAGCGCGAGGGTACCTGAACCGGCCGGGGCTGACTGGGGAGCGGTTCGTGGCGTGCCCGTTCACCGAGGTCTGCGGCGCTGGGGAGCGGATGTACCGGACGGGCGATCTGGTCCGGTGGAACGCGGACGGGCAGCTCGAGTACCTGGGCCGGGTCGACGACCAGGTGAAGATCCGAGGGTTCCGGATCGAGCTCGGCGAGATCGAGGCCGTGCTCGCCGCGCAGCCCGAGGTCGCGCAGGCTACGGTCACCGTCCGCCACGACCGGCCTGGTGATAGCACGCTGGTGGCTTATGCCGTGCCTGCGGCGGGTGGCCAGCTCGATCCTGACGGGCTGCGGGCCGCGACCGCCGCTGCCTTGCCCGGGTACATGGTGCCGTCCGCGATCGTCATCTTGGACCGGCTGCCGCTGACCGCGAACGGGAAGCTGGACCGGCGGGCGCTGCCGGCGCCGGAGTATGCGTCCAGTGCGGGCCTGGTTCCGGCCACTGCCCGGGAGCGGGCGCTGTGCGAGGTGTTCGCTCAGGTGCTGGGCCTGGACCAGGTCGGGGTGGAAGACAGTTTCTTTGACCTCGGCGGGCACTCGCTGCTGGCGGCGGTGCTCGTCGCCCGGCTGGCGCAGCGGCTGGGCGTCAGGATCAGCCTCCGAGCCTTCATGAGCAGCCCGTCCGTCCGCGCCATCGACCGGTATCTGGACGGTCAGGACAGCTAGGAGCCTCCGACGAAACCCTCTACCCCAAGTCGGACAAGCACCAAGGTCCTACTTACTGCTGTCGGGACGACAGTAAGTAGGACCATGGTGTCGTTGAAAACTGCCCGGACACAGAGAGCCGCGACGCTGGCAGGCGGGCCGAGCAAGTGTGAAGGTGCTGCGGCTTTCGCGTCATGCGAGCGTAAATCATGCGGCCGATCTCCAGCAGGTTCGCTAAATCCGAGCACACGCAGGTGGAAGGTGAGCCGCTGATGACCACTGAAAGCATTGGTGAAGCCAGAGCAGTACTGGCGGACTTTCCCGGGCTCGCCGACGTCGCGGTCATCGAGCACGGCGCCGGCCAGGACGACCAGTGCCTGATCGGCTACGTCGTGCCGTCCGGCCCCGGCCTGGACGTGCCCGAATTGCAGGCTTACGCCAGGAAGTCGCTGCCCAACGAGAGCATGCCAGCGGCGATCGTGGTTGTCGACGAGATCCCTGTGACGGCGGCTGGAACGGTCAATGCCGTCGCGCTACCGGTGCCGGATCTGGCTGCCCTGCTGCCTTACATCGCACCAGCCACGCCCCGCCAGGAATTGCTGTGCGAGCTGTTCGCCGAGGTACTGGGGGTGGCCAGGTGCGGCGTCAACAGTGACTTCTTCGACCTCGGCGGCCGCTCGGTAGAGGCAATGGTGCTGGCCGGGCGCATCAGCGCCGCCCTCGGTACCCAGGTATCGATGGCCGACCTGTTCAGGGCGCCCACGGTTGGCGAAATGGACAGCCGGCTCAGCCAGATTTCTGACGCACAGAAATAACCAGGCAAAGGATCAGGGCAATGACGGAATCCTCGCTCGCGCTGAACCAGGAATCGAAGCGCTATCCGCTGTCTTTCACCCAGGAATGGTTCGTCTCGCTCGATCAGGGCGACGATGGCGGGACGTTCGGGCCGAGGTTCTTGATGGTCTACTCGTTGCGCGTGACTGGTCCGGTAGATCTTGCCGTGCTGCAGGGCGCACTCGACGATGTGGTCGCCCGTCACGAGCTGCTCAGGACCCTGGTGGTCAGGGACGCCGATCCGCCCTACCAGCTGCTGCTGCCGCCGTGCCAGGTGCCGCTGGAGGTCAGGGACCTGCCGCCGGTGCCGGGGAAGAGTACGGACCTGGTCGTGCAGGAGCTGATCCTCGAGGTTGAGGCGGGCTCGATGAGCGCCCGGGAAGTGCCGATGCTGCGGGCGCTGCTGTGCCGGTTCGATGACCGGGACAGTGCCCTGTTCCTCACCGTGCACCACTCGGTTTCCGATGCCTGGTCGATGCCGCTGTTGCTCAACGACCTCGGGGCCTTCTACGCGGCCAGGCGGGCCGGAGTCGAGCCGGTGCTGCCGCCGATGCGGCAGTACCGCGAGTACGCGCAGTGGCAGCGGGCCAATGCCACGAGCACGGCCGAAGATGGCGCGCCGAGGTACTGGCAGCGCAAGCTGGACGGCGCGCGTGAATTCACGATGCCGAACGACCACGGGCACCCGGAAAAGTACTCCAGGCATTACTCGCAGCAAGTTCACATCATCGAAGCCGACGCGATGGCGGAGGTTTCCGATTTTGTCGCGGCGACTAGAAGCACCTTGTTTACGGTGCTGCTCTCGGCTTTTTATGTCCTGGCGCATAAGCTCACCGGCAGCACCGACCTGGCGATCCGGGCGATCACTGCCGGCCGGAACGAGCTGGAGTTCCATAACACCATGGGATTGTTCCTCAACTGCGTGCCCTACCGCACCGACATCGCCGGCTGCACGAGCTTCCGCGAGATCGTCACGCAGACGAGAGAAACCTTTATCGATGCCATGGCCTACGAGCTCCCGGTCAACGTGATCGAGCAGACCTTTCCCGATTTCGTAAAGTCACGCGAAAACCTGCGCACGTCACAATTCATCATCTCGTACACGCAATCGGAGCCAGGCGATGACCCCGTCTTCCCTATCGCCGAGGGCGCCCGCATAGTACTGAGGCGGCTGTCGCAGGAGGAAGGGCACCACGATATCCCGAGCGGCACGGTGTGGAACCTATCCGACGAGCTGTCCGGCGAACTGGTCGGAGGCGTGCTGTACAACCTCGACGAATTCGACGAGAGCACCGTGCAGGGCTGGGTCGCCGAGCTGCGGCGAATCCTGACCGGTGGCGTCCGCGAGCCTGACCGGGACTGGAGGCTGCTCGCAGGCGTCGCGTCGTGACGTCCCTCCCGGGGACAGCACCCGCAGCCCAGCACCTTGTCCCGCTTCCGGAGACGGCGTGGAGCGTGTGGCGGGACGTGTGTCTTCGCAGCGCCGGGTTCCCTGCGGACATGGTGCTGGCCATCTGCGACGAGCCGCTCGCGCGCAGTGCTGACCAGGCTGAGCCCGGACCGGCCTTCGACGTGGTGTACGCCGAGGCCACCAGGCGGCTCTCCAAGGCCATCGCCGACACGCACGCCGATCGGCGTTTCCGGGAGGCGCTTACCTGGCAGAACCCCGGGCTGGCGCAGCGATTGCAGGACGCTGGCGTGGGCGGGTCGCGACGGTCTAAGGACCGGGGCCGGGAGCTGGTGGTCGCGAGCTATCTGCAGCGGTACTGCCTGAAGAACGACACGATCGGGTTTTTCGGTCCGGTCGGCTGGGCGTCGGCCGGGAGCGCTGCGGCTGGCCTGCTGGTGGCGCCAGGTGAGCGGCTGATAGCCCGCAGGACTACCTATTTCGAGGTCTGGGCGATCGATAAGGTCGCGGCGGAGATCGCGCGGCTGGGGCGGTCGGCTGGGTGGCTGCGACCGAGGCGGGTCCGGTCGGTGTTCGTGGCAGGGAACGTGCTGCACCGCCCGCACCGCCCCCAGGTCACCCTGAGCGACAGGGAGCTGCGGGTTCTGCTGGCCTGTGATGGCCAGGCGACCATCGGCGAAATCCTGGCGTATGCCGGCGGGCCAGATGGTGGCGTGGTGCTGGGGCGGCTGGCGGAGCTGGGTGCGGTGCGGCTGGACCTGGAGGGCCCGGCGGATGCGTGGCCGGAGCGGCTGCTGCGGGACAAGCTGGAGCTGATCGCTGACCCTGGTGCGCGGGCGGCGGCGCTGGCGCCGCTGGAGCAGCTGGTCACGGCGCGGGACGCGGTGGCCGCCACGAGCGGGGACCCGGCCGGGCTGGCGCGGGCGCTCGCGTACCTGGCCGAGACGTTCGAGCGGGTGACCGGGTCGGCTTCGACCCGCAGGGCGGGAGCGAATTACGCGGCTCGGACCCTGGTGTATACCGATGCGGTCCGGGACGTGCGGGTGGAGCTGGGCCAGGCCGTGACCCGGGCGCTGGCCGCTCCGCTCGGCCTGGTGCTGGACAGCGCCCGCTGGGTGGTCAACGACATCGCCGACCGGTACCGCGTCCTGTTCACCGAACTGCTCGACCGCGAAACCACCCGCGCAGGCGGCGCCCCCGTGCCACTACTCCGGCTACTCACCGTGGCCTCGCCTTACCTGCACGGTCGCGAGCTCGTCGCAGCAAGCGTGGCCGAGTTCCAGCGGCGGTGGGCGCTGGTGCTCGGGCCGCCGTCGTCGGCTCGCAGGCACCAGGTCAGCGCCGATGCGATCAGCGCCAGGGCGGCCGAGTGCTTCCCCGGCCGCCCGGTCGCCTGGAGCAGCGCCCGGCAGCACGCGCCGGACATCATGATCGCGGCGGCCTCCGCCGGGGAGGTTGAGCGCGGCAACTTCCTGCTCGTCCTCGGCGAACTGCATCTCGCCACTAACACCCTTGACCAGCGGCTCTTCGTCGAGCAGCACCCAGACCCAGCCAGGCTTATCGCGGCCGAGCGGGCCGACTGCGGCTCTGGGCGGATCGTGTCCATCCTGGAGAAGGATCATCCCAGCGTCAATTCCCGTAACAGCCCGCCTTCGGCTTTGCTGGGGCCGGGTCAGCTGTGCTGGTCGGCCGCTGTCATCGACTCGCTTGAGCCGCCGGAGTCGGACACGGTTCTGCCTGCCGCCGCGATGACCGTCGGCCGGGGCGGTGACGGCGGCCTGGTGGTCCGGGTGCTGGGGTCGGGTGCGGAGCTGGATTTCTTCGAGGTCATCGCCGATTCGATGATCTGGGTCGTGATCAACGCGTTCCAGCCGGTGGGGCCGGCGCGCACCGGCCCCGGATCACGATCGGCAAGCTGGTGCTGAGCCGGGAGCAGTGGGTCTTCCGGGTGCAGGACTCCGGCTGGGCCTTCGTCAAGGACGAGCAGGAACGGTACCGCCAGGCCCGGCGCTGGCGGGCCGGCCATGAGCTGCCCGAGCGGGTGTTCTACCGCGTTCCCGTGGAGCTCAAGCCCACGGCCGCTGACTTCCGCAGCATCGTCCTGGTCAACCTCCTCGCCAAGCACATCCGCCAGACCAAAGCCGCCGGGCACGACGAGTACTCCGTCACCGAGATGCTCCCCGACCTCGGCCAGCTCTGGCTCCCCGACAGCCACGGCCAGCATTACAGCTCCGAACTGCGATTCATCGCCTACGACAGCCTGGCCCCGCGCTGATCGAGCAAGGTCAGAGAAGGAATGTTTCGCCGCTGCCCTCATCCTGAATTTATTGACGGGCTTAAACGCGAGGGCTTTCCCAAGTCCCGCCAGCGATAAGTCAGGAGCTGACTGTGAGCGAAACTACGCCCAATTCCCCTTCCCGGATTTACAGGATGGTGCCCGGCGTGGTGGCCATAGCCGCGATTCTGGCGTTGTTTAACGCTGCGCGACAGCCACCGGATTTCCACGGTGATATCAAAACAGTGGAAGCGCCCTACCACTTCGTGCAGATGCCTATCGCGCTGCCGCCTGGCTACCATCCGACCCAGACCATACGCCAGGTGAATCCGGCCTATTATCACCTGCGCTCATGGATCTCATCGGTCGGGGCGGGCATCGCGCTCGCTGACGTCACCGGTCACGGCCGGGACGACGGCATGTGCATCGTCGATCCGCGAACCAACGACGTGATCGTGACCTACACGCCGACGGCACCGCAGCAGGACAGGTTCACGCCGTTCGTGCTGAACCCGGCGCCGCTGCCGATGACGAAGGCGATGGCCCCGATGGGCTGCGCTCCTGGAGACTTCAACGGCGACGGGCGGACCGACTTCCTCGTGTACTACTGGGGCCGCACCCCGGTCATGTTCCTGGCGCGCTCGACTGCGACAACCCCGTCCCCCAGTGCCTACAAGCCGAACGAGCTGGTCCCTGAGCACGTGATCGGGGCGTACGGCGGCCCCGACTGGAACACGAACGCCGTGGCCGTCGCGGACTTCGACGGCAGCGGTCACCCGGACGTCTTCGTCGGCAACTACTTCCCCGACTCGGCCGTACTCGACCCGCACGGCCTGAACAACGTGGTGATGCCGTCCTCGCTGTCGTTCGCCAAGAACGGCGGTGGTGACCACATGTACCTGTGGAAGGGCGCCACCTCAGGCCCGAACCCGACGGTCAGCTACGTCGAGCAGCCCACCGCGATCCCGTACGCCGACGCCACCGGGTGGACGCTGGCGGCCGCTAGCGCCGACCTGACCGGTAACGGGATGCCTGACCTGTACGTCGCCAACGACTTCGGCGAAGGCCACCTGCTCTACAACCGGTCCACTCCTGGCCACCTCAGGTTCACCGAGGCGATCGGAGTGCGCACGCCGCTCACGCCCAAGTCCTTCGTGGTCGGCAAGGGCTCGTTCAAGGGAATGGGCGTCGACTTCGGTGACCTGAGCGACAACGGCAAGTTCGACTTCATGGTGAGCAACATCACCACGCCGTATGCGCTCGAGGAAAGCAACTTCGTGTTCATGAACAATGCCGCCAATGACGCGCGCCATGAAGAAGGACCTGACCAGTGGCATGGCACCGTTCACCCAGCAAGCTGAGCAACTCGACATGGCGTGGACCGGCTGGGCCTGGGACGTCAAGTTCGGGGATTTCCTCAATAGCGGCCATCTGGACGTGGTCCAGTCCGACGGGTTCATCAAGGGAACGATCAACCGGTGGCCGTGGCTGCAGGAAATGGCAATGACCAATGACGACCTGCTTTCCAACCCGGCTAACTGGCCACTGGTGGAGCCGGGCGATGACCTCGCCGGGCACCAGTGCGTCGCCTTCTACGCCTACTCGCCCAACGGGCAGTACGCGAACATCAGCAAGAACCTCGGGCTGTGCGTCAAGACCCCGACGCGAGGCGTCGCTGTCGCGGACACTCGCGGCGACGGCAGGCTCGACTTCGCGATCGCCCGCCAGTGGGGGCCGCCCGCCTTCTACGAGAACCAGTCACTGGTCGGCAACTACCTCGGCCTGCACCTGTACCAGCCGGTTCCCGGCAGCAAGCCAGGGCAGGGGCTGACCGGTCCTGGCACCCCGGCCTACGGCGCGACCGTCCAGATCGACACGCCAGGGCACACCCAGATCTCCCAGCTCGACGGCGGCAGCGGCCACAGCGGCAAGTCAAGCCTCGAGGTCTACTTCGGCCTCGGTCGCTACGACGGCCATGGTCACCGTGCACCTGCACTGGCGCGACACGAGCGGCGCGCTGCACCGGCAGACCCTGCGGCTCACCCCTGGCAACCACGACATCTACCTCACCACCACGGCAAAGGAGGGCCAGAGCCGATGACCGCGACCGTCAAGCCGGTGGCCAGCATTCCGGCAGCAGATCAGGCAGGAAAGACGGCCACGGCCGAGCAGGCCAACCCCTGGAAAGACCCGCGCTACATCGCGCTGCGCAACTTCGCGATGTCGATCACGGTGTTCAACATCTTCGGGTACACCGTGCTCGGGTGGGAGCAGCCGTGGCTGTGGCCGATCTTCGCCATCCTCACGGCCTACACGACCGAGATCGTTCTCGAATGGCTCAGCGCCAGAATCAATCACCGCACGCCGGAGTTCGTCGGCCGAGGGCCTAAGGGCATGATGGCGTACCTGCTGCCTGCCCACATCACCGGTCTGGCCGCCAACATGCTGCTCTACGCGAACAACCAGTGGTGGCCCGTCATGTTCTGCGTGGTCGTCGCCGTGGCCCAGAAGCACATCTTCAAAGCGCCGATCGCGGGCCGGATGCGGCACTTCATGAATCCGTCCAACTTCGGCATCACGGTCTCCTTGCTCGTGCTCGGCAACTGGGTCAGCATCTCGCCGCCTTACCAGTTCACCGAGTGGGCGAACTCGTACTTCAGGCTGATGATCCCGTTCATCATCTTGACCGCGGGCACAGTGCTGAACGCGCTGCTGACCAAGAAGACCCCGCTCATCGTCGGCTGGATGGGCGCGTTCGCCATTCAGGCCTTCCTGCGGCACATCATCTTCGGCGTTCAGCTCAACACGGCGCTCGGCGTCATGACCGGAGTCGCGTTCGTGCTGTTCAGCAACTACATGGTCACCGACCCGGCGACTACCCCGTCTAAGCCTTGGCCGAAGTTCATGTTCGGCAGCTCAGTCGCGTTCGTCTACGGATTCCTGATGGTGTTCAACGTGGTGTACACGCTGTTCTACGCCCTGACGATCGTCTGCGCCCTCCGGGGGCTCGGCTGGTGGGTCGCCGACTTCCGCCGCAAGCGGCGCGAGGCGGCTACCCCGGCAGCCGCGACCGGTCAGGTCGAAGCCAGGGTCGGGCAGCAGGCGGTGGCCACGTGACCCAGGCAATCGCCATTGTCGGAATGGCGTGCCGGTATCCCGACGCCGCCAATCCCGACGAGCTGTGGGCCAACGTGCTTACCGGGCGCCGCGCCTTCCGGCAGCTGCCCGACGAGCGCATGCGCCTCGCGGACTACTGGTCGCCTGATCCGGCCGCACCCGACCGGTTCTACAGCCGCAACGCCGCCGTGATCGAGGGTTTCGATTTCGACCGGGTGCATTTCAAGATCGCCGGAAGCACCTACCGAGCCACCGACCTGACCCACTGGCTGGCACTCGACACCGCATCCAGGGCACTCACCGACGCCGGGTTCGCCGATGGCGAAGGACTGCCGAAACGGAGCACGGCCGTCATTATCGGCAACACCCTGACCGGGGAGTTCGCTCGAGCGAACCTGATGCGGCTGCGCTGGCCGTATGTCAGGCGCGTGGTCGGCGCGGCGCTGGCCACCCGCGGCTGGGGCGAAGGCGAGCTCGCGGAGTTCCTTGGTGACCTCGAAGGACGGTACAAGAGCCCGTTCCCGCCGATCGACGAGGACAGCCTGGCCGGGGGTCTTTCCAACACGATCGCCGGCCGCATCACCAACCAGTTCGACTTCAAGGGCGGCTGCTTCACCGTGGACGGCGCGTGCTCGTCCTCGCTGCTCAGCGTCGCCGTGGGTTGCAACGCGCTGGTTTCCGGCCAGGTCGACGCGGCTGTCGTCGGTGGCGTGGACCTGAGCATCGACCCGTTCGAGGTGATCGGTTTCGCCAAGACCGGCGCCCTGGCGACCGGCGACATGCGGGTCTACGACAAGCACTCCAACGGGTTCTGGCCGGGCGAGGGGTGCGGCATGCTGGTGCTGCTGCGCCAGGCGGACGCGGACGCCAGGGGCCTGCGCACCTACGCGACCATCGCCGGGTGGGGCTACGCCTCGGACGGCCGGGGCGGGATCACCAGGCCGGAGGTGGACGGGCACCGGCTCGCCGTCGAGCGGGCCTACCAGGTCGCTGGCTTCGACATCGGCACGGTCGGTTACCTGGAAGGACACGGCACCGGCACCGCCGTCGGCGACGAGACCGAACTGCGCGCGCTGAGCCAGGCCCGCAGGCAGGCCCGTCCGGAGGCCGACCCGGCCGCCATCGGCACCATCAAGGGCAACATCGGTCACACCAAGGCGGCCGCCGGAGTCGCCGGGCTGATCAAGGCCACCTTGGCCGTTCACCATCAGGTAATCCCGCCAGCTACCAGTCACCACGACACCCACCCGGAACTGGCGGGCCCGCGGCCGGCGCTGCGGGTGCCGCTGACTGCCGAGCTGTGGCCAGCTGATCATCCGGTCAGGGCAGGCGTCTCGGCGATGGGATTCGGCGGGATCGACACGCACGTGGTCCTTGAGAACCGGGACGGACTCCGCCGTACCAGCCTCGACCCGCGCACCGTGGCGCTGCTGCGGTCGCGGCAGGACTGCGAGATCCTGCTGCTTGACGCCGATACGCCTGGAGAATTGCGGGAACGGGTCGTTTCCCTGGCTGCCCTGACCGCCAGGCTCGCGTTCGCCGAGCTTGGTGACGTGGCCGCCACTCTCCAGCGGGATCTGGGCGGCCGGGAGGTTCGCGCGGCGATCGTGGCCGCATCGCCGCAGGATGCGACGCGACGTCTCGCCGCGCTTGCCGCCATGCTGGCCGACGACGTCGAGGCCGTCGTCGACCCGGTGGCCGGCCTGTTCCTTGGCCGGACGGCCGCGCCGCCCAGGATCGGCTACCTGTTCCCTGGTCAGGGATCGGGCCAGCGTCACGACGGCGGGGCGCTCGCGCGCCGGCTTCGATCCGGCACGCGAGCTCTACCAGTCGCTCGCGCTGCCAGCGGACGGTGACCTGGTCGCCACCGCCGTAGCACAACCGCGCATCGTCGCCTCGTCGGTGGCCGGGCTGCGGGTGCTTTCCCTGCTCGGAATCGAGGCCACGGCCGCGGTTGGCCACAGCCTCGGGGAGCTGACCAGCCTGCACTGGGCGGGCGGGATGAGCGAGTCCGCGCTGCTCGACCTTGCTGCGGCGCGCGGCCGGGTGATGGCGCACGCCAGCTCTGGCGACGGCGCCATGGCCAGCCTGGCGGCGGGTCCGGCAGACATCGAGCCGATGCTGGCTGGCGAGCCCGTTGTCATCGCGGGCTACAACAGCCCGCGCCAGACGGTCGTCTCCGGTCCGGCCGATGCCGTCGACCGGGTATGCGGCGTGGCAGCGCGCTATGGCATGACCGCGACCAGGATCAACGTGTCACACGCGTTCCATTCCCCGTCGGTGGCGCCTGCGGCTGAAGGGCTCGGCGCCTACCTGGCGGACGTGACGCTCCAGCCGCTTGCCCGCCGGGTGCTGTCCACAGTTACCAGTGACGCCTTGCCACCCGACGCTGACCTGCGCGACCTGCTCGTCCGGCAGGTGCTGGAGCCGGTCCACTTCCACGAGGCCGTGCGCCTGATGGCGGCCGACGTCGACCTGCTGCTCGAGGTCGGGCCAGGGCGGGTGCTGTCTGGCCTGGCGGCTGACATCGCGCCGGGCCTGCCGTGCGTCGCGCTCGATGCGGACAGCGCCTCGCTCACGGGCCTGCTTTCCGTGGTCGGGGCGGCCTACGCGCTGGGCGCGCCGGTGCGGCACGACCTGCTGTTCAGCGACCGGTTCACCAGGCCGCTGCCGCTTGACAAGGAATTCAGGTTCTTCGTCAGCCCCTGCGAGCTTGCGCCGGCCGACGACGCTGCCAGTAACAGCGCGGCCAGCCAGCCCGCACCCGGGCAGGCCGCACCCATCGCAGGCGGCGGGAAGTCAGGCAGAGTCCAGCATTGACCTCCTGCGACGGCTGATGGCCGAGCGAGCCGAGCTGCCGATCGAGGCCGTGCGGCCGGACAGCCTGCCCCTTGACGACCTGCACTTCAGCTCGATCACGGTCGGGCAGGTCGTCAATCAGGCGACGCGCGAACTCGGCGTGTCCGCGCCGCTGGCGCCCCCGAGTTTTGCCACAGCCACCCTGGCGGACCTGGCTCAGATGATCGACGACCTCGCCAGCACCGAGCTGCCCAGCGATGCCGAGCGCGGGCTGCCCGAGGGCGTCGGCCCCTGGGTGCGTGCCTTCGCCATCGAGCTGGTGCAAGAGGAAAGGGCACCCCGCGTGGTACCGGCGACGCTGGGCGACTGGCGCGTCTTCGCGACGCCAGGGCACCCGCTTGCCGGGCCGCTGGCAGCCGCGCTGCGCGGCGCCGAGCTTGGTGACGGGGTGCTGCTGTGCCTGCCAGGTGACTGCGACGAGCGGCACGTCGGGCTGATGCTGGAGGCGGCGCAGGCGGCGTTGGCGGCCCAGGCGCGGTTCGTGGTCGTCGGTGACCGGCGCGGTGCAGCGGGCCTGGCCAAGACCATGCACCTAGAGGCTCCTGAGATCGCGACGTGCGTCATCACGATGCCGATCCAGGCGGCGATGCCGACGGAGCTGGTCAAGGACGCCGCCGACCAGATCGCCGCGGATGCGGCCTGTACCACGGGCTTCAGCGAGGTTCACTATGACGAGGCGGGCACCCGCCGGATACCAGTGCTCAGGCCGGTCGCGAGCGCGGGCCCGCAGCGCACGCCACCGCTTGGCGCCGGCGACGTCCTTCTGGTTACCGGCGGAGGCAAGGGCATCACTGCCGAGTGCGCCCTCGCCATCGCTGCCAGAACCGGTGCGGCGGTCGGGCTGCTTGGCCGATCAGACCCGGCCGCCGACGCCGAGCTGGCCGCCAACCTGAGCCGGATGGAAGCTGCTGGCGTCACCTACTGCTACGCGCGGGCCGACGTGACCTCCCGTGCCGACGTCAAGGCGGCGGTGGCGCAGATCACGGGCGCCCTGGGTCCGGTGACGGCCGTGCTGCACGGGGCCGGCCGTAACGAGCCCAAGCCAATCGCGCAGCTCGACGAGGCGGCGTTCGCCGCGACACTGGCGCCGAAGATCGCCGGTCTGGACGCGGTGCTTGACGCACTCAGCCTCGATTCGCTGCGGCTGCTCGTTACCTTCGGCAGCATCATCGGGCGGGCCGGGCTGCGCGGGCAGGCGGACTACGCCACCGCCAACGACTGGCAGACGGAGCTGACCCTCCGGGTCGCGCAGGCCCAGCCGCAGTGCCGCTGCCTGGCCCTGGAATGGTCGGTCTGGGCCGGTGCCGGAATGGGCGAGCGGCTCGGCGTGCTCGAGTCGCTCGCCCGCGAGGGCATCAGCCCGATCACGGTCGACGAGGGCATCGCCACCTTGCTCGAGCTGATCTCGACGCCGGAACTGCCCACCGCGCTGGTGGTCATGGGCCGGGCCGGTGACCTGCCGACGATCACGCTCGAGCCGCGCGAGCTTCCGCTGGCCCGGTTCCTTGACCGGCCCCGGGTCTACTACCCCGGCATCGAGCTGGTCACCGATGCCGAGCTGTCCGCCGACACCGACCTGTACCTGGCCGACCATGCGCTCGACGGCGAGCTGCTGTTCCCCGCCGTGTTCGGAATCGAGGCGATGACGCAGGCCGCGTCGGCGCTGGCGATGCCGGGTGACACGTTCTCCCGCGCGGCGCCGGCCGGCTGGTGCTCGAGGATGTCGAGTTCCGTCGCCCGATCGTCGTCACGCCTGGCAGTTCGACCGGGATCAGGATCGCGGCGCTCAACCGGGGCGACCGCGTGGACGTGGTGATCCGCTGTAGCGACACCAGCTTCAGCGTCGACCACTTCAGCGCGACAGTGCGCTGGCTGCCAGACGAGCAGCCCGATCCCGAGCTGAGCGGCACGGAGGCCGGGGCTGCCGGGCCTGGGCGCGCGGGACTCAAGAGCGACCTGCCAGGCGTGCCCATCGACCCGGGGCGTGACCTGTACGGCGGGATGCTGTTTCAGGGAAAGCGGTTCCAGCGGGTCCTCGGATACCAGGCCATGGCGGCGACGTCCTGCGTCGCGGAGATCTCGACGGTTCCCGCCGACAGCTGGTTCAGCGCGTTCCTCCCGGCCGGCCTCCTGCTGGGCGATCCAGGCGCGCGGGATGCGTTCATGCACGCGATCCAGTGCTGCGTGCCGAACGCGACGCTGCTGCCCGAGGGTGTCGCCAGGATCTACCCCGGCGCGCCGCGTGACGGCACCATGAAGGTCGTCCTAGCCGCGAGTGAGCGGCATCGCGATGGCGACAGCTACACCTACGACCTGGACGTCCGCGACCCTGACGGGGTTCTCGTGGAACGCTGGGAGGGCCTGCGGTTGCGTGCGGTGCGCAAGCAGGACGGCAGCGGCCCCTGGGTTCCCGCGCTGCTCGGCCCGTTCCTTGAGCGCCAGCTGGCGGAGTTCTGGCCGCAGCCCCCGCAGGTGGTAGTAGAGCCTGACGGCTCACAGCGCGCGCGCAGCCGCGACGGGCGGCGCAGGCAGACCGCGACAGCGCTGAGCCGGATCCTTGGCCGGCGCGCCGTCGTCAGGTATCGCCGCGACGGCAGGCCAGAGGTAGACGCCGAGGTCAGCGTCTCGGTCTCGCACAATGCGGGCCTGACCCTGGCAGCGGCCATGGAGGGCCAGATCGGCTGCGACGCCGAGGTAGTCGCTAGCCGGGTGACCGACGAATGGGTGCTCTTGCTTGGCGAGGAGCGGCACGCTCTCGCTGAGCTCGTGGCGCGGGAGCGCGGGGAGGATCTCGCGGTGTCGGCGACGCGGGTCTGGGGCGCCATCGAGTGCCTGCGCAAGATCGGCCGGGCGCTGCCAGGCCCGGTCACGCTCGGTGAGTCGGCGCCCGGCGGATGGGTGCTGCTCAGAGCGGACACGGCGAGTATCGCGACATTCGTGACGCACGTCCGTAACGAAGCGGCGCCGGTCGTCTTCGCCATCCTCATAGAAGCGGAGATCTCAAAGTGAAGTCGTACTACGAGTACCGACACATCGTCAGCTTCGAGGAAACCAACCTCGTCGGCAACGTCTACTACGTCAACTACCTGCGCTGGCAGGGCCGTTGCAGGGAAATGTTCCTGCTGGAGCATGCTCCTGACGTACTGATCGAGCTGCGTGACGACCTCAAGCTGTTCACGCTCAGCGCCGAGTGCGAGTACCTGGCCGAGATCTCAGCCTTCGATCAGCTCTCAATCAGGATGCGGCTGGAGGAGCTGACCCAGACCCAGATCGCGTTCGCGTTCGACTACGTCAGCCTGGCCGGCGAGCTGGAGCAACTCGTCGCCCGCGGCAGGCAGCGGATCGCCTGCATGCGCGGCAAGGCCGACGAGGTCACCCCGACGCGCGTGCCTGAGTCGCTCAGGGTGGCGCTGGAAGGGTACGCGATCAAGGCGCCGCAGCCAGTGAGCCGATCCGAGGGCTCGGCCAGGGTGCGCGTGGGAGGCACGCCATGACGGTCAGAGGGTTGCCGCGACGCGGGTCAGCTCGGCCAGGCCAGGCAGCCTCCGATGGCCAGGTCGCGGCCGTTCCGCTGCGCACGGTGCTCGGTCAGTTCGCGACCGGGGTCACGGTGCTGGCGGCCGAGAGCGACGCGCCGCAGGGCATGACGGCTAACTCCTTCACGTCGGTCTCGCTGTCGCCCCCGCTGGTGCTGGTCTGCGTCAACCGAACGGCCGCCATCCACCAGACCATCCTGGACAGCGGATCCTTCGCGGTCTCGGTGCTGGCCGGGCACCAGGAGCACGTGGCGCGCTACTTCGCCGACCACTCGCGGCCCCGAGGGCGAAGCGAGTTCGACATCGTCGGCTGGTCACCAGCGCCCCGCACCGGTGCGCCGCTCATCGACGGGGCGCTTGCCTGGATCGAGTGCGAGCTCGCCGCCACCTACGAAGGCGGCGACCATTCGATCTTCCTCGGCGCCGTGCTTGCCAGCGGCCACGAGCCGGCGCGCGACGCCCTGCTCTTTCATGGCGGACGCTTCCATCGCCCGGCCCTGCGCCGGACCGGCAAGTGGGACATAGCGGTTTACCAGGAGGTATCGTGACCGCCGAGCAGCCAGTGGGCGCCGCGCCGCAGCGGGCGCCGGGCACCGTCGCCTCCCGGCGCTCTATCCCGGTAACCCCGATGCGAGACCTGCCTTCGCTGATGCGCAAGCTCTGGGGGGACCGGCTGAGCCTGCTGTCCGACGCCGCCGGCGAATACGGCGACGCGGTGCGCTTCAGGATGGGCCCAAGAGCCTGTACTTCTTCAACCACCCAGATCATGCCAAGCACGTGCTCGCCGACAATGCGGCCAACTACCACAAGGGCATGGGCCTGACCGAGGCCAAGCGGCTGCTGGGAGACGGCTTGCTGACCAGCGAGGGTGAGCTCTGGCGACGGCAGCGCCGCACCATTCAGCCGGCCTTCCGGCGTGACCGCCTCGGCGAATTCGCCGGGCTGATCGCCGACGAGGCCAGCGTGCTGGTGAGCAGGCTGGAGAGCAAGATCGGCGAAGGACCGGTCGACGTGGTGGCGGAGATGACCCGGCTGACGCTCAGCGTGCTCGCGAAGGCAGTGCTCGACGCCGACCTCGCCCCGTTCTTCAGTCTGGGCGAGGCGTTCGAGGAGGTGCAGGACCAGGCCATGTTCGAGATGGTGACGCTGCGCATGCTGCCGATCTGGCTCCCGATTCCCCGGCACCGCCGCTTCCACGCCGCGCTGCGCCAGCTCGAAGACGCGGCCATGCGCCTCGTCGACGAGCGCGAGCGAAACGCCAGGCCGGGCTCGGATGACGTCATCACCCGGCTGCTCGACGCCTACCGCGACGAGCCCGACCCGAACGTGCGGCGACGTCGGCTAAGAGACGAGCTGCTGACCATATTGCTGGCGGGCCACGAGACCACGGCGAGCACCCTGTCGTGGGCGTGGTACCTGATCGACCAGCATCCTTCCGTCGCCGAGCGGATGCGGGCAGAGGCGGCGCAGGTGCTTGGCGACCGGCTGCCCGTGCTCGATGACCTGCATCGGCTGCCGTACACGACGATGGTCATCCAGGAGACGATGCGCCTGTACCCGCCGGTGTGGGCACTCACCCGCCGCGCGGTCGCTGACGATGAGGTGGGCGGGTACCACGTACCCGCCGGGGCGGACGTCATGATCTGCCCGTACACGCTGCACAGGCACCCGGGGTTCTGGCCCGAGCCGGAGCGATTCGACCCGCTGCGGTTCGAGCAGGCCAATGCGGACCTCACGCACAGGTACGCCTACATCCCATTCGGCGCTGGACCCAGGGTCTGCGTCGGCAGCCACCTCGGCATGATGGAGGCGACCTTCGTCGCGATCATGGTCGCGCGTAAGCTCCGGCTCGGGCTCGCGCCAGGCCGCGAGGTCAAGCCCGAGGCAATGCTGTCGCTGCGCGTGCAAGGTGGGCTGCCCATGCTGGTCCGCCCTGCGTGACGACGCGGCCAGGGCCCGAGCGGGTCGTCAAGGCAGCCAGCCGACGTCGTAGGCCTTCCTGATCGCGTCAACCCGATTGCGTGCGTGCAGCTTGGCCACGATGGTCGTCAGGTAGTTGCGCACGGTCCCGACGGACAAGCTCATGGCGACCGCGATCTCCGCTGGCTCGGCGCCGTCCCCGGCCAGGCGCAGGACCGAGTGCTCGCGTGGCGACAGCGGCATGCTGTTCGAGCCCCACGTAGGCACGACGAAATCCTGGCTCACCGCCTGGCGCCCCGACGCGACGTTGCGGATGGCCGCCGCGAGCTGGCTAGGCGGGGCGTCCTTGAGGATGAACCCGCCCGCCGACGCGGATAGCACGGCCCTGAGCAGCCCGGGGCGGCCCAGGCTGGTCAGGATCAGCGTCCGGCAGGATGGCAGCTGCCCGTGAAGCTGTGTTACCGCCGTGAGCCCGTCGAACCCAGGCTGGTCGACATCGATGATCGCCACGTCTGGCTGATAGAGCAGCGCCGTTGGCACGATGTCGGCGTCATTGTCGACTCCGGCCACGACCTTGAGGTCAGGCTCCAGCTCGATAAGCGCAACGAGCGCACCGCGGATCATGGCCGCCTCTTCGGCCACCAGAATCTTCAGCAAGTCAGGATTTCCCTGGTGGGACCGGAGCCGTCGAGGCTCGTCACGTCGCTGCGTTAGAAGCCGCTGCGATGAATGGTGCTGCGCCTAAAAGCTGTATCATCGGGTGGAACCTTCATTTTAACGGCTATCTGCGGAGAGTAACGCTCCCTCAGGTAGCCAACTTCCATTCCGGCACGTCGCTGCGAGCAGCAAGGGGAAAGCGGCCGGCCGACGGTCGCGCGGCGAGCTTCCGCTGGTTGGAGATATGCGTCTTCTTGTACCGCGTTTTGTAATGGCGTGTCAATCTGCGTTGTTTCCGGCGTGTCGCGGCAGATCGGATACCTGCGGCCAGTGCTCGCGTCTTTGGCCGGCGATGTCAGCCCCCTGGCACCAGCCGGTGCCAGGGGCCGAGCCCGACGTTCAGGCGGCGTCGATGGACGGGTCTCGGGACAGCATCGCTTGCTGCAGCCGCTGGAGTTGTGCGGAGGGCTCGATCCCGAGCTCGTCGACGAGCGAGCTGCGCAGCCGGCGGAACTCCTGGAGCGCGCGTGCCGTGTGGCCGGTGCGGTAGAGTGCCGTTATCAGCTGCGCGGAGAACTTCTCGTCGAGAGGATGCCTGGCCGTCAGCGCAGTCAGCTCGCCGAGTATGTCAGCGTGCCGTCCCAGGGCGAGGTCCGCATCGATGCGGCGGCTGAGTACCGCCAGCCTTTTTTCTTCCAGCGCTAATGCCTCAAGCTCGAGTACCCGGCCCTTGCGCACGTCCACAAGCGCGGGTCCGCGCCAGAGCGACAGGGCGCGGCCGAGCAGGTCGGCCGCGCTACGGTAGTTGGCGCCTTCGGTGGCAGTCCGGCCAGCCTCGGCGAGCCTGTCGAACTCGTCGATATCGATCTGGCAGGGCTGGGCATCGAGCAGGTAGCCGACGTTCGTGGTCTGCAGCACCCATTTCGGGTCCTTGCCAGGACCCAGCGCGGTCGCCAGGAGCTTCCGCAGGTCGAATATGTACGTCTGGAGAGTCGTGTGGGCGCTGGGCGGTGGCCGGTCCCCCCACAGCTCCTCGATCAGCATTGACATCGTCACCACGTGCCTGGCGTTCAGCGTGAGCATGGCCAGCACCTGATGTGGCTTGGCGGCCGCTGGCACGACCGGCACCTGATTCATGCGCACGGACAGCGGCCCGAGGAGTTCGATGTGCATTCCTCCGCGATTCGGTGCTCATCATCGTGCCCTCACATGTATCGTGTCGGCAAATTGCGGCGTCCTCAGCATCTGCCCGGCAGCATCGGACGTACAGTTAGCGCTTCATGAATCGACTCATGACAAACTCACCTCGCCCCGTAAGCGCAGCGCTTACATAACGGTTCCTGAGTGTCATGATCACCTCCGGTCTGCTGCTCCCCGAATGCCATCAGATCACCACAAAGCACGCATCGACAAATCTCTCGTTGCTGTATCCGTGCCCAAGCCTCAGTCGAGCGTGGCCTGCGAGGATGGCCTGGCTTGCACCGTTTCGCGGCATGAGCCTGATCGACCGGCTGTGCCACGCCAGACGGGTGCAGGCTTCCACCGGAACATGAGGAGCAGCAAGTGAAGCCGACGCTAATGGGCTCGCTGCGGAACCGGATCTTCGCGCCGGATCCCCGAGATGTCACTTTCGAGAGGCGTGGATTTCACGCGCCAGGGGTTGAGCAGCAGGCCAATCTGGAAATGGTCGGCACAATGTTCCTCACTGGCTTCGGGTACGGACTGACCGGGCGCGGTATTGCCGACATGGAATCGTCACTTGAGGCTATTGAGAAGCCATTTCGCGGCTTTGCCTATGAGGGGTGCGCGATGGCGCTGGCAGTGCGGGACGCCCTCTTGCCTGCCCGGCGGCACTGGGTCAGCGACTTCCTGGCCGGCCCGGGGAAGCCGCACGTCTACATGGCTCATATCGGAGTCGGCTGGGCGATGGCGCGGCTCCCCGCAGTTCGCTGGCGTGCGATCATGCCCGAGGACGAAGTGCTGCGCTGGCTAGCCCTTGATGGTTATGGCTTTCACCAGGCGTATTTCCGGACCAGCCAGTATGTTGACCGGCAGCACCAGGCGCGGGTCCCGCTATTCAAGCCGGCCGAATACGCCAACCGGGCGATTGACCAGGGCATCGGCCGGGCCTTGTGGTTCGTCAACGGATCTGACGTCACAGGAGTGGCAGACGCGATCGGCAAGTTCGCCCCGCACCGCCGCGGCGATCTCTGGAGCGGAGCCGCGCTGGCTAGCGTCTACGCCGGCGGCGTGGACCCTGGGGAGCTGAAGCTGATGCGCAAGCTCGCGGGCGTGTACGCACCGGACGGGGCGCAGGGCGCGGCGTTCGCGGCGAAGGCGCGGCTGCTGGCCGGCCTCGAAACGCCGCATACCGACGCCGGAGCGCAGACGTGGTGCGGGATGTCCGCGGCGGATGCGGCCGCGGTCACCGAGGAAGCGGTCGAGGTTCTGTTCGACACGGGCGGGCCGGAGCCTGGATACGAACGATGGCGCCAGCGGATCCGCGAGCGGTTCGAGTAGGTCGCTCCCGGCGGGTTGTTGTTCATCCGGTCAACCGGGACGGGCCTGCGGGAATCGCGTGGACAAGCTGTAGCATCTTGCTCACCATGGCCAAGATCTTGCACAAGCCGCATCCGGTGCGTCCGGACCTCTCGGAAAAGAAAAAGGGGCAGTAGCCGTAGATGGCGAGTGCCCCTTTAAGTCCAAGTTCAACTATACCCGATACACCAGCGCTCTGCCACTACAGTCGTTTTCGTGCCGCAACCCGCTCCGTGACCGGGTTCTCGTCGCCGGGCGCGGGGAGCTGTTCGTACTTGACCGCGCCTGGGCTCAGCCTTGGAACGGCAGAACAGATCACGGAGACTTTCCGGGCTCCTGCGGGAACGTTGCCGCATCCAGGAGCCCTGTCGTCGTATAGCGCGGTCAACTCTCCAGCCTGCGACAACCCTCCCGCCAGCGCACGAAGAACCTCCGTGCAAGACCCGGCAGCCCTCCAGAACACGGCAATCCTCCGCCAGGACCCCGGCAGCCCTCCGCAACCTCGGGCACGTCGCAGAGCCCGGAGATTTTCCGGGCTCGCCGCTGTGCCTGACACCAGCCCGCCGAGCGCTTCGCCGCACACCGGAGACTCAACCTCACCGCGACCCACCCGCTGCCACTAGCCCAGACCCGCTTAGGGCACTGGCGGTGGGTCTCGCCGGGGCCGGGTCGGCTGCTGGCGGTTCAGCGGCTGGTGACCTGGGCAATCACGAGGTCGACTACCTCAGGCGTGACCGGGTTCTCGTCGCCGGGCGCGGGGAGCTGTTCGTACCTGACCGCGCCTGGGCTCAGCCTGGGAACGGAGGCCCCCGGCAGTTCGCTGAGCACGGTGACGGCGGCGCCGCCGTCGGCCCACCCGGACCGAGGATCGTTTCTGCACGCCAGCAGGAACGCCAGCCAGGACCGGTAGGTCATCAGCAGCTCAGCGAAGGTGTCTTCCGCGCCTTCGAGTCCATGGCTGGCTGCCAGGGCCGCGATGTCGGCGCGCAGGACCTGCTCCATGCCAGTCACGCACTCGCCTGGGTCACCGTCCAGCACCGGGCTCGGCCGGCCGCTGGTCCTCAGGTTGGCGAGCAGCATCGCGAACTGGGTCGTGATCATCTCCGTGTCCGGCCAGGACGGCCGCAGCAGCACGGCCACGGTCGGCTGCGATCGCGCCAGCAGCGTCGCTACATGCAGCGCCAGCGCGGCGGCACTGCAATAGCCGATGACGGAGACCGGGCCGTCGGCTGGCTCAGAGCGACCGAATTCCTCGGCGGCCTCGGCCGCCAGGTCGGCCAGCGACACGTAGGCTCGGTCACCGGACAAGGCGCTGAGCGGATCGACCTGGTAGACCGGCGGCCCTGCGCCCGTGTGCTGATCAGGTGACTGAGCCGAGGGGCCGAGGAGAACGCCTGGAAGTCGGCCACCAGGACCGGCCTGGCGTCGCCAGCGGTGATCTGCTGGAGAATCAGGTCGCTGCGAACGGTGCCGTCATCGGCGAATGGATGCTCCACGTTTCGTTAGCCTTCCAGTCGTGGTGCGGCCAGGCACCTCCGAACTTGCTGGCTACCGGGGCGATGTCATCGCGCCGCAAGGCGGGCGCGAATGTTCTGTCGCCACACCTCGTAGGCAGGGACGTTCGCCGCTGCCGCCGTTCGGTCTGGTGCTGTCGGCGAGCGCGACGGCCGCCTCGGCGGACAGGTCCGCCAGGGCCGAGCCGGCGAGCTCGGTGTGGGGCGGCAGGAAGCCGGCGTAGGTCCGCGCCTTGATCGCGAACACGACGCCCAGGGCGAGCTCGGTCCAGTACTCCCCGGACGCACGGCGCAGCGCGGCCAGGCCGCTGGCGTCGCTGCCGCCGGCGAACGCGGCGGCCAGTCCCACCCCGCTCCACAGGTCCGCGTGCCGGTGGCTGGCGAACCGCCCGACCGCAGCAGCCACGTGAGTCGACGTTCGCGCCGCAGATGAACCACAGCGCCCGGCCGATGCCCTGGTCCACGGCGCGCAGGAAGTAGTCGGGCGCGCCGTCCCACGGGTACGGCGACGGCGTGTACTGCGCGTCCACCCATCGCTTGGTGTCGAAGTAAGCCCGGTCGAAGCCGTATCCGTCGACGACGAGCCAGCTCATGGTCGGGTGGAACTCGCATTCCGGTCAGGTCAGGGAGCACCTTCTTCCATACTGGCCTGGGCAGCCGCGCCATGGCGAAGCCCATGCCGATGTAGGCCAGGAAGATATGCGGCCGTCCCGGGCCGAGCAGCAGGTCACGAGTGCGGTGGCCGCGGCCCATCGAGTCGAGGATGGTGAAGGCCATCGTGGTGCCCTCGTAGGCGAAGCCGCGCAGTCCAGGATCGACCATGTCCAGCCTGCGCTCCACCTCCCACTGATTGCGCGCCGCGATGCCCCACTCGAAGCCGCAGATCACCGCCTGCGGAACTGCCTCGAGATGCTCAGTCACCGCGGACGGCTCGGCAGGGAATCCGCGTTTCGCGAACGTCACGTCGACCAGGGCAGGTGACATAACGAGGTCGCGCAGAGCGCCGCGAATGGTTGTCATGCTGCTACTCCTTCGGCAGTTCATCGGCAAGACTGGGGCGACCCTGGCACCTGTCGATGGCGGCGTCGCTGTAATCCTGGCTCCGGGCACGAGGGCGGTGCACCTTCGGGGTTGCCGAGCGGAGAAGATGGCGCTCCAGGATACAGCATCTTGAGAGAGGTAGTAAAGGCCCCCGGACGACTACTTTTTCATCGAGTCGGTGACCGAATTTGTCCTCAGGCAAATCCGGGTCCTCTACGGGAAGTGAGAAAGAAGCATGACCACTCAAGCATCCGCGCCCGCAGGCAAGATGCCGGACGCGCTGATGGCGGAAATCGCCGCAGTGCCAGGCCGGCTGGTCTCGGCATGGGCCGCGCATGACGCCGAGGCTTTCTCCCAGCTGTTCACGCCGGATGGGACGCTCATCCTGCCGGGGGTGTACAAGAAGGGCCGCGACGAGATCCGGCAGTTCATGGCGGCTGGATACGCCAACCAGTACAAGGGAACCACCGTCACGGGCACGCCGCTTGACGTCAAGCCGCTCGGCTCCGACGCGTTTGCCCTGCTGACCGTCGGCGGTGTGCTCGGCCCAGGTGAGAAGGAGGTGTCGAGCAAGGAGGCCATCCGCGCGGCCTGGATCCTGGTCAAGAGCGAAGGCCTGTGGCGGCTCGCCGTGTACCAGAACTGCCCGCGCGACCCGGCTAGCTGACGCGAGCAGGAGCGGTGGAACGGGCCGCCCTGGCGGCCGACCGGCAGCCGCTGACCGGGCCGCGCGGCTGGCCCGCGCAATGCCGAAGGTGCTCGGCGCGCGGCCCGGTCTGCCAGGCTGCCGTCAGGAGGCTATCGGACCTCCTCGGAAGGTTACGCGCCCGCGGCATTGCCTAGCGGAATGAGGATCACCATGGCGAATCCTTTCGAAGACCCAGATGCTTCGTACCGGGTGCTCGTGAACCACGAGGGTCAGCACAGCCTGTGGCCGGCCAGCCAGCCCACCCCGAAAGGCTGGACCGTCGTTCACGACACGGACTCCCGTGCCAGCTGCCTTGAGTACATCGAGACGAACTGGACGGACATGCGCCCCCTGAGCCTGATCAACTCCGCAGCGTGACTGACGCGCTGGTTCAGGCCAGATGATTGGCGGCGCGATCAAACGCAATCCACAAGATGCGGAGCGGACCGCTAAATGCGATCGTCGACAGTAAGTCTTGGTGGCGCATAATAGCGCACTTGCTCGGCTGATTCCTTAGGAGGATATGATGCGGAAAACCGACGTTCCGGCGCGAGAGCAGCTTGTTCAGCGCGCGTCCGAGCTCGTGCCGCTGCTGAAAAAGCACGCGGCGTGGTCGGAAGAGAACCGGCGTATTCATGAAGAGTCGATCGAGGCCCTGGCCGACGCCGGCATCTTCCGGATGCGGGCACCCGCGCGCTACGGCGGATACGAGTCCGACACGCGGACCCTGGTCGACGTGGCCGCCGAGCTCGGCCGCGGCGACGGTTCCACCGCGTGGGTCGCGTCGGTGTACTGGATTCCCGGGTGGATGACGTGCATGTTCCCTGACCAGGTTCAGGACGAGGTGTTCTCGACCCCGGACGTCCGGGTGTGCGGGACGCTGAGCCCGAGCGCGATGGCGATCCAGACCGACGGCGGCGTCGTCGTCAACGGCAAGTGGGGTTTCATCAGCGGGGCGCTGCACAGCCACTGGCAGGAGATCATCGCGATCCTCATCGGCGGCGAGGGGGAGCCGATACCGGTCGTGGCGCTGGTACCCACGTCGGACCTGCAGATCATCGACGACTGGTACACCTCGGGCTTCAAGGGCACCGGCAGCGTGAGCACGGTCGCGACGGACGTGTTCGTCCCGCAGGAGCGCGTGCTGCCCATCTTCGCGGTCCTGCAGGGTCAGTCCGCCTCGCCGCAAAGCGCCGCCAGCGCGATCTACCGGTCGCCGCTGCTGCCGGTCGCCTCCGCCTCCTCGGTGGGCTGCGTCGTCGGCCTGGCGAAGGCCGCGAAGGAGGCGTTCTTCGCGCGGCTGCCCGGACGGAAGATCACCTATACGGGCTACGACAAGCAGGCCAAGGCGCCGCTGACCCATCTCCAGGTCGCCGAGGCGGTCATGAAGATCGATGAGGCGGAGTTCCACGCCCACCGCCTGGCAGCGATGGTCGACACCAAGGGCGCGGAGGCGGCCCCGTGGACCATCGAGGAGCGGGTCAGCGCACGCGCCGACCTCGGCGCGGTGTGCAAGCTCAGCAAGGAAGCCGTGGACATCCTGGCTTCGGCCAGCGGCGGTTCGTCGATCTACAGTGACCAGCCGATCCAGCGGATCGCACGCGACGTCAACGCGGTCACCATGCACGCCCTGATGCACCCGGACACCAACGCGGAACTCTACGGGCGGATCCTGTGCGGGCTGGAGCCCGACTCGCTCTACATCTGACAGTACCCGGGACGACGTCCGGCACGCGGACAGAGCTCCGCGTGCCGCACTGTGGCGTGCTGGGCAAACTCAGTGCCTGTGCCGGGTGGAGCTCACGTTCACCCGGCACAGGCATGCGCTGATCGCGGACCTACGGCATGGTCGTAGCGTCCGTACCATGGAGGCACATGTCGTCCCTGCGCGGACGGATGATCCGGGTCGAGGAGTTCGGCGGGAGGCGGGAAACTGTAGTGCACCGGATTTCCCGGATCACGCGGCTGTTCCGGCGGACGCTGTAGTGGCGCGAGTTCACGGCGGCATGCCCGGCACGCGAGCCGGGGTACCGCGTGCGGCCAGCGCCGCAGCCGGGGCGCGCGGGATCACCGCGTTCGTCACATCGCCGCGGCGCTGGGGATCCCGCGATGGGCATCTGGGGATTCTCCGGCGGCGGCCCTACGCACTACCTGCGCGGCCATGGCGCCCGACGTACCGGCGCGGCAGTCTTCGCCGCGCCGTACGGATCGCCGGGCCTGGACTTCTGCGAGGGATGTCACCGGAGGCCCAGGTCGGGCTGTTCGCCGACCGCGGCCGCCCGCCGGAACTGGCGTCAGGACGCTGACCGGTTGTTCGCCACCACCAGCACACCGCAAGCTGGATGCCCGCTGCGACGTCACCGACGACGCCCGCAGCTGGGAGTAGCCAGCCATCTCGCCGCGGGCAGCGGGACTCCATGGCCGACGGCGACGACGGCTGGTGGGACGACTGGACCGCGATCCTCACCCCCTGGGGCTGTGACCTGACCACCAGCGTCCCGTACGCCTGTGGCACGGAGCCCGCGACCAGGCCGTCCCCGTCGTGCACGGCGGTGGCTTGCGGCCACGTGCCTGGCTAGCGGCCCGATCTGAATCGGAAGACCACACAACGTCGAGCACAACAACAGGAGCGGCCTGCGCCTGGCTCAGCGAGCTCACTGACCGGCCCCGGTAGAGTCGCCGTGCCGGGATGCGTCGGACTGCTAAGGTGCTAAGCGACAGGCAGTCCTGCAAGCCGACGGCGCCTGCGTAGCGGAACTGAAGAACAGGTTCGCGCACTTGGCCAGGAATCCTGGATCCTCTTCGGGAATGTAGTGACCCGAGCCCAGCGCCACTACCGTGTGCACGTCCGTGGCGACGTTCTCGAAGGACGTTCGCCACCGCGGTCCCGAAGCTGTCCTCGCCGCCCATCGCCAGTACCGGCATGGTCAGCTTGGGCGTGGCGTGCGCGAGGTTGTAGGTCTCGTTGTCCGGGAACGCTCGGTAGTAGTTGTAACCGGCCTCGCGGTTCGCGGGACTGGCATAAGCGGCGTACCATGTCTTCCTGTCCTGGCTGGTGATAGCGGCTGGCTTGGCGGCGAGCGAGTACATGTAATTCAGGTACGCCACGCTCCGCCGCGTGGTTGTTGATAATGCTCTCCGGCATCGGCGACGCGGCCATGTTCAGGTCGAAATGGAAGCTGAAGCCGTAGACGCTCTCCAGGCCGAACCCGTTGAGCAAGGAATCGAGCACGGCCAGCTTGGTCACCGTTCGCGGGTAGAGCTCGGCGTACGCGTAAGCGACGTTCACCCCGAGGTCATGCCCCAGGATCGAGATGTGACCGAAACCCAGCGCCGTGACGGCCTGGTGCAGTCGCTGCGCGGTGTCGACCGCGGTGTACCCGCCGCTGGTGGGGACGGTTGAGCCGCCGAGCCCCGGCAGGTCGAATGCGACCACCGTGTGGTGCTTGGCCAGGCTGGGCATCACCAGGTGCCACTCCCACCAGGTCATCGGCCAGCCGTGCAGGAGCACGAGGACGGGCCCGTGCCCGCCGATGACGTAGTGAATGGTGCTGTCGGAGATAGCGACAAATCCCTGCGTGAATCCAGCCAGCGCCGGACTCGCAGGCGTCGCAGGGGACAGGATCTTGCCGGGTGCGCGATGCGCCGGCGCGGCCTGCGCATTGACCGCCACGACTGTGCCGAATACCGCCAGCACGGCCGCGAAGCCGCTGATGGCATAGAGTCGCCATCCGCGAGCGGAAATGGCTCTTCGCCATATCCGCGTTACATCTGCCATGCTCTGGCTTGAGCCAAGCGACGACATGACAATTCCCTCCGTGATCGGCGCGGCGATTCGATTTCTCGCATATTGCAAAAACGTACACCGGGATCTTTACAGTATGCTGGTACCCATCATCGCGAACATCTCTAGGGTTGCCTAAATTGTCTAGCCCTTTTAACGGCATTCCTGAGGTAACCGCGTGCCGCGCCCAGACGGCATACGCCGGCCGGGCGCCCTCACGAGCGGCCGGCCGGCGTACCTGGCGGTGGTTAGTGCAGGGACCTGGCGAACTTCCTGACATCGCCGACAAAGAGCTCGGGCTGCTCCAGAGCGGCGAAGTGGCCGCCCTGATCGAACTCGGTCCAGTGGGTGAGCGTCGGCAGGACCATTTCCGCCCACGACCGGATCGGCCGGGCGGCGTCCTTGGGGAAGAACGCCACTCCGGCCGGCATCGCCAGCGGCCAGGGCCCGCCCCAGGTCCTGAAGAAGTCGGCGTCGAGGTGCTCGGATTCGAAGTACAGCTGGGCGCTGGACCCGGCGGTCCCGGTGAACCAGTAGATCGAGGCGTTGGTCAGCAGGTGGCCGCGGCTCACCGCGTCCTCTGGCCTGTCCTTGGAGTCCGTCCACTCCTTGAATTTCTCCACGATCCAGGCGAGCTGGCCGACCGGTGAGTCGGTCAGTCCGTAGGAAAGTGTCTGCGGGCGGGTGGCCTGGATCTTCAGCCAGCCCATGCCGTCCTGCTGGAAGTGCATGGCGAACCCCGCCCGCTCCATTTCCTGCGGCGTCAGCTTGGACATCAGCGCGCCCATGGCCGCCTGGTCGGTCGGGTCAGCCGGGGGGAAGGTGACCAGCATGTTGACGTGCACGCCGGCGACGTGCTCGGGGTCGGCGAGGCCGAGCCGCAGCGAGATCGGCATGCCCCAGTCGCCGCCCTGTACCAGGTAGCGGTCGTAGCCGAGGCTGCGCATCAGTTCCTTCCACGCGCTGCGCGACCCGCTCGGTGTCCCAGCCGGCTTGCCCGGTCGGCCCGGAGAAGCCATAGCCGGGCAGAGAGGGAATGACGACGTGGAACGCGTCGGCCGGGTCGCCGCCGTGTGCGGTCGGGTCGGTCAGCGGGCCGATCACGTCTATGAACTCGACGAAGGATCCCGGCCAGCCGTGGGTGAGGATCAGCGGCGTCGCGTCCGGCTCAGCCGAGCGGACGTGCAGGAAGTGCACCTGCACGCCGTCGATCTCGGTGAGGAACTGGGGGAACTTGTTCAGGTATCGCTCGGCGGCGCGCCAGTCATACCCCGTTCGCCAGTACTCGGCGAGTTCCTTGAGGTAGGCCACGGGCACGCCCCGGCTCCAGCCGGCGCCGGGCATCTCATCGGGCCAGCGGGTGCTAGCGAGTCGGCTGCTTGAGGTCATCGAGCTGCGACTGCGGGATGTCGATCTTGAACGGACGCATCGGGCAACCTTCTTCCAGTCTCTGGTGTGCTCAATCTCGGATGCTGGTCAGGCCGGAGCGGACGCGCTGGCCTGCATGCGCGCGAACTCTCGCAGCACCCGCCCGACCCGCCCTGCGATCTCCGGGCTCATCAGCGACATCGGATCCGCGACCAGCCCGGCGACGCTGAGGAAGGCGTCGGTGACGACCGGATCCTGCGTCGCGGCGGCCAGCACCTTGGGGATGTACTGGTTGACCAGGTTGATCTGGTCGTTCCGCTCGCCCTCGACGCCCGGGTAGCCGAGGTCGGCGATGGCGGAGAACTGCCATGGGCCGGCGATCTGGCCCGCTATCTCGCCGAAGAACGCCATCGCGTTCAGCGCCCCCGGGTTCTGCCAGGTGCTGCGCGGAGCGTCAGTGCCTCCATCCCGGCGACGGTCATGCCCTGGGCGTAGACCGGGTTGAAGCTGCACACGGCGTCGCCCATCACGAGCAGGCCGTAGGGAAGCGGGTCAGCTGCTCGTAGTGGCGCCAGACGCTGGCCGGGAACTTGAAGCGCACCGGCTCGTCGACCGGCTCCGCGTCCTTGACGTACTCGTAGTGGAACGGGAGCGGCAGCGACTTGATGTAGTCGAGGAAGCCCTCATGGTCCGTGGGCGGATGGTCTCCGAGTACGCCGGTGAGCGACAGTTCGACGGTCTCGCCGTCAGGCAGCGGATAGCAGAACACGCCTCGCGGAGACGCGGGCGTTCCGGCCTGGTTGATCGCGATGCTCGGGCCGAACTGATCGGGCTTCAGCCGGTAGTGCCGCGTGGTGTAGGCGAGGTCGACCTTGATCCTGTCCTCCGGTGGCGCCTCGTAGCCGAGCTCGCGCAGCCAGGCCGGCATCCGCGAGCCACGGCCAGTGATGTCGAGCACCAGGTCGGCGTGCAGCACCTCGGGCTGGCTGCCCGGCTCGCTGCGCTGGATCCGGACTCCGGTGACCCGCTGGTTATCTGGCGTCGTCTCCAGGCTCACGATGTCGTGCCGATCGAGGAAGCGCACGCCAGGGATGGCCTGGACGCGCTGGCGTACGTGCTGCTCGAGTACCGGGCGGCCGGACGAGACGCACATCAGGCCCGAGTCGGACGGCGCTAGCCGATGGCCGTTGAAGTTCCACTGGATCCCGCCGTTGAAGTCGCCGAGCGTCACCCCGGCGTCGCTCATTCCCTGGGTGAGCCCGGGGAAGAGCTCCTCGTAGATCTGGTGGCCCCTGGCCACCAGGCAGTGCGCATGTCGGCCGTGCGGTGCACCGTTGCGAGCGCCGGTCGCTGCCGGACAGGTCGTCGCGGTCCACGATGACGACGTCGCAGTAGGCGTCGGACAGGACGCGGGCGGCAAGCAGGCCGGCCATGCCGCCGCCGAGCACCACCGCCCGTTCTGCAGATTGGTTAGCCATTGCGCTTCCTTTTCCATGATCGCCCTGTAGTCCTGCCTTCCCGACGGTGACACCCGGCTCCCGGCGATGCATCTCGCTGATTGCGCCGGGATGGCGGGCAGCGCAATCAGCGAGATGCACCAGGAACTGGATCGCTGCGATCTTCGCCTTAGACGTTCAAATTGCCGGTGTTGCTAACCCAGTGGCTGCCAGGAATAGGCGGATCAGCAGGTATGAGGGATAACAATTCCGTTCATCAGCGCTTTGCTCAGATAGTTGCGCGGACGCCGGACGCTATCGCGGTGTCCTCGCCCGTCGAGGCTGTGACCTATGCCGAGCTCGACGAGCGGGCCAACCGGATCGCGCACAGGCTGCTCGGCCTGGGCGTCAGGCCAGAAGACCCGGTCATGGTGCTGCAGGAGCGGTCGGTCGAGATGGTGGCCTCGATCCTGGCTATCGTGAAAGCCGGGGCGCTTTACCTGCCCCTGCACAGCGCGTATCCGTTGCAGCGCCTGCAGTGGATCGCCGACAGCGTGGGCAGGCCCGTGCTGCTTGCCGACGCCGTCATGCGGGTGCGCGGCCTGCCCGAGGTTCCCATGGTTGTCTTCGTGGACGCGGACGCGGAGCAGCGCGCGCTGCCCGGCACCGACCCGGGGATCGAAGACGGCCTCGACCACCTGGTGCACGTGCTGTATACCTCGGGCTCGACGGGCGATCCGATGGGCGTCGCCGTCACCCACCGCGGCGTCCTCGGGCTGGCGCTCGACTCGTGCTGGGAAGGCGGCGGCCAGGAGCGGATCTTGATGCTGGCGCCCTACGCCTTCGGCGTGTCCACCTATGAGCTGTGGGTACCGCTCCTGCGTGGCGGCCATCTGGTCCTGGCGCCGCCAGGCCGCCTTGATGTCGGCACCTTGCGCCGCCTCATCACCGAGCACCAGATCACTGCGGTGCACGTGACGGCCGGGCTGTTCAGGGTGGTGGCCGACGAGGCGCCTGAGTGCTTCGCCGGCGTGGCTGAGGTGCTGACGGGCGGGGACGTGATCTCGGCCAAGGCCGTGCGGCAGGTACTGCAGGCGTGCCCTGACACGGTGGTACGCGCGACCTACGGCGCGACCGAGATGTCGTCGTTCATCACCAGCTCGCCGATGCGGGCGCCTTACTCGATGGGCCTGACCGTGCCGGTCGGTGCAGGCATGGACAGCACCACGCTGCACGTGCTCGACGAGCAGCTCGGACCGCTGCCGGCGGGCGAGGTAGGCGACCTGTACGTCTCGGGAACCCGCCTCGCTCGCGGCTATTACCGGCGGGCGGGCGTGACCGCCGAGCGGTTCGTCGCCGATCCTTTCGCCGGAGCGGGCCAGCGCATGTACCGCACGGGCGACCAGGTGCGAATGCGGCCGGACGGCCTGATCGAATTCGTCGGCCGGTCAGGTGACCAGGTGAAGATCCGCGGCTACCGGGTCGAGCTGGCCGAGGTCGAGAGCGTGCTCGCGAGATATCAGGGCCTGGCGCACGTGGTCGTGGTCGCGCGCGAGGTCGCCGACGGCGAGAAGCGCCTGATCGCTTACTTCGTCGCGGAGGCAGGTGAGGTCGACGTCGACGGGTTGCGGGCGCATGCGACGGAGCTGCTGCCCGAGTACATGGTGCCGTCGGCGTTCGTCACGCTCGACTCGCTGCCGCTGACCCCGAACGGGAAGGTCGATCGCAAGGCGCTGCCCGAGCCTGTCGTCGAAGGCCTGTCCGCCTACCGCGCGCCGCAGACCGCGCGGCAGGAGATCCTGTGCTCGATGTTCGCCGAGGTGCTCGGGGTGCCCAGGGTCGGGATCGACGACAGCTTCTTCGACCTGCACGGAGAGTCGCTCATGGCGATGCGGCTGATCAGCTCGATCAAGGCCGCCCTGGGTGTCGAGCTGCTGATGTCCGACATCTTCGACGCCCCCACCGTCGCCGAGCTTGACCAGCAAGTCGAGATGGCCCTGGCCCAATGACCGGCAACCCGCCCGTGTTTGCCAGCCCTGTGTTTGCCGGCCCGTGTTTGCCAGCCCTGTGTTTGCCAGCCCTGTGTTTGACAGCACTGCGCTGTCGCTGAACCAGGACTTTCTGTGCTCCCTGGATCACGGCGATACCGCCGGAGCGTTCAGCCAGTGGTACACGATCACCTACGGGCTGCGGCTGCGCGGCCGGCTCGACGTCGGCGCGCTGTCGGCTGCCCTCGACGACGTCGTCGCCAGGCACGAGTCGCTCCGCACGACCCTGTGCAGGCAAACACCGCAGCGGCACGAAGGCGGGTGGCGTCAGCACGTGCACCCGCCGTGCCAGGTGCGCCTGCTGTGCCGCGACGCGGGCTCCGCTGACTTCGCTGACCAGGCCGCGTACGACCTGCTCGACGAGGTCGAGGCCGAGCCGTTCAGCCATCAGGAGGTACCGCTGCTGCGTGCCGTGCTCGGCCGGCTCGGGGCGGACGACCACGTGCTCGCGCTGACGACGCATCACATCGCGTCCGACGCGTGGTCCATGCAGGTGATCGTCAGTGATCTTGCAGCCTGCTACGCCGCCAGGTCTGCCGGGCGCGCGCCTAGCCTTCCTGACGCGTGCCAGCACCGCGAGTTCGCCTTATGGCAGCGGGCGAGCCAGGGGTCCTGGTCTGACGTCGCCAGCGGGTACTGGCGGGAGCGCCTGCTCGATGCTCGCCTGCACGCGCTTCCAGCCGATCGGGTGCTGCCCGAAGGTGCCGCCGACCCGTATTCGGTGCACCGGTTCGTGATCGGCAGGGACCTGACCCGCGCGACGGCCACGGTGGCCAAGTCGACCCGCAGCTCGCTGTTCGTCGCGCTCATCGCGGCCTACAACCTGCTGGCCAGCCAGCTGACCGGGGAATCTGACCTGGTGGTGCCGACCTTCACGGCCGGGCGCGGCGAGCCGCGTTTCGACGGCGTGGTGGGACCCCTGTACAACTTCCTGCCGATCAGGACGGAGCTGCGCGGCTGCGGCAGCTTCGTCGACGTCATCGGCCGGACCAGAGCCAGCTGCCTGCAAGCATTCGCGAACGACGTCCCGTTCCAACTAATCCGAACGCATGCCGGTGACCTGCTGAAGCCGTGCGGTGACGATCAGCTTGCCGTCTCCGCGTTCGAGATGCTCCCGAGGCCCGCTCACGCGGGCATCGGGAAAGCCGGCGACATCAGGTACTCAGAGCTCCGCGACAGGCGAACGCCGGTGTCCGTCGGGGCGGGCACGCCGAAAGGGATGCTGTGGGCGCTTGACCACCTTCGGTCGGGAGAGGTGGTCGGCGTCATCCGGTTCGGCCGGGACCGGTTCGACCATGCCACGATCGCAGCGATCGCGACGCAGTACTGCCGGGTGCTGTCCGCCTCGGTGGCCGAGCCGACCGCGCCCCTGGTCAGGCTATGACCCTGCCAGGCCGGGGAGCCGCCGCCACCATTTACAACTCGGCGGTGGCCGCGTGGGCCATCGCCGCCGCGTGGGAGATCGGCGCACTGGACGAATTGCACAGCTCAAGGGTGCTGGACGCGAAGTCGTTCGCCGCGCGCCGGGGCCTGGACCTGGCCGCCACGGTCGGAGTCTTCCGGGCTCTGGCCTCGGTGGGCGTCGTGCGGCGAACAGGCTCGGTGGTCGCCGCCGCTGACGCCTTCGACGAGGTGTACCAGTACAAGTCGTTCTTCCACTGGCTGAGCCGAGGCAGCGCCGAGCTGTTCAGGCAGATGCCGTCGGTGCTGGTCAGCGAGAACCGGGTAGGCCAGTTCTACCAGCGGGACGCGGCCGCCATCGCTTACGCCTGCAGGGAGATCGACGAGCTCTGCTACGGCCCGACCTTCGCCGCTGCGATGGGGCGCCTTGACTTCGACCTCAGCCGCGTCGCCGACCTGGGCTGCGGCAGTGGCGGCCGCCTGATCGACATCCTGACGAGGTACCCGCGCGCTCGCGGGGTCGGCATCGACATCGCGCGGCCGGCGCTCGACTCGGCGCGGGCCAGCGCGTCGGCCGCTGGCCTCCGCGACCGGGTCACCTTCATCGAGGCGGACGTGCTCGGACTTGCCGAGCGTCCGGAGTTCGCCGACGTCGAGCTGATCACGTGCTTCATGATGGGGCACGACTTCTGGCCGCGCGAGAGCTGCCTGGCCACGCTCCGGCGGCTGCGCACGGTCTTTCCCTCGGCCCGGCGGCTGCTGCTCGGCGACGCGACGCGGACGGCAGAGGTCCCCGACGCCGACCTGCCGGTGTTCACTCTGGGCTTCGAGCTCGGCCATGACCTGATGGGCGTCTTCCTTCCCACCATCGCCGACTGGGAGTCGGTGTTCGACGAGGCCGGCTGGAAGCTGGCGCGGACCAACAGGATCGACCTGACCGTCGGCGAAGTCGTGTTCGAGCTGGAAATGAGCTGACCAATGGCCAGGCTAGCGAGCGAGGTGGGACAGGCGATCGCCGACGAGGGCGTCAGGGCCGCGTTCGGCGTCGTGGGGAACGGGAACTTCCTCGCCGTGGCCGGGCTCATGGCCAGTGGCGTCCGGTACGTCGCCGCCAGGCATGAGGGCGGGGCCATCGCGATGGCGGACGCGTACTACCGGACGACCGGGGACGTCGCGGTCTGCACCACCACGTACGGGCCAGGCCTGACCAACGCGGCGACCGGGCTGGCCGAGGCGGTCAAGCACCGCAGCGGCGTGCTGCTGCTCACCGGGGACCAGCCGACGGGCGGGCCTCGGCCGATCGACATCGACCAGCGCGGGTTCGCCTCGACGCTGGGGGCCAGGACCGTCCGCGTCACCGATCCGGCGAATGCCCGGGGCGCTGTCGCCTGCGCACTCGAGCTCGCGCGCGGCGGACCGCGCCCCATCGTGCTCAGCCTGCCCGCCGACCTGCTCGACGCCACCGTGCTCGACGCCACCGTGCCCGACGCCACCGTGCCCGAGGTGGGCGCGGTGCGCCGGGCCGTCAGTCCGGTGACATTGCCCGTCCAGGTCGACGACGCCCAGGTCGGCGCCGCGCTTGATGCCCTCGCCGGCGCGCGCCGCCCGCTGCTGCTTGCCGGGCTCGGCGCGTACCGTTCCGGCGCCGCAGGCCCGATCGCGGCGCTCGCTGACCGGCTCGGCGCGCTGCTCACGACTACCGTCATGGCCGACGGCCTGTACCGCGACAGCCCATGGTCGCTCGGGATCTGCGGCGGCTTCGCCTCGCCACGGGCGGCCGCGATTATCGGCGCGGCGGACGTGATCGTCGCCTTCGGGACGAGCCTGACCGACTTCACGCTGCACGGCGGGATGCTGCTCGATCCGGGTGCCGCGCTGGTGCAGGTCGACACCGGCGCCGCCCGACGGTGAGCCGGGTCGACCTGTTCATCACGGGCGACGCGGCGCAGGTCGCCAGCGTCCTGCTGGACGGCGCGCGGTCCCGGGGACTGGCCGCGTCTGGCTGGCGCGACGAGGTAGCACCCGACCTGGCGCGGATCGGCTGGGAGCACGAGCCGTATGACGACGCGAGCACCGGTGCCAGGATCGACCCGAGGACCTTGTCGCTGACGCTAGCTGGCCTGCTGCCAGCGACGCGGACCCTGGTCATGGACGGCGGTCATTTCGTCGGATGGCCTGGCATGTACTGGCCGGCGGCTGACCCGTCCGCGCTCGTCTTCAGCGGGGCGGCGTTCCAGACGATCGGGCTCGGGTTCGCTGGCGCCGTGGGCGCGGCCGTCGGCCGGGCGGACCGCACGACGGTCGTAGCCCTCGGCGATGGCGGCGCGCTCATGGGACTGCCCGAGCTCGAGACTCTCATCCGCGTCTCGCGCTCGGCGCTCGTGGTGATCTTCAACGACGCCGCCTACGGCGCGGAGGTCCACATGTACCACTCGCTCGTCACCGACACTAGCCCGGCCACCTTCGGCGATACCGACTTCGCCTCGGTCGCTCGCTCGCTCGGCGCCACCGCGATCACGGTGCGAACCGCCGGCGATCTCACCGCCGTGCGAGCCTGGCGCGACGCAGGCTGCCACGGAACCCTCGTGCTCGACTGCAAGGTGGTGCCCGACGTGGTCGCCAGGTACCTGGCAGAGCTGAGCGGCCACATCCGCGCGGGCGGGGTGTGATCGGCGATGACAAGCCGCGACCAGCTCCCGCGCAAGACCCGGCCCCTGACCGGCGACGAATACCTCGACAGCCTGCGCGACGGGCGGGAGATCTACCTCTACGGCGAGCGGGTCAAGGACGTTACCTCCCATCCCGCGTTCCGTAACCCAAGCAGGATGATCGCCAGGCTGTACGACGCGCTGCACGACCCGGAGCGCGCAGGCGTCCTGGTCGCTCCGACGGACACCGGCAGCGACGGCTACACGCACCGCTTCTTCACCACGCCGCACAGCGCCGCCGACCTCGTCGCCGATCAGGCCGCCATCGCGGCGTGGGCGCGCATGACCTACGGCTGGATGGGACGCAGCCCCGACTACAAGGCGTCTTTCATCGGCACGCTGGGCGCGAACGCGGAGTTCTACCATCCGTTCGAGGCCAACGCGAGGCGCTGGTACGCGCAGTCCCAGGAGCAGGTGCTGTTCTGGAACCACGCGATCGTGCACCCGCCGGTCGACCGGAACCGGCCGCCGGACGAGGTGGCCGACGTCTTCGTGCACGCCGAGCGCGAAACGGACGCGGGCCTGATCGTCAGCGGGGCCAAGGTCGTCGCCACCGGGTCGGCGCTCGCGCACTACAACTTCATCGCCCACTACGGCCTGCCGGTGCGCAAGAAGCAGTTCGCGCTCGTCGCCACCATCGGCATGGACGCACCGGGAGTCAAGCTAATCTGCAGGCCGTCCTACTCGGCCATGGCCTCGGTGATGGGCAGCCCCTTCGATTACCCGCTGTCCTCGCGCCTGGATGAGAACGACACCATTCTGGTGCTGGATAAGGTGCTCATACCCTGGGAGAACGTTTTCATCTACGGCAACATCGGCAAGGTCCAGCAGTTTAGCGAGCAATCCGGTTTTTTCGAGCGCTTCACCTTTCACGGCTGCATACGGCTGGCGGTGAAGCTGGAATTCATCGCCGGGCTGCTTGCCAAGGCCATAGAAATCACCGGCAGCAATGACTTTCGTGGGGTTCAGGCCCGCCTTGGCGAGGTGCTTGCCTGGCGCAATCTCTTCTGGGCGCTGTCGGATGCCGCCGCCCGCAATCCGGTGCCGTGGAAGAACGGCGCCGTGCTGCCCAACCCCCAGTACGGCATGGCGTACCGCTGGTTCATGCAGATCGGCTACCCGAGGATCAGGGAGATCGTCCTCCAGGACGTCGCCAGCGGGCTGATCTACGTCAATTCGAGCGCCGAGGATTTCAAGAACCCAGATGTTCGTCCGTACCTGGATAAATACCTGCGCGGCTCCGGTGGCCGGGACGCGGTCGAGCGGGTGAAGGTGATGAAGCTGCTGTGGGACGCCGTCGGCACCGAGTTCGCTGGCCGGCACGAGCTGTACGAGCGCAACTACGCCGGCAACCACGAGGCCGCGCGGGTCGAGCTGCTGTTCGCGCAGCAGGCTGGCGGCCTGATCGACCAGTACAAGGCGTTCGCTGAAGGCTGCATGGCCGAGTACGACCTGGACGGCTGGACGGTACCCGACCTGTGCTCGTTCGAGCAGATCCGTGCATATCCGAGAGAAGGAGCGTGAAGCATGACCACAACCGAGCAGATCCCGTTGTCGCTGAATCAGGAGTTTGTGCTGCTCTTTGACGCCGGTGACGACGACGGGCCGTTCGGGTCGCACTACCACATCGTCGAGGCCTGGCGAGTCTCGGGGGCAGTGGACGTCGCCGCGCTGCGGACCGCGTTGCGCGACGTTGTAGAGCGGCATGAAGCGCTGCGCACCGTCATCGTGCGCGACGAAGGCGAGAAGTACCAGAAGATCTACCCTCCCGCCATGCCGGAGCTCGTCGTCCGTGACCTGACCGCTGATGCGGGAACCTCGCGCGAGGACCAGGCGGAAGCCCTGATCAGGGAGCTTGAGAACGCCACGATCAGCGCCGAGCAGCCGCCCTTCGTCAGGGCCGTGCTAGCCAGGTTCGACGAGCAGGACTCGGTGCTCGCCATCCAGACGCACCACATCGCGACTGACGGCTGGTCGGTGCGGGTGATCATCCGTGATCTCGTCAACCGCTACGCGGTGCACTCCGGGCGCAGCGTTCCCGCACTGCCCGAAGCGCCGCAGTACCGCGAGTTCGCGCGCTGGCAGCGCGAGTCGCCAGATGCCCAGCCCGCAGCCGCGCTCGACTACTGGCGCAAGACCCTCGATGGCGCCCTGATCAGCGCGATCCCCACCGACTTCGCTCGCTCGGCGGGGATACCGCAGTCCTCGGGCGCGCACCGGTTCTCGATCCCCGCCGACGTGGTCGCGGCCGCCGCGCGGCTGGGCGCTTCGACCAGGAGCACCACGGTGATGGTTCTGCTCGCCGCGTACCAGATCGTCGTCGGGCGGAAGACCGGCTCCGATGACGTGATCGTCGCGACCTTCACCCCTGGCCGGGGCGGCCAGAAGTTCCAGGACTCCGTCGGATCGTTCTTCAATTTCATACCGTTGCGTACCGATCTGAACGGCGCCGCGACGTTCCGGAAGGTGCTCGAGCGGACTCGCAGGACGTGCCTGGATGCCTACTCGCGGGACATTCCGAGCATCCATATCTTCGGGCTGGCGCCTGCGCTGATGGGTCCTGCGATGTCGGATAACGCGGCCGCCGCCGTGTTCCAGGTGTTCCCCGACCCGGTGATGCTGGGCGAGCACGCCGATGGCGACCTTGAGCTCGCCGAGATCTCGAGGCAGCCGCGAGCGCAGGAGCGGTGCTCAGCGCTGCCCGACGGTGTCCTGTGGACGCTGAGCACCACCCCGGCGGGCGACATGATCGTCTCGATCACCTTCAAGCGCAACATCTTCTCCGACGCCACGATCGGCGAGATGGCTGCCGAGTTCTCACAGGTACTGCGCGGCGCGGTCGCCGCGCCCGACGCGCCGCTCAACCTCAGCTGAGTGACCAGCCGGTCCCGGGCCTGCTGGAAGCCGCGGCCCGGGCACCGTGCCCGGCCCGCTCGGCGACAGCAGCATGGTCCTACTTACTGTCGTCCTGACAGCTGTAAGTAGGACCATGCTGCTGTTGAATTTCGCTCGAGGACGACAGTAAGTAGGTACTTACTGCTGACGCTGGCTACCGAGCCCTGCGCTGGCGCGCCGAGGCCCAGGATCATCCGATCCGGCCCGGCAAGATGGGTGTGCGGGCTCCCCCAAGGTGAGAGTCAGACGGAGGACGCGCCACGTCACCGTTCAATGTTGATAACATGACGCAATCATTATATTATTGCGTCATGTTGTATCCGACGCCCAAGATCTCGGCGGAAGACGCGCGCGTGCTCGCCGAGATCGATGTCATGCGCCAAGAGCTACGGCACGCCATCCGCGATACGCCAGCGAAGTGGACGGACGGTTTGCGGAAGTTCCTCACCGCCGATGCGATCGCGGCTTCCAACTCAATCGAGGGTTTCAAGGTTTCGACGGCTGATGTCGTGGACCTGATCGACGGCGAGCACGACGTCGATATCTCGGAGGAGAACCTCGCCGAGACGGTGGCGTACCAGCACATGATGACCTATATCCAGACGCTGCACGACGCACCTGACTTCACATTCGGCAAGGGGTTCCTGAACGCGCTCCACTGGATGCTGCAAGGACACCGGCACAGCCCGCGCAAGCCGGCCGGACAATGGCGGCGCGGACCGGTGTACGTCACCGATGCCCGCGACCCGTCAATCGCGGCATACACGGCGCGTCCCGCCGCAGATGTCCCGGGGCTGATGGCGGAGTCGTCGACTGGCTGAACGCGGCTGACGACGCAGCCCCCCTGGTCCGGGCGGCGATGGCCCATCTGCACCTGGTCTCCATCCACCCGTGGGCCGACGGCAACGGGCGGCTGTCACGGTCACTGCAGACGCTCCTCATCGCGCGCGAGGGAGTCCTCGCTCCGGAGTTCTCCTCGATTGAGGCATGGCTGGGACGACCGGGAAACACCTGGGAGTACTACCGCGAACTTGCCAGCCGCGGCGCGACATACCAGCCAGCGCAGGATGTCTCCAGCTGGGTTCAGTTCAACCTCGTCGCCTACCACCAGCAGGCGCAGGTCGTAAGGCACCGGATAGACAGGTCCGGGCGTACCTGGCGGCTGCTGATGGACTATGTCGAACAGACGGGACTAGACGAACGCGTGGTCTCCGCGCTGCACGACGTCGCGATGACCGGCCGCGTCCGGAGGCTGCGCTACGAGCACGCCGAAGGACTCAGCCTCCAGCAGGCCCAGCGGGATCTACGCGACCTCGTTTCGGCAGACATCCTGGAGCCCGTCGGCCGGACTCGCGCGCGCTACTACAAAGAAGGCCCCAGCTTCCCTCAGGCAGCACTAGCCGAAGCCCGGACTCCCATGACAATCACCAGCCCGTATTCCGGCTGAACCCCGCAGCCGACCGTGCGGGCAAGGCACGATCCGACGGCAGCGGACTGTACGCTGCTGTTTCGGCCCGCTCGGCGACAGCAGCATGGTCCTACTTACTGTCGTCCTGACAGCTGTAAGTAGGACCATGCTGCTGTTGAATTTCGCCCCAGGACAGCAGTAGGTAGGTACTTACTGCTGTTCGAGCCAGGCTCGGCGGAAAGCGCGCGCCTGGGGTTGCACGCAGGATCAGTCGTCGATGGCCTGGTAGGCGAGGGTCCAGAAGTCGCGGTAGAGGTTCGGCGGGGGGAGCGTGAATTTGGCGCAGCCGGTCATCAAGATGGTCACCAGGTCCTCGCTGGGGTCGGCGTACCACACGGAGCCGAGCCCGCCGTTCCAGCCGAATCGCCCGACCGGCTCGCCGAGCCCGTCCCGCTCGGTGACCACGGACATGCCGAGCCCCCACCCGTGGTTGGCGAAATAGCCGGCGAACGGGCCGGACGCCTGCTTTTGCGAAGGCGTCAGCCAGGAGCCACTCGTGACGACAAGCTCGCCCAATTCATCGAACCGCGCTTGGCCGCCATGGCTGCGGTCGGGAGTGTGGCGGCGCTGGCCAGCCTGTATGTGATGAACGCTAACTGCGGTGCCAGCAGGAGACCGGCGGCAGCCACCGCAGCCTTTTCGCAGAACGACCATTCTGGCGAGAATCTGGCTTCCTCGGTACCCAGATCCGCGCGCCGCCGTCCCGTGATGCGACGAGAGCAGTTATGTCGTCCATGAGCCTTTTGCTCGGCGCTCAGTCACATCGGCATTGTCGGCACCCTCAATTGATCGGATCGGGTTATGAGCCATTCGCGGTACGGGTCCGAGATTTTCCGAAGGTAAGTCTTTTATGTGCGACTAGTAACATATGTCGACAATGTCGCGAAAGCCTGACGGAAAGCTAACGGTTTAAGAACGGATGACAGCAAGAGAAGGCGCTGGTATCCAGGTGCACCATCATGGTGCATATCTAATTCGAATCAAGGGGGACCCTGATTAATGACTACCTTCCCGCCAACCACCCAACAGGTGCAACCTGCGCCTAAGCAGCCGCCGAGCAAAGCGCTGCGTGTGCCGATCATCATGCTTGCCGGCGTCATCCTCATAGCCCTTGGCTATGGAATCGGGGTGAGTTCCTCTGCGACGGCACAGAACACGCTGACTAAGGTGCGACATCAACTAACCACCGCACGAAGCCAGTTCGCGCATCTCAAGGCCAGGCTCACCACAACTGAACGCAATCTCACAGCAGCACGGTCGGCAGCAACACACGCTACGCAGCTAGCCGCGCGGCAATACGCCGCTGACGAGGCCAAGCTTGCCGCCAAAGAGAAGACTCTTGCCGCCGATCAGCGAGCCGTCAAGATACTCAAGGGACAGATTCTGTCATCTGCTATCAGCGCTGACGGCGTCTACGTCGTTGGACAGGACATCAAGGCCGGCACCTGGCACACGACTGGCGGCAACCAGTGCTATTACGCCACGCTGAACAGCACTACCACCAGCGACATCAGCGACAATAACAACTTCAACGGACCCGAGACCGTTAACGTTAACGGCGCGTACGCGTTCCAGATCACGGGCGGATGCAGCTGGGTGCGTACCGGGTCCTAAGATCTAGCCGTGTGATCTAGTCGGCTGAGACCGAGCACTGACTATACGCCATTGGTCAGGACCGCGTTCTATCAAATCGGAAGACTTGGTTCACGACTGCTCGGCTCGACCTGCACTTGCGTCTTCGGTTCGAGGATTCCTCTGGCTATTGTGCGCCGCATTCAGCGCTGGCGGGAGCCGGTGCGCTCTGACGCTACCTGACCTCAGCTGTTCCAGTTGTGGCATTGTGTTCATCTGCTCCAGCAGCCGTGGGGCCGGGACGCTCGCTTTGCGGGATTCCTGGTGCGCGACGCCATGCGCACGCTAGCACCAGCTCTCAGGCCGCCGGATCCACGGACGGCGAGGGCGGGGAGCGTTTCGTCGGCCGTCATGCTCGGTTAGCTGTCCTGACCCGGCTGCCAGAGCGGTGCGGCGGCGCCGCAGGGCAGATGCGGCCGACCGTTTGGCATCTTGACCGGGAGTGGGAGCTTCTCGGACGGGTTTATCGAGGACGAGCGGCAAGGGCTTTCCTGGGGGTAGTGTCCGGGCGCCGCCGGCAGGGCAAGAGCTTCGGGCACCACTGCTGACTACCTAGCGAGCAAGTACAGATCTGGGAAAGTGTTGACGGCAGCGCCGTGACCTGCGGGGGATACGTCTCACTGGCGATCTTGCGTGTGTATCTGCCACGTGCCTTGACGCCTAGCGGCAGCGTAGACTGTTCGCGTGAGCGTTATGCGCGATGAGCTGCACCACCTAGTTGATCAGCTCCCCGAGGCTGAGCTGAAGCCTGCCTTGCAGCTAATCCGAGGCCGCATACCTAGCAGGCGGAGTTTGCCGTTCTTCGGCTCGTTCGAATCCGACCCGGATCTGGGACAGCGATCCGAGGACATCATGAGCACTGAGTTCGGCCGCTGACTTCCTATTGTGCGACACCGGCGTGCTGCTGGCGGCGGGCAACGTCAAGATCATGCGCACGACGCGTGCCTGGCACTACTGAGTTCAGCTGAGGGGCCGCTGCTCGTGCCATCTCCGGTGCTAGGCGAGATGGGATATCTGCTCCAGTCCCGAGTCGGGCCGCAGGCGGAGGTGACGTTCCTGCAGTCGTTTGGCGGCGACGGCTTCCATGTGGCCGAGCTCGTTGACCAGGATGTGATGTACCGCGTATGGCCGAGTTGGTTCATTCCTACCTTGATATGCCGCTTGGTGTCGTCGACGCCGCAGTGATCGCGATAGCCGAGCGCCTCGGACTGAAGGAAGTCGCGACCCTGGATCACCGGCATTTCTCCGTCGTGCGACCACGCCACGTACAGGCGTTCACGCTCCTGCCGGGGTAATCCTGTCGGTGCGGACTCAGGCCGCGCGAGTGCGGTAGCCGCCGTCGGTGGCCGGTGTGTGTGCATACAGTTGCTGCGCTCAAGGTGAACTAGCGCCCGAAATGTACGGTTCTCATGACTGTACTTCTCTAAGGATGGGCATGCGGAAGTCGGCCGACATGTTCGACCGGGGAGCCTGGCGATTTCAACGACAGTTCGGCCCTACTAGCTCGTCCTGATGACAGCAGGTGGGGCCAAACTGCTGTCGCAGAATGGGCCTGAACAACAGCAGGCGGATCACGCTGCTGTTGGCGGGTACCGCTGTGGCGGGGGAGGCGGGCTGACGCTTATGCAGATCAGTCGTCGATGGCCTGGTAGGCGAGGGTCCAGAAGTCGCGGTAGAGGTTCGGCGGGGTGAGCGTGAATTTGGCGCAGCCGGTCATCAAGATGGTCACCAGGTCCTCGCTGGGGTCGGCGTACCACACGGAGCCGAGCCCGCCATTCCAGCCGAATCGCCCGACCGGCTCGCCGAGCCCGTCCCGCTCGGTGACCACGGACATGCCGAGCCCCCACCCGTGGTTGGCGAAATAGCCGGCGAACGGGCCGGACGCCTGCTTCTGCGAAGGCGTGAGCTGGTCGGTGGTCATCACCTCCAGCGACGGCCTGGACAGCAGCCGCCCGCCGTCGCGCCTGCCCTGGCGCAGCATCATCTCGCCGAACGACAGGTAGTCGGTGACGGTGGAGACCAGGCCGCCGGCCCCGGAAGGGAACGCCGGGGGCTGTCGCCACTTGCTGTCGGCCACGGCGTCGTAGACGTCCACTCCGTTGTCGAGGTAACCGGTGGCCAGCCTGGCCAGGCTCGCAGGCGGCACGCTGAAGCTGGTGTCCGCCATCTTGAGCGGCTCGAAGATCCGCTGGCGCAGGAATTCGTCGAACGGCTGGCCGGAAGCGCGCGCGACTAGCACTCCCAGCACGTCGGAGCCCGTGTTGTACATCCAGCCCTCGCCCGGCTGGTGGATCAGCGGCAGCGTGCCCAGGCGGCGCATCCACTCGTCGGGCTCCGGCGGCACCTGCGGGTCAGGCGCGCCCTGGCCCAGGCCGAGTTCGGTCATCGCGCGCTGGATCGGGTAGGTGTCGGGTGGCGCGATGACCATGCCGAAGCCCCATCCGAACGTGAGCAGGTCGCGCACGGTCACCGGCCGGCTAGCTGGCACCGTGTCGTCCAGCGGGCCGTCCAGGTTCCGCAGCACCACCCGGTCGGCCAGCTCGGGCAGCAGCCGGTCCACCGGCTCGTCCAGCCGGAGTGTGCACTCCTCCACGCACATCATCGTCGCCACGGCCGTGATCGGCTTGGTCAGGGACGAGATGCGGAAGATCGTGTCGCTATGGACAGGCGTTCCGGCCAGGTCGCTCGCGCCGATCGGCTCGATCACCGTCTCACCGCGTCGGCTCACCGCGAGCACCAGTCCTGGTACCTCGCCGCACTCGACGTAGCCTGCCATTACATCGCGCATGCGGGCGAGCCGCGTTTTCGACAATCCGCCGCTGCTCATCTCCTGTTCCCTCCATTACCAAGATGAAAGATTGTCTCAGGCGGTATCTGCGCCCTTTCGCCGGTCGTCATTTCCCGACGGTGCCATCCGGCGCCGTGCAGGCGCATCTCGCTCATTGCGGCGAGGCGACGCTGTACGCAACCCAGAAGATGCACCTGATATCGGATCGTGGTTATCGTGGCCGCGACGTATGCGTTTGATCAAACCCGACCAGCGCTTAAGGATTCCGGAAAGGATTCTGTCGTGCGCCTACGCTCTCCATCGCACCTTCGGCTCGCCACGCTAATCGCGACAGCCGGGCTCATCCCCCTGGGTTTAAGCGGTGCTGCCGTGGCCGCTTCCTCGTCGGCCCAGGCCGTCAAGACCGGCCGGTCGGTCCTGACAGCCGCGCAAGTTCTCAAGCTGGCTGCTCACGCGACTGACCGCTCGATCATCATCTTCAAGCACCAGCTGTCGAACCTGCCAGCGCGCGGGGCCACCACGCGGCTGCGGGTCCGCGCGGCCAGTGCCTCCCAGGCGCCGGTGCTTGCCGAGCTTGCCCAGTTGCACGCGACACATGTCAAGAGCTTCCACATCATCAACGCGATCGCGGCGACGATCTCGTCGGCCGAGGTCAATCGGCTCAGGGCGAATCCAGCGGTCCGCGCGGTCGTGCCTGACACACTGCGGCACCTCACGCCGCTGGCCAGCACGCCTGGCCCGGTGTTCCCCGCCCGAGTCCGGCCTGCCAGGCGCCGGGGGCTCATGAGGCCAGCCGACGATCCGGCGCAGCAGGTCTGCCCGAGCAATCCGGCCCGGCCGCTGATCGAGCCGGAAGCCAGGACCTTGCTGAACGCGGACGCCGCCAACCAGATCGCGGACGGCACCGGCATCAAGGTGGGGGTCATCGCCGACGGTATTGACCCGAACAACCCTGACCTCATCCGGCCGGGTGGTCAGCATGTCATTTTCGACTACCGGGACTTCAGCGGGCAGGGCCCCGCCGCGCCCACCGACGGCCGGCTAGCCTTCCTCGCCACAGGCCTCGTCGCCTCGCAGGGTAATCAGGTCTACGACCTGTCGCAGTTCGTCAACCCGGCGCATCCGCTGCCGCCTGGCTGCAACATCAAGATCGAGGGCATCGCCCCAGGCGCGGACGTCGCGATGATGGACGCCTTCGGCAACGGCTCCGCGGTCTTCAACTCCACGATCCTCCAGGCGGTCCAGTGGGCGGTCATGGTGGACCACGTCAGCGTGCTGAGTGAACCCTTTGGCGGAAATCCGGTCCCGAACACCCAGGACGACCCCGTGGCGCTGGCCGACCAGGCGGCGGTGGCCGCGGGAGTGGTGGTGGTCGCGAGCACCGGCGACAATGGCGCCGACGGCAGCATTGGCTCGCCAGCTGACGTTCCCGGCGTGATCGGCGTCGGCGCGACCACCTCCTTCCAGCTTTACCGCCAGACCGACCAGAACGGCGTCACCCTGGCGCCTGGCGGCTGGGAGAACAACAACATCAGCGCGCTGAGCTCGGGTGGCATCAACGAATTCAACCCGCGCACCGTGGACGTGGTCGCTCCCGGCGACGCCGTGCTGGTTCCCGTGCAGCACCGACACCACGAGGTTCTTCGGCTGTACCGACCCCGGCACCGGGTCATCGCCGGGGATCGGCGCCGTGCAGAGCACCAGCAACTCCTCAGCCGAGGTCGCAGGCGTCGCGGCGCTGGTTCAGCAGGCGTATGCCAAGACGCATCACGGCAACCTGCCGTCGGCTCCCCTGGTCGAGCAGATTATCGTCAGCACGGCCACCGACCTGGGCGCGCCGGCCGGTCACCAGGGCGCCGGGCTAGTCAACGCGCTCAAGGCCGTGCAGCTCGCCGAGTCCATCGACAACGCCAGCCCGCAAGGCAGCACGCTGCTCGTGAGCAAGACGAGCCTGAACGCGACGGTGGACGCCGGCCAGAGCCACCCGTTCAGCATCGCTGTCACCAACGAGGGCAGCAGGTCCCAGACCGTCACCCCGACGGTGTCCGGCCGCCCCACGACGGTGTCCACCGACACCGGCAGTGTCACGCTGACGTCCTCGTCGCCGACCTTCACCGACGGCTTCGGGGTCACCGACTCCTATGCGGTCCATACGTTCACGGTGCCGTCAGGAGCCGACAACCTGAACGGCGACATCACCTGGAACGGCCAGCAGGTCGGCGGCTCGGTGTTCGAGGAGCTCTTCGACCCGCAGGGCAATCTCGCCGCGTACTCGGACCTCGGGAATATCGGGAGCGGGTTCGGGCACGCGGAAGTGCGCCGTCCTATGGCGGGCGCGTGGACCGCGGTGATCTACACCGTCAACTTCGCCCCCTATTTCGACAACCCGGTCCAGTTCGCCTTCACCACCCAGCGGTTCCACGTCGCCGGATCGGTCTCGCCAGCCTCCGAGGTGCTCGCGCCCGGGCAGTCAGGCACCTTCCAGGTGACCGTCACCGCCGCCCAGGCGGGTGACGAGGCGCTCAGCCTGCACCTGGGAACCGGCAGCAGCACCGACGGGGCCATCCCGATCGTGCTGCGGGCGCTCGTCCCGATCACCGGCAGCGGCGGCTCTTTCGCCGGCACCCTCACCGGGGGCGGCAGCTTCCTCGACTTCGGCCAGGAGGTCACCTACCAGTTCAACGTGCCGGCCGGCGAGCCGTCGCTGAACGTCGGCATCAGGCTGCCCGACCCCGACTACGCGCTTGAGGGAGTTCTCGTAGATCCCAACGGCGAGCCGCTCGACCTGCAGTCGACCGCCAACGACGTGTTCTTCGGGCCGGGACCGACCATGCAGTTCTTCCACCGCACACCGCAAGCCGGCCTGTGGACGGTCACGCTGGTGACCTTCGCGCCGGTCGACGGGGCGCACCTGAGCGAGCCGTTCACCGGCACGATCTCGTTCACGCCTCCGGCGATCACCAGCAGCGGGCTGCCCAGCTCGCCGGGCACCAGGCTGCCCGCCGGGCAGCCGACCACCGCGACCATCACCGTCACCAACACCGGCAACATCGCCAAGGACTACTTCGCCGATCCGAGGCTCAGCGGCCAGGTTCCGCTGCGGGTGCTCGGCACCGGCGTGGTCAACGGCACCAGCTACACCCAGGCGCAGGTCACCACGCCGGAGCCGATGACGGCTAGCGTCAACCCGCACTGGCTGGTTCCGCCCGACACCAGCTGGCTGATCGGGGTGTCCCAGGCAACGATGCCGATCTTCTTTGACTTCAACTCCGACAACAACGATCCCGAGGCCCTCGGCGTCCCGTTCGGCAACAATTCCGTCGCGCAACTCGCCGACCCCGAGGTCGCGCCCGGCCAGTTCTGGGCCGCGTCCGAGCCAACCGGGCCGTTCTCCGGTCCGGTAGCAGGCTCAGCGAACATCACCATGGTGGCGTTCACCAACCCGTTCGACTCCGCCATCTCCGCCAGCACCGGCGACATCTGGGCGCAGACCGTCAGCGCCAGCGCCCCCTATACGCCGCTGACGCTGGATCCCGGCCAGTCCGGCACCATCACGCTCACCATCACCCCGGATGCGCCCAAGGGCACGGTGGTCCACGGCTTCATCGCAGTGGACACCTTCAATCAGGCGACCTCCAGCGGTGACGAGCTAGTAAACATCCCCTACACCTACACGGTCGGCTAACCATTCATGAAGTCGCCGCTGCGGCGAGTCAGGCAATCGCCGCAGCGGCGACTCTCTATGTCTTTTCGCAGCTAATGGAGCCGCCAGATTAAGGCAACTTGGAAGATGGTGCGGCACGGGACGCCGTCGCAAGGTGAATGAGTGAAGGTACCGCCGAAGGCTGAACTTGTGCGACGCGCCTCAAGCCTCGTCCCGCTATTTCGCGAGAAGGCGCAATGGATGGACGAAAACCGTTGCATGCACGGGGACGCGATCGACGCTCTGACCGAGGCCGGATTCCTGAAGATGCGAGTTCCGGTTCGATACGGCGGATTCGATTCGGACATGCGGACCATCGTTGACGTCATCGCTGAGATCGGGCGGGGTGACGGCTCCGCGTCGTGGACGCTCGCGATGTGGGCGCTCAGCAGCTGGATGGTGGGCTTGTTCCCTGAGGCGGTTCAGGACGAGGTGTTCGCCACCCCAGACGTGCGCATCTGCGGGATCTTGTCGCCCGGTGCCATCGCGGTGCCGGTCAGCGGCGGGTACCTCGTCAACGGCAAGTGGTCGTTCAACACCGGGGCGCGGCACAGCATGTGGAACACCAACGCGGCCGCTGTTCCGACCCCCGATGGCGGGCACGACCCGGTCATGACCCTGATCCCGATCAGCGACCTGGAGATCATCGACGACTGGTACACCTCGGGCCTGCGCGGATCGGGCAGCGTCACCACGACTGCCAAGGACGTCTTCGTCCCGGCCGAGCGCGTGCTGCCGATGGAACCGGTACTCCAGGGCCAGCATTTCAAGCTCCCCTTCATGCCCACAGCGTGCACGACGGTCAGCGCGGTTGCCCTGGGCCTGGCCAACGCAGCTAAGGACGCGTTCTTCGAACGGCTGCCCGGTCGCCGGATCACGTTTACCAGCTATGAGCGCCAGAGCGAGGCTCCGGTCACGCACCTGGAGGTCGCCGAAGCGACCACGAAGATCGACGAGACCGGCTTCCACGCCTACCGGGCCGCCGACATGATCGATGCCAAGGGTGCGTCGGGCGAGCCCTGGACGATTGAGGAGCGGGCCCGGGTCCGGCTTGACCTAGGCGCGGCCTGCCAGCGCGCGAAGGAAGCCGTCGAGATACTCGACTCGGCCAGCGGCGGGTCGTCAATTTACCGCGACGTGCCGATCCAGCGTATCGAGCGAGATATCAAGACGCTGAACCTGCACGCGATCGTGCATCCGGCCACCAATCTCGAGCTCTATGGCCGGATCATTTGCGGCCTTGAGCCTAATACCCCGTACATCTGACCTGACCTCGATCGCTATGAGCTAAGGAGAGGGACTTGTGAAAGCCGTCAAAATCCCATCGCGAGCCGAGCTTGTTCAGCGCGTGACGGACATAGTGCCCGTACTGCGGGCGAATGCCCAGTGGGGAGATCAGCACCGGCGACTAGCCGACGAGTCGGTCGCGGCGATGATCGACGCCGGCGTGCTGCGCATGCTGGTTCCCACGCAGTATGGCGGCTACGAAAGCGACATGCAGACCATCGTCGACGTGGGCATTGCGCTCGGCCGGGGAGACGGGTCGCCGGCCTTCTGCGCGACTGCCTGGTGGGCACAGTGCTGGGCGGTCGCGCACTTCCCCGACTCGGTCCAAGACGAGGTCTTCGCCAGTCCTGACGTCCGGATCTGCGGGACCCTGGTGCCGAACGGCAAGGGTGAGATCACCAAGGACGGCGTCGTGGTGTCCGGCGAGTGGGGGTTCAACAGCGGCGCCTGGCACAGCCAGTGGAAGGTGCTCTCGACGCTGGCGATCAACCCGGCGGGCGAGATCGAGCCGATAGCGGCGGTCGTGCCGATGAGCGACCTGGAGATCGTCGACGACTGGGACGTCGCGGGCCTGCGGGGCACCGGCAGCATCACCCTGGTCGCCAGGGACGTATTCATCCCCCGGGAGCGCTTCCAGTGGCTCAGCGAGGTCGCACGCCAGGAGTATGGTTCCGAGCGCAACGCGGACTCGCCCTGCTACCGAGGTCCGATCGTCGGGGTGCTCTCTAACATCAACACCGGCAAGCAGATCGGGCTGGCGCAGGCCGCCAGGGAGGCGTTCCTCGAACGCATTCACCATCGCCCGATCCACCACACCAATTACGCGACGCAGGCCGAATGGCCGATCACCCACCTTCAGGTGGCCGAGGCCGACCTGAAGATCGACGAGGCCGAGTACCACGCCCGCGCGCTCGCCGCTCTGGTGGACCACAAGAACTTCAGCAACGAGCCGTACACGACGCGCGAGCGTGCGTACTGCCGGGTCGCGGTTGGCCGCGTGTCGCAGCTCTGCCATGAGGCCGTGAACATCTACAACATGGCCAGCGGCGCGGGCGGCATCTACAGCTCGATGCCGATCCAGCGGATTCAGCGCGATATCCAGGCCATCAGCCTGCACGCCCTGAACATGCCGATCAAGAACCTTGAACTTTACGGCAGGGTCCTGTGCGGTCTTGAGTCGAACACGTTCTTCATCTAGCCAGGCAGGGCAGTGGCAGCCAGCAGTTCAGAAACCTGAAATTCCGATAGGAGAACGTCAGTGCAATCGGATACCCCTGGCGGTGATCTGTACCGAATGCAGACACTTGAGGCGTGGGCCGATACGTTCGTGCCCGGCGCGAAGCGCTCGCCGGATGACCGGGCGATCGCGGGTGCGGCGGCCGGCCCGGCGCGGTAGAGGCTGGCGCGGTGGAGTTGCTTGAGACACCGGCGACCGGCGTGTCGGACGGCCTGGACAGCCTGGCCAAGGCGCTCAACGAGCACGCGGAAGCCTGGGCCGCCAGCGCAGGCGTCACGATCGATGACTCGGTCCCCGCGTTCGTCGCGCTGTCCTACGCGGATCGGACCGCCGTGGTGCGGATGCTCATCGCGCCCGACCACCCGGAGAAGGACATCTGGATCCTGGTCGCCCTGTTCTGCTTCATGGCCTTCGACACGGCCGCGCACATGCGCACCGTCGACGCGATCGCGACTGGTCACCCCGGGCTCACCTCGATGGGGTTCGCCAGGCCAGACGCGGACGGCCTGTGGCGATTTCCCGACTTTTCCTACGGAAAGCAACTGGCCAGCCTGCATCCAGGTACAACCCCGGCAGGAGACCCGGCATGACGACCACGGAGCACACCGACATCGTTGTGATTGGCAGCGGCTTCGGCGGCGCCATCGCCGCCTACCACCTCGCCGCCGGAGGCGCCAAGGTGGTGGTACTCGAGCGGGGGCCATGGCTGTCGACCGAGGAGTTCGAGCACGACTTCATCCTGGGCTCGTCGTCCACCCGCATCTTCGAGTTCGTCGCCGGACGGGGCATGAGCGTGCTCGGCGGTAACTGCGTCGGCGGCGGCAGCGTGGTGTTCTTCGCCACGATGCCACGGGCGCCGAGCTTCGTCTTCGAGCGGCAGGGCAGCATCGGCAGACGGCTGTTCCCGGCAGCGATCACCCGCGAGAGCCTGAACCCGTGGTACGACCGGGTCGTCGAGGCCCTGCCGGTCCACCGGCAGGAATGGAGCGAGGTCACCTATCCGGGCGGGCTGTGGGCGGCTGCCTGCCGCAACGCCGGGCACACGGCGAACCCGGTGCCGGTCGCGATCGACACCGCCATGTGCACGAACTGCAACTGGATGATGGCAGGGTGCCGGTTCGACGCCAAACGGTCCCTGCTCATGAACTACCTGCCGGCGGCGATCTCGCACGGCGCCGAGATCAGGCCATTGCACGAGGTGCAGCAGCTTTCCAGGAACGACGACGGCGGCTACCGGGTGCACTACAGCGTTATCGATGACGAGGACTACCGGATCGAGAGGGGCAGCGGCACGATCGACGCGAAGATCATCGTGCTCGCTGCCGGCGCCGCGCCACGCCGGTGATCCTGCAGCGGTCAGAGCCGGTGCTCGGCGCGATGCCGCACGCCGTCGGGCGGTACTTCTCCGGTAATGGCGAGCGGCTGAACACCGCCGTGCTCAACGAGGACAGGGTAAAGGAGGTGCTCGGCCTTTCCCGCCCTGGCGGAAAGGCATACCAGGCCAACCAGATCGGTCGCGGCCCGAGCGTCGCGAGCTGGGATCGGCTCGACGGCTCGCTGCCCGAGTTCTCGCGGTTCTCACTGGAGCAGCTGTATTTCCCGCCTGGCCTCGGCACGATCCTGGCCCAGGCAGCTGGCCCGGACGGGCCGGCCTGGTTCGGCCCGGAGAAGAAGGAGATGCTGCGGCACTGGAACTCCTGGCTGACCATCTTCACGATGTCGGAGGACGACAATGAGGGCGTGTTCGGGCCGCCGCCGCGGCGCGGCAATGCGGACCGCATTTCGCAGCAGATGCTTGGCCAGGGCAATCTGGAGTACAAGCCGACGAAGAACACGCTGCGCGGCTGGGCCGAGTCGGATGCCGCGGTGAAGGACATCCTTGAGCGCGATGGCCTGGCGAAGGTCATGCCATGGACGAACGAGGTGGTAGGCGCCTACACGGTGCACCCGCTGGCCTCGTGCCGGATCGGCGATGACCCGGCGACCTCGGCCCTGGACGACCAGCATGAGCTGCGCAATCACCCGGGGATCTTCGTCACGGACGGCTCGGCTGTGCCCTGCGGGCTCACCGTCAACCCGGCGCTGACCATCGCCGCGCTCGCCGAGCGCGCCATGCCTGCCATCGTGGCGGCGGCCAGAGAACGGGGCGTGCGGGTCAGGTACGGGGCTCCGGCGCCCGGCGGCGTCGCGACCGCCACCCGCGCGGCGGACAGGACGGCCGCGTGATGTGCGCACTCAGATGAACGTCGTGCCGGAGGCGCGCAATGAACGTCGTGCCGGAGGCGCGCAATGAACGTCGTGCCGGAGGCGCGCAATGAACGTCGTGCCGGAGGCGCGCAATGAATAGAGCGGTGATGCAGCGGGCGCTGCGCAATTCGACAAGGCAGATCCGGTACGTCCGCCCGGTACCACCCGGCGCGGCCGCCGGCCCAGTCGCCGCCGTGTACGCCCAGGTCGAGCGGGACTTCGGGATGCTCGCGCCGCCGGTCGTGCTGCACTCACCGGCGGCCTGCCCGCTGGCGGCCTGCTGGGTCATGCTGCGAGAGACGCTGCTGGCGCGGGGAGTGGCCGACCGGGCGGCAAAGGAAGTGGTGGCGGCCGGGGTGTCGCTCGGAAACGCTTGCCCGTACTGCGTCGATGTCCACAGTGCCGTCCTTCGCGGGCTGGCCCATGGCGTCGAGGCAGACGCGATTGGCGGCGACCGGGTCGACGCGATGGTCGACCCCGCACTGCGCGACCTCGCCGCCTGGGCCAGGTCTAGCGGACTGCGGGAGTCGATCCTGCGCCGCGACCCGCCGTTCCCTCTCGAGCAGCTCCCTGAGTTCGCCGGCGTGGCGGTGACCTTCCAGTACCTGAACCGTATGGTCACCGTGTTCTGCGAGGACAGCCCGCTCCCGGCGATCCTGCCCGCCACTCTGGCCGGCGGCATGATGCGCGTGCTCGGCAGGTTCCTCCGGTCTACCGCCTGCAGCGCACTTGAGCCTGGCGCCGCACTCGGCCTGCTCGCTGAGGCGCCGAGGCCTCTTGACCTGGGGTGGGCGGCCGGCCGTCCGGTGATCGCCGACGCGTTCGCGCGTGCCATCGCGGTCATCGAGGAAGCGGGTGCCCGCGTGGTAGACGACCGAGTGCGCGACCTCGTCACCAGCGAGCTGGCAGGCTGGTCCGGGCAAGCCGTCGCGCTCGGCCGTTCCTGGGTCGATGCCGCGCTCTCGAGACTGGCCCGCGCCGACCAGCCAGCGGGCCGCCTCGCGCTGCTCATAGCCTTCGCGCCGAACCAGGTCGGTCCGCCGGATATCGAAGAGTTCCGCCGCGTTCAGCGCTCCGACGAGGATCTGATCAGCCTTGCGGCGTGGGCTAGCCTCGCCGCGGCCCGCCGCGTCGGATCCTGGCTGGCGCCGACTCAGCCGGCTCGGGGCGAGCTGAGCCCGGTTGCCAAGGACCGTGAGCTCGAGGAAGCTCTCCGCGCAGCTGAACTGCTCGATGCCGCGACCATAGGTCGAGTAGGTGTGGAAGACGTCGTCGCCGTCGCGGAAGAAGCAGCTGATGCCTGGCAGCTCGACCGGCTGCTCGGCGGCGACCAGATCGTTCGCCGGGTCGGCCGCCAGGATCTCCGCCTTGGACTGGTAGTCGTAGACGACCGGAGCTACCTTCTCGTCCAGGGTCACGTGGAAGTCGTAGTTGAAGTCACTGCCGAACGATGAGTACCAGGGGAAGGTCCAGCCGTTCCACGTCCGGTACGCCATGATCTTGGCAAACGGCGCCAGGGAGACCGCGGCGAAGGCCGTGTCCCGGGCCCGGAGCCTGGCTAGCAATCCAGCGGAAAGTTCGTCGGACGCGGCCGAGCAGGTCGGGCATCCCGCATCCCAGCTCGGGTCGAACATGAAGTGGTGGATGATCAGCTGGCGGCAGCCGTCGAAGAGTTCGGCTAGGCCGACCTGACCTCGCACTCCGTCAAAGAGATAGCTCTTGTCGATCCGCACCATGGGCAGCTGGCGGCGATCGGAGTTCACCGCGTCGCAACGGCTGGTGAGGTTCTCCTCCTTGGCGAGCAGCTGCCTGCGGGCTAAGAGCCACTGCTCGCGCGACGCGACCTGCGGAAGGCTCATCTGGACCTCCATTGGCTCGTTTCGTAGCTCGGCTGCGGCACTTGGTCATCCTTCGTATTTGTCAGGGAATGAAGACTCATATGGTAGGCCCAGCCGGCTTAGTGCGTCCAGATTTGCGACTTAAATTACTGTCATGATTGGTATGCTCAACGACATGACGTCCGCATCGACCCAGCCGCGGCAATGCTCCGTCGCCCGCGCGCTTGAGATCGTCGGAAGCAGGGGCGCGCTGCTCGCCATCCGGGAGGTCTTTCTCGGCAACCGCAGGTTCGACGAGATGGTCAGGCGGACCGGAGTTCCCCGCGACACTCTGGCAGCGAGGCTGCGGGTGCTGGTCGGCGCAGGAGTTCTCGAGCGGGTGCCGTACTCCGGTCATCCGGCCAGGTTCGAGTACCACCTGACGCAGGCGGGTCTAGACCTCTACCCCGTCATACTCGCCCTGATGTCCTGGGGCGATAGGTACCTGGCCGGAGACGGCGGGCCGCCGCTTGTCCTTGAGCACAACTGCGGTCATCGACTGGGGGCCGCGATGAGGTGCGAGGGGTGCGACGAGGCGGTCACTTCGAGCGAGACGCGGCCAGCTTCCGCCAGCTCAGGTTCGCTACGGGTAGCCCGCAGGTTAGCGCGGCGCGGAAGTCGCGTCCGTGACAGCGAACTGGCCAGGGGACCGGCCCTGCCCCGGTGATCCTCGGTAGCACTGGGCGATGTCCATCCAGGCGTCGGCGTCAGCGCCCTCGGCGACCAGCGCGAGGTCAGCGTGATGCCTGCGCCGCGTGGTCAGCAGGCAGAAGTCGACAGCCGGCCCGGTCACTCGCTGTGTGCTGTCTTCAGGACCGAAATCCCACCGCTTGCCGGACGGCGAGGTGAGCTCGAACCTGAACTCTTGCTCCGGCGGCGTCAGGCCGCGAGCCAGGTAGCCGAAGTCCCAGGTGCGCACCGCGAAGGCGGTGAGGTGCCAGATCCGGTCGGTGTCCTCGCGGCGAGCCCCCACGGTGTCGGCGATGTCCTGGCCATGCGCGAACAGCTCCATGATCCCTGCGCTAGCGAGGATGCCGGCGGGCAGCGGCCTGGCCAGCCAGGGCACTATCTCGCTCGGCGGCAGCGCGGCGAGCGCCTCGGACGCTGCGGTGCGATCGGCGTGCCAGCGGGCTAGCAGCGCGGGCGGAGGGTCAGCCAGGTAGGGCTGGAGCATCGCGTGAACGGCGGCATCGAAGTCACCCGTGGCTCTGGCGGCTATCTCCTTGAACTGGCCCGGAGCGGCCGCCGCCAGCTGGGCAAGGCGAGCGACCGAGGCCAGGTGCGCGACCTGATGGGCGATCGTCCACCCTGGAGCGGGAGTTTGCAGGTTCCACTGGGCCGGCTCGAGGCTGGCCACGAGCTGCTCGAGCGCTGTCGCCCTCGGTGACCAGGTCGGCGTATACGTCCTGCGGAGTAGCCACGGAACTTCCTCTCACCAGTGCTGTTGCGCGAGGTCCTACAGATGATCATGGATCCGCCTCCGTGCCCCGCGCATCTTCTAGGTTGCCGGCCGTCCGAGGACGCCGTGCAGCCCGGCAGCCGACCCAAGCGAGCCTGGATCGGAGCTGTACCGGGGGCATAACGCCGCCTGATCGGCGCGGCGCACCGTGTGTAGTGGTGCTCATGCAGCCTGTGACGGAGGGTGATCGATGTTCAGTCCGGTCGAAAGCGCCATAGCTCGCATATGGGAGAGCTATGGTGAGCCGCTGTCGCTGTCCGATATCGCCAAGAGCGCGATACTCAGCCGTTTTCATTTCTGCCGCGTATTCACCGAAGCCACCGGCGTCTCGCCGGGCAGGTACCTTTCCGCTGTCCGGATCTACCAGGCGAAGCGACTGCTGGCTTCGACCTCGCTGAGCGTGACGGAAATCTCGCTGGCGATCGGATACAACAGCCTGGGCTCCTTCACGAACAGGTTCACGCAGAGCGTGGGCGCATCGCCGACCCGGTTCAGGCGGATGTGGGATGAGGGCATTCACGCCGATGCCGACCCGGTGCCCGCCGAGCAGGCCCTGGCGCGATCGGCGTCGAGCGGCACCGTGACCGGGCTGGTTGACCTGCCGCCCGACTACGAGGCCGCGCGGGTCTACCTGGGCGCCTTCGAGACCCCGATAATCCAGCGCAAGCCGTCGTCCTGGACGATCGTCGACGCCAGGCCGGCTTGTCCGGCGTCGTACCGGCTCGCGAACATTCCGCCAGGACAGTGGTTCATCAGGGCGGTCGCGGAGTCCGACAGCGCTGACCCTGAGCCGTGGACCCGCAGGTCACTGCTGGTCGGCGGGCAGGGATCGATCACGGTGACGCCAGGTGCGGTCAGCGAGGTCGACATCACGCTGCGCGCGAGGCGCCCGACCGACCTGCCGATCCTCTTCGCCGTTCCTGACCTTGAGCGTCGGGAAATCTATCGCGCGGACGACCCGGCGCCCTCGGCGGCGCGCGCGCTGCCGCTCGGCCCGGCCGTGCTTGCCACGTCGGGCGAGCGCGCTGCATGAGCATCGCGTGACCTGGGAGCTATCAGCGACGCTGGCATTACGATCAAGCCATTGATGTTCGGAATTAAGGAGAATTAGGTGCCTCACATCAGCCTAGGTAATGATCTGCCTGGAATCAGTGGTCTGCTGAGTTCCCGGCCCGAGACGGGGCGCGCACTGAGCGGGCTTGCCGAGGTGCTGCTCCGCGGGCCGAACACGCTCAGCAGGGGGGAACGCGAGCTGATCGCGGCGCAGGTGTCCAGGCTCAACGAGTGCACGTTCTGCGCGTCCTCTCACTCGGCGTTCGCCGCCGCCCAGCTGCCCGAGGGCATGCCGCTGGTTGACCAGGTCTGCGCCGACCTGGAGCAAGCGCCGGTATCGGCCAAGCTCAAGGCGCTCCTGAAGATGGCTGCCAAGGTACAGCAGGGTGGCAAGGCGGTCACGGAAGCGGATGTGGCTGCCGCCCGCGGGGCGGGCGCCTCCGACGCAGAGATCCATGACACCGTGCTCATCGCGGCAGCCTTCTGCATGTTCAACCGGTACGTGGACGGCCTCGCGACGATCGCGCCAGATGACCCGGCGGGTTACCAGCAGGCCGCCGAGCACATCGTGGCCCAGGGCTACCTGGCCGCCGCGCCCTGACGCTGCCGGCGGCGGCCGCGCATTGCGCCCGAATGCTGCCGCTATTAAGCCGACCGGCTTGGCGGCGAGCCCTTCTTCCGTGCGAGCGGCTCGCTTAGCCGAGGTGGTCATACCTTTATCCTGCCATGGTCGCTTGCCAGCCTCGGCGATCGAGATGAGCCCGCGTCTCACTCGGACTTCTGGGCAGGCGTGCTCGACGACCAGTGAGCGGGTGTCCAGTCTCCCGCCGTATCGGTGGTTTGCCCCACTTCGATCAGATAACCGTCGGGATCGCGGATGTAGCAGCGCTTCTCATACTGGTGCTGTTTCGGCGGCGTCAGGAAATGAGCACCCCTGGCGCTCCATTCGGCGTATACGGCCTCGATGTCTTTGACCCGGCAATTGAGGAAGCTGCTGACCCGGTCGGGATCGCGCGGGGTCTCCAGGGTGACCGTCGGCTTGTCGTCGGTCGGGCCTCCGCCGACATTGATGATGATCAGGGTGCCCGGCTAGTTCGACATAAGTCAGCCCTCCGGGGCCGTTGAAGACCTCCCTGCCGCCGAGCACTTCGGTGTAAAAGCGCCGTGAGCGATCGACATCGCCGGCGACTATGAAGTGGGCCACCACGATTCCCTGCGGGACTGGCGGGGGCTCGGCCATCTGATACCTCCATGGGAGAGGGCTGCTGCCTGACACAACGATCGCACGTGACGCGCCCTTCGCCCCTGTCGGAACCCCCTGGCCTGCGCATGGTTGCCACAATCCATGCCAGGACTTTTCACCGGGGCGGAGGGTCCCCACACTTGAACATCGGCCCTGGCCTTCCGACGCTGTCAGCCAGCACGGGGCTGGCCAGCGCGGGCCGGGCGGTCCCTAGGCTGCGGCAGGGCATCACGCTGGCCGATGTCTGGTTCCGCTATGGCGACGATGGACCCTGGGTGCTGCGCGGGGTGACCGCCGAATTGGCGTTCGGCCAGGCGACGGCCCTCGTCGGCGTCCTGGCCGATTTCCAGCGACAGCATGGTCCTACTTACTGTCGTCCCGACAGCAGCAGGTAGGACCATGCTGCTGTCCAAACCCGCCCGCCAGCAACAGTAAGTAGCACCATGCTGCTGTCAGCGGGGGCACGCAGAACCCGGCGCGTGCGTGACGCGTCTCCCGTCGGCGTAGGATCTGTACGTACTACGCCCGCTTTGGGCGGTTCCGCTGACGAATGCCTCAGTCAGCTGACCGAAGGGGTCCTGATGCCCGTTGTCGTCGTCGCCACGATCGTGCCGCTGCCCGAGCACCGCGATGAGGTGATCGCCGCCCTCAAGGAGACAATCGAGCAGGTACACGCCGAGGACGGCTGCGAGCTTTACGCGCTGAACGAGGCAGCGGACCGCCTCGTCATGATCGAGAAGTGGGCGACCCCCGAGGCGTTGCGCGTGCACGGCAAGGCGCCTGCGCTGACCGCTCTTGGGCCGAAGCTGGCTGGAAAGGTCGCTGGCCCGCCCGAAGTCGTCGTGCTCCAGCAGGTTCTGGCAGGAGACCCACGGAAAGGCCAGCTTTAGCTGGCTCTCGGTTAGGACTCGATCAGCCGAACACCGTGCCCGATGATTCGGCGTTCAGCTCTCGCTTTCGCGAGAACGAGCCTAGATTGATCCGCTGACCCGTGATCGAAGCGTCAAAACCGACCGGATCGTAGTCGTGCTCATGACCGCCCTCGACGGCTAGGATCAGCGTCTTCATCAGCTCACCGATAACTGGTGCGTTCTTGAACTGATTCCCGCTGGTCCCCATGGCGACATAGAACCCTGAATGCTCGGTTCGGTCGTAGATCGGCGTCCAGTCCGATGCGACGTCATAAATTCCCGCCAGTCCTCTCGGCCGGTTCGGGATCTTGAGATCCGGAAGGCGGCGTGCCGCGCGAAGCAGCTGTGCCTCGAAGCAAGCCGCAGTCGCCTGCGGGTTGAAGTCATCGGGATTCTGGATCCATTCGAGCGGATCGCATTCTGGTTCGGTTCCGCCGACCAGCAGGCTGTGGCCGGAGTCGGGGCGAATGTATACCCCCAGGTCGAGATCCGCGATGATGGGAAACGGAGCAGTCCGCTCGGCCAGTCCCGGAGGACGGGGGGCCTGGTGAACCTCTTGCCGCAGGACGCCAACTCGCACGGTGAAGTCGGTGCCGACGCCCGCCATCCGGTTCACCGCACTGGACCAGGGGCCGGCGGCATTGACCACGATGGGCGCGGTCACCTTGTCCGCTCCGTCGAGCGTGACCGTCCAGTTCCGCGCCGACTTGACGATCTCCGAGACGGTTCTTCGGAAAGCAAATGACGCCCCCGCAGCCTGAGCGGCGGATGCGAGATTCGCGGCGGCGAGCTGAGGGTCGTCCACGTCGCCGGCGTCGGGTGTGTACAGCCCGCCAACCAGGCCTTGCGCAGGTGTGAAGAATTCCTCAGAGTCCACCGGTTTCGGCGGGAAGTAGCGCCCAGTGTCGATGCCGGGGACGAGCTGCTGTAGCTCAGTCGGAGACAGGGACTCGCAGGGAATACCAGCGCGGCCGAAGAGTTCAGCCATGCGTTTCTTAGGAATATTTTCCACATCGATAAGGACAAGTCCGCAGTGGATGAATGCGGCCAGCCCATTTGGATCGCGGTGACCGAGATATTCCTCCCACGCCTCCCAGCGGAATTTGGATTCCCAGGAGCACGCGATCCCATCGAAAGTCGAGTAGTTGAACCGTACTATGGAGCTAGAAGCGCTGGTGGACCCATGCCCCGGTCCGCCAGCCTTGTCGACCACCAGCACCTTGAGCCCGCTGCGGCTCAGCTCAAGAGCGGTCGACGAACCGCAGATCCCTGCACCCACTATTACGACATCGGCCGTGCGATCCACAGTCATTGGCGTCTGCATGATCAGTCCCCGTTCCGGTCCGCGCGGATCTGCTCGTTCCAGGCCCGGCTGAACAGCTCCGGCGGGCGGGGCTGCACCGGCGCAGCGAAAGCGGACAGCAGTTCCGTCAGGTTGTCCAGAGGAGAGCGGTCCAGGCTGACGCAGAGCAGGCCGCAGGCGAGGCCGTCCGCAACCTGCACTTCTGGACCATATGTCGAATCTGGACGAAAGATCAACGCGCGGCCTCGCCCCTGACGGCGCCGAATGCCGCACCGACGGTGGTGACCCCGTGAAACGGAAGGCCGGAGCCGGGCTGCGGGCTGTCTTGCGGGTTGATAATGGGTGAACGGAGGGAGATTTAGCGGATGATGGTAGCGAGCAGGACCGACAGGGAGGTGCCGGGCGTGACCGTGAGCGACCACTTTGAGCGGGTAGCCGCCGTCTATGAATCGCTGCGCACGACCGATGAGGCGCCGGTGCGCAGGATCCGCCAGTTCCTGCCGGACCGCCCAGTCACGGGCGCGGATGTCGGCTGCGGGACGGGACGGTATACGCGGTCGCTGCGCGAGCTGCTGCCGGACGGCTCGCTGCTTGTCGCGACCGATGTTTCGGTGGCCATGCTGGCTGAGCTCCGGCCGGACGGCCTGGCTCACGCGCTGGTGCCGGTGCTGTCAGCCGCCGAAGAGCTGCCGTTTCGGCGCGCGAGCCTGGACCTGGTGACCGCTTTCAACTGCGTCCACCACTTCGATCTGGGCCGCTTCCTGAACTCCGTGGCCCGGGTCCTGCGGCCCGGCGGGCAGCTGTTCATCTACACCCGCACGCCGCAGCAGAACGTGCGGACGATCTGGGGCCGCTACTTCCCAGGATTCACCGAGCACGAGCAGCGCCTGCTCAGCGAGGCGGCGTTCCGGGACGCTGTGCGGCGGGCGGCGCTCGAGGTGATGGCCATGCAGGCGCTCAGGCACCCGCGATCGAGCACGGCCGAGCGGCTCAAGGCCCAGGCCGAAGGGCATCACTACTCGACGTTCTCCCTCTACGCGCCGGAGGAACTGCGCGCGTCCATCGCGACGTTCCTGGCCCGCCTGCCCAGCCCCGAGGTCTCGTGGGCTGACGAGCACCTCCTGGTCGTCGTCGGCAGGAGCGACCGCGACTAACCGAGCGCGGCCAGCGCAACGGCTCACGGGTCTATCGGGCGTTGTGTCGTGCTCTGGCGCCATTGCGCGCTAGCTGCCATCCTCGTGCCATGACTTATTCTGGCGGGACACGCCGCGTTCTGGCCGCTGCCGTTACCGCGCTGGTGACCGGCGGCGCGCTGGTGAGCGGAGCGGCGCAGGCGATCGCCGGGCCGACAGCGGTTCCTGGCTCGGTCGTTCAGGTGTCGGGCCTGCACGGCTGCTACACCGAGGATGGCTCTGGCTCGGCCGGAGCTGGCAAGTGCACGAACATCCGCGGCGGCCACGAAACGACGACGGTGACAGTCAGCCCCGATGGCCGGTCCGCTTACGCGGTCGGGTATGGCGCTCCGCCGGTGCTTTCGGTCTTCAGCCGTGACCCGAGTACCGGCGTGCTGACTCAGCTCGGCGGCAAGGCGGGCTGCCTGTCGAGAGGCGGTGCGAGCGAGGACGGCCCGCATACCTGCACCCGGGTGCGCGACCTGGACACCGGCGATGCCCGGTCGATCGTTCTCTCCAAGGATGGCCGGTTCGTCTACGTGGCCTCGCAGTTCGCGACCAAGTCCAGTGACGACCTCGGCGGCGTCGCGGTGTTCAGCCGGAACCTGAAGACCGGGGCGTTGCATCAGCTGGCCGGCATGGCCGGCTGCGTGACTTCGGACGGCTCGAGCAACGAGGGCACGGGCACCTGCGCCGTGGGCCGCGAGGTCGATTCCATCTCGAACGTGCATCTCTCCCCTGACCAGAATTTCCTGTATGCGTCCAATTACGACGGCCCGCCTTACAGCGGGATCGCGATCTTCAGGCGCAACCTGAAGACCGGGGTGCTCACCCAGCTCAGCGGCAAGGAAGGCTGCATCACTGCCAGCGGCGACACCGAGCAGAGCAAGACCACCGCGATCTGCCGGGCGATGCCCAACATCGGCGACCCCTGGGACGTGGCCACGGCGGGCAACAAGTTCCTGTACATCCCCGACGCGGAGGCCAGCCTTGTGCAGGCGTTCCGCCGGGACGCCAAGGGCGGGCTGCAGCCGCTGACCGGAACCGGAGCGTGCGTGAGCGACACCGGCAACAGCCCGCTCGGCATGGGCACCTGCGTGCTCGGGCGCGGCCTGGGAGACGTTGAGCGCGCCGTGCTCTCGGCGAACCAGAAGTACATCTACACCAACTCCTACCGTGACCCGGCGCCGATCGCGGTGCTGAACTCGGACACGACCACCGGCCTGCTGTCCGAGCGCAACAGCACCTCGGCGTGCTACAGCCGGGACGGCACTAACGGCGACTCCGCGTTGTCCTGCCGCGACGGCCGCGACATTTCCGGCGGCTATGCCGGCGTCCTGTCGCTGAACGGCAAGACCCTGTACTACGCCGAGTTCGGCAATAGCCCGCCGGACACGGGTCTGGTGATCTTCCACGTCAACGAGGCCACCGGAGGGTTCACCCAGCTCGCGGGCACGCTCGGATGCGTGTCACCGGACGGGTCGAGCGACGAAGGCGCGGGCACCTGCCAGGTCGGCAAGGCGATCGCCGGCACGTACCAGGTCGGGATTTCGCGCGGCGGTGGCGGTATCTACGACATCTACGTGGCCGCGGACCGGTCAAACGGCATCGACTTCTTCCGCGCCGCGCCCTGACGCGGAACGGCCGCCACCTGGCACGTACCATGAGGGATGGCGACGCCCAGACCCCGCCATTGCCGGCACTGCTGGGGTGACTGCGCTGGCGACTGCCTGCTCCCGGGCGACGCAGGCGACGTGGGCTTGTGCATCCACAAACCGGCCCCCCGGCTCTCCTGGCGGGACCGGTTCCGGCTCCTGGGCAGTCCAAGATTCTGGCGGCGATTGCTCTGGGGACCGCACGTCTGACGAGACCTGAGCAAAGGCCAAGTCAACTGCGCGGGAATCGGTGGGGTCGCTTGGCCGCGCTCGGAGTCGAGCGACTCGTCCGGCAACGGCGACCAGGACGACAATTCTTTCCAGCAAATAGGATGAAATATTGTCCGAGCGAACGCCCTCTGTTTTCTAGGCTGACGCTACTGGAGATTCTGGGCGCGGTCCTTAGCGGCGGTTATCATATCGAGATGGAGCAGAGTGCCCGGGCGGCCGCTCCGGTGGCCGACGGTCAACTGGACGAATTGCAAGAGTTCGGCCGCTTATCGTCGATACATCTGATTTCCGGACTCCGGACCGATGAAGTGATCGCGGGCAGTCATATCATCACAATCCTGCGGGACGCGGGTTTGCCGGTGCAGCACCACTCGTGGCGCGAGCCGCACGCGGTTAGTTCCGGCCTGATGAATGGCCTGAGCAGTTCGGCTGCCCTGCTGATCGTGTTAGACCAGCCGTCTTGCCCCTGGTTGCTCGACCAGGTGACGGCCATGGCGGGGGAGACCAGTACCGCCGTCCTGCGGGTCGCGGTGACCGGCTCGACCGTGGAGGTCGGGCCGCAGTTCCGGGGCCGATATACCGCCTGCCTGCGCTGCCTGCGGCGCTCCGTCGATGAGGCCGCGCAGGCAGACCAGGTCGAGAAGCGGCAGTATGCGGAGGGTTCCCGGGAGATCGCTACTGCGCTGGGATTGACTAGATGCTCGACCAGGTCATTTCTCGATCGTCCGGTCACTGGCCCGGCGCTCGCCGAGGTGGCGAGAATGGGCGTGACGGCGTGCGGTGAGCTCTGGCCAGCGGATGGCGGCGTCACGGCGCGTAGTGAGATCCTGCTGCTAGCTTCACGGGTGGCGGGCCTGCCCTCCGGCCTGTATCGCTTCGTCGACGGCGAATTCACCGCCCTCGATGTTCCTGGGCCGGACGCAGCCTTGAAATCTGCCTATGCCGATGCGCCGGCCCTCATTTTTATCTGCGCTGACGTCGGCGCTGCCGCTACTTCCGATGGCATCGGCTACGGCGCGACCTTGGTCCGGGTGGCGGCGCTAGGTCAGGCGATGTGGCTTGGCGCGGTCAGTCTGGGCCTGGCAGGCAACGTCTACGGCGGTACCAGCACGGACGTAACCTCGGTCGCGCGATTGTCCTGGCCGGCGCTGCGCCACGTCTTCACGGTCGCCGTCGGATACGGCGCAGGTCGGGCATGAGCGTCATCAGAATCATCGTGATCGACGAAAACCGGCTCTTAGATTACGGAATTCAGGCCATAATCTCCGAGCAGTCGGACTTACAGATTGTCGGTGTAGCGCGTTCTCTTGACCAGGGCTGGCGGATCGGCGGGGGAGCTCATCCCCGATCTGTTCATCGTCGAGGTCGCCGCCGTCGTGCCAGCCGTCGTGCACATTGTCGCCCGGTTAGCTGACCTCGGCCAGACCGCGATCCCCTGCGTCCTGCTGACCTCAGATGCAGGCCGGTTCGAAGCGGCACTGCTGCGCCTGCACGCCAGCATCGTCAGCACCCGGACGCTGTCCGCCGCGAACTTGGTGGCGCTCATCCGGCTGGTAGCCGCTGGGCATGTGGTGATCGAGCAGCAACTCGCCGACGAGCTCGCCAGGCTCCTGATCAGGCGCGAGCTCGACAACCAGGTCAGGGGGAGCCGGGTGGGCGAACTCACCGCCCGACAGCGCGAGGTGTTCGACCTCATCGCCTGCGGCATGTCCAACGCGGAGATCGCCAGGGTGCTGTCGGTAGCCGAATCGACGGTCAAGTCAGGACCCAGGCTGCCCGGCGCCAGCCGCCCCAGGAGGATTCCCGGGTCCTCCGGGGAGGGTTACCGCATGCAGGAGACTTAGGGGCGCTATCACGCGGTCAACTCTCCCCGACGCGGAACACCTCCCCCAGGAACCCGAAAAACTCTCCCCCACCCGGAAAACCTCCCCACCCGAACCGGAAAACCTCCCGCGCCAGCCCGAAAAACCTCCACCCAGCGAGAACCCTCCCGACAGCACCCGAAAACCCTCCCCCCAGACAACAACCCGCCCCCGCACCCGCCCCAGGGCTCCCCCTAAACCAGGCCATCACGACTCAAGATCGACCTAAGCCAAACGGCATTGCGTCCTGACAGCAGTAAGCAGGACCATGGTGCTGTTAGATCCGGCGATGAAGGGGCTTTGAGGTGACTCAGGATATGGACGCGCAGAAGAAGTGACAGGACTGACGCTGCGGCGCGCCAGACCGGACGAGGCTGGCGTCCTGAGTGACCTGGCGCTGGCCTCGAAGCGGATCTGGGGCTATGACCAGGCATTTATTGAGTCGTGCCGGGCCGAGCTTACGTTCAGTCCTGGCGAGGTCGAGCGGCGGCTGTTCGTGGTCGCTGACCGGGGTGGCCTGGTGGTCGCGTTTTACAGCGTCGATGGTGAGCCGCCGGTCGGCGAGCTTGGCAATATGTGGGTCAGGCCGGGCGAGATCGGTAGCGGCCTTGGTCGGGTGATGTGGCAGGACGCGATGGCCAGGGCTGCCGCTTCCGGGTTTGAATACCTCGAGATCGGCGCGGACCCGAATGCCGAGGGTTTCTACCGCAAGATGGGCGCCGAGCGTATTTCCGTGACACCGTCGGAGTCGATTCCTGGTCGGATGCTGCCCCTCATGCGAGTCCGAGTCCAGCCAGGGGGTCAGCCGGTGTAGACGGCCTCGCTGCCGTAGAGCGTTTTGGTGAAGGATGAGAGGTACGCGCTAACGTCGGTGTCGGGAAGGTTGTAGGTGTTGTAGACGCCATAGCCATTGTCCAAGGTCTGCTCGGCCAGGCCGTTCGCAGTCGACGCTGGGGTTCCCTGGATTTCGATCGCGGCGGGGGCCAGTTGCGCGTTGGTCAGGTCGGGCACGTAAGGAATATTCCAGGTGCCGTAGTACGGGTTCCAGCTATAGCTGAGCAGGGCGCCTGCGTCTATTCCATTATAGGACAGGCTCGTCGACGAGGGTCCGATGAAGTACAGGGAGATGAGCTTTTCCGGCAGGCTTTTCCTCAGGGCCTGGACCAGGAAGGGAAACGACCACTCGTTCGGCTGTCCGGTGCCGTTCGTACCGTAGTCGGCGTATTCGTCATCGAAGTCGATGCCGTCGAGGTTATAGGTAGCCACGGCGTCAGCCAGTTGCCCGGCGAATGCGGCTGCGGCTTGCTGGTCGGGGAAATTCGCGAAGCCCGCGCCCTGATGGTTGCCGAGTATGGACAGCAGGACCTTGATCCCCTGGGCCTGCAGCGGCGCGATCTGTGTCGCGGCGTTCTCGAGCACTGCCTGTGTTTGCGGGTTGAAGTACAGGTAGGCGCTGGTTCCGTCGTAATTTATGTTTGCCGCAAAGATGATCCCGATGTCGAATACGTTAGCGCCGCTCGAGGCCAGCGCGTACTTCCCGACGTTGGTAATGCTGTGGGCGTTGACCTCGACATATGCGGTTGTAATCGGACCGGGCTTCAGGGTCGCGCTGTTCATCGGCAATCGCCTCCTAATCCATCTTCCGGGTGGTAGGCGCCGAGCTTATCTCGTCTTCCTCGGCCGCCGCGCTAATGCACGCCGGCACCGAGAGTAGCAACGACAATTGCGTCCGAGCAATAAGTCCCAGCTGGTCAAGGTAACGACAGCATGGTGCTACTTACTGTCGTCCTGATAGCGGTAAGTAGGACCATGGTGCTGTTGAACTCCGCGCTGGAACAGCACTAAGTAGGGACATGCTGCTGTTCGGGGACGCACCGACCATCCTGGCGCAGTCCAGCTCCGCGCCAGGATGGTCATGCTTTCGGTGCGCAGGTGCTACGGGCGCCGGCCAGCCTTGCCGACGAAGGCGCGCTGGAGGATGGCGCTTTCACCAGTCACAGCGCCTGTCTTGACGTCGTAGTCCCGCTCGCCGATGTACTGCAGCGTGGTCTTGTCGAAGATCCATTCAGTCCGGTACTGGTGCTGGGGGTCGTTGCTGGTCCAGACGATCCCGATGCCGTGCGTGCCGACCGCGTTCGTCGCGTGCCGGACCAGCGTCGCGCCTGGCAGGAGTGCCGCCACGCGGTAAAGCGCCGCAGCGACCGCCGGGGGAATGATCGCCTCGCGAATCAGGTCACCGATCTCGACGGTCGGATCGTCGTTGGTCCATTTCCGACCGGCCTTGAGGTACGTCAGCAATGCGGCCGGCTTGGTCGGCAGGGACTGCAGCAGCCGGTAGCTGGCGTCGCCAAGGTGGCCCTCGCTCGGGCACTTGAAATTCGGCTGAGGCTCATTCTTGCCCGGCGGCGTGCGATCGACCTTTCCGTTCACGACAGGGAATGGTGACAGCAATGCGCGCGAGCCACTCTCGATTAGCAACCCGGTGACGCAGATGTTGGCTACCGGCAGCCAGATCTGCCGTTGGTGCAGTTTCTCCATGGCCGATGTCTCATGGCCGTGGACGATCGTGTCGACCTCGTAGGCGACCTTGCTGCGGACGTAGATGAACTCGTGGTCTCCCACGGCCGGGTTCGGCTGCCGCGCGGCGACGTTAGCGATCTTGGCGAGCAGCTCGGCGGCGGTGGTCGGGGCCGCCCCGCCGGTGCCAGGCCCGCTGACTGGGGCGGGTGGCCTGGCGGGCGACGACAGGGCGTTCGCGCCGAGGACGGCGGCGGCGGCCAGCGCCGCCGCCGTGACCCCGGCTCCTGCTACAGCGGCCAGGCGGCGGGTCCGCTTGTTCCGCTGGCCTGAAACTGGCTGCCGACCGCTCGGGTCCGTTCGGCGAAGTTCGGTCATCAGGTGCTCCTTGAGGATCTGCTTGCGGCGCGCGGGCAGGTCCCGTTCGGCTGGCTTCGGCATCAGCCGAGCCAGCTCAGCTATCTCCTGCTCATGCCTGGAGCTGCCGTGGTTCATCGGGTTCCTCCTCGCGCTGACCGGATCGCGTTCTCGCGGTCACCCTCTACCTGTTCGATCGCGGAGCCGAGTTCCCGCCCGGCGGATCTCTGCAGCTTGCGCCGGGCCCGGGACAGCCGCGAGCGCACCGTGCCTACCGGTATCCCGAGCGCTTCCGCTGCGTCGGCGTAGTTCAGCTCGGACCAGACGCATAGCACGAGCACGTCCTGCTCGCTGCGCCGCAGGCCACTGAGCGCCACCTGCACCGCGTCAGCCTGGCGGCGTCATCGAGTCGGCTGGCGAGCTCGTCAGCGAAGTCCGGCACGTCGGGTGCTGCCGGAAGCCTGCTCAGCGCCCCGTCATGCCGCCGGGCCGCCCTGGAGACATTGCGGGCGACGTTGAGGGCGATGCCCATCAGCCAGGGCAAGAGAGAACCGCCCTCTGGCCGGATCGTGCTGCGCAGCCGCCAGGCCTCGAGGAACGTTATCGAGACCACCTCTTCGGCGGTCGACCAGTTTCCGGTCAGCCGGTACGCGTGGTTGTACACCGCGCGCGCGTGCGCCTCGAAGAGCACGCTGAACGCGTCCTGATCTCCGGCGCGTACGCGACTACGCAGGCTCAGCTCCCCACCATGCTCCACACCATGCCCTGTCCGATCGGCCTCCGCGAGTTCCGCCGAACGCGTCCGCCGAGCTGAAACTCAGGGCAGGGGGAGGCTGCCGGGACCACCGTGGCTCGCCAGCCGGCGGAAGAAGGCGAGCTGTCCGGCAACGCCGAACGCCCATGACGCGCCGTATTCCTCGAGGCTGTCCTTGACGAAGACGGATGATTCACCGGGCCGGTACTTCGGATCAGCAGCTGGCGTGCGGTGGCGTGCGCGGCGGCCCAGTACTGCCCGCTGGAGTCGTGAACGGCCAGATCGATGAAAAGGTTGCCGATGCCGACGAGGCCGCAGCACTGCACCGGAACGCTCACGTGCGGCAGAAAGTCCAGGCACACGTCGGCGAGCCGCCGGGCGAGGACTCCGAGCGCGTGGTCGTGCAGCACGTCTCCCGCGTGCAGCAGGACGGGCGCGATCCCCGCCAGGCCCTGGCACCAGGATGCGGCGATCGGGGCGGAGAACCGGGTGGGCACCCGCTCGGCCAGCGACTCCGCCCGCTCAGCCAGGTGGCTTACCTGCTCCGCCGCACCGACCAGGGATTCCTTGTGGTCCAGCCGCCCGGCCGCGTGCAGGAGCAGGTCGACGTAGCCGGCGAGGCCGTGCGCCCGGCCGGTCGCTGGCTCGACGGCCTCCCGCTCCAGCAACGGCCTAGGCTCATCCGAGTCCGCTGAAAGCTGCCCGTCCTCCTGCCGCTCGAGCAGGTATTCGGCGCAGCGTCGTGCGGCAGCACGGTGCAGCGGATCGCCGGTGATATCGCCGAGCATCAGGTGACCGATGCCGACACCGGCGGCGCCCGAGGTCAGGTCAGCACCGTCGGGCTGCCAGTCCGGCATCCGGGATCTCCGGCCCCGCGTAGTCAGCGGCAGCTTCGATTCCGCGTGATGCGCGAGCGCGAGGAACACATCCGCGCCCGTTCGGCCGAGCCATCAGCCCAGGCGGCAGCAGCACCGACGTCATCGCGCGCTGCGTGAACGGCACCAGGGCCTCGAGTCGTGCCTGCACGCCTGGCTGGCTGGTGTGATGCAGCAGTTCAAGCCCGATGCCGGCGCTTCCTGTGTAGATGCTGGCATCGTGCGCGGCCTCGAGGCTCTGCGGCGCCGTCAGCAGGGCATCGGCCCGGCTGAGCAGATCGTCCAGCAAGTTACCGGTGATCTCGGCGGCAAGCTCGGTGCTGACCTCCGGCGGGGTCGGCAGCCGGCGGGAAACGCGGCGCCCGGCGTCCGGCCGCTGCTCCCCTGAGGTATCGGCAGCCAGCATCCGCGCCGCCTTCCGGGCAGCGTCGTCCGTCACCGAGCAACGCCGCGATGCTGCCGAAGACCCCGCCGGGCCTCGCTCCGTACTGGGCGCTGATCGCTTGCAGCGCCCGTTGCCTCGGGGCCTCGAGATCGCCATCCAGCGTCACCGGCAGGACGCTGTGCGCCGCGTAAATCAGCGTCATGCCGAGAGCGAACAGGTCATCGGTATCGCGGGGCGGCTCACCGCGGAGCTGCCGAGCCGGCGCGAAGCCTGGGGTGCCACCTGGAATGTGCAGGCCATCGTGGCTAGCGAAGCCGAAATCGATCAGGCTGACGTCGGGCCCGTCGACAACCACGTTCTTGGCCGCCACGTCACGGAGAACAACACCCCGGGCGTGCGCATCGAGCACGATCCGGGCCAGCTTCCGGCCGAGCATGTCGAGCGTGCGCCATCCGCTGGCCTCGGGGTGACCGGGAGGGAGGTAGCGGCCGTTGCTGACGACGTCCTGGAGCAGGTTGTGCGGCCCGGCGTCGCTCGTCACCAGGAACTCGTCGCAGCCGTGCCTGAAGTGGTCGATGAAGCGCGGCACCCCTGCCACGCCGTCGAGCACGGTGAGGATCCGGCGCTCGTTCCGCAGCCGCAGCCGGACATCGCCGGATGAATCGTGCTCGTCGACCAGCGCCCGGGCCTGCTTGACCACCACGCTTCGTGCCATCCCGCCGGTCGAGGCCGCGATAGACGTTGCCTCTGGCCGACTCGAAAAGCCCGGCGATGATCTGGTAACTGCCGCCGATCACCTGGTCTCCGGCGGTCTTCTGCGGGCCGCCCGCCACTCCGGTGAACGGATCGGTGGTCCAGGAGGGCTGCCGGTAGCGCATGGTGGCCAGGCCCCCGAACTCCTCGCCCGCCGGGCCGTGGATCAGCGTGACCATTCGCCCTCCGGTGTCCGTGCGCCACGTCCTGCGGAAGGGGCCGTACCGGTAGTACACCGGGGCGTCGGGCATCTACCTGCCGGTCGCTGAGCACCCTGGGCGCCTCGCTCTCCGCGCAGCAAGCTAGCTAGCTGCAGCCCAAGCTCGCGAACCTGCTGCTGCGCCGGATAGATAGTGAACGCCTTGCCGACCTGCGCCGGCGAGCTGATGCCGTCGTTGAGCCTGGCGAGCACCTGTCGTGAGCGAGCGAGCTTGAAAACGTGACCACCATCGAGCAGCACCGGAAGGAGCGTCTCGACCAGGCCCGTGAAGGTCGCGGAACGGCTGGAGACGTGTAGCTTCCAGCCGTGCTCAGGCAACGTGAAACCGTCCCGGCTAATGGCAAGCCAGGTGGGACCGCTGTGCACCCGGTAACCAAACCTGGAACGCTCCGCAATCGCCCGCTCCAGGAAATCTTGCAGGTCGTCGTGGTCCATGCCGGGAACTCCTAGTCCTGCCCGGCACGTCGCCGACAGACGCGTGCCGGGCAGCACCTCGCGGGCTGTCTAGTTCACCAGGGTGCCTGTTATGGCGACTTGGTGGCTGGCATCGACGCAGCATCCGTGACACTTCGTCCGCGTGCGCAGCGCATCAAGTTCGCTATCAAATTCGATGTCGGGCTCGATGACGCTAACGCCTGCGTCGCGAGGTTCGAGGGCGAGCAGTGTAGTCATAAGCATGCTCCTGTCCGACGTTGGTTGTTTTGTAATTCTAATACGGATCTGTCCGATCGAACCCTGCCTAATCCAGATCCTTTACTGGTGTCAGATCTCGCATCGCACCGGCCGGCCTGACTGCGGCCGCCAGCATTGCGATCAATGCCAGAGGCGCGATCAGCAGCCCGAACGCGGTACTAAGCCCGAGTTCCTGCGCCAGCCAGCCGGTGAGCGCCGGTCCAGCCATCGCGCCGCTGTAGTAGAAGGTGCTGAACCTGGCGATGGCGAGGCTGGCAGCGGTGCCGTCACTGGCGCCGCTGTGCCCGGCGGCGCCGGTGATGATCGGGGCGAGGACCGCGATACCGCAGCCCTGAACCGCGAACCCCGCAATGTCAGCCCATTGGCCAGGCAGGACGATCACCGATACCACTCCGGCGACGGTAATGGCGACGCCGGCCTGGACCAGCAGCACCGGACCCCAGCGCCGGTGCAGAGCGTCGCCGATCAGCCGAACGCCGGTCATAGCGGCGATGAACGCCGTGTAGCCGAGGGTGGCGATCCCGGCCGGCGCCCCCCGCTGCCCGGTGAGGAAGATGCCGGCCCAGCTTGAGACCGAGGTTTCGGTGATCGCCTCGGCGGCGCCGAGCACGCCGAGCACGATCAGCGGCCCGGTCCAGCCGTCCCGGAGCTGGCGGGCCAGCTGCCGCACGATTCGCCGCTGCTGCGGCGCCGCCACGGCCGGGGGCGGCTGTCCCTGCTCGTCGGGCAGCAGGTACCGGCCGCTCGCCGCCGCGATAGCCGACAGCGCGAGCGCCGTGATCAGGAACTGCAGGCGGAGCCCGAGGCCAGCGCTGACCGCCAGGGCGGCGAGCAGCGAGCCGGTCAGCGCGCCAACGCCCCAGACCGCGTGCAGGCCGTTCAGGATCGGGCGCCGCGCCAGCCGCTCAGTCCGCACGCCGCTCGCGTTCATGCCGACATCGAGGGCGCCAGCCGCCAGCCCCCATGCGAACAGCCCGCCAGCGGCGGCCGCCGCGCCGTGCGCTATCCCCAGCAACGGCAGGAACCATGGGACGACCACCGAGGTGACGCGGACGGCCCGGGTGCCGCCGAACGCGGTGAACAAGGGCTCGGCGAACTGCATGGCGACGATCACGCCGATCATCTGGGCCAGCAGCGCCGCGCCCAGCTGGCTGTAGCTGAGCCCGAGCTGAACCCGCAGTTGCGGTAGCCGGGCGAACCAGGTGCCGAGCATCAGCCCGACGACCAGGTAGATGCCGCAGATGGCCAGGCGCGCCGCCCTGAGGTCAGGCCCGGTCGTCGCTGCGGGGACTGCCCGGGGCTCAGCCACTAAGTCCCCGGCCAGGCGCCAGGGCCGGCCCGGCAGGGTCGCCGTAGCCGTCCTCGCCGGTCCAGCTCCCGACCGGGATGTGACTGTTGAACGGCACGCCGTCGGGCGTTCGCATCGGCGGCCTGGGGTGAGCCAGATGCAGCAGCACGTCGTCGCACTGCGCGGTCGAGCCCGCAGCGGCCACCCGGACCAGCATGTCCTCGTCCTCGCCGCCCCAGCCGGAGTACCGCTCGTCGAAGCCGCCGATCTCGTGGAAAAGCCTGGCCCTGACCCACAGGCAGCCTCCCGGAACGTCGCGCAGCAGCAGCCCGCGCGCCGCCCGCAGCGGGGCCACCCCGGTGCGGCGGCGCTGCTCGATCAGGTCGTCGCTGGACGGCGCGTCCAGCGACAGCATCTGCGTGTGCGGCAGGTGGGCATCGTGGCCCTGATCGGCGAACCGCGCGTGGTTTCGCTCCAGGAACTCGCGGTCGGCGAGGATGTCCGCGTCGAGCAGGCACAGCACCTGCGCGCGTCCGGCGGTGCGCCGCACCGCTACGTTGAAGGCCCACGACTTGTTGAACCGGCCGCGCCGAGTACGTGCACATAGTGGTCGGCCAGCGGCGCCAGCACCGTTCGCCACCTCGGGACGGTATCGAATTCGACGACCGTGATCGCGACCTGCCGGGAGTCGAAGGTCTGGTCGCGCAGCGCCATCAGGCAGGCCACGAGGTTGCGGACCCTTGCGGTGCCATCCCGGTCCATGATCGGCACGATGACCGCGATCTGATGAGCCTCGCGAGCCGGGCGGCTAGGCGGCGGCGCAGCGGACTCGCGCAGGCTGCCGAGCGTGACCGGGATCGGCTGGCTCTGGTAACCAGCGCCCCTGAGATAGCCGATGTAGACGTTGTCATCCGCAGTGCGCACGGCCTCCGCGCACGCCACGGCCCGCTCTGGCTGGCGAGCGAGCAGGCGGGCCAGCTCCGATTCCAGCCTGGTCTCGGCCGTGACGTCGGCAGGCCGCTCGGTCAGCCGGTCGAACGCGGCCAGGCTGTCTCGATCCGATCCGGCGAGCAGCCGCGCCTGATCCACGACGGCACGGTAGAACGGCTGGCTGTGCTGCCAGTAGTCAGCCGCGACCAGCGGCACGGCCGGGTCGTGGCTGAGGACCACATATTCGGCCAGCCGCCTGGCCAGGTGATCCGCGTCCCCGACCGGACCGACCCGGTAGCTGGAACCGGCGCCGAACCCGGTCCCGGCCGCCCGGGACGGTCTCAGCCGGACTGGATTCCTGGCGCGCAGGACGCACATCGGGCTGCAGTCGCACGGGCGCTCTTGCATTGGCTGGCTCAGATCCTCTGGCTGTGGCGAGACTGCCGGTGCCGGCCTGCCAGCGCCCGGACGACGGCGGCGTAGCCGGTTCGCTCGGCGTCCAGGCTGTGGCTGCGGCGGACGTGCTGCTGCCCTCGCACGGCGATGCTCCGCGCGAAGCCGGGATCGGCGATCAGCCGCCGCGCCTGCGCTTCGAAGTCGCCCGGAGTGCCGAACACCAGGCCGGTGCGCTCGTGCTCGACCAGGCAGGTGTTGCCGGGGATGTCCCTGACCAGGACCGGGCAGCCCAGGTCCATGGCCTCGAGCACTGCGTTGGGGCTGCATTCGCTGAGCGAGGTGTTCAGCACCGCAGTCGCGTCCCGCATCGCCGCGTGCAGGTCGGGTTGCGCCAGCGCGCCCGCGTAGCGCACGCCGGCCGCCACGCCGATGCGCCGCAGCGCGAGCTCGTGATAGCCAGGCTCGTAGGCGAGCCCGGCGATTACCAGCGTGATCTGCGGATCTTCCAGGTGCCACCGCGAGATGCCATCGAGAAGGAACAAAGGATCCTTCACTGGCCGAATGCCAGAAGGCAATAAGAAAAACTTTGATTCGGCCGGCAACGATAAATACTTTGCTATGGAAAAATTGGACCGGCCGGTCCGCACGCCCTGCGGAATGTGGTACAGCTTGCCCGCCGTACCGGGCCAGGTCCGCAGGGCTCTGTGCTTGAAGTCCTCGTTGAGCACGACCACGGCGGCGGCGCCATCGACCGCGCTCGTCATGATCTCGAAGCAGTCAGGGTCGGTGCTCAGCTCGTTGACGTCCGTCCCGCCGAGTATGAGCGCATATGGCAGGTCAGAGCCGACGAACGTCCTCCCGCTCAAGAAGGCATGGGTACCGATCAGGGCGTCGGCGTCGTGCTTGGCTGCCAGCCGGGCCAGTTCAGCTGAGTCGGCGGGATCGGCCTGGCTGACCACGCAATGCCCGAGTTCGGCGAGATGGCCGATGATACGGCGGATCGTGGTGTCACTGCCGCTGCAGGGCGGGCTGTGCAGCAATGCCAGAATCCGAAGAGGTGCGCTAGCCAGCCGCGATTCTCCGGAGCAGGTCGTTAACCCGTCGCTCGGCATGGGAGTAGCGTACGACCGGCTTTTCTGGCCGACAAGACTGGTCATTCTGCACTACCCTGTCGACCATGGGATTTTTCGGGAGTGATCACGCACAGGCCGCACATGGCCAGGTTTACGGCGGCGGCAAGGCCCACGCGAGCGTTACGCACGAGTTGCTGGCCGGTGCGGTCGGTTTCGAGGCGATGCGCATGTTCGAGCATCACGAGGAGCGCAACGGCAAGGTCGAGCATCACCAGCTCGCCAAGGAACTGCTGGCCGGCTTCGTCACCGCCGAGGTGGACAAGCACTTCGAGCAGGGCAGCTTCGGTCACCTGGACCGAGGGAACGCCATGCGCATGGCGCAGGAGCAGGCCGAGGGTCTTCTCCAGCATCACCGGAGGTAACTCCCGGCCGTTAATCCGTCGTGCGGTGGTGTGGCGCCGTGGCAGAGTGCTGGCGTGACGATCAACGACTTCCCCCGGCAGCTGGCCAGCACCAGGCGCTTCACGCTCGGCGTTCCGCGTGCGGTGACCATCTCGCGAGACGGCGGGCGGGTGCTGTTCCTGCGCACCCGGGGCGGTGAAGACCCGGTCACGTGTCTGTGGCGGCTGGACCTGGCCGACGACGATGCAGCCGGCGGCGGCGGAGGGCGTGAGCTGCTGCTCGCCGATCCGGTCGCGTCGTGGAATTCCGGTCCTGGCGAGATGCCTGACGCGGAGCGCGTCCGCCGGGAGCGGGAACGGGAACTCGCGACCGGGATCGTGGCCTACTCGGCCGACGCGAACTGCCGGACGGTCGTCTTCGCGCTGGACGGGAAATTGTGGGCGCTGCGCGTCGGCGACGACCCGCGCGAGTCGGCCGGCGCCCTGAACCGGTGCCCGCCGAAGGGCCGGTATCGGATCCTCGGATCGATCCGACGGGCCAGCGCGTGGCCTACGTCACCGGCGGCGCGCTCTACGTGACCGAGCTGGCCGACGGGACGAGCCGGCTGCTCGCCGCCCCGGAACACGACGAGGTGACTTACGGCCTCGCCGAGCACGTCGCGGCCGAGTCCATGTACCGCTACCGAGGCTACTGGTGGGCTCCCGACGGTCGGCAGCTGCTGGCGGCCCGAGTCGACAATTCTCCGGTCAGGCGCTGGTGGATCTGCGACCCCGCTGATCCCGAGCAGCCGCCGCGCGCGGTCAGGTACCCGGCGGCCGGAACCGCCAATGCGGACGTCACCTTGCATGTCCTGCGGGTCGACGGCACCAGGACCGAGGTCACCTGGGACCGCAGGGCCTGCGAGTACCTGACAGCCGCGAGCTGGGACTCCTGGGGTCCGCTGCTCAGCGTGCAGAGCCGGGACCAGCGGACGGTCCTGGTGCTGGCGGCCGACGCCGTCACGGGGCAGACGACGATCCTGCACACCGAACGTGACGACGCCTGGGTCGAGCTGGTGCCTGACACCCCCGCGCGGACCAGCGCGGGGGACCTGGTCACCGTGTCTGACCGGGACGGCTCCCGGCGTCTGGTGGTCGGCGGTACTGCCGTCACCCCGGATGGACTGCACGTCAGGTGGTTTAGCGGAACCGACGGCGAGGCCGTCTACTTCACCGCCATTGATGAACGCGACCCTACCGAGGAGCATCTGTGGCGGTATGACCCTGAGCATGGTCTGGGGCGGTGCAGTGCGGAGCCTGGCGGGCACGACGGCACGGCGGCAGGCGGCACCGTCGTCGTGCTCTCGCGCACCGAAGAGGGCAGCAGCGCCTCCGTCGCCTGGCGGGACGGGACCCGCGCGGACATCCCAAGTCTCGAGGCCGAGCCCCTGATCAAGCCCCGGATCACCTGGCTGAGTCTCGGTGCCCGCGAATTGCGCGCCGCCCTGCTGCTGCCGTCGTGGTACCAGCCGGGCACGCGGCTCCCCGTGCTGATGAGCCCGTACGGCGGTCCGGCCCTGCAGCGGGTGGTCCGCCTGCGCAACGCGGCGTTCTGCGAGGACCAGTGGTTCGCCGAGCAAGGCTTCGCCGTCCTGGTGGTGGACGGTCGCGGTACGCCCGGCCGAGGATCGGAATGGTCGAAGGCCGTGTTCGGCGACACTCTCTCCGGTCCGCTGGAGGATCAGGCGGACGCGCTCGACGCGGTTTCCGCTCTGTTCCCCGACCTGGACCTGGGCCGGGTCGGCATCCGGGGCTGGTCCTACGGCGGCGCGCTCGCGGCCATCGCCGTGATCCGCCGCCCCGATGCGTTCCACGCGGCCGTTTCCGGGGCCGCGCCGCACGATCAGCGGCTCTACGACGCGCACTGGCGGGAGCGATTCCTCGGCCTGCCGCAGCAGAATCCCCACGGGTATGCCCGGTCATCCACCATGACCGAGGCGGCCAGCCTGACCCGGCCGCTGCTGCTGATTCACGGGATGGCCGACGACAACGTGGTGGTGGCGCACACGCTCCGGATGTCGGCAGCGCTGCTCGCGGCCGGCCGCCCGCACCAGGTCCTGCCGCTGACCGGCGCGACCCACATGCCCACCGACGCCGATACCGTCAGCCAGCTGCTGCGGCACCAGCTCGCGTTCCTCACCGACTCGCTCGGCGGGCCTGGCAAGATAGCCGGATGGAACGTGTGCTTGGCATCGGCGGGTACTTCCTGCGGGCCGCCGACCCGGCGGCCCTGACCGCGTGGTACCGCGATTGCCTGGGTCTGGACGTCGATGAGCACGGCCTGTGGCACCAGGAGACCGGGCCCACGGTATTCGCGGCGTTCGAGCCCGAGACCGATTACTTCGGCTCCCGCGCCCAGCAGACCATGCTCAACTTCCGGGTCCGCGACCTGGATGCGATGCTGGCGCAGCTGCGCGCCAAAGGCGCGGAAGTGCCAGAGCAAGCACAGGATATGGAAGGCGTCGGCCGATTCGGCTGGGTCACCGATCCTGAGGGCAACCGGGTAGAACTGTGGCAGCCCGCCTGACCCTGCCCGCCAGCTTGGCGCGAGCCACTTGATGATCTCGATCGGGCAGCTGACTCCGGGTGCTGCGGCAATCCGGCCAGGCGTCGGCTCTGGCCCCGCCGAACCTCGGCAGGGCCAGAACGTTACTTCGGCAGGCTAGCTAGCACTCCGGGACAGTCGCCTGGTCGATCACGAGTGAGGAGTGCACATAGCCGATATCGAAGTCATACTCCGGCTCCACCTTGAACCAGCGGTTCGACGTGTAGTTGCTGTTCGGAGGGCTGACCGACTGCCCTGTGATCCAGCAGATCATCAGGACCTCAGTGCCGTTACCGAGGTACTCATACGACGTTGAGTTCGTCGTCGCGCCTGCTCGGAGGTTCGCGCCGCCAGAGTTTGACGAAATAACCGAAAAGCCGCCGTCGACGGTGCCGGCAGGCGAAACCGCCGTTGTCCTGGTGGCGACGCTAGCGTGTGACGTCGCCCTATCGGTGGCGGCCGAGGCTGCCGGGCCGCTGACCATCAACGGCATGAGGACCGCCGCTAATGCGCCGACCGGGACGAGAGCGCGGAGCACGCGGAGTTTTGAGACCTTCATGGACGAGTTCCTCCTGAGCTTCGAAATGCGAGGACCGCTGGTCGCAGGTCCTCACCGGAACTGTCATCGCCAGAAGTCAGCTGGCACAACGGACGAACTGGGGTTCGGACAAGGTCGGACATGGCTACGAAAACCCCGGACAGGACTCGGACGAGTCGTCGGCCAGTCAGGCAATAGCCGTCTCGGCCCGCTGGTCTTGAGTTGACGACACCATGACCCCACTTACTGCTATCGGACGGCAGGATTCGACCGCAGCATGGTGCTACTTACTGTCGTCCCGATAGCGGTAAGTAGGACCATGCTGTGGTTGGACTCCGTGCTGGAACAGCAGCAAGTAGGGCCGTGCTGCTGTTGAGGCTCGGCCCGGTCAGTTAGTTGTAGGTGCCGAGGTAGCGGTAGTGGTGATAGTGCCTGGCCCGGCTTGGGCGCGGCAAGCCCGAGGCGAGACCACTCTTGCAGCCGTCGTTTCATGGCGTCATCACTCCTTCGGGATTGCGGGCAACCTGGTCGCCCGATCTAGCCGGCGTTTGCGGAATGGCTCAACCGCGCCTACAGGAAGCCAGTCCCTTAACCCATGGCTGTTGTTTACTCTGAGCCATGGCCCATATTCAGGATGACGACGGCTTGATCGGCGAGCTGCGGAAACGGCTGATCAGCGGAGGGTTAACCGACGCTGTGAACCTGGTGCTGCGCGAGCAGGACGATGTGGTGCAGGTTCACCTCATGGCCGTCGACCTCAGCCGGCTCGGGCTGCTGCTCGCCAGCTTGTCCGAGGCGGCCGAACTGCCAGATCCGGACAGCTTGTCCAGCCGCCTCACCCCGGGCGGCAACGATAGCGCCGGCGGGCGCTGGCAGTACGAGCTGATCGCCGGGCGGTACCCGGCGAGCGCGGAGATCGTGTTCTCCGCCCTGATCCGGCTGCCCGTCAGCGATCTGCCCGAGGTCCTGTTCCGCCTCAATCAGTGACGGCCGCGCCCCCGGCGTTGGCGGCTAGCTGAGCGAGCAGGGCGCTGAGCGACTCCAGGTCGCCCGCCGCGATCCCGGCCCTAAGTCGATTGTCGAAGGCCAGCGCGGCATCCCGCAGCCGGGTGAACGCGGCCTCGCCAGCTTCGGTCAGCGTGACGACCTGTACTCGCCGGTTGGCGGCGGCGCGGGTCCTGATGACCAGGCCGCGAGCGTCCAGAGCGTTCAGGTGGTGGGTCAGCGTCGCCTCGCGCACTCCTACGGCCTGCGCTAGTTCTCGCTGGTTGGCGGGTCGGCCGACCTTCAGGTTGAGCAAGATCAGCCAGACGGGCAAAGTGCCGCCGGCCTGGCCGAGGGCCTCGTCGAAGGCGCGCTCTACGGTGCGGGCGGTCTGGGCCAGGCGCAGGCCGATCGGCACGGGGTGCTGTTCTGACACGCCTCCAGTCTAGCGTGAAGCATCGAGGTCTAAGTTTTTGACATCTAACTCTTAGATATCTAATCTTAGCTCGTCGGCAATCGTCCGGAGAGCCAAGGAGTCCGATCATGGCAGCAAGCAAGACCGCGCTGCAGCGGCGCGCGCGCATCATGCGCGCGGTCAACGTGCCCATGCGGGCAGCGCTCAGCCTGCCCTTCCCGACGCCGCTGAGCCGGAGCCTGATGCTGGTCTTCTACGCCGGCCGCAAGACCGGGAAGCCGTACCGGCAGCCGGTCAGCTATGTCCGCGACGGCGATGTCCTGCTGACCCCGGGCGGCGGTCGCTGGACCCTCAGCCTGGCCAGTGAGCGGCCGGTCCAGATCAGGCTGCGCGGCCACGACGGGCCTTATCGCCCCGAGCTGGTCACCGACCCGGCCCAGCTAGACCGGCTGCTCGGTGTCATCGCTGCGAAGAATCCGAGAGCGGCCAGGTTCATCCCGATCCCGCGCGACCCCGACGGCCATGCCGACGCCGACGCCCTGGCCGTCGCGCTCAGGCACGGCTTCAGCATCGTGCGCTGGCATCTCATCGCGCAGGGATAGGAAATCGTGACGACCTGACTACTTTGTGCGAGCCATTCATCTAGCATTTGTTAATGTACCGAACGGGGCAATGCGGGCGATGATGTATCTCGGCGACTGGCGGGTCCACTCCTGTTAGTGGCGGCAGCCGCCGCCATGCCGAGTCTGGAGGCAGTCATGACCGGGACCGACCGACAGTACGACGCTGGCACCGTCGAGCACAGCGCGCGGGCAAGCAAGCTCTTCGCCGCCGACGGGAAGAAGAGCGGGCACGGGACCATCGCCTGGCTCCCGGCGCCGGCCTACGAGATGCGAGCCAGGCCGCTGTGGCGGCCATCGCCCGTGCCGCCGGTGATCGCGCTGCTGGACACCGGCGTCCGGCCGCATCCCTGGCTGCCCGCGGGCGGCGACCGGCCGTTCGTGCTGCAGGCCGAGGACTTCGGCTGGCAGTCGCCGGTACCAGACGACGACGCGGCCCTGACGCCGAGGAGAACTACCGTAGCCACTGGGGCCACGCCACGTTCATCGCCGGGCTGATCCGGCTGGCGGCACCGGGCGCGCAGGTGCTGTCGATGCGGGTGATGAACAGCGAAGGCAAGGTCAGGGAAGACGATGCTGCCCGCGCGCTGAGCTGGCTGGCTGACAACCCTGGCTTGCCGGGCGAAGTCGACCGTCGTGCTGATGGCGTTCGGGCGCGCCAGGCCGATCCCGGCGATCATGACCTGGAGAAGCTCAGGACGCCGATCAGGAAGCTGGGCGATCGAGGGGTGCGGATCGTCGCCTCGGCGGGCAACGACGGCACCGAGCACCCGGTCTACCCGGCGGCCTTCGCGGCCGAGCCTGAGCTGTCCGGCAGTCGCGGCGCGCCGTGATCAGCGTCGGCGCGCTCGTGACCCCGACCGAGCGCGCCCCCTACAGCAACTGCAGGGCCGTGGGTCACGCGAATGGCACCGGGGCACGAACGTCATCAGCATCATGCCGCTGACGACCAGAGCACCGACATCCCGACGCTGCTCCGGCCGCTGCGCCCGCCCATGGCGACGGGTACGCGTGGTGGAGCGGCACCTCGTTCGCCGCCGCCATCGCGGCCGGGCAAGGCCAGCTGCCGGAGCCGTCGCGGCGGTCGTAGCATGACCGGTGTGACAGTTGGCAGTGGCCAGGACCGGCACGGGTCAGGCCCCGGCTGATCGGGCGGCCCGTCTCGGCGCTTGCCTGGTCCGGGCCAGCAGACGGCGAGACCGCCGCGCTCGCCGACATCGTCACCGAGCTGAACCCGCTGCTGTGGCACGTCGCCCGAGGCGAGGGGCTCAGTGCCGAGGAGTCCGCCGACGTCGTGCAGACCAGCTGGCTGGAGCTGGTGCGACGGCTGCACGAGATCCGCTCTCCGCAAGCACTGACCTCCTGGCTGGTCACCACCACCCGCCGCGAGGCGTGGCGGGTCCGCGAGCTGTCCAGGCGGCAGGTTCCGACGCGGCGGCCCGGCTGGACCTGGCTCCCGATCCGGATCCTGGTCCCGGCGAGCGGCTGCTCGCCGACGAGCGAGACCAGGCCCTGTGGCGGCATGTGCAGCAGCTTCCCGAACGGTGCCGCAAGCTGCTCGCGCATCGTCGCGCACGTCGCGCCGCCCCGACTACGCCTCGGTGGCCAGGGCACTGGGCATGCCGGTCGGGAGCATCGGCCCGACCCGCGGCCGGTGCCTGGCTAAGCTGCGCGAGGTGCTGCAGGCCGATCCCGGCTGGAGCGCATCATGACCAACCCGGCTGAGCTGCCGCTCGACGACGACGACCAGGCGATCCTCGATCGGCTGGCGGAGGTCTACGCGCGGCTCGATCCGCCTCCCGCCGACCTGGACGAGCGGGTCTCGTTCGCGATCGCGCTGGCGGGCGTGGACGCGGAGGTGGCGCGGCTGAGCGACCAGCTGATGGTCGGGTCCGGCGCCCGCGGCAGCGAGCGCACCCGCACGATCACCTTCGACGCCGACAGCCGCACCGTGATGATCACGTCGCGGACCAGGCCGACGGCCTGGTCCGCCTCGACGGCTGGCTGGCGCCGGGCGCGGCGCTGCGGGTCGAGCTGCGGATGCCTGAGCCGGCCCAGCCCAGAATCGTGATCGCGGACGCGGCTGGACGGTTCGCCTTCGACGGTGTTCCGCATGGGATCGCGCAGCTGCTGGTGCATCCGCCGGCGGACTGACGCCGCGCCGCGAGTGGTCACGCCGGCGTTCTCGCTGTGACGTGGCGTCGTGCCGTCGCCGCTAGCCGACCGGGTCGCCCGGATGCATGCGGCTGCCCTGGCCTCCAGCGACAACGGGCGCCCGGCAGTCGCGGTACGAAAGCTGCGCGCCGGGCTGCGCCTGATCGGCCCTGACCCGGCGAGCGACCCGCCCGCGATAGCCCAGATCCGAGGCCGGCTGCTGATCAGCCTGGCCTGGGCCGAGTCCGAGCGCGGCCGGGTCGATGCCGGTTTCCGGCTGCTCGACGAGGCCGAGCAGCACATACCGCCCGAGCCCAGCTGCCGATCCTGCTCGCTCAGCGCGGCCTGCTGCTCAAGCGCAGCGGTCGTAACGACCAGGCGCTGCGCCAGTACGACGAGGCCGTGGCGCTGCTGACCGAGCAATCCAGCCCGCTCGACCTGGTCAAGGTGCTCAACAACCGCAGCCTGGTGCACTTCGAGGCCGGTCACATCCGGCTGGCCCGGGCCGACCTGCGCCGCTGCGGGCAGATCGCGGACCGGCACGGGCTGGCGCTGCATGCGGCGCTCAGCCGGGTCAATCTCGGGCTGCATGGACGTGCTGGCCGGTGACCTGCCCTCGGCTCTGGGCGCGTTTACCGCTGCCCGGGCGCGAGTACGAGCGGCTGGCGCCGGGCCGGCTGGCCGCCCTGGCGGTCGAGCGAGCGCGGGCCCTGGTGGCGGCCGGCTTTTTCACCGAGGCCGACCATGAGCTGGCCGGCGCGATCGAGCAGGCGGCAGCGCAGCGGCTCAGCTATACCGTATGCCGACGCGGTCCAGGTCCGGGCGGAAGCCGCGCTGCTGGCTGGCCGGCCGGCCGCCGCGCGCGCAGTGGGCACGGCTCGCCCGGTCGCTGTTCCAGGACCGGGATAATGCCCGCCGCGCGGCGCTCGCGTCGCTGCTCGAGCTCCGCGCCGAGTTCGCACTGGCCAGCGAGCCGGCTCCGCCAGACGGCCAGCCGCGGATGCGATCGCCGGCCGCGCGCAGTCGCTGGCCGAGCGGCTCGCCGGGCTCGGGCTGCCAGAAGACGCCCGGGTGGCGGGCCTGGTCGCGGCCCGCGCGCTGACCAGGGCAGGTAAACCTGGCCGGGCCGCCAGGATTGCGATCGGCACGGGCCGCCCGGGTACGTCGACCGGCTGGACACCCGGCTGCTGTGGCGGCTGGCGCGAGCAGAGCTGGCCGCCGGGGGCGGGCGGCGAGACGAGGCTTCCCGTCATCTGCTGGCCGGGATGGCCGCGCTGCACCGGCATCGGGCCCAGTTCGGCTGCCTCGACCTGCAGACCGGCGCAGCCGTGCACGGGCAGGACCTAGCCCGGGCCGGACTTGCGGCGGCCCTGGCGAGCGGATCACCAGCAGCGGTGTACCGGTGGACGGAGCGCTCCAGGGCCCAGGCCCTGCTGCTGCCCGCCCTTCGGCCGCCGGAGGACCCGGCTGCCGCGGCGGCCCTCGAGGAACTACGGCAGGCCAGGCACACCCTGCGGGCGCGGGAACTAGCCGGTCAGCCGACCAGCGGCCTGAAAGCCAGGGTAGACGTGCTCCAGCGTCGCGTCCGCGAGCAGTCGTGGGCGGCACCCGGCAGGCGCGGCATCCCGGTGCCCGTACCTCCATCGTTCGGCGCGGTACGGGAGGACACTGCCGACGCTGGCCTCGTTATCTACCTGAAGGACGGTCACCTGCTGCGAGCGCTGGTCGTCGGCGGCGGCACGGCGGCCCTGCGGTCGCTGGGCGAGTATGCCAGCGCGGCGGAGGCTGTGCTGCGGTTGCGGGCTGACCTCGATGCCCAGGCGGGCCGGGCGCTGCCGGGCAGGCTCGCCGAGGCCGTCGCCGCCGCGACCCGCGAGGATGCCGCCGCGCTCGCGGCCGCAGTGCTCAGACCGCTGCTCAGCGACCTAGGCGATCGGGACCTGGTCGTCGTCCCGACCGGCGTGCTGACCACCGTGCCCTGGGCCATGCTGCCCGGCTGCGCGGGGCGACCGGTCACGGTAGCGCCTTCGGTCACCGCCTGGCACGCCGCCAGGCGCAGGCTCGACGCCATCGACCAGCCAGGTCCGGGCGCGCAGGACGCGGTTCCCGTCGGGCAGGACGCCGTTCCCGCCGGGCAGATCCGGGCCTTGCTGGTGGCAGGGCCGGGGAATGCTCGCGGCGACGCCGAGGTCCGGGCAATCGCGGCACTCCGGCCAGGTGCCCGCGTACTCACCGGGGCGAGTGCGACCCCCGCCGCGACCCTGGCCGGATTCGGCACGGCGACCATCGCCCACCTGGCCGCGCATGGTCAGCATCAGGCTGAGAACGCGTTGTTTTCCTCGCTCGAACTAGCGGGCGGACCGTTGCTCGGCTACGACCTGCAGCGGAGCGCCCAGGTGCCGTCCATGGTCGTGCTGTCCTCCTGCGACCTCGGGCTGACCGACCTTCGTCCAGGCGACGAGACGTTCGGCATGGTCACGGCCCTGCTGACGGCCGGCGCCGGCACGGTCGTGGCCAGCGTGGCCAGGGTCGCCGACGACACCGCGATGGCCGCCATGGTCCGCTACCACGAGGAGATCATGGGCGGCGGCGCCCCGGCCGCAGCGCTCGCGACGGCACTGCAGCAGCAGACGGGCGCCGGATTCGTCTGCTTCGGCGCCGGCGGAGCCCGCACCCCAGCCTGCGCCTGGCAGGTCACACGTTGGGCGCGGACGTGCCGTCAGATACAAACCAGGGAGGGTCCGGCGTTCTTTGAGGGCCTTAGCTCAAGGCACGGTGCCGCGGGGCGCGATCCACGCGTGCGGCTGACCGGTTGTCGCGGCGATGTGCTCGAAATCGGCGTCGTAGTGCAGCATGACCGCGCCGTGGTATTCGGCGACGGAGGCGGTCAGCAAGTCAATGACGCCAGCTGCGCGGTGATGCCCCCGGGCGGCCATGCGGACCTGCACTTCGCGCGCCCTGTCGGCGATGACCTCGCTGATCGGCAGGACGACGTAGAGTTCCTTGCGGCGCTCCGCGATCGTCCGCACGTCGCGCAGGTCGCGGCCCGAATAGCCCGCCTCCAGGTCGACGGTAACGCAGGTAGCGGCCGCACGGTCGGCGATCAGCCCGGCGATGACGTTGCGGATCAGCTCATGCTGGCTCCTGGCGTGAGCCGAAGTGTCGATCAGGTAGACCTGCCCGGGATGGGTCGGGAAGGTCACCGCCGCGCTGCTCGCATGATCTCCGCGTCGCCGATATCCGGGCCGACGCCGAGAGCGTACGGGTCATCGAGCAACTGCTCGATCCGGCGACGCCGGCTCGCGACGAACTCAAGCGCGGCGTTGACGGTATCTTTCTTGGTGGTCGTACCGACTCCTTCGCGGCCAGGCCGAGCGCTTCGTCGTTCAGGTCGATCATCGTCTTCATATACAACAATGTACAGCCACGTATATACGTTCAGCAATACTCCTGGACTCGGGTCGAGGACTACGGGCGGAAGACCAGGCCGCCGTCGACGTTGAGCACCTGCCCGGTGATCCAGCTCGCCTCGTCCGACAGCAGGAACAGGCAGGCGCCGACCATGTCGGACGGCTGGCCGAGACGCTGCAGTGCCGCCGACTTCACCAGGTCGCTCGCGCCGTCCCCGACGAACATGCGGGTGCCTTCGGTGTCGGTCGGCCCGGGCGCGATGGCGTTCACCCTGATGTTCAGATATCCGAGTTCGTGGGCGAGTTGCTGGGTCAGCCCGTTGATACCGGACTTGGCCAGGCCGTAGAAGCTCGCGTAATGCCAGGCGGCGACCGAGGACTGGTTGACGATCGCGCCGCCCCCTCGGTCCCCCAGGTGCTGGTAACACGCCCTCGTGCAGGCGAGCGCGCCGTCCAGATTCACGCCCATGAACGACTTGTAGTAGTCCCAGTCGACCGCGAGCAGGGTGTCGAATTGCATGTCACCGTAGATGGCCGCGTTGTTGACCAGGTAGTCGATCCCGCCGAAGCGGTCGGCCGCGAGCGCGGCCATGGCTCGGGCCGACTCGGGGTCCGACACGTCGGTGCGGGCGAACACCGCCCGACCGCCTTCGGCCTCGATCGCGGCGACCACCTTGGCTCCGCCCTCGGCGTTGAGATCAGCGATGACCACGGAAGCACCCTCGCCGGCCAGCGCCCGGGCGTAGGCCTCGCCGATCCCGCGAGCCGCACCGGTCACGATCGCGACCTTGCCGCCGAACCGGCCGGGTGTCCTAGACATTGGCTCAGGCTACCGGTCTCGGGCCGGATCGGTCAGGCGTCGCGCTGGCGCAGTGCCAGGCAGCCGATCAGCAGGGCGGCGACCGCCCAGAGCGCGCAGACCCCAAGCCCGGACCACGGCCTGATGGCCTGGCCGGACAGGTGCCTGGTGGCCTGGATCGCCAGGCCCGCGTCCATCGGGGTCCACCGCTCGATCCGCTGCTGCCAGGTCGCGCTCAGCGTCAGCTGACCGAGATAGGTGACGACGTAGAGCACCGAGAGCACGACCGTGGTTGCGCTGGCGGCACTGCGCAGCGCTAGTCCCGCGCCGAGCCCGATCAAGCCGATGAGCACCAGGTACAGCACCGACCCGGCCGCCGCTCGCAGCACCGGGCCGTCCAGCAGGGATAGCGGCGGATAGCCATGGGCCACGGTGTAGCCGTTGCCAGGCAGGAACACCCGCCCGGCCAGCACCGAGCCGGTCACCGCCACGACCCCGGCGGCAGCGATCACCACCGACAGGACGGCGGCCTTGGCCGCGACCACGACCCAGCGCCTCGGCATCGCGGTCAGCGTGGTGCGGATCATGCCGGAGCCGTACTCGCTGGTTACGAACACCACGGCCAGCGCGGCCGCAGCGGCCTGGCCAAGCAGCACTCCGGTCAGGCTCAGCCTGGCCGGATCGATGGCGCACGTGGCCGGGCACTTTTCGACGTCGGTGACGATCGCGCTGACCAGGAACGTCATGACGACCAGCGTGAACAGCAGCCATCCAGTGCTGCCGACGGTACGCAGCTTCGTCCACTCAGCGTGCAGAGCCGCTCTCACACGTCCCTCCGGCGCAGCAGGTACATCGCTCCGGCGAGGGCAATGGCGGCCCACCCGCAGAGCACCAGGTAGCCCTGCCACGGGGACAGCGGCAGGCAACCGTGGTAGGGCGCGCAGACGTTGCTGAGCTGTGCGTATCTCGGCACGGTCGCCTGCAGGCTGAACGCCGCCGCCGGGGTCAGGCGGGTCAGCCAGGTCGCCGGGGTCAGCGGTACCACGACCGCCAGCACGAGCGGCACGACGATCACGCCGATCACCGCCGTGACCGCACCCGCGCTGCGCCGGAAGATAGCGCCGGCGGCCAGGCCGAGTACCGCCGCGGCTCCGGCGATCGCGGCGGTGCCAAGCACTACCTGGAGGCCAGTGCTGCTCGTCAGCGCAAAGTCCGGCCAGACCTTCGCCGTCCAGCCGTTCGCGAGCAGATTGTGCTCGGCGACCGGGTACGCGATCGCGGCGCCGATCAGGGCGGCCCCGAACGTCACGGTTCCGACGACGATGCCTTTGGCGATCAGGATCCGCGTCCGGCGCGGACTGGCGGTCACGGTGGTGCGGATCATCGATCGCCGGTACTCGGCGGTCATGAACACGGCACCGAGGCCGATGGCGGCGAGCAGGCCGAAAAGCGTCGCGATGAAGACGATGTGCATCGGGTCGACGATGGGCTGGAACGGCGCGATGTCGCCACTCCCGGTGACCGTGTAGCGACCACCGTGCTGAACCATGCTCCCGGCCTGACCACCCTGACGGGGCTTGCCAGGCGCCACCCGGCGGGGCGGACCGCCCGGGACGCCGACCCCGCCTGGGCCGGGGGGCAGCGGCGTCCCGACGCTGGTTCCCCGCCAGACCTGGCCGCTCGCCCCGCCCCGCATGGCCACGCCGGTGAAGACGGCCGACGCCTGCGTAGGCGTCATGATCGTCATGTCACCTGTGCCCGTGGCTTCCTGGAGCGGTGGTGCGGTCACGAAAAGTCCCGCCTGCGCGGATGCCGGCAGCCCCGGCACCTTCATGGCGCCGATCTCGGTCCAGGAGCGTCCGTCGGCCGACTGGTACCCGGTGATCAGATTCCCGCTCCTGGTCAGCCTCAGCCAGCTGGCCCCGCTGGCCCCGCTGGCCGGCATTCCGGCGATGTCGCCGGTGAAGTCGTACTGCATCCGGACGCCGTGCCCGGCCGAGAGCATGACCGCCGCGTAGGCAGCCCCCGGCTTCGTGCTGGCCTTGATGATCAGGCCGGCCTTGGCCCACGGCTCGGTCCTTGGCGGGCGGGCAAAGCCCTGAGGAACCCGGGGGAACGGCGCGACGCCGACCGGCTCAGTCACGTGCGCGGTGATCGTGCCGGTGGTCGCGATCGGCTGGTGCACGAAGTAGAAGCTGTCCGTGACGACCCGGCCAGCCGGCCCTACGGCCACCTGCTGACCCTCTACCTGGCAGCCATGGCGATGACATGTCACCGGGTCGTTGCTGGTGGCCGTGCTTGACAGCCAGATCGGCACCAGCGCGGTCAGGGCCGCGACCGCGAAGATCGCGACGACCCAGCCGCGCACGGTGCGGAACTTGGTCCATTCCGCTAGCAGCAGCTGCGGGAAGCCGTCCCGGCCAGGGGTCTGGGACGACTGGTACGGGCTGATGGCTGTGCTCATTGTCCCGGCTCCGTCCCGACCGACTGCGCGGGCACCCCGGTCTGGCCACGGAACTCCACGGCGTTCCTCGTCAGCTCCATGTAGGCCTCTTCCAGCGTGGCCTGGTGGGCGGCGAGGCCAGAGAACGGCACGCCCTCGCCGCCGAGCAGCGAGGCGATCTGGTCGGCGCTTAGCTCCGACACCGACAGCTCGTCGCTGCCCGACACGGTGACCGTGCCCCCAGCCCTGGTGAGCACGGTCGTCGCCTCGCTTCGTGCGGTCGTGCGCAGCATGACCCGGTCTTTCGCGGCGGCGGCCAGCAGTTCGGCAACGCTGGTGTCAGCCAGCAGCCGGCCTCGGCCGATGACGAGCAGGTGATCGGCGTTGCCCTGTAGCTCGCTCATCAGGTGACTGGAGACCAGGACGGCCCGGCCTTGCCCGGCCAGCGAGCGCAGCAGTCCCCGCATCCACACGATGCCCTCGGGATCAAGGCCGTTGAACGGCTCGTCGAACATCAGCATCGGCGGGTCGGCCAGCAGCGCGGCCGCGATCCCGAGCCGCTGCCGCATGCCGAGCGAATAGCCACCGGCCTTGCGCCGCGCCGCGCTGGTCAGGCCGGCCAGCTCGATGACCTCGTCGACCCGGCGAGTGCCAAGGCCCTGGGAATGAGCGAGCCAGAGCAGATGATGACGCGCCCTGCGGGCCGGCTGGAGCGCATCGGCGTCCAGCAGCGCCCCGAGGTGACTCAGCGGGTGCCGCAGGCTGGCATACGGTCTGCCGCCTACCAGGGCGGTTCCCTCGTCCGCGGCGTCCAGGCCCAAGATGATCCGCATGGTGGTGGATTTGCCGGCGCCATTCGGTCCCACGAAACCGGTGACCTCGCCTGGCAGCACCCGGAAGGTCAGCCCGTCGACCGCGACGGCCGGACCGAATCGCTTCCGCAGATTGGTGACCTCAATGGTGGTTTTCATGTCGCCAAGACTAGGAATCACCGGCGCCTGGCCGCGTCCCCAGCCAGAGCCGTCTTCAGCCTTATCATCCGGGTGATTCCAGGCTCCGGCGTCACTCCCGAGAGGGACGAGCGGTCCGGGCGCTCGTCACTCCTTGGGGACGCGCGCTCACCGCGAACCGGCGAGAATGGAGCCATGGAACCGAGCCGACTCCTCGGCCGGCGCTGGGAGGACGCGATCAGGCGGGTGGCGCAGATCCCGCACGCACCGGTCCTGGCTGGCCTGGCGCTGGGGTTCCTGGCCACGATTCAGGCCCTTGTGCAAAGGCAGCCGGGCCTCGAAGGTATCGCGGGCGCCCCGGTCGTGCTGCTGCTCATGGCCGTGGCCACGACCGTTCCGCTGGGGCTGCTATGGGCGCAGCCAAAGGTCAGCGCGGTGGTCCTGGCGAGCGCGGCGCTCGTAGCGGCTGAACTCCCAGGTTCTTACACAGCGGCAGGCTGCGCGGCGCTGCTCGTCGCAGTCTGGCGGCTCGGCTACGGACGCGCGCAGCCGCTGGCCGCCGGGATAGCCGTCGTCTTCCTCGCTCGCGCGCTCGCCGACGCCGGCGGCCGGGACGTAGCCGTCCTGATCGCGGCCGGCCTGCCACTCGCGGCCTGGTCTGGGTACGCCCGCCGCGCTGGCCACGACGAGGCGGCCGGGAGCGCCGAGCGCGCAGCGATGTCCGGCTCCCTGATCGAGCACACCGCCCGGGGTGAGCGGGCGCGCATCTCCCGCGAGCTGCACGACGTCGTCGCCCACCACATCTCGATGATCGCGGTGCAGGCCGAGACCGCCAGGCTGACGACGCCCGGCATGCCGGCGGCGGGCGCGCAGCGGCTGTCCGCGATCGGCGACACCGCGCGGTCGGCACTGACCGAGATGCGCCGGCTGCTCGGCGTGCTGCGCGAGGACACCCGCGACGAGCCTGCCCGGCGCGACCCGCAGCCCGGCCTCAGCCAGCTCAACGCGCTGCTGGACGGGGCCAGGGACGCCTCTGGCGCCGGAACCAGGCTGATCATCAGCGGCTGGCTCACGACGCTGGACCCAGGTGTCGAGCTGGCCGCCTACCGGATCGTCCAGGAAGCGCTGACGAACGCCCGCCGGCACGCGCCAGGCGCAGCCGTCGACGTGGAACTGCGCTACGAGCCAGCCTGGCTGTCCGTGCGGATCAGGGACAACGGCCCGGGACCCGGCAGCGAGGGGAGCGGCGGGCACGGGCTGCAAGGCATGCGAGAGCGGGCCGCCGCCGTCGGCGGGTCGTTGCGGACCCGAACCGCGCCGGGCGGTGGTTTCCTCGTCGAAGTTAGTCTGCCGGTCCAGGTCGATGAGGCAGTGGCCTGATGGCGGCGCTGGTGCGGATTGTGGTCGCCGATGACCAGCAGGTCGTCCGGGCCGGCTTCGCCGCGCTGCTCGACACCCAGCCGGACTTCACCGTCGTCGGCACGGCTGCGGATGGCGCCGAGGCGGTCAGGCTCGGCCGGGAACTCCAGCCGCACGTCCTGCTGATGGACGTCCGGATGCCGGGCCTGGACGGGATCCAGGCCACCCGGCAGCTGTCGGCCGGGCCGCCGGACGGTCCGCGCGTGCTCATCTTGACCACGTTCGACCTGGACGACTACGTGTTCGACGCGCTCCGCGCCGGTGCCAGCGGTTTCCTGCTCAAGGACGTCACGGCGGAACGCCTGTTCGACGCCGTGCGGGTGGTAGCGGGGGGCGACGCGCTGCTGGCGCCCGCCGTGACCAGACGCCTGATCGGGGAGTTCGCCCGGCTGACCCCGGCGCCGCCCTGCGCCGCCCGCGCCTACCCTGCGCTGGCGACGCTGACCGCCCGCGAGAGCGAGGTCCTCGTCCTGGTCGCGGCTGGCCTGTCGAATCAGCAACTCGCGGCGCGGCTGGTGGTGACCGAGGAAACGGTCAAGACCCACGTCAGCCGGGTGCTCCGCAAGCTCGGACTGCGCGACCGGACGCAGGCCGTGATCGTGGCCTACGAGTCGGGGCTGGTCGTTCCCGGTTCGCAGCAGCCGAGCTGACCGGTCAGCCCGCGCTCACGAGAGCAGTCCCCGCGCGTACCAGTCGCCCGCGTCCCGCACGCCGGGCAGCGCGAAGAAGTACCCGCCGCCGAACGGCTGGACGTAGTCGACCAGCGGCTCGTCGACCAGCCGTTTCTGCACGGTCTCGAACTGCCGCGCCACGTCCTGCTGATAGGCGATGAAGATGTGCCCGGCCTGCAACCCGCCGTTCTCGTCCACGCCGAGGTCGTAGTTGTAGGAACGGCGGACAAGCCGCTGGCTGGCGGTCGCCCGGGTCCGGGGATTGGCCAGCCGGATGTGGGAGTCCAGCGGGATGACGTAACCGTGCGGATCGGCGGCGTAGTCCGGGGAGTCGAACTCGCGGTTGCCGTCCAGCGGTGCGCCGCTGTCGCGGCGTCGGCCGAACATGTTCTCCTGCTCGTTGATGGAGACCCGGTCCCAGAACTCGACGAGCATCCGGATCAGCCGTACGACCTGGTAGGACCCGCCGCGCGTCCACGCCGGCTCGGCCGGATCGTCCACCCAGACGAGGTCGCTCGCCAGCGCGCCGCCGGGGTTGGCGGTCCCGTCCTTGAACCCCAGCAGGTTGCGCGAGGTTCCCGAGGGTCGCGGCGGGGAGTTGTAACCCTCGATCTTCCAGCGCAGCTGCATGCCGCCACGGGTGTGCCTGGTGAGGTCGCGGACGGCGTGGTGGACCGTGTCCGGGTGGTTGGCGCACAGCTGAAGCAGCAGGTCACCGTGCAGCCAGGCCTGCTCAAGTGCGTCGTTCGGGAACGGCGGCATCGGCGTCAGCCGCCGGGGCCTGCGATCGCCGAGGCCGTACCGGTCGTCGAACAGGCTCGCCCCTGCCGACAGCGTGATGGTCAGGCCGTCCGCCGGCACCGCCGGCCCCAGGACGTCGCTGTCGGAGGGCGGCTGCCCGACCCCCAGATCGGGCGGGGTACCGCCGGCCGTGAGGAAGAACGCCCGCTCGGTCAGGTAGTACAGGAGCAGCGCCAGTTCAGGCTTGTTCGCGGTGGTGGTGTCGAACGCGGCGACGCACGCGAAGGACTGCTTGTCCGCCGGCCCGGGCGTCAGCACCCCGGCCTGGTGCGGGCCATGGAAAGGATAGGCCAGTCGCGTCGCCGGCCCGGCGCTCTTGGCCGTCTGGCCGTCGGCCTGCGCGCCGCCGATCAGCACGCCGCCAGCCAGCGCGGTCGCGGCCGCGCCGGACGCGGTACCGGTCAGGAAGTGGCGCCGGCTGACGCTCATCGGTGGCTGCGCTCCTTAACAGAAGAAGATCCGGACAGAGTTGGAAAGGTTCCTTACCGGCTCGGCGGGATTTCCAGAAGGTCGGGGACGGCGGCCAGGGTCTCAAGCGCCGCCCCGATGGACGCGTCTACCTGCTGGCGAGCCTTGAGCGGGACGGCGGTCAGCGGTTCCCAGCGGCCGTTCCTCTTGGTTGCCAGCAGCGCTCGCCGCACAAGGTCGAACTCGCCATCGACGATCGCCGGCAACCCCGGCTGACGTACGTTGACGAGCGGGGCCAGGTAGCCGAGCACGGCCCGGGTGACCTGCAGGTCGGCGTACGTCTGCGCGAACGCCGCGCCACCGCCCTCGTCGTCGATCCCGGAAAGATGGTCGCGCAGCGCGTCCTCGAGGATCTCGTGCGCGCGCAGCGGCAGGTTCGACGGGTCACCGGCGAGGTCGGCCGACGTCAGGTGCTGCCGCACGGCGGCGACATTGGTGGCCAGTGCTGCTGCGACCGGGAGCAGCGCGGCCGCGCTCTGACCGTGCCAGAGGCCGTCTTCCAGCCGGTGCAGCCCGGTGAAGTTCTTGTCGTGCACCCCGTCCGGGAGCCCGTCGACGGCGAGGCCCAGGTCGCCGAAGCTGTCGTAGGAGGCGCCGACGCGTTCCCAGTCCAGCTGGGCCGGCAGCCAGTCCGCCTTGGCAACGGCAAGGTCACCCCGGCTCAGATCGCCTTGGATCCTGGTGACCGCTGCGGCCAGGGCGGCGAGCTGCCGGGCCGCGTAGGCTTCGTAGCGCTTGTTCGGGCCTTCGAGCTGGACCAGCGTGACGGGCTTGACCGCAACCGGGCCGCCAGCAAATTGCCTGCCGTGCGCGAGGACCCGGACCGGGCTCGAGGCCGTGGTCGGCTGGGCGCCCATGAAGCACCTGAACACATAGGTGCCGCCGCGCAGGGTGGCGGTGAGCTGCGCGCTCGTCCCGGGGCCGATCGACTCGATCTCGCCGACGATGTTGCCGGCCGAGTCGTCCAGGTTGATCTCACCGGGCATTCCCGACTGGTTGTCCACCCTGAACCGCTGCGTTCCCGCCGTCGCCGATTCCCAGCCCGGCGCACATTCGGTGCGGGTGACGGTGACCGTCGTGCTAGCAGCCGAGTCCGAGACCGGCAGCGCAGCCACCACCAGCCCGCCAACCACGCCCAGCACGATGACCAGCACCGCAACGGGCCCGGCCGCCGTGGCGGTGGCTGCCGTGGTGGCGGCGGCCGTGGTGGTGGCGGATGCTGCAGCGGCCGACGACCCGGTCACCCGGCCGGCCCTGACGAACGCCGAGCTGACCAGGGCGACATAGGCCAGCCAGGCAACGACCTGCAGCACCGTCAGCCTCGGCGTCAGGCCGGTCACCCCCGTGACCAGCGAGCCCCACCAGGACCCGGGCGGCACCTGCGCGGTCAGATCGGCCGCCACCCAGCGCTGCCCCGCTAGCAGGCCGGCCTCTTGCAGCCCGCCTAGCCCGGAGGCAAGCATCCCGGCCACGACCACGATCAGCGCGAGCGCGGCTCGATGGACCCGGATCGTAAACCCGCCTGCGGCCCGCCGCAGCCGGAAGAGCACTGTCGTCACGAGCGTCGCAGCAAGCACACTCAGCAGACCGCCCGCAATCTGCCCCGCGCGGCTGGGCGGCTGGCCCGCCGAGCGGGCAAGTACAGCAGCAGCGCAACCCGACACGAGAACGGCCGCCAGTACGCCCAGCCAGTCCGAGACCGCCAGCGTCCGAGCCGCCGGCATCCGCCCCTCCCGCGCCCGCCCCGCCCCCTCCCGCGCCCGTCCCTCCCGCGTCGCCCTCTCCCGCGCCACCCCCTCCCGCGCCCGCCTCGCGCTTGGCTCCCGCACCTGGGGATCCCTGGTGCTGTCTGGACGACACCGGGGATCCCCAGGTGCGGGCCGTGCGGGAACTGCGAGCCTTGCGGGCCTTGCGGGCTCGGGGCGGTCGGGCTGGCCCTCGGCATCGCGGGACCTTACGGCGCGCGCGGCCTGCCGCCCGGCGGCCAGCAGAATGCTGGCGACCAGGCCGAGCTGCATGCTCTCGCGAAGTCCGATGAGCAGGTGCGAGGTGGTGATATCCATCCCAGGTCGACTGCGCTCAGTGTCCCGTTCGATACGACAATACCGATAATTCTACCTAAATCTCCAAGCGATCGGTCACTGTCGGAAACCTTCGCACCGCCGAGGGACCAGCCACCGAAACTGCCCGACCCCTCGGACGCTCGCGCCCCTCGCGACCAGCCCCAGCAGACTCACAACGACCGTGCCCCAGCCCCAGCAGACTCACAATGACGGGGTGAGGCAGGGCTCCGGCCCGGGGGGCGGCCCCAGCAGACTCACAATGACCGTGTCTCAGCCCCAGCAGACTCACAATGACGGGGTGAGGCAGGGTCCGGCTTCACTCGTGGATTTCTTTCCGGACGATCCGGGCCGGCGGGCTAGCTCAGCTTGGGCGGCGGCAGGCTTAAGGGGATGTTCGTTTCGTAGTCATTCGCGAAGTAACGGCCGGTCAATCTGACTCGCGATGGTGGCGTGGTCCCTGACCGTCGCATGACAAGTCATTGCGAGGATGGCTGATGAACGACACCCCCGGCCCTTCCAACTCCGACCCTTCCACGACGTCGAAAGGCGTTCAGCCGGCGACGGCTGATCGGCTCTGGCGCCGCCGTCGCCGGGATGGCCGCCGCGTCGCTGGCGCTGCCGCCTAATGTCCGTACCGCGCTGGCCGCGGGCAGGCCAGGCAACGGCAAGTTCGGCGACATCAAGCACGTCGTCATGCTGATGCAGGAGAACCGCAGCTTCGACCACTACTACGGGACGCTCTCGGGCGTGCGCGGCTTCAGCGACCCCAGGGCCATGCGGATCTCGAACGGCAAGCCGGTCTTCTTCCAGCCGAACCCGTCCAACCCCGACGGCTTCCTGCTGCCCTATCGGCTCAACTCGAAGATCACCGCCGCGCAGGCGATCCCGTCGATGAGTCACGAGTGGGACGTGCAGCACCAGGCGTGGAACGGCGGTGCCATGGACAACTGGGTGCCCGCTCATATGGCCTCCGACGGGGCGACCGACGGGCAGTACACGATGGGGTACTTCACCCGCGACGACCTACCGTTCCAGTACGCGCTGGCTGAGGCGTTCACCATCCTGGACGGCTACCACTGCTCGGTGCTCGGCCCGACTGCGCCGAACCGGCACATGTGGATGTCGGGCACCATCGACCCCGATGGCCTGGCCGGCGGCCCGTCGCTGACCACCAGCGGCCCGGCGAACCAGTTCAGCTGGACCACTTACATGGAGCGGCTGCAGGCGGCCGGGCATCAGCTGGAAGATCTACCGTCAGCCAGGCAGCCTCACCGGCGCGTCGGCGATCAGCAAGTGGACTCAGTTCGGCAGCGCCCAGCCGGGCGACCCGCTGTTCGACAACGGAGTCGCTACCCAGCCGCTTGGGCAGTTCGAGTACGACGCGATGAACGACCAGCTGCCCGCCGTGAGCTGGATTCTGCCGCCCTCCGGTTTCGACGAGCATCCGGCCGCCCTGCCCGCCGCCGGAGCGACCTTCGTGGCCGGCAAGATCGACGCGATCGCAGCCAACCCCGAGGTGTGGGCGAAGACCGTGTTCATCTTGTCCTACGACGAGAACGACGGCATGTTCGACCATGTGGTGCCGCCCACGCCGCCGGCCGGCACGGAGAACGAGTTCGTGTTCAAGATGTCCAACACCGGGGTCGACGGCGGCGGCCTGCCGATCGGGCTGGGCTTCCGGGTACCGTGCATCATCGTGTCGCCGTGGACAGTCGGCGGCTACGTGTTCTCGGAGACTTCCGACCACACGTCGCAGCTGCGATTCCTCGAGCAGCTGACCGGCGTGGTGGAGACGAACATCAGCGACTGGCGGCGGGAGACCGTGGGCGACCTCACCGGTGCGTTCCGGTTCAACGACGCCAGCGATGCCCCGGTGCTGCCGGACACGACCGGCCAGTTCAACCTGGCTCAGTTCGAGGTCTCGCAGTTCCAGCTGCCGAGCATCCCCGGCGCCCAGCAGACTGTGCCGCGCCAGGAGCCCGGCCACCGGCGCCAGGTGAAGTAGCGGGCGACTAGCCGCCGCTGCCGTGCTCGCGCCCGGGCGGAACCTCCGTCCGGGCGAGGGCGGGGACCGGCTGCGGGCTCCCGGGAGTGCTGAGTCAGAAGAGAGTCGGCGGCCCGGCGGGCATCGGATCCGGGAGCGGGTCGACCTCGGGCAGCCTCGCGCGCACGTCGTCGTGGAACCGGCGGGCCAGGTCCAGCGCGTCGACGTTGTCTGGCGTGTGGATGAACACGGTCGGCGACCGCCCCTCGCCCAGCCAGCCGGCCACGACGTCGGCCCAGTCCTGCCACCCGGCGACGGTCCGCGCCACGTCGTCGCGGCCTAGGTACCGGACGACCGGATCGGACGTGAGCGCCCGGGCTCGCCGGGGCAAGCGCGGCTTCTTCGTCCACGCCTCGCGTTCGGCCGCACTCACCGGAGCGCCGGTGAACAGCACGGTGGTATCGAACGGCACCCACTCGGCGCCGGCCGAGCCGAGCACCCGCTCCAGTTGCTGCGCCGACCGCGGCTCGTCGAAGAACGCGCGGTGCCGCACCTCGACGCCGTACCGGTAGCCCTGCGGTACCTGCCGGAGGAAACCGGCCAGGGCGCCGAGATCGGCCGGGCTGAACGACGGCGGCAGCTGGATCCAGAGCGTGTGGATCCGCTCCCCGAGCGGCTCGATCGCCGATAGGAAAGCCCCGAGCACATCGCCGCAGCCAGTCAGGTAGCGCTCGTGGGTGATCGGCCTGGGCAGCTTGAGTACCAGCCGAAAGTCAGGGCTGGTCTGCTCGGCCCACGACCGCACCGTGTCAGGGGCCGGCGTCGCGTAGAAGGTCGTGTTGCCCTCGACCGCATTGCACCAGGTCGCGTAGGCGCGCAGGCGTTCACGCGGCGCCAGCGATGGCGGCAGGAAGCGCCCCTGCCAGGGTCCGTAGCTCCACATCGCACACCCGACGTGGAGCTTCATGGCCGCGAGACTACCGGTTTGACTCGCGCGCCTGATGGTGATCGTGTGGTGAGAGGGGGATAGCTATGAAGCTCGCAGTCATTGGCGGCACCGGACTTGTCGGCTCGCAAGTGGTCAGGAAGCTCAGGGCGGCCGGCCACGACGTCGTCCCGGCGGCGCCGAGCACTGGTGTCGACGTCATCTCCGGGGACGGTCTCGACCAGGCGCTGGAGGGCGCCGACGTCGTGGTCAACGTCGCGAACTCGCCCACCTTCGACGCGGCGTCGCTGGATTTCTTCCGTACCTTCATGAGCAACGTGCTCGCCGCCGGTGAGCGGGCCGGAGTCCGGCACCAGGTGGTGCTCTCCATCGTCGGCGCGGACCAGGTGCCGAGCCTGGACTACTACCGAGCCAAGGCCCTTCAGGAAGATCTGCTCCGCCAGGGACCCACGCCCTATTCGATCGTCCGGGCTACCCAGTTCTTCGAGTTCGTCGATGCCGTGATGTCGTGGACCTCCGACGACAGCACCGTTCGTCTCCCGGCCACCCGCCTCCAGCCGATGGCCGCCGCTGACGTCGTCGACGCGGTCGTGCAGGTCGCGACCGGCGCCCCGCTCAACAGCATCTGGAACGTCGCCGGGCCCGAGGTCTACCCGCTCGACGAACTCGGCCGCGTCACGCTTGCCATCCACCACGACAACCGCACCGTGGTCACCGACGACGGTGCAGGTATGTTCTCCGGCGTCGCAGGCGACGTGCTTACCGCAGGACCAGAGGCACACCTGGCACCTACCCGCTACCGGGACTGGCTCCAGACAGCGGGCGGTCGGGGAGCCTAGAGAGAGCGAGCCTGGGTCTTCGCGCGAAGAGGCGTCGGCAGTTGCAACGAAACTGCTGCCTCCGGCCATCTAGATAGTGATGACCGATCGCTGCGGAAAGGAACGACTCGTGAGACCCGACGAACCCGAACGGCTCTGCGCTTTCGCCCCGGGACGGCGCGCAATTTTAGCGTGGGTGATGCCGATCACGGCGCGGCTGCCGGCTCGATACCTTCGCTCGTTCAGGAGCTCACCGGCGGGCCGGATTCCGGCTGCGTGCCATCGGCAGGCGGCGGGGTCCGGGTGCTGCTGCACGTGTCCGCACTCGTGTCGATGAGCGCCAGGGTGGTCAGCCGCTGCCCCTAGCTGGTCCGGAACTGACAACAGCATGGTGCTACTTGCTGTCGTCCTGATAGCGGTATGTAGGACCATGGTGCTGTTGAACTCCGCGCTGGAACAGCAGTAGGCAGGGACATGCTGCTGTTCGGCCCGGCGCCGGCCTGAAGATGGCGTGCGAATTGCGAGAATCGCCCGGTCGCGCGCGCCGCACGGCCCGGGCTGTCGGGGCGCGCTGGTAGCCTCTTGCGCTCGTGAGCAACCGTGCCCTGGAGCCTGTCGTCGGCCCGATCGTGATCCCGGCCCAGGGTCGGCCAGAGCAGCCGAGCCCGCAGCCGCCAGTGCGACCGGACCTGCTCCACGGCTTGCGGGGATGGCAGAAGGAGGCGTGCGCAGCCTACTTCCGCGGCTCGCAGCGCGACTTCCTGCTGTCCGCCACGCCAGGTGCCGGCAAGACGGTCTGGGCGCTCACCATCGCGGCCGAACTGCTCGCCAGGCGGCAGATCCTGGCCCTGTGCGTGGTGACACCCACCGAGCACCTCAAGTACCAGTGGGCTCAGGCGGCCGCCCGGATGGGGATAGCGCTCGACCCCGCTTACCGCAACGCGCAGGGCAGGGCCAGCGCCGACTACACCGGCGTCGTCGTGACCTACGCCCAGGTCGCCGCCCATCCGGCGCTGCACCGGCAGCGCACCGAAGGGCGGCCGACGCTGGTGATCTTCGACGAGATCCACCATGCGGGTGATTCGCTGTCGTGGGGCGAGGCGGCCAGGGAAGCCTTCGAGCCAGCCAAGAAAAGGCTGGCGATGACCGGGACTCCCTTTCGCAGCGACACCAACCCGATCCCCTTCGTGACCTACCAGGTCGAGCCCGACGGAAGCAGGCGCAGCTCGGCCGACTACTCCTACGGCTACGGTCCGGCACTCAGCGATGGGGTCGTGCGCCCGGTTATTTTCCTCGCCTATTCCGGTCAGATGAGATGGCAGACGCGAGCCGGCGACGAGCTGGCCGCGACGCTCGGCGAGCCCTTGACCTCCGACTTGGCGGCCCAGGCTCTGCGGACGGCGCTCGATCCGCGCGGCGAGTGGGTGGCCAGGGTGATCGAAGCCGCCGACCGGCGGCTGTCGGAGATCCGCAAGGGCATGCCCGACGCGGCCGGCCTGGTCATCGCGACCGACCACGAAGATGCCCGCGCCTATGCGGCCCTGCTCAAGAAGGCGACGGGCCAGCGCGCGGTCGTCGTGCTCTCAGACGACCCGGCGGCGAGCAAGAAGATCGGCGCGTTCGGCGCCTCGGACGACCGGTGGCTCGTTGCCGTCCGCATGGTTTCCGAAGGGGTGGACATTCCCCGGCTGGCGGTCGGGGTGTACGCGACGACGGTCGGCACGGCGATGTTCTTCGCTCAGGCCGTGGGCCGGTTCGTCCGGGCGAGGCGGCGCGGCGAGACGGCCTCGGTCTTCCTGCCTTCGGTGCCCGTCCTGCTCCGCTACGCCGCCGAACTCGAGGCCGAGCGCGATCACATCCTGAAGGCGCCGTCGGGGGAGCAGGACGAGGAACTGGCCCTTGCCCGGGCCCAGCAGCAACGTGACCACCCCGATGGCGACGAGACTCCCTTTATGGCGCTGGGGGCGACCGCGCATTTCGACCGGGTGCTCTACGACGGCGGTGAGTTCGGCGCCTCGCCGGAGGACGAGGACTTCATCGGCCTGCCTGGCCTGCTCGAACCCGAACAGGTCGCCCAGTTGCTGCGGCAGCGGCACGCCGATCAGGTGCGCAAGCAGCGCACCGACCAGCTGACCGGCGCGATGGCGGATCAGGCCGCCGAGCCGTCGGCCCGGCTACCCCGGGCGACTGCTGGCCAGACCCTGACCGTACTGCGCAAGGAACTCAACGGACTCGTCTCCGCCTGGCATCACCGTACCGGGCAGCCGCACGGCGTGATCCACGCCGAGCTCCGCAAGACCTGCGGCGGCCCGTCAGTTCCGCAAGCCACCGCGACCCAGATCAGCGCCCGGATCGACACGCTCCGACGCTGGTCATCGCAGAGCTAACCGCTGGGTCGGATCGAGGATCTCAGCTCGCCCAGAGCCGGTCGAGCGGCAGAATCGTAATCCAGCCCTCCTGGACGTAGCCGTGCTCACCGGTGTAAAACATGACCGCAGTATCCAGCCGCTCCCCGAGACGCTCCTTGAGTTGACGCAGACCGCGCAGGTCATCACTGCTGATGCGGGAGCCTGCCTTGATCTCGAACGCGATCACCTGACCGTCGTCACGCTCGAGTATGAGATCGACTTCGGCGCCTGTGTCCGTGCGAAAGTGACCGGCGGTCACGGGTGCGTCAGACCAGCTCACTTGCTTCAGGATCTCGCCAACGGCAAAGGTCTCGAGTAGATGGCCGTATTCACTGAGCGTGGCCGGTGCGGCCTGAGCGATCTTTTCGGGACTGAGGTTGAGCAGCGATGCCATCACCCCGGAATCAACAAGGTGGATCTTCGGGTGCCTGGTGACCCGAGATCCGAGCGTGGTACCCCAGGCCGGCAGCCGATGGACGAGAAAAACAGCCTCCAGCAGCTTGATGTAGTTCTCAGCGGTGGACTTCTCCATTCCGACCGTTCCGCTGATCGCGGCAACATTGAGGATCTGGCCCGATCGCGCGGCCAAGTGGCTGAGCAGCCGGGGGAGCATCTCGCGCTGCCGGACGCGCGAGATGTCGAGGACATCCCTGTCGATAACCAAGTTGACGTAGTTGGCGAACCATCGGGAGCGGCTTGGCCCAGGTGGACGGCGAATGGCCACAGGCATCCCGCCGGACGTCGCCCGGGCGGCGTATTCGTCGCGAGTCGCGGACAGCCGACCGGATGTCACTTCGAGTTGGCGGCCAGCCAGAAGCCCTGCGATAAGCGTCTCGCGCACGTCGTCGATCTCTCCCTGAGACAGTGGGAGAACCGGGATTATGTCAACACGACCGGTGAGGGACTGCGCGGCCTGCGGCAGCGTCGCGTAACTAGTCGATCCAGCGAGCAGATACCGGCCAGGTCGAAGATCGCGATTGAGCTGGGCCTTGATGGCGTCGAGCAGTTCAGGAACGTGCTGATATTCATCGATCAGCACTGTCTGCTCGGACGCAACGAATCGGCCGGGATCGGCGCGCACCGCCGCTCTGGTGGCCGGGTCATCGCAGTCGAGCACTCGTTGTCCAAGATGTCCCGCCAGTTCGTCCAGCAAGGTGCTCTTGCCGACGGTCCGAGGTCCGTTCAGGGCTACGACCGGCTCCTCGGCGAGCCGCGAAGTCACGATGTCCGTAAGCCGACGCTTTGCTAGGCCGCTCAGGGTCTCACGCATACCGCCAATCTACCTGTGCTGTTCCGTGATTCCGACGATTATTTTCCGCGTTTCCGCGAGTTTTCTTCCGCGTTTACGACACAGATGCTGGCGACTGAACCCTTGAGCGCGTGGAGGTAGCCAGGTTGCAGGCCCAGCAAACTCACAACGACCGTGTCCCCGCACCAGCAAACTCACAACGACGGGCCAGGGTCGGCCGGTTCGGCTAACATCGCGTGGCCGCTCCGCTGAGCGAATGGGGCAAAGCGGCCGGTGAGACCTTTAACGGCGCATTCCCAGGATTAGGGCAGCCGGCTGGTCAGCAGTTCGGCGATGAGCTCCGGCTTGCGCAGCGGCAGCAGGTGATCGGAGCCTTGCGCGCTGACGAACTCGCAGCCCGGGATCCGCTCTACTACGGCGTGGCCGCAGTCGGCCACCATCTTGTACTCCAGGTCACCGAGCACGACCACGGTCGGGGCGCTGATCTCCGCGAGCCGTGCGAAGGCGGGCGGACCGGGCCGCTCGAAGTCGCCCAGCTCAAAGTACGCCGTGACGGCGGACCGGATCTGGGCCCGGGCCGCCTCGTCTGCGGACGCGGCTGCCCAGAGGCGCAGCCCGAGCGCCGTGAGCGCGTCGGCGTCCCCCGCGCTGAAGGCGGCGTCGAACTCGGCCCCGAAGGGATCGTCTTGCGGCCAGGGGTAATCCCAGACGCCGGGGGCCAGCAGCACGAGCGCCTGCACCCGGTCAGGATGCTCGATGGCGAGGCTGATTGCCGTTGCTCCGCCGCCGCTGTGCCCGACGACCAGCGCCCGCGAGATCTGCCGCTGGTCCAGGACGGCGAGCAGATCACCGAGCTGGCTAAAGGGCGCGGCCGGCGCTGGCGACCGGCCGTAACCGCGAGTGTCGTACCGCACAATTCTGGGGCCGGGCGGCAGAGTGGCCAGCAGCGGATCCCAGATGCGGGAGTCGCCCCAGCCCGGATGGAGCAGCACAACGACGTCTTCGCGGTCGGCCGGGAGGCCGTCGAGTTCGTCCCGGGAATCGTGCATCCAGAGCTGACCGCCGTCGACCGGAATCATCATCTCCACGCCCGGAAATGTAGCGCTTCCCCGCACCCCCGCGCGCCGCTTCCCGCGCTCGCGCCGCTCCCCGCGCTCCCTGCTGCATCGTTGTGAGTTTGCTGGTGCTGGGGCACGGTGGTTGTGAGTTTGCTGGGCTCGCCGCGCGGGTGAGGCGGGGGCGTTTTGATGGGCGGTGCGCCGGATGCGCCGTGCGGGTTAGGCTGCGTGCGTGATCCCGGCTCCCGAAATACCTGGGCATACCGTTACCGGCGTGCTCGGGTCCGGTGGGTTCGCCACCGTTTACCGGACCTGGCAGGTCGCGGTTGGCCGCGAGACGGCGGTCAAGGTCGACAGTCGCGTGCTCCACACCGAGCGCGACCAGCGGCGGTTCGTCCGCGAGGTGACGGCAGCCGGCCGGCTGTCCGGCCACCCGCATGTGATCGACGTGTACGACGCCGGGACGCTACGAGACGGCCGACCCTACCTGGTCATGGAGTTGTGCCCGGAAGGCTCCCTCAACGACCAGCTGCGCAACGGGCCGATGTCCCCTGAGCTGGTCTGCCGGATCGGTACGAGCCTGGCTGACGCGCTGGCTGCCGCGCACGGGTCAGGCATCCTGCACCGTGACATCAAGCCAGCGAACATCCTGATCAACCGGTACGGCGTGGTCGGCCTGTCGGACTTCGGGCTCGCCTCGATCATCGCGTCGGGCGGAGAGCAGTCGGTCAGCCGCGAGGCGCTGACGCCTGCCTACGCGCCGCCGGAGAGCTTCCAGGCCGCCGAGCCGACCGTGGCCGCCGACCTCTACTCGCTCGGCGCGACGTTGTACACACTGATGTCGGGTCGGCCGCCACGGTTCCCCGCTGACGTGCGATCACCTGGTCTCGCGACGATCCTGGCCCTGCACAACGAGCCGGTCGCGGACCTGCCCGGGGTGCCACCTCAGATGATGAGCGTCCTGCGGCAGTGCCTGGAACCCGACCCCGCGCGCAGGCTGCCCAGTGCGGCGACGCTGCGTGACCACCTCGGTGCGCTACTCGGCCAGCCGAGCTCGGGTCCGATCCAGATGCCGCGGCCCCAGCTCGCCCGCCCCCGGGCGACGCCGGCCGACAGCACTGTGCAGCAGAACCAGGCCCCGTCGGGTTACGGCCAGGACGCACCGGGTTACGGCCAGGCCGCGCCGGGTTACGGGCAGGACGCGTCGGGCCACGGGCAGGTGCTGCCTGGCCATGGTCAGACCACCTCCGGGTACGGTCAGGTGCCGTCACCGGGCTACACGACCTTGCCCGATCCGGTTCCGTCGGCCGCTGGAACGCCGCGCAACGTGATGCCGGGGCTGGGCGACGTCAGGACACCACCGGTCGCCGAACTGAGAGCCGAGACGGTTCTGCCCGGGCAGCTGGCCTCGCCCGGGCCTGGACCCGGGCCCGGGTACGGACCTGGGTACGGACCCGTGCCCGTGCCCGGGTACGGACCTGGGCCTGCACCCGGATGGACCGAACCTGGGACCGGACACCGATCTCAGAGTCGTCGGCTCCGGCCGTGGACCGTGGTCGCCGGCGCCGCGTGCGGTCTCGTCGTGGTGGTCGTCGCCAGCCTGATCGTTGGTGCCCGGCTGCTCGGTCCTGGCAGCAGCCCTACGGGCGCTGGGTCTACCGGCGCGGGGTCGAACGGAGTGCCAGGCGCGCTGGGCAGTTTCGGGATCGCCACGACGACCAAGGATTGCCCGGCGGTGTCGGTGCCAGGCGCGGGCGCGCGCTGTCCGTCCTCGCCGGAGTGCTGGAATGGCATCGTCGAGGACGTGGGCATCATCACCGCGACCACCTTGCCCTGCACCGGACCGCATTCCTGGCAGACCTTCGCGATCGGCATCATGCCCAGCGACGCCTCGGGCTTCAATGTGAACATCGTCCAGGCCAACTCGACCGTCCGGGCCGTCTGCTCGTTCAACGTGCTGCTAAGTTCCCGCTCCGGCCAGGCGAAGCAGATCCCGAGGAGCCGATGGCGCATCCAGGTAGTTCCGCCCGACGAGGCGGCCTACGACACCGGCGTCCGCACCTACCGATGTCTCGCGTCCCTCGGCCTCAACGCTTCGCGCACCACCCAGTTCGGCGGCTAGCGGGCCGACCCTCACTGGCGTAGAAGGGTACGTTCACGCTCCGGTCCGGGCCTTCATTTCGTGGACAGCATGGTGCTACTTGCTGCTATCCCGACGGCGGTAAGTAGCACCATGCTGCTGTTGAAACTGGGCCGATAACAGCAGCAAGTAGGGTCTTACTGTCGTTGGGGCGCATTTTGCCGGGTGCGGCTAGGCGAGGCTCGGGGGTACTGGGCGGAAGGCGGCCTGGTACATGGTGCCCAGGGAGTCGATGGGCTCCCACGGGTAGTGGACCCAGCCGTTGGTGGCGTCGACATAGAAGTCCGGCTCGTAGCCGGTGGCGTTGGCGCCGGGCTTGTAGTGGATGACGGCCATTGACACGGCGGCGGCGCCTAGGTCGACTAGTTCCCGGCGGACCCACTCGGCGGTGCGGCCCGTGTCGTGCACCTCGTCGACCAGCAGCACTACCTGACCCTCGACGGCGGACCTGCCGGGCAGCTGGCCGATCTTGAACTCACCGGCCTCGCTGGGGTGCTCCCGGCTGTACTTGGATACTCCGATCGAGATGACCTGGTCGCCTGACAGGCCCAGCATCCTGGACAGGATGTTGACGAGGTAGAGCCCGCCGCGCGGGACGAAGGCTATTCGCGAGATGCGCTGCCCGCTGGCCAGGCTGTGCTCGATGATCATGTTGCCGAGCGCCGTGGTCTTCAGGAAGACCGACTCCCAGGTCTCCCAGACCGCCAGCTTCGAGGTATCCGACATGGGTTAGCGCAGGCGCAGCGGCAGTGCCCGGGGACCCCTGATCTGACCAGCCGACCACGCCACGCCCGCCGGGTCGGCCAGGCTGAACTGCGGGATGCGGTCGAGCCAGACCTCGAGGGCTACGCGGAGTTCCATCCGGGCCAGGTGCGAGCCGACGCAGCGGTGGATGCCAAGGCCGAACGCCGCATGCCGGTTGACCTCCCGGTCGATGACAACCTCGTCGGCGTGCTCGAACTGAGCCGGGTCGCGGTTGGCGGCCGGGAACGACAGCAGGATCCAGTCGTCGGCCTTCATGTCGACGCCGCGCCAGTGCATGTCGTCCTTGACCAGTCGAGCCATGGTGACTGGAGCATACGCCCGCAGGAACTCTTCCATCGCGGTAGACAGCAAGCCGCGGTCGGCGACGAGCCGCTCCCGATCAGACGGCGTCCTGGCGAGATGCCACAGGGACGAGCCGATGGCGCTCCACGTCGTGTCGATGCCCGCGATGAGCAGCAGCGCCATGGTGCCGACGACGTGCCTGGCTTCGAGCTTGTGGCCGTAGAGTTCCGCGTCGATCAGGTAGCTGGTCAGGTCCTCCCTCGGGTTGTCGAGGTGGTCGTGGACCTGGGAGAGCAGGTAGTCGAAGAGCTTGGACATCCGCTGGATGCGCTCATCTGGCGGCAGGTTGACGCCTTCCAGCGTGTTCTCGACGAACTCGCGGAACTTCTCCCCGTCTTCGGGCGGGAAGCCGAGCATGTCCGCGATCACCCGCATCGGAATGTGCTGGGCGTAGTCGCGGGCGGCGTCGACGACATCCGCGTCGCCGAAGGCGTCGATCAGGCCGTGGCAGAACGCCCTGGTCGACGGCTCCTGGCTGGTGATGGCGGTCTTGGTGAACGCGGGCAGCAGCAGCTTGCGGGCGTCGTGGTGGAACGGCGGGTCGGACGAGATCGGCGGTGACCCTCCGACCGGTGCCAGGTCGGCAGGCGGGCGGTAGTTGCTCATGATGATCGACCGGGACGAGAACCGGTCGGTGTCGTAGGCGACGGCCGCGACGTCGTCGTACCGGGTCGGCAGCCAGCCGCCGCCGAAGCGGCCGGTGTGCGCGATCGGGCAGCGCTGCCGCAGGTCGTCCTGGATCGGGTAGGGGTCGGCCGACCACTCGGGCTCGAGATGCGAGAAGTCACTCGCCCAGTCCGAGACCGGGCCGGTGACGACCTCGTTCCTGGTGCCGAGGGTCTCGTTGTCCTCGTCGGTCTCGCTGCGCTGCCGTGGGAAGCGCTCGTCTACTGTCATGGCTACTCTCCGGCCAGGTCGATCGCTCGTTCGGGGCAGTTCGCGACGGCGAGGCGCGCATCGCGCTCGGAGCGGGCGGGCACGTCGCCGTCGCCGAGCACCTGGCCGAAACCCTCGTTGTCCTCGCCGAACAGGTCAGGGACGAGGTCATAGCACCGGCCATGGCCGTGGCACCGGCTGGAATCAATCTGAACTTTCACCGCGACTGTCCTGTCTGTCCGGGGGGCTAAGTGCGGCGATCACGCGGGAGAGCAAAGTGGTCCATTCCGCGTCGTCGACCGCGTGCAGGTCGGGGGTGATCAGGCCGCTGCCCATAGAGAGCAGCAGGCAGAAGTGCGCGAGCGCGCCGGGCGAGAGCGCTGGGTCGATCTCACCGCCCGACTGGGCGAGCTCGATGAGCCCGGTGAGCCAGTGGGCGCGCTCGCCGACGTAGCTGCCCATGGGTCCGGCGACGTCGTCGTCCCTGCGGGCCGCGACCAGCGCCTCGATCACCAGGAAGCCGCGGCTGTCGCGCTTGCGGAGCAGTCCCTGGCCGATCACCAGCAGCAGGTCAAGCACGGGCCGGTCAGGATCGGCGGCGAGCATGTCGGCAAGCAGTCGCCGCCCGTGCGCGTGCAGCGCCGCCACGAGCAGGTCGGCCTTCGAGGCGAAATGTGCGTACATCGCGCCGTTGCTGACCCCGGCCGCGACGGCGATGTCGGCTACCCGGGTGCCGTCGTAGCCGCGCTGAGCGAACACGTCGGCAGCGGCGCGCAGCAGTCGCTCACGCGTCTGTTCAGCCGTCACCCCTGCGATCCGGCCCATGCGCAAATTAAACGAACGTTTATCTGATTCGTCAAGCGACGCCCAGCCGGCCTCGTCCGGTCTCCAGGCTGGCGCCCGGCACCTGTCCTAGTCGGCATCCTTGACGTGGACCGTGGCCGTGCCCCCCGTGTCGCTGGATTCGTCGTCGGAGCCCCAGTAGCCGCGCGGACTGCCGGGGACCGGGCCGTCGAAGTACTGCTCCTCGTCCGGCGCCTGCACCTTGAAACTGAAGCTCTTCTGGCTCTGGTCTTGCGTCAGCCCCTTGGCCTTGAGTTTCTTGCCCGGCAGGCTGACGTCGACCTCCAAGTCGGACTGTGTCGTGAGCGCGGTCATGAACTGGGTGAACTGGCTTTCGGTAAGCCTCTTCTGAATGTCCTTGAAGTACCCCAGCAACTGGGACACGGTCGTGACGTTCAGCGCCTTGGCGATCTGGGTTAGACCTGGAACCGTATTGCACTCCCAGAAAAACCCGGGCGCATCGGTATAGGTCACCCGATAGCCGCACGCGTTCAGGAGGCCGAGGGTCATCCAGCAGGTGTAGCAAGGCAGCTTGGTTCCGCTGATCGGAACCTGCTTTTTCCACCCCGCCTGGATGAGGGTCATCGCCAGAAGCTGCTCGGCGTGCCAGCCGCCCTTGGTTTCCGTCTCCACGCCGATGACGTCGTAGGTTTTGCCAGCGGTCACATAGCCGGCTGCCATTTCTGGTGTGAAAGGACCGCACATCTTAATTTTGTTGCGAGCCTGATGCTGGAGCACGTTCAGGGCGGACTGCAGATCCTTGCGGGACGGATAGTCGACGTGATGGCCGACCTCGTACTCCGAGAGCATCGCGGCCCCGTCGCTCTGCTGCGGTGTCAGCGGCGCGGCACTCGCCTTGTCGAGCTTGAGCACTGTGCTCAGCGCGCCGATCCGGTAGGCGCGCTCCTGGTCGCTCGGCGCGTTCTCGGCCGCGATCGTCTTGGCCGCCTCCTCGAGGAAGTCGGCTACGTGCTGGTCGGCGAACGACTCGATCGCGGCCCGCGCGTTCGAGGCCACGAAGATCCGGTTGTTGACGAGCATCGACTGGTATTCCATGTCGCTGACCTTGTTCATGAAGATCTGCGAGAAGTGCCCGAGCAGCTGCAGGGTCTGCGCGCCGATCTTCAGGCCGGGGTTCAGCGCGCGAACCTCGCCAGGCTCGGCGCTCACCATTCCCTTGCGGGGACCGAAGGGCTGCGCGAAGTCGCGCTCGTCGTTCTCAAGGCCGACGAGCTCGCGGAACGCCTCCTTGACGCTCTCATCCTGACCGTCGTAAGTGAGATCGCTCGCCTCGTCTGCGAGCGGAGGTCCCTGCAAGGATGCGAGCCGCAGCCGCTGGCGCTTGACCTGCTCCAGGCTGTGGAAAATGTTGATCGCCAGCTGGCGGCTCTGGTCTCGGCTGACGGGCAGCTTGCCCTTCAGGTTCTTGCCGCTCCGGACCAGCTTGACGTTGTTGATGGTCATCCTGGCGTTAGTCCTGACGATGTCGCCTACTTGCGGATTCAGCGGTTCCTTGAGATTTTCCTGCAGGCTCCGCTTCCTCTTTCTCAGCTTCTCTGCCTCAGCGCTGGCACCCTTTCCTTTTGACGGTGTGGTCATCTGCCGCAATCCCCCCTGCCATTATTCGATATTGTCGTCGACCTCGACCTCGACGTCGACTTCTTCGGTGTCCTCCGACTCGTTGTCGGAGCTGCTCGGGGTGCCCCAGTAGCCCATCGGGCTGTCGGGAACCACGTCGTCGTCCGCGTACTGTTCCTGCTTCGGCGCTTCCTGCCTGAAGATGAAGCTCTTCTGGCTCTGGTCCTGCGTCAGTCCCTTTGCCTTGAGCTTCTTGCCGGTCAGGCCGACGTCGATCTCGAGGTCGGACTGTTCCTTAAGTGCCGTCATGAACTGCATGAACTTGTCCTCGCCGATGACCTCCTGAATTTCTTCGAAATACCCCAGCAGCTGGGAAGCCTTGGTGATGTTAAGTGCCTTAGCGATATGCGTCAGGCCGGGCACCGTATTGCACTCCCAGAAAAATCCCGGCTTGTCCGTATAAGAAATACTGTAGCCGCACTTATTCATGAGACCGAGGGTCAGCCAGCACGTATAGCAGGGCAGCTTGGTGCCGCTGACGGGAACCTCCGCAGACCATCCGGCCTGGATGAGCGTCATCGCCAGAAGCTGCTCGGCATGCCAGCCGCCCTGGGTCGACGACTTCACGCCGATCACGTCGTATTGCTTGCCGCCTTCGATGTAGGCGGCTGCCTTGTCCGGGGTGAATGGGCCGAGCATCTTGATCTTGTTGCGGGCCTGATGCTGCAGCAGGCTGAGCGCGGACTGCAGTTCCTCGCGGGACGGATAGTCGACGTGATGGCCGACCTCGTACTCCGCGAGCATGGCCGAGCCGTCTTGCTCCTGCTTCGTCAGCGGCTCGGTGCTCGACTCGTCAAGCTCGAGCGCCGAGCTCAGCGCGCCGATCCGGTACGCCCGCAGCTTGCTGCTCGACTGGTTGTCGGCCACGATCGTCTCGGCCGCTTTCTTGAGGAAGTCCTGGATGTGCTCGTCGGCGAACGACTCGATGGCGCTCTGCGCGTTCGAGGCCACGAAGATCCGGTCGTTGACCAGCATCGACTGGTACTCCATGTCGCTGACCTTGTTCATGAAGATCTGCGAGAAGTGCCCGAGCAACTGGAGAGTCTGGTTGCCTACCTTCAGGCCCGGGTTCAGCGCGAGCACCTCACCGTCCTCGGCGCTGACCATGCCTTTGCGACTCCCGAACGGATGCCCGAACTCGCGCTCCTCGTCCTCCATGCCGATGAATTCACGGACCGTGTCCTTGACGCTCTCCTTCTCTCCGTCGTAGGTAAGTCCGCTCCTATCCTCGTCCAGCAGGGGTCCTTGCAAGGTCTCGCGAGTCTGCCGCTGGCGCTTGACCTTTTCCACGGATTCGTAGATGCCAAGCGCCAGCTTTCGGCTGTCGCTTTTGCTTGCCGGCAGCTTGCCCTTCAGGTTTTGCTTCTTGCGCACCAGCTTGACGTTGTTGAGGGTGGTCCTGGCGCTCCGCTTGACGATCTTCTTTACTAAGGGATTGACCGGCTCGCCGAGGTTACCCTGGAGGCTTCTCTCGAGCTTTCGCTTCTTGAGCCTGGCGGCCTGGGTGTCGACTTCTTCCTCTGGCTGCGACGTCATCTGCCTGACCCTCCCGCAATAGTGCCTCGCCTAGTGCGAGGGTAGGCAGGGACAGGAGGGCGTCCGGGGAATTTATGGCAGGCTCAGATGTAGCGTCAGCTGCCTTTCATGGCAATCAGCTGCACGAGCTGTCGCCGAGAGGTGATGGCGAGCTTGCCGTAGATCTGCGCTAGGTGGTATTCGACCGTCTTGGCGCTGACGTACAGCCGGGCCGCGACTTCCTGGTTGGTGAGCCCGGCGGCCACCAGCTGGGCGACGGCGTGCTCGCGGTCGGTCAGCGAGTCGAGCGGGCCTGACCGGTCAAGACCGCTCTGCCGGGCCGCGAGGTCCGCCGCGCAGCGCTGGGCGTAAGGAACGGCGCCGGCCTGGCCGAGGCGATTCCGGGCCTGGCTGAGCCAGGCCGACCCGTCAGCGGTGGCACCGAGCGCGCAGAGCAGCCGGCCGTAGTAGTGCTCGAGCAGCCCCACCTGGAACGGGACCGTCAGGCACGCACGCGGCAGGTCTCGTACCGATTCGTACAGTCGCTGCGCGGTGGCCGGGTTCCGGCGCCGTTCCTCGAGCCTGGCCGCCAGCCGGATAGCGGCCACCTTCAGGTAGGGGGTCTCCTCAGCCAGCGAGCGCACCCTGGCCAGGGCGGCGACCGCGTCCGGCTCCGAGCCGGACTCGACGAGCGCCTCGGCCTGGAGCGGCAGCCACAGGGACGCGTGCTTGCGCGCCGGGCTGCCCGCTCGGGCGAGTCGGGCAAGGGCCGGATGGTCCGCCAGCAAGACGCCCCGCGCGTGGGTCACGCTGGCCTGGGCAACGTCGGCGAGCACAACCTCGTCGGGCGCACCGGTGTCGGCAAGGTCGTGGGCGTGCCGCAGGTGCTCCTCGGCGGCGGGCCAGCTCGCCCGGTGCGCCGCGATCAGGGCGCCTACCGCGTGGTCGGCGCTGGTCGCGGTCGCGCGGGGCGGACCGGAGGCGAGTGCGTGGCCGACGTGGTCGTCCGCCTGGCGCCACCAGCCGAGCTGATGGCAGGCGAGCGCCAGCCAGGGCCGGGCCTGGCGGTTCAGGGCTGGCTCACCTGCGACGTCGTCCCCGGCGCCCAGACCTGACAGGACCATGACGGCCTGCTCAGCGTCGCCGGCCAGGACCAGGTAGCTGCCGAGCGCGAGCGCGGTCCCGGCATCGTAAGCAGGCCCGCCGCTGACCTCTGCGCTGGCCGGACCCGGGTCGCCAGCAATGGTGTCCGCTGCCGCGCGCGGGCCAGTGTCGTAGCAGCGGCCGGCCGCGAGCAGCAGGCGGAGCCACCGGCGGATGCCGAGGTCGGCGCAGCCGGCGGCCAGGCCGGCGGTCGCCTCCCTGGTCGTTCGCCTGCCCTGCGCGGACTCCAGGCAGAGCGTCGCCCGAAGGCCAGCGAGGACCGCGGCAACCAGCTCCGGCGGCATCCCGCGCCGCGGGAGGGCCTGATGGCGGTGCGCCTTGCCGAGATGGAACTGGGCCTCGAGAGGGCGCGCTTCCAGCAGTGCCCGTCCGGCCAGCGCGCAGCTGCGCAGGGCGGATGGCTCGCAGGACTCGACCTTCGTCCACAGCTCAGGTAAGCCGGTGCTCCCGGCGCACACCCGATGGACGGCGGCAGCGAGCAGGCGTCGTTCCCTGGCGGTGCTGTCCGCGCTGAGGTCGGCCGCCCATTCCAGGAGCAAAGCCGGACCAGGCCGGTCCTCGCCGGCCGGCTCGCTGAGCGAGGCGGCCGCCTCCAGCTCGGCGGCGAGCCCCTCGTCGGCCGACGTGGCCACCGCGACCCGGTGATACCACGCCGCGTCCCCGCTCGCCTGCGCCGCCGCCGCCGCGTGCATCGAGCGCCAGTTCGTCGGAGTCAGCTCGCCGTCGCGCGCAGCACCCCAATCCGGGGACTGGCTGCGAGCTCGCATGGGGACTCCGTTGGCCGCCGAACTCCTTCATCGTCTCTGTGCCCAGCAACGGCGCGGCTGAACGGCCAGCTAGGGAAAGGCTAGGGGGCATCCCGAGTGTGCTCGCCTGGTGCCGTCACGATGCTTGAAGACGCGAGGGCCGCGGAATCTCCGACTGCGTGATCAAGCGCCAGGAATGGCAACTGCCGCCCTCAACGCGATCGGGTGTACGAGCCCTAAGGGGGGACGGGCAGTGTTGGATAAACGCATTTCGGTTTACGTCTACGCGCATGATCCGATTACGTGCAGCGGATTAACTGCGCAGCTTCGGGGTCGTCCGGAGTTCGACCTCGTCGAGGCGACGCCGCAGACCCCGCCAGAGGTCGCCGTGCTCGCCATCGAGGGCGCCGACGACCAGTCGCTGCAGTCGATCCGCGGGCTGCGCATGCAGGGCTGCGAGCACGTGGTGCTGGTGGTCAGCTCGCTCACCGACGACGACCTGATGTCGGTGGTCAAGGCCGGCGCGGGCTCGATCGTATGGCGCTCCAGGGCCTCGGCGTCCTGGCTCGCGCAGACGATCATCAGCGCAGCGCACGGGGAAGCGGCGCTGCCGCCCGAGGTACTGGCGCGACTGCTCAAGCAGGTGACGCGACTGCGCCAGCACGTGCTGCGCCCTCGCGGGCTGGCGCTGAGCGGCCTGTCCACCCGGGAACGCGACATCCTCAAGCTCGCGGCGGAGGGCTTCGACACCGACGAGATAGCCCGGGAGTTGTCGTATTCGAAGCGCACAGTAACCAGTTCGCTACATGATGTATCCGTGCGTTATCAGCTGCGCAACCGCACCCACGCGGTCGCCTATGCCATCCGGGAGGGCTTCATTTGACAGCGCGTCGTGCTCAGCGACGCGCTGCCCGGTGTGATACCAGGTCTAATGGTGACTACCAGGCCCGTAGGAGCGATCACTCGGTGCGCCCAGCCGTCGGTGAGGCGCCGAGGCTTCAGTGACCTCACCGGACGCCTTCCGCGTCGCTCGCTGGCCCGCCGGACTGGCCCCCAGCGACCAGCGGCAGGCCGCGGCGTCCGCGCGGGCCCAGCCACGGCACGTCAACGAGCCCGTCACGTTGCTAGGAGTCGCCGGCGTTCCACCGCACCCTGTGCATGAGGTCGCGCGGAGATTCGCTGGCCGGCGTGCCGAGCTGCGGGAGATCTCGGCGCGAGCGGCCGCCGCCGCAGCGGGGGAGCTGCAGACGGTGGTCATCGAGGGCAGGCCCGGCATCGGCAAGACGGCCCTGCTAGCCCGGGCGCTCGGCCAGCTCGGAGGGTTCAGGCAGCTGCAGGCCGACTGTGCTTCGCCAGGCGTGATCGACCAGCTGGCTGATCAGGCCGGGTTCGCCCGTCATCCGGCCGCTGGCCAGCGCGGACGGCCAGAACTGCTGGTGATCATCCGGGCGCTGGTGGAGCTGAGCCCGCCGCTGCTGATCGCGCTCGACAACGTGCACCGGCTGGACGCGGAGTCCGCCGCCGAGCTGGCGGGCACGCTGTCGGCACTGCGTGAGGCTGCCCTGCTGGTCATCGTGACGGCGCCTGACCCCTGGCCGGCCGAGCCAGCGCGGGGAGCGGGCGAGCTGCACCAGCACCTGCTCGGCGACGGCCGGGCGAGCCGGCTGGCCTTGCGCGAGCTCAGCGTCGCTGAGACTGGTCAGCTGCTCGACCGGGTCGGCACGCCGGTCTCGGATCAGGCGGCGCAGCGCCTGCACGCCTACACCGGAGGGCATCCGGCTCTCGTCGGTGTCCTGCTCGACCAGGGCCTGACCGCCGCTCATGCCGCCCCCGCCGACCACCTGGGGCTCTTCGATCCGCTCGTCACCGGCATCGCGGCGCTGGTCGGCTCACTGCCAGCGGCAAGCCAGGACCTGCTCGCCGCCATGGCGGTGTCGCAGGAGTCCTGGCCGCTCGCGATCGTCGGGTCGGTCGCCCATGCGCAGGACCCGTTCGAAGCCCTCGAGCCGCTGCTGGACGCCGGGCTCGTCGAGTGGTTCCCCGATCAGACGATCGTGCCCGTGCGGATCCGCTACCCGCTGTACCGGGACGTGATCTACCGCAGCCTGCCCGCCGCCGTGCGCGAGCAACTGCATGCCAGGGCCGCGAACTTCTCGCTCGGCACCCAGGCGTGGGCGCACAAGGTCGCCGCCGCGCAGCACCCAGAGCCGACCCTCGCCGCGATGCTCGAGAAAGAAGCCAACCGCTACTACCTAGCGGGGGACAGCGAGCGGGCCGGCACGCTGCTGATGTGGTCGGTGACCGTGATGGGCGACCAGGCCGACCGCGAGCGCTTCGCGCTGCAGGCGGCGGGCTGGTGGCTGACCTTGCGCGCGACCGACTGGGGTCCCCGAGTGGAGACCTGCCTGACTCGGCTGCCCGCGAGCGCGCAGCGCAGCCTGCTGCTCGGGGTACTGGCCGACGGATCCGGGCGCTATGCGCAGGCTCGCTCGCTGCTGGCCGAGGCCCGCCAGCTCGCCCGACGCGACGTCGCCGCACCCTCCCTGCGCACCGACATCGACCTGGCCAGCGCGACGGTCCACGCGAGCCTGGGCGAGGTCGAAGCGGTGCACCGGCTCGCCGAGGATCTGCTGGCCCGGCCTGACCTGCCAGCGGGCTACCGAGGCTGGGCCGAGCACTACGCGGCCGAGGCTTCCGGCCGGACCGGCGGAGCGGAGGCAGCGCTGGCCCGGCTCCGCGCTCTGGTTCCCGACGCCGAGATCGACGATGCCGTGACCGACAGCGCCGTCCAGGGCACCGCGATGCCGGGGAACCAGAGCGTCCGGCTCTGGACCAGGGGCAGCTGGCGCGTGCTCAGCGGCCGGCTTCGCGACGGTGACGAGGATCTGGCCACGATGATGGGCACCGTCGATCGCGCTGCCGTAGCCGCGGTAGTCCCCGTGGCCAGGGCCTTCATGGCGTACGCACGGTACCTGCTCGGCGACTGGAGGGCCGCCGAGCAGGGCGTCACCGCTGCCGTCGCCGCGCTGACCGGGCACGCGGTCGCGCGGCTGCGGATACCGGTCCACGCGATCGCCGCCTGCGTGGACGCGGCGGCCGGGCGGTCAGAATCGGCTGCCCGCCACCTGCTCGCGGCGGAACGATGGCACACCGAGTCCGGGCCAGCGGACTACCTGGTTTTCCCCGTGCTCGCCGCCGCGACCTCGGCGCAGGCCCGCGGCGACTACGGGCGCATGCTGGCGGCGCTGCAGCCGCTGCTGACGACGGCCCGGCTCGGTCGCGCTCACCTGGCCTGGTGGCAGCCGCTGCACGTCGAGGCGCTCATCGGCACCGGTCAGCTCGCGGCGGCGCAGCACGCCCTGGCCCGGCTCATCGACCTGCCGGGGGTAGCCGGACGCCAGCCGGCGACGGTGGCCTGGCTCGAAGCCTGGCTCACGGCCGCGAGCCACGACGACTTCCGGGCCAGGGCCAGGTTCGAGGACGCCACGGCGAGGCCGGCGGGGCGGGACGACGTCCCGCTGCACCGGGCCAGGCTCGAGCACGAATACGGCAGGTACCTGATCTCCAGGAGGAACCGCCGGGCCGCCATCGCCCGGCTGCGCCTGGCCTACGACCTGTACCTGGGTCTCGGTGCCCGCCCGTACGCCGAGCGCTGCGCCGAGGACCTGGTGAACTGCGGCGCTCAGACCCCGATCCAGGCCGGGGACAAGCCCGCCGACGAAGCGGTGCTGGCGCTGTCGGCCAGGGAACGCCGGATCGCCTACCTGGCGGTCCGTGGCCTGACCAATCAGCAGATCGCGAGCGAGCTCTTTATCAGCGCGAAGACGGTGGAGTACCACCTGGGCCACGTCTTCGCCAAGCTCGGCATCTCGTCCCGTCGTCAGCTGCCCGCCAGGATGGGCGAGAACCCTGAGGCCTAGCCCGCGCCGGTCAGCCGCCGTCGATTTCCTCCAGCACCAGCCGCTCGATCTCTTCGGCCACCAGCTCGGCGATGTCGTCCTCGGACAGCTCGTCGTCGCCGATGTCCAGCTCCCTGATCTCCTTGATCGCCGCCTCGATGCTCTCGGCCATGGAGGCGCGGACCGCCTCGGTGATCTCGGGGTCCTCTACCTCGTCCTCGCCGGAGTCCTCGCCGTCGGCCTCGACCAGCACCGGCTCGGGTACCACGACCTCGGGGGGAAGGAGCTGCCCGAGCCGGTACCTGTTGCCCACGCGGTCGGCATAGACGTCGGTGTCGCCCACCTGGGTGACGACGGTCGTGCCGTCAGCCAGGTACCAGTTGACGTCGTCGTAGGCGAGCCGGGTCTCCTGGTCGTACCACTGGACCGCCTCGCCGAGCCGGTATCTGGTGCCGGCGTCGTCGGCGTAGAGATCGGTGCTGCCGATCTGGGTGACGATCGTGCTGCCGTCCTTGAGATACCAGTTGACGTCGTCGTAGAACAGCTTGAGGTCGGAGTCGTACCACAGGAACGCGATCCCGCGACGGTACCGGGTGCCCTCGTCGTCGATGAAGACGTCGCTGCTGTCAACCTGCGTCACGATGGTCTTGCCGTCGGGCAGGTACCAGTTGTCCTTGTCGTACAGCAGTTCCGTCTCATCGTCCCGCGTCAGGCCGGGCGCAGCGCTCTCGGGCTCGTCGTCCTCGTCGTCCTCGGAATCGTCGTCCTCCGAGTCGTCGACTTCCTCCCACGCCGACGGGATGGCGTACTTGTCGGCTGAGCAGAGCTCGAGGCCGTCGGGGCCTGAGCTGACGTACCACCCGGCCCAGTCCTGACCGAGCGTGAGCTCGGCGGGCGCCGCGAGCGTGGACAGCCTGACCTGCGCGTACACGACATCCTGCTCGGTGAGGTTCTCGAGCAGCCCCGCCTCCAGGCTCGTCAGGCCGTACTGGCCAGGGAGCAGCTCAGGGCAGCTGAGATCGACGGCAGCGTGGAACTCGGCATAAGTCTTGGCGCTCTTCCATTTCGAGCTCTGCATGTTCAGATCTTCGAGCAGCTTGATGTACTGCGGCCAGTCGATCAAAGCCATCTGCGTCTCACGTGCCTTTCCCGTCAGCGCTCAATACCACGGAACCTTGAGTCAGTAAGGGGCATTAGGGCACCGATCCTAGGTGCCGCCGCAGGCATCAGCGCTGCCTTTTTCGGCGTTATCGGTGGCATCGAGCCGGTGGACATCACGCAGCACCGGCGCGGGCTATTCGAGTCGCGCGATCGCGCACAAATGCCTGCATTTGTTGAAGCTCAAGTGCGCTGGGGCGGCGCTGGCAGGTGGCCGCAGACTCATGCCGATAGGGGTCGCAGCGCCGGCCCGATCCGGCGATTCGAGGAGGAAGCGTGCCCGCGTATCTATCCCCTGGCGTTTACGTCGAGGAGGTCTCGTCCGGCTCGCGACCCATCGAGGGAGTCGGCACCGCCCTGGCGGCGTTCGTTGGCTTTGCCGAGCGCGGCCCGGCGAACGAGCCGACCCTGGTCACGAACTGGACGCAGTACACCAAGGCCTTCGGCGGCTTCGTCGACGGCGCCTACCTGCCGCACTCCGTCTACGGGTATTTCCTCAACGGCGGCGGCGCGGCTTACGTCGTGCGGATCGGCGCCGACGGCGAGACCGGCAGCGCGGCGAGCAACGGCCAGGCGAGCGGAACTGAGCCTCGGCAGCGCCGCTCGCGGCGAGCTGACCACGGGCGGAGACCGGGCGCGCCCGGCCATCCGGGTCAAGGCCATCGCGGCAGGCGCGGAGGGCAACGACCTGGCCGTCGAGATCGCGCCGGCCGGCGACGGTGCCGAAGGAAACTTCAAGCTGCTGGTCAAGCGCAACGGCGAGACCGTCGAGACGTTCGACAACGTCTCGGCCAAGCGCGGACCGAACTACGTCGTTACCGCCGTGAAGGAACGTTCGAAGCTCATCGAGATCGAGGAGCTCAAGGGCGCCGCGGTGCTCGAGCCCAGGCTCGGCGGTGAGATCGCGCTGGCAGGCGGCCAGGCCCCGGCGACGAGTCCGGGCGCGCCCGCGCAGGTCAGTGCTCACCAGTACGTCGGCACGACCGCCGACCGCACCGGATTCGCCGGGCTCGAGGCCATCGAGAACGTCACGATGCTGTGCGTGCCTGACCTGATGGCCGCCTACACGAGCGGCGCCATCGACATGGACGGCGTCAAGGCCGTGCAGCTCGCGATGATCGCGCACTGCGAGCTGATGGCCGACCGGCTCGCGATCCTCGACGCCCCGCCAGGGCTCGGCGCCCAGCAGGTGCAGGACTGGCGGATGGACACGGCGGGTTACGACTCGAAGTACGCGGCGCTGTACTGGCCGTGGGTGAAGATCATGGACCCGATCAAGGGCGCGCCGATCATGGCGCCGCCGAGCGGGCACGTCGCCGGGGTGTGGGCGCGCAGTGACGACACGCGGGGCGTGCACAAGGCGCCGGCGAACGAGGTCCTGCGGGGCGTCATCGACCTGGAGACCAACGTCACCAGGGGCGAGCACGACCAGCTGAACCCGATCGCGGTCAACTGCATCAGGTCCTTCCCTGGCCAGGGCATCAGGATCTGGGGCGCGCGCACCATGTCGAGCGACCCGGAATGGCGCTACCTCAACGTGCGCAGGCTCTTCAACTTCGTCGAGAAGTCGATCCTGACCGGCACGAACTGGGTGGTCTTCGAGCCCAACGACAGGTTCCTGTGGGGTGCGGTCCGGCGGACGATCACGATGTTCCTGCGCCGGGTCTGGCGCAGCGGCGCGCTGTTCGGGCGTACGCCTGAAGAGGCCTTCTACGTCAAGTGCGACGAGGAGAACAACCCGCCGGAGAACCGCGACGCGGGCATCCTCACCGTGGACGTCGGGATCGCGCCGGTGAAGCCCGCCGAATTCGTGGTGTTCCGGATTTCGCAGTATTCCGAGGGCGCGGCGCTCGAGGAGTAGTCCCCAGAGCAACCCCGTAAGACCAGGAAAGGACTGACCGCAAGTGCCGAACGACCCGGGGTTTACCTCGATCGCATCCGCGCCGATCTTCGTGATCTCCGCACCGACCCTCCAGATCAAGCCCGGGCCGCAGGGCCTGTCGATCAAGAACCTGGCCTTCCAGGAACTCGGCGGTATCAACAGCGAGATCAACATCGAGCAGTACGTGTCCGTCGACAGCACCGGCTACGTCAACCACAGCAAGCAGATGGGCCTGACCAAGCCGCCGACCGTCACGCTCAAGCGCGGCATCGACACCGACATGTCGCTCTGGTACTGGCACAACATGGCGCTGCTCGGCATGCCTAACGCCCGCGCGAACGTGACGCTGGAGATGTACGGCGGCGGCGTGCCGAGCATCGGCGACGCCAAGCCGCTGTTCACTTACACGCTGGGCTGGGCCTGGGTCGCCAAGATCAACATCGCCGGAGCCAAGGCCGGAGAGGGATTCATCACCGAGGACGTCACGATCGCGTGCGACTACATCACCGCCGGCGACGGCTGACCGGGGCACGTCGAGTCTTCGATGAATAACCACACAGGAAGGAGAGCGTCGTAATGGCGCCAGTAGCCGGAGGCAATCCGACCGTCATGTCGGCGTCGACCTTCGTCATCCAGGTCGACGGAATCCAGGTTGCGTCGTTCAGCGAGCTGTCAGGGATCAGCACCGAGGTCGAGCCCGTCGAGTACATCTCCACTGGCCCAGAGGGCATCTTGCACACCAAGCAGTACGGCAAGACCAAGCCGCCGACCGTGACGCTCAAGCGCGGCATGGACACCGAGAGCTACATGTGGGCCTGGCATCAGGCTGTGCTCCAGGGGGAGCCGACGGCCAGAAAGACGTGCTCGCTGCAGCTCTTCGCTGCCTCCGTGTCGCCGAAGTCGGGCCAGCCGATCATCACCTACATCCTGGAGAACGCCTGGCCGTCGAAGCTCGAGATCAGCGGGATGCGGGCAGGCGCATCGGAACTCGTCACGGAGACGGTCGTGCTCTTCTGCGACCAGATCCTCATGCAGCCGGCAGGCTGAGGCGGGCCGGCATGGTATCCAGCCAGCGACCGATGGCTGTCTCCGCTGAGGTGGCCCCATCCTCAGCAGGGATGCTCACGCTCTACCCGTTCGCGCTGCCGCGCGGCTACGTCGACGAGCAGGGCCGGATCCACCGCGACGGTGTCATGCGGCTCGCGACGGCGCGGGACGAGATCGTGACGCAGAACGACCCCAGGGTCCAGCAGAATCCCGCCTACCTGACCGTGCTGCTGCTGGCGCGCACGATTACCAAGCTCGGCTCTGCGCAGAACATCGACACGCTCGTCATCGAGAACCTGTTCGCCTCCGACCTGGCCTTCCTTCAGGACCTCTACCGGAGGATCAACGCCGAGGGCCACACCGAGGCTGATGTCGCCTGCCCGTCCTGCGGGCACCAGTTCGTGGTGGACATCGCCGGTGATGCCCGGGGGGAATCCTGACGTACACGGTTGACCGGCTCTGGGAGGAGACCGTGTACCTCGCCTACTACCTGCACTGGCCACTTGAGGAAATCCTCGACCTCGCGCACTCGGCCCGAGCCCGGGTGATCGGGGAAGTCGGCAAGATCAACGCGCAGCTCACGAGCGGCGCCATCGATGTGACGTTGTGACGCGATCGGCCGGGCGGCCTGACGGAGGACATGCAGATGCGGTGGAGATTGCGCGGCCTGACCGCCGCAGCCCGCAGCGCCGCCGCCGGGGAAGCCGACCCGGCCGACCCGGGCGAGCCAGGCGCCGAGGCTCACTCGGAGCTGGCTGGCTGGCGCCGGATGCCGTCGCTTGAGCTGACCATCGCCCCCCGGCCGGTCCTGGTCGGCGGGTCGTTGCTGCGCGCGCCTGACGTCAGCGGCACCAGGTCGCTGCTCCAGCGGCCCGGTGCGCACCCGTCGGCCGGCGACGGCGGGCCCGGTAATGGCGGGCCCGGTGGTGGCGGGCACAGTGGTGGCGGGCCGGGTGGTCGAGTCGGCGGGATCGTGGTGCCGCAGCTCAGGCCAGAGCCGGTGGCGCCTAGCGACGGGTCGCGGCGTGGCCACGACCGGGCGGCCCGTGGCTCGCGCCAGGCCGGTCGGCGAGCGGAATCGTGGCGGGACGGTGACCGGCCGCAAGCCGGGGAGCTGCCTGCGGGGCTCGCACCGGTGAAGAGGCGGTCAGCGGGCCAGCCCACGGCTGGTGAGCGGCTGAACCTGGTCACCGCTGCCGGGGAGTTCGTCGGCGATCCCCGAGCCGAGGAGACGCCCTACTCATCGTCGGCCTGGCTGCGAATGGTGCAGGCCTACCGGCAGCTCCCAGACGACGGAGCCGACGACGCGACCCAGATCCTGCCTGGCCTGACCCAGTCGGTCAGCGAGGACGGCAGCACCGTCATGTCGTGGTCGAGACCGACGGCGGCCGCGCCGCCGCATGCTGCTCAGCCGCCGGGACGCGCGGTGCCAGCGGAGCCATCCGGTCTCCAGAGGAAGAAGGCCAGCCTCGCGGAGAGCCGCCGCCTAGGACTCGGCCGCCCGCTGCCTCGCGGGGGCGAGCCGCCCCAGTTCCAAGGCGAGGCCGACGACAGCGCGGAAGCTCTGGCTGCACTGCCGCTACCCGTGATGCCGCCAGGGATGGAGGCAGCCGAGCTGGGGCTACCCGGGACATCGTCAGCCGGGACACCGGAGCCGGACGCGGGGGCAGCGATCCCTGGAGCGGGGATCCCGGGGTCAGGGACACACGGCGGAGGGACAGCTAGGGAAGGGACACCGGGGGCCGAGTCGCCGGGGACACCGGGAGCAGTGAGGCCCCGGGCACAGACGCATGCAGCGCAGGCACAGGCGGCTACCTTCGCTGTCGCGCGGGCGAGACGTCTGGTGCCGCCTGGGCTCGGCCTCGGCGCGCCGATCACGCTGCGCGGGGTGCCCGGATCCCCTGGCAATAGCCGCCAGGAACTCGGTTCCGGTGCCAGCCCGGCAGGACGTCCGGGCACTGGCGCCGGGCCGGGCTCACCTAGAAGACCACAGGGCAGCCCGCATGACCCGTTCAGCGCCGTGGGTTTTAGTCAAGCGGCCGGGCCAGCTACCTCGCCGTCGTCCGGGCCACAGCGGCCGGTCGCTCGAACGACGCGACCAGCGTCGGAAGACGAGGCCGCGACGACAGCACACCGGGACCAGGGGCCCGCTGGCGCGGCAGGGCCTGAGCTGGTGGTCGTCACTCCTATCTACCGGGTGGCGGCCGAACTGCCGCATGTCAGGGTGCCGCCGCCGGCTTTCGGGCCGACGGTCGAGCCGCTCGTGCACCGCGAGCCTGCCGCGCCGGAGCCGGCGACCGAAGCGGCTGCTCGGGCGACCGCTCCGCCGCCGGTCGTTCCAGGGCCGCCCGCTGACTACTCGGTGCCCGCCATCGGCGAGCTCCCCCGCTGGCGCGCCGTTCCCGGTGCCTCCTGGCGGGCTGGCGTCAGAGGTGATGATTGCGCCGCCGCACCCCTTCCCGCCGTCCGGTCCCGGCGGTTTCGGCCGGTCGGGCGGGCTGGCGAGCCAGGCGTGGCCGGCTGAGCCTGACGAGTTCGGAGCCGGGAAGGGCGATCCTCAGGTGCTCCAGCCGCCGTCGGGGGGCGCTGGGGGACAGGACGTGAGCGCCATCCCCTACGACCTCGCGGATACGCTGCGCCGCCTGCACGGCGTCGATGTGTCGGACGTCGTCCTCAGCCGTGGGGCGCAGGCGGGCAGGGAGGCCGACGCGATGGGGGCGCGGGCGTTCGCACGCGACGGTGAGATCGTGCTCCCGCCGGGCGCCGGTCCGCTCGAACGGCCGCAGACCCGGGCGCTGCTCGCGCACGAACTGACTCACGTCGCCCAGCAGCGGCTGCTCGGGCCGACCCTGCCGCCGGAGGATTCGGCGGCGGGCGCGGCGCTGGAGCGAGCGGCGGTCGCGGCCGAGCGCCGGGTGCTCGGGCAGGACGAGCCTGAGCGGGTCGCCAGGAGCAGCGTCTCAGCGCCGTTGCTCGTGCACGCGCCGCCGCAGTCGGCGCCTGCTCCGGTCGGGGCCTCGGCTGGCGTCCAGCGCCAGGGCGAGAACCTTGCCGACGTGCCGTGGGCAGGGAACGCTTTCGACCCGCTCGCGCTCCTGTCGCAGCGGGCTGCCGAGCCGGGCCTTGACCTGGCCCTGGAGGTGCAGGCGCTGCAGGCGGCCCTGGCCGGCCTGGCCTGCACGGACCCCGACACCGAACTGGACCTGGCCCGTGACCGCCTGCTCGTGCTGGCGGGCCAGCGACTGCTCAACCTCGACGACTCGCTCGCGGTCTCGGAACTGGCCGACGGGATCTACCGGCGGATTCGCGCGAGGTTGCAGCGCGAGCTGCTGGTCGACCGGGAACGGTCCGGACTGCTGAGTGACTTCAGATGACGGGCGGAACTGTGCACCGAAATGGACGTGACGCAGATGTCAATTGACCCGCTGCAGATGGCGTCGGCGGTCGCCGGTCAGGTCGCGGGGTCGATCGATTCCCTGACGATCGGCATGTCGCACCACTTCGCCGTCCTGATCGACAACGTGAAGTACCACTTCGGTGACTGGTCGCGGGCCGCCGGGCTCTCGGTGAGCTGGCAGCAGATTGAGCACCGCTGCGGCGACTCGGGCAATGACGTCGAGATTTTTCCTGGCACGACGAAGTACGAGCCGATCACGCTCAGCAGGGCGGCTGGTCCTTACTCACGAGTAGTGCAGTACTGGCTGGCCCAGACGTCGAAGACCCCGCAGCCGCAAAGCGGGACGATCCAGCTCGTCAATTTCGCCGGCATCGCGATCGTGCAGTGGCGGCTGTCCGCGTTCTTCCCGATCGCCTGGTCGGTGGAGCAGTTCGACGCCGCTGGCGCGAAACCGGCGGTGGAGACGCTCAAGCTCGCCCATACGGGCTTCCTTGACGACGCCATCTCGATGCTGTCCCCGTTCTGATCGCCGCCTTGAGCACTTAGGAGACCCGCAATGAGCATCATGGATGTCGCCTCAGCGGCGCAGATCGCGCTGCCGAGCGTGGCCCAGCCCGCAGTGGCGGGCAGCGCCGCGTCCACGGCGGTTTCGGCTGGCCGGACCATGTCCTCCGAGGTAGCACGGTTCAGCCCGATCGGGCTGACCATGCGCTTCAAGGTCACGGTCAGCAACTACGGCACGCTTGGTCACTGGACCGCGTGCGACGGGCTCAAAGTCGACTTCAAGTACGAGGAAGTCAGGTCGGGCGGTGACTACAGCTCGACGCACATCCTGCCGCAGAGCGTGGTCTTCGCCCCGGTCACGCTGAAGCGGGCGGTCGAGGCGGTCTACACCGACCAGGTCAGGGCCTGGCTCATGACCATGTACATGCTCTGGAACACCGAGCCGGGCGAGTTCAAGTCAGAGAACACGGTGACGATCGAGCTCTTCGACGTCTACCAGCTCAATCCCGTGGCGACCTGGATTCTCGACGGCGCCTACCCGGTCTCCTGGAGCGGGCCGCAGATGAGCGCTAAGACCAACGAGGTCGCGACGGAGACGCTCGTAATCGAGCACGACGGCTTCCTGGCGAGCCTGCCGTGACGGGGACCGGCGAGCCGAGCATCGCGGCGCTGACAAGGCTCGATCCGCCGCCGCTGCGGGAAAACGAGCTGCCCGACATCGCGTTCGCCTTCAGTCCGGAACGGATGACCTACAGCCACTCGGCCACGCAGGAGGCGGTCTTGAGCAGCGCTCAGGCCGAAGACGTGATCAAGAACCTCGGGCGGCTCGAGATCAGCATCGACAAGGTGATCATCGTCGGCCCGGAGACCAAGGCCCAGTGCACGTCGCTGCTGTGGTGGAGTACCCCGTATACCGAGCAGGTCGGCGATCAGGTGATAACGACGAATATCGACCTGGCCTTCACCTGGGGGGCCGGCTTCTTCGAGCTCGTGCGACTGCGGCAGGCGACTGTCACCTACACCCGGTTCAACGGCCTCACGGGCGAGCCCATCCGCGCCGAGGTCAGGCTCAGCATGTACCGGGGCATGAACCCGGTCAAGCCATTCACGAACCCGACCTCTGGCGGTCCCGGCGGCCGCAGTTCGCACGTGCTCGACAGCAGCGAATGCCTGTCCTCGCTGGCCGCGAGCCGCTACGGCCGACCAGGTGCGTGGCGGCAGATCGCCCGCGCGAACGCGATCGACGATCCGCTGCGAGTACGCCCGGGCACGACGGTGTACCTGCCAGAACCCGGCGGTTCCGGCCTGGCGGACGGCGCGCGCCCATGATGCCGCTGACGGCGTCCGTCGTGACCGTGCCTGACGTCCGGATCGGCGAGGGCGAGGGCGTGCCGCTGCCGATCAACGTCAGGGCGCTGGTCAAGCGGGTGACCGTGGAGACGCATCTGCATCTGCCCGGCATGTTCGAGGTGGTGTTCGTTGGCGCGTCCAGCGTCGACCTGGAAGAGGCCGGCATCATCCTCGGGGTCGGCCTCGCCGTCGCCGTAGCGGTGCTCGACCCGGCGGTCCCGGTCACGCTCATCCGCGGTGAGGTCACCGCGATGGAAGGCATCTACGAGGACTTCTCCGGTCTCACCATCGTGCGCGGCTATGACCGCAGTCACCGGCTCCAGCGCGCCAGGCGCACCCGCGTGTTCCTGAACAGCACGGACTCGGCGGCGGCGGAAAAGATCGCGACGGAGGCCGGGCTCGAGGTCGGCGAGATCATCCCCTCGACCCTGATCCACGAGCACCTGCCGCAGTATGACCAGAGCGACTGGGAGTTCCTCAAGCAGCGCGCCGCCGAAATCGGCTACGAGTTCTCCACGTCGGACGGCCTTTTCAGCTTCCGCCCGGCGTCGTCCATCGAGGGTCCGTCCGATTCGCTGCCGGTCCTGCTGACGCTGCACGAGAACCTGCGCACGTTCGCGCCCAGGGTCACGGCCGGCAATCTCACCCCCGACGTCGAAGTCCGGGTCTGGGACCCGATGACTGGAAAGGTGTTCTCCGGCCTGTCGGGCGCGCTGACCGGCTCGGCGTCCCCGGCGGGGGTGCAGAGCTCGGAGGAGATCGCCGCCGTCTTCGGCAATCCGGCGGCGGCGGCGGAGGCGGCCGAAGACGAGCCGCCGCCCACGCCGGTCGTCGAGGAACTCGGGCCGCCGCCGACCGGCACCTCGTTCGTCTACTACGACCGGCCGGTCGGTGATGGCCCGGCAGCGGCCGGCGCCGCCGACGTGGTGGCCGCTGGCCTGGCCCAGCAGCTGGCCAGCACCTTTGCCGAGGCCGAAGGCGACGCGACGGGCAACTCAGGCATCCAGGCGGGCAGCGTCGTGGAGATCGGCGGCGTCCCCAGCCAGTTTCCCGCGTACCTGGGTGATCACCAGGGCCAGGCATGTCTTCGACCTCTCCGAGGGCGGCTACCACACCGAGTTCGCGGCGAGCGGGCGGCACGACCGGTCCCTGCTCGGGCTGACCTCGGCTTGGCGCCACCCAGGCGCCGCTGCCCAAGATTCCCGGCGTGGTCTGCGGCGTGGTCACCGACATCAACGACCTGCTCGGCCGGGCCAAGGTGAGCCTGCCGTGGCTGTCGCCCGAATACGTGTCCGACTGGGCGCCTGTGGTGCAGTTCGGCGCCGGGTAGCGCAGCGGAGGGCTGTTCATGCCGGAGGTCGGCGACCAGGTGCTGGTCGGCTTCGAATTCGGCGATCCGCGCCGGGCCTACGTACTCGGCGGGATCAGAGGCAGCACCTCCCTGTACAGCCTGGGCGGCCCGGCCGTCGAGGCGGGCTCGCGTGGTGCGGCGCGGGATTCGTGTCCGCATCGGGCAACGGCTGGTCGTTCTACGACGAGATGCCGCCGGGGGACGAGCCGGAGCCCACGGCTCTCGGCATCACGCTCGGCAACCGCGACGGACGCTCAGGCTGTCGATCAACATCGTCGAGAGCACGGTACGGACCTGCGCCCGCCCCGCCGGAGCAGACCGCGCCAGGTCAGCTGACGATCAAGTGCGGCGACCGGCGGCATCGTCAATATCCAGGCCGGAGAGGGCGGAACGATGACCATCGACGGCGGCGACAGCCTGACGATCAAGGCAACGGCCTCGGTGACCATCCAGAGCGAGGGCGAGCTCAGTCTCAAGTGGCGATTCGATCTCGCTGGGTTAGCCGCTCAGCCTCGCGGCCGGAAAGGAGTGCAAGGTGGCCGACTTCATCGGCTCCGGGCTGGGCGTTTCCGCTCGGCTTCGAGCCATCTGGCTCCGTCGCCATGGCGCGCGGCGAGGACAAGATCGAGCAGGCGATCCGCCTGATCCTGTCGACCTATCCAGGCGAGCGGCCGATGCGCCCGCAATGGGGCAGCACGCTGCGTGACTTCGTCTTCGGCGGCACCGGTCGGAGAACCTCGCGGCGATTGCCCGTGAGGTCAACAGGTCGATCGACTTCTGGGAGCCTCGGGCCGCGGTCAGCGAGGTGCATCGTCTACCCGGACGCCGACGCCGACGGGCTGCTCTACATCGACATCCGGTATCTCGTGCGAGGCACGAACAGCCCGCGCAACCTTGTCTTCCCCTTCTACACGATCCCTGAGCGGACAGAGGGCGAGATCTGATGCCGCTGCCGATCCCCGACCTTGACGACCGCCGCTTCCAGGACCTCGTGGACGAGGCCAAGCGGCTCGTCATGCGCCGCTGCCCTGAATGGACCGACCACAACGTCTCCGATCCCGGGGTCACGCTGATCGAGACCTTCGCCTACATGACCGATCAGCTGCTCTACCGGATGAACCAGATCCCCGATCGGCTGCACCTCACCTTCCTCGACCTGCTTGGCCTGCGCATGCTCCCGCCGACCCCGGCCCGGGTCGGGGTCACGTTCTGGCTGTCCGCCCCGGCGACCATGGCGCTGACCATCCCCGCCGGCACCCAGGTCGGCACGCTTGCATACCCCGACCGCCGAGCCAGTCATCTTCGCGACGGTCGCCGCTCTCGCCATCGTGCCCTGCTCGCTGCCTCGATCAGGACGCCAGCGGACCGTGCCGACGACGATGGGCGCGGTGCCGACGACGGCGATGGGGCCGGGGGTGCGGCGGATGGCGCTACCCGCGACCGGACCGCTGTCCTCGCCAGCGGTCGGCCGTTCCCCGCGTTCTCGCGGCATCCCGCAGCTCGGTGACGCGCTGCTGCTCGGGCTCAGACCCGGTGCCCCAGTGCGCCGTCCGGCTCGACTTCCGCGGCAGCGTCCGAGGGCGTCGGCGTCAATCCCGCAGCGTCCGCCGCTGGTCTGGGAGGCATGGACCGGTGAGGGCTGGACCGAATGTGAGGTCGGCTACGACGACACCGGCGGCCTCAACACGGCCGGGACGGATCATGCTGCACCTGCCAGCCGGGCACGACGCTCAGCGTCATCGAGGGCGAGCGCGCTGGCTGGCTGAGGGCCCGGGTCACCGAGCCGGAGGAAGATCAGCCTCCTTACACAGACTCGCCTGTAGTCGAGAGCCTGATCGCCTGCACGGTCGGCGGTACCGCCGAGGCGATCAACGCCGAGATGATCGGGTCGAAGAGCTCGGCGAGGCCGAGGGCGTGCCCGGTCAGCAGTTCGCTGTCCGGCGCAAGCCCGTGCTGGCCGGCTACGACGCTCCCGATCGTCGAGACCTCAGTCCGAGGACGGCTGGCAGGAGTGGACCGCAGGTCGAGCACTTCGCCGACAGCGGTCCGGCCGACCGGCATTTCGTGCTCGATGCCGTCTCCGGGCTCGTGCTGTTCGGGCCCGCGGTCCGCGAGGCCGACGGCAGGCTGCGGCTTTACGGGCGGGTGCCCGACAAGGGCACGGTGGTCCGCGTCCGCCGGTACGCGACCGGCGGCGGCAGGCGCGGGAACATGGCGGCCGGGGCGATCGCCACGCTCAAGGCGTCGCTGCCCTTCGTCACCCGCGTGGAGAACCGGCATCCAGCCCAGGGCGGCGTCGACGGCGAGACGCTCGACGAGGCCAAGAGCCGTGGTCCGCTGCTGGTCCGCACCCGCAACCGCGCGGTGACCGCCGAGGACTACGAGGTGCTGGCCAGGGAGGCCGCCCCTGATGTCGCCAGGGTGCGCTGCGTCCCCGCCGGCCAGGACGGCACCGCCCGCTGGCGCGGTCAGGGTGCTGATCGTCCCTGCGGCCGCGAGCGAAAACGGCAAGATCTTGTTCGAGAACCTGGTGCCGCCAGCCGACACGCTCCGCCGGGTGCGCCGAGCGCCTGGACGAGGTTCGCTCGGTGGGCGCGCGGGTCCATGTGTCGAGCCGCCGCTCTATCGGGGTGTCACCGTCGTCGCCAGGATGATCGCAAGGCCGCGGGTCAGCGCCGAGCGGGTGCGCGAGGACGCGCTGCGGGAACTTTACGGGTTCATCAGCCCGCTGGCGGGCGGCGGACCCGACGGGTCGGGCTGGCCCTTCGGCCGGCCGGTGCAGGCCGGCGAGATCTTCGGCCGGCTGCAGCAGGTACGCGGGGTCGAACTGGTCGAGGACGTGCGGATCTTCTCCGCCGACCCGGTAACCGGGGTCCGCGGCGGCGAGGCCGCGCGGATCGAGCTGGAGATCAACAGCCTGGTGTTCTCCTATGAGCACCAGATCATGGTCGAGGCGCTCCTGATGCGCGGCGCGGTCGAGGGTCTGGCGACCCCGTACCCGATCGGCGGCCTCATGCCCGCCGTCTACCAGGAGGACCCCGCCGCGATGGCCTGGACGGCCGGGCTCGACGACGTGCTCGCCCCGGTGATCTCGACCCTGGACTGCATCGGCGCCTACATCGATCCGATGCTCGCGCCGGCTGACTTCGTGCTCTGGCTGGCGCAGTGGTTCGGGACCGTGCTTGACGAGAACTGGCCGCTGGAGCGCCAGCGGGCGGCGGTCGCCAAGTCCGTCGGGCTCTACCGCTTGTCCGGCACCGTCGCCGGCCTGCGCGAACTAGTGGAAGTGGTCACCGGCGGGCGGGCCGAAGTCACCGACTCAGGCGGCGTCGCCTGGTCCTCGGTACCCAACACCCCGCCCCCCGGGCGGGATGAAGCTGTCGTCGAGGTCAGGGTGTCGGCACCGCCCGGCGGCCAGTTCGACCTCAAGGCTCTCGAAGAGCTGGTCGCGGCCGCGAAACCGGCCCATGTCGCGCACCAGGTGGAGGTGGTCTGAGCATGATCGTCTGCCGTAAATGCGGTTACCGCAACGCCGATGCTGACGCGTTCTGCGGAACCTGCGGAAGTTTCCTCGAATGGACCGGCGAGAAGCAGCAAGTTTCAGCCCCGCCGCCTGCCGAAGCCGAGGCTCCGGCCGAGCCGGCCGCCCCGCCCCCGAAGGTCGGCTTCCTGCAGCGGGTGATCGAGGGCGCCAACGCCGTCATCGCCAGGGCCTCGGCCGCAGGCCGACGAGGAGTCGGCTGATGGTGGCACGGCGGCCGGGAGCGGGGCGGCTGGAGGCGGCCGCCGCCGCGTCCTGGCGGGCCGCCGCGCGACCAGGTGGCCCGCCGCCGCCTGGTGCTCCGAAGCCAGCCCGCCGTCGAACCTGGGCCGCCGCCGACGCCCGGTGCGTCCGCCAGCCAGGCCGGGCGCCGAAGCCCCGCGCGCGGCCAGGCCAGGCCCGCCGCCGCGCCCGGGCCTCCGCCCCCGCCTCCCGCCGCCCCCGCCGCCAGGTGCCGGCTCCGCCGCCGCGCCCCGCCGCCTCCGCCGGTGCCGGCGCTCCCCCGCCACCTCCGCCGGCCGCCGCGGTCCGGCGGTCGCGCCGGCCTCCGCTCCGCCGCCTCCGCCGGCCGTGCCGGCGTCCGCCGCCCGCCTCCGCCGCGTCCGGCCGGGTGCCGCCTGGCCGCCAGCCCGGCCGCCCGCGCCGCCTCGGCTGGCTGACGCTCCGCCGGCCGATGAGCCGGTGCTGTCGGCGGCCGCGCTCGTCGCGCCGGTCGAGCGTGGTGTCAGGCGCCCGGACAGCGCGGCCGACACCGCCGAGCCGGCCGCGTCCTCCGGCCAGCGCCTGCCCGTGGCTCCGGAGGTCAAGGAGCAGGCGCCGCAGATCGCGAAGGCGCGCGCGCTTGCCGTCACCAAGACCGCGCCGAGCCGTCGGCTGCAGACCGGCGACGCGATCTGCGGCAACTGCGGCGAAGGCAACGCGCCGAGCCGGAAGTTCTGCAGCCGCTGCGGCGACTCGCTGGTCGAGGCCGTCCACGTCGACGCGAAGTGGTGGCACCGGTTCCGGATCGAGCGCGGGCCGAAGACCGTCAAGCTCGGCAAGGAGCCCGGCAAGGCCGCCAAGGGCGGCAGCCTGACCGCCCAGCGCACCGGCATCCGCCAGATCGCCGTGCAGATCTACCGCAAGTCGAGGATCGTCGTCGCGGTCGCGCTCGTCGCCGGCGGTGTGGTCTACGGCGCGTACCCGCCGTTCCGCCACCAGGTCAACTCGATTTTCACCTCGGAAAAGTCCAAGGTCGTCGGCATCGTCGACCAGAAGTACGTCCCGATCCACCCGGTCAAGTGCGCCGCGAACGCACAGGTCGCCGCGCATCACGCGGGCCTGGTGTGCGACGGCTTCTTCAACAACTACTGGCTCGCGCCCTGGTCCGCGTCGCACGCGCCGGAGCTGGTCATGACCTTCGAGCACCCGGTCACCGTCACCAGGCTGATCTTGTACAACGGTGCTTTCGGTAACTACGTGGCCAACGGCAGGCCAAGCTCGATCGAGCTGGTCTTCTCGAACGACGAGTCGTTCACGATTACGCTGCAGGACAGCCCTAAGCCGCAGACGTTCGTCATCAAGCACGCCGTGCTGATCAAGAGCATCACGTTCCACATGACGGCGACCTATCAAGGTACGAAGGGTTCCACCGTAGCCATCAGCCAGATCGAGCTGTTCGGCATTCAGTAAGGGAGGCGAGCGTGGGCGACTTCGTCATGAGGTCTACCGACCTGGTTGAGATCACGATCGATCCGCCCGCGATCGTCCCGGCGCTCGAAGCGCCGGTGCCGCTGGAGGGATCGGGCGCTCCGGTGACGGCGGTCGGCCTGACCATCTGCCTCTTTGGCGACGAGCTGCCTGAGTCGCTGATGGAGCCGATGGAGTACACCGCGCCGCCGTTCATCGAGCCTGGCATGGGCACGCTGCGGCTGACGCTCACCCCGGCCAACCTGACCGAACTGACCCGCAAGGGCAAACAGCTACTGATCAAGGGCGGCCCGTTCACGGCCCTTTTCACCGTGACCGAACCTGCCATGCAGATCACGCCCGCCGGGCCGGTGCCTGATCCGGTGCTGGAGAAGCCAGGGACGGCGCAGTTCATCACCACGAACGAGATCGTGGTCGCCAGCTGACCCGCTCCGGCCCGTGCCCCGGGCCCCGTGCCCCGGGCACTGCGCCGGCGGAGGCGTCCGGGGTCAGGTGGCGGACGATTCCTTGATCGTCTGCTTTTCCCAGCTCCGTTTCGTGCCGAAGGTCTCGGACGCCGGGCGGGTGCCAGGCCCGCTGGCGGGGGTGCGCTGGGTGGCGCCGAGCACGATCTCGCGGGCGGGCGGCGCGATGTCGGTGACCGCCGGCGGCCGCGCCGGGGCGATCAGCACCAGCTCGACGCAGGCCCGGGGTGGCAGGCCAAATCCGGACCACAAGGTGCTGGCCAGCGACGAGTCGGCGGGAGCGCATTCGAGTACCGGCGCCAGGCCGGTCTCGGCGAGGGTCCCCTCCAGGCACTCGTCGGGCAGGACGCTGTTGTGAGTGCACTGATCCAGCAGCGTGCCCAGCGCCTCGTGCTCGATCAGTACCAGCTCGGCGGCGTCCGGGTCGGCCTTGCGAGCGCCGGCCGAGGTGATCGTCGCCCAGGCCGTGACGAGATAGCTGAGCCGGTAATACTGCGCGGTCGGCTGGCGGGCGACGACCCGGCCGTCGGAGTCGCGCACTTCGGACCAGCCTGACTGCCGCCCGCGCGCGTCCTGCCGGATGTCATGCAGGAATGCACTGACGAACAGCGGCTCGGGGGGCTCGGCGATCCATCGGGAGTTCGGCGCCTCGAACCGGATCCCGGCACCAGGCGGCAGCACCTGGCCGAGCCAGTTCGCCAGCGAGCGGTCCGCGTCACGCAGCATCCCACCATCGTCCGTCGCGGCCGGTGATCGGCGGTACTAGCAAAACGCGTGATAACACGCCGGTGATCGTGCGTCATTGCGCATCGCCGGACGGCGGCATTTCCGCTGCGCGTTGCCGGGGCGTTCCTGCTCTGTTTGCTGCTCTTTAGCGCAGGCGGCTTTCCGTCCCCCTATGGCACGCTGATCAGGCAAATTACCGCACCTTCGACGTGCGTTGACCGAAAGGGAGCCGGATTAAATGGGCGTCGCCGTCACGTTCCAGGACGACAACGCGGCGGTCGAGGTCAAGCCTGGCGCGCAGGCCGCCTGCACGGTCCGAGTCGTGAACACCGGCTCGGTCGTGGATGGCATTCTGCTCGACGTCCTCGGTGACGCCGGCGAATGGGCGAGCGTCGAGCCGCCCGAGGTCAATCTGCTCCCCGGCGCGAGCGCGTCGGCCAAGATCGTCTTCAGCCCGCCGCGCGCGGCTGAGCTCTCTCCCGGGGAAGTTCCCTTCGGGCTGCGGGCGATGTCGCGCGAGGACCCCGACGGCTCGCGGATCGAAGAGGGCGTCGTCCGGGTCGGCGAGTTCAGCGAGCTCGACGTCAGCCTGGTGCCCAAGAGCTCCACTGGGCGCAGGTCCGCCAAGTACAAGCTGATCGTAGAGAACCGGGGCAACCGGTTCGAGAAACTCTCGGTCGAGGCGCTCGATCCCGACGTCAAGCTCGCGTTCAAGTCCAGGCCGGGGGAGTTCGAGGCGCCGCCCGGCACCGCGACGTTCGTCCGGCTGACGGCCAGTCCGCGCAAGACCTTCTTCAAAGGGCCGAACCGCTCGCTGCCCTTCGACGTGACGGCGCGGCCCGAGGAAGGAACGCCGGTCAAGGCCGCCGGCGTCATGCTGGAGAAGCAGATCCTTCCCGAATGGCTGCTGCCGATGCTGGGACTCGCGGTAGTCGCGGCTGGCCTGCTGATCGCGCTGTGGCTCACCGTGCTCCGGCCGATCGTGCATTCGGCGGCGACAGCCGCCGCCGACGCGGGCAAGGCCGCCACTTCCGCCAAGTCGGCGGCGAAGTCAGCCAAGAGCGCGGGTGCCGCCACGCCTGCACCGTCGTCGCCCGCCTCGCCGGCCGCGCTGACCGTGTCGGTGGCGAATCCCACGATCCTCACCAAGACGACCGAGCTCGCGACCGTGACCGGTAGCTTCCACAGCGGGATCGGGGCGCTCCCCAATCTGGTGTGGACCTCGTCTAATCCGAAGATCGCCAAGGTCTCGCAGAACGGCGTGGTCACCGGCATGGGCACTGGAGCGGCGACGATCACCGCCACCGGCACCAGCGAGGCGAACTCGCCGTCGCCGACACCCTCGCCGTCGCCGAGCGCGTCAAACGTGCTCGCCGCCGAGCACTCCACGACCGGGCACCCTGCTGCCGGGCGCTCGTCGGTGGTATCGGGTTCGGTCTCCATCAACGTGGTCGGCAAGGTGCGGGTGACGTCCAAGGCGCTCGCGGAGGCCGCGATCGGCAAGCCGTACTCGACCACTATCGGCGCGGGCGGCGGCACCGGCTCCTTTACCTGGTCGATCAGCGGCGGCTCGCTGCCGCCAGGCTTGTCCTTGTCGCCGAGTTCGGGATCGGTGACCGGAACGCCTACCATGCTCGGCAAGTCGACCTTCACCATCCACCTCGCCGACGCCGGGCCGCCGACGCAGTTCACCACCAAGGTGCTGACCGTCCGGGTGGTCAAGCCGCTCGCTGTCGACACGTCGTCCCTGCCGGGCGGGACGGTCGGCGGCTCGTACCAGCAGCCGCTGGCCGCCATTGGCGGCACCCCGCCCTACAAGTGGTCGATCAGTCCAGGCACGGGTGCCCTGCCAGCGGGTCTCCGCCTGAACGCGGCCACCGGCATGATCTCAGGGACGCCCACGTCAGCTGGCGCCGCGAACTTCACCATCCAGGTGGCTGACGCGGCGGCGCCGGGCCAGACCTCCACCGAGACGCTTTCGGTCAACGTGGTCAACCCGCTGGCGCTGAGCACGCTGACGCTGCCGACGGCGATCCTGGACACCCAGTACCAGCAGTCGCTGACCGCGTTCGGCGGCATCGGGCCATACAGCTGGTCGGTGTCGAGCGGCACGCTGCCCGCCGGTCTGACGCTCAGCCCGGTCTCCGGATCGATCACCGGAACGCCCACCACCGACGGGTCGTCGACCTTCACGATCCAGGTGGGCGACTCCGACCACCCGGGCTTGTCGGTCTCGCGGACCTACACGGTCGACGTCGTCAACGGGTTCGGCGTCACCACCTCGTCGCTGACCTCGGGCAAGGTCGGGCAGCCTTACACGGCGCAGCTCTCGGCGGCCGGCGGGGTCACTCCCTATGTGTGGACCCTGCAGGGCACCCTGCCAGCCGGGCTGAGCCTGTCACCCGGCGGTACGATCACCGGCACGGCGACCTCCACCGGGAGCTTCCCCTTTACCGTGCAGGCGGTCGACTCGAGTTCACCACCGCTGTCGGTCACCGCGTCGCTGACGATCACCATCGTCAGCCCGCTGAAGTTCACGGCGACCTCGCTGCCCGAGGCCGTCACCGGAGTCGCCTACTCGCGTGCGATCGGAGCGGTCGGAGGCGCCGCGCCGTATACGTTCTCGATTAGTTCAGGCTCGCTGCCCCAGGGCCTGACGCTGGCGCCCGACACCGGCGCCATCACCGGGACGGCCGTGAATACGGGTACTTCGACCTTCACGATCTCAGTGACCGACTCCGACACGCCCACGACGCACGTGGCCAGCCTGAGCACGTCGATCACCGTGGTCGAGCCGCTGGTCTTCACCGAGCCGAAGCTGGTCGACGCCGTGCTGGGCGTCCAGTACGCGCCGGTGACGCCGAACCATGTCAGCGGCGGTTCAGGTGCCTATCAGTGGTCCATCACCAGCGGCGTCCTGCCCTCTGGAATGACCCTTGACGCTAAGTCCGGCACGATCGCAGGCACCCCCAATAGCGGTGCGCTGCTCGGTAACCAGAACTTCACGCTGACCATCGCCGATGCCAACGATCCGTCGATCACCACCAGCGAGCAGGAGACCATCCGGGTCGAGGCGCCGCTGGAGGTCGAGACTCCCGAGATCGACGTCGTGGCCGGCAACAACTTCAGCCAGGACCTGAGCGCGGACGTCAGCGGCGGCCTGGCTCCGTACACCTTCTCCATGCCATCAGTCGACGGCCTGTCCGTCGATCCGAACACGGGAGTGATCTCGGGATTGCCCGATGCTCCGTGCCCTGGGGGCGGCTCGCTGGAGGAAATTTCCGGAACCGCCATCGAGGTGACCTGCCCGACGACGAGTGTCGGGACGACGCTGAGGGTGACCGACTCCAACGGCAGCTCGGTGACGATCGAGGTGGCGGTCAACCTATCCGTCGCGCCCATGGTTCTCGATCCAGTCTCGTCGTTGCCGGATATCGCCGATGGTGACAACTACAGCCAGAACACGCTCCTCAACGGAGCGCTGCCTTCTGGAGGTTACGGACCGACGGTTGGTGGCCTCGGCGGCTTCTCGTTCTCGACGTCGAGGGTCAGCGTCACCGGAACCTCAGGTACTACGGCGAACAACAACGGGCTGCCCTGCAACCAGGTCGGCTGCTCGGGCCTGATCGGCCGAGCGCAGCTGACCATCGATCCGTCGAGCGGCGTGATCTCGGGAAAGCTCGGTGACCTGGTGGAGACCACGACCTGGACCTTCCGGGTCACCATCACCGATACCGACCCGCAGAACTCCGCCAACAACATCACTATTTCGTTCCAGCTATCCATCTCAGTCGACTGAGGTCCGCCGCTATGCCCCATGCCCCCAAGCACACCCCGGACTCCCTGGCTGTGCAGCTGCTCCAGACCTCGGCGTCGCTGGAGAACCTCGCCGTGGCGGCCTACGCCTCAGCGGCCAGGCTCGCCCCCGTGCGGGAGGGCAACCCCGCCCTGGCGGCCTTCGTTGCCGCGACCCGGAGGCAGCACGCCGCGCACGCCAGGGCGTTCAACGCGGCGCTCGCCCGGGTCGGCGCGCGAGCGCAGCATGCTCCCGACCCGCGCTACCGGACTCCGGTCGCCCGCGCGCTGCGCAATCTGACCGACGCGGCCTCGGCGGTCAGCGTGCTCGAATCGCTGGAGGACATCAACGCTCAGTCGTTCACCAGGTACGCGAGCCTGGCTGCCCCCGCGCTGCGCTCGATGTTCGTCAGCGTCGGATGCGTCGAGGCGGCGCACCGGGCGTTCCTCCTGGCGGCGCTGAAGCTGCTCGAAACCGGTGAGGTGAAGGATCTCGCCGCGACGCCCGGCGAACTGCCAGGAGCGCTCGGAGCGGCGTGCTTCCCGCAGGCCTTTTACCTGACGGCGCAGGCTTCGGCCATCGACGAAGGCGTGGTGCGATGAGCGACGGGCGGACCTCGCTGGGCCGGCCAGCACTTCCTCGGCGGTCGCTGCTGGCTGGCACCGGCGGACTGGGCCTCGGCCTGGCGCTCGGAGCCTGCAGCGGATCGTCCCGCCCGCAGGCGTCGGCGTATGCCGGCGACTACCGGCTCGTCGCGCTGGCCGCCGCGCTGGAGAATCAGGCGGCTGATTTTTACCGGGTCTTGCTCGCGGCCGAGCGCGGCGGGAAGCTCGGTGCTGCGGAGCCGGCCCTGGTCAGCGTGGCGGCGACCTGCCTGGAACAGCACGTCAAGCACGCCAGGGCCTGGAACTCGGTGCTGCGCGCGGCGCACCGGCCGGTGATTGCGGGCGTGCCGCTGAGCAGCCATTCCGCGCTTATGAGCAGTCTGCGCTCGGCGGGAACACCGGGTGCGGCGGCGGTGCTGGCGCACCGGCTGGAAGACCAGGCCGCCCAGACCTTCGCCGCCGCCGCCGGGCACCTCGCGAACGCCGAAGGCGTCGCGGCCGCCGCGAGCATCGCTCCGGTCGAGGCGATGCACGCCGCGATCCTGCGTTTCATGCTGGGCGAGACCCCGGTCCCGGCCAGTTTCGCCGGCCCCCACCCCGCCAGCCACCGCGACCTAACCGTCTAAAGCGCACATAAGCCCCGGTCCGGCCAACTCTCAACCCCAGCTTGAGGCCCAGCAAACTAACAACCACCGTGCCCCAGCGCCAGCAAACTCACAACGACGGGCCAGGGCACCGGGTCGGGGCGCGGCCCGCGCCGGGGCGCGGGGCTGGGGTGCGGCTGTACTTTGGCGGGCTGGCTGTACCGGTGCGCTGGCCGCAGTTGGTGCCGACCGAGGCGCCGACCTGCCGGTACATAAGGGGCGGGGCGCTCGGGACTACAGGAATTTGCTGGCTGCTGGCGTTACTGCCGTGGTCATGCTGATCACCAGATGCTGATGGGGCAAGTCTGCTGACCGCTGCCGGCTTGCAGCTACTGGAAAGGCAGGACAGCGATGAAAGCACGTCCCACCCCGTCAGGCCCGAGACGCAAGCGACGAATGCCGATGGTCACGCTAGGTGCCGCAGCGGCCCTGGCCCTCCCGGCCCTGACCATCATCACCCTCCAGTCCGCTCAGGCCGCAGGCACTCCGGCCGCCGCGAGCGCGATCGCCGCCGTCCAGAATTCCTGGTCGTACGTGCCCGAGTATTCATCAGCTCCGACGATCGACCAGGGCACGGTCCGCGACACCGCCGGACGGCCCGTGGCGGGCGCGACGGTGATCGTCTTCCCGTTCCTGATCAACGGCGGCAAGCCAGGCTCGGTGCTCAAGCCGATCGCCAGGGCAGTCTCCGACGGCCGCGGGCACTTCGCGATCCACCTGCCCGTCAAGCGGGATGCGCTGCTGATGAGCCGCAGAAGCAACGGCTACCTCAACCTGCACGTGATCGCCTTTTACCCCGGCGGGACAGCGAACTGGTTCGCCCCGATACATGCCAAGGCGCACGTCGCGCACGTCAACAACCTGGTGCTCAAGCCCACGGTGGCGGTCGACCGGGCCCGGGTCGCGCCTAACGCCCCTGCCACGTGCGTGAACTCGACCCGGACCAGTATCGGTGATGTCCCCGTCATCGTCGGCTTCCACGGCTCCGCCGCGCCCACCATGAGAGGGGTGAGTTTCAGTCTCAGTACCGCAGCCTCAACGACGATGGGGGCGGGTGTCTCGACCACGTCGGCATTCGGAGGGTTCTCAGCGAGCGGCAGCACGACGCAGAGTTCCGGGTTCACTACCACCTGGCCGGCTATAGCCGGGGCTAGTAATAACTATTATACGGCCTTCGCCCTTTATTACGACCAGGAAGTGAAGTGCAGCAATCCGCTCGGCATACAAACTTCCTGGACGGTGACTATGAACAGCATCAGCGCGCGTGACGGCACGCCTGGAGCGGAGCCAATTTCTGCCGGTAACTGCGTCACGCTCAAGCCAAATTCAACGCAAACGTACTCGACCGGAACGCAAAATACCTTCTCGGCCGGTGCGAACCTTGAGGCAGAGGGCTTCAACATTAACTTGTCCACGCAGGTCGGCTGGAGTTCCAACGCGTCAATCACCTTTACTACCGGTGCCGTAGCCCTGCCCTGTGCGGCGTTACCAATTTCCCCAACGGCACTAATCCTTCGGCTGGCGAACTCACGGTCCACCACAGCTAAGCGGCAGGAGCGCAGCGTGCGAGAGTGCCTCAGATCCGGCAGCCCGGCCGGCAGGTTTTCCGGCGCCTCTTCCGGCGTCGGCCGGGCGGCGGCTGGCCTTACTCTGGCCGCTGTCTTGATCGCCGCGTGCTCCGGTCCCGGCTTGCGCACCTCTGATACCAGAGCCCCGGCTCTGGTATCAGAGGCGGTGCCCAAAGGGCTGGTCACCTGCATCGCCGCACCCAACAGCAAGTCGACCGGAATCGACAAGTGGGACACGCCCATCGGATTCGCCTTCGACAGCTACCGCAACCGGGCCCGCAGGCCCCTCACCGTAGAGTCGGTCTCCCTGGTCGACCCGCACAACCTGGTACTGCATAGTGCGCTGCTCTATGCGATGGGGCACCCGCGGCAGCCGCTTATCCAGGAGTTTGCCTGGGCCAGGCTGGGCCAGGCCGTCCGGCCAGACGCCTGGGCGGATCGGCAGGCCATTCCCGGAGCGGCAATACCGGCTGAGCGCTCAGGCCAGGCCACGGGCTCGACCGCACGCGACGACTACCAGCTTGTCCTCGACATCTCCAGCAGAACCCCGCGAGGCGGCTGGGCGGCCGGTGAAGCCGTCAGGTACAGCTCAGGCGGTCAGAGCTACACCGTCACTACCTACACCGGCTACGCGATAGCCCCGCTGAGGCAAGCCGCGACCAGGCGATGCGGCCCGCCGACAAGAAGCATCCAGCGGGCCTGGCGCACCATGAAATAGCCGAAAGGCTCGCCCCGGACCAGCAGCCTGATCCGGGGCGAGACTAGTCGCTGTCCTCGGCCAGGCGCTCCAGGGCCGGGAGGGCCGCCACCAGGGTGGCGTGCTCTTGCGGGGTCAGGCGCTTGGCGCTGCGGGCCACCGTCTCGGCGCGCTGGGCGAGGATCCGCTGGTGGGCGAGCTGGCCTTGCTCCGTGGCGACCAGGGAAGCGCTGCGGAGGTCGCCCGGGTCGGGGGTCCTGACGATGAAGCCGATCTCGTCGAGCTTGCCGACGACGCGAGACAGCATGGTGGGGTTGATGTGCTCGCGCCGCTGCAACTCGCCGATGGAGATCGGGCCCCGGCCGGCGATCAGGCTGAGCACCGAGGCTTGCGTCGGGGTCAGGCCCTCGTCGGTCGCCGAGGTGTTAAATCGCCTGGCCAGCTTGTTGACCGCCCGGCGAAGCCGTACCGCCTCGTCCGCTTCCACACCGCCTCCCCTCGCGGGTTCCTGCAGCCTGAACTAGTTGCTTATCGGCAAGCAGTGACATAATTGATTCTATGACTGTCGCCCGAGTCCGAGAACTGCCGGGCGATGAGTCGGCGCCGCGTCCCCCAGAGCCGGGGCAGCGGCGCCGGGCTGGTGTTCGCGATCGTGTCCATCGCCCTGTTCATGGCGTCGGTCGACCAGACGATTGTCGCAACGGCGCTCGGCTCGCTCCAGCATGACCTGCACGCTCCGGTGAACTGGAGCAGCTGGACGATCACGATCTACGCGCTCGGCCAGATCATCGCCATGCCGGCGGCCGGGACCATCAGCGATCAGTTCGGCCGCAAGAAGGTCTTCATCGGCGCGATCGTGCTGTTCACCGCCGCATCGCTGTGCTGCGGGCTGGCGAACGACATCTATGTGCTCGTCGCGCTCCGGGCGGCTCAGGCGCTGGGCGGCGGTGCCTTCATGCCGTCGGCGACCGGCATCGTCTCCGATCTGTTCGGCAAGGACCGGGACCGCGCGGTCGGCCTGTTCAGCAGCGTGTTCCCGATCGGCGGCATCGTCGGGCCGGTGCTCGGCGGCGTCTTCGTCACTTACTGGTCCTGGCGCGGGATCTTCCTGGTCAACGTCCCAGTCGGGATCGCGTTGCTGTGCTTGGCCCTGGTGTTCCTGCCGAACAGCACCAAGAAGAGCACCAGGCGCCTCGATCTGGTCGGCATCGGCCTGCTGGCCTCTGGCCTGCTTGGCGCGATGCTGGCGGTCAGCTATCTCGGTAGCGCCGCGGCATCACCGCTGAGCGTTCCTTTCATCCTGCCGCTTGTAGCAGGGATCGTGGCGCTGGTGCTGTTCGTCCGGCACTCGGCCCGCGCGCAGGCGCCGTTCGTGCCGCTTAAGCTGCTGGCCGGTCGCGAGTTCGCGGTCATGAACGTGATCAACTTCGTCATCGGGTCGGCGCTGCTCGGCTTCGGCGCGCTCGTGCCGCTGTATGCCGTCGACCGGTATCATCTGCCGACGCTGGCGGCCGGCACCCTGCTGACGGCACGGGCGCTCGGCATGATCTCGATCGCCGCGCTCGCCACCTTCGCGCTGCGCCGGACCGGTTACCGGCTGCCGATGCTGGTCGGGCTGACCGTGGCGGCCGTCGGGCTGGCACTGATGGCGCTGGCGCCGCTCGGGCTCAGCCCGTACGGATGGCTGGCCGTCGTCGCGGGGCTGACCGGCATCGGGATCGGCATCACCTTGCCCGCGAGCAACAACGCGACGCTCCAGCTGGCGCCAGAGAACACGGCCGCTGTGGCCGGGCTGCGGGGAATGTTCCGCCAGTCGGGCGGGATCACCGGGATCGCGCTGATCACCGCCGTCGTCGCCAGGAGCGCCGACCCCGGGATGGCCCTGGCCTACTCGTTCGGCGTGCTCGCGATCGTGCTGATCTGCCTGCTGCCTGCGGTGTTCCTGATCTCCGACTACCGAGGCCAGTGGTAAGGAAAGTGCTCCCGCGCAGCCCGTCGTCGGCCCGCCCGGAAGCACCCCTCCGCTAGTTCGCCGGCTCCGGGGTCGCCGCGCCCTCGGCGCGAACCTTCCGGCTGGCCAGCAGGTAGTACATGCCCGCCGCCGACGATCGAGCCCGATGAAGACGCTGAAGTCGGACCATCGCCGCCGATTCCTGCTGGCCAGCGGGCCTACGTAGGACAGCGCCGTGGCGCTGAACGCGTTCAGCCACAGCGCGGCGGCAGCGCCGCCGCCAGCTGCGCGATCATGGCCGGCCAGTGCACTCCGCCGTTGCGGAAGTAACGGCCGCCCCGCTCGTCCAGCAGCGACCCGGGATCGTAGCGGTTCTTGCGAAGAAGCTGTCCACGAGGTAAATCGCGCACCACGGGCCGAGCCACAAGATGATGAACAGCAGGAAGCTGGCGAGCAGCCCGAAGAATTCGACGAGAAGACCGCGTAAGCCGCGATCGCCCCGCAGATAACCGTGTCGATGCCCACGCAGTCGACCCGCTTCAGCCGCGGGATCAGGCTCTGCAGCGTGACGCCCGATGAGTACAGGTCGAGGGTGTTGATCGCGAACAGCTGGATGATGGCGAAGATCAGGAACGGCACCACGAACCAGCTCTGGAATCCCGCGATGAGCCCGGTCGGCGAGTCCGCCGCGGCGGCACGCCCGTCCCTACCGCCGCCCCGAGGATCTCCAGCAGCGCAGACGGGATGGCGGCGCCGAACGCGACGGCCAGCACGATCTGCTTTTTGTCGGTATCGGCCGGCAGGTAGCGCGAGTAGTCATTGCCGTTCTCGGTCCAGCCCAGGCCGCCGGCCGAAATGACGAGCGCGAGGAACATCAGCAGCATTCCCCAGCTGGCACCGTGCGGGACGGCGTGCAGCTTCACCTTCGATGCCGTGAGGATCGCCATCACCGCGAACAGCACGACGAACGGGATGGCAAGCCAGCGGAGCACCTTGAGCACGGCCGCATGCCCGAGCAGCGGCAGGACGGCCTGGATGGCCACCGCGACGATGATGAAGATGATCTTGGCTGCGGTGCCCGCGGTGAAGCCGGCCTTGGCCATCAGCACGATCGCGGCGAAGACGATGAAGGCGATGCCCTCGATCTCGAACCCGACCTGGGTGATCCAGTTGAAGAACGAGGGCAGCTTGTTGCCCCGCGGCCCGAAGGCGTGCCCGGCTGATCGCGAAGGTCGTCGTCCCGGCCTGCGGCCCCTGCAGGCTGGCCAGGCCGGTCAGCAGGTAGAAGACGTTGCCGATCAGGATGATGACGACTGCCTGCGCGAACGACAGCCCGAAGAAGACGACCGCGATGGCGCCGTAGTACGACGAACTCGACGTTCCAGACGGCACCCGCCCACATCCAGAACAGGTTGCTCGGCCTGCCCCACCGGCTGTCGTCGCGGCACGTGCTCGATGCCGCGCTGCTCGACGGTCGTGATCGATGGCTCAGCGGCGGGCGGGACCGCTGAGTCAGTCAAACTGGCCATGGGCCTCCCTCACCTAGGACGGGCGCAGTTCCTTTTTCAGGATCTTGCCGGTGGCGCTCTTCGGCAGGCTGTCGCGGAACTCGATGGAGCGCGGGTACTTGTAGGCGGCGACGCGGTCCTTCACGAAGGCGGTCAGGTCCTCGACGGTGACCGACTGGCCCGGCTTGGGCACCACGATCGCGTGGACTTCCTCGCCGTGCAGGTCGTGCGGTACCCCGATCACGGCCGCTTCGGCGACGGCCGGATGGGTGTAGATGACCTCTTCGACCTCGCGCGGGTAGACGTTGTAGCCGCCCCTGATGATCAGGTCCTTGATCCGGTCCACGATGAACAAGAACCCGTCGGCGTCGAAATAACCGAGGTCGCCGGTGTGGAACCAGCCGCCAGCAAAAGCCTCAGCCGTCGCCACCGGGTTGTCGTGGTAGCCGGTCATGACGTTCGGGCCGCGCACCACGATCTCGCCGACGTTCTCCGGCCCGGGCGGCAGCGCCGTGCCAGAAGGATCCCAGATCTGAACCTGAACGCTCCAGATCGGCTTGCCGACGCTGTAGACCTTGCGCTGCTCGGCGCTGATGTTGAAGGTCGTGGTCGAGGACGTCTCCGAGAGCCCGTAGCCCTCGAGGATCACCACGCCGAACCGGCGCTCGAAGGAGTCGATGACCTCGGCCGGGATCGGCGCGCCGCCCGAAACCGCGACCCGGAGCGAGGACAGGTCGTAGCTGTCCAGGTCAGGCGCATTGAGCAGGGCCACGTACATGGTCGGGACGCCCTCGAAGATGGTCACCTTGTCCCGGCCGATGACCTCGAGCACCGCCGCCGGCTCGAAGCGCGGCACGAGCGACATCGTGCCGCCGAGCAGCACGCAGATGTTCATGATCGAGGACAGCCCGAAGATGTGGAACAGCGGCAGCGCCACGACCACGACGTCGGTGTCCCCGAACTCGAACAGCCGGCCGGAGATGTCGGCGTTCATGTAGAGCGTGAAGTGCGAGAGCACGGCGCCCTTCGGCGTGCCGGTGGTCCCTGACGTGTAGATGATCACCGCCGGGTCGGCCGGGCCGACCGCCGCAAGCTGCGCGCCTGGCTGGTCGCCGCCGAGCAGCGACTCGAAGGGCCGGCTGCTCCCGGAGGCGTCGCCGACGTCGCCGACGACGTAGACCGAGGTGACGCCGGCGGCTCCGGCCGCCTTGGCGGCCTCTTCGAAGAACCCGGCGAACGTGATCAGCGTCCGCGCGCCGGAGTCGCGCAGCATGAACTCGATCTCCGGGGCCTTGAGCAGCACGTTCATCGGCACGACGACGCCGCCGGCCTTGAGGATGCCGAAGTAGGCGACGACGAACTGCGGCAGGTTGGGCAGCTGGAGGCCGACTCGATCGCCCGGCTCGACGCCGCTGGCGGAAAGGCTCGCCGCTACCCGGTCGGACAGCGCGTCGAGCTCGGCGTAGCTGACGTGGTGGTCGCCGAGGATCACGGCGGACTTGGCCGGCACCCGCCGCGCCGACTCCGCCAGCATGACGGCCAGGTTGAAGTCCACGGCGCGCCTCAGCCCGCCGACGTGGCGGGAGTACCCGACGTCGCCAGCTCAGGAACCCGGGTGAATTCGAGGTTCTTCTGGTCGATCGCGCCCTTGTACAAGCTGGCGTCCTTGAAGTAGTGCTGCCACAGCCGCCACGGCGCCCGGTCGCCCTGCAGCGGCAGGCTCGACCGCGACCGCTCGAAGTAACCCGAGCTCATGTCGATGTAGGGCGAGGTCTCCAGTCCGCCGGCCGGCAGCTTCGGCGTGACGACCGCGTAGCCGTGCTCGCGCATGAATACCAGCATCCTGGTCACGTACGAGGCGACCAGGTCGACCTTGAGCGTCCAGGACGCGTTGGTGTAGCCGATCGCGAACGCCAGGTTGGGCACGCCGTCGAGCATCATGCCCTTGTAGGCGACGCGCTCGGGAACGGGTGCCGCCTCGCCGTCGATCTTCAGGCCGAGCCCGCCGAGCGGCAGCAGGTTGAGCCCGGTGGCGGTGATGATCACGTCGGCTTCGAGCTCGGCGCCCGAGCGCAGCCTGATCCCGCCCGGCGTGAACTCCTCGACGTGGTCGGTCACCACGTCCGCCTCGCCGCGCTTGATGGCGGCGAAGAAGTCGCCGTCGGGCACCAGGCACATCCGCTGGTCCCACGGCTCGTACGACGGCGTGAAGTGCGTCCCGATGTCGTAGCCCTCGGGCAGCTGCTTGGCCGCCCCGTTCTGCAGTATCCGCCTGGCCCTGGCCGGGAAGCGGCGGCAGAAGCCGTAGATGAACGTCGCCTGCCGCGCGTTCTTCCACCGCACCGCCGCGTAGGCCCGGCGCTCGGGCAGCACCTTGCTCAGCAGGCTGGCGATCGGGTCGCTGTTCGGCAGCGACAAGATGAACGACGGCGACCGCTGCAGCATCGTCACCTTGGCGGCTTGCCCGGCGATCGCGGGCAGGATCGTCGCGGCGGTGGCGCCGCTGCCGATCATGACCACCCGCTTGCCTGACAGGTCGAGGTCCTCGGGCCAGAACTGCGGATGCACGACCTGGCCCTCGAATCGCTCCAGCGTCGGCCAGTCCGGGGTGTAACCCGCGTCGTAGCTGTAGTAGCCGGCGCAGACGTAGAGGAAACCGCAGGTACGGTCCGTGCGCTCGCCGGTCTGGGTGTCTTGCACGGTGACCGTCCAGCGGGACTGGCTCGAAGACCACTCCGCGCCTGCCACCTTGCGGTGATAGGCGATCTTGGCGTCCACGCCGTACTCGGCCGCCGTCTCCCGCAGGTAGCGCAGGATGTCACCGCCCTCGGCGATGGCCTTGCCTTCTTTCCAGGGTTTGAAAGGAAAGCCGAGCGTGAACATGTCCGAATCTGAGCGGACGCCGGGGAACCTGAACAAGTCCCATGTCCCGCCGCTGCTGCCGCGAGCTTCAAGAATCGAATACGTCAGGCCTGGCGCCTCCGATTCGAGACGACAGGCGGCGCCGATCCCCGAGAGGCCGGCGCCCACGATCAGCACGTCGACGTGCCCGTCCCCGGTCGCGGTCGGCTCGGGATCGGAATGGACTGCCGCCGTGCTCATGGTGCTCCCTATCGACATCGGACGCCATCGACTTGGACAACTGCGTCGAGGATGACATTGGCGAGCGAGATATGCAACACTTTCGGCAGATGTATCACCCCCGGCAGGAGCCCGCCATGACCACTCTTATTACGCCGTCCAGCGCTACCGACGTCGATGACGGTCCGGCTATCGCCGAGCTGCACCGGCTGCACGCCGTCCAGCGGGCCGCGTTCCTTTCTGACCCCTACCCAGCCGCCGACACCCGCAAGGGCCAGCTGGGCGCGCTGGCCGGGATGCTGATGAGCCACCGGGCGCAGATCAGGGCGGCGATGAGCGCCGACTTCGGCGTGCACCCCGAGGTGTTCACCGACCTGGTCGAGATCCTCGGCGTGGCTGGCCGCGCCCTCTACGCGATCGAGCAGCTCGACTCGTGGCTGGCCGAGGAGGAGCGGTTCGCCGACCCCGCGTTCTACGGCACGGCGAAGGCCGGCATCCGCTACCAGCCCAAGGGCGTGGTCGGCAACATCGTGCCCTGGAACTTCCCCTTCGACCTGTCGGTGGGTCCGCTGGTCGAGATGCTCGCGGCCGGCAACCGGGTGATCATCAAGCCCTCTGACTACACCCCGGCCTGCGCTGAGCTGCTGCGGCAGATGATCAGCCAGACCTTCCCCGAAGACCTGGTCGCGGTCTCGGTGGGCGGGCTCGCGCTGGCGAAGGAATTCCCGACCGTGCGGTGGGACCACCTGCTCTACACCGGCAGCCCGGCGATCGGCCGCGAGGTGGCGATGGCCGCCGCCGCCAACCTGGTGCCGGTCACCCTGGAGCTGGGCGGCAAGTGCCCGGCGATCCTCGCGGCGGACAGCGTGGACGCCGAGAGCGTGCGCAGCGTCATCGGCACCAAGCTGATCAAGAACGGCCAGATGTGCATCTCGGTCGACTACGCGATGGTGCCCAGGGCGCAGCTCGACGACTTCGTGGCGCACGCGGAGAGCTACGGCGCCGGCGACCTGGCCGGCTACGCGTCCTCCGGGGACTGCACCGGCATCATCACCCAGCGGCACGCCGAGCGGATCGAGGCCATGGTGGCCGAAGCGCAGGAGGCCGGCACCCGGCTGGTGGCGCTCGGCGGCGAGGGCGACCAGGCGACGCGCCGGATGCCGCTGATGCTGGCCATCGACCCGCCCAAGGACCTGCGCATCATGAAAGAGGAGGTCTTCGGGCCCATCCTGCCGGTCATTCCGTACGACGATCTGGGCGAGGCCGTCGCTGAGGTCAACGCCGGCGAGCGCCCGCTTGGCCTTTATGTCTACAGCAAGGACACCGAGGTGGCCGAGGGCGTGCTGGCCAGCACGACCTCGGGCGGCGCCTGCGTCAACATCTGCGCGGTGCAGGGCGCGCTGCCGTCGCTGGGCTTCGGCGGCATCGGGCAGAGCGGCAGCGGCCGGCATCACGGCATCGAGGGCTTCAGGGAGTTCTCCAACCCGCGCGGGGTCGTCGTGCGCGGTACCGGAGACCTGGCCGACGCCTTCCTGCCGCCGTACGGGGCGATGACCGAGGCGATCGTCAACAGCGTCTTCGACCTGGCCGCGCCAGCCGAGGCCAGCACAGCCGAGGCCAGCACGGCAGAGGCCAGCACAGCCGAGGCCCGGCCGCGAGCGCCTGAACTAGGAGTCCGTGGTGCTGACAACCTCGGTCGCGCGGCCACGGCCCAGGACGGCGAGCCGGTACGTGCTGCTCGCCGCCAGGTGGGTGTGCGAGGGCCGGCGGCTCGACATGCAGGGCCTGGCCGACGAGCTCGGCGTGTCCAGGGCGACCCTGTTCAGGCATGTCGGCGGGCGCGAGGCGCTGCTCGGCAAGGCGCTGTGGCTGCTGACCGAGCGCACGCTGGACGCCGCGTCCGCTCGCTGGGAGGCGCAGCGGCCTCATGGCGAACTGCACACCCCGGGCACCGGCCGTCAGCTCAACGCGATCGTGTCCCAGTCCGCAGGGCTGCGGCGGCTGCTCGACGACGAGCCGGCCCTGACGCTGCGGGTGCTGACCGACCCGCTCGGGCCGGTGCAGCCCGGCATCGTGACCTTCGTCGAAGGTCTGCTGCGCCGCGACATCGACGAGTTCGGCCTGGTCACCATCATCGAGCCGAACGCGCTCGCCTACGCGCTCGTCCGGCTCGGCGAGTCGTTCCTGTACGCCGACGTGCTGGCCGCCCGCAGGCCAGACGTCGCGACCGCCGACCGGCTGCAGCAGGCGCTGATCGAAGGGATCCTGCCGTGATCGCGGCCGAGTCCACCGCGCTGCGCTCGCTCGCCTTCGGGGGAACCTGGCGCGGCTACCAGCGGCTCGCCCTCGACGCGTTCGAGGCCGATCGCGCCCGGGGCCAGCTGCAGACCTACCTCGTCGCCCCGCCCGGTTCCGGTAAGACGCTGCTCGGCATGGAGCTGATCAGGCGGCTCGGCTGCCGGGCGCTGGTGCTCGTCCCGAACACCGCCGTGCAGGCCCAGTGGCTGCGCACCGCGACAGCCTTCGGCGCACCGGCCGGGCTGGCGGCGGCGGATGCCTCGGCGTCCATCGCCTGCCTGACCTACCAGTCGCTGTGCCAGCTCGACGACCCGGCCGACGCCATCAGGGACCAGGCGCTGCGGCGCTGGGCCGCCGACCGGGCCGCTGCGACCGGCGGATCGGCCGACGAGGTGCGCCGGGAGGCGGCGGGCTGGACTGGAGCGGCACTGACGAGGCAGCAGCGCGAGGTCGCCAGGATCATGGCGTCGATCAGGCGCGAGATCGCCAAGGGCACCGCGCCCGGCACCGACCTCGAGCAACTGCTGGGACCAGGAGCGCGCGAGCGGATCGCGGCGCTGCGGACCGCCGGGGTGCGGACCGTCGTGCTCGACGAGTGTCATCACCTGGCGTCGATGTGGGGCTACGTCGTGCGGGCCGCGCTGACGCAGCTCCCGGGAGTGCACGTGGTGGCGCTGACCGCCACCCCGCCCGAGGGACTCACCACCGAGGAGAACGAGCTCTACGCCGGGCTGCTCGGCCCGGTCGACTACAGCGTGCCGACCCCCGCGCTGGTGCGCGAGCGGGCGCTCGCCCCCTACCAGGAACTCGCGTGGCTCACCCGCCCGCTGGACGCGGAGACGGCGTGGCTGGCCGAGCACGACCTGCGGTTCACCGAGCTGATCACTAGCCTGCACGAGAGCACCGAAGGCGTCACCAGCCTGCCCGAGTGGGTGATCGGCCGGCTGCGCGACCGTGGCCGGGCTCCGGGCGAAGGCGCGCAGGTGACCTGGGCGGCCTTCCAGCGCGGTCACCCGAACCTGGCCAGGGCGGGCGCCAGGTTCCTGGTGTCCGGCGGCCTGGACCTGCCGGACGGAGTGCCGCGCGGCGAGGGATACCGGGAGCAGCCGAACCTGGACGACTGGCTGGTGCTGCTCGAGGACTACGCGCTGCGCTGCCTCGCCGGCGCCGACGACGGCCCGGCGGCGAGCAGGTATGCCGCCATCGCCGAGGCGCTGCGAGCGCTGGGCTTCTCGCTGACCAGGCAGGGCATCAGGCGCGGCGCATCCGACGTCGACCGGCTGCTCACCAATTCGGCGGCCAAGGCGATCGCCCTCGCCGACGTGCTGGCCTGCGAGTTCGACGCCAGGGGAGTCGCCCTGCGCGCCCTCGTGCTGACCGACACCGAGCAGGCCGCCGCGCCCGGCCGTGGCCTGGCCGAACTGCTGCCGGCCGACGCGGGCTCGGCTCCCGCCGCCCTGCACGCGATCGCCTCAGACCCCAGGACTAGGGCATTGCGGCCGCTCCTGGTCACCGGACGGGGACTGCGCTGCAGCCCGGACGACGCCGACGCGCTGCTCGACGCGCTCACCTCGGCCGCCGACGGCGACCTGACCGGCTGGCGGGCCGATACCGCCGACGCGCAGCTGGTCAGGCTCAGCGCGAGCGGCTCGGCCTGGCAGCCGAGACGGTGGGTGGAGCTGGCGACCGCCGTCTTCGCCGCCGGGGCCACCCGGGCGCTGGTCGGGACGCGGGCCATGCTCGGCGAGGGCTGGGATGCCCCCTGCGTCAACTGCCTGGTCGACCTCAGCACCGCTACGACGGCGGTGTCGGTGCAGCAGAGCCGGGGCCGAGCGCTGCGGCTCGACCCCGCCGACCCCGAGAAGATCGCCTCGAACTGGGACATCATCTGCGTGGCGCCCGAGCTCACCAGAGGCGTAGGCGACTACGAGCGGTTCGTACGCAAGCACCTGCATGTGTTCGCCCCGTCCGAGGATGGAGCCATCGAGGCCGGGCCGTCCCACGTGCATCCCGCGCTCGGCCCGTTCGCGCCGCCGCCGGCGACCGACTTCGCGCAGATCAACCGGTCGATGGCGGACCGGATTGCCCAGCGCGACGCGGCCAGGCAGCGCTGGCGCATCGGCGAGCCGTACCACGGCGCCCAGTTGCAGACGCTGGTCATCAGGCCGCGCCAGCCCAGTCAGCGTCCGCCGGCGTCGAGCCAGCTCTGGGCGCACCCGCCCCGGTACCTGATCAGGCAGCGCGGCGCCGCCTGGCTGGCGGCGGCCGGCCTGGCCGTGCTCGTGATCGCCGCGATCGCTGGCAGCATCCCCGGCGACGTCGCTGGGGTGGCCGTGGTCGGGCTGGCCCTCGGCTGGGCCACCTCCCGGCTGGCCAGGACGCGCCGGGCGCTCGCCGACGCGCTGCCGCTCGAGCTGGTCGCGCGCGCGATCTGCGACAGCTATGTGCGGCTAAGCCAGCTCAGCCAGGAGGCCGCCAGGTCGCTCACGATCGAGCCCCGATCGGCCGGATACCTGCGCTGCTTCCTCGCGTCGGCCACGCCGGCCGAGAACGCGCTCTTCAGTACCGCCCTGGATGACGTGCTGTGCCCAGCGGACTTCCCCCGGTACCTGGTGTCGAGGCTGGTGCCGTCCGGCAGCGCGGCCAGCGCGCTCGCGGCGGTGGCCGTGCGCAGGCCGCCGTTCGCCAGCCGCTGGGCGGCGGTGCCGGCCGACCTCGCCAGGTCCAAGGAGCGCGCCCAGGCTTACCACGCGGAGTGGAGCCGCTGGCTCGGGCCGGCCGAGCTGCGGTTCACCCAGCGCTCGGAGGCAGGCCGCGCCGCTGCGGCGGAGGCGAGCGCCGACCACGCGGACTACTCGACGACCAGGCGCCAGGTCTGGGTCTGAGCACACCCCGACAAGACCAGCGACGCCAAGCCCGGCTGGCAGTGCCGCCCCGGGCCGGCAGGCGGGCTGACCGAGGCCGGGGGTACGGATGCCAGGCCGAAACCTCCGCCCCGGCCGGTGAACACCGGCCGCAACCACGGCCGGGGGTACGGATGCCAGGCCGAAACCTCCGCCCCGGCCGGTGCTCACCGGCCGCGACCACCGAAACCGGGCCACGCGTCCGATTCCCGCGTGGTTTGGACGACACCATGGTGCTACTTACCGTTGTCGGGACGACAGTAAGTAGGACCATGGTGCTGTTGAAAACCCCGCCGGAACAGCAGTAAGTAGGACCATGGTGCTGTCAGATCTGGGTGGACAGGGGGATTGGCGTGGCAGCGGATCGTTCCTCCCTATGGTCTTTCGTAACGTCCTGCGCGGTGGCCGCGAGCCAGCGGCCCGGCGCGCCAGGCTTGCGCTCTGCGCCCGGGTGGCATTAGCTGGCTAAAGTGCCGTCGTTAATGGAGCGTGCCTTAGGCTTTGGGTTTGCATGAGACTGATTGGGGAGAGCACAGGGAATCCGCTCATATGGAACCGAGCCCAGGGAGCGAGGCACCTTGATTCTCCAGTGCACGACCGAAGACGAGGCTCGAGCGCCCAGAGCGGCGGGTGATCAGGACGGCCCATGACCGCGCCGGCGGACTTTATAACACAAACCTGGAGTACTGGCCGACAGGCCAGCTAACTGCCCTGGCGCCCGCTTCGGGGCCATCTGGCCAGGTCGGTGCCTCGGCTGCGGCAGACAGCCGAGTCAGTATACTCGGACATCCCGGATTTATCGGACTGGTTGTTTCTAGGTAAACTCCCAGGATTCTGGGCGATCTCTCAGACTTTCGGCAGGAAACTCGGAGCTATTCACCCTCCGGGGGCCGGATGGCATGCGTCATGCTCAAACATCTGAACCAAACGGAGGAGTTCACTATGAAGGTCATCGGTGTTGGGTTGCCGCGTACGGCGACCCTCACGCAGAAGATCTCGCTCGAGATACTGGGCTTTGGCCCCTGCTACCACATGGTCAACGTGCTGAGCGACCTCGGCAACGTTCCGACCTGGCAGAATGCCTTCGAGGGCGGCGCCGACTGGGACGCGGTCTTCGCTGGTCACCAGTCCACCGTCGACTGGCCAGGCTCGTTCTTCTGGCGCGAGCTCATCTCTACGTACCCGGACGCGAAGGTGCTGCTGAGCGTCCGCCCCGCCCAGTCCTGGGCCAAGAGCATGAGCGAGACCATCTGGGAAGTCGTCTACGGCGACAGTCTCATGCATGACCTCTCCGAAGCTCGTCGGCGGCTCGACAAGGGCTGGGACGACTACATGAACCTCATCACCTCGATGTGGGAGAAGAGCGGCCTGCTCCCGTCCAGCTTCACCGGCAAGGCGGACCTTGATGGCCTCGCCAAGGCATTCGAGGACTACAACGCTGAGGTCAAGGCGACGGTTCCCGCCGAGCGCCTGCTCGTCTGGGCTCCGCAGGACGGCTGGGAGCCGCTGTGCGAGTTCCTCGAGGTGCCCGTGCCGGAGGCGCCGATGCCGCGGGTCAACGACTCGAAGATGTTCTGCGAGCGCATCATCGACGCGGCCGTGCAGACGGTCACCGAGTGGCACGCCAAGGAGAAGGCGGCCGCTGCCCAATGAGTTTCCGCGCCACGCGGGAGGCTGAGACGGCGAAGGCCGCGCCTTCGCAACCACAGTCGGCCGAGATCGCGCCTAGCTCATCGCGTCAGTCATGGCTGCTGGTCGTGTGCTGCGTGGCGCAGTTCATGGTGATTCTCGACCTGACTATCGTCAACGTCGCCCTACCGTCGATCCAGAACGCTCTCAACTTCTCACCGATCAACCTGCAGTGGGTTGTCGATGCCTATGCGATCGTCTTCGCCGGCTTCCTCATGCTGGGTGGCCGGGTTAGCGATCGGTTCGGACGGCGGAACAGTCTGGTCGCGGCACTCTTCCTGTTCGCTCTGGCGTCCCTGGCCGGTGGCGCGGCCATCGACCAGGGAATGCTGATCATCGCCAGAGCCGGCCAGGGCCTGGCCGGTGCACTGATGGCTGCCGCGTCGCTGGCAGCCATCACTGCTGCGTACGCTCCCGGCCCGGCGCGGCACCGCGCTATCGGGCTGTGGAGCGCGATGAACGGTGCCGGGGGCGCGGCTGGCGCGCTCTTCGGCGGGGTCATCACCCAGGAGCTCGGCTGGCGCTGGGTGCTGCTGATCAACCCGCCGATCGGCATCGCGGCCGCGCTCATCGCCTACAGGGTGATTGCCGACGACGGGCACCGCGAGAAGGCGAAGTTCGACCTCGCTGGTGCGCTCACGCTGACCGGCGGCCAGCTGATCCTGGCGTACGGATTCGTCAACGGCGGTAACTTCGGCTGGCTCGCCCCGATCACCGTCGGTCCCATCATCGGCGGGTTCGCGGTGCTCGCGCTGTTCGTCGTGATCGAGGCCAAGTGGGCGAAGGTGCCGCTGGTGCCGGTCGCGACGATCTCCAAGTCGCTGCGCACCGCCAACCTGATCGTGCTGACGTTCAGCGCCGCGCTCTTCCCGATGTGGTTCCTGAGTTCGCTGTATATGCAGCAGGTGCTCGGGCTTTCGCCGCTGGTCGCCGGAATTGCCTTCTTCCCGATGTCAGTGGTGATCTTGCTGGTGGCCCAGCGGGCGGGCAAGCTGGTCGGCCGGTTCGGCGTGCGGACGGTGCTAACCTGCGGTCTGCTGATGATGGCCAGCGGCATGCTGCTGCTCGGCCGGATCGGGCCGAGCGGCAGTGCCCTCGGATTCGTGATCTTCCCCGGCTGCCTCGTCGCGGCCGGGATCGCGCTGTCGATCGTCCCGTCGACGATCGCGGCGACTCAGGGGGCGACCCAGGCCCAGGCTGGTCTTGCCTCCGGCATGGTGAACACCTCGCGCCAGGTCGGCGGTGCGCTCGGGCTCGCGCTGCTGATCTCGATCGCGACCGAGTACAGCAGCCACCTGATCGGAGCGAACCGTCCAGTTCCGGACTCGCTCACCGACGGCTTCCGGATCGGCTATCTGATCTGCGCCGGCCTGACTCTCCTCGCTGCGGCGATCACCTTCAAGGCGCTGCCGAAGCAGGCCCCGGCCGCCGCTCAGGCCGCGGGCGCTCCGGCTCCGGCGGATCCGGCTCCGGCTGCTCCGGGTCAGCATGGGCGCAAGCCGGGCGGGTTCCGGCGGTGGATGCTCCAGATGCCGGTGGTGGTGCTCAGCGTCATCGCGCTGTGGGTCGCCATCGACCTTGTCTTCGCCGGCGGGCCTGGCGCGCCGGTCGGCTCGTACTCGCCGACCGGGTCGTACTCGTTCGTGTCGGCCCCCGAGCTGCACCCGCCGGTCATCGTGTCCGACGTGGCGCCGGGGACCGGGGCGGGCTCGATCACGCCTGGCCTGATCATGATGACCAACTTCTACGACCTGACCAGCGGTGCGCTGCAGGGTCAGAGCGGTCCGCTGATCCTGGACAACAACCTGCAGCCAGTCTGGTTCAAGCCGGTGCCCAAGAGCGTGGTCGCCGCTGACCTGGCGATGCAGACCTACCATGGCAAGCCGGTGCTGACCTGGTGGCAAGGCAAGATCACCGACACCGGGGCCACGACCTCGGGTGAGTACGTGGTCGTCAACAATCACTACAAGACGATCGCGACGCTCAAGGGCGCCAACGGCTGGATCCTCACCCTGCACACGATGGTGATCAGCGGTGACGACGCCTGGGTCACGGCTAACAAGGACGTCCCGATGGACCTCGGCCACTACGGCGGCGTGAAAGATGGCGCGCTGACCGATGCCGCGGTCCAGGAGTACAACCTCAAGACGGGCAAGCTCGTCACGAGCTGGGATGCGCTCGACCACATCGCGCTGACCGACACGCACGCGCTGCCGCCAGCCAACAGCTTCCCGTGGGACGCCTACCACGTGAACTCGATCAGCCTGAACGGCGACGGCACGATGACCGTGTCGATGCGCAACACGTGGGCGATCTACGACATTGACATCAAGACCGGCAAGATCATCTGGACGCTCGGTGGCAGGCACTCGACCTGGAAGGTCGGCCAGCGGGCGGCGTTCGAGTGGCAGCACGATGTCACCATGCTGCCGGGCAACAAGATCAGCATGTTCGACGATGCCTGCTGCCAGCTCACCGGAGCGGATACGTACCTGGCGCCCGAGGGGCCGTCCCGTGGCCTGATCGTGAAGCTGGATCAGGCCAGCAAGACGGTCAGCCTGGTCGCTCAGTATGAGCACAACACCCCCGATGCGGCCTACATGGGAAGCACGCAAGTACTTCCCGACGGTAATGTGTTCGTGGGATTCGGCTCGGAGCCGTACTTCGCCGAGTACAGCAAGTCGGGAAGGCTGCTGCTCGACGCTGTACTGCCGGGACCTGACCTCAGCTACCGGACGATCCTGACGCAGGGGTTTGTCGGCCTCCCGCAGACGCGGCCTGCGGAGGCCGTCCGGGGTAGTGGCAGTCACCACACTGTCTACGTGAGCTGGAATGGCGCGACCCAGCTCGCCGGCTGGCGACTGCTCGCCGGGCCGAGTGCTGGACAACTGAAGGTGATTGCCACCAGGCCCAAGCTTAATTTCGAGACCGCCATTTCGGTGCCGGGCTCGTATCAGGTATTCAAGGTCGAGGCGCTGGACTCAAAGGGCCGGGTGATCGGAACGTCCAGGGCAGTCGGCTCGAACTAACTAGGAGCACTAAATGGCTCGTGAGGTAACCCGGCGGCAGATTCTCGCGCAAGCGGGTACGGCTGCCGCCGGGGTCGCCGGGCTGAGCATGGTCGGATGCTCGTCTGCCGCGCATTCCGCGCCGGTACAGCCGGTGGGATCGGGTGCGGCCGAGCTTCTCCCGGGATCGGTCATCGTCGACGGCTTCCACAAGTTCGTCACCAGGCCGGACATCAACCCCCCGGTCGTCAAGCTGGTCCGCAAGATCACCGGGCCGCAGGCGCATCACTTCTTCCTGAACGCCCCGTACAACGCACCTGGCCACGGCGGGGCGATGCTGCTCGACCCGAGCGGCAATCTCGTCTGGATGGGACCCGACACCAAGCTCTTCCACAAGCTGGACTTCAACGTCCAGACCTACGCTGGCGAGCCGCATCTCACCTGGTGGGAAGGGCACGAAACGCATGGCTGGGGTCAGGGTGTCGCCGTCATCGCCGACAAGCACTACGCGCGCAAGCGGACGATCCACGCGGTCGGCAAGGGCGTCAACCTCGATCACCACGAGTTCAACGTCACCCCGCAGGACACCGGCCTGGTCAGCATCTTCAAGACGATGCCCGACCCGGTCGACCTGAGCCTCGATCGGCGGTCCCTCGCGCGGCGTCCTGGTCGCCGGGGTGGCCCAGGAGATCGACATCAAGACCAACCATCTGCTCCTGAACTGGAACAGCATCGAGAAGGGTGTCACCCTTCGGGACAGCTACCAGACCATCAAGGGCTTCGGGACCGCTGACAATCCGTACGACTTCTTCCACATCAACTCGATCGCGCCGACGCTCGACGGCGAGTTCCTGCTGATCTCCTCGCGTAACACCTGGACGGTCTTCAAGATCCACCGCAAGTCTGGCGCTATTGTGTGGCGGCTCGGTGGCAAGCGCTCCGATTTCACCCATGGGCCTGGCGCGCATTTCGCGTGGCAGCATCATGTGCGCCCGCATCCCGGCGGCCTGCTGACGGTCTTCGACAACGGCGCGATGCCGGCGGTCGAGAAGCAGTCCCGTGCGCTCCTCCTGCACGTGGACGAGGAGAAGATGCATGTTTCCGTGCGGCACGCTTACACCCACCCGGGTGCGCTCGTGCTGTCAGGTGCCGAGGGCAGCGCGCAGCTGCTGCCCGACGGCCGGATGTTCGTCGGCTGGGGTACCAACCCGTACTTCTCGGAGTTCTCCCCGGACGGCAAGCTGCTGCTCGAAGCCCAGATGCTCAAGGGCAATCCGTCTTACCGCATATTCGCCGGCGACTGGAGCGGCCACCCCGTGCGGCCGCCCGAGGTGGCCGCGCACACCAGGAACGGCCAGAACGTCGTCTACGTGAGCTGGAACGGCACCACCGAGACCAAGACGTGGACGGTGCTGGCCGGCAAGAGCCACTCGAACCTGAGCGCGGTCGGGTCGGTGCCGAAGACCGGGTTCGAGACGACCATCCTCGTCAAGCACAAGGGACCGTACTTCGCCGTAGAGGCGCACGATTCCAAGGGCCGGCTGCTGCGCACCTCGGCCACAGTCAAGGTCAGCTAGTCCTGCCGCGGGCCGCCTTATCGCGAGCCCGCAGGTCGGTAAGAAGGAGTTTCGATGTCGCAAGACTGGTCACGGCGCCAGTTGCTGAAGAACGCCGGGTCCACCGCCGTAGGGGTCGCTGGCCTCGGCGCGGTCGGGGCTGGGATCGCTGGCTGCGGTATCGCCGGGTCGGCGAGGCTCGTCAGTGAGTCGACTGTCAGCAAGGGACTTCGGAGCTTCGTCTCGCGACCGGACCTGGCGCCGCCGCACATCGAGGTGACGACGCACGGCGCGCCGAGCAGCCCCGGCAACATCCTGGTCGCCACCGTGGCCTCTGGCCCGGGGCAGGGCGGCACGATGATCCTGCGCCACGACGGTCAGCTGATCTGGTTCAACCCGGACGTCGACGCCAGCCAGATGAACCTGGACCTGCAGACCTATCAGGGCAGGCAGTTCCTCACCTGGTGGCAAGGGCACATCAACGGCGCGGGCTACGGCCAGGGAATGGGCATGATCGTCGACGACTCCTATCAGACGATCCACGAGGTGCACTGCGTCAAAGGGCTCAAGGCCGACCTGCACGAGTTCAACATCACGCCTGAGGGCACCGCGCTCATGACGGCCTACCGGCTGCTGAAGACCGACCTGACGCCGGTCGGCGGCCCGTCGGACGGCTATCTGGTCTCGGGGGTCGCGCAGGAGATCGACATCGCGACCGGCAAGCTCGTATTCGAGTGGGACAGCATGGACCACGTGCCGATCGAGGACACCTACCAGCCCTTCGACTACAAGAACCGCACCTACGGCACGATCAGGCAGCCGTTCAACGCCTTCCACATCAACTCGATCTCGCTGGCTTCCGACGGAAACCTGCTGATCTCCGCGCGCAACACCTGGACCGTCTACAAGGTCAACCGGAAAACCGGCGACGTCATGTGGCGCATGAACGGCAAGAATTCCGACTTTACGATGGGTAAGGGTGCGCGTTTCTCGTGGCAGCACCATGTGCGGTCGCTCGGCGACGGTTCCACCTTCACGGTCTTCGACAACGCGGCGTTCCCGCAGACAGAGCCGCAGTCGCGAGCGCTGATCCTGGACGTGGACGAGAAGAAGATGGAAGTCAGCCTGCGGCACGCGTACACCCATCCCGGTGTGGTGCTGAACTCCGGTGCCATGGGCAGCGTCCAGCTCATGGACGACGGCCGGGTCATGGTCGGCTGGGGCACGAGCCCGTACTTCACCGAGTTCAGCGAAGACGGCAAGGTGCTGCGCGAAGGCACGATCACCAAGGGCGATCCGACCTATCGCGCGTTCCTCACTGACTTCACTGGCAGGCCCGACCAGCAGCCGGCCGTCGCCGCCAGGCCGCGCGACGGCGGTGCCACCGTCTACGCGAGCTGGAACGGCTCGACCGAGGTGACGCACTGGACGGTCTACGCGGGCAAGTCGCCGACGGCGATGGGCAAGGCCGGCTCGGTGTCCAAGTCCGACTTCGAGACCGCGATCAGTGTTGGCAGCCGGGGGCCGTACTTCGCCGCCCTGGCGCACAACGCCTCGGGCGCGATCATCGGGCGCTCCAACCCGGTCTACATCGGCTCGGCGCCGACGATCAAGCAGAAGATCTACGGAGGCTGCGGCACGCAGGGCCACTGCGGCTACTAACCGAGAGTCACGCATTGACAACAGCGTGATGCGGAGAAATGCTCTTTGTAGGACTAGTCGATCTGGGGGGACGAGTCCAACGGGGCGATATCCATGGTTCTGGGCGATACGGGCGGGCGTCAGCGTGCTTGGTGACGCAGCGCTGCTCTGGGTCGTCCACGGGCGCTTGCGGGGACAGCTGGCAAGATTCGTCCGGTAGAACCGTTACCTGGCTTGGGCACCGGCCCTCCGATGTCGCGGAGCGAACTGGCCGTCGTATGGCAGCCGGCTCGCGAAGGGGACGAGGGAGTTGCTATGCCAGAGGTCAAGTACAGCGTAGACCAGACGAAGTCGATGGCGGACCAGGTCGTACCCGGGCACAACAGATGGCACCCGGACATTCCGGCGGCAGTGACAGTGCGGCCCGGGGACGAGTTCAGGGTCGAGTGCCGCGAGTGGACCGACGCCCAGCTCGGCAACAACGACTCGGCGAACGACGTACGGGACGTCGACCTGACCCGCGCGCACATGCTCAGCGGACCGATCGACGTTCAGGGCGCCGAACCAGGCGACCTGCTCGTAGTCGACATCTTGGACCTAGGCCCGGTCCAGCCGCCGCAGGAATACGGCGACGCGCCCGGCCAGGGCTGGGGTTACACCGGAGTCTTCGCCCGGGTCAACGGCGGCGGGTTCCTGACCGACCACTTCCCCGATGCCTACAAGGCGATCTGGGACTTCCACGGCCAGGAAGCGACCTCGCGGCACGTCCCCGGGGTTCGCTACACCGGCATCACGCACCCAGGACTGTTCGGGACGGCGCCGTCAGCGTCGCTGCTCACCGAATGGAACCGCCGGGAGCAGGCGCTCATCGACCGCGACCCGAACCGGGTGCCGCCGCTGGCGCTGCCGCCGATCCCGGACGGCGTGCTCGCTGGCACCCTCGGCGGGTCCGAGCTCGCCCGAGTCGGTGCCGAAGGCGCCCGCACCGTGCCCGCCCGTGAGAACGGCGGTAATCACGACATCAAGAACTTCACCAGGGGCAGCCGGGTCTACTACCCCGTGCACGTGCCCGGGGCCAAGCTCTCCGGTGGTGACCTGCACTTCTCGCAGGGTGACGGCGAGATCACGTTCTGCGGCGCCATCGAGATGGGCGGCTTCATCGACTTCGGAGTCGACCTGATCAAGGGCGGCATGCAGAAGTACGGAGTCACCACGAACCCGGTGCTCGTTCCTGGCCGGGTCGAGCCGAGGTACAGCGAGTTCCTCACCTTTATTGGCATCTCGGTGGACGAGAGCACGGGAGAGAATTACTACCTCGACGCCACCGTCGCCTACCGCAGGGCGTGCCTGAACGCGATCGAGTACCTGAAGAAGTACGGCTACTCGGGTGAGCAGGCGTACTTGCTGCTCGGCTCGGCGCCCATCGAGGGCCGGATCTCCGGAGTGGTGGACATCCCGAATGCCTGCTGCTCGCTGTACCTGCCGACCGAGATCTTCGACTTCGACATCAAGCCCACCAAGGAGGGGCCGCAACTGATGGAGACCGGCACCGCTGCCAGGACCAGCTGAGGTCAGGCCATGCCGAGCTACGTCTTTACCTGTGGCGACTGCGGGTCGTTTGACGTCACGCGCTCGATGGCAAGCGCGGGTGACCCGGCTAGCTGCCCGACCTGCCACCGCGAGGCCCGGCGCGTCTTCACGCCGCCGGGCCTCGCGCGGCTGGCGACACCCGTCCGGCGGGCGCTGGATAGCGAAGAGGCAAGCGCCGCCGAACCACGTGTGGTCACTCAGAAGAAGGGCCGGCCGCTGCGGCAGCCGCAGTCGCCGGCTCCGCCCTGGGTGCTGCACTTATCCCTGTAGTTATCCCTAACTTAGCGGGAAAGGGAAGTGAGTCCGATGTTGCTAGGCGTCGTGTTGCTCTACGTCGGCGCGGTGCTCGCGATCAACGGCATCTGGCTGATCGGCCAGGCTCGAGCGGCGGCGGCCGCCAAGAGCGTGCGGCCGGCCGCTGTCGCCGAAGCGGCCGCTGGTCAAGAGCTCGGTGGTGAGCAGGTCGCCTCCGTAGCGAGAGCGGAGAGATCGCCGGCGTTCATTCAGAACCGCGAGGTCGCGATGCTGAATATCTTCACCGGCTTCGTCGGCGTCGTGGCCGCTGTCACGCTGCTGATTCAGGGCAACAGGGTCGGTGACCTCTCGTCGGTGCGGGCAGCCGGCTTCATCTTGCTGTTCGCCTTCACCTACCTGTGGGTGTCGTTCAACCAGTTCCTCAACGCTGGCGGGAGGGCGTTCGGCTGGTACTGCCTGTTCGTCGCGATCACGGCCATCCCGGCGGGGGTGTTCACGCTGCAGTCGGCGCACGGTAATACGGCGACGATCTGGCTGGGCATCAACTGGTTCGCGTGGGCGGTGCTGTGGGGGATGTTCTGGGCCTTGCTGACCTTCGACCTGCCCATCGCTCGCATCACCGGAATCGTCGCGATTCTCGAAGGTCTCGGTACCTCGTGGGCGCTCGCGATCGCGATCCTTGAGGGCAAGCTCGCGTTCTGACTGACGCGGTCCGCAGCCGCCTCACGCTGCTCGCGGTGATCGGTGCGGGCGGTGCCCTTGGGGCGGCTGCGCGGTACGGGACCGAACTGGCGATTCCGCTGAAGTCCGGGGCCTACCCGGTGGCGACGTTCCTCGTGAACGTCGTCGGCACGGTGATCCTCGGCGCGGTCGCGGCCCTGCCGGCTGGCTGGCTGCCCGCTCATGACCTGGTCAAGCCTGGGATCGGCACCGGGTTCTGCGGCGGCCTCACCACGTTCTCGACGATGTCGCTGGAGATCTACCGGCTCTATCCCGGTCACTCCTTGGTCGCCTTCGGGTACATCGCGGCAAGCCTGGTCGCCGCGCCGCTGTGCGCGCTGGCTGGCGCTGTGCTCGGACAGCGGATCATGGCGCTGGCGCCAGGCCGGGGCGAACGACGATGAGCGCGCTGCTAGCAGTGCTGGCCGGCGGCGTGCTCGGCGCGATCGCCAGGCAGGAACTCTTCAGCGCCCTGCAGAAGCGGGCCAGGACCAGGTTCCCGGTTGGCATCCTCGTCGTGAACCTGACCGGGGCCTTCGCGCTCGGCCTGCTTTTCGGTCTGGGCGCTGACAGCCACTGGCCGCACTGGCTGGCGACCGGCGTCCAGGTCGGCGTCATCGGCGCCTACACCACGTACTCGACCTGGGCCGTCGACTCCCTGGCCCTAGCCCGAGGCGGCGCCCGCCGCGAAGCCGTGCTCAACCTGGCCGGATCGCTGCTGGCAGGCGTCCTGCTAGCCTGGGCCGGCGCCACCGCAGGTACCCACCTGTAGCTCCGGGGGCCCGCGCCAGTGCCCGCGAGAGCTCAGGGAATGCCGGTTGGTAGTGTCACCCCGTGGCCGTCATCGCCGTCCCCGCTGGCACTGACCACAAGCTGGCGTTCTGAACGCCGAGCTTCGCAACCGCCTCACGTTGCTCGCGGTCATCGGCACGGGTGGTGCGCTGGGTGCTGCCGCCCGCTACGGCACCGCTCTGGCGATCCCGCCGGGCTCGGGCGCCTTCCCGCTCGCGACCTTCGGGGTGAATGTCGTCGGCGCCGTGATTCTCGGGGCCGTCGCCGTGCTGCCCGACAACTGGCTACCCGCGCATGATCTGGCCAAGCCCGGGATCGGCACTGGCTTCTGCGGAGGGCTCACCACGTTCTCGACGATGACGCTCGAGATCTACCAGCTGACGCCGGGTCATCCGCAGCTCGCGGCCGGGTACGCTGCGGCAAGCTTGCTCGCCGCTCCGCTGTGCGCGCTGGCCGGCGCGGTGATCGGCAAGCGGCTCCAGATGATCAGGCCGGGTCGGCCGTGTCTGCCTGATCGGCCGGAGGTGCCGCCCGAAGAGAGCCCCACTTGACGACCTTGCTCGCGGTGCTGGCGGGCGGATTCGCCGGAGCGGTGGCACGTCAGGAGATCTTCAAGGCGGTCCAGCGGCGGGCCAGGACCAGCTTCCCGCTCGGAATCTTGGTGATCAACCTGTCTGGCGCCTTCGTGCTCGGGTTGCTGTTCGGCGTCGGCGCCGGCAGCCACTGGCCGCACTGGCTGGCGGTGGGATTGCAGACCGGCGTGATCGGTGCCTACACCACCTACTCGACCTGGGCCGTGGACTCCCTGCTCCTAGCCCGAGGGATCGCCCGCCGCCAAGCCGTGCTCAACCTGCTCGGATCGCTGGTGGCCGGAGTGCTGCTGGCCTGGGCCGGGGCAAGCCTCGGCGCGGCCATCTAACACCGCCCCGGCCCAGCCCGGCCCGGCCCGCTAGCCGGCTTCGGCCGCGAGTTTCTTCCGGTGTCGCCGCCGGTAGAGATGCTGCGTCACCGATGGCGCTATGAACCAGAGCGCCCAGGCGTAACTGACCGCGAAAAAGACCGGAATCGACAAGGCAAAGCCAACCACCAATCCGGAGGAACGCAGCGTCGTGCCCGAGACGTCGCTCTCCGAAAAGGTCGGTGCCTGGTCGTGGGACACAATATGCCTGAGCAGCGCGATGATCGTCGCGGACTCCAGCGCCTGAAGCAGCGCGTAAAGGCCGAAGCGGACCGGGTGGGTAGCTGGTTCGTGCCCGTGGCTGGTGAGCAGCTTGGTCGCGAATGGCGTAAGAATGATCATCAGCAGCCACGTGGTGTTGAGCGTGCGCAGTCGTGCGTCCATCCGGACGACGTGGCGGAAGATGTCGTGATGCTGGCTCCACGCCGCGGCTATCGCCAGGAAGCTGATCAGAAAGGCCGCGTAATGGCCGCTGTTGGCCTCCGCCGAGGACCAGAACCGGGTGATGCTGCTGCCGTGAGGAACGGGCAGGTCGATGGCCAGCAAGGTAATAGCGATGGCGACCACGGCGTCGGAGAAAAAGGTGAGCCGCTCGACCGCACGCGATCCGGACTCGATCTCACCGTCCGCCACCGATGCTCCTCACAGCCGACTCACCGCCGGTCAATTCCATCTCATAAACCCCAGCAGCGTCCACCCGAGTCCTTATAACGGGCATATAGCCGGTGAGCGCCCACTGAGTCAGCAACCGGTTGAATATGTTCATACCACCGCCGCTGACCTGGTACAACGTAGGGGTGAATCCGGCAGAAACCCCCCTTGTCGACCAGGAACCTCGCGCGATCATCGCTGCCTACTTCTGCGGCACGTGTGATATCGAAGGCAGAGATCCGGAAATATCCCCCGGCCTAGTACTGTGCTGGAATTGCGGCGGCCCCGCGCACATCACGGCCAGGATCGCGTACTGAGGCCGCCCGCCGCCCGCTCCCGCTGACGTCGCTGCAGCGTTGCCCGCTGTCGCGCTCGAGCCGGGTCGACAGGCGCCGCCTGCAGCAGGCAGCGGCTGCGGCCGTGGCAGGCTGCGGCAGGCAAGGCAGCGGCGGGAACAGCGGCAGGCGGCGACGGCGGCAGGCAGCGGCGGGAACAGCGGCAGGCGGCGACGGCGGCGGCGGCGACAGGCGGTGCCCGGAACAGCAGTATGTACCTCCCTGCTGCTGTTCCGGCCCGTTCTGCGACAGCACCATGGTCCTACTTACTGTCGTTGGGACAGCAGTAAGTAGGACCATGGTGCGGTTGAAAACAGTCCGCCCAACGACAGCAAGTAGGGTCATGCTGCTGCTGCTGCTGCGGGTGCGCGGGTGCGCGGGTGCGCGGGTGCGCGGGTGCGCGGGTGCGGCGCGGGGCAAGGGCGCGGGCAAGGGCGCGGGGCAAGGGCGCGGGGCAAGGGGGGTCCTGGCGGAGGTGGGCTCGTGGTGGGCGACGGTCATCGCCTCGTAATTCGCTGTACAGGGGCGCTTTGGCCACCGATCATGGTCGCCTGTGAGTGGTCAGGATCTTGCTCGTGCCAGACTCGTGCCCGTTTCGGTGCCGAGCCCCGTCCCTGCCTGCCCTCTGCCGCCGAACGTCCAGTTCGACGACCTTGACACGCCCTGCGACGTCGTTGACGCGCTCATCCTCTCTGGCTTTCTCGACGGGCGGCAGCCGTGCGCCAGAACCGTCAGGTTCCAGCAGATCCGGCCCGGCGCCTCGCTGACCCCCGCGCGAGCGCGACTACTGCGGTCGGCTGCGGACAACGGGCGGGAGGCCCGGCTGGCGGCCGGCGACGGCTGGACGGTACGGACCGTCCTCTGGCGCACGGGCGTCGCCGAGGTGACGGTCACCGCCACGACGGACGAACTCGCCGATTCCGTGGTCAAGGGGATCACCGCCGAGGTCGAGGTCGAGCGGACCGAGCACGAAGACCAGGTCACGATCGGCTTCTGGCATCGGTCGGAACGGCGCGGCGCGTATCGTTCGGCCCGCCGGGTCAGCGCCCAGTCCTGGGATCAGATTCGCGGCAACTATGCCAGCGCCGCCGCAGGTGCTATCGACCGCCTGATGGCAGTCACCCCGGAAGCTCTGGCCGGGCAGCTGATCCTGCTCTACGGACCGCCGGGCACGGGAAAGACGACCGCGCTTCGGACGCTCGCCCGAGCGTGGGCACCCTGGTGCGAGAGCGACTGCGTCGTCGATCCTGAGATCCTGTTCTCCGATCCTCGCTACCTGCTCGAAGTTATCGTCGGCGACGACGAGTCCGAAGGCTCCGGGCCGTGGCGGCTGCTGCTGCTCGAAGACTGTGACGAGCTGATCGGAGCGGACGCCAAGCGAAGCTCGGGACAGGCACTGTCGCGGCTGCTGAACCTGACCGACGGCCTGCTCGGCCAGGGCAGGCGGGTGCTCGTCGCGATCACGACCAACGAGGACCTGCGCGCCCTGCACCCGGCGGTGACCCGACCAGGCCGGTGCCTGGCCCAGATCGAGGTCGGATCACTGCCTCCGGCGGAGGCCGCAGCCTGGCTCGGCTGCTCCCGGGAAGACGTCCCCGCCATGACCCTCGCCGAGCTCTACGCCACGAGGCACACCGAAACCCCGATCACCTCCGCGCAGCCCCCGGCCACCGTCGGCCTGTACCTATAAGAACGACCCCGCTCAGGCCGACTCGCCGTAGAGCACCTCGAGCGGCACCAGCAGGATCCTGCTTCGGCTGGCTTCGGCTGCTGCGTGCAGCTCGTCGCTGAAACCAGTGGCGCTGAACAGGCCGAGTACGGCGTCGGCCGGGTCGTGGCCTGCTGCGCTGAGCAGATCTCGCACATGCTGGAGCCGGCGCAGCTCGGCCAGCCCAGGTCGGCGGTTGCGGTGCTTGGCCTCGCCGATGAACGCGATTGCCGCGCCTGCGCTTTGCGGTCTTGCCCCTCGGGCGAGTCCCAGGACGTCGATCTCGTGGCCGGTCTTGTGCTCGGGACAGGCGATCACAGTTTGCCCGACCGGCCCGACGGCCAGGTCGGCCTCCGCTGCGGCATGCCTGGCAACCCACTGGGCAGCGAGCGCCTCGAAATGGGGTCCGTAGATCTTGGACGCGACGGTGTGCTCGGCTTCGAGCCAGACCTCTGTGGCCCGTCCGGCCTCCAGGTCGGCCAGGTACGGCTCGACGACCAGCTGGTGGAACCGGATCATCGGGTCGGCGACCGTGATCACCGGTCGCCTATCGAGCAGAAGGTCGTGGCTGCGGTCCACGAAACCGGCCGAGGCGAGCGTTGCGAGCTGGTGCGCCAGCGAGGTGGCCGGGCGGTGCAGGAGGCCGCCGATCTTGGTCGGAGAGGACTCACCCGCCGCCACCGCCGCGAGGACCGAACTGTAGGCGGCGGTGTCGCGGATGCGCGGGTCCTCGTGCACGATGCGGCGAGCCTCGTCGAACAACGGCATGGAAGGGCGGAGCACATTGCGCTCCAGCCAGTCGCCAAGTCGGCGAGGATCCTCGGGAACGCGCGGGTCGGGCACCAGTTCCCGGTAGCCGGGGGTACCGCCGACGATGGCGTTGTGCGCGAAGGCGGCGGCGGGAGTCTCGATACCCCAGTACGCGCGGGCGTCACGGTAGCCGAACGGCCTGATTCGGAGTTCCAGCGCGGCCCGGCCGCGCAGTGCTCTGGTCCCCGACAGCAGGTCGGCCATGACCGAGATCGCCGATCCGCACAAGATCAGGCGCAGCGGCCCGAGCCCCGCACCTCCTCCCGATCCCAGTTCGTCGTACAGCGACGCCACGATGGATGGCAATCCGGGCGTCTCCTGGCACAGGTAGGGGAACTCGTCGAGCACTAGCAGGGCGGGAGCATCTGCCCCGGCCTCGGATCGGGTTCGCGCCGCGAGGATCTCAGCGGCCGTCCGCAGCGCCCGCTCCCAGTCGCCGAAACCGAATGCGCCGCTCGGCAGGCTCGCCCAGGTCGCCATCGAGTCGCCAAACCGGCGCAGCGACACCGGTTCCGCCTGCTCGGTTGCCAGGTGGTAGAAGCCGCCGACCGCGTCAGCCAGCCGACGCAGCAGATACGACTTGCCCTGCCTGCGCCGACCGTAGACCACCGCGATCCGGAGCCCGGGCAGGGGCGAGAGCACGAAATCTGCGAGATCCGCCCACTCCGGGTCGCGGTCGAAGACGTCGACCGGCTTGTCCAGCATCGCGCTGTCCAGACTGTCCAGAGCACCCGCTCCTAGCTCGACCGTAGTTATATTAACCGTACTCGTGCTAGCTACCCCGGTGCTAGCTACGACCTAGCCGAGCCCGAAGCCCGAGCCCGGAGCCAAGTCAGCGACAGCCTGGCGGAGTTCGCCGAACGCCGCGCCGAGGCTCGCTGCCGTCCAGTGGGCGTTGAGGCCGCTGGGGTTCGGCAGAACCCACACCGGGGTGTCTCCGACCAGCTCATCCTGCCGCCCCACCACGGCTCGCGGACGGGCAAAGGCCGTCCGGTAGGCGGTCACCCCTGCCACGGCGAGCCATCGCGGGCGGAGAACGAGCAGCTTCTCCGCCAGGAGTTCGCCGCCGGCGATGAGTTCGGTGGTGCTGAGCTCGTCGGCTCGGGCCGTCGCCCTGGCGACGACATTGGTGATGCCGAGCCCGAACTCGAGCAGCTCGTCCTGCTCGGCCGGCCTCAGCAGGCGGTCGGTGAAGCCGGACGCGTGCAGCGCGGGCCAGAACCGGTTGCCCGGCCGGGCGAAGTGGCGGCCGGTCGCCGCCGAGTACAGGCTGGGGTTGATCCCCGAGAAGAGAACTCGCAGTCCAGGCCCGGCCACGTCCGGGATGGTCTGGCCGGCGGCCGCCACCTGCTCGGCCCGGGTCGGTCCCGGCACCTGACTCGGCACCTGAGCTGCCACCTAACCGACACCCAGGCTGCCCTTGGCCGCCGCCTCGAAGACCCGGAACGGGAGCAGCCTCTTGGCGACGAGGCCAGCGCGCTCACCCGCTTTGCCGACCGATACCCGGCGTGGCGGCCTGCGCGCTTCGAGCGCTCGCTGGACCGCAGCGGCGACCAGGTCGGGGGCCGCGCCGTTGATCTCGTCGCGCTCCATCACCTCGACGGCCTTGGTGGTCGCCCCGGCGTAGACACTGGACTCCGCACTGGCGGCCGCCATCTTGCGACTCGCGGTGAAGTCGGTCCGGAAGTTACCGGGCTGCACCAGCGTCACGTGCACCCCGAACGGCGCCACCTCGTAAGCCAGCGACTCAGCGAAGCCCTCGAGCGCGAACTTGCTTGCGCTATAGAACGCCTGGAAGGGAATGCCGATCACGCCGCCGAGGGAGCTGAGCAGCACGATCCGCCCGCCGCCCTGGGCGCGCATGATCGGCAGCACCGCCTGGGTGACCCGGACGCAGCCCCAGAAGTTCGTCTCGAACTGCGCCTTCGCCTCGTCGATCGTGGTGTCTTCGACCGCGCCAGCGACACCCCAGCCAGCGGCGGCGACCAGGGCGTCGATGCGGTCGTGGGCCGTCTTGACCGCCGTGATGCCGGTATCGACGGCGGCTTGGTCGTCCACATTCATCGTCAGGGGCGTCCAGCTCGCCGGGCCCGTCCCGCGCCGGCTCGCGCCGACGACCTTCCAGCCGCCAGCGGCGAGGCGGTCGGCGCAGGCCAGGCCAAGGCCAGCGGAAGCGCCGGTGACCAGGACTACCCGGCTCATCGAGACCGCCGGGGGGAGCTAGCCGCCGAAGTGGGCGGCAACCGCCTTCGCGAGCGCGGCAGGGGACAGCCAGCCATCATGGGAGAACAAGATACGCCCGGATGGCGAAGTCAGCACTATCCACGGTATGTCCTGGACGCCGTAGCCGTCGGCGACCCGGCCGCTGGTATCGGCGAGCACCGGGTAGCCGAGCTTCGCTCCGCCCGCGCTGGCGAGCAGGCCGCGGCAAGACGTCGACGTTGGTCTCGGTCTGGCTCTCGTCGACGGCGACTGCGGCCGGCCAGCCCTTGTGCGCTGCCTGCGCCTGGTAGCTCTGCAGTTCGCGCAGTTCAGCCTGCAGGTTGGAGACCTCGCTCACCCAGCTCGCGATGAACACCACCAGGTGCGGGTGCCCCGGGCCAAGCGCGACGGCACGGGACTGGTCGGCGCCGCCGACGACCGGCAGGGTGGCCGCCGTGGCCGGCTTGATCACCTTCGCCAGCTTCATCGGGACCAGGCCGTGCGGTGCCGGATGGCCTGGCAGCAGCGCCGAGATGCCGCCGGCGATCAGGTCGGCCTGCTGGCCCACGCCCGCGTACGCCATCTGGGTGAGGTAGAGGGTCCGCTCCTTGCCCTGCGGGTCGATCAGGTACAGGGCCGGCTCGTGGTCGATGTTGTTGTGCGAGGCCGCCACGTAGACGTGGTAAGCCCGCCACACCGCCTCGAGCTGGCTCTTGCTCCCGGTCAGGAAGTGCCAGGAGTGCAGCATCTGGTGCGCGTCCGAGTACGCGCGGACGTCGGAGACCGCCCTGGCGTCCGGGTTGGCGTCGATGCCCAGCAACTGGACGTGCCTTGCCGCCGCCGGCCCGAGCATGTGCACAGCCTCGGTCATGCTCACCGTCGTCAGCGGGCAGATCGTCGTGCACTCGCTGTCCACGAAGGCCAGCACCACGACCTTCCCGGCGAACTGGCTCAGCGAGACCTTCGCGCCGAACTGGTCGGTCAGGGTAAAGGGCGGGGCGGCCTTGTCCGGCAGGGTCGTGCCGGGGTCCACGTCGGGATTGTGAGCGGCCAGGCTGAGCTGAGCCTTGTCCACGGTGGCCCGCGCGTCGGGCTTGCCGCCGGACATCACCGTGAACGCGGTGATCAGCGCCGCCACGATGACGATCGGCAGTCCCACGGCGAGCGCATAGAAACCCGTACCGCGCTGTTGCTTGGCTGACACGATCCTCACACTACTACAGCGTGTCGTTCATCGCAGCCGCGCCGCCGGCGGGTAACTCGAAAAGGCGCTGCCCGCGACCTGCGCGGGCAGCGCCTCCCGAGGCTGATGCGATCAGCGGCCGGAACGATCAGCGCCCGGAACGATCAGTAGCCGTAGCCGCCGCCACCGCCGCCTCCGCCGCTGCTGCCGCCATTGCTCTTGCTGCTGCCGAGCGTGACCTCGTGCCAGACACCGCCGTCGATGTTGATGTTGTTGCCCTTGGCCTGGCCTGGCGAGGTGTCGCCCTTGTAGGTGTAGAGCGGGTGCCCGTCCCAGGCCGCCTGGGTCGAGCCGTCGGACCGGGTGATGGTCGTGAACGAGCCAGTCACGCCGGGGCCAGCCGTGACCGCGTCCTTGACGGGTGGCCAGAAGGTGGCGCAACTGCCGTTGCACTTGGACTGGGTGCTCGTGTCAGGGACAAACCAGTACAGAGTGAAGCCCTTGGCGTTGGTGAGCACCGTAGATCCGCCGATTTTCGCCGACTTGACCATGTTGCCGGAAGAGGCCGCAGTTCCCGCACCACCCGAACCGCCACCAGAGCCGCTCGTCGCGCTCGAGGTGCTGCCGCAGCCGGCGGCAAGCAGCGCGGCTGTAGCCAGTCCGACTGGGACCAGCCATCTCTTACCCATCGCGGGATCTCCGTTTCCTTGCCTGATTTCTCCGATACCTGGATCACGTAACGCCGAGCGAGATAGTTCAGAGAGCCCGTGGGCCCGCTGAACGCAGCCGCGCGACGATACGTTGGATAAACGTGCGAGCGAGCGCAGAAGTGCACCATCTTGGAGGCCTAATTCGGCATGGCCAGCGCACGTCGCCGCCTGAGGTTTCACTGTAGCCTCCGGCGCCCTGCCGCAGCGCTGCTGTGCGCGGCCTCGCTGGCCGCCGGGCTGCACGGCGCACCACTCCCAGCCGAAGGCGCCCGCCACGAAGACGACGACGCTGGCCCGCCGGTACCTGGCCATCGCGGTCCCGGCCAACCGGCAGCTCGACGACGAGGTCGACTCCTACGCCGACCACGAGCACGACAACCTGCCGATCGCCGAGGCTGAGCTGCGCAAGGAAATCGCCACCGAGCGACGGTTCGACCAGCAGCTGCTCAAGATCCCGTTCCCGACGCCCCTCGCCGCGATCGCAACGGCCCTGGTCGGGGCCAACAACCAGCGGATCGCGCTCACCACGCGCCAGGCGCGTGCCGCCACCCTCGCCGAGCTGGTCGCGTTCGACCAGCGCCACAAGGGCGCCGACGCCGCCGTCGAAGTGCAGGTCAGGTCCATCAGGAAAGCGCTCGGCTTGCCGCCGCCCGACACCAGCTGAGCCCCGTGCACCGCCGAGGTGAACCCTCCCAGGTTCGCGTGCGTACCAAGGGGCATGCGCGCGGAAGATACCGGACTATCCGGTGCGAGCCCCCCAAGCGCCATCCTGCTCCGCAAGGTGTACATCCCGACCATCGTGATCGCCGCCGCCTGCGCCTGGCTGAGCTGGCGGGGCTGGATCCTGCTCGCGCAGTTCGGTGTCGGCCGGTCACTCAACGCCGGCCGGTACGAGCTGGCCGGACCCGTGGTACTCGGCTTCGTTTCCGTCGTCTGCGTCATCGAGCACTTCAGGCCCGCGCAGCGCCGTCCCCTGCTCGCCAGGGGCCACCTGCTCGACGTCTGTTACCTGCTGTTCTACGCGCTGCTCGCAGTTCCCCTCGTGGTGCTGCTCGGGACTGGCTTCGGCGAGCTGCTGGCCAGGCTCGCGCCGTGGCTGGTGCTGCCGCCACTGCCGGCCGTGCCACGCTGGTGCTTCGTCGGGTTCGCGGTGCTGGCGATCGACGCGATGGACTGGCTCGCGCACTACGTGAACCACCAGATCACGATGTTCTGGCGGCTGCACGCGGTGCACCATTCCCAGGAGGAGCTGAGCATCCTCACGACGTACCGGGCGCACCCGCTCGTGCACGTGAGCTTCCTCTTCTCGGCGATCCCGGTGTTCGCGATCGAATCCAACGCGGCGACCCCGGCCATCGTGCTCACGGTCTACGCGTGCCTCGGCGCGCTGCCGCACGCTAATGTTCGCTGGAATTACGGCGTGGTCGGGCGGGTCTTCATCAGCCCCGCCTATCACCGCGTTCACCACCGGGCAACGGGACGGCTGGACATCAACCTCGGCACAGTGTTCACATTCTGGGACGTGCTGACGCGGCGCGCGGTGTTTCCCTACGGCACCGCCGGGCAGCCAGCGTCGGTGACCGGCCTGGCCGGCCCTATCCCGGTCGAGCAGGCCGGTCGCCTGCGGCTCGGCCGGACGATGCTGGCCCAGCTCGCCGAGCCCTTTACCTCGATCAGGACGGAGTCACGATGACCGCCACCCATGCGAGCAGGCAGTCCCAAGGGCAGGCCGCTACCTCTGGCCTCCTCTGGCTGCTGTTCGTCCTAGACGCGGCGCTGCTCATCGCTTCGGGGGTGATCCACCTTCAGCTCTGGGACCAGGCTTACCGCCACGTGCCGACGCTCGACGTGCTCTTTGTCGTTCAGGGCGTCGCGTGCCTCCTGGCCGCGATAGTCCTGCTCGTCACCAGGCACCTGCTGGTCGTGGCAGGCTGCGCGCTGCTGATGGCAGGGACCATCGTCGGCTTCCTCCTGGCCAAGACGACCGGGATCTTCGGCTTCAAGCTCCCGTACGTCACCCACGAAGCCTGGGCGGTGCTGGTGATCGAGGCGGTCGCCGTCGTCCTGCTGGTGATCACCGGCCTGCGCAAGCTCAGTCGGTGAACGTCGGGTCCGCGCCGTGCACTCGCGGCGCGCGGCCCTTGGGCTCCTCCCAGTCCTCTTGCCGCCCGAGCGCGGTGAGGTCGAGCCAGCTGTAGGCGCTGCCGAGCACGTCGGTGCCCCGGGCGAAGGTCGAGTACGTGTGGAACACGTCGTCGCCGTCACGCAGGAAGCAGCTGACTCCGGGCAGTTCGGCCGACCGCTCCCGACCCGGCTCGACCAGCTCAGGCTCGGACCGGTAGTTGTACACGGCGTTTGCCTGCACATCGGGCGACGAACTGCCGAATGAGACCCCGAAGTCGTAGTTGAAGTCACTGCCGCAGGACGAGTACCACGGCACCGCCCAGCCGCGCTCGGCCTGGTAGGCGTCGAGCTTGTCCAGCGGCGCCCTGGAGACCAGCGCGAACGACGTGTCGCGCGAATGCAGATGGGTCAGCAGGCCAGGCGCGATCTCGTCGATGGCGGCCGTGCAGCCCGGGCAGGCGCGGTCCCAGTCCGGCCCGAACATCACGTGCTGCACGATGAGCTGCGGCCGCCCGGCGAACAGGTCGGCCAGCGTCACCGAGCCCTGCGGACCGGTGAAGGTGTATTCCTTGTCGAGCTTGACCATCGGCAGCCGACGCCGGCTGGCGTTCAGCTCGTCCCGCTCGCGGGTGTGCTTCTTCTCGGCGGCCAGCAGCCGCGTCCTGGCCTCGAGCCACTCCTCGCGGCTCACTACCTCAGGGAACTTCACGGACGCCTCCTAGGGCTGTGTGCGGTGAAATGGGGACAACTTCCCCGATCCGTACTAGACAAGACGTAACCAGGGCGCGGAACTCATCGGTGCGCCCCACTCGATCCCGGCAATGCTGATCTGGGTACCGGGCTCACTCGCGACGGGCCGAGCCTGGGCGGGAAGCCGAACGCGGCGAACAACTCGGGCCTGAGCACGAACGCATGCATGGCGCTGATCAGCCCGCCACGAGTCTCGATGACCTGGATGGCCCATGCCGCGTGACCGCCGTCGCCGTCCCGGCGGTACTGGCCGAACGCCGCGCACCCGTTGGCCGCCGTCGCCAGCAGCCGCGAGCCACGGCACTCGGCTCCGGGACCGAGCATGAACTGCCCGATGTCGGCCGGCCCGCGCAGCCACATCGAGAACGGCGGCATCGACTGGGTCGCGTCCTCGCGCAGCAGCGCCGTCAGTGCCGCGATGTCGTGCGCCTCGAACGCCGCCACGTAGGCGTCAAGCAGCTCCTGGTCGGCGTCGCCGGCCTGGCCCGCGTCCTGCGCGGGACCCGGAACGGCCAGCCGGGCCCGCTGCAGGGCGCTGTTGGCCGAGGCGACAGTGGTGCCAAGCAGCTCGGCGCTCTCGGCGGCCGAGAACTGCAGGACGTCCCGCAGGATCAGGACGGCGCGCTGCCGGGGCGTCAGGCGCTGCAACGCGGCCACGAACGCCAGCCGCACGGTCTCCCGGGCGAGTACCTGGTGAGCCGGGTCGAGGTCGACGGGTACCGTGCTGGAATCCGGCATCGGCAGCACCCAGATGTCCTCGGTCCACGGGGCGGGCACGTGCCGCAGGCTCGCGGCGGCCGTCGGCGGCTCCAGGTCCATCGGCACGACCCGGCGGCTCCGGCTGCGCAGCATGTCGATGCAGACATTCGTCGCGATCTTGTACAGCCACGACCGCAGCGATGACCGCCCCTCGAACCCGTCGTACCGGCGCCAGGCCCTGACCATCGTCTCCTGGACGGCGTCCTCCGCGTCGAACGGCGAGCCGAGCATCCGGTAGCAGAAACCGGTGAGCTCCCGGGACAGGTCCTCGTAGTCGGCCCGCTCCAGCCCGCCGAACACTGTGTGTCCGCCGAACACTGTGTCTACCTGGACCTTCTGTACCTCGGCCGTGGTCATCCCAGCAGGCTACGTGATGCCTACGACAGTCACCTGGAGACGACGACCACGTGCCAGAGGCCGCCGTTGAGGTTCACGTTGTTGCCGCTGTCCTGGCCCGGCTTGCTGTCGCCGATGTAGGTGTAGAGCGGGTGACCGTTCCACGCCTCCTGCTTGGCGCCGTCGGCGCGGGTGATCACGCTGAACGTGCCGCTCACGCCGGAGGTGGAGACGCCGCCGGGCACAGGCGGCCAGTACGAGGCGCAGCCGCCGTTGCAGACCGACTTGCCGGCCGGATCGGGGGCGAAGGTGTACAGGGTGAAGCCCTTGGCGTTGGTGAGCAGGGTCTGGCCGTTGACGTCGGCGGTCTTGAGGCCACCGCCGCCACCGCTCGCGGCGGGAGCACCTGACCCGTTGGCGGTCGCCACCGAGGCGAGCAGCACGACGAGCGCGACCAGCGAGATGACTCCGACCCCGGCCGCCGCGCCCCGCAGGCCACCCGGTGCCTTGTCGCTGATCCTGGACAGCGCGGTACCGGCCTTGCCGTCGATCCGGTCGGCCATGGCCGAGCCGCCCGAATTGGCCGCGGGCAGCACCGCGTAGGCGCCGAGCACCAGGAACGTCGCGACCTCGATGATCCCGGCCACGATGCCGGCCGTCGTCCGGATCTCCCTGAAGCCGAACAGGCCTACCCACAGCGACAGGAGGTAGCCGCCTAGCGTCGCGATCCCGAAGAGCGCGCCGCCGACGGCAGCGAGCCGGCTGCCGGTCAGCGCCACCGCCAGCGCCAGCGCGAACGCGGCGATGATCTGAAGCAGGAACAGCCATCCGACCGTCGGGAGCGTGTTGTACCCAGTCAGGTACAGATCGAGGTGGATGGCGCCGGTGGCGGCAGGAGGCCGGCTCCGGCGAGCCTGAGCCAGAGCCGTGCTTGGCCGCCAGCAGGTGCGGCTGCGGTTGCTGTGTTCATGACTAAAGGTACGTCTGCCCACGGGCGGCGGGTTCAAAGATCATCCGGCCGGTCAAATACCCCCAGCTGAGGGGCCGGAACCCGGAGCAATGTGACCTAGCGTCGCTACTGTTGCTGAGCGTGATCTTCCTCTATAGTCGTCTCAGCCGAGCCGCAATGGCGACAATCCGCCCACAGGCCACGATTCGCTAGCGGTCGGCAGTGAGAGCGACGGTCAAAGGAGACTGTCATGGCTGTCCACGCTGGTGCCTGCGCCCGGCTGCTGATAACCCTGTCGCTCGGCTCCCGCGATCCTCGCCCGACGTCTAGGCAGACCGAGTTATCTGTGTTATGCGAACGTGGCTGCGGCCTGCGACTATGCCGAATCTATGCGTAGTCGGCGTATCGCCGGCATTGGGACCGAACCGTGACACGACGGCTATGCGTGTCATAGGTTAAGCGGCGCAGCCGAGTTTATCGAAGCCTGAGGAGGGGCTGTATGGGTCTTGATCAATCGCCCAGCACGTGCCGGCGCTATTGCCGTCATGGGGCTGGCGCTCACCGCCGCCACCGGCGCTATGGCGTCCGGTGCGATGGCGGCGCCGACTACTGCCGGACCGCATCTTGTCGCGCTCAAGGGGAGCCTCGCTCCCACGACCGACAAGGTCACCGGTAACTTCAGCACCGCGCGCATGTCCGTGGGCTCTCGCTCGCTCCCCGGAACGTCGCCGGGCTGAACCGCACGCTGAAGGCCGAATACACCAAGCACAGCGGCGCCTACCACAAGTGGCTGGTCACCGGGAAGTTCGACGCCCGGTACGCGCCAGCCGTCGCGACCCGCAACGCGGTGAAGAGCTACCTGCGCAGCATGGGCCTTCACATCGCCAGGTCGTCGTCTCCGTTCCTGGTTCGCGCCGTCGGCTCGAGCGCGAAGATGGCGACCGCGTTCCACACCACCCTCCGCAACTACCGTGACTCCCGCGGCGTTCGCTACTTCTCGAACTCCTCGGCGGTGCGGCTGCCGAGCGCCGTCGCCGCTGCGGTGCAGGGCGTGGTCGGCCTCTCCAGCACGGTTCGCGAGACTCGTCCATCCTGCGCAACCTGCACGCCGCGCACACCACGCACTCGGCCGGTGCCCGCCCGGCGGCTGTCGGCAACCCGCCGGCCTGCGAGACCCCCTACCCGACCGAGCAGCAGCTTGCCAACGCGATCCTCGGCATCAGCGGCTTCCCGTTCGGCTACGGCGACGCACCTGGCTGCAACGGCCTGTCCCCGAACCAGCTCAACGGCATCTACGGCGCCCCCAACGTCGGCCCGCGCGGCAAGGGCAAGGGCGTCAACATCGGGCTCTTCGAGCTGTCCGCTTACCAGGCGTCGGACGTCAACACTTACGCTGCCCAGTTCGGCCTCGGCACCGCGCCGCTGGTCAACGTGAACGTCGACGGTGGTCCGCTGGCTCCGATCTGCCCGGCCGGCGACCAGTGCCCGCCGGCGTTCAACGGCTTCGCCGGTGACATCGAAGTCGACGCCGACATCGAGACCCAGCTCGCGATGTCGCCAGCTGTGTCGCACCTGATCGTCTACAACGCGCCGAACGACTTCACCGGCCAGACCACCCTGGACGAGTGGACTCAGATCGCCAACGACAACACCGCCGCTGCCGTCAGCTCAAGCTGGGCCGTGTGCGAGAACGACGCTGGCGCTGGCTTTGTCCAGGCGGAGAACACTGTCTTCGAGCAGATGGCCATGCAGGGCCAGAGCACGTTCGGTGCCGAGGGTGACACCGGCGCGTTCTCCTGCATCCGTTCTGACGGCACCACGATCCTGAACCTTCTCGACCCGCCGTCGCAGCCCTGGGTGACCAGCGTGGGCGGTACCTCGTTCGAGAACTTCAACCCGGGTGCCAACGACCACCCGTCCTACCCGACCGGTCAGGAGACCGTGTGGAACTTCCTGAACCTGTGCAACAGCGGCCCAGGTTCTGACGGTCTCACCGGCTTCGACTGGTGCGCCGCTGACGGCGCTGGCGGTGGCGGCAACAGCGAGTTCTGGGGCCGGCCGTTCTACCAGTTCGGTTCCGGGATCAACAACCCATTCACCGTCCAGGCCAACGGCAGCACCAACTGCCAGCTGGCCAGCACCGGCACTCCGTGCCGCGAGACTCCCGACGTCTCAGCCAACGCCGACGAGAACACGCCTTACGCGGAGTTCTGCACTGGCAACGCCAGCACGCCAGAAAGCGTGTGCGGTACCTTCAGCCAGTTCCAGACTCCGGCCGGCTGGTTCGGCATCGGTGGCACCAGCCTTTCGTCGCCGTTGTGGTCGTCGATCGCCGCCGACCGCGACAGCTTCCAGGGCTTCCGCAGCGGGAACCTCAACCCGGTGCTCTACCTCCTGTACAACCTGGCGCCGAACGTGTACTTCCACGACATCACGGGTGCGGGCACGCCAGAGACCAACAACGGTTTCTTCCCGACGGTCAAGGGCTACGACGAGGCCACTGGCATCGGAACTCCGAAGATGGCAGCCATCATCACGCTGTCACTCTGAGTACCTAGAAACTACCGCCGAGGGCGCGGGAACGCTTTTTGTTCCCGCGCCCTCGGGCTGTCCGGCATCCGTTCAATCCCCTTCTAGCGCTAGCTTCGGAACGACCGGAGCCAGCCAGCGTGGCAGCCACCACGCATGCGCGCCGAGCAAGGACATCACCGCCGGCACGAGCACCATCCGCACTAGCGACGCGTCGATGAGGACAGCGAAGGCCATGCCGATGGCCAGCATCTTGATCGTCGGGTCGGTGCTGAGCACGAAGCTCGCGAACACCACGACCATGATCGCGGCGGCGGTCGTGATCACCCGCGCCGTCGCGCCGATCCCGATCGCCACGCTGCGGTGCGGATCCTTCGTCGCGAGCCAGGCTTCGTGCACCCGGGACAGCAGGAAGACCTCGTAGTCCATCGACAGGCCGAACACGATGCAGAACACCAGCATCGGCACGTAGGCCGGGATCGGCAGCGTGGTGTGCAGGCCGATGAGGCTCTTGCCCCAGCCCCACTGGAAGATCGCGACGATGATGCCGACGGCCGCGCCGATCGAGAGCAGATTGAGTATGGCCGCCTTCGTCGCGATCACGATCGAGCGGAACGCCATCGTCAGCAGGAGGTAAGAGATCGCGATCACGGCCAGGATCAGCCAGAGCAGCCGGCTGGTGATCCGGTCGGTGAAGTCGACGTTTCCCGCTGTGGTCCCGGTGACGTAGGTCGTGGTGTGCTGCCTGGGCAGCACGTCGTCACGCAGCTGCCTGACCAGGTTCGTGGTCGCCGTGGCCTGCGGCCTGGTGGCGGGGATGACGTTGAAGACGGCGGTGGTGCCCGCCGAGTTCACCGCCGGGGGCGAGACCGAGGCCACGCCCCTGGTCTTCGCGATGTCGCTCCGCATGGCCGACAGCAGCGAGTTGTCCGCCGACTGCGACTGCTTCGGCAGCTTGACCACGACGGTGAGCGGGCCGTTGACGCCCACGCCGAAGCCCTGGGACAGCAGGTCGTAGGCGCGCCGGTTGCTGTCCGACGTCGGGTTGGTGCCGTTGTCGGGCTGGCCGAGCCTGATCGACAGCAGCGGAATCGCGAGCACGAGCAAGACGATCACGCTCAGTACCGCCCACGGCCAGGGACTGGCGCTGACCCGGCGGCCCCAGCGGGCGAACGCGCTGTGCTCGTGCTCGGCCCGCGTTCTGGCGGCGGTCTGGCTGGCCTGCTCGCGGCTGGAGAGCCCAGCCCGGTGGGCGCGCACCCGGTCCGACAGGCTCCGCACGTTCCCCCTGACCGCGCCCATGAAGGCCGGCACCAGGGTGAGCGCGACAGCCATCGTGAGCGCGACCACGATCGCGGCGGCGAGGCCGAGCGAGCCGACGAAGCTGACGCCCGCGATATAGAGGCCGAGGATCGAGATCACGACGGTGCTCCCGGCCACCACGATCGCCGCGCCCGAGGTCCTGGCCGAATGCCGGGCCGAGGCCACCACGTCCATGCCGGTGTCCAGCTGCTCGCGGTGCCTGGCCGTCAGGAAAAGGCCGTAGTCGATCGCGACGCCGAGGCCGAGCAGGGTCGCGATGGTCGGCGCGGTCGTGGGGAACGTCACGTCGGCGGCCAGGATGCCCAGCAGCGACAGCCCGGCGCCGACGCTGAAGATCGCCGACACCAGGGGGATCGCGGCGGCGATGAGCGAGCCGAACATGAACAGCAGGAGCAGCAGCGCGCAGGCCAGGCCGATGATCTCCGACGTCAGGTCCGAGCTCTCCTGGCCGATGTTGCCGGCGCCGCCGCCGTAGTCCACGGTCAGCCCGGCGCTGGTGGCTGGCCGCACGGCCTTGTTCAGCTTGTCCAGGTAGGTCTTGTCGAGCGAGTACGGATTGACCTTCCACGACACGTTCGCGTAGGCGATGGCGCCGTCCTTGGAGACGGTGCCCGAACTCGGCGAGGCGAACGGGCTCGTCGCCTTGATGACGTGCGGCAGCTTTGACACGTTGGTGACCGCCTGGCTGACGGCGTCCTGCTGCGCGCTCACCGTGCCCTTCGCCGCCCGGAAGACGAGCTGGCCGCCGTAGCCGCCCTGCTGCGGGTAGGTGGCGTTGAGCCGGTCTAGTCCGTCGGCCGACCCGGTGCCCGAGACCGTGTAGTTGTTGACGTAGTCGCCGCCGAAGGCGTGCCGGGCGCCGAGCAGCCCGCCCAGGATGATCACCCACCCGACGATGACCACGAGATACCGTCGCGCGGCGAAGCCGCCTAGCCGCTCCAGCAGGAGATTCACGGCGGCAATGATGACTGCGGACCGACGCCGCTGCTTCACCCCTGCGGGGTGATTGCCTGGTTACTTCCAGGTGGGCGTCGCTCCCGGCGGCAGGGGCACCTCGAAGGCGTTGAGCAGGAACGAGACCAGCGTGTAGTACCCGCACAGCGACACCAGCTCGACGAGGGCGGTGTCGCCGAGCAGTTCCTGAGCCGCCCGGTGCGCGTCCTTCGTGAGCTGACCGGTCCTGGTGAGCTGATCGGCTACGGTGAAGACGACGCGCTCGTCGTCGTTGGTGATGGGCGGTGAGTCGCCCCGGCCGATCGCGTCGACGATCTCGTCGCTGATGCCCTGCTGCCTGGCCATCGCCGCGTGCGCCCACCATTCGAATTCCGCCTGCCAGCGGGCGCCGACGGTGATGATGGCCAGTTCGGTCAGGCGGCGCTCGATCGAGGTGCCGAAGCGGACGGCGGCGCCGAGCGAGGTGAGGTGGCGGCCGACGTCCGGCGCGCTGACGAACGCGTTGAACGGCCCGATCAGGCCGCCGTCTTCGTTGATCAGCCGGTCGCCTCTGGTGCCGACCACGTTGTCCCAGACCCGCTGGCCGTCGGCGTCGAGTTCGTCATAGCGCAAGTAAGGAAGGCGGCTCACACCCCGACCATATCTCCGGCGCCCGCGCTGGCAATAACGTGCGCTGGCTATCCCGTTTGCGGCTGGTCTTTGCCGGTAGATAGCCGGGATTCCACGTGAGAGGCTAGAACTGCCGACCAAGGTGAGGACGTACGTCGCAGTGACCATCGGCGAGGCGCTTGCAACAGCGCGTGACCGGGCTGGCCTGACGGTCAGCGCGGTCAGCGCGGCTACCCGGATCAGGATGTCGATCATCGGCGACATCGAACGGGACGATTTCTCCAGCTGTGGCGGCGACTTCTACGCTCGCGGCCACATCCGGGCGATCGCTCGCGCCGTCGACCTCGATCCCCGGCCGCTGATCGAGGATTTCGACGCGGCTCGGCGGGCGGAGCAGCTGGCGGAGGACGCGGTGCAGGCGCAGGCCGAGACCGAGCTGGCGGGGTCGGGCGGGCTGCCGCTGGGGGAGTCGCTGCTCGGCCTGGGCTGGCGGGACCGCCGGGATTATCGGGACCGCCGGGATTATCGGGGCCGGAGGGGTCGGCGCGGGGTCAACTGGACCGCGGTGCTGGCCGTGCTGGTGGTGTTCGCGATCGGGTTCGGCGGCTACCTGCTGGCCACCGGCGCAGGCGCGGGCGGCAAGGATGTCGACGCGGCGAGGCCGGCGCGGTCCGGGCCTGGGCCAGGCGGTGCGGGCAACGGGGCTAAGCCCACGCCGACGGCGAGCACTCCGGCGCCGGTCGTCACCAGGGCCAAGGTGATCAGGCCGGTCAGTGCGCAGGCGTTCGGGCCGGCCGGGGCCGGCACCGGCGATGACCAGGGCGACGCCGGACTCGCGATCGACGGCGACGCGACGACCGCCTGGCACACGGACTGGTACGCCACGGCGGAGTTCGGCGCGCTGCAGAGCGGCACGGGCCTGCTGCTCGATCTCGGCAAGCCGATGACGATCACCGCCGCCAGGCTCGCGCTCGGCCAGGCCGCCGACGCGGGCGTGCAGCTCCGGGTGGGGAACACGCCGGTGCTGGCCGACCTCCGGCCGGTGGCGCGGACGAGCGACGCGGGCGGCTCAGTGGCGCTGACGGTCGGCTCCCCGGCGGCGGCCCGATACCTGCTCGTCTGGTTCACCAGGCTGCCGGAGGACAGTGTCGGCACCTTCATGGCAAGTGTCTACTCAATCCGACTTGACGGATTTCCCGGTCGATCAGGCTCAGGTTCGGGTTGATTTTCTGGCTATTTTGTGATGGGTCTCGCGGATTGATCATCCTGAGCAAACGTGATCAGCAGCCGTTATAGAAGAGTTATGTACCTCGGGGGGTACTGGCTGCGTTCTGACTGCTAGCTTCCCGACCTGTATACAGCCGATTTCCCTGCGCACCTGGAATTGGCACACCAGGTGCCGGTGGAGGTCGGCTCCTTTCGGTGGCCAGCCTGGCCACCCCTCAAGGATGAGGCGAGTATGCCAGGACACAGTAGCGGCGCTCTAGGGCGTGCGTACGTCAGATCCAGGAAAGTACCCATATTGGTGGCAGCGGCCGGTTCGGTGCTCGCCGTAGTGGCGGGTACCTCGGTCACCGCCGTAGCAGCAAGTGCGGCGCCGGTGAGCGGGCACCCGTCCGCGTACCGACCGATGACCCGTGCGCTCGCCGCGCAGTTGTCCAAGAACGTCAACCAGCACGTGATCGTCATGCTCAGGACGCAGTTCGCCGCCGCGCACGTTGGCAGCACCGCAGCGGTCGCGCGGGCCGGCATGGTCGCCAATGCCCAGCGACCCATCATGACCGAGCTGCGCCAGGTGCACGCGACCCACATCAAGTCGTACAAGCTGGTCGACTCGCTTGCCGCGACAGTGTCGAAGGGCGAGGTCGCCCGGCTCAAGGCCAATCCGGCCGTCAAGGAAGTCATTCCTGACGTGACCATTCACGGAGCGGCCCCGCTGAACGCCGCGCCGGCGAAGGTCACCAGGACCAGGGGCGGCACCAACAGCCCAGCCGACCTCACGCCGAACAACATCCCAGGTGCGTGCTCGGCTACGACGCCGCAGCTCGATCCCGAAGGCCTGACGAGCACCAACACCGACTCCGACAACCCGAGCCAGCCGACCGCGAGGTCACTCGGCATTACGGGCGCGGGAGTCAAGGTCGCGTGGATCGCCGACGGGATCGACCCCAACAACATCAACTTCATCAGGGCCAATAACTCCTCGGCCTTTGTCGACTACCAGGACTTCACTGGTGACGGGCCTGGTCAGCCGACGAGCGGCGACGAGGCATTCCTCGACGCGAACACGATCGCCGGTCAGGGCCTGCACACCTATGACGTGAACGGCTTCTCGGCCCAGCCGACGCCGACTGCCTGCAACGTCCGCATCGAGGGTGTCGCTCCCGGCGCCAGCCTCGTCGGCCTCGACGTGTTCGGCACGTTCGAGGACACCACCGAGTCGAACTTCCTCCAGGCGATCAACTACGCGGTTGAGACCGACCACGTGAACGTCATCAACGAGTCGTTCGGCTCCAACCCGTTCCCCGACGTCACCGCGCTCGACGTGACCAAGCAGTTCGACGACGCGGCCGTCGCGGCCGGCGTTGTGGTTGTCGCCTCCAGCGGTGACGCGGGCTTCACCAACACCATCGGCTCGCCTTCCTCTGACCCGAAGGTGATCGGCGTCGGCGCATCGACCGACTTCCGGTTCTACGCCCAGCAGAACTACGCGCTGGCCAGAGACTTCGCCACCACTGGCTGGCTCAACAACAACATCTCCTCGCTCAGCTCCAGCGGATTCACCGAGGACGGCAGGACCATTGACCTTGTCGCGCCTGGTGACCTGGCCTACGCGTCCTGCGACGCCAGCCCGGTCTTCTCGGGCTGCGTCAACTTCAAGGGCCAGTCCTCGCCCGTCGAGGAGGCTGGCGGCACCAGTGAGTCCTCGCCGTTCGTGGCCGGCGCTGCCGCGCTGGTCATCCAGGCTTACCGGCAGGCCCACGGCGGCGCCGCGCCGACCCCGGCTCTGGTCAAGCAGATCCTGGTCAGCACCGCGACCGACATCGGCTTCCCCGGCCAGGAGCAGGGCGCTGGCCTGCTGAACAGCTACAAGGCCGTTCAGCTCGCCGAGTCGATCAAGACCGCTGACGGCACGCCGTCGCACACCGGTGACACGCTGCTGAAGTCGACTGGCCAGCTCAACGCTGTCAAGGCGCCAGGCGACCGTGCCACCTTCAGGCTCTCCATCACTAACACGGGCACGACCACCCAGGTCGTGCACAGCTCCGCGCGCACCCTTGGTCCTGACCAGAACGTGCAGACCGGTAGCGTCACGCTCACCGACGGCACCAGCCCGACGGTGACGAACTTCTCCGGTCTGCCGAACAATTACCAGACGTTCACGTTCAACGTGCCGCCTGGCCAGGACCGGCTCACCGGGTCCATCGCATACCCGGGCAACCCGGCCAAGGGTAACAACCAGCGCGTCAGGATGATCCTCATCACGCCGACTGGTCAGTTCGCCGCGCACTCACTGCCGCAGGGCGTGGGCAACTTCGGCAACGTCGATGTCGCGCACCCAGCAGCTGGTACGTGGACCGGAGTGATCTTCGCCATCGTCAAGGCTGACAACGGCACCAACGGCGTCGTGCCGTGGCGGATCGCGACCGAGAACTACACCTCGTTCGGATCGGTCTCGCCGGCGATCGTCACGCTGAAGCCTGGCGCGACCCGCCAGCTCCACGTGCACGAGCGGGCTCCGAACGCCGCTGGTGACCTCTCAGGCTCGGTCGTGTTCAACTCGTCCACCGCTGGCGTGAGCACCCTGCCGATCACCATCAGGTCGATGATCGACCCCAGGCACGGCGGCGCCTTCAGCGGCACGCTGAACGGCGGCAATGGCCGCCCGAACGGCGAAGGCCAGGAGGACTTCTACCAGTTCCAGGTCAAGCACCCGGAGGCCAACCTCACGGCGAACGTTCAGGTCACCAACGACGCCAAGGACCCGATTGGCGCGTACCTCGTCGACCCGAACGGCAACGTCGCTGGTTACGGCCAGAACTCGATCAACGGCACCCAGGGCACCGGGCTGACCGCCTACGCGGCCAACCCGATCAAGGGCACCTGGACGCTGATAATCGACTTCGCCGAGCCGGTCGTCGGTGACGAGATCTCCCAGCCGTTCAGCGGCACCGTCGCGTTCGACGCAGCGAAGGTGTCCGCGAAGGCACTGCCGGACAAGACCAGCACCAAGCTGGCCGCCGGCACGCCGGTCACCATCCCTGTCACCATCACTAACACGGGCGTTCAGGCCGAGGACTTCTTCGTCGACCCGAGGCTCAGCTCGTCCACCACCCTCGCCCTGGCGCCGTTCAGCCAGGCGAGCGGGCTCGCGCTGCCGCTCGTCGTGGGCTCGCCAGTATGGTTCATGCCGACCGAGGCGACCAGCGTGTCGGTCTCGGCTACCGCGAGCCTGCCGATCGAGTTCGACTTCGGCGCCAACCAGGGTGACCCAGACCTGGGAAGCACCATCGGCACCTCGGCATCCGGCAGCTACACCACGTCGGCTGGCACCCTCAACAACGGCTTCTGGTTCGCTACGCCAAGCGAAGTCGGGCCGTACCCGTCGGGTGCCCCGGCTGGCACAGTGAGCATGTCGATGAGCGCCACTGCCAAGGCGTTCGACGCCGCGGTCACCTCCGACACCGGCGACCTCGAGCTGGCCGCCACCAACCCGGCGACGACCTTCTCGCCGGTCGTCATCAACCCGGGCCAGTCGGCCACCGTCAACATCACGATCACTCCGTCCGGATCTTCGGGCACCGTGGTCAGCGGCACGCTCTACATCGATGACTTCCTCACCAACGTGCCGCCCTTCGGGCAGCAGGGTGCGGACGAGCTCATCGGCCTGCCGTACACCTACACCATCAAGTAACCGCGACGCTGCCAGTTAGGTAGCGGAAGCTAGAGGAGGGGCCAGCCGTCTCGCGGCTGGCCCCTCTCGTTCTGGCACCATCATCCGCCCCGGGCGTCGCCGGCTGCGCTGCCCGCAGCCCGGGTTCCGGGTCCGCTGAGATCGTGGAGCCCTGACCGTCGTTTGCGTGGGTGGTTTTCACTTTGGGGGTACTTTTCAGTTGTATTTGCCGGAAAACTACCCACGAAGTGCGAAGTCACCACGCAAACTCAGGAAAACCCTCCACGCACGCCCGTCCCAGGCCGGAAGGCACCGCCGCCCCACCCTCAGAAAACCGCGACCAACCCAACCAGGGCCGAGAAATCATGCAACGACCCTGATGGCGCCAGCAGGGTCACTGCGATGGGTCGGGCAGCCGTGCCGTCGGCGGCCGTCTCTTGGCGGCGGTGCGATCCGCACGGCTGCGATGACGCCTGCCGTCTTATAGTGACGGTATCTCGCCTTTCTTGGCGCCCAGCTCGCGGCGCGCCGCTCACCGGAGGTGCACTAATGTCCAAGGCCACTGATTCACTTGAAGCCGACCGCGCCGAATTGCTCACGATCTGCGCCGGCCTTTCCGAGGCCGACTGGGCCAAGGAGAGCGGGTGCAGCGGCTGGACGGTACAGGACGTGGTGTCGCACATGGCAGCGCTCTACTGGCTCATGGTGGATCGTAGCAAGCTGCCCGACGCGGCGGACCTGCCGACCGAGCAAGCCCAGGACTTCTACGTGGAGCAGCGTCGCTCGATGTCACCGGCCCAGGTACTCGCCGACTACGAGTCGGTCAGCACGGCCGCGCTGCCGGCGCTGGCGGGCCTGGACGGCCAGAAGTTCGAGCTGCCGCTTGGTGACCTCGGCACCTACCGGGCCGAGGTCGTGCCGACCGCCTACAGCTTCGACCACTACGTGCACATCAGGATGGATCTCTTCGCGCCTCGTGGTCCGCTGACCGGGCCGCTGCCGCCCTCGGACGACCGGCGGCTAGTGCCGAGTCTCGACTGGGTTCAGGAGGCGCTGCCGCAGCAGAGCGCGCGGTCATCGAGGAGCTGCCCGGCTCGATCGAGTTCGAGATCAGCGGGTCAGGCGGACGGACCTTCGCGGTCGGTCTGGCGAGTCGCTTGGCCGGGTGACGACGGACGCTGACACCTTCATCCGCGTGATCACGCAGCGCGCGAACTGGGATTCAGTCCGGTCGAGGGATCGCTCGACCGGGAGGTGCTAGACATTTCAAGGTGTTCTGAGCCGCTACCCGCCCCCGTACCCCACCGCCCTGCCGCACCGCCTCGTAGCAGACGATGGCCGCCGAGGTCGCGACGTTCAGGGAGTCGGCGCGGCCGAACATCGGGATGCGGATCTTGATCGCGGCCTGGTCGAGCCACTGATCGGTCAGGCCGTGCTTTTCCGATCCGACGGCGATGGCCAGCGGCCCGGTGAGATCGGCCTGGTGCAGCAGCGTGTCCGCGCTCGGCGTGGCCGCCACGATGCCGACTGGCGCGCCTCGCGCAGCCAGCCAGCACCTGGTCGGTGCCGCTCGCGGCGACCGGGACAGAGAAGACGGTCCCCTTGCTCGCCCGGATGACATTCGGGTTGCCCCAGTCGGTGACGGGGTCGGTGGCGAGCACCGCCGACACTCCGGCCGCGTCGGCGGTCCGCAAGATGGCGCCGAGATTGCCCGGCTTCTCCACGCCCTGGCAGACGATCACCAGCGCGTCAGCCCCGATCGCAAGTCGCCGAGGCTGCCGCCGGATCGCCGGAACCACCGCGAGCCAGCCGTCAGGCGATTCCCGGTAGGCGATCTTGCCGAAGACATCCCGGCTGACCCTGATCACCTCGGCGCCGCACTCAGCGGCACGCTCGTCCAGGTCGGCCTCGGCCGATTCTGGCCGGTTCAGCTCCGGGCAATAAAAGAGCGCCAGCGGCCGGACCCCGCGGACAGCGCGAGATCGAGTTCCTCGAAGCCTTCGACCAGGGTTACCTGCTCGGCGTCCCTGACCCGCCTGCGCCGCAACGCCACGAGGTGCTTGACCCTCGGGTTCGCCGCGCTGGTTATCTCAAGCCTGGCTGGCTGCGACCGGGTTGCCGACATCAAGTCATGGTAGAGCGCGAAACCCGCGCCCTACGACAGCAGCAGGTAGGCCCGTACTGTTCGCTAAGGTCAGGGCATTGTGAGCGAATCGGGCAATACCACGGACAGGCCGCGAATCGCGGAAGAGATTGTCGATCTTCGGACTGCCACCGAGCTTTCCAGGGCAAGGAAGACTCGACAACCACGGGCCGAGCCGTCCTGCACGCCGTCAGCGCGGCCGACCGGGCATCGTGCAAGCAAACACCGGCAGTACGGTGCAAGCAAACACCGGAAGTACGGTCTGCGGACATCAATCCGCAGACCGTACTGTGCGGGCGCGAGTTCGGAGCTGACGACCTCACCCCTATCGACCGGGCCTGGGACGCCAGGTACCTGCCGCATCTGCCGCGCTGTGACGGCTGCTCGGCGGCGGCAGGGACGCCGAGCCAGCCCGAGGCGCTGCCGGCCAGCGATGTCGACATCAGGACGGCCCACGGCTCGGACACCGAGAAGGCGGGCGCGGACGGATTGCGCGCCGTGCTCACGCAGTACGACGTGCGGCGGTGGATGTTCACCGATCTCGTGACCGTCGACGACGACATCCGGGGCGGGCTCAGCCACCCGATGACGCTGAGCCCGAAACTGCTCGCCGACGCGCCGGCCCGGGCACTGTCCACGTTCCTGCACGAGCAGGCGCACTGGCTGCAGGTGCCAGGGCTGGACGCCGCTTCGACCGAGGCGAGTCAGCGCTGGCCGGATCCTCCGCCGCTGCCGGCCGGCGGGCACGACGCGGAGTCGACGTGGCTGCACGTCTCCGTCTGCGGCCTTGAGTACCTCAGCCTGAGCGAGATGATCGGGGCGGCCGAAGCCGAGAGCCAGTTGCGCTCGCAACGCATCTACTCGTGGATCTACGAGCAGGTCCTGGCCGACGTGGGCTGGCTGACTGACTTCCTGGCGCGCCACGACTTGCGGGTGCCGTCGCAGATACCCGTGCCGCGCCGGTTCGTCGGCCCGGGCTGGCGCGAGGTCCTAGCCTCGTTCGGCTAGTCGCCCGACCCGACCCCCAGCAAACTCACAACCACCGCGCCCCAGCACCAGCAAACTCACAACGATGCGTCCCGCACCCAGCCCAGCCGGGGCATGCCTGGGCCAAAACGGCGGATGCCGCGCCACCGGGTCGGTGGCGCGGCATCCGCTGGCTAGGGAAGGTCAGCTGGAGCTGGCGATCCCGATGAACTTGGTGCCTGGCCGGGCACCGTGGAACACCGCGCCGAATCCAGCCACGTGACCGGTGGACGTGGCCAGCCAGTAGCCCCGCACCTCACCGTCGCCGGCGATGTCGATGACCTTGCCGACGTTGTGCGGCATGGAGCCCTCCGAGTTCACGTTGAACCCGAATACGTGCCCCTTGGAGTTGACCAGCCAGTAGCCCTGCTTTCCGGCGGCACCGGCGATGCCGGTGATGCCGGACAGGTTCTCGTGGCGGAACTTGCCAGCGCCGAACGCGAACACCCGGCCCTTGGAGTTGGCGATCCAGTAGCCGCCGGTCTGCCGGTCGAGCGCGATGCCCACCACGTTCGAGGTGTGCGCCGAGCCCCGGTTCTTGGCGTTGAACGAGTACACGTGGCCCTTCGAGGTGACCAGGTAGTACCCGGTGCCCGCCTTGTCGACCGCCATGGCGACGATCGGCGAGCTCGGGTGCGCGACCGAGCCGTGGAACGGCGCGTGGAACGCCGACACCTTGCCCTTGCTGGTCACCAGGTAGTAGCCGTTGGTGTGGCTGTCGCCGGCGATGGCGACGACCTTGCCGACGACCTTCTTGTGGGCCAGCGAGCCACGGAATGGCGCGTGGAAGTTGAAGACCTTGCCGTCGGACGTCGCCGCCCAGTAACCGCGCGGCTCGGCGCCGATGCGGCACAGCACCCCGGCGAGGTTGTCCCCGACTGGGGTGCCTACGCCGGTGGTCATGTCGTAGCCCTTCTTCACCGGGTACTGGCCGTGGTTCTTGCCGGTGTAGTCGTTGCTGTGGTTGGTGGAGATGCCCTTGATCTTCACGATGTCGTTCGCGACGACCGTCTTGACCTTCGGCGACGCCGCGAAGTAGATCAGCGGGTTGACCCAGCCCATCGGAGAACCTGAGCACTTGGCGTCGGTCAGGGCGATCAGGCCGGCCCACAGCGGGGCTGCGGCGCTGGTACCGCCGATCACGCGCCAGTGGCCGCCCCAGTGGAACGCGTAACCCGTCTCCGGGTCGGCGTCGGCCGAGACGTCGGGCACCTCGCGGACGCCTCTCCTGGTGTGCAGGAACGCCTGCTGGTATTGCGGCATCCCGAAGATCTCCGACTTGCCGCCGCCGCTCGCGCCCTCACCGGTGCGGACGCCGTCGTTCCAGACGAGTTCGCTCGGCCTGGGCGTCGGTGACGAACTGTTGATCCGGGTACCGCCGACGCCAAGCACCAGCGGGTCGCTGGCCGGGAAGTTGGTGTTCAGCAGCTTCGCGGTCTGGTTGTTCGGCTCGTTGCCGAAGCAGGACTCCGAGCCCTGGTCACCTGAGGAGGCGACGATGGTCTGGCCTTGCACGGCGGCCTGCTCGTAGAGCAGCGTGACCGCGCGGGCCGACCGGCCGCCTTCGAACCGCTCGCATAGCCCGAACGACTCGGAGATCACGTTCACCTTGTCCTGGGTGACCATGACCCGGTAGATGTCGAACGCGGCCTTGCCGGTGTTCGGTGCCCGGTAGACGAAGATGTGCGCACGCGGAGCCGCGCCGATGACGGTCTCGATGTCGAGCGCCGCCTCGCCCTCGCCGGCGCCCTGCTTGTGAAAGCCGTCGACGGGGACGTAGGTGACCTTGGCGTTCGTCTTGTAGCAGCGCTGGTAGGCGCTGATGTCCGACGGCCGGTTGGGCTCGTTGAACTCGACGATGCCGACGTTGACACCCTGGCCGAAGTCACCTGACTTGTAGATCCCGGTGAACCGGTAGTCGAAGGCAAGGTCGTCAGCGGTGTTGGCGAAGGTGTTACGGGCGCTGCTGCACGCCTGGGGACCACCGGTCGGCTCGTTCGGCGACACGCTCGGCTTACCCGGCTTGCCCGGACCAGCCGGCTTGGCCATGAGGGAGTGCATCTGGATGAGGTTGTCCAGGCCGAGTACCGCCTGCACGCTACCCGCGATGGTAGAGGGCAGCTTCGGCGCGCTGGTATTGGCAAACCCGACCCGGCCGCCAGCGAGGCGGTAGCTCGCCAGCGTGGTGCCGAAGGCGCTCTGCAGCTGGGCCGCGGTCGCGGTCACCGGGATGCTCAGGTGGTCGGCGCTGATCTTGCCTGGCTGCAGCCCGGCGGACCGAAGGCCCGCAAGCACGCGGCTGATCGTCGCGCCGGTCGGCCCGAACAGCCCGGGGAACTCGCCGGCCGAGATGTAACGGTGGTACAGCGGTGATCCGGGAGTCGCCACCTGTGCCGCGTACTGGCTCAGCGCGGCGGCATTCCTCGGCTGGAGTACGACGTCAATGCTGACCTTGGTGCTGCTGGCCACGGCTCCGACGCGTGCCGCCCCTGCTGGCACAACCCCTGCTGTTCCTACCGGCGTCGGCCTCGGTGCCGCCTGAGCGGCGCCGGCTGTCGCCAGGAACGCCGAGACCGTGGCGATGCTCGCAAGCGCGGCCGTGACGTTCCGTGCGCGCAGTACGCTTCGCGGACTGCCGTCTGCAGAGCGTACCGCCGGTCTTGGCCAGCCCAGCCAACCTGGCCGGCCGCGCATTCGAGCTGAGTTCCCCTCGCTCAATGTGTTCTCCTTTCGGTCATGCAACTAGCCCTGGTATTCCTGGCGGTGGGATCCTGCGGCTCATCCGCATGCGGGTCCATCACCTAGATCAGCCTCGATCGGTGATGCGCCGGATGCCTGCCCTGCGATCGTGCCGTAATATCGCGTCCCGCCGCAACCGGACTTAGCGCGAACCATTGACCAATTCCAGGCTTCCGGCGCGAGCCGAAGGCTCGCGCCGGAAGTGACAATCGTTCGCTGCCTGACGTGGTCAGCCGACGAGGAACGCCTGTCGCCACAGCCGCAGACCAGGGCCGCCGATCAGGCCAGCCTCGGACAAGAAGGCGACTAGCTTCTCACCGCCGTACTTCAGAGTCTCCTGGTAGTGGGGATTCGCCAGCGCAGCCCGCCGCGCTAGCTTCGGGTCGAGCCCGACGCTGGCGTAGACGTTCGGATTGATCAGGACCCGGGACAAGATCCAGGCGACCCGCCCGATCGTCGCCTGGTGGTAAGCGAGCGCGTACCTGGGCATCTCGGCGACGCTGCGGGTCAGCTCGGCCCTGGCGAAGCCGACGTGCCGCGCCTCCTCCACGATGTGGATCTTGCTGACCATGCGGATCAGCGGCTGGATGGACGGGTCGTCGACGACCTCGCGCTGCAGCCGGTCGATGATCTCCTCGCCGATCAGGATCGCGCCCCACAGCGACGGGCCGTGCGCGGTCGTCGCCAGCATCCCGCCGAGCCGAAGGATCGCCCTTGACGGCGAATAGCTCGGCGTCCCGAGCCGCTCGATCATCCGGGCGAACATGATCGTGTGCCTGGTCTCCTCGCCAAGCTCGGCGAGCGCGTACTGCGAGTGCCTGCTCAGCGGGTCTCCCCAGTACGCCTGCTTCGCCAGCAGCCGCATCAGGACTGACTCGAGGAAGATCCCGGTTGATGCCACGCTGACGACCTCGTGCTTGCCAAGCTCGAGCTGCTGGCTGGGGGTGAGTTCATCGAAAAGTCTTGTGCCGTAGAGCGAGCAGCGGTGCGGCAGCACGTAATGCTTATCGGGCTCTAACGGGGCGGCCCAGTCGATGTCTATCTCGGGGTCGTACCCTTTCGCGGCGGTGGAGCGCAGCAGCCGTTCCGCGATGCGCTCACGGTCCGTGGTCGTCACGGTGTGCCTCCGGGATTCGAACTAACTATGACTTCTGGTAACTGTTACTTCTGGTAGCATTATAGCTGTGACCGGATCTGTCAAGCCAGGCCCGACCGCCGATGCCCGCAAGGACCGGTGGTCCAAGCACCGCGACGAGCGGCGCCGCCAGTTCGTCGACGCGGCCCTGCGCGTGCTCGACGCCGAAGGCCCCGAATTGCTGATGGACGCCGTGGCCGCCGAGGCGGGGGTGTCCAAGCCGGTGCTGTACCGGTACTTCAGCGACAAGTCCGCGCTGGTCGCAGCCCTGGCAGAGCGCGGCTCCGAATTGCTGCTCGCCCGGCTGCTCCCGGCGATCAACTCCGACGGCCCGGTCTTCGACCGGATCTGCGGCGCGGTCGGCGCCTACTTCGCGGTGATCGACGAGCACCCGAACCTGTACTGGGTCGTGGCACGGCAGGAAGCGGCCGAGCCGGGCACGGGCCGCCCCGCCGTGCATCCCGACAGGGAGTCGATCGCGAACGCGCTCACCGCCGTGATCGGGGACTACCTGCGGCTGTTCGGGCTCGACTCGGGCGGGGCCGAGCCGTGGGCGCACGGGGTGACCGGCCTGGTGCAGTCGACCGGCGAATGGTGGCTGCAACGGCGCTCGATGAGCCGGGCCAACGTGGTCGGGTATGTGAGCCAGCTGGTGTGGGCGGCGTTCACCGGGGTGCTGCGTGAGGCTGGCGTGGACATCGACCCCGGGCAGCCGCTGTCCGTGGTCCGCCCTCACCTGACGGTGCGGCCCGGCGGCCAGTCGTGAGAGGGGAGCTGGAGATGATGACCGCTGAGAGTGCGGACGAGGGTTACTCGGGGCGGGCTGTGCTGACGGTCGAGTCCCGTCGGTTCGAGGTGGACGTCGACTTGCGCGGCTATTTCGAGCCGATCGATGGCCGGTACCACTGGTACGGCAGGATCTCGCCGAACGCGGCCCTTGCGGCCCTGCTGGGTGGCGGTCGAGGCAATGGCGTTCTCGATACCGGCGAGGGCGTGAGTGAATGCGACCTCTCCGAGCCCGACCTGTGGAATCGCTACCGGGTGACTGGCATCTCGACCCCGCCCTTCCGCCCGTAACGCGTCCGAAACCGACCCCTGACAGCGGCGGGGAGGGCCACGCTGCTGTCAGGGGTCGGGCGGCCGCCACCCTCCCCGATAGTCAGGCGCGGAACCAGGTAAACCGCTGGCCGGTGACTGGCGTCTTAGCAGCGAGAAACGGGGGCTGGCATTCCCGGCTGCATGCGCGTCCGGGTACAACAGAGAAAGGCTGGCGGTACATGATCGGCAATTCTGGGATGAGGCCACGGCCGCGCGCGTTTTCCAGGTCAATGGGCATTCTCGGCGGCGTGGTGGTCGCCGCCACCGTCGCTGCGCTGGCCGGCGGCATGCTTGTGCCGTCGGCGGTTGCCAGCGTGGCCGCGTCCGGCGGGGGCTGGAGCCCGCCGCATGGACTGCCGTTGCCGCCGAACTTCGCGGACGGGGGCGATTCCGACGCGCTGTCCTGCGTTTCGCGATCGGACTGCACAGCGGTCGGGATTTATCAGGTTCCGTCGGGCACGAACCGGTTCTTCGCCGTGACCGAACGGCGAGGTGTATGGGGCAAGGCGCTGAGCATCGCCACTCCGGTCGCCACCAAGCACATCGATTTCGAGTTTCCTGTGCTGTCGTGCGCATCCGCCGGCAACTGCGCCGCCGGCGGATCGTACGGGCCAGGAGCGTTCGTGGTCACCGAGACGAACGGCGCCTGGGGCAAGCCGAAGACAGTGCGCAGCGACCCCGCTGCCATCTCCTGCCCGGCGGCCGGTGACTGCACTGCCGCGCTGAATGGCGGTTTCCTGGTCAGAGAAAGGCACGGCACCTGGCACAAGGCCTTCCGCGTTCCTGGCCTGGCCGCGCTGCGGCACGGTCAGCCCACCGACTTCGGAGTGATCTCCTGCCCCTCGGTGGGCAACTGCTCCGCAGCGGGAAGCTATGAGGACTCCCACTTCATCGACAGGTCGTTCGTCGTCACCGAGCGGCACGGGAGTTGGGGCAGCGTCCGGTCGGTCAGGAGCCCTGGCGGAGCCGGGCTAGCTGTCGCCGCGCTGTCGTGCGTCTCGGCGGGCAACTGCGTCGCGGGAGGATCCGACTTCAAGCTGTCCGGCGAGGAGGGAGCGTTCGCCGTCACCGAGAAGAACGGCACCTGGGGCACGGCTGAGACCTTGCCGGGGACGCTGAAGCTAGGCAGCGGGATCGACCAGCTGGACTGCCCGGCGGCCGGAGTGTGCAGCGCGGCTGGCATATTTTCCGTCGGGCGGCTATCGCGGCCGTTCGTGGCCACCGAGAAGAACGGCACCTGGCACGCTGCCCAGACCATCGTCGGCGCCCGCCGCGGCCCCGATATCCCCAGCCTCGACCGGTTGTCGTGCGCCGCCGCCGGCGACTGCGTCCTCGCCGGAGCTATCGCGACCGGCAGCGGGGCGGTCCAGGCCGGGACGACCGAACAGGTGAAGGGACGCTGGGGACCGGCCAGCGTCCTGCCCGGCATGCGCGACCTGGATCGGGGCCAGGATTCCGCGATCGCGGCGTTGTCCTGCCCACCCCGATCCCGCTGCACTGCCATCGGATCCTTCGGCGCGTTGGTCACCGGACACCTATTCCTCACCGTCCAGCGCTAGTCCGCCCCCGCGGCTACAGCAGCTAACAGGGCCACGTTGCCCGAGCTGGTCTAAAGCCGACGACAGTTCGGCCCGACCTGATGCTGTGGGGACGACATCAGGGCGGGCCAAACTGTCGTCGGAGTATGGGTGGCCGCCGAGCGTGGCCCTAGTTGGTGCTGTCCGCCGTGCGGGGGCTAGCCGCTTGAGGTGAAGGTGTTGATGTTGCTGATCAGCCAGTGGCGGCCATGACGCACAGCGGTCACTGCGAACATCGCGCCCGAGTACACCGCCTGGCCCGAGCCCGCCTGGTCTTGCTGGTTCACGAAGACCAGGAGCCTGGCGCGGTCGCTCGTGAGCAGTTCGACGCCGACATCGGTCACTTTCGTGTGCAGCACCAGCTTTTCCGTCGGCGCCTTCTGCTCCACCAGCGTGAACAGCTTGTTGTACTGACTGATCGCCGACCCCGTCAGCACCTGTTGGGCCGCCTGCTTAGTCGCCGCTGGATTGGCGTAGCTATAGGAGAAGATGGTGCTGACCGCACCGGAGACCTGCCTGGTCACCTGCCGGGTCAGGGCCTTGTCGCTGAGGGCCAGGTTGGAGTCGACGCGGCTGGCCCGGAGGTCACTAGCGTGGACAGCCGCCCAGACGGCGAACCCTCCCAGCACCGCCGCCGCGACCAGCAAGGTGACAACCTGCCGCCAGCGCGCCCCGCCCTCCGCACGCGCGTCGACCGGGGGCGAGTCTTCGGGCTGGGGCTCGCTGGACGCGGAAGCGTCGGGCTCGGGGTGGTCTGGGAGGGCCTCGGGCTGATCCGGGGTTGGTGCTGAGGCTTTTGGTGCGGGCAATGTCTTCCTTCCGGGGCGCTCCGGGGCGAGCCCTATCCGAGACGTCTAGCCGCCTGGCACGGTACCGGTGCCAGGCCCGGTCGCGGTGCCGGTCGGTACTACCTGAAGGCTGCTGAGCTTCCAGCCCGAAGCAGTGCGGGTCAGCTGACCCGCAAGCCGGTACTGAGTCACGCTGGGCTTGCCGTTCGGCGCGATGACCGTTGTCTGCTCCGCGACAATAAAGGTGGCTTTGCCCGGACCAGTGTGCAGCGACGTCAGGGCAGCATCGAGGATCCGGGCCGTCGTGATCGTCTTCGCCTTCGACACGGCTCGCTCAAGCTGCGTTTCATCAGCGACGATCCCAGCCAGGAACGGGCCAGTCGACGACTGCTTCCACAGCCTGATTCCCTGCGCCAGCTGGTGATAGTTCAGGCTGCTCACGTTCAGCACCGCCTGCTCGGCCGTTTGCAGCACCCGATCGGTCTGCTGCGCTCCGGTCGGCGGGCCGGCGTGCGCGGCCGAGATCCAGCTCCAGCCGAACCACCCGACGGCGATCACCCCGGCTGCGAATACCACCCTGGCCGCGAGCAGCACCGGCCCGCCCCGCCCCAGCACAGTCCCAGCAGGCGCAGTCCCAGCAGGCGCAGTCCCCGAAGACTCTGCCATCGTCAACCCCCCAGGCCCAGCAGCGAGACCAGCCCAGGCTGCACGGCCTTGGGCACGCCAGCCGACGGCGCGTTGGCCGAGCCGCGCACGTCCAGGCCCGTCGAAGGCGACTCCAGGCACCGAGCCCTGGTGTTGAGCGGCGGACCCGCCGAGGTGACGAGGCCGTTGCGATGCGCCGTCCCGCCGTACCCGAGCGTGCACGGCAGCGGGTTGAAGAAGCTCAGCGTCAGTCCCACATTCAGCTCCCCGCCGCGCAGCGTCGACGCCACGTCAGCCAGCGCCGGCGGCACGCCGGACAGCAGCTCGTCGATCGCGCTGATCCGGGCGCCGCCCACCTCCGACGCGGTGAGCAGGTTCGCGATCAGCTCGGCGAGCGCCGGGTTGGTGTCGGACAGCAGCCCGCTCACCTGCTCGGCCGCCCCCGGAGCGGCCGAGATGAGCCGCCGCAGGTCCGAGTCTGACAGCACCAGCTGGTGCGCGAGCAGGTCGGCGCTCGAAGCGAAGTCATCCAGCGCGGTCGCCTCATCGACCTGAGTCCCGAGCACCGTCTTGCTGGCGCTGATCAGGCCGGTCTCGCTGCGAGTATTGGCGGCGGCGTCCTTGAGGAACGCGTGCGAGGAGTCCAGCAGTGAGTGCAGGTTGGTGACCTGCCCGTTGAACCCGATCGCGAGCTGGCTGGTCACCGTCCGCAGGTCACCGAGCGGCAGCGAGCGGGCCGTGCTGTCGATGCTGTTCAGCAGGCTCGTGACCGGCGGCGGCAGCTGGGTGTCCCGCTCGGCGATCACGCTGCCGCCCGCGAGGAACGGCCCGCTGCTGCCGTGCGGCTGCAGATCCACGTACTGCTCGCCCACCGGTGACAGGTCGGCGATCTGCGCGGTCACGTCGCGGGGGATCGGCGGGGCCGAGTCGTCGATGCTGAGATCGGCCTGCACGCGGCCGGCCGGGGTCAGCACGACCGACTGGACCCTGCCGACCGACACCCCGCGATAGGTCACGTCGGCGTCGGGGAAGATCCCGCCCGCGTCGGCGAGGTTCACCCGCACCGCGTAGGAGCCCCGCGCGCCGAGGTACTTGCCCAGGTTCGCGTACCTGATCGCGCTGTAACCCAGGATCAGCACGGCGAGCAGCGCGAACGCGACGAGCTTGATCCGGACCGAACGTGACAGCATCTACGGCGTTCCCTTCGGCTGCTTGATCGGCGGGATCACGGTAGTGCCTGGCGGCGCCTTGATCGACAAGTAGGCGTTGAGGTAGTCGCCCTTGATGTCGCCAAGAACTTGATCGGTGAAAGGAAACGTCAGCAGCACCTGAAGCGCCAACGGCAATGTGTTTCCGGCGGCAGCGAGCTGTTCTAGCGTGGGCTTGAGCAGGCGCAGGTCAGCGACGACGTCGCGCTTGCTGGCGTCGATGGTCTTGACCGCCTGGTCGGACAGCTGGTGCAGTGCATCGAGCAGGGCGACGAGCTGCGACCGCTGCTCGGCGAGCACGCGCAGGCCAGGGCGCAGGTTGCCGAGCACGAACGTGATCTGGCCGTTGCGCCTGGCGAGGGTCGCGGCCAGCCGGTTGATGCCAGCCAGCGCGGTCACGATGTCGCCGCGATGGGAGCTGAGGTTCGCGGTCAGCTCAGCGAGCCGGTGCAGCAACTGGTGCACCTGGGCGACGTGGCCGTCCAGAGCGGCGTTCAGCTCGGTGGTGATCGTATGGATCTGGCTGATGCCGCCGCCGTTCAGCAGCAGCGACAGAGCGCCGAGCACCTCTTCGACCGTCACGTCGCTGGTCGTGCGGTAGACGGGAATCAGAGCGCCGTTGTGCAGCCGGCCGCTGTGCTGCAAACTTCCGGCAACAGCACCCGGCGGCGGCGCCAGCGCCACGTATTCCTCGCCTAGCAGGCTCGACTGGGTCAGCTCGGCGATGGCGTTGGCCGGCAGCTTCACGCTGCCGTTGATCTCCATGGTCACCTCGGCCTTCCAGCCGCCCGGCGGCAGGAAGATCTTGACCACCCGGCCGACGGAGACGTCGTTGACCTTGACCGCGGACTGCGGCACCAGGTTGAGCGCGTTGGTGAACTGGGCGGTGACCCGGTAGGGGTGGCTGCCGAGGTTCGCACCGCCCGGCAGCGTGATGCTGTAGATGCCGTTGAACCCTGACGAGCTGCAGCCCGCGAGGGCGAGGGCAGTCGCGGCCGCGACGGCGGCGCTCAGTCCGCGAATCCGCATAGTCACCGCCCCGCCGTGCCGTAGACGGTGCCGACCTCGGGGAAGGGCAGCGGTGGCAGCGCCGTGAGCGCCTTGCCGTCCACCGGGGCGGCGCCTGCCGGGATCGGGCTCTGGACAGCTGCGAAGATCTTCGCAGCCTTGCCCATCGACAGCTCGTTGAGGTCACCCCGGCCTACGAGCGTCTTGTCGGCCGAGTCGTAGGCGTTCAGCAGGTTGTCGACTGCGAGCGGCGCGCTCGACAGCGCCTCGGCCAGCGACGCGCGCTCGATGGCCAGCAGCCGGGTGATCGCGGCGAGCTTGGTCACGTTCGACTTGATCAGGCCCCGGTTGCTGGCGATAAAGCCGCGCACCTGGCCGAGTGACGTCGCGAGCTGGCCCAGCGCCCCGCCAAGCTCCTTGCGGTCATTGGCGAGGAAGCCGCTGACGGTCGCTAGCTGCTGCTCGGCCAGCCGCACCTGGCCGTCGTCGTTCTTCAGCACCGAGCTGAACACGTTCAGGTTCGCGACGGTCGCGAAGAAGTCGCCCGACGAGCCGCCGAGCTCGCGGTTCAGCGCGCTGAACTCCGTCAGCATCTCGCTGAGCCGCTGGCCGTTGCCCTTGAGGTTGGCCGCGCCCGTCTTGACCAGGCTGGACAGCGCGCCGGACTTGTTCAGGCCGCTGGGGCCGAGCGCGGCGAAGAACTTGTTCAGGCTGCGGTAGATCTGGTCGACCTCGAGCGGCACGGCGGTACGGCTCACCGGGATCACGGTGCCGTCCGCCATCTGTGGTCCGCCGGTGTAGGCGGGGGTGAACTGGATGTACCGGTCGGCCACGACTCCGCTGGTGACGACGACGGCCCTGGCCTTCGCCGGGATGGGCACCTTGCGGTCGATGGTCATCGTGACCTTGACCATCGAGCCGTCCGGCGTGGTCGAGTCCACCCGGCCGATCGCGACTCCCAGCACCCGGACGTTCGAGCCCGGATAGACCCCGATCGACTGGGTGAACAGGGCCGTCACGGTGATCGACCGGTGGGTGACCCGGTAGCCGATGACGCCTGCGGCGATGGCGAGCACGGCGAGCACTGTGACGCCGATCGTGACGCCGCGCTGCTGCCGGCGGCTGAGCGAGGGCGCTGGCAGCCGCCAGTTCGCCCAGCGCGGCCTGACGTACTCGACCTGGACCTGGCCGTCGGCTTCATCGGGCTCGGGCTCGGGTGAGCTGGCGGGCGGCGACGACGAGCCGAACCACCGGCCGAACGCCGACGGCCGACTGTGGCTGGGCTGGCCGTGGCTAGCTCTGCGTCTGCTCATACGGGCGTTACCTCGACGTCTGGGGGGACATGCAGCCTCGGGCGGGGGCGGTGCCTGGCGGCAGGTAGTTCTTCGGGATGAGGCCGCACACGTAGGTGTCGAACCACGGCCCGGTGCCGAGCGCGTTGCCGAGCAGCCGGTAGTAGGGGCCGACCAGCATGAGCGCCTGCCGCAGGTCGGCCTGGTCGCGCTGGAGCAGCGTCGTCACCTTGTCGAGCGAGGTCAGCGTGGGACCGAGCGTGCCCTGGTCGTCGGCGACGAGCCCGGACAGCTGCCTGGACAGCGCCTCCGTCCCGGTCAGCAGCCCGTGGATCGCCTTTTCCCGCTGCTCAAGCTCGCTGAGCAGGAGGTTGCCGTCGTCGATCAGCGTCCTGAAGGTGCCGCTCTGGGCCGCCAGCGTCTTGCTGACCTGGGCGGCACTGTGCAGCAGCCCGGTCACCTCGGCGTCCTTGGCGCCGATCGACCTGGACAGGTCGGCTAGCCCGGTCAGGGCTTCACGGACCGACGGCGCAGTGCCCTGGAATGCGGAGGCGAGTGTGGCGATGGACTTTTCAAGCTGAGGGGTGTTGATTTTGCTGATCCGCTGCCCGACGCTGGTCAGCGCCTGGGTCACGTCGAACGGCGCGGTGGTACGGCCCTGGGGGATCGGCTGGCCCGGACTCTGCGCTGCGGATCCACTGGGGTCGACGGCGAGGTACTTGCCGCCGAGCAGTGACCAGAGCTTGATCGCGACGGTACTGGTGTTGCCGACCCAGGCGCCCTTGACCTTGAACGTGACCGCGACCTTGTCGCCGGCCAGCGACACGCCGGTGACCTGGCCGACGCCGACTCCCGCGATCCTGACCTCGTTGCCCGGCTGCAGCCCGGCCGACTCGGCGAAGTACGCGGTGTAGGAGGTGCCGCCGCCGATGAACGGCAGGTCGTCAGCGTAGAAGGTGAGCAGCGCGATCGCGACCAGGGTGATCAGGCCGGTGAGGCCGACGAGGACCGGATTGCGTTCATTCAGGGGCTTCATGAGCCGCACCTGGCTGCGTTGCTGTGCACGCCGGACGATGCCGCGGCCGCCGAGCGAGCTGCGGGCTCCGGTCACGGTGGCCGAGCAGAGGTAGAAGTTCACCCACGACCCGTACGAGGCGAGCTTGCCGATCGCCCGCAGCTTGACCGGGAGCGTGGTCAGGAAGCTGCTGACCGCGCCGGAATTGCCGTTGAGGTTGGAGGCCAGCTTGCCGAGCTGGACGATGTCGGCCTTGAGCGGCGCCCGGCCGACCCGGAGCAGGCCGGCGGTCGCGCTGGTCAGGCTGGAGATCGCCGAGATCGCGCTGCCGATCGGCTGCCGGTCGGCGGCTAGTCCTGACACCAGCGCGGTCAGCGTCTGCACCAGCCCGGCCAGCTGGCCGTTGTGCGCGTCGATGGTCGACAGCACCGAGTCGAGGTTGTCGATCACCTCGTCGATGACCCTGGTCCGCGACGCGAGCGTGGTCGTGAGCGAGCCGACCGTGGCGACCAGGGTCTGCAGGTCCGGGCTCTCGCCCTGGAACACGGCGATGATCGCGCTGGTCAGCTTGTTGACGTCGCCGGGGGACAGTGACTGGTACAGCGGCTGGAACCCGTCGAACAGCTCGGTCAGGTCCAGCGCCGGCGTCGTCCGCGTCAGCGGGATCGTCCCGCCTGCCCTGAGCACGCCGTCCACCGGCCCGGTGCCCTGGTCCAATTCGATGTACCGCTGGCCGACCAGGTTCTGGTACTTGATCGTCGCGGTCACCGAGACCGGGAGGCTGTGGTCGGCCTCGACGGTGAAGCCGACGGCCGCCAGGTTCCGGCCGTAGATCGCGATCGAGGTGACCTGGCCGACCCGGACGCCGGCGATGTCCACGCTGGACCCCACGGTCAAACCCGTCACATCGGTGAAAATTGCGTGGTACCCCGACTGCTTCGCCACGCTGATGTTCGCGATGGAAATCGCCAGGATCGCGGTCGCGAGCGCGGTCACGGCGATGAAGATGGCCGACTTGATCAGCGGTCCGGCAAGGCTCTTTCGTCGCACAGGTCAGCCCGCCTTGCCCAAGGTCACCGTGTGGCCGCGGAAGACCGGGCCGACTAGCAGGCCGCGACCAGCCGGGGACCGCGCCTGGCCGCTGGCCGAGTGCCAGCCCGGTGACAGCTCCCTGACCGTCTCGGGGCTGGTCGCCGCGACCGTGACCGACTCACAGCGCGGGCCGGTGTTGCGGGCAAACTTCGGCGCGTCGGTCACTGGCTTATAGGGCGCACGCGGTGGCACCACGTGCGCGACCACGTGCACGCCTGGCTGGCTGGTGCCCTTGCCCAGCGCCTTGTCGATGGCCGGCTCGAACTTCACCAGGCTGGCGAGCGTGCAGGGAAACTCCGGTGCGTACCTGGCCAGGGCTCGCAGGACCCCCGTGCTGCCCGCCGACAAGCGGATGATGTTGCCCTTGTTGGCCCGCAGGAACGCGGCCAGGTTGTCCGACGCTGCCCGCACCACCGGGTAGAGCGCGGCGAGCTGCTGTCGTTCACGCACGATGGTCTGACTGGTGACGGTGAAGTCGTGCAGGGCCGCCAGCAGTGCAGGGGTGGCGTGGGTGAAGGCACTGGCGAAGCCGCTCAGTTCCTTCAGGTCGGTGTCGAGCGCCGGAAGCTGCGGGTCGAGCTGGCCGAGCACCTGGTCGAGCTCGACCAGCGTCTGGCCGAACTCGTGGCCCCGGCCCTGCAGGCCCTGGGCGATGGCGGTCAGCGCGACCGAGAGCTGGTCCGGCTGCACGGCCCGCAGCAGCGGCAGCAGGTTGTCGAGCACTCGCTGGAGCTCGATCGCGTCCTTCGAGTCGGCCTGGCTGATCTCGCGGACGTCGGCCAGCCTGGCCTGGACCGGGCTGGCGGGCAGGACCAGGTCGACGTACCGCTCGCCGAACAAGGTGGTGGGCAGCATCTCGGCGGCGACGTTGGCCGGCAGCGCGCGCGCCTCCGCCGGTGAGATGGCGAGCACCAGCGCCGCGCCCTGGCCGTCGCTGGAGATCTGCCGGACCTCGCCGATCTGGACGCCCTTGACCATGACCTCGGCGCCGAGGTTCATCTCGTTGCCGACGTTGTCGGTGTGCACGGTGATCAGGTCGACGGGGGTGAACTGCTTGTGGTAGATGGCGAGCGACAGCCAGGCGAGCAGCGCGAGCACGACGACGAAGGCCAGCCCCGCCAGCCGCCGCCCCGTCTTGCCTGTGCTTGCCCGGGCCGGCGTCATCCGGCCACCCTGACCGTCGTGGTCGCGCCCCAGATCGCCAGGCTCATCAGGAAGTCGATGATGGTGATCATGACGATCGAGGTGCGGACCGCTCTGCCGACGGCGACGCCGACGCCGGCCGGGCCGCCGCTAGCCCGGTAGCCGTAGTAGCAGTGCGTCATGATCACCACGAGGCTGAAGATCAGCGCCTTGCCGAACGACCAGAGCACGTCTTGCGGAACCAGGAACAGCCCGAAGTAGTGGTCATAGGTGCCGGCCGACTGCCCGGCGATGAGCACCGTGACCTCACGCGAGGCCAGGTAGGAGCTGATCAGGCCGATGCCGTAGAGCGGGATGACGGCGATCAGGCCCGCCAGCATCCTCGTGGTGACCAGGTAGGGCAGGGAGGGGATGCCCATGCCCTCGAGCGCGTCGACCTCGTCGTGGATCCGCATCGAGCCGAGCTGCGCGGTAAAGCCCGCGCCGACCGTGGCCGACAGCGCGAGGCCGGCGACCAGGGGAGCGATCTCCCTGGTGTTGAAGTAGGCCGACACGAATCCGGTCAGCGAGGCGGCGCCGATCTGGTTGAGCGCGGCGTAGCCCTGCAGGCCGACGACGGTCCCGGTGAACAGCGTCATGCCGACCATGACGCCGACCGTGCCGCCGATCAGCACCAGCGCGCCGCTGCCGAAGCTGACCTCGGACAAGATCCGCAGGATCTCCTTCGGGTAGCGGCGGAAGACCCGCGGCACCCAGATGATGGCGCGCAGGTAGAAGAACAGCTGATCGCCCAGCAGGTCGAGCCAGCGCAAGCGACCCGTCGAGCCGGGCTCCGATCCCCTCGCTCCAGCTCGCGGCGCTGTCGGCGGTGTCCGTCAGGTCCGGCTCGCCGGTCGTCGCGCTCATCAGGCTCACGCCCCCTTCGGCGGGACGATCCGCAGGTAGATCGCGGTCAGGATGAGGTTGACGAAGAACAGCAGCAGGAACGAGATCACCACGGCCTGGTTGACCGCATCGCCGACGCCCTTCGGGCCCGGTCGTGGGTTGAGTCCTCGGTAGGCGGCGATGACGCCCGGCGATGTAGCCGAAGATCAGCGCCTTGAGCGCGCCGATGATCAGGTCTGGCACCTGGGCAAGCGTGGAGAAGCTGGAGAGGTACGCGCCCGGCGTGCCGTGCTGCACGATCACGTTGAAGAAGTAGCCGCCGAGCACGCCGACCACCGAGACCAGGCCGTTCAGCAGCACCGCGACGAGCATGGCCGCGAGCACCCGGGGCACGATCAGCCGCTGGACCGGCGAGACGCTCATCGCCTCCAGCGCCTGCAGTTCCTCGCGCATCGTGCGGGCACCGAGGTCGGCGCAGATCGCCGTGCCGCCAGCCCCGGCGATCAGCAGCGCGACGATCAGCGGGCTGGCCTGCTGGACCACGGCCAGCACGCTCGCGCCGCCGGTGAACGACTCGGCGCCGAGCTGCCTGGTCAGCGACCCGACCTGCAGCGCGATCACCGCGCCGAACGGAATCGACACCAGGGCGGACGGCAGGATCGTCACGCTGGCGATGAACCAGAACTGCTCGATCAGCTCGCGGACCTGGAACGGCCGCCGGAAGGTGAGTCCGATGACGCTCGCGCCGAGCGCGAACAGCCTGCCCATCTGGCGCAGCGCGCCAGCGCCCGGTTGTCGACGGCTGGCCGCGATCGTCACGCCGGCTTCGCCTTCCCGCGTCCAGGCCACGCTCGTGGTCCAGGCCTGGCGAGATCTCGGCCCGGGCCTGGTCGGGCAGGGTGTGCATGATGTCCAGCACCCGCTGGGTCCGGCGCTGTACAGCCTGCCGGGCGGGCAGCCCCGGGCTTGGCCGCAGCTGCGGCACGATCCCGATCGGCTTGCTCTGCACCCGCAGGCCCGCTGCCGCTCCTGCTGCTCGGCTGGCGTGATCCGCTCTCCGCCGGGGCCGGCCTGGTCCTTCTCCTCGTGCATGCCGATCGGCCCGTGGATGCGGCCGTTGACGAACTGGGTGATCACCGGGTCGTCGCTGGTCAGCAGCATCTCGCTCGGCCCGAACATGACCAGGCCAGCCTTGAACAGCATGCCGAGGTTGTCCGGCACGGTCCTGGCGATCTGGATGTCGTGCGTGACGATCAGGATCGTGGCGTCGAGCTCGGCGTTGAGGTCGATGAGCAGCTGCGACAGATAGGCGGTCCGAACCGGGTCGAGTCCGGAGTCCGGCTCGTCGCACAAGATGATCTGGGGATCGAGCACCAGCGCCCGGGCGAGCCCGGCCCGCTTGCGCATGCCGCCGGAGATCTCGCCGGGAAACTTGCGCTCGTCGCCGGACAGGCCGACCATCTCCATCTTGGCCAGCACCGTCCGCCTGATCTCCGCCTCGGTCAGCTTGGTGTGCTCGCGGAGCGGGAAGGCGATGTTGTCGTAGAGGTTCAGCGATCCGAACAGCGCGCCGTCCTGGAACATCACCCCGAAAAGGCGCCTGGCGCGGTAAAGCTCGCGCTCCGAGCACGACAGCATGTCGGTGCCGTCGACGAGGACCTGTCCTTCCTCGGGCCTGACCAGGCCAATCAAGGACTTCAGGAAAACAGTCTTTCCGGTACCTGACGGTCCGAGAAGGACGCTAACTTCGCCTGCAGGCAGCGAAAGCGAGATATCGCGCCAAACTATAGTGCGACCGAAGGACTTCGTCAGCCCTTCGACGGTTACCTCGATGCCCAAGCGTGCTCCAGGAAAATCGGACTCCTGCTCGCCCGTACGTTACTAGAGTTCACATATAACTTGGTCATTGCTGGGCAATTTCCGCTATAGCCGACAAGATCCACGGAGTTTTTTATCAGTCCGTGAGCAATTTTGGTCGCGGTGCGCGTGGATCACCTGAGGCCGATAACGAGGCCTCCGCCGCGTCGACTCGGTCGCGAATCCTGGCCGCCTCGTCGTGCAGCCGCCGCGCGCGCAGGACGACCTCCATCGCGAACCGGGCGTCCGGGTCATGCAGCTGTCCGCCGAGCACCCGCTCCAGGATCCGCATCCGGTACCTGACCGTCTGCGGGTGGATCCCCAGCCGCTCGGCGACCTCGGCGGCCTTGCCGCCGGTCTCCAGCCAGACCCCGAGCGTGTTGGTGAGGGTTCGCTGCTGACGCTGGGACAGCCCGGACAGCGACGCGAACTGCTTCTGGGCGAGCTGCCTGAGCAGCCGGCCTTCCGAGAGCCAGAGCGTCAGCAGGTGGTCGTCGCACGAGATCAGCACGCTCGCCGCGATCACGCCGGCCCGGCACAGGGTGAGCGCCCGCCTGGCCCAGTTCAGCGAGTCCGCCGCCTCGGCCAGCGGCACCTTGATGCCGATGGCCGCCGGATGCCCGGTGAGGGCGGACTCCAGCTCAGCGCGCCGTTCCGGCGTGACCTCGCCGGGAATGAGCAGGTGCGGCTCGGCCGCCTTGAAGTCCGCCAGCACGTCGTCGGCCAGCTGGATCGGTGCGGTCAGCGGCGGTGTGATCGCCACCATGGTGATCTGCTCAGGTAAAGTCCACCCGACCAGCTCGGCGAGATCCCTGATGGCGCGCCTGGGCACCGAAGGCTGCTCGAGTATGAGCCTGAGCATCCGCTGCCGCCATTCATCCTGCGAGGCCGTCGACCTGGCCTTGGCCCGCAGATACCCGTCCGTCGACAGCGAGGCCAGGTCGTCGATGTAGCCGAAGACCGAGTCGGCGAGCTGCGACATCACCGTCGACGAGATGCTGTAGCGAGCGCCAAGCGCCACCGCCCGCCGCCAGGCGACCTGGGCGCCGATCCGGTAGGCGGCCTGGAGGCTGTCAAGGCTGCGGCCCTCCATCGCCTCGTACTCGCCGAGCTTGCGGCACACTTCGTCCCGGTGGTCATGCGCGGCCGCCGGGTCGGTGATCAGCTCTACGAAGGTAGCCAGGGCCTGGCCGACGCCCATTCGCAGCACCCGGCCATAGGGCCCGTTCATCGGGCGCGCGTATTCCGGAATCGCTCGCCTGACCTCGGCGATGATTTCCTCGGTCAGGCTCGGCAGCTCCGGCCTGATGACGTCGGCGAGTTCCGGAGGAAACTTGATGCGCACCTCACTACGAATACTCACCCTGGCTGGTGGTCGGGTCACGAGGTGAGCTCCAGGGCCAGGATCGAAGATCGTGATTCTCGCATCGACATCCTCCGTCTTGGCGGGCTAGCATCGCTCCGCACTTCGTTCACGTCGCGGAGACGACCAGCACCGAGCACTCCACATTAATACGCATGAAGGCTCTGTTAAAGGTCCCGCGTGCTCAGCGGACAATGTCACCCCAGGTCCCCGCCCCCGAACCCCGCCCCGCGACGCACCCAAACCCCTCCCGGTGGCCGAGCTGGGCCGGGCCAACGACAGCAAGTTCCTACTTACTGCTGTCCGCCCCCCGAAATCAACAGCACCATAGTCCTACCTAGTGCTGTCCCGACGACAGTAAGTAGGACCATGGTGCTGTCGAACACTGGCCCCCAACAGCAGCAAGTAGGCCCATGGTGCTGTCCAGAGCGGGGGGTACGGCGGCGGGGGTGCGGCGGCGGGGGTACGGCGGCAGGGCTACTGGGGTGGGGGGTCTGGGTTTGGGTGGGGGGCGTTGGTGGGCGGGGGGCCGGCGTGGGAGCGGGCGGGGTTGACTGGGTGCCGGGGTTCCGGGACGGCGGCGGGAACAGGCTTGCTCAGTTCCGGCGATGAACCATCCGGGTCGCGCTCGGCCGTTGCCTGAGCCGGGATGGTGACCATGATCCGTATGATCGCGTCCTGCGCGGCGACACTGCCGGCCGACTCGGCCGGACGCCCGGCGAAGGCGCGCCATAGTGTCCAGGCGCCGAGGACGCCGGCCGGCGGCAAGGTGACCAGCGCGGGCAGCTGGTAGCGCCAGGAGAATTCGTACAGGTCAGAGACCAGGAGCACGCCGACGGCGGTCGCGAGGAAACACAGGCACGCCAGCCCTGCCGAGGTGACCTCCGGCAGGCGATCAACCCCGCTGGGGCGACCGTCCCCGAGCTGGCGACGGAGCCCGAGTCGGCGACCGTCCCGAGCCGGCGACCGAGCCCGATCACGGACCCGATGAGTGCAGCCAGCGCGAGCAGTGCCAGCAGCGGCCCCGGCGTGTAGCCGCCGCCCAGCTGATACGACCGCAGGAACCTGGCAATCGGCCGGTCCACCTGGGCTCGGCCGCCGTAAGCGGGATCCAGCGGCCGGAAGCTGAACGGATGGCGCGTCGTGACCTGGACGCCCAGGATGATCCGGCCGGACCGGCCGACGTTGATCTCTGGCAGGTACCTCGGGTAGTGCGCCTGGAACTGCCACCTCGAGATCGGGGTCACCCCCGGCAGCGCGGTCTTCTCCGGCGCGAACAGCTTCAGCGAATCCCCGAGCACCCCGAGCACGACCCGCAGCGGCTGCTGCTTCTCGACCGCGTGGTCGAAGCCCGACAGCAGGACGCCCCGGCTGCTGCCAGCGGGCACCGTCACGCGCTTGAGCGGCGACTTGGTCGAGTGCTCGATCCAGTCGATGCCGCGCGCCTGCTGCGTGGGAGTCGGGCAGAGCGGCCGCTCGGCGGCCGGCAGCGCGAGCGTCTTGCAGTCGGCGCTCACGGCGAGCCGTCCGGCGATGCTGCCCTCGTCCGAGAGCTGGAAGTGGCCGGTCTGCACCAGGGCGATGCTGGCGTAGCCCACGACCGGGATCGCGAAGGTCGCGAGCAGCGCGACCGCACCGCGCAGCGCCTGGCGGCGGCCGGTGGCCGCGACCACGACATACAGCAGCACAGGCAGCGCCAGGATCAGGCCGACCTGCCTGATCGTCGCCGACAGCCCGAGGATCAGGCCGCAGCCGGCGACGACCCGTAGCGACGGCTCCCGCCTCCACAGCACCAGCGCGAGCCCGGCCACGATGAACGCCTCGAACCAGACGTCCGGCATGATCAGCGACTCGATCTGGAGCTGGTAGGCGTCGAAGAGCACCGGGGCGATGGCGACCGCGCCCAGCCAGCGCGGCACCCCGCGCCTGCACAGCAGCGCGTAGATCGTCGCCGCCATCGCCAGGCCGAGCAGGTGCTGTACCACCGCGACGGTGCCGAGGTCGCCCACCTCGAGGATCGCCTTGAGTATGACGGCGTAGCCGAGCGGGTCAGCCCCGGACCAGGCGCCGTAGAGGTATTTCAGCGTGTCGGTATACAGCAGCGCCGGATGGTAGGCGGCCAGCGTGAGCACGCGAAGTACCAGCCCGCCGGCCAGCAGCAGAGCTGCCAGCCAGTGGGTGCCAAGCATCGGCAGGGCGACGCGGCTGAGCCGCTCGCGCAAGCTGGTTATGACCTGCCTCGACCCAGGCACAAAGGCACTTTAGTCCTTATTTGAGTAGGCGCTCAGACGGGTCAGGAAACTTGTCAGGAGGTTGCTACCCGGCCGCCTCGCCGAGTATCCGGAGGCGCAGTAGCTCCGGCATGCGTTCTAGCTGGTCGACGACGGCGGCTGGAAGGCCGTGGGCATCGAGCTCCATGATGCTGTAGGCGTTGTCGCCACGGCAGTCGTTGATCAGCTCGACGATGTTGATCCCCGCGCTGCTCATCACCTGGGAGAACTGCGCGATCACGCCGGGGGTGTTCTTGTGCGCGAGAGTCACCCGGGTGAATCCGCGCCGGGGCAGCGACACCGCAGGGAAGTTCACGGAATAGGTGATATTTCCGTTTTCCAGGAAATCCTGTAGCTCATCGGCCACCATGACGGCGCAATTGTCCTCGGCGCTGCTGGTGCTCGCGCCAAGGTGCGGCAGCACGATGACCTTCTCGTGCCGGTACGTCACCTCGTTGGGGAAATCGGTCACGTAACCGCGCACCTCGCCGGCGTCGAGGGCGGCGATCAGCGCGCGCTCGTCGACCAGCTCGTCGCGGGCGAAGTTGAGCAGCACGGTGCCCGGATTCATCTGGCCGATCCTGGCCGCGCTGATCAGCTTCCTGGTCGAGTCGAGCAGCGGCACGTGCAGGGTCACGTAGTCGCTCTGCGCGACCAGCCGGTCGACGCTGTGCACCCGGTGCACCTGCGCCGAAAGCTGCGACTCGTGCTGCGGCGACAGCACCGGGTCGTAGCCGATCACCCGCATGCCCAGGTCAACGGCGGTGTTGGCGACCCGGTGGCCGATCGCGCCCAGCCCGATGACGCCGAGGGTGCTGCCGGTCAGCTCGAGCCCGGCGAACTGCTTCTTGCCGCGCTCGGCGGCCTTCTTGATGTCGTCGCGCGGCAGGTCCCTGGCGTAGGCGAGGGCGGCGGGCAGGTTCCGGGCGGCCAGCAGCAGCGCCGCTACGACGAGTTCCTTGACCGAGTTGGCATTGGCGCCCGGAGCGTTGAAGACGACGACACCACGGTCAGTCAGGCTGTCCACGGGAATGTTGTTGACTCCCGCTCCCGCGCGGCCGATCGCGAGGACGCTGTCGTCAATCGATTCCTTATGCAGATCAAAGGATCGGAGCATGATGGCATCGGGCCGGTCCAGCTCGGGGCTGACGCGATAATCGGCGCCGAACCGGTCAAGTCCGACGGGTGAAATCGCGTCATAGGTCCTGATGTCGAACTTACCCATGCTTATTCTCGAACTCCTTCATGAAGGCGACGAGGGCGTCGACGCCCGCTTCTGGCATCGCGTTGTAGATGCTGGCCCGGACTCCGCCGACGCTGCGGTGGCCGGCCAGGTTGACCAGCCCGGCTTCCCTGGCCTGCGCGAGGAACGCCTTCTCCAGCTCAGGCTCGGCCACGGTAAAGGGCACGTTCATCTTCGACCGGTTGGGGATCGCGATCGGGTTCGCGTACAGGTGCGAGCCGTCGATGGCCGCGTAGAGCTTCTCCGCCTTGCGCTGGTTCACCTCGGCGATCGCCTTGACCCCGCCCTGCTCGGCCAGCCAGTCGAAGACCAGTCCCGCGATGTACCAGCCGTAGGTAGGCGGGGTGTTGAGCATGGAGCCCGCCTTGGCCATCGCATACCAGTCCCAGATCTGCGGTACGCGCGGCCTGGTCCGCGCCAGCAGGTCGTCGCGGACGATCACGACGCAGAGCCCGGCCGGGCCGATGTTCTTCTGCGCCCCGGCGTAGATCGCGCCGAACTTCGTCACGTCGATCGGCTCGCTCAAGATGATCGAGCTGGCGTCGGTCACCAGCGGCACGCTCCCGGTGTCGGGGATCGTGTCGAAGGCGACGCCGTTGACCGTCTCGTTGAGCGTGATGTGCACGTAACCCGCGTTGCGGGACAGCTGCCACTCGCTCTGCGGCGGCACGTAGGTGTGCGGGTCGGTGCGCGCGGCGATGTTGATCCGGTCCAGGTACTTGCTGGCCTCGGCGTACGCCTTCTGGCCCCACTGGCCGGTGATCACGTAGTCGGCGACGCCGGTCGCGGTCGACAGGTTCGCCACCACGCCGACGAACTGCCCGGTAGCGCCGCCCTGCAGGAACAGCACGCGGTAGTCGTCGGGGATCTCCATCAGCGCCCGCAGCCTGGCCTCGGCATCCTCCGCGATGCTGATGAAGTCCTTGCCCCGGTGACTCATCTCCATCACGCTCATGCCCGTGCCGTGCCAGTCGCTCAGTTCCTCGGCGGCCCGGCGCAGCACCGGCGCCGGCAGCATGCCCGGCCCCGCACTGAAGTTAAAGACAGTACCGGAGTTGAAGACGGTACCGGAGTGAGAGACGGTATTGGTCCTGTCGAATTGGCTCATCGCGTTTTAGGCATCCTGGGTGTTTGCGGCACAGTGCTACACGGGTGTCCCGCGATGCGGCGATTGTCCTAGACAACGTCAGAACGTAAGTACGTGTGCCACGTCGCGTCATAAAGCACGCCGGATCGCCTCGCTGCGCTCTGGCTGATTCCACGATACCGGCGCCTTCGGAGTGGGCACGGAATCAGGTAAGCGGACGGGGGATCGTGATGGCGAATTCTGACCAGCCTTTTGACCTTCTGGGCGGACCGGGGCCCGACGGGGGCGACGCAGGCATCTTCGGCGGCCCGGATCCGCCGGCGTCGGGGACCGACACCCTAGGCGGACCAGACCAGGCTCCCGCCAGTGCCGACGTGATGGGCGGACCCGGGCAGGAGTCCGACCTGCTCGGCGGCGCCGGGCCGGACAGCGACGTGCTGCGTCCGCCGCCGGAGCGGTAACTCACCAGCCACACGCCCGACGCAGCGCGGCCGCGAGCGCCTCGGCGCTGCCTGCGGGCAGGACGGCGGCCAGGTGCCCGTCCGGGCGCACGACGTGCACGCTCCGCGCCGACGCGGCGAGGCTCGTGCCGACCCGGCCCGTCGGGTCAAGCTCGGCCAGCGAGTACGCGGCGACCGGGGCGCTGACGGCTGCCCTCGCGACCTCGGCGGCCCGCGCCGCCTGCGCCGACGTCGCCGCCAGCAGCACGAGCGAGCGCCCGAACAGCGTGCGCAGCCTGGCCGTCGGGCCGCCCGGCGCGACCGGCCCGTCCGGGCAGAGCACACCAGGCCAGGGCGGGCGAGCGGCGCCGGGCTCGACCGGGAAACCGTCCAGCGACCCGTTCGGCGTGGTCAGCGGGCTTGCCGTGTACCAGTAGGGCTCAGCGAGCTTGCCCGAGTCGATCAGCCGCCGGGCGGATTCGTCGGTGAGCGCCCGCTCGAGTACCTCGGTGCGCCACTGCCGGCGCTGCGGGGTCTGGGGCACGAGAAAGTCCATCGTGGCGCTGGTGACCCTCAGGTTCTCAGCGGCGGCGGCGGACCTTTCATAGTGATAGGTAGTGAGCAGGCTTGGCGGGGACCAGCCGTGCCGGACGAAGGCCAGCTTCCAGGCAAGATTCTCCGCGTCCTGCAGACCCGAGTTGAGGCCGCGGGCACCGAACGGCGCGTAGACGTGCGCGGCGTCTCCGGTGAGGAACGCCCGCCCCGCCCCGAACGCCCCGGCCACCCGCTCGGAGAACCGGTACGACGTGGCCCAGACGATCTCATGCGGCGCACTGCCGGTGATCTGCCGCACCCGCTGCGCCAGGCCGCCCGTGCGGCGCTCGGTCTCCAGGTCGAAGCCGGCCGGCACCTGCCAGTCGATCCGCCAGGTCCCGGCCGGGCACTGGTGGACGAGCACCTGCCGGCCCGGATTCCAGCTGGGGTCAAAGAAAAATCTTCGTTCGCTTGGAAAGGGGAGTTCTGCCCGCAGATCGCAGATGAGGAACTGGTCGTCGTAGGACTGGCCGTCGAAGCCGATCCCCAGCAGCTGCCGGACCGCGCTGCGCGACCCGTCCGCGCCGATCAGGTGAGTGCCGTGGTGCACGGCCCGGTGCGGCGGCCCGTCGCCGGTCGCCTCCGTGGTGACCTCGACGGCCTCGCCCCGGTCGGCGACCGCCGTCACCCGGTGCCCGAACCGCAGGTCGACCAGCGGCTCTCGCTCCGCCTGGTCGAGCAGGTAACCCTCGACGCTGTCCTGCGACACGTTGATCCACGGCGGCAGCGCGCCGGGACCGGGGCTCGGGAACCGCACGGTGAAGAGCTCGTGCTCCCGGTAGTAGGTCCGCCCGGTGGTCCAGGTGAGTCCTTCGGCCAGCATCGCGTCCGCGCAGCCGATCCGGCCGAAGATGTCGAGCACGTCCCGCTGGAAGCACAGCGCCCGCGACCCCGTCGGCCTGCGGTGCTCGGGCAGCGCCTCGAAGACCATGGTCGGCACCTGCCACCTGGCCAGGAGCAGCGCGGCGGAGAGGCCGACCGGCCCGGCTCCGGCGATCAGCACCGGTTGCATGACCTAGCCCCTGAGCTGGTCCCAGACCTGCCGGTCGCGCTCGGCGGTCCAGATCACCGGGCGGTCGATCCCGGACAGCTCGTCCCACAGCCGGCTGACGTTGAACGGCAGGCAGTGCTCGAAGATCGGCCAGCGGCCGTAGCGCGGCGCGAGGGCCTGGTGCGCGGCATCGAACGCTTCCTTCAGCGTGCCGCCGGTGTCGTGCACGGCGCCGACCTTCGCCCGCATCGTGGCCAGGAAGTCGCGGGTCTGCGCGATCGCCGCGGTCACGGCTTCCTGGCCACGGGCCACGGCGCCCCGGCCGCCGACCAGGGACTCCGCGCCGAGCGCGGCGACGGCGTCGAGCGTGTCGCTGGCCCATTCCGCGTGGAACGCGTCGCCTGTGTAGAGCGCGGCCTGCGCCTCGACGAGGTCCCCGGCGAACAGGATCCGCTGCTTCGGCAGCCAGGCGACGATGTCGCCTTCGGTGTGCCCGCGTCCGCAGTAGGCGAGCACCAGCTCGCCCCGATCGCCGCCGAGCTGGATCGTGAGCCGGCCGGAGAACGTCGCGGTCGGCCAGGTCAGGCCCGGGATGGAGGCCGGGTCCTTGAAGAGCCTGGGCATCCGGCCGAATTCGGACTCGTAGTCCTGCTGGCCTCGTTCCGCGATGAGGGCGCGGGTGTTGTCGTGGGCGACGATCACGTCGGCGTCGAAGGCGCTCGCGCCCAGTACCCGGACCGCGTGGTAGTGCGAGAGCACGAGGTAGCGTACCGGCTTGCCGGTGTGCTCGCGCAGCCTGGTGAGCCAGGCCCGGGCCGCGACCGGGGTTGCCATGGCCTCGAAGCAGACGAGGAAGTCCTCGCCCTCGATCGCCCCGACATTCGGGTCGCCCTCGGCGGTGAGCGCGTAGACCCCCTCGCCGAGGATCTCCAGGGTCTGCTCCTTGTCGGCCAGATCGGCCGAGGAGGCGAACGCGGTCATGGATTACCTCGTCTTCCTGGCCGGCGGCTGGCTGACCGTGTCGAGCAGCTCGCGCAGCCGGCGGTCGCTCGTGGCGTCGGCCGGGGTGTAAACGTGCAGCCTGGTGCCCGGGCTGGGGCTGAGCCAGGTGTTCATGATGTCAAGCCGCAGCGTCCCGACGATCGGGTTGCGCACGTGCTTGGTCTTGTTCTCGATACTGCGCACCTCGTGCCGCTCCCACAGCTCGCTGAACTCGGCTGAGGCCGCGCGCAGCCGCTTGACCAGCGACTTCCAGCCGGGCTCGGCGATATGGTCGGCCATCAGCCAGCGCAGGTTAGCCACCATCCTGGTCGCGCCGTCCTCCCAGTCGATCAGCGCCTTGCGCCACGCCGGGTCGGTAAAGAGCAGCCACATGCAGTTGCGGTCCTCGGGCGGGACGGCGTCGAGGTCGTCGATCAGCCGGGCGTAGGTGCGGTTATAGGCGAGCAGGTCGTACTTGGCGTTCACCACACTGGCGGGGAACGGCTCGAGCTGGGTGAGCATCGCCCGGAGCTGGGGCGGCACCGCCGCGCATTCGGCCGCGATCTGCTGGTCGACCGCGCCGGCGAGGCTGAGCAGGTGCGCGCGCTCGTCCCGGTCCAGCATGAGCGTGCGCGCGATCGCCTCGAGCACCTGCTCGGACACGTTGATGTCGCGGCCCTGCTCCAGCCAGGTGTACCAGGTGACGCCGACGCCGGCGAGCTGGGCGACCTCTTCCCGGCGCAGGCCAGGGGTGCGGCGGCGGCCCATCGGGGTCAGGCCGACCTGCTGCGGCGAGATCCGCTCCCGGCGGCTGCGCAGGAAGGCGGCCAGCTCGCCGCGCCGGATCTCGTCCGTACGGTCGGCGGGAACGAACTCGGCCTCCGGGTGAGTGAGGGTCGCGTTAGTGAGCGTCGCGGTCACAGTCCTAACCTCTCACGGGCTCGCGATCTGATCCAGGTGCTGCTTATACCTGGATAAGCGGGCTTATGGTACCAGGCTAGCCGGGTGGCGAGAGTGGACGCATGGCTGTACAACTCCACCGCGATCCGATCCAACGCGATCCGACTCTGCCGTCCCCGCTGCGCTGCGCCCCGCCCTGCGCCCTGCCCTGCTCCCCGCGCTCCCGGCGGGCCGGGCTGAGCGCGGTGGGCCTGGTCGTCTTGCTGTGCGGGGGATTCCTGCCCCTGCTCGACTTCTTTATTGTCAATGTCGCGCTGCCCACGATGGCTGCCACCATGGCTGCGTCCGGGCCGATGCTGCAGCTGGTCGTCGCCGGCTACGGCGTCGCCTACGCGCTGATGCTGGTCGTCGGCGGTCGGCTGGGCGACGCGATCGGCCGCCGCAGGCTCTTCGTGATCGGCGTGGCGGGATTTACGGTCACCTCCTTGCTGTGCGGGCTGGCGCCTCGCTGGCCCTGATCGTCTTGCTGGTCGCGGTGCCTACCGCGACCAGGGCGGTCAGGGCCGGGATCAGGATCAGCGCGGCGCGCAGCGACGTAGCGTTCGCGAGCTGGCCGATCACCACCGGCCCGCAGACCAGCCCGGCCCAGCCAACTGCCGAGACCACGGAGATCGCCGTACCGGCGCTGATGCCCTGGATCCGGCCCGAGGCGCTGAAGACGACCGGCACGACGACAGCCAGGCCAGCGCCCAGGCCGGCGAACGCGACCAGCATCAGCGGGACCGCGCCGAAGGCGAGTGCCACCCCGAACAGCGTCGCGGCCAGCCCGGTCAGCACGGGCAGCAGCCGGCAGGCGGGGAACCGTGCCAGCAGACGGTTGCCGCTCAGCCGGAAGACGACCATCGCGAGCATGTAGATGGTGAAGCCCAGCGCGGCGACGGCGGGCGCGGCGCCCAGCGTGGTGTGCAGGTAGACGGCCGCCCAGTCGCCGGCTGCTCCCTCGCAGAGGAAGTCGGCGCAGGCGATGGCGCTCAGCACCGCGATCGCCAGCCAGGTCGCGCGGCTCGCGCCGAGCCGGTGCTCGCCCTCCGGCTCGCCCCTACGGGACCGGGTATCGGGGAGCATGCTGATCGTGAGCCAGCCCGCGATCAGCAGGCACGGGATGCCGAGCAGGAGCAACTGGCTGCTGAGCGAGACGCCCAGGGCGACCCCGGATGCGCCGAGCCCAGCCCCGGCGAACGAGCCGACGCTCCACGATCCGTGGAACCCCGGCATGACCGGTCGGCCGTCTTGCTGCTCGACGGCGACGGCCTGGGTGTTCATCGAGACGTCGAGGGTCCCCTGGAACGCGCCCCACGCCATCAGCGCGACGAACAGCGCCGCGGTCGACCTGGTCAGCCCGACGAAGGGACCAGCCACGCAGTAGCCGGCGAGCGTGATCTGCACGATCAGCCTGCTGCCGAGCCTGGGCAGCAGCCTGGCAGCCACGATCATGGCGAGCACCGACCCGACCGGCGCGCCGAGCAGGGCGGTCCCGAGGGTGCCGTCGCTGAGGTGGAGCAGTTCCTTGACGTGGGGGATATGTGCGGTCCACGAGGCGAACAAGAACCCGTTCACGAAGAAGACAACGGTCACGGCCGTCCACGGCGACCTAAGCCGACGCGTCCGCTGTCCCGCCTCGCCCCGTCCCGGCTCAGCCGCCGCCGTGGCTAGCTCGGACAACTGAGACCGTCCCCCCGTTACCCCTGACCTGCACCGTCGCCGTCGGCTTCCAGTATGCCCGATACGTCACGTAACGCCGCAAGCGCGTGGGTAGCGACTGCTGATCCCGGTCTGCCTGAGTCGGAGCCCAGGTTCCCGTCGCGCCCTGCCCGGCTGCTTGGCTGCAAGCTGCCCGCTGGCACCAGTTACGGGGCCTCCTTGCCCGGCCAGCGTCACCCAAAAGCCGCCTGAACAGGGGTTTAGCGCAGCAAAGCGGGCCACGCTGCTGTCAACGGCCAGGTTCGGACAGCAGCAAGGTCCTACTTGCCGTCGTCCCGATGACGGTAAGTAGGACCATGCTGCTGTCGCTGGGCGGTCCTGGACAGCAGTAAGTAGGCACATACTGCTGCCAGACCTCCGCACGGGCCGAGCAGGTCCTATACGTTGTTCCTATACAACGTATACTTCACAGCATGGACTGTACGGCGTATAGTTGTCAAGTGATGGCACCGACCCAGGCAACGCAAGACGCGGAGCGGACCCGGCTGAGCCGCTCGGCGGTGGTCGACCGGGCGCTCGCACTGGCCGATGCCGAAGGCGTGGATGCCCTGACGATCAGGCGGCTCGCGCAGGAGCTCGGCGTCACGCCGATGGCCCTGTACTGGCACTTCCGTAACAAGGAAGAGCTGATCGCGGGTCTCGCCGACCGGATCTGGGGCGAGATCAAGAGCGACGTCGACGCGGCGGCGGCCTGGCCGCGCCAGCTGCGCGGCCTGCTGGAGTCGCTGATCGACGTGCTGCGTGCCCACCCGTCCGCGTCCGCGCTGCTGCTCGACAGCGACAAGCTCGGGCAGTCGCACTGGCAGGTCACCGAGGTGACGCTCGAAGTGCTGCGCAGCGCGGGCTTCGACCCCCTGCACGCGAGCGAGATCGCCAGGTCCGCGCTATGGACCGGGCTGACACTGGTGATGAGCGAGCCCGGGTGGGACCCCGGACTGCCCGAGTCGGAGCGGGCCGAGCACCTTCGACGCAAGCAGGTGGAGCTCGCCTCGCTGCCACCTGACCGCTATCCGCGCCTGGTCGAGGCTGCGGTACCGCTCACTACCTGCAGCGACGACCCGGTGTTCCACTACCAGTTCGGCGTGGACCTCTTCATCGCAGGAGTACAGGCGATGGCACCTGGAGGCTCATGACAGCCGTCGAGCGGATCACCGGCGGGCCGGTCACCAGGCTCGGCGGTAGCTCACGGTGGGTCGACATCGACGGCCCAGTGCATTACCTCGACTACGGCGGTCCGGCTGACGGGCCGGTCATCGTCGCCGTGCACGGACTCGCCGGCGCGGCGGTGAACTGGACTGCCATCGCGCCCCGCCTGACCCGCAAGTACCGCCTGCTCGCACCTGACCTGGCCGGGCACGGCCTGACCAAGTCGGCGGGCCGGGGCACCGACGTGGGGTCGAACACCACGCTGCTGCACAAGTTCACCGCCCAGGTAGCCGACGGCCCCGTGCTGCTGATGGGCAACTCCATGGGCGGCATGATCGCCCTTCTCGAAGCCAGCGCGGCGGCCGAGACGGTCGCCGGGCTGATCCTGCTCGACCCGGCGCTGCCCTTCCAGCCGGTGCGGCCCGACCCTCTGGTCACCGCCGTCTTCGCGCTGTCGGCGGCGCCGGTGCTCGGGCCGCTGATCGCCAGGCAGCGCCGCATCATGCCGGTCGAGTCGATGGTCGCCTCGACCCTGGCGCTGTGCTGCGCTGACGCGTCCAAGGTGCCGCCGGACATCGTGGCCCGGCATGTCGAGGTAGCCAGGCAGCGGGCGGCCATGGCCGGCGATCACAAGGACTTCGCGCACGCGGCCAGGTCGGTGGTCGAGACGGCAGGATTCCTGCGCGGCCAGGCGTACCGGCGCGCGATCCGCCAGGTCCGCTGCCCGGTTCTGGTCATCCACGGGGATCGCGACCGGCTCGTGCCGGTCGCGTCAGCCAGGCTCGCGGCCAAGGCACACCCCGAGTGGACGCTCGTGGTGCTGTCGGACGTCGGCCACGTGCCCCAGCTCGAAGCGCCGGCCGAGACCGCGAGCGCGGTGACAGCCTGGCTGCGCGGCCCCGGCGCGCTGGCGACCAGGGCCGCCACCCCCAGCCGCCGCCGTCGCCAGCCGCAGCGCCTGCGCCAGGTCAAGAAGCCCGCCTGAGCTGGTCTGAGCCGCCGCGAGCCGCCTGACCTCGCGCAGATCGCGGGTGCCCCCTGTCTCAGGTTCTGGCCGCGACCCAGGCGGCGATCAGGTTGGCAGCCTCGGTCCGGGCCGTGGACGGCTCGAGAAGGTAGTGATCGGCCTTGATCAGCTCCAGCGTCTTGTCCGGCGCCGCGATCGCCTCGTAGAGGGCCTCCGCATCGCTCGCGTAGACGCAGGCGTCGGCCGTGGCGTGCACGACCAGGGACGGCACCGTGACCCTGGCCAGGTGCGGCGCCGCGATGCACTGCGAGGTACGCAGGCTCCACATCGACAGCCAGCTCCGCAGCGAGCTCTGGGTGCCGATGCCGAACACGCCGTAGTTGGCCTTGACCGGCTCCCCGAGGTAGCACCAGTTCGGCCGCCGGTCGGACGGCTCGATGCCGGGGTCGATCATCCGCAGGTCGGCCCACGTCCGGTAGACGCCGAACAGCCGGTCCCGCGCCCGGCTGCCCGCCAGGGCGTCGAGCTGAGCGAGCGACCAGTCGGTGATGCGCTCGTTGCGAGCCCGCTGCGCCGCGCGGTACGCCTGCTGGAACACAGCTCCGAACGGCGGCCCGTTCCCAGAATTAAAAGGATCCATCGCCGGATCGACGCTCAGCGGGTCGGTCTCGTCGGTGACCGACGGGTCGAGCCAGGCCGTCAGCACCTCAGGCCGTCCCGAGTGCGCCGCCAGCGCGACGAACAGGTCCCCGGCGGGCAGGTCATCGATTGCCGCCAGCGGCCGCATCCCCGCGATCGGCCGCACGTTCGGCTCGACGGCCTGGGACTGGTAGGCCGACATCAGCGAGCCGCCGCCGGAGTTGCCGAGCAGTACCACCGTGTCGACCCCGGCGCTTTCGCGCAGCCAGCGCACCCCGACGCCGATCTCGGCGAGCGCGTGGTCGAGCAGGAAATGGGCCTCGTTGCCGCGAAAGCGGGTATTCCACCCCAGGAAGCCGTACCCGCGCTCAGCCAGGTACGAGGCGAGGTAGTGCTCGGAGAAATCCACGTTGTAATGGGTCGCGACAAAGGCGACCTTCGGCGGAGCGCCGGCCGGGCGGTGGTAGATGCCCTGGCACGGATGACCGCCAGCCCCGGCCCGCCCGATGACTGGTGACGGCAGGCCGACGAACTCCCTGCTGATCGCTCCCATGCGTGTCTCCCGTGCCGACCCGGTTCTGGCGAAGTACCTGAGACTGACTCTAGATTTAGTTATCGAGTCAGGGAGGCCAGGGTCATGGAGTGGCGGAATCAGGAGTTCGACCTCGGCGGCGTCAACCACCTCGCGCTGGTCTGCTCGGACATGAAGCGGACGGTGGAGTTCTACACCGAGGTGCTCGGGATGCGGCTGATCAAGACGCTCGACCTGCCGGGCGGATCCGGCCAGCATTTCTTCTTCGACATGGGCGGGCGCAATTCGCTGGCGTTCTTCTGGTTTCCCGACGCGCCCGATCCGGTGCCCGGCGTCTCGGCGCCCGTGACCGTTCCTGGCTTCGGCGAGTGGACCAGCGCGGTGGGCTCGATGAACCATGTCGCGTTCGACGTCCCCGAGGAGCGGTTCCTCGAGTACCGGGCCAAGCTCAAGGCCAAGGGCGTCAAGGTCAGCCCGGTCATCGACCACGACGACAGCACCGACGGCGTCGCCAGCGAGCTGCACCCAGGGGTGTTCGTCCGGTCGTTCTACTTCCAGGACCCGGACGGGATCTTGCTGGAGTTCGCCTGCTGGCGCCGGGTCATGGGCGAGCCGGGCGACGTCCGGCACGAGCCCAGGACGGCGGCCGACCGGGGTGTCCGGGTCTAGCGCCGGGTTCCGCCTGCCGGACACCAAAGCTGCTGACCGGATCGTCGCGAAATCCGGTCAGCAGCGACAAGTCAGGTGAGCCCCCGTTCCGGGCGCCAGCCCCCTGCGAGCGCCAGCCCCTGCGAGCGCCAGCCCTTGCGAGCGGCGGTGCCTAACGGCGGCGGTTGCGGTCGTAGCGCAGGAGCACGAATCCCAGCACCGCGAGCAGCAGCCACGGGAGGAAGGCGTGGGTCAGCGCGTGCGCGAGGATCACGACGACCACCACGACGAGCGCGATGAAGAGCAACTGCGACAGCACTGACCTGCCCGGTCCGAACGGTCGGGTTCGCATTGGATAGCCTCCTGCTGGTCCGGTCGGCCCGAACTGGGCCTTCTGCCCCTTCTGGGTCTTCTGCGCGCTGTCGGCCACCTGGTCGGGAAGGTCAGGCAGGTCGGCGAAGAGGCCGTGGAAATCACTGCGGTTCTTGGCGTTCATCGCGCGGTCTAGCCGCTCGTTGAACTCGGCCTGGTCGAGCCGGCCGTCCTGGTAGTGCTTGGACAGCCGGTCAGCGACCTCGGTGCGCTCGGCGTCCGAGGCGCGGTAGTCGCCGCCGCCGTACCGGAAGCGGCGGGATCCAGGCCCGCCTGGCCCCGGGGTCCACGACGGACTGCTCTGTGCTGGCATAGTGGACGAGCCCTCCTTGGTCATCACGTCGTCGCTTCGCTGGCGCTTAGTAGGAGCGGCCCTGCAGCGAGTCGATGAACTCGCTGGCCAGTGACTGGGATGCGCCCTCGTCGGGCATGAGCAGCCAGCCCGCCACGTAGATCGGGATGCCGGCGCCGCTGGCCACGGTCAGGACCGCGAGCACGATCCGCACGATCGTCGGGTCGACGTTCAGGTACTGGGCGATGCCGCCCGCGACGCCCGCGATCATCCGGCCCTCGTACGGCCGGTAGAGCGGTGCGCCCTGCCGGTAGTCGAACGATGGCCGGTAGCTGTCGTGGGCCTGCTGGTCCTGGGCCTGCTGGTCCTCTGGCTGCTGGTCTTGCTGGTCGTGCTGGTCGTGCTGGTCCTGTGCCTGGTCTTCGGCAGGTGAGCCCGCCTCGGTTGCGTTCATATCTCAAGGCTGCGGTCTGGACCCCCGCGCGGGCTATTGGGATCAACCCCGATTCGACCCTGACTCCGCCCCCTCAGGATCAGGGGCTGTCCTGATACCGGCATCGGTGAACTCGGGCGATGATGGAGACGTGGATCAGAGAACCTGGTGGCCAGACCCGGAGGACCAGCACGGCCGGCCGCCTGACTGGCAGTCCCGCGTCGGATCCATCCGGCGGGTCTCCGAGGGCAGGCTGGCCGGCGGGGTCGCGGCCGGGCTCGCCGCCAGGACCGGGTTCAACGTCACGCTGATCAGGGTGCTGTTCGGCATCACGGCTGTCATCAGCGGCTTCGGGCTCGCCGCCTACGTGCTGGCCTGGCTGTTCATCCCGGCGGCCGGCGAGCCGTCCAACCTCGCCAGCAAGGCGATGAGCGACCTGCGCGGGCTGGCCCTTGCCGCCGTGACCGCGTCGATGCTGATCGTCGTGCTGATCATCGCCTCGATCCTCGGGATCGGGCTGCTCAGCTCGTTCTCGTGGCCGGTGATCGTCGGAGCGGCTGGCCTGGTCCTGATCTGGCGCAACGCGTCCGAGCCCGAGCGGGAGTCGCTGCGGACGCTGGCCAGGCCACTGGTCGAGGTCAGCGGCGCGAGCGGCAAGTCCAGGATCAGGCTGCGGATCGCCATCTCCGCCGTGCTGCTGGTGGTCGGTCTCGTCACCCTGGCGTCGGTACACAAGCCCGCACAGCTGCTCCGGCCGCTCGGCGGAACGGTCCTGGTCATCGGCGCGGTGCTGCTGCTGCTCGGACCCTGGTGGATGCGGGTCATGCAAGGCCTGCTCGTCGAGCGCCAGGCGCGGATCAGGGCCGAGGAGCGAGCCGACATCGCGGCGCGCGTGCACGACTCCGTGCTGCAGACGCTGGCGCTCATCCAGCGCCGGGCGGACAGCCCGCAGCAGGTGATCCAGCTGGCCAGGGCGCAGGAACGGGAACTGCGGTCGTGGCTGTTCGACGGCCGGGCGCCGGGATCGATGGACGGGATCGAGACGACCGTGGCCGGGGCCGTGCGCCGGATCCAGCAGGAGGTCGAGGCGCAGCACGGCGTGGCCGTCGAGGTAGTGACCGTAGGCGACTGCCTGATCGACGACGACCTTACCGCGCTGCTCGCGGCCGGCCGCGAGGCGACCGTCAACGCGGCGAAGTGGTCGGGCGCCCAGGTCGTCTCTGTGTTCGCCGAGGTCGAGCCGTCCGAGGTGTCGATCTTCGTCAGGGACCGGGGCAAGGGATTCGACCCCGACACGGTGCCCGAGGACCGCAAGGGGCTAGCGGAGTCGGTCAAGGCGCGGATGAGCAGGCGAGGTGGCTCGGCAACCATCAAGAGCGTCATCGGGGAAGGCACCGAGGTATCACTGACCATGCACCGAACAGCAGGGAACCGCGAAACGAGCGCAGTGTCATGACCGCTGCCAGCACCCAGCCGAGTACAGGCAAGCCCAGGGTCTTCATCGTCGATGACCACGGTCTCTTCCGCTCCGGCGTCAGGTCCGAGCTCGGCGAGCATGTCGAGGTGGTCGGCGAGGCCGAGGACGTCGGTCCGGCGATCGACGGCATCGCCAAGAGCCTGCCCGACGTCGTCCTGCTCGACGTGCACCTGCCCGGAGGCGGCGGTCAGATGGTCGTCGCCGAGCTGGCCCCGGTGCTGCCGCAGGTCCGGTTCCTCGCGCTGTCGGCGTCCGACGCGCCGGAAGACGTGATCGCCGTGATCAGGTCGGGGGCACGCGGTTATGTGACCAAGACGATCTCGGGCCCCGAGCTAGTCGACGCGATCAGGCGGGTCGCCGCTGGCGACGCGGTATTCTCCCCCAGACTGGCCGGATTCGTGCTCGACGCCTTCGCAAGCGCCGCCGCAGCGGGTCCGCAGCCGGCGCCCACCTTCGACCCTGAGCTCGACCAGCTCACCCCCCGAGAACGCGAGGTACTCAGGCTGATCGCCCGGGGCTACACCTACAAAGAGATCGCCAGGGAGCTCTACATCTCCGCCAAGACGGTCGAAAGTCACGTCTCGTCGGTGCTGCGCAAGCTGCAGCTGTCGACACGTCACCAGCTCACCCGCTGGGCGGCCGAACGTCGGCTCGCCTGATGAGCGACCTGGCCAGCGGCCTGGTCAGCCACGACGCGATCACTCTCGCCGGCCTGCTGCGCGACCGGCAGGTGTCGGCCCGCGAGGTGATCGCCGCCCACATCGAGCGCGTCACCGAGGTCAATCCGCAGGTCAACGCCATCGTCACGCGCACGTTCGAGCAGGCACTGGCCAAGGCCGCCGCCGCCGACGACGCGCTGGCGCGCGGCCATGTGCCCGGACTGCTGCACGGCCTGCCGGTCGCGCACAAGGACCTGGCCGAGACGGCGGGCGTGCGGACCACCTACGGCTCCAGGCTCTTCGCCGACAACGTGCCCGACCGGGACGCGGTCATCGTGAGCCGGATGACGCAGGCCGGCGCGATCAGCCTCGGCAAGACCAACACACCCGAGTTCGGCGCGGGCTCGCACACGGTCAACGAGGTGTTCGGCGCGACCCGCAACCCCTACGACCTGGACCGCAGCGCCGGCGGTAGCAGCGGCGGTGCCGCCGCCGCGCTGGCCGCTCGGATGATCTGCCTGGCCGATGGCAGCGACCTGGGCGGCTCGCTGCGCAACCCGGCCAGCTTCTGCAACGTCGTCGGGCTGCGGCCGACCCCGGGCCGGGTGCCGAGCTGGCCCACGTCCGACGTCGTGGACACCATGAGCGTGAACGGGCCGATGGCGCGGACCGTCGCCGACGTCGCGCTGATGCTGGCCGCGATCAGCGGACCCGACCCCCAGGTACCGCTCGCGCTCGACGCCACGCCGCCCGAGCTGGCCAGCCCTGACCAGGTCAGCGCAGTGCTGGACACGGACCTGGCGGGCCTGCGGATCGGCTTCAGCCCCGACCTCGGCCTGCCGGTGGACCCGGGCGTGCGGGAGGTCATGCGCAGGGCCAGGGAGGTGCTCGCCAGCCTCGGCTGCGAGATCGTGGACGCCGCACCCGACCTGTCCGGCGCCGACGAGGTCTTCAGGACCTGGCGCGCGTTCCGGTTCGCGACGAACTACGGCCCGCTGCTGGCCACGCACGCCGACCAGCTAGGTGCCAACGTGATCTGGAATACCGAGCAGGGCCTCAAGCTGACGCTGGCCGACCTGAGCCGGGCCACCTTGCTGCGAGTGCAGCTCGCGCAGCAGGTCAGCGACTATTTCGACCGGGTCGACGCGCTCGCGTGCCCGGCGACCCAGGTCCCGCCGTTCGACGTCGGGCTCGACTGGGTGCACGAGATCGACGGCGTCGCTCAGCAGACGTACCTGGACTGGATGCGGTCGGCCTACCTGATCTCCGCGACGGGACTGCCGGCGATGTCGGTGCCTGCCGGGTTCACCGCCGATGGGCTGCCGGTCGGGCTGCAGCTGGTCGGCCGCCGCCGGGGCGACTGGGAGCTGCTGGGCATCGGGCACGCGTTCGAGGCCGCGACCGGTTACGGCCGGGTGCCCCCGTCGCTCAGCGCCGAGTGAGCCGCGCCCGCGCGATCTGGGGTACAGCGTTGAGTCCCCTGATCGGATTGAACCGGTCTGAAGCGACCTGCAAGGTCTGATACTCCTCGCCGGTGAGCTCGAGGTCGGCCGCGGCCGCGTTGCTTTCCAGTTGCGCGACGCTCGACGCGCCGGGAATGGCGACGACCGCCGGAGAATGGATCGCCCACGCGAGCGCGATCTGGGCCGGGGTCGCGGAATGGGTGTCCGCTATCGCCTGCAGCGTCGCGATAAGCCCCATGGCGCGTTCCAGATTCTCCGGCAGGAAGAGCGGGTTGCCGGCCCTCACCCGGTTCGCCGGCAGATTGCTCTCGTGGTACCGGCCGGACAGGAAACCCTGGGCCAGCGGGCTATAGGCGATGATGATCCTGGCGCTGGCGGCCGCGTAGGGGAGCAGGTCGCGTTCCGGCTCACGGTGGACGAGGCTGTACCTGACCTGGTTGGACAAGACCCGGCTGCCCAGCGCCGCCTCGGCGGCCTGCCAGCGCCTGAGCGAGTAGTTGCTCACGCCGACCTCGTCGACCAGGCCGACGTTCTGCAGCGCCCGCATGCCCCGCATGATCGTGCCGTCCCTGACCGCCGGATTCGGCTGATGTACCTGGTAGAGGTCGAGCCGGCGGGCGCCGAGCCGCTCGGCACTGGCCACGCCGCGCTGCTCGACGACCGGGGCGATCGGCATGACCGGAAGGACCTTGGACGCGAGGAAGACCGACTCCAGGTCGCTGCCGAGTGCCTTGCCGAGGATCCGCTCGCTGCGCCCGAAGCCGTAGACCTCGGCGGTGTCGAACAACGTCACGCCGAGTTCGAGCGCGCGCCGGACGATCGCGGCGGCCTCGGAGTCGGCGTAGTCCTGACCGTAGCCCCACTCCCTGGAGCCGAACTGCCAGGTGCCAAGCCCGATCTTCGAAATCTTCTTCGCCGTATCGCTGCTCAGGTAGCGCATGTGACCAGTCTCCCCCGCACGGACGCGGCGATTCGCGATCCGAACTAGCTGTCTTGCCCAGCCGCGACGGCCCAGGGCGACCCCGCGACGGCCGCCCTCGGCCGCGCTGGCCTGGGACCGGGCCGCGCTAGCTGATCGCGCTCGAGCCGGCCCACAAATTGATGCCTGACTCGACGGCGTGCGCGTCGATCGCGGCGAGCTCGGCTTCGGTCAGCGCGGGGCCGTGCACGGCAGCGAGGTTTTCCTCGAGCTGGGCCAGGCTGCTCGCGCCGATGAGCGCGGAAGTCACCCGCTGGTCACGCAGAACCCAGGAAATGGCGAACTGAGCCAGCGTCTGACCGCGCGCCGCCGCGAGGTCCCCGAGGGCGCGGATGTGCTCCATCGTCTTCGCCGTCAGCAGGTCAGGCGACAGCGAGCCGGGCTTGCTGGCCCGCGATCCCTCGGGAATGCCGTTCAGATAGCGGCTGGTGAGCATGCCCTGCGCCAGCGGCGAGAACGGAATGCAGCCGACCCCCTCGGCCTCCAGCACGTCGAGCAGGCCGCCTTCGATCCAGCGGTTGAGCAGCGAGTACGACGGCTGGTGTATGAACAGCGGCACGCCCATCTCCCGCAGCAGCGCCGCGGCCTGCGTGGTGCGCTCGGGCGAGTACGACGAGATCCCCGCGTACAGGGCCTTGCCGGACTGCACGGCGGTCGCGAGCGCGCCCATGGTCTCTTCGAGCGGGGTGTCCGGGTCGGCCCGGTGACTGTAGAAGATGTCGACGTAGTCCAGGCTCATCCGGCTCAGCGACTGGTCAAGACTGGCCAGCAGGTACTTGCGCGACCCCAGGTCGCCGTACGGGCCTGGCCACATGTCCCAGCCGGCCTTGGTCGAGATGATCAGCTCGTCGCGGTAAGGCCGCAGGTCCTCGCGCATGATCCGGCCGAAGTTGATCTCGGCCGCGCCGTAGGGCGGGCCGTAGTTGTTGGCCAGGTCGAAGTGCGTGACCCCGAGGTCAAAAGCCCGGCGGAGCATCGCCCGCTGGGTCGCGAGCGGCGTCTCGTCGCCGAAATTCTGCCACAGGCCAAGGGTGACTTCGGGCAGCTTGATCCCGCTTGCACCGCATCGGCGGTAACCGGTCTGGGAGTACCTGTCGGCATGCGCTACGTATGTCATGCCCGAAATTCTGTCAGGCGCCCACCAGTCGAGCAGGTCGGCGGGCAGGCGGTCGGCGCGGTGCGGACGAGCGGGGGCTGGCGAGCGCGCGGATGCCGAGCGCTGGCGGACGCGGGCGACAGCAGCATCTAGGGCCACGCTCCGGCGGAGCCCGAAATCTGACAGCAGCATGGTCCCACTTACCGTCGTGTGGATAGCAGTAAGTAGGACCATGCTGTCCAGATTTCGTGCGGGTTTACAGCAGCAGGGAGGACCATGGTGCTGTTGCGCCACCGCCTCACGCGGCGAGGCATCAGCAAGACCAGCCGGGCAAAGACCAGCCCCCCGACGCGCCGTAGGCTTCGCCCATGAGTGACTACGAATTGGTCGGAAACTACGAGGCCATCAACATCTACCGTCGTGGCGGCGTCGCCAAGCTAGAGCTCAACCGCCCCGACCGGATGAACGCCTGGAACAAGGCGCTCGGCCTCGAACTGCGCGACGCGGTCAAGGCGCTCGCCGCCGACGACGACGTGCGGTCGGTCCTGATCACCGGCGCCGGCAAGGCGTTCTCCAGCGGTGCCGACCTCAAGGACGGCACCGACCTCACCCCGGCGGGCCACCGCGACGTCTACAGCGTGCTGACCGACCGTTATCACCCGATCATCACCGGGATCAGGCACATGGCCAAGCCCGTCGTCGCGGCGGTGAACGGTGCCGCCGCCGGCATCGGCCTTTCCCTAGCGCTGGCCTGCGACCTGGTGCTCGCCGCCGAATCCTCGTACTTCCTGCTGGCCTTCGTGAACATCGGCCTGGTCCCCGACGGCGGCTCGTCGCTGCTCGTGCCGAGCCGGATCGGGTTCGCGCGGGCGGCTGAGCTGGCGATGCTGGGCGAGCGGCTGCCAGCCCGCAAGGCGCTCGACTGGGGCCTGATCAACCAGGTGCACCCCGACGGCGAGCTGGCCGCCAAAGCCGACGAGCTGGTGACCAGGCTCGCGACCGGCCCGACCCGCTCCTACGCCGGCACCAAGCGCCAGCTCAACCGGTGGCTGTACGAGCAGATCGACGCCCAGCTCGAATTCGAGGCGCAGATCCAGCAGGAAATGGCCGAGTCCGGCGACTTCGCCGAGGGCGTGGCGGCCTTCACCGAGAAGCGCGCGCCGCGCTTTACCGGAAGCTGACCGGTGCCGGACCCGGCCGGCTCATTCGCGGCACGCCCGCTCACTCCCGAGACCTGGCCAGACCTTGAACAGCTCTTCGGCCAGCCCGGAGGCTCGATCGTGCGCGGATGCTGGTGCATGTTCTTCCGGGTCTCGGGCCGGGTTACGGGTGTTGGCCACGGCGAGCTTGGCGCCTGGCGCAAGCAGGCAATGCACGATCTAGTCGGAAATAATGTCGTCCCCGGTCTGATCGGCTATCTGGGTGCGACTCCGGCGGGCTGGATCAGCCTCGGCCCCCGCGAGGAGTACGCGAAGCTACGCAGGTCCCGGATCATGAAGCCGGTGGACGACACCCCGTGCTGGTCGGTGGTCTGCACCTACGTCGCGAAGCCGCATCGCGGTGCCGGAGTCCAGCGCCTGCTGCTCGACGCGGCCATCGACTACGCCAGGGAGAACGGGGCCCAGGTCCTGGAGGCGTACCCGATCGACCACGCAGGCAAGATCGACGACAATTCCCTCTTTTTCGGCTCACGCGGCCTGTACGAAAAGGCGGGATTCCACGAGGTCGCGCGTCGCTCCGAGACCCGGGTGGTGATGCGCCTGTGCCTGCACCCCGCTAGACCCGCGATCGAGCAACCCTGACTCAGCCCAACCCAGCCCCGGAAAGCTACCCACCCCCACCCGCCTCCCCGCCCCCCGGCCCGCGCCTCTCCTGCGCGGCCCCGGCTCCCGGTCGGCGGGCTGACAGCGGTAAGGGCCTACTTGCTGCTGTTCTCGCGCCAATTCCAAGGACAGCATGGTCTTACTTACTGTCATCAGGACAGCAGTAAGTAGGACCATGGTGCTGTTGGCTTTCCGCCCGCTGCCGGGGCGTGGCCCTAGTTAATGCTGTCCCTTGGCTTGCGCTGTCCTTTGGCGAGGGCTGTGCCTGGCGCTTAGCTCGCGTATAGCTGGTCGAGGCCGATGAATCAGATGCTCGCCAGGTACGTGGTCAGGGGCCTGCCACTACTCGTCGGTGTTCTCGAACTGCGGGCAGTGCCGGCGTCGGAGATGACCGTGGGCGTGCCGGTGCCTGCGGCGGCTGCCATCCGCTCCGGGTCCGCGATGAACGGCCTGACTACGCGAGTTCTAGGCCGCCAAGCTCTGGCGCGCCGGCGGCGGGCGTGTACGCGGCGATGGCAACCGGCGTTCCAGACGACGCCGGACCGGCTGGACATGAAGCTCAGCCCGGGATGACTCGCAGTTCCGCGCCGTTGGCCCGGTCCAGCCAGCCCGACGCCAGCAGGCGGCCGGTCGCGGTGCCGACGACTCCGGGGTTTGCGAGCTCGAGCAGCTCTCCGGCGTAGGCGCGGACGAGCGGATGCATCCGGTAGGCCGGTCCCCGCTCGCCGGTGATCCCGGCGCCGTGCACCCGGTATAGCAGCCCGGCGTCGGCAAGGGCGGGGGCGGCCGTGCTCGCGCTGGGATGGTCGATCAGCGACGCGATCAGCCAGCCAGGCGTATGCGCGGCCGGCCGCCGCTAGCAGGGCGAGTACCGTGCGCGCGGTGACGTTGAGCGACTGCGCGGCCGTGGCCAGCCGGGCGCGCACCGACTGGTCACCGAGCATCAGCTCGTCCAGGCGCTGGCCTTCGTTGGCGAGCAGCGACGCGAGCCCTGACACCGACAGGTGCCGGTCGTCGGCCAGGCGGGCGCCTGCGATCCTGACCGCTAGTGGCAGGTGCGAGCACGCGGTCGCGATCTCCATGGCCGCCGCCGCGTTCGCGCCGACCATCGCCCGGCCGCTGATCCGGCCGAGCAGCGTCACCGAGTCGGCGGGCAGCAGGCCGCCGATCTCGACGATGCGGGCCCCGTCCACGTCGGCCAGCCTGGACCGGCTCGTGATCAGGGCCGCCGACCCCGCCGTGTTCGGCAGCAAGGGCCGCACCTGCCTGGCACTGGTCGCGCTGTCGATCAGGATCAGCACCCGCCGCCCGGCCAGCACCGACCGGTACATCGCCTCCCGCTCGAACCGGCTCGCCGGGATCTCGGCCTGGGGCACCCCGAGCCCGCGTAGCAACTCGCCTAGGACGACCTGAGGATCACGTGCGAGGCAGGCGTCATCGAGCCAGGCGCATAGCTGCCCATCGGGGAACGCCGGGATAGCCAGATGCGCCGCGTGCACGGCGAGCTCGGTCTTGCCGGCGCCCGGCATGCCGCTGACCACCGTCACGGCCATGCCGTCGCCGGGGAGTCGGCTGAGCAACTCGGTCAGCTCGGCCAGCCGCCCGGTGAAGTCGGCGACCGAGGCCGGGAGCTGACAGGCTGGCGTGGCCAGGGCCGGTCCGCCCGCCGGCCTCGTCAGCGGCTGGCCGGACAGTGGCTGGCCGGTCAGGGGCTGCCCGGTCAGGGCCTGGCCGGGCAAGGGCTGGCCGGGCAAGGGCAGGCCGGTCAGGGGGTGGTAGCCCAGCGCCGGGTCGTCCGCCAGTACCCGGCGGTGCAGATCCTGCAGCTCAGGTCCGGGCTCGATGCCGTGGGCCGTGACCAGGCTCAGCCTGATCCGGCTGAACGACGCCAGCGCTTCGGCGCGCGCGCCCGACCGGTACAGCGCGACCATCAGCTGAGCCCAGGCGTGCTCGCGCAGCGGGTTGGCGGTCACCAGGCTCCTGAGCTCGGCGAGCACCTGGCGGTGGCGGCCGAGCGCGAGCCTGGCGTCCATGAGGGTGTCCTGGGCTTCGATGTGCTGATCGAGCAGCTTGTCCTTGTCCGGCACCTCGGGCAGGTCGGCCAGCGAGGGCTCGCGCCACAGTTCGAGCGCCTTGGCCAGCATGGTCGCGGCGTCGAGCGGGTTGCCCGCGTCGAGCGCGTCCCGGCCCCGGGCCGCCAGGTCACGGAACTTGTGCAGGTCGAGCTCGTCGTAGCCGACCTGCATCAGGTAACCGGACGGATGGGTCAGCACGCGCTGGCCGTCGGGCAGGACCTTGCGGATCCCGTAGACGCAACTGCGTAACGAGACCTCGGGGCTCAGCGGCGGGCTGTCTCCCCAGAGGGCTGTGACCAGGCTGGCGACCGAGCATGGCTGCCCGGCATTGAGCAGCAGCATCGAGAGCGTCGCGCGATGCAGTCGCCTACTGAACGTCACGGGTTCGTCGTGATCGCCTCTGACGTCTAACGGACCCAGGATGTTGAACCGCACCAGCTCTCCAGCAACACACGTACCTAACAAAAAGTGAGGGCTCATCGTAATCACACAATCGCGGTGTGCGACGCGGATTTCGCCGATGTTTTCGGTTTTCCCGGATCGGCCACCACCGCCGCCCGGCCCGCCAATTGACCCGGCAATCCCTTGTCTACCTGCGCGTTCATGCCCAAATCACGCATCGTTCACGCTGCCCGCCCTATAGTCCCGCATCGCGGGGAGGTGGCACGGTGCTGGTGGTACCGAGGGAGCGGGAATGCGCGAAGACAGGCGGCGGGGAAGCCGCAGGGCAGCGGCAGCGATCTTAGGCTGCGGACTGCTCGCCCTCACGGCGTGCGGACGAAGTCAGGCCGACGTCGCCCTGCCCAAGAAACCCGCGACCGCGGCGCACGCCGTCGGCGGCGGTGCTCCGGCCGCACCGTCGAAGCGCGACCTGGTCATAGCGGCCTACGAGAGCTACTGGACGGCCACTAACCAGGCCATCAACTCCCGTAACCAGAAGATGGCCCGGGCGATGCTCGTCGCGCACGTCCCCGGAGGCGCGGTCGGTCGGCTGCTGGCAGGGATGTCCGTCTTGTGGCAGCGCCACGAGATGGCGTTCGGCGCACCGGTGTTCCACATCAGGGACGTGAAGTTTACCGGCGTGGCCACCGCTGCGGTGCACGACTGCATCGACCTCAGCCACACCGGCTTCCAGAACCGCAAGACCGGACAGATCGTCGGGGGCCTCGGTCAGTCACACGACTATCTGACCACCACGCTGGCGCTCGAGCACGGGCACTGGCTGGTCACAGGAGCTATCCCGGTGGTGCAAGCATGCAAGTACTGATTCGCGCGGCCAGCGTTGCGGGCCTGGCAGTGATGCTGGCGCTGCCTTCGGCCATGCCCGCGCAAGCGGCTCAGGCCGCCTCACCAGACAGCGGCGGCTGCTTCCCGATCGACTTCACCTGGATCTGCATCGACCAGGGCGGACTGCCAGGCAGCCCGGGGTCGGGCGGCTCGGCCAAGATCACCTGCACGTACACCAAGGCCAGCCAGGCCATCTTGGAGCGCACCGGCACCGGCCCGCCAGCCAAGGGCTACCAGTGGGACATCATGACCTGCCCGGGCTCGGCCTGCGGCTCGCTCGGCGGTCAGCTCGTCCAGGTCAACACCAAGACCGGGACCCCGTCGATCAGCCCGGTAGAGCTGCTGAAGATCGCGATCGGCGAGTTGTCCGTACCCGCTCTCGCGGCTAAGACGGCCCCGCCTATGGGCAAGAACGGGCTGGTGGGGCTGCCCGAATGGTTTTGGATCCCGCGCTCGGAATGGAAGCCCATCAGCATCACCGTGACCGCGGGCCCCGTCTTCGCGGTCGCCACTGCGAGCCCCGCCACCTTGACCTACGTGCCTGGTGGGGGGCTCGGCAGCGTGTCGTGCGCCGGCCCGGGCACCGCCTTCGTTCGCGGCACTGCGGCTAGCTCCCAGCGCACGTCCTGCTCCTACACCTACGACCAGCCCTCGGCCCATCAGCCTGGCAGCGCCTACCAGGCGGCCCTCGTCGTGACCTGGACGATCAGCTGGACCGGGTCGGGCGGCGCTGGCGGCACGATCACCACCGGCTACACGACCGGCACAGCGTTCGGCGTCCGGGTCGCCCAGGCCGAAGCACTAGTTGGGACACCATGAGCAACACGCCAGGCCCGCAGGTGGGCACCGCCTATTTCCCCGAGGTCGAGTTCAGCGGCAACGGGTCGAGACAGCGGCAGCCCGGGCAGCTCGCGCGGCTGCCGCGCCGCCGCCGGCCGGGCATGATCGCGCTCGCCGTCGCGCTGATCGGCCTGGGCATCCTGGCCAGCGCCGCCGTCTACGCGGCGACCAGCGTGCGCATCCCGGTGATCGTCGTCACCGGCAACGTGCCCGTCGGGTCGGTCATCAGCTCCGCTGACCTGGGCACCGCGCAGATCTCGGTGAGCAAGGGCGTGCAGACCATCCCGGTGACCCAGGTCGGCCAGGTCGTCGGCCAGATCGCTGGCGCCGACCTGCACCCCGGCATGCTGCTGGCGGCCTCGGAGATCGCGACGGTCAGGCCGCCGGCGGCCGGGCAGGTACTCGTGCCGCTGCCGATCAAGCCGTCGATCCTGCCCGCGAGCGGGATCACCGCAGGCGACCGCGTGGTGATCGTGGCCACTCCTGGCGCCCAGGGTGACTCCGGCTCGTCGAGCGCCGCGCCGGTCCTGGCCTCCCCCGTGCCGGGCGTCATCGAGGCGGTCAACCTGGTCCCCGACACCGATGGTTACGACGTCGTGGACGTGCTCGTCGCCAAGCAGTCCGGGGACGCGGTCGCCGCGCAGGCCTCGACCGGCCAGATCGCGCTGATCGTGACGAAGCGAGCACCCTGATGGCTGTCTTTGCCCTGATCACCCCAGGCGGCTCGCCCGGCTGCACGACGACCGCGCTCGCACTGGGGCTGACCTGGCCGGGACCGGTCATCGTCGCCGAATGCGATCCAGGCGGGGGCGACGTCCTCGCCGGCCTGTTCGCCGGGCACCTGCGGGCACCGCGCGGGTTGCTCGGGGTCGCGTTCGAGGCCGGTCGCGGCCAGCCGGCGATCGTCGCCGAGCTGGACACCCAGCTCGTGCCGCTCGACGACACCGGCCAGCGCAGGCTGCTGGCCGGGATCAGCGACCCTCGCCAGGCGCTTGGCCTGTCGCCGGTCTGGCCGGCCATTTCCGCCGGGTTCGCCAGCCAGGCCAGCGACGTGATCGCGGACTGCGGCCGGTTCGACGCTGGCGCGACCCAGCCTGTGAGCGTGCTCGCGGACGCCACCGCGATCGTCGTGGTGCTGCGCCCGACGCTGCGGCAGGTCGCGGCTGCGCGGCCCAGGATCGACATCGCCGCCCAGATCGCGGGCGGCAAGGACCGGATCGGCCTGCTGCTGGTCGGTGACGGACCTGTGCCGCACGGCGACCTTTCCCGGAGCCTGGACCTGCCGGTGATCTGCACCCTGCCCGACGACGTCAGGACCGCGCACGTGCTGTCCGAAGGCGAAGGCCAGCGGGCCAGGCTCGACCGGCGCCCGCTGCTCCGCGCCGCCCGGCTCGCCGTGCCCGCGATCCGCAGGCTGGGTCATCTGGGTGACCTGGAACTAGCCACCAGCCAGGCCGGGAGCACGGAATGAGCGCGTTGCCCTGGCCGCCCGTGCCGCCCGTGAGCACCAACGGTCATCAGTCGGCGCTGCCGCCCGTGCTGCCGGGCCGTGACGTCGATACCGGCGGCTGGTCGTTCAGCGGGCCCAATCCGCCCCCGCCCCCGGCCAGGGTCGAGGCTGAGCCCGAGCCGGGCACTGACCACGGGCCGCAGCCGCGCCTTCCTGCTGACACGTCCCGGCTGAGCGACCCCCGCCTGCTGTCCGGCGTGCCCGAGATCCTGACGATGGTCGCCGACCTGCTGCCCGACCGCGCCGAGCGGGCCGAGGTCATGCCGCTGATCAGGGATGCCGTCCGGGGCTGGGTCCAGAACCAGGTGCGGCGCGGGCTCACCGTGCCCAGCCCCGCTGACCTGGAGACCCTGGCCCGTGCCGTCTACGACCAGCGGTACGGGCTCGGTCCGCTGGCCAGCTTCCTGCGCGATCCCGAGGTCGAGAACGTCGACATCAACGGCTGCGACATGGTCTGGGTCACCTATGCGACCGGCGAGCGGGTCGCGGCCCCGCCGGTCGCGACCAGCGACGAGGCACTCATCGCCATGATCCGCACCTGGGCGACCAGGGGCGGGCAGACCTCGCGTGACTTCTCGGCGGCCTCTCCGCTGGTCAACGTCGCGCTCGAAGGCGGCGCCCGGATGACCGCCACTATGTCGGTGACGCCGAGGCCGTGCATCTCGCTGCGCCGGCACGGCCAGCTCGAGGTGACGCTGCCCAGCCTGGTGAAGCTGGGCACGATCGACCACGTGACCGCCAGGTTTCTCGCCGCAGCGGTCAGGGGCCGCTGCAACATCATCGTCACCGGCGGCGTCAATGCCGGCAAGACCACCATGCTGCGCGCGCTGGCCAGTGAGATCGCGCCCAGCGAGCGGATCGCGACGCTGGAGACCGAGTACGAGCTGTACCTGCACGAGCGCGAGCAGCACCCCGACGTGATCGCCTTCGAGGCACGCGAGGCCAACTCAGAGGGCGCGGGGTCGATCTCGCTGCACGACCTCATCGCCCACGCGCTGCGGCACAACCCGCAGCGGATCCTCGTCGGCGAGGTCAGGCGCGGCGAGATCATGCCGATGCTGGAGGCGATGAACTCGGGCCAGGAAGGCTCGATGTGCACCCTGCACGCCAACTCGCCGTCGGAGGCGTTCGACCGGATCCTGATCCTCGGCCTGCGCGGCGGCCTGGCGCTCGCCGAGCGCGCGATCCACATCCTGGTCGGCATGGCCGTCGACCTGATCATCCAGGTGCGCAAGCGCTTCGACGGACAGCGCACCCTCCGCTACGTGGCCGAGATCCTCGAGGTCATGCCGCCAGGCGACACCGACCGTCCCGCCGTCAACCGGCTCTTCCTGCCGACCGGTCCCGGCGGCCGGGCCGCGCCCGCCCATTCGCCCTCACCTTCGATGATGGCCAGGCTCGAAGCCGCCGGATTCGACCCGCATCTGCTCGACGTACGCAGGTCTCCGGCCCCGCAAGGGCCGCCCGGCCCTGGCTGGCGGTGATCCCGTGATCCTGTTCGCCGCTGCCGCCGGAGCCCTGATCGTCGGTGGCATTGTCCTGTTCTTCGCCGAGCTGACCCGGCGCGCTCCGGCTCCGGGCACCCCGGCTGGCAGGGGCCTGCGCCTTGAGGCGGTGACCGGTCGCGACGGGCGCAAGATCCTGGCGGCCGTCGTCGTCGGCCTGGCGATCCTGCTTGATTACCGGCTGGCCGGTCGCCGCGCTCGCCGCCGCCGCTAGGCGTGATTTTCGTGCCCAAGCTGATCTCGAACCGGGCCGACAAGCAGCGGACCGCGATGCTCGAAGGACTCGAGCAGTGGACCAGGCGGCTCGCCGACATGCTCACCGCGAGCCGGGGCCTGGAAGACGCGCTCGCCGTCAGCGCCCGCACGGCACCGGCCGCGATCGCGCCGGCGGTGACGGCGCTCGCCCGGCCGGATGTCGGCGCGGGTCGGCACCGAGGAGGCGCTGCGGGCCTTCGCCGCCGAGATCGACGACCCGGCCGGCGACCGGATCGTCGCGGCGCTGCTCATCGCCACCGGGCAGCGAGGCGGCGGCGTGCAAGGCGTGCTCAGCGCGCTCGCCGAGCTACTCGCGCGGGACGTCGCGGCGCGCCGGGAAATCGAGGCCGAGCCGCGCCGAGCACCGGACGACGCTGCGCTGGATCGTGGCGTTTATCGCTGGCTTCACCGCGTTCGCCATTGTGGACAGATCCTACTCGGCGCCGTTCGGCACCTTCGTCGGGGAAGTGGTGCTCGCCGCTCGTCGCGGTGCTGTACGCGGCTGGCCTGGTGTGGCTGCACAAGCTCGGCCAGATTCCGGTGCCCGGCCGGTTCCTGGCGGACCCGGCCGGCCGGCCGACGAGCCCGATCTGGCAGCCGAGCGCATGTCGCCGGCCAGCAGGTACCGGCGGGTGGTCGGCTGGTGAACTTCATCGTCATCGTCGCCGGCATCCTGCTCGGGCTCGGCGTCTTCGTCGCGGTCAGCCAGTTCATCCTGCCGTCGCGGCCACGGCTCGACGCGGCCCTCGCCAGGATCCGACGCCGGCGGGCAGGAAATCCCCGCTCCGACCGACCCGGTATCAGCTGCGGTCACTCGGCCAGCGGCTGCGGCGACCTTGCCCTGGCTGCCGGTGCCTGCCGCCGACCTGGCGCTGCTCGGCCAGGACCGGGAACAGTGGCTGACCAGCAAGGTCACCTGCGGGCTGCTCGGGCTCGGACTGATCCCGGCGCTCGAAGCGCTGCTGCTGCTCAGCGGGCAGCACCAGTCGCTGGACCGCTGCCGGCGGTCGCCTCGCTGCGCTCGGCGCTGGCCTGTTCTTCGCCCCTGACCTGGTCACCGTCAACGCGGCCGAGAAGCGCACCGACTTCCGGCATGCGCTGACCAGCTACCTGGACCTCGTGGCGCTGGAGCGCGGCGCGGGCGCGGCGCCGACCGAGGCGCTGGAGGCCGCGGCCCAGATCGGCGGTGGCTGGGCGTTCGCAGCGGATCGCCGCCGCCCTGACCGCGGCCCGCAAGGCGAGCCGGCCGCCCTGGGAGGGCTGGCCGCGCTCGCCGCGAGACCGGCGTGCACCGAACTGGCCGACCTCGCCGAGATCGCCGAGGTGGCCGGTCACGAGGGCGCCAGGATCCTGCAGACGCTGGCAGCGCGAGCCGAGTCCATGCGCACCGAGGCGCTGGCGGAGACGAAGGCCAAGGCGGGCTCGCGCAGCACCACGATGGTCGTCCCGATCGCCATGCTCGGGGTCGGCTTCCTGCTGCTGCTCATCTTCCCGATCGTCTACCGGACGTTTCTGTAAAGCACAACTCATGGAGGTTCGCATGCAAACACTGCAGACGTTCAACTACCTGGCGGCCAGGGCACACAAGCTCAGGCGCTCCATCTTCCGCAACGAGGCCGGGGCGCTCACCCTTGAATGGCTCGTCATCGCGGCGGCGCTTGTCGTGGCTGTGGGGATCGCCGCCGGGATCTTCAACGGCGCTATCAGGGCAGCCGCCAACAAGCTGAAGTGACCAGGCATAAGCGGGAGGCCGGGGCGCTCACGCTGAGCTATGTGCTCATCGTCCCGGTCTTCCTGGCGGGCATCATGACAGCCGTCCAGGCGTCGATCTGGTACCTCGGCCGGGAAACCGTGCTGGCGGCGGCGCGGCACGGCGCCGACGTGGCCCGGACCTCGCAACCGCCACCCGGGCAGGGCGCGGAAGCCGCGAGGAACTTCGCCGCGACCTCGACCCCCGGCTTCCTCAGCCACATCTCGGTCAGCACGCGCGGCAGCTCGACGACGACGGTGAGGGTCGCGGTCAGCGCGCGCATTCCCTCCCTCGTGCCCAACCTGGTGATCAACGTCCACGAGGTCGTGACCGCGCCCGTCGAGAGGTTCGTGTCGCTGGGACTGACCCGCCCAACCCCGGCCCGGAGCAAGCCGTGATCGCGCGGCTGCTGCGATCCCAGGCAGGCAACGCGCCGCTTGAGCTCGTCCTCGTCGCCCCGCTGCTGCTGGCAGTGATCGGCCTGGTGATCGCCGCCGGCCGGGTGTCGACCGCGCAGGAAGCTGTCGACGCGGCCGCGCACGACGCCGCCCGCCAGGCGTCGGTGGCCGCAAACGAGGGAACAGCCCTCAACACGGCGCTGGCGAGCGCGACCTCGGCGCTCGCCGCCGACGGGCTGCAGTGCCAGCCGCAGGTGTCCCTGCCCGGGCTGGCGGCTGCCTTCAACACGCCGATCGGCCGACCGGCGACCGTGCATGCCCTGGTGACCTGCGTCGTGCAGTTGTCCGACGTGCTCGTGCCAGGGGTGCCAGGAACGATCACGCTGCGCGCGAGATTCGCCTCGCCGCTCGACCCGTTCAGGTCACGTGACCTGTCATTTCTGATTCCGGAGGTGCCGGATGCGACGACAACGTCACCCGGCTGACGCCGAGCGGGACCGGGGCTCGCTGACGCTGATGCTGGCAGTGTTCATGGTGATTCTGCTGGCCTTCACCGGACTTGTCATCGACGGTGGCCGCAAGCTCGACCAGACCGAGAACGCCGACGCGATCGCCGAGGAAGCGGCCCGAGCCGGCGCCGGCATGGTGAACACCGCGACCGCCTACGGCTCGGGTACCTACCAGGTCGACATCCCCGAGGCCCTCGCGGCGGCGAGGGCGTACCTGGCCAAGGCCGGTTACAACGGGTCGGTCAGCGGGACAGGTAACAAGATCACCGTCACGGTGACCGTCGTCGAGCACACCACGCTGCTCTCGCTGGTCGGCATCGACACGATGACCTCGACCGGCAAAGCCGTCGCCTCCCTGGTCACCGGCGTGACGGGACCGGGCGCATGAGCGGCCGCCGGTTCGTGACGTTCTGCCGAGGAATCCTGGCCATGCTTGCGCTGACCGCCATGACCGTGGGCCTGCCGGTCGCGCTGTACAAGGTCGGCGGCTCACCGATCCCGGCCCGGCTGCCTGCCCTGCACCAGGTCGTCTTCACCCTGCTGCACAAGGACAACGGCACCGGCCTCTTCCTCGGTGCCGTCCGCGACGTCTCCTGGCTGGCGTGGCTGGCCTTCGCGGTCGCGGTCGTCGCCGAGGCGCAGGCCGCCATCCGCGGACGGCGCGCGCCCCGGCTGCACCTGGCTGGCCTGCAGGGCGCTGCCGCTCGCCTAGTCGCTCTCGCGGCGCTGACCTTCAGCGCTCCGGTGGTCGTCAGCCTGGCGTCCTCGCCCGCGATGGCGGCGACCGTTCAGAGCGCCAACCCTGCTGTGCATTCTGACCCCGCTGTGCACGCTGACTCCGCTGTGCACGCCGATCATCGGGTCCCGCACTCCGACCGGGAGATCGTGGTGCGGTCCGGTGATTGCCTGTGGACGATCGCCGAGCACTACCTGGGCGCGGGGGACCGGTTCACCGAGATCGTGCAGCTTAACCAGGGGCACGAGATGGGCGACGGCGAGGTCTTCAGCGACCCGTCGCTGATCATGCCCGGCTGGCACCTGCGCCTGCCCGACGCCGCCGGCCATTCGAGCCATCGCACCGCTGGCCATTCCGGCCACGGCCAGCACGGCTCAACCGGCCAGCACGGCTCAACCGGCCAGCACGGATCGAACGGTCAGCACGGGTCCGGTAACGGTCAGCACGGGTCGAACGGCCAGCCTGGGTCGGGTAGCCAGCACGGTGGGCATCGGTCGACGCATCACCGGTTCAGCCATCCGCATCCCTCGGCTGCGCCGTCCGCTCCGCCCACGACTCCGTCGGTACCGGCTCCTGGTCAAGGGTCGAGTCAGCCGGCTTCGGGCGGCGGCACTCAGGCCGCAGGCGGCAGCGACAGCCAGTCGAATTCGACGGACCATCGCGACCAGCTAGCCGAAGCGGCTCTCTTTACCCTTGGAATGCTGGCCGGCGCTTCCCTGGCCAGCATTGACCGACTGCGCCATCGGCAGCGTCAGGCCCGTCGGCCGGGCCGTCGCATCGCGCTGCCCGCCGATCCGGCTGGCCGCCGGATCGAGCAGAAGCTCCGCGCTGCCGCCGCCCGCTGGCCGGTCGACCGCACCGGGTCGATGGACGACGATGACGAGGGCAGTCTGGCCGACTACTTCCCGGACTACGACTCCGGCGTAAACCAGTTCGACGAGCCCGAGCAGCCGTACCCAGCCAATGACCAGTACCCAGCCAACGACCAGTACCCGCTCGACGGGCCCGAGCCGCTCGACCTGCCGCCCATCGGCCGGTCGCTGGCCTATGCCGACGACCAGGACGCACCGGACTCTGAGTACTTCGAGCGGCCCGGGTCGTCCGGGCTGCCGCCCATGTCCGACTTCCAGGCCGATTCCGCTAGCGGCGGCGACAGCCCGGAAGACGCAGCCGGCTACGGCGACAGCTCCAACAACCACGGCTCCAACGGCCACAGCTCCAACGGCCATAACCCCAACAACCACGGCTCCAACGGCTACAACCTCACCGCTTACAACCCTGACGGCAGCGCCGAATCCTCGGACGGGGAGAAGGCCGCGCCCTCGTCGTTGCGGGACGCGCTGCGTGACCTTAGCGAGGGGATCGCCGTGGCCGGAGAGCCGCTGCCGCCGATCGTCGGCATCCACCTCACCCCCAGCACGCTGGACGTGCTGCTGTCAGCGCCGGCCGCGACCCCGCCGCCGGCGCCGTTCGTCATCGCCCCGGCCCGCCAGGCCATGTGCTGGACGGTGAACCTCACCGGTGTCAGCGAGCACACCACCGTCGCACCACCCGCGCCGGGCGAGGTCGGAGACCTGCTCCCTGGCCTGTTCACCGCTGGGGCCACGCAGGCCGGGGGCTACCTGCTCCTGGACCTCGAAGCGATGCGAGTCACCTGCTGCGACGGCCCCGACGAGCTGACCGACCGGCTGCTCGTCACGGCGGCGACCGAACTCGCCTCCAGCCACTGGAGCGGCTGGTACGACCTGGTGCTGGCCGGCTGTTCCGAGCTGGACGTGCTCGGTCGGGCCGAGCACTGCGCAGACCTCGAGGAGGCGCTTGCCCTGCTCGAGCATCGAGCCCAGGTCATCGAGCGGCGGATGGACGACGACGGCCCGCCCGATGTCAGGACGCGACGAATGGCCGACCCCGACGACGAGGACTGGGGGCTGACGCTGCTGGTCAGTCGGCAGCAGCCGACCTCTGAGCAGATGTCCAGGCTGCTCGACCTGGCCGACGGCCCGGGCGGCATCGCGGCTCTCGTGGCCGGTGACACCCAGACTTCGGACGGCAAGCTGGCACCGGCACTGTTCCAGCTCGCGCCCGATCCTGACCGCCCGGACGAGATCGTCGCGACGATCACGCTCGCCTACCTCGGTCCGCAGCACCAGATCACGGTCTGGCCGCAAACCCTGACCGCGATCGAGTACGAGGCGCTCGCCGGCGTGTTCGCCACCGCCGCCGAGACCGCCGACGTGAGCGCGGACGACGAGCCCTACAGCGACTTCGGCGCACCGCCCTGGATCAGGCTCGCCGCCGCGCCCGTGGCCCCCACCGGCCCGGAAGATGAGTATGCCGAACCCCAGGAACCCGAGATGCCCGTAGCGGCCCCGACGTATCCGACGGGTCACACGCACGCTCTGACTTCCAGCACGGGGACCTCCAGCACGGCTGCCTCCAGCACGGCTGCCTCCAGCGCGGCCACGGGCCCGCGTCACGCCGCACCGAGCCTGCAGCTCAAGGTGCTCGGCACCGTCGAGATCCTCGGCGCCGCCGAACAGCTCCTGCCCAAGCAGGCCGAACTGCTGCTCGCACTGGCGCTGCACGCCCCGGCCGGAGTGTCCAGCTCGGGCCTGTGCACCTTGCTCGGCCCGGACGCCGATCACCCAAGGCCAGCCGACTCGGTGCGACAGCTGATCACGCGAACCCGCAAGCGGCTCGGCCAGGCCCGCGACGGCCAGGAGTTCATCATTCATCTGGGCTCGGGCATCTATGTCCCGCATCCGGACCTCTCGATGGACTGGACCTCGTTCAGCGCCCTGGCCAGACGCGGTCGCGCCGACCGGCGCCGCGAAGACCTCCGCGCGGCGATGGCACTGGTCAGAGGCGAGCCGTTCGCCGACTGCTATCACTGGTGGATCGACATCGGACTGATCGAGACGATCCGAGCCGAGATCATCGACGTCGCCGAACTGCTCGCCCAGCTGGAGCTCACCGCCGGTGATCCCATCGCATCGGCGCGCGCCGCCCGAGCCGGGCTCGCCGCCGAGTCGGCCGCCGAACAGCTCTGGCGCGCCCTCATGCGCGCCGAACACGAGGCCGGCAACTTCGACGGCGTGAACGCGGCCTGGACCGGCTGCCTGGACGCCATAGCGGAGATCGCCCCCGGCGGCGAACCGCATCCCGACACCGAGCGGCTCTTCCATCAGCTCACGAGGGGAGCCCCCATCGGCCTGCGCCGCTGAAATCCAGGTGAAGTCCAGACTGAACCGCGCCGCTTACGCCTACTTCGCGTCGCCGTAGCAGGTCACCACGGTCGTGGTCAGCGGGAACATGACGCGGGTGGGGCCGAAGACCATGCGGGCGGCATCGTTCGCCGCTGTGGTCGCGGCTGCGCTGACCTCGTCGGCTAGCTCCTGCGGGCAGTGCACGATGACCTCGTCGTGCTGGAAGAAGACGAGCTGCGGGCCGTCGGCTCCTGGACCAGCGGGCGACAACGCCGGCCTAGTCTGGGCAGTGAGGCTGGGCGAATCTTTCCTACTGGTGATCTTGAAAAGGCCAGCGCGAAGGTTGGCCAGCATGACCTGGGCCCAGTCGGCGGCTGACGCCTGGACGACGAAGTTCCTGGTGAACCGGCCTCGTGCGCGCGAGGCCGAGCCCGCGCTCGGGTCGCGTTCGCCCTCGGGGTCGGCGGCCTCTTCGGTGAGCGCCCGCCAGCGCGCGGACGGCGGCGGGCAGGTGCGGCCCAGCACCGACCTGACCACGCGGCCTTCCTCGCCGGCCCGGGCCGCCGCCTCGACGTACCCGGACGCGGCGGGGAACCGGCGCCGCAGCACCGCGAGCAGCTGACCAGCCTCGCCCCCGGCGCCGCCGTACATCGCCGAGAGCAGCGCGATCTTGGCCTTCGCCCGGTCGCCGCCGAACGCCGATGCCAGCTCGGCATACAGGTCGCCGGCTGCCGCCGCGGCGGCGAACGCCCGGTCGCCTGCGAGCGCCGCGAGCACGCGCGGCTCGAGCTGCGCCGCGTCGGCGACGACCAGCGCCCATCCGGGGTCGGCCACGACCGCCCGGCGCAGCATCTTGGGGATCTGCAGCGCGCCTCCGCCGCGCGACGCCCAGCGGCCGGACACCACGCCGCCGACCACGTATTCAGGTCTGAACCGCCCATCGCTGACCCAGGTGTCAAGCCACGACCAGCCGAAGGCGGAGTGCAGCCTGGACAGCTCCTTGTACTCGATCAGGGGCGGGATCGCCGGGTGACTGGCGTCGCGCAGGACGGCCAGCCGGGTGGACGGGAGCCGGACGCCGTCCGCCGCGAGGGCCCGCAGTACCTGGGCCGGGGAGTCCGGGTTGACCGGGCGATCCAGGTGCAGCGCCGCCGAGATCTCGATCGTCAGCTCGGCGAGTCTGGCCGGCAGCACGTTGGCGCCGAACCCCGCTGGCGGCCGGGGGCCGAGCAGCTCGGTCAGCAGCGCGTCGTGCACCTCGGGGTGCCAGGGGAGCCCGGCCATGGTCATTTCCGTGGCGGCCAGCGCCCCGGCGGACTCGGCCGCGACCATCATCGAGAACTTCGCCGGATGCTCGTCGACCCCGATTCGGGCCAGCTGATCGGCGTGCACGGCGACCACGGCCTCGAGCGACGCCGTCAGGTCGGCCATGGTGCGGACGGGCCCGGCGGACTCGTCGGGGTCGAACAGCGCCTGCTGGATGGCTAGCTGGTGGCTGGCTGGTCCTCGGCTGGCTGTGTGCGCCTCGGCGGCCAGGCGGGCCCTGGCTGGGTCCGCTTCGGCCGATTTCGTGCTGCGGGCCATCCCCGAGTCCCGGCCGTCGAGCAGCGTCTCCGCGAGCGCGACGTCGTGACACCGGGCGACCCTGACTCCGGCGTTCAGCAGCTTCGGGTACAGCCCGGCCGCCGACGCCCACACCCACCGGACGTCGCCAGCGAGCTCGTACTCATCCATGGTCTGCACAAGATCATTAGTGAGAACGGGTGTCGCCGCGCCGGTGCCGTCCTCTGTCAGCTCACGAAGCAGCCCGGACTGCCCGGGCCCAGGTACCACGGCAACCCGCACGCGATCAATTCTCGCAGCTGCCACTGACAGTGTCGGTTCTGCGGGCGGGTGAGTCTGCTCGGATGCGTGAGTTTCCTGGGTGTTCGGTTACCTTTCGCGGCTCGTCGTGGCCAGTGCGCGAATGCCGCACATAGCCTGCGCGAGGATCAGGCAAGTTCTGGGAACGGCTCGAAAGGCGAGTGAACTTCGATGAAGGCTGGCCGTCGTTGTAGCTCTGCGCTGGGTACGGCGCTGGGCGTGCTGAGCGTTTGCGCTCTCGCCGCGCTCGGCGGTGTCGCGCAGGCCAGTCCGGCGGGCGGGGTCAAGGGCGATCCGCAGCCCGAGATCAAGCCGTTCAAGATCGGCGCGGCCAACACGCCAGGATCGGTCGCGCTCGAACCCAGCGGCAGCATCGTCGTCGCCTACGGCGCGCCGAGCGGTGTCAGGGGCAAGGTCGTGGTCTGCGTGCTGAGCCGAGGCGGCCACACGTGCCCGCATCCGGTGTCACTCCCGCCGATCGACGGCGACTCGGTGATGGGCACGCCCGAGGTGTTCGTGCCGTCGGCCAACCACGTGGTCGTGCTCGAAGATACGTGCTGCGACGGGCTCGGCAACGGCCCGGGCGATGACCTGCTGTATTCCTCGACCAATGGCGGCAAGACGTTCGGCGCGCCGGTACGAGTCGGGACGCTCGGCGTCAGCGCGGCGGCCCTTGTGGGTGGCGACATCGTGTTCGCGGCCGATGACAACCACGATGGCGCCCAGGTCCAGAGCGTACGGGTCAAGCCCTCCGTCCTGCCGGCGACCGAGACCGCGACCGCCACCGCGCACCCGGCGTCGGCGATCGGCGTGAGCGACTTCCGCAGCGGAGCGCTGGTCGGGTCGACCTTCCTGGGAACCAAGGCCGAGACCACGTTCGTGGAGTACGCGGCGTCGGGGAGTGACTTCGGGGCGAGCGGCTCGTATCACGGGGTCGGGTCGTTCGCTGGTGAGGACCTGCTCGGGATGTCGGGCGACGCGTTGCTGACTGTGCAGACCGGCGGCAAGCAGTGGGCGAGGGTCAGGCTGTTCAACGGGCACAGCTTCGGAGCACCCCACAATGTGCCTGGCACTTCGGGCGGCGGGCCTGAGTGGTTCGCGGTGGACCAGGATCCGAGCGGCGCGGTTCACGTTTTTTCCGTGCGCGGCCTGGCCGCTCAGATCTACGACGTGATCGAGATGACCACGAGGAATGGTTCGACGTGGAGCGGGCCGCTTGATTTCGGCAACGGGATCCGCAGCACGGTGTTCGCTGCCGCGCTCGACTCCCACGGCAGCGGCCTCGTGCTGGGCACCGACCCGGCGTGGGGTTATCCGGTGCTCGGGACGCAGTCGGTGACGTTCAGCCTGAAGTCGTCCTCGATCAAGAAAGGCAAGTCGACCGTCGGATCCGGTAAGGGCAGCCCAGCCGGTGTCGGACGGGTCGTGACGCTGCAGGTGGAGCGGTCGGGTAAGTGGTTCACCGTGGCGACGACGCACGAGAAGAGTGGTGGCACGTTCAGCTTCACGATCAAGGGCACGGCGACTGGGGCGTTCCGCTATCGCGCGGTGGCTTCTGACCTGGCCGGGTATCTGCTCTTCGGCTATTCGAACGGAAAGTCGCTGAACGTGACCGGCTGAGATTCGGGGTTGGGGTTTCGGGTTGGGCGGCCCGTGACCGCGAGCCTCGTTGTGCGATGATCGCGGACGTGGCTGAATCGAGGTTGCTTGCGGTGAGCGACCTGCACGTCGGCTTCGAGCTGAACAAGCCGCTCGTGACCGACCTGCTCGTGCCGGGCACTCCGGATGACTGGCTGATCGTGGCCGGCGACGTCGGCGAGTTCGTCGCTGACATCGAGTGGACGCTCGGGCTGCTCGCCGGGCGGTTCGCGAAGGTCATCTGGGTGCCTGGCAACCACGAGCTCTGGACGCACCGCAAGGACACCATTTCGCTGCGGGGTGCGCAGAGGTATGCGTACCTGGTTGACCTGTGCCGACGGCTCGGGGTCGTGACGCCGGAGGATCCTTACCCGGTGTGGGAGGGACCCGGCGGGCCGGTGGTGATCGCGCCGCTGTTCCTGCTGTACGACTACACGTTTCGGCCTGAGGGGACGACGAACAAGGCCGAGGCGCTCGCCAAGGCCTACAGCGCCGGTGTAGTGGCGACCGACGAAGCGCTGCTGCTGCCCGATCCGTACCAGAGCATCGACGCGTGGTGCGACGCCAGGCTCGCGCTGACCGAGCGCAGGCTAGCCGAGTTGCGCGAGGGTACCGCGACCGTGCTGGTGAACCACTTTCCGCTGGTCAGAGAGCCCACGCGGGTACTGCGCTACCCAGAGTTCGCGCAATGGTGCGGCACCGAGCGAACTGCCGACTGGCCAGTGCGGTTCAACGCGTCGGTCGTCGTTTACGGTCACCTGCACATCCCGAGGACGATCTGGCACGACGGGGTGCGGCACGAGGAGGTCTCGCTCGGTTATCCGAGGGAATGGCAGCGCAGGAAGGCCACGCCGCACATTCCCCGTCAGATCCTCCCGGTGCCTGAGCGGTTCACGCCCCCGCCGTGGGCTGGGATGCTCGCCAGCGACTGAGCAGCTCGGCCTCGCGCTCGGGCGTCAGACCGACTTCGGGCCGCTTGGCCCTCGGGTGGGCGAGTTCGGCGGCGTGGATCTCTCGGACGCTCTGGCCGAGTGGTCTTGGCTTGAGTCCGGTGGCGGTAGCCGCCGCAGGGTCGGCTGCGTTGATGTCGGCATCGGGATCGCCGCCCGCCCAGAGCGGCAGGCTGGTCTCGGTGAGTTCCTGGGTGTTCAGGAAGTCACCGCTGACCCAGACCAACTCGGTCCCCTCTGGGGCGACCGCCTCGTGGATCGCGGTAAGCAGCGCGTCGAAGCCGAAGGGCGGAGTCGGGCTGACCGCGTTGAACGCGCCGCTCACCGACCGCTCAGCCAGGCCGACGATCCAGGTGGCCATGTCCCGCGCGTCGATGACCTGGATCGGCTCGGCCTGATCGCCAGGGGCGAGCACGGTGCCGCCAGCCGCAATTCGCTCGACCCAGTACGTCATCCGGTAACTGCGGTCGTGCGGGCCGATCACGTAAGTGGGCCTGACGATCGCGGTGTTCTTCTCGCCGTACAGCTCGGTGGCGAGGCGCTCGCAGGCGACCTTCAGGCCGCCGTAGTTCTCGTTGGTGATCTCCGTCGCGTCCGGGTCGATGAGCTCGGCGAGCGGTGCGTCCTCACCGAAGCCCGGGGCGACCGGAGTCCGGTAGGCCGACATGGAAGAGACGTAGATATGGTGCCCGCCCCGGCCGTCGCCCGCTCCGAGCGCGGTCGCCAGCGAGCTGACCTGGCGCGGGAAGTACGCACAGACGTCGATCGTGGCGTCCCACTGGCCCTGCGCTAGGGCAGCGAGATCAGAGTTCCGGTCGCCAGTCAGGTTGGTGGCCTGCGGGAACAGCTCAGGCCCCGTCTGGCCGCGATTGAACAAGGTCACGTCGTGTCCGGCGGCCAGGGCGGCGTCGGCGATGTGCCTGCCTACGAACGCAGTGCCCCCGATGATCAGTATGCGCATGTAGGCATGATGGCAGCACCCAGGCGGGTCGCGAGCATCCGGGCTCATGCCCGATGATGGAGATTGACCGGGCGAAAGGGGTAAATTTCGTGAGTCAATCGGCTCTCTATGGCGGGTCTGACGGTTTCACGAGTTCTTACTACGCGAGGACCTTGTTCAGCCAGACGATGGGCTTCGTCGCGCTGACCGCAGCGGTTTTCGCCGGAGGCGCTTACGTCGGCCGCAACGTTGCCTACGGCACGGACATCTTCTGGTACATCGGCGCGATTGGCTGCCTGATCGCCATGCGGTTCGCGGTGCGGCGTTCCCAGGCGGTGACGATCGCGCTGCTGGTGGCCTTCGGCGTGCTGCTCGGGGTGGCGCTGGCGCCGCTGATCGCCTTTTACGCCAAGACCGATCCCGGGGCTCTCTCGGAGTCAGCCGCGGCGACTGCGCTGTTTATCGCGGGCTTCGGCGCGGCGGGCTATGCCTCGCGGCGTGACCTGTCGTCGATTGCCAGGATCTGTTTCTTCGCGCTGATCGGATTGATCGTCTTCGGCATCGTGATGTTCTTCGTGAACATCCCGCACGGCAGCTTGATCTACTCGGTACTCGGATTGGTGATCTTCGCCGGGTTCACGATGTTCGATTTCCAGCGGCTGCGGGCGAAGCCGGATCTGCAGTCGGCACCGCTTCTTGCGGCGTCGATCTTCCTGGACATCCTGAACGTCTTTCTCTTTTTCCTGCGGATCTTCGGCCGGAGCCGGTAGGACGACCGGCAGGCGACCGGGCTGGTCTCGGGATATCGACCCCTTAAGAGTGCATCGAGGCAAGGTACTCGTGGCAGCTAGGCAATGTTGCCGTGAGTCGCCGACCCTCATCACGGACCGCAGTGAACTGACGCCTGGCAGTCGCCTCGTCCATCAGGGACAGCGCCTGCCGTGCGGCAGGGCGATCGCCGAGCCCGAGGAGCATAGCATTCCATGAGTATGACTCGAAGCCGTGATACCTCGGGTAGATTGTATTTTCCTCGAACAATGAATGCGATCCTCGTTCGAAAAGATCCGCCAAGTCGCCAGGCACATTTCTACGCTTCGCCTCCTTCCAGTAGGGCGTATCGTCGCGTGCGGCGAATTTGTAGTGCATAATCAGGAACGCCTTGACTCCATCCACGGCGCTAGCCATATGGGAATTGTAGGTGTCAGTCAATGATCGGTTCCATGTCTCGTCCGGGAAATATCTCACCAGCTGCTCAATAGCGTATTGAATGAAAAATATTCCGGTCGACTCGAGTGGCTCGACGAACGCGCTCGACAATCCAATAGCGACACAGTTCTGCACCCAGGATCGGCGACATCTGCCGATGCGCATCCTGATGTGACTGGCCGCTACGCCGTCCGCGCGCGGACCCACCGCCTGCCTTAGGGTCCGCTCAGCCTGATCCGGACTGCAGAAATCGGCTGAATAGACGTAGCCAGTGCCATCTCGCTGGTATAGCGGAATGGTCCAGATCCAGCCCGCGTCCACGGCCCGCGCCGTCGTATACGGAGCTATCTGGGTCACGTCATCACGAGGGACCCGCAATGCAACGGCGCGATCATTGGGCAATACATCGGTGAACGACTCGAACGGCTCGCCAAGGGCCTGATTAATGAGCAGGCCCTTGAATCCGGTGCAATCAATGAACAGATCCCCCCGCACATCGCCATGCCGGAGGGTGGTGACATGGCTAATCTTACCGTCGTCATCGAGGCTGACCGATATCACGTCGTCCGCAACTCTCCGGACGCCGCGGTCAGTGGCATAGCCGCGCAGGAAATCCGCGAGCAGTGAAGCATCGAAATGGTATGCGTATGGGAACTGCCAATCCGCCTGCATCGACATTACTCGCTGACCTGAAGTAAAGTCAGCATCTTCGGAGAATTGAGATCCGTCAAGCTTTCTCGGTGACCTTCTTGCTTCGCACAGATAAGGTGTCACAAAGCACATCTGATCGAATTTACTGGACTGGCCGCCGATCTGCAGCCACCAATCAGCCAGACTGAATCCATCAACCATTCTCAGTCGTTCGAATGGGTGGTAGAACTGATGTCCGACGAATCGCCAGTCCTTAAACTTTATGGCCAGCTTATAAGACGCCGCGCAGGTGGGCATCCAGTCACTTTCGGCCAAGCTCAGATAGTTAAAGAAATGTCGTACGGTGCTGAAAGTCGCTTCGCCTACGCCGATCGCCGGAACGCGGTCCGATTCAATCAGCGTCACGGTCAGCCGATCACCAAACGCCGCCCTCAGGTAGGCAGCGCTCATCCACCCGGCAGTTCCGCCGCCAACAATAGTAACTGACTTGAGCATCTTCCCGTTCCATCCTCTCGATGACGCAGATGCGAACAGCAGGTAGGCCGGACTTAAGCTCTCGCGACCCTGCGATCTAGCCTCAGCTCAGCTCGGCGCAGCTCAGCTCGGCGGCGGATCTCCTAACGGCAGCTAGTATCGCTAACAGATCTTCGGAAGTGGTGGACCAATTCATGATGACCGATCTGAATCCAATCAGGTCGCGGAAATGTGTCGTGGAACCTATATACACCTCGCCAGCGTTGGCGCAGTGCTCGCCGATTGCCTCATTCCAATCATTGAGATACTCTTCGCCAAGGGCCTGCGGGCGGTGGCGAAAGAGCACCACGTTGAGAGAAACGGGTGCAAGAAGTTCCAGGTCGGACGCGCTATCGATCAGTTCCGCCAGCTCCGTCGCGAGCGCCAGGTAGTGCTCAATCATCTGCCGGTAACCGGACCGGCCGTAGGCGAGCAGAGTGGTCCAGATCGCAAGACCACGTGCGCGGCGGGAGTTTTCAGGGGAACGTGCCGTCAGATCAATCTGCACGTCCTCAATGAACGCGTGCTGACAACTAAAGGATTCTTCAAGATCTTGGCGTGATGCCACGAAGGCGAAACCGGAATCGTAGGGCACATTGAGCCACTTGTGCGCGTCTGACGCGATCGACTTAGCGCCGTCGATGCCGCTGAGCAGATGTCTCGATTGAGCTGATACGGCTGCCATTAGCCCGATGGCAGCATCGACGTGCAGCCAGGCATTCCTCTTTTGGCAGATCTCAGCTAGATCAGATATCGGATCAAACTGGCCGGTGTCAATGTCGCCAGCCGTGGCAATTACAATCGCGCTTGTACCAGCTCCTTCGATATCCGAAAGTAGTGAATCCAGCATTTTGAGGTCAACGTCGCGTGACTGATCACTTGATAGGGACTGAACGGAGCGCCAGGCCCAAGCCGAGCATTCCTAATGCTTTTCGGGTCGTGGGATGAAGCCGGTCGCCCGCGAATATGGGTATGCCGGGTGTCCCGGCGAGACCGAATTCGTCGATTTTCCAGCCGTGCCGCTCGGCACACCAGTGACGAGCCGACGCCAGGCCAACAAGATTCGCCATCGTAGCGCCCGTGGTGAGAGTTCCCACCCAGGCAGACGGCAGACCACAAAGGTCCTTTAGCCAGTGCATCGCTAATTCTTCAGCATAGGTTCCCAGGGGTGAACTGGAGAAAAATCGCGCGTTCTGATCGTAAACGGAAGCGAGCATATCGGCGCCCAAGGCGGCCGGGGTCACGCCGCCAGTCGCCCAGTGCAGGCAACGCGGTCCCGACGAGGCAATCGCTGTGGCCTCGGCCGTCGCCGCTAACTCGTCAAGGGCGCCCGTCGCTCCTAGCCCGATGGCGGGAAGGTCTGGCAGGTTCCATGCACTCGGCTGGGCAATATCGGCTCTCCGGACCACACGATTCGGCAAACTGGCTAGGTATCTGCCGCTTACGGCTGCAACCGTCTCAATCACTTTATCTACTTCGGCTGAGCGCGGAACAGGAATATTCACGTCGGCCCTCATCTTCCGGCAAGCCTGGCAACAATGGGCGCGAACTCATCGGCCGACTCGTGCGGTACTCGTAGATAAGATATCCCGTATCGTTCTCGGAAGCTCGATCAGCTTCTCGATCAGGGAGTTCTCGGAGCCGATTAGAATGTGCGGCGAATTGATAATGTCGACGCTATTTAATGGCGGGCCCGGGTATCGATTGCGAATTCTGGCACTTAGTTGCTCGATCTCTTGTTTGGCGCGTTTGGTGACTTGGGGCGGGGCGATCGCTGGATACACCGATAGCTCGTGCGTTCCGACCCTTTCTGGCGCAGCTTCCCGCAACCACGCGAGCTTGGCACTGGTGGCTGCGGCGGTCACGGACGTGAGATCTAGGCGCCCAGGCCACGGGCGCCGAGGTGCCAGGTCGACAATGTCGGCATAGAGCGCGGCGACGGAAAGGACCCGGCGACCACCGCCTCCAATTAACAGCGGTACTTTGGGCCGCTGGACGGGCTTGAGCGTGAGGCGAGCAGCCGCTATTTCGACGCGATCGGTACTGTCTGGCGGGCTAGCGGTGCGACTGTCTGGTGCTAGTAGCTCATCTAGCGCGGACGCAGTCCGAGCGAGATGGTCAATTCGCTCGGCTGCTGACCTAAAGCTTGTTCCAGTAAGCTGATAATCAGGCTGGTACCATCCGGCACCTAGTCCTACCTCAAGCCTGCCCTCAGTGAGTATGTCGATAGAGGCTATTTCCTGAGCTAGCCGGACGGCGTTGTGGTGATCGCAGTTGAATACCAGACTTCCAACTCGAAGCTTCGTAGTTGCAAGAGCGGCGGCCATCATGGCGGGAACTGGAGAGTGCTGGTCACCAACGTGCTCAGAAATGAAGATCGTGCCGAAGCCGAGGTCCTCGACCTTACGAGCGTGGTCGGTCAGGGCCCGACGATCAAGCCGCAGGGGACCGCAGACGGCGAAACGGAACGATCTTGTTGTAGTGCTGCCCTGCGCGGATTCCCGGAGCACGGTGTCTCAGGCGAGGCTAGCCGCTGGATCGGCGAGGTAGCGGGCGCGGCATTGGCCGAGGACCGTGCCGATGGCATCGAGGTCGATATTGCTGCCGGTGAGGATGCACGCCACGGTCGGCGGCTTGCCGCTAAACGCAGGAGCGATCCATGCCTTGAGTGCACCCGACAGCAGGGCTGCGAAGGCTAGTGCTCCCGCTGGCTCGACCAGCTGGTGGGCCCACGACCAGAGTACCCACATGGCGGCTTCGATCTCGCCTTCGGTGACAGTGACGATGGCATCGATGTGCTCCCGCATGATCGAGAACGCCGTGCTGCCAATATGCATGTTGTCGACCGCATCCGCCAGCATCGCGGGCTGCTCTGGCAGTACGACAATCCGGCCGTTGGTCAGAGATCGTTGCGCGTCGTTCGCCATGGCTGGTTCGACTCCGATGATGGTTGCCGTCGGGACCCGTTCGCGTAGCGCGACTGCCATCCCCGCGATCAGGCCACCGCCCCCGACCGGCACGACCACGATGTCGGGCGTCTCGACGTCGGCAAGCTCTTTGGCCACCGTGCCCTGACCGGCCAGAACCAGGTCACCTTCGAAGGGGTGAACCCATCTGAGGTCCTCCTCCAGCAGGATCCTGTCCCCGACGGACTCCCGGTTGAACCGGGTGATGTCCTCGGTCACCACGATGGCGCCATCGCGTTCGGTCGCGGCGCGCACGAGTGGTGATGCATCTCTCACCATCACGATGGTCGCCGGCACCCCAGCGATTCGGGCTGCCCGAGCGACAGCTCGGGCGTGGTTTCGGGACGAGATCGTCAGCACGCCCCGGTCGTCCCCCGCTTTCTGAGCGGAAAGGATTGCGTTGAGCGCACCCCGGATCTTGAATGAGCCCGTGAGTTGCAGATGCTCGGCCTTCAGCAGGACTCTCGCGCCGCATCGCTCGTCGATTTCAGCTGACCGCAGCACCGGGGTGCTGGCCAGGCTGGTACTGAGCAAGGCCGATGCTTGCTCAACGTCACCGTACGTGATGCTCATTGCGGCTCCATTACAAATGCGCAATTCAATCCTAGAGCACGGCGGGTGATACCTGAAGAGCTAGCGATATCAGCGAACTGCTGGCGCGCTAGAACTCACGCCTTTGATGAGTGATACTTCTGAACGTCCAGTTGTCACGCTGTCGACGTGGCTGCGGAAGTTCGACTATGGATGAATCCTCTGGAGATCATCGTGGACCCGCGAGAGTTGCGTCTAAGGATCGTCAGTCAAGCTTATCGGGCGCGGGTCGGTGGAGCAGGCTCGGCTTTGTCAATCGCGGATATCGTGGCCGCACTCTATGGGCGGGTGCTTCCCGATGGCCGGACGCGTGAAGACCACGAGCGGGTTGTGATTTCGAAAGGGCACGCCGCTCTTGCCGTGTACGCCGCGCTTACGCTGACAGGCGTCATCTCGGCTGAGGAGCTAGATACCTTCTGCACGAGTCCGACTTTGTTGGGCGTGCATCCTGACCACCGCTTACCCGGAATTGATTTCAGTACCGGCTCGTTGGGCCACGGACTGTCCATCGGTGCCGGGGACGCCATGGCCGCCCGGATCCTCCGGCGGCCACGTCGAACCTTCGTGATTCTCAGTGATGGGGAGTGTAATGAGGGTTCCGTGTGGGAAGCCGCCATGTTTGCAGCACATCACCGACTCTCAGGGCTGATCGCGATAGTCGATGTAAACGGGCAGCAGTCTTATGGCAGTACCCAAGATGTGCTCTGGCCCTCGCCTCTGAGCGTGCGCTGGCAGGCATTCGGCTGGGACGTGCGTGAGGTCGACGGTCATGATCCGTCAGCCATTGCCGAGACGATCGGCTTGCTTGATACGACCAATGGCCCTCCTCACGTGTTGCTGGCCAAAACGGTCTTTGGTAGCGGCGTGCCCTTCATGGAGGGGCAGGTATCCTGGCACTATCGAGTCATGACGGCGCAGGACATGGCTGCTGCTCGGATGATTCTCGCATCGACAGGACACTCTGATGCGCAAAGCATTCGCTGAGACGATCTGCAGGCTGGCGACCGCGGATTCTCGTATCGTGCTGCTTACCGGCGACCTGGGCCGTGGCGTACTCGACGAATTCGCGTTGAAATTTCCGCAGCGCTTCATCAACGCCGGCGTGGCCGAGCAGAATATGATGGGAGTCGCCACGGGAATGGCGGCGGCCGGATTACTTCCGTTCGTCTATTCGATCGTTCCTTTCGCCACTCTTCGGCCCTACGAGTTCATCAGAAATGGCCCAGTCTTGCATCACCTGCCGGTCCGGATCGTAGGAGTTGGAGCCGGACTCGATTACGGCTACCTCGGGCCGACACATCACAGTCTGGAAGACATTGGCGCCATGCGGATGCTGCCTGGTCTGCTCATCGTCATACCCGCCGACCACAGGCAGGCCCGGCAGGCGATACGTGAAACCTGGGATCTTCCAGGGCCGGTGTACTACCGCCTCGGAAACGACGAGGTAACTACGGTTGACGGACTGCAAGGTCGGTTCGATGGAGGTCACCCGCTCCTAGTCCGCGAGGGAAGTGACCTGCTCATTGTCGTCGCCGGTCCTATCTCGGCGGTCGCGGTCCAGGCCGCCGACATGCTGGCAAGGGAGGGCGTGAGTTGCGGCGTCGCGATCATCGCGGGGCTGAGAGCCGAGGCACTGTCTGGACTGGCGTCACTGGTCGAGTGTTACCGGTCCGTGCTGACCGTAGAGTCGCATCGCTGCGTCGGCGGGATCGGCTCGGTGGTAGCAGAGGTCATCGCTACCCTGGGTCTCGGGACGCGGCTCAGGCGGCTAGGCGTCGGGGTCGACGTGTCTCCCATTCTGGCCGACCGAGCCTACCTGCATCGTCACCACGGACTGGATCTCGAAGGCATACTCTCAGCGACGCGTCAGCTGCTGGACTAGAATGCTCACAACCTCAGCTGCGGGCTTGATCCGTGATCGGGAAGTACTGCGACGCCACTTTCGATCGTCCTATCTTCAGGTGCCGGGCATACAGCTGATTCTGAAGTGGCGAGGAGAATTCGTGGCAGATGTCATCGGCATAGATGGCAGTTGCTGGATCCAGCAGTAAACGATTGCTGTCCCAATGCAAAATACCGGATTCCAACAGTTCGATGAGGAATGGGAAATCCTCAATCAGCATTGTGCCGAATTGGCTCTCATAAGCAGTCGCCTCGATCGCTAGCTCGATCATGCTGGTGATGCAGAAAGAACGGCGGGCTCATCGTCGGTTGGCGCCGTGGCCCCGACTACGGAGAGTCCAGCTCGAGCGAACTGCCTGGTTCCATTCGGGGAAGCCGATAGTATTCACCACTGCCCAGCCGCCGAAGAAGCCGTAGGCACCAGGCCCCATAGGTACGATGTCGTAGTCCACTCCCCGGGTGTATTCATTGTAGCGATGCCGGTGGCCAGGGCGTGCGAAGTTGCGTGCGCGCTGATGCTCGAAACTATGCCGGAATAGCACCTCACGGACCTCATCCAGCCAGCGCAACTTGTCAGCATCCGACTCGACGAAACCGTGCTGTTCAGCACGCAGCGCCAGAGGCGAGGCGGCTGCAAGTTCCAGCGGATTGAGCGAGATCATGCCCGGCTCCCAGGCTAGGGCGCGGTCGACGTCGCAGAGAGCATCTTCGAGGCGCTGTCCTGGGACGTTGAGCATCAGGTCGATGTTGACATGCTCAAACCCGGCAGCGTGTACGGCCTTGAGCGCGAGATCGGCCTGCTCCCCAGTGTGCCAGGCCCCCAATGACTGCGCCGTCGCCGCATTCCAGGTCTGAATACCGAGGCTGATCCGCGTAACTCCGTCTGCTCTCGCGGCAGCTAGCGCTTCTGCATCGTGGTCCTTCGGATACCACTCCAGCGTGATTTCGGCCGCCGAGCCGACGCCGAATACCTCGCGAAGCCCGCTGATGAGCCGCGACCGCTGTCCGGCTGAAAGAGAGCTGGGCGAACCACCACCAAAGAACACCGCGTCGATCGTTCCCGCCATTGGGTCTGCGGACCGCATTGCCGCCCAGGCCTCCGCCTCGATCAGCAGCGACTCGACGAAGGTTCCAGCCCCCTGCTCGCGATGCGGGCCAGAATAGAACCTGCAGAAGGCACAGCGCTGCCGGCAGAAAGGCACATGGATATAGAGCAGCCCACGCCGTGGTTGCGGTGTCCGGATCGGCCGGTAGCCGTGAGCGAATGCGCCTGGCGGAACCCGGGCGCTGGGGAGCGGATAGAAGCCCAGCGGACGCTGCCGCTGCGGATAACGTGCTCTTGCAGCTGCTCGCGGAGATAGTGCGATCATCTATTTCTCCTAACTCGGCCAACGACCAGCCCGGCCCGAGATGAACTGCTGGATTCTCTGCAGCGACTTGACCAGCAGAGCTGGATCGCGCGCTGTGGTGAGCCGTATCCAATCGCCGCTGAGGCAAAAGGTCAGGAGTCCGGGAAATACTGCAGTCTCAGTATCCCGAAGCATCTCCCTGAAGGTCAGGTAGCCGTCGGCGTGGGTGGAAAAACGAGCTGCTACGTTCATCGAATGTTCCGGTCGCACCACTTCAGCGCCTGCATCAACTAGCCTCGAGACTGCATAATTCCGCAGCCCGGTCAGCGTCTCATGATGCCACTGACGATACTCGTGGTATTCCTGAAATGCTGCGGCCAGCGCGGCCAGCGTGAGGCCGTATCCAGGATCAAATTCGGCGAGTTGCTCCCGGCCGGGCTGGGTGCCACGCATCCTAAAGCGCTCGAAGCGCGCTACCACCTCGACGAGCGTATAGTAAAAAGAAGGAGGGCCTCCGTATGCTGTCGAGGCGTATTCGTAGAAATCCGCTATAAAGTTTGCGCTGCCCAGCAGCCAGCCTACCTTTAAGCCAGGAATCGAGAAGCTCTTCGAAAGGCTAGTAACCCTGATCACCCGAGGATCAGAGCGGCTTGCGTGCCGTGTCCAGCTGGGACCTAGGCACTCGTGACACTCGTCCAGCACGATCGTGGTGTCACCTTTCGCCGCCGCGATCAACGTAGCCAGTTCGGCTTCAGGCACTGCCGTGCCGGTCGGGTTAGTGACTGTCTGCAGCATCACGAGCGGGGTGTCCGGGCGAAGCGCGGCGAGCAGCGGGGCGAGCGACGTCACCCCGTTCTCGCAGGCCAGTGGCACGAGCTGGACAGCATGCCGACGGGCCACCGCCTCCACCAGAGGCGGATAGTTCGGTAGCGGGCACAGCGCTGGAGCCGCGCTGGCGGACGCCGAGAGCACGAAGTCAGCCACGGCACTGAGCGCAAAAGTACCTCCGAGCGAAATAGCCACGCGCTCCGACCCGTACGGCTCGCCAGCAATTCGCTCATTTTCGAGCATTGCGATCGCTTCTCTGGCCTGCTCCGCCCGCAGGAATCGGAGTATCCATACCAGTCTCTGTCTAGCGCGTAATTGAGGCACAACTTTGCCACTGGAGGCAGGCCGAATCTGGTCTCATCGACTGAGCCGCTGGAAAGTATGAGATGCCGTTCAGAACGAAGAGTCCCGTAGAGTTCGTCACGAAAGAACCAATTGAAGAGCTCCTTGATAAATTTCGGAGTCGTTCGAGATCTAAGAATGAGACTGTCGTCCACGTCTCGCAATGTAACAGAATCATGCCATTTCTGGGCGAGCTCGGGACGGGTGCTATGGTCGCCTAGCCCGGCCTCGACTCGGCCAAGGTAGAGGTCACGCAACTCGAAAGGATTACTAAGATCAGAAACTCTGCGGTAGAGATCTCTCAGATACTCGTCAGGCCCGCTGTACAGCCGCGCGGGCAGGGTCGGCGCCGCCTCGGCAGTATGCAGAACCTGGATCGTGGGCGGACGCGATTCATGAGCCTGGCTGTCATAACCCGCAAAGAGCGGACGCGGCTGCCGTGCCGTTAAGTTGCCATCACATTCGGGTGTCTCAGACATTGAGTTTACAGACTGCTCGAGTTCAGGACCAATGTGTGCACTGCCCCGATCAAAGCCGGCATTCACAAGCTCTTCCTCACCAGGTTCCAGGGGCTCAGGATTCACAAAGATCTGGTTAGTGTTCGGCGGCACTTCCACGGCGACGGCAGGATCGCCTTCGAGCATTTGACGGCGAACATCGAGCACATCGAACGGTGCACCTTCGACGGGTTTCACCATCAGCCTTGCCACTTCTGGTGACCAGGACGGGAAGCATGCCTCAGCGGTTACCGGTAGCGATCCCTCGACCTCGTCGGCCCATCGAGCCACCGTCGCGTTCCACCGGGTGACCTGGGCGGTGCGGTCTGTATCCAGGCACAATCTCAGAGCAGTAAGAAGCCCGACTATCTCTTCTTTGCCAACCTTCATCGCTCGCCCAAGACGCGCGTTGGGAAAACCGTGCTCTTGGCAGTTGGCGATCAAGTCAGCTCGCCCGACTACCATCCCGCTGGACTGCGGACCACATATGCCCTTCCCGCCGCTGAAGACGACCAGATCGCATCCGAGCTTACGTGTGTAGTGCCACAAATTCTGCACAGGCGGGACCTGCTCGGCGGCGTCTACAATGACGGGCACATCGCGAGCTCGGGCAATCTCCACTACCGTCGGCAGTGGCAGGCTGCCGAGGCTGTAGAAGTCGCCTGCCGTGTAAAGAATCGCTGCGGTGCGTTCACTGATGGCGGCCTCCAGATCCGAACGGTGCGTCACCAGGCGGTTACCGATCTCGACGAACTGGCTGCCCGCCAGAATTACCGAAAGATCCAGCGGATGCCGATGTACCCGGTGCACCACCACTTCATCGGGCAGCCCGCTCCGATCGGGCAGCGCATAAATTGCCTCAGGGTGCCGCCGCGTCATGCAGGCCAGGATTGCCACGAACAGGCCGGCAGCCGCGCCGTTCGTGACGTACGCCGCCTCGTTGTCTGTGATTTCGGCGATCAGTTCTCCAGCTCTCCGATGGAGCGCAGAAAAGTCCACATAAGAGCGGCCGGCCTCGGCCATTGCCCGCCCAACCTCAGGTGGCAGCAGTGAGCCGCCTAGGAGGGTGTAGCGACCCTGAGCGTTTATCACGCTGCGCAGTCCGAGTGACTCATATATGCCCATGTCGATAGTATTCCTGACGTATCCCTGGTTGAGTGAGTCGGAGAGTTCGTTGCACGGAGTTTTCGATCCCCGGGCGTTGCCTGCCCTGGCGGATCTGCGCCTCAGTCGGCTTAAACGGCCGAAATGGTACGCTGAGCCAAGTTTCCTTCCGCATCTGGAGATGACAGCCACGGAGTTGCTCGGCGGCTCTTGGCGCTCGACAGTAGATGCCTCTGGTGCGATAAAGGTGTCGCTTGATCGTGATCTCTCGACGAACGAGCTCATTAGGGTGGGTCGCGACCTCGGTCCGCTCATTCCGGAGCGTGCGCCTTCCGTGCAGTCTTACGTCGAGGAAGGGGTGGTGCTCAACCTGAAGACGGAGCTTCCGGTCACCAGTGACATCGCCCTCCAGCCATTCGCTGAGAACTTCATCACGCTGCATACCGAAGGCAGCTTCGCTGCCCTAGATCTGCAGCCGCGCTATTTAGTATTTCTGTGCCTCGTGCCGTCGGCGCCAGACTGCGGCGGGCAGACTCTGGTGCTTCCGTTCTGCTCGCTTGTTGATCGGCTGTCAGCCAGCGTCGTCGAGACACTGCTGCACACCACGCTCGACGACACGGCCGGAGTTCCCGTCCTCAGGCGAATCGGTAGCCGTCTCGTCTTGTGTTTCCGGGATCGTGAGAATGCGCCGATAGGCTGGGAGTCGCCGGTCAAGGATGCGGATGTGGTGAACCACGCTCTCGGTAGCCTGCTGCTAACTATGTACAGTGCGCCCGAGCTGGCCGGGATCCACTGGACCGCGCCATCGATGGTTGTCCTGGATAACCTGGCCCTTCTCCACGGCAGGAGCCAGACGCCACTGGTCTCCCAGCAACCTAGCCGCCACATCAAGCGAGTGCGGGTGCGCGTCGCATGACTCTGAAGTGCGTCGTGGTGGGAGTCGATGGTTTTTCGTTCAACCACATCAAGCAACTGATCGATCAAGGGCTAATGCCCAACGTGTCTGCGCTGCTCGACGAGGGGGCTGCTGGTCGCCTGATGTCTTCGGTGCCCTGGCAGACACCTGTCGCCTGGACGAGCTACTCCACCGGAGTTAATCCGGGGAAGCACGGCATCTTTGGCTGGTGGACGCCAGACCACGAGTCGGGCGAGCTGCGGCCTTCCAGCGGAAGCCGGGTCGAGCGCGCCCGGGTCTGGGAAGTGCTGTCCGCAGCTGGCATTCGGGTCGGGGTCCTGAATGTTCCGATGACCTATCCCGCTCGTCCAGTCAAAGGCTTCCTAGTGGCGGGTCTTGACTCACCATCCTTCTCACCCGAGATGGACGAGCTCTTCGCGTGGCCTCGATCGCTCATCTCGGACCTCGCGGCTTCAGGCGTCGAGTACCAGCTAATGCCGACGATGTCGGCTGGGGAGCCGGTATCTGCTATCGCGCGGCGCTGGGCTGAAGTGGAGCGAGGTCGGCTGCGCGCGGCCGAAGTGCTGACCGAGCGGTATCAGCCGGACTTTCTTCAGGTGAATCTGTTCTTGACGGATTACCTGGCGCATCGGGCATCGACCCGCGACCCCAATTTCGCGCTTGGGTACCAGGTGGCCGATGAGATCATCGGCCACCTGCGCGCGCTCGCAGGACGCGATGCTAGGTTCGTCGTGATGTCTGATCACGGCTCGACGCCGATCAACCGCTTCGTCATGATGCACAATTTCCTGCGCAGCCTCGAATTGCTGAATTTCCGGGGTGAACTTGCTGAGGAGCAGGTTCCCGGGCTCCTCGGCCTGCCTGCATCATCAGCGAAGGTCAGGGAGCTAATTGCGGCAATGCGACGCAAAGGACCCGACTACAGGGCTGAGCTATACCGCGATCTTCGGCAGAGCCGCCCAGGCGCGAATATCGGATTCACGACGATCGACTGGGACAGAACCAGCGCCTACTGCGTATCGGATTATGGGCAGATTCGACTCAACCGGACGCGCGGCGACGGAGCTGTCATCACGCCAGGCGAGACAAGGCGCATACTCGGCGTGCTCAAAGATGCTCTGCTGGGGCTGAAGGTGGACGGGGTGCCGTTGGTAGGCGAGGTCATTGGCAGAGACGAGCTTTACCGTGGTCCGCATGCGCTCTCCGGTCCTGACCTAACGCCAGTACTCAACGAACATTCGACATACTTCTGTCAGGTCTACAGCTTCTATGGGACAGGCGAAGAGCGCATCATTGCGCCGGTAGCTGAAGTTGTCGACCCGTCAGATACCGGCAGCGTGGGCGACCATCTGCCACACGGGGTGCTGATGATGGCCGGCCCTAAGGTAGCGGCCGGGACTGGCTCCCTGACGCGTCGATTATGGACGTCGCACCGACCATCTTGCGGGAGTTTGGTATCGATCCGCTGCCTGAGTACGAAGGAGTGGTTCTAGGTGACTTTCTCGGCGGAGTGCGAAGTGCCAAGGAGTCAGTTACGCCGACTGCCCGGTCGGCCGACGACCACGGACTGCGCGAGCGACTGCGTGACCTGGGATACCGGGTCTAGCGACTAGCTAACACGTCAGGCGGTTACGACTGCGGACTCCGGGAGAGCCGCGCGCACAAGGACCATGCCAGCCCACTCGTCGAGGTTAAGACCGAGTTTGCGTGCTGCCACGTGGCAGGCATCAAGGTGATCAGCCATCATCCGAACGCTCAGCATGACAGTGTCAACGTGGATCTGGTCACTCTCGAGCGGCGGCTGCTCATCGACGACTGCGAGACTGTCCTGCTCCTCGAAATCTCCAGAGCGCTCTCGCAGGCTTGTCCGCACCTCGCGGCGTAACAGCTTCACCGACCAGGCAAGATCTTCCGCTTTCTGCAGCCAGAAATCCTGTTCGGGCTCTGATAGCGCGGCCACCTCCGCGTGATGGCCGAAGCTAAGCTTGTCCCGCCGACGGGACAGCGGGAACTGCCGTACAACCCACGCATAATTCCTGAGAGTCTGGTAGTCAAGCGAGGTTTGCTCAACTGCGTCACGATACCGGCCGTTGAAGGCGACCTCTCCATAAACGAGCCAGTCGCCTAGGCACCATGCCGAGGAAGAGCAGACGCTTGCAAGGTGTCGGCCAATTCCAGACCATTTGTCATATGACATTCGGCGGGGCAGGTGAAGTCCCTTCGCCGACATGAAGAGTGTTGCATTAAATTGAGTTTCGACTACCCCGTGTCGCGAGCCCGGGGCTCTCTCCCTGCCCATGCCGTTCCGGGCTGCCGGGTGCTCTGCCACGTAACCTTCCCTCAACCCAATACCAGAGGAATCTTCGCGGAGTTCGATAAGAGAAAGATAAAAGAACGTTTCACGTGAAAGTACCACAACAAGCGATATGGTGTCAATTAAGACACGACGCCCATTGGGTAAAACTGCGGCGCCGGCGGCCAGGGCCAAGACCGCGGACGGTGGCCGGGGGGACAGACCTCCCGTCGCTCGGAGGGCTATAGGATACTCGCCATGGCTCCAGGGAGTTGGTCATTTGATATTGACCTGCGTCATCGAGTTACACAGATTATTGGTCCGATAGAAGGCCACCGAAAGGTGACGGGCGGTTACACGGCAGCCGGACGTCACCTTGTCCACAGAGTCAATGGGCGATCAGCGTTTGTCAAGTCAGCTACCGACCAGCTAACCGCAGATTGGCTCCGGCTGGAGTATTCTATTCTCACGTCCGGGCGAGCTGACTTCATGCCGATCGTGCTAGCCTGGGATGAGCAAAATTGGCCAATCCTTGTGCTCGAAGATCTGTCCATGGCTACTTGGCCACCTCCCTGGGAGGCGGCGAGTGTAGCGAGAGTCCTTAAAGTTCTCGATCAAATCCACGCCTATCCAATAGGCGTCGAGTTGCCCCGGTTGACGCAGCTGCGATCTGAATTTGAAGGCTGGTCGGCGATTGCTGCCGATCCGCATCCTTTTCTCTCGCTCGGTCTGGCCGACTCTAACTGGCTAGCTGCTACGTTGCCATGCCTGATCGATGCTTCTGTCAACGCACCCCTGGATGGCGACGAATTCCTTCATGCCGATGTCCGAAGCGACAACGTTGCCTTGCTGCCGGACCGGATCGTCTTGGTCGACTGGGATAGATGCGCAATAGGCAATGGGGCATTCGATGCAGCGTTCTGGGCACCCAGCCTGTATCTTGAGGGCGGACCTCCGCCCGAAGCGGTGGCTCCGAGGCAACCCGAACTGGCCGCACTCGTTGCTGGTTTCTTCGCAGCCCGGGCAGGGCTTCCGCCGCCGTGGCCAGATAGTGTTGTGCGCTCATTTCAGCTAGCGCAACTCCGCGTCGCATTGCCGTGGGCGTGCCGAACTCTCGGTCTGGCGCTGCCGTCAGGATTGTCCTAGGCGCAGCTAGCCGCGCAGTAGCTGTGATCTTAATGTGCCAATATCCACATGTGCGGCTGCGGAGAAAATTCCTTCACTGTCAACGGCTGGATCATATCTCAACCCGCTCCATCGAAGAGATGACCCGCCGGAGCGATAGACCAGATAAGCGCCGGGAGCGTGGTCCCATGGATGAGCGCGACGATACATTGCCCAATCTAGAATTCCTGCCGTAACTAAGGAATAGTCAACCGCACAGGAAAAGGATCGCAGATATTCCGGGAATCCTTTTCTCGCAATTGCGGTTAGATGAGCGGCATCGAAATCGCCGTCAGCGATCAGGACTCGGTGCGTGGTCTCAAAGCTGTCGATACCCTCGATCCTTAACGGGCCGTTCTCCCAGGCGGTAACGGTCCAGCCAAGATCGGGGCAGACGATCCATCCACCGAGCAATCTGCCATCCCCGTACGCAGCCAGCTGCACTCCGTAAGTGTCACGCCCCGAGATATAACTGGTGGTGCCGTCAAGCGGGTCAATGATCCAGGTGAGTGGTGCACGGTTAGAAACCCGCCGGGCACGGTAGGCGCCTTCTTCCGCAACTATCTCGGCTGGACCAAATAGAGTCACCAGCTGTTTCACCAACTGATCCTGGATGGCCAGGTCTGCGCTTGTTGTCGGACCCTCAGGACCTGCCGAAATGAGCTGTACTGAACCGCTGGCCCGTAGTTTCCGAACTCGCGCAGCGGCGTCCCTGACTACCATCGCTACTGTTTCGCCATCGAAACGCTGTGCCGTCGAGTGCATCGTATACCTCAAATGTGCTTAGCCTGGAAGGGGGGTATCTCCCGGCGGCAGAACCGCATTCCAACGTAGCTGTACAGGGGTATTTGATACTGACGTCGCCTCGCTGGCTAGACTGAGTGGTGCCACGGCCAAGACAGGAGTTTTCTGGATGAGCGAGGATGGCAGCTCCGCCAGCATTACCGAAGATGCGAGCTCGGCGGCCGCCGGTCGTTTCGGCGGCTTACTGAGGCAACGCAACTTCGCCTTGCTGTGGACCGGCGAGACCATCAGCAACTTGGGCAGCGCGATGGCGTTCGTCGGAGTCCCGCTCCTCGCGGTGTCAGGTCTGCATGCCGGAACGTTCGCAGTGGCCGCACTCACTGCCGCCACCTTTCTCCCTTGGCTTCTCATTGGCCTCCCGGCTGGCGCCTGGGTCGACCGCCTGCCGGTGCGGCCGCTGATGATCGTCTGCGACCTCGCGCAGGCGGTCCTGTACGTGAGCCTGCCTGTCGCTGCGTGGCTAGGCGTACTCACGGTTGCGCAGGTCCTGGTGGTAGTTCTGCTAGCGAGCGCTGCCAACATCTTCTTTAGTGCCGCCTACGAGGTCTTGCTCCCCAGCCTGGTGAGAACCGAGGAGCTCATGGAGGGCAACGCCAAGCTTCAAGGCAGCTTCTCAGCGGTAAACATCAGCGGGCGGTCCTTGGCCGCCTGGCAGCAGAGGTAGCCGGCAACGCTGCTGCGTTGCTATTCAATACCGCAAGTTTCGTGGTTTCAGCCGTCTGTCTGATTGCGATCAAGACCGAGCTCGCGCCGTCTGAACGCACCGTTCGCAAGCCGAGCATCAGCGCTGACGTCATCGAGGGACTACGGTTCATCTGGAGCGATCACCTGCTGCGCACGCTGGCGATCTTTCCAGCGGCGAACAACCTCGCTTACGGTGGGAGCCTCTCAATTACCGTAGTGTTCCTGGTTCGGGTCGTGCATCTCGGGTCCGCGACAGTTGGGGTACTGCTCGCCACCGCTAGTGCCGGTGGCGTCCTCGGGGCACTGGTTGCCCGGCCCGTGGCGCGGCACCTCGGTTCTGCCCGCACTCTGTTGCTGAGCGCTATCGTCGGCGGCCTGAGCGGGCTGCTCATCCCTCTGACCGCAGGCGGTCTGCGCGAGCCTGTACTTCGTTGTCGGCACATCAGTTATCACCGCCAGCATTACGTGCGCCAGCATTATAATCGTCAGTTTCCGGCAAGCCTATTGTCCGCGGGAGATGCTCGGCCGAATTACCGCCAGCCAGAGATTCCTCACCTTCGGATCCGCGCCTGTCGGCGCGCTCTTGGCTGGCGCACTAGCTACCGTTGTCGGCATTCGCTTTACGCTCTGGGTACTGATGATCGCAATGGCCGTGTCGACGGTCCTGCTATTCAACCGACCGATCATGATCAACCGCGACCTCCCGACCGGTATTTAGCGACGCTGCGCCGCAACTTCGGCAACTATTCCGACTCTGACGCGTACACGGGCACATTTGTCGAGCCCTGAATGGTATTAAGATTTAGGCCGTCTGGGTTACCGTTCCTTCGCATGAGCCCAGCGAAGTGCCGGTCTATTAGAACGGCCCCATAGCTGACGATATGGTCGACAGTGCGAAGATTACCGGCGACATCGCACTGTAGGATATTCAGAACGTCCGGCCGCATCACTTTCTGGACTACCCACGGTTCTCGCCCATGCAGAGCCCACGCGAGCTGAGACTCCCACTCCGCCTGCGATACTTCCGCCCCTACGATGAGTCCAATGCCACCGGTGCCTCGGCCTGGCTTCAGCACAAGCTCATGGCGATTATTTTCCGCGAAGGACATCAAATTGACGGTCGTGCCCTCGTAATCAGTTCGGCTGTCCTGCAGAAGACGCGTCCACAGGACGGTATCAAATATTCGTTCGGCCAGATCGCTCGGCAGCAATTCAAGCCAGCGCTTGTCGGAAAGAAGAGTCAGCGGCAGCTTCGTAACGCGGCATTCACCGACGAAACCATCAAGCACGGCGACTTTGCCGTTGGCGCTCGCGCTGCGCAGACATCGAAGCCTATGTTGCGGGTCAGGCTGGGATCTGCCCCACGGGCCGAAGAGTCGGTAAATGACCCCGACCGGACCGAACGCCAGATGACGAACTTGCTCATGCTCGATGTGCAATTCCTCAAGCCCAGCAACAACGAGCGGAACCCCAGCCGACCGGAGTTCGAGACTTAGCACATCCGCGAGAAAGGAGTCCGGAACCTCGGTCAGGCGATGACCCGCAGCAATGCAGATTCCGGGGGTACCTTGCTGCGCTGCGAGCCTGCTGATCAGGTCGCTTATCCGCGGAAATACTGGCTCGTTCTTGAGGTTCAGATCCGTAACCGTATTGCGGAATGTCGGCAGAGATTCTAGCTTGCGGATGAGTAGATCGCGCTCGATCCCGCCGCCGAACCGAGAGGTCGAATTTAGCTCGGTTATTCCGATCCGGTCGCCGGCGACGATCAAGTCGGCCCGCGCCAAGGCGAGATAGTCGGTCCGAAATCTTTCATCGCACAACTCTCGCTCTTCGGGCGTGAATCGAGATATCTCCGTGAGATACTCTCGTGATGCGCTCGCGTGGAGCAAGATGTCAATACCGTCGAGTAAATCGCGCGAGGCTGTAGCTATTCTTTCGAGAACCTTGGAGCTTATTACTGCCGGGGCTATCGGCGTGGCGTCACTCCAGAATGGGATGTCGACCGAAGACGGTCCAGTATTTGACTTGGATGTTCTATAGGGAAGACGGGACGGTTCAAGCGGATACGATGCGAAGAGTTTGTTAACTCTAGTTTGGAGAGCGGCGACGTCGTTCACTCATTGCCTTACCTGGGATTGTATCTGTCGGAAAATTACGGAAAATGATTTCATGAGATTTCGTCATACTTGGCGAGCAGGCCGGCCTGAAGGCGAATCGTCGCGTTTTCGAATATGTCTTGAGGGCTAATGGCGAAGCCGCTATCCTCAAGCATTGCCGCGAGCCTAATAGCAGTAAGCGAGTCACCTTTCATTTCGAAGAAGTTGTCGTCGAGTCCGATGTTCTCGCGGTTGAGTACGAGCTGCCAGTGTCGGAGGAGCAGGCTTGTGATGGTGTTCTGGCTGGCTGCGGGGGCTGGCGTGGGCTGGGCGGGGCTGGTTTCGAGTGCTGGGAGGCGGGCCAGGTCGGTTTTGCCGGCTGTGGTGAGCGGCATGTGGTCGATGAGGTGGATGACCGGGGGGATCATGTGGGGCGGGAGGCGGCGGGTGGCGTGGGTCCGGATGCTGGCGGGGGTGCAGGCGGCGCTGCCGGGAAGGACATAGGCGACGAGCTCGCTCGCGGTTCCGGTGGCGGCCGGCCGGGCGAGGACTGCTGCCTGCCGGACTTCTGGCAGCGCGGCCAGGACGGCTTCTATTTCCTCGAGCTCGATGCGGTATCCGCGGATCTTGACCTGGCGGTCGGAGCGGCCCCGGAACTCCAGGTGCCCGTCAGCTCGCCACGTTCCGAGGTCGCCGGTGCGGTACATGCGGGTGCCGTTGCCCAGGAACGGATCAGGGATAAACCGTGTCGCGGTCATCTTGGCGTCACCGGTATATCCGCGTGCGACGCCCGGCCCGCCGATGTAGATCTCCCCGACCTCACCCCGAGCGACCGGCTGACCCTCGTCATCAAGCACGTATACCGCCGAACCAGGAATCACCGCACCAAGAGAAACCCGGCCTTCGGCGTCGGCCGAGACGAGGCTCCTCGTGACGTAGACAGTGGCCTCGGTGGGGCCGTAGCAGTTAGTCAGTCGGAATACATCGCGGTGCGGGATGGTCAGGAGCTCCTCGCCACCGGTAAGAATCGTCGAGAGCGTCGACGTCTGCTGTGCGAGCGCCGGCACGTAGATAGGCACTAGCGAGCTGGGAATGAAGCAGTGCGTGATGCCATTGGCGTCGATGAACCTCGTCACGTTTGCGGGGGTCGCTAGCCGTAAGTCGGGGCCGACGAAGACAGCTGCCCCGCAGTAGAGAAGAGGCCACAGCTCCATCACCGACGCATCAAACGATGGCGACGCGAAGAAGGCTCCTCTGCTCGAAGGCTGCACGTCAACTTCATCTGCGTGGGCTTTGATCAGGTGGTTGAGGTTGCCGTGCTCGATGATGACGCCTTTCGGGCGGCCGGTGGTCCCGGAGGTGTAGATGACGTAGCAGGCGTCGTGCGGCAGTATTTCGAGGTCCGGCGGCTGCCCGGCTCGGGCGATCAGCTCCCGGTCTGCTGCCAGGTCCACGATGCGGCAGCTCCCGCCCAGCGAGCGCGCGGCGGGAGCGGTGGCCGCAGCGCAGATCACCACCGAGGCCGCGCTGTCGCTGACCATGAACGCCAGCCTTGCGACCGGGTAATCAGCATCAAGCGGCAGGTACGCGGCGCCCGCCCGGAGAGCACCCAGCACGGCCACGACGAACTCGGCTGACCTCGGCACCAGGATCCCTACGACGTCACCCTGCCGAACCCCGACGGCAGCCAGGGCCGCGGCCACCCGACCGCTACGGGCCTCAAGCTCACCGTAAGTCACGTACTCCCGGTCATCGGCACACGCCAGGCCCTCCGGCCGCACCGACGCCCACCCCACCACCCGATCCACGAGTCCCTGGTTGAGGCTTTCGGACGAAGTCAAAGTCACCAATGCTACTCTTTTCCTTCTGCAAGGCTGAATAGGGCTACCTGATGCTCATGCATCCGTGCTGCCAGATCCTCGACAACTGCCGACGCCACAACTTCGGTGTCAGATTGCCACCAGTACTCTGTCGGTGACGCATCACCTATATGTCTTGTGATGCGTGAAAAGGAAATTACCGTCAGGTCAATTTTGCTATGCGTGGCTAGTATCGGTTGCACCTCGGCGTCGTTGTCTGGGCCAAAACAGATTCTGCCGCCCTCGAGATCCCAGCCGCTCACTATTACTTGGTACAAGGGATTGCGCGATAGGTCGTGTGTATCGCTGTGGTGTTGCATGATCTCCCTGAGCGAGACGCGAGAATGATCTTGAGCTATAGCCAGAGCCTGCTCGCATTGCCGCAATAAGGTAATAGGATCTTCGGCTTCAGCGAGTCTCATACGCACAGGGACGACGTTGACAAACATCCCCGCAGTTTTCCAGTCCGCATCGGTGTTGCGATTGGCCATCCCCAAGCCAACGATAAAGTCCTTCATTCCTGTCACTTCAGCGAAGGCTTGAGCAAATGCTGCAACGAATATCGTATACGGCGTAACCCCGATTGTACGGGCGGCTCGGTTGAAATCGCGCGTCCGTGCCTCGTCAGTACGGGTTACATGCAGGTGACTCAGGCCCTGTCGGCGCCGAGGGCGGGGCGATCTTAACGGCAGGGTGCTCAATGCGGGGGAGCCGTCCAAGAGCCGCGCATGACTCGCTGCAAGCTCTTCGCGCTCATCTTCTTGACCTGCAGTGATACGACTGTACTCCGCGTAGGACCAACTGCCGGGCGGATCAGGCCGACGTCCGCCTAGAATATCTGTGTAAAGGACCGCTAGATCACGAGCCAGCAGTATCGAGGACCATCCATCGTGAATTAGATGATGCTCCGTCTGCAGCAATTCACAGCGCCCATCCGGATAATTAAACAGATGCCATCGCGCCAAAGGCGGACACGAGAGATCGAATGGGCGTTGCTGCTCGTCAGTAATAAATTCGCGCGTCGACCGCCCGTCAGCCATGCGCCCATTCTCGGTGACCGGCAAGACGTGCAGCGAAAAGCTGGCGCTGAGGCTGTACATTTGCCAAGGGACACCGACGACTTCGATCACGGCCATGCGAAGCACGTCATGACGAGATACCAGCTGGGTAAGGGCACTTTCAAGAACTTCCGGCAGGAGCGGATGCCTGAATCGCAAGAGCGTCTGCGATACATAGGCATGGATGGCTGGCTCTAGTTTCCCGGCGATCCAGACCTGAAGCTGCTGTGGCGTCAGGGCTATGAGATCGCCAGCAACGTCGGGGTCGGCGGGCGCCGCCTCCATATTTTGACTTGCGGCGAGTTCCTTGGCTGGATGTGCCAGCAATGCCTGACCGCGTATGGACCGCCCGGCGACGAAGTCTCGATAGGTCAGTCGATGACCGTGCCCGAGCAGGCCGGTAAGCACATGTGCCGCCTTCAGTGAATCCCCGCCTATTTCGAAGAAGTTGTCGTCGAGTCCGATGTTCTCGCGGTTGAGTACGAGCTGCCAGTGTCGGAGGAGCAGGCTTGTGATGGTGTTCTGGCTGGCTGCGGGGGCTGGCGTGGGCTGGGCGGGGCTGGTTTCGAGTGCTGGGAGGCGGGCCAGGTCGGTTTTGCCGGCTGTGGTGAGCGGCATGTGGTCGATGAGGTGGATGACCGGGGGGATCATGTGGGGCGGGAGGCGGCGGGTGGCGTGGGTCCGGATGCTGGCGGGGGTGCAGGCGGCGCTGCCGGGAAGGACATAGGCGACGAGCTCGCTCGCGGTTCCGGTGGCGGCCGGCCGGGCGAGGACTGCTGCCTGCCGGACTTCTGGCAGCGCGGCCAGGACGGCTTCTATTTCCTCGAGCTCGATGCGGTATCCGCGGATCTTGACCTGGCGGTCGGAGCGGCCCCGGAACTCCAGGTGCCCGTCAGCTCGCCACGTTCCGAGGTCGCCGGTGCGGTACATGCGGGTGCCGTTGCCCAGGAACGGATCAGGGATAAACCGTGTCGCGGTCATCTTGGCGTCACCGGTATATCCGCGTGCGACGCCCGGCCCGCCGATGTAGATCTCCCCGACCTCACCCCGAGCGACCGGCTGACCCTCGTCATCAAGCACGTATACCGCCGAACCAGGAATCACCGCACCAAGAGAAACCCTCGTCGCGGCGACGCCGGCCGCATCTACCTGACCTGGCACAAACCGTGTTGTAGTGGTGCCGATAGTTGCCTCGGTCGGCCCGTATCCGTGCCAGATATCGGCTATGACGCTGCATGAGGATGCCAGTGCGACATTCAGGCCCTCGCCAATCAGCAACATAAATCGAGTTGACGGCAAAGCCCGTGGTTCTACCACGGATAGCAAATTTGCTGGCAGTGTCGCGACAGTTATCTCCAGCCTGTCTAAGGTGTCCAGCAGATCAGGCCCGAGACAGGCTAGCCGATCCGGGATAATCAGTGCTGCCCCGGCCGCAAGTGCCATGAATATTTCAAACACACTTCCGTCAAAAGACACCGAGCTGAATTGCAGCACCCGATCTTCCGGAGTCAGCAAAGGTAGCGGCCCATGCGGCCCTCCTGAAGTAAAGGAGCCGATCAGGTGGTTGAGGTTGCCGTGCTCGATGATGACGCCTTTCGGGCGGCCGGTGGTCCCGGAGGTGTAGATGACGTAGCAGGCGTCGTGCGGCAGTATTTCGAGGTCCGGCGGCTGCCCGGCTCGGGCGATCAGCTCCCGGTCTGCTGCCAGGTCCACGATGCGGCAGCTCCCGCCCAGCGAGCGCGCGGCGGGAGCGGTGGCCGCAGCGCAGATCACCACCGAGGCCGCGCTGTCGCTGACCATGAACGCCAGCCTTGCGACCGGGTAATCAGCATCAAGCGGCAGGTACGCGGCGCCCGCCCGGAGAGCACCCAGCACGGCCACGACGAACTCGGCTGACCTCGGCACCAGGATCCCTACGACGTCACCCTGCCGAACCCCGACGGCAGCCAGGGCCGCGGCCACCCGACCGCTACGGGCCTCAAGCTCACCGTAAGTCACGTACTCCCGGTCATCGGCACACGCCAGGCCCTCCGGCCGCACCGACGCCCACCCCACCACCCGATCCACCATCATGGAGATATCCGATCACGCTTTAGCGTTCTGGCTCGCCAGGTTCGCTGGCCGGGACTGCTCAGGAATCTCTGACTGCTCCGTCTGATCGAAAGACATGGCATCGCGCTAACGGAGGGCTGCAATCATCACGGCATCGTAGCTCTGCCATGTGACCGACACTTCCTTAAAGCCAGCCAGGCGTAGCTTGTCGAGATGCCATGAGGGCAATGGCGCAAAGACTTCGAGTGCGGCCGGATGATGTCCGATACTCCCAAGTGCAGAACCTCGGCTTCCAAAAATTGCATCGCGCTGACGTACAAGGCGACTTAATCTCGGATGAGCGGCGGCTGTCTCCCACCACTCTTCCCAGCCAAGCATTCCATTAGGGCGGTCGGCACGGCGCCTGCGGCGAAGCTCACGAACGGACGCCGCAATGGTGTTACTCTTTCCGGCCGGCATGTGGTCGACATTGCAGAAGATCCCGTCTCGCCGGATGAGCTGACTCAGCTCGGTGTACAAGGCCGCAAGGCGAGCTTCCGGCAGCCAGTGCAAGGCAGTCGCAGTAAGCACAGCATCGAACTGTTGACCGGTCAGGGACTCTGCCCATTGAGAACTTGCGAGATCGGCTTCGATGATGCGGACCCTGGGATCGTCGGCAAAGACGCCTCGTGCGATGGCGAGCAGGGCAGGATCGAGGTCCAGTGCAACCACCTGCGCCTGTGGCAGCTGCCGCAGCAGCCGGGTCGTAATGCTCGCTGGACCGGCAGCTAGGTCCAAGACCGTCGGCTCTGGACCGACGACCGCCTCGACAGCGTCGAGCATCGCGGCGAAGCGCTCTTCGCGATCTGGTAAGTACAGGCCTTGCTGGCGGTCCCAACTTGCCTGCCAGTCGGACCAATCACCCATAGCGGCATCATAAGCAATACCCTTGCCTTAAGCTACCATTGCGCTCATCGGCATGCAGCATGTCGGTCGGAAAACTGTTCTGCCGAAAAGGGTGACTAGTGCTCGGCGATAAGAATCTGACGCTCCCGCTAACCGTCAGTCAGGCCAGCCGGCTGGCGCGTGACGATTGGATAAGGTCAGAAAAAATTTCGATTCCAGCACATCACATTATTTACGCGTTTAGGCTAGTTGGCCCGCTCGACCAGTCTGCGTTAGTGCGAGCGCTTAAAGCGGTTGTAGCACGGCACGAATCTTTGCGCGCATCGTTTCCCGCAGGTCATCAAGGCCGGATACAGCAGATTTCCGATCTCGCCGAGATAGAGATCGTGAGCATTGACTCGGGAAGCGCGGCTCTCTTAAGTCAAATCGCCGGGCTAGCCCAGCGGCCTTTTCAGCCGGGTCATCCTCCGCTGCTGCGAGTCATCCTCGGCCGGATGCCGCAGAACGTCCATATATTCGTCCTGGCAGTCGAGCATCTAATCGCCGACGGGTGGTCTGTCAAGGTAATACTTGAAGAGATCTCAGTATTCTATGCTCGCTTTACCGGCAAGGGTCCGGGCGAGCAACTACCGCCAGCGCCAAGTTGGTCGGCCTACGTGCTAGCAGAGCGTGAGCGGCTCTCTGGCCTGCAATTGACCCAGGACGCCGCAGTCGAGGGGGAGTATCTTGAACTCCAGCGGGCTTTGGCGGCACTACCGAAAAGTGATCCGACCCTCACGCGTCGGCAGTACCTGGCGATAGTTCAAGCGGAGCATCTCGGAATAGCTCTGACGCGTCAGCTTGAGGCCGTCGCAGTTGAGTGTGGTGTCTCCGTCTCGTGCACTCTCCTCACCGTGCTAAGTGCACTAATTTTCGCGACGTCTGATGTCGAGGAAGTGACAGTCCTGATGCCGGCCTGGAGTCGACAGGGAACGGGCCACGAGCGGCTTGTCGGCTGGGCTACCAACATGATCCTGATCCACACCAGACGGCGAGCATCCTGGTCGTTTCGTGACCTTGCCAAGCGTATCCAGGGCAACATTCTTGACGGTCTGCGGAAAAATATTCCATACGACGAACTCATTCGTCGTATGGCGGTAGAATACTACGGAAAATTCCCACCTCAGGGACATGTCTATTTTTCGGTCGCTCCTCCCTGGAAATGTGATCTGGATTTTCCGGGAATCTACGCTACTCGTATTCCGGTGGAAGCGGAGCTTTGGACACTCGGCCTCAGCTTCGACTGCGGGCAGAGTGACGGATCGCTGGTAGTTAACGTAGCGGCAGATCGTGGTCTTTACGCAGTGGCCGAAATTCAGGTGCTAGCAAGGAACTTTATCTCAATAGCTGAAGCAATGGCAGAAGATCCAGATTCGATAGCCGTTTCGCCGGATGCGTGAATCGTGCGGTAAGCGAGGCGGCGACTTCGGTAAATGACGGCTGCGGGCTGCAGTTACCGCAAGCGCGGCCAGTGCTCGGTCAGGACGCCGCTGCGGCATCCGGGTCACTCTTGATGATCAGGGCCCGGATCTCGGCCCGAAGCTGCGCGGTCGTCATTCGGCCGGCGGGTCGCCACAGCGCCGCGGCGATCGCGCGCGCCTGCACATCGCTCATGGGGGCAAGCTCGGTGGCGAACACCCTCGCCTTGGCCCGGTCGATGATGCCCTCCGACAACGCGGCCAGCACCGTCGGCAATCTGGTGAGATCCCGAGTCAGGCTAAGGAACGCCTCGGCCGACCGGCCGGTCATCGTCAGCGCCACCGCCACTTCCTGATGAATATGCGCAGCAGTGCGTGACGAGGTGATGTCCGAGCCACGGCGTCGACGGTGGTCGAGCTCGGCGACGGCCTTGAACTCCAGCGCCGCCTGCCACGATGACAGCCGTCGAGCCGCGCACAGCAGACCGATCAGTGCGTCGTCGGACAGCAGGCTGAGCCCGGCTGCCGAGGCGTCGCCGACGAACCCGGCGAGTATCGCGTCGGGCCTCATCGTATCTAGCACGCCGCCCGCCTCGAACCCGACCGTGCGGCGCGTGAGCGCGTCGAGCTCAGGCACGCTCAGATCGGCTGGCCATGCCTCCGCGCCGTCGGGCCACCCGGCGAACGGATCCGGCCACACGCCGAGCAACTCGGCGTCGGAAGGCTCGACGGGCTCCGGCCCATCCCGCAGCTCGTCCCAGGCTTCGGCACCCGGCGGCACGGCACCGGCAGGCTCGGTCACCGCTGGTACGGCGTCCGCACTTGCACGGGGGAACTCGGGCTGACCAGGCATCGGCGGCTCCATCAGGACTCGGATCGACCAGCAGAACTCAGATCAACGACCCGTATTCGTGCACACTATCGATCGGGTCTGACAATCAATCCCGGCGTTCGACCGCCGTCCCTAAAACTGCTCTCCTTCAGGAGCGACGCCGAGCTTCCCCGGCCGCACTTACTCGGAGCGCGATGCCACGGGACGCCGCCTGACGAGCGACGACCCCGGCAACGGAGACGGCGTGGGCGACCAGCCGACGGGTCTCAGGTGACTTGACGATCGCCTCGACCGACGTCTTGATCCGGTCGACTCCGTCCCGGCCGTCCCTGGAGCCAGCCAGGTAACCGGCCGCGAATCCGATGATGGTCTCCATGCCGCACTTCCCGCCCTGCCTTATTTATCGGAAATCGTGAGACTAGCTACATTTCACGCAGTTCGAGATACCGCTTGATGTCAGGCAGTGATTGAACGATCACTACCAGCACCGCCGCCAGCACCGCTGCCTTAATCAGTCTCATAATCACGTCGAGTCCTCCTGCCGTGTCGTTGCGCTCGCCACTGCTTCGGTCGCTGATTCGATGGGCTCTATCTCGTCAGTCGCGAAATAGAGGAAACGTCCATGGCTTGCCTGCAGATCGGCGGCGGGATCGTCGTCGGGGGTAACCGCCACATGCACGTTCTCGTCGACGTCGAAGAGCACGGCCTCGACAGTCGCCGTGCGTCCGACGAGGAAGAGGTCCTGAGCGTCGGCGCGCTTGCTCCCGGGGCGCATGATGACCTTGCTACCGCGCGCGACCCGGACGCCGTTGACGACCACGTGATCGGTCTCGGGTGACACGCTCGTGTCCGAGCCCGGGTCCCACCACGGAGTCGGCTTGGTCTCGGACTCGGGCTGACCTTCCGGCCTAGCGGCAGGGACGGCAGGGACGGCAGGGACGGCAGGGACGGCGCCGCCAGGTCCACCCAGATACCTGATCGCTCCGTGCAGGCGATCGAACAACTCGGGCGGCATGCCTTCGAGCCGGTCCATCAACTCGGCGGCTCGAGGATCGGTAGCACGGGCTGCGGCCTTTTCCTCCTCGGTCAAAGCCAGCGTGCGGAGCGTCAGTATCTCGTCGATCTCCGTCGCGTCGAACAGATCGCCGCCGCTCTCCGGCGCGATCTCAGCGTGGTCGTACAGGATCACCGGCGACGACAGCATGAGGTCGCGGCAGTCGTCCGGGCCGGCCAGCACCGGCCAGGTCCCAGTGTTGACGCAGGCGGCGATCTCGGCCGAGGCCCACTCGGGATGATCGGTCATCGAGATAAAAGTCCCGCCCGGCACCTGAATCAGCACGTGGGCGGCGATGAGCGCGAACCGCAGGCCGTCGGCGCGGTTCGCGAGCTGCTCGTCGGGAGCGGTGACGTTCTCGACCCGGACGGTGAGCCGCAACGCTCCGAACGGCCCGGCCACCCGCCGGGCCTGCACCCGGACGATCCCGTAGACCGCGTGCAGGCTCCTGGTCAGACGGCCGGCAACGCGTCCGCCGGAGTCCGTCAGCTCCTCAGTAGTGACCTGCGGCCCGAAGCTGAACGGCACGCTGAACCCGGCGTCAGCCGCACCGTCGGCCTGGCCAAGCAGTTCACGGACACCCACGCTGAGCTGCTCTTCGCGCTCGATCGCCTCGTCCCACGCGGTGAACTCCTGCCCCTCCACCACGAGCACGCCCACCTCGCGAAACCCGCCGTCCTCGAGGGCGCCCGCGACCCGGCGCTGCTGCAAGTGCAGGAACCTGACGCTCAGCCGCACCTGCGCGTCGTCGTCGCACTCGACCAGGCACTGGGTCTGACTGGCCGACGGCTCGGTCGGGTCGACCTGCCCGTACGCGGTCGGCATCAGCACGCCGAACTGGAACCTGGACCGGTTCTTCTGCGAGGACTGGTGATATGGGTACAGCAGGTAGCCCTCGTAGAGGATCGCGTCCGCAACCTTGCGGGCGTGATCGAGATATCCGGACTCTGCTTTCATGACTCTGCCGCCATCACAGGGCCTCGTCGAGGTCGGCGGCTCTGCTCAGCAGATCGGCCAGAGTGGCGTCCCACGTCGGAAGCGCGTGGCGGGACTTGTATCGCAGCAGTTCATCGAGCGTCCAGTTGCTCATCTTGATCCACGCCGTGTCGGGGAAATGCGCGTCGATCGCCTCGCGCCAGACCTCGAGCGGAAGCTGGAAATGCGCTTCCTTGCTCCACGGCACCTGCTGGATCTGCAGCTTGCCCTCGACCGAGCTGAAGACGGTGCCGCTGAAGAGCAGCAGCAGGGGAATCTGGCCCGATTCAAGACCAGTGAAGTAACGCGTCGATCCAATTTCAAGATCGTAGGTGAAAAGGACCGGGACCTCGATCTCAGCATTCCCGGTGAATCCGGGCACCATGGTGGACACCGTCGTCAGTTGCATGGGCTTGAGCGTGTCCGCCCAGCGGGCTGTGTCACCGAAAAGGTCGTTGAGCCGCTCGGCCTCGTCGGCCGAGTAACGTCGCCTGGCCGGCTCGATCCGCATCTGGCAGCGCAGGGCGATCGCGTCGATGCGCTGGCCGGTGGTCTCGGCGATGCGCAGGACGAACGTCAGCGACGGCACCACGGCGAACTTGTCGGGGCGGACGCCGACACAATCGAAGACGAGGTCAGCCACGGTCAGGCCTCGTTCGGTGAAGTTGGCGCTGGCGCCGCGGGCGCTGGCGCGCGGGCTCGCGTCCTGACGTTGCCCAGGAACTCGGCGATGCTGGCCCTGGCCTCGCTGCCGCCGTCGAACCCGCGCCAGGTCCGCCGCATCCGGCCGGCCAGTTCGTAGCAGGCGTCGATCGGCACGACGAAGCAGTCGACCCCAGCGTCAGAACGCGACAGCAGCACCGCCTCGACGTCCGCTTCCGCCGCGTCGAGCAGCGGATGCTCGGCGGCGAGTTGCTGCCAGGCGGGCAGATCAAGCCGGCACTCGGTGGCGCCGGCCGGGCTCGGGTAAAACCCGGTGACCCGATCTTGGGCCGAGTCGCGCAGGAAAAAGGCAAGCCCCACAGGCACGTCGAGCGTGTCCCACTCGGCGGCTGTGATCGGGTGCTCGGGGTCGATCAGGTAGCGATCAGGGATGGCCCGGTACTTGCCGTGTCCGGCCTGAGAGTTGGTGAAGAGCAGGTAGCAGGCGCGGCAGGCACAGACCAGGCTCGCCGACTCCAGATCAGCGATGTGGCCGTGGACCGAGGGGATCACGGTCGCGCAGAGCTCGCACTTTTCATCCGCAGGCTCAGGGAGTAGCTGGCTGACCTGTGCGGGCGGGCCGACCTGTGCCGGCGGGCCGACCTGTGCGGGCTGGCTGGTCGTGAACCGGCGCAGGCCGCTCATGCCGACAGGCCGGAGGTCATCGGAACGGCGATCCTGACTCCCAGGCTGTCGGAGAGCAGCGGCAGCGGGTCGAGGTGCGCGGCCGGGTCGTCGATGCCCTGGCCGGCGAGTCGCACGTTGTAGCGGTGGTCGCACGAAGGGCAGGTCAGTTCCTCGCGCTGCAGGGAGCCGTCAGCCAGCGACGAACCGCAGGCCGGGCAGACGTCCTTGTACGCGTAGAGCGTGCCGCGAACGGCGCAGACCAGCACGGTGATCCCGGCTGCTGGCACGGCGACGGGCCGTGCGCTCGGCGGGCCGAGCGGCGGGAGGGTAACCCAGCCGTCGGCACTGGACTGAGCTTCGCCTGCGCGCTCACCGCCTGATAGCTGGCCGCCTGATAGCTCACCGCCTGGTCGATCGCCGCCTGCGAGCCCGGGACGCCGGCCGATCTGCAGCAAGCCGGGCTCGGGCGGCGCGGTCATTCCCTCGACGACGACCTCGGTGACCTCGGGCGCGGCGTTCATGATCGCGCCTTCGATCGCCATCTTGACCGTCACCGTGGACGACGGGCAGCCGTGGCAGTTGCCCTCGAGCCGAAGCGTGGCTAGTCCGTCTGCCACTCCCAGGTACCGTACGCCTCCGGCGTGCGATCCCAGGTAGGGCCGCACCTGGTCGAGCGCGCGCTGCACCCGGGCGTCGACGTCGAGCGGGTGCAGGTCGTGGAGCAGCAGCAGGCTCTCGACCAGCGGATCCTCGGTCAGCGCGGTCATGATCTCGGCTCCGGCCTGACCATGGGCGGCCAGGATCGCGGCAATGTGCGCGAGCCCGTCTCCGTAGAGACCGACGAGCAGCCGCACCAGCTGGTCGGCTAGCTGCGCGGGATCACCATGGCGAGACCGCAACGCGGCGAGCAGGTCTTCGACCTGGTCGCCTACGCCTCGTACACCGGTCACGTTGCCTCTAACTGAGCGTTACCCCCGCAGCGACGGGGATGCCCCGGGCCGGGCCGCTCCGCCTGGCCCGGCCCGGGACGGTGAACTCCTGTCAGGTCGACAGGATGACTGACATCGGCGAATGGACCTTCTCTAGAACCTTGCCATTGCCGAGATACATATGCACGCCGCACGGCAGGCACGGGTCGAAGCTGCGCACGGTCCGCATGATGTCGATGCCCTTGAACCGGTCCGGCGGGTTCTCCTCGAAGATCGGCGTGTTCTGTACCGCGTCCTCGTAGGGGCCGGGCGTGCCGAAACTGTCCCGCACGCTGGCATTCCAGGGCGTCGGCGGGTAGGGATGGTAATTGGCGATCTTGCCGCCGCGCACGACCATGTGGTGGGACAGCACGCCACGCACGGCCTCGGTGAAGCCGCAGCTATTGGCCTCGTCAGGCACTGAGAACGGCTCCCAGGTCTTGGTCCGGCCCGCCCGGATCTCCGCCAAGGCTTTTTCGGTGAAATAAAGCGCACAGGCAGCCGCGTACGCCTGGAAGTAGGTCCGAGCGCGGTCGCGTTCGATGGCGTTGGACAGCGGCCGGCCTGACTTGTCGACGGGGATCTTCCACTCGAAGGTGACCTCGGGCTTGCTCACCGTCTTGGGCAGGTTGATCAGCACGCTGCTGCCGGTCGACTTGACGTAGCCGAAGTCCACCAGGCCGCCGAGCGCGGTCGCCCAGAGCCTGGCGAGCGGGCCGCCGCCGGTGTCCATGGCCAGGTGGTCGGTGCCGTCGAACCAGCGCGGTGACATCACCCAGCTGTACTTGCTGTCGAAGTCGCGCTTGGCCGGGCGCGGGATCGTGTGCTGGTTCCAGGGGTGCCTGCGGTCCACCGGGTTCCCCAGCGGGTCACGGGTGACGAACATCTCCTGGTCTTCCCAGTCCTCGTAGTACGAGGAGCCGAGCAGGATCCTGATGCCCAGGTTGATCTCGACCAGATCGTTGGTGAGCAGCTGGCCGTCCCTGATGACGCCGGGGGTGACGAACATCTTCCGGCCCCAGTTGGTCATGTTCTCGTACTTGAAGTCGCAGTGCTCGGGGTCGTTCAGGCTGCCCCAGCAGACCAGGTCGGCGCGGCGCCGGCCGACTTCCTCGTAGCCGGGCAGGGCCTCGTAGAAGAAGTCGAAGAGGTCGTCGTGCATCGGCACGACCCGCTTCATGAACTCGACGTACCGCATGAGCCTGGTCAGGTAGTCGGTGAACAGCTGCACGGTAGCCGTCGTGCCGACGCCGCCCGGGTACAAGGTGGAGGGATGCACGTGGCGACCCTCCATCAGGCAGAACATCTCCCGAGTCGACCGGGAGACCTGGAGCGCCTCGCGGTAGAACTCCCCTTCGAGCGGGTTCAGCGACCGCATGATGTCGCCGATGTACTTGTAACCGTGCTCGCCCGCGTGCGGCGCCTGCGTCCGGTTCGCCAGCTCGAGCACGCCCGGGTTGGTCTCGCCGACCATGCGGGCGCAGAAGTCCACGCCGACCAGGTTCTCCTGGAAGATGTTGTGGTCGAACATGTACTCGGCCGACTCGCCCAGGTTGATGATCCACTCGCCGAGGTGCGGCGGCTTAACCCCGTAGGCCATGTTCTGGTTGTAGACCGAGCAGGTGGCGTGGTTGTCACCGCAGATACCGCAGATCCGGCTCGTGATGAAGTGCGCGTCCCGAGGGTCCTTGCCCTTCATGAAGATGCTGTAGCCGCGGAAGATGGACGAGGTGCTGTGGCACTCGATGACTTGCTTCTGCTTGAAGTCGATCTTCGTGTAGATCCCGAGACTTCCTACGATCCTCGTAATGGGATCCCAGGCCATCTCGACTACGCCGCTGTCTTCGGCCGTTGTCATCGCTCTTCCTTTGCTTGTGCGGGCTGGCCCGGGGGCGCTTACCAGCTCTTCTGATAGCCGGTCAGCAGCTCGTTGCCCTTCTTGCGCCACTTCGGCTCTTCGTCTGCCGTCTTCGTGGTGAAGCCGCGCAGTGTCCTGATCACCGTTCCGTACAAGGTGCTGGCGGCCGTCGACACGCGCGAGCCCGGCGGCTCGTCCATGAACGGCATGAACTTGTCAGGGAAGCCAGGCATCGTGCAGGCGATGCAGATGCCTCCGACGTTCGGGCAGCCGCCGACGCCGTTGATCCACCCGCGCTTAGGTACGTTGCACTTCACGACCGGACCCCAGCAGCCCAGCTTGACCAGGCACTTGGACGAGCCGTACTCGGTGGCGAAGTCGCCCTGCTCGTAGTACCCGGCGCGGTCGCAGCCCTCGTGGACCGTCGACCCGAACAGCCAGGTAGGCCGCAGGGCCTCGTCGAGCGGGATCATCGGCGCCTGGCCGGCGACCTGGTACAGCAGGTACAGGATCGTCTCGGACAGGTTGTCGGGGTGGATCGGGCAGCCGGGGACGTTGACGATCGGCAGGCCGGCCTTGGACCGCCAGTCCCAGCCCAGGTAGTCGGGCACGCCCATCGCGCCGGTCGGGTTGCCCGCCATGGCATGGATGCCGCCGTAGGTCGCGCAGGTGCCGACGGCGAGAATCACGGTCGCCTTGGGCGCGAGCCGGTCGAGCCACTCGCTGGTCGTCATCGGCTGCCCGGTCGCGGGGTTGTTGCCGAATCCGCACCAGTAGCCCTCGGACTTGATGGCCTCGTTGGGGATGGATCCCTCGACGACGAGCACGAAAGGATCAAGCTCTCCCCTGTCGGCCTTATGCCACCATTCGATGAAATTGTCGGCACCGGTTTCGGGGCCGGATTCGAAGTCGATAAGTGGCCAGTGCATGGCGATTCGCGGCAAACCCGGCAATGCGCCTAGTGCGATCTCCTCGATGCTCGGCTGCGTGGCCGCGGTAAGCGCCACAGAATCCCCGTCGCAGCTGAGCCCTCCGTTCATCCAGAGGATGTGGACCAAAGGATCGGTGTCAGTGAGCCCGGTGTCACTTCCCACAGCGAACAACCTCCTCGCTTGCAGTCGTCTAAATGTTATGACGCGATCGGGCTCAACGTACGCACCATTCACTTCGAAGATTCGGGAATCCCGCATGCACATAGCGAAGCGAGCCGTCGCCGCGAGGCGAACCGTCGCCGCTGCTGGGTAAGACTAAGCGGTGCGTAACATTTATCCCGTGTACCGCGACTGTGATGTTTTGCGGGTTTGGTCTCATGCCCGAGATCAACGCGTTCCTCGCCTTTAGTGATACGCAGACGCCGCCCATGCTAAACCCGCGACCTGTCGCCTACAAGACACTGCCGACATCTGACCGGACAGAAATGTCTGTCGCGCAGTGCGGCTAGGCGATTGCGCACCCGGCGATTGCGAGCCCCGCCATTGCGAGCCCGGCCATTGCGGACCCGGTCATTGTGGTCCTGGCTATCGCGAACCGGTCATTGCGGACCCGGACGTCGCTTCCAGTACGGGATTGGCGGCCTGTCCTGGCGGCGCGGGCTGGAGGATTTCCGCGCCCTTGCCGGCGACTGAGGTCGCAAAAAGGTAATCTGGGAGCACGCTGCCGTCGGATCATCACTTGGTCTTCCAGTTTGGTGACTGTGCACGTAACCTTGCACACACCTGGCCTTGCTGGACGGGTGCACGGTGAGGGAGTGACCGGTGACTGAGCCCAGTTACGGGCCTGGGGTCGAGCCGATTGAAGTAGCACCCGTCGTGGTGCTCTCGCAGATCTTTCCTGCGCGTCCTTCGTCGATTCCCGATATCCGGAACTTTGTCCGGCATTGCCTCGCTGAGTCGCCGCTGACCGAGCAAGGCACGAGGCAGGTCGGCGAGACGGTCTTTCGTGCCCTCCTGGACGCGGCGGGACCGACCGGCTCGATCAACGTCGCGTTCCGGATCTTCCCAGAGCATGTCGAAGTTGACGTGCTGCACTCGGACGCGCCGCTCATCGACCGGTTGCAGTCGCCGAGTCCCGGTCTGTCGAGCACCCGCAACTCGCCGCCCGAGAGCGCGAGCGCCAGGGCGGCCGCGCTGACCCCGTCGGGACCGGTGAGCATCGGCGGGCCTGGTCAGCCGACCACGTTCGCGGAATGGATGTCCAGCGCCCTGCGCACCCAGAACCTGACGCAGGAGGCGGCCGCCCGCCAGCTCGGCGTCTCGGTGAAGACCATCAGCCGCTGGGTAGGCGGCACCACCGAGCCGCGCATGCGCGACCTGCGCAGGATCCAGGAAGTCTTCGGATCGCTGCCGCTCGACATCGGCGGCTGACCAGTCCCACCCCGGACCCAAACCGACCAGCCAGCCGATCCCCAAGCCGACCAGGCACCGGCCCCAGCCCCAGCCTGAGGCCCAGCCCCCAGCTCCAGCCTGAGGCCCAGCCCCCAGCTCCAGCCTGAGGCCCAGCCCCAGCTCGCGGCCCGGCCCCAGGCCCCGGCCCCAGGCCCAGCAAACTCACAGCGATGGTGCCGGGCACCCCTTCAACCTCAGCTTGAGGCCCAGCTAACTCACAACCATGGTGCTGGGGCGCGGGCAAACTCACAACGACGGGGCGATGAAGGTAGGGCCGACCCGGTCGGCAGGGGTAGCGGTCAGTGCGGACGGCCGTGCGGGGGCCGTGCGGGGGCCGTGCTGGCGGCCGGCGTGGCCATTCGGCACCTCGTTGTTGGCTTTTGTCGCTCCACTGTTTCGATGTAGCCATGGCTGTCTCGTGAGTTCACTAGACGACCGTCCACATGTGTCCTAACGTGCTTTCATGGTTGAGCAGCCCGGTCGCTATGCGCTAGGCCCCGATCAGGGCAGAGTGGCTTTGCTGACCGCTCGCGACGGTCTGGCTGCCCAGGTTGGTCATGATCTGACCATTGAAGTAGCGACCTGGTCAGGCGCGCTGGATATCGCCAATGACGGTGCTGCTGCTGCTCTGGCGGCGCGGATGGACCTGACGTCACTCGTGGTACGCGAGGGCACAGGCGGAGTAAAGCCGCTGACTGATCGCGATCGGCGCGAAATAGCGGTAACCGCGCGTAAAGCACTCGGTGTCGACCGTCATCCCGAGGCTACTTTCGTCGCTTCGGGCTTCGAGGCGGGCTCGAATGGCGGCGGGTTCATACAGGGCACACTGACCTTGGGAGGCATTTCCCGGTCAATGCGCCTGCATGTTGCTAAATCTGGGCCAGATAGCTACCATGCGACCGCATCGGTACGTCAATCGGAATTCGGCATCAAGCCTTACAAAGCCTTTCTCGGTGCGCTGAAAGTCAGCGATGCAGTGGGAGTTGTCGTCGATATCGACCTTGCCGGCCTGACTGCTGCTAATGACGATGACTAGCGGTCCCGTCGACAGGCGGTTAAAAGTGCCTGGCTCTGCCAACCGCGCCCGGCGAGCGAGCCGCTCGGCAAGGATGTGGCTATGACCAAGGAACCGGCCGCGACTACTGGCACGAGCATCAAGGGCACAAGCAACACCAGCCCCAGCACCACGCGGATTAGCACTACGGGGATTAGCACTACGGGGATTAGCGGCACAAGCGGTACGGGGACTAGCGGCACGAGCAGTACGGGGGTTAGCGGCACGGGGGTTAGCAGTACGGGGGTTGGCAGTACGGAGGACGCTGCGATCGCTGCCTTTGGGCGCCGGGACGCGCCGGCTGGTGACCTCGTGGACTGCGCGGCTGACGTGGTGGACGCGGCGTTCGCGATGGCGGCCAGGTTCCACCGTGGCGGCAAGCTGCTGGTGTTCGGAATGGGTGCGGCGAGCACCGACGCGCAGCACGTGGCGGTGGAGTTCGTGCACCCGGTCATAGTGGGCAAGCGGGCCCTCCCGGCGATCTCTCTGACCTCGGATATCGCGACGCTGACCGCGATCGCGGCCAGCGCGGGCCTGACTGAGATCTTCGCGTACCAGCTCAGGCAGCTTGGCGCGTCGGCCGACATCGCGTTCGGGATCAGCGCGGACGGGCAGTGTCCCAGCGTGCTGGCCGGCTTGCGAACCGCGCGCGACGCGGGCCTGCTGACGGTGGCGCTGACCGGCACGACGAGCGACGCGACCTCGGTCCGGTCGGTGGCCGACCACATACTCACCGCGGGATCGACCGATCCGCGCGTGATCAAGGAGATCCACGTCACGATCTACCACCTGCTCTGGGAGCTCGTGCACGTCTTCTTCGAACAGCCTGCGGTACTTAGCCAGGGGGTGGGCGCTTTATGAAGGGCAACCGGGACAACGTACGGCAGGCGCCTGATTGCGTCGGTGAGGTCTGCGTGACCTGCTCCGATACCGCAGTCCCGGTGACAGTCGTGGCCCTGCTCGACGACGATCTGGCGCTGGTGAGCACACCTGACGGGGGAGACGAGGAAGTCAGTATCGCCTTCGTGACGGCGGCTGTGGGCGACACGGTGCTGGTGCACGCGGGTGAGGCCATCGCGGTGGTGCCGGGATGAGCCGGGTACCGAGGCCGGCGCTCTCCACGGATAGCCCGGCCCACGTCCCGGCGCAGGGTTCGGCACCCGGATCGGCCCGGGGATCGGCGGCAAGCTCGGCCGACAGATCGGCGGCCAGCTCGGCCGACAGGTCGGCAGCAAGCTCGGCTGACAGGTCGGCAGCAAGCTCGGCTGACAGGTCGGCAGCAAGCTCGGCCGATAGATCGTCAGCAGGTTCGGCCCAGGCATCGGCAGCAAGCTCGGCAGCAGGCTCGGCAGCAGGCTCGGCCCGGGGATCGGCGGCAAGCTCGGCCCGGGGATCGGTCGAGTCCTTGTATCCGTTCCTTTACGGGAACCAGGCCGACGCCGGCCAGGTCCTTGCCCAGGCGCGGCAGTCCACGATCGCCAAGACCCGCGAGATCATCGACCTGCGGGCCGAGGTCCGCACCAGGAACAGCGGCCTGCTCGCGGCTTGCGCCACCGACATGGCGGCCAGATTCGTCGCAGGCGGGCGACTGCTGACCTTCGGCAACGGCGGCAGCGCGACCGACGCCGCCGAGATCGCCTCGCTCTTCTTGTATCCCCAGGGCGAGCCCGGCGAGGCAAACACGGCTCAGGCAAACACGGCTCGGGCACGCACGGCTCGGGTAAAAGCGAGCACCCATGCCCTCCCGGCGATAGGGCTCTCGGGCGACGTGAGCGTGCTGACCTCGCTGGCCAACGACATCGGCGTGGAGGTCGTCTTTTCCCGGCAGATCGCTGCCTTCGGGACGCCATCCGACATCGCGCTCGGCCTGTCGACCAGCGGCAACTCGGAGAACCTGCTCAGGGCGTTCGACGAGGCCCGCCATCGGAGCCTGATGACGATCGGCATCTCGGGCTACGACGGCGGCAAGATGGCGGAATTGTCCAGCCTCGACTATCTGTTCGTCGCGCCGTCCTCCTCGATCCACCGGATCCAGGAAGCGCAGACGACCATTTACCACGTCCTGTGGGAGCTGGTCGTGGCCGAGTACCAGGCCCAGAGGGCGGCCACGTGAGCGCACCGGTACTCGTCGCAGGCGTCGGCAACATCTTCCTGGGCGACGACGGGTTTGGCGTCGAGGTGGCCAGGCGCCTGGCCACGCTCGACCTGCCCGCTACAGTCGCGGTCGGCGATTACGGCATCAGTGGCATGCACCTGGCCTACGACCTCGCCGACGGGGTCGAAAAGGCCATCCTGATCGATGCCATGCCGCGCGGCGGCGAGCCCGGTACCGTCTATGTAGTCGAGCCGGAACGGTCCGTGAGTACCTCGGGCAGCGACATGCCGTTCCTGGACGGCCACGGCATGCAGCCCGACGTGGTCCTGCGGATGCTGGAGACGCTGGGCGCACAGGTGTCCCAGGTACTGATCGTGGGCTGCGAGCCAGAAAGCACGGACTACGGCATCGGGCTGAGTCCGCCGGTGCAGGCCGCGGTCGACGAGGCGATCAAGCTCGTGCTGAAGCTAATCGAGTAACGGCAGGGAAGGACCCGCGAGATGTGCCTTGGGATACCCGGTGAGGTGGTCGAGTTCCTCACGGACCAGCCTGACCTGGCCAGAGTCGAGGTGAGCGGCGTTCGCCGCGTGATCAACGTCGGCCTGCTCGCCGACGACCTGCCGAAGGTCGGTGAGTGGGTGCTGATCCACGTCGGGTTCGCGCTGTCGAAGATCGACGAGCGGGAAGCGGCGGCCGCGCTCGAGTTCCTCGAGGGAATCGGCCAGGCCTACGACGACGAGCTCGCCGCGCTCGCCGAGTCACGCATCGAGTAACCGAGGGGAGACCAGGCGATGCGATTCGTCGACGAGTTCCGTGATGGGGACAAGGCCAGGGCGCTGGCCGCGAAGATCACCGAACTGTGCGAGCCAGGCCGGCAGTACAAGCTGATGGAAGTCTGCGGCGGGCATACGCACACGATCTACAAGCACGGGCTCGAGGACTACCTGCCCGAGCAGGTCACGCTGGTGCACGGGCCAGGCTGCCCGGTGTGCGTGATCCCGATGGGCCGGGTGGACGACGCGATGGCGCTCGCCGCCGAGCCGGACGTGATCCTGACGTCGTTCGGCGACATGATGCGGGTGCCGGGCAGCAACGGCTCGTTCTTCGACGCCAAGGCGCGCGGCACCGACATCAGGATGGTGTACTCGCCGCTGGACGCGCTCAAGGTCGCGAAGAACAATCCGGACAAGCGGGTCGTCTTCATGGCGATCGGCTTCGAGACCACGGCTCCGTCGACCGCGATGACGCTGATGCGGGCCGAAGCGGCCGGCCTCACGAACTTCTCGGTCTTCTGTAACCACGTGACGATCATCCCGGCCATCAAGGCGATCCTGGAGTCACCCGACCTGCGCCTGGACGGCTTCATCGGCCCAGGCCACGTGTCTACCGTGATCGGCTGCCGGCCGTACGAGTTCATCGCCCGCGACTGGGCCAAGCCGGTCGTCGTCGCTGGCTTCGAGCCGCTCGACATCCTCCAGTCCATCTACATGCTGATGCTGCAACTGGCGCGCGGTGAGGCCAGGATCGAGAACCAGTACTCCCGCGTCGTCCCGTGGGACGGCAACGTCACCGCGCTCAGGGCGATCGGCCAGACGATGGAGCTGCGACCCTACTTCGAATGGCGCGGGCTCGGATTCATCTCTCAGTCGGCCCTGGCGGTCAGCCCGGCTTACGCCGCGTTCGACGCCGAACTCCTCTTCAACGTGCCCGGCGTGCGGGTCGCCGATCCCAAAGCCTGTCAATGCGGCGAGGTACTCAAAGGCGTGCTCAAGCCCTGGGAATGCAAGGTCTTCGGCACCGCGTGCACCCCGGAGACCCCGATCGGCACCTGCATGGTGTCTCCCGAGGGCGCCTGCGCCGCCTACTACAACTACGGTCGCCTGCGCCGCACCAGGGTCAAGGAGGCGAGCCGCACATGACCCAGCCGCCGCCAGGCACCGTCCGCGAGGACCTGGTGCTCGAACGGATCGAGCGGACCAGGCGGGCGCGGCCCCGGGTCAGGGAAGACCGGATCACGATGTCGCACGGCGCGGGCGGCAAGGCGACCCAGTCGCTGATCGAGGCCGTTTTCCTGGAGGCGTTCCGCAACCCGCTGCTCGAACCGCTCGAAGACGGCGCCAGCTTCAGTGTCGGCGACCAGCGGCTCGCGCTCACCACTGACTCTTACGTGGTCTCGCCGCTCTTTTTCCCTGGCGGCAACATCGGCGATCTCGCGGTGAACGGCACCGTCAACGACCTGTCGATGACCGGCGCGGTGCCGCTGTACCTGACGGCCGGGTTCATCCTCGAAGAGGGCTTCGGTGTCGAGGATCTCACCCGGATCGTCGCGTCGATGGCGGAGGCGGCCAGGCAGGCCGGGGTGCACATCGTCACGGGCGACACCAAGGTCGTCGAGCGCGGCAAGGCCGACGGCTGCTACATCAACACCGCCGGCGTGGGCCTCATCCCGGCCGATGCCAACCTCGGAGTCGCGCATGCGAGGCCGGGCGACGCGGTGCTCGTCAGCGGCCCGATCGGCGACCATGGCGTGACGATCATGCTGGCCAGAGGCGAGCTCGACCTCGAGGCCGACGTCGAATCCGACACCGCCCCGCTGAACTCCCTGGTCGAGACGCTCCTGCGGTCGACCCCGGGCGTCCGGGCGCTGCGTGACGCGACCCGAGGCGGCGTCGCGACGATCCTGAACGAGATCGCCGTCGCCGCGAACGTCGGCGTGCTCGTCCACGAGGACGCCATTCCGGTGCGCGAGCCGGTCAGGGGCGCGGCCGAGCTGCTCGGCATCGACCCCATGTACGTCGCGTGCGAAGGCCGGATGGTGGTCGTCGTCGACGGCGCCGTGGCCGACCGGGCGCTGGCGGCGCTTCGGGCTCACCCCAGGGGCACGGAGGCGTCGATCATCGGCCAGATCACCGAGCAGCCTGCGAGCATCGTGCAGCTGAAGACCTCGTTCGGCGGGACGAGGATCGTCGACCTTCTGGTGGGCGACCCCCTGCCAAGGATTTGTTAAAAAGTAAAATGCATGAACTGGCGATCACGGAGGGCGTGGTGAACGCTGTCACCGAGCGGCTGCCGGACGCGAAGGTCACGAACGTCCGGCTGGAGATCGGCGCGCTGTCGGGGGTGGTGGCGGACTCGGTGCGGTTCTGCTTCGACCTGGTGACCGAGGGGACGAACCTGGCCGGCGCGAGCCTGGAAATCGTGGAGCCGCCCGCGAACTGCCGGTGCCGCACCTGCGGAGTCGAGTTCGCACCGGACGGGCCGATCGTCTTGTGCGGGTGCGGCAGCGCCGACGTCGAGGTGCTGTCGGGCCTCGAACTCCGGATCCTGACCGTCCGGGTGGCCTGACATGTGCGGAACCTGCGGCTGTACCGACACCGAGGACTCGCGCACGGTCGTCCTCCAGCAGAACATCCTCGCCAAGAACGACTCGCTGGCCGAGAAGAACAGGGCCTCCCTCGCCGAGCGCGGGGTCGTGATGCTGAACCTGATGAGCTCCCCGGGATCAGGCAAGACCACTTTGCTGGAACGCAGTGCGACCGAGCTGACTGGCCGTCTTCAGGTGAGCGTGATCGAAGGCGATCAGGAGACCGCCCTGGACGCGAACCGCATCCGCGCGGCTGGCTGCGAGGTCGTGCAGATCAACACCGGCACCGGCTGTCACCTGGACGCCGAGATGGTCGCGAAGGCGCTCACCGAACTCGACCCGGCGACCGGGTCCGTGGTGGTCGTGGAGAACGTGGGCAACCTGGTGTGCCCGGCGCTGTTCGACCTGGGCGAGTCGGCTCGGGTCGTGCTGGCGTCGGTGACCGAAGGCGGCGACAAGCCGCTGAAGTACCCGCACATGTTCCGGCAGGCCGACCTGGTGCTGGTCACCAAGACCGATCTGCTGCCCTACGTGGACTTCGACCTCGCCCGGTACGCGGCCGACGTGGCGCGGGTGAGTCCGGCGGCGCAGCTGATGCCGATCTCGGTGGTCAGCGGCGCGGGCGTCAGTGACTGGTGTGACTGGCTTGCCGGTCACGGGCGGCGGCAATCACCGCCTGACCCAGGCTAATCCCGCCGTCGTTGCACGGCACCCGGGCGTGCGTCAGCACGGCAAAGCCGCGTGCTTCGAGCTGGTCGACGACGGAGAGCGACAGCCGCTGGTTGGCGAAGACGCCCCCGGACAGCGCGACCGTCCGCAGGCCGGTGCGGTCGCGGAGGATCAGGCAGCAGCGGGTGATCAGCTCGGCGACCGAGTTGTGGAAGCGGGCGGAGATGAGCTCGGGGGCGGTCCCTTTCCTGAGGTCATCGACCACGGAGCTGACCAGGTCAAGACCGTGCACGACCAGCGGATCGGTCTCGTCGACGCGGACGGGATAGGCGCCGCTCTCCCCGGGCGCCGCGAGCTGTTCGAGCTCGACGGCGGCCTGGCCTTCGTAGCTGACCTGATCGCGCACCCCCAGGATCGCGGCGACGGCGTCGAAGAGGCGACCGGCGCTCGAGGTAAGCGGGGAGTTGATGCCCTTGCGCGCCAGGTCGGTGATCGGGCGCCAGTGGTCTTCGTGACGGTCGCGGACGTCGAGCTGACCGGCGGTCTCGTCGCGCAGATACGCCGCGGCCATGCGCCACGGCTGCCTGATCGCTGCGGCTCCGCCGGGCATCGGGACGGTCGCGAGGTGGCCGGCGCGGTGGACGTGGGCGAGGCCGCCGACGAGGAATTCGCCGCCCCAGATCGTGCCGTCGGTGCCGTAACCGGTGCCGTCGAAGGTGACCCCGATGACCGGGCCAGGCCGAGTCGTTGTCCGCCAGGCAGGATGCGAGGTGGGCGTGGTGGTGCTGGACCGCGATGGCCGGGAGGTTCTCTCTTCCTGAGCGCTCCAGGGCGTACTTGGTCGACAGGTACTCGGGGTGCAGGTCGTGGGCGATCAGCTCGGGTTCGAGGTCGAAGAGCCGGCTGAAGTGCTCGATGCCCTCGGTATAGGAGCACAGGGTCTGCGCGTTCTCCAGGTCACCGAGGTGGGGCGACAGCACCGCACGGGAGGCTTTGCCCAGGCAGAAGGTGTTCTTGAGCTCGGCGCCGCAGGCCAGGATCGGCCGGGGGAACGGCGTGGTCACGGTTAGCGGCTCGGGGGCGTAGCCGCGCGCCCGCCGGATGACGGTCGCCCGCCCCCGGAAGGACCGCGTGACCGAATCATCCGTCCTGACGTGAATCGCCCGGTCGTGCGTCAGGAACGCGTCCGCGATCCGCGCGGTTGTCCCGAGCCGGTCGAGCGCGTCGGCGTCGGTGTAGGCGATCGGCTCGTCGGAGACGTTGCCGCTGGTGAGCACGATCGGGCCGGACATCGCTCGCAGCAGCAGGTGGTGCAGCGGGGTGTAGGGGAGCATGACGCCGAGCTCGCGGCTGCCCGGGGCGACGGCGTCGGCGATGGCACTGCCGGGTCGACGCGGGGCCAGGACGACGGGCCGGCGGCGGCTGGTCAGGAGCTGCTCGGCAACCGGGTCGAGGTCGCACAAGTCGCTGGCCTGCGCGAGGTCGGCCGCCATGACCGCGAAGGGCTTGTCTTCGCGGTGCTTGCGGGCGCGCAGGGCGGCGGCCGCGTCCTGGCTGGTCGCGTCGACCGCGAGGTGATAGCCGCCGAGGCCCTTGATGGCGACGACCAGGCCCTGGCTGAGCAAGCCGGCCGTGGCTTCCAGCGGGTCAGCCGCCCGAACCGCTCTGCTATCGGAGTACGGGCTATCGGGGTACAGCAGAGCCAGCGCAGGCCCGCAGCCGGCACAGCACACGGGCTGCGCGTGGAATCGGCGATTGGCCGGGTCGTGGTATTCGGCCGCGCAGTCCTGGCATAGCTCGAACGAGGCCATCGTCGTCTGCGGCCGGTCGTAGGGGAGGTCGCGGACGATCGTGAACCTCGGACCGCAGTTCACGCAGTTGATAAAGGGATAGCGGTAGCGGCGGTCGGTCGGATCGGCGAGTTCTGACAGGCAGTCGGCGCAGGTCGCGGTGTCGGCGGAGATCAGGGTGCTGCGCTCGCCGCCTCGGGTGCTGCTGACGATCGTGAACGGGCTGCCGTCATTGTCCTGGGGCGGTAGCGGCCGGATTTCGATGCTGTCGATGCTGGCCAGCGGTGGCGCGCCGGCGCGCAGTGCGGCGAGGAATTTCTCCACCGTCTCTGGCGGGCCTTCGACCTCGGCGAAAACGCCCTGGGCGTCATTGCCGACGTGCCCGGAAAGGGCGAGTTCGGTGGCGATCGAATAGACGAAGGGCCGGAATCCGACGCCCTGCACAATGCCGCGGACCCGGATCGCGGTCCTGATTCGCTGGCTCACGAAGTCCAGTCTGACCGCGATCCGGGTCCGGTGCGTGCCTTACTTAATTCAGGGGGTGAACCCTAACTCAGGGGGTGAAGGTGTGCAGGATGATGTTGCCGTCGGTGCCCGGGGTGGTCGTCCCGAGCTTGTTCTGGAACAGGGCGGGGGCGACCGTGGTGTGGGTGGTCGGGACCCGGGCGGCGGCGCTCCAGACCCCGCTGTCGAAGGTCAGGAACTTGACGTTGGTGTTGAAGACGACCTTGTAGGCCAGCAGCAGCGGGCCGAAGCCGTTGGTGGTGGCGTCCGAGGCGGCCGGGGCCAGGATGGTCGCGGCACCGGGAACCTGGGTCGGGCCGGTGAAGACCGGCTTGCCGGTCAGGCCGGCGAAGGTGTCAGGCGTGGTGCTGTACAGGACGGCCTTGGTGCCGAGCTGCCGCCAGAAGAAGTAGACCGTGCCGCTTGAGGTGCTGGTCTGCTGCTCGGCCAGGGCCGGAGTGTTGCCGGTGCAGGGAGCGTCCTTGCAGTTCGAGGTGACCGGGGCGCCAGGGATGATCCTGGAGTTCGACCACGTGAAGCTGCGGCCAGTGGGCTGACCAGTGGCGAAGCGGATGTGGTTCGCCGGGCCGCGCCACGACAGCACGACCAGGAAAGCCTTGTTGGTGAACAGGGCGGTCGGGGCCGCGGTGGTGTTGTCGAAGTCCACGTTCTTCGGCAGGAACGCGGCCGTCGTCCAGTTGATCGAGCCGTCGGCCTTGGTCTCGCCGGTGATCCACCAGATGTGGTGGTCCAGGTGCCCGGTCCAGAAGACGGCGACGGCCGGGCGGCCGAGCGCGTCGGTGTAGGAGCGGACGACCGGCGACACGTTGGTGAGCGCGCCGGGAACCTCGCCGACCTTGGACCAGCGGCCCTTGTTGAAGGTCGCGGTCTTGAACCGGAACTTGATGTGACCCGTGGTGCCTCGGGTGCGCCACGCCACGATCGTTCCGCTGCCGACCGGGGCCGGGAACGCGACCGAGCTCACCGACGGCGAGCTGTTCGTGATGGCGCCGGGGATCGGGCCCTGCGGGCCTGACCATGACGAGCTCGGCGCGGCGAGCGCGGCGCCTGCGCCGAGCGCGCAGATCGTGCCAGCCGCGGCCGCCGCGATGGCGAACCGCGTCATCTGACGTCTGATCATTTTCGTGATCCTCGCTCTTCTGAAGGTGAACTGCTGAAGGTGAACTGCTGAAGGTGTCCGCCGGGTCGCGTCCCGCCACCCGGCGAAGCACCGCAAGGTTACGATTGGCACGCTGAGTCAAGATCCAGGATTTGCATTGACTTTCCTGGGATCTGTCTGAGTTTTCTGTGCTAGCACGGAGTTTTCTGAGTCAGTACCGCGATATCGACTCAAATACTTGTAAAGCCGGTACGCTTTTGGCTCGTGACTCTACGCCTCTCACGGGTTCGCCCCGTCGCCCTGACCTGCGCATTTGCTGTAATTGGTGCACTTTGGCTGCCGAGTGCGGCCCAGGCCGGCGTGCGAGCTGCCGGTTCGCACCCGCAGGCGCCGGTACGCGGCGTCACCCAGGCCCGAGGTGAGCTACAGGGAATCGTCCGGTCCGTGACCGGCGCCGGCCTGGGCGGAATCTGCGTGTCTGCGCTCGGGCAGACGGCCGCCGGGAACACGGCGATGGACTCGGCGGTGTCCGTCGCTGGCGGCCGGTACGTCGTCGGCGGGCTGCTCCCAGGTCGCTATACCGTGCGCTACCAGGCGTGTGGTCACCCGGATCGCTACGCCAGCCAGTGGTACGGCGGTGCGGTCGTGGCCAGGCACGCCGTGCCGGTCATCGTCGCGGCGGGGAGGCCGACGGCGCTCGCCCCGGTCACGCTGCGGCCAGCCACGCAGGCGGGCTGGGTCGCGGCGAGCCGGACCCAGGAGCGCGCGAGCAACCGGGACAGCGCGGCCAGGAAGCCGGTCATTTCAGGGGTCGTCACCACCAGCAAGGGCAAGCGCCTGTCCGGCATCTGCGTGACGGTGAGCACGAGCCACGTGAGCGGTTCGAGCGCGAGTGGCACGACGGCCGTGACCCCGACCCGCAATGGCGCGTACAGCTTTGGCGGATTCATCGGCACCGGGCGCGGCATCGTGCAGTTCACCAGCGGCTGCGGCAATAAGGGTAACTTCGCGCCGCAATGGTGGCGGTTCGCCGCCAAGGGCAGCAAGGCGACGAAGCTCTTGCTGCGCAAGGGGAGCCATTTCACCGGTATCGACGCCAGGCTCGGCCCGGGCGCGGCCCTGAGCGGGGTCGTCAAGGGCGGCAGCAAGAGCGCGGCCGGGCTGCCCGGAGTCTGCGTGCAGGTCGAGGGGACCGGGCCGATGGCAAGCGTGTTCCAGCATGCCAGGACCGGCGCGGGCGGCAAGTACGTCGTCAAGGGCCTTGGCACTGGCCGGTACGAGGTCGACTTCGAGCCCGGCTGCGGCAGCAAGGGCAATTTCGCGGGCAGCTCCTTCCCCAGGGACGTGGCGGTGACCGACGGGAAGACGACTCGCGGCATCGACGGCGTGCTGCCGCTGGGCGGCGAGATCACCGGGACGGTGACGACCGGCGCCGCGCACTCGCCGGTCGCCGGGATCTGCGTCGAGGCCGACGGCACATCGGGCAACGACCTCGGCGACTTCGGCGACTTCACGATCAGCCGGGCCGACGGCAGCTATGTCCTCGAAGGCTTGCAGGCCGGCAAGTACACGGTGAGCTTCAGCGCTGGCTGCGGTAACAAGGGCAGCTTCGCGTCCGTCAGCTACGACAACCAGGTCAGTGAGTTCGCGGCCACGGTGCTGCCGGTGGCGGCGGGGGAGAAGGTGACCGGGATCGACGCGAGCATGCCTCGCGGCGGCATCATCACCGGCCGGGTGACCGACTCAGCGGGCCATCCGCTCGGCGGTATCTGCGTCGAGGTCAATCAGGTCGCCGACCTGTCGGAGTTCACTAGCACCGGCTTGTTCCTCGTGGCGGAGGTCGATGGTCCTGGCGGAAGCAACCGAGCGGGCCAGTACCGGATCAGCGACCTGCTGCCAGGCGCGTACACCGTCAGCTTCAGCACCGGCTGCGGGTCGAAGCCATCGGCGGTCGCGCCGCAGTGGTACTCACCGCAAGGCGGCGGGCATCCGGCGGCCATCTCGGTGGGGACCGGCACCGTGCGCGGCATCGACGCCAGGCTGGCGCCGGCCGGGACGATCACCGGCGTCGTGACGACTCCGGCTGGCAAGGCCGCCCGGGACGTGTGCGCGACGGCGGTTGGCCTGTCGGGGCAGGCTCCAGACCTTGATTTCATCGACGGCGACTCGCTCCCGGGCGCGAGCAACAAGCACGGCAGCTACCAGCTCCCCGACCTCGCGCCCGGTAAGTACGACGTCGAGTTCACCTCCTGCGAGGCCCAGAACTACGCCCCCGCCTGGTACAAGCAGGCAGGCAGCCAGGCATCGGCCCAGGCGGTCACGGTCCGGGGCGGTCACACCAGGTCCGGGATCGACGAGAAGATGTCGGCCGGCTCGACCGTGTCCGGCACGATCACCAAGACCGGTGGCGGCACCCTGGGCCCGCGCGTCTGCGTCCTGGCCCTCGACTCGTCCGGCAACCTGGTGGGAGTGGGCCTCAGCGGCAAAACCGGTCAGTACGCCGTCCCGCACCTCGCGCCGGCCACCTACAGCCTGGTGGCCACCCCGTGCGAGGGCCGGAGCGTGCTCGCGGCCGTGACCAGGCCGCACGTCACGGTGCGGTCGGCGCCCGTCAAGGGCGTGAACGTGACCCTCCCGGTGCAGGGCATCATCGCTGGCACGGTGCGGGGCGGCAGCCCGGCCGTCCCGGTCGGGGGGCTGTGCGTCGTCGCGACCCCGGAAACCGGCGACGGAGCGAGCAACCTCGGCTTCACCGGCGCGAACGGCAACTACAAGGTCCTCGCGCTCGCGCCAGGAAAGTACCGGATCGACATCAGCTCCGAGTGCCTGTTCGGCCCCGGCGGCCTGATCAAGAAGACGCTGACGTCGCCGGTCACCGTGTCATCCGGAGTCACCACGAGCGGAATAGACGCGACCTTGCCCGCAGACGGCGGTCTGGCGGGCACCGTCAAGGTCGCGGGGTCGCCGGTCGCCGGCATCTGCGTGCTGGCGTTCCCCTCCGCGAGCCCGCGAGCGACCCCGGTCGTGGCCGTCACCGGCGCGAATGGCAGCTACCAGCTCAATAACCTGGCACCCCGGCTCTACGTGGTCGAATTCACCGCCGGCTGTGGCGCGGCTAAGTTCAAGACCACCTGGTTCAAGGGAGCCAGCAGCCGCAGCGCCGCGACAGCAATCCCGGTCAGCGCAGGCTTGGTCACCCCTAATATCGACGGCTGAGTCGCCGGCCAGAATCCGCGTCGCAACAGCAGCAGAACAAGGCTGTGCTGCTGTCAGCCAATGGCGCTGCGCGGTGCAAACAGCCAATGGCGCTGCGCCGGTGCAAAGGTTTGTATCCGGATCGACTCCGCGCGCGCCGAAGTTCTCGGCGAATATGCAGCCGCGCGCATTTTGCGATATAACAACCCAAACCGTCGCGTCCGCTTTGGCGTAACGCATCGGCATATGGTGTGCCGGGAATTTTCAATCTAGAATACGGCCCACGGAAGAGTTGTTTCCGCATTGCCGGGCCACGCGTTATAACGCATCAAGACCTGGCTACCGCAGAACCGAAAGGTGGCGTTATGAAACGTCTATCGTCCCTCCGCGCTGGGATAGTCTTAGCCAGCGCGTTAGCCGTCGGAGCGCTGCTGCTGGCGCCAGTGGCACAGGCGCGCACGGCTGTGCCGGCCCTGCCCAGCTCGTGCACCATCAACCTCGTCGCAGGAACCAACAACTGCACCGGAGTCCCGGGCGTCAGCATCCTGGCCCTGTCCAGCGGCCAGCTGCTGGTGAAACTGACCGTTGCGACGGGCAATACCGCGCATATCTCAGTGACCTACAACGCAGTCCCCACTGGCTTCAATGTCGATATCGGTGACTCGTCAACTGACAACGGCGGCGGCGGCGACAGCGGAACGCAGAGCAACGACGCCGAGACCCAGGTAGACGGCACGGTCCTGAGCGCTTTCGGCCACGACGGCACGGTCACCGCCCCGCTGCTTACGGTGCCCACTACCGGGCTCGGCAACGGCTCGACCGCCAGCTTCGAGGTCTCCGATCAAAAGCTTTGCTGGAATTTCGGGACATTCACCTGCGCCACCAGCAGCGCGCTTTATGCACTCAACGGCGAATCTGATTCGGAGGGCACGGTCAACAACGATATCTACGCCGCGTTCAACCGGGTCGTAGACGGCACCTATCGCTCCGGCACCGGCGTCTCATCCGTCACGGTATCGGCTAGCTGACGCCCAGGCGCGCCGGTTCTCGCTGCGCGACACCAAGGCATCCGGCGTAACCGGTCGCGCACAGCCAGCGCGTCAGGAACCGGCATAACCCAGGTTCCCGCGCCAGGAACGTGGCGCGGGAACCTCCCGGAGGAGCGCTCCGCCCGCCCGCCCGCCGCCGCCGCCCGCCCGCCGCCCGCCCGCCGCTGGCCGTCGGCCGTCGCGGCAACGAGCGGCAGGGCAGGCGGTGGCGGGAACAGCAGTATGTACCTCCCTGCTGCTGTTCCGGCCCGTTCTGCGACAGCACCATGGTCCTACTTACTGTCGTTGGGACAGCAGTAAGTAGGACCATGGTGCGGTTGAAACAGTCCGCCCAACGACAGCAAGTAGGGTCATGCTGCTGTTGCGGGGTGCGCGGGGTGCGCGGGGTGCGCGGGGTGCGCGGGGTGCGCGGGGTGCGCGGGGTGCGCGGGGTGCGCGGGGTGCGCGGGGTGCGCGGGGTGCGCGGGGTGCGCGGGGTGCGCGGGGTGCGCGGGGTGCGCGGGGTGCGCGGGGTGCGCGGGGTGCGCGGGGTGCGCGGGGTGCGCGGGGTGCGGCTCGACCCGCCGGCGGATCCTGCTGTTTGTAATCGGTCAGGGACTTAGTGTAACTTGGCCCGTGTTCGCTCCCGGGGAGAGCGCCAGCGGGGTGCTGGTTGCCTCGGTAGCGAACATTTGCGGCATTAGCCAGGGCGTTCGTAGCTCTGGGTGCTGCGGGGGCGCGCCCAGGGCTACGGATTGCGCCGCAGGCGGCTGTGGGTGCCGGTCCGATCGCTGGCCTGACAGGATTGGCCCATGAACGTGTCATCCGCGCCACCAGGCGGCTTGTCGCAGGCGGCCGATTCGGCCGACTCGCCGGACGAGATCGCCAGATTTGTCGCCGAGGCGGCGGCGGCTGCGCCATCGGTCTCGAACACCGCGCCGTGGTGGTTCAGCGCCACCGACACCGACGTGTGCGTTCGCGCGGACGTCGAGCGCAAGCTGCCAGTCGCCGATCCGGTGGCCAGGGAGCTGACCATCAGCTGCGGCGCGGCTGTCTTCACGGCCAGGGTCGCGATGCGCTACCTGGGCCTCCTGCCGGACGCGAGCGTGCTGCCGGAGCCAGGGGTGCCCAACCTGATCGCCAGGATCGGCTGGGCGGGTGCCCGCAAGCCGCCAGGTGACTACGAGCGGGCGCTCTTCGCGCAGATCCCGCTGCGACGTCCGCACCGGGGCGGGTTCGACACTGACCGCCTGCCCGTCGGGATGATGTCGCGACTGTCGGAAGAGGCGAACCGAGAGCACGCCAGCCTGCGGATCATGGCCGCCGACGAGCACCGTGCGACGCTGCTGGCGCTGATGACCGCCGCCGACAGCGCGTTCCGGCTGGACAGCAGCAGGGCGGCCGAAGGTGCGACCTGGGGTGCGCCCGCCGGGCAGGACTACGGCGTCGAGTCCCGCTCGGCCGGGATCGTCGCCGTCCTCACTACGGGCTCGGACGACAAGGCGGACTGGGTCCGGTCAGGCCAGGCGCTGCAGCGGATACTCCTGGTCGCCGGATCTCAGGGCGTTCAGGTCGCGGTCAGCGCGAGATCGCTGGAGTTCAGCCAGCTGCGCGACTTCATCTCCGCTGAGCTGGCGGGTGGTGCGGTTCCGCAGCTAGTGCTGAGATTCGGCGTGCTGCGGCACGCGGCTGCTGGCTGACCGGGACCTGCCACGTCAGCGTCGTGCCCCCGGCGCCGCCCGGACCGACCACGAGCGTCCCGCCAAGCTCGGCTGCCCTGTCCTCGAGGTTGCCAAGGCCGCTGTGCCGGCCGTCGCCCTCGCCGCCGATGCCGATGCCGTTGTCGGTCACGGTCAGCAGCACGTGGCTGGTGACGACGACGCTGAGGTCGACCCGGCTCGCGCACGCGTGCCTGGCCACGTTCGCCAGGGCCTCCCGGATCGCGGTGAGCAGGTGCTCGGCGACCTCCGCGGGCACCGCGGTGTCGAGCGAGCCGTCGAGCCGCACTGACGGCGCGAAGCCTAAGGCGGGTGCCATCTCCTGGGCGGTGCAGACGATCCGGGCGCGCAAGCTCGCCTGCTTCGCATCGGAGTGGGTGTGCAGGGCGAAGATCGCCGACCGGATCTCCCTGATCGTGTCATCGAGCGCGTCCACGGCGCCGCTGACCCGATCGGCTACCTCGGCCTTGCCGATTGTCGGCATGGCCCGCTGCAGCGACATGCCAGTCGCGTACAGGCGCTGGATGACCAGGTCATGCAGATCCCTGGCGATGCGGTCGCGGTCCTCGTAGACGGCCATCTGCTCGGCCTGCCTGCGGTGCTCGGCCAGTTCGAGCGCGATCGTCGCCTGGGCGGCGAAGGTCGCCAGCAGGTCGGCGGCGGCCTGCGGCAGCGGAGGCGAGCCGTGCCTGCGGCCAGCCGACAGCACCCCTTCGACGTGGCCTGGCCGGCCGAGCGGCACGACGACCATCGGCCCGAGCCGCAGCCGCCCTTCCGGCTGCTCCTGGCCGTTGTAGTCGGGAATCGTCAGCCGGTCAGCCGTGCCGACGACGAGCGCGGTCACCGCGTCCTGCATCGGCACGATCAGCCCGAGCAGTTCCTGGGCGCCGTCGCCGACCGCGTGCTCGATCCGCTGGTGCTGGCCGTCGTCCATCGGCAGCGTGACCATCACCAGGTCGGCGCCGGTGATGTCCAGGGCCTTCTCGGTGATCAGCGCGATCGCGTCGCTCGGCTCGGCCCCGGACAGCAGATGCCTGGTCACCTCGGCCGTCGCGCTGAGCCACCGCTGCTGGCGCCTGGCCTCCTCGTAGAGCCGGGCGTTCTCGATCGCGACCCCGGCGGCCGCCGCGAACGCGATCAGCGCCGCTTCGTCCTCGGTGTCGAACGAGCCGCCGCCCAGCTTGCCGCTCAGGTAGAGGTTGCCGTAGACCTCGCCCCGGATCCTGATCGGCACGCCAAGGAAGGAGCGCATCAGCGCAGGCCCGCCCGAGAACGGCACCGGCTCCTGCTGCGGGCCGTCGGCGCGGGTCGCCATGCTGACCGGGATGAACTCGGCGAGCTTGCCGCCGTCGCCGACCAGGCCGATCACGCCGTAGCTGGCGTCGACGAGGGCGACGGCGGTGTCGATGATGCCGTGCAGCAGTACCTCGAGTTCGAGGCTCGAGCTCACCGCGACGACGGCTTCGAGCAGTGAATACACCCGATCTCTGGCAGTCAGCCAGCCGTCAGGGCGCGACCGGTGAAGCAACGGCCTCGAATCTTCTGATTCCACCGGAGGTTCCGCCTCCAAGGACACTGACCAACGACACCGACCCAAACAATGTAATAGTGGCGCAACCACCTATGACGAAGGCGAGTCTTAGGAAACGCTAGTCCAGGTGGTCAAAGCTCTAAGAAAGGCCTCACATGTCACCTCGCATCACGCGGATCAGGCCCGCACTCCAGGGCAGCGCCCTGGTGGCGGCAGCGCTGACGGCTGCGGGAAGTTTTACGGGCGCGGCGCTCGCGGCGCCGGCGGCCCACAAGGTGAACGCGGCAGCCCGGGTCCAGGTTCCCTTTAGTCAGGCTGGTCTTGGCTGGGCTATTGCCGAGTATTCGACGGCTTCGGTACCGCAGACCAAGCCGGTGAGGAAAGGCGCGACCACGCTGTATCTGGTCAGCCCGCAAGGCAAGAAGACCGCCTTCTATAAAGTCCCGGCGGGCGCAGGGCTGAATGCCTGGAACCTGATCGACTGGTCCGGCGACGGCCAGCGGGTCTTGCTCGGTACGAGCAACGGCAAGTACGAGCAGGTCAATGTCAAGACGGGCAAGGTCGTCAACCACTTCAGCCTGAGCAACAGGTCGGGCATCCAGGTGCTCGGCTACACCAGGCCGCACGGCGAGAACCTCCTGGCGAGCGCCCCGGGCGGGCTCGGCGTGGCCCGGTACAACCTGCAGGGCGTGCTGCAGGCCACGCTGGCCAAGAAAGGATTCCTGCCGATCGAGTCCCCGGACGGCACCGAGGTGATCGTCGGCACTGACACCGGCCTTCAGGTCCTGTCCAACACCGGGGGCGTGATCAAGAAGCTGCCGCCGGCCGCTGGCAACGCCTTCTGCGTGCCGATCCGCTGGTGGAACAGCACGACGATCCTGACCGTGTGCAACGCCAGGCACGCTCCCGCGGCGCCGAGGCTCTGGCTTTTCCCGGCGAACGGCGGCAAGGTGACGGCGCTGACCCCGCAGCGCAACGGCAAGCACGGCGACCTCGGTGACATCGACGCCTGGAAGATCTCGAGCGGTACCTACACCCAGGCGCTCGGCCCGTGCGCGGTCGAGTTCATCGCCAGGCTGTCGGGTCAGCAGGTCAAGCTGCCGGGCAGCACGCTGGCCAGTGACCAGATCATCACCGGTGAGGGCTCCAGCCTGCTGGTCAGGCCCAACAACGGCTGCGGCGGCGGCGGCTCGCTGGCCTGGTTCAACCCGGGCACCAGGCACGTCACGTGGGTGCTGCGGGCCGCGACGAACATCATCGGCGTCGAGATCGTGGTGCCGTTCGGCCGTCCCGTCAGCTAGCAGGCCGGCCGGATAACCCGGGGTCCCGGCCGGGTGGCGCGGTGGCTGCTGCCACCCGGCGGGGACGCACTTTTCGCTACGCCATCGACGGCTCGGCCACCTCGAGACCTGACCTGAGCATCTCGCGCAGCGCCGGGTTGTCCTCGTGACTGTGCCTGGCTACGGCGTGGTCGGCTGCGGCGTCGATGACTTCGGTTTCGGTGCCCGCAATGGTGAGCGAGCAGTTGCTCTCGCTGGGCATCTTCCGGCAGTCAAGCATGACTCTGGCCATCTGGCCTCCTTCGATCGGCCCGTCGGGTAATCAGCGAACGTTACCGGCCGGTCGTCGCGGGCAGATGGAGGTCAGGCGCAGGGCTCGTGGCGGTCCGGTCGGCTGACCGCTAGCGCAAGCGGCGCAGGAACGGGTCCTGCGGCTCGGTGGGGACGAGCCGGACTCGGACGGCGGCCGGATAGACGCCTGTGGGGTCGGTGCGCACCGGACTCAGCTCCAGCTCGGCGATCTCGGCGACGTCGTCGGCGAGCCTGGCGATCCGCAGCAGAAGGTCGGCCAGCGCGGCGGTGTCGGCCGGGGCCGCGCCGCGCTCGCCGAGCAGCAGCGGGGCCGCCCGGGTTCCCCGGATCAGCTGCTCGGCGTCGACGTCGGTGAGCGGGGTGAGCCTGGCGATCTCGTCGCCAGCCGCGTCGGCCAGGTCTTTGCCGTGGCCGAGCAGCACCAGCGGGCCGAAGACCGGCTCGTGCCGGATGGCGACGACCAGCTCGACAGCCGCGTCGGCCGCGCCGTCGGACGGACTGGGCCTGGCCAGGCTGATGCCGTAGTGGCGCAGAAGTTCCCCGGCCAGGGCGTCGGGCAGCCAGCCGCCAAGCCGCTGCCCGGTGAGGAACCTCGCGGCCAGCTCGCGAGCGGCGTCGCGGTCGATGCGGTCGAGCTCGGGCAGCTGGCCCGGACTCGCGGCCCGCCAGGCGCCGTACCTCGCGGCGTGGCCGAGCGCCCGCGCGGCGCTCTCGGGATACAGGTACGCGGGGACGGGCTGGCCCGCATCGGGCCCGGCGGTCCGGTGCAGCAGCCGCACCGACTCCTGCTGATCTAGCATGACCGCCACGAGCGGCTTGGTCACCTGAGCCTCGGCGACGGCCGGACCCAGGTCACCGAGCGCCGTGCGGACGGTGATCGCCATGACCGCGTCGACGCCGTCGTCCTGCGCCACGACCGCCAGGCACGACCCGAACGCGGCCCGGCTCACCGCCGCTGTCGTGTCGACCGGACCGTCGGGCACGGCACCACCAGGCAGCAGCTCTCGCAGTCGCTGCCTGACCGGCTCCGCGAGCGCGGCCACCGCCAGGCCGTTGTCGCCGCAGGCATCGGCGGCGAGCACGCCGGCCCGCCGGCATTGGACACGATGGCGACCCGGTTGCCGCGCGGCAGCGGCTGCGCGGCGAGCAGCGCCGCCGCGTCGATCAGTTCGCCGAGGCTCGTCGTCGCGATCACCCCGGCCTGGCCGAACAGGGCTTGCTGGGTCACCGTCGTCGTCTCGCCCACGGGCGCGTGACTGGCGGCGGCCACGGTGTGCGCGGCAGCAGCTCGCTGGCCGGCGGCTGAGCGGCCTGCGATGACCGTGAGGAGAGGAAATTTCCTGCCTACTCGTCTTGCTGTTTTGGCGAATCGTCGCGGACTGCCGAACGACTCGACGTAGAGCACGGCCAGCCTGGTGGTCTCGTCTTGCTCCCACCACGTCAGCAGGTCGTTGCTCGACACGTCGTACTTGTCGCCGGTCGAGGCGAACGACGAGACGCCGATGCCGAGCCTGGACAGGTGCTCGAGCAGGGCGATGCCGATGCCGCCCGACTGGACCACCAGCCCCGCCGAGCCGGGTGGCGGACTGGCGCCGGCAAATGTCGCGTTCAGGCCGATTCCGGGCACGGCGATTCCGAAGCAGTTCGGTCCGACGAGCCGCATGCCGTACTGGCGGCACACGGCCAGCAGTTCGGCGCCGACGCCAGACTCGATTCCGGCCGACAGGACCACGAGCGCCCGCGTTCCGGCCCGGCCGCAGTCTCTGGCGGCATCGACGACGCGTGCGGCCGGCAGCGCGATGACGGCCAGGTCGGGCGGCTCGGGCAGGTCGGCCGGCGAGCGCGCCGCCGCGAGGCCGGCGACCGAGGTGGCGCCGGGGTTGACCGGATAGACGCGGCCGCCGAATCCGGCGGCGAGAATGTTCCGCACGATGGCGTGCCCGATCTTGGCCGGATCCCGGCTCGCGCCGATCACCGCCACCGAGCCGGGCGCCAGCAGCGGGCGCAGGCTCGCCACGTCGGCCAGGCTCTCCCGCACCGCGACGGAGTCCAGGTACTCCTGCAGCTGCCTGCTGGCATCCTCGGCCGGCAGCGGGAACGTGATCTCCGCGATCCCCTGCGAGACCCGCCTCCTGGCCTGCAGCCCGACGGCGGCGAAGACCCCGAGCATGGCCTCGTTGCGGGTCAGCGTCTGCGCGGTGAAGGCGCGCACGCCGCGCAGCCTGGCCGCCGAGACCAGATGATCGAGCAGGAGGGTCGCGACCCCGCGCCCGTGCATGTCGTCGCTGACCGCGAACGCGATCTCGGCGGCGCCCGGCTCCCCGCCCGGTTCTCCGCCCGGGTGGCCCGGCTGGCTCTGCTCGTAGCTGGCGACGCCGACCAGGCGGTCACCCAGCCAGGCGAGCAGCGCGACGTGGTCGGGCCCGGCCGGCCGGGTGACCCGCCGCGCCTCCCTGGCGGCCGACAGCTTGCTGACGCTGAAGAACCGCAGGTAGACGTTGTCGGGCGACATCGACGCGTGCATGTCCCGCACGGCCGCCGAGTCGCCTGGCCGGGCCTGCCTGATCAGCACGGTCGTCCCGTCGATCAGCAGCGCATAGACGCCCTCGGCCGGCGGAGGCTGGCAAGATGGGCTCATGCCGACCCATGTTGCCCTGCTAAGGGGCATCAATGTAGGGGGTGGCGGCAAGCTGCCCATGGCCGACCTCCGCGCCCTGGTCGCCTCGCTGGGCTACGACGAGGTCAAGACCTACATCCAGACGGGCAACATCCTCTTCACCCCGGCCGGTGCGGAGGCCGGCGCGACTGCGCTCGCTGACGAGCTGCACGGGGCGATCGCCGAGAAGTTCGGGCTCCGCTCGTCGGTCGTCGTGCTCTCCAGGGCCGAGTTCGCCGAGGTGATCAGCCGCAATCCGTATCCCGGCGAGCCCGAGCTGAGGTACGTGCACGGCGTGTTCTTCACTGCCGAGCCTGCTGAAGGCGCGAGCCAGTGGATCAGCGAGCAGGTCGCTGCGCAGCAGGAGCAGGGCAGCAGGGACGAGGCGACGCTCATCGGCCGGACGCTCTACGTCCACACCCCGGACGGCTTCGGCACCAGCGAGCTGGCCAAGGTCCTGCTGACGAAGCGCTCGAGCCCAGTCGCAGCGGGTACCGCCAGGAACTGGAACACCATCACCAAGCTGCTCGCGCTCTGCGACGGCTAGCGGCTAGCGGCTAGCCCGGGCTGGTGCGCAGCAGCGGCGGGTGCAGCGCGACCACGTCGCCCTTGCGGTAGAGCTGGGCGGGACGGCCTCGTTCGCCGGTGGTGGTGCCTCCGGCTGGCACGAGGAATCCGGGCGTGCCGGTGACCTTCCGGTGGAAGTTGCGGGGGTCCAGGCTGGTGCCCCAGACGATCTCGTAGACCCGCCGCAGCTGGCCGACGGTAAAGACAGGCGGGCAGAACGCGGTCGCGAGCGGTGAGTACTCGAGCTTGGCCCTGGCTCGTTCCACCCCGTCGAGCAGAATCGCGTGGTGGTCGAACGCCAGCTCGTCCGCCGGTCCTGCCAGCAGCTGATCGGCGGACAGCCAGGCCGCATCGGCCGCGTCGCTGCCCGCCACCGGAGCAGGCAAGCTGGGGGCCAGCGCGAGATAGGCGACCGTGACCACCCGGAATCTAGGGTCCCGGCCCGGGTCGCCATAGCTGGCGAGCTGCTCGAGATGCACCGCCGTACGGCTGTCGGCGGCGAGCCCGGTCTCCTCGCGGAGCTCGCGCGCGGCCGCGTCGGCCAGCGACTCGTCCGGCCTGACGAACCCGCCAGGCAGCGCGAGCTTGCCCGCGAACGGCGGGATGCCGCGCCGAACGCAGACCAGCACGAGCGCATCATCCCTGATCGTGAGCACGACCAGGTCAACAGTGACGGCAGCCCGAGGAAAGCCCGCGCCCTGCCCGGCCCGTCCCGCCTGCCCGGCCCCGCCCATGCTGCCAGGCTACCACCGATTAATCGTCTCCCCGACGATAACAGTCGCCCGGGAACACTCTCCGCCTCGCGTTGGGTTGGCGGTGGCCGGTGGAGAGTTTTCCGAGTATCGCGACGGTCAGAGCTCCAAGATCATGGAGGCCATCCCGGCAAGCCCGGGCAGTGCGACCGCGCAGCGTGGTCGGTCTATTCTGCGACACCCAAGGCGCCCGGCGTGCGCTGTCGGCGGGGTCTGGATTCGGATTTGCCCTGGCCCTGGCTGAGGCGTCACTGCGCCGGCCGCCGCCGGAGGGTTCTCGGGTCTTCCGGGGAGGGTTTCCGCACGCAGGAGACTTAGGGGTGCCATAGCGCGGTCAACTCTCCCCGGCGCGGAACGCCTCCTGCAGGAGCCCGAGAACTCTCCCCCACGCGGGAATCCTCCCTGACCGGGCCGGAAAACCTCCCGCGCCAGCCCGGAAGGCCCCCTCTCAGCGAGAACCCTCCTGACAGCACCCGAAAACTCCCCCAGACAACAGCCGCCCTTCACCCGCCCCGGGGAACACTCTTAATCGTCGGGTTGACGAATAACCCTGCTTCAAGTTATCGTCATAGAGACGATTAAAGAACTGCCGGGAGGATCGACGCCGATGGCCGACATCACTAAGTACCCGCTGGTCAGGCACTTGCGGGCCACCCCCACTTCGCATGTGCGGCACCTGCGGCGCGGCAAGCTGGTTCACGACGGGACTGGCCTGGCCTTCTTCTACCGGCCGCTGTCGGCGGTCCTGTCCGAGGTGCCGGTCGACGACCGGGAGCTGCCGATGCTGTTCCACGCCAGGACGGCGGACTTCCACGACATGACCGTCCAGGCCAGCGTGACGTTCCGGGTGACCGACCCGGCCGTGGCCGCCGCGCGGCTGGACTTCTCGGTCGACCCGGCGACCGGGCGCTGGCGCGGGTCGCCGCTCGAGCAGGTCGCCGGGCTGCTCTCGGAGACCGCTCAGCAGCAGGTGATCGGGCTGATCGCGGCGAGTCCGATGCTCGAGCTGCTCGGCGGCGGGATCGGCCAGATCAGGGACCGGATCCTGGGCGGCCTGATCGCCGACACCCGGCTGGCCGAGACCGGGATCGCCGTGATCGGGGCCAGGGTCGTGGCACTCAGGCCGGAGCCAGAGGTCGAGAAGGCGCTGCAGACTCCGGCCCGCGAGGGCCTGCAGCAGGAGGCCGACCGTGCCACCTACGAGCGACGGGCCGTCGCCGTCGAGCGCGAGCGTGCCATCGCGGAGAACGAGCTGGCCAGCCAGATCGAGCTGGCCCGCCGCGAGGAGCAGCTGGTGGTCCAGCGCGGCACCAACGCGCGCCGTCAGTCCGAGGAAGCGGCGGGGGCAGGCCGGATCGACGCGCAGGCACAGGCCGAACGGGAGGAACGGCTCGCGGAGGCCAGGGCGCAGGGCACCCGGGTGCTCGGCGAGGCGAAGGCCGCCGCCGAGGCGGCGCGCATCGCTGCCTACCGCGACGTTCCCCAGAGCCAGCTGCTCGCGATGGCCGCTCAGGAAGCTCGCCGGGCAGCTCCCGGCCATCACCAGCCTGACCATCACCCCCGACCTGCTCTCTGGCCTGCTGTCGGCGCTCACCGGTCACCTCGCGCGGCAGGCGCAGACCGTGACGGCACCGGCGGCGACCAGCGATGACGCAGCCAGGTCGCCAGCAAAGCTCGACGCTGCCGCCACGGGCCGTGCTCGTGTACCGGCGGACCGAGCTGGACGAACTGGTCGAGCGGCACGCGACGAGGGGCCAGGCGGCGTTCTTCCTGTCGACGCGAGGCCGGTCGATCCAGGATGCGGAGGACCGGGACCGCGCCGTCAAGGCGGCGATCGGCGCGGTCTCGGCGGCGATCCCGGCCGACTGGCGCCGGGGTTCCGTGGAGCGCGCTGACCTGCCGCGATGGAGGTTCGATCAGGACGACATCGTCGTGGTCGTCGGCCAGGACGGGCTGGTCGCCAACGTCGCGAGGTATCTGGATGGCCAGCTGGTCATCGGGATCAACCCGGAGCCGGAACGCAATCCTGGTGTCCTGGTCCCCCATTCCCCGGTGGCTGCGGCGTCGTTGCTGGTCGCCTCGGCCGGTTCCGGGGCCGGCGGCCAGAAGGGCATCGAGATCGAGCATCGGGTCATGGTGGCCGCCCAGGTAGACGACGGCCAGAGCCTGGTCGCACTCAACGAGATCTACATCGGCCAGCCGACGCACCAGACCGCCAGGTACACGCTGAAGGTCCCCGGCGGGCGAGCCGAGCGGCAGGCGTCGTCGGGGCTGATCATCTGCACGGGAACCGGCGCGACCGGGTGGGGCCGGTCGGCCTGGATCGAGCGGCACAGCTCGGTCGACCTGCCAGCGCCGGTCGACCAGCGGCTCGCCTGGTTCGTGCGCGAGGCCTGGCCGTCACCGGTGACCGGCGTCGAGTGCACCGAAGGGATGCTGGGTCAGGGGCAGTCGATGGACCTGAGCGCGGAGTCCGACCGGCTCGTCGCCTTCGGCGACGGGATCGAGTCCGACGCCGTCGCGGTCTCCTGGGGTCAGCGAGTCAGCGTCGGACTGGCCAGGCAAACCCTGTGCCTGGTCAGGTAAGTGCGGCGGAGGCGGAGCTGGTCCTGTCTTGCCGGCCTGCGATCGCGTGGGTTACCTTCCGGTAATGACTGATCTGAGCAACATGGCCGGCCAGGTGGCGATTGTCACCGGAGGCGGGTCGGGCATCGGCGCGGCGCTCGTCCGGGCCATGGTCGCGCGCGGTGCCACCGTCGTGATCGCCGACATCGACGAGCCGGCGGCCAAGTCGGTCGCCGCCGAGCTGACCGGGGTCACCACGGCGACGCTCGACGTCAGGGACGCCGCCGCCGTCGCGGACCTGGTCAGCCAGGTGGCCGCCGAGCACGGCAAGCTCGACTTCATCTTCAACAACGCCGGCATCGGCGTCGGCGGTGTCGCCGAGGAACTGACGCTCCAGCACTGGGACCGGGTCATCGACGTGAACCTGCGCGGCGTCATCCACGGCGTGCACGCGGCGTATCCGGTCATGCTGCGCCAGCGCAGCGGGCACATCGTCAACACCGCGTCGCTGGCCGGCCTCGTGCCAGGCCCGATGCTGGCGCCCTACGCGGCCGCCAAGCACGCGGTCGTCGGGCTGACCCTCTCGCTGCGGGCCGAGTCGGCCGGGACCGGGGTCAGGTTCAGCGCGATCTGCCCGGGGTTCGTCGACACGCCGCTGCTGGGCCGGGTCAACCCTGACCTGCCGCCCACCGGGGCGGCGGCCAGCGCCGAGGATCTCGCCAGGCTGGTCGGCCCGCTGTATCACGCCGACCCGCTGGCCCAGGACGTGCTGCGCGGCCTGGCCAGGGACAAGGCGCTGATTGTGGCGCCGCGCTCGGCGCGGGTCGCCTGGCGGATGACCCGCTACGCGCCTGGCGTCAGCATGCGGACAATCTCCAAGGCGATCAGCAAGCGCAGGGCTGCGGCTTAGGCTCGGAGCTGGCACCGGCCGGCTCGCCCGTGCCGGGCGACCGCGACGTTCAGGTGCTCCGATGTCACGGCAAGTAAGGATGCCAGTTGAGCAAGCCGCTAGGTGAGGTTCGGCCCATGCTCGCGGTCGCCGGCGAGCTCCCGGCCGACGACGAGCCCTGGGCGTACGAGATGAAATGGGACGGCATCAGGGCGCTCGCCTACGTCAGCGAGGCGGCGGTCAGGCTGGTCGGCCGTACCGGTCGCGACCTGAGCGCCAGCTACCCGGAACTGCAGGGCCTGGCGTCCGTGGCCGGCTCGCGTCAGGCCGTGCTCGACGGCGAGATCGTGGCGTTCGGCGGCGGTGCCTGGCCGAGCTTCGAGGTGCTGCAGCAGCGGATGAACGTCTCGGCGCCCGCCCAGGTCAGGCAGCTGGCTGCGGAGATCCCGGTGACGTACCTGGCGTTCGACCTGCTGGCGCTGGACGGCGAGGCGCTGATCGGCCTGCCTTGCCAGCGCCGCAGGGAACTGCTGGACGGGCTCGGGCTGGAAGGCGGGCGGTGGCAGACGCCACCTGCGTTCACCGGGGTGAGCGGGTCGGATGTGCGGGCCGTCTCCCGCCAGCACGGTCTCGAGGGCATCATGGCGAAACGGCTCGCTTCCCGTTATGAGCCAGGAAAGCGGACTGCCAGCTGGCGGAAGATCAAGAACGTGTTCCGGCAGGAATTCGTGGTCGGCGGCTGGAAGCCGGGCGAGGGCAACCGCGCGAACCTGATCGGCTCGCTCGTGGTCGGGGTTTACGAGGGAGACAGCCTGGTCTACGCCGGCCATGTCGGCACGGGATTCACCGATCAGAGCTTGCGGGCACTAACCCGTCAGCTCGAGCCACTTAGGAGGAAAGCGTCGCCGTTCGGCGCTAGCGTTCCTCCTGAGCATGCTCGACAGGCCGTGTGGGTCGAGCCGGCCGTGGTGGTCGAGGTCGAGTTCGGGCAGTGGACGACGTCGGGCCGGCTCCGGGCGGCCGCCTACCTGGGCGTGCGGGACGACAAGGACCCGGCCGACGTCGTGCGGGAGTAGCGGGCGCCGCGTCAGCCGATCGGGCAGCCCTGGCCGGCTCTGGCCGCTCCCGAGTTCTTGCTGACCATCAGGCAGGACTCGTTGACGGCCTCGAAGGCGCTGGCGGGGATGCCCTTGAGCAGGCTCACCAGGTCGTCGGGCCACTGCGGGAACGAGGCGCCCTGGAAGTACCAGTTGCTGCCGTTGTCGGCGAGGATCAGGCCGTAGTGCTTCATCTCGGTCAGGACGGCCTTGGCGTCCTTGCAGTACCTCGCCGAGTCGCTGCAGTAGCCCTTGATGCTGAAGCTCGCCTTGAGGCGGAACCTGGCGCCCATCGGAGGCAGGCTCGAGCTGGCGCTGTCGCCGGCCTCGCGCCTGGCCGGCCAGATGAACTGGGTGCGGGTCGTGTCAGCGGTGAACCTGATCGCGTGCGTGATCGGCTTGCCGGTCCGGCCCGCGTAGGCGACCTGGCTGTAGTTGAGCAGGCCGGGCAGGATCGGCAGGCCAGCCGCGTCGGCCGAGGTCCAGCCGCGCGGGCGCAGGGCGTTGGAGCGCAGATTCCAGATCGCGCCCGAGCCGGCGGTCGGGTGGGCGGACCAGCGGGCGTTGTAGAGCTCGTACAGCATGCAGGTCTGCTTGTTGACCATGATCGCGTGCCGGTCGCCGCCGGCCGTCCGGCCGCCCTCGATCCGGATGTCGGGACCGAACGGGTACGGCCCCTTGTCGCTCTGCGGCGCGTACCGGAACTTGACCCTGACCAGCTTGTGGGCGCTGGTGACGATGCTGTACGGGATGCCGTAGGGGACGCCGCCCGATGGGCCGAAGTCGGGGTGCAGGAACGTGCTCGCCGAGTCCATGCTGCGCAGCCACGCCGCGCTGTGGCTGTCGACCGGCAGCTTGGAGATGTCGGTGTTCCAGACGTTGTCGTTCGGGAACATCGGGCAGTCGTGGGCGCCGGGGACGCGGGTCTTGATGCCGCTGGCGGGGCTCGCCGGGCTCGCCAGTGCCTGCGGCAGGGCAGCGGTGGCGGCCGCGGCTGCGAGGACTATTCCGGCGAAATGGCGGGCACGAAATCGGCTAAGTCGGCGCATATAGCCATGCTGGCATAGTGGTCTTGCCGCTGCGGGCATTATGCGGTTAGGTGCCGTTCCAAGGCTCGGTTCTAGGCTGGAGTCAAGTCGTCTCACCCGGGGAGCTACCCATGAAGGTGCCGCTGACAGTCGCCGATTTCCTGCGCAGGGGAGCCCTGGTCTACGGCGACCGGCCCGCGTTCATCGACGAGCCGGGAACGGCGGGATCGTTCGGGACCCTGACGTACCGCTCGGTCGAGCGGCGGGCGCGCGGGGTCGCGCTGGCGCTCGACGAGCTGGGGGTGGGGCTGGGGGAGCGGGTCGCCGTCGTGAGCCCGAACGCGTCCCGGTTCGGCATCCTCTTCTACGGCGTGAGCGGCTACGGGCGGGTGCTCGTGCCGATCAACTACCGGCTTAACGCGGACGAGGTCGGGTACATCGCGGAGCACTCGGGCGCGTCGGTCCTGCTGGTCGATCCCGAGTCGGACGAGGTGCTGCGCGACGTCAAGGCCAGGCACCGGATCGTGCTGGACGGGGTCGCCGACGAGCGGCTCTTCTCCGAGGCGCCCGACGATGCCCAGCCCGTGGCCTGGGAGCCCGACGAGGACGCGACGGCGAGCATCAACTACACGAGCGGTACGACCGCGCGGCCCAAGGGCGTGCAGCTCACGCACCGGAACTGCTGGCTGAACGCGACGACCTTCGGCTGGCACACCACGGTGACCGACCGGGACGTGTACCTGCACACGCTGCCGATGTTCCACTGCAACGGCTGGGGGATGCCGTACGCGGTCACCGCGATGGGCGTGCCGCAGGTGGTGGTGCGCAAGGTCGACGGCGAGGAATTGCTGCGCCGGATCGCCGAGCACGGGGTGACGCTGATGTGCGGGGCGCCGGCCGTGGTCGCCGCGATCCTGGACGCCGCCGCTGCCCGGCGCTCGGCGGGCCAGGAGGTGCCGGGGCGCGACCGGGTGCGGATCGTGGTCGCTGGCGCGCCGCCGCCGTCCAGGACCATCGAGCGGGTCGAGGCCGAGCTCGGCTGGGAGTTCATCCAGATCTACGGCCTCACCGAGACCGCGCCGCTGCTGACCGTGAACCGGCGGCCTTCGGAGTGGGACGACCTGCCTGCCCTGGAGCGAGCCCGGCTGCAGTCTCGGGCCGGGCGCGCCAGCGGTCGGGGTGCAGGTGGCGACAGACAGCGAGGGCGAGGTGCTCGCCAGGTCCAACAACGTCTTCGCCGGGTACTGGGAGCAGCCGGAGGATTCGGCGAAGGTGCTGGTGGACGGCTGGTTCCACACTGGTGACGAGGGCCATATCGACGACGACCAGTACCTGGTGATCTCGGACCGGAGGAAGGACGTGATCATCTCCGGTGGCGAGAACGTCAGCTCCGTCGAGGTCGAGGACTGCCTGTTCCAGCATCCGGCGGTGGCCGAGGCGGCGGTGATCGGGGTTCCCGATCCGAAGTGGGGCGAGACGGTCAAGGCGCTGGTCGTGGCCCGGGCTGGGCAGGAGGTGACCGAGCAGGAGGTCATCGACTTCTGCCGGTCCAGGCTGGCCCACTACAAGTGCCCGACCTCGGTGGAGGTGCGGGACTCGCTGGCGCGGACGGCGACCGGGAAGCTGCAGAAGTTCAAGCTGCGGGCACCGTACTGGGAGGGCTACGACCGCCGGGTCAACTAGCGTCCGGGGTTGGTCGCGCCCTCCCAGCTCGTGGGTGGCTTCGTGGCTTCCTGGCTACGCCGCGATCGGGGTCGGCTCGGCTGCTGGTGCCTCCGCCGCTGGCTCGAGCGCGGTGTCCAGGACCTCGCGGACGTCGGTCACCAGGTGGATGTCCAGCGCCTCGCGCACCTTCTCAGGGACGTCGTCCAGGTCGGGTGCGTTGCGGGACGGGATCAGCACCGTGGTGATGCCGGCTCGGTGGGCGGCGAGCAGTTTCTGCTTCAGCCCGCCGATCGGCAGCACGCGGCCGGTCAGCGAGACCTCGCCGGTCATCGCCACGTCCGACCTGACCAGCCGGCCCGACAGCAGCGAGGCCAGCGCGGTCGTCATCGTGATGCCCGCGCTCGGGCCGTCCTTCGGCACCGCGCCGGCCTGCACGTGGAGATGCACGCCTCGGTCGGCCAGCTCGGCGACGGGGAGCCCGAGTCGGGGGCCGTTCGACCGCAGGAAGGACAGCGCGATCTGCGCCGACTCCTTCATGACGTCGCCGAGCTGGCCGGTCAGCGTGACTCCGGTGCCGCCGCTCGCCTTGTCGGCCAGCGACGCCTCGATGAACAGCAGGTCGCCGCCGGTGCCGGTCACCGCGAGTCCGGCCGCGACGCCGGGGACGGCGGTGCGCTCGGCCGACTCCGGGGTGTGCCGGGGGTGACCGAGGTAGTCCGTCAGGTCGGCGGTGTCCACCGTCAGCGGCAGCGTCAGGTCGTCCTTGTCCTTCGCTTGCTGCGGCTGGGCTAGCTTGGCCGCGATCTTGCGGAGCGTCCTGGCGATCGACCGCTCCAGGGAGCGTACGCCGGCTTCGCGGGTGTACTCGGTCGCGAGCGCCCGGTAGGCGGCGTCGGTGAAGGTGACGTCACCGGCGTCCAGGCCAGCCCTGGTGAGCTGACGCGGCAGCAGGTGGTCACGGGCGATGGTCAGCTTCTCGTCCTCGGTGTAGCCGTCGAGGCGGATGAGGTCCATCCGGTCGAGCAGCGGATCGGGAATCGCCTCGGCGACGTTGGCCGTCGCGATGAAGAGCACGTCGGACAGGTCGAGCTCGACTTCCAGGTAGTGGTCGCGGAATGTGTGGTTCTGCGCCGGGTCCAGGACTTCGAGCAGCGCCGCCGTGGGGTCGCCCCGGTAGTCGGCGCCGACCTTGTCGACCTCGTCCAGCAAGATCACGGGGTTCATCGAGCCGGCCTCGCGGATCGCACGGACGATCCTCCCGGGGAGCGCGCCCACGTAGGTGCGCCGGTGGCCCCTTATCTCGGCCTCGTCGCGGACGCCGCCGAGGGCGACGCGGGCGAACTTGCGGCCCATCGACCTGGCGACGGACTCGCCGAGCGAGGTCTTGCCGACTCCTGGCGGCCCGGCCAGCGCCAGCACGGCGCCGCTCCTCCGGCCGCCTTCGAGGGTCAGGCCCTTGTCGGCCAGGCGCTTGCGGACGGCGAGGTACTCGACGATGCGCTCCTTGACCTCGTCAAGCCCGGCGTGGTCGGCATCGAGGACGGCGCGGGCGCCGCCGATGTCGTAGGCGTCGTCGGTACGGGTGTTCCACGGCACGTCAAGGACCGTGTCGAGCCAGGTCCTGATCCAGCCGGCCTCGGGTGAGCCGTCGGAGCCGCGTTCCAGCTTGGCCGCCTCGCGCAGCGCGGCCTCGCGGACATGCTCCGGCAGGTCGGCCTCGTCGATGCGGGCGCGGTAGTCGTCCTGCTCAGTCGCGGGGGTGCCGTCCAGGGCGGCCAGTTCCTTGCGGATCGCGGCGAGCTGCTGACGCAGCAGGAACTCGCGCTGCTGCTTCTCCATGCCCTCGCGGACGTCGTTGCCGATCGTCTCGGCGACGTCCAGCTCGGCGAGGTGGTCGCGGGCCCAGCCGACCAGGTGCTCGAGCCGCTGTTCCACGTCGGGCGCGGCCAGCAGCTCACTACGCTGCTCGACCGACAGGTAACTCGCGTAGCCGGCGCTGTCGGCTAGCGCGGACGGGTCGGTGATCCGCGACAGAGCATCGACTACCTGCCAGGCGCCGCGCTTCTGCAGGATCGCGGCGGCCAGGCTGCGGTACTCCTTGGCCAGCTCGGTGGCACGCGAACTCGCGGGGGGCTCGTCGGCCACTACCGCCTCGACCCACAGGGCCGCGCCGGGGCCGACCGTGCCCGCTCCGATCCTGGCCCGCGCGGTGCCACGGAGGACGGCGCCGGGCTTGCCGTTGGGCAGGCGGCCTTCCTGCTCGACCACCGCGAGGGTACCGACCGGCGCGTACCGGCCGCCGATCCTCGGGACCAGGAGCAGCCGGGGCCTCGTATCTCCCTCGGCGGCGGCACGCGCGGCCTCGATCGACGCGCGGACCTCGGAGTCCGAGGTTTCCAGTGGCACCACCATGGTGGGCAGCACGACGTCGTCATCGAGCGGCAACACCGGCAGTGTGAGGGTTTCGCTCATCTGAAGTCTCCAGCAGTGTTTCCCTGAAGGGGATTACTTAATTACAGACTGCATAGCGCGCTGGAGAGAGTGTTTGTTCCGTGCGGCATTTCGCGCTGAGCAAACGCGAAACCCTTCCGACCCAACCCGATCCGACCGGGTCGGACAGCAGCATGGTCCTTCCTGCTGTCGTCCTGACGACCGTAAGTAGGACCTTGCTGCTGACGCTCAGCGGTCCTGGACAGCAGCAGGTAGGCACATACTGCGGCTACAGGATCTCGTCGTCGTCGGGGTTGCGATCCTGCTGCCACGCCTCGGTGGGCGGTCCGCCCTGCTGCCAGGGCTGGCCCTGCTGCACGGGAGTGTCCGGCTGGGCGGCGGCGGTGTCCTGCGGCCACGGCTGGGCGGCGGCGGTGTCCTGCTGCCACGGCTGGCCGGCGGCGGTGTCCTGCTGCCACGGCTGGGCGGTCTGGTTCTGCTGCCACGGCTGGCCCGCCGCTGGGTCTTGCGGCCACTGCTGGCCTGCCGCCTGCTCCTGCTGGTTCTGCTGCCAGGGCTGGCCGGTCTGGTTCTGCTCGCCGGTTTGGGTCTGCTGCCAGGGCTGGCCTGACTGGTTCTGCTCGCCGGTTTGGGTCTGCTGCCAGGGCTGGCCGGTCTGGTTCTGCTCGCCGGTCTGGGTCTGCTGCCAGGGCTGGCCTGCGGCTGGGTCTTGCTGTGGCTGCTGCCAGGGGGCGGGGGCGCCGGCCTGGGCCTGCTGCGCGACTTGCTGGGTGCCGAGCTGGCCCGAGGCCGGGAGCTGGCCCGGCTGGCTTGGCTGGCTGGACTGGGCAGGCTGACTCGGGTACGAGGTGGTCAGGGTCCGCGCGTAGTTGACCCGGGAACTGAGGTCGGCGATTTGGGCGGTGCTGGAGACCGGAATCGTCGCCGTGTAGTTCAGGCTCGGGCCGTTGACCATCACCTGGACGGAGCCCTGGACGGAATTCTCCTTGGCCAGCAGGAACAGCAGGCCGATAAAGCAGAAGACGAAGAAGACGACCGCGCAGATGATCGCCCACGTGGGGATATTCTGGCTCGTCACCGACGTGTCCGCGAAATTCCAGGTGACCTCGCTGATCGGGCACGAGCCGGTCGGCGTGTACACCGTGGTCGCGGTGACCGAGATGTCGCCGATCGTCACGAGGACCGGCTCGCCGCCCACATACCCGTCACCGCCGAGCGTCGGCTGGAACTGGCCCGCCGGCTGCAGCGCTCCGCCGGGCTGCTGGAACGACCCTGGCCATCCGGCCTGCTGCTGCGGACCTGGGTCCTGATAGCCGAAGGGCTGCTGCTGTCCGCCTGCGCCAGGCCAGTCACTCATGGCGCACAGGGTATCCGGCCAAGCGGTTCCGCGTCCTTTCAATGTTCTTAAGAAATACACCTATATCCAGCGCAAATGATGGGGTTAGGCGGCGGTTTGCTGGCCTTGGTCACCGACTGGGGAGGCGTGCGGGCCGCCATGACCGGCCTGGGGCTGGCTCGCCTCGATAGGCTGCTGAGCGGCCAGTGCACGTTCCAAGCCAGGAGACCAGATGCCGATCGACGGAGCCTCGCCAGCGCGGGAGGCCGCCGGGCGGGCAGCCAGCGCCCCGCAGGGCTGGCAAACACCGGCAGCGCGGTCTGCGGACATCAGCTCGCAGACCGCTCTGGGCAGGCAAACACCGGCAGCGCGGTCTGCGGACATCAGCTCGCAGACCGCTCTGGGCAGCCAAACACCGCTGCGGATTGCGCTGCTGGGGTGTGGCGCGGTCGGATCCCAGGTGGCGCGGCTGCTGACCGAACAGGCCGCCGACCTGGCGGCACGCGCGGGCGGGCCGCTGGAGATCGCCGGTATCGCCGTGCGCCGCCCGGAACTTGCCCGGCCCGGGCTCGGCGGTTCGGCCAGCATCGACGCGTCTTTGCTGACCGGCGCCGCTGACGCCCTGGTGACCAGGCCGGATGTGGATATCGTCGTCGAGCTGATCGGCGGGATCGAGCCGGCCAGGTCGCTGCTGCTCACCGCGCTGGACGCGGGCCGGTCGGTCGTCACCGCCAACAAGGCCCTGCTCGCCGCCGACGGGGCGGCACTGCACAAGGCGGCGAGCGCCAACGGCGCTGACCTGTACTACGAGGCTGCTGTCGCGGGGGCGATTCCGCTGCTGCGGGCACTGCGAGAATCGCTGGCTGGCGACACGGTGCTGCGGGTGCTGGGCATCGTGAACGGCACGACAAATTTCATCCTAGATCGGATGGATTCGCTGGGAGCGGAGTTCGGTTCCGCGCTCGCGCAGGCGCAGGAACTCGGCTATGCCGAGGCCGATCCGACCGCCGATGTGCAGGGGCACGACGCCGCGGCCAAGGCGGCGATCCTGGCGAGCCTGGCCTTCCACACCCAGGTCACCTCGGCGGACGTCGCGACCACCGGGATCACCGAGATCACGGCCGCCGACATCGCGAGCGCGCGGGCGCTCGGCTTCGTGATCAAGCTGCTCGCGATCTGCGAACGCTGCGACAACGGGGTCTCGGTCCGGGTGCACCCGGCCATGCTGCCAAGGGTGCACCCGCTGGCAGCGGTGCACGAGGCCTACAACGCGGTGTTCGTGGAAGCCGAGGCGGCCGGGCGCCTGATGTTCTACGGCGCGGGCGCTGGCGGCGAGCCGACCGCGAGCGCCGTGCTCGGCGACATCGTCGCCGTCGCGAGGAATCAGCGCGCCGGCCTGCGCGGACCCGACCCGACGACTTACGCGGCCTTGCCGGTCGTGCCGATGGCAGAGGCGCTGACCAGGTACTACGTGGCGCTGGACGTGGCCGACCGGCCCGGTGTGCTCGCGCCGGTCGCGGAGAGCTTCGCCCGGCGTGGAGTGTCGATCAAGGCAGTGCACCAGGAGGGCCGGGGCGAGGACGCCAGCCTGATCATCATCACGCACACCGCCCGCGAGTCCGCGCTCGCCGAGACCGTCGCGGACATTCAGGCCATGGACGCCGTGCGGGCCGTGGACAGCGTGCTCCGGGTCGAGGGGGAGGCAGGCGAGTGACGCCCTGGCGCGGTGTGATCGCGGAGTACGCGGGCAGCCTGCCGGAGATCGCGGCCGAGTCGGTCGTGACGCTGGGCGAAGGCGGCACTCCGCTGCTGCCCGCCCCGGTGATCTCCGAGCTGACCGGGTGCGACGTCTACCTGAAGTTCGAGGGGATGAACCCGACGGGGTCGTTCAAGGATCGGGGCATGACGGTCGCGGTCTCGCTCGCCGCCGCCCGGGGTGCCCGCACCGTGATCTGCGCCTCCACCGGCAACACGAGCGCCAGCGCCGCCGCCTACGCTGCACGGGCCGGGCTCGACTGCGTCGTTCTCGTGCCACGCGGCAAGATCGCGCACGGCAAGCTTGCCCAGGCGCTCGCCTACGGCGCGAAGCTCGTGCAGATCGACGGCAACTTCGACGACTGCCTCGAAGCTCGTGCGCAAGCTGGCGGTCAGCCATCCGGTCGCGGTCGTCAACTCGGTCAACCCAGACCGGCTTGCCGGGCAGAAGACCGCCGCGTTCGAGGTCGTAGACGCCCTCGGCGACGCCCCTGACCTGCACTGCCTGCCAGTCGGCAACGCCGGGAACGTGTCCGCGTACTGGATGGGCTACCAGGAGTATCTCGCGGCCGGGCGCGCGTCGAAGGCGCCGAGAATGCTGGGCTTCCAGGCTTCGGGGGCAGCGCCGCTCGTCCTGGGACAGCCCGTGGCGGACCCGGTGACGATCGCCTCGGCGATCAGGATTGGCAATCCAGCGTCATGGGACCTCGCCATGACGGCGCGGGACGAGTCGGGCGGCCTCTTCGCAGCCGTGACCGACGAGCAGATCCTGCACGCCTACCGGCTGCTCGCGCTCCGTGAGGCCGTCTTCGGCGAGCCTGCCTCAGCGGCCGGGGTCGCGGGCCTGCTGCAGGCAGCCAAGGAGGGTTCGATCGAGCGTGGATCGGTGGTCGTCTGCACCATCACGGGCAACGGGCTGAAGGACCAGGACACCGCTGTCGCCGGACTGCCGGAACCGCTGACGGTGCCGGCGGATGCGGCGTCGGCCGCGACCGCGCTGGGGCTGGATGGGCTGGACTGAGGCGATGATTCCCTGGGAGGACCGGCCGGTCACCGTCCGGGTGCCCGCTACCAGCGCGAACCTCGGTCCTGGGTTTGACGCCCTGGGTCTCGCGCTCGCGCTGCACGACCAGGTGACGGCTGAGGTCATCGGGGAGGGCCTGCGGATCGAAGTCGTCGGCGTCGGCCGGGAGACCGCCAGCCTTGGTGATGACCATCTGGTTGTCCGGTCCATGCGGGCGGCGTTTGACGTCCTGGGTGGTCAGCCTCCGGGAATCAGGCTGCGCTGCGGCAACAAGATCCCGCAGGGCTTCGGCCTCGGATCCTCGGCGGCCGCGATCGTCGCTGGCCTGCTCGCGGCCCGAGCGCTCGGCGGCGGTCACGGACTCGACCGGCTGCCCGATACTGTGCTGCTGCGCCTCGCGGCCGAGCTTGAAGGTCACGCCGACAACGTCGCGGCCTGCGTGGCCGGCGGACTGACCATCGCCTGGGGGGCGGGCGACTCGGTGCGCAGTACCAGGCTGATCCCGCTTGCCGAGCTTCGGCCGGTCCTGTGCGTGCCTACCGTGCCGCTCGCGACGGAGGCGGCCAGGCAGGTGCTGCCCGCTACGGTCCCTCATGCCGACGCGGCGGCCAACGCGGCCCGGGCGGCCTTGCTGATCGCCGCGCTCACGAGCGACGCCCGGCTGCTGTTCGACGCGACCGAGGATTTCCTGCATCAGCCTTACCGGGCGGCCGCTATGCCGACGTCGACCGGGTTGCTCAATGCGTTCAGGGCGGTGGGCATTCCGGCGGTCATCTCAGGAGCCGGTCCTTCGGTACTCGCCTTGCTTGCGGGCGGCCTGACCGCCCGGCCGGACGAGGTCACCGAGATCGTGGCGGCGACCGGCGAGGACTGGATCGTCAGCGTGCTGGAAGTCGACCGCGAGGGGGCAACCGTGCTAGATGTGGCTGGGAGCTAGCGGCTTAGGGCTGGCCCGGTCGGTCGGGCTAGGCGGCTGGCCGGGCTAGGCGGCTGGCCGGGCTAGGCGGCTGGCGGGGCTAGGCGCTGGTCGGGCTAGCGGTTGGCGGGGGTAGGCGGCTGGCCGGGGGTAGGCGGCTGGCCGGCTGAGCGGCTGGTCGGGCTAGGCGGCTAGGCGGCGCTCATCCGGCGGACGGTGTCGGCGCGCAGGTCAGAAGGGCGGACGCTAGCCTGCTCCAGGATCCGCGTCGCCCCGTTGCGCCCTTGGTCAACGAGCCCGATCAGGATGTGGTCCGCAGTGATGACGCGATCCCTACCGTGCCTGGCTGACTTGAGCGCCAGCCCGATCGCCAACTTCGCGTCCGGGGTGAGGCGAGCCCGTCCCCGGCCCGGCGACGAGTGGCCGGGTGCGGCGCGGTCGAGTGCCCCGGGTCCGAACGCCGCCTCGGCGGCTCGAATGACCGAGCCCAGGTCGATGCCGACCGCTGCGAGGGCGTCGGCATCGAGCGGCTCTGCCCTGCCGGGCGACTGACTGAGCTGCCTGAGCCGGGCTGCACTGAGCCCCGCAGCGGCGAGCGCCTCGTGAGCAGGACCCGACCCGGTGCGCGCGACACCGATCAGCAGGTGCTCACAGCTGATCTGACTTGTGCCAGCGCCCTTGGCCTCGGCCAGCGCCGACACGACCACCTGCCGGGCCGGCTCGGCAAATTTCTCGAACATCACCCCTCCTCGCTGTCTGCACCCTGAACTTGGTCTGAGCCGCGTGATTGGTCTGCGTCACCCGGTTCTCGCAGACGCTGCTCTTCGTGGCGCTTTTCGTTGTGGTGCTGCTTGTTGTGGCGCTGTCCGGACAGGCGCTGGCTGGCGTATTTCTTGTGCACCGCTTGCTTGCTGACTCCTAGGAAGACGGCGATCTCGGCCCAGGACCAGCCATGCTCGCGGGCGTTACGCACCTGAAGCGCCTCAAGCCGCTCGGCCAGCTCGCGCAATTCCTTAGCCGCCCGCAGCCCGCTCGCCGGATCCGCGCCGCTAGCCGCCTCCGCCAGCGATACCCCTTCACTCATACCGTCAACCTAGGTTGACGAGGCAGGGTTTGTCAACCTAGGTTGACGATCAGCCGTGCTCAAAGCGAGCTGAACCAGGGAGCCGACGCGGAGCGGGCCGAGCCAGCCAGGAGCCGACCGCGCCAAGTGAGCCGAAAGCCCGCACCTGGGGAGCCCCGGTGCGGTCATAACGGCACCGAGGCTCCCCAGGTGCGGGTGCGCGGTGGATCCGGCTCCCGGGGGCGCCGAAACCTGCGGGTTGTCCGGTCTCCCGGGGCGCCGAAACCCGCGAGTTGTCCGGTCTCCCGGGGCGCCGAAACCCGCGAGTTGTCCGGTCTCCTGGGGGCGCCGAAACGTGCGGGTTCTCGGGGCTCAGCGGCCGGGCGATTCTCGCAATTCGCACGCCATCTTCGGGCCGACAGCAGGCCGAACGGCAGCATGTCCCTACTTACTGCTGTTCCAGGGCGGAGTTCAACAGCACCATGGTCCTACATACCGCTATCAGGACGACAGTAAGTAGCACCATGGTGCGCAGCGTCGGCTACACGATTCCGTTGCGGGGCGCGGGCGCGGGCGTCCGCCACTTACTCCCCGGCCCGATTGCCCCATTGACGCCGTTTTCGACCATTCCGGTCAACCTTCAACTTCAGCTTGAGGCCCGGCAAACTCACAACGACCGCGCCCCAGCACCAGCAAACTCACAACGACGGGCCAGGGTTTGCCGGGCCGGGCCAGGGTTTGCCGGGCCGGGCCAGGGTTTGCCGGGCCGGGCTGGGGTTGCCGGGCCGGGCCGGGCTGGGGGTTGCTGGGCCGGGCCGGGGCCGGGGCTGGGGGTTGCTGGGCCGGGCCGGGGCCGGGGCTGGGCTGCCGGGCCGGAGTTGGGTTGCCGGGCTGAGGGTTGCTGGGCGGGGGCTGGGGCTGCGGGGCTGGGATTGCTAGGTTGCGGGGCATGAGCCAAGGGCCTGGGGTGCTAGCGGGGGAGCCGGTCGACGGGCGAGTGGGGCTCTTCGTCATTGCCCGCGAGTGGACGCGCATCGGGTGCATCGGGTTCGGCGGGCCGCCCGCGCATATCGCACTGCTCCGGGCGCTGTGCGTTGACCGGCGTGGCTGGCTGTCGGCGGACGAGTTCGAGGACGGTGTGGCCACGACTGGTCTGCTGCCTGGTCCGGCCTCGACGCAGCTTGCCATCTACTGCGCGTGGCGGCTCGCGGGGCCGGCGGGCGCGATGGTCGGGGGCATCTGCTTCATCGTTCCCGGACTGATTGTCATATTGTCGCTGTCGGCGTTGTTTCTGGCTGCGCATCCGCCGCTCTGGGTCAAGGGTGCCGCTGCCGGGGCCGGGGCGGCCGTGCCCGCCGTTGCGCTGCAGGCGGCGCTCAGTCTGGCCCCGGCCAGCTGGAGACGCGCCACCGCAGGAAAGCCGGTCGCGGGGCGAGAGGCCGCCGCTCCCGCCGAGCCTCCCGCCGAGCCTCCCGCCGAGCCTCCCGCCGGGCCTCCCGCCGCTTCCGCCGAGTCTCCCGCGACGACTGCGGATCGCCTTCGGCCAGGCCCGGGCACGGGCCCGCGCTGGGTCGCCTATCTGGTCGTCGGAGGCGGGCTCGGCGCGCTGGCTGGTCCGTTCCTCGTGTTCGGCCTCGCCGCCTGTGGGCTGATCGAACTGGCCATCAGGACCGGCCCGCGCCCGCCCGGCCGCTCGCACAGCTTGCACCGCCCGCACCGCCCGCGCAGCTCGCACAGCTCGCGCAGCTCGCACAGCTCGCGCAGCTCGCACCGCCTGCGCAGTTCGCGCGGCTCTGGCCCGGGCGGATTGCTGCCGTTGATAGTCCTCGGGCCGGTTGCTGCTGCGGGCGGGCTGCTTGCCGTGGCCTGGGTCGCGTTCAAGGTCGGCGCGCTGTCGTACGGGGGCGGGTTCGTGATCATCCCGCTGATGCAGCACGACGCCGTGCATACCTACCACTGGATGACGGGCGCCCAGTTCCTGAGCGCGGTCGCCCTCGGCCAGGTCACCCCAGGACCCGTCGTCCAGACGGTCGCCGTCGTCGGGTTCGCGGCGGCGGGAGTCGGCGGCGGACTGCTCGCCAGCGCGGTCGCGTTCACCCCTTCGTTCGTCTTCGTGCTCGTCGGCGCACCCAGATTCGGCGTCTTGCGGAGGAACGCCCGCGTCCAGGCATTCCTCACCGGCGCCGGACCGGCGGCCATCGGGGCGATCGCCGGATCCACCATCCCCCTCGGCCTGGACCTGGCGCACCTGTGGCAGCTAGCGGTGCTCGGCCTCGCCGCGACCTGGCTGCTCGGGTTCCGCAAGGCAGTAGTCGCGGCCATCGTCGGCGCGGCCGGCCTCGGCATCGTCGCGGCACTCGCCGGAGCCCCGCTGAGCTGAGCGCCGCCAGCATCGACCCGAAAAGACGGCCGGAACACGCCGGCTCGCCGGGCGGGCAGCCTAGTCGGCGGCAGTCGCGGAGCGGGATAATTTCCGGCTCGATGAGCTGCGGGCGAGCCGGCGGACAAGCAGTCCGATCTGGTGGCCAGACCCGGGCGTTCGCGGCGTTGACACCGAGCCCGCGCGACACCTAGATTTTTCTATGTTCGATTACGGAACTGATGTGCGTGAAGCGCACAAATTCTCGCCAGGTCACACCGGGCATCGAGCCATAGACCTGATGAAGGAGCACACGTGACTCTTCTCGACTCGTCGATATGGCACGGCAAGGCGTTCTCGTCGGGATGGCGTGAGGTTTCCGGCGGCGAGGGTTCCGTCCGCGAGCCGGCCACCGGCGGCGAGCTCGGCAAGGTCGGCATCGCTGCGCCGTCTGACATCGCGACCGCGGCGCAAGCGGCCTCCGCTGCCCAGGAGGCCTGGGCGGCCACGCCCTACACCCAGCGCGCGGCGATCTTGCGCAAGGCCGGCGACATCTGGCTGGCGCACGCGGCCGAGATCGAGCAGTGGAGCATTCGCGAGGGCGGCAAGATCGGGCCCGCCGCCCAGTTCGAGACGCACGTCGCGACCGAGGAAGTCTTCGAGGCCGCGACGCTGCCCGGCCGTCCTTACGGCGACCTGCTGCCGAGCGAGAATCCGCACCTCAGCTTCATCGAGCGCGTCCCGGTCGGAGTGGTCGGCGTCATCGCGCCGTTCAACTTCCCGCAGATCCTCGCGATCCGCTCGGTCGCCCCGGCGCTCGCACTCGGCAATGCCGTGATCCTGAAGCCAGATCCCAGGACGGCGGTCTGCGGCGGCGTCGTGCTCGCTCGCGTCTTCGAGGAAGCCGGGCTGCCCGAGGGCCTGCTGCACGTGCTGCCGGGCGGCGCGGACGTCGGCGAGGCCATGGTGACCGATCCGCGCATCTCGGTGATCTCGTTCACCGGCTCGACCGCCGCCGGGCGCAAGGTCGGCGCGCTCGCCGGACAGCACCTCAAGCGCGTGCACCTGGAACTGGGCGGGAACTCCGCCCTCGTGGTCCTCGACGACGTCGACCTGGACAAGGCCGCCTCGGCGGGCGCGTGGGGGTCGTTCCTGCACCAGGGCCAGATCTGCATGACCACCGGCCGCCACATCGTGGCCGACGCGATCTACGACGAGTACGTCGGCAAGCTGGCGGAGAAGGCCGCGCATCTGCCCGTGGGCGACCCGGCTTCAGGTCAGGTCGCGCTCGGGCCGATCATCGACGAGCGGCAGCGAGACAAGATCCACGAACTGGTCACCGGCAGCGTGGACGCGGGCGCCCGGCTGGCCGCTGGCGGCACGTACGAGGGGCTGTTCTACTCACCGACCGTGCTCGCCGACGTCGCTCCTTCGATGCCCGCGTACGCCCGCGAGGTGTTCGGCCCGGTCGCGCCGGTCGTCAGGTTCTCCGACTTTGACGAGGTGGCCAAGCTGGCGGCCGACTCCGAGTACGGGCTGTCGCTCGGCATCCTGACCCGCGACGTGATGCGCGGGCTCGAGCTCTCGCGCAAGATCCCGACCGGCATCGTGCACATCAACGACCAGACCGTGGACGACTCGCCCAACACCCCGTTCGGCGGCATCCGGGCGTCGGGGACCGGCGCGAGGTTCGGCGGGTCAGCGAATATCGACGCGTTCACCGACACCCGGTGGGTCACCGTGCGGGGCGACATCGCGCCGTACCCGTTCTAGCCGCGCCCGGAGCGCCCGGTAGCCCCATGCGAACCCAGGTAGGAATCGTCGGCGCCCGGCCGGGCTGATGCTGTCGCACTTGCTCGCGCTGCGCGGCATCGAGTCCGTGGTCGTCGAGCTGCGCAGCCGCGCCTACTGCGAAGCCCGGCAGCGGGCCGGCGTCCTCGAAGACGGCACGGTCAAGCTGCTCCGCGAGACCGGCCTCGGCGACCGGCTCGATGAGTCCGGGCTGGAGCACGGCGGCATCTACCTGCAGTTCGCCGGGGAGCGCCACCACGTCGACTTCCGCGAGCTGACCGGCGGCCGCAGCGTGACCGTCTACGCGCAGACTGAGGTGGTCAAAGACCTTATCGCTGAAAGGATCGCCCAGGGCGGCTCGATCGAATTCGAGGTCTCTGATACCGAGGTCGATCAGCTGACCACGGACCGGCCGGTTCTTCGTTACACCGACGCTGGCGGCGTCCGGCGTGAACTCGTCTGCGACGCCATCGCCGGCTGCGACGGCTTCCACGGCATCAGCCTGCCGCAGCTTCCGTCGTCGCTGCTGACCGTGCGGGAGCGCGACTACCCGTACGCGTGGCTCGGCATCCTGGCTGACGTGCCGCCGTCGACCGACGAGCTGATCTACTCCCACCATCCCAACGGCTTCGCCTTGCACAGCCTGCGCAGTCCGATGGTGAGCCGGCTCTACCTGCAGGTGGATCCCGACGAGTCGCTGGAGCGCTGGCCGGACGAGCGGGTCTGGGACGAGCTTTCAGCGCGTTTCGCCTTGCCGGGGTCCGGGTGGACCTTGCAGCGCGGGCCGGTCCTGGACAAGAGCATCACGTCGATGCGCAGCTTCGTGGCGACGCCGATGCGATACGGCCGCCTTTTTCTCGCGGGGGACGCGGCCCACATCGTCCCCCCGACCGGCGCCAAGGGACTGAACCTGGCGATCGCCGACGTGACCGTGCTCGCGCCGGCGCTGGACTGGCTGCTGCGCGGCAAGCACGAGCTCGCCGACGCCTACACCGCGACGTGCCTGGACCGGGTGTGGCGGTCGACGCATTTCTCCTGGTGGATGACGACGATGCTGCACCGCCAGCCCGGCGCCGACGAGCTGACGGCTGAGCTGCAGCTGGCCCAGCTCCGGTACGTGGCGAGTTCGCGGGCGGCGGCGACGTCGCTGGCCGAGAATTACACCGGATACCCGCAATTGCGATTGGACCCGTGAGGACCTTGCCGATGCGTACGACACCGCCGTTCCGCGCCGATCACGTGGGAAGCCTGCTCAGGCCGCAGAACCTGCTTGATGCCCGGTCGGCTTTCGCCGCCGGGTCGCTGGACGCCGCCGGGCTTAAGGCGGTGGAGGACGCGGCGATCGCGGACGTGGTCGCGATGCAGGCGGCGGCTGGCTTGCAGTCGGCCACCGACGGCGAGTTCCGGCGCGCGTCGTGGCACATGGACTTCATCTACCAGCTCGGCGGCATCAGCAAGGCGCCCGGCAACCTGGCGGTGAAGTTCAGGAACGCCGAAGGGAAGATCGAGTTCACCCCGGCGGCGATGCTGATCGACGGGAAGATCAGGATCGAGCACACGATCTTCGCCGACGCGTTCACGTACCTGAAGTCCGTGGTGCCCTCCGGGGTGACGGCGAAGCTGACCATTCCGTCGCCGAACATGGTCCATTACCGGGGCGGGCCGGCGTTGATCGCTCCTTCGGTGTATCCCGAGATGGAGGGGTTCTGGTCGGATCTGGCCTTGGCGTACGCGGACGAGGTCCGGCGGCTCGGCGAGCTTGGCTGCCGGTACCTCCAGCTGGACGACACCAGCCTCGCCTACCTGAACGATCCCGCCCAGCGGGCCGAGATCGCCGAGCGGGGCGAGGACTCCGAGCACCTCCACCTGCGCTATATCAGGCAGGTCAACACTGCCATCGCCGGTCGCCCGGCGGGGATGGCGGTCACGACGCACCTGTGCCGTGGCAACTTCCGGTCCGCGTGGGCGGCCGAGGGCGGGTACGACTTCGTCGCCGAGGCGCTTTTCAGCGAGCTCGGGGTGGATGGCTTCTTCCTGGAGTACGACGACGAGCGGTCCGGGTCGTTCGAGCCGCTGCGGTTCGTGCCCAAGGGCAAGATGGTCGTGCTCGGGCTGGTGACCACCAAGCGCGGGGAACTGGAGAACCCCGACGTGCTCAAGCGGCGGATCGACGAGGCCGCCAAGTACGTGCCGCTCGACCAGCTCTGCCTGTCGCCGCAATGCGGCTTCTCGTCCACGGTGGAGGGCAACGTGCTGACCGCCGACGAGCAGAAAGCCAAGCTGGCGCTGATCGTTCAGGTGGCCAGCGAAATCTGGGGCTAGCCAGCTCCCCGAATCCTTCCGGCAGGGTCGCCCAACAGCACCATGGTCCTCCCTGCTGCTGTAAACCCGCCCGAACCGTCGACAGCATGGCCCTACTTACCGTCGTCCTGAGGCAATGCCGCTTGGCTTGGGTTGATCTTGAGTCGTGATGGCCTGGTTTAGGGGGAGCCCCCTGGGGCGGGCGCGGGGGCGGGTTGTTGTCTGGGGGGGGGGTGCTGTCTGGAGGGTTCTCGCTGGGTGGAGGTTTTCCGGGCTGGCGCGGGAGGTTTTCCGGTTCGGATGGGGGAGGTTTTCCGGGCGGGGGAGGGTTTTCGGGTTCCTGGGGGAGGCGTTCCGCGTCGGGGAGAGTTGACCGCGTGATAGCGCCCCTAAGTCTCCTGCATGCGGTAACCCTCCTCGGAAAAGACCCGGGAATCCTCCTGGGGCGGCTGGCGCCGGGCAGCCTGCTGTCAGAAATCGGGCTCCGCTGGAGCGTGGCCCTCGAAAGTGCTGTTGCCCGGGCCCGCAGCTCGCCTCGCCCCGGCGTGAATGCCCCGACTCGGCCTCCATCTGAACTCCCCCCGTAGCGCACGGCGCTTGCGGGTGGCGGCCGTAGCTTCGAAGTGATCGAACGGCAGGGGAACCAACTGGTCGCCAAGGGGGGCTCGCGAATGTTCGTACAGGTAATGCGTGGACATGTAGCAGATCCGGAGCAGGTTCACGCGGCGCTTGACCGGTGGACACGCGATCTTGCGCCCGGGGCGCAGGGCTGGCTCGGGTCCACTGCGGGCGTCACTGACGACGGGGAGTTCGTCGCGCTCGCGCGCTTCGAGTCCGAGGACGCGGCCCGCCGCAACAGCAGCCGACCCGAGCAGAGCCAATGGTGGTCAGAAACCTCCAGGCTCTTCGACAGCGACATCAGCTTCCGTGACAGCAGCGACGTCATCGCAGACGTCAACGGCAATCCCGACTCGGCCGAATTCGTGCAGATCATGCAGGGCAAGGGCAGCGATCCGGAGCGGGCAAAGGAACTGATGGGGCAGAACCCGGAGGAGTGGGCCGCCTACCGGCCGGACGTCATCGGAAGCCTGGCGGTAGACCAGACGGGCGGCGCCTACACGATGGCCCTGTACTTCACGTCCGAGCGGGCCGCGCGGGAAGGCGAGAAGAAGGAGCCGCCGCCCGAGCTCAAGGCCCAGATGGACGAGCTGAACAAGCTCAACATCGCCGAGCCCGAGTTCCTCGACCTCCGGAGCCCCTGGCTCTACTCATCATGAGCGCTCATCGTCAGGAATGCGCGCTCCTGATGCGCTGACGAATCTCACCAGCTGACCGGTGACGATCAGGTAGAGAGCTGGCGTCACCGGCGATACGCGGCCTTGTTGCCAACGAACTCATTGAAGTCGCCGCGATCGGCCATCTCTCCGAGTTGCGCCAGGGCTCGCAGCCGGACGATTCGCTGACCCACTTCGCGCAACGCGGCGTTGACGGTGTCTTTGCTGGTCTTGGTGCCGAGTACCTCGGCGGCGCGTTCCAGTGCGTCCTGATCGATCTCGATGGCGGTCTTGATCATAGTCATACGATGCCTCCTCGTCCGATCAGAACCGATAGGTCACGTTAGTGCCCTTAGCTCTTCCGGAACGGGAGTAGGGGGCGGGGGGCCTGGCCTGGGGGCCACAGGTAGTAGCCGACGGGGAAGAGGCGGATACCGAGCTTGTCGGAGATGATGCCCCACAGACCGCGCGGTGCCCATACCGCGACGGCCAGGGCGATCAGGCCGAGGATGATGAAGTACCAGGTGCCGTAGTGGGACAGCGTCTGCTGCAGGGTGAAAAAGACGACCGTCCCCAGGATCGGCCCCTCGATCGTCCCGATGCCGCCGATGATGGTGATGAAGATCATCTCGGCTGACCACTGCACGCTGAACGCCGCGCCGGGGACGACGAACTGCTGGCTGATGATGTAGATCGCGCCGGCCGCGCCACAGCCGGCCGCCGAGACCATGAAGACCAGCCGCTGGGTGGCGAACACCCGGGCCCCGATGCTGCGGGCACCGGTCTCGTCGTCCCTGATCGCGGTCATGACCAGGCCGATCGGGCTGCGCAGCAGGTAGTAGGTGCCGCCGATGGTGAGGACCGCGACAGCCAGCGCCGCCCAGTAGGTGTAGGCCGTGAGGAGGGTGGGGCTGGAGGTCAGTCCGGGGAGCGCGGTGCCGGTACCGCCGCCCAGCGAGGCGATCTGGATGATGATCAGCTCGCAGATCGTCGCGATCACCCACATGGTGATCGAGAAGTAGCCGCTGCGCAGCCGCGACACCAGGAGCCACACCGGCAGCCCGACCGCCGCGCACAGCAGCGTCGCCACCGGGATGGCCAGGAACGGACTGGTGTGGTGGCTGGCCAGGATCAGCACGAAGTACGCGCCCAGCCCGATGAACGCCTGCTGCCCCACCGAGACCAGCCCCGCGTACCCGGCGAGCAGGTTCCACATGCTCGCCATGATCAGCAGGATGAAGAAGTCCACCGCGAGGTTGGTCGTGCCGGAGAAGACCACGTAGGGCGCGTAGCCGAGCGCCGCCACCACCACGATCGCGACGATTGCGGCCCACAAGGTCGATCGGCGCGACCTGGTCACCCGCACCTCCGCGGCCGGGCCGGTCACGGCGTCAGGAAGGTCAGCAGGGCCGGCCGGCGCCGGATTCTGGGCGAGGCTCATGTCGCCTCCCGGCGGCTGGTGATTCCCTGCGGTCGGACCAAGATGATCAGCAGGAAAAGCAACTGGCCCGCAAGCACCTGGTCAGCTGAGTTGATGTTGGCCCCGATCTGCTGGGCGATGCCGAGCATGATGCCGCCCGCCAGGGTGCCCCACAGCGATCCGATCCCGCCGATGACCACCGACTCGAACGCGAGCAGCAGGAACAGCTGATCGGTGCCCGTGGTCGGGTCGAACTGCGTCGTGAACCCGTAGGCGAGGCCCGCCAGCGCGACCGTCGCGAAGGCGATCGCGGCGGCGACGCCGAAGACGTGCCGGTAGTTGACGCCCGACAACTGCGCTGCTTCCTGGTCGTCGGCCACGGCCCTGATCAGCCGGCCGCTCTTGGACACCGACAGGAAGTACTGGAGCCCGAGCAGCACCACCACGGCGACGACCAGGATCACCAGCGCGAGGTAGGTGATGTTGATCTGCGAGCCGATGTTGAACGAATCCGTGCGCAGCGCCCCGATGTCCAGCGTCTGGCTGTTCGCCGACAGGAACTGCTGCAGCGCGTTCTCGATCACGATCGACAGGCCGAACGTGACCAGCAGCGTGGTGAGCACGCCCCGGTTGAGCGAGGCCTGCAAGAGGGTCCGCTGGAGCACGTAGCCGAGGCCGGCGAAGACCGGGATGACGACGACCAGCGCCCACAGCGCCGGCACGTGGCTGATCGTGATGACGCCTAGCGCGACGTACGCGGCGACCACGGCCAGGTCGCCGTGCGCCAGGTTGATGACGTTCATCACGCCGAACATCAGCGACAGGCCGCACGCGAACAGCGCGTACAGGCCGCCGAGCAAGATGCCCTGGATGACAGCGTCGACCCAGTTCATGCGCCCGCTCCTGAGGTGCTCCTGGTAATGCCGAAGTACGCGTCCTGGATCTGATCGGCGGTCAGCGTGCCCGGCTCGCCTTCCAGCGTGATCCGGCCTTCGAGCAGGCAGTGCACGTACGAGGCCACGTTCAGCGCCTGGCTGACGTCCTGCTCGACCAGCAGCACCGTCACGCCCGAGTCGAGCAGCTGCGGCAGCAGGTCGTAGATCCGCCGGACCACGACCGGCGCGAGTCCGAGCGACAGCTCGTCCAGCAGCAGCACGCGCGGGTTGGCGACCAGCGCGCGCCCGATCGCGACGGCCTGCTGCTCACCCCCCGACAGCTGCGCGGCCCGCTGGCCGCGCCGCTCGCGCATCCAGGTGAAAAGTCCGTACACCGCCTCGACCGTCCACGGGCCAGGCCGGGCGCTCGTGGTGCCGACCAGCAGATTCTCCTCGACGGACAGCGAGGCGAAGAGCCTGCGTCCCTCGGGCACGAGCGCGATCCCCGCCGCGACCCGCCGCTCGGGCGGCATCGCGGTGACGTCGGTGCCGTCGAGCCAGATCGACCCGGCAGTCGGCCGGTGCAGCCCGGCGACGGTACGCAGCATGGTCGACTTGCCGGCGCCGTTGGCGCCGATCATCGCGTGCACCGACCCGGCCGGCAGGCTGAGGCTGACGCCGTGCAGCGCCTGGAGCTGACCGTGGTGCACGCTGAGGTCGCGCACCTCAAGCAACGCGCTCATCTGATCTCCTGGTCAGCGTTGCCCTGGTGAGGGCCGGGCCGTTCGTCGGCGAGTTCCGGCACCCGGAGCGACGTCGACACCTCGGTGCCCAGGAAGACCTCGCGAACCGCCGGAAGCGCGAGCACCTCGTCCGGCCGGCCGTCCCCGATGAAAGCGCCGCCGTACAGGCAGAGCAGCCGGTCGACGGTGGCGGTGAGCGCGTGCACGACGTGCTCGATCCAGATCACGGCGACCCCGTCGGCCTGGATCGACCGCACGATCTCGACGAGCTGCGCCACCTCGGGATCGGTGAGCCCGCCGGCGACCTCGTCGAGCAGCAGGAGTCTCGGCGAGGTCGCGATCGCCCTGGCGACCTCGAGCCGCTTCCGTGACAGCAGGCCGAGCCGGCCGGCCGGGACGTTGGCGTCGGCGGCCGAGCCCGGTCAGCTCCAGTACCCGCGCGGCGGCCGCGTGGCTCGGGCGGCGGCGCACCTGTGCCCCTTGCTGCACGGCGACCAGGACGTTCTCGAAGACGGTCATCGCGCCGAACGGCTTCGGCACCTGGAACGTCCGCCCGATCCCCAGCCGGCACCGGCTCGCCGAGTTCATCCGGGTGATGTCGGTGCCGGCGAAGGAAACCCGGCCCTCCGACGGCATCAGGTCGCCCGCGATCAGGCCGAACAGGCTGCTCTTGCCCGCGCCGTTCGGGCCGACGATGCCGACCATGTCGCCCGGCCCGACCGTCAGCGACAGCCCGTCAGCGACCACGACCCTGCCGAAGCTCCTGGAAATCCCGCGAGCTCCAGCAGAGCGGCGGTGGTCCGGGGGGAAGACCCCCCGGACCACACCGCAGTGTTAGCCCGGGGGGACGACCCCCCGGAACCCCCCGCAGTCCCGATAGGAAGGTCAGGCATTCGTTGGCTCGAGGTCAGCTCCGATCGGCACGTTCGAGTCCAGCGAGTTGTCGACGACCGTCATCTCGAACGGGAACTGGCCCTTGGACGCCTTCCACTGCACGCCGACCGGGTTGATGATGCCGACGCCCGGCGCCGGGCCGGCCGCGAAGTTCAGCGGACCGCACATGCCGGTGTAGTTCACGTTGTGCAGGGCGTTGGCGACCTCGGCCTTGTCGTGCGGGTCGCTCACCGCGCTGAACGCCTCCTTGGCGACCTCGAACAGCGAGTAGGTCGAGCCGATCGACTGCACCCACTGCTGGCCGGTCTGGGCCGTGAAGGCGTCCGCCAGTGCCTTAGCCGACGTCGCCGGTCAGCGAGGACTTGTTCGGCATGTACGGGCCCCACCAGGAGTCGGTGGCGATGTTGTTGACCAGCGGGCCGAGCACCTTGGTGTCGGCCGGGAACAGCAGCACCTTGGCGACGGTCGCCAGCTTGGGCTTGAAGCCCTGCTGAGTGCGCCTCGGTCCAGAAGGTGTTGAAGTCAGGCGGCAGCGGGCAGTTGCTGAAGAGCTCGGCGCCCTTGCTCTTGAAGCCCGAGATCATCGACGTGAAGCTGGTCTGGCCGTCGGGGTAAGCGCCGCCGTCGACGACCGTGTAGCCGGCCGCCTTGATCAGCGGCTCGAAGCCGCCTCGGAACGCGTTGCCGTCCGCGTCGTTCGGGTACTGGCAGGCCACGACCTTGTTGGAGTGGACGCGGTTCCACATCGGGGCGAAGCAGCCCTGGAACTCCTTGAGCCCGAAGAAGAACACCGCGCAGTACTGGAACTTCTGGTCGGCTGGATCGGGTTGCCGCCGAGGCCGGCGTACCAGGACTCCCACGGCACGACGGTCGACAGGCAGGGCGCGCGGAACTTCTCGCACGCGGCGGCGACCGGGTTCGTCGTCTCCGGGGTCGAGGTCGTCAGCACCATGTCCACGTGGTCGGACAGCATGAGCTGCTGGGCGACCTGGGCGGCGGTGGTCGGGCTCGACTGGCTGTCCTGGACGTTGATGTTGACCTTGTAGGTCTTGCCGCCGATCTTGATGCCGTTCTTGTAAGCCGGGCTCGCCATGATCTGGCTGAGCACGAACCTGTCGCCCGAGGCGAATCCGGCGAGCTCGCCGGTCAGCGGGGTGATGAAGCCGATGTTGATCGTGCCCGTGCTGCCGCCGCCTGAGCTTCCGCCCGAGCCCGAGCCCTTGATCCCCGAACTGCACGCGGCGAGCAGCCCGCCCGCGCCGACGGCAAGTGACCCGGCGCCGACGCCCCTCAGCAAGGAACGCCGCGAGATCGGCTATCCTAGCGAGATCGGCTGGGCTGATTCCTGACGGTCCATTCCGTCTCCTCTGCTGTAGCGCCCGCGGGACGCCGGCGGGCTGGAGGCTGGCTAGCCGCAGGGCTGAGGCCGCCGACACTCCAGGACAGGTGCCGCAGGATGTTCGCTTGGCGTACGACTATACGCAATGTAGAACTTAGCCAGGTTCTCAGCCACTGTCAACGTCCATCACGTAACAGTGTGATAGCTGGGGAACGCTGCCGGGATACGGCTAAGTTGCCGTCCGGCTAGCGGACAGCAGAAACTAGCGGGGAACGCAGCCGTCCTAGGTGGCGACCCTGGGACTTCAGGTCGGCCTCGATCTGCCGGGCGGTCTCCATCATCGCTGGCAGCAGCTTGCGTCCGCATCGCGTCGGGCTCACCCTGCTGGCGTGCGCGGAGACGTTGAGCGCGGCGATCACGCCGCCGCCGAGCCGCGGATCGGCACGGCGATGGCTCGCAGGCCCTCTTCGAGTTCCTGGTCCACGATCGAGTAGCCCTGCGGCGACCTCGCGGACGATCTCGCCTGAGCTGATCCCGGATCCGTGACCGTGCGGTCGGTGAACGCCTCGAACGTCGGCCTCGGCGAGGTAGCGGTCCAGCTCCGGATCGGCTCATCGCGCCCAGCAGCACCCGGCCCATCGAGGTCGCGTAGGCGGGGAACCTCGTGCCGACCGAGATCGCGACCGTCATGATCCGCTTGGTCGCCACCCGGCCACGTAGACGATGTGGTGCCCGTCCAGCACCGAGATCGAGGACGACTCGCGCAGCTTGGCCGACAGCTCTTCCAGGTGCGGCTCGGCGATCTCGGGCATGGCGAGCCCGGACAGGTAGGCGTAACCGAGCTCGAGCACCCGCGGCCGCAGCGAGAACTCCCGGCCGTCGCTGCGCACGTACCCGAGCCTGACCAGCGTGAGCAGGAATCGCCTGGCCGCCGCCCTGGTCAGGCCGGTCGCCCTGGCCACCTCGCTACAGGCTCAGCCGCTCGCGATCAGGCCCGAACGCCCTGATCACCGCCAGCCCGCGATCCAGCGACTGCACGAAGTCGCTGTCCCTTGCCGGCGCGACCGTCGGCCTCCGGCGACTTCGGCGGCGGTGACCTCGTCGGCGGTGTCGCCCGAGGTCTGCGCGGTCGTCGTCGGTCGCGGTGGCCGCGACGTCCTCTTGGTTGCGCCGCCTGCTGGCGGTCCGCCACCCGCCGAGGTGTTCGCTGTGCGCCCGGGAGTTCTCATCTCCATTAGCATCGTAACGCCGTGTGCGGTATCCGAACTACGGCGCCCCTCAGCTAGCCCGTCGCAGATGACCGAGCAGGAGCGCCGTTGTCACCCCGCCGGAGCCGCCGACGTTCGCCAGGTGGGCGGCGCCGCGGACGACCTGAGCCGGGCGCCGCCGCCTCCCGGTCGGCGATCAGCGCGCCGTGCGCCGGCGGCGTCGACGGATCGCGCCGCGCCCGCGATGACCATCGTCGGCGCGGAGATCGACGCCGAGGTGCGGGCCGCAGGTCCATCGCGGCGATCGCGGCGCAGCAACCGGCGTAGCCGTCCGGGTCGCGTGCGTTCCAGGTCGGCCGCGAAGGCCGCCGCGACGCCGGGCTCGCGCCGCACGAAGGCCGGGGTGAACCACCGCCCGATCGACGGCTCGCCGACCGAGGCCATGCCGGCCTGCGCTGACCAGGTCGGCCCTGGCCAGCCAGCCCGAGCGCCGGCGGCAGGTAGGCCGAGGTGCAGATCGAGCCCGAGCGCGGTGATCCGCTCGGGCGAGTGCGCCGCCAGCCACATCCCGATCATGCCGCCGAGCGAGATGCCGCAGTACGCCGCGCGGTCGATGCCGTGCGCGTCCAGCAGCGCGAGTACCCCGCCGCCGAGCTGAGCGATCGTGTACGGGCCAGGCGGCGCGGGCGACGCCGCCGTGACCTGGCAGCTCGTACCTGCAGCAGCCGGAAGTGCGCGGCGAAGGCGGGCACCTGCGGCTCCCAGACCGCCCGCGAGGTGCCGAGCGAGTTGCCGAGCACGAGCACGGGCGCGCCGGGCGGGCCGTCCAGCGAGCTGGCTTACGGTGCTTGCCCACGCGGGCACCGCCGGCTCCAGGCGACGGCTAGACATCGAAGAAGACGGTCTCGCGCTCGCCCCGCAGCCTGATGTCGAAGCCGGAACTCGCCTGCGCTGGCCGCTCGGCGACGGCGAGCAGCGTCTCGCCGGCTCCCGGGCTCCGCGATCGCCGACAAGACCGGGTCGGCGGCGTTGGCCTGGCCTCGTCGGCGAAGTAGATCCTGCGTGACCACCCGGTCGAGCAGCCCTCTGGCGAAGACCGAGACGTCCAGGTGCGGCGCCTCGGTGCCGCCGCCGGGCACGGCAGCGGCCCGGGCCTGCACCGTCACGATGCGGTAACCGGCCGTCGCGCGTCGGTCGCGCTCCTGCCGAAGCCACGGAATCCCGGCGTCGCCGACGTGGCGGCGCCCGCGCGGGTCGTCCGGATGGTCGAACCGCCGAGTCGGGGTCGGCCTGCCAGGTCTCGACCAGCGCGTCGGGCACGGGCTCGCCCAGCCCCGTCGAGCACCCGGCCGGTGATCGTGATCGCGCCCGGTGTGCCCTCGGGGACCACGAACGGGCCGTCGGGCCACGGCAGCCCGATGCGCCAGGAACGGGCCGACCGTCTGCGACGGCGTGATCGCGCAGCGTCATCGGTGCCCTCCGCCTCGAAGACGGTCGCGCTCGCGGCCGCGCAGCACGATGTCCCACTCGAAGCCGAGCGCCCAGTCCGGCACGGTCAGGCCGAGGTCGAACCTGGCGACCATCCGCTCCCGCGCCTTGGCGGTCGGGCACCGAGTTGAAGATCGGGTCCTGGGCGAACAGCGGGTCGCCAGGGAAGTACATCTGGGTGATCAGCCGCTGGGTGAACGCCCGGCCGAACAGCGAGAAGTGGATGTGCGCCGGACGCCAGGCGTTCGGGTGGTTCCGCCACGGATAGGCGCCCGGCTTGATCGTGACGAACCGGTACCGGCCGTCGGAGTCGGTCACGCACCGGCCGCCGCCGTCGAAGTTCGGATCGAGCGGCGCCGGGTGGTCATCGACCGCGTGCGCGTAACGGCCGGCCGAGTTCGCCTGCCAGATCTCGATCAGCGTGTCGGGCACCGGCCTGCCGTCGGAGTCCAGCACCCGGCCGGTCACGATGATGCGCTCGCCGAGCGGCTCGCCCGCGTGCCGGGTGGTCAGGTCGGCGTCCGCGGCCGTGACCCGTCGGGGCCGAGCAGCGGCCCGGTCACCTCGGTCAGCCACTGCGGCATCGGCACGAGCGGCTGGGTCGGCGCGCGCAGCTGGGATCGAGCGGTACCCGGGGTAGTCCAGCGGCGGGTGCACGCCGTCCGGCCGCTGGTAACGCGGCAGGAGAGGCAGCCGCCAGCGGTCAGTCCTGGTCGGCGGTCATCGGGCGCTCCCGTTCGGTGCCTGGCTGGCCGCGACGGCGGCGGGCTTCAGCCTGGCTCCGGCCGGCATGGTCGCGAGCAGGCCGCGCAGCGCGGTCAGCTCGGCCTCCGTCGGCGGCGGGAGCTCGGCGAGGTCGGCGGAGACCCGCAGGTCCCAGCCGGTTCTGTCCCTGATGTCGGACACAGAACGCCCGGGGTAGATCGCCGGTCAGCACGAGCTCGCTCGTCTCCGGGTCCGGCTGCAGGACGCCGAGGTCGGTGATCATCCGGCTGCGGGCCCGCGCCGGTCAGGCCGAGCCGCTGCTCTGGCTGCCCGTCCCGTCGCCGAAGCCGACCGAGGTGACGAAATCCACCCGCTCGACGAACGTCCGCCGCGACTGCCGGATGACGACGATGACTTCCTTGCAGGCGGCCGCGATCTCGGGCGCGCCGCCCGCGCCGGGCAGCCGCACGCCGGGGTTGGCGTAGTCGGCGCCGATCACGGTGGTGTTGATGTTGCCGAACTTGTCCAGCTGGGCCGCGCCGAGGAAGCCGACGTCGATCCGGCCCGGCTGCAGCCAGTAGTTGAAGATCTCGGGCACGCTGACCACGGAGTCGGCTGTCTCGGCGAGGATCCCGTCGCCGATCGACAGCGGCAGCGCGCCCGGCTTGGCGCCGATCGTGCCCGACTCGTAGATCAGCACCAGGTTCGGCGCGTGCGTGGCCCGGGCCAGGTTGGCCGCCTCGCTGGGCAGGCCGATGCCCACGAAGCAGGTCATCCCGTCGCGGAGGACGCGCGCGGCGGTGACCGTCATCATCTCGTCGGCGGTGTAGGCGTGTCATCGCGACGTCTCCTCGCCCTCGGTGCGCTGCAAGCACGTGCTCGTCCAGCCAGGCGCCGAAGCGTCGCCCGGTCCCTGCTGATCGCGTCCCAGGCCACGTAGAAGTCGTTGTCCCTGGCCGAGTAGTCCGAGCGCGTAGGAGGGATGCGCGCCGCCGGGCACCACGCGCCACATAGCTGACGACCCAGGACGGCAGCACGACCGCGCCGGGCCGCGGATCAAGCTCGTCGACGATCTCCTCGACGGTGATCACGATCGATCGGGTGGCGGCCAGCACGCACTCCTTCTGCACCCCGGTGATCCCCCAGTACTGCACGTTGCCCATCCGGTCGGCGCGCTGCGCGTGGATCACGGTCACGTCCGGCCGCAGCGCCGAGACCGCGGTCAGCGTCTCGCCGGTGAACGGGCAGGTGACCTCCGCGACGCCGGCGGTGTGGGCAGGCAGGCTCGGTGCCCCGGTACCCGCGCAGGATCGCGAACGGCAGGCCGGACGCTCCGGCCACGTACCGGTTGGCCATGCCGGCGTGGCTGTGCTCCTCGATCTCCAGCGGCACCGGCCAGGCGTGCTCGACCGCGTCCCTGAACCGGTGCAGCGATCCGACGCCGGGATTGCCGGCCCAGGAGAAGATCAGCTTGCGCGCGCAGCCAGCGCCGATCAGCTGGTCGTAGATGATGTCGGGCGTCATCCTGATCAGCGTGAGGTCCTTGCGGCCCTGCCTGATCACCTCGTGCCCGGCGGCGTGCGGGATCAGGTGGGTGAAGCCCTCCATCGCCACCGTGTCGCCGTCGTGGATGGCGGCGGCGATCGCCTCGGCGAGCGACACGATCTCCGCCATCGCACCAGCCTCCTTGCGTCCTCGACGCTCTAGCCGCGACCGACCTGGTTTACCGAAACGATATCGATAGGTCGCTAAGTGAACAACTGTGCGGTCTACGGAGCATTCTCCAGCACCTGCGCGGCGACCGCGAAAGCGCGGTTGGCGGCGGGAACCCCCGCGTAGACCGCGACCTGCAGCAAGACCTCCCGGATCTGCTCGGGGTGAGGCCGTTGCGCAGCGCCGCCCTGGTGTGCAGGGCAAGTTCCTCGTCCTGGCGCAGCGCGGCCAGCATCGCGAGCGTGATCATGCTGCGTTCGGCGGCGAGTCAGGCCAGGGCGGGTCCAGATCTCGCCCCAGGCGTAGCGGGTGATGAAATCCTGAAACGGTGCGGTGAAGTCGGTCGTCTTCGCGATCGCCCGGTCGACGTGGTCGTTGCCTAGGACTTCGCGGCGGATCTGCATGCCTTGGTCGGTCGTCATGAAGACCAGGCTAGGGGGTCGTGAAGACCTGGCTTGGGGCGAAGCGGGCGACCTGCCGCCGATGCCGGCTGGCTTTGGAACGCCTGCATCGTCGGCAGGACCGCCCGCTTCTGGAGTCGCTTTCCTGGGAGGAGTCGTTATGGCCGTTACTCGGCTGGCGTCGGTTGATGATGCTGAGGAGCTTGCCGCTGTCGTGGTGGCTAATCGGGCGTTCCTTGGGCCTTGGGAGCCGTTGCATGATGAGGCTTACTTCACGGTGGGCGGGCAGCGGGAGCAGTTGGAGCGGGCGCTTGAGCGTTATGGGCGGGAGGCTATGGTGCCCCTGATGATTGTGGACGAGGCGGGTCTTATTGTTGGGAGGGTTAATCTTAATGGGGTTACTCGGGGGGCCTTGCAGGGGGCCAGTGTGGGGTACTGGGTTTCTCGGGCATGTAACGGACGGGGGATTGCTTCGGCGGCGGTCGGTGAGGTTGTCGAGGTGGCCTTTGCGGGGATGGGGCTGCATCGGCTGGAGGCGGCTACCTTGCTGCATAACACCGGGTCGCAGCGGGTGCTGCTGCGGAACGGCTTCACGCCGTACGGGGTAACCCCGGCCTTCCTGAAAATCGCCGGCCAATGGCAGGACCACATCATGTTCCACCTTTTCAATCCTGCTAGCGACTCCTAGCGTGCGATTCCAGAGCCTGGGCTATGAAGGTTGGGGTTGCGCCTAGATAGCTGTCGGGGGCTAGCGCGGCGTTCAGGGCTTCGTCGGTTATTCCGGCGCCGGCTAGCTTCGCTGCCGTTTCCTTGTCGGATTTCAGGGTTTCCGATAGGTGGGTGCGGGTTTCCGCGGCTCGTTGCGCTGGCTTGGGCTACCAGGGCGTGCGCTTCCAGGCGGCCTAGGGCGGGGGCTAGCAGGGCGGTGACGTGCTCGGCTAGGGGGAGGCCGAGGGTGGCGTCCAGGTTGGCTCGCATCCGGAGCTTGTCGATGCGCAGGCTGGTCACCAGGTCGGCGGTCCAGGCGGCGGCCGACCTGGTGAGGGTCAGCAGGTCGGTGAATGGCAGCCACTCGCTGTGCCAGGCGCCGGCCGCGCGCTGAAGCTCGTGCTCGGCGGCGGACGCCAGCGATGCCAGCAGGTGCGGTGCCTGCCGGGTGTTGCCGAGCACCACGATCGAGGCGACCGGGTTCTGCTTATGCGGCATCGCGGACGAGCCGCCCTTGGTACCGCCGGCGGTGTCCTCGCGAACCTCGCCGACCTCGGTCTGCGCCAGCAGCGTGACGTCCCTGGCCAGCTTGCCCATCGCGGCGCAGGCGCCGGCCAGCGCCGAGGCTAGCTCGACCATGCGAAGGCGGTTCGTGTGCCAGGGCAGGGGCGGGTTGTCCAGCGCGAGTTCCTCGGCGAGCAGCGCGGCGACGCGCGGGCCGGCGTCGCCGAGTGCGGCCAGGGTGCCGGCCGCGCCGCCGTACTGGATGGCCAGCCTCGTCGCGCGGATTTCGCGCAGCCGCTGTCGCGCCTCGTCCAGCCCGCTCAGCCAGCCCGCCGCGACCAGGCCGAACGTGACCGGGACCGCCTGCTGGAGCAGGGTCCGGCCGGCCATCACCGTCTGCGCGTGGGCGGCGGCCAGGCCGGCGCAGTGGTCGGCGGCGACGGCCAGGTCGGCCAGGGTCGCGTCGATCGAGTCGCGGGCGATCAGCATGGCGGCTGTGTCGATGATGTCCTGGCTGGTCGCCCCGAGGTGGATCGCGCCGGCCGCTCCGGACGGCTCCGCAGGGAGCAGCCCGGTGAGGGTCTTGACCAGCGCCGGGACCGGATTACCTGAGGCAGCGGCAGCCGTGGCGAGAATTGCGTTCCCAATGAGGCTCGACCTGGCTACTGCGGTGACGGCCGCTCCGGAACCGGCAGGTGCCAGCCCGGCGCGTTCGGCGGCTCGGGCGAGTGCGGCTTCGGTGTCGAGCATGGCCTGCAGCCAGGCTTCCCCGCTGGTGCTGGTCGCGCCTCGGGCGAAGAGGGCGGTGAAGGGGCCGTTCTCGCTGTGGCTGGTCACCAGTCCATGATGGCGGCTGCCCGGACGGCAGCTAGTTCCCCTGGGGTTTCTGCGCTTGACAGAGCGGACCGTCAATGTCCTATAGTACTAGGACCTAGTTAAATGAACACTCGAAATCGCGAGCACGGTGATCGAGTTCCATCTGGACAGCCGTTCGGGCGTCTCGCCGTACCTGCAGCTGATCCAGCAGGTCAGGCAGGCGCTCAGGCTCGGCATGCTCGCCGAGGGGGATCAGCTCCCGACGGTCAAGGACGTGGTGGGCACGGCTGGCGATCAACCCCAACACCGTTCTCAAGGCCTACCGGGAGCTTGAGTATCGAAGGCCTGGTCGCGGCCCGGCCGGGCGTCGGCACGTTCGTGACCAAGTCGCTGGCCGACGATTCGCTCGCCGCGCACGCCGCTCGCGCACGGACCTTCGAGCGCTGGCTCGCCAAGGCCCGCCGGGCCGGGCTCGACGACGAGAGCATCGAGGCCCTCATTCGCGACGACCTTCCGCGCAATAACGAAGGAGGCGGTATGACCGTCGTTCTGGAGTCGCGGGCGCTCAGCAAGCGCTACGGGAGGCGGCAGGCGCTGACCGACTGCACGTTCGAGCATCCCCGCTGGCCGCGATAGCCGGCCTGGTCGGACCGAACGGAGCAGGCAAGACAACGCTGCTGCACCTGGCGGTCGGGCTGCTCGCGCCGACGTCCGGCACCATCGAGGTGCTGGGCGAGCGGCCGCCGAGCACGCCCGGCGAGCAGCTGGCCAGGGTGGGCTTCGTCGCCCAGGACGACCCCGACCTACGCGGGGCTCAGCGTCGCCGATCACCTGAAGCTCGGCGCGCGATCTGAATCCGGGCTGGGACGCCGAGCCTCGCCGAGCGCCGGATCGCCATGCCTCGGGCCTCGACCCGCGCGCAGAAGGCGGGCAAGCTGTCCGGCGGGCAGCGCGCCCAGCTCGCCCTGACCCTGGCGATCGCCAAGCGGCCCGAGTTCCTGATCCTTGATGAGCCGGTCGCCGAGCCTCGACCCGCTCGCCAGGCGCGAGTTCCTGCAGGGCCTGATGGAGGCCACCGTCGAGCACGAGCTCAGCGTCCTGATCTCCTCCCATCTGGTCGCCGACCTCGAGCGGGTCTGCGACTACCTCATCGTGCTGCATCGACTCGCGGGTCCAGCTCTGCCGGCGACGTCGACGACGCTGCTGGCCAGCCACTACCGGTGCTCGCCGCCCGATGCGATCCTCGCAGCGCTGCCGCCGCGACTGGCAGGTCATCTCCGCCAGCCACACCGACCGGCAGAGCACGCTGCTGATCCGCAGCCGACAGCCGGTCAGCGACGCCAGCTGGCCGTCGACCAGATCAGCATGGAAGACCTGGTGCTGGCCTACATGAGCAAGGCGGCCAGTCGCGCCTCGCCGCGAATCGCACCCTGGAGGCACAACGATGATGTGGCTGACCTGGCGGCAGTTCAGGACTGCAGGCGCATCGCGACGGCGCGCTGGCCGTGTCTGGTCGCGATCGTCCTGGCTGGTGACGCGGCTTCAGCTCGCCGATACGTTCCACGCCAGCGGCTTCGCCGGACTGCCACGCGCACGGCAATTGCGAGCCAGCTGGCGAGCGACTTCCTCAGCGCTGAAGCGGCTCGGCATCGACGAGGTGCGTGTTCTTGCTGGCAGTCGGGCTGATCTACGGGGTACCCGGGCTGATCGGGCTGTTCTGGGGAGCGCCGCTGCATCACGCGGGAGATCGAGTCAGGTACGTTCCGGCTCGCGTGGACCCAGAGCGTGACCAGGACCCGCTGGCTCGCTGGTCAAGCTCGGGCTGATCGGGCTGTGCGCCATGGCGACCGCGGGCCTGCTCAGCCTCATGGTGGGCTGGTGGGCCGAGCCGATCTACAAGGCGGCCAGCTCAGTGGCCGGACGGACTCATCGGGGCCTGAACCGGTTCTCGCCCGTGCTGTTCGATGTGCATGGCATCGTGCCGATCGGGTACGCGGCCTTCGGTTCGCGCTCGGCCTGACCTTCGGCGTGCTGATCCGCCGGACGGTGCCGGCCATGGCGGCCACGCTGGCGGTTTCGCCGCCATGCAGGTCGCCTGGCCGCAGCTGGATCAGGCCGCACCTGATCACGCCGGTGCACGGCACCGCGCCGCTGCGCGCGTGCGAACTTACCGAACTGCTGATCGACCGCAGGACGGCCAGATGGTCGTCACGGCGGCGGCGGCCAAGCCAGGCGCCTGGATCCTGGCAACCAGACCGATCGACCCCGCCGGGCAGGCTTCACCGGACCCGCGACCAGGCCTGCCTGCACCGGGGCCGCAGGCCTGCAACGCCGCGGTTGGCAGCGCTGCACCTGCGGCAGCTGCTCACCTACCAGCCGGCCAGCCGGTTCTGGACCTTCCAGTGGTACGAGACCGCGATCTTTACCTGGCGCTGGCCCTCGCGCTGGCCTGGTTCTGCTTCTGGCGGGTCAGCCGCCGCCGGCTGACCTGACCGGTCGACCTGGCCCGACCTGACGTGACCTGACCCTGGCCGCAGGTCCAGGCCGTACGGTTGCCGGTGTGGACGATAGCCAGCCCAGCCGGCATACGGCGGTCCGCGGTCAGGACCGGCGGGGGATGACGTGAGTGCCGCGGGCGGGTCGACATATCTGGCCGACCAGAGCCGCAGGAGTTCGTCGGCCGCCGCGATCTGCGCGCACACGCCGACCAAGTGCCAGGCCGCACCAGGGTCTACCGGTCGAGGCAACCTCGTTGCCCAGGGCTTTCCCGTCGACGACATCAGCGACTACCTGACAGGACGACGGCCGCTATCGTCTGGCTCGATCTGCTGGACCCTGACGACGACGATCTCGCGGTGCTCAGCGAGGAGTTCGGCCTGCACCCGCTCGCGGTCGAGGACGCCGAGCATGAGCACGAGCGCACCAAGCTCGACCGGTATCAGAGGCACCTGTTCCTCACCGCCTACGCGGTGCACCTGGACGACCAGCCCGGCGAGCTCGGCACCAGCGAGCTCGTCGGCCTTCATCACCGGCCGGGCGCTGATCACGATCCGCAAGGACGACGGCTTCGACATCGGCTCCGTCCTTAGCTACTGGGACGGCAGCCCGGATCTGGCGAACGAGGGCGTCGGCTATCTCGCTGCACGGGCTGCTCGACAACATCGTGGACGGATACTTCTCCGCCGTGCAGCGGCTCGACGACGAGATCGAGGAGCTCGAGGACCTGCTGTTCGCGACGAACGCCCGTGACCAGGGCGCCGTGCAGCGCCGCAGCTTCGAGCTGCGCAAGAGCCTGGTGCTGTTCCGCCGCGTGGTGCTGCCGATGCGCGAGGTCGTGAACGCCGTGCTCCGCCGCGACCTGCAGCATCATCACCGACCGCGCTGCAGCCCTACTACCAGGACGTCTACGACCACGCGCTGCGCGCCGACCGAGTGGACCGAGAGCCTGCGCGACCTGGTCACCACGATCCTGGAGACGAACCTGACCGTGCAGGCCAACCGGATGAACGTCATCACCAAGAAGGTGACCAGCTGGGCGGCGATCATCGCCGTGCCGACGCTGATGACCGGCTTCTACGGCATGAACGTCCCCTACCCCGGATTCGGGCACCCGATCGGATTCGACGTGTCGGCCGTGGTCATGGTGATCGCGGCGATCACGCTGTACCTCGTCTTCCGGCGCAAGGACTGGCTGTAACGCGATCGCGAGTCGATGTTGACTATATGTCGGTAACTTACATATGGTGGCTGCATGAAACTGCCTATGCGGGAGCCGACTTACTTCGTGCTCGCCAGCTTGCTGGACGGGCCGCTGTACGGCTACGCGATCATCAAGCGCGCTACTGAATTGTCCGGCGGCCGGGTCAAGCTGGCGACCGGCACGCTCTACACCGCCCTCGACCGGCTGACCGCCGAGGATCTCGTCCGGCTGGTCAGCGAGGAGATCGTCAACGGCAGAGCCCGCCGTACCTACGGCCTGACGGATTCCGGCGAGGCCGCGCTCCACGCCGAGGCGGACCGGCTGGCTCAGGCGGCCAGGATCGTGACGGACGCCAGGCAGCGGCCGGCGGCGACGGCCATCGGGAAGGCGAGGCTGGCGTGAGCGCCCTCGAAGAGCGGTACCGGTCGCTGCTGCGCGCCTACCCGGCTTCGTACCGGGCCGATCGCAGCGGCGAGATGCTCGATACCTTGCTGGAGGCGAGCCGCCCCGGCCAGTCCCGGCCCGCCGCCCGTGACGTCAGGGCGCTGATCCTGGGCGGGCTGCGAGCGCGCGCCGGGCTCGGGCCTCGCGAGTCCCTCGGGGACAGCCTGCGTCAGGTGGTGCTGTTCGCCGCTGTGCTCAAGCTCGTCACCTGGAGCACCTTCGACGCCATCGGCGGGGTCAGTGAGCTGATCTCGGGCCCGACTCATCGGGGGGCCTGGTTCTTCTTCGCACTTGCGGTCGGTGTCCTCACCGCAGCCGCAGGCGCCTGGTTCTGGCGACGCTCGGTCGTCATCGCGATCGCGATGACGACGGCAGCCCTGACGATCGTGGTTTACACCGGATTGGCGGGACGTCAGCTCGCCGGAGGCTTCTGGCTCACCGCGTCCGAGCCCTTGCTGGCTCTGGCCGTGATCGCGGTCTGGGCTCGCAAGCGGGAGAGATTGCCATGGTTCTGGCTTTACCTGGCGGTGCTGCGGCTCGCCTGCGTTCTCTTGCCGGCCGTGTGGCCGGTCCCGAGGTTCTTCGTCGGCGAGTACCTGACTATCTACGGGTCGCTCATTCTCCTGGCGATCGCGCTCGCGTGGAGCATCGTGGATGCCCGGCTGCTGGCCGCGACCGCCCTCTGGCTGGCCGCCGATTACAGCCTGAACGCCATCCAGTTCACGGCATCAGTCGTGAGCGTGTCCCTGTGGTTCGTCTGGCTACCGGTCATCATCGCCCTGACCGCGACCGCGACGGGCACCTGGCTCATCCGCCGGCAAGCGGTCCTGTAGCCCGTTCCATTCCTGTTTCATAGGTCCGAAGATGGTGGTCGCACTAGCATGGTGCGCCATGCGGAGAATACGCGATTTCGGGATATTGGTGACGACTGTCGCGGGGGCGGGCGTGCTCCTGGGTGTGATGGCCTCGGGTGCGCAGGGCGCGCAGAGCGCGGCGATGCCGAGGTTCGGTAACCCTGACGGGCACTTCCCCGTCCCGGCGGCGGGCCGGGCGGTGGAACACCAGCCACCCCAACCATGTCATCGGCCACGGCACCCCAGCCAGCTGCACCTCGGCGGCCGTCGTCCGGGCCGTCGCCGAGGGCGGGATCATCAAGTTCAACTGCGGCGCGAAGCCGGTCACGATCGTGATGCCCGCGACCGCCAGCGTGCCCAAGATCAGGCATCTGGTCGTCCTCGACGGCGGCGGCCTGGTCACGCTCAGCGGCGGTGGCAAGCGCCGCATCCTGTTCTCCGACACCTGCCCGGGCAAGTGGTCCACCGACGACTGCGTCAACCAGCCGTATCCCGAAGATCGTGGTCCAGAACATCACCTTCAAGGACGGCTTCAACGGCACGCACCAGGCCAACTGCACCGCCAACGCGCCGAAGTGCTGGTACGGCGGCGTGGACGGCGGCGGCGCCATCTACGCCGAGGGCGGCCAGTTCAAGGCGGTCAACTCACGGTTCCTCGGCAACCGGTGCTACCGCAACGGCCCTGACCTCGGCGGCGGCGCCATCCGCGTGCTCGCGCAGTACAAGAACCGGCCGGTCTACATCACCAGCGACACCTTCACCGGCGGCCGCTGCTCCAACGGCGCGGCGCTGAGCAGCATCAGCGTTCAGTGGCAGGTCCTCAACAGCCTGTTCACCGAACAACAAGGCCATCGGCTGGGGCGCCAACCCGGCCTCGTCCGGCACGCCGGGCGGCGGCAGCGGCGGCGCGATCTACAACGACGGCACCGACTACAACACGCTGCATCGCCGGCACGGTCATGCGCAACAACACCGCGCGCGAAGGCGGCGGCGCCATCTTCTACGTCGTCGATTCCGGCTCGGGCACGCTGACCCTCAACGAGTCGCACCTGCACCACAACCCGAGCGGCGAGTTCCAGACCTCCCCCGGCATCTACGACAACATCGACGGCCACGACGGCCCGCCGATCATGATCCACTCCACCGACAACTAGCTCTCGGCCCCGGCAGGCGTGAGAACCTCCGGCGGAGGCCGACGGGCGGCCAGGGTCAGGGCCTCCCGGCGGAGGCCGGGCGGTCAACAGCAGCATGTCCCTGACCGGTAAATACCCCAGCCCGGGGGCGGCAGCGAACCTTGGCCGGGGCGGGCGGTGGTGGTTATGCGGCGGGTGCGAGGGTGACGGTGAAGCCGAGGGCTTCGAGCTGGCGGACGTGGCTGCGGGTTTTGCGGTGGGTGTCGATCCTGGTGTCGTAGTAGCCGGGTCCGAGGTCGTGGTAGCGGGCGGTGCGGTCGCTGAGCAGGTGCCAGATGATGGTGAGGATGGAGCGGGCGACGGCGACGAGGGCCTTGAGCTTGCCGCGGCGGCGGGCCAGGCGCCGGTAGCGGTGGCCCAGGAAGGTGTCGGTGCGGGCGGCGGTGGCGGCTGCCTCGCCGAGGACGGCTTTGAGGTAGGGGTTGCCCTTTCCGGCGGGGGCGGTGCGGGTGCGGGTGCCGGACTGCAGGGTCCGGGGGCTGATCCTGGCCCAGGACACCAGGTGGGCTGGGGTGGGGAACCGGGTCATGTCGAGGCCGATCTCGGCGATGATGACGTGGGCGGCGTCGCGGCCGATGCCGGTGATCTCGTCGAGCCGGTCGATGGCGGGCAGGACAGGCGAGCCGGGGACCCGGCCGGCGCCGGGGCCCGTGGTTCCGTCGGGGCTGACTCCCCGGGCGGCGGGCAGCGCCGCGATCAGGTCCTCGATCCGGGTGGTGAGGCCGGTGATCTGCAAGGTGAGCGCGTCGATCTGGTCCAGCAGGATCCGGGCCAGCTCGCCGTGGTGGGCGTCGAACCTGCCGTTCAGCGCCTGGACCAGCCGGTCGTGCTTGGCGCGCATCCGGCCGCGGGCCAGGCCGGCCAGGACCTGCGGGTCACGCTCGCCGGCGATCAGCGCCTCGATCATGTCGCGGACCGACAGGGCGGTCATGCTGCTGGCCACGGCCGAGACCTTGATCAGGGCGTCTTCCAGCAGCTTCTCCAGCCGGGAGTAGTACCGGGTGCGCTCGCGGGTCAAGGTGATGCGCAGCCGGGTGTAATCCCGCAGTGCCCGGATCTCGGCGGGCGGGACGAACGAGGGCCGCAGCAGCCCCCGCTCGGTGCACTTGGCCTGCCACACGCAGTCCAGCTTGTCGGTCTTGGGCCGTCCCGGCGCCTGCCGGACGTCCTGCGCCCGGACCAGCTGCACGTCCAGCCCGGCCCCCTCCAGCAGGTAAAACCAGATCCGCCAGTAATCAGAGGTCGATTCCAGGGTGACCTTCTCGATCCCCTCCGCCATCAGATGATCCGCCAGCTCCAAGATCGCGCCCGTGACCGCGTCCACCTGCCAGACCCGCGTCCGGCGCGGCCCGGCCGGCCCTCACGCGGTACCCGGGTGCACACCATCCCGGACGCCTTGGCCACATCGACCGCAGCAACCCGCTCCAGGATCTGCTCATGCTCTTCATCCTCGATCTCCTGCGGCTCCATCACCCGCAGCCACCTCCCAGCCGATGCGACACCGAAACCGGGCTGCCCGCAGGGTCTCATCAGGAAAAACCGAAGTCTGACCGGCGTGCTCGTAGCAACAATGCGCGACCCTAAGGCCGAGACCCCCGCGCCAGACTACTTGTCGGGATCACGTCCCAAGGACCACCGGCGTCGGCGGGCAACCCGACACCAATTTTCACGCCCGCGTGACGTCCCCGCAGGAGAAACAGTGACTACTTGCTGCTGTAACCCGCCCGGAAACGTGGACACCATGGTCCTACTTACTGTCGTCCTGACAGCAGTAAGTAGGACCATGGTGCTGTTCGGATTCGCGCGGCCGACGGGCGTGGCCCGCTTTCCTGCTGTTGCCAGCCCCTGCGCGGCCTGCTCGCGAGATGGTGAAGTGGCGGATGTGACTAGTGGCGCTTGAGTGACCTAACTTGCGGTCGGCCCGGCAGACCTCGGCAGACCTTGGCTCACGCAAGGCCTGCTCGGAGCCCGGTCAGCGCCGCGACCACCAGCCCTCCCAGCGACGGCAGGTCGTACCCGCCCTCCTGGACCGCGACCACCGCCCCGCCAGCCCCACCCGAACCACCCGAGCCGAGTCTGCCGATTAGCTCGCCGGCGCGCCGGTAGCCGTCAGCGCTCACTCGCAACGGGCTCTCCGGGTCGTCGAGCGCGGCGTCCACCCCGAGCGAGACCACGACCGCGTCCGCGCCCCGGGCCCGCACGTCAGCGCACAGCACCCCCACGGCCTCCAGCCAGCCCTCGTCGCCAGTCCCCGGCGCGAGCGGCACGTTCCGGTTGGCGCCCTCACCAGCACCGGAACCGCGTTCGGAAGCGAACCCGACATAGTGCGGGAACCAGCCAGCTCCCGGATCGACATGCACGCTCCCGTAGTAGACGTCAGGCCGGTCGTAGAAGATCGCCTGGGTCCCATTGCCGTGATGGGCGTCGATGTCGATCACCGCGACCCGCTCGGCCCCCGCCCGCCTCAGCTCGGCGGCGGCAAGCGCGGCATTGTTCAGGTAGCACGACCCGCCATACGACGCAGGCCCGGCATGATGCCCAGGCGGCCGGCACAGCGCATAAGCCAGCCCCGAACCGCCGGCCACCAGTTCAGCCGCCCTCAGCGCACACGAGGCCGCCGCCCTGATCGCCTCCCAGCTCCCCGGCCCGACCAGCGTCATCGTGTCGTAGCAGTATCGCCCCACCTGACCGTGCACGGCGGCCGGCTGACGCAGCGGCAGCCCGCCAAGCAGACCGGCAGTAGGAAACACGTACGGCACCACCCGCGTCCGTCCGTATTCCGACACGTAGCCCCCGTCGACCCACCGCTCCCAGATCGTCGACAGATGCTCGACCAGCGCCGAATCGTGCACGCGGAGCAGAGCCGCGTCCTCGCACAGCAACGGCTCGATCACCGACGCGCCTGCGGCGGTCACCGAGGACAGGATCGCCGACGCCCGCTCCGGTACCTCGGTGCCGGTCTCCCACACCCCGAGCCACACTTCCCCGGCGGGCTCGTGTCGCAGGCAGTCGGGGTGCCAGAGCACCGGCAGCCCGTCGAGGACGCCCGTCACGCGGCCCGCCGGAGCCGATGCGCCATGATGCTCAGATGACGCGCGCAGCCGATCTCGGCATCACCATCGGGACCATGCCAGCCGGACCCACGGCCTCCATCGCCGACGTGCCTGGTGTCGGCGTCGGCCACGCCACCGTCTGGCGCGACGAGCCCCAGCCGCCGCACGGCCGGGGTGTCGCCCGCACCGGGATCACCGTGATCGACCCCGGCGGCAACCTCTTCCGCAGCCCGGTTCCCGCCGGCGGCGCCGTGCTCAACGGCGCGGGTGAGTGCACGGGCTTCCTCACCGCCGCCGAATGGGGCCTGGCCGAGACCCCGATCTTCCTGACCTCCACGATGCAGCTTGGCCGGGTCTACGACGCCGCCTGCGAACTGCTGATGGGCGAAGACCCGGGCATCGGCGCCGACGACGTCATCATCCCGATCGTCGCCGAGTGCGACGACAGCTTCCTGAACGACGCCCGCCGCATGCAGGTGACCATCGCCGACGCGAAGACCGCTCTCGACGCGGCCAGGCAGCACGACCCGAGCACGCCACCCGAAGAAGGCGCCGTCGGTGCCGGAACCGGCATGAGCTGCCTGGGCTTCAAGGGCGGCATCGGCTCGTCGTCCAGGCTCACCCCGTCCGGCCACACCGTCGGCGTGCTCGTCCTGACCAACTTCGGCAGCCAGGGCCGGCTCGACCATCGACGGCATCCCGGTCGGCCGGCTGCTCCCCGAGCCCGACGCCGACAGCAAGGTCCCGCCTCCCGCCGGCTCCTGCATCGTGGTCGCGATCACCGACGCCCCGCTCGACTCCGCCGCCTGCGCAAGGCTCGCCCGCCGGGCCGGCCTTGGCCTTGCCCGTACCGGCTCGACGGCGCACGACGGCAGCGGCGAGATCTTCCTCGCGCTCGCGACCGGCCTGCGCGGCAGCAGGAGCCAGCAGGGTGAGGCGGACCGGATCACCGGCCGGGGCCTTGATCCCTTCTTCGAAGCGGCAGTCGACGCGACCGAGGAAGCCGTGCTCAACAGCATGCTGGCCGCCCCGACCGTCACCGGCCGCAACGGCAACCTTTCCCGTGGCCTGCCCGCCGAGCGGGTCAGGGAACTGGTGCACGCCGCCTACCTAGCGAGAGCCGGTCAGCCGAACGGCGGCCAGGTGGCAGGCGACGCCCGATCCTGACGCCGGCAGCACCTCAAGCGCAGCCCCAGTGCACAGCTCGGAAACCCCGGCAGCGGCCGCCGCCCCTGACGCCAGCTCAGGACACCGAGGATGGAACCGGCAGCCACCCGGAATCCGCGTCGCATCCGGCGGTTCCCCGGTAAGCACGATCCGCGTTTGCTGACCCGGGACGGTCGGCTCCAGCGGCGACTCGGGCAGCACCGACATCAGCGCCTTGGTATACGGATGGGCAGGCGCGGAGAACACCTGCTCCGGCGTCCCCACCTCCACGATCCGCCCCAGGTACATCACGGCGAGCCGGTCGGCGATGTTCCACGCCAGCCCGAGGTCGTGGGTGACGACCAGAGCGGCCAGCCCCAGCTCGTCCCGCAGCCGCAGCAGCAGCGCCAGGATCTCCCCGCGCACCGAGGCGTCCAGCGAGGCGACCGGCTCGTCCGCGACCAGCACCTTCGGCTCGAGCACCAGCGCCCCGGCGATCACCACCCGCTGCCGCTGCCCGCCGGACAGCTCATGGCTGTACCGCTCGAAGAACCGCTCAGGCGGCCGCAGTCCGCAGCGCGCCAGCGCGTCGGCGACCCGGCGGCGTTCGTCCCCGAGCTTGTGGATCCGCACGCCTTCGGCCACCGCCTCGTACACGGTGTGCCGTGGGTTCAGCGACCCGGCCGGGTCCTGCAAGACCAGCTGCACCTGCCGCCGGTACGCCTTGAGCGCCCCGATCCGATAGGAGAGCGGCGAGCCGCTGAACAGGACCTGACCCCTGGTCGCCCGTTCAAGCCCCAGCAGCGTCCGCGCCAGCGTCGTCTTCCCGCACCCGGACTCGCCCACCAGCGCGACGATCTCGCCCGGGGCGATGTCGAGGTTCACCCCGTCGACGGCGGCCGCGCTCCGGCGCCGCCCTCGCCCCGCGAACTCCACGGCCACCCCGGACGCGGACAGAATGGGTTCGCTCATCAGAGTGCCGCCTCGCCGCTGTTTACATTCTCATCAGGTGGAATGGATGGGGTCCCCGACTCGCCCCCGGCAGCCGCGAGCACCTTCACGCACGCCGCCATCCTGGATTCCCCGGCGGGCCATAGCGTCATCTCACGAGTCGAGCACTGGTCTTCGACGACCGAGCACCGAGGGTGGAAGCTGCACCCCGAGGGAAGGTCGGCGGGGTCGGGCGGGTCACCGGGCAGCCCGCGCGGACTCAGCCGGGTACGCGGATCGCCGATCACCGGGAACGCCCACGCCAGCGCCGAGGCGTACGGATGCCTGGCGTCCGTGAATACCTTGTGCGCCGGCCCTTCCTCCACGATCTTCCCCGCGTACATGACGGCGAGCCGCTCGCAGGTGTCGGCCAGCACCGACAGGTCGTGGCTGATCATGACCAGCCCGATGCCGTGATCGCGCACCAGGTCGCCGATCAGCTGCAGCACCTGCGCCTGGATCATGACGTCCAGCGCGGTCGTCGGCTCGTCCGCGATGATCAGGTTCGGCTGGCAGGCCAGCGCCATCGCGATCATCACCCGCTGCTTCTGGCCGCCAGACAGCTCGTGCGGGTAGGAGTCGGCCCGGGCGGCGGGCAGCCCGACCTGGCCGAGCAGTTCGGCGACCCGCCGCCGGGCCTGGGCGCCGGTGGTCGCCGGGGCGTGCAGCACGATCGGCTCCGCGATCTGGCGGCCGATCCGCTGCACCGGGTTGAGCGAGTGCATCGCCCCCTGGAAGATGATCGAGGCCCCGGCCCACCGGACGGCGCGCAGCTTGCCCCAGCTCAGCTTCAGGACGTCAGCGCCGTTGAACAAGATCTCGCCGGTGACCTTGGCCGAGCCCGGCAGCAGCCGCAGCACCGAGGCCGCGATGGTCGACTTCCCGCAGCCGGACTCGCCCGCGAGCCCCAGCGTCTGACCGGCCTCGACCGTGAGGTTCACCCCGCGCACGGCGGGCACCGGCCCGGCGTCGGTCTGGTACGTGATGTGCAGGTCCCGCAGCTCGAGCAGGCTACTCATGGGCGCTCCCGCAGCCTCGGGTTGAGCACGGCCTCGACGGTGTGCCCGACCAGCGTGAACGCCATGACCACCAAGATGATCGCCAGGCCCGGCGCGATCAGCCACAGCGGATTCCCGGTGCCGACGCCGCTGCTGAACGCCGCGTTGAGCATCTCGCCCCACGACGCCCTGGTCGGGTCGCCGAGGCCGAGGAACGACAGCGTCGTCTCCGACAGGATCGTCCCGGCCACGGTCAGGATCGTGTTGGCGAGCAGCAGCGGCATGACGTTCGGCAGCACGTGCCTGACCATCTGGTGCCAGTGCCCGGCGCCGAGCGCCCGCGCCCGCTCCAGGTAGGGCCGGGTCTCCACGGCCAGCGCCTGCGCCCTGATGATCCGGGCCGTGCCCGGCCAGGACGTGATCCCGATCACGAAGATGATCACGTGCAGCGACGGGCCGAGTGTCCGGGCGAGCACGATCGCCAGCGGCAGGAACGGCACGACGAGGAACCAGTCGGTGACCCGCATCAGCACGTTGTCGGTCTGCCGGCCGAGCCAGTGGTTCAGCGTGCCGAAGTGGCCGGCGACGATGCCGATGATCGCGCCGATCACCATCGAAAGGAACGTCGCGGCGAAGCCGATCAGCAGCGAGATCCGCGACCCCCAGATCAGCTCGGTCAGCACGGACAGCCCGTCGGCGTCGGTGCCGAGCGGGTAACGCAGTCCGGGTCCGGCGCTCGCCGGGTGGGTGGCGAGGCTCGGGTTCAGCCCCCGCGAGCTGGCCAGCACCGGCGCGAGCAGCGCGACCACGATCATGACGAGAAGGATGATCAGGCCGGTCATGCCGCTGCGGTCCTTGCGGTACTGCTGCCAGAACCGGGTCATGCCTGCCTGACCCTCGGGTCGAGCACGGTCAGCAGCAGATCGGCGACCAGGTTTGCCGCGATGACCGCCGCCGAGAACAGCAGGAACGCCCCTTCCAGCACCGGGTAGTCGGGGAAGTTCAGCGCGTAGTACGACGCGAGCCCCAGTCCCGGCCAGCTGAACACGGTCTCGGTCGTGATCGCCCCCGAGATGACGAAGCCCAGGTTCAGCATGATCAGCGTGATCGACGGCAGCAGCGCGTTCGGCACCGCGTGCCGCCGCCGCACCATGGCGTCGCGCAGGCCCTTGGCCCGGGCGGTCAGGAGATAGTCCGAACCCAGTTCGTCGATCAGCGACGAGCGCATCACCAGCGAGTACTCCGCCAGGTAGACCAGCGTCAGCACGATGGCTGGCAGCGTCAGGTGCCACAGCAGGTCACCGACCCCCGCGAAGCCCTTGCCGCCGCCGCCGAAGCTGTGCAGGCCGCCCGCCGGGAAGATCGCGAACTTCGACGCGAAGACGATCAGCAGCACCATGCCGAGCCAGAAGTCCGGCATCGCGTACAGGGTGTTGCAGATCGCGGTCGAGGTGCGGTCGAACGTGCCGCCGTGGTTCCAGCCGCCCCTGATCCCGATCCAGACCCCGATGATCGTGGACAGCACCGTGGACGATCCGACCAGCAGGATCGTCGGCCACAGCGCCGCGCCGATCACCTGGGACACCGGGAGGTGGAACTGGAACGAGATGCCGAGGTTCCCGTGGAACGTCTGCACCAGGTAGTTCCAGAACTGCCTCGGCAGCGGCTCGCCGATCCCGAACGTGCGGTTGATGACCGCCATCTGCTTCGCGGTCAGCGTCGAGCCGCGCGCGAGGTTGCGGGCCGGGTCGGCCGGCAGCACCCGGAACAGGAAGAAGTTGAACACCAGCACGAAGAACAGCGTGATGACGGCGCTGAGCACCTTGACGCCGAGCAACCGGGCGAGCCCCGCCGCCCGGCCTCGCGCCGCGCCGGCCTGCTCGCCGCGCAGCTCCTGAGCAGCGGCGAGCGCCCCGTCGAGCATGGCGCTGGACAACGGCTACTCCCGCTCGTCCGCGGTCGCGGTCGAGCGGCGCCGCATCCAGAAGAACCCCAGGCCGCCGAGCACCACGACCGCCGCCGCGATCCCGCCGACCAGGCCGCCGCTGACGCCGGACCCGGCGGGCGAGGCGCTGGCCTGCGCCGGCGCGCCGAGCTCGTGCTGGCAGCCGATGTTGTGGTCGGTGAGCGACGGGCTGGAGCCGGCCGGCCGCAGGCAGCGGTAGCTCCACCAGGAGACTTCCTGGAACAGCATCAGGCCGTCTTTCGCGTCGGGCTGCGGAGCGTACCCGGTGAACAGGTCGCTGCGGAACGCCTGCAGGTCGTTGTAGTAGTACAGCAGCGCGTACGGCTCCTGCGCGTACAAGATCGCCTGCATCTGCTTGACGACCTGCTGCCTGGCCGCGCCGTCGAGCAGCTTCTGCCTGGCGTAGAGCTGGTCGTAATGCTTGTCGCAGAAGAAGCTGTCCGACCAGCCCGGCGTGTAGTTCGGCGGCGAGCCGGCCGACCGCTGCGCGCAGGTGAACACCGAGAGCTGGAAGTCCGGGTTCGGCTCGACGCCCCAGCCCCAGATGAACATGTCGTAGTTGCCGTTGCCGATGTCCTGGGTCTCGGTGTTCTCGTTCATCCCGGTGACCGTGACGCCGATGCCGATGGCGGTCAGCCAGCTCTTCACGAACGGCGCGTCGGCCGTATAGGTGGGGGAGTCGGAGCCGAAGTACAGCCGCAGCTTGAGCTGCTTGCCGTCCTTGACCCTGATCCCGCCCGGCCCCATCTTCCAGCCGTCGGCGTCGAGGATCTGGCCGGCCTTCTTCGGGTCGTAGCCGTAGATCGCGGCTGCGGGCGGCGTGTAGTGGTATTGCGGGTAGATCGGCGGGATGATCGAGGTCGCGGGTTCGGCGGCGCCGAGGAAGACGCGCGCTGACCAGCTGCGGCCGGTTGAGCGCGTAGCTGATCGCGCGTCTGACCTGAAGGTCGAGCAGCGCCGGGTTGCCGTTGCCGATCGGCTTGCCTGACACCGTCGCGGCGCCGTTGTTGAACGCCAGCTCGTCCCAGTTGCCGGACGGCGCGTCGTCCAGCGTGATGCCCTGCTGCCCCTTGAGCGACTCGAACAGCGACGCGGTGAGATTCTCGGCGAAGTCGATGCTGCCGTTCTTGAGCGCGATCGCCTCGGCGCTGGGGTTGGTGAAGTCGTTGAAGATCAGCTGGGAGATGCCGGGCTTGCCGCCCCAGTAGTTCGGGTTCGCCTTCAGGCTGACCGACTGGTTGATCTTGAAGCTGGTCACGGTGAACGGCCCGCTGCCCACCGGGTGGTCGTTGGGGAAGCTCGTCAGCTGCTTTTCCGACACGTGCTCCCAGACGTGCTTGGGAATGATCGGCACGATCAGCAGGTCCATGGTCGGAGTGGGCTTGGTCACCCGCATCTGCACGGTGTACTTGCCGATCGCCTTGACGCTGCTGTGCACGATGTTGGCGACGTAGGAGGAACTGTCGGCGAACTCGGCGGAGTTCGGGATCGTGTCCCGCCAGAACGTGTAGGCGACGTCGGCGGCGGTCAGCGGCACGCCGTCGGACCATTTCACCCCGTGCCGGATGTGGTAGGTCCAGGTCAGCTTGTCCTTCGACACCGACCAGGAGGTCGCGAGCCTCGGTGCCGGCGCGTAGTTGGTCTGCCCGTAGTCCATCAGGTTGTCGTAGACCAGCCCGTAGATCTCGAAGTCGATCGAGGTGAACCCCACGTACGGGTTCATGCCGTCCACCGCCGTGGTGTCGCCGACGACGAACGTGGACGAGCCCGGCGCCTCGGCGGTCGCACTGGCCGGAGCGAGGATCGCCGTGCCCGCGACCGCGCCGCCGCCGAGTACCAGCGCGGTCAGCAGGTGAACTGGCCTCCGGAGCCTGGAGTGCGGTCGGAGCATGGGGGTTCTCCTTTGTCCGGGTGAGCCACTGCTGCTGAATCTATGACGTATTAGTCGGACTTATACCTGAATGTGGAGACGCTGGTCTCCGATAGGGTCCTGTCATGCCGGAGATACCGCCCCCCTCGGCACCGCGCGTGCCGTCCCGCCGCGAACTGCACGGGCTGACCGACACCGACGACTACGCCTGGATGCGCGACCATGAGCATCCGGACTTGCGCGCGTACCTCGTGGCCGAGCGGAGCTACTACGACGCCCACGCGGCGCGGATCGCCGAGCTCGCCGGCCGGCTCACCGCTGAGTCGACCGGGCGGATCCCGACCGGATCTGACGATTCGGTCGGCTGGCCCCTATCTGGATTTATCTACCGCACCAGGACGCCGGAGGGAAGAGAGAATCTCCAGTTTCTTCGCACCGGACCCGGAGATTCTGCTGAGCAGCTGCTGCTGGACGACAACATCGTCGGCGAGGCGACCGGTTACGTCGAGGTGGTCGACCGGCTGCCTAACCCGGACGGCACGCTGCTCGCCTGGTCGTCGGACACCACGGGCGCCGAGCTCTACCAGCTCCGGATCAGGGACACCGCGACCGGCGCTGACCTGCCTGATCAGCTCGACCGCACCTATCCGGGACTGGCCTGGTCGGCCGACTCGCGCTACCTCTTCTATCTGGTACCGGACGAGCAGTACCGGCCGTTCGAGCTGTGGCGGCACGAGCTGGGCACGCCGGCCGGCGCCGACGTGCTGGTCTACACCGAGACCGACGCCCGGTACGAGCTTGAGCTGAAGGCTTCCCGCAGCGGTCAGTTCGCGATCGTCGCATCGGGCTGCCGGGACACGACGGAAGTCAGGCTGATCCCGCTGAGCGACCCGCTGGCCGAGCCGATCCTGATCCGCCCCCGCCGGCGCGGCGTCGAGTACGAGGTCGATCACGCGCGGTCGGCAGGCGGCAATGCCGGGGAAGGACCCGTTCCTAGTGGTGAATGGGGTTGGCTTTATCTTGTCACCGATGACGGGGAGCCTGAGTTCACGCTGATGCGGGCGCCCGTGGACGCCGGGGGTGTCGGCGAGTGGACCTCGGTCGGCTGCCCGGCCGTCGCGCCGGCCAGGGCCGACACCAGGCTGCTGGACTGCGATGTGATCGGTGACCGGCTGCTGCTGACGCTGCGGCGCGGCGGGGCGCCGCTGCTGGCGATCACCGATCTGGACGGGCAGCAGGTCATCGAGGTGCCCGCCAGCCTCCCGGCGGGGTCGATCAGGGTCGGGCATTCCGAGGACTACGACGCGGGCTCGGTCATCGTGGTCGAGGAGTCGCTCATCGAGCCGCCGGCCTGGTCCAGGCTCGACCTCGCGACCGGGGAGCGGACGGCGCTGAAGCGCAAGGAGGTGCCAGGCTACGACCCGGCACGGTACGTCACCGAGCGGCGGTCGGCGATCGCCAGGGACGGCACGGCGATCCCGGTCACGCTCGCCTACCGCAAGCAGACGCCGCTCGACGGCACGGCGCCCTGCCTGCTGTACGGGTACGGCGCCTACGAGGCGTGCGCGGACCCCGAGTTCTCGCTGATCATGGGGTCGCTGCTGGATCGCGGCGTCGTCTACGCGATCGCCCACGTCAGGGGCGGCGGCGAGGGCGGCCGGTCCTGGTGGCAGCAGGGGCGGCTGCGGTCCAAGGCGACGACGTTCACCGACTTCGTCGACGTAGCCGACTGGCTGGCCGGTGACGGTGCTCGTCAGGGGCTGGGCGACGGACCCGCGCTGGTCGACGGCCGGCGGATCGTCTCGCGCGGGCTGTCGGCCGGCGGGCTGCTGCAGGGCGCGGTCTACTCGATGCGACCTGACCGGTGGGCCGCCGTGCTCGCCGAGGTGCCGTTCGTGGACTGCGTCACCACCATGCTCGACCCGACTATCCCGCTGACGATCAACGAGTGGGACGAGTGGGGCGACCCGCGTGACCCCGAGGACTTCGAGGTGCTCCGGTCGTACTCGCCGTACGACAACCCGCCTTCTGGAGCTCGTCCTCCGCTGCTGGTCACCGGGGCGCTGAACGATCCCCGGGTCGGCGTGCACGAGCCGGCCAAGTGGGTCGCGAAGCTCAGGGCGACCGGGCCTTACGCCGGCGGCGACGGTTCGGGCTGGCCGGCGGTGCTCTTCAGGGCCGAGTCCGGGGTCGGGGCCCACACCGGTCCGTCGGGACGGTTCGCTCAGGCCGGCTACGAGGCCGAGGTGCACGCCTTCGCGCTGCGGGCGATGGGCATCTTGAGCTGACATGGCCGCCGATGCTGAGCTGACCGAGCTTCGGGCCGGCTGCGCGCAGGCCATCCAATGGCATGGTCAGCCCAGCGCGGCTGAGCTGCTCGCCACGATCCCGGCCGGCACCGAGCTCGACCTGTACGGCGACGGCGGCGTGGTGGCCGAACTTGAAGGTGAGGTCGCCGCGCTGCTCGGCAAGCCAGCGGCGGTGTTCCTGCCGAGCGGCACGATGGCGCAGCAGGCGGTGCTGCGGGTGCACGCCGACGCCCGGCAGCGGCGCACCGTCGTCTTCCACCCGATGTGCCACCTCGAACGGCACGAAGAGCAGGCCTATCAGCGACTGCACCACCTGATCGGCCGCCCGGCCGGCGGTCGGGACCAGCTGATGACGCTGGCGGACCTGACCGCGATCGCCGAGCCGGTCGCCGCGCTGCTCGTCGAGTTGCCGCAGCGGGACCTCGGCGGGCAGCAGCCCGCCTGGGACGAACTCGCGGCGCACTGCGAGTGGGCGGCGGACAACGGCGCGGCCCGGCACCTGGACGGCGCCCGGCTGTGGGAGTCGGCCGCTGGCTACGGCCGGCCGCCCGGCGAGATCGCGGCGCTCTTCGACACCGTGTACGTGTCGTTCTACAAGGGCCTCGGCGCGCTGCCCGGCTGCTGTGTCGCAGGTCCGCAGGCGGTTATCGCGCAGGTCAGGGACTGGCGTCGGCGGATGGGCGGCACCTTGCACGGGCTCTGGCCTGGTGCGGCGTCCGCGCTGAGCTGCCTGCGGACCCGGCTGCCCAGAATGCCGCGCTACGTCGAGCACGCCAGGGCCATCGCCGGTCTGCTGCGCGAGGTGCCCGGCGTGGTGGTCGTCCCTGATCCGCCCCAGACGTCGATGATGCACCTGCTGCTGGCGACGACTGCCTCGCGCTTCGGCGAGACGGTCAGGGCGGCTCGCCGCCGAGCGGGGGATCTGGACCTGGAGCGAGGCCAGGCCGACCGCCGACCCGGCGGTGCAGCGGGTCGAGTTCACCGTCGGCGACGCGGCCTGCGAGCTGACCGCGGCGGACGTCGCCAGCGTCATCGGCGCTTTCGTAGCGCACTGAGATAATCCGGGCGATAAAGCGGCATTAATGCTGGCTGGGCCATCGCTGTGCTGTTCGCCGGATTTGCTGATTCACGCCAATGGTTGCGCTCAATGTCCAACCTGGACTGGCTCGATAAAGCGCAAGAATTCGGATCGTAAGTAATACGGCGCGCTTAATCGGTCGCTAGGCTCTGGCGATGGCCGTTTCTAAGCCAATGTCCAATCCGGAACCGGCGACCTAAGAGGGGAAAAGGCGTATGACCGAACATACGGCTACGGCGGCAACGCCAGCCGCGACGTTACCGCCAGCAAGGCTCGAACCCGACGCGATCGGGGTGGCCCAGGACACCGTCATCGGCATGGCCTCGTCAGCGCCGGCGGCGTCTGTCGGCCTGACGCTGGCCAGCCTGGCCTTAGCCACCGCCTACGGCAGTGGCCTGATCATCATTCTCACGGCGATTCCCATGCTCATCATCGCCAACGCCTACCGCAGGCTGAACATGTGGAACGCCAACTGCGGCGCCTCGTTCGAGTGGGTCGGCCGGGCGATCAATCCATATCTCGGCTTCCTGACCGGCTGGCTGATGATCGCCGCCTACATCATCGCGACCGTCAGCGGCGTGGAAGTGCTCGGGCCGAGCGTGCTCGCGGTCTTCGGCTCCAACTCCACCAGCACCTGAGCAATATCGGCATCGGCACGGCTGTCGGGCTGATCATGCTGCTCATCGCGATCGTGGGGATCAGGATTACCGCCCGCACCCAGGTTGGAATGGCGCTGGTCGAGTACCTGATCATTGTCGGGATCGCGATCGCCGGACTGGTCGCGGTTTTCAGTCACCACTCCGGGGCAATGCACTTCACCTCGGGCTGGCTCAGTTTCTCTGGCATCAACGGCAATGGCAGTGCCGTGGCAGGCTTCCTGATCGCGGTCTTCATCTTCACCGGCTGGGACGGCACGCTCTACGTCAACGAGGAGGTCAAGCACCGCAGGGTCAACCCGGGCCGGGCCGCGATCGTCGCCGTAGCGCTGCTGGGCGTGATCTACACCTTGTCGATCGTCGGGCTCCAGGGTGTCGTGTCACCGGCGAAGCTGCAGCAGGCCGCCAAGAGCGGCACGGCCCTGGTCTACGTCGCCCAGGCGCTCGGCGGCGGCTTCTGGGCCAAGGCGATGGCGCTGAGCCTGGCGCTGTCCGTGATCGCCACGACCGGTACGGGCATCGTGCTCACCGCCCGGATCGTCTACGGCATGGCCAGCTACCGGGTGCTTCCGAGCTTCCTGAGCAACGTGTCGCGCCGGTTCGCGACTCCGGTGGCCGCCAGCGTGATCGTGGGCCTGCTGATCGTGGTGCTGAGCGCGGTGTACTTGCTGCTGTCGACGGTCCAGGGCGCGTTCAACAACGTGGTCGCCGTCGCCGGGATGCTCTTCGCCGTGTTCTACATGCTCACCGCGCTGGCCACCGTCGTGTATTACCGGCGCAGGCTGGTGTCCAATTTCTGGGACGCGCTGTTCCTCGGCATCCTGCCGGTGGGTGCGGCCGCGTTCCTCGGCTGGATCGTGGTGAAGTCGCTGATGGGCGTCTCGCCCGCGCAGGTCTGGTCGTTCGCGGGGGTGATCATCGTCGGCATCGTGCTGATGATCGTGGCCCGGTTCTGGCTGCGCTCGCCCTTCTTCCAGATTCCAAGGGAGAGCGAGCCCGCGTAGCCCCCTGCTTGCCTCGGACGGATCGTGGCCGCCGGGCCCGGCGTCAGCGCAGCGTGCGCGCTGGCCTGGCCTGCCACGTCGTCCACAGCGGCCGGTAGCCCTGCTGGCTCCAGAAGGGCGCCGAGAGCGGGTTGACCTGCGAATAGTGCAGCAGGGCGAGCGGCACCCTGGCGCGGCGCAGCTGAGCATGGAACTCGGCGGTGAGCAGCGCGCCGATGCCGCTGCCTCGCTCGGCTGGCCGCGCGAACCCCTGCTGCAGGTAGGCCACTGGCGAAGCACTGGTCAGCGGCGCGAGCCACTGCGCCACCTCCGGGGGCTCGGCGGCCAGCAGGCCGACCGGGACGCCCGCGCGCTCGGCTAGCCAGACCCAGGGCTCCGGGCTCGCCAGCAGGCCCGCGCTCGCTTCCCGCAGCAGCGACTCGCTGTCCGGGCGCAAGATCACCGAGCCGAAATAGGCGTCGTAGCAGACCAGCCCGAGGCCCAGGCTGGTGACCGCGTCGAGATCAGCAGGACCCGCCCGCCTGATCACGATGCCGCGAACCGGGCGCGCGGGAGGGGCGGCGGGGTGCTGTCGTCGGGGGTGCTTCGTCGGGGGTGCTGTCGGCGAGGTCGGTGCGCCTGGCGGCGATCACGGCCGAGGGAACTAGGCCGTGCCGCTGCAGGGCCAGCACTCCGTCCACGTCCCGGCTCGGCCAGTTGACCATCGCGGCGCTGTCGTCGTCATCGTCGGAGGCGAGTTCGGCCACGTGGCCGCGCCACTGGGTGAGCAGCCGGTCGAGCGGCCGGGCGACGTCGTCACCGGCGATCACCGGCGTCAGCCGGAACCGGCGCGCTACGCCCCAGGTCAGGGCGAGCGAGCCGGGCTCGCCGATCCAGTGCTCGCAGCCGCCGATCGCGAGCTGCCTGCCGTTGCCGTCGCGGACCGAGAAGGTGCGGCCGCAGCTCGACGGGGGCTTGACCGCCGCCGGCAGCAGCGGGTCGAGAGCCTGCAGGCGGGCGGTAGCTGTGGCCGTCAGCTGGGCCTGGGCATCGGTTCCGGTCGCTGGCATCGGCTAGCTGTCCTTCCTCCCGGCGATCAGCTCGGCGGCGCGCTCGGCGACCGCGAGCACGGTCGCGTTCGGATGCGCGTTGGGGATGATCGGGAACACCGAAGCGTCGGCAACGCGCAGTCCCGTCAGCCCGTGCACTCGAAGCTCGGCATCGACCACCGCCGCCTGATCGGTGCCCATCGCGCAGGTGCCGACCGGGTGGTAGTAGCTGCCCACGGCCCGCCGGATGTACTCGCGCAGCCCGGCGCTGTCCTGCACCTGCGGTCCGGGCCAGACCTCAGTCTCGCGTACCGAGCCGAAGGCGGGTCCGTTCGCGGCGTGCCGCAGGATCCGCAGGCACTGCTCCATCCGGTCCAGGTCGCGCTCGTCGGTGAGGAAGGCCGGATCGATCAGCGTCGGCTGCCCGGGGTCGGCGCTGGCCAGCCGCACGGTGCCCCGGCTGTCGGGAGCGACGACGGAGGCCACCAGCGCGTAGCCCGTCTCCGGCGGGGTGAACGCGGCCGGGGCCAGCGGCAGCAGGATCGGGAAAAGATGCAGGTCCGGGTACTCACCCGCGAGGTCGCTGCGGAGCGCGGCGCACGCCTCGCCGTTGTTGTACTGGCTCGCCGGGAGCGGTCCAGACGAGGCGTAGGAGGTCAGGACGACGGGGTGGTCCTGAAGATTCGAGCCGACCCCGGGCAGGTCGGCGGTCACCTCGAGGCCCAGCGTCCGGAGGTGGTCGGCCGGGCCGATTCCCGAAAGCATCAGCAGCTGGGGTGAGCCGACGGCGCCGGCCGCCAGGATGACTTCCCGCGTGGCCTGCGCCTGCCCGGGCTGGCCGTCGCTCAGATAGCTGACCCCCGTGCAGGTCCCCGGCTTCTCGCCGGTGACGAGCAGGCCGGTGGCCAGGCAACCCGTTTGCACGACCAGGTTGGGGCGACCCAGCACCGGGCGCAGGTAGCCGTCGGCGGAGCTGACCCGCTCGCCGCCGGCCACGGCGATCTCGACCCAGGTGACGCCCTCTTGCTCGCTGCCAGAGAGATCGTCGGTGAGCGGATGGCCGTCGGCAGCCAGGCCCTCGACGAATGCCTGCGCCACGGGATGGCGGCGATCGGCTGCCGGGCCGACTCGGATCGGGCCGCCGGTTCCGCGCAGGGACGGGTCGCGGCCGTCGGCCCGTTCGCTGCGCTTGAAGTACGGGAGCAGGTCGGCGAACGACCATCCGGTTGCGCCCTGGGCGGCCCACCGGTCGTAGAGCGCCCGATGACCGCGAACGTGAGCCATCGCGTTGATGGCGCTCGACCCGCCGAGCGTGCGGCCGCGCGGGAAGAACCCGGGACCGGCGTCAGCCTGGCCGGTGGTGACGTCGGCCCAGTCCGCCGGCGAGCCGAGGTTCTCAGGCCAGGCGCTCGGCACGATCATGGCGTGGGTGCGGTCGCCGCTGCCCGCCTCGATCAGCAGTACCCGGCAGTTCGGATCCTCGGTCAGCCTGGCTGCCAGCACGCAGCCCGCCGCGCCGCCGCCCACCACGATGTAGTCGTAACTCGCCACGCCATTCCTTTCCGGGAAACCGCTGTGCAGGCAAACACAGGCCGGCCTCCGCGCCGCCGGCGGCGGC
>CAVTUG010000005.1:0-317265 GCA_963737865.1 uncultured Actinomycetota bacterium | reverse complement strand
CAGCGTGAGCAGCCAGCGAAGGTCGAGCAGCACGACGGCTGCTGCCGCCGCCGCGATGACGGGCCAGAGCCAGTCACCGTGCGCGCCGAAGAAAGGTCAAGACGGGTTGTCCCTGAGGGTGATGTGCATGGTGCCTGCGGAGTATGCCCCGAGTGAGGCAGCGCCCGGCCGGCGCCGACGCCGATCATGATCACAGCAAGGATCATCAGCATGATGCGGTTCGTCCGGTCGGCGTGCATCAGCGGCCTCCAGGTGTGACACGGGCTCCCACTTCGGGCGGCCTGTGCAGGTTCAGGGTGTCAAGACGCTGGCGAGCGGCGGCGCGGATAGGCTCGCGAAGTCTCGGGGCCACGGCCTTGTCCGCCGCGGCCGCGGTAGCCCTGATGGTGATCTTGCGCCGGCTGACCTTGACCGAGGCCGCCCGGATACCGTCGATCGGCGTGACCTGGAAGTCCGCCTATGACTGGGCCGGGCGCACAACCTGGAACGCGGGCAGCATCCGGGTGACCAGCGCGATCCTGACACCCGTGAGGCCACGTCCTCGCTCTGGTCATCACTGCCCGGCATGTACAGGTCATCGACGTTGACGATCTGGTAGAGCCAGGTGGAGAAGCTCGAGCTGGCGCTGAATCCGGGCAGGCCCTGCCAAGCGGTGATCAGCGCTTCCTGCGCTACGTCCTCGGCGTCGTGGTGGTTACCTAGCAGCCACAGCAGCGTCCTGGCGATGGCGATGCGCTGCTTCTCGCCGCCGCAGAAGCGGTGCCCGCGAGATCCGACCATCGTGTCGTAGCCGTCGGGCAGCCCGGCGATCAGGTCGTGGATCTGGGCGGCAGTTCACGATCTGCTGCATATGGGTCACGGAGATGTCCTGGCAGGTCACCTGGCCGATGACCGGGACGGCGAACCGCTCGCACAGCCGCCGCTGGATATGGGCGTGCTTACGCGACCACCGGCGGTCGACCGGGAGCCGGTCCGGGTCCAGGTAATGCGCGATCAGGTCCGCCCGGCCGCCGCATGTTCGGCGCGCCGGCCGCCAGCCTCTCGGTGACCTTCTCCAGCATCCCGGCCAGCCTCGCCTCGCTCACCGACTCGCACTGCCGCCACTCCCCCTCCTCCACCCACACCGCCCGCCACCGCCCGCCCGCCCCCCTCGGCGGATACACCGTGACCCCCCGAACTCCAGCTCAACAACCTCGCCGCCGCTTCGGGCTGCCGGACGCCAGGTCCCGATCGCCAGCGCCGGACGCGCGGGGACGCCGGCTTTCGCCCGCCTGGGGCGGCCGCCGAGTGCTGGTTGTGGGGATTCTGTGGGGATCTTGATGATCGAGGGCACTGCCTGCGTCATGCGGATTCACTCGCTTCCTGCGTTTCCGCAGGCAGGAGGGCTGACACCGACCTCACCAGGTGGCTCCCGCGATAGGACTCGAACCTATAACCTGCCGGTTAACAGCCGGACGCTCTGCCGATTGAGCTACGCGGGACTGTGCGGCACGGGCACCAACTAGTGGTAACTCTGTGCTGCGGGCACAAGGTTAGCGCACCGGAGACCCCATGTGCGCCGCACCCGGGCCTGCGCCGGTCGCATGCGCATAACAATCTCCGCAACGGGCAGAACAGCGTGTGCCATGCACCGTGCTCAGCAAACGCAGCCTAGACGGGGGACTGCGGGAGCCCGGATGCCGGACCTGGAGAAGAGGCCTAAATGCGCTTTTACCGGATCACGTTCATCGGCGGGCTGGCGATCGGCTACGTACTGGGCGCCCAGGCGGGTCGCGAGCGATACGAGCAGCTGAAGCAACTGGCCCGCAAGGCGGCGGAGAGCCCGGCCATGCAGCAGACGGCCGGCGCGCTGCAAGCTCAGGCCAGTGCCACAGCGAAGACAGCAAAGGACAAAGCGGCGACCGGCGTGCGCAAAGGCGCGGCGAAGGTGAACGCCAAGCGGTCAGCGTCCAGCAAGTCCAGCCGCAACTCAGCGTCCGTCGCCGGCAACGGAGCCGCGCCACAGAGCGCGGGAAGCGACGGCAGCCGCCCTTTCGTCCCGGTCAACGGTAATTTCGGAGAGCACGACCTGCTCTAACTCCGAACCGCCGTCCGGGCGCAAGCGTCCGTCGCTGAGCCATGGCCCGTTTGCCTCATAGGCTCCGTTTTCACTCATTCCGGGCAACCCTCAACTTCGACTTGAGGCCCGGCAAACTCACAACGACCGTGCCCCAGCACCAGCAAACTCACAACGATGCGCCCGAACCCCCCCGCCGGGGTGGGGCGGGGGCGGGCCAGGACCCAACACCGGGCCGGGCGGGCCAGGACCCACGCCCGCGCCGGGACCAGGGCGGGCCAAGGCCTAGGCCAGGGCCAGGCGGGGCCTGCGAAGGCCAGGGCGGGCCAAGGCCGGGCCAGACCGGCCCGGCCCGGCCCAGGGCCGGGCCAGGGCCGGGCCGGCCAAGGCCAAGGCCCTGGCCAGGACCCGCATCCGCGCCGGGACCAGGGCGGGCCAAGGCCGGGCCGGGGTCGGGCGACCAAGGCCGGGCCGGGGTCGGGCGACCAAGGCCGGGCCGGGGTCGGGCGACCAAGGCCAGGCCAGGGCCGGCCAAGGCCAGGGCCGAGGGGGGTTAAGTCGCCAGGTATTCGCGCAGCATCTGGGCGCGGCCTGGGTGGCGCAGCTTGATCAGGGTCTTGGACTCGATCTGGCGGATCCGTTCGCGGGTGACGCCGAAGTCCCTGCCGACCTCCTCGAGCGTCCTCGGGTGACCGTCGATCAGGCCGAACCGCAGCTGGATGACCCGCTGCTCGCGCGGTGACAGCGTGTCGAGCACCTGCTCAAGCTGGTCTTGCAGCATCATGAACGCCGCCGCTTCGATCGGCACGACCGCGTCCGCGTCCTCGATGAAGTCGCCGAGGTCGGAGTCCTCCTCGCCGATCGGTGCCTGCAGCGAGACCGGCTCCTGGGCGATGCGCTGGATCTCGGCGACCCGGTCCGGCGCCATGCCCATCTCGATCGCTACCTCAGCCGGGGTGGGCTCGCGCCCGAGATCCTGGTGCAGTTGCCGCTGCACCCGGGCCATCTTGTTGATGGTCTCGACCATGTGGACCGGGATCCGGATCGTGCGGGCCTGGTCGGCGATCGCGCGGGTGATCGCCTGCCTGATCCACCACGTCGCGTACGTCGAGAACTTGTAGCCCTTGGTGTAGTCGAACTTCTCCACGGCCCTGATCAGGCCGAGGTTGCCCTCCTGGATCAGGTCGAGGAAGACCATGCCGCGCCCGATGTAACGCTTCGCGATGGACACGACCAGGCGGAGGTTCGCCTCGATGAGGCGCTGCCTGGCCCGCATGCCGTCGTCAGCGATGGTCATCAGCTCGTCGGCGGTGGGCTGGTCGGACGCCGGCGCTGAGAGCTGGCAGCTCCCGTGCAGCATTTCCTGTGCGAAAAGACCCGCCTCGATGGCCTTGGCCAGCTCGACCTCGTCGTGCGCGGTGAGCAGCGGCACCTTGCCGATCTCACGTAGGTAGATGCGTACCAGGTCACTTGTGCCCGCGCGGCGGGCCCGATCAGCCCCGGCGACTTGACGTTGCTCCTCGTCCGCATCCTCGGGGCCGGCTTCGGTGATCTCGACGCCGTCGTCGGCGAGCACCCGCATGATGTCGTCGATTGCTTCTGGCATGAGTTCGGAACGCTCGAACGCCGCGTTGAGCTCGGGGAGCGAGACCGTACCGGTCTGGATAGCTCGGGAGACAAGATCGGTGACCTGATCCGCCGTTGGAGCAAGCACAGGAGTCATGGACAACAGTGTGCGGCAGTAACGCTCCGTTGCGGGATTAGAAAATTGTCACCTGAGAGTGAGTTTAGGAGGCTGCTTACGCCCCGGCTGTGCCGTCAAGCAGCCTTTTCCGTCGTTGCTCAAGTGCCACTAGGTCACCAAACAGGTGGTTGTAGTCGGTCTGCTCAGTGAGCGGATTCATGCGCTGCAACCGCGACTTCACCAGAGCGATTCGCCGGGAAACGGCGAGTTCCTCCACTTTTGCGAGGACGTATTCGGCGAAGCGCGCGTCCGGCTGGCCGTCGGGGCCAGGCGCCTCGACCGGCTCGACCGCCAGCCTGGTCAGGTACATCCGGGCGTTGTCGTGCGGTGCCGCGTCGAGCAGCCGGTCGACCCACTCCCTGGGCTGATCGGCGCCGACGACGCCACCGCAGGCGGCGATCAGGTCGCGGACGGCCTGATGCGCGGCCACGATGAAGGCGTCGGCTTCGAGCGCGTCGAAGGCCGGGCCGAGCAGGGCTGGCCGCTGGACCGCCAGCTTCAGCACCTGGCGCTCCAGGTTCACGACCGGGTCGTGCGGGTCGTGACCGGGCGCTGGCGGACGCTGGGCGCCGCTCCGGCGGGCCGACGGCGCCTGCTCCGCACCCCGGCCCCCCGCACCCCGGTCCCCAGCCGCCCGATCGCCTCCGGCGCGGTCGCTCACAGCACGGTTGCCCGCGGTACGGCTGCCAGCGGCACGATTGCTCACAGACCGGCTGCTCACGCCACCGTCTGGTATGTACGCGGCGATCCGGTTCAGCACGAGTTCCTCGTCCATCAGCCCGATCCACCGGTCGACCTTGGTCGCGTAGACCTTGCGCAGCGCAATGTCCTTGATCCCGGCGACGATCTTCGCGGCCGCGTCGAGCGCGGCGACCCGGCCCTCGGCCGAGTCCAGGTCGAAGTCGCTCATCGCGCTGCGGACGGCGAACTCGTACAGCGGCACCCGGCTAGCGACCAGGTCGCGCACGGCCGCGTCGCCTTCCTTGCCGCGCAGGTCACACGGATCCATGCCGTCTGGCTGCACGGCGATGAACGTCTGCGTCCTGAACTTCTCCTCCATGCCGAAGGCACGCAGCGCGGCCCGCCTGCCCGCCGCGTCGCCGTCGAAGGTGAAGATCACCTCGCCGGTCAGCCGGTCGGAGTCCATGATCAGCCGGCGCAGGATCGCGACGTGGCCCTCGCCGAACGAGGTGCCGCTGGTCGCGACGGCCGTGGTCACCCCGGCCAGGTGGCAGGCCATCACGTCGGTGTAGCCCTCCACGATCACCGCCTGCCGCCGCTGGGCGATGTCGCGCTTGGCCAGGTCAGCCCCGTACAGGACCGAGCTCTTCTTGAAGATCGGCGTCTCGGGGGTGTTGAGGTACTTAGGGCCGTTGTCGTCGGCGGCGAGCTTGCGGGCGCCGAATGCGAGCACGTCCCCGGCGAGGTCCCTGATCGGCCAGATCAGCCGGCCACGGAACTTGTCGACGAGGCCGTGGCGGCCCTGGCCTGCGAGTCCCCCGGCCAGAGCTCCTCGTCGGTGAAGCCCCGCCCGCGCAGGTGCCTGGTGGTGATCTCCCAGTCGTCCGGGGCGTAGCCGACCCCGAACCGCTCCGCATCGACCAGCGTGAAGCCCCGCGAGTCGAGGAACTCCCGGCCGGCCCGGCCTTCGGGCCATGGAGCTGCTCGGCGTAGAAGGCCGCCGCCGCCTTGTGCGCCTCGATCAGCCTGCGGCGCCTGGACTGCTCCTGCCCAGGTACGGTTCCGCCCTGCTCGTAGCGCAGCTCGATGCCGGCCCGGGCGGCCAGTCGCTCCACGGCCTCGGTGAACCCGAGGCTATCGATCTTGCGGACGAAGGCGATCACGTCGCCGCCCTCGGCGCACGAGAAGCAATACCAGAGCCCTCGGGCGGGGGTGACGTTGAACGAGGGCGTCTTCTCCTCGTGGAACGGGCACAGGCCCTTCATCGAGCCGCCGCCCGCACCGCGTAGCTGGAGGTACTCCCCCACGACCTCGGCGATCGGCGAGCGAGACCGGACCAGCTGCAGGTCCTCGTCGCGAATCCGGCCTGGCACGTGCACCTCCCGCGATTGAGCCCCCGCCGCCGGCACCACCAGCGCGGCCCGGCTGCGCCGAGTCTAGTCCGCAGTTACGTCAGCTCACGCTGGTAATGTCCGGGAGGTGCCGGTGTTTCTTGTGCTCTGGGATGTCGACCACACGCTGGTCCACACCCCGAAGGTAGGTGTCCATCTGTACCAGCTCGTGTTCGCCGAGCTGTACGGCGTCGAGCTGCCTGATACGGCGGCCCGGGCCAACATGGCCGGGCGTACCGACCGGGCGATCGTGCTCGACGTGCTCGAGCTCGCCGGGATCGCCGACCCGGCGGCCGAGGTGAGCCGGTTCGAGGCCGCGCTGGCCAGGCTCGCCCCGAGCACGACCGGCATGGTGACCGAGCTGGGCCGGGCCCTGCCCGGCGCTGTGCAGGCCCTCGCCGCGTTGCACAAGCTCGCCGCCCAGGGCGTCAGGCAGTCCCTGCTCACCGGCAACATCCGCGTGATGGCGGAGGTCAAGCTGGCGCCGTTCGGGCTCACCGAGTACCTGGACCTCGACGTCGGCGCCTACGGCAACGAGAGCGACATCCGTGCCGATCTGGTCGGCCAGGCCAGGGAACGCGCGGGCGCGGCCTACGGCACCGACTACAGCGGCGAGTCGACCGTGCTGATCGGCGACACGCCGCTCGACATCGAGGCTGCCCTCGCCGTCGGCGCGCGCGGGGTCGGCGTCGCGACCGGGCGGTTCACCATGGACGAGCTGACGGCGGCCGGCGCCCACGCGGTGCTGCCGGATCTCAGCGACACCGGGTCGGCGCTCGCCGCCGTGCTAGGGCCGGCCAGCCTGGGAGCGTACAGCCGCTACCAGCCCCGGTCCGCGTAGCGGTCCGCTGGTGCCAGCGTGTCCAGGTTGATGCCGACCATCGGCTCGCCCAGGCCGCGCGACACCTTCGCGATCTCGTGCGGGTCGTCGTACATCGTCGTCGCGCGCACGATCGCCGCCGCCCGGGCCGCCGGGTCGCCCGACTTGAAGATCCCCGAGCCCACGAACACCCCGTCCGCGCCGAGCTGCATCATCATCGCCGCGTCGGCGGGCGTCGCGAGCCCGCCGGCGGTGAAGAGCACGACCGGCAGCTTGCCCGCCGCCGCCACCTCCGCGACCAGCTGGTAGGGCGCCTGCAGGTCCTTGGCGGCCGAGTAGAGCTCCTCTTGCGACAAGCCGGCCAGCCTGCGGATGTCGGCCCTGATATTGCGCATGTGCCTGGTCGCCTCGACCACGTTGCCGGTGCCGGCCTCACCCTTGGAGCGGACCATGGCGGCACCTTCTGTGATCCGCCGCAGCGCCTCGCCGAGATTGGTCGCGCCACAGACAAAGGGCACGGTGAACGCCCACTTGTCCACGTGATGCGCCTCGTCAGCCGGCGTCAGCACCTCGGACTCGTCGATGTAGTCCACCCCGATCGCCTGGAGCACCTGGGCCTCGACGAAGTGCCCGATCCGGCACTTGGCCATGACCGGGATCGAGACGGCCGAGATGATGCCGTCGATCATGTCGGGGTCGCTCATCCGCGCGACGCCACCCTGCACCCGGATGTCGGCCGGCACTCGCTCCAGCGCCATGACCGCGACCGCGCCCGCGTCTTCGGCGATCTTCGCCTGCTCGGGGGTGACGACGTCCATGATGACGCCGCCCTTGAGCATGTCGGCCATGCCGCGCTTGACCCGCTGGGTACCGGTCGCGGTGCCGCTCGCCTGGCTGTCTGGGCCGGGGTTGCCTTCTGTCGCACCAAGGACTGACACAGGTGTTCCTTACTGTCTGTTGATCTGCAAGCTGTTACTTCCATGGTAGGGGCACCCACGGAGAGCTGAATAGCCAGTCAACCTGCGAGATGCGGCATGTCAGTGCCAAGCTCGTCCATCTCGGTCTTCGAGAGCGCGTCGTCGATCTCGAAGAACTCCGGCATCGGCGCTCCCCCAGCCAGCCGCAGCACCCGGGCCAGCCAGCGCCGCCTCGCGGCGATCGTCGTCGCCACCGCGTCGTTGTAGAACTTACGGGCCAGGAAAACCTGATGCGCGGTGGCCTCGAGCTCCTCGAGGAACTCGTCCGCCCCGTCCTGCTCGGCAAGATAGGCGCGGAAATCAGGCTGGTTCAGGACCGTCCTCAGCGTCTTGGTGAGCTCGCTTTCGGCGAGCTCGCGCCGCGTCTGTGCAGATCGGGCGCTGTGCGCGAGGTCGGCAAGCAGCAGGCTGGTTGCCGGATCGAGCATGCCAGAGCTGGCGAACTCCAGCGCGACGGAGCTGCGCCGCACCAGGGCGGCGTCCAGCGAGGCCCTCGCGGTCTCCAGACGGTGGTGCAGCCGGTCGAGCCTGCCAGCCCGCCAGGACACGTAGACGCCGGTCATGGCGACGGCGATCAGGATGAGGATGGCGATCCAGGCTGTCATCAGGCAATCGCAATGCTCGGAGCGGTACCGGCGGCGGGAAGCACCGCTTCGTAGACCTTCACCACGTCCCTGGCGATCTTGGGCCAGTCGTAGTCCCTGACCGCGGCCGACGCGGCGGCGGACAGCGAGGCGCGCAGGCTCGGGTCGTCCAGCATCCGGCCGATGGCGGCGGCGAGCTGCCCGGCGTTGCCGTTCTCGAACAGCTCGCCCGCGCGTCCGCCGCGCAGCACCCGGCGGAACGCGTCCAGGTCGCTCGCCACGATCGGGGCGCCGGCCGCCATCGCCTCGGCGAGGACGATGCCGAAGCTCTCGCCGCCGGTGTTCGGGGCGCAGAAGACGTCGACCGAGTGGTACACCTGCACCTTGACGGCCTCGCTGACCTGGCCGAGCATGACGACCCGCGCGCGCAGGTCAGGCGGAACCCGCGACGCGATCTCGGCCAGGTCACCCCGGCCGGCGAGCAGCAGGCGAAGTCCAGGGCGCTGCGGCCCGATGATCTCGAAGGCCCGCAGCAGGACCGACAGGCCCTTGCGCGGCTCGTCCAGCCGCCCGAGGAAGCCGATCGCGCCGCCTTCGCCAGGCCAGCCAGCCAGCGGCTCGGCCTTCTCGTACCGGCTGATCGTCACCCCGTTCGGGATCAGCACCGCGTCACCGCCCAGATGGCGGACGAGCGTGCTGCGCGCGTCGTCGGACACGGCGATCCAGCCGTTGATCTTCTCCAGCGCGGAGCGCAGCATCGGCTCGGCGACGTGCAGCACCCGGGAGCGCAGGTTCGCGCCGTGCACGGTCGCCACGATCGGGATGTCCGTCGCGACCCAGCAGGCCAGCAGCGACACGCTCGGCGCGGCCGGCTCGTGGACGTGCAGCAGGTCGAAGTTGCCGTCCTTGACCCAGCGCCGAACCCGGTTGGCGGTCAGCGGGCCGAAGGACAGCCGCGCGACCGACCCGTTGTAGGGGACCGCGACGGCCCGTCCGGCGGGCACCACATAGCTGGGCAGGATGCTCTCGTCGTCGGCCGGTGAGATCACCGAGACGTCGTGGCCGAGGTCGATGAGCGCCTCGGCGAGGTCCCTGATGTGCTCCTGGACGCCGCCGGGCACGTCCCAGGAGTACGGGCAGACCAGGCCGATCCGCATGGCTCTCATGACACGCCCGCATCGTCTTTGGCCGTACCGTTGTTGGCCGTACCGTCGTTGGCCGTACCGTCCTTGCGGGCGGCGGCACGCTCCCGCGCGGCGACCTTGGCCCTGGCTGCCGCGAGCCGCTCGGGGTCCAGGTCAGCGACGAAGACCCGCTGCAGCATGTGCCAGTCCGCCGGGTGCTGCCTGATGCCATCCTCGAAGATCCGCGCGACCTCCTGGGTCATCACGGCAGCCTTCTGCCGGCGGTCGCCCTCGGCGGGCGGCTCGATCTCCTTGTGGATGTGCACGCCCCAGCCATTGCCGTCGAACCACAGCGTCGCGGGCATCAGCGCGGCGCCGGTCTGCAGGGCCAGCGCCGCCGACCCGCCCATCATCAGGGCTCCTTCCCCGAAAAACTCGACTTCAACGCCGCCGCCGGCGACGTCGCGGTCCGACAGCAGCACGACGAGCTTGCCTTCGCGCAGCCGGCGGGCAAGCACGCCGAACGGATGCGGCCCGCCGGTAGCAGGCAGCACCTCCATGCCGAGACCCTGCCGGAACGCCAGGAACCGGTCGTAGACCGACTCCGGCTCCAGCCGCTCCATCACGGTCGTGAACGACCCGGCGCCGCGGTTGATGATCCAGGCACCCGCCTGGTCCCAGTTCCCGGCATGCGGGAGCGGGACGACGACCCCGCGACCAGCCGCGAGGTTGGCGAGCATGTCCTCGACGTGACCATGCTCCGACATATCGTTCACTATGCGATCTACGCCCATGACGGGCAGCCTGAATACCTCCAGCCAGTAACGCGCGTAGGAGCGCATGGCCTCGCGGGAGGTCGCGCGGAGCTGCTTGCCGGTCGTGTCCGCGCCGAGCACCCGCAGCAGGTTGCCTTCGAGCACCTGCACCGAGGGACCCTGCCGGCGCCAGGCGATGTCGGCGACGAACTGGAACGCCTCGGTCGCCCACGATTCCGGCACCCTGCTCAGCACAAACCAGCCGAGGGCATAAGCACCCCCGGTCAGCCTGCCCTTCAAATCGGACACCGTGAAACCCGGCACCGCTAACCTCCGAGACCTTCAGGCATGGTCGCCCTGCGCACCGCATAGACCCGCTGTCCGAAGGTGATCGCACTCAGCACAGCGAGAATCCACAACCCCACAGAAAGGACATACGGTACGCCAAGTCCGGCGAGTCCGATGGCGCCTAGACCGATAATCAGCCGTTCTGTCCGTTCGGCGATGCCGACATCGCATTTGACGCCCAGGCCCTCGGCCCGGGCTTTCGAGTACGACACCAGCAAACCGGCCACCAGGCAGAACAACGCGACGGCCGCCGAAAGCTTGTCGTGCCCGCCGGTGGCCAGCCAGATCGCGATCCCGCCGAATACGGCGGCGTCGCCCACCCGGTCGAGCGTCGAGTCGAGAAATGCGCCGAATTTACCGGTGGTCCCCTGAATTCGCGCCAGGGCGCCGTCCAGCATGTCCGTCAGCACGAATCCGGTACACACCAGGCAGCCCGCGAACAGATGCCCGGTCGGGAAAAGCGCGAGCGCTCCTGCGACCACGCCCACGGCCCCGAGCACGGTCAGCATGTTCGGGGTTACCGGAGTTCTCGCAAGGGCCTTGCCGACCGGCGTAAGCACACGGCCAAGACCAGGTCTGAGTACCTTCAGCATGTCCGTTTGATCTTACTGGCGGTCGTTCAATCCGGTTCACCACCGCGCCGGAAGTTCGGGCCAGGAACGCTGATTCGCTTCGAGGGCTTGTGGTCAGCCAGCCATGGGTAAAGGCTGGCAACAGCAGCAGCCACGTGAACACAAGGAGGCGGTGGTATGGCGGAGAAAGCAACATCGGGCGCCGCGGGCAGGGGGTCGTCGGCCTGCCAGCCCGAGAGCGTGCGTAACGTCGTGCTGGTCGGCCACTCCGGAGCGGGGAAGACCACTCTGGTCGAGGCATTGCTGGTCGCCACAGGCACCATCCAGCGGCCAGGCCGGGTCGAAGACGGGAGCACCGTCAGCGATTTCGACGAGGTCGAGATCAGGCAGCAGCGCTCGATCAACCTCACCTTGGCGCCGCTCACGCACGCCGACGTCAAGGTCAACCTGCTCGACACGCCGGGCTACGCCGACTTCATGGGCGACCTGCGCGCCGGGCTGCGGGGGGCTGACGCCGCCCTCTTTACCGTGTCGGCGACCGAGGGCGTGGACGGCCTGACGGCGATGCTGTGGGACGAGTGCGCGAGCGCCGGCACCCCGCGCGCCGTGGTCATCACCAAGCTCGACCACCAGCGCGGCGACTTCGACGAGGCGCTCGACGCCTGCCGCACCGCGTTCGGCACGTCCGTAGCGCCGCTGTACCTGCCAGTCGGTGACGGGCAGGGCGCCGTGAACGGCCTCATCGGCCTGCTCTCCGAGCGCTACTTCGACTACTCGGGCGGCAAGCGCACCGTCCGCGACCCCGAGGCCGGTGACGTCGACCGGCTGGCCGAGGCGCGCGGCGCGCTGATCGAGTCGGTCATCGAGGAGAGCGAAGACGAAAGCCTCATGGACCGGTACCTGTCCGGCGAGGAGATCGACCAGAAGGTGCTCATCGAGGACCTGGAGAAAGCGGTCGCCCGAGGCAGCTTCTACCCGGTGATCCCGGTCGCCTCGCCGCTCGGCATCGGGCTCACCGAACTGCTCGAGCTGATGACGCAGGCGTTCCCCGCGCCGGCCGAGCACCCGATCCCCGAGGTGACCACGCCCGACGGCAAGGAAGTCAGCGGCATCAAGGCCGACCCCGACGGCCCCCTGCTCGCCGAGGTGGTCAAGACGGCCTCCGACCCGTACGTCGGCCGGATCAGCCTTGTCCGCGTGTTTTCCGGCACCCTGCGGCCCGACGCCACGGTGCACGTGTCCGGGCACGGCCGATCCGCCAGCGGGCATCCTGACCACGACGAGGACGAGCGGATCGGTGCGCTGACCTCGCCGCTCGGCAAGACCCAGCGCACCATCTCGGTGTGCGCCGCCGGTGACATCTGCGCCGTGGCCAAGCTGACCAGCGCCGAGACCGGCGACACGCTCTCGGACAAAGAGCACCCGCTGCTCATCGAATCGTGGTCAATGCCGGAGCCGCTGCTGCCGGTCGCGATCGTCGCGAAGTCCAAGGCCGACGAAGACAAGATGTCGCAGGCCCTGTCGCGGCTAGTGGCGGAAGACTCGACGCTGCGGCTCGAGAACAACGCCGAGACCCATCAGCTCGTGCTGTGGTGCATGGGCGAGGCCCACTCCGACCTGCTGCTCGACCGGCTGTCGACCCGGTACGGCGTCGCGGTGGAGACCGTGCCGCTGCGGGTGCCGCTGCGCGAGACCGTGGGCGGCAAGGCGCAGGGCCTGGGCCGCAACGTCAAGCAGACCGGCGGTCATGGCGAGTACGCGATCTGCCACATCGAGCTCGAACCGCTCCCGTCCGGCAGTGGCCTGCAGTTCGTGGACAAGATCGTGGGCGGTGTGGTGCCACGGCAGTTCATCCCGTCGGTCGAGAAGGGGGTCCGTTCCCAGATGGAGCAGGGCCTGGTCGCTGGCTATCCGGTAGTCGACATCAAGGTCACGCTCTACGACGGCAAGGCGCACTCGGTCGACTCCTCGGACATGGCGTTCCAGAAGGCCGGCCGGGCCGCGCTGCGCGACGCCGCCGAAAAGGCCCAGCCTCAGCTGCTCGAACCGGTGGACGAGGTGTCGGTGCTGGTCGGCGACGACTACGTCGGCGCGGTGATGTCGGACCTGTCGTCGCGGCGCGGGCGAGTGCTCGGCACCGAGCCGGTGGCCGGCGGGCGGACCATGGTCAAGGCGGAGATTCCCGAACTGGAGCTGGTGCGCTACGCGATCGACCTGCGGTCGATGTCGCACGGGACCGGCTCGTTCTCCCGCTCCTACCTGCGCTACGAGCCGCTGCCTTCGCACCTGAAAGACAAGGTGACGGAGGAATCAAAGCCCGGCTGACGTTGCCCGGAGCTGGTCTTAGACCTGGCCCGGCCTGGTCTTAGACCTGGCCCGGCCTGGTCTTAGACCTGGCCCGGCCTGGTCTTAGACCTGGCCCGGAGCTGGTCTTAGACCTGGCTCGGGGCTGGTGGGCGTCGTGCCCGCGCTGCCGGCTGCTGCGCTGAACGCCTTGCAGCACAGGCACGCCCGCCCACCACAACCCCGCCCGCCGTCGCAAGCGTCGCCCGCACGCGGCGATCCGCCGCACCAAGAGCCCCGCACGCCCGTCAGCTCCCACCAGCACCACGCGCCCCAACCCTCAATCTCAGGTTGAGGCCCAGCAAACTCACAACGCCCGCGCCCCAGCACCAGCAAAGTCACAACGACGGGGTGAGGCCGAGCCGGACCAGAGACCCAGCACCAGCAAACTCACAACGACGGCCCCCGAGGCCGGGCCAGCCCGAGACCAGGCCAGCCCGAGACCAGGCCAGCCCGAGACCAGGCCAGCCCGAGACCAGGCCAGCCCGAGACCAGGCCAGCCCGAGACCAGGCCAGCCCGAGACCAGGCCAGCCCGAGACCAGGCCAGCCTGCGCGGGGCGCCAAGGGGTCGGGTTGGGGCTAGGTTGGCCAGGATTTGGCAAGCATGTCGCGGGTGTCGGCTAGGAGCTGGGGCAGGACCTTGGTCTGGCCTATTACCGGCATGAAGTTGGCGTCGCCGCCCCAGCGTGGGACGACGTGCTGGTGCAGGTGGGCGGCGATGCCGGCGCCGGCGACGCCGCCCATGTTCATCCCGATGTTGAAGCCCTGGGCGCCGGACACCGAGCGCAGCACGGTCATCGCGGTCTTGGTGAAGACGGCCAGCTCACCGGTCTCGGCTTCGGTCAGCTCGGTGTAGTCGGCGATGTGGCGGTTCGGGCAGATCATCAGGTGACCGCTGTTGTACGGGTAGAGGTTGAGCACGGCGTAGACGAGCGCCCCCCGCGCCACGATCAGCCCCTCGGCATCGGACAACGTCTGAATCCGGCAGAACGGGCAGCCTTCGTCCTCGCCTTGGCCGGCCGGCTTGTTCTCACCCTTGATGTAGGCCATCCGATGCGGCATCCATAGCCTCTGGAAGCCATCGGGCTCACCTGCGCCATCCTGGCGAACGAACTCGACCATAGCTGCAGCATAAGGGCCAGGGCTGCCCGGGGTCAGACCTGGATGCGCTGCTCGATCGCCGACACGATCTCGGCCACAGCCTCGTCGATCGGCACGCCGTTGCGCTGCTCGCCGTTGCGGTACCGGAACGACACCGCCCCGGCGGCCACGTCGTCGTCCCCGGCGAGCAGCATGTACGGCACCTTCTGCTGCTGCGCGGTCCTGATCTTCTTCTGCATCCGATCGCTGCCGGAGTCCACCTGCACCCGCACCCCGCGTGACCGCAGCCGCGCGGCCACGTCGTCAAGGTACGGCACATGATGGTCAGCGATCGGGATCCCCATAACCTGGACCGGCGCCAGCCAGGGCGGGAACGCCCCCGCGTAGTGCTCGACCAGGATCCCGAAGAACCGCTCGATCGACCCGAACAGCGCCCGGTGGATCATGATCGGCTGCTGCCGGGTGCCGTCGGCGGCCTGGTACTCGAGCCCGAACCGCTTCGGCAGGTTGTAGTCCACCTGGATCGTCGACAGCTGCCAGGTCCGGCCGATCGCGTCCTTGGCCTGGACGGAGATCTTCGGGCCGTAGAACGCGGCGCCGCCCGGGTCGGCGACCAGCTCAAGGCCGGACTCGACCGCGGCCTGGCGCAGCTGCTCGGTCGCGTGCTCCCAGTCCTCAAGGCTGCCGACCCACTTGTCCTTGACGTCGTCACGGGTGGACAGCTCAAGGTAGAAGTCGCTGAGGCCGTAGTCGCGGAGCAGGTCGAGAACGAAGTTCAGCAGCTTGCGCAGCTGGTCGCCGATCTGCTCGCGGGCGCAGAAGATGTGCGCGTCGTCCATGGTCAGCCCGCGCACCCGGGTCAGCCCGTGCACGACGCCCGACTTCTCGTACCGGTACACGGTGCCGAATTCGAACAGCGGCAGCGGCAGCTCCCGGTACGACCGGCCACGGGCACGGTAGACCAGGATGTGCATCGGGCAGTTCATCGGCTTGAGGTAGTACTTGGCGCCCTCGAGCTCCATGGGCGGGTAGATGTTCTCGCCGAACCAGCCCAGGTGCCCGGAGATCTCGAACAGCTCCGACTTGGTGATGTGCGGAGTGTTGACGAACTCGTAGCCGGCCTCTTCGTGCCGCCGCCGCGAGTAGTCCTCCATGACCTTGCGGACCACGCCGCCCTTGGGGTGGAAGACTGCCAGCCCGCTCCCGATCTCGGTCGGGAACGAGAACAGGTCGAGTTCGGTCCCGAGCTTGCGGTGATCGCGTCGCTCGGCCTCGGCGAGCAGCTTGAGGTAATCGTCCTGCTCGTCGCGCGAGGGCCAGGCGGTGCCGTACACCCGCTGGAGCTGGGGGTTCTTCTCGCTGCCACGCCAGTACGCGCCGCCGGTGCGCATCAGCTTGAATGCGGGGATCTGGCGGGTGGTCGGCAGGTGCGGCCCCCGGCACAGGTCCTTCCAGCGGGTCTGTCCGCTTTGGGCGTCGAGGTTGTCGTAGATGGTCAGCTCGCTGCCGCCGACCTCCACCGACTCTTCTTCTGACGCGGCCGCGCCGCCCTTGAGGCCGATGAGCTCCAAGCTTGTAGGGCTCGGCGGCGAGCTCAGCCCGCGCCTCGTCCCCGGAGACCACCCGGCGGCTGAATCGCTGACCCTGCTTGATGATCTGGCGCATCTTCTGTTCGAGCGCTTTAAGATCTTCGGGACTGAACGGGTTGTCGACGTCGAAGTCGTAGTAAAAGCCATTCTCGACCGGCGGGCCGATGCCGAGTTTCGCGTCCGGGTGAAGCTCCTGAACGGCTTGCGCGAGCACGTGCGCGGTGGAGTGCCGCAGGATCGCCAGGCCGTCCGCCGACTTGATGCCGACCGGCTCGACGAGGTCGCCGTCACCGAGCTGAACCGCCAGGTCACGTAGGCTGCCGCGCACGCGGGCCGCGATGATGTCGCCGTCACCGTCGGTCGCCTTGCCGACCAGCGCCTGGAGCGCCTCACCGGCCGTCGTGCCAGCCTCTACCACGTGCTCGCGTCCGGCGAGAGTGATGTGAAGCTTGTCGGCAGGCACGGCTGACTCCCTGGTTCTGGTGGCGAATACCGCGAGCCTTAAGGCTAGCGGGCGTGGACCGGCCTGCGCACACGACTTATTGCCCAGGCCGGTGTAGTGCTGTGCTGCCCGGGGGACGACCCGCGCCGCAGGCTAGACCTTCGTGACCGTGACCAGCGTTCCGTAGGTGAGGTAGGGCCAGATCTGCTTGGCCTCGCTGAAGGGCAGCTCGACGCAGCCGAGACTCTGCTGGTACCCGTAGGCGGCCCGGTTGAAGTAGTGGACGGCCTCTCCAGCGTGGAAGTACGCCACCCAGTACACCTGGTCGGCGTACTTGCTGCCGTCCGGGTTGGTGCCGCGCATGATCTGGCTCTGATACCTGATGTACACGGGGTCGGTGCGCGCCGCCGTGGGCGCGGCCGGGATGCCGGTGTTCGCCAGGTGGTGGAAGATGATCTTGCCGTCGTGCCAGACGGTCAGCGTCTCTGGCGTGTGCTGGCTGGCGATCGCATAGGTGTAGCCGTGCTTGTTCTGCCGGTTGTGCGCCAGCGCCTTGAACATGGCCTTCCAGAGCCGCTGCCCGATCGAGCCGGTGACCGTGAGTCCTACCTGGTTCTCGGAGATCATGTCGGTGATCAGGTTATGGTCGGCCTGGAAGGCGGCCACCGCGCCGCGCAGGATCTCGCTGCTCGCGTCCGGCTTCCAGAAGCTGGTCAGCTTGGTCGGGTAGCCGGACTCCCAGGAGTACGTGCCCTGCGGCGGCGCGAAGGCGGCGGTGTACTGGGCGTTGGCGTCGCTGAGCGGCGCCGCCGGCCCGATGCCGGCGCCCAGGTCAGCGGCAGGTAGCCAAGCTGCCCGAGGTCCTGCTCGAGCCGCACGAGGCTGAACTCGCCCGTCTTGAATGACGCGGTCACCGGCGTCGCGAGCTTGCCTCCGCCGTTCGACTGCACGCCGGCCGCACCCGCCGGGACGGTGACCGTCACCTTGGTGTGCTGCCAGAAGCCCTTGGCTGGGATGAACGTGGCCTTGTCACCCGACACCTGCCAGCTGCCCTTGATGTCCGGCTTGAGTGTCGGCATCGGCGAGGTCGGGCTCAGCGGCTCGGAGAACGTCACCACGATCGGCGCCCCGCCGTTCGCGTCGGTGGTTCCGTCGGAAGGGCTGGTCGCGGCGACGTGCTCGGGTCCCTTGGCGACCGTGACGATCACCTTGGTGTTCGACTTGCCGGAGCCGCCCGACGCGCCGGTGCTGCTCGCACCGGTGCCGTGCAGGACGAGGAACCCGCCGCCGACCAGCAGGACTAGCGCAGCCGCGATGCCCGCGATGATCGGCAGCTTGCGCTTGCGCTTCTCGACCGGTCCTTGGCCGGCGCCCGATCCGCCGTTGCCCCAGGTGCTGCCGGAGTTGCCGCTCGCGACAGGAACTGCGCCGACGCTGCCCGGGCCGCCGAACGCCGGACCAGCTTCCGCGGCCTTGCCAGCCGAGGAGATGCCGAGCGAGGCCGGCGCCCATTCCGGCGGGGGCAGGCTCGTGGGCGGCTGACCCGTGAGCGGCTGGCCCGCGGGCGGCTGGCCTGCGGGCGGCTGGCCCGTGAGCGGCTGGCCCGTGGCTGGCTGGCCCGTGAATGGCTGATGGGCTGGCTCGGGTTCGGCGCTGACTTCCTCGGCCGCGATGGCAGCAAGGAAGGGCCGGGTGGCGTCGAGTTCTTCGGCGCTCGCGACGGGAGCGCCGCGCTCGCTGTCGTCTTCGGGCGCAGGCTCGGCAAGTTCGGCTGGTTCCTCGGCCAGGTCCCAGACCGACCCGCTGGCCGGCTTGTAGTCGGCCAGGTCGGGGGCTCCGGCGTCGGCGGCGGCCGGTGCATCCCAGATCGACGGGCTGAGCTTGAAGACCGAGCCCGAAGGGCTCATCGGATCGGCTTCCCAGGAAGAATCCGTGCTCGCCGGATCGGTGCTCGCCGGATCGGTGCTCGCCGGATCCGTGCTGTCAGCGCTCTCCGGTCCGTCCGACGATGCCGAGGCAGTTGGCACCACATTGACCTGCAGCGAGTCCTTCGCAGAAGACACGCCGTCCTCGGGCGTACTGCCGGTGTTTGCCGGCGCGGTGTTTGCCAACCCAGTGTCCGCAGCAGAGGTGGCCCTCAGCGCAGGAATCGTTTCCTGAGCCGGCACCCTGGCGGTCTGCTTCGGCACGAATGGCCCGCGCTCCACGTCAGCGCTCGCGGCACCGGCCGCTGCCGGCGCCGGCACGTCAGCCACGGTGGCGGCCTTACGCTCGGCCTTGCGCCGCGCGAACACCGACTCGGTCGGGCTCAGCGGGTCGGCGCCCCAGCGGGAATCGCCAGGTGCGGCCGGCTTGCTGGACGACTTGGCTGGCCTGGGCGGATCGGGGATCGCGTCTGGCACGAACGCGCCCGACGCGCTCCTGGGGACCTGCGTCGCCGATGCGTCGCCGTCGCCCGTGTGTCCAGCACCACTCACACTGAGAGACCCTGTCTCTCCACCTGTCATTGCGTCCTCGGCGTCGGGGCCGGGAGGCTTGCTGTGTGACCCGATCTGTACCACCTCTTTCTCACCCGCGAGTGTAGATACCACAAGCGGTGATCGGCGGGAAGATCCGGTCAAGAATCGAGCACAAATGCAGGTTCCTGGCGCGCGGGTGAGCAACACGTGAGGCTAGCCCAACCAGCCGGGGATCAGACCCGCCTACGGCAGGCCTGATCCCCGGCTGCGTACCATTCCAAATTGTGGTGTTTTTCTGCCGTCGCGGGCGCGGCGGTCAGCCAGCGACCGTGACGAGACTTCCGTAGGTCAGGAACGGCCAGGCGCGCTCCGCTGCGGAATAAGGCAGCTCGACGCAGCCCAGACTCTGCTCGTACCCGTAGCCGCCGCGCGGGTAGTAGTGCACCGCGTCGCCGCCGTTGAAGTACGCGACGAAGCTGACCGGGTCCGCGTAGTGGCTGCCGTCCGGGTTCGTACCCTGCATGATCTGGTTGCGGAACCGTTCGTAGACAGGGAACGTGCCGTCGACCGTCGGCTGGCTCGGGACTCCGGTGTTGGCCAGGCTGTGGAAGACCCGGTGGCCGTTATGCCAGATCGTGAGCGTCTCAGGCGAGCCCTTGCTCGCGATCGCGTAGGTATAGCCGACCTTGTTCTGCTCAGAGGTGGCCGCTGCGACCAGGAGCTTGTGCCAGAACTTCTGGGTCGTCTTGCCGTCGGTCGGCAGGTTGTGCTGGGCCTGGAAGGCCATCACGCCGCCGAGCACGATCTCGTTCGGCTTGCGCGCCGACCAGTGCTCACGCAGGCTCGCGGGATAGCCGTTCTTCCACGTGAACGTACCGGACGGCGGGCTGTAGGCGAGCTGCTCCTGACCGGCGACTCCCCCGGCGGCCGACTCCCCCGAGACCTTGTCGACCGAACCCTGCTGCCAGGTCAGCGGGAGATAGCCAAGCTCGCCGAGCAACTGCGCGAGCCTGAGCTTGTGGTACGACGCGGTCTTGAAGCTTACGACGACTGGCTTGGCGATCACCCCGCCGCTGGCCGACTTCAGCCCGGCCTGCCCGGCGGGAATCCGCAGCGTGTACTGGGTATGCGGAGCGAACGCGCCGTCCGGCTGGAAGTTCAGCGTGGTGCCGGATGCCTGCCACTTGCCGGCGACCGCCGGATGGAAGCTCGGCAAGGCCGAGCTAGGTGCCAGCTTCGACGAGAACGAGATCTGCACGGTGCTGGCACCGCTGATGTCCTTCGCCCTGGTTGCGGGCGTCACCGACAAGACCCGCAACGGCACTGCGACCGCGTCGGTCTTGGCTTCTGCCCCGGTTGCGCTGGAACCGGACTTGCCGGAATTGGCGAGCAGCGTGAGGCTGGCAATGCCAGCTGCCACGGCAACTCCCACGATGACGGCCGCGGTTACTCCGACCCGCGTCGCCGTTCGCTGATGTTTGGGCGAACCGTCGTTCTGCAGGATCTCGGCCGCGGTCTCGCTGGGCGGGCCGCCGTCATGTCCTTGTGTGCTGCCATCGGCCCGTCGCTGAGATTCATCGCCCAGACCAGGCTGCCCGTCCTCGAGCACGCGTCCTCCCGTCCCTGCCACGGCCAGCCAAGCTGCGCACCGAGCAGACCGTATCGTCGTGACTACCGTGTGTCACGGATCGATACCCGGGCGTTTCCATCAGATATCTATAGCGCGCGCAAACCGTTGACCATCGACCCGCAGTTCGCCGGTCGCGGGTCGCGGGTCGCAGGTCGCGCCGCTCGCCTGCCGCACCCGGGGACCCCTGGTGTCGCTCTAGCAGCACCGGGGCTCCCCATGTGCGATGCGGCAAGAGCGGGAACCGGCTGCGAGCGCTGCGGTGGGACGCACCGCGAAGCCCGCGCAAGGCAAGATGACCGGTTTAGGCAAATTAGCAAGCGATGGGCGGACGGCCGAGGCTTCGGAACGGGCGCCGTTGCCCCTCAGCGCACCGCCCCCGCCCACCTGGCCGAGCCGAACAGCAGCATGACCCTACTTACTGCGGTTCGAACCGGGCATTCAACAGCACCAAGGTCCTACCTACTGCTGTCCCGATGACAGTAAGTAGGCCCATGGTGCTGTTAAAACCACACGAAGGTCCGGGCGCAAGCCCCGGAAGCAAGACCACGACCCGCCAGGTCCCCACACGAAGGTCCGGGCGCAAGCCCCGGAAACAAGATCACGACCCGCCAGGTCGGCACGTGGGGGTCCGGGGGTTCGACCCCCGGGAAAATACTCCGGCCCACGCCGCAGGCGACCAAAGGTCGACAAGCATGGCTGGCCGGCACGTGGGCGATACTGGGATCGAACCAGTGACCTCCTCGGTGTGAACGAGGCGCTCTCCCGCTGAGCCAATCGCCCGCCGGGCAGGCTCTGCGCGCTTCGCGCGCGCGTCCCTGCCAAGCGATCACAGCGTAGCGCATCAAGAACCCCGGCCGCACCGCAGCAGAAGCTATGCCGAGACTTTGCGGCACGCTGAGTGAGACGAACGTCACACTGCGTTAGAGCAGGTCACAGGAACAGTCCGAGCGAAAATCAGCGTTCTGACTGCTGAAGCGTTTGCCCAGGTCACGAGCATTTTGGTGAGCAGTGACCGAGGTTACGAGCGGCATGGATCGCGGAACTACCCCCCCAGCAAATAAATCCGCGACACCAGTGCCATCAAATGCGATGGCAACCGCACCAATGACGCATGGCGGCGTTTCGTCATGCACCAAGGCAAAGGTCAGAACCCCATGATGAACAGCGTTACGGTCTCCGCTGAGCTGTGCCTCAGCTTGGTGGTTCCCGAGCATGGAGCCGTTCCCCTGGTGGCCAGTCTCGACTACTGCGCCGATGATCCATATGCGATCAAGATGGCATTTCACGTCGGTGCGGATGAGCCGGTCGAGTGGATTTTCGGGCGTGAATTGCTGTCCGCGGGCCTGCAGGCCCCCGTAGGCGAAGGTGACGTTCAGGTCTGGCCTGACGACACCAACTCCGCGGACATCTTGAACCTCGCGCTCTCCTCACCGTTCGGCGAGGCGCATTTCGAAGCACCGCTGGTCGAGGTCGCCACGTTCCTTCAGAGCACTTACGGGATTGTCCCGGCCGGCGCCGAAAGCGATTTCATCGACGTCGACGACGAGCTCGACGGCCTGCTCTGGCAAGCCTGATGCCGTTTCGCGGCGAAGGGCTCAGCGCGAGCCCTTCGCCGCTGACCAGCTATTTCGTCACGGATCAACGTTCTCCGCCGCTCGCTGAGCGAAGATCTCGGCCGCCTTTTTGGTGATCGGGCCCGGCGACGCTGGGCAGTGCGACTCCGTTCACCCGCTTGATCGGCTGCACGTCCCGGGTCGTCCCGGAAAGGAACGCCTCGTCCGCCGACGCCAGCGCCTCGAGCGGCAGGTCTTCCTCGATCGCCTCGGCCCACTCGACCACCAGCGCCCTGGTCACGCCGGCCAGGCAGCCCGAGGACAGCGGCGGCGTCAGCAGCCGCCCGCCGGCCACGACGAAGATGTTCGTTCCGGTGCCCTCGCAGAGCTGGCCGACAGTGTTGGCGAAGATGGCCTCGCTGCCGCCTCGCTCGGCCGCGTAGGCGAGCGCCCGCACGTTCTCGCCGTAGGACGTGGTCTTCAGCCCGGACAGCGCACCACGCTCGTTGCGTGGCCACGGCACCGTCACCACGTCCACCATCGGAGCGGGGAACGGCTGCTCGGCCATCGCCACGATCGCCGTCGCTGGCGAGTTGCCGCGCTCTGATCCGAGCGGCGCCTTGCCGCCGGTGAACGTGATCCGCATCCGCGCGAGCGGAGGCGCCGGGTCGGCGGCGGCGGCTACCGCCAGCGCCCCGGCCCTGATCTCGTCCAGGTTAGGCTCAGGCAGCCCCAGTCCGAGCGCCGACCGGCGGAGCCGCGCCAGATGACGAGTCATCGCAAACGGAACGCCAGCGGCGATCTTGACTGTCTCGAACACTCCGTCGCCGACCACGAGGCCGTGGTCGAACACGGAGACGCGGGCATCATCGTCGGGGACCAGTTCCCCGTTTATCCATACCGTCACGGACCCCGACGCTAGCCGGTCCGAGCGCCCGACGCGACTCCGACGCGACTTCGACGCGACATCGAATTACTGTAGCCCTCCGCAGGCCGCCGAGGCGGCGGCACAAATATCGGGAATCAAGCCCTCGACCGTCATGATCTGGTCACTTACCTCGCGATCAACGTTCATCGCGGGCACAACCGCCCGAACGACATCGAAGACGGCTGCCACGGCCGGACTCGGCGCCGGAAGGTCAGATCTCAGCCCGATACCCTGTGTTGCACACAAAATCTCGACTGCCAGGCACGTGCGGACGTTCGTGATCACTTCGCGAAGCTTGCGCACCGCCGTCCACCCCATCGACACGTGATCTTCCTGCTTGCCTGAGGTGGGGATGGTGTCCACGCTGGCCGGGTGGGCGAGCACCTTGTTCTCGCTGACCAGGGACGCGGCGGTGTACTGGGCCAGCATGTAACCCGAGTTCGTGCCGGCGGCAGGCGCGAGGAAGGGCGGCAGCCCGCGCGAGAACGCCGGATCCAGCATCCTGTCCAGCCGCCGCTCGCTGATGCTGGCGAGCTCGCAGATCGCCATCGCCAGCATGTCGGCGGCAAAGGCGAGCGGCTCGCCGTGGAAGTTCCCCGTGGTCATGACCTCGCCGTCCGGCACGATGACCGGGTTGTCGACGATCGAGCCGAGTTCGGTGTCGATGACCCGGCGCGCGAAGCTCAGCACATCCCTGACCGCTCCGTGCACCTGCGGCGCACAGCGCAGGCAGTAGGCGTCCTGGACGGCATGAGTACTCATCCGATGGCTAGCCATCAATTCTGAGTTGGAAAGTATCGCCCTAAGGTTGGCCGCGCTGACCAGCTGACCTGGATGCGGCCTGATCACCTGGACCCGCTCGTCGTACGGTCGCCCGGTGGCCAGCAGGGCCTCGACCGACAGGGCACACGCCACGTCGGCGGCTGTGACCAGCAACTCGGCGTCGTGCACGGAGAACGCGAGCAGCGCCTGCATCGGCTCGGTCCCGTTGACCAGGGAGAGTCCCTCTTTCGGGGCGAGCACCAGCGGCTCGATGCCGTGCTCGGCGAGCACCTGCGCGGCCGGCCGGCCACGCTTGTCGTCACCCGGGGTGCGCAGCCGGCCTTCGCCGATCAGCGGCTGAGCCAGATGCGCCAGCTGAGCCAGGTCGCCCGAGGCTCCGACCGAGCCCTTGCCGGGCACGACCGGCAGCAGGCCGAGATTCAGCAGTTCCAGCAGCCGGGCCGGCAGGTCGGAACGCACGCCCGAATAGCCGGCCGCGAGCGTCCGGGCGCGAAGCAGCAGCAGCGCCCTGACCGTCTCGTCGTTCAGCGGCTCCCCCGTCGCGGCGGCATGCGACATCACGATCGCTCGCTGCATCGTGGTCATTTCGTCCCCGCTGACCCTGGTGTCGGCCAGTGCGCCGAAGCCGGTGTTGACCCCGTAGACGGCTGGTTCGCCGTGGATAGCCGTGTTCACGACGCTGAGGCTGGCTGCCATCCGGCCTGGCACAGCGGGGCCAGTTCGGCCGTCGCGGCGCCGATAGCGACATCGACGACATCTTCCACAGTCAGGGCGTCACCGTTAACGATCACTTTTCGCATGCCTGACAGCCTCCCACGTGCTCGAACCCGCCAGCGGGGGCGGATCTGCGATAGGCTAGACCTCGTTGTTCGCCGGGGCGAATTGGCGGGCGGGCGAGGATGGGCTACAGTTCTGTTCGCGCGCCGGCCGGTCCCGGTGGCTGGGGTGGCAAGCAATGCGGACGTGGCTCAGCTGGTAGAGCATCACCTTGCCAAGGTGAGGGTCGCGGGTTCGAATCCCGTCGTCCGCTCGAGGTGCCGGACACCGTCTCGGCATGTACCGACGTCCGCGCGGCTCTGCAGGCACCTAGGCCGCCCCCTGCTTGGGCGGCTGGTGGCGGAATGGCCGAGTGGCTTAGGCAAGGGCCTGCAAAGCCCTGTACGCGGGTTCGATTCCCGCTTCCGCCTCGCGGGCGTTTACCGGGACTCTGAGATACTCTGGTAGGCTTCTGCCGATCGTGGGGCGGTTGGCGCAGCGGGAGCGCGTCTCCCTGACACGGAGAAGGTCAGAGGTTCAAATCCTCTACCGCCCACGTGCCGGCGTCGCATGCTTGATGACCTTCGGTCATCTGCGCCGATGGCCGCAAATTTGCCCGGGGGCCGAGCCCCCGGACCCCCACGGAAGACCCGGCTGCCCCCGGAGTCCCATCCACAGGAGACCCGGCTGGCCCCGGAACCCACGAAAAACCGGCTGCCCCCGGAACCCACGGAAGACCCGGCTGGCCCCGGAGTCCCATCCACAGGAGACCCGGCTGCCCCCGGACCTCCCACGGAGGACCTGGCTGGGGGGTGGCTTGCGGTTATCTGCCAGACCGTCGCGTGTGTTGGCGGTCATGAGAGATTCCGGGTGGGCAGCCGCGAACCCGGTGATCACGCGTAGTGACAGGGGGAAGCTCCGCGTATCCGAAGGCGTGAGGCTACCTGAACCAGCAACCTCAGCCCGTGACTGCAGAAACCCGAATTCATCCGAGGGCAAGCCGACCCGGAGCACAGGGCCGCCAGGCCCGAGCACCGGAAGCGGCGCGGCAGCACCTCCTGCCCCGGCCCGCACCGACCGCCACCCCTGGTGACGAGCCGCCCGCCGGCCTGAAGCCGAAGTAGCCGCGAAGCAGGAACCCCGTCGCCCGGGGACCTCACCAGCCCATCGACTCGCTTCGGTACCAGGTGTCCCAGTTTCCCCAACCCTCAACCTCGGCTTGAGGCCCGGCAAACTCACAACGACCGCGCCGCAGCACCAGCAAACTCACAACGACGGGGTCGGCCTTGGCCGCCACCGCACCGCAGCACCAGCAAACTCACAACGACGGGGTCGGGGTCCGGGGAGGTTAGGGGCGAGTAGGCGTTCTCGTCAGAGGATGAAGCGCTCTTTCCGGGTGTCGGTGACATGCGTTGGCTTAATAGTACGATTTGATCGTTAAAGCCATTCTTCGTCGCAAACCAATACGGGAGCTGGAGGATTTTTTCGATTAAAAGTAGATAGCGATAGCCCGTCGGCCTGTCATAGTGATGACGTGCCGTTGCCTCGGTTCAGCAAGCGGTAGTCGCCGGGGGGTTCGCGATGAGTGCGACAACAGACGGATTCTTCGCAGCAGGCGCACAGGCACGGGGAGCAGCGGCACCTGGGGCGGCGACATCTGGACAGGCAGGGACGCGCCAAAGTCCGTTCGCCATGACGACGGACCGCATGGGGGTCGGTGCGCTCGGAAAGACCGATTCCGGGGTCGGCGACGGTCCGGTTCTTCCTCGGATTTCGCTGCCGGTTGGCGGGGGCGCGATCAGGGGTATTGACGAGAAGCTATCGGCTGGGCAGGCATCTGGAACTGCGGCGCTTTCGATTCCGGTTGAGCTGACGCCCGCCCGTCAGGGCGGCACGCCTAGCCTGGGCTTGCAGTACGATTCCGGCAGTGGTGACGGGCCGCTGGGAATTGGCTGGAATCTGGCCGTGCCCGCCATTACCCGGAAAACCAGCAAGAGCCTGCCGTGCTATGCCGATGCCGACGATTCCGACGTTTTCGTCCTCGCCGGGGCAGAGGATTTAGTACCCGCGCTGGCCCAGCCGTCCCCGGGCGGGTGGACACCCGACACCAGCGACGTCGGCGGCACCGCCTACGCGGTCCGCCGGTACCGGACCCGCACCGAGTCAGCTTTCGCCCGGATCGAGCGGTGGCAGGAGAAATCCTCTGGCGACGTGCACTGGCGGACGGTAACCAGGGACAACGTCACGTCGCTTTACGGGCTGTCGAGTGCCAGCAGGATTGCCGATCCCGCCGACCCGCGCCGGATCTTCAGCTGGCTGGTCGAGGCTCTGTTACGACGACCGGGGCAACGCGGTCAGCTACGGCTACAAGGCTGAGGACGACGTGAACGTGCCGGTCGCCGCGCACGAAGCTGGACGGCTCGTCGGCGCCAACCGGTACCTGAAGACCATCAGCTACGGCAACGACACGCCGTACCTGCCCGCAGTCGGTCAGCCGGGCAGCGCCGTGCCCACGCAGTGGGATTTCCTGCTCGTGGTGGACTACGGCGACCACGATCCGTCCGATCCGCAGCCCGCCGAGGCGACGAGCTGGCCGTGCCGCCCCGACCCGTTCTCCACGTACCGGTCCGGCTTCGAGGTGCGGACCTACCGCACCGCCCGCAGGTTCCTGATGTTCCACCAGTTCCCTGAGCTCGGCGGCGACCCCGTACTGGTCCGGTCCACCGATCTCGGCTACGCCGCCAGCGCCGATCCGGCGTCAGGGCTGCCGGTGCACACGCTGCTGAACTCGGTCACCAGAACCGGCTGGTACCGGCCCGCCGGCCAGTCCGGCTACCAGACCAGGCAGCTGCCGCCACTTGAGCTGGGCTACAGCGCGTTCAAGCTCGGCACGCAGCTGCGGACCGCCGACCCCGGCTCGCTGGAGAACGTGACCGGTGACACCGGCCCGCGCGGTGGCACCTGGGTGGATCTCGACGGCGAGGGGCTGCCGGGCCTGCTCAGCGTCGACGCGACGGCCTGGTACTACAAGCGCAACGTCAGCGCGTGGAATCCGGACGGCCCGGACCCGGTCGCGAGGCTCGAGCCGCTGGTCAAGGTGGCCGATCTCCCCGCCCCCGTGCACCCAAACACCAGCGGCGGGCGGGCGCTGCAGCTCGCCTCGCTCAACGGCGACGGCCGGCTCGCCGCGGTCAGCTTCGCTCCCCCGCTGGCCCGCTGGTACGAGCGATCGGACGACAGCCAGCCCGGGCCAGGCTGGTCACCGTTCCGGTTGTTCGAGACCACGGCCCAGGTGAACTGGTCGAGCCCGGACCTGCGGATGGTCGACCTGGACGGCGACGGTCTCGCCGACGTGCTGATCACCGGTGACGAGGTGTTCACCTGGTACCGCTGGCGGCCCGACGTCGGATTCAGCGGGCCAGGCACGGTCCGACGGCCGTTCGACGAGGACACCGGGCCTGCGCTGGTCTTCGCCGACGGCACCGGCTCGATCTACCTGGCCGACATGTCCGGCGACGGCCTTTCTGACCTGGTCCGGGTGCGGAACGGGGAAATCTGCTACTGGCCGAACCTGGGTTTCGGGCGATTCGGCGCCAAGGTGACCATGGACGGCGCACCGCTTTTCGACGCTGACGACCAGTTCGACCAGCGTCGGCTGCGCCTGGCCGACATCGACGGCTCAGGCACTTCCGACCTGGTCTACCTGGGCGCTCGCGCGATCACCGCGTACTTCAACCAGTCCGGCAACGCCTGGACGGCCGGCACGGAGCTAGCCGCGTTTCCCGCCACCGACGACGTCTCCGCCGTCGCCGTCGTCGACTTGCTCGGGTCGGGTACTGGCTGCCTGGTCTGGACCTCGCCGCTGCCTGGCGATAGCGCTGACCCGCTGCGCTACCTGGAGCTGGTCGACGGCACCAAGCCGTACCTGCTGACCAGCGTCGCCAACAACCTCGGTGCGGTCACTACGCTCAGCTACGCGCCATCGACCAGCTGCTACGTGCAGGACGAACTGGCCGGCACGCCGTGGCTGACCCGGCTGCCGTTCCCGGTGCAGGTGCTGGTCCGGGTTCAGGCCGATGACCTGGTCAGCCGGACTCGGCTCGTCAGCACCTACACCTACCACCACGGCTACTACGACGGCGTGGAGCGGGAATTCCGCGGGTTCGCCCGGGTCGACTCCTGCGACGCTGACCACGTTCCCGCCGACTCGGGAACCGGTCAGTTCTCCCAGACTCCGGAGCTGGACGGCGACTCCTTCGCACTGCCCCCGGTGTGGGCCAGGACCTGGTACCACACCGGCGCCTGGCTCGGGTCCGGCGACCTCGCGGCCGCTCTGGCGGCGGAGTATTACGACCTCGACCCGCAGGCGCCGCGCCTCGGGCCGACCGCGCTGCCGGCCGGCCTGACCGCCGAGGAGACCAGGCAGGCGTGCCGGGCGCTGCGGGGGCTGATGCTGCACCAGGAGGTCTACGCCGACGACGGGCAGCCGCAGGGCATCCACCCCTACTCCACGACCGAGCACCGCTACCAGGTCACCCTGGTGCAGCCGCCCGCTTATCGCGACGCTTCCGGCGGCCCGGCCGGCCCGGACGGGCAGTCGGCCTACGGGTCGTTCTATGCGTGCGAGCTGGAATCGCTGACCTGCCACTACGAGCGGGACCCGGCCGATCCGCTGGTCGGCCACTCGCTGACCTTGCACGTCGACCCGCTCGGCAACGTGACCCGCAGCGCGACCGTCGGCTACCCCCGCCGCAATCCCGCCTTCGGCGAGCAGGCCGCCACGCTGCTGACCTACACCGAGCACGATGTCATCAACGTGACCGATCAGGACAGCTGGTACCGGATCGGCCTGCCGACGCAGACGCGGGTCTACGAGCTGACCGGAGTGTCGCCTGCCTCGGGGCCCTCTTCGACCCTGGAACCCTGCTGACCCAGGCCACGAACGCCACGCCGATCGCGTTCGAGCAGTCGCCTAGCGCCGCTGGAGCATCCAAGCGGCTGATCAAGAGCCATCGGGTGCGCTACCTGAGCGACGACCTCTCCGGGCCGATGCCGGCCGACCAGGCTGACTCATTGGCCCTGGTCGATGCCAGCTGCCGGCTCTGCTACACGTCCGGCCTGCTCAGCCAGGTCTACGGCGGTCAGCTCACCACGGCTGAGCTGACCGCGCTGATGAGCGGGCCCGGCGCCTATCAGGACCTGGACGGCGACGGGAACATGTGGGCGCCGTCGGGTACGACGTTCTACTCCCCCGACCCGGCCGCTCCGGACGCCAGCTTCGCGGCGGCGAACTTCTACCTGCCGCAGGGCGTCGTCGACCCGTTCGGCAAGGTCACGTCGATCGGCTACGACCCGCACAACCTCATGCCGGTGCTGCTCACCGACCCTGCGGGCAACGTCACGACCGCGCAGGTCAACTACCGGGTAGCCGCGACCTGGCTGATGACCGACCCCAACCTCAATCGCAGCGGCGTCCGGTACGACCCGCTCGGCCTGATCACCGCGACGGCGCTGATGGGCAAGCTGCTGCCCGACGCGTCCGACGAGGGCGATCACCTGGACCTGACGACCGACGAGGCGTCGGCGTCCGACGACCCGACCACGACGCTCGACTACGATCTCGGCGCTTATCAGGCCTGGGCCAGCGACCCGGCCCGGGATCTCGACCACCCGGCCCCGATCTGGACCCACACCCGTGCCCGGGTCAGGCACAAGGACCCGGCGACGCCCTGGCTGGAGAGCTACACCTACAGCGGCGGTTCCGGCCGGGTCGTGCTCAAGAAGATCCAGGCCGAACCCGGGATGGCACCCGTGCGCGACAGCTCGGGAACGCTGGTGCGCGACGCGCACGGTGCAGCTGGAATTCGCGTGGACGCAGACCCGCTGGCTCGGCAGCGGCCGGGTGGTCACCGACAACAAGGGCAACCCGGTCAAGTCCTACGAGCCGTTCTTCGACAGCAGCCCGGCTACGACGACGAGACCGACCTGGTGACCTGGGGCGTCACCGCGATCACCAGCTACGACCCGCTCAGCAGGGCTGATCAGGGTGGACAACCCGGACGGCAGCTACCAGACGGTCGAGTTCACCTCGTGGCAGGTGACCAGCTCCGACGAGAACGACACCGTCGCGACAGCGCCTGGTACGCCGCGCGCGACAGCGGGCCAGCTCGGGCGCGGACGAGGCCGACGCGGCGGCTAAGGCCCCGCGGACGCGGCACGCCTGCCGTCGCCGACCTCGACATCCTCGGCCGGGTCTTCCAGACCATCGCCGACAACGGCGCGGCCGGCCGCTTTCCGACCACGCGCACGCTCGATATCGAGGGTCAGGTCACGGCCGTCCAGCGACGCGCTCGGACGACAGCTGATGACCCAGGACGTCGAGCCTGGCCGGCGCGATCATCCATCGCCAGGCATCGACGCTGGCGAGAGCTGGCTGCTCGACCGCGGCCGACGGCCAGCCGCTGCAAACCTGGGACAGCCGGCAGGTCTCGGCGCTGCGGACTACGACGACGCTGCGCCGGCCGCACGACGATCACGGTGACCGTGACCGACGGCGCAGCGGCCGAGACGCTCGCGCGAGCAGCTCAGCTACGGCGAGGGCGTGCCGGGAGACGCAGGCGCTCAACCTGCGTGGCGCGGTCTACCAGTACCGCGACGAGGCCGGGGTCGCCACCACGCGGCCAGCGGGACTTCCAGGGCAACGTGCTGACCCGGCGAGCCGGCAGCTCGCTCACCGACTCCGCCGGCGACGCCGACTGGTCCGCCCGCCCGCGCTGGCGGCCGAGACCTTCACCACCACCACGACCTACGACGCGCTCAAGCGGGCGGTGACCATCACCACGCCAGACGCCAGCGTGACCAGTCCGGTCTTCAACGAGCGGAGCCTGCTCGCCACGAGCTGCAGCGTGACCGCCGCCGGCGCGGGACGCCACCCGTACGTGACCGGGTCAGCTACGACCGCAAGGGCCAGCGTCAGCCCATCAGCTACGGCAACGGCGCGGTCACCAGCTACACCTACGACCCGGACACCTTCCGGCTGACCACGCTGCAGCACCACGCGGCCGACCGGGGCAGCCCGGTGCAGGACCTGACCTACACCTACGACCCGGTCGGCAACGTCACCCGGATCGCCGACGCCGCCCAGCAGACTGTCTTCTTCGCCAACCAGGCTCGTCGCCCCGGGCGCCGACTACACCTACGACGCGATCTACCGGCTGACCAGTAGCGGCCGGACGCGAACACGTCGGCCTGCGCCAGCGCGCCCCAGGCCGACTGGGACGACGCGCCCCGGATCAGCGTGCCGCTGCCCGTCCGACACGCAGGCCATGCAGCAACTACACCGAGACCTACGCCTACGACGCGGTCGGCAACCTCCTGACGGTGACGCACACGCGCAGCCGGCGGGAGCTGGACCCGCACCTACGTCTACGACAACGGGGCGGCCGCCCCCGGCCAGCAACCGGCTGACCGCGTCACCGTCACCGGTCGCCGCGGCTCGAGCCGCTACGGCTACGACCCGCACGGCAACCTCGACCACCATGCCGCAACTGGCGGCCATGACGTGGGACTGGGCGCGACCAGCTGCAGCCCACCGCGAGGCCCCGGCCGCCGACGGCGGCCACCCCGGCGACCTCGTACGCCGTACGACGGGTCGGGCCAGCGGGTCCGCAAGGCCACCGCCCCACCGACGGGAGCCTCGCCGCCGAGCGCATCTACCTGGGCAGCTACGAGAGTCTACCGGGAGTACGCGGCCGGCGGGACGGTGACCCTGGAACGCGCAGAGCTGACGTGCCCGACGGCGCCGCGGCATCTGCCTGGTCGAGACGACCACCGTCGACGCGAGCGCCGCACCGCAGCCTGCCGCCGTCCACGCGACCGCTACCAGTTCGGCAACCTGCTCGGCTCCGCCTGCTGGAACTCGACGAGAACGCCGCGGTGCATCAGCTACGAGGAGTACTACCCGTACGGCAGCACCTCGTTCCAGGCCGGCCGTCGCCGCCGAGGTGAGCCTCAAGCGCTACCGGTACACCGGCAAGGAACGCGACGACGAGACCGGCTTCGCCTACCACGGCGCCCGCTACTACGCGCCCTGGCTCGGCCGGTGGATGAGCTGCGACCCGGCCGGCCTCGCCGACGGCCCGAATAGCTACGGCTACGTGGGCGGGAACCCCATCCGGCGCACCGACCCCACCGGCATGCAGGGCCTCGACGCCGAGCAGGTGGCGACCGAGCAGATCAAGACCGCGCTCGGCGGCGCGAGCGCGTACAAATTCGCGATCAGCCTGAATATGGGGCCGCTGCGGATGTCCTACGTCCGCGACAAGATGATCGAAGCCGGGATCCTGAAGAGGGACGGCACCCCGACCCATCCGGTCGCCCAGGCTCCTGTCACGCCGCCGCCCGCCTACGACGGGCCGACGATCGGGCCGTCCACCATTTCCAGGGAGAAGTTCGACCAGCAGGTCCGCGAACGCGATCGGGCTGAATATCGAGCGAGGCATCCCAACGGCTACGACGTGATGCGATCCGACATGGAAGTCGTGGGGAAAGCGGTCGACCCCAGCGGCATGGGCGTCATCAAAGGACCGGTCGCCGTGGGCCTCATGGCCGCAGGCGACGATCCGGCCACGGCCTACCAGAAGGCCGGCCAGGCTGACGCGGTCTTCAGTGTGCTGACGCTCAAGGCACAGGCCAGGGCTGCCGCTGGACCCGGACCTGCCGATGTCCCGACGGACCCGGTAGTCAGTGCCGAGGTGCGCCCGATCGCCAGCGATCCGGACCCGGCACCCGCCAAGAGCATCTGGGGTCAGGGCAGCAAGGCCCAGGCGCCGGCGCCGAGGCGCACGTAGCGGCGGAGGGACCGGGTGAGTTCTTCGGCGGAAACTTCGAAAACATCGACCGGGCGGTCTACGCGCCCAGCGGGAAGACCGCGCCTGCCGTCGAGGTCGGCCAGGTCAAGGCGATCGACACCGGCGCCAAGACCTACCAGGGCCGAGGGTTCTACAACCGGATCGTCAAGGCGGCCGGCGAGATAGCGACCGGCGAAGGCACAACTCTGATGGCGCACGGCGGGCACGAGGTCGTCATCGATCCCACGACGGCCCGGGTGCTCGACCTGGTCCTGCCGGACAAGCCGCTGACCACGGCGCAGCAGACGATGCTCGGCGAGGCGATCGTGGCCGCGCAGAGCATGGGCGTCCAGATCCGCGTCTACCGAGTTCCGTAAGGCCGCCGCGCGCGGCACCGCGACATTCACCTACGCACGAGAGACAACACGGGTGAGACAGATGAGCGAAGGCACTGACCGGCCCGTTCCCCGGCTGATCGTCACGTTCCCCGCCGAGTTCGCCGGGCAGGTCCTGGCTCTGGCCGAGCCCGACCTGATCGTCGGCCATTCGGACACGGCCGACCTGGCCCTTGACGACCGGTACGTGAGCAGGCGGCACGCGCTGATCACGGTCGACGCCTCGGGTGCGGTGAGCGTGCGCGACCTGAACTCGACCGGCGGCACCTTCGTCAACGACGAGCGGGTCGAGAACTCCCGGGTCCTGGCCGACGGCGACCTGGTGCGATTCGCCCAGCTAGTGACGCGGTTCGAAGCCGCGCCAGTGCCCGATCCCCCAGTGCCCGATCCCCCAGCGCACGGAACCGCCCCGGCGACCGTCATCATCGAGCGCGTGGCCGGAACCCCGACGGCCGCAGCTCACGCGGACGCGCCCCGCGAGTACCTCGTCGAAGGGCACGTGACCTGGGCCGACGGGGCACCTGTCGCCGGCATCGTGGTGCGCGCGGTGGACCAGGACCTGCGCCACGAGCGGCCGCTCGGGCCACACGCGCCCCGGTTCACCGAGGAAACCAGGACCGACCAGGCCGGCCACTACTCGATCCCGTACACCGCCGCCCAGTTCGCGCAGGCTGAAGACGGGTCGGCCGACCTGATCGTCCGGGCGCTCGGCACCGACGGCTCGGTCACGGCGGCGTCCCCGACCCTGTTCAATGCCCCGTCGCCGGCGACGATCGACCTTGAGATCTCAGGCGCGGTCGCTGGTCAGCCTTCGGAATACGAGCGGGTCGTGGCGCGGGTGCAGCCGCTGCTCGCCGACGCCGAGCCGCCCGCCCTGACCAGCCTGCGCGAATCCGACCTGGCGTTCCTGACCGGCGAGACCGGACTTGCCCGCGCCTGGATCAGCGCACTGCTGAGCGCCGTCGACCTGGTCAGGACGGCAGCGCAGGTCACCGACGGCCGGGTCGCCGAGATCGACGTCCCGCTCGCCGCGCTCTACGCCCTGATCCGCGAGGGTGCCACCGCCACCTGGCCCGCGCTGCTCGGCCTAGGTCGGCAAACACCGGCGGGGATCGCAGCCAAGCTCACCGCCGCCGCCACGGTCGGGATCGTGCCGCTGGCCATCGGCGCCGAGGCGGAGCGGCTCGCCAGCCTGGTCATGAGCGTGGCCGCCCGGCAGGCCGTGGCCACCCCGGCGAGCGGCGGCGTGCTGCCGCTGGCCCAGCTGTTCAGTCCGGCCGGCCTGACCGCCGAGCAGCAGGAGTCACTCGTCATCACGGCGGTCACGGCGCAGGGCTCGCCGGCCGAGTTCTGGGCCGCGCTCGCCGATCAGCCTCGCTTTACCGACCCGGCGCAGGTGGCCAGGCTGCAGCTGACGGTGCAGCTCGGCCTGCTCACCGGCAGCCACGCGCCGCTGGTGCGGCTGCTCCTGGCCAGGCCGCAGTTCACCTCGCCCGGCGATCTCGTGACCCTGAACCAGGCGGACTGGCAGCGGCTGCTCGAGACCACATACGACGGGCAGCCGATCGGCGTGCCGCCCGGCGTGCCCGGCGCGACCCTCGCCGACCGCGAGGCGACCTACATCACCGCGATGACGAGCACGCTGCAGGCCGCGTTCCCGACCCAGACGGTTGCGAACCTCGCCGCGACGAACACCGCGATCGTCACCGACCCGGACGTTCGGGCCGGGGTCGCGCAGTTTTTCGCCGGGGCACCCGACTTCGACATCACGACCACCAGGATCAGCTCCTACCTGGCCGCCAACGGCCAGACCGTGCTGGCCGGCCAGTCCCCGCAAGCGCAAGCGGCGATCGCCGACCAGCTCAAGCGGCTGCAGCGGACGTTCCAGCTCAGCGTGTCGACGGACAGCATGTCCGCATTGCTGAACGCCGGCCTGGACGCCGCCCACCAGGTCGCCGACGTGCCGAGGCAGCTCTTCGTCGACCGGTACGGCGCGAACCTCGGCGGCGAGGACGTCGCCCGCGCCGTGCACGAGCGCGCCACGTTCGTGCACGGGCGCAGTGTCGCGGTCGCGGCGCAGCTCAACGAGACGGTCAACGGCGTCTACCCCGGCGCGATCAGCGGGCAGTATTTCGGCCGGGGTGGTTCTGGCGCCAGCGAGCAGCTCATCGCGGCTTACCCCGATTTCACCGAGCTCTTCGGCGCGCTCGATCCCTGCGGCTGCGACGACTGCACGTCCGCGATCAGCCCGGTCGCGTACTTCGTCGACCTGCTGCAGTTCTTGTCCAATGCCACGCCCAACGCGGCCGGGCACACGCCGCTCGACGTGCTGATCGGCAGCCCCGCGCTCGCCGGCCGCCGGCCTGATCTCGCGTACCTCAAGCTGACCTGCGCGAACGCCATGACCGAGCTGCCGTACATCGACCTGGTCAACGAGGTGCTGGAAAGCTACCTCGCCTACAGCGGACCGTCGGCTGCCGCCGCTCACGACACCGGCGACGTCACCAGCGCCCAGCTCGAGGCCAGCCCCCAGTACACGCTCGACGGCCGGCTGACTCCGGACAACCACGTGGGGCCTTACTACACATTGTCCAGCGCTGTGTTTCCTTTCACCTTGCCTTATCACCAGCCGATTGTGGCTGCCCGCACCTTTCTGGGCTCGCTCGGCACCAGCAGGTTCGAGGTACTGGCGAACTTCCAGACCGAGCCGGCGGCCGCAGCCGCCGCGATCGCGGCCGAATACCTGGAGCTGGACCCGTACCTCTACCAGCTGCTGACCGGCAGCGATCTGACCGGTGCGCCGGTCGCCGGGCCGGCGCTGCCTGAGCTGTATGGCTACCCGGCGGGCACCGCGTCCTGGGAGACGACAGTCTCGGCCGTGCCGACGTTCCTGACCAGGACCGGGATCACCATCACCGACCTGGCCAGCCTGCTGCGGACCTCGTTCGTGAACCCGGACGCGCCGACCGGCTCGGATCTCGCGTTCCTGAGCGAGCTGCCGTTCGGCTACGCGACCTTGATGACGATCGTGAACGCCGGCTTCACCACGTCCGATCCGACCATCACCGCCGACCTCGCGGCGGCCGGGATCACGCTGGCGCAGCTGCAGCAATGGTGGCAGCGGCACCCGAACCTCGGGCAGATGCTGGTTATCTACAGCCCGGACGGAAGCTGCGACCTCTCCGAGGCCGTCATCGTGCAGCTCGCCGACCAGAGCCCGCCCGCCGATGCGGGCCTGGACGCTTTGCAGGCGTTCATCCGGCTCTGGCAGGCGCTCGGGTGGAGCATCGCCGACACGGGCCGGGCCTTCGCCGCGCTCGGCGCCGCCGCGATCACCCCGGCCTTCGTCGCCGACCTGGCCAGCGTCGGGCAGCTGCAGGCTGCCATCGGCTCGCCGTCCCTGCAGGTGCTGTTCGCCCTGTGGGCCGACCTCGACTACGGCACCGACGACGCCCTGTACAACCAGCTCTTCCTCAATCCGGCCGGGCTGCCGCACGACCCGGCCTTCGCGCCGGATGCGGCGGGTGCGGTGCTGACCGACCCTGCCCAGACCGTCAGCGGGCACCTGCCTGCGCTGGTCGCGGCGCTCGGGGTCAGCGCCACCGACCTCAGCCTGATCTGCGCCGACGCCGGGCTCGCGCCGACCGCGCCGCTCACCTTGGACGCGGTCTCGGCCATGTACCGGTACGCCGCGCTGGCGCTGCTGCTGCAGCTGACCGTTTCGGATCTCATCGCGCTCAGGGGACTGGCCGGGGCGACCCTGGATCCGTTCGCCGGCCCGGGTGCCGCGCTGGCCTTCGCCGGCCTCGCCGCTGCCGTGGCGCAGTCCGGGTTCAGCGTGAGCCAGCTCGCGTACCTGTACCGGCACGTGTCCGCGCCGCCGACGGGCCTGGCGCCGCAGCAGACCACGCTCGGCGTGCTCGCCCAGACTCTGCGCGACGGGCTCACCCAGATCGCGGCACAGTGCGCGATCGTCGCCGACCCGAAGGGCACGGCGACCGCCTCGGTCATCACCCAGCTCGTCGCCAAGGACGTCGCGACCCAGACGGTGGCCTGGGTTAACGGCACGGCCATCAGCAGCGCCCCGCTGGCCGCGCTCCCGTCCGCGCTCGCCCGGCAGGACGGGGGCGGCAATGTGACCGGCGTCGACCCGGCCAAGACCCCGGCGCAGGTCGGCGCCAAGCTCACCTATGACCCGGCCAGCCAGACGCTCGGCTACATCGGCGCCATGACCACGCAGGAGAACACCGACCTCCAGGCGGTCAGCGCGGACGCCGGCTACCAGGCCGCGCTCGCGCAGCTCGCCGCCGCCGCGCCCGGCTTCCTGACCGCGAACCTCGCTCCGCTGCTCGACGACCCGGACGCGGCGACCACCCTGTTCCTCGGAACCGCGTCGCTGGACGGCCAGCTCAACCCGGTTCTGCTCGACGGCAACGGCACCGTCGTGGCCGACCCTGCCCTGGCGGTCACCACCGCCGTCGCCTCGAAGTTCGGGTACCTGCTCGGCATCTTGATGCCGTACCTGCAGAACCTGCTCAGTCACACGCTCGCCAGGCAGACCGTCGCCGACACCTTCGGCCTGGACCCGAACCTCACCAGCCTGCTGATCGAGACCGTGCTGACCGCTCCGTCCGGGCCGGCCGAGCCGCTGGTCGGTGACCTGCTCGCGCTGGCCGACGGCGGGGCTACGGCGAGCTACTACGCATCGCCTGACCTATCCGGCTCGCCAGCGTCGGGCGGCCAGGTCGCGCAGGTGAACTTCGACGGCTCCGATGCGGCGGCCACGCTGCCGGCCGGCACCGGGAGCGCATCGTTCACCTCCTGGCTGCAGGCTCCCGCCAGCGCCTCGTACACCTTCCGCGTGCGCACCAGCGGCACGGCGGAGCTGTTCGTCGGCGACCAGGCCGGTCCGGTCCCGCTGGCGCCCGATCCGGTCAGCGGGCTGCCGTCGGCCACCGTCGCGCTGGATGCCGGCACCCTCACCTTCCTGCGGCTGGACGTCACCGAGCTGCCCTCCGGTCCCGGAATCGCTGTGCTGAGCTGGCAGAACGCGGTCACTCCCAGCGCCGTCGTGCCCACCGCACTCCAGCTTCCCGGTGCCGTCTTTACCGAATTCGGCCTCGCCTACGTGCGGATGCAGAAGGCGGCGATGCTGACCAGCCAGCTGGCGCTGACCAGCGCGGAGATCAGCTATCTGAGCACGGCGGGTGCGCTCGGGCGGTTCGACGACTTCAGCTTCAACACGCTGCCGCTGCAGACAGGGATCGGCGCCGCCCAGGCCACGACGCTGTTCGCGGCCTGGCGCCGGCTGGCCGCCTATGCCGCGCTGCGCGCCAGCCTGCCGAACGGCTCGGTCGCCCTGACCGACGTCTTCGCCGCCGCGACCACCGATGCGGCCGTGGCGCTGATCCCGCAGGCCACGGGCTGGGACGCCGCCGTAGTCACCGGCCTGCTGCCGCTGTTCGGGGCGCCGGCCCCGGCCGCGCCGAATCCGTTCACCGACGAGCTCAAGCTCACCGCCATGCGGACGTGCGTGCGGCTCGCCGACCGGGCCGGAGCGTCGCCAGCCCAGCTAGTGTCCTGGGCGCAGTATGCCTGGGCTAACCCCGACGCCGCCTACGACGGCTTGCACGCGATCTCTGCCGATATTAGGAACGCGGCCGCATCCCACTACGACGCCTCGACCTGGCTCACTGTCGCCGGGCCACTCAGCGACACCTTGCGGGACAGCCGGCGTGGCGCGCTGGTGGCCTACCTGATGGGCCAGCTCGGCTACACCGATCCTGACCGCCTCTTCGAGCTGCTGCTGATCGACCCCGAAATGGGGACCTGCATGCAGACGTCGCGGATCGCCCAGGCGATCAACTCGGTGCAGCTCTTCGTGCAGCGCTGCCTGCTGAATCTGGAGACTGGCGCCAGCGCCGACGTCAGCGTGAGCCCGAGCGCGATCGACACGCCGACCTGGCAGACCTGGATGGGCGCCTATTCACTGTGGGCGGCGAACCGCGAGGTGTTCTTCTGGCCGGAGAACTGGCTGCTGCCCTCGCTCCGCGACGACCAGACCCCGCTGTTCACCGACTTCGCCTCGGCGCTGCAGCAGGGCACGATCAGCGACCAGAGCGTCTCCGACGCTTACCTGACCTACCTGCAGGGGCTGGAGCAGGTGGACCGGCTCGACATCCGCAGCGTGTTCTGGCAGGCACCGGACCCGCAGGCGGCGGACTCGCCCGCAATCACGCACGTCTTCGGCCGCACCTTCCATACACCGAATCAGTATTTCTACCGCCAGCAGATCGCCGGCACCGGCTGGACGCCGTGGCAGCAGGTGCAGGCCGACGTAGCGGACGACCATCTCATCGCCGCGATCTGGGAGGGGAAGCTGCGGCTGATCTGGCCGGTCTTCACCCAGCAGGCGTACACGCCGCCCGCCAAGCCTGGGTCGCTGACCACGACCAATTCGGACGGCACCCAGACGCCCGTCGCAGGAGCACCGACCGACAACTACTGGCAGATCACGCTGGCGTGGAGCGAGTACTACCAGGGCGCGTGGCAGCAGAAGAACGTCACCACCGACTTCCTGCTGTCCTATTTCAGTGATGGCGGATTCTTCGTGCCTGACCCGCAGATGCCACCGCAGGACGCGCACACGTTCAAGGCCCGGATCGATGGCGCCGACCTGGTCATCGACGTGTACTCGACGTTCACCGAAGACGACGGGATTACGTCCCCGCCGATCCTGCTCGGTGAGTTCCGGTTCTCCGCGTGCGGCGACGGCATCAGCGTCAGTTACGGATCGCTCGAGGAATCCGGCTACCCCGACGCGGTCGCGCCCTCGCCGCACCAGACCGGCAAGCAGCTCGACCACGCTCACCTGATCGTGCCGCCGGACACCGACTCTTACAAGAACGGATTCCGGCAGTCCGCTGGCTCCGCGCTGGTCCTGCCGACCGCCGCGATCGCCAGCAACCCGGTGAGCGGCTCCCCGCCCGATCTCAACCTGGTGACTTACCTGAATGCCACGCCGAGCCAGTTCGAGCTGCGGATCAGTCAGCAGACCTGGCAGTTCGGGCTGGTCAACCCGTTCTTCTACCAGGACAACGACCGCACGTTCTTCGTCCAGCCGACGGTGGGCCAGCCGATCACCCGCCAGCTCCGCGACCGCAATGAGGTCGACGTGCCGTCGGCGGTGCACGATCTGGCGGGTGCGTCCGCGCTCCCCGCGCCAATCGGGCCTGCCGAACCGCGCCCGAGCGGTGAGCTACGGCTGGCCGGCACCAACTGGCATGCGCGCATGCCCAAGTCGATCCACCCGGCACCCTCCACGATCCTGCTGTCCTTCCAGACCCACCGCCACCCCTACGTCTGCCAGCTCATCGAGGGACTCGTCGCGGCCCAGGGCCAGGAGCAGTCCGGCGGCATCGACGGGCTGCTGAACATCGGCAACCAGAACCTCACCAACGGGTTCGACTTCGCGACCAGCTACGAGCCGAACACCACCCTGGTCGAACCCCAGTACCCGTCCGAGGCCATCGACTTCACCGCAGGCGAGGCTTACTCGGACTACAACTGGGAGCTGTTCTTCCACGGCCCGCTGCTCACCGCGATCACGCTGTCGCAGAACCAGCAGTTCGCCGAGGCGGACAAGTGGTTCCGCTACATCTTCGACCCGACCGACGCCGAGGCCGGTGTCGCGGTTCCCGACCGGTTCTGGCAGGTCCAGCCGTTCCGCGACGGGGTGCCGCAGACCCTGCTCGACTTGCTGCAGCAGATCGACGAAGCTGACGCCGCCGCGCTGGCCCAGCTCAACGAGTGGTACCAGCACCCGTTCGAGCCGTTCCCGATCGCCAGGCTGCGGATCGGGGCCTTCCAGAAGTATGCGTTCATGGCCTATCTCGACAACCTGATCGCCTGGGGTGACTACCTGTACGGGCAGGTGGACTCGCTGGAGTCGATCAACCAGGCGACCCAGCTCTATGTCTTCGCCTCAGAGCTGCTCGGGCCGCTGCCGCAGCAGCTCCCGTCGCCGCAGCAGCCGGCCGAGCTGTCGTACTCCGACATCCGGTCGAAGCTGGACGCGTTCGGCAACTTCTACGAGACGATCGAGAACGAGTTCCCGTACGCCGGTCCTGTGACCTCCAACCCGTCCGGGCAGTCGGGCGGCCTGCTGGGCCTGACCAGCATGTTCTTCTTCTGCATCCCGCCCAACCAGCAGCTGCTGCAGTACTGGTCCACGGTCGCGAGCAGGCTCTACAACATCAGGCACTGCCTCAACATCGCCGGTGTGCCGCAGCAGCTGGCGCTCTTCCAGCCGCCGGCGAACCCGCTCGCGCTGATCGAGGCGGCCGCCGAGGGCATCGACCCGGGCAGCGTGCTCGCCGCGCTCAGCGCCCCGCTGCCCAGTTACCGGTTCAGCTATCTCGTCGCCAAGGCTGGCGAGCTGGCGAGCATCTGCCAGTCGTTCGGCCAGCAACTGCTGGACGCGCTGGAGAAGTACGACGTCGAGGGGCTCGCGCTGCTGCGCGCGGCGCAGGAGATCACGGTCCAGAACCTGGTGCTCACCCAGCGGCAGGACCAGCTGACCGAGGCCCAGGCCAACGTCACCGCGCTGCAGGCCGCGCGCACCGTCCCGGTAAACCGCTACCTCTTCTACCAGACGCTGATCAGCGGGAGCACCCCGGCCGCGCCCGCCGCCGGGGCGGCCATCGCGCTGGCCGCCATCCCGGCCGCGTCAGCCACCCTGGCCGGCGGCGTGACGCTGCTCCCCGCCGAGCAGTCCGAGCTGAAGCTGTCCGACGGCGCCGCAGAGCTGCACGCGGGCGCCGGGATACTGCAAACGCTGGCCAGCCTCCAGGCGCGCGTGCCCAACCTCTCCATCGGCATCGACCTGCAGCCGTTCGGCACTGGCGGCAACGTCTCGGCCAGCTTCGGCGGATCCAACCTGGCCGCCTCGACCGAGGCCGCCGTCCACGGCCTGGAGACGATCGCGAACTTCCTCACCTACCAGGCGTGGTCGGCGGGGAAGATGGCGGGCTACACCAGGCGCCAGCAGGATTGGACCATGCAGGGCAATCTCGCCGCCACCGAGATCATGCAGCTCGACCAGCAGATCGCGGCGGCGAACGTCCGGGTCACGATCGCCCAGGACGAGCTCGCGGTGACCCAGGCCCAGGTCACCAACGCCCAGGCCACGCAGACCTACCTGACCGGCAAGTTCACCAGCCAGCAGCTCTACAGCTGGCTCATGAGCAGCGGGTCAAGCCTGTACTCGCAGATGTACCAGCTCGCGTTCTCCACCGCGCAGCAGGCCGAGATCGCCTACCAGCGCGAGCTTGGCATCCCCCAGTCGAGCTACATCACGTTCGGCTACTGGGACAGCCTGCGCAAGGGCCTGCTCGCTGGTAACCGGCTGCAGCTCGCGATCAGGCAGCTCGAGCGCGCCTATCAGGACAACAACCGGCGCGAGTTCGAGGTCACCCGGCATGTCTCGCTGCTCTTGCACGACCCGGCCGCGCTGATGTCGCTCAAGACGACCGGCGAGTGCGTCGTGCAGCTGCCCGAGCAGCTGTTCGATCTGGACTACCCGGGTCACTTCCTGCGCCGGCTCGCGATGTCAGCCTTACGATCCCGTGCGTGGCCGGCCCGTACACCAACGTGAACTGCACGCTGACCCTCGTGTCGAGCAAGGTGCGAGCGGATCCCGGCACTACGGGCACCGGCCCGGCCGGCGATGCGGAGAAGGTCGGCGGCGACCCTCGGTTCGCCTACTACTCCGGCTCGACCGCCGCGATCGCGACCAGTCACGCGCAGGACGACAGCGGCGTCTTCACGGTCAACTTCCGTGACGAGCGGTACCTGCCCTTCGAGACCGCCGGCGCCGTGTCGACCTGGATGATCACGATGCCGCCCGCGTGCAACGCGTTCGACTTCGACACGATCACCGACGTGGTGCTGAAAGTGAGCTACACGGCCAGGTACGGCGGCGACCTGATGCGCAGCCAGGCGTTCGCCGCCGCGACGCTGCCTGCGCTGCCGCAGCAGACTCAGGCGCCCGCGTTCGGCGCGCTGCCGGCCCAGTCCGGGCGGGACCGGCTGTTCAGCGTCAGGCACGAGTTCCCGTCCGGGTGGTACGGCCTGCTGCATCCGTCGGACGGCACCGCCGCCTACGGGCAGCTGCCGCTGTGGATCTCGGCCGACCGGTTCCCGTTCCAGTACCGGGGGCGCGTCATCAAGACCGCCGACATCGAGGTGTTCTTCCTGCTCTCGACTGGCGCGAAGATGACGTCGCTCACCGTGCAGCTGACGCCGGCACCGTGGCCGCCACCAGCGAACCCGCCAGTCCCGCCGGTTCCGCCGACCCCCGATCCCGCGACCGACGCGGTCAGTCTGTCGGCTCAGCCCCGGTACGGCACCAGCGCGTTGTACGGAGTGCGGGCACAGTTGTCGCCGAGCGCGGTGCCCCAGCTATGGTGGCTGTCGGTCGCCGCCGCCGACCTAGCCGACGTGACCGCGCAGATCCAGGACTGCTTCGTGATGTTCCACTATTCGGTCACCTGAACGTCGCCGGTGATTGGCTGTTAAATCGCGAGCAAAGTTCCGCCTGAATTGCACCGGCCAGGCGTTTGAGCTAGCCGCCGACGCTTATCGGTGGGCGTGTTGGCCTTGCGGTCTGCCCGCCACGTCAATACAGTCACGCAATGTGTCGAGGTCTGAGCAGGAAAAGGAACGGCCCCCGCTAGCCGACGAGACTATCGCGGGGGCCGTGCCTGGGCCGTCCGGGGGGGTCCTTACCAGGGGCCTCCCCGGCTCACTATCTCGATGAGCCGATCGAGCAGTTCCCTGAGGACCGCTGAGACGATCGCACTGAGGAGGATTCTGGGAACACCTGCCTCGTCAAAGTCCCTGCAAGCCGGGGATTTCTTACTCACTTATATCACCTCCTTCTAAACTGCGAGTTAGGTGCAACCTCGACGATTGCCTTTAAATCGCGCGCGCCGAGGTTTTCAGTAACCGCAAATACACCGCCAAGCTAACTCACCCCGAAGACCCCGCTTGCTATTTGCCGACGCGACACGCGGGGATTTTACTTGCACCTAATCCGGGGCCCAATTCCCGGATGGACGCATCGGTCTTATGCCGCGTCTTAGCGCGGCCGGGCCTGCCGCCGCGCTCAGCACGACTCCCGCGCTCCCCCGGATCGATCCGCACAGAAACGGACCGCATCCCGCGCCGATGAATGTCAGGTTTACGGCTGGACAGACGTAGCGGGCGGTGCGCCCTCGGTCTGCGCGATCTGCCTGCCTGCGTCCGGCTTGGCTCGCCGCGACCTCGGTCCGTCGTGGTGAGCTTGCCTGGCGTGAGCGACGGTCCGCGCGGTCGTTGTGAGTTCGCTGGCGCTGGGCGGACGGCCGCCCCGGGACCCGGCCCGTCGTTGTGAGTTCGCTGGCGCTGGGGCGCGGTCGCTGTGAGTTTGCTGGGCCTCAAGTTGGGGTTGAGGGTTGACCGAAATGACCGAGAGCGGGGAAGTTCGACCGGTTGCGGGGAGAGGGGTCCGCTGAGGTCGGCCGGGCTGGACTGTGGGTGCCCGGGCTGGGCTAGGTTGTCGGCGGACCACCTCTCGGGCCGAGGTCTGGCCCGGGCTGAGATTTCGCCGTCGGCGGCTACAACGACAAGTCGTTCCACGAGCACCCGGCCGTCCTGACCGGGCCGCCGGAAGTGGACCGCCCGTGAGCTGCCGGTCCCAGCCAAAGCTGGGACGGATCCGGCAGCAGCACTGACCTGGCTGGCCTGCCCGCGCGCCTGTGACGCGATCGGCCTCTACCGGGGGCGGTCCGTACCTGTCGGCTGGCCCGGCCTGAGGACGGCGGGCGCGCGGGTCAGACCGAGACTAGGTCGCAGACGAAGATCAGGGTCTCGCCGGGGGCGATCGAGTTTCCGGCACCACGGTCCCCGTAGGCCAGCCCCGGCGGAATGACGAGCTGACGGCGACCGCCGACCTTCATTCCCTGCACGCCCTGATCCCAGCCTGCGATGACCTGCCCTACTCCGAGCTTGAACGACAGCGGCGCGCCTCGGTTCCAGCTCGCGTCGAACTCTTCGCCCGTGGAGTAGGCGACGCCGACGTAGTGCACCTCGACCACGTCGCCGGCCTTCGCCTCGGGTCCGTCACCTTCCCACACCTCGGTGATCTCCAGGTCCATGGGCGGCTCGCCGCCCGGGAAGTCGACCTCGGGCTTGCTAGCGGTCATGTTCACGTCTCCTTGCCTTGCCAGGACTCTGATCAACCGATGCAGGTTAGCGAATCTCGAAAGCTGATGGGTCTTATGGATAAGATCCAGTGCCACCGGGCCGAGCGCCGTTGCTGAGAAAACGGCGCCAGCGCCGAGCGGCCAAGAGGGGGCTGTAGCTAATGTCTTTCAGAACTGTCCGCACCAGAGTTCTCCTGCCGGTCGCGGTCTCGGCGGTGACCGGCCTCCTGGCAGCCGGCACGCTGGCAGCCGGCACCCTGCCCGCCGCAGCGGCCGGGCCGGCCAGGCCAGCTAGCCCAGCGCTACACCAGACGGCGCGGATCGCGCTCGGCTCCAGCTCGAGCATCTTCAGGAACATCTTCACCGAAGCGCCGGACGGGACAGTCTTCTACTCCCAGGGCAAGGTCGTCTCCGTCGTCACCGGAAATTCGGCACCGGAGGTCGCCCTGCATGCGGGCGGCAACGTACTCGCGCTGGCCGCGAACGCCAAGGACCTCTTCGTGCAGGTCGGGCTGACCATCACCGAGTACACCCGGTCGCACGGCTCGCCGGTACGGCACTGGACGGTGACGAGCCCGTTCACCCCGATCACCATCGCCGGACTGACCTCAGTCGGTAACACCCTCTGGTCCTGGACCGACTGGGGTACCGATAGCAGCGGGTTCGAGTTCGGCCTGGCTCAGCCGAATCAACATCACCTCATCCAAGGTCCACATCGTCGACAAGCAGATGTATCCGGGCAACGTGGCCGCCGACAAGTCCGGAATGTACTTCCAGGACGCCCGGGGATCAGCGAACAAGGGCTTCCTGGTACACGCCAATCCCACCGGATCGATCCGGCTGCGCCCGGGTCCGGTCAACTGGCCGCTGACGCTGGCCGGCGGCAAGCTGTACGAGCTGGCGTTCCACAACAGCGGCGGCGAGTTCCTCGACGGCTTCAAGACCTCCAGCCTGGCCCGGATCTCGTCCGCGCACGTCCCTGAGGCCGACGTGGCTATCGCCGACACCAGCGCCGGGCTGCTGGTCCTCACCAAGAAATGCGGCCTCACCTGCGCGAAGACGACCGTCAGCAAGATCGCGGGCAACGGCTCGACCAGCGGCAAGGTCAGCACGCCGTTCGGCTTCGAGCTGGTCGCCGGCCCGAGCCCGGCCGTAGTCGAATTCGCCAAGGGCCACATGTTCCTGGCCAGAATCAGCTCCTGAGCCACAAATCCAGCTGGCCGGGCGACCTTAGCTAACTCGCTGCGGGCCCAGACGTTCCGCCGTCGGCGCAACCGTCGCCGGCATCGGGGCCGCCCTTGCCGGAAATACCAGTCAAGCGGGATTTCGCGGGATTGGAGCGCACGAAATGCAGAGCACGAAGGCGCGCTACGACGGGTACGCCGACTGGTACGACGACTGGAACCAGCCGCAGGCCGAGCACAACGCGGCGCGGCTGACGGAGCTGCTCGGGCCTGGCACCGGCCGGTGCCTGGACCTCGGCTGCGGCGGCGGGCACTACACCGGCGTCCTGGCCAGCACCGGACGCACCGTCATCGGAGTCGACCGCTCCGCCGACCAGCTCCGGGTCGCCCGCACCCGAAGCGAGCACGTCCTGCAGGCGGACGCGGCGGTCCTGCCGTTCGCCGACGCCACCTTCCCGACCGTCGCGACGATCTGGATCTCGACCGATGTGGACGACTTCTCCGCCGTGCTGAGCGAAGCAGTTCGCGTCCTGACCCCGGGCGGAACGCTAGTGTTCTACGGCGTTCACCCGTGCTTCAACGGGCCGCACGTCGAATGGCTCGACGACGGCGGCGTCACCGCGCACCCGACCTACCGCGCGCCCGGCTGGCACGAGGAGTCGCCCTGGTGGGGCCAGTTCGTCCGCAGGAGGGTCGGCATGCGTCATCACCCGCTCGCCGAGCTGCTCAACGGCTTCCTGCGGGCAGGTCTCGTGCTGGAGCACGTGGCGGAGCACGGAGACCGGCCGATCCCGACGATCCTCGCGATCCGGGCCCGCCGGCCAGGCTGAGCCTAGCTCTCGTCCAGCGCGTAGGACCCGGTGCGCGGCGAACCGTCCGGCGCGTAGCTCGCGATGACCACTCCGGTGCTGGTCACCTGTGAGCTGAGCAGCCGCAGCGCCGATGGCCGCGCGCCGTCGCGGAACAGCTTCTTGCCCGACCCCAGATGCACGGGGAACGTCAGCAGCCGGTACTCGTCGATCAGATCGTGCTCGATCAGCGTCTGGGCCAGCCCGCCGCTGCCGTGCAGCTGCAGTTCGTCACCTGGCTGCTCCTTGAGCCGGCCGACCTCGGCGACGACGTCGCTGACGATCGTGGAATGCTGCCAGTCGGCCGAGGTGAGCGTCCGGGACGCGACGTACTTGGGCAGCGCGTTGAGCTTGCCCGCGATCGGGTCGGCCGGGTCGGTGACCCTGGGCCAGTGGCTGGCGAAGATCTCGTAGGTCCTGCGGCCGAGCAGGAACGCGCTCGCATGGGTGAACCAGTCGCTCATCGCGACCCCGAAGTCCTGATCCCCGTAGGGGAAGGACCAGCCTCCGAAGGCGAAGCCGCCCTCTGGGTCCTCTTCCGGACCGCCGGGGGCCTGGAGCACGCCGTCGACAGTCACGAACATGTGCAAGGTCAGTCGCATGAGCTACTCCTTAGACGATGTGCAGGTCAGCGCGCCCGGTGCGGGCCCACGCGGCGCGCCCGAGATCCGGTACCGAGGTTAGCGCGAGCCCGAAGATGTGATCTTGCAGTTCCCCGGTGGTGACCCCGATGTCCGTCGCGATGGCGGCCGGGCTCTCACCGTGGTCGCGCAGGGACCGGAACACCTTCGCCAGCAGCTGCGACGACTCCCGGTTGATCCCGTCGGGCTCGGACCGCCGGTAACCCCACTGCGACAACTGGACGCACGCAGCACGGTAACCCCAGTCGGTCAGCAGGTCCAGTTCATACAGCCGGTGTGCCAGCGCGGTCGCCGCTACCTTCCACACGCGCTTGGCCTGCAGGATCTTCTCGGGCGTGGCGTCCCGCAGGCCCTGCGCGACGATGCTGGCCCCGGGCATCAGGAACGCCGCGGCGAACCGGTTGGCCTCGGTCTCCGCATGCGGCCGGTTCGGCACCAGGTGCTCGCCGTGGAGCACGAGATGGCCGAGCTCGTGCGCAGCGTCGAAGCGACCGCGCTCCCCCGACTTCGCCGTATTCAGGAAGATGAAAGGTTGTGCATGCCAGAACAAGGAATAGGCGTCTAGCTGGCTGTTTTCGGCGGTGAGCGAATAGATCCGCACGCCGTGCGCCTCCAGCAAATGGAGCAGGTTGCTTACCGGGCGCTCCCCCATTCCCCACCTCGCCCGGACGACCTGGGCCGCCGACTCGGGCTCGTAGCCGGTCAGCGTCGGGACGTCGGCTTCTGGCAGCTCGAAACGGGTCTCGATCCACTCGTTGATCAGCAAGGCGACCCGGCCCGCGCTCAGCGCCCTGTCGCGCTGCCGCGCCGTCATCTTGCTCAGCGCCCGGAAGCTCACCGCGTCGACCGGGACCTCGTCCAGGTCGACGCCGCGCAGGAAGGCCGGAGCGACCCGGAGCACGGCCGCGAGCTGCACCAGCGTTTCCTGCGACGGCTCGGCGTGCCCGTTCTCGTACAGGGAGATGCTGCGGGTGCTCAGGCCGGTGAGGGTCGCGAGGCTGGTCAGCGTCAGACCGTGCCGCTTGCGGGCGATCACCAGCCGCGAGGGGGTCAGCACCGCAGCCGCCAGCTAGCGACGGCTGACGGCGACGACGACGTCGCTGTCCCGCTCACGTCCGCGCCGCCCAGCCGGCACCTCGCCGTCCAGGGACAGCAGGTCGGCGAGCCGGTCGTCGTCGCGCGGGAATGACGGCACGATGATCCGCTCGGCCCAGCTCGTGATCTTCCCGTCGGCGATTCCGTCCGGCAGCGAGAGCTCGACCCGGAACCCCTCGTCGTCGACGTGGAACAGCATGAACCAGGTCTGCAAGGTCGCCGTGTCCGCGATCCGGCCGAAGTCCTCGGCGAACTCCGGGTCGGCGAAGTCCAGGGTGAGCTGGCCGTTGATCCCGACCGCCTCGGCGGTGGCGTAGCCCTTCGCGTATTTCGTCGTGGGCAGCAGTTCGGCAAGGCCGGTCAGGTCGTCGCCGGTCGTCGCGACGATCGCGAAGTCACCGCTGGGGTGGATCGTCCTCGGCAGATTCCTCGGGTTGTCGAACAGCCATCCGGCCGGGACGAGTTCCTCGCGCAGGTACCGGTTGGTGCGACCCCACCGGGTCAGCCCTTCCATGATCGGCGGGTCGAACGCGGTGCACATGCTGGCGTCCGCGTCGGCCCGGCGCACCACCCGCTCGATCTGCTCGACGCGGAGGCCAAGCTCAGCCAGCCGGGAGATCGCCCCTGCCTCGGCCAGCACCCGACATGCCATCCAGTCAGCCTCCCATGCCTAGTTCCGGCTAGTTCCGGGCCAAATTCCGGGCTAATTCCGGCTTCGCGAAACCGTACCTCATCTGAGGCGGCAAAACGCGAAGCAACACGCGTCCGGGCCGGCATTGGCCGCAAGGGTGCCGCTACGGTGGGCGGTATGGAATACACCCACCTAGGCCGCAGCGGCGCAACTGTCAGCAGAATCTGCCTCGGAACGATGAATTTCGGCTCCTATACCGAGCCCGCCGACGCGTTCGCGATCATGGATCACGCCCTGGACAGCGGCGTGAACTTCTTCGACACGGCGAACACCTACGGCCGGCCGCGCGCGGAAGGCGCGACCGAGTCGATCATCGGCGACTGGTTCGCCTCGGGTGGCGGACGGCGCGACAAGGTGGTGCTGGCCACCAAGCTCTACGGCGGCAAGGGCGACTGGCCCAACGACCGCTTCCTGTCGGCCATCAACATCCGGCAGGCGTGCGAGGCGTCGCTGCGCCGGCTCCAGACCGACCACCTCGACCTGTACCAGATGCACCACGTCGACCGGGATACGCCGTGGGAGGAGATCTGGGAGGCATTCTCGGTGCTCCGCCAGCAGGGCAAGGTCGTGTACTTCGGCTCGTCCAACTTCGCCGGCTGGCACATCGCGCAGGCACAGGAGTCGGCCCGCAGGCACGGCGCTTTCGGCCTGGTCAGCGAGCAGTCGCTGTACAACCTGGCCGCCCGCACGGTCGAACTGGAAGTGCTGCCAGCCTGCCAGGGCTACGGCATCGGCGTGATCCCCTGGAGCCCGCTGCACGGCGGCCTGCTCGGCGGCATCCTCGCCAAGCAAGCAGCGAACGGGCAGGGCAGCAGCGGCGGGCAAGGCGGCGGGCAAGGCAGCGGCGGGCAGGGTGACGGCGGGCGCAGCGGCGGTGGCCGGGCCGCCGAGATGCTCGAAGGCAAGCGGGACCAGGTCGAGGCGTACGAATCGTTCTGCGCCTCGCTCGACGCCCCTCCAGGCGACGTCGCGCTGGCCTGGCTGCTGCACCAGCCCGCGGTGACCGCCCCGATCGTCGGCCCGCGCACGATGGAGCAACTCGACAGCGCCCTGCGATCGGTCGAGCTCAAGCTGGACGACAAGGCCCTCCGCCGGCTCGACGAGATCTTCCCCGGCCCAGGCGGCACCGCCCCCGAGGCCTACGCCTGGTAACCCCACCAGCGGCCCGTGCTAACAGCAGCATGGCCCTACTTACTGCTGTTGCGGGCCAGGATCCAACAGCACCATGTCCCTACCTGCTGCTCACCGACCCGGGCGGGCGGGGTTCGGGGGCGAGCGGTGGCGGGCGGGTGGGGGACTGTGGCGGGGGCGGAACCTGGGCCGGGGATGTTTCGGGGGGTGCCGAAGTGTTCGCGGTCTAGGGTCGGCGCATGGTCAGACACACCACCCGCCACAATTTCACCGCTGATTACGACGCCAGGCCCGACGTGGACGACCGCCCGGTCGCCGAGCTGGTGCCCGAAGCCGTCACCGAGATCCTGGGGATCGCCGAGACCTGGCTGGGCTGGGACGGCAAGCCGATCTTCGCCGACGGCAACGCCTGGACCCCGCACAAGGTGCTGCGCCGGGTCACCGATCACCTGATCGACCATCTGGCCGAGGTCGAGTGCAGGCTGAGCGGTCTGCCAACCTTGCCCGACCGATGGCACGGGAGGATGATGACGGTCGATGCCGACTACGCTCGCTTCACCGAGCTCGACCTTGACGAGGTCACGAGCCGGCTTACCCGGCTGGCTTCCTGCTACCAGGCCAGGCTCATGATGCTGAGCGAGCAGGACCTGGACGCCCGTCCCGACAAGGCCAGCTGGACCATCAGGGAAGTCGTGCACCATGTCAGTCACGTGGTCCTCTACGCGCGACTGATCGGGCGCCTGCCTGAAGGAGTCTCATGATCAGACCGTCCGACATCCAGCGCCTGTTTCTCGGCCATTACACCGTGCCGGCCGACTCCAAGTCGCTGCCCGGCGAGAAGCTCGTGATCTGCTCTTACGTCATCCGTACTCCGGGCGGCATCTTGCTGTTCGACACCGGTCTTGCCACCGGGCACGACGAGATCGAGCAGGCGCACGCCCCCATCACGCGGCAGCCGTTCCGGGAAACTCTCACCAGCGCCGGGGTGGACCTCGCCGAGGTCTCGGTCATCGTGAACTGCCATCTGCACATCGACCATTGCGGCAGCAATCCCCTGTTCCCGAGGATCCCGATCTTCGTGCAGAAGGACGAGCACGACGAGCTGCACTCCAATCCGGCCTTCATGCCGCGCCTGATGGAATTCGACGGGGCCAAGCTCGAAATCCATGACGGCGCCGCCGACGTCGGACCCGGCCTGAGGATCATTCCGACCCCGGGGCACACGCCCGGCCATCAGTCGCTGCTGGTCGAGACGACGCAGGGCCGCATCCTGCTGGCGGGGCAGGCGATGGACTTCGCTTCGGACTACGCCAGGGCGCTGTTCACGCTGAACCTGGACGAGGCCGAGGTCCAGCAGGGGATCCAGGCCGCCCGGCGCCCCTGGCTCGACCAGCTCCGCGAACTCGACCTGCGCCGCGTGCTGTTCGCCCACGACCTGCTCTCCTGGGACCGCGACCTGATCGCCAGGCCCGAGGCGGGTTAAGCTCCCCACATCGACACCTCTCGCGCGCCGCGCCGCCCGATGCTCACGGTTATCGTGTGCGGCGCCGGTCCAGCGGCTGACGTGCGGCTCCTGATCGGCCCGGCCCGGGAGCGCCATTGGGAGGTCCAGGTCGTGCCGACGCCCGCTGCCCTGGATTTCGCTGACGTCCCCGCGCTCGAGTCGCTCACCGGCTGGCCGGTCAGGCACGCCTACCGCAAGCCGGACGAGCCTCGGTCGCCGCTGTCCGACGCGGTGATCGTGGCGCCCGCGACCTACAACACGATCAACAAGTGCGCCCAGGGCGCGAGCGACACCTACGCGCTCGGGGTGCTCGCCGAGGCGATCGGCCTGCCGGTCCCGGTCGTGATGCTGCCGTTCGTCAACTCCGCACTCGCCGGCCGGGCACCGTTCCGGCGGTCGGTAGCCCAGCTGCGCGACGAGGGCGTCCGGATCCTGCTGGGCGCGGGCGGCTTCGAGCCGCACCCGGCCCGCAGCGGCGACGTGCGTGCCAGCGACTTTCCGTGGCAGCTAGCTCTCGACGAGGTCGAACGACTTGCCGCACTGGGTCGGCAAACACCGGCAGTGCGCAGACCGTAATGTCCGCCGATCCGCCTGGAGGCCGCCGTGACCGCTGACCCCAACCCCATGCCGCAAGCCGAGTTCGCCGGGCTCGTCGCGATCGTGACCGGCGGCGCCTCGGGCATCGGCCTCGCGACGGCGCGGCTGCTCGCCGCCCGGGGTGCGAGCGTCGCCATCTTCGACCGGGCACTACACCCGGAAACACCGGCACCACGGGACAGTCAGTTCCTCGCGATCGACGTCGACGTGACCGACGACGAGGCGGTCAGGACGGGCGTCGCGACGACGGCCGCGACCCTCGGCGGCGTCGACATCCTGGTCAACAACGCCGGGATCGGCGCGATCGGCACCGTCGAGACCAACGACGACGACGAGTGGCGGCGGGTCTTCGAGGTCAACGTGTTCGGCATGGTGCGGGCCTCCCGGGCGGCACTGCCGTATCTGCGCGCCTCCGCCCGGGAGAAGGGCCACTCCGCGATCGTGAACTCCTGCTCGATCACCGCGACGGCCGGGCTGCCTGACCGAGCGGCGTACTCGGCAAGCAAGGGCGCGGTGTACTCTCTCACGCTCGCGATGGCCGCCGACCACGTGCGCGAGCACATCAGGGTGAACTGCGTGACCCCGGGCACGGTCGACACACCCTGGGTCGGGCGCCTGCTCTCGGTCGCCGACGACCCGGATGCCGAGCGGGCCGCGCTCAGCGCGCGCCAGCCGCAAGGCCGGCTAGTCACCGCCGACGAGGTCGCCGCCGCGATCGCGTACCTGGCGAGCCCGCTGGCCGGCTCGGTGACCGGAACGGCCCTGGCCGTCGACGGCGGGATGAACGGGCTGCGGGTCCGCCCGCTGCCCGTGAGCTAGCCCGGCTCCCTGAGGCACCCCGATGGCGACCAGGATCACCGGCTTCGAGACCCACGACGTGCGGTTCCCGACGTCACGGCAGCTCGACGGTTCCGACGCGATGAACCCCAGCCCCGACTACTCGGCCGCCTACGTCGTCGTCAGGACCGACTCTCCGGACGGACTCGCCGGGTACGGCTACGCGTTCACCATCGGGCGCGGCAACGACATCCAGCTCAGTGCGGTCCGCGCGCTCGAGCCGTTCCTGGCCGGACAGGATCTCGATGCCGTGCTCGGCGACCTCGGCGGACTGTCCCGAACCCTGATCGGTGACAGCCCGCTGCGCTGGCTCGGCCCGGAGTGCGGCGTCGTGCACATGGCGATCGGCGCGGTGCTCAACGCCTGCTGGGACCTCGCCGCCCGGCGGGCAGGTCAGCCACTCTGGCGCTACCTGGCCAGCCTCGAACCCGCCCAGGTCACAGACCTGGTCGACTTCCGTTACCTCAGCGACGCGCTGACCCGGCAGGACGCCCTCGACCTGCTCGAAGGGGAACGGCCGGCAAGGCCGAGCGGATCGCGCAGCTCGAACGCGACGGCTACCCGGCCTACACGACCACGCCGGGCTGGCTCGGCTACTCCGACGACAAGCTCGCCGAGTTGTGCCGTGAGGCGGTCGCCGACGGCTTCGGGCTGATCAAGCTCAAGGTCGGCGCGAATCTGGAGGACGACCTGCGCCGGCTGCGGATCGCCCGCGCGGCGGTCGGCGACGACGTCGAGATCGCGGTCGACGCCAACCAGGTCTGGGACGTCGGCACCGCCATCACCTGGATGCGGGCGCTCGCGCCGCTTGCGCCGCACTGGATCGAGGAGCCGACCAGCCCGCACGACGTGCTCGGCACCGCCACGATCCGGCGCGAGATCAGCCCGGTACCGGTTGCCACCGGCGAGCATGTCGCCAACCGGGTGATCTTCAAGCAGCTGCTCCAGGCGCAGGCGATCGACGTCATGCAGATCGACGCCACACGGGTCGCCGGGGTCAACGAGAACCTCGCCAACCTGCTGCTCGCGGCCAGGTTCGGCATCCCGGTGATCCCGCACGCGGGCGGCGTCGGGCTGTGCGAGCTGGTCCAGCACCTGGCGATGTTCGACTACGTGGCGCTCGGAGGTGCCGCACCCGGGGTACGGCGGCCGCGCCCGCCGGTCGATCGAGTGGATCGACCACCTGCACGAGCACTTCACCGCTCCGGCGGTCGTGCGGCGCGGCCGGTACCAGGTGCCGGCGACGCCCGGCGCGTCCACGGAACTGCGAGCCTCGTCGCTAGCCGAGTACACCTACCCGACCGGAGCCGCCTGGAGGCAGGCATGACACCACTCCCCCTGACCGACCTCGGTGACACTGGCCTGCGGGTGACCAGGCTGATGTTCGGCACGGCGCCGATCGGCGGACTGTTCGCGCCAGTGAGCGCCGGCGACGCGCACGCCACGCTGGAGGCGGCCTGGGACGCGGGCATCCGCGCGTTCGACACCGCGCCGCACTACGGGGTCGGCCAGTCTGAGCGGCGACTCGGGGACTTCCTGGCGGGCAAGCCCCGGTCGGAGTTCGTAATCTCCACGAAGGTTGGCCGGCTGCTCGTGCCAGCGACCGGCCCGACCCAGGGTGTCGAGGGCTTCTACGACACCCCCGCGCTCTCGCGCGTGTGGGACTTCAGCGCGGACGGCGCCCGCCGGTCAGTCGAGGAAAGCCTGGAGCGGCTCGGTCTTGACCGGATTGACCTGGTGCTGATCCACGACCCAGACAATTTTGCGGAGGAATCACTCGCCGGTGCTTATCCCGCGTTGCACGAGCTGAGGTCGTCCGGGGTGATCGGGGCGATCGGGCTCGGGATGAATCAGTGCGAGGTGCCGAGGTGGTTCATCGCGCGGGCCGATCTCGATTGCGTTCTCATCGCCGGCCGGTACACGCTGCTCGATCCGTTCGGAGCGGAGAGCCTGCTATCGGATTGTGAACGGCGGCAAGTCTGCGTTCTTACTGGCGGGGTGTTTAATTCTGGCATTCTGGCCGATCCGCGACCGGGATCCACGTACGACTATGCGGCCGCGCCGGCGGAGCTGCTCGAGCGGGCGCAGCGGATCAAGGCCGTGTGCGCGGCCCGCGGGCTGCCGGTCGGCGCGGTCGCGCTGCACTACCCGCTGCGGCATCCGGCCGTGACCGCCGCGCTGGTCGGGGCGCGGACGCCGCAGGAGATCACCCAGGACGTCGAGTACCTGACGACGAACGTGCCGGACGCGGTCTACGAGGACCTCGCGGCGGCCGGCCTGCTCTAGCCCACGGAGCTTCGGGGGTCTCGGCGTTAGATGGCGCGCATTCGGTTGTTCCTGGGGTTGTGCTCGACTTCGGCCAGTCCGAGGACCTCCAGGACGGGCGGTACGTAGTTGCCGAACCGGCCGCGCAGGCCCTTCTTCGTGCCGTACCAGCCGCCGACCGGGTTACCAGAAGACCGGCCCCAGGCTTCGACCGTGCCGTCCTGGGCGGGCTTCTGCTCGTCGGCGTTGCCCAGCGGCACCCAGTCGCCGTGATCCTTGAGCATCGCATGCAGGTCGTCGATGCAGCGAAGCCGGTAGCGCAGCTGGGTCGTGCCGACCTGGACGACGAGCGCGGGCGGATCGGATTGCTCGTCCCGCCACGCCTCGAACTCGGACTTGCCCGGCGGGGTCGTCAGCAGCCAGGGGTCCGCCTTCGATCCCGAGCCAGCCGTCCCCGCCTCTCCCGTCACACCTGTCATGTCGTCCCTCCCGGATTGTGCCTGCAGTAGGGAGAGTATGACAGCCGATACTTGACATCTCATGTCATGTTTTGGCGCTAATCTTGGCTGGGTGCGCGCTAGCCGACTCGTCCGGTTGCTCGGGCTGCTGCAGACCGGGGGGCTGCTGACCGCCACGCAGCTCGCGACCGAGCTTGAAGTGTCACCGCGCACGGTGCTGCGCGATATCGAGGCACTGAGCTCGGCGGGCATCCCGGTGTATGCGGTGCGGGGCAAGCGCGGCGGGTTCCGGCTGGTGGAGGGTTATGTCAGCGAACTGCCGGCGCTGCCAGGCGGATCAGGTGGCGGGCCAGCCGTCGCTACCGGGCAGACGCGAGCCAGGATCAGGCTGTCGCCGCGCGGGCGGCGCCTGGCTCTCCTGCTCGGGCGGCCGCCCGGCATCCGGGTGCGGCGCAGCGTCAGCCCCGACGACGGACCTCCGGGCTGGACGCAGGCATGGATTCCTGTCGAGTCGCCCGAGGCCACCGTCCTTGACCTGCTCGCCCTCGGAGCCGAAGCCGAGGTCCTCAGCCCGCCCGACCTCCGCGAGCGCGTCCGCCAGACCGCCACCCAGATCGCTGAGCTACACACGTCCAGGGGTCGTCCCCCGGGCTAGCAGCGTCCGGGGCGCGGTGCCGTCTGGACTGACGAGCGGGGTGTGCGAGGAGGGAAGACGGCGCCTGTGGCGCCCCGGACATCGGGGGTCCGGGGGTCGTCCCCCGGGCTAGCACAGAGCGCGGGCAAGCTCCGGCAGCACCTGGTCGATCCAGCGGAGTCGGGTGGCCAGGAACTCCAGGGAGTCGGCGGCGGCGGCCGTGCCCGGGGCCAGGTGCCTGACGCGCTCGGCGGAGCTGAGCGGGGCGCGGGCTAGCTCGGGCAGGATCGCCTGCGGGTCAGGCAGTCCGTAGGCGGCGACGAACTCGGCCAGCCGGCCTGGCATCAGGTCTGGGTGCTCGAATCCGGACTGGTGCAGTTCGGCCGCAGGGGCGAGGGGCACGAAGGCCCAGGCCGCATCCGCGAGGTCGGCGAGCGGCGTCGCCGGCCCGGCGCTGTCCCAGTCGATGAACCCGACCGGGAGGCCGTCGCGGTAGACGGTGTTCCACGGCCCGAGATCGCCGTGGCAGATGATCTCCCCGGGCAGCGGCGGATGCGGATGGAACCGGTACTGCGTGCGGACCGGATGCCAGCCTGCCGCCGCGTCGTGCAGCCGGCGCAGCAGCCGGGCGGTCGCCGTGAGCGCGCCGGCCGACCTCGTGTAGGCAGGCAGCCGATGACCATGACCTGGATGCCAGTGCGGATCGGCGGCGACCTCGCCGTCGAGGTAGGTCAGCACCTCGCAGTCAGCTTCGACCGCGAGGACCCTGGGAGCGCTGTCGAAGCCCGCTTCTGCCAGGTGCCGCAGGAACTCGTGGACCGCTGGCGACCAGGGGCCCAGAGGTCGCCAGATCCGGTCGCCGCGCCGGATGATGCCGGTCGTCATGCGCCCCGGGGGAAGCCTTTCAACGTGCTGTTCACCGGGCAGAATCACAACCGTGAGCGTACAACTGAACCACACCATCGTTTCCTGCCGTGACCAGGCGGCGTCGTCGGCGTTCCTCACCGGGATTCTGGGTCTGCCGCCAGCGACGAGGTTCTCCCACTTCCACGTGGTCGAGGCCGACAACGGCGTCTCGCTCGACTACAGCGAGACGACTGGCACGATCACTCCCCAGCACTATGCCTTCCTCGTGGGCGAGGCCGAGTTCGACGCGGCGTTCGGCCGGATCACCGAGCAGGGGCTGACCTACTGGGCCGACCCCGGCCGGAGCCGAAGCGGCGAGATCAACACCCGCGACGGCGGCCGGGGCCTGTACTTCCAGGATCCGGACGGGCACCTGATGGAGATCCTCACCAGGCCGTACGGCAGCGCCGGCTAGCCGATCATGCGGTGGCCGGCCCGGGCTCGGCGTCCCGGCCGGTTGCATCGTTGTGAGTTTGCCCGTGCTGGGGCACTGTCGTTGTGAGTTTGCTGGGCCTTGGGTCCAGGGGAGTTCTGGGAGCCGCCGCGTGGCGGCCCGCCCGGCGGCCGGAAAACACGCAGTCGGCCAGGGACAGGCCGCTCACATACGAGTTCGAGCAGACGCCGACGGCGCTGCGGCCCGCCGCGTAGAGACCATCGATCGGCGCGCCGTCCTGGCGTCGCACCTGGCCGGTGTCCTCGGCGACGACCAGGCCGCCCAGGGTCAGCATCGGCGCCGGGTAGGCCGGCCTCGGCCTGATCGACAGGTCGATCAGCGAGTACGGCGGGGTGCCGATCCGCTCCATGAGCGACGCCGGCTTGCCGAAGGGATCAGGATCGCCCGCTGCCACCGCCGCGTTGTGGGCGGTCACCGTCACCAGCAGGCCGCCGGGATCGATCCCGGCCTTGGCGGCCACCTCCTGCACCGTCGCGGCGCTGACCCTCGCCCTGGTCATGAGGTATCCGGCCTGGAGCAGCTGGAACCACAGCGTGCTGGTGCGGAGCGTGCGCCAGCGCCGTGCCGTGGCGAGCTGCCGCTGGTCGACCAGGAGCCAGCCGTGCCGGTCGCCCTTGGTCACCATGGCTTCGCCGATCGCGGCTCCGTACCGGGACTCGTCACAGATCCGCCGCCCGGCCGAATTCACGATCAGGCCGCCGAGGAAGGCCGTCGGCGGCGTGATGAACCGCCAGCAGGAGATCCGGTCAAGGAACCTGGTCGCGCCGCCAGCGGAGATCCCGAGCCGGATGCCGCTGCCGTCGTCCGCGACCGTCCCGAGCGCGAGGCCGCCTCGGTAGGCGGGCGCATGCTCGCGCACCATCGCCCGGCTGGCGATGAAACCTCCGGCGGCGATCACGACCCCGCGCTGCGCGCCGATGCGCAGCGGCCTGGCCGTGGTCTCCTCCAGCCACGCCACCGGCCGGTGCAGCCGCCGCCCGAACCCGCCCCCGTACAAGAACGGCTTCTTGCCAGCTTTGTGCAGTAGCCGGTGCGCCGTCCTGGCCCAGGATGCCGCCTGGTGCAGGCTCTGGCACTCGACCCCGGTCACCCGGCCGCCGTCGTCGGTGACCAGCGCGACCGCGCAAGTCTGCGGGAGCACCCGCGCGCCGGACCGGGTGACGGCCGCCGCCAGCCGGTCGAACAGCACCCGGCCCGAGGTTCCGCGCCCGAACGCGCGGTGACCGCGTGCGGCCGGAGTGGCGACGTCGGCTGACGACAGCTCGCTGCCGGAGTAATAGAGGTAGTGCCGGTTGGTCGGGTAGGAGGTCTTGTCCGGGCACAGGCTGCCCTCGAACGGCACGCCGTGGTCGACCAGCCACGCGAGCATGGCCGCGCTGCCGTCGCAGAACTCCCGCAGGGTCTGCTCGGTGACCGCGTCACCGACCTCGGTGGCCAGGTACCGGTACATCGCGTCCGGCGAGTCAGGCACGCCAGCGGCGATCTGCTGGATCGTGCCGCCGCCCGCGTAGACGACTCCGCCGGACAAGGCCGTCGCGCCGCCACCGCCGAACCGGTCGATCACCAGCACGTCGGCGCCGTGCGAAGCGGCCTCGATCGCGGCAGCGGCCCCGGCCGCCCCGAAGCCGACGATCACGACGTCGGCCTCGATGTCCCACCGCTGCGGCATCGCCTGCCCGCCTCCCGCAACCCTGACGGCCTGAACCCTCGTGACGACTAAAACTGTAACGTGTTCTAGTCCGGGGCGACGCCAGCCTTGGCGGCCTGCCTCGTCCGGTAGGCGGCGACGTTGGTGCGATTAGAGCAGGAGGTGCTGCAGAAGCGGCGCGACCTGTTCTTCGACAGATCCACATGGACGCTGGCGCAATCCTGGGCCGCGCAGAGCCGAAGCCGGTCGAGTTGTCCGGTCCTGATCACGTCGCTGAACGCCATCGCGGCCTCGACGGCCAGCCGGTCGGCCAGCGGCGCGTCGCTCGGCGTAGCGTGCAAGTGGTAGTCCCACGCATCGTGCCTGACGAGCTGGGGAAGAGCGTTCGTCTCGCGCAGCAGGGCGTTGACCAGTTCGGCGGCAGCGTCCTCGGCCAGCTCCCAGAGCTGCTCCAGGCGCGGTCGCAGAGCCCGGACCGCCTCGAGTTCGGCCAGGTCACCGGCCCGCTCCCCGGTCCAGCCCCAGGTCCGCACGAACTCGTCGAGAGCGGCCATGTCGGGCAGTTCCTCGGTCCCGCCACGGCCGGTATTGACCAGCGCCGCGGCAGCGGCCAGCGACACCTCGGTGTCATGGGCAAAAAGCAATTTGACTCCTTTCACCCCCACCAACTACCGTCATCAGTGTAACTCGTTTTGCCGCTTACAAGTTCCAGGGAGAAACCGTGACCACCGTCCGCCGTGCCGCGAACAGCGCTGTTGCCAGCCGCACGAGCATAGGCGGCACCGGCCTGATGCTGGCGATAGTCTCGGCCGCCGCCTTCGGGACCTCCGGCGTCTTCGGCTCGGCCCTGATCGACGCCGGCTGGAGCCCGGCTGCGGCCGTCCTGGCCCGGATCACGCTGGCCGCGCTGCTGCTCACGGTTCCGGCGATCATTCAGCTTCGCGGCCGGTGGCGGCTGCTGCGGCGGGGCGCGAGCCAGGCGGTGGCCTTCGGGCTGTTCGCGGTTGCCGGCGCCCAGCTGTGTTACTTCAACGCGATCCAGCGGCTGCCGGTCGGCGTCGCGCTGCTGCTCGAATACCTCGGCATCCTGCTCGTCGTCTGCTGGATGTGGCTGCGGCACTCGCAGCGGCCACGGCGACTCACGCTGGCGGGGGCCGCTGTCGCCATCGTGGGGCTGGTCATGGTGCTCAACCTGACCGGGCCCGGCAGCATCAGCCTGCCGGGGGTCATGTGGGGGCTGCTCGCCGCCGTCGGCCTGGCTGCCTTCTTCCTGATCTCCGCCACCGAAGGCGAGGAGCCGCTGCCTCCGCTGGCCATGGCCTGGGCCGGGATGTGCACGGGCGCGGTTGCCCTGGCAGTACTCGGGGCGGCGCACGCCTTCCCCCTCATCGCGCACACCAGCGACGTCATCATGCTCGGCCACCAGGTGAGCTGGGCGTTGCCGGTCGTTGGATTGTCCGTGGTAGCTGCCGTTCTCCCCTATATAGCCGGGATCGGAGCGGCGCGGCGGCTCGGAGCGAAGCTGGCGTCCTTCATCGGGCTGGCCGAGGTGCTCTTCGCGATCCTGTTCGCGTGGCTGCTGCTCGGCCAGCTTCCGGCGCCGGTGCAGTTCGCGGGCGGCGCCTTCATCCTGGCGGGCGTGACCCTGGTGCGGATCGACGAGCTGCGCGACGGGTCACCGGCCCTGGACCGGGCCGCTGCCGAGCCAGTGCCCGAGCAGGCTGGCGCGCGGGCCGAGGCCGGCGACGGCGAGCCTGTCCTACTGCAGTGGCGGTAGCCGCTGGGCCGGTCCGAGCACCAGGCTGAAGAGGTCGCCGCGCTCTTCGAGCCGGTCGAGCACGGTCCTGATCGTGAAGCCGTCGGGAGCCAGGTCCGGGTCGTCGAGGTCGTCCCAGCTGATCGGGGCGGAGACCGGCGCGCTGGGCGCCGGCCTCGGGCTGTAGGGGGCGACGAGGGTCTTGTTCGACACGTTCTGGGTGTAGTCGAGGCGGGCCAGGCCCTCGCGGGCGTGCACGTCCCACTTCCAGCTGACCAGTTCGGGCACGACCGCGCCGATGGCCTTCGAGAGCTGCTCGACCCAGACCCTGGTGTCCTCGAAGGTCAGGCCGGGCTCGACCGGGATCCACACCTGGATGCCACGCTGACCGGTGACCTTAGGCGCCGCGCGAACCCCGATGTGGTCGAGCGCCGTGCGATGCAGCCTGGCCAGGGTCAGCACGTCCTCCCAGGAGGTGCCTGGCCCAGGGTCGATGTCGATGAGCGCATAGCTGGGGTGGTGCGGGTCGGCGGCGGTCGCGGTCCAGGCGTGCCATTCGAGTGCGCCGAAATTCGCCGCCCAGACCAGAGCCGCCGGCTCGTCGATGACCAGGTAGGTGGTCGTCCTGCCCTCCTTGGCCTCGGGGTTGCGCCAGCGGGGCACCCAGTCGGGAGCGTGATCGGGCAGTTGCTTGTGCCAGAAGCCGCTGCTGGACGCGCCGCCGGGGAACCGGTGCATGTTGAGCGGACGGCCGGTGAGGTAGGGCAGGATGACCGGCGCGATCCTGGCCGCGTAGCTGATCAGCTCGCGCTTGGTGACCGGCGGCTCGCCCGCGCGGCCTGGGAACATCTCCTTGTCCAGGTTGGTCAGCTTGAGCTGCCGGCCGAACACGTCCCAGCGGCCGTTGGCGCCGAGGTCCTCGAGCGCGGCTAGCTCGTCGTCGGTGGGGGGCGCGATGGCGGGGAGCCTGGGTCGCGCGGGCGGCTTGAGGTCGACGGCGGCCTCGCCGGGCGGCAGGTCGGAGCGCCAGAGGCGATCGGGGTCCGCCTTGACCTCGTCGTTGGTGCGGCCGCTCAGCGCCGAGCGCGGATGCTCTTCGGTGTCCCAGCCCCTGACCGCGAACTCGTCGTCTTTGTGGAGCAGCAGCCACTGCTCCTGGTCGCTGCTGCTGTACGGCTTGCGTCCCTGGCCGCGCCGGATGAGGACGAGGCGGCCGGCCAGCTTGTGCCCGGTCACGTCGGCGTGGAACTCACCGTTGGCGACCGCGGCGGCCGGGTCGTCGGTGTCGTGCGGCTCCCAGGTCCCGATGTCCCAGACGATGACGTCACCGCCGCCGTATTCGCCGCGCGGGATGACGCCCTCGAATTCGAGATACTCGATCGGATGGTCCTCGACGTGGACGGCGAGGCGCTTGACCGCCGGGTCGAGCGTCGGGCCGTTCGGCACCGCCCAGCTGACGAGCACGCCGTCGATCTCGAACCGCAGGTCGTAGTGCAGCCGTCGAGCCCGGTGCCGCTGCACGACGAACCTGCGCTGGCCGCCGGGGGCGGGGGCGTCGGGGCCGTGCGGTGCCCGGGGCGGCGGCGGGGGCGGCGGGGCCTGACGGCTCCGGAGTGCGGGCGAAGTCGCGCTTGGCCCGGTAGGTGCCCAGCCGCTCGGCGGGATCGCGTTTGTCAGGGGGCTGATCGCCCTGCTTTCGGCTGCCCTTGACCATGAACCGATCCTGCCACGCAAGACCGGTCTAGGCGCGACCGGACGTGTGCACCGCGCCAACGAGGGGTAGCGCTGACTTCGAGGGATGCCAAAGGGGGAGGAACGACGTATGACGTCGGAAAAGTCGGCTTCCGGGATAGCGAAGGCCCTCGTCGAAGAGTACGGCCGGCCCTATGCCGAAGAAGCCGGCATCAAGCTCTCAGACCAGCCAGCACCTCTTTACCAGTTGCTGGTGCTCGCGACGCTGCTCAGCGCCCGGATCTCGGCCGAGATAGCAGTCGCCGCCGCCCGCGAGCTCTTCGCCGCCGGCTACCGGACACCGCAGGCAATGCTCAAGGCCACCTGGCAAGACCGAGTGGACGCCCTGGGCAAAGGTCACTACCGGCGCTACGACGAGCGCACCTCCACCATGCTCGGCAACGGCGCTGGCCTGCTTCGTGATCGCTGGCACGGCGACCTTCGCGCGCTGCGCGACGAGGCACGCGGCGACGTGGGCAAGATGGCCGGCCTGCTGACCGAGTTCCCGGGGATCGGACCGACTGGGGCAGACATCTTCCTGCGCGAGGTGCAGTCGGTGTGGCCGGGCGTCTCGCCCTACGTAGACCCGAAGGTGCGGGCCACCGCCAGTCGCGTGGGACTCCCCGACCAGCCGCGAGAGCTGGCGAAGCTGGCCGGCTCACCCCGGCAGCTGGTCGGACTCACCGCTGCGCTCATCCGCGTCTCGCGCAGCAAGCGCGCGATCGACACGTTAGTCAGCGAGTCGGCCGCAGGCTCAAGGTCCTGAACGCGCTAGCGTTGCCCGGTCCAACAGCACCATGTCCCTGCCTGCTGCTGTTCCGAGCTGGGTTTCAACGACACCATGGTCCCACTTACCGCTGTCCCCGCGACAGTAAGTAGGACCATGGTGCTGATGAATTCGGGGCTGGCACAGCAGCAAGTAGGACCTTACTGCTGATCGCCTGCCGGGCCGCGCTGGGTTGAGGATCACCTCCCATGCCGGCACCTGGAAAGTGAATGTCGCGCGAATACATGGCGGCGAGCCGGGCAGGGAGATTGCCTGCGGAACCGGTGGCAGTTCATTCGTTGCCTGAGTCCAGAAGATGTGCGATGTGAGGTTTTGTCATGACAGTCATGCTGTCCGATGAGTGGTGGAACGCAGCCGCCTGCCAGAACGCCGAGCCTGACCTGTTCTTCCCGATCTCGGCCACGCCCGCCTCGCGGGCGGTCGTGCAGCGAGCCAAGCAGGTGTGCGCCTCCTGCCCGGTGGCCGCGCAGTGCCTGAGCTACGCGCTGCACCACCGGCAGGAGCAGGGCATCTGGGGTGGCCTGACCGACGAGGAGCGCCGGCTGCTGCGCAGGCGGCAGGCGGCCCTGGAGCGGCGCACCAGGTCCACGGTGGGCTACTGGACCGCCGCCAGCGCGGGCTAGCCGCCAAAGATCGATGTTTAGGGCTCACCCACAGGGCATAGGTAGCCGTGACTAACGGACGGAGGCGGCGAACTATGACAAACATTGCTTTGAAGCGTGAAACGCCCGTTGAGGCGCTTGGCGATGATTCCCCGGTGAGCGACGACAATCTGCCTGACGACGCGGACCGCACGGACCCCGACGCTCTCGACGCTCGGCCGGACGGCGAGTTGCTGACGCTCGTGCAGTCCGAGCCGCAGGGCAGCAGGATTCGCGAGGAAGCCTGCGCGATCCTGGTCACCCGGTATCAGGCGCTGGTGCGATCCTGCATGCTCCGTTACCGGGACAGCCCGGAGCCGGCCGAGGAACTGATGCAGGTTGGCTACATCGGACTGCTCAAGGCGATCAACAACTTCGACCCGACCATCGGCGGCAGCCTCGCGGCCTACGCGCAGCCGTGCATCAGCGGTGAGATCAAGCGGCATTTCCGAGACAAGCGCTGGCAGGTGCACGTCAGGCGGTCAGCTCAGGAACTCCGTCTGGAGATCCGCAAGGTCAGAGGCGAACTCGCGCAGCAGCTGTCCAGGACGCCGAGCGATGCCGAGCTGGCCGAGCACCTGGGGATCAGCGCGGCTGACCTGCTCGATGCCCAGCGAGCCGACCTAGCGTTCCAGGCTTCGTCGCTCGACGCGCCGCTGTCCGACGGAAACGACGCCGGAACTCTCGCCGACGTACTCGGCTGCGAAGACCCGCACCTCGAGACGACGCTGGAGATGGACGCGGTCTGGGGGCACCTCGGTGAGCTGCCAGAACGCGAGCAGAACCTGCTGCTGATGCGGTTCTACGGCAACATGACGCAGACCGAGATCGGCGACGAGCTCGGGATCTCGCAGATGCACGTCTCGCGACTGCTCGCCCACGCGCTGACCTACCTGCGCGAGCGCATGCTCGACCAGCGCGACTAGCCCAATCCCGACCCCCCAGCCCCGACCCCAACCCTCGACTCACCACGAAAGGCGGCCGACGTGAGAACTGCCACTGGGCTGTGCCTCATCGCCTTAGGCGCGATCCTCGCCTTCGCGGTCAACGGCCATCCGTCGTTCCTGAACATTCAGATTGTCGGCTGGGTGGTCATGCTGACCGGCCTCGCCGGGACGCTCGTGCCCAGGAGCCGCTACGCGGCGGTGCGCCGCCGGATCGTCCGCCGACGCACCGGACCAGGCGGACCGGTCACCGAAGTGGACGAGCGCAGGTATCCCCCCTACATCAAGCTCAACCCGAACGCCGTCGTCGCGCAGGACGTCGAGGATCCCGCAGACCTGGTATCGAGCAGCGCCGAGGAAAGGGCCGCGCGCCGCCAGACCGTCGAGGAGACCTTCGACTCCTAACCGCCGCTAGCCGGCGGGCGGCGCGCCGACCCGCATGGCCAGCATGGTGACGTCGTCCAGCAGCACGCCGTCACAGAAGTCGACCAGGATGCGCTGCATCCCCGACACGACGTCGGCGGGTGACTGCCCGGCTAGACCAGCGAGAGCGTCGGGCAGCCGCTCGCCGAAGTAGCCCTGGTCCGGGCTCTTGGCGCCGGTCAGCCCGTCGGTGCAGAAAAACAAGCTGTCTCCCGGGCTGAGCCGCAGGTCCCTGACCTCGGCCTCCCCATCGGGGAAGATGCCGAGCGGCACCCCGCCACCCTCGATCAGCTGAGTACGCCCGTCCTGCTTCACCAGGACAGGTCCTGGGTGGCCGGCGCTGCCAAGCACGACCCGCAGAATGCCATCCTGCCAGCTGACGTGGGCGGCCACGGCGGTGACGAACCTCCCGCCGAACGCCTCGGCCAGCATGATCTTGTTCGCGTCGCGCAGCACCCCGGCCGGGTCGGCGTTCCAGTGCGCCAGCACCCGGATCGCGTGCCTGGCCGCTGCGGTGACGGCGGCCGCGTCCTGGCCCTTGCCGCAGACGTCGCCGATCGCGATGCCCCAGCCCTCGGGCGTCGGGTAGACGTCGTAGAAATCGCCGCCGACCTCTTTGCCCCGGGTGGGGGCGATGTGCGCGGCGGCCAGCTCGACCCCGGGAACCGGCTTCAGCTCACGCGGGAGCAGGCTGCCTTGCAGCGCCACAGCGGTGTCGGTCCGCTGGCGCATCGCCCGCTGCACCGTGATCGTCCTGGCCAGCTGCTCGGCTGCGTCTTCGGCCAGGCCCATGTCGGCCAGCCCGAACGTCCCCGCCGAAGCGCTCCTGACCAGCGTCAGGCTGCCGTAGCAAGTCCCGGCGGCGGTGATCGGGGCGCACAGCAACGACGCCCCGCCGAGCAGCAGCAGCAGCGGCTGACCGTCGTCGGTGACGCCGAGCACCTGCTCGTCTTCCGGATGGGCGACCAGCATCGAGCTGCCAGACTCGGCCACCTGCGCTGGTGCCGACACGGCCGGCGGATGCACGGTCATCGCCGCCTGCGCGCGCCAGGCCGAGTCCTCTTCGTCCGGTCCCGCGACCGAGTGCCGCTGCAGCCGGGCCAGGTCCTGGTCGGCCATGTCCACGATCGCCCAGGTCGCGACCTGATCGGCGAGCAGCCGGCCGAACCGCTGCACGAGCTGCCCCTCCCCGGCGGCGACGTTCTCGAGCAGCAGCCGATTGACCGCGGTCACCACGTCGATCCGTCGCGTCATCGTGGCGACCGCCTCGGTCACCGCCGCGCCGGCCCGGACTTAACCGAGCCCTTGCGCCTGCCGCTAGCGCCGCCAGCACCCGCACCCCGATCGCGCGGCGCAGCGACCACCAGCAGCCGGTCGTCGTCGCCCCGCACGCTCACGATGCGCATCGCCAGCTCGCACGGAACCACCCCGGCCGGACCGTAAAGACCGCAGCCGAGCGCGGTCGGCTCACCGGTCCGCACCAGCGCAGCGAGCTTGGAACGCACCGCCGCCCGCGACGCCGGCTCGGCCAGCGTGGCGAAGAACCGCCCGGTCGCGTAGCCAGGCGTCGCGCCGACAAGCTCGGCTGCCGCAGCGTTGGCCCGGTGCACCGCGCCATCTCGCCCGAGCAGGAACAGCGCCACCGGCGCCTGCTGGAAGATCGCCTGGAGCAGCCTGCGGTCGGCGCTCTGACCGGGCTGCCCAGCACCGCTGTCGCCGTCACGCGAGTCGAGCTGGGCCCGGCTGTCGAGCGCGGTCACCGCCGCATCGAGCTCGGTCAGCGCAGCGTCGAGCAGCGACTGCGGCTCGGCCTCGGGCAGGCTAGCCGCCTGCCGCAGCGCTTCAGCGCGCGTCCGCAGGCCGTGAGCGTCGCTCGCCTGCCCGCGAGGCTCAGCCTGCTGCTGTCGACTCACCAATAAAAGTCCCGCTCCCCTGTCGATTCCCCAGGCTATCCGCAGCCCCGAGGTCACGATCCCGGCTTGACCCTCGGCCTGGCCCGGGTCTTCGCCGACGCTGCCTTCGCCGGCCCTGCCTTCGCCGACGCTGCCTTCGCCGATCCGGCGCTGGCTGCCACGATCTCCCTGGCCACGTCGATAGCCTTCACGTTCTTCTGCTGCGACGTCTGCCGCATCCGCTCCAGCGCCTCGTCGGCATTGCAGCCAAGCGCGTGCATCAGGATGCCCTTCGCCTGGTCGACGACGGACCGCCCCTGCGCCGCGTCCTTGAGCTGACTCGCCGTGCGCCGCGCGTCGTTGTAGACGGAAACCGCGCCGAGCAGCGCCCCGCCCAGGGCGCCGAGGGTCTCGGCCGGCTCGGCGTTCCTCGGGTCGATCGACCGTGGCCTCGCGCCGAACAGCGTCAGCGACATCGCTCCCGAGCTGGCCAGGTACGCGAACGTCAGCGAGCACCGCACCCCGATCACCAGGGCCGCCGCCGCGTACTCCGCCCAGCGGTCCTCGGTCAGCGTGTCCGGGCAGGCCACCGGACCGCCCGCCTGCTCCAGCGCGACCAGCTCGGGGCCGCTCCCGGCTTCGAGCTGAGCGTGCACGAGCCTGGGCAGGTCAGGATGGGTCGAGGCGATCAGGACTGGCTCGTGATGCTGCCACATGACGACGTTCGCCGCCGAGCAGCCCGGCACGGACTGAACGGCCGCGATGGCCAGCTGATTGAGCGAGCGGGCATCCGACGCCGTGGCGATGTCGAGCAGTTCGGCGAGATCCGAGCCTGGCATAGCACCTCCGCTTCAGCCCTAGTCAAGGTCAGCCCTGCTGACGGCACTGCGATCGGTCGCCGTCCTGCCACAATCGTGCCACTTTCCGTGGCCTCTTGGCACCTGGGCGGCACCTCACTCGCTCAGCCAGCGCTCCATGCACGTGAGCAGCTGCTCGGTGTCGACTGGCTTGGTGACGTAGTCGCTGGCTCCGGCGGCGATGCTCTTGTCCTTGTCGCCGTGCATCGCCCGCGCTGTGACGGCGATGACCGGCAAGTCCGCGAATTGCGGCATCGAGCGGATTGCCCGGGTCGTCGCGTGCCCGTCGAGCTGCGGCATCATCACGTCCATCAGTACCAGGTCGATGCCACCACCGCGAAGCGCCTCGATGCCGTGCTGACCGTTGTCGGCGTGGATGACCGTCAGCCCGTACAGCTCGAGCACGCCCGTGAGCGCGAACACGTTGCGCGGGTCGTCGTCGACGATCAGTACTCGCTTGCCCCGCAGGTTCCCGTGCGCGGCCGGCCTCGCAACCGGACGAACTGCCCGATCCCCTCGGCGTCCGCCATTTCCAGTGTGAACGGATTGCTGCCGGACGGTCTCAGCTGCGGCAGCCGCGAGCCGCGTCGCCGGGTCCTGGAGTCCGTGCAGGTCGGCTCGTCCTGGCCAGGAAGCAGGCAGATAGAGCGTGAAGGTGCTCCCCACCTTGGGCGTGCTGCGCACGGTGATGCGGCCGCCGAGTTGCGCGGCCATTTCCCGGCAGATCGCCAGCCCGAGCCCGGTCCCGCCGTACTGCCGGCTCGTCGTGCCGTCGCCCTGCTGGAACGCGCCGAAGATGGCCGTCAGGTTCTCCTCGGCGATCCCGATCCCGGAGTCGGCCACCGTGAACTCCACCTCGCCGGACGACCGGCGTCCGCCGGCCGCCGAGATCCGCATGTCGACGCTGCCGCGCGAGGTGAACTTGACCGCGTTGGAGAGCAGGTTGTGCAGGATCTGGCGCAGCCGCTGCTTGTCGGTGTAGATCTCGCCAGGCAGGTCACCGTCCAGGGTGATCTCGAAGTCCAGCCCCTTCTCAGCCGTCAGCGGCAGGAAGATGGCCTCAAGCTCGTCCGCGAGGCCGCTGAGCGCGAACCGCTCAGGGTGCATGTCCATCTTGCCCGCCTCGACCTTGGACAGGTCGAGAATGTCGTTGATCAGCTGCAGCAGGTCAGAGCCTGAGCTGTGGATGACGTTGGCGTACTCGACCTGCTTGCCTGACAGGTTCTCGTCCGGGTTCTGGGCGAGCAGTCTGGCGAGCACGAGCAGGCTGTTCAGCGGAGTGCGCAGCTCGTGCGACATGTTGGCCAGGAACTGTGACTTGTACCGCGACGCCTGGTCGAGCTGCCTGGCCCGTTCCTCGATCTCCTGGCGCGCCAGCTCGATCTGCTCGTTCTTGAGCTCGATATCGCGGTTCTGCCGGGCGAGCTGTACCGCCTTGTCCTCGAGGTCGGCGTTGGACCGCTGCAGTTCGTCCTGCCTGATCTGCAGCTCACTCGACCGGGCCTGCAGCTCGCCAGCCAGCCGCTGCGACTCGCCGAGCAGCGCGTCGGTCCTGGCGTTGGCCAGGATCGTGTTGACGTTGATGCCGATGGTCTCCATCAGCTGCTCGAGGAAGTCCTTGTGCACCTGGGTGAAGGGGAAGAACGACGCGGCCTCCATCACCCCGAGCACCTGGTCTTCGAAGACGATGGGCAGCACGATCAGGTTGAGCGGCGCGGCCTCCCCGATGCCCGAGGAGATCCGCACGTACCCGGCCGGCAGGTCGGCGAGCACGATCGGCTTCCTGGTTTTGGCCACCTGGCCGATCAGCGACTGGCCGAGCCTGACCTGGCTCGGCGCCTCGATGTCCGCGCGCAGCCCGTAGCCGGCGATGAGCTTCAGCCGGCGTTCTGCGTTGGCGCCCTCGGCCAGGAAGAACGTCCCGTGCTGCGCGCCGACCAGCGGGATCAGCTCGTTCATGATCAGCTCGGCGACGGCGGTGAGGTCGCGGTGCCCCTGCATGAGGCTGCCGACCCTGGCCAGGTTGGTCTGCAGCCAGTCCTGTTCGGTGTTGGCCTTCGTGGTTTCCCGCAGCGAGTGCACCATCGCGTTGATGTTGTCCTTGAGGTCGGCGACCTCGCCCTGTGCCTCGACGGTGATCGACCTGGTGAGGTCGCCGGTGGCGACCGCGCTAGTCACCTCGGCGATCGCGCGCACCTGCCGGGTGAGGTTGCCTGCCAGCTCGTTGACGTTCTCGGTCAGGCGCTTCCAGGTCCCGGACACGCCTTCGACCTCGGCCTGGCCGCCCAGCCTGCCCTGGCTGCCGACCTCCCTGGCGACCCTGGTCACCTCGGCCGCGAACGAGGACAGCTGGTCGACCATCGTATTGATCGTGGTCTTGAGCTCCAGGATCTCGCCGCGCGCGTCCACGTCGATCTTCTTCGACAGGTCACCCTGCGCGACCGCCGTGGTGACCTGGGCGATGTTGCGCACCTGGCTGGTGAGGTTGTCCGCCATCGCGTTGACGTTGTCGGTCAGGTCCTTCCAGGTACCGGCGACATTCGGCACGGTCGCCTGGCCGCCGAGCATGCCCTCGGTGCCGACCGCCCGGGCGACCCTGGTCACCTCGCCGGCGAACGCGCCCAGCGTGTCGACCATGCCGTTGATCGTGTCGGCGAGCCCGGCGACCTCGCCCTTGGCCTCGACCGTGATCTTCTGGCTCAGGTCGCCCCTGGCCACGGCGCTGGCGACGGTCGCGATCGACCGGACCTGGTCGGTCAGGTTCGACGCCATGACGTTGACGTTGTCGGTCAGGTCCCCCCAGGTGCCCGAGACTCCCCGCACGGTCGCCTGGCCGCCCAGCTTGCCGAGCGTGCCGACGTCGCGGGCGACCCGCGTTACCTCGTCGGCGAACGACGAGAGCTGCTCGACCATCGTGTTGATGGTCTCCTTCAGCTCGGCGATCTCGCCGCGCGCGTCCACCCGGATCTTCTGCGTCAGGTCGCCCTTGGCCACCGCAGTCGTCACCGCGGCGATCGCGCGCACCTGGTCGGTCAGGTTCGCGCCCATCACGTTGACCGAGTCGGTCAGGTCCTTCCACGTGCCGCCCACGCCGGGCACCTTGGCCTGACCGCCGAGCCGGCCGTCCGTGCCGACCTCGCGAGCGACCCTGGTCACCTCGTCGGCGAACGAGGACAGCTGGTCCACCATCGTGTTCATGGTGTCCTTGAGCTCCAGCAGTTCACCCTGGGCCGTCACGGTGATCTTCTGGCTCAGGTCACCGCGCGCGACCGCCGTCGCCACCTGGGCGATGTCACGCACCTGGCCGGTCAGGTTGCCCGCCATCGCGTTGACCGAGTCGGTGAGGTCCTTCCACGTGCCCTCGACGCCCTGGACGTCCGCCTGGCCGCCGAGCTTGCCCTCGGTCCCGACCTCGCGCGCCACCCGGGTGACCTCCGAGGTGAAGAGGGCGAGCTGGTCGTTCATGCCGTTGAAGACGGTCGCGATCTCGTTCAGAAGCGGATCATCTGCCTGAGGCAGCCTGGTACTGAAGTCTCCGCCCCGAACCGCTGTCAGACCAGCGAGAAGTTGCGTCAGCCGAGGATCGGCAGTCGGCTTGTGAGTAGTTCGTGGAGCGGCGGGCATTTGTCAATCCTTCCCAGCTGCGCCGAAGGTCGGCTCGCTGTGTCGGCTCAGCGGGCCACGGTCGGGTAGCGGCGCCAGTGGAATGTCAGAAGGCGGTCCTCCATTTTTGCACGACGGACTGGACCTTACTTTCCGTGTTGCGGCGAATCCGCTCGACGCGGGGACTATCGGGAGGGGAGGCTAAGAGCTGTGACGGCCCACGATGACGAGCAGTTCACGGTGCAGGCAACCACGGGGCAGGCAAGCACGGTGCAGGCAAGCACCGCCCTGACCGCACTCGTCGCGCGGCAGCGGCAGGAGCTGGTCTCGCTGCGCGAGCAGGCCGCAGCGCGCTCGGTCGTCGATCTGGCGCGCGGGATCCTGATGGAGCGCCTGGGCTGCTCAGCCGCCGCCGCGCGGGACCAGCTGACGAGGATCGCCGGCGATGCCGGCACTCCCCTGCTGGAGCTCGCCGCCGAGATAGCCGGCGAGCGCGCCGCCCCGTCGGAGGCGGTCGGCGGGCCGGAACTCTTGGCTGGCAACCGCCCGCACAGCGCGTTCGCGCTCGCCGATGCGGCGATGGACCTCGCGGAGGACGGCGCTGACCTCGCCTCCGCCCTGCTCGACCAGACGCTGGCGGCTGAAGGGGCGGCGGCGGTCGCGATCTGGCTGACCGCGCCCGATGGTGCCGTCCAGCTCGCGGGCGAAGCCGGGTTCGGGCCTGGTGAAGCCAGTCGCTGGCAGCGCCTGCCACCAGGAATGGGAGTACCAGGCGAGCGGGCGGCCAGCACCGCAGCCGAGTTCTGGTGGCCAGCTGGTCAGCCGGAACCGGTGACTTTGCCCCTGATCGGGCCGTATGCGAGCGGCGCGCGAGCGGCCGTGCCGCTGCTGACCGCCAGCGGCCGCTGCGTCGGCGCGCTCGAAGTCTCCTGGCCGGCGGCGATCGGCGACTTCGGCGAGTCCTTGCGGCGCCAGCTCCGGGCGCTGGCGAACCTGGCCGCGCACGCTCTCACGAGCCCAGCGCACCGGGTGCCGTATGTCCTGGGCCTGCTCGGCGACCTGCACGAGTCTGTGCTGTTCGCCGCTCCGATCCGGGACGAGCGCGGGGCCATCGTGGACTTCAGGATCGAGCACGTCAGCGAAGGCTTCCGCGACTCGGCCGGCCGTCTGCCCGCCGAGCTCGCCGGGCAGAGCCTGGTGGAGGCCTACCCGGTCGCGGCGCTGCCGGGAGGACTGCTGCACAACGCGGCGCAGGTCGCTACCAGCGGACGGGCCCAGCACGTCACCGGTGAGGTGCTCAGCACTCCCGGATCGAGCGGCCAGGCCGCGATGGCCACGGTGCGCCTCGCCCGGCTCTGCGATGGCGTGGCGATCAGCGTGCGGCACGCCGCCGAGACCGATCGGCTGGCCGCCTTGCTGCAGCACGCTCAGCGGCTGGGCCGGTTCGGCGGGTGGGAAGAGAACCTCGCGGCTGACACAGTGCACTGGACCGAGGCAATGTTCACCCTCTTCGGCGTACCGGCGGACGAGCCGAGCCGGCTAGCGGACCTGCACGCGCTGGTCGCTCCCGACGATCTTGGCGCGTTCGACGCGTTCCGGGCGAGGCTGCTGCGCGACAAGGCACCAACCGCGGCGGTCTTCCGCGTCGTCAGGAAGGACGACGCCAGCATCAGGCAGGTACGCGCCTTCGCCGAGCCGGTCACCGACGGCTTCGGCGACCTGGTCGCCGTGCGCGGCGCCTACCAGGACATCTCGGCTCACTACCACACCGAGCTGGCCCTGGCCGCGACCCGCGACCTGCTCTCGGATTCCGAAGAGAGAGTTGCCGAAGAGCACCGGCTCGCGATGCGCCTGCAGCGAGCGATCACCCCGCAATCCTCGCATCTGGTGCAGGCCGCCGGGCTCGAGGTGGTGGCCAGGTACCGGCCAGCCGAGGCCGGTCACCTGGTCAGCGGCGACTGGTACGACACGGTCATGCTGCCGACCAAGCAGGTCATGCTGGCGGTCGGCGACGTCGCCGGACACGGCATCGACGCCGTGACCGGCATGGTGGCGCTGCGCAACTGCCTGCGCGGCCTCGCGATCACCGGCGCCGGGCCGGCGTCGCTGCTGAACTGGCTGAACGGCGTGGCGTGCCACCTGACCGAGGACATACTCGGCACCGCTATCTGCGGGCTCTACGACCCGGTCAAGGGCGAGCTGCGCTGGGCCCGCGCCGGGCACCTGCCGGCCATGCTGGTCAGGGACGGTCGGGCGAGCCTGCTGCCGCAGCCGCAGGGCGTGCTGCTCGGCGCCGACGCCGACGCGTGCTTCTCCGAGTCCACCACGCCGCTGCAGCTAGGCGACACGCTGCTGCTCTTCACCGACGGGCTGATCGAGCGCCGGGGTTCGGCTATCGACGACTGCCTGCAGGACATGCTCACGCTGGCCAGCCGGCCGGTCACCGACCTCGACGAGTACGCCGACCTGCTGGTGACGCAGTCCGGCTCGGACACCGGCGACGACGCCTGCCTGCTGGCCGTCACCCTCCGGTTAGGGCGCTAGTCGCCGCGGCCGACCGTCGTGCGTACAGCGGGATGCGATCAGCCAGGCCCGTGATCCACAGGGATCTCGTGCTCTGGTATCTCGCCCCGGCGAGCGCGAGCGCCCCGGTGACTTCTTCGAGGCTCTTCCAGTGGCCGACGATGACGGCGAGCGAGCTGGTGTCCATGAACTCCACGCCAGACAGGTCAAGCACGATCTGCTTGTACGTCTTGCGTGCCTCCACCAGGGCATCATCCAGCTGTCGGCTCGTCACGATGTCGAGGTCACCCACTGGCTTGATGACGCAGACGCCGTCGTCGGCCTGCCATGAAAGCTGGAATCCTTCCAAGAGCTCACCTCTCGCGGGAAGGCTGAGAATGTTTTCCGCAGGCGACATATTATGCACGGCGGCGCGGCCGTAGCCGGGTGCCGGCACCACCTCCGTATATCGTGGAATAGTCAGCAGCGTAGCGTCCAGCACAAGATGACGGCCGTAGTAAGGGGGCCAGCGCGAATCCTGTCCGCCAGGAGCATTTCACGCCGGCAGGCCGCTGGGTTGGCAGACACCGCCAGCGCGGTCCGGGGACGGAGTCCGGGGACCGCACTCGACTGCGGTAGGGGCTTGGGTGGAGTGCCGATGGGTGAGGCCGGCAGTACCGGCGATGAGCTGCGCCATCTCGCGTTCCTCTATCCCGATACCGGCACCTGCGCCGCTGCGGTGCGGGAGTTCGTGGCGGCCGCAGACGCGAGCGCGCAACCTGTCCTGATCGCGGTTCCCGGCACCAGGCAGGCGCTCCTGCGCGACGCCCTGGGGCAGCTAGACAGTGCGCACCTCACGTTCACCGACCTCTGCGACCTGGGTCGCAACCCGGCCCGGATCATGCCAGCCGTGTCTACGTTCGCGGACGCGCACCCCGCCCAGCCAGTTCTTGTCGTCACCGAGCCAGTGTGGCCAGGGCGCAGCGTCGCCGAGGCCCGGGAGGCGATCAGGCACGAGGCGCTGGTCAACCTGGCGTTCGCCGACGCGGACCTGACGATGCTGTGCCTGTACGACGCGGCCACCCTGCCGGCCGAGGTGCTGGCCGACGCCTGCCTCACCCACCCCGCGCTGGCGAGTCAAGGCGGTCCCGGGGGTCCCGGGGGTCCCGGGGGTGCCGGCGGTCCCGGGGGTGCCGGCGGTCCCGGGGGTCCCGGCGGTCCCGGGGGTCCCGGCGGTCTGGAACGGAACCTGCAGTTTGCCGGGACGGGCGTGCTGCCGGAGGATTGCGATCTTCCGCTGCCGCCCGTTCCGCCGTACGCCTCGGAGCTCGCTTACCGCGACAACCTGCGCGAAGTCCGCGATCTCGTGGCCGCGCACGCGCGCAAGGCCGAGCTGCCCGACCCACGGGCCGTCGACTTGGTACTCGCGGCGAGCGAGATCGCGGCGAACACCCTGCGGCACACCGATGCCGGGGGGAAAATCAGCATCTGGCACACCGACAGCGAACTGGTCTGCCAGCTGCACGACAGCGGGCACATCAGCGACCCGCTGGCCGGGCGGCGACCGCCTGATCCCGAGCACCCGGGCGGCCATGGCCTGTGGCTCGTGCACCAGGTCTGCGACCTCGTACAGGTCCGCACCGACAAGAGCGGAACGAGGGTCCGGCTGCACATGCGGCTCGGCCACATCACCGAGCACGCGCAGCCGGCCTCGGGGCAGCTGGCGGAGCCTAGCCCCGATCCCTGCCTCAGCTAGCCGCCGACGTTCTCGACCCGGTCGACTTCCTCAGCGAACCGGGCACGGAAGTCCCGGTACCCGCGAAGCGCAATCCTGAGCATCTCGGTGTCCTGACCCGGGCCCCAGCCGGAGCGCATCGACTGCTGCCGGGCCGCCAGCCGCGCCACATAGGCCGCGATCTCGTCCTCGATCACAGCAGCCGCCGCCTCGACGGAGGCCAGAGGATCGTCGACGAAGCCGACCATGATCTCGCGCCACCGTTCTTCAGCGACCCCTTCAGCCGCCTTGGGCCGGTAGCTCACCTCAGCCCGGTCAGCATCGACCGCGGTCTCGTGACCAGCGTCGGCATCAGCATCGCTCGGCGCGCCAGTCTGAGCATCGGCATCGGCATCAGCCTGAGCGCCGACATCAGTCGCAGCGTCACGATCAGTCCCGGTGTCACGATCGGTCTCGGTGTCTCGGCCAACCTCAACGTCTCGGCTAACCTCATCGCCGCCGTCGGCCTCATCGCCGCCGTCAGCCTCATCGCCGCCGTCAGCTTCGACGCCACGCTCAGCTTCGATATCCCGCTCATCCTCGATATCAAGGATGACCGCGACTTCAGGGTCAGCCTCGGCACCATCGCTGCCGTCGCTGCGAGGCGCTGGGTCGTCCTTGGGCTCGCTTACCTCTGCTGACTCGGGGTTCTCGCGGCTCGAATCGACGCCGGGCGTCTCCTGATTCGATGCGGCAGCAAACGCGTTCCACCTGATCGGCTCGGTGGCCAAAGCCGGCTGCGCCGGCCCGCTCGCCTTGGGCTTCTCCCCGGCGTTGTCCGGCTTCACGACGTCCTCGGGCAGAATGACGATGACCGAGTCGTCATCCAGCGCACTGCTGTCGTGACTGGAATCTGCCCCGTCGACGGAAGCCTCGGCACCCCCGCGACGCGAGGCCACAGGCTCGCGGTCGCGGGCCGACCAGTATTCAGCCGGTGAGGGAGGGTCGGCCAGGTCGCTATCGGACGCGCTGGCGGTTCCGTCAAGCCGGGGGACCACCGGTGTTTCGGCTGCGGACGTCGAGTGACCCGAAGCCGCCGGTTCCTCATCGGCCCCTCCCGACGCGGACTCCCCCTGGGTGAACGACCCAGACCCTGTCGCCGTGTTCGTCGCAAGACGTGGCACGACCGGCTCGTCGTACTGATCGGACATCTGCTTTCCCGCCTCCGCTATTCTCCGCCGCTAACACTGCTCGCCTCTGACGCTTCCGCCGCTGGCACGTCTCGTCTTCGCTGGTGGACGGCCGGGTCAGTTGGTAGACGGCGTCGCGGTGTCCTCAGGTGAAGTCTGGTCTCCGCCAACGCTCACCGGATCACCGTCGAGGCTCGCGGCACCGGTCCCCACCCGACGGCCGCGCACCGGTTCGCGGTGCCCGTTCCCGGCGGCCCGATTCCCGGAGGCCCGATTCCTGGCGACCCCGTTCCCGGGGGCACCGCTCCCGGCGGCACCGCTCCCGGCGGCCCGATTCCTGGCCGCGCCGTCCCCGATCGCTTTGTCCCCGATCGCCTCGTCTTCCGCCGCGCCAGACTGGGCCATTACTTGTGCTCCGAGCAACTCGTCGAACAGCGCCCGGTAGCCGAGCAGCGCTACTCGCAGGTCCTCCGTGCTCGCCTCACCGCTGGTCGCCTTCTCGCTCGTGTCGTGCGCGGAGCGGAACCGGTCGAGTGTCCGGGCATGCCTGACGGACAGGTCAGCGAGCATCTGGTCGAATTCGGCAACTGGATATCCTCGCTCACGCATCACTTGCTCGACGAGGCTGCGGCCCTGGCCGATCGCTTCGGCTGGTGCGTCCACGAAGAGTTCCTGCACGTCGGCCCACTGCGCACGGAACAGCGCCCGGGCCGGCGATGAGAGGTCGCGCAGCGTGAACGCGTCGACGCGCCGCTCGCGCTCGGTCAACTCAGTCTCGGCCTGGCGGCGGCTCGCTCGCTCGGCCACCAGGCGGTCGTATTCAGGGCCGAATCGCTTCCTCAACCGGTAGGTCCGCGCGGAAATGTGCCCGGCAACGGCCACGACGAGAAGTAGAACCACGACTGCGACAACAATCCCGACAACGGTCCCCGCGGGCATTGCGACCTCCTCGGTCAACGGCGTCATTCGGCTGCCCTTGACCGGCCCGATCAAACACGGACTCCCCGCCCGCCCTCGGACACATCACCCGCTCGGCCCGGGAGCCAGAGCCCGGGCCGGGTCCGGGTCCCCCGGGTCCCCGGGTCCGACAGCAGCATGGTCCCTCCTACTGCTGTTGCCGGGCGATTTCGAACAGCAGCATGGTCCTACATGCTGTTGTGGGGAGAGCAGTAAGTAGGACCATGCTGTCGTTGGATTCGGTGCCGGGACAGCAGTAAGTAGGACCATGCTGCTGTTGAATCCGCGCAGGTTCGGAGGCGTGACCCGGGGACGTGCTGCTGGACGATCCGCGCAGGCCCGGGGGCGCGGCCCGGGGACGTGCTGCTGGACGATCCGCGCAGGTTCGGAGGCGCGGCCCGGGGCGTGCTGCCGGTCCGGGCAGGGTTCGGGGCGCGGCCCGGGGACGTGCTGGCAGGTCCGGGCAGGTTTCGGGGGCGTGGGCCGGGTACCTGCTGTTGCATCGGCGCACGTCCGGAGGGGTCGCTGGCTGTCTGGGTGCTTGCTCTAGCTTGCAGGGACGCGCCGCTGCCTGGACATCAGCGTGCTCGATGCGCTATTCTCCAAGTAGTGCTTACGACGCAGGCACACCCCAAATGTCACGGCGTGACGTTGCTGGGTGTGCCTTCTTTGCTATAACCGGGCAGCACCTCGGCCCCTGGCCACCTTGCGACCGCCGCGACACAAGACGGACACCGCAAGGAGACCTCGGGATGAAGATCGCCCTCGTCGCACGGCATGCTACGCCGCCTACCCACGTCGCCGACTGCTATTCGGCCGACCAGGCAGCTCACATCGACGGGCTCAGCCGGGCCCTGGCCGCGCGGGTCACGAAGTCGTGGTGTATGCGCGGAAGGACTCGCCGGGCCTCCCGGCCAGGCGGCGGATCGCCCCCCGGCTGACTGCCGAGTACATCGAAGCTGGACCGCAGGCACCGCTTCCCGCCGATCAGCTGCCGCAGTACACGAAGGACATCGCGAGCCACCTGGCGCGACGCTGGCGCAAGGACACCCCCGATGTCGTCCATGCCTTCCACTGGACCAGCGGGCTGGCCGCTCTCGGCGCTGCGCGTGAGTGCCCGGTGCCCGTGGCCGTGACCTTCGGCTCCTTCGGGACGGCCGAGCGCCGTTACCGGATCGCGGGCGAGACCTCGCCGGCCCGGACCAAGATGGAGTCGTGCGTGGCGAAGGCCGCGACCGGCGTGCTCGCCACCACCTCTGACGAGGTCGCCGAGCTGGCCAGGCTGGGCGTGCCAAACGCCAAGGTCGGCGTCATTCCCTTCGGAGTCGACCCTGAGCTGTTCAAGCCAGACGGTCTCATCGCCAAGCGCAAGCGGCAGTCGCGGCTCATCGCCGTCGGCCCGCTGGCCGAGTACCGCGGCCTGGACGCCCTGCTCCGGTGCCTCGTCGAGCTGCCGGACGCCGAGCTCGTCATCACCGGCGGCCCGGTCGCCGATGGTCTCGAAGCCGACCACGGCTACCGGATCATCGCCAAGCTCGCCGCCCACCTCGGGGTCGCTGACCGGGTGCAGTTCACCGGGCACGTCACCGACAAGGAACTCGCGGCGCTGCTGCGGTCGGCAGACCTGCTGGTCAGCGCCGCACGCTACGAGCCGAACGCGATCACCGCGATCCGGGCCATGGCCTGCGGCGTACCGGTCGTCGCACCGGCGATCGGCGTCTACAAGGACGCCGTCATCGACGGCACCACCGGCATTCTCGTCCCGCCAGGCCGACCCGAGCTGCTGGCCCGGCGGCTGCGCGACTTGCTCGCCAGCCCGATGCGGCGTGCCGCGTTCGGCATCGCGGCGGCCGACCGCGCCAAGTCGCGTTATCCCTGGGAACGAGTCGCCACCGAGTCAGTCACCGCCTACGAGCGCGTCATCGCACGGGCACCCCGGCGGCAGGCCGAATCCGAGCGAGCCCAGACTGCACAGACCCAAACTGAGCAGACCCAGACTGCACAGGCCGAGCAGCGGCCAGCCACGGCAGCGCCCGCCAGGACGGTTGCCGCGCCAGCGCCCATGCCCGCCGCCCGGTCTGCGCATCGCTCGCCGGCTGCCAGGCAGGGCGCGCGCAAGCGGCCTGCGCTAGCCGCCGCTAAGGGTCACGCGGCCTAGCTCAGGCGCTAGCCAGCCCAGCCCCGGCCCGGTCTCGCACATCGAGACCGGGCCGACCTGCCCGAGCATCAGGCAGCGCTGGCGGTTCGGTCGGCGATGCCGGGGGAACAAGATCGCCATGATCAGGAAGACACTGGCACTCGCGACGATGATCACGGCCGGCATAGCGATCGCACGGAACTGGCCGGACCTCAGGCGGTACCTGACGATCAAGCAGATGTCCGGGCACCAGATGCACCCGGAAAACGTGCCCGCCGAGGGGCGGATCGGCTACCCGCAGCGTCATGAGGCGGGCGTTCCCGACGGCACCGGCGACTTCGAGCCGACCCGTCGCGGCGGCCCGGCTCACGCCTAGCTGACCGACCGGGCCTCCGCCCGGCTCACGTCTGGCTGCCCGACCCGGCCTCCGCCCGGCCGGCCGGCGAAGGCCAGCCGGGGAAAGGCGGGCCGGCTGGTGGTCAGGCGGACGCCGCGTCCATCGACGGGTAGACGTGGAGCACCCGGTCCAGGCCGGTGAGCTCGAGTATGCGCATGACCTGAGGGGACGCCGCGACCACCTTCAGGTCGGCACCGACGGCCGAGAGCTTCTTGTGCGCGGTGGCCAGCGCTGTGATGCCGGCCGAGTCACAGAACATCGTCCTGGTCATGTCCGCCACGACGATCAGCGCGCCGTCGTTCTCGGCCAGCGCCGTCAGCTGCTCGCGTACCCGGGCAGCGTTGCTGGTATCGATGTCGGAAGGAAGCTGGACGACCGCGCGTTTTCCCGTCCACTGGACCGGCCAGCGTTGCACTGACACTGATCACCTTCCGTATGCGAGGCGAGGTCAAGGCCGCTTGGCGGCGCCTTCCGGAGGCCGCCATGGTATCGACGCCGCAACGCGGTTAGCTAGGGATCTCCCGGACCACGCTGCGCGGGTCCTTGTCATGGCGCAAACCCTCGTATCTCGGGTGCCGAAGCTGCCCGCCGGCCGTCCATTCCGAGAACCCGATTTGCGCCACGAGCACCGGCTCGACCCAGTGAACGCCCGATCTGGGCACTGCACCCGCCTCGAACGGCAAGCGATCCCGCTCGATCCGCGTGAGCGAGCGATGCAGTTCGGCCAGCGTCGCGGCGTTGAACCCGGTACCAACCTTACCCGCCGGCACGAACCGGCCCGCAGCGTCGTAGTAGCCGATCAGCAGCGCGCCGAAGCCAGTACGCGACCCGTGCGGATCGGTGAACCCGCCGATCACGAACTCCTGGCTGTTCACGCACTTGAACTTGAGCCAGTCCTTGCTGCGCCCGGCCGGTACCGGCCGCTGGCCCGCTTGGCGATGAGCCCTTCCCAGCCGCTGGGCGCACGCCTGCTCCCAGAACGGCTCGCCGTTGCGTCCCGGTGCTCGGCGTACCTGACCGGGTCGTCGAACGCCAGCAGGTCGCGCAGCACTGGCTTGCGCTCGCGCAGCGGCAGCGCCCGCACGTCCTGCCGCCGGCGGAGAGCACGTCGAAGACGTAGTACACGACCGGCACCCGGCGCGATCGCCCGGCGCGGAGCCCGAGCCGCTGCTGGAGCAGGCCGAAGCTCGGTCGCCTCCCCGTCGAACGCGACGACCTCGCCGTCGACGACGAAGTCCGACGAGCCCTGGGCCAGCAGAGCGTCGCGCACCCCTCGGGGTAGGTCGCGCTGACGTCCAGGGCATTCCTGGTCATCAGCGCGACCGAGCCGCCCGCGCGGTAGGCCAGGCAGCGTTCCCCGTCGAACTTGCGCTCGTACATCCAGCCAGGATCGGAGAACCGCTCCGTGGTCAAGGTGGCGAGCGGATCGAGCCGTCCGATCCCGAGCGTCACGAGTAACAGTAAGAGTCGCTCGACGCGTCGCCGCCCTCCAGCCTGATCTGATGCACCCGCCGGCCACGGAAAACATCACCTTCGAGGAAAAATCGCTCGTCGAACTCAATCCCGCCACTCGCACCGACGTCGAGCTTGGTCAGCCAGGCCCCTACGCCGTCGGGGTAGAACTGGTCGTCCCACGCGCCGTAGAGCGAGTTGGAGAAGTAGACCCGCTGGCCGTCCCGGCTGACCTCGACCATCTGCGGGCCGCCCGCAAGCGGCTGGTCGGGCCGCGACGGATGCGGCGGGCGCCCCACGATGCCGCCGATTCGCACCGAGCCGGTCTCGCGCGGATTGAACGGGTCGCTCACGTCGTACTGCTTCATCTCGCCGGTGCCCCAGCACGAGACGTAAAGGAACTTGTCGTCGACCGACAGGGCAATGTCGGTGACCAGGGGCGGTACCGCCCCGAAACCCTGCAGCAGCGGCGGCAGCTGGTCGGCCGGGGCGGGCTCGGCCGGGATCGAGATGACCTTGGTCGCGGCCCACTGGCCCTGATCCTCGTGCCACAGCCAGATCGAGGCGGACAGGTCCTCGACGCTGACGACCACCCCGACGAATCCGTACTTCTTCGCCGGGTCGTGTGCCGGGCGCAGCTCGAGCGCCATCTGGTGCTCGTCGCCGAGGTCCACGGTCTGCACGTGACGCCGGGTCTGCATGTCCCAGAAGTGCAGCCGGTGGCCGTACTTGCGGCCGAGCAGAAGCTCGGGCACGATGCCGTCCTCGATCATCGACGGGGTCGCCCACTCCGAGGTGACCAGGACGTCGTCGTTGATGTGCCACCAGACGTCGTAGGCCAGGTACTGATCGCCGCGATCGGCCTCGAACTGCCCGATCACGTCGAAGTTGGCGTGGTCAAGCAAGGCCACGCCGCCTGGCCCCTCGGCGCCGTCGGCACCGCCCAGGCACGACACGTACAGGTAGCCGGGGCCGCAGTGCACCGTGTGCGGGCGCGAGTAGCTGGCGCGCTTGCCCAGCTCAGCAGCGTCGAGCGTCTTGACGACCTTCGGCGACGCCGGGTCGTCCTTGGTGTCCAGGATGTAGATGCGGGACGAGCGGATGCCGGGCACGACCAGGTAGCGGCGGTCGCCGTGGTTGTGATCGCCGGTCGGGCACAGGGCACTCGAGCAGGCATTCCACCCGAAGTGGTGCAGTTCGTCACCGAGGTGCGGAAGCTCGGTAAATCCGATCACCGACGCGTAGCTCGACGACGCCGGGTCGGTGTCGAGCACCGCGATCGCGTCGGGCTTGTCCGCTGGCCGGGAGAACGCGGCCACATAGGCGACCTTCTCCGGCGGCCCGGCCGCCGCGTCGCGCGGTGACCGGTAGAACGTCGGGTCGTGCTGGTGAGAGTGGTGCGCATGCTCGTCAGTCATCTGAAACGGTCCCTCCGGTTCAATGCGGCCGAGGCACTAAATCTAGTATTCCGATCACGAAAATAGCTTAATTGCCTCCCCAACAGCGTCCGGCGCGGCGGTGCCCGGCTCTTTCGTCCGTCGACACGATCACGCCGGACCGGTCCTTCGTGACAGGACCGTTACAGCGAGGCTAACCGTGATCGGCTCGAAGTGACAGCATGATGACCCATCGACATGCAGGAGATCAACGCACGTCACCTGAGCGTAGTTTGCGCCCCCGGCCCAGCCCGATCAGCAGCAGAAACACCCCACGGCCAGGCGACGCACTGGCGAACCCCGAGCCCACCCGGGCGATCGCTGGACCAACAGCACCAAAGCAGGCCACGCCCCCGGCCAGCCCTGAATCCAACAGCACCAAAGCGGGCCACGCCCCCGACCACCCCCGAATCCAACAACACCAAAGCGGGCCACGCCCCCAGCCACCCTGAAACCAACAGCAGCAGAGCGGGCCACGCCCCCCGGCCACCCCCGAATCCAACAGCAGCAAAGCGGGCCACGCCCCCGACCACCCCCGAATCCAACAGCACCATGGTCCTACTTACCGTCGTCGGGACAGCAGCAAGTAGGACCATGGTGCTGTCGCATCCCGGCGCCCGACAGCAGTAAGTAGGGCCTTGCTGTCGTGAACTCAAGGCCGGCGCGGCCTCACCCGGACCTCGCGGCTGCGAGCCCGCCAACGAGCGGGCGCCCAGCAACCACGATCAGGTGCGACCGTGATCGAGCAGTTCCGGTCCGGAGCCGACATCAACGGCATGAACCGCGACCGGCTGGCCCGGGCGGCACTGGCCCGGGCGGCACTGGCCTGAGCGGCACTGGCCCGGGCGGCACTGGCCCGGGCGGCACTGGCCTATCGGCTACTCAGTCCGGCCGCCCGGTGACGGCAGCGCGCCGATCGCCATGGCCCGGGTCACCGCCGCCGTGCGGCCAGTCACCCCGAGCTTGCCGCAGGCCCGCATCAGGTGCGTCTTCACGGTCGTCTCGCTGACGAACAAGGCGCGGCCGATCTGGCCGTTGGTGAGGCCACGGGCGACCAGCGCCAGCACCTCGGTCTCCCTTGCCGACAGCACCTCGGGAAGCGCCGGCCGAGCGGCCTTGTCACGCATCCGCGTCACCAGCCGGCTGGCCACGACCGGCGCCAGCACGGTCTCACCCCGGGCCGCCGCCTTGATCGCCGCGATGAGGTCGGCCCTCGGGGTGTCCTTGAGCAGGTAGCCGCTGGCGCCGGCTTCCACGGCCCGCAGGATGTCGGCGTCGGTGTCGTAGGTCGTCAGCACGATGACCCGCCCCGGCCAGCCTTGCTCAGCCAGCCGCGCGATCGCGGTCACACCGTCGCCGTCTGGCATCCGCAGGTCCATCAAGATCACGTCAGGCCGGACGCGGAACGCCAGCGTCACCGCCTCGGTGCCAGAACCAGCCTCGCCCACTACCTCCAGGTCAGGCTCGGCGGCGAGCATGCCGCGCAGCCCCTCGCGCACGACCGGGTGGTCGTCGGCGAGCAGCAGCCTGATCGGGTGCTCGCTCACGGTACCTCCACGCTGACCGCCGTGCCCTCGCCCAGAGCGCTCGTGACCTCCAGGGTCCCGCCCGCATCGGCGACCCTAGCTCGCATCCCGCGCAGCCCGTACCCCCGCGCTGCCAGCCCAGTGTCGGCCAGCCCAGTGTCAGCCAGCCCAGTGTCAGCCAGCCCAGGGTCGAACCCGATTCCGTTGTCGCGGACTTCGAGCCGGGCCTCGGCGTCGCCCAGGCTGAGTACCACGTGGACAGCGTCGGCCTTGGCGTGCTTGCGCACGTTCGACAGCGCCTCCTGACAGACCCTGAGCAGCACTACCTCGGTGCTGGTGTGCAGGGGCCTGGGCGGACCTTTCAAACTGAAGGATGTTTCGATGCCTAGCTCCTGGCCGATTCCCTCGGTCAGCCTGGCCAGCGCGTCGGCCAGGGTCGCTGAGCTGAGCGCGGCCGGCGCGAGCCCGGCCACCAGCGCCCGCGCCTCCGCCAGGTTCTCCCTGGCTGTACGCCCGATCAGGCCGAGCTGGCGCCTGGCCTGCGCCGGGTCGGACTCCAGCAGCGAGTCGGCCGCCTGCACCAGCATCACGATGCTGCTGAACCCCTGGGCGATCGTGTCGTGGATCTCGCTGGCCAGCCGGTCCCGCTCGGCGAGCACGCCCGCCTCCCGGCTGACCTGCGCCAGCTCGGTCCTGGTCCGCTCGAGCTGGGCGATCAGCTCGGCTCGCTCGGTGCTCTGGCTGATGATCCGCATGATCCAGGTGCCGAACGCGACCGAGAACGCGATGCCGGCCACCGCGATCCCGGCGAGGCTCTCCACCTCGGCGGCAGGCTGCTGCTGCGCGAGCCCGACGAGCGGCTGGGTCAGGCTCAGCACGACGACCGCTGTCACCGCCCGGCGGAACGGCACGATCATGAAGCACTGCGGGCATAGCGCGAGCAGGATGAAGGTGTTCGAGCCGGCCAGGCTCTGGGCTATTACCAGCAGCGGCACCAGGCCGGCCAGGTAGATCGTCCCGCACCAGGCCAGTTCGTGGTCCCCGTACATGGCACGCCGCCCGGCCAGCAGGTACCAGGGCACCATCGCGAGCAGGGCCGCGCCGCCGAGCAGGCGGTCGATCTCGCGGCCGGGTCCCGCTACCAAGGTAATCCCGAGGGTCGCCGCGAAGACCACGCCGAAGTAGAGATCCCAGCGCCGTTCGCCGACGGTCCAGGCATCGGCCTGGACCGTCGGCTCGGACTGGGCTGGCTCGGACTGGGCTGGCTCGGACTGGGCTGGCTCGGACTGGGCTGGCTCGGACTGGGCTGGCTCGGACTGGGCTGGGCAGCTCACCGCCGGTCCGCCTCCTGCCAGCGGAACGTTCTGACGCATATGACCAAGCTTGCGACGAACCAGACCCCGAGCACCAGTGCGATCCGGCCGTGTTCCCAGCTGTGGGCGGGCTCGGCCGCGAGCAGCGTGTCGGGGAGGAACGCCGAGCGCAGGCCCTGGCAGATCCATTTCAGCGGGAAGAGGGCGGCTACCTGCTGCAATCCGGCCGGAAGCTTGCTGAAGACGAAGTAGACCCCGGAGATGAACGACAGCACCAGGTACGGCAGGTTCATTACCGCGACAGCACTGCGAGTCGTCGCCTTGACCAGGCAGCTCAGCGCGATGCCGAGCATCGAGCAGGTCGCCGCGCCACCTGCGAGTACCCAGGCCAGGGTGAACCAGCGGCCCGGCGAGGCCGGCAGGTGCAAGCCGAGCAGCAGCAGGCCGGCCGTGAGCAGCGCGATAACTTCGAGCAGGCAGACCGTGAACGCGAGGATCGCCTTGCCGGCGAAGTAGCCCATCGGCGACAGTGGCGTCCCGGCCAGCCGCGCCAGCGTGCCGTCGTCACGATCGGCCGCGATGCTGACGCCGAGATTGACGAACGTGGCCGACATCAGGCCGCTGGCGATGATCCCGGCGATGAAGTACTGCCGGAAGTCCACTCCAGTCCGGCCGACCTGGCCGTGGAAGATCTGTCCGAAGAGCAGCAGCAAGATGATCGGCAGCGCGAACGTGAAGATCACGGACTCCCGCTGCCGGAAAAAGAGCTTCAGCTCGATCAGGCCGCGGACAGCAGCCTCCCTGGGCAGCGACGGCAGCCGCTCGTCCGCGCGCCGGCGCCGCGCCCCTTTAGCCGACTCGGCAGTGGCGATCATTTCTTGTCTCCAGCCTGCTCAGCATCGTCAGCGTCGGCCGCCGCGATGAGCTCCAGATACCTGTCTTCGAGCGATGGCCTGGTGACCCGAAGTCCAGGGATCTCCCCGCCAGTGCCCTGCGCAAGGGTGAGAACGAATTGTGTCGGCTCGGCTGTCTTCACTGAGCGCACGCCGTCCTCGGCTTGCCAGCTGACCGTGGCCGCGTTGTCGGTCCCGCCAAGATCGGCCGGCGTGCCGAGCGCAGCGATCCGGCCTGCGGCCAGCACCCCGACCCGGCTGGCCAGCGCCTCGGCCTCGTCCAGATAGTGGGTAGTGAGCAGGATCGTGGTGCCGTCGCAGGAGAGATCTCTGATCATCTCCCAGAACTGGTGGCGCGCCTGCGGGTCGAAGCCGGTCGTCGGCTCGTCGAGGAAGAGCACCTCCGGGCGTCCCACGACGCCGATCCCTACGTCGGCGCGACGGCGCTGGCCGCCGGAGAGCCGCCGGAGCCTGGTGCCCGCCTGCTCGGTCAGTCCGACCGCCGCGAGCACCTCGTCGACCCCGCGTGGATGCGGGTAGTAAGCGCTGTACTGGGCGATCATCTCGCGGACGGTGAGTTCACCGGTGGCCCAGTCCGACTGGGGCACGATGCCGATCCGCGCCCGCCAGGCCCGGTCGCTGCCGGCCGGGTCGGTGCCGAGCACCGTCACCTCACCAGCGTCCCGGCGCCGGCGTCCTTCGAGGATTTCGACCGTGGTGGTCTTGCCCGCGCCATTCGGGCCGAGGAGCGCGAAGATCTCACCGCGCTCGATGTCCAGGTCGATGCCGTCCACCGCGGTCCTGCCCTTGTACTGCTTGCGCAGGCCCCGGACCCGGATGGGATGACCGGGCTGGTCAATCGTCTTTGCTGCCATGGGCCAATCGTCGGTCCGCGCGAGTCGCTGCCGCGCCGGCCGACCTGTCAGCGCCGTGTCCTTCTTTCGGCGTCGGCTGTCCTTCGTTCGGTGTCATCCGTTTGGCTGACATCGGGCTGGGACCGCAGGTGGACGCCCTGCTGGCCGATCGCGGCTAGCCTGGTGGCGTGTCAGCGCTGTACGCGTGGCTGCGTCGCCACCCCAGGTGCACCGATGCCGTCATCGCATTTCCGCTGGCGCTGCTCGGCGTAGCGCACACCCTGCCGCTCGGGCAGCCGTTGCTCGCGTTTTTCGCGCTGCTGCTCGCGGCGCCGATCATGGAACGGCGCACTCACCCGGTCGGCGCCTTTGCCTTCGCTGCCACCCTCGGGGCGTTCCAGATCCTCGCCAATATCCAGCCTGTCGTGTCCGACGTGTCGATCGTGATCTTGCTCTACGCGCTCGCCGCCTACTCGACGCGGCGCAACTCGGTGGTCGGCCTCGCAGTGAGCCTGCTCGGCTCCGCAGCCGAAGTTGCCAGGCTGGGCGCGCCAAGGCCCGCTATCAGCACGCCGGACTGGCTCGCGATCCTCCTGGTGATCTTCGCGGGGCCAACGCTGATCGCGTGGGTGCTTGGCGACTCGGCCAGGTACCGGCGTGCCTACTACGCGAGCCTGGAAGAGCGAGCCGAGCGGCTGGAACGCGAGCGCGACGCCAACGTCAAGATCGCCGCAGCGGCCGAGCGGGCCAGGATCGCCCGCGAGCTGCACGACGTCGTCGCACATAACGTCAGCGTGATGGTGGTGCAGGCGGACGGCGCCGCCTACGCGCTCGGGACCGACCCTGGCCGGGCCAGGGAAGCGCTGGCCGCGATCTCCGCGACCGGCAGGCAGGCGCTCGCGGAGATGCGGGCGCTGCTCGGCGTGCTGCGCCGGGCGAACGACACCGAGCCCGGCGACCAGGCTTCGGCCACCCTGGCCCCGATGCCGGGCCTGGCCCAGCTCAACGACCTGCTCGACCAGACCCGGGCCGCAGGACTGCCGGTCACCTGCACGGTCGAAGGCCACCCGGTCCCGCTCGCGGCCGGCACCGCGCTCACCGCGTACCGGATCATCCAGGAGTCGCTGACGAACACCCGCAAGCACGCGGGCCTCGCGGCCAGGGCGGACGTGCTGCTCCGTTACACCAGCGGCGCCATCGAGCTGACCGTCACCGACAGCGGCATCGGCGCGGCCGCGCCCTGCGACGGCGCCGGGCACGGCCTGACCGGCATGACCGAGCGGGCCGAGCTGTACGGGGGCGTGGTGCGAGCAGGCCCGAAGCCGGGCGGCGGATTCCGCGTCGAGGCGCGGCTTCCGGTCGGCGCCGCCGCCGTCGGCGGATACGTGGTCGCAGGCAGCGGGATGCCCGATGAAGGCGAACCGGTCGCCGACGCCACCGCCAGCCGGATCGCAGGGGTCGCGTGAGCATCCGGATCATGCTGGTCGACGACCAGGAACTGGTGCGGACAGGCTTCCGCATGGTGCTCGACGCCCAGGCGGACATGACCGTCGTCGCCGAGGCCAGCGACGGCCTCGTGGCCGTCGAGACCCTCCGCCGCACGGCGGTCGACGTGGTCGTCATGGACGTCCGGATGCCCCGCCTGGACGGGATCGAGGCGAGCAGGCGCATCTGCCAGGCGGGTGACCGGCCCAGGGTGCTCATGCTGACCACGTTCGACCTGGACGAGTACGCGTTCGCTGCGCTGAAGGCGGGTGCCAGCGGGTTCCTGCTCAAGGACGTGCCGCCGGAAGAGCTGCTGTTCGGCATCAGGGCGGTGCACTCCGGCGACGCGGTCGTAGCACCGTCCACCACCCGCCGCCTGATCGACCGCTTCGCCCCGATGCTGCCGACCGGCACCGAAGCAGCCGAGCCCGACCTCAGCGGCCTGACCGCCCGCGAACGCGAAGTCCTCGCGCTGATCGCCCAGGGCCTGTCCAACACCGAGATCGGCGAGCGCCTGTACGTCTCCAGAAGCAACAGTCAAAACCCACGTCGGCCGCGTCCTTGCCAAACTCGGCCTGCGCGACCGCGTCCAGGCCGTCGTCTTCGCCTACGAAACCGGCCTAGTAAAAGCCCGAGGCCAAACCTAAAGCCCCACCCCGGAACTCCTCCGCCCCGCCCCGCCGGTCCGGCGGCACGCGCGATAGGTGCCGGGCTGGGGCAATCCCGTACCGGCCAAGCGGCAAGTCGGGGCGACTGTCGAGCTCCGTGCGCCTGGCCATGACGGCTCTACCAGGCCCGCTTGACATATGCGTTCGCTGCTAACTATAGTTAGCTGTATCACATGATAGGGAGGATCCCGATGAACGACCATCGTGCAGCCGGTCAGGAGCTGCAGAGCCAGGTCATGGCCGCCGCCCGCAAGAGCCAGCAGCGGGCGCAGAAGACTGTCAGGCAGATGACTTCAGCCGCCCAGCAGATTCGGCCACACCTGGCCAACTTGCCCAAACCGCAGATGTCATCCGTGCCAGGGCAGTCACAGCTCCGGCAGCGGGCACCCGAGCTGGCTTCTAAGCTGCACGCGCGGCTACCGAACCAGCTCCAGTCCAGAGTGCCCAGTCCTGACCAGGTCAAATCGTCCGCGCAGCAGTTCGCGGGGCACGCCAGGTCGATGCAGCGCTCGGTCGTCAGCCAAGTGCGGCATGTCGCCAGCCCGCTGGCACAGCAGGCCGCCAGCAGGCTGTCTCAGCTCGGCGAGCTCCAGACGACGAGTCCGGGACGACCGGCACCGGAAAGACTGGCAGCGGGACGACCACCAAGGTCAGCCAGGTGACCGTCAAGAGCGACAAGGCCAAGGACGGCGCAGACAAGCCGGGCGGCAGCAAGCCAAACGGCGGTACCACGGGCGGCGGGGCAGGCAGCAAGACCGGACCGCAGGCCAAGCCCAGTTCCCGGTCCACGGCTTCTGGTTCGAGCTCGGCCGCGAGCAAGCCGCGTCCCAAGTCAACGGACAAGTAGCGACAGAGCGGACGCAGCCACTAGCCGGGGTTCGCCGGCGAGACCTGCGCACCGCGAGACGACGCTGGGCGCGGCCTGAGCAGCTATATTGCCGGCCGCGCCCGCGCGCTACCATCTCGACTATCCCATCCGGACAGACCTGACGACGACCACCGGCCAGGTCAGGTCATCGCCCGAATCCCCCGGCCCCGCGACACGCGAGGAAGCACCCGCGAGGAAGCACCGTGAAAGAACCCTGGGATGCCCAGATGGAAGCGCTCGGCGGCTTCATCCGCAACAGGCGGCAGCAGGCCAACCTCTCGCTGCGCCAGCTCGCGGAGAAGACCAGGCTGTCCAATCCGTATCTGAGCCAGATCGAGCGCGGCCTCCATCAGCCGTCCATGCGGGTCATCAAGCTCATCGCCGACGCGCTGAACGTGTCGGCTGAGACGTTGCTCACACAGGCCGGGCTGCTGCACCACGGCGAAGAGGAAACCGGGGAGGCCAGACCCGACCCGCAGGCCGTCCAAAATGCCATCACGAGTGACAGCCGACTCTCTGAGCAGCAGAAATCCGCGCTGATCTCGGTCTACCAGAGCATGCTCAGAAGCGACTGACCCGCCACTTGCCCGCAAACTGACCCGCAAACTGGCCTGCGACTGACCCGGCTCTTGCGTGTCACTAATCGCCCTGACACCGACGTATCGGTGCGAACATCTCGAAATGACGACGAGTGCGAAGCGCGGGCATTACGATACGTCAGCGTGAGTGATCTGAACCCGCACGCGGCACCGCTCCCCCAGCGACGGCCTGCTCAGCCGGATGGCGCTGGGCTGAGCCTACCCCGCAGGACCACCACGGTTCGCCGGGTTGGTCGGCATCGCAGCATGCACCGGATTAGCGTCGCGTCCGACGCGCCTGCGCTCGTGCTGGCCGTACCCGGGGCCGAGCCGCCTCGCGTCAGCCAGTTCGACCCCGACCTGGCCGAGCAGATCGCCGAGGCCGCCGCCGAGTCCGTCGCAGGCGCCGAGATCAGAATCGGCTACCTGGCCAGCCGCACCGACGGCCTCGCCGCCGCGCTGACCTGGGACCACGAGACCAACGGCCAGGCCGCACCGCAGGCCGTGGTCGTGCCGCTGCTCGCCTGCACCCATCCCCACCTCGACCGGCAGCTCGGCCGACATCATGTCGCGGGCGTCGGCGCCTGCCATGCTGGCCACGCACCTCGGGCCGCACCCGCTGCTCGCGGGCGCCCTGCACGACCGGCTCTCCGAAGTCGGCCTGGCCAGAGCCAGCCGTGCCCGTGGTCTGAACATCGCAGCCGGAGCCGACGGCGTGCTGCTCATCGCCGACCGCGGTCCGCAGGCGGTGAGCGACGCCGGGGTCACGGCGGTGCTGCTGGCGGCCAGGCTCGCCGTGCCCGTCGTCCCCGCCTCCATCGACGACCCGACGAGCGTCAGGTCCGCGCTCGAACGGCTGAGGGAAGCCGGGGCCTCACGCCCGGCGATCGCGCCCTGCCTGATCGGGCCGGAGACCGACCCGGCGGAGCTGACCAGGCTCAGCTCGGCCATCGACGCGCCCTGCGCCCCCCCGCTCGGCGCGCACCCGGCGATCGCTCAGCTCGTCGCCGTCCGGTACGGCGAGGCCCTCGCCCGGCTCGCCGTCGCCAGCCACTGACGGCAATTCCGAAAGCTTGACAGTCAACCACGTCAGGGATTGACAGGCGGGCCACTTGTGCGCTGAGGTAACAAGCGTGCGCATCCCGGCGCCGTACGACCAGCAGTAGGCCCGCTGACGCCCGGGACGAACTTTTTTCACATCACCTCGATCGACGCTGCCGCGTTCGCATCCGCTTCGCGGCAGCGTCTTGACGCATCGCGAAGGGGAACCGCATGAGCGAGTGGAACGCAATGACGTTCGAGGGCAAGCCCACTATCCTGCGCGTCGTTCGGGACCAGGCCAGCCAGATGTTCACGCTGGCCGAGCAGCCCGACGCCTGGGAAAGCAAGACTGCCTGCGAAGACTGGGAAGTCAGGGATGTCATCGGACACCTCGTCGACACCATGGAGGGCTACTTCAAGGCCTTCGAGGTCGCCACGTCAGGCGCCAGCGCGGAGAACGCGTACGGCCTGCTCGGCATGCACGAGCGCGCGGGCGGCGAGGCACGAGCCTTCAGGAGCCTGTCACAGCAGGACATGATGACGCGCGTCCGCGCCGACTTCGACAAGATGATGGGCATTCTGGAGCCGCTCAGCGAAGAAGAGTGGACGTCGATGATCGTCCCGCACTTCTACATGGGCCCGGTACCCGCCTTTATCTACGGCGCTGGCCAGCTCATGGACTTCGGCGTGCACACCTGGGACATCGTCGAGGGCTCCGGCAAGGCACACGCGCTCGACTCGGAGGCGGCCGACCTGCTGGTCCCCTTTATGTTCATCATCTGGCAGTCCACGGTTCACCCCGACGCCGACCGGACGTCGTTCACGATCGGGATCACGGTCAGCGGCCGCAACGGCGGCGACACCCGGGTCACCGTCGACGAGAACGGCATGAGCTACGAGCCCGGTGACATCAGCGACCTGCCGGCGAGCATCGAATTCGACCCGGCCGGCCTAGTCCTCACCGCTTTCGGCCGGATCAACGGCGGCACCGCAAAGGGCGACACCGCCCTGGTCGACCGCTTCCTCAACCTGTTCTACCGGATCTGAAACGCCCGTCCGCCAAGCCCCGCCGACGCTGACCGGGTTACCGGTCGGCGTCGGCGTCGTAGTCGCCGGGCTGCGGCCCGCCGGCAGCCGGTGCTTGGCGAGCCGGGCCGTCGGCGTCCTCGGCAGCTCGCCGATCACCTGCCAGAACCTCGGCACCTTGAACGCCGTCAGCCGCTGCGCGGCGTACTCCCGCAGTTCGCGCAGGTCAAGCTCGGCACCGGGCGTGACGACGACGAACGCCTTGATCTCTTCCTCGGTCAGGTCGGACTCGACTCCCACGACGGCCGACTCGACGACCGCCGGGTGACTGTCGAGCACTTCCTCGACCTCGAGCGGTGACAGGTTCTCCCCGCGCCGCGCAGCACTTCCTTGCGCCGGCTGACGAACGTATAGGTCCCGTCGGCATTGACCGTCACCAGGTCTCCGGTCCGCAGCCAGCCGTCGTCCGTGAGCACGGCGGCCGTTTCCTCCGGCATGCCGAGATACCCCGGCGTGATCACCGGGTTGCGGAGCAGGATCTCGCCGGTCTCCCCCGGACCAAGCGCGCGTGCTCCGTGGGTCGTCGCAGCGGGCGGCGCGTCGAGGTCGTCCCTCGACGGCGAGCACCTTCGCCTCGTTGATCGTGCCGAGATACGGGTGCTGGCGGACCGCGCCGAGGGTGCCGTAGGGGCGGGTGCCGTGCGGCCAGATCAGCCCGTACGGGGACTCCGACATCGCGTAGCCGACGACGATCTCGATCCCGAACCGGCGCTCGATCTCCAGCTGCCGGTCCCGCTCGGGCGCCGGGCCGGCGTAGCACCGCCGCAGCGGGTTGTCGGCGTCGTCGGGCCGCTCGGGCTGGCGCATCAAGATCTCCAGCATCGCCCCGATCGCGTTGAACTCGGTGGCCCCGTGCCGCCGCGCCGCGTCAAGAAAGCCGCTCGCAGAAAATCGAGGCAGCAGCACGAGCCCGGCCCCGCACACCAGCGACCCGAGCACGGAGTAGATCGGCGCGTTGATGTGGAACAACGGCAGCGAGGTCATCAGCCGGTCCCGCGAATCGAGACCCATCCAGAACGGGAAACCCTCGCCCGCCATCGCGTAGGCCTGGTGGGTCTGCATGACCAGCTTGGACCGCCCGGTCGTCCCCGAGGTCGGGATGAGGACCGCCAGATCGCCAGGCCGCACGCCAACATCAGGCAGCGCCGCGTCAAGCGGGCCAGCGGACTCGGCAGGGCGGAATCTTCACCCAGAAACTTCTTTACATTGTGAACGGCTCGCACTTGTCGGCCGCCATCCGCAGCCTCCGCCATCGCGCCCCTGATCACCGGTTCGAGGTCGGGGTCGGTCAGGATCGCGACGGGCTGCCACCTGGCTCATCAGCCCGGTGAACTCGGCCGGGCTGCTCGCGGGGTTGACCGGCACCGTCACGGCGCCGATCGAGGCGAGCGCCAGCCAGCTGAGCAGGTACTCGGGGGTGGTCCTGGCGGTGAGCATCACCAGATCGCCGTGGCCGAGGCCGGACTCGGTCAGCAGTTCGGCGATGCCGCCCACCAGGCGTGCGGCCTCGCCGAAGGTGAGGCTCAGGTCGTCGGTGCGCACCCAGCCTGCTGAATGGTCGCGTTGCGCGGCGTGCCGCAGCAGTCCGGGAATCGTGCCCGTGTACTGCGCCACGGTCGCGCCGAAGTGGCCTCGTGGGTCATGGGAGAGACAATACGGGTTCCGGGTTATGGAGCGCTTGGCTGGGCGCGGACTCGGGCCGCGCCCAGCCAAGCGGCTTGTTACGGCGACGGGATGCCGCTCGCCGGAGCCTGGGGCTGCGAGCTGGTGAGGCTCGTGATCGCGCCAGAAGGGGTGTCGTCGGTGACGAAGACCCCGCTGGTCGGCACAACCTCGCCATTGCTGATCTTCGCCATGAAGGCGCCGGTGACGCCGTTGTGGTCGGAGGCCGAGTAGGCGTAGGGCGCGACAGACGTCGCCCTGCGGCAGCCCGCCGTTGATCGCGTCGATCAGGGCCTGCCTGGTGGGGTTACGACCGGCCTTGAACATCGCCTGGACGAACGTGTAGCCGACCGACAGCCCGTACAGCACGTTGCCGTCCAGCGGCAGCTTGGACAGGTACTGCTGGTGGATCTTGCTGAAGAGCTTGATCCAGCTGTTCGAGGTCTGCTGGGTCGACGGCAGGTAGCTGTCGGTGATGATGCCGTTGGTCAGCGAGTTACCGAAGCCGGCCGTCTTGTTCTTGGCGAACGTGGCGAGCAGCCCGGCGAGGGTGATCGGGTCGGAGCCGACGTTGCTGACGACGAGCTGCGGGTTGAACTTCAGCCCGAGCATCGTCAGCTTCATGATCGCGGTGAAGGCCGGCACGGTGAACGAGACCACGATCTTCGGGTTCGCGGCCTTGAGCGCGGCAATCTGCGGGCCGATCTTGATGTTGGTCGGGTCGTAGTTCTGCTTGGCCACGATCTGGTTCTTGATCTCGTAGGTCAGGCCCTTGAGTCCATCCTGGCCGAACTCGTCGTCCTGGTAGAAGACGCCGACCGAGTCGCCCTTGAAATGGGTCTTGATGTACTCGCCGAGGATCTTGCCCTCGCGCACGTAGTCGAGCTGCCAGCCGAACGTGTCCGGCAGGCCAGAGGGGTTGTTCCAGCACTCGCAGCCCGAGGCGACGAAGACGTCGGGGACCTTCTCGCTGTTGATGAACGGCGCGACCGCCAGGTGAGTGGGCGTGCCGAGGCCGTTGAAGATCGCGTAGACGCCGTCCTGCAGGATCAGCTGGTGCACGACCGTCGAGGTGATCGACGGGTTGTACTGGTCGTTCAGGAACTTGTAGACGATCTTGCGGCCGTAGATGCCGCCGTGCGCGTTGACGTACTGGAAGTAGGCGTTCAACGCCGGCGCGATCTCGTCGTAGCCGGGGGCGGCGATACCGGTGAGCGGCTGGTGGCTGCCGATCGTGATCGTCGTCGGGGTAATGCCGGGCGCCGAGGCGGTGAGCTTCGTGCTGCCACCCGAATTGCCGCTGCCCGAAGAGGACGACGAGGACGAGCTGCACGCGGCAGCCGCCAGGCTCAGGGCAGCGATTCCGGCGACAGCCGCGAGCTTCGCCGGATGCGATCTGATCATGGTGTTCCCTTCTTTTTGGTGAGGTCGATCTGCATCATTGGGCCGAAGAGCCTGCGGATTCCGCCCTGGATGCCGCGCGGGAAGACCAGCATCACGACGATCAGCACCACGCCGTAGGCGAGGATCGGGATCGCCGAGCTGGTCGACTGGCTCACGAAGCTGTGGCTGATCGCGAAGTTCTCCAGGAACGTCGGGATCAGCACCAGGAGCGCGCTGCCCCAGATCGCCCCCGCGAGGCTGCCGAGCCCGCCGAGCACGCAGGCAGTCAGCAGCAGGATGGACAGGTTCAGCGTGAACAGGCTCTCCGATACCGTGCCCGCCCAGATGGACAGCAGCACGCCGCCGAGACCCGCGCATGCCGCGCTCACGATGAACGCCAGGATCTGGAGCCGGGCGACGTTGATGCCCGAGAGCGCGGCGGCGATCTCGTCGTCCCGCACCGCCCGCCAGGACCGGCCGATCTTGCTGCGCACCAGGTTGGCCAGCAGCAGGAGGGCGATCAGGGCCCAGCCGGAAGTTACCCACGCCTGCCAGCGGGTGAGCGTGAAGCTCACGCCGAGGAAACCGGGCACGCTGATAAAGAAGCCCAGGCCCTGGTCACCACCGAGCACGCTCTCGAACCTGGTGGCGAAAAAGGGCAGCGCGACCGCCAGCATGAGCGTGGCGCCGGCCAGGTACGGGCCGCGCAGCCGCGCGGCCGCGACACCGAAGATCGCGCCCACGATCGCCGCGGCAATCGTCGAGGCGATCACGATCAGGATCAGGTTCCAGTGCAGGTGCATGAACAGCAGCGCACCGGTGTAGCCACCCACGGCCATGAAGGCCCCGTTGCCGATGGAGATCTGGCCGCTCAGGCCGATCAGCACGGTCAGGCCGGCCACGGCGACGACGGTCGCCGCCACCTGGGCCAGCTGGTAATCGCGGAACTGGCCGATGGCCAGCGAGATCAGCAGCACGACGACCGCGCCGGCGATCGTGACCGTCAGGTGCCAGCGCAAGGTGGACCTGCGCAGCCAGGGCAGGACCCTCGACGCGGCCGAGATGTCGATCTGGTCCGAGGTCTGCTGTGCGTTCGGCGTCATCGTCATCGCCTACACCCGCCTTGCCGGGGAAGCGGCGAACAGGCCGGTGGGCCGCAGCATGAGCACCAGCAGCAGCGCGGCCAGGCCGAAGAGGTTGACCACCTCGCTGCCCAGGTAGCCGCCCGCGTAGCTGAGCACGACCCCGAGGATCAGGCCGCCGGCGACCGCGCCCGCCGGACTTTCCAGCCCGCCGATCACGGCGGCGGTAAAGCCGAGCACGAAAATGGCGTCCATGCTGTTGGGGCTGAGCAGCGTCGACGGGCTGACCAGCATGCCAGCCAGGGCGCCGAGCAGTCCGGCCAGCGCCCAGCCGAGCGTCAGCATCCGGCCGACGCGCACGCCGAGCAGCCTGGCCACCTGCGTGTTGAACGCGGTCGCTCGCAAGCGCAGCCCGATCGAGGTGTACCGGAAGATCACCGCGAGCAGGCCGGCAGCCAGAAGGACGGCTACGCCGGTGAAGATATCGTTCCTCGTGATTCCCAGAGCGACTGAGTGGTAAGACAGTCCGCCTACCGAGAAAGCCGAGGGAAAAGAGCGGTTATTGCCGCCGAAGAGGATGCCCGGCTAGTCCTTCGATGCCGATCAGCAAGCCGATGGTGACGATCACGGCATTGAGCGGAGGCTTGCCGGTCACCTGGCGCACGACGACGCGCTCGACGGCCGCCCCGATGGCCAGCCCGCTGACCAGCGCGATCACGAAGGCGAGCCAGTAGTTGCCGGTGGCGTAGACGATCTCCAGGGCGATGAACGAGGTCAGCATCGCCATCGCGCCCTGCGAGTAATTCAGCACCCGGGTGCCGCGCCAGATCAGCACCAGCGACAGCGCGATCGCCGCGTAGATCAGCCCGGCGCTGATCCCCTCGAGCGTGAATTCGATGAATTCGGTCATGTTGTCCCTTAGAACCCGTCTTTCCTTAGAACCCGAGGTAGTGCCGCCGCAGGGCCTCGTCGGCGGCGAGCTGGCCCGCCGGAGCGGTGGCGACGACCGCGCCGAGGTTCAGCACGACCCCGGTGTCGGCGATGGCCAGCGCGCTGCGCGCGTTCTGCTCGACGAGGATGATCGTCAGGCGGGTGTCCTCCTTGAGCTGCGAGATCAGGTCGAGCACAGCGCGGACGATCTTCGGGGCCAGGCCCAGCGAGGGCTCGTCGAGCAGGAGCACCCGGGGATCGGTGGCGAGGGCGCGGGCGATCACGAGCATCTGGCGTTCACCGCCCGACAGCGTGCCGGCCGTTGTTCCGGCGATCGGCGAGCACCGTGAACCGGTCGTAGAGGCCGGCGAGCGCCTTGGCTCGCTGGCCGCGCGGCTGCAGCAGCAACCCGAGCTGGAGGTTCTCGGCGACGGTCAGCTCGGTGATGACGCCCTGGCCCTCGGGCACGTGGGCGACGCCGGCTCGGCTGACGTCCTCGGGGCGCTTGCCGGTGAGGACAGTGCTGCCCAGAGTGGGGTCGCCCAGGGTGAGGTCGCCCAGGGTGAGGTGGTCCGGGGTGGGGTCGTCCAGGGTGACCTGGCCCTGGGTCGGCTTGATCGAGCCGTCGATGGCGCGCAGCAGCGTGGTCTTGCCGGCTCCGTTGGCGCCGAGGACAGCGGTGATCGTGCCGGCCTGGGCGGTCACGGAGACGCCGCGCAGCACCTGAACCGCGCCGTACCCGGCGGACACGTCCCGCACCACCAGCGTCGCTGGGCTACTCATGGCCGGGCTCCTCGCGGCTGGGCTCCCCGTGGCCGGGCGCCTCGTGGCCGGGCGCCTCGTGGCCGGGCGCCTCGTGGACCGCTCCCAGGTAGGCCTCGGTGACCAGCGGGTTGGCTTGCACCTGCGCCGGGTTCCCCTCCGCGATCAGCACGCCGAAGTCGAGCACGAAGATGTGGTCGCAGACCGACATCATGAGGTCCATCCGGTGCTCGATCACCAGGACGCCCGCGTCCTTGGCGATCTCGGTGATCAGCTCGCCGAGCTCGGGCAGCTCGTCTTCGGCCAGGCCGCTGGCGGGCTCGTCGAGCAGCAGCATCCTGGGCTCGGCGACTAGCGCCCTGGCCAGCGCCACGCGCTTGCGCGACCCGTGCGGCAGCGTGCCCGGCAGCTCGTCGGCGAGGTCGGCGGCGCCGACCCGGTCGAGCGCGGCGAGCGACAGGGCGCGCAGCTCCTGCTCGTCGCGGTCGGACCTCGGCAAGCCGGCCAGCGCCGACCAGAACCCGGCACGAGACCGTACGCCCGCGCCGACCATGACGTTCTCGGCCACGGTGAGCCCGCTGAATAGGCCGACCGATTGCAGAGTGCGGGCGATGCCGTGCCGGACGAGCTGGTCAGGACGCACTTTCGACAGGTCCTTGCCGTCGAAGGTGACCTGGCCCAGCTGCGGCTTCACGAAACCGCAGATCGCGTTGAGCAGCGTGGTCTTGCCCGCGCCATTCGGCCCGATGATCCCGGTGACCATGCGCGGCGCGGCGGTCAGTGAAACATCGTTGAGCGCGATCAGGCTCTCGAACTTGACCACGAGACCTTCAACCACGAGACCTTCAACCACGAGACCGCTGACTTCCAGCGAATCCAGCCCCACCAGTAACCCTTGTCCTTGCACTAGGAATGCTAAAAGTTTCAACGTAACGATTCACCGCGTTTGCTAGGCGCGCAACTTCAGCGCCCCATTGTGGCTGAACCGTAATCAAGCACCCTCTTGGCGGCGCTCCGACCGCGAAAATGGAGATTTTTTCACCAAGAACGGCCTTGCTTGCGCGCCTGTTCGCGTGCCAGCCCATGCCAAGGTCGGTCGCTGTGCCTGCCGCTATGCCGCCGCCTGCAACCGTGCGGACATCGTAGCGTCGGCTACTCAGATACCCGGTTCAAGGGGTGCAGAATTCGCTAATCACCGCGAAGGCCGCGAGCCGGAAAAGAGCCCGGCCGCTCCAGACCAGACCAGACCGGACCGCTCGGCCCGGCGCGACCCGGCCCGGGCCGAGCCGCTCGCCACGGCCCGCCCGGAACCACGCCACGCCCACCCGGAACCACGCCATGCCCGCCCGGAACCATGCCACGCCCACCCGGAACCACGCCACGCCGGGGCCACGCCACGCCCGCCGGGGGCCACGCCACGCCCACCCGGAGCCGGCACTCGAGTGATTCCGACCCCGAAAGCCCCTTGGACACCCCCAACAAAGTCACAACGACCGTGCTATAGCACCGTCTAACTCACAACGACGGGGTGGGTGACGCTCCCGGGCCGGGTGCTCCACCCCAGCAAGGTCACAACGACCGCGCGAAAGGGATGATCGCGGAAGCGCTGCACGGTCGCGCTGCAGGGCTTGCCGGGCCGAGCATTCATGATCACGGAGCCCTGACCCGGCTACTCGCCGGCGGCGGGCGGCGTACAGGTACTCGCCGGCGGCGGGGGGCGGGTATGGCTGTGCGTGCTGGACTGGCGCGGGGCCCCGCCCGGGGCGCGCGTTCTAGGAATGGGTGGCGACGAAGCCCTGGATCTTGCCCGAGGCGTCACGGTAGGTGCCGGCGACGACGCAGCTTCTCGCCGAGGCGCACGACACCGAGGTCACCCCGGCGCCGCCGCCCGCGTTCAGCAGGCCCGAACCGGGGACCTCGACGGCCTTGCCCCACTTGCCGCCGGTCTCGCTGATCTCGATCGCCTGCCGGTGGAACGACTGGTCTTTCGAAGTGCCGCCGGCGATGCAGTTTCCGGGTGCGGCGCAGGACACCGACAGGATCTCGGTGAATCCGCCCTTGTTCAGGATTGCTGACTCGGGCACCCGAATGACCGTGCCCCAGTGCCCGTTCCTCTCGCTGACCACAAATCCCGAAGCGCGGTGCGAGGCTTCGACGAAGCCGCCAGCCGCGCACTGCCCGGTCGATGCGCAGGATACCGAGAGGGTCTGCGCCGTGCCGCCGAGCTTGGCCAGGCCGGGCACTTCGATGGCCTTGCTCCAGCGGCCGTTCTTCTCGCTCGCGACAAACGCCTGCAGTTGGCTGGACCGGCTGGCATAGGAGCCGCCCGCCGCGCAGTTGCCGGCCGACGCGCACGAGATCGAGAAGACCTGAGCTTGCCCGGTCGGCGGCACGTTGCCCTCGCCGATCAGGTCCTGCGCGGCTCCCCAGCGGCCGTTTTTCGCGCTGACCACGAAGGCGGAGAGGTTGCGGCTCGACAGGTTGGTTCCGCCGGCCGCGCAGTTCCCGGCGGACGCGCAGGAGATTGAGTTCGTTGCGCCGAACTCGTGGGCCTGATCGGCGGAGCCGGGCAGCGGCACGTTCCGCGCGGTCCCCCAGTGACCGTTCTTCTCGGTCACGACGAAGGCGCGCACGCCTGGGTTGGGATCGGTGTAGGAGCCGCCGGCCGCGCAGTTCCCCGAGGACGGGCAGGACACCGAGGACACTTCGGCCGATCCGCCGAAGTTGAGGGCGTGGAGCCCGGGGACGTCGGTCGCCGGACCCCAGTGACCGCTCTTCTCGCTGACGACGAACCCCTGCCGATGGCCCGAGGCTTGCTGATAGTAGCCGCCGGCGGCGCAGTTGCCGGCCGAGGCGCACGAGACGGACTCGACCTCGGCCTGGCCGCCCGCATTGAGCGTTGCCGTACCGGGAACCTCGGTCGCAGACTGCCAGCGGCCGCTCTGCTCGGTGGCGATGAACGCCTCGCGGTGACCGGACTTGACCCGGTAGAACCCGCCGACCGCGCAGTTCCCCGCCGAACCGCAGGACGCCGAAAGGACGCCGACCGAGCCACCGGTGCTGAGGGCGCCGAGACCTGGTACTTCTATGGTCTGGCCTGGCGAGCTAGTGCCGGGACTCACGGCGCCGAAGCTGGCTTGCGGCACAGCGACGAGCAATGCCGCCGAAGCTGCCAAGGTGAACCCGGCCAGAGGTCGCCGTCGCATAGGTCTGCCTCACCATCCACTAGATCTGCGAATGTCGCGTCTTCGCCCGTAAGGACGCACGTTGATGCTGCTCGGTTTACACCGGTCGGCCCTGGCGGCTTGCTGACGCCAATGTTATCGATGCGTTACTGATCATATTCCGATTCACGTTCGATCTGGAGACGATTTTGTCAGTGGTCCTCGCTAGGGTGGTCGAAGAAGATAACCCAGGTGGCAACTTAGTTTTATCGCTTACGCTGACCTGACCTTTGGCGTCGGGAGGTGATTATGGCCGGAGACGATCCCGAAGTAGCTGCACTGCCTGCTGGCGGCGGGCTGTCCTGGTCGTGGGACCTGGACCTGGACGCGCTGCTGGCCGCCGTCTGCGACCGCACGGTGAGCGACCCGGGGACCTCAGCGGGTGCTGCCTGTGCGGATCGGATCGCGTCAGTGTCACCGGAGTCCGATCCGGCTGAGCCCGATCCGGCTGAGCCCGATCCGGCTGAGCCCGATCCGGCTGAGCCCGATCCGGCTGAGCCCGATCCGGTTGAAGCCGACTTCGCTGAGTACCTGGAGGCGGTGGACGGGGGTCGGTCCGAGGTTTTGCCGTTGTCCTCTTTCACCGGCTTGGTGGCCGAGTCGCTGCCTGCCAGCCCTGATCTGGCCGGATGGCTGGCGCAGAGCTCAGCGAGCACCGCCGACGAGCACGCGCTGACTGGGCTGGCTTCCTCTTACCGACGGCTGGCATCGTGGGCGCAGGCCGGGGAGCTGGCTGCGGTCGCACAGCTCGCAGCTCGGTCGGCGGCTGCCGACGCTCGCATCGGAGTCGACGAGAAGGGCCGGCCGACCCGGATATCTCCGGACGCCTGCGGTCAGGTCTCGCTCGCACTGACGATGTCACAGGCCAGCGCTTCGTGGTGGAGCGACTTGGCGGTGACGCTCGAATGGCGCCTGGCCGAGACCGGGAGCGCGTTGCGATCCGGACAGCTCGATCTCTCCAGAGCGCGAGCGATCGCCGAAGCGACCGCCGTTCTCGACGAGGAGTCCGCGCGAGCCGTCGAGTCCCGGGTGCTTCCCAGGGCCGGAGAACAGACCCTCGGACAGTTGCGGAGCGCGTTGCGCCGCGCCGTGATCGCCGAAGACCCTCAAGGAGCTGAGCGTCGAAGGGAAGAAGCCGAACGGCGGGCCAGGGTCACGTTGCATCCGGACGCTGAAGGCACGGCCGGCCTGGCTGGCTACTGCCTGCCCGGCGTTCGGGCTGCCGCCGCCATGGCCAGGATCACGGCTCTTGCCCGGGCGCTCAAGGCGTCAGGCGCTGGCGGTGGCATTGACCTGCTCCGCTCCAAGGTGTTCCTAGGACTGCTGCTCGGTACGTTGCCCTACATTCCGCCCGCCCCTGACGGTCCGCCCGACGACGGTTGCCCTCCCGGGGAAGACTCCCCGTCCGACGACCGGCCGCCGCATCAGGCCCCGTCCGACGACCCGCCGTCACCCATCTCCCCTGCCTGGTGGCCGGAGGTCAATGCCTTCGTCCGTCCCGGGCCTGCCGCGATGGGACACTTGCTGCCCGCTGGCGGCGGGTTGCTCGATCTGAGGGTGCAATGGTCCACGCTGACCGGAGCTGGCACGGAGCCGGGTTACCTTGGCCGTCTCGGTGCCATTACGCCAGTACAGGCCAGCTACCTCGCACAACTGGCGGCCAGCGACCCATCCGTCGACTGGCGAGTCATCGTGACCGGGGCTGATGGAAGCGCGCTGGCCGTCGGCGGTATTCGGCGACGATCCGCACGGGCCGGACCGGGACCGCCCGATCGGGCCGCCGCCCACGACGACTACTGCGGGCTTATCAAGCGTGTCACTGTGACACTTGCGCGCGACGAGCTCGCCCCGTCACCAGCAGCCAGTACCGGGACGGGGACCAGCACCCGGACGAGGTCCCGGACCAGCTCCCGGACCAGCACCGGTGACTTGAGCCTGCCGGCGAGACTTGCTCAGGTGCTGGCCGCCGCGAAGGTTGCCGCCGATCGCGCGGCGCTGGTGGCGGCGGCCGATGCTGCCGCCGCTGACCCTGCGGGAGGCGGCTGTGCTCACAGCGAAGCCACGGGTGCCTACCGGCCTTCGTCCCGCCTAGCGGAGTACGTCACGGCCCGCGACGTGACCTGCCGATTCCCGACCTGCCGTCAGCCTGCTTCACGGTGCGACCTGGACCATACCGTGCCGTTCGACCAAGGCGGCAAGACCTGCGCGTGCAACCTTGGCGGGCTCTGCCGCTATCACCATCAGCTCAAGCAACATTCCCGGTGGCAGCTGGCCCAGCCAAGGCCAGGGACCTTCGCCTGGATTACTCCGGCGGGACGCGTCTATGACACCAGGCCAGACTCGCACGCGGCCTGAGTCCAGCGGGGCAGCCGATTCGACAGCACCATGGTCCTAACTTACTGTCATCAGGACAGCAGTAAGTAGGACCATAGTGTCGTCAGGGCCGGACCGCTCCCGCTAGTCGCCGCCCAGGGACCAGAAGCCGCAGCGGTGCTCGGTGGCGAAGCTGCTCAGCGGCACCGGGCGGGGCGGCACGAGTGACAGCATTGCCTGGCTCGCGTCGTTGAAGCGAGGCCAGGCTGGGGCTCCCGTCGCTGACGGCACGCCGGACTTGGCGAAGCTCGTCCACTCCTGCTGCATCGCGGTCGCGAGTTGTCGCTGGGCCGCGGACATGCTGCCGGGCGAGGAGTTCGGCAGACCGAACAGGTACTGAAGCTCCGACGCGTGGGCCGCGCCGTACGGGAAGCCGGGGCTGGGGTAATTGGCCGGGGCGTTCTCGTCGCTGAACTCGTAGGCGTACGTCGGCACGTATTTCGACAAGGACTGATCCAGCAGGAGAGTCGGGCAGGAGAAGATGGCGTCGGTGCCGAGCGTGCTCAGCGCGAGCGCCGGGCTCTTGAACTGGCTCAGCGGATACTGGGCCGCGATAGCTGAGGCGATCTGGCTGGGCACGTGGAGTGTGGAAGCGATCATCGCCTGGTAATTGGCTGCCTTCACCGGATGGCCTTCGAAGGTGGCCAGCGCGACGAACAACCGCCATTCGTCGTGGTTGGATCCGTCGATCACCGGCACATGACTGAAATCCCCGCTGCTGAAGGCGGTCTTCATCGGCTGCGTCAGCATCAGGCCGTCGATGTCGGCCCTGGCTTCCGACTGATTCTGGTCCGCGAGAATGGTCGATACCGGCAGGCTGCGCAGGCACTTCGCGGTCTGGCTCGCGCAGCCGGCCTTCGCCGCGAAGGCTCGGCCGGTCGCCTCCGCAGTGGCTAGCGGCACTGGCGGGAGGGCATACCCGCCGCTCTCCGCTATCGCCTTCGCGAACAAGCCGCGCGAGCCTGGAGAGGTGAGCTGCAGCAGCACGCTCTGCCCGCCGGCCGACTCGCCGAAGACCGTCACGTTACGCGGATTGCCGCCGAAGGTACCGATGTTGTGCTGCACCCAGCGCAGCGCCGCCTGCTGGTCCATCAGCCCGTAGTCGCCGGTCGGGCCGCCCGGGTGATCCGCGAGCGCCGGATGAGCGAGAAAGCCGAGCGCACCGAGCCGGTAGTTGATCGTCACGACGATGACGCCGTTGGCGGCGAGGGCGCTCGGGTCGTAGTCGTTGCTCTCACCGCTGGTGTAGGCGCCGCCGTGGATCCACACCATGACGGGCAGCCCCGCAGCCGGCTGAGCTCGGGGGGCGAAGACGTTCAGGAAGAGGCAGTTCTCCGAGGTGCTCGACTTCCCGAACACCCCGGCCGACTGCGGGCAATGCGGGCCGAAGCGGTGGCCGCACGGATGCCGGACCAGGGAGCCGGCGGCTCGGGCGGCCGCCAGCGCAGCGGACCGACCGGCGGCGCGGCGTACGGGATGCCGAGGAATTCATCGAGACCGCCGGCCGTCTTGCCTCGGAGTTGGCCGTCGGCGAGCCGGACTGTCAGCGAGCGCGGGGATGGCCGTTGCGTGGCGTGCGAACCGGACTGCGGCGCGGAGGCCGAGTGCCGCGCCTGGCACGATGACAGCCCCGCAGCAAGCGCTCCGGCAACGACAATCGCCGCGCTCCGGCGGACGGTCGCGCGTCCGAGGCTTCGGCATCCCGACATCGGCAGCTCCATTCAAGTATTGACACGATAAGTGCAACTTTGCGGGAACCAGCTACGCGCGGTCAACCTAGTAGCCAGTCAGCGCGTCTAGCACGAGTCCAGTAGTCAGTCGGAGGGGCGGGAGATCGTGCGAGCCATAAGCATCACCTGGAGAGCGGGATCACCCCTGGCCAGAGCTCTGACCTTAGTGACCGGCGCCGCTGCGGTCGCGATGAGCGGGCTCAGCCTCACCGGCCCTGCGGCGGCAGCGACCACGGCAGCGACCACGGCAGCGACCACGGCAAATCCGCCCGCCAATCTGACCCTGGACTCGGTCTGGTGCTCGGGGCCCGACCGGTGCCTGGCGGCTGGGTTCGACAAGGGCGATGCCGTCTCCGTCGCCTGGGATGGCGTCTCCTGGCGATCGCTGACGCTACCCGTCGCCGGCGACGTCTTCGCGCTGGACTGCAGTTCGTGGACCAGCTGCATGGCCGTCGGCCAGAGTTCTGCCATCGCGCACTGGAACGGGACGTCCTGGCAGGCCGTGCCCGCACCGACACACGACGCCCTGGTGAGCGTGGCCTGTCCGGCCAGGCGATTCTGCCTGGCTGCTGGCGCCGCCATTGCCGGAACGGTCGCCTCGGCGTCCCTGGTGTGGCGCGGTACCTCGTGGAAGGCAGTTCAGGTGCCGCTGCCTGACCACACCGATACGGCGGTGCTGAGCCACCTGGCGTGCACCAGCTCCACAAGCTGCCTGGCCGTGGGCACGGCCAGCGGGGCCGGCGGGCCGCAGCGATTCGCCCTGACCTGGAACGGCACCGCATGGCACCCCGTCCGCGCCCCGAGCCTCAACATCCGGGCGCTGGCGTGTCCGCGTCCGGCGCTGTGCCTCGGCATCGCGGCCGGCTGGTCGCTCAGCTGGAACGGCCACTCCTGGCACCACGCCAGGCTGGCCGGCATCTCCGCTCCGGTCGGCCTGTCGTGCCCGAGCCGCACCTTCTGCCTGGCCAACTCCGCTACCAAGACGGCGGCCTGGCATGGCAGCACCTGGTCCGCGATCAAGCCGGCGAGCAACGGCACGTCCGCACTGTGGTGCGGCAGCCGCACCGACTGCATGGCCGTAGGCAGCGGCTCGTTCGAGGGTAACGCCAGCCAGTGGAACGGCAAGAACTGGCGGACGCTACGGGTCGTCAAGATCGATGAGCTCGACGCGGTCTCCTGCGCGACGGCTACCGCCTGCATGACCCTCCTGTCGACCAGCGGCCCGATCTCGGCACCGCCGCCCGACGAGCAGTGGAACGGCACCAAGTGGAGCCTCGTCGCCGGACCAGACGGGATCGGAGGCCCGCCCGCCTTCTCCTGCCCGACGACGAAATTCTGCATGCTCGCCGGCCAGTCGTCCGCCAAGGAATGGAATGGCAGTGATTGGCTGCCGATAGCGCTCCCGTCACTGCACGGTGGTCTTCTTGATGCGCTGTCCTGCACCAGCAAGGACGACTGCGTGGCCGTCGGCACCAACGCGAGGATGGTGTGGAACGGCACGGGCTGGAAGACCGAGAACATCGGCATCGACAGCCAGCGGGTGGTTCTCACCAGCGTCTCCTGCGCGGCCGCCCTGTGCATGGCGATCGGCTATCGCATGCCGGGAAGCTGCGTGGACGACAACTGTGACTTCCACGAGGTCATCGAGCAATGGAATGGCAGTACCTGGAGCGTCAGCGAGGACACCGACCTCGGCGTCAACCCGACGGTGCCGGTCGGTGGCCTGGTGTCCTGCCCGACCGCCGCCTTCTGCCTCGCGGCGAACGGTGCCCAGACGATGGACTGGAGTTCCGTCAACCCGGTGTGGCAGCCGCTGGCCAGCCAGCTGAGCCGCACTCCGACCAGCCTGTCCTGCGCCAGCGCGACCGATTGCATCATGGTGGCGAGCTTTGCCCAGGGCCCGTTCTTCGGCAACCGGGCCGAACACTGGAACGGCACCAGCTGGCACCTGACCGCTACCGCTGACCAGCAAGGGAAGCTGGAGTCGGTGTCCTGCGCCACGCCGACGGCCTGCGTCGCCGTCGGGCAAGACGCCGACTTCCTGACGATGGCCCAGCTCTGGAACGGCAGCAGCTGGTCCCTGCTGAAACCGCTCAATCCCTAGAGCTGGCCAATCCCTAGAGCTGGCCAATCCCTAGAGCTGGCCAGTCCCTAGAGCTGGCCAGTCCACCGCTTCAGCGCGCGGTGTACCCGCCATCGACAGTGATGACGCTGCCGGTGACGCCGCGCGAGTCGTCCGAGGCGAGCCAGCGACAGGCATTGGCGACGTCGTACGCGGACACTAGCCGACGGGTTGGCTGGCTCTCGATGAAGACCTGCTCATGACGGTCAGCCGGGAGCTGGAGAGCGTCAGCGATGCCGCCGAGCATCCGGCCCTCCAGCTCGGGCTCGTCGCGGACAGATCCCGGGCACAGGGCGTTGACGCGGACGCCGGAGGCGGCATAGTCCAGCGCGGCGGCGCGGGTGAGGCCGACGAGCCCGTGCTTGGCCGCCGTGTAGTTCGCGAAGTGCGGGTAGCCGACCACGCCTGCGGTCGAGGCGATGTTGATCACGCTTCCCGACCGGCGATCCAGCATCTGCGGGACGACAAGGCGCATCATGCGCCAGGCGCCGGTCAGGTCGACGTCCATCATGAGCTGCCACTGGTCTTCGGTCAGCTCGTGAGCTGGCAGGCCGGCAGGGGTGGCCAGGCCGGCGTTGTTAACCAGGATGTCGGCGCCGCCAAGACGATCCACGATCGTCTCGACCGCCGACGCGAGGCCGCTGGCAGAGCGGAGGTCGGCGTGGCAGGTCACGACGGCGACGCCGTGCTCCTGGCACAGCTGGCTGGTCGTGGTGAGCTGAGCCGCCGTGCCGAGCGGGTACGTGCAGCCCGCGATGTCCGCCGCGATGTCGATCAGGGCGACGTCGGCACCCGCTGCGGCGAGAGCCACAGCGCACGCACGGCCGATGCCCCGAGCGGCACCAGTGACGATGGCGATCTTGCGATGGAGTCGTCCGAACGACCGAGGTGACGTCGTCGTCCAGGCCCGGTCGTCGCCGGTCATGCTGATCGCGGAGGCTGGCCCGAGGGGTGCGGGCGCAGCACTTCCGCGAGGCCTCGGACGGTGGGATTGACGTAGAGGCTCGCGTGGCGAAAGCTCCGCGAGGCCGAACTCGGCCATCACGCTGAGCAAGCGGATCGCGATCAGCGAGTTCCCGCCCAGGTCGAAGAAATTATCGTCGAGTCCGACTGAGGTCTGCAAGACCGAGGACCAGGCCGCCAGGACGGACTCCTCGACAGCTCCGCCGCTTGAGGGCTGGGCGTCCGGTGCCGCGGTGCCTGGCGATGGGCTAGCTGGCGGCGAGCTGATCCGCGAGGCAGGCTCGACCCCTGCGGAAGCTTGCAAGCGCTCGATGTCGAGCTTTCCGTTCACGGTGAGCGGCAGCGCCGCGACGACGGTGACCGATGCGGGCACCATGTAGTCGGGCAGGACTCGAGCGACTCTCCGGCGGATCGCCTGGCTGGAGGCATCCAGCCCGCCAGAGCCACCGGTGCCCGCGCAGTCCGCAGCAACCACGTACGCGTCGAGCCGGGCACTGTCGGGATCCTGGCCACGGCGGAAAATGACCGCAGCAGCCGTGACCTCGGGATCGGCGAGCAGCGCCGCCTTTATTTCCGCCGGCTCGATCCGGTACCCGCGCAGCTTGACCTGGTCATCGAGGCGGCCAAGGTGCTCAAGGCGCCCGTCGGGGAGCAGCCGCCCTCGGTCGCCGCTGCGATACATCCGGCCCGGCGCGCACGGATCGGCCGGGAAACGTTCTGTGGTCAGGGCGGGACGGTTGAGGTAACCGTCGGCGACGCCCGCGCCTCCGACGCAGATCTCGCCCGGTACGCCGGGCGGAAGCAGGCGGCCTTGCTCATCAGTGACATAAATGTGCCAGCCGGGAATCGGCGTGCCGACCGAGCGGGACCTCGTGAGCGCGTCTCGCCTGGTCGCCAGCCTGCGCCGTGACGTGAACGGTCGTCTCGGTGATGCCGAACATGTTGACAACCTGGCAGCTGTCGTCAGGGTGCTGCTCGAACCAGCGAAGGAGGATCTGCGGATCGAGGGGCTCACCGCCCAGGATCACCAGGCGAACGGCTAGTGGCGCGGGCCGGGAGTGGTCGTAGTCGATCAGGTGGGTGAACGCCGAAGGCGTCTGGCTCAGGACCGTCACCCCGGTGCCGGAAAGCAGCTCATGGAAAACACGGGGAGACCGAGCCGTGAGGTAAGGAACCACGACGAGCCGCCCGCCCGTGAGCAGGCAACCCCAGATTTCCCAGACGGAAAAGTCGAACGCCGGCGAATGGAAGAAGGACCAGACGTCGTCGGCGGACAGCCGGAACTGACCCTCGGTCGCCGCGATCAGCGCGAGCACGTTCCGGTGCGGAACCACTACGCCCTTCGGACGGCCCGTCGATCCCGAGGTGTAGATGACGTAGGCAGGATCGGCCGGCGTGACACCGCCAGGATCGGCGGGGGCGCCTCTGCCTTCCGGGAGCAGGGTGTCTTCCGGGAGCAGGGTGTCTTCCGCGAGCAGGGTTTCGACGGTCACCACTGGCACGTCGGCGACCTCGATCCCGGGCAGGGCGACCAGCATCGCAACATCTGCGTCGCGCAGGACAGCGCTGATCCGCTCGGCCGGATAGCCCGGATGGAGCGGCACGTAGGCGGCCCCCGACCTGAGAATGGCGAGCATGGCCGCGATCAGATCGGCGGATGGCTCCAGGCACAGGCCAACCCGCGAGCCGGCGGCAATGCCGTGCCTCCGCAAGCTGGCCGCGAGCCTGTCCGAGCGCTCCTGCAGCTCTCCGAAGGTCAGCGAGCCTTCGTCACACGTGACCGCGATCCGGTCCGGATGCCTGGCGGCGACGACCGCGAAGGCGTCGTGCACGCAGCCGGCTGGCGGATCGACGGCCTGATGCGGGCGGCCGAGCCGGGCAATCCGGCGCTGCTCGTCCCGGTCAATCAGTTCGATCTTCTCCAGGGGGGAACTAGGTGGTCCGGCCAGCAGCTGCCTGGTGGCATGGAGTGCGTACCGGACGAATCCCGCGATGGTGTCCTCGGCGAACCAGTCGCGGCGGTAGTAGCACGCGCCAGCCAGATTCCCCCCGGGCAGGAGGTCGGCCGCGAGCGTCAGCGGATACAGCGGGCCGAGCTGCGGCACGTACGCGTCTGCGGTCCGTCGCCCGACGATGACTCCCGCCTGGGCGTGCAGCACCTCGGGCAGCTCGGGTTCGCCTGACGGCCCCCAGGGCACCGCCAGGGCCAGCCTGCCTGCTATCCGGGTCAGGTACTGCCCGACGGTGACCCGCCCGCCGATGCACACGGGAACGAGCGTCAGCGCCTCGGTCCGCGTAAGGTCCTCCGGCGCGGGCACCGCCGTGCCCACCAGTGCCGACCCTGCCTGCAGGTAGCGGGTGAGTACCAGGCCGACAGCTCCTGCCAGGGCGGCATGCACCTGAGCCAGCGGCACGCTCGATGCCAGCGACGCCGAGAACGGCCAGACCCCGGCGCCGGGGTCGTGGCGGTCACCCAGTCCCCAGGCCAGCGGCGCCAGATCCGCCTCGCGGCTGACTGCGGCCAGTTCGTCCAGGTCAGCCCACGATCCGCCGACGGGCGTCGCGACGTCGGTCCCGTGCTGGATCGACCTGGCCAGCGATCCAAGCAGTGCTCGCCCGATCCTGGCCCGGTGCCCGACGAGAACAAGGTCGGCATCGCCGTCGAGGTACCGCAAGAGCACAGCCCGAAGCGGCGAGCGACCCGGTGCAAGCGGGCGGTGCAGTTCGCCTGCCAGGCGGCGGCGGGCCAGCGGGCCAGCCGCGACGTCGGGGACCTCGTCGGTCCACAAAGGCGACGGCCCGGGCCCGGTGAGAGCCTGATGTGTTGCCAGGATGTGCGCGAGATTGCGGTCGAGCACCTCCGCAGCAGGCGCGCGGTCGATTCGGAACGCTGCGGAGTGGCACAGCCGGGCAGCCTCCGCCGCAGCGGTGGCCAGCGGCCGCGCTGGATCCAGGTCAGTCATGCGGCAGTTGCCTGACGAGCGCGAGAATCTCGGCCGCCGAGTCGACCAGGTACATATGGCCGCCGGGCAGTTCAGCGATGCGGAATTCGCCGGTGGTGGCCTGCGCCCACTCCTCCAGTTCCGCCTTGGAGACGAGCTGGTCCTGCGCGCCGCGCAGTGCGGTGATCGGCATGCTCAGTGCCGGGCGCGACGCCGGCGGCCGGTAGTTCTCGTGCATCTCCACGTCGGCTCGCAGGCACGGCAGCAGCAGCTCACGCATCGCCGGATCAGCGAGCGCAGGGTGGGAGTACCCGGCGAACTCGAGCACCCGCGTCAGGAATTCCTCGTCCGGCAGGCCAGTGGCCCGGTCCGGCCGGACGACGGCCGGGCCTGGCGAGCCGCTTACCACGAGATGCCCGGTCGCCGGACTGCCTGCCGCCTGGATGCGATGCGCCATCTCGAAGGCCAGGACCGCGCCGAGGCTGTGACCGAAGATCACCACCTGCGATCGTCCGGCAAGGCTGTCGAGCACCGGACCGGCGAGTTCATCGACCGCCTCGTGGACGTCTCGGAACAGGGACTCGATGAATCGCTCCTCGCGGCCTGGAAGCTGGATCGGGATGACTTCGACCGCTGACGGGTCCCGGCGGCGCCACGACCGGAAAAATCCCGCGCCCGCACCCGCATAGGGGAAGCACAGCAAGGTCGCGGGACCTGCCTTCGTGACTTCGATCGTCATCGTGGCTGCCGTCGCAAGGGGCGGAAGAACTGCCGGATGTCACCGGCGAGAAGGTCGGGCACTTCCAGCGCCGCGAAGTGCCCCCCGGTCGCGAATTCGGTCCAGGAGGTGATGTTCGGGTTGGTGCGCTCGGCGAAGCGCCGGATCGGCGGCGCCAGCTCGCCGGGGAGCACCGCAACTCCGAACGGCACGGTCAGCTTTCGCGGCAGGCCGAAAGTCTCCGCCGAATCCTTGTACAACCGGGCCGAAGACGCCGCCGTATTGGTCAGCCAGTAGAGCATGACATTGGTGAGGATGCGATCACGGCTCACCGCGTCTTCGGGGACCGCCGCCCGGTAGGTCCATTCCTTGAACTTCTCCACGATCCAGGCGAGCTGGCCCGCCGGAGAGTCCGCGAGCGCGTGCGAGATCGTATGCGGCCGCTCAGTCTGCACCCGGGCATAGCCGGACAGCTCCGCGTTGAACAGCTCAAGCTGGCTGACTCGCGCCAGTTCAGCTTGCGTGAGCGCGGCCATCTCGGCCGGATTCCCTGAAGGGAAGGTCAGCAGGAAATTCACGTGCACGCCTACGACCTGCTCAGGTGCCTCGATGCCAAGCTGACGGGAGATCAGCGAGCCGAAGTCACCGCCCTGAGCGCCGTATCTGCCGTAGCCAAGCCGCTTCATCAGCTCGGCCCAGGCGCAGGCGACCCGCGTCACACCCCACCCGGTCGCGCCAGTAGGCCCGGATAGCCCGAATCCGGGAATTGACGGAATCACCACGTGAAAGGCGTCGGCGCTGCTGCCGCCGTGCGCCGACGGATTGCTGAGCAGGTCGATGATGTCAAGGAACTCGGCGACCGATCCAGGCCAGCCGTGCGTAATGATCAGCGGCAGCGCTTCCGGTTCGGGAGACCGGATGTGAAAGAAGTGCACGCTGGTGCCGTCGATCTTCGTGATGAACTGCGGGAAGGAATTCAGCTCGGCCTCGGCCTCGCGCCAGTCGTACGACGTGCGCCAGTACTCGACGAGATCGCGGAGATAGCCGACCGGCACGCCGTACTCCCAGCCGGAGTCGGCCGGCTGGCTAGCCCAGCGGGTGCGGCTCAGCCGACTCACCAGGTCGTCTATCTCCGCCTGCGGGATATCGACCCGGAACGGCCTGATCGTGTCGTCGCAGACCATCGCCTCTCCTCGAGATCATGCTGCGAGCATAAGCAGAACACCGGCGATAATCACCCCTGTCCATTGGACACTGTCCGCCCGTACCTTGGATCAGGTGGCTTAACCCGGCACAATTACCACATGCCTGATCAGAAGACTGGCGAACCGGCGCTGGAGCTGCCCGACCTGTCCGATCCATTGCTGTACTCGGCAGGCGAGGCCGAAACTATCTGGGCAGAATTACGTAGCCGGGCACCGGTTTACTGGAATGCCAGGCCGGCCGCCGACGGTTTCTGGTCAGTGCTGAGCCACTCGCTCGCGAATAGCGTGCTGCGGGACAGCGAGACCTTCGTATCTTCTCGCGGAATGCGGCTGGACTCTCCGCCCGGCCCGACTGCCCAGGCGGCGGGCCGGGTGCTGATCGTCAGCGATCCTCCCCGGCACGACGCCATCCGCCGGGTTTTCAGCTCCGCGTTTACCCCGCGAATGGTCAGGCGGCTGGAGGCGACTATCCGCCAGACCTCCTCACGAATTGTCGACAACGCTGTCGCCGCCGGGGAGTGCGACGCCGTCCAGATGGCGGCCCGCCTTCCCGTCTCGGTGATCTGCGATCTGCTCGGGGTACCGCAGCAGGACTGGGAGAAGCTGCTCGGGCTCACCATGACCTCGTTCGGAGCCGGCGGTGACCGGGCAATAGAGATAGCGGCCAACAGCGAGATCCTGAGCTACTACGAGCACCTGGTGAGACTGCGCAGGAGCGATCCAGGAGACGATATTGTCAGCGCCCTGATTCACGGTGAAGTAGATGGCGTCCCGTTCTCCGACGAAGAGATCATTCTCAATTGCAACGCCCTTCTCGCCGCCGGGAACGAGACGACCCGGCACTCCTCGGTAGGGGGATTGCTCGCATTCATCAGCTTCCCTGACCAGTGGGAGCGCCTGCGCGCCAGCCCGGCGCTCATGCCCTCCGCAATACAGGAGATCCTGCGGTTCACGAGCCCCGTGCTGCATGTGCTGCGTACCGCATCGAAAGACGCGAAGATCGGCGAGCTGGACATCGCCGAAGGCGACAAGATTGCCATCTGGCTGCCAGCCGCTAACCGTGATGAAACCGTATTCGAGAATCCAGATCAGTTCGAGATCGGCCGGGAGCCTAACCGGCATCTCGCGCTCTCCGCAGGCGCTCATTTCTGCATTGGCTCGTCGTTCGCGATCGCAGAGCTCGCCGTGCTGTTCGAGCAGCTTCTGAAGCGCATCGATCACGCCGAACTGGCGGGCGCCGCGCCGCCAGCGATCGAATTTCATCTGGGGTTACGAGACCGCGCCGGTCCGGCTGGTGACATAGGGGACTGGCGACGCCGGCGAAATCGCTGCGCTGGTCAAAGCCGGGGACTGCGCTCCTCCATGAGCCGGGCGATGTCGGCGACAGTGGGGACTCGCATCAGCTCGTCGTCACTGATCTCGATGCTCAGCCGCTTGCTCAAGATCATCGACAGCTCGACAACGGCGAGCGAGTCCAGGCCGGCTCCCTCCCGGTCGGCGTCCGGGCGCACGTCGTCGCCCTGTAAGTGCAGTTCATCGACCAGAATCGCCTTAAGTACCTCGTACACACTGTCTCCTTGCCTGCGGCACCGTCTGCGCTGCGGCACCATCTCCGCTACGGCACCATCTCGAGCTCGGGCCAGATCACTGTCGTGGCGCCCCAGGTCAGGCCGCCGCCGAAGGCTGCTATCAGGACCCGGTGACCAGGTGCCAGGGCGCCGCTGGCCGCCGCCTGCGCCAGGAGAATAGGTATGGACGCGGCGGCGGTGTTGCCGACCTCGCTGATGTTCTGGAGGTGCTTGTCTGGTTCGATCCCGAGGTCGGACGCCACTGCGGCGGCTAGCCTCGCGTTGGCCTGGTGCACGACTAGCCGGTCTACCTCGGCCAGGTCCCAGCCGGCCCGCTGGGCGGCGGCGCGGGCGGCCTGCGCCATTCGCTCGACCGCCTGCCTGAAGACCGCTCGCCCTTCCATCCGGAAATAGCCGTTTTCGACACAGATGAGATTCCGGTCCCCGCCGTCGCTGCCGAGCACGATCTGACCGACCGCACCCTGCACCGACGTTCCCCGGCGCAGCACGGTCGCACCAGCGCCATCACCGAAGATCGGGACCGTGGCCCGGTCAAGCGGGTCAAGCAGCGAGGTGAACCGCTCGGCGGCGACCACCAGCACCCCGTTCGCATGTCCGGCGGCGATGAATCCGGTGGCCGTGGCCAGCGCGTAGAGGAATCCTGTGCAGACCGCCGCGACGTCGAAGCCGGCTATGCCGGTCAGCCCCAGCCGGGACGCGACCTCGGGAGCAGTCGCCGGGCAGGCGCGGTCCGGGGTGGTCGTAGCCAGGATCAGCGCCTGGACCTCGGGGTCACCGGCCGACTTCAGCGCTCTCGCGCCAGCTTCCGTCGCGAGGTCGGCCGTCGTCAGCCCCTCGGCGACCCGCCTGGTGCGGATGCCCGTCCTGGTGCGAATCCACTCCTCCGTCGTGTCCAGCCTGGCGCACAGGTCGGCGTTCGTCACCACGAGCGGCGGCAGCCAGTACCCGAGGCCGCAGATCACCGCGCGGTTCGGAATCTGGTCAGCCAGCCGCCGGTCCGCCGGGTGGCTCTCATCGAGTGGCATGCGCGGCGCTCCGCAGTTCCAGGGCGACGTCGACGATCAGGTCCTCCTGCCCGGCCACCGCCTGCCTGCGGCCGAGCTCGAAGAAGATGTCGCGAGGATCGACTCCCTCGCGGCGAGCAATGTCAAGCACCGGCGTCTTGAAGCCGGAGAAGACACCGGCCAGGCCGCTCACCAGGCTGACCGAGTCAATGGTCGGCGGGGCCGGCATCAGCTCACGCTCGGCGAAGTCGGCCGCGTCGAGCAACGCGTACAGGTCGATGCCGGTCACGAAGCCCAGCCGCTCAAGCACCGGCACGACGACCTCAAGCTGGGTGTTGCCCGCCCCGGCTCCGAATCCCCTGGCGCAGGCGTCGATGATCCCGGCTCCGGCCTCCGCCGCCGCGATCGAGTTGGCGACGGCCATGCCCAGGTTGTTGTGCCCGTGAAAAATCACCGGCACCGTGACGGCCTCGGTGATCGCGGTGATCCGCTCCGTGACGTCAGGCGGCAGGTAGTGCCCGGATGAGTCGAAGATCCCGACCGCCGTCGCCCCGAACTCCGCAAGCCTGCGACATTCCTGCGCCAGCCGCTCGGCGCTAGCCATGTGACTCATCAGTAACAGGCACTGGGCGTCGGCTCCGGCATCACGCAGGTACCCGAGGTGACGCTCGGCGAGGTCGCCCTCGGTGCAGTGAGTGCCGAGCCGCACCACGTCCGCGCCGAGGTCCAGGGCGCGGCGCAGGTCACGGGACGTCCCCCAGCCAGGCAGCATGAACACGCCCAGCTTCGAGGTCTTCAGCGCCTCGCGAACTACGGTGAGCATCTCGTCGTCGCTGAGCGCGGCTTGCCCGACCTGGAGCGAAGACGCGGCCAGGCCGTTGCCGTGACCGACTTCCACCACCGGCACGCCGGCGGCGTCAGCGGCCGCCGCGTAGCCGCCTAGCTGCTCGCGATTCAGGATGTGACGGACCGCATGATGACCGTCGCGCAGGGTCGGATCGTGGATGACGATCGGCCGGCCTGCTGCTCAGCCCCGTTCACGACACCGCCCCCGGCACCCGGCCACTGACGGCGCACCGCTCGGCGATGAGGATGGCGGCCGAGTTGATGATGTCCAGGTTGCCGACATACGGCGGGATGCGGTCGCCTTCGGCGGCTACTTCCACGGCGACGAACGCTCGCGGCCCGGTGACCGTGCAAGCCCTGACCGCGAACCCCGGGGCGAACGTCCGTACCTCCTGCGCCGCGCTGGCCGCGGCCGAGCGGACGGACTCGGCCTCGAACCCCGGGCCGAGCAAGGACATGGCGACACGGAACATCGCGGGGGGCGACGCCGGGCTCAGGTTGACCATCACCTTGACGTCGGCCACGCCGGTGAAGGCCCTGATAGCGTCCTGCGTCGTCTCGAGGTACTCGTCGAGATTCAGCCGCGTCGCCCGGCCTACGCTCGCGCTGGCCGCCGTGGTGACGACCTCGATGTACTGAACCTGGTATCTCCTGGTGAGCGCGTGCAGGACCGGGATGGCCGCCTGACCAGTGCAGCTAATCAGGCTGAGGTTGCGGTAGGCGAGCGCGTCGGCTCCGTTCACCGTCGGGGCGACCATGTGCCCGACCATGCTCGGCGTTAAGTCGACGAGCCTGGTGCCGAACGGCTGGAGCGCCTCCCAGTGCTCGGCGTGCGAGGTCGCGTTGCTCGCGTCGAAGACGAGATCGAACGGGCGGTCGGCGGTGACCAGGGACCAGATCCCGTCCGAGGCGGTAGCGCAGCCGAGACCGGCCGCCTGCCGCAGGCCGTAGGAATTTTCGTCGCGCCCGACCATGAGCTGACAGTCAAGGACAGTGGAACGCTGGATCTTCGTCAGCAAGTCGATACCAATGAGCCCGGCGCCGAGAATAGCAACCCTTAAAGGTCCGCTCCGATTCACGGGCAGCTCGCCTCCGGCATTCGGAATGGGTCTTCGAGAAATGATGATCTTATGGGTACCTTTTCAACAGGCACCGTCTAAGTCCAGACGCTGAACCCGCTGACCTGGACACGGGTCCGCTTAGGTCAGCGTCAGGTACAGGTGCTCGAATCCGCGATAGGTGCGGTTCCCGCGCCATCGCACCTCGCGTACCCGAGCCTGCGGATAACGCCGGGCGAACAGCGTGAGCGCCGTCGTGGCGGCCAGCCGGGCCAGCGGCGCGCCGACGCAGTAGTGCATGCCGTGACCGAACGCCAGATGGTCAACGCGGTAGCCGCCCTGATGGGCGGGCGGCTGGTCAGGGGTGTCAGCAGGCCCGAACAGATCACGGCCGTTGAGCGACACGAGCACCAGGCTCCCCCGCGCGATCTGGCAGCCTGCGAGCGTGGTGTCCTGCACGGCTACCCGGGCCACGTGCCCGAGCGGCGCGTACAGCTCGAGTACCCGCTCCACGATCGCGGTGGCCTCCTCGCCGCTCTCCGACGTCGCGACGGAATCCTGCAGCTGGTGGCCGACCATGTACCACAGCGCGAACGCGATGAGTGCGGCAGTGGTCTCCAGGCCGCCGAAGAGCATCATCGACGACGTCGCCAGCCGGTCCCGGTCGTTGTCGGCCGATCTGGCCCAGATCCCCTCGCCAGAAGGGTCAGGCACGCACCGGATGAACGTCTCCATCTCCGCCATCGCCTCCTGCGCCCGGGCCGCGCACTCCCGGCGGTAGGACGACGCGAGAAACTCGGCCAGCGCCCTGGCCCAGCCCGGGTCGATCCTGGGCAGCCCGAGCACCTGAGCTACGGCGCGCACCGAGATCGGGCTGGCGAGGTCAGCGGCGACATCACCGGTCCCCGCCGCGTCGAACTCGTCGAGCGCGGCTGCGACGATCGCGACGACGGTGCCTTCGAGCTCGCGGGTCCGGCGCGGGGAGAACAGCGGCTGGATGGCCCGCCTGGCGGTCAGGTGCTCCTGCCCGTCGAGCAGCACGAACCAGCGGCGCAAGGTCTCGATCAGCTGGGCGCAGTCCGCGTGCATGTCGGCGGGCAGGTAGCTGAGATTCGCGACCTCGAACGTCCGCGACGACAGCCGGCGGTCCTCAAGCGCCTCCCTGGCGGCGTCTCCCCAGACCATCCAGCAGTCCAGATCGTCGTAGTACCGGACGGCGGGCGGCTGGTCAGGCTGGTCAGGTGGCACTGGCGTCCCCTTTACCCGGTGGCGTTAGCAGGTAGCACTGGCTCGTAGGCCTGCGGCAGGTCACGCTCGCGGCGGATCGGGCTCAGGACGAGGATGATCCAGCAGGGCGCGATGATGCCGGTCATGATCCACATGGCGGACCGGTAGCCGACGACGTCGCCGAGCACCCCGCCGAGCAGGGAGCCGAGCGGAATGATGCTGTGGTTGATCACCATGGCCGTCGCCACCACCCGGCCGAGCATGCGGGGCGGGCAGTAGGCCTGCCGGAAGCTGCCGACCACGATGTTGGCCACCGAGATGCCGATCCCCACGACGAAGCCGCCGAGCGCGAACAGCAGAACGCCGGCCCCGGCGTGGCCAGCGGCATGAGCAGCGCGAACGGGGCAGTGACAGCTTGCAGCACGAGTAGGCAGCGCGCGGTGCCGTACCTACGGCCGGCCTTGGCGGCCACCAGGGCGCCCACGATGCCGCCGACGCTGCCGCTCGTCAGCAGCAGCCCGACCCCGGCCGGGTCGAGCCCGACGGTCCTGACTAAGAAGACGACCTGGACGGCCTGGTAGCCCATGAGCGCCATGTTGATGATGGCACCCCAGGTGACCATGGGCCGCAGATAACGGTCGTGACGCACAAACCGCAGCCCCTCGATGATCTGCTGGCCGAGCGGCTCGCGTTCGGCTCGCGGCGGGCTCGGCGGCTCGGCCGCCCTGATCCGGCCCAGGCACAAGGCAGAGGCCAGGAACGTCGCCGAGTCGGCGAGCAGCCCGGTCACCGGGCCGAACGCCTGGGCGAGCAGGCCCGCCGCCCCCGGCCCGGCGACCTGGGTGACAGCCTCGCTGCCCTGCAGCTTGGCGTTGCCCTCCAGCAGGTCGCGGCCGCCGAGCACGGTCCTGATGTACGCGTGATACGCGGGGTTGAAGCAGGTTGCCGCGGTACCGGAAATCAGCGCGACGACCAGCAGGTACGGCAGGCCGAGCACGTGCAGCCACGCTGCTATCGGGACGCTCAGGAACACCACGGCCGACAGCAGGTCGCACGCGATCATCAGGGGCCGGCTGCGGACGCGGTCCACCCAGGCACCCGCCGGCAGGCCGGCGATCAGCCATGGCAGCCACACCATCGCGGCGAGCAAGCCGACGGCGGTGGCATCGGCGTGCAGCACCACGACCGCGATCAGCGGCAGGGCGACCGCCGTGATGCTGTTGCCCAGGCCGCTCGCCGTCTCGCCGATCCACAGCAAGCGGAAATCCCGCTGAGCGAGCACTCCCCACCGCGACCCGGGCCGGTCCGGCGGGTCATTCACCACCTCGGCACGATACGTCATACCGTAATCTATGGCCGGGTCACGGCCGTCGGAAATTCCAGCGGCTCGTTCATCCGGGATATCACGGGGATATCTCGAATGTCGTTATGCTGCAGGACCCACATGAGAAACCGTTCCACGCCCATCCCGAAGCCCGACGTCCGCATCGGGAGCGCTTCTCGCAAGCGCACGTACCACGCGTACTCCTGCTCGCTGACGCCATGCGTCGCCATGCACCGTCGCAGGCTCGTCGCGTCCGCGTGCCGCTCGCCTGAGCCGACGATCTCGCCAGGGCCGAAATGCAGGTCGGCGTTCCGCGCGGTCTTGCCCTCCCCGTCTTCGAAAGCCTGGTAAAACGGCACGGCCAGCGAGTCGAAGTGGCGCACCCAGACGAACTCGCTCACGCGCTCGGTCAGCAGCCGCTCTCCCCGGCGGGTCAGCGTGCGACCGGTGCCCTCGTCCCGGACGCAGCCGTCGACATCGGCCACCACGCGCACCGCCTCGTCGAAGGTGACCTGCTCGAACGAGGTGCTGTTCGCCATTTTTTCTAGGTGTGAAATATCGCCCCGGCTGGCCGCCAGGCGACCCCCTAGCCGTTCGAGTATGACACCGGAGAGAGTGCTGACATAGCCGTCGACGTAGTCGATCAGGTCGTCAAGGCCGCCGGGGATCTCCGCTTCGCTATGCGTGTACTGATTCAGATGGGTCGGGTCGGCGTTCTCGCCGCGGAACGAAGGAGCGACGACGAAGCAGCCATCAGGGGCCAGGCGGCAGCCGTATTCCAGGGCGAACTGCAGCGAGTCAGGAAGGTAGGTACGCACGCCAAGGACGGTCACCGGCACTGGCTCTGAGTCGCTGCCCGCAGCGGTCGGGCAGGTCACGGACCTGGTGGTCAGCGGCAGCGGGAAGCTCCTGAGCCCCCGTGCCCTGGCGTAGTCGGCTGTGGCCAGCAAAATGGCGTCATACAACTCAGCGACCAGCGCGAACCACGGGGAGCGCAGCGCCCGAACGAACGCGTCCGGCTCGTTGCTGCCGAACACGGCCGGCGGCTGCACAGTGGTGCCGGTCCCTGCGTCATGGGTCACTGTCGTCTGCGTCATGCCTGAATCCCTTTCAGTGCGCTGGTCGTGGGCCGCCCGGCCGCCACGGTGAGGCCGCCGCGCAGGACATCGCGGCTGTCGTACGCTTGTTTCACGGCGGCCAGCCGCCGCAGCCGCCGCAGGCCGTAGATTTCCTGACGCGTCCAGTCCGCGTCCTGCACGTAGTTCACGTAGGCGCCTGGTCTTCCGAACGCGCTCAGGCAGTCGATGCTGTCGCGGGCCCAGGCCGTGTTCGCCGCGTCGCCGGCCGGATCGGTCCACTGCGCGGAGGCCGTGACGATGTAGGGCGCGTCGCGGTGGGGGAACGCGCCGTCGCCGTCAGGCTGGTCGGCGATCGCGCCGCGCAGGTACTCGAAGTCGATGCTGGACAGTTCCGACGGCATCGCCCCGGCGCTGCTCAGCATCAGCTCCGCCGCCTGCGCCGGCAGGTCGTCAAGGTAGCCGGACTTGGTGTAGTAGCGGTGTCCCATCGGCTCGCTGTGATCGCCGAGGGCCTGAAGCTCGGCGTAGGAGATCACCCGGCCGGCGGCGGAGGCCGCCGGTGCGGCCGCCAGCAGCGGCGCGACCTGCTCCGGGCCGTCCAGCGGGTCGCCGAGCCAGGCCGAGCTCAGCCTGAGCGCGACCGCGCCCCGCCCACCGCCGGCTCGCTTGAGCGCACCGATGGTGTGCAGGGCGCGCGGCTGGCCTTCGGCGAAGGCGCGATAGGCGGCCAGCGCCCGCGCCGCGGCTTCCAGCGGGTACTGCGCCACGTGATAGTAGAGCGGACCCGCTGGCCGCAGCCGCAGGGTGAACCGGGTCACGATGCCGAAGTGCCCGCCTCCGCCCCGCAGCGCCCACAGCAGGTCCTGATGCTCGGCGTCGCTCGCCTCGACGATCGAGCCGTCCGCGAGCACGACCTGCGCGGCAGCGATGTGATCGCAGGTCAGGCCCCAGGTGCGGGCGAGCCAGCCGTAGCCGCCGCCGAGCGCGAGACCGCCGAGGCCGGTATGCGACACCACCCCGGACGGGCACGCCAGGTCGTACCTGGCGGTGGCGGCGTCCACGTCACGCAGCAGGCAGCCGCCGTCGGCGTACGCCAGCATGGCCTTCGCATCGACCAGCACCCCGCGCATCGGTGACAGGTCGATCATCACCGCGCCGTCAGCGACCGCCGCGCCGGCGACGTTGTGGCCGCCGCCCCGCACCGTGACCTGGTGCCCGCCGGCCACCGCGAACCGCAGGGCGGCGGCCACCTCCCCCGCCGTCCGGCAGCGCGCGATCCAGGCCGGGCGGCGGTCGTGCATCGCGTTCCACACCGCCCGCGTCTCGTCATAGCCCGGGTCACCGGGATAGAGCAGTTCCGCTCGCGACTGGCTCACCGCGCCACCCCTCCCCCCAGCGCGGCACTGACTGCCTCGGCGATCAGCGTTCGCGGCTCGTCGGTCAGCACTTCCTCGTGGCGGCAGGGCAGCGGCGTCTCCGCCAGCTCGTCCGCGTAGCGCTGCCAGTCCTGCGGTCCTGGCCAGCCCGGACCCCGGCTCCGCGTCGCGGTGAAGAAGCGCACCGTGCCGCGATACCGCTCGGGCTGCCAGGCTGCCGCGAGCCGGCTGGCGTTCACCCCGACGTCCACGAGCCGCTGGAGCACCCGCTCGTCCAGTGCGAGGCTGCTGATGGCGGTGCTGCGCAGGCCAGCCAGGACGTCCCGGAGCTGGTCAGCCGAGCCGATCTCGGCGGGCGGCTCCTCGCCGAGTGTGGCGAGCAGCGAGAACTCGTCCCACTCGCGCTGGGTCGTGAAGGCCGGGTAGCTCCACGTCTCGCCGGGGTAGGCGTCGATCAGCGCGAGCAGTTCGACCTGCTCGCCCTCGGCCTGGAATCGCGTCGCCACGGCGTGCGCGATGTTGCCCCCCAGCGACCAGCCGAGCAGCCGATAGGGCCCGGACGGGCAAACCTGCCGGATCCCGGCGACGATCTGGTCCACCATGTGCTCGAAGGACGCCGGCAGCGGCGCGCCTTCGGCCAGCCCGGGCGCCTGCACCCCGTACACCGCCGCCTCGACGGCAAGCTGCCTGGCCAGCGTCCGGTACCCCCAGGCCAGTCCCGACGCCGGATGCACGCAGAACAGCGGCGGCGTGCCGTCGCGCGGCCCGGAGCGGGAGGATCACGTCGAAGTCGCGTGCCTCTTCACCATCCAGCGCGGCAGCGAGAAGGCCCGCCGGGGTGGGGGCGCGGAACAGGGTGCGGACCGACACCGCAAGGCCAAGCTCGGCCCGCAGGTCGGCGATCAGCCTCATCGCGCGCATCGAGTGCCCGCCCAGCTCGAAGAAGTCCTCATCGACCCCGACGTCTGGCCGGCCCAGAAGCCGGGCGAACAGGCCGCACAATTTTTCCTCGCGAAGGGTTCTGGGAGCCGTGCGGGCGCGGGACCTGGCCGGAACGAGGGCGGGCAGCGCGGCGCGGTCCAGTTTCCCGTGGACAGTGCGCGGCAGCGCGTCGAGCAGCACGTAGTCGGCGGGGATCAGGTACTCAGGCAGCAGGTCAGCCAGCCGGCGCCGGAGCTGCCCGGGCTGGACGTCACCGCCTGGCCGCGCGGGCGTGACGTAGGCGATCAGCCCGCCGTCCGTCGAGGCCACGACCGCCGCCTGGCCGACGCCGGGATCGCGCTCGATCGCGGCCTGAATCTCCCCCGGCTCGGTTCGGTAGCCCCGGATCTTGAGCTGGTGGTCGGCGCGGGCGACGAATTCCAGCTCGCCGTCACGGTTCCACCGCGCCAGGTCACCCGTGCGGTACATCCGGGCGCCGGGCGGGCCGAACGGGCTGGCCACGAAGCGCTCGGCGGTCAGCGCGCCGGCGGGCGTAGCCTCGGGCGACGCCCGCTCCCGCCACGTACAGCTCCCCGACGACGCCGGGCGGCGCCAGCCGCAGCTGGTCGTCGAGCACGTAGCAGCGGGTGTTGGGCAGTGGCGGGCCGATCGGCGGCCTGACCATCGCGGCCGCGGCCTCGCGGCGCAGCCTGGCGATGGAGACGTCGTCGGTGCACTCGGCCGGGCCGTAGACATTGGCCAGCGGGACGCCGGGGAACCGGTCGAACCAGCGCCTGACCAGCTCGCTGCTGACTTCCTCGCCGTGCACGAGCATCCATCGCAGCCCGCAGACCTGGGCGGCGGCGGCCGGGTCGGCGGCGCAGGCGTTCAGCAGCGCGTCGAGAACGCCGGGCACGATCTGGAGTACCGTCACGCCGTTCCTGGCCACGCTGTCCAGCATCGCGAAGGGGTCGCGCGCGGTGTCGTCGTCCAGCACGTGCACCCGGCCGCCGGCCGTCAGCATGGTCAGGGCCTGCCAGATCGCGACGTCGAAGGTGAGCGGCGCGTTGAACGCCATGACATCGCGCTCGCCGAGCCCGTACAGGTCGACCACGACGGACAGGTGATTCGCCAGGCCCCGGCGGGTGACGAGGACTCCCTTGGGCGTGCCGGTCGAGCCTGAGGTGAAGACGCAGTAGGCGAGCGCGTCGCGCGGTACCTTCCTGGGCTGGGCGCCGACGGGCCCCGGCACGCCGGGCGTCAGCACCGTCACCTGGTGATCGGCGCAGGCGGCTGCGATTGCCGCCGCTCGCTCCCGGAGAGCGGGAGTCGTAAGTAGCACAGGCGCGCCGGACTCGTGCAGCAGCCTCGCCGCGCGGGCCACCGGGAGGCCGGGGTCGATGGCCAGGTAGCCGCCGCCGCTGTCGAGCACGCCGAGCGCGGTGGCCACGAACCACGGGCTGCGCTCGGACAGCACCGCAGTGACGGTGTCGATCCTGGCACCGGCTGCGTCCAGCTCCCGGCGAACGGTCCCTGCCAGCGTGATCAGCTCGGCGTAGGTCAGCGAGCCGTCGGCGGCCGATACCGCGACCGCGTCCGCCCGGCGCAGGGCGATCCGGTGGATCTGGGCCGGGGTGTCGCGGCCGGGCTCGGGCCGGTCCGGGCCGTTCCAGCCCAGGAGCAGTCGCTGTCGTTCGGCCGGCGCCAGCAGCTCGATCTCGCTGATCCGCTGGCCGGCATCGGCCACGATCGCCTCCAGCAGCCGGACGAGCCGGTCGCTGAGTGCCACGACCGTGTCGCGGTCAAACAGGTCAGTCGCGTACTCGAGCACGATCCCGAGCCCGGCGGACGCGCCCTGGCTGTCGCGGCGCTGGTCGAAGTCGACCGATAGATCGAACTTCGCCGTGTCGGTAGACAGCGAGCGCAGCGTGGCCTGGCCGCCGAGCAGGAACTCGGCCGAGTTCAGGAAGCCGTAGTCCAGGGCGACGAGTACCTGGAACAGCGGGTGCCTGCCGAGCGAGCGCTGCGGGTTGCAGCGTTCGACCACCAGGTCGAACGGCACGTCCTGATGCGTGAAGGCCGCCAGGTCCAGATCTCTGGTCCGGTGCAGCAACTCGGCGAACGTCGGGTCACCGCAGGCATCGACGCGGAGCACCAGCGTGTTGACGAAGAACCCGACCAGGTCGTCAAGCGCGGCCTCGGGACGGCCGCTGACCAAAGTGCCGAGCGGGAGGTCAGGCCCGGCGCCGCAGCGGCTCAGTACCGCAGCCACGGCGGCCTGCAAGACGATGAAGAGCGTGCAGTTGTGCCGCCTGGCCAGCTCGACCAGTCCCTGGTGCAGGGCCGGCCCGGTGACGCACTCGACGGTGTCGCCGTGGTAGCTGGCAACTGTCGGACGCGGCCGGTCATAGGGCAGGTCGAGTTGCTCGGGCATTCCGGCCAGGGCGGTGGCCCAGTAGCCGAGCTGGCTGGCCAGCGCGCCCGGCTGGCCGGGTTCGCCGCCCAGCACGGTGCGCTGCCACAGCGTGTAGTCCGCGTACTGGACGGCCAGCGGCTCGGCATCCGGCCGGGCGCCTGCCGCGCGGGCCTGGTAGGCGTGATCAAGGTCGGTCAGCAACGGGCGGAGCGACACCCCGTCGCCGGCGATGTGATGCAGCAGGATCAGCAGCGCATAGTCGTGCTCGGGACCCGAGCCTGCACTGCTGCTCACCTCGAACAGCCAGCAGCGCAGCGGGATGTCCACGGTGACGTCGAAGACGTGCGCGGCGTGCCTGCGCAGTTCCGCGTCTAGCGTGCGCTCGGTGACGGCGGCGACCGGCAGGTCAAGGCTCACCTGGTCAGGCGGCCTGATCTGCTGGTATGGCAGCCCGTCCGCAGAGGGAAAGACGGTGCGCAAGCTCTCGTGGCGGGCAGCCAGGTCGTGCAGGGCCAGGCGCAGCGTGCCGGAGTCGAGCGTGCCGCGCAGGCGTACCACCAGCGGCATGTTGTAAGTCGCGCTCGGCCCTTCCAGCTGGGCGATGAACCACAGCCGCTGCTGCGCGAACGACAGCGGCACCTGCGCGGGGCGCGGACCGCCGCCGGTCAGCGGCACAGCCTCGGCGCCCGGCACCGCCGCCTGGGCCAGCGACTGCGCCACGCCGGCCGGCGTGGGCTCGGCGAAGAGCTGGGCCAGGGCGAAGTCCACGCCGAGCACGGACCGGATCCTGGTCACCAGCCGCATGGCGATCATCGAGTGCCCGCCAAGCTCGAAGAAGCTGTCCTGCGGGCCGACCCGCTCGGCTCCCAGCGCGTCGGCGAACAGCCCGCAGACGATGTCCTCGACCGCGCTGCGCGGGGCTGCGCTCTGCTGCTGGCCGGTACCGCGCGAGTCGGGGCGACGCTCAGGGGCCGGCAGCGCCGCCCGGTCCAGCTTTCCGTTGGCGGTCAGCGGCAGCGCGTCAACTGGCACGATGGCGGCTGGCACCATGTAGTCGGGAAGCCGGGCGGCCAGGCGCTCGCGCAGGTCGGCGACGACCACGCCGGCCGCCGCGTCGGCCGGGACTACGTAGGCGATGAGGCTGCGACCGCCGGTGACGTCCTCCCCGGTGACCACGGCAGCCAGCCGGACCAGCGGATCGGCCTGGACTACGGCCTGCACCTCGCCAGGCTCGATCCTGAACCCTCGGATCTTGACCTGGTCGTCGGTGCGCCCGGCGAACTCCAGGTCACCGCTCTCGGCCTGGCGCACCAGGTCGCCGGTCCGGTACATCCGGGCTCCTGGCCCGGCGAACGGGTCGGCGACGAACCGCTCGGCGGTGAGTCCGGGGCGGCCGGCGTATCCTCTTGCCAGTCCCGCGCCGGCCACGTAAAGCTCGCCAAGCTCCCCCTGGGCCACCGGCCGGAGCTGCTCGTCGAGCAAGTAGATGCGCACGCCGTCGAGCGGGCGGCCGATCGGCACGTTGTCGGGGAGCTCGCCTTCGGCCGGCACGAAGAACCTGGTCGAGAACGTGGTCGCCTCGGTCGGTCCGTAGCCGTTGACCACCACGGTGCCTGGCTGGCTCGCGCGCAGCTTGCGGATGGCGCTCGCGGAGACGGCCTCGCCGCCGGTCCAGATCTCCCGCAGCAGGCCGAGCGCGCTCTCGGCCTCCTCCACCATCAGGTTGAAAAGGGACGTCGTCATCGCGGCGGCGGTCGGCCGGTACTCGGCGATGATGCCAGCCATCGCCGCCGCGTCGAGGTCGCCGGCAGGCGCGATCACGCAGCATCCCCCGGTGAGGAGCGGCACCCACAGCTCGTAGGTCGACGCGTCGAAGGCGCACGAGGAATGCACGAGCACCCGGCGGTGCGCCTCGCCGGCGTACGAGCGGTCCAGGGCCAGCGCGACGACGTCGCCGTGGGTGACGCCCACGCCCTTCGGGATGCCGGTCGACCCCGAGGTGAACATGATGTACGCGAGCTGATCGGGGTGCCGGCATGATCGCGGCAGCGGCGGCTCGGGCGCTGCCGCCGCCGGACTGGCGGTCGCGCCGGGCTCGACGACCAGGATGGCGGCGTGGTGATCGAACCGGACGCTCATCAGTGATTCCGGATCGGCCAGGAGCACCCTGGCGCCTGATTGCTCCATCACGACGGCGAGCCGGGCCGGCGGGTTGCGCCGCTCGAGCGGCACGAAGGCACCGCCCGCCTTCACGACCGCGAGCAGCGACACGACCAGCTCGGCTGAGCGGCCGAGGAGCACGGCCACCGGTGTCTCCGGCCCTACTCCGAGCGCGATGAGCCGCCGGGCGAGCGCGGTGGCCCGCCGGTCGAGCTCGGCGTACGTAATTTCCTGCGATCCGCAGATCAGCGCCGGGGCGTCAGGATGGCGACGGACCTGGGCGGCGAACAGGTCAACGATGGTATCGGTTCTGGGATCGGCGGACGCCTGCTCAGATAGGTCGAGCCGATCAAGGCTGAGGGCCGGGTCGGCCGCGACCTGGTCGAGCAGCCGGACGTAGCGGGCTGCCAGCCGCTCGACCGTGGGCTGGTCGAACAGCGCGGTCGAGTACTCGAAGTAGCCGGCCACGCCCTGCGGCGTGCCATCAGGCGCGGGCAGCTCGCGCAGTGCCACCCCGAACTCGAATTTCGCCACGACCGTCTCGACGTGGCAGAACTCGGCGCCCGGGAAGCCGCCAAGCTCGTCGGCGCCGATCGCGGTCGGGCCGAACCCGAACGACACCTGGACGAGCGGACTCCAGCCACGGGAAGCGTTCGGGTTCGCCGCCTCGACCACCCGGTCGAACGGGACTTCCTCGTGGGCGAACGCGGCCATATCGGCGGCCCTGACCCGCTCCACCAGGTCGGCGAAGCTGGGGTTGCCCGAGGTGTCGGCGCGCAGCACGACCGTGTTGGCGACCAGGCCGACCAGCTCGTCCAGGTCATCATGAGACCGGCCGGCCACGGCCGCACAGACCGCGATGTCCTCCCCGGCGCCGCTGCGCGTGAGCAGTGCGGCCACGGCGGCCTGCAGCACCATGAAGACCGTTGCCCGGCACCGCCTGGCCAGCGTGGTCAGGCGAGCATGCAGCGCCGCGTCGATGGTGAACCGGACGCCGGCCCCGTGATGCGAGGGAACCGCCGGCCTCGGCCGGTCGGCGGGCAGCGCGAGCCGCTGCGGCAGGCCGGCCAGCGCGTGCCGCCAGAACGCGAGCTGATCGGTCACCAGGCCCGAAGGCCCGGACTCGTGCTCAAGCAGGGTCCGGTACCACTCGCTGTACTGGCGGTACGTCACCGGCACGGGCGGGAAGGCGGGAGCGCGGCCGGCGAGCCGCGCCGCATAAGCCTGCGACAGGTCTCTGAAGAGCGGCCGCAGCGACCATCCGTCGATGGCGATGTGGTGCAGGAGCAGGAGCAGTACGTGCTCCTGCGGTTCTGGTAATTCCTGCGGTTCACCCGGTGGCAGCACGGCGAGGTCCCACACCCGCAGCGGGACGTCGGTCGTGAGGTCGAACGCCTCGCCGGTCACCTCGGCGAGCACGCTGGTCAGCTCCCCGGCGGGCACGGTGCGCGAGCGCAGCAGGTCACCGACGTCACCTGGCTCCACCACGTGCTGAAATGGCACCCCGTCCGCCTGCGGGAAGATCGTGCGCAGCGCCTCGTGCCGGGTCACGACGTCGCGCACCGCCGCCTGCAAGGCCGTCGCGTCCACGGGTCCCGGCACGCGCACCGCTACCGGCATGTTGTACCTGGGGCTCGTCCCTTCGAGCTGCGCCAGGAACCACAGCCGCTGCTGCGCGGCCGACAGCGGGGTGCGGGCGGGCACCGCCATCTTGGCGGGCTCGGCCAGTGTCCGGCCGGCCGGTGTCCGGCCGGCCGGTGCCGCCAGCGCCCGTGCCAGTCCGGCCACGGTGGGCGCCTCGAAGAGCTTCCTGACGTGCGCCGCCGGGCCGAGCACGGCCTTGGCCTGCTTGATCAGCGCCATGGCCAGCAGCGAGTCGCCGCCGAGCTCGAAGAAGTTGTCGTCAAGCCCGACCGACGGCACGTTCAGCGTCTCGGCGAACAGCCCGCCCAGGATCTCCTCCTGCGGTGTCCGGAAGGCGGAGCTGCCATGAAGCGAGGAATGCATGAGGTTCCCTTCGCCGGTCAACGTGGTTCGAGCAGGAGACGGCGCAGCGCGGACTGGAACCGGCAGGCCAGTTCGCGCGCCTCCGCCCCGGTAAAGGAGTCGGTCTCGGCCCGCAGCGTGCCCCGGAGGTTGCCGATCGTGCCCCAGGCGAACTCCCACAGGGCAGGCAGGTTCGCCCAGCGCGGGGCGACCGGGCGATAGGTCGCGTGCGCCCCTCGCAGCGGCAGGTCGGGGAGCACCGTGTCGAAGTTGACGACGTGCACGATCAGCGGATCGGCGCCCGGGCCGCGCCCGAATGCCGGCCGCGCGCAGAATCACCGGGTAGGGCACCTCCTTGTGAGCCAGGGCGTCGTCCATGGACTCGGCGTGAATCGCGACCAGGTCAGGTCCGCCGACGGCAGCACGCCGATTCCAGGCGGTTCGCACCGGCAGCGTGTTGATCAGCGGGCCTACCGTGGCCTGCAGCGGCTCGGTATCACGGAGGATCGCGGTGAGGCCCACGACCGACTCGCCCGGATCTCCGGCGGCGCCCGTGCTGACAGCCGTGCTGACAGCCGTGAACAGCACCGCCGCCGGCGAGACCCGCAGAGCTGCGGCCAGGGCCTTGACCTCGCGCGTGTCGTCGGTGTCGAGCCTCAGCTCGACCGCGCTGAACCGGCCGCGCTCGTCGGGCCGCGCCTGCGCTCGGGGCGCGGGCTGGGTGTTGACGCCCCGCAGCCGGTCCCGCCACCAGGCATCGTCCCCGGACTCTGCTCGCTCCCGCGCCGCCTGGTCGAAGAAATCGGGGGCGGCCGGGAGGTCGAGCCGGGCACCGCTGACCGCGCAGGCATAGGCCGCGCCGAGTTCGCGGAGCATCAGCGCGAGCGACCAGCTGTCCCCGGCGACGTGGTGCACCGCCAGCCCCAGCGCGTGCTCGGCGGGCGAGCTCGCGTGATTCGACACCAGGACGGCCCGCACAGGCGGCTCGGTGACCAGGTCAAACAGGGTTTCCCGCAGCTGGGCCAGCTCAGCCGCGCAGGCTCGGCGCTAGTCACCTGATCCAGGCCGGGGAGCCGGCCTCGGTACGGGAGGGCGACATCGCTGTCGTAGGTCGACGACAAGACCGGGTGCCTGGTCATGACCTGCTGCAACGCCTGCTCAAGCGCTCCGGCGTCGATGCTGCCGCGGATGGTGAAGCACACGGGCATCGTGTACATAGGCCGGCCAGCCAGGGATTCCTGCACCAGCATCGCCTGCTGCATGTGGGACAGCGGTCGGGTGTCGGACACCGGATCACGCTCTCCCGGCGCCGGCCGCCTGCGGAACCTCGCCGGGCTGCGGCACCTCGGCGGGCTGCGGAACCTCGCGGGCCCGCAGCACCTCACCGGCCCACTGGGCGAAGCTCGCCGCCCGCAGGCACCCGCTCGGGCTCAGCCCGGCCCCGGTCAGCTGCCGGACGCGGGTGGTGACGCGCAGCGCGAGCAGGGAGTGCCCGCCGAGTGAGACGAAGTCGTCGTCGTCGTTGACCTGGTCCGTGCCGAGCGCGGTGCGCCAGATCTCGCGCAGGATGTCACGTGGTGAGCCCGCCCGCGCCTGGTATCGCCGCCGGCTCGAGCGGGTCAGGCAGGTCAGGCCGGGGCAAGTCGCGCCTGGACAGCTTGCCGTTGGGCAGCCGGGGCATGGTCTCCAGGAAGATGACCTGGCCTGGCCGCATCGCGGGCGGCAGCAGGCTGGCCGCGTGCCGGTGGATCTCCCTGGCGGTCAGGAGCTGCGGCTGGCGCCGGGGATGCCAGGCCGACGGAGGCGCCGCCGCCTCGCCTTCCCGGGTCGCGTACACATAGCTGACGTCAGCGTCCCGGCTCACCATCCAGTCACGCTGGGTGCGCACCGTGAATCCGGCCTGCGCGAGCATGCTGACGATCAGCGGCTCCGCCGTCGCTGCGTGCTCTACCTCCAGGCAGACCTGCCTGATCCGGTGCCAGTGCTCGGGGCGCAGGCCGCGCAGCACGGCGACCTCGGCGCCCTCGACGTTGATCTTCAGCAGGTCGACCTGGTCTACGCCGTTCTGATCCAGCAAGGTGGACAGGTCGGCCGTCGGAACCGAGCGCGACGTGGCCTGGAGCCGACCCTCAGCTTCCGCGCGCAGCGCCGCCAGCTCACCAGGCGCCAGCTCACCAGGCGCCAGCTCACCACCGGCGACGTGGGACCTGATCAGGGCGGCCGCTTCCGCGTCCCGGTGATCGCTCAGGCCGGACAGGTACGTCAGCCCCGGAAACGACGTGAGCGTCGCCATTCCGGTCCGGTCGGTCACCGCGACGGGCACCACTGTCGCGGGAACGTCGTTCGAGTCGAGATTGACCCGCAGGTAAGGCAGGACATCGGGGTTCGGCTCGACGGCCAGGACCCTGACGCCAGGTGCCCGGCCGTGCGCCCACAGCGAGAACAGCCCGATGTTCGCTCCGACGTCGACCACCTGGTCGCCCGGCCCGACCCTGATCCCGAACCGGCCGTACTCGTCCTCGTCGAAGATCTGCCGGTAAAGGAACAGCGTCTCGTCAGGTGACGGCGTGGCCACCAGCTGCCCGTTCGGCAGCCGGATCCCGCCGCAGGCCGGACCACCGGCGAGTTTGCCCGGCGCGCGACCACGTAGGCGACGAGCCGCACGCCGCCCGCGCCGTCGGGCGCACCGACGACGGCCGCGTCCTGTACTAGCGGGTGGCAGCGGACCGCGCCGGTCACTTCCTCCGGCTCCACCCGCACTCCGCGTACCTTCACCTGATCATCGATCCGCCCACAGAATTCCAGGTAGCCCGCGTCAGCGAGCCTGACCAGGTCGCCCGTTCGGTAGATCCGTCCGGGCGCCCACGGATCGGGCCGAAATCGCCGCGCGGTCAGCGCGGCGTCGTTCAGATCGCCGGCGGCCACGCCACGGCCGCCGATCCACAGCTCTCCGGTCTCGCCGGCGGGTACCGGCGCGAGATCTTCGTCGAGCACATGGCAGGTGACCCCGTCGATCGGCCTGCCGATCGGGGCAATGGCACCGTCGTACGGCTCCTGGCAGTCCCAGGTGGTGGCGTTCACCGACGTCTCGGTCGGCCCGTACAGGTTGACCAGCTTGCAGTCGAGCAGTTCCTGCAGGCGCCTGACCAGGCTCAGGTCGAGAGCTTCGCCGCCGCAGAACACCCGCCTGAGCGACGTGCAGTACCGGAACTCGGCCTCGTCGAGCACGTACCGCAGGACAGACGGGACGAAGTGCGCCGTGGTGACCTGCGCCTCGCGGATCAGGCTGACTAGGCCGCGACTGTCGAACTGCAGGCCAGGAGGGGCGATGACGAGCGTGCCGCCGACGATGAGCGGCGCGAAGATCTCGTGGATGGCCGCGTCGAACGCGATCGACGCCTTGTGGAGCACCCGGTCGGCTGCCTCGAAGCCGTAGCTGCGCTGGCCCCATTCAAGCCGGTTGACCAGGCCAGCATGGTGCAGCACGACGCCCTTCGGACGGCCAGTCGAGCCGGAGGTGAACAAGATGATCGCAGGCTGGCAGGCAGCATCGCCGCTCCGCCACGTCTGCACCTCCGCTGCGGAGCCGAAGGCCGGCGCGACTTCGGTCAAGACCAAGCCAGGACGCATCGCGCAGGGCGGCCGGTATCTCCTTCTCGGCGTGGACTACCACCCGTGGCCGGGCAGCGGAGCACATCGCAGCCAGCCGCTCAGCGGGGAACTCCGGGTCAAGGGGGACCGCGACCGCCCCCATGGTGGTGACCGCGAGCAGCGACGTCACGTAGTCAGCCGAGCGCGGCAGGTGGAGCCCGACCCGGTCACCGGGGCGCACGCCGGCGGATCGCAGCTGCCGGGCAGTCCGGTCGACCTGATGCCAGAGCCGCTGATAGGAAATCTCGCCGTGCACGTCGATGATCGCGGTGCGCTGCGGGCTCTGCGCCGAGGAGGTCCAGACCAGGTCAGGCAGGTATGCGCCGGGCACGTCACCGCACCTTTTCCGCGACCGCAGCGATCGCCATCCTGGGCACCTCGGCCAGGCAGTAGCCAGGCAGCTCGCGCACAATCGGGCGGTGTGGTGCTCCCGGTGCGGCGCCGATTCGCGCGAGGTAGGCCGAGTGATCGAAGAACTCCTCGAGGAGCCGAGGAGGCTTCGGTTCCCCCGCTCATGATCCGGTGGATTCCGTACATGTTGGCGACGTACTCGCACATGCCTGCGCGGGCCGCCTCGGGATCGCGTCCGCGCACCACGAGCGGGTCGTAGACATCGACGACGCGAACGGCTGCGGGGAGCCGGTGAAAGAGCGCCGCCATGTCGGCCCGGGCGAAATGCTGGTAGTCGTGTCCGGCCGCCGAATAGGGGTGCACCAGCTCGGCGAAGAACCTGGCCATGGGACTGGCCTCGTCGAAGTCGTGAATGACCACCCGTCCGCCCGCGCGGGTGACGCGCAGGGCTTCCGACGTGGCCTGGCTACGATCAGCCGTGGCGATGTGGTGGGTGCCGTAGGCCAGCAGCACCGCGTCCACCGACGAGTCGCGCAGGAAGAGGAACTCGGCGGCCTGGCGTACGGCGGCAACGCCCATGGCGAGGGCCCGCTCCACCATCGTGCCTGAGATGTCGCCGGTCAAGATGGTGAGCTTCGTCAGGTCCTGGTCGGCGTGCCCGGCCACCGCACGCGCGATCATGCCGTCGCCGCCCATGACGTCGAGCACCGTCACGTCGCGGCCGACCCCGCCGGCGTGGCCAGGCGCAGCAGCTGCCGGGCGCCGGTCCATCGCACCGTGACGTCCTGCTGGGCGTGGCGGTAACAGTCACCACGGCCGGTCGCGTCGGACTCGAACTCGTTCACTGTGGCGACCAGTGCCGATAAGGCGGCAGCCGACCGCATCTTCGCCCGGTCAAGCAGGCTGTACAGCCTCGGATGGCAGACCTTCACCGTCTGGAGGTACTCGTCGAGCGAGGCTGAGGGCAGATAGGAGCCGGCGGCGAGCGAGTACGCGGCGGCGTCTAAGCGCGAGCTGGCCGTCATGAAGATGCCTCCCCGATCTCCTCACTTGCTGGGCGGATGCCATTGTGGTGCTCGCTTCGCTGTCCAATCAAGAAAGCCCGTTCCCGTCCATCCTGGTTGCCTGCACGGACCGGCGGCCGGCCGGACGCGTCCAAGTGCTAACTTCCGCAGTTGGATGCGCTAGGCGCCGGGCTGGCTGGCCGTCTGCCTGGCGACCTGATCAGCGAGCAGCACCCAGTCCTCGGCGTAAGACTTCGCAAGCTTGGCTACCTGCTGCACCCGGTGGCTGGGAATGGCATAGAGAATCCGGTCCCACTCCCTGACCGCGGTCTGAGATATCTCTAGCCAGCGCAGCAGAAGCCGACCCGCCTCGGACAGGCGCAGCGATGGGTCCCGGCGTAACGCCTGGACGATGGCCACCTGCTCGTCGTGAGAGAGCGGACCCTTCGGGATCCGCCCGACCACCCGGCCCGGCTGCGAGCGCGGCTGGCCGGCCTCAGTCCGGGGCCGGACACCGCCTGACTGGGTGCGGCGGCTCTGCGGAACCGGGTCCTCGCCACGCTCTAGCCAGCGCCGGACGTCACGCACGGTCTCTGGTGAGATTCCCGCGATCCTGGCGATCTCGCGTAAGGACGCGCCAGGCCGTTCCTTGACGAGCCGGCCCGCCAGTCTTCGTCCGCTGTTCGCATCGATCGGTCGCGCGCGGCCGTCCCGGCCCAGCCTGAACTCACCCGGACTCTGCCTGGCGTCGCTGGCCGCCCGGATCTCGGCCACGGTCCGGCCAGAGAGCCCTGCGACGGACGCGATCCGCCGGTCGGACCAGTAGGGATGGGTCAGCACGATCCTGGCGGCGGCAGCCCGGCGCTCAGCCAGCGACAATGGCAGCCCGTGCCTGACGTTCCCCTCGACCGCCCTGATGAAAGCGCTGTCCTCGGTGCCGTCGAAGAACCGCACGACGACGGTCTCGCGACCGCCTAGCTGAGCGGCCCTGAGCCGGTGCACGCCGTCGATCACTCGCATGGTGCTGCGGTGGACCACTATCGGCGGTAGCTCCTCTGACACCTCCATCAGCCGCCTGGTGTGCTCGACGTCCTCCACCGTGAATCGCGGGCTGTCCCCCAATTTCAGCGCTCTGATTGGTACCGATTGAGTTGGACTCTGATCTGCTGCGTCAGCACACCTGACATCGTTCAACTTCTGCTCCCACCGCGTTGACCCCTCCACTCGGGAAACGGCAGGCCACATCCCGGGCGGGTGGCGTACGGGAAGATCACCTCATTATCGGAGTCCCATTTAAACCTCAATAGTGTCTAATGACACCGCATCAGTCGCGTCCATCGCCACCTCGCCCCGGAGCCTCGGCAGCGAGAATTACAGGCGCCGAGAATGACAGGCATCGAGAATTACGGGCGCCGATCCTGGCGAAGTCCATCGGGAATGGGTGACGGCGCGGCACTGACCGCGAAGGACCGACGATTTCAGGCGACAGCGAGGTCGTGCAGGGCGCGGGCGGTGGTCAGCGAGGTCTGCGTGGCGAGCAGCCTCGGCTCCTCCTCGCCCGCGAGCGCGGCATTGATGTGCCGCAGCGCGGCCGTGAACGCCGGCTCGTCGATCCGCTCCGACACCACGGACTCCTGCCGTCCGCATCGACCAGCCGGACATGGTCCGCGGGTCCAGGGTGGAACAGGTTGCCCGCATGGATCTGCCCGTTGTGCCCAGAATCCGGGAGAACGTGTCGCGACCACGCCGCATCCCGCAGGACAGCAGCAGCCGCCGGCCGCCGGGGTAGCCGAGCGACCCCCACGTCTCCACATCGACGCCAGCCGAGCCATCGGCACCGGGCTGCCCTCCGAGCACCCGGGTAGCCCACGCGCTCTCGTGCTCGCCGAAGAACTCCTGCGCGAGCCGCACCGGATAGCAGCCGACGTCGAGCAGCGCGCCGCCCTCCAGGTCAGCCGACAGCCGGATGTTCTCCGGCTTGCTGACCATGAAGTGGAAGTCCGACTGAACCTCGCGCACCTCGCCGATCGCACCGTCGGCGATCAGCGTCCTGATCCGGTCCATCTGGGCGTTGAACGGGAACACGAACGCCTCCCACAGCAGCGTGCCGGTCTCCTGCGCGACCGCCAGCACGCGCTCGGTATCGGCGAGCCTCCCGCACAGCGGCTTCTCGCAGAGCACCGGCTTGCCCGCCCGCAGCGCGGCGATCGTCCACTCGGCGTGCAGCGAGTTCGGCAGCAGATTGTAGAGCGCGTCGATGTCCTCGTGCTCGATCAGGCTCTGGTAACCCGCGATCGCCCGCTCGACGCCGTGCTCGGCCGCCCACTGCTTCGTCCTCGCCTGTCCCGGCCCGCGACGGCGGCAGCCACTCCGCCCGCTGCAGCCAGCGCGGGCAGGAACGCCCCGCGTGCGATGTTCGCCGTGCCGACAATCCCCCAGCGCACGCTGGAACTCGCCGTCATAGCCGGTGTCCTCTCCATGGCGCTACGCGAGGGCCGCTTCGAGCGGCAGGTTCACCCAGCGGCGCTCGTGGTGGCTGATCTCGACCGCGTTCACGACTTCCTGCACCCAGAGCCCGTCGTTGAAGTTGCCCTCGTTGCCCTCGATCTCGCCGAGCACCTCGCTGGCGAAATTGGCCACCAGGTTCGCGTAGTACAAGGTACGCCACGACTCCCTCGGGCTGCCGCCCGCCGGGTAGTAGCTCTGCGGCACCTGCACCTCCATGAACTCGACTGAGTCGGGGCGGGCGACCTTGAGGGTCTCGCAGATGCCGAACTCCTCGATCAGCCGGGCGATCGCCGCGCCTTCGCTGCCGTAGACCCGCACCTCGATGCCCGGGTAGTTGCCGACGGTGACGAAGCTGGTCTGGACCGAGCAGATCGCACCGGAGGCGAATTCGCCGATGAAGATGTCGCCGTCGTCGATGTTGACCCTCGCCATCTGCCCGGTGTCCAGGATCATCCGCTCGGGGACGAAGTTCCGCATCACCCCGACGACCGCGGTCAGGTCCTCGCCCATGAACCAGTGCCCGATGTCGATCACCGGCGCGCCGTACCCTTCGAGCGAGGCGACCTGGATCGGCCGGTCGCCCGCCCGCTCGCCGCTGCGCAGCGGGCTCTCGGGCTTCAGCCACTGCGAGTTCTGCTCGTAGGCGTTATAGATATAAGGCGTACCGAGGCTGCCGCTGTCGATCAGGTGCTTGAGGTACCGGACCGCCGGGCTGTACCTGAACGTGAGGCCGACCTTGGTCTTGAGCCCGTTCGAGGCGGCGAGGTCGGCGGCACGGCGCACGTCGCGGAAGTCGTGGGCGACTGGCTTCTCGCTGAGCACATGCTTACCGGCCTCGAGCGCGGCCATGTTGATCTCGAAGTGCTCGGAGTCCCTGGTGACGACGTCGATGATGTCGATGTCATCGCGTGCCAGCAAATCGTGGTAGTCGCCCGTCACGAGCTGGGCGCCGAACTCCTGCCGCGGCCTGCGCCCGGGTCGAGGTCCTTGTCACAGACCCCGACGAGCTGGCAGCGCTCGTCGCGCACCCAGCCGGGCAGGTGCGCCCAGTTCGCCCACCGTCCGGCCCCGATGACCCCTATACCGAGTCGCTTGCCTGCCATGTCGCCGACCCCCTTACTTCGGCATGCCGCCAGCACCTGACCCGGTGACCTGGACCATCGGTCGTCTCGAGAAGCTCGGTAGCCCAGCTGACGCACTCGTCGGTGGCCAGCGGGCAGCGCGGCGCGAACCGGCAGCCGGACGGCGGCTCGATCAGGCTCGGCGGAGCACCGGGGATGCTGCGCAGCTGTCCCCGATCGCCGCCCTGCGGCAGCGCCTCAAGCAGGGCCCGGGTGTAGGGATGGCGGGGCTCGGAGATGATCGTCGCGGTCTCGCCTTCCTCGACGATCTGCCCGCCGTACATCACCACGATCCGGTCGCAGACCTCGGTGATGACCGCGAGGTCGTGACTGACCAGGATCATGCTCATCCCGGTGTCGCGCTGCAGCTCGAGCAGCAGGCTGAGGATCTGGTCCTGGATGATCACGTCGAGCGAGGTGGTCGGCTCGTCGGCGAGCAGCAGCTTCGGCTCGGACGCCAGCGCGATCGCGATCAGCGCCCGCTGCAGCATGCCGCCGCTGAACTGGAACGGGTAGTCCTTCATCCGCTGCTCGGGGGCCGGGATCCCGACCCTGACCAGCAGGCTGATCGCCCGCTCGTGCGCCTGCGCCCGCGACATCCGCGCGTGCGCGGTCACCGCCTCGATCAGCTGGTCGCCGATGGTGCGGACCGGGTTCAGCGCGGTCATCGGGTCCTGGAAGATCATCGCCAGCTGGCTGCCGCGCAGCCGCTGCAGTCGCTCTGCGAGACGGTCGAGCAGGTTGACCTCACCGCGCGGGTGGTAGATCACCTCGCCGCTGCTGTAGGTGCCCTTGCGCGGCATCAGGCCCATGATCGTGCGGCAGGTGACGGTCTTGCCGCAGCCGCTCTCCCCCACCACGCCGAGGACCTCGGCCTCGCGTACCTCCAACGAGACGCCGTCGACGCCCGGACCACGCCGTGCCTGGTCGCCAGATACGTGCGCAGGTCGCGCACGCTCAGCAGCGGCGCGCTCATCACCGGTCACCTGGCCGGAGGATGTCGGCGAGGCCGTCGCCGATCAGGCTGAACGCGACGCCGACGAAGACGATCGCCAGACCCGGCAGCGTCGCGATCCACCAGGACGACAAGATGTAGTTCTGGCCGTCGGAGATCATCGTCCCCCACTCCGGGCTCGGCGGCTGGGCGCCCGAGGCCGAGGAAGCCGAGCGAGGCGGCCAGGATGATGTTGCCGATCGCGTCGACCATCGAGAAGACGATCACCGCCGAGACCGTGTTCGGCAGGATGTGCCGGAACATGACGCGCAGCCGGGAGTAGCCCGAGCGCCCGGGCGGCCAGCACGTACTGCTGTTTCTTGGCGACGATGGTCTGCGCGCGCATGATCCGGGCGTAGCTCACCCAGCTGGTGATCCAGATCGCCACGAACATGTTGAAGATGCTCGGGCCGAGCATCGCGATGATCGCGATGATCAGCACCAGGAACGGGAACGCGAAGAACAGGTCGACGATCCGCATCAGCAGGTTGTCGACCCAGCCGCCGAAGTAGCCGGCCACCAGGCCCACGATCGTGCCGAAGACCAGCGTGACGCTGGTCGCGCCGAACGCGATCGCCAGGTCGATCCGCCCGCCGTACAGGATGCGGCGACAGGATGTCGCGGCCGAACTGGTCGGTGCCGAGCAGGTGGCCCGCGGTGAACGGCGGCGACAGCGGATGCAGCACGTCGATCTTGATCGGCGAGACGCCGACGAGCAGCGGCGCCCCGACGATCGCGAGGATCGCGATGCCGAGCATGACCAGCCCGATGATCAGCACCATCCGGCGCCGCCCGGTGCTGCGAGCTCCGCTTGGCGGTCCGCTCGGCGACCTTGAGCAGCGCCTCGGACGGATGCAGCGTCCAGCGCTGGCGACTCATTCTCCGATCTCCTGACCGACGCGAGGATCAAGGCTGGCCTGGGTGATGTCGGTCAGCAGGTTGATCAGCACGATCAGCACCGCGAACAGCAGCGCCACCGCCTGCACGACCGGGTAGTCGCGGTTGGAGACCGAGTTGACCAGCAACTGGCCGAGGCCGGGCAGCGAGAACACGTTCTCGACCAGCACGGTGCCGCTGATCAGGTAGGCGAGGTTCACGCCGTAGACGGCGACCACGGCGAGCACCGCGACCCGGAACACGTGCCGCCGCAGCACCTTGTGGTAGGCGATGCCCTTCATCCGGGCGGTGTCGACGAACTCCGCCTGCAGCGTCGAGATCGTCGCGGCCCGCAGGCTGCGGATCAGCACGGTCGAGAACCCGAGCGCGATCGTCAGCGCCGGCAGGAACAGGGAGTGCAGGTGGCCGGCGATCCCGCGGCCCGAATCCGCTGATCGGGAAGACATTCAGGTGCACGCTGAATACCAGCAGCAAGATGATGCCGAGCCAGAAGGCCGGCATCGCGAAGCTGATCGTGAAGAACACCCTGGTCGACTGGTCGACGATGCCGCCGCGCCGGACGCCGGAGATGAACCCGAGCGGCAGCGAGATCACCGCCGCCAGCACCGCGCTGTAGATCACCAGGAACACCGTCGGCGCGAGGTGCTGCCGCGATCACCGTCGTGGCCGACTCGTTGTAGAAGTAGGAGTAGCCGAGGTTGCCATGGAACAGGTGGTCCATGAACAGCCCGTACTGAGTCCAGATCGGCTTGTTCAGGCCGAGCGAGGCGTCGATCGCGGTGGCCCGCTGATGGGTGTAGCTGCTGCCGAGAATGGCCAGCGCCGGGTCACCGGGGATCAGCCGGAGCAGGAAGAACGTCACCAGCGTGATCCCGAACAAGATGATGACGAGGTGGATGAGCCGACGCGGCAGCGTTCCGAATCGGCTCACCTGCGCCTCCATTCTCGTGCCTGCGTTCGGACGATTGATCGGTTGAGCGAGGCAGCCGCCGGTTTGCTGCCTCGCCTAGCTGTCTGTGCACATCTCTGCTAGTGCTGGGCGACCGTGAGGGTCTCCAGCGACAGGTCGTAGTTGCCGAGCGGGGTCACGTGGAAGCCCTTGACCCAGCTGCCGACGCCATACCGGTACGGGCTGTAGTCGGTCACGATGAACGGCGACTGGCTGTAGATGATCTGCTGGATCTGGCTGTAGAGGTTCTGCCGGGTCGCGTCGTTCAGCTCGGACCTGGCCTCGCCCACCAGCTTGGTCGCCTGCGTGCTGCACCAGTAGCTGTTGAAGGCGTTCGCGCCGCCCTTGCAGTCGGCGCCGAACGTGGCGACCTCGTCGGGGTCGATGATGTCGTTGGTCCAGTACCGCTCGCCGAACTCCGAGTGACCGTTGTCTTCCTTGGCGTAGGCGGTGAGCAGTTCGTAGGACTGGATCGACAGGTTGATCCCGACCTGAGCCAGCTCGGACTTGACGACCACGGCCTCGGCCTGGCCGGCCACGTCACCGCTGACGGTGATCATGAAGGCCTTGAAGCCGTGCGGGTAGCCGGCCTGGGCCAGCAACTTCTTCGCCTTCGCCGGGTCGTACGGGTACGGCTGGATCGAGTTGTCGTAGAACTCCATGTGGTACGGCATGAACGAGGCGCCCGGCACCGCGTCGCCCTGATAGGCGAGCTTGACGATCGCCTGCCGGTTGAGCGCGTAGTTGATCGCCTCGCGGACCAGCTGCTTCTTGAACGGCGCGAAGTGCTCGTCCATCTGGATGAAGTCGACCCTGGTGGACGGGAACAGGTTCACGTGCAGGCCCGGGGTCTTGTCGATCTGGCTGGTGAGGTTGCCGGGCGGGTTCTCGATGATGTCCGCCTTCTTGCTCTCCAGCATCAGCACCCGGGTGTTGTCGTCGGGCACGATCAGGTACTTGACCTTGCTGATCTTCGGCTTCGTGCCGTAGAAGTACGGGTTGGCGGCCAGGTCGATCTCGCTGTCGGACTTGTAGGAGGTCACGTAGAACGGGCCGCTGCCGACCGGGTGCTGGAAGAACGCCTTGCCCTCGGAGGTGACCAGCTTCTGCGGCACGATCGAGTACGCGTACATGGCCAGGTCGGCCAGGAGCGGGGCGTGCTTTTCCGACAACGTGAACACCACGGTGTGGCGTTCGGCGCCGTGATGCTCTTAACCGGCTGTCAGCAGGAAGCCCCAGCCGCCCGCGAACTTGCGCGACCGGTCGATCGAGAACACCACGTCGCTTCGCGGTCAGCGGCTGGCCGTTGGAGAACTTGGCATCGCGCAGGTGGAAGGTGTAGGTGAGCCCGTCAGGGGCGATGTCCCACGAGGTGGCGAGGTCGGGCACCAGCTGCGGTCCCGGTCGCATTCGGCTGAAGCAGGCGGCTGTACAGGTTCTGATCCATCCAGATGGACTCGTTGACCGAGTTGGCCTCGGGGTCGAGGGTGTCCACTCGGACGGCGTTGGCGATCACCAGGGTGCTGCTGGTCCCGGTGCGGCCGGTCCCGACCGGAACTCGAGCCGCGCTTCCACTTGAGCAGCCGACAGCGCTCAGGGCGATGGCGATCAAGCCGAGGCTCAGCGTTCTTAGCCGATGAGCGCGAAGCATGTTGCGCACACCCCATTTCGTCGATTGTCGACAGTGTCTGTGGTCGATTGTCGACAGCGTGGTCTAACTGTAGGTACGCACCGACGTCGAGGTCAATAGACGTTTTCGTCATCTGAGCGTAGTTTGCGCCCCCGGCCCAGCCCGATCAGCAGCAGAAACACCCCACGGGCAGGCGACGCACCGGCGAACCCCGAGCACACCCGGGCGATCGCCCGGCTGTCCGTGATCTCCCTCGTGATCTGACCGGGTTTTTCCTTATTTATCAGGCGCTACCGGGCCACATCGTGCCTTGACTAGACGCCCAGCGCCTGAGATAGTCGTTGACTGTCGACAATCGGCCATGAGGGAGCCGTGGCTAAGGCTGCCGCGCGGGGGACTACCAGAGAAAGGCGGACCGGCGACTGCGGACCGGGCGACTGCGGACCGGGCGACTGCGGACGGGGTGGCTGAGACCGTGCAGGTGCTGATCGCCTCGCCGCTTGAGGCTGAGTACGCCGAGCGGATCGCGGCGGCCGATCCGCGCATCGAGTTGCTGTACGCGCCCGACCTGCTGCCGGTCCCCCGCTATCCATGCGACCACGGCGGCATCAAGCGTGACCTGAGCGCCGCCGAGCTCAGGCGCTGGTCCGAACTGCGGGCCGGTCGCCGACGTCAGCTTCGACTTCGACTGGCAGGCGCCAGCCGAGATCCCGGCGAACAGCCCCGGCCTGCGCTGGATCCAGGGCACGAGCGCGGGCATCGGCGGGCTGCTCGAGCGCACCGGGCTCGCTCGACGCACCGATCGTCTTCACCACCGCGGCTGGAGTCCACGGCGTGCCGCTCGCCGAGTTCGCGCTGTTCGGGTTGCTGTACTTCGCCAAGGGCGTTCCCGTGCTGCCGAATGGCAGGCCCGCCGCCACTGGCAGCGGCACACGACCAGGCAGCTGCGCGGATCCACGGGCCCTCCTGGTCGGCCTCGGCGGCGTCGGCCGCGAGGTCGCGAAGCTGCTCGCCGCCGCCGGGCGTCGACGGTCACCGGGGCCGGCCGGCCGGGCCGCGGCTACGAGGTGCCCGGGGTGACGTCCTATGTCGACGACACCGAGTCGACCCGGTACTGCCCGAGTCGACGCGCTCGTGCTCGCCTGCCCGCTGACCGAGCGGACGGCGGGCTGATCAGCCGCGAGCGGCTCGCGCTGCTCAGGCCGGGCGCAGTGCTGGTGAACCTTTCGCGCGGCCAGGTCGTCGATGAAGCGGCGCTGATCGACTTGCTCGCCTCCGGACACCTCGGCGGGGCCTGCCTCGACGTGTTCGAGACCGAACCGCTGCCGGAGTCCTCGCCGCTGTGGGCCCTGCCGAACGTGCTGATCTCCCCGCACTCGGCCTCGACCGTCTCCACCGAGAACGAGCTGATCACCGAACTCTTCATCGACAACCTCCGGCGCTGGCTGGCCGGGCAGCCGCTGCGCAACGTGTTCGACACCTCGGCTGGCTACTAAGCCGCCAGGCCCAGCAAGCAGGCACAGCAAGACAGGCACAGCTACAACCCAAAGGCAGGGGATGACTCGATGGCATCAAGCAAGCTCGCAGTGGCGGTCGTAGGAGCGGGACGCTGGGCCCAGGCGGCGCACATCCCTGGCTGGCAGCGCGACGGGCGGGCCGAGGTGGTCGCGCTCGCCGACACCAACCCGGACGCTCTCGCCGAGGCGGCCCAGAAATTCGGCGTCACCCGCACCACGGCCGACTACCGCGAACTGCTCGATGACCCGTCGATCGACGTGGTCGACGTGGTCACCGGCAACCGCCCGCACTACGAGGTCAGCCACGCGGCGCTCAGCGCGGGCAAGCACGTCCTGTGCGAGAAGCCGGTGCATGAGGACTACCGCAAGACGCGGGAGGCGGCCGACCTCGCCGCCGCCAAGGGGCTGAAGACCAAGGTCGGCTTCACGTTCCGGTACGCGCCTGCCGTCCAGTACGCCAAGTCGCTGATCGATGCGGGCTTCGTCGGCGAGCCATACATGTTCAACGGCTACGAGCAGAACAGCCAGTGGATCGACCCGGCCACGCCACTGCGTCAGCTGACCTCGGACGCGGATCCGGCGACCGATCGCGGTGTCCTCGATCGAGGGCTACGGCGCGCCGATCATCGACATCATGCACTGGTGGCTCGGCTCGCCGCTGCGGTCGGTCGTCGGCACCATGCGAAACTTCGTCCCGGTCCGGATGATCCGCGACACCGGCGAGATGACCAGGGCCAACATCGACGACGGCGACATGTGGATCGCCGAGTTCGCGGCTCAGAAGTGCCCGCAGGTCAGCGGCGCGCTCGCGTCGATCCAGTCGTCCTACGTCACGGTCGGCAACTACCCCGGCATCGAGGCCAGGATCTACGGCTCGCAGGGCGCGATCATCGCCCGGCTGGTCGACGAGTTCGGCATCTGCCAGACGATCAAGACCGCCACCAAGGACGCGGTCGAGTTCACCGAGGGGGAGATCCCGGCGGAGTTCTTCCCCGCTGGCGGGCACTCAGGCGAGCCGTGGGAGTTCCTGTTCTACTCCAACCTGGTCTCCGACTTCATTTCCGAGATCACCGGCGACCGCCCGGTCTGCCAGGGCGACTTCGCGCAGGCCGCCCTGGTGCAGGAGACGATCAACGCGTTCGAAACGTCCTTCAGGAAGCGGGCCTGGGTCGACTTCCCGCTGTCGGCGAGCGCCCGTGCCTGCAAGTGCCAGCGGTACCAGCACAGGCCACGTCATGAAGGCGGTCGACCAACGCCGGCACGCTGGTCACCCAGGTGCTGACCGGCGAGGTCTGGCCGCCGCTCGCCGACCGGCACGGCTACCGGGTCGGTCCGGACGGCCAGCCGTTCGCGCTGCCTGGCATGGGCGGCATGACGCTCGGCGTGCACTGCGGCGACCCGGCCACCGGCTACGCCAGCGACCACCTCGAGCCCGGCGCCTCGATCAGGCACCGCGACCCGGGCGCCAACATGGCCGTGCAGTTCCTGACCTGCGTCGGCAACGAGATCACTGTCGCCTCGGGACCGGCCGCCGGCGCGACCGGCCACGTCATCGGCCAGCACGCCTACGTGCTGACCTGCTTTCCCGAGGACATCAGCGCCCAGATCACCACGGGCGACGCGGTCACGATCCGCGCGATCGGACAGGGCCTGCGCCTGAAAGAACACCCCACCATCACGATGAAAAATTGCTCCCCCGAACTGATCGAGGCGATGCCGGGAGGCACCGGCCCAGGACGGTCGGCTGACCGTGCACGTGGCGGCGCGGATCCCGGCCGAGGCCATCGGCGCCGGGGTCGGAATGATCTCCGAGTACGCCAACACCGACCTCATGGGCGCCTACGCGGGCCTCGGCGACGACCTGTCGCTCGGCCTGGAGTCCCTGCGCATCGGTGACGTCGTCGCGCTGGAGAGCCAGGACCACCGCTACGGGCGGGGCTACCGGGACGGCTATCTCACCATCGGGGTGATCTCGACCGGCCAGTGCATGATGTTCGGCCACGGACCGGGACCGAGCTCGCTGCTCAGCGGCCCGGCCGAGGCGTTCGAGCTGGTCGATGACCCGGGAGCGAATCTATCCAGCTGGTTTCACACCAGTCGGGAGCGGACCGATGAGCACCCAGCTAGCGCCCGTAGCGGTGAACCTGCTCGGCCTAGTCGAGCACCCCTCACTTGGCGACAGCCCCTACCGGATCGACGTCGACGGCGCGCCGTACGTGCCGACGGGCGACGGCGGCCTGGTGCTCGGCGTCCAGCTCGGCGACTCGGCCCTGGCGCCGGGCACCGATCACGTCGCTCCCGGTGCCTGCCTCATGCACCCCGACGAGGCCGCCCGGCATGCGACTGCTGCTCTACTCCTGCATCGGCAACCGGGCCGAGGTCAGGACGGGCGCGGCCGCCGGCGCGACTGGTGCCGTCATCGGCAAGCGCGGCGAAAGCGGCCGCCTGATCGTCGGCTTCGCGCAGGACGTGCTGGCCCGCATGCGCCCAGGCGACCAGGTCAGCGTGCGCAGCGTCGGCCAAGGTGCTGTCGGCCAAGGCGCTGTCGGCCAAGGCGCTGTCAGCCAGAGCGCTGGCGGACAGGGCGCTGGCGGACAGGGCGGCGGGCCTGAGATGCTGCCGCCCGACGTCGCGGTGCTCAACCTGGATCCGCAGCTACTGCCGGTGCTGCCGATCCGCGAGTCGGGCGAGGTCAGTGTCCGCGCCGTGCTGCCCGCGAGGCTCGCCGGCAACGGACTCGGGCGGCCGGCCGCCGCCTGGGACCTCGACCTCCAGCTCCCCGCCAGTCCCGGCAATCGCTCCGGTCCCGTATCGTCTCCGTTGCTTCTGGGTGATCTCGTCGCGATCAGCGACATTGACGCACGGTACAACATCGGATACAGGCGCGGCTGGATGACGATTGGGGTTATCGTGCACGGGGCGAGCCCGCTTCCGGGGCACGGGCCGGGATTGACGGTGATCTTGACCGGTCCTGCTTCGGTACTGCGCCCGGTGCAGGACGTCCCTGGTCACACCGGTTTGACCGCCTCTATGCTGAACATACGGTGACCCGCGGCTGCCAGACACCAGCTGAGCAGCGGAAGGAGGCTGGCACCATTCTCGAGCACGTGTCGCTGCCCGAGGCAGTGGGCCGCGCGCTGCGGCACCGGATACTCAACAATGAGCTGCCGGCGGATACGCGGCTAGTAGAAGCCAATCTCGCGGCCGAGTTCGGCGTGAGCCGCGGCACCATTCGCGACGCCATGCGCAGCCTGCAGTCCGAGGGCCTGATTGCGATCGTCCCGCGCCGCTACAGCATCGTCACCCGGATGTCGGAGGAAGACGCCGAGGACGTCTGTTACGCCCGCTACGTGCTCGAGGAAGCCAGCGTCGCTGGCGGTCTCGGCCTGAACTGCGCCGAGCTCGCCGACCAGCTCCGCGAGGCGCTGGAGGAAATGGCGGCCGGAGCCCGCGCCGACGACCTGGACGCGGTCGTCGAAAGCGACACCAAATTCCACGCCGTCCTCATCGGCGTCTCTGGCCGCCGTCGACTGACCGATCTGTGGTCGATGCTCAACAGCCAGATGGGCGCGCTTATGCGGGCTTCGATGGAGCGTCAGGGAATCAGCTTGTTCGACGCCGTCGAACGGCACCGGCCGATGCTCGCCGCCGTCGCGGCCGACGACGTCGAGCAGTTGCGGATCGCGATCAGGGCGCACTACCTCGAAGGATTCCCCGAGATCCACCGCGAGGTCGGGCTTTAGGCGACTGGCGCTGGCTCAGTTCCTTGTCGTGCAGATGACAGGCGACCGACCGGCCCCGCGGACAGCTTGCAGCAAGACTGGCTCACGCTCCCGGCACACCGGCATCGCGACCGGGCAGCGCGGGTGGAAATGGCAGCCTGACGGCCGTGCGATGGCGTTCGGAATGTCACCGGTGAGCGCGGGCTTGATCGTCTTGCGCTGCGTGGTCAGCTTCGGCGCGGCCTTGACCAGCGCGCGGGTATACGGATGCAGCGGCTCGGCGAAAATCTCCGACGTCGGCGCGTACTCGACGACCCGGCCCAGATAGAGCACCGCCGTCTTCTGGCTGATGTGCTTGGCGACGTCCAGATCGTGGGTGACGAACAGGTACGTCAGGCCGCGCTCTTCCTGCAAGGAGATGAGCAGGTTGAGCACCTGCGCCTGGATCGACACGTCCAGCGCGGACAACGGCTCGTCCGCTACTAGCAAAGTTGGCCGCGCGGCCAGGGCCCGCGCGATGCCGATCCGCTGACGTTCGCCCCCGCTGAACGCCTGCGGCCGCCGCGCGGCCTGCGCCGGGGCCAGCCCGACGGTCTTGAGCAGCTCGGCGACCAGAGCCGGACGCTCGTTGCGGTCGGCCACCTTGTGGACCTTGAGTACCTCGGCGAGCGACTGGCCGACGGTCATCGTCGGGTTCAGGGACGAATACGGATCCTGGAACACGCCCTGGATCTGCCGCCTGACCGTCTTGGCCGCCCCGCCGCTGCGGTCCAGGATGCTCGATCCCTGATACAGAATGTCGCCGCTCGTCGGCCGGTAAAGGCCAAGAAGCAGCCGGCCGAACGTAGTCTTGCCCGAGCCGGTCTCCCCCACCAGCGCGAGTGTCTGCCCCCGCTGAATCTCCAGCGAAACGTCGTCGACGGCCTTGAGCACGGGACGGGTCTTACCGAGCGACGCGTGGCCGACTGAGAAATACCTCGATACCCCAATGGTCTGCACGATGGGCTGGTCGTCGACCGGGGTACTCCCCGGGCTAGCCGGGCGGGCGGGATTAGCCTCGGACATTGGCGTCCTCCTTGCTCACGTGCGCTCGCAGCGAGAACCGCCCGGCCCCTGACCCGCCGTCGACGTCGAGCACGGTCCCGCTGATATGACCGGCCTGCGCCGACGCGAGGAAGAGCACCGCGCTGGCGATGTCAGTCGGATGTCCGGCGACACCGAGCGGAATGGACTCGACCAGCGCCTGCCGCAGTTCCTCTGGAGCGCGGTCGGGGAAGGCGTCGCTCCAGCCCCGGACGTCGATGTAGCCGGGGGCGACGACGTTGACCCGGATGCCATGCTCGCCCAGTTCCATCGCGAACACCTTGCTCATGATCTCGACGGCCGCCTTGGACGCGGCGTACGCCGCGCCGCCCGGACGCGGACTGCGAGCCGAGCCCGGTCGAGATGTTCACGATCGCCCCGCCTCCCCCGCTGGCGACTCGATGCCGGGCGAAGGCCTGCATCATCATGAACGAGCCGGTGACGTTGACGGAGAACACCCGGTCCCAGGCCGCGGCGGCATCTCCAGCAACCTGCCGTCCGGGTAGGACGCGGCGTCGTTGACCAGAACGCTCACCGGCCCGAATCGATCCACGGCGGCAGCCACCACGGCTTCGGCGAGACCCGCCTCGGCAACATCACCTGCGATCGTGAAGACGCGGCGCTCGCCGTCGAAGTAGCCGGAGTTCACCAGGTCGCAGACGACGACGCTGGCGCCAGCGTCCACGAGCGACCGAGTCGTGGCCCGGCCGATCCCGTTCGACCCCCCGGTCACGATCGCGACCTGCCCAGCGAAGCGGTGATCGGTCATCGGCAACTCACAACCCCCCACCATATTGTCGATTGTCGACGAAGAGTTAGTATAAGGACGCAGACTCTTCCTGACCAGAGGCTACCTCCACAACCTGCACAAAGACCCCAACCGTCCCTGACGGGAATCCAGCCCCAGACAAGAATCCGCCAGCCCCGACGGCACTCCCACCGCACCTGGGGACCCCTGGTGCGGCCAGCACAACACCAGGGCTCCCCAGGTGCGGGTGACCGGGGCGGAGGTGCAGCGGCCGGCCCCGGGTGCAGGTGACCGGCCCCGGGTGCAGGTGACCGGCCCGGTGCAGGTGACCGGCCCCGGGTGCAGGTGACCGGCCCGGTGCAGGTGACCGGCCCCGGGTGCAGGTGACCGGCCCGGTGCAGGTGACCGGCCCCGGGTGCAGGTGACCGGCCCGGTGCAGGTGACCGGCCCCGGGTGCAGGTGACCGGCCCGGTGCAGGTGACCGGCCCCGGGTGCAGGTGACCGGCCCGGTGCAGGTGACCGGCCCCGGGTGCGGGTAACCGGCCCGGTGCGGGTGACCGGGGCGGGGGCGGTGGGTGGGGGGGCTGGTGTGGTAGTCGGTGGTGGGTTCGTTGGCTGGTCTAGTGAGGCGGAGGCTCGGGTGGAGCGGCTGTTTAGTGGTGTCGGGGTGGCGCTGGTGACGATCTTCGCGGCGGACGGGGCGGTGGACGAGGCGGCGACGGTGCGGCATGCGGTGGATCTGGCGGCGCGCGGGATGCGGGTCATGCTGGTTGCCGGGACGACCGGTGAGGCGGGGAAGCTGACCGACGCCGAACGGGTCGGTCTCATCAAGGCTGTTCGGGCGGCGGTGCCGGGCGACGTGCCGGTGCTTGCCGGGACGGGGGCTACGTCTACCGAGGGCGCGGTCGGATTTACTGCGGCGGCGGTGGCGGCCGGGGCTGATGCGGTGCTGGCTTATCCGCCGCCGGACTGGGACGCGGCAGTTGGCGGCAGTGCGGCTGGCCCCGGGGGCGAGTCCGGAGCGGGAGCTGAGTTCGGGGGCCTGCATTCGTTCTACGAGGCTGTTGCGCAGGTCGCTGGCGACAAGCCGGTGCTCGCGTACCACGTGCCGTGGGTGTCGAGTCCTGGCGTGCCGGTCGACCAGCTTGCGCTGCTGCCGATCGCGGGGATCAAGGATTCGTCCGGGAGCGCCGACCGGCTTCTGGACGAACTCTCGCACTACCGGGGGGCCACGTATGTCGGGTCGTCGGCGGTGCTCGCACTCGCCGGGCCGATGGGCGGGGCAGGCGCCATCCTGGCGATCGCGAATGTGGAGCCGGAGTTGTGCTGCGATGCGTTCGGCGGGGATGGCGGTGCGCAGCTGCGGCTGGCCGACACCCACCTCGCGGTGCGAGCCGGCGGACCTGCTGCCCTGAAGCGGCTGCTGGCGAGCAAGAGCGACTTCCCGGCGACCAGCCGGGTCGGGTGAGCAACCTAGAAGCGACGGTGTGGTGGCGGAGGGAGCGTTCCAACTTATGGCTTTGATCCAGCGCGGGATTGCCGTCCCCTGTTTCGGCGAGGATCCGGCCGAGCTGATCGACCTTGGCGTCGCGGCCGAGCGGGAAGGGTTCGACGGGTACTTCCTGTGGGACCACATGGTGTTCAGCAACAGTGGCGACGGGCCGCCGATCCTCGACCCGTGGCTGGTGCTGGCCGTGGTCGCGGCCAAGACGAGCCGGATCAAGATCGGCACGATGGTGACGCCGCTGCCGCGACGGCGGCCCTGGCAGCTGGCCAGGGAGACGACGACGCTGGACCGGCTGAGCGGCGGACGGCTGATCCTCGGAGTCGGGATCGGCTCGCCTGGCTATGGCGACTTCGGGATCTTCGGGGACCCGGCCGGCGAGCGGGAGCGAGCCGAGTTGCTGGACGAGGGGCTGGAGGTGCTGGCTGGGCTGTGGAGCGGGGAGCGGTTCAGCTACAAGGGCGAGCACTTTTCGATCGACCCGGTCCGGTTCACGCCGACGCCAGTCCAGCGCCCTCGGATTCCGGTGTGGGTGGCCGGCGTGCTGCCGAACCGGCGGCCGATCGAGCGGGCAGCTCGGTGGGACGGCATGGTGCCGATCAGATACGACTCGAACGGGCTGGTCAGGCCGTCGGCCTCGGATTTCGCCGGGCTTGCCGAGCAGGTCGCTGCGCTGCGCGGCAACACGGCGGGCTACGACCTGGCCGTGTGGGCTGAGGTGGCTGCTGATCCTCGCGAGGTGACCGAACTGGCGGTTCCGTACGCGGAGGCAGGTGCCACCTGGTGGATCGAGACGGCCAGGCCGGGGCCTGACTGGTGGCCGGGGATCTGCGCACGGGTGGCCGCCGGGCTCTGACGCGCGGCGGGTGGCGGCCGGGGTTCTGACGCGCGGCGGGTGGCGGCCGGGGTTCTGACGCGCGGCGGGTGGCAATTTGCGCACGGGCGGGTGCGTTGACGACGATGACTTGCGTGAGCGAGCCTTCGTGGACGCGAGGGGTTACCCGCCTGGTGGTCCTGACGGGCGCTGGGATCTCGACCGACTCCGGGATTCCCGACTTCCGCGGGCCGAACGGGCTGTGGACCCGCAACCCGTCAGCCGAGCGGCTTTCGACGTATTCCGCGTACCTCAGTGATCCTGCGCTGAGGCGGCGGTCTTGGCAGGCGAGGCTGCAGCACCCGGGCTGGTCGGCGGAGCCCAACGAGGCGCACCGGGCGCTGGCGCGCGCCGCTGAGCTGATCGATACCTGGGTGATCACGCAGAACATCGACGGTTTGCATCAGCGGGGCGGGATGCCTGACGAGCGGGTGCTTGAGCTGCACGGAACGATGTTCACAGTGGTGTGCGTTGGCTGTGGCGACCGGACCACCATGGCCGACGCCCTTGACCGGGTGCGGCAAGGTGAAGACGATCCTGCGTGCCTGCACTGTGGCGGGATCTTGAAGTCGGCGACGGTGATGTTCGGTCAGCAACTCGACCGGGCGGTACTCCTTGCGGCGGTGCGCGCGGCGCAGGAGTGCGACCTCATGCTGGCCGTCGGCAGCACGCTGACCGTGGCACCGGCCGCCTCGCTGTGCTCGGTTGCGGTCGACCACGGGGCCAGTCTCGTCGTGGTCAACCGCGACCCGACACCCTACGACGGGCTGGCGACATCGGTGATCACCGAGCCCATCGGGACCGCCGTACCCCGCATCGTCGACGAGCTAGTCCGGTCACTGACCTAAGCAGAGCGAGCCGGGCCGGGCGGGTCTGGCGGGCGCTGCCGGGCGGCGACCTTACCGGCCGCTGCCGGGCGGGCCGCTGAGCTTACCGGGCCGCTGACCTCAATGGCCGCTGCCGGGCTGGTCATCAACCGATCCGCCGCCATGGACGAACGCGTTACCAGCCTGCAGGTATGCGCCCTGTCCGTGCGCGCCGTGCCGGTGATCGACACCGTGCGGGAAGCCCGACTTCATCGGCTTGACCCCGTCGACAGGCTGCGGATGGGCCGTCCCGATCATCCGCCGTACCCTGGCCCGGCGGACGACATTGGTGGTAACTCCGACGACCGTGGCGATCACTACAAGGGCTACTAAGACAGCGACCAGACCGAGCATTGCACGCCTCCCATAAGCGACATTGCCAGCTTATGACTCAGCCACCCGGGCACCAGTAACGTAGAGGTAACAATCGCGATACTACGCGTTGCTCCCTTTCGCGCTCGAGCTCTGATCAGTGGTGGTGACCTCCGCCGTCGCCGCCGCCTCCGCCACCTCCGCCGCCGCCGTGGTGACCGCCACCGCCCCAGCCTCCGCCGCCCCAGCCACCTCCACCGTGGTGGCCGTGATGACCGTGGCCACCTCCGCCGGGTTGCTGCCTGCCGTCGAAGCCGCGGCTGGGGTCGAACCCGTCCATCGGCGTGAAGTCGGGACCGCGCTTGATCATCGATCTCGTGCGGCGAATGCTACGGAACAGATTGAGCCCGACGACGATGACCACGACGACGACGGTGCTGGTGACAAAACCGGAGCTCACTGACGGCCTCCTAGCGAGTGCACGATCAGCATAGGCGCTGGCATTTCCGATTCATACGAATCGCAATCTCGCTGCGGTATCGCTCTAGTCTCGTCGGCGAGGCAAGCCCGCGCCCGCGCCTCCGGGCCGGTCTGGCCTGGCCCGTCATCACGAGTCTGCCGACGCCGGGGTGTCGCAACATTGCGCGGCCGCGACCCCGCCCGCCCCGTCGTTGTGAGTTTGCCGGTGCTAGACCGGACCGTGGAGCCTGGCCAGCCCCGTCGTTGTGACTTTGCTGGTGCTGGGGCGCGGTCGTTGTGAGTTTGCTGGGGTTCAAGTCGGGGTTGAGGGTTGGGTGAAATGGGCGAAACCTAGCCTTATGGGCTTTACGGACCACGGTCAGTGGCGGGTGCCGACTAGGTGGAAGAGGCGGCTGAGCACCATTGTGGTCAGGCCAGGGCGCGCGCCACAGGCGAACCCTGGGCGCTGCGTCGCGAATCGGGTACGTTGCCCGGTATGAGCCAGGGCGGTACGAGCCGGGGCGGTACGAGCCGGGGCAGTCCCCAGGTTTTCGTGATCGGCGCCGGAGTTTGCGGACTCAGTTCCGCGCTCGCGCTGCTCGACGCCGGGTGCTCCGTCCACGTTTACGCGGCGAGCCCGCCGCACCGCACGACTTCGGCTGCGGCCGGCGCCTTGTGGGGAGCGCATCTCGTCGGACCCGATGACCGGGTCAGCGCCTGGGGCCTTTTGACCCTCGACCGGTTCAGGGAGCTGACCGCCGAGCCCGCCGCCGGGATCAGGGAGATCTACGGGACCTCTGCGGTGCTCGACGCCCAGGCCACGCCGCCGGACTACGCGATCGGCATGCCCGGCCTGGCCCCGGCGGACCCCGCGACGCTGCCGGCTGGTTACGCGCTTGGCTGGCGGTACCTGGCGCCAGTGATCACGATGGCGGACTACCTCGACTACCTGCTCGACCAGGTCGTCGAGCGCGGCGGCCTGATCCAGTTCGGCCAGCCGTTCGCTGACCTCGCCGAGGCGGCGGCCGCGACGACCGCGCCCGTGATCGTGAACTGCTCGGGGATCGGGGCCAGCGCCCTGGCCGGCGACACCGCGCTGACACCGGTGCGCGGGCAGGTGGTGATGGTGGCGAACCCTGGGCTCACCGAGTTCTTCGTGGGAGAGCGCGCGGTGCCCGGGGAGATCACCTACCTGTTCCCGCACGGCCCGGTCGCGCTGCTCGGCGGCACCGAGGTCGCCGGCGACGCGAGCACCGAGCCCGACCCCGACGTTGCCGCCCGCATTCTGCGCGGCTGCGTCGAGGTCGAGCCCCGGCTGGCGCAAGCGCCGGTGCTGGCGCACCGGGTCGGGCTGCGGCCGGTGCGCCCGCACGTCAGGCTCGAAAGCGAGCCGCTTCCCGGCGACGGCGACCGCCAGGTCGTGCACAACTACGGCCACGGCGGAGCCGGGGTGACCCTGTCCTGGGGCTGCGCGCTCTCGGTCAGGGACGAGATCAGCGCGCTGCTTCGGTAGGGACGCCAGCGGCCGACACCAGCGACCGACGCCAGCAGCCGACGCCAGCGACCACGGCCGACGCCAGCGGCCCAAGGACACGAGCGCCCCGGCGGTCAGAACCCGGGGAAGATCGCCCTCAGCACGTCGAGCTCGGCTGGCTTCGCCGACACCCCTGGCGGAGTGTGGTCGGCGTCCATCCGGCCGTAGGACAGCCTGAGCAGCGCTGCCGCCGGCATCGTGACCTCGGCGACCTCCTGGCCGTCGGGCGTCGGCTTGTTCCAGTTGCCCATGACCACGGTCTCGGGACCAGCGGTCAGCAGGTAGTCGCGGTCAGGATCGCTAGTCCTGATCCGGGCGCGGAACGCGGGGTCCTGGGGCTTGCCGAGGCGCGGTGCGAGGAATCCCGGCACGTTGTCGATCAGCAGGCTCGCGGCGTCGGGCGATACCTCGGCGTCCTTGTCGAACTGCACCGCCACGTCCCAGGTGTGCAGCGCGTGCTCGCCGAGCCGCAGCCGCACCAGGCCGACGTCGTCGAGCTGCATGCCGAAGAACTCGTAGCTGATCGACGCCAGCTCGTCGTCGGTGAGCGCGTCAAGCGCGGAGACGTACTGGGCGTCGGACATGATTCCGGCGGCCGCCTGCTCGTCGGGGCTCATCGCGTTCCACCGGTCCCAGATGGGCTGGTACGCATCGCGGGGTGGCGCCTCCGCCTGGCCAAGCGCAGCCGGGAGCAGCAGCGTGCTCGCGATCTCGGCACCACTGCCCAGGTGGGACAGCACCTGGGCGACGGTCCAGTCCTTGCAGTAGGAAGGACCGCTGACCTGCTCGGGCGTCAACGGCCCGACCAGGCCGAGCAATCTCTCGTGGGACTGGCGTAGCGCCGCGATCCACACGCGCGCGTTCGACTCCATGGTCAGGCTCCGTTTCTCGTGGGCATGGCGACAGGGATTGATTGAGCTTTCACCCATCTCGGTCCAGTGTTGCAGACGCGCTGGCGTGCCCGACCCCGGTACAGCCGAAAAGGCACTCGCCGGACGCGCCTACTACGCTTGGTGAAATGAAGATCGGATTCGGCCTGCCGGTATCGGGCGCATGGGCTACCCCGCAGAACATTGCCTCGTTCGCGACCCGAGCCGAGGAAGCCGGGTATTCCTCGCTCTGGTCATTCCAGCGACTGCTCGTCCCCGAGGGCTCGGGCATGGATCCGGTCTATCAGAGCGTCCTTGACCCAATGGCCGCCCTGTCGTTCGCGGCCGCCGTCACCAGCCGGGTCAGACTGGGGGTCGCCGTCGTCAACGCTCCCTTCGTGTCCCCCATGTACCTGGCGAAGCAGGCCGCTTCGGTGGACATTCTCTCGGCGGGCAGGCACGACCTCGGGATCGGACTCGGCTGGATGCCCGAGGAATTCACGGCCACCGACGCCTCGATGGAACGGCGCGGCGCCCGGATGACGGAGTACGTCAGCGTGCTCAGGACGATCTGGGGCGCGCAGCCGACTGAGTTCAGCGGCGAGTTCTACACCGTGCCGCGCGGGCTGGTCGCGCCCGGGCCGGTGCAGCAGGGCGGACCGCCGATCCTGCTGGGCGGGACCGCACCCGTCGCACTGCGGCGAGTCGGCCGGATCTCCGATGGCTGGGTGACCTCGAGCCGGGCCGATCTTGCGAAGATCAGCGAGAGCATCGCGATCGTGCACGGCGCGGCGGCGGAGGCAGGCCGCGACCCCGAGGCCCTGCGGATCATCTGCCGTGGCGTGGTCCGCTTCGGCGAGCCCGTGGACGGCCCGGACGGCCGGATGCCGTTGTCAGGCAGCGAAGCGCAGATTCGCGGCGACTTCGAAAGACTGGCCGACAATGGCGTCACCGAGGTCTTCCTCGACCTGAACTGGGACCCGCGGATCGGCGCCCCCGATGCCGATCCCCACGCCGCGACCGACCGCGCCAGCACGCTGCTGGACACCCTGCGGCCTGACGCCTGAGCGCGACACGCGCGGGCGACGCACGCGGGCGGCGCGCGGGCGGCGCGCGCGGGCGACGCAGCCTAAATCCGTGCCGTCGCTGAGACCTCCGCGCGCTATCATCACGGCATGAACGCAGAAACCTTTTCCGCTAGCACGGCGGTGCCGACGCGCCCGACCGTGCCCGCCAAGCCAGCGCTTGACGGCATCGAGGAGAACCTGGTCACGGATGTGGGATCTGGAGTGTGTAGTACAAGTTTGACCGCCCAAGAGCCGCGGTCGAGATCTACGCGATCGATACCCCGCCGCTCACGGCCAGCGGTTCACTGCACATGGGCACGCCTTCTCCTATACCCAGACCGACCTCATCGCGCGGTTCCAGCGCATGCGCGGCAAAGAAGTCTTCTATCCCATCGGCTGGGACGATAACGGCCTTGCTACCGAGCGCCGGGTGCAGAACTACTACGGCATCAGCTGTGATCCGGGCATCCGCCTACGATCCGAGCTTCACCCCGCCCGGCCCTGACCGGCCCAAGGACGCCGCATCGGTGCCAGCCTCGCGGCGCAACTTCATCGAGCTGTGCCGCGAGCTCACCGAATCGACGAGCACGCCGTACGAGCAAGCCTGGCGTCAGCTCGGCCTGTCGGTCGACTGGTCCACCAGCTACCGGACGATCAACGACTACCCGGCGGCCGTGTCCCAGCGCGCGTTCCTGAAGGCCATTGCCACGGGCGACGCCTATCAGGCGCTGCGCCCCGGTGCTGTGGGACGTGACGTTCGCAACGGCCGTCGCCCAGGCCGAGATCGAGGACCGCCCGGTGCCGGCAGCTACTGGCGGCTGGCGTTCGGCCATCCCGGCCGACACCGACGGCAGGACCGCTTCCGAGGTCGTCGTCGCCACGACCAGGCCCGAACTGCTGCCAGCCTGCGTGGCGCTGGTCGCGCATCCCAGCGACGAGCGGTACCAGCCGCTCTTCGGCCAGACGGCCCGCACGCCGCTGTTCGACGTGCCGGTGCCGATCCTCAGCCATCACCTGGCCGACCCGGCCAAGGGCACCGGCATCGCGATGGTCTGCACGTTCGGCGACACCACCGACGTGACCTGGTGGCGTGACCTCGGCCTGCCGACCAGACCAGTGCTCGGCCCGGACGGCCGGATGCTGGCCGAGTCAGCCGGACTGGATCACCTCAGCCGAACGGCCAGGCCGCCTACGCCGAGATCGCGGGCCGCCCAGCGCGGTCGGCGCGCAACCGGCTCCGGCCGCGCTGCTCGAGCGGCCGGTGCGCTGCGCGGCGAAGCCGAGCCGATCACCCACCCGGTGAAGTTCTACGAAAAGGGCGATGCCCCGCTGGAGATCATCACCGCCCGTCAGTGGTACGTCCGCAACGGCAGCGGCGACCCGTCGCTACGGCAGCGGCTGATCGACCGGGGCCGGGAGCTGCACCTGGCACCCCCCGCACATGCGGGCCCGCTACGAGGACTGGGTGAACGGCCTGACCGGCGACTGGCTGATCAGCCGCCAGCGGTACTTCGGCGTGCCGATCCCCGTCTGGTACCGGGTCCGCGCGGACGGCCCGCCCGATCACGAGTCACTGATCCTGCCCGCCGACGACGCGCTGCCGGTCGACCCGCCGCGCAGCCGCCGCCCGGCTTCGCCGAGTCCCAGCGCGACCAGCCAGGCGGCTTCACCGCCGACACCGACGTGATGGACACCTGGGCGACCTCCTCGCTGACCCCGCAGATCGGCGGCGGCTGGTCGGTCGATGAGGACCTGTTCGCGCGGGTCTACCCGATGGACCTGCGACCGCAGGCGCACGAGATCATCAGGACCTGGCTGTTCTACACCGTGCTGCGGTCGCAGGTGCTCGAGGACGTGCTGCCCTGGCGGCACGCCGCGATCTCGGGCTGGATCGTCGACCCCGATCGCAAGAAGATGTCCAAGTCCGTCGGCAACGCGCATGACCCCTGCCGACCTGCTGCGCGAGTACGGCGCCGACGCGGTGCGGTACTGGGCGGCCAGCGCCCGACTGGGCGTCGACACCACGTTCGACCTCGCCCAGCTCAAGGTCGGCCGACGGCTAGCGATCAAGATCCTGAACGCGACGCGGTTCGTGCTCGGCTTCGACCAGCCGGCTGCCGTCCAGGCGACTGTGACCGAGCCGCTGGACCTGGCCATGCTCGACCGGCTGGCGAGCTGATCGAGCGCTGCACCACGGCGTTCGAGGACTACGAGCACGCGAGCGCGCTGGAGCTCGCCGAGCAGTTCTTCTGGCAGTTCTGCGACGACTACCTGGAGCTGGTCAAGCCTCGCGCCTACGGCCGACCGACCCGGCCGCCGCCGGATCGGCCGTGACGGCCCTGCGCTGCGCGCTGTCGGTGCTGCTCAGGCTGCTCGCACCGGTGCTGCCGTACGCAGCGAGGAAGCCTGGTCCTGGTGGCACGAGGGGTCGATCCACCGCGCCCCCTGGCCATCGGCGGCCGATCTGCGGACCAGCACCAAGCCGACGGCGCGGGCCTGGACGCCGCGGCGGAGGCGATCGGGGCATTCGCAAAGCCAAGTCGGAGGCGCGGCTGCCGCAGAAGGCCGATGTCGCCCGGCTGATCGTCCGAGGCGAAGCGAGCCCAGCTTGACCTGCTCTCCGCGGTGCTCCCCGACGTGGTCGGGCCGGCCACGTGCTGGAAGTGGAGCTACTCCCCGAGGCCGGTCACCCACCGGAGTACTCGGTGGCCTTCTGACCGCCAACCGGCCTGCCGCGCCCGAGCGGCACCCCCAGCTAAGTCACAACGACGGTGCCCCAGCACCATCTAAGTCACACGAAGAGTCAGCTATAGCGTTCGATTCGATCGTTGACTTGAACTCTTCAAATCTAGGCGCTAAAGTCTCTCGCGTGACCGATGCGGACCGGCTGCGTGCTGCGGGACTGCGGGTCACCGCTGCGCGGCTGGCGATCCTCGAGGCGGTCCGGGCGGGGAACCATCCCGGCACCGACGAGGTCGCACGGATCGCGAGAGAGCGCGTCGGGCACCTCACCCTGCCAGGGGTCTATGAGGCGCTTGGCGTGCTCACCGGGGCGGGCCTTGTGCGTCGTATCGAGCCAGCCGGAAGCCCGGCCCGGTACGAGGCACGGGTCGCCGACAACCACCATCACATCGTCTGCCGCCGCTGCGGCCACGTCACCGATGTGGACTGCGTGATCGGCGACGCGCCGTGCCTGGAGCCCGCCATGGCGGCCGGCTTCGCGATCGACGAGGCAGAGGTCACCTTCTGGGGATCTGCCCGAACTGCCAGAAGTCACGGCTAACCCGACTCACGCGGAATCGAGCGAACAACACCGAGCGAAGGGGATTACGCATGACTGACGCACCACTTCGTAACCACGACCGACGCTGGCACGCCGGCGCCCAGCGACGAGTTCTCCCAGTCGGTCGGGTCCAACGGCCCGCTGCTGCTGCAGGATCACTACCTGATCCAGAAGATGGCCCAGTTCAACCGGGAACGGGTGCCAGAGCGCGTCGTCCACGCCAAGGGCGGCGGCGCCTACGGAATCTTCGAGGCCACCGAGGACGTCAGCCAGTTCACCAAGGCCGGCGCTGTTCGCCAAGGGCAAGCGCACCGACCTGCTCCTGCGGTTCTCCAGCGTCGCCGGCGAGCTCGGCTTCCCCGACACCGTCCGCGACCCGCGCGGGTTCGCGATCAAGTTCTACACCGAGCGAGGGCAACTACGACCTCGTCGGCAACAACACGCCGGTCTTCTTCATCCGCGACCCGCAGAAGTTCTCCGACTTCATCCACAGCCAGAAGCGCCGCGCCGACACCCACCTGCACGACAACAACATGCAGTGGGACTTCTGGACGCTGTCCCCCGAGTCCGCGCACCAGGTCACGTTCCTGATGAGCGACCGGGGCACGCCGTACTCCTGGCGGCACATGAACGGCTACGGCAGCCACACGTTCCTGTGGTACAACGCGGTCGGCGACAAGTACTGGGTGAAGTACCACTTCAAGACCGAGCAGGGGATCAGGAACTTCACCGACGGCGAGGCGGCCGCGATGACCGCGCAGGACCGCGACTTCCACATCCGCGACCTGCACGCCGCGATCAAGAAGGGCGACCACCCGTCCTGGCGCGTGCAGGTTCAGGTCATGCCGTTCGAGGAGGCCGCGAGCTACCGGTTCAACCCGTTCGACCTGACCAAGGTCTGGCCGCACGCCGACTACCCGCCGATCACCATCGGCCGCCTCACGCTGAACAAGAACCCCGACAACTACTTCGCCGAGATCGAGCAGGCCGCCTTCGAGCCCGCCAACTTCGTCCCCGGCATCGGCCCCTCGCCGGACAAGATGCTGCAGGGCCGGCTGTTCTCCTACCCGACACGCACCGCTACCGGATCGGCCCCAACTACCTGCAGCTCCCGGTCAACCGCCCGCACTCGCCCGTCCACTCCTACAACAAGGACGGCGCGATGCGGTACGACAACCCCGGCGACCCGGTCTACGCGCCGAACACCGCCGGCGGCCCGGCCGCCGACCCGGATCTCTGGCACGGCGACACCTACCAGGTCAGCGGCGAGATCATCCGCAGCGCCTACACCCGCACTCCGAGGACGACGACTTCGGCCAGCCGCGCGCGCTGTGGGAGAACGTGCTGACCGACACCGAGCGCGATACCTGGTCGGCCAACATCGTCGGCCACGCTGGCGCGCCCGAGGTCACGGCCGAGATGAAGACGCGGGTCGTCGAGTACTGGCGCAACGTCCATCCCGGAGCTTGGCGCCCAGGTCGGCAAGGGCCTGAACGGCGGACTAGGCGCCGCGCACCCAAGCAAACCGGGTTAGTGATCGCTATGCTCCTTCAGTGGTATCGCTCGGATCTCCACAAAACTGGCATTTCGTTCGGCGCAGGAGCGGCGATGCGCAAGTACGTAACCGAGTTCATCGGGACCTTCGGCCTGGTTTTCACCGTCGGCATGGCGGTCCTTAGGCCGGTTCCCGCTGGCGCCCGCTCGCGATCGGAGCGGTGCTGATGGTCCTTGTCTATGCCGGCGGCCACATCTCCGGCGCCCACTACAACCCGGCGGTCACGCTTGGCGTGCTGCTGCGCGGCAAGATGCCGCCCAGCGACGTGCTGCCCTACTGGGCGCTCAGCTGCGTCGCGGCGCTCCTCGCCGCCTGGCTCGCCCGGTTCGTCGCCAACCCGGCGCCCGTCAGCGCGCTGTCGCTCGCCGGCGCGCACGCGCATCTTCGCGGCGCTGCTGGCCGAGTTCTTCTTCACGTTCGCGCTGGTCTACGTCGTGCTCAATGTGGCCACCAGCAAGGACCAGCCGAACAACCACTTCTTCGGCCTGGCGATCGGCTTCACCGTCGCGGCCGGCGCCGCGGCGGTCGGCGGGATCAGCGGCGGCGCGTTCAACCCGGCCGTCGCGTTCGGAGCCATCGCTGATGGGCTTGCTCGGCTGGTCGAACATCTGGATCTACCTGATCGCCGACCTGCTCGGCGCGATCGTCGCCGCGCTGGCCTTCAGGTACCTGAACCCGGACGATGACGTCGTCAGCAGCCGGTTCGCAGGCTGCCCAAGATCTCGGTGACCCGCCCGGCCACCCCGAGCCCACCGTCGCGAGCCCACCGTCGTCGAGCCGACCGTCGCCGAGCCCGCAGCCGCCGAGCCGACGATCGCCGAGCCCGCGGCCGACGATACGGCGATCATCGAGCCGACGGCCGACGCGGGCTGACGAGCCTGCCTGCGGGCTTGCCCCGCCAGGTAGTCTCGCGCTATGGGAAACACGCAGCTTTCAGAGGACGAGTGGCGCCAGCGGCTGACTCCCCGAGGAGTACCACGTCCTGCGTGAGGCGGGCACCGAGGCCCCGTTCACCGGCGAGTACACCAACACCAAGACCAATGGCGTCTACAAGTGCCGCGCCTGCGGCGCCGACCTGTTCAAGTCGAACGCCAAGTTCGACTCGCACTGCGGCTGGCCGAGCTTCTACCAGCCGTCCGAAGGCGACGCCGTCGTGCTGCTCGAAGACCGCTCGCTCGGCCAGGTCAGGACCGAGGTGCGGTGCGCCAACTGCGACTCCCACCTCGGCCACGTCTTCGAGGGCGAAGGCTACGACGTCCCGACCGACCAGCGCTGGTGCATCAACTCGGTCTCCCTGCACCTGGATCCGGCCGACGGTGACTTCCGCTCGTCACGACCACCCCGCTCCTGACCGGCTCGCGCTGATCAGGGGCGGTGACCTGTCCGCCGCCACCGCGCAGACCGCGGGCATGGTCAGGACGGCCGCGATCTCAGGCGACCTGGTCGGCGCCCAGTCCCTCTGGATGGGCCGCACCACGCTGCCGGCCGGCATCAACTCCGGCAACCATCACCACGGCGACTCCGAGACCGGCATCTACGTGGTCTCCGGCCATCCCGTCTTCGTCTTCCGCGATCCGGCGACGGGCGAGCAGACCGGCTCGAGGCCAAGCCCGGCGACTACATCTGGGTGCCGCCGCACGTCCGGCACCGCGAGGAGAACCCGTCGTCCGACGCCGAGGCGGTCGTCGTCATCGCCCGCTCGACCCAGGAAGCCATCGTCGTCAACGTCGACGCCCTGTAGCCAGGCTCACCTAGAAGCGGTTGACCAGCACGGCCGGGCTTAGTTCCGCCAAAGAAGCTAGTCCGGTCAGCCGCATCGTGATCTCGAAGTCGTTGCGCAGCGCCCGCAGCACGTGCCGGACGCCGTCCTCGCCGGCCAGGCCGAGCGCGTAGGCGTACGGCCGGCCGATCAGCACGGCCCTCGCCCCGAGCGCGATCGCCTTGACGATGTCGGCCCCGCCCCGGATGCCGGAGTCGAACAGCACCGTCAGCTGTGATCCGACCGCCGCGCACGTCGGAGCAGGGCGTCGAGCGCCCCGATAGCGCCGTCGACCTGCCGGCCGCCATGGTTCGACACCACGATCCCGTCCACCCCGGCGTCGACCGCCCGCTGGGCGTCGGGCACCGAGGAGATGCCCTTGAGCACGACCGGCCCGTCCCAGTGCTCGCGCAGGAACGGCAGGTCGTCCCAGGTCAGCGACGGGTCACCGAACATCGACGCCCAGTGCAGCACCGCCGCGTCCTGATCGTCCTCGGGCGAGGTCGCCAGCCCAGCGCGAAACGCCGGGTCGCAGAAGTAGTTCTGCACCCCGATCCCGCGCAGGAACGGCAGGAACGCCGCGTCCAGGTCGTGCGGCCGCCAGCCGAGCAGCCGGGTGTCCAGCGTCAGCACCAGCACGCTGAACCCGGCCGCCTTGGCCCGGCTGAGCAGGCTGGCCGCGACGTCCCTGTCCTTCGGCCAGTACAGCTGGTACCAGCGTGGCCCGTCACCGGAGGCGGCCGCGACCTCCTCCATCGTGACCGACGCCGCCGTGGACATCACCATCGGCACCCCGAGCGCGGCCGCCGCCCTGGCGACCGCCACTTCGCCGTCGGGATGCGCCAGCCTCAGCACCCCGACCGGTCCGAGCAGCAACGGCGCGGCCAGGACGGTGCCCAGCACTTCCGACGCATACGACGGCGCGCTGACGTCGGTGAGCATCTGCGGCACGATCCGCCACCGGCCGAACGCGGCCCGGTTCTCGGTCACGGTGTCGCCGCTGCCCGCGCCGCCGTAGATGTAGCCGAACGCTCTGGGCTCCATCTGCTCCCGCGCCAGGTCCTCCAGCCTGGTCAGGTCGGCGGGCAGCGCGGGTACCGCGCCGCCGAGCCTGCAGGTAGATCTCGTCCTGATATCCCTCAAGCGGCCGGCTCATCCGGTCAGTCAAACAGGTCGGGGTCGGTCGTGATCACGTGGTCCCACAGCGGCCTGAACTGGAACTGCCCCGCCAGCGGATACCCGATCTGACCGCGCACCAGCAGCGCGGTCTCCCGGTCGATGTGCCTGGGCTTGCCGGCCGCCATCGCGAGCAGCTGAGCCTCGCAGGACCGCTCCATGGTGACGAACCACCAGGCCGCCTCGGCGACCGAGCCGCCGACGGTCAGCAGCCCGTGGTTGGCCAGGATCACGGCCTTGTTCGAGCCGAGCGCGACCCCGATCCGGCGGCCCTCCTCGATGTCGTTGACCACGCCCCGGTAGTCGTCGTACTTGCTGTGATCCTCGAAGAACGCGCACGCGTCCTGCGTGATCGGGTCCAGCAGGCAGTCCAGGCTGGACAGCGCCTTGCCGTGCACCGAGTGCGCGTGCGCGGCCGCGATCACGTCCGGCCGGGCGGCATGCACCTGCGTGTGGATGCAGAACGCGGCCTTGTTGACCGGCTGGTCGCCCTCGACGACATTGCCCTCGTGGTCGACGCAGATCAGGTCGGAGACCTTGATCAGGCGGAAGTTCATGCCGAACGGATTGACCCAGAACCGGTCGGCATGCTCGGGGTCGCGGGCGGTGATGTGCCCGGCGACTCCCTCGGAGAAGCCGAACCGCCCGAAGATCCGGAACGCGGCCGCCAGCTCCTGCTTGCGATGCAGCCGCTCCCGCTCGAAGTCGACCTCCGCCACCTCGGGCTCTGCCGCCTTGGACTCTGCTGCCTCGGGTACTGCCGCCCCGGGCCGAACCTCGCTGACCGCCGTCATCGCACGCTCCCTCTGCCTGCTCGTGGCTATCGCCCCATTCCCCCATTTTGACCTAGAACTAATCCCGCCCGCCAACTGCCCAGATCTAGGTGGCCCGCCGCCGGGGGTGCGCGCGATGCCCAAATCGCCGGCGAAGCAGAGCGGCGGGCAGGAGAGCCAACCCAACAGCCAACCCAACGACGGCATGTACCTACTTGCTGTCGTTCTGATGGCAGTATGAACGACACCATGGTCCTACTTAGGGTCGTCCTGAGGGCAGTAAGTAGGACCATGGTGTCGTTGATTTCCGGGTCGCGTCAGCAGTAAGTAGGACCATGCTGCTGTAGCAGCGGCGAGGCAGGTGTCGGTGGCTGGTTCTAGGCTTCGGTCTGCCAGCCGACGGGTTGACAGTGCTTTCGTCATAGGCGAGGCTGCGGGCATGACAACCTTTGGTGAGGTTCATTCTGCGTAGCCCGTCAGCGGACGATGATCTGCTGCGAGAGCTGAATACAGACATCTGGCGTGCCTATCGGCACGCCTACCACATGGCGACGCCGAGGCGTTCCTGGCCTTGCATGCTCCTGAACTCGTTCGCGCAGGCGGACCGGCGAAGACCATCGTCGGCTCGGCCGAGCATGCGGCGGTGACCAGGCAATGGCTCGCCGACCTCGCCGCGCGGGGCGACATCGTTGACATCGAATTCCGGTTCACCGAGCGGATCGCCGCTTCAGGGCTGGCCAGCGAACGCGGCGTCTACCGGCTCACGGCGCGGCGCGCGAGTGGCGAGCAGAAAATCATGTACGGGCGCTTCCACACCTTTGCCCGCAAGACCGACGGCCGCTGGCGAATCGTCGCTGACTACGACTCCGACGAGAACGCCACGGTCACGGCGCAGGATTTCGCGACCGCGACGGCCATGACAGCGGCTAGGCGGGGGGCGGCTAGCGCGGGGGGCGCTCCATCCAGCGTTCGGGGGCGGCCAGCGGGTCGAAGCCGAACTGGCCGTAGAGCGTGCGCTCGGGCGCGGTGCTCAGTACCTGGCGGAGGCCGGCGACGTCCGGATGGCCGGTGGCGCCTGCACCAGGAAGCTGCCCAGGCCGTGGCCGCGATGCTCGGGATCGACGAAGACGTCGCACAGCCAGGCGAAAGTCGCCCGGTCGGTCACCTGCCTGGCGAACCCGGCCTGGGTACCATCAGCCGAGTACAGCCCGAAGACCAGCGACTGCTCGATCGCGCGGACCATCGCCTCGTAGGGCCGGCCTTTCGCCCAGTAGCTCTCCTCGCTGATCCAGTGGTGCACGCGCGGCACGTCGATCAGAGCGGGGTCGTCGCTCACCCAGTAGCCGTCTGGGCCGGCCTGTCTCATCGGTGACCTTTCAGATCCGGGGCGGAGGACAATGCCATCATGCCAAGGGCCAACGACGAAGTCGCCGACTTGCTGCAGAGAGTATGCCGATTTGCTCCAAATCACCGGCGGTGACGCTTTTCGGGCGCGGAACTACGAGAAGGCGGCGAAGTCCGTTGCCGGCTTCAGCGGGGACGTAGCCGACCTCGACGAGGCCGGCCTGCAGAAGATCCCGGGCGTCGGCAAGTCGATCGCCACGAAGATCGTCCAGTACCGGCAGACCGGCACGATCCAGCAGCTCGACGAGCTACGGGCCAAGATCCCTGACGGCGTGCGGGCGATGACGAAGATCCCGGCGCTCGGCCCGAAGCGCGCGTTCCAGCTGTATACCGACCTTGGGCATCAGGTCGGTCGACGAGCTCGAGGATGCGATCGAGCAGGGCCGGCTGCGCGACCTGCGCGGCTTCGGCGCCAAGAGCGAGGAACGGATCTCGCGCGGCATCGAGATCGCCCGCAGCATCGGCAAGCGCGCGCCGATCAACGTCGCCGCCGACGTCGCTGACCGGATCGTCGCCCTGATCGGCGCGCTGCCTGGCTGCGAGCGCTGCGAGTACGCCGGCTCGCTGCGCCGGTTCCGGGAGACCGTCGGCGACGTCGACATCCTCGCGGCCGCGGGCGACTCCGGCCCGCTGATGGCAGGCGTTGGTCGACCTCCCCGAGGTGAGTCTCGGTCGTCGCCAGCGGCGAGACCAAGACCTCGGTGCGAGTCAGCACCGAGCGGCACGGGCACGCCGGCAGCATCCAGGTGGACCTGCGGGTCGTGCCGGCCGGACTGCTGGGGCGCGGCGATGCAGTACTTCACCGGCTCGCAGGCGCACAACGTCGCGTACGGCGAGATCGCGGTGCGCAAGAAGCTCAAGCTGTCCGAGTACGGGCTCTTCGACGCCGAGAGCGGTGACCTGCTCGTCAGCGCGACCGAGGAGGACGTCTACGCCCGGCTCGGCCTGGACTGGGTGCCGCCGCCGATGCGCGAGCACAACGGCGAGGTGCAGGCCGCGCTCAGGCACCAGCTCCCTGAGCTGGTCCAGCTCACCGACATCAAAGGCGACCTGCACTCGCACACGAACCTGACCGACGGCGTCGCGACGCTGGAGGAGATGGTCGCCGCCGCCCGGGCCCGCGGCTATGCCTACTTCGCGATCACCGACCACGCGCCGAACCTCTTCATGCAGCGGATGACGCTGGACAAGATGCTCGAGCAGCGCGAGCAAGTGCGGCAGCTTGAAGCGAAGCTGGCCGCCGACGGCGGTCAGCCGATCAGCCTGCTGCACGGCACCGAGCTGAACATCGCGCCCGACGGCACGGTCGACTGGCCGGAGGACATCCTGGCCGGGTTCGATATCTGCGTGGCCTCCGTGCACTCGCACTTTGACCAGCCTCGGGCCGAGATGACCCGGCGGTTCGTCACGGCTTGCGAGAACCCGCACGTGCACGTCATCGGGCATCCGACCGCCCGGCGGCTTGGCCGGCGCGGGTCCGTGGACGTGGACTTCACCGAGCTGTTCCGCGCCTGCGCCCGGACCGGGACCGCGCTGGAGGTCAACTCCCAGCCCAGCCGGCTCGACCTGCCCTCGGACCACATCAAGGCCGCGCAGGGACGCCGGCGTGAAGTTCGCGATCGACACCGACTCGCACGCGGTCGGCGCCCTCGCCTACCTGCGCTACGGCGTCGGCCGGCCCAGCGCGGCTGGCTCTGCAGCCGACGACGTGATCAACGCCTGGCCACTCCCCCGCCTCCAGCAATTCCTAACCGGCGGCGGGAGCTGACTCGTACCTGGAGCTGGAGGTTCCCCGCCGAGCCCGGCAACCTGTCGCTGTCGGCCGACGGGCGCGAGGTCGAGTTCAGCATGGGAGGACGGTCCACCGCCTCTGGTGCGGTGTTCCCCGACCAGGCGATCTGGCTGCTCCGCGTCGGTGCTCGGACCGGATCGCTCCACCAGCGAGTGCGGAAGGTGCTCCCCAGTCAGCCCGCGATAGGGCTCGAAGCAGGCGTCCTGAGTCCCACCGGCCGGATTACCTACGCCGAGCGGGCGGTCCGTTTTCACCACCAGCACTCTATGCACGGCGTGATCAGCGCCTACCGCACCGCGAGCGGCGCCAAGCTGCGTGGCTATCCCGGTCGCCCCCCGACTCTGGTCCTCGGCAGTACGCTCCAGCTCAGCGCCTCCGGCCGTTACCTGCTGAGCTACCCGGACCTGCGGGACTACCCGGGCTCGGGTGCGCGAGGTCCCGGCGGGGTGTCCGTGCGGACCAGGCTCGTCGGCCTCGACCTGGCCACCGGCAAGGTGATCACGATCTCGCGCAGATTGCCTGGCGGCATCATCAGCGTCACCTGGTAGACCGCAGCTAGCGCTGGTGCGCGGGTGAGTTGGCTGCCCAGAGCAGGGGCTCGCCTGCCGCCCAGCGCTGCACGTTCTGCGCGAACACCACTGCCGTCCGGCGGAACATCTCTCTGGTCAGGCCGCCGATGTGCGGGGTGGCGATGACACCCGGGTGGCGCAGCAGCGGCGAGCTTGGATCGGCGGGCTCGACCGCGTGCACGTCCAGGCCGGCCCGGCGAGCTGGCCCGACTCAAGCGCGGCGAGCAGCGCCCGCTCGTCGACCAGGGCACCTCGGGCCACGTTGACGAAGATCGCGCCGGGCTTCATCGCCGCGAATGCCGCCTCGTCGAACATCTGGTCGTTGCTGCCGTCGTACATGGCACAGCAGATCACCGCGTCGGCCTTGCCAAGGACGTCGTACAGCTGATCAGGCCCGACGACCTCGCGCATTGCCGGATGGCCACCGCGCGAAGGATGAGCGCGGACCCCGAGCAGATAGAGTTCCAAAGGAAGCCAGGCGGTGGGCCAGTGCGGTGCCGATCGCTCCGAGCCCGACGATCGCGACCGTCGAGCCGAGCAGCGAGCCTCCGGTGGGCCTGGATTCCCAGTCGGGCCGGCCGGGCGGTGTTAGCCAACCCTGGGTGACCATGGCCCGGGCATCGTCCAGGCGGCGGAGCAAGGCGAGCAGCTGCAGGACGGCCAGCTCGGCGACGCTGTCCGCGTTCCCGCCCGCGTCGCCCGGGATCCGGGCGACCCAGATGCCCAGGTCGGTGGCGCGCTTGACGTCCACCTTCTCCAGGCCGACGCCGAACTGGTGGACCAGCCCGAAGGTGCCCGCGTCCAAGACAGCCGCGTCGATCCGGGCGCCGAACGGGCAGAGCGCGTCGACCCCCTCCAGGTGCGGGATGATCTCGGTGCGCGGGCACGTCCTGATGGTCCAGCCCGGCAGCAAGGGGCCGATACAGGCCCAGTCGAGTTCGGTGGTGAAGCGCTCCCGGCAGAACAGGATGGTCTTGCCGGTCACGCCAGGCTGGCGACCAGCTCGCCCACCTCCTTGCGCCTGCCGGTATAGAACGGGACCTCGATCCTGGTGTGCCTGCCGGGCCTCGGCGCCGCGCAGGTGCCGCATCAGGTCCACGATCCGGTGCAGCTCGTCGGCCTCGAAGGCGAGGATCCACTCGTAGTCGCCGAGCGAGAAGGATGGCGACGGTGTTCGCCCGGACGTCCGGGTACTCGCGGGCCATCTTGCCGTGCTCGGCGAGCATGCGGCGGCGCTCCTCGTCGTCGATCAGGTACCAGTCGAAGGACCGGACGAACGGGTACACGCAGACGTAGTCCTTGCGGCTCCTCGCCGGCGAGGAACGCCGGGATGTGACTCTTGTTGAATTCCGCCGGCCGGTGCAGCGCCATCACCGACCAGACCGGCTCGCAGGCGCGGCCGAGCCTGGTGCGGCGGAACCGCGCGTACATCTCCTGGAGCGTCGTCGGAGGTCTCGGGGCGGTCCACCAGAACATGAGGTCGGCGTCGGCGCGCAGGCCCTGCACGTCGTAGCAGCCTCGGGTGACGTCTCCTTGCCGGCGGCCTGCTCGCACAGCTCGGTGATCTCGTCCGCGAGGGCCTCGCGGTGCCAGGTCGATCGGCAGCACGTCGGCGACCCGGAACACCGACCACATGGTGTAGCGATACCTCGTTGAGTCCTGGCCTTGCTTCCCAGCGTTCGCGCGCCTTGAGCGGCTGCTGCTCGTCTGGACATGGTCGCTACTCGGTCATCCCGCTATTCTCGCGCCTATCCGCGCCGGTCCGCCTCGGCGGCCAGGGTGGCCAGCACCTCGGTCGGCCGCGCGAGCCGCGCTGCGCGATGCAGGCGGGGATCCCGATCCCGTCGTAGGCCGCGCCGCAGACCGCCAGTCCGGCAGCCGCGGGCGGTCACGCCGCGCGGATCCGCGCCGATCCGGTCCACGTGCCCCACGGTGTACTGGGGCAGCCCGCCGCCCCATCGGGTGACCCGGGCGTCGACCGGCGCGCCGGTCACGCCCGTCGCCGCCGCCAGGTCCTCCCGGCCGCGACAGCTTGATCAGGTCGGTGTCGTCCCAGCGCCGGAGCACGGCTCCTCGCCGTGCCGGCCGACCGAGGCTGCGCATGCACGAGCGGTGTCGCCGGCCGGCCTCGCCGAGCCAGTCGCCACTTGACGTGCTGAAGGTGGCCGCCTTGATCGTGCGGCCGTCCACCGCCGGCACCAGGTAGCCGCTGCCGACGAGCAGTCGCAGAAGGCTCGCGGCGGCGGATAGGCCAGCGTCACGATGGCCATGCTCGCGTACTCGATCTCGGCGAGCTCGGCGGCCGCGGCTGCGGCCGGCGCCTCGGCTGGCGAGCAGCCGGGCTGGCCGGCCGGCGCGGGCAGCGGCGAGCACCACCGCGTCGGCGTCGAGCGTACTCCGGCGCGTCGTCGGGCCGACGCGCCAGCCGTGCGGCCTGCCGGCTGCCGGCCGCAGCTCGCGGACGGTGGCGCCGGTCTCGATCGCGGCGCCCGGACGGTGCCGCGGCCAGCGGCGGCGCGGCGAGCGGGAGCCGTGCCGACGCCGCCGCGGATGCCGGTGAAGACCGGGCGCGGCGTGCGCCCGGGCGGCCGCCTGGGCCGAGCAGGGCGCTGACGGTCTCGGTGAGCGAGCGGTGGTTCTTCGGACGCCTGCGCCAGAGCGGGCAGCGTGGCCCGCAGGACAGCTGGTCGGCGCGGCCCGCGTAGACGCCGCCGAGCAGCGGCTCGACCAGCCGGTCCACCACCTCGTGTGCCCAGCCGGGCGCCGACGTAGCTGGCCACGGCAACATCCTCGCCGACCGGGCGGTGACTGGCAGCACTGCGTCCTGCGCGGGCTCTGGCCAGGCCGCGGCGGAGAGGATGCCGGCTGCGTTCCAGCTCGCGAAGTCTCCGGGCACGCCCATGAACTGTCCCTCGGGCAGCGGGCGGAACTCGCCGCGTGTCCACATGCTGGCGCGCGGTGGTACCCGGGTAGACCAGCTCGTCGGCCTGGCCGACCTCGCGGTGCTCAGGTCGATCGCCTCGGGGCGACGGGCCAGCAGGGCCTCGGCGCCGGCAGTCGACCCGAGCCCGGCGACCTCGGACGACGGCAGCTTGCCGCCGAGCCGGGCGGACGCTTCGAGCACGGTCACCGCGACGCCTGTCCCGAGGAAGAAGGCGGCCGCCAGCCCGGCGATCCCGCCGCCGACGACCACGACCTGACCGCGAGAACCGCGATCGGGGGGAAGCTGCGACGTCACCCCTCTACCGATCGCAGATGCGCGGCGCCCGCCCGCCCGCAGGACGGCCTTCTCGGATCGCCCGACCGCCCCGTCGCTGTGAGTTTGCCGGTCCTGGGGCGCACCCCACCCCGCCCGACGGCCCCGTCGCTGTGAAGTTTGCCGGTGCTGGGGCGCGGGCGTTGTGAGTTTGCTGGGCCTCAAGCTGAGGTTGAGAGTTGCCCGGATGCGCCTTTGGGACCTCAGGACCAGTCGAATTCGGCGCCGATCCTGGCGAGCTCGGGCTCGGGTGTGGTCGTCGCACAGCGCGCCCTGGACGCCCGCCTCGTAGCAGGCGCGGGGCGAGGCGCCCAGGCTGAGGGCGACGGCGTGCTCGGTGCCCAGGTCGTTGCCGAACATCGCCGGGTCGTCGGTGTTGATCGTGCACTTGACCCCGGCGGCCAGCAGCTCGGGGAGCGGATGCTCGGCCAGCGAGCGGACGACTCCGGTGCACACGTTCGAGGTCGGGCAGACGTCGAGCACGATGCCGCGGTCGGCCAGCTCGCGCAGCAGGCCGGGATCCTCGATCGACCCGATGCCGTGCCTGATCCGGTCCGCACCCAGGTCGTCGAGCGCGGCCCTGACCGAGGCCGGGCCCTCGGTCTCGCCCGCGTGCGGCACCGAGCCGAGGCCGCCGTCCTTGGCCCGGGCGAAGATCGGCGCCGAACGGCTCCGGCGGGTAGTCGTTCTCGGACGCCGCCGAGGCCGATGCCGACGATGCCGCGATCGGCGTGCGCCAGTCGCGTGCGTGACCGTCAGCTCGGCGGCCTCGATCGGATAGCCGCGCGGAATGTCGGGGGTCAGCGCGACCCGGACGCCGTGCGTCTCCCCGCGCCTCCTGCGCGCCATCGCAGTACCCGGCGAAGACCTCCTCCCACGGACACGCCGCGGGCGACCGGCTCGGCCGGGCTGAAGATCCCTTCGAGGTAGACCGCGCCGTGCGCGGCCGCCTCGCGCGGCGTAGTCGGTCACGACCTGACGGAAGTCCTGCTCGGTGCGCAGCACGCTCGTCGTCAGCGCCCAGATCTCCAGGAAGTGCGGAAAGTCCCTGAACTCATAGAGCCGCGCCATCTCCTCGTCCGTATCGGCTGGCAGGCGAGAGCCGTTGCGCCGGGCGATCTCGAGCATCGCGGCCGGGCGGACGCTCCCTCGAGGTGGATGTGCAGCTCGATCTTCGGATAGCTCACGCGAACATCCTGCTGGATCGGCTGACCGCGCGCCCGAGTTCGGGGTCTAGGCGACACTCTGCGTAACGTGGTGGCGTGCCACCATTATGTGCCGTTGCGAAACCGATTCCGCTCAGCGCTGCGTCCGAGCAGCATGATTCCGTTCCCACGCCTGGCGCCAGCGCAGCCCCTCGCACCACCCGCGGCCGCAGCCACTGCAGCAATCTCCATGCATCCTTATCGTCACGTGCGCAGGCGGCACGGGCCTTTTCGTCGCCGCCTGCTCGTCATCCTCTTCCAGCGGCGCCCGAACGCCCCGGCCGCCGGAGCAGCCCGCGGCCACGCGGCCCGGCGGGCACGGCGCGGCCGGCCGCACGTCCGATGGCTCGCCGGGTCGGCGCAAGGCGGCTGCTCGGCGTACAGGCGGCTGGCGCACAGGCCAACGATCTGGCGAAGCTATCGACTCAGAGCATCATCTACACCGCCGACCTCAGCCTGCGGGTCAAGGACGTCTCGGCGGCCGCGACGCAGGCGACGCAGCGAGGTCACCGCGGCCGGCGGCTATGTCGCCAATGAGCAGCAGTTCGCTGACCGGCCCGGCCGGCAGCGCACCGCGGCGAGATCATGCTGCAGCTGAAGATCCCGGTCACCGCCTACCACCCGACGCTCACCGCGCTCACCAAGCTCGGCGCCCAGCTCTCCTTCAACGAGCAGGCAGAGGACGTCACGCAGCAGGTCGCCGATGTGAGCAGCCGGGTGGCGTCAGCGCAGGCCGCGATCAAGCAGCTGCGGGCGCTGCTCAGCCGGGCAGGCAACATCGGCGCGCTGCTGTCGGTCCAGGATGAGATCAACTCCCAGGAGACCGCGCTCGAAGTCCCTGCTGGCCCAGCAGCGCGCCCTGGCGCACGAGACCAGCTACGCGACCGTGACGGTTACGTTCTGGTCGGTCACCACGCGAAGATCGTCCACAAGCCGAGAGAAGAGCCACCGCGGGCTGGTCGCCGGCCTGGCACCGGCTGGCGCGGGCTCAAGCTCGTCGTCGTCTGGCTGCTGACCGCCATCGGCACCGCTGCTGCCGTTCGCGGTGCCGGTCGCGGCTGATCGGCGGCTCTCGTCATCGGCGCCGCAGGCGGTCCGGCGCCGGCCTCGCCAGCCGCCGCACCGCCGCCGCGTGTCCTGAGACCGCGCCGCTCTGAGCTCGCGCCGTCCTGAGGTCCGCTTCCGCGTCCGGCGCCGGCTAGCTGGCCGACCCGGCCGGGACCGAGTGCACCAGGTCGGTCAGCCTCGCGAGCATGTCGGGGTTGGTCTCCGGCAGCACGCCGTGACCCAGGTTGAAGATGTGGCTCTCAGCCATCCTGCCCTTGACCAGCACTTCCCTGGCCCGCTCCTCGATCACCGGCCACGGCGCCAGCAGCACGGCCGGATCGAGGTTGCCCTGCAGCGCCTTGCCCGGGCGCCACCCGGTGAACCGCCTCGTCCAGCGGCACCCGCCAGTCGACCCCGACCACGTCGGCCCCGGCCTCGCCGAGCAGGCCGAGCAGCTCGCCGGTGCCGACTCCGAAATGGATCCTCGGCACGCCGGACTCGGCCAGCGCGCTGAAGATCCGCGAGCTGAACGGCAAGACGCTGCGGCTGTAGTCACTGCGGGCTGACAATCCCGACCCAGGAGTCGAAAATTTGGATCGGCGGAGACCCCTGCCGCATCTGGATCTTAGGAAGGCGATCGTGATGTCCGCCAGCCGGCCGAGCAGCGCCCGCCACAGCTCCGGGTTCCCGTACATCAGCGCCCTGGTCCGGTCGAAGTTCTTCGACGGCCCGCCCTCGATCGAGGTAGCAGGCCAGGGTGAACGGCCCGCCCGCGAACCCGATCAGCGGAATCCCGCCCAGCTCGGCGGTGAGCATGCCGATCGCCTGGCTGACGAACGACACGTCGCCTGGCTCGAGGTCGCGCAGCGCGACGACCTCGGCCTCGTCGCTGATCGGCTTGTCGATCACCGGACCGACGCCCGGCTTGATCTCCACGCTCGACGCCGATCGCGCGGAGCGGCACGACGATGTCGCTGAACAGGATCGCGGCGTCGACCCCGTACCGGCGGACCGGCTGCAAGCGTGATCTCGGTGATGATCTCCGGGTTGGAGCACGCGTCGAGCATCGGCATGCCGGACGCGCAGCTTCCGGTACTCAGGCAGCGCGCGGCCGGCCTGGCGCATGAACCACACGGGCGCATGCGAGACCGGCTGCCGGCGGCACGCTCTGATGAACGCTGAATCGGCATGGCTGGCTGTCTCACGCCTGGGATCGTCTCATAGCCCGAGGGCGGTCCGCCCGCACGTGGTCACGCCGCGTTCACGGCGAAACGCCCAGATGACACGCCGTTCAAGATCCACGGAATGCGGTCAGCTCCATGTCAGCATCGATGCATGGGGGCGGATCAGTCGAGCGGAGCGAAGTCGAGCGAGACAGGAGCAGCAGATGACTGATACCTTCCGTGACTGCCCCGGATGCCGCTGCCCCCGCGAGTTCACCTCGATCCACCCGGGCCCGGAGGGCTGCCCGGATGTCAGCAGCGGGATCTGCCCAGAGTGGTTCTGCACCGCCTGCGGTGCCGGCCTGCTGATCGAGGTTCCTCCTGTGCTTGCTAACACTGTGCTTGCTAACACCGTGCTTGCTAACACCGTGCTTGCTAACACCGTGCTTGCTAACACCGTGCTTGCTAACACCGTGCTTGCTAACACCGCGCTTGCACGGGTGGCCTGAGGATGCCATGCCGCCGCCTCGCGTGCTGAGGCCAGCGACGGTGCCAGAGGACCGTCAGGCGACAGGCGGCTCGGCATTCCAGCTCGCGGTGACTCGAGGTAGAAGAGGGGATCGCTACGATCCGGGCCGTCCGCCCCGAGATCACCTTCGAGAGCGAGCCGCCGCCACGGCGGCTGGCACCGCACGCGGCAGCGATCGCCGCGACGGTCGAGATCGGGGGCGCTGACCTCGGTTCCGGCAAGTTCGTCCTGCTCTACGACCCGGCTGGACAAGATGGCTGGGTCGGGCCGTTCCGGGTCATCGCCTACCTGCAGGCCGAGCTTGAGCCGGAGATCGCCGCCGACCAGTTCATCGGCCAGGTCGGGCTGGAGCTGGCTGACCGAAGCGCTCGACACCAGGCTGGCTGGGTACGCGGCATCGAGTGGTTCGGTCACCAGGGTGGTGACTGAGGGCTTCGGGACGAAGTCCGACCAGCCGGTCGCGACGGATTTCGAGATGCGCGCTTCATGGTCACCGACCCCCGACGGCCAGGACAATACGGTCAGCGGACTGACGTCCGCAGACCGTATTGCCGGTGCTGGCCAACCCAGTTTCGGGCTGAACCGGCACGTCGTCGCCTGGGCTGACGCCCTGTGCATGGCGTGCGGGATGCCGCCCGCGCCGCCCGGCGTCGCTCAGCTGCCGCCACCGCAGTTCCGCCCCCAGCAGCTCAGGCCGGGGCGCCGCCAGTGAGCGTGCCCCTGCTCGAACCACGTGATGGACTCCCACCGCTGGTCACCTCCCCTGCCGCGCTCGCCGAGGCGACGGACCGGCTGCGGGCTGGCACCGGCCCGGTCGCGGTGGACGCGGAGCGCGCCTCGGGCTTTCGCTACGGGCACCGTGCCTTCCTCGTGCAGTTCCGGCGGCACGACGCCGGAACCGTCCTGATTGACCCGGTGGCGTGCGACGACCTGTCCGGGATCGACGCCGCACTGGCCGAGACCGAGGCTGTGCTGCACGCAGCCGGCCAGGATCTGCCGTGCCTGACCGAGCTGGGCTACCGGCCGCGCCTGCTCTTCGACACCGAGCTGGCCGGACGGCTGCTCGGCTATCCGAGGGTCGGCCTGGGCACGCTGGTCGCCGAGATCCTCGGGCTGACTCTGGAGAAGACCCACTCGGCGGCGGACTGGTCGACCAGGCCGCTGCCGCTCGAATGGCTCAAGTACGCGGCCCTCGACGTCGAAGTACTCGTCGAGTTGCGTGACGCGCTGGCAGAGCAGCTGGCCGAGCAGGGCAAGACGCACTGGGCTGAGCAGGAGTTCGAGGCGATCCTGGGCGCCCGGCCGGCCGCACCGCGAACCGACCCCTGGCGCCGCACCTCAGGCATCCACAAGGTCAGGAGCAGGCGCAACCTGGCTATCGTGCGCGAACTCTGGAATGAGCGCGACCGCATCGCTCAGCATCGCGATATCTCGCCGACCAGGATCCTGCCCGACTCGGCCATCGTCGACGCCGCCCGGGCCGCGCCGGGGACGATGGACGAGCTCGGCAAGATCACCGGCTTCACCGGGCGAGGCGCTAAGCGATACAGCCCTGAGTGGCTCAGGGCGGTGCGCCGGGCCAAGGCGCTGTCCGATGACCAGCTCCCGATCCTTCCGCCCCGCCGAGCGACGGCCCGCCGCCCGCGCATCGCTGGTCAGAGCGCGACCCGGTCGCCGCGAAACGGCTGACGGCGACGCGGGCAGCGGTGGCCGCGCTCGCCGACGCCTGGCACCTCCCGGCAGAGAACCTGCTCGCGCCGGACGCCGTCAGGCGGCTGGCGTGGCAGCCGCCTGAGCCAGTGACCAGCGAGGCCGTCGAGATCGAGCTACGCAAGCTCGGTGCCCGGGCCTGGCAGCTCGAGATGACAGCCGTCCCCATCGCCATGGCCCTGATCCGCCTGGACGAGAAGGGCGAAACCTAGGCTGGAGCGGCCATCTACGTGAAGGGTTTCCTGACTTTGCGCGGGGATTTTACACTTCGTGGGTATTTTTTCGCACATAGGGCGGGACGGCGAATCCGAAAATATGAGGTGGTCGTGGTCGCCTGTGGTGGTGCCGTCGGGGTCTTCGGCTAGCTGGGTGATGCGGGTGATGGTTGCGGGGGTGGTGCCGGTGATGGTGGCGTAGAGGGTGACCTGGCGGGTTTCGGGCTTGTAGAGGATGTTGATGTCGAAGGCGCGGGTTTTAGCGCTCGGTGCGGGCGGGGGCGCTGGGACGTGGCGTGTTCTGGGGGTGGCCGGGGGTGATGCGGGTCGCGGCCTGGGACAGGAGGGTCCGGGCTTGCCTGAGGTAGTCGTGTCGCTGTTGTTCGGTTCGGGTGCGGCGGAGCTGCGGGGCTGGGTTCAGGGTCATCATGTTGAATCCGGTTGCCAGGCGGCATGTGATCGTCTTCGGGTTTCGCGGATGCCGGTTTGGTGTCGTGCGCTGTTTCGGGCGTGGCTGCTCTGTGCTCATCGGTCTTGTCCGTCGGGTGTGTGGTGGCCGGGGTCGGGGGGCGGGGTTCCGGGGGTGGCGGGGGCATGTTCGCAGGTTTCGATGGTGAGGATGAGGATGAGGGTGAGGGGGCGGTGCTGGGGTTCGGTGTCCCGGGCGTGGTGGCGGAGCCGGGTTAGCTCGGTGGTGGTGCGGGGGTGGCTGGTGGTGCCGGGTGGGGGGCTGGTGCCGTATTGGTCGTTGGGGATGCCGAGGGCGCGGCAGTAGTGGTTGCGGTATCGCTCAGGGATGCGGGTGTTGCCGTCTTCCCATCTGCGGATGAGCAGGCCGAGGATTTCGTTGCCGGGGAGGGTGTCGCCGGTCTGGGCGGCTGCGTGGCGGAGGTGGCGTCGGAGGTCGGGGATGGTCCAGTTTCTGGCGTGCCGTTGTGCGCGGAGCCATTGCCCGTGGGTTTGGTGGCGGGGGGCGGGGGCGGTGGTCATGGGGTGGTGAGGGCCTGGGTGGCGAGGTCGTGGAGTGCGTGGCGGTATTCGGTGAGGATGAGGATGAGGTCGTGTCTGCTGTCGGGGATGTCGCTGGTGTTTCCGATGAGTTCCATGGCGAGTTCGGGGTTGTAGGTGAGTTCTGTGGGGCGGTGGCGGGGGTAGCGGCGGGTGAGCCAGGTGCGCCAGGTGGGGCGGGTTCCGTCGGGGTAGTGGACGCGGAGGGGTGCTTTCCAGGCCCGGCTTGTGACGGTGATGGTGCGGGCGGGCTCGGGGTGGCTCATGGCTGGCTGGTCCTTTCGGCGGATTGCTGGGGTGGCTGGTGGCTAGGTCATGGCGGCGGCGACGTAGGTGCCGCGTCCGTGGATGCTGACGATGAGACCGCGTTCGCGGAGGATGGCGGTGGCGTGCCGGAGGGTGATGTAGGAGACGCCGTATTCCTCGGCGAGCGCGCGTTCGCTGGGGAGCTTGACTAGGTACTGGCCGTTCTGGATGCGGGTGGTGATGGCGTCGGCTACCTGGATGTAGGCGTGGGTGATGCTGTCGCGGTGGATGAGGGTGTCGTCGTTCATCCGGGTGCGTGTGCTCCGGTGTGCGGGTGCTGGTGTGCGAGGGCGTTGAGCAGTTCGCGCAGGTCTGGGGTGATGACGGTGTGCAGCCCTGGGTCGGTGCTGTGGATGCGGTAGGCGGTCCAGCGTTGTTGTCGCTGCCCGATGGGGGCGTGGTCGAAGCGGAGGGCCGGGTAGAGGACGGTGAGCGTGCTGAGCACGGCTGCGATGCTTTCGCTGGTCATGTGGTGGGTGGGTAAGTGTGGCATGGGGCATCCTCAGCGCTTGTTGTCTGGCCGTTGCACGGCTTCAGGCTGCGGATTGGCAGATGCGGGGGGAAGTTGTCACGGCTGGTCGGTCATTTTCTGTCATCGCCTGCGGCGTGTCCCGGTGTTGTGTTTGCGCTGGCGGGATAGCAGATTGGCGGTGTGATGGATTTCGCGGCGTTGCTGCGTGAGCTGATGCGGGAGCGGGAGCTGTCGGGCCGGGGTCTGGCGCGGCGGGTGCCGTGTGATGCGTCGTTAATCTCGCGTCTCGCGGGCGGGCGGCGGCGTCCGTCGCCTCGGATGGCGAGGCGGCTGGACGAGTTGCTGGGCGCGTCGGGTGCCCTGGTGGAGGCGGCGGCGCCTGGCCGGGTGGCCGTGCGGTCGGATGAGTGCGAGGTTGATGAGATGAGGCGGCGGGAGTTGCTGGGCGCGATGGTGGCGGGTCCGCTGGCGGTTCAGCTTGAGCAGATCAGGCGGCATCTGGACGGCGTGGCGGGGGCGGTGGCATCGGAGCGGGACGCGGATGAGTGGGAGCGGGTGGCGGAGCGCTATTCCCGCGAGGTGCTGAGTGTCCCGGCGGTGGTGTACGTGCCTCATCTGCTTGCGGATGCGGGCGAGGTGACTGAGCGGCTGGCGTCGGCGTCTGGGGCGGTGCGGGTGAGGCTGGGCCGGTCGGCGGCGATGATCGCGGCGCTGGCGGCGGTGGGACTGAGCGCGCTGGGTGATCCGATGACGGCGGGGCGGTGGTGGCGGACGTCGGTTCGGGTGGCGTCGGAGTCGGGTGATGGTGAGCTGGCGGCGATGATCTTAGGTCGGCAGGCGGTGAAGTCGCTGTACCGGGCTGGTGGCAGCTCGGATGCGTTGCGGCTGGCTGATCGGGCGCTGGCTGCGGCTGGTGACCAGGCGTGCGCGGGGGTGGTGTCGGCCTGGTCTGCTCGCGCTCAGGCATTCGCGGCGGCGGGCCGCCATGCTGACGCGGTGATGGCGGTGGCTGAGCAGCGGGCGGCGTGGGAGCGGCTGCCGGAGGGGGCGAGCCGGGATGCGGGCTCGGAGTTCGGGCAGCATGAGCGGCGGGTGGCGCATACGCGGGCGTGGGTACTGACGAAGCTGGGCGACGCGGACGCGGCGGTGAATGCGGTGGATGCTTACCTGATTCATCCGGCGACGGTGCTGAGCCGGGCTCGCGCTGAGATGCTGCGATCGGAGGCCATGATCAGGGGCGGGGACGTCGACGGCGGAGCACGGCACTGCATGAGTGTGCTGTCCGCCTTGCCGGCTGGGTGGCGGGGGGACTGTGAAGTCATGTCGTCTGCGCGGGCCGCGCTGGGCGCTGTGCCTGCTGGGCTGGGCATGCGCCGACCGGTTCAGGAGGCGCGTCAGTCGCTGGCGCTTTCCGCAGGGAGGTAAGCGCCTCGCTTTTATGGGCGTACGCAGTTTGTGAGGCTAGCTCCTGGCATGTGTCTGGTGTTGCGCTGTCTGTGTGCAGGCGCGGTTCCTTCGGGTTAGCGCTGAGCTGAGCTTGAGTGCGCGGATCCACGGCCATGGCGGTCGGTGAGCGGACAGTAGCTGTGGAGGCTGACCTGAGATAGTGGCCCGGAACGACCGCAATTTCCGGTGTGAGCGCTTCGTGGTCGGAGACCATGAAGCGCGGACGGTGCGGCGACGGCGGGGTTTGGCGGCGCGGGTTTGCGCCGCTCGGCTTGGATGCCGGCGCTTTGCGCCGGCACCCAAGCCGTTCAGGGGATGAGCGCCCGGAGGGCACCGAGTACTGGTGTTGGCGCGCGGAGGTATGGTGCGTGACAGCCTTAGCCGGCGCGGGCCGGGGCGGGCCACCTTCCTTGAGGTCGGGGCACTTCCTCCGGTGTGGCCGCGCTGGGGCGTCTGGGGTGAGTTGTCTGCGCGGCTTGGTGGTGGTTAGCGGATGGTGCTGCGCCTCCGGGTTCCGGGATGGCGACCGTCATTTGAATGACGAGCCGTCCGCTGGTTGATGCCGGGTTGTGTCCGGATTTGCCTTCCCCGTCCTATGGGACTAGTCCGGGCGTATGGCTCGCGCGTCGGGCTGTGGGTGGAAGGGTGGTGGTAGTGGTCCACTCGATGAGTAGTGAGCGGTCGCTGTATGTGCTCTTGGTTTCGGATATGCGGTCTCGCCCTATATAACTGAAAAGTACCCCCGGAGTGAAACTGCCCACGCAAAGCGCGGTCAAGTCTCCACGATCATTCATCAGGTCCGGGGAGTCCGGTCGGGCCGGAGTTCTGGCTAGTGCACGAGGTCAAGCCTGGGCTCCGGGGTGTCCGGTTAGGCGGTGCGGCGCAGGGCTCGCAGGTCGCAGGGCTTCGACGAGCCGACCCGCGACACCCCCGCGCACGGCAGCGGGCCGACGGAAGGCGGATAGTCGGGGAACACGTTCAGCAGGACCTCGCAGTCACAGCCGCTGCCGCCGCGCAGCTGCAGCTGTCGCAGCAGGCCGCCTGGCTGGGCGGCACGCCGGTCCCGCCATCTGACCGTCCAGCGATGCGTGCCGTCGCAGCCGAACTCGTTGATCATCCGGAGCAGATAACAGCGCAGGCACTCGATCTCGCCGGGTTCGGTTAACCGCTCGGCGAGATCGGCGAGCTCGGTCTCGACAACGGCGGACAGATCCTCAGGCAATGCGGTCTCCTCACAGTCGGCTCCCCCACGAGCACGTTCTATCGCAGGGCTACGACAGTGCGGCTACGACAGTGCGGCTACAGGAGGGCAGCTGCCTCGTGCCGCTCACTCGAGACCAGGGCTCCGGCGGCTGACTGCAGCACGATGAAACCGCCCTTGCCCAGCGGCGGTCCCGGATCCGGATCGGCGCCGAGCGCGGTGCGCGCCGCATCGGTCAGCTCCGGAAGGTTCTCCCGGTGGGCGCAGACCAGGCTGGGCAGGCCCGCCCCGGCGAGCTCCGCGACCTGCCGCACCGCCCGGCAGCTGGCCGTGTCGTCCGGCGGCAACCCGCGCCGTACGGTCAGCCCGGGCTCGATTTCGAGCTTCAGGCCGGCCGCGTCGGCATAAGGCCGCACGGTCGCGACGCAGCGCTCGGCCGCCGACGTCAGCACCCGCGATGGACCGAAGCACGCCAGCAGCCCGGCCAGGGAGCGCGCGTCCACGGCACCGCGCTCGTCGAGCGGCCGGTCCAGATCCGCAGCGTCCTGCGACCCGACCCCAGCCTCGGCGTGCCGCAGCAGCACCAGCGGCGCGGTGTCCGCCGGACCTGCGCTGAACTCGTCGAGCAGCTCAAGGTCGCGCAGGTAGGACAGGCGACTCGGGACCTCAGGCAGGTCGACCCACACCAGCTCGTCCACCTCGTGGCTGGGCACGAAGCCGGTCGACCCGGTGCAGCGCGCGGCCCAGTAGCTGACGTGCTTGGGCTTGCCGTTCACCTCGTATTCCGATGGCGGCAGCGGTCGGCCGAGCACGATCTGCAGCCCGGTTTCCTCGGCCACTTCCCGGGTCGCGGTCCGCAGGATGTGCTCCCCCGGCTCGCATTTGCCCTTCGGGTAAGACCAGTCGTCGTATTTCGGCCGGTGCACCAGGGCAAGCTGCGGCCCGGCGGCCGATGCTCGCCAGACAACAGCGCCTGCCGCCCTGATCACGCCCTCAGCGGCGTCAGTCACCAGCCCGGCGCTCCGGGCCGAGCCGCTTCCTGGCGGCCGAGACGTCGGCGTCGGCGGACCGGCTCTGCCGGAACCTGATCAGATGATCCTGCAGGTCCATCAGCGGAGCTTCCCGACTCGTCGAGGTGATGCCGGACCCAGCTCCCGTCGGGATCGAGCCACCACGAGGCCACGCTTTCGTCCATGGCCAGGCCAATCAGGTCACGCAACTCACGTTTCTGGGCCGAGTCGGTCACCCGGATGAGCAACTCGACCCGGCGGTCCAGGTTCCTGTGCATGAGGTCGGCGCTGCCGATCCAGACGTCGCCGTCATCCGGTTCGGCACCGAACGCGTAGATCCGTGAGTGCTCGAGGAATCGCCCGACGACACTGCGCACCCTGATGTTCTCCGACATGCCGGGTACCTGAGGCCGCAGCGAGCAGATCCCCCGGACCCACAGGTCGATCGGCACGCCAGCCATCGAGGCGCGGTACAGCGCGTCGATGATCGCCTCGTCGATGATCGCGTTGCACTTCATCTGGATCCGGGCCGGCTTGCCCTGCCTCACCAGCTCGACCTGCTCGTCGATCTGCCTGATCAGGCCGGAACGCAGCCCGGCGGGCGCGACGAGCAGCCGCTGGTACTCGTTCTTACGGCTATAACCAGTCAGATGGTTGAAAAGGTCCGTGACGTCCTCGCCAACCTCACGATCAGCGGTAAGCAGCCCGAAGTCCTCATACAGCCGAGCCGTCTTGGGATGGTAGTTTCCGGTGCCGATGTGGCAGAAGCGGCGCAGTGAGCCGTCCGACTGCTCCCGGACGACCAGCACCATCTTACAGTGCGTCTTGAGCCCGACGAAGCCGTAAACCACGTGGCAGCCGGCTTCCTCGAGCTTGCGCGCCCAGGCGATGTTCGCTTCCTCGTCGCCGCGCGCCTTGATCTCCACGACGACGACGACCTGCTTGCCGGCCTTGGCGGCGTCGATCAGGGCGTCGACGATCTCCGAGTCGCCGCTGGTCCGGTACAGCGTGTGCTTGATCGCCAGGACCCGGGGGTCGGCGGCCGCCGAGACCACCAGCCGCTGCACGCTCGCGGTGAACGAGTCGTACGGGAGGTGCACGAGCACGTCCCGTTCGGACAGCGTGGAAAAGACGCTGCGGTCGTGCGGCAGTGCCCCTTCGGCCGGCACGAACGCCGGGTACTTCAGGCTGCGCAGATCGAGGTCGGCGATGGCCGACAGGCCGGTGAGGTCCAGTGGTCCTGGCAACCTGATGACCGCTCTCTGGTCGACGTCCAGCTCGGTGACCAGCTTGTCGAGCACGTCGCTGGAGATCGACTCCTCGACCTCCAGCCGCACGGCGGGCTCGAACCGGTGCCGCATCAGCTCGCGTTCGAGCGACTGGAGCAGGTTCTCGGTGACGTCCTCGTCGATCTCCAGGTCCCGGATCCTGGTGACCCGGAACGCGTGATGCTCGATCACTTCCAGGCCCGCGAACAGCTCGTCGAGATGGGCGGCGATGACGTCTTCGAGCGGCACGAACCGGTTCGGCGACACCGTGAGGAACCTCGGCAGCAGCGGCGGCACCTTCACCCTGGCGAACAGCGTCAGCCCCGAGCGCGGGTCGGCGACCATCACCGCGAGACTGAGCGAGAGGCCGGAGATGAACGGGAACGGGTGCGCGGGATCGACCGCCAGTGGCGTGAGGACCGGGTAGATCCGCTCGGTGAACAGTTGCTTGAGCTTGGCCTGTTCCTCGGGGAGTAGTTCCTTCCATCGCAAGATTTCGATGTTGGCCTCGGCCAGCGCCGGAACCAGCCGCTCGCTGAAGCAGCGCGCGTGCCGCGCCGCGAGCGCGCGGGCCATCACCAGAGTGTTCTCGAGGATCTGATCGGGCGCCTTGCCGGTGACGCTTTCGACCGGCAGGCCGGTCGCCATCCGCCTGATCCGGCCGGCGACCCGCACCATGAAGAACTCGTCGAGCGCGCCGGCAAAGATCGACTCGAACCGGACGCGTTCGAGCAGCGGGACGTTCGGGTCCTCGGCAAGTTCCAGGACCCGCTGGCTGAACCGCAGCCAGCTCTCTTCCCTGTCCAGATAGCGGTCACCGGGAAGATCGGCGGCGAGGACCTGGCGCTCAGGATCGGGGATCACGTCCGCGCCGATGCCCGCCAGCAGCGCGGTCGCCCGCTCGCCGCCGTCCGGGAGCTCATGCCCGGTGTCCTTGGCCCGCTCGGTGTCCTCGACGTGAGTGTCTTTCCCCGAGTTCATGTTGCTATCCTCCCCAAGCCGGTACTGATCCAATACCCCGGCATACCGGTCACTTGGAGAACTCCAGATGCACATCGGAACATCACTGCCAGAACCCCAGGGACCGCAGGCGCTCAGCGTGCTGCACGACAACCTGCGCCGGGCGGCTGACGACGGGTTCACCTCCGTCTGGATGGCCAACATCTTCGGCCTGGACGCCCTCACCGCGCTTGCCGTAGCAGGTCAGGGCATTGATGACATCGAGATCGGCACGGCCGTGGTGCCCACCTACCCCAGGCACGCCGCCGTACTCGCCCAGCAGGCCCTGACGACCGCTCTGGCGCTGAACGGGCGGCTGGCCCTTGGCATCGGCCTCTCGCACCAGATCGTGATCGAGGACATGTACGGGTACAGCTTCGAGGCCCCGGCCCGGCACATGCGGGAGTACCTGTCGATCTTGCAGCCGCTGCTGGAGGGCGAGCAGGGCGATTTCGCCGGCGAGACCATGCGCGCGAGCGTCGGACTGTCCACGCCGCGCGTCGGCCGGGTACCGGTGCTGCTCGCCGCCCTCGGCCCGCAGATGCTGAAACTAGCTGGCCAGCGCGCCGATGGCACGATCTTGTGGATGACCGGTCCTTCGACCGTGCGCGACTACATCGCGCCGACGATCAACGCCGCCGCGCAGGCGGCTGGCCGGCCTGCTCCGCGCGTCGTGTGCATCCTGCCGGTGTGCGTGACCGACGACGCCGACGCAGCGCTGGCGCGGGCGGCCGAGGCGTTCGAGATCTACGGGCACCTGCCGTCGTACCGGGCGATGCTGGATCGCGAAGGCGCCGCCGGGCCAGCCGACGTCGCGATCGTCGGCAGCGAGGACACCGTGGCGAGCCAGATCATGGCCATGGCCGACTACGGCGTGACCGATTTCGTCGCCGGCGAGTTCGCGTCGGGATCGGAGCGGCAGCGTACCCGCGACCTGCTCAAGACCCTGATCACCAGCTAGCGAGGGGGCTGGATCGGGCATGATGTTCGGAACTGTATCGGATTGACTGCCTCCACACCCTGCCAAGGTCAGTCGCCCTTCAGTAACCTGCCGACATGCCAGCAACCCAAAGCCCAGTAGACAATCTGAAAGAAGATGTCCGCACGATCAGCAGCGATGTCTCGCGTATTCTCGTGCGTCTCGATAACCACGATGTCCGTTTCGACAAAGTCGACCGGCGACTGTCCAAGATAGAAATACGCCTGGACAGTATGGACACCCGCTTTGACGACATGGATACCCGTTTCGACAAAGTCGAGGTGCGTCTAGACAAGATGGACGCGCGTCTAGACAAATTCGAGGTCCGGCTCGGGTGCTTGGATGAGAAGGTTACCGTCCTCCAGGATTCTGTGCGCGGACTGCAGCTCTCTATGAGCGAGATGCAGGTCACGATGGCTCAGATTCTCACCCTGGTCAGCAAGAACTAGAGACGTTGCGGGGCCGGACCTGAGCGGCGAATCCGTCCTAGTGGGCTTTGGCGGAACTGTTTCAGCGGCGGGGGGTGGGTGCCTGTGGTGTGCTGGAGGGTTTTCGGGCGAGTGCAGGAGGGATTTCGCATGCAGGAGACTTGCCAGCGCTATCACGCGGGTAACTCTCCCCGACGCGAAACGGCTCCTGCCGGCACCCGGAATCCCTCCCGCCAGGACACGGAAACCCTCCGTCGAGCGGGAAGCCTCCCTCAGGAACCCGGCAGCTCTCCTGGCCAGGGCTGGCCGGTGACGAGCAGGAGAGTTGTCAGGGCCCAGGGCCGCCAGGATCGGCCCAGCCCGTGCTCCGCGCCAGTTGCTCAGGGCTTCGCCCATCGTTTCGCCAGGCCCTCTAGCCCGGCTAGACCTCCGGCGTGGCTAGCGCTCGACTAGGCCGCAGACGGCGTGGATGTCGGCTCGGCTGGCTAGCTTTACCCGGGCGCCTCGACCGAGCGAAGCGGCGAGTTCCTTCTCGGCGGTCTCGATCCTGAGCCAGGCAGCGTAGCTGACGGGCTTGATGCCTCGTTCGGCGAGCAGCGCGGCGAAGCTCGCCGACCACGGCTGGTCCGGGCTGTCGCCAGCCTCGGCCTCGGCCTCGGCCTCCGCCGGGGCTGGCAGCCGCAGCAGCCCGGCCCTGGGCAGCGGCGCGTCGTCCGGTCCTGGCCCGCCGGCCAGGTCCGCGAGCAGCGCCCGGACGGTTTGCGCGGCGTCGGACTTGTTCGTGCCGATCACCCCGGTTGGACCGCGCTTGAGCCAGCCGGCGACGTACTCCCCCGGCAGTGGCTGGCCGTCGGTCCCGAGCACCCGGCCTTCGGCGTTCGGCACCGTGTGCGACCGGTCGTCGAAAGGAACGCCGGGCAGCGGCACGCTCTGATAGCCCACGCTGCGCAGCACCATCTGGACATCTAGCGTCTCGAACTCACCCGTGCCGCTCAGCCGGCCGTCCGCCCCGAATCTGGTCCGCTCCAGCTTCAGGCCCTCGACCTGGTGATCACCGGTGATCTCCACCGGGCTCAGCCAGAACCGCAAGGTCAGCCGCCGGGGCGCGCCGCCAGCACCGCGCGACGCCCAGCCGTTGATCACCGTGTAATTTCCGCGCACGTGCCGGTCCGTGGTGGCCAGCTTCGTGCTCTCCCCGCTCGGGTCGAACGCATCCAGGTCCGCCTCGCCGTCGCCGACGACCACGTCCACGCCGGCTAGCTCACCGAGTTCGCGCAGTTCCTTCGTGGTGAACTTGGCCTGCGCCGGACCACGCCGGCCGATCATGTGGACCTCGCGCACCTTGCTCGCCAGCAGGGCTTCAAGCACGGGCTGGCTCACGTCAGTCTCACGGAGCTCGTCAGGCTCTCTGATGAGGATCCGCGCAACGTCCACGGCCACGTTGCCGACACCGATCACCGCGACCGACTCGGCATCGAGCGTGAACCGGTCAGGGTCCACGTCGGGATGCCCGCAGTACCAGTTCACGAAGTCGGTCGCCGCGTAGCTGCCTGGCAGGTCCTCGCCAGGTATCCCGAGCCGCCGGTCCCGCATCGCGCCGGTCGCGTAGACCACCGCGTCGTAGCTGGCCAGCAGGTCGTCCCTGGTCACCTCGGCACCGAGGTGGACCGCCCCGACGAACCGCACTCCCTCGTGCTCCAGCACGCCGCGCAGGTAGTCGGCGATCGACTTGATCGACTTGTGGTCCGGCGCTACGCCGTACCTGACCAGCCCGTACGGCGTCGGCAGCCGGTCGAGGACGTCGACGTGGATCGCGCAAGGCGGGTCGATCGCCGCTCCCTGCTTGATCAGCGCCTCGGCGGTGTACAGGCCGGCAGGTCCCGATCCGATCACGGCCACGGTGAGGGTGTTCATACCACGCGATTCTGCCAGGCCCGGGCAGTACCGGTTACGTGACGCAGAACTCGTTGCCCTCGGGGTCGGCCATGGTGATCCAGCGGTGAGCGCCCTGCGTGCCGGTGTGCAGCACGGTCGCGCCGCGCTCGGTCAGCTTCGCGACCGTCGCGTCGAGATCGTCGTCGCCGATCCGCAGGTCGAGATGCATTCGGTTCTTGACCGATTTTCCTTCAGGCACCAGTTGGAACAAGACCCTCGGGTGCGGCCCGCCTCGACCGCTCTCGCCCGGGTACCTGATCGCCGTGCCGTCGCGCCAGACCAGTGCCCCGTTGTGAGTGATGGCGTCCTCGTCGGTGGCCTGGCCTTCGGCGATCATCTGCTTGATGAACGCCTCGTCCTGGGGCTCGACCAGCCAGCCGATGCTCTCGGCCCACCAGTCGGCCAGCTCGTGCGGTCGCTGGCTGTCGAACACGACCTGAAATTCATAGGCCATCGCGATCGGCTCCCTTCGCTCGGTACAGGTCACGCAGCAAGGTAATTTCCGCGCTGTGGTGCAGAGCTTCCCTGTTGATATGCAGGACAAGCTCAGCCAGCGGAAACTCCGCGAACGGACCCTCCGCAGGGCCGCACGGGCGTCGCAGCCCCTCGTCGTCCAGCGCGCGAACGCCCTTGATCCAGGTCGCGTAGGCGTCGTCGAGCTGCGCGAGTGCCCGGTCGGCGGTCGGCGCGTAGTCGTTGCTCCGGTGGCTGACTTCGGGCGCACCGAAGTGCGAGCCGCTGCGCTCGGCGAAGCACATGGTGAGGTGCCCGAGCCGCCAGGCGATGGTAGTGACCGGCGGCGGCACCGGGTCGGGCCAGGCATGCTCAAGCACGTAGTCGCCCGAGCCCCAGGCGAGTGCCGGGTCGACCTTCGGCCCGGGGTCGCACGCTCCAGCAGCCGGGCACGGGCTCCCAGAAGTACTCGTCGTCGGTGAGCCCGTCGAGGCGGGTCCTGATGTGATTCTGCCACCACCAGTCGAGCTGCTCGGCAAGCGAGGCGCTCCAGGTGGCGGGGATTGAGGGAATGTCCATGCGGGCACGCTAGGCGAGATTGCGGACAGTACCGGTCCTCAATTAGCGGAATACTCAAGAACGTGCTTGATACCTCTGCTCGGCTGCTGCGACTGCTTTCGCTGCTCCAGACCCGGCCCGACTGGTCGGGGGCCGATCTCGCCGAGCGCCTGGCCGTCACTCCCAGGACGCTGCGGCGCGACGTGCAGCGGCTGCGCGAACTCGACTATCCGGTGCAGTCCGTGCCCGGCGTCGCCGGCGGCTACCGGCTCGGGGCCGGGGGCTCGATGCCGCCGCTGCAGCTCGACGACGACGAGGCCATCGCCGTGGTGGTGAGCCTGCGCAGCGCGACCGGCCAGAGCGTGACCGGACTGGCCGAAGCGTCGGTCAGCGCCCTGGCCAAGCTGGATCAGGTGCTGCCGGCCAGGCTGAGGCGACGCACCTCCGCGCTGCAGCACGCGACGGTCGCGCTGACCGGTCCGATGCCGGTCATCGACCCCGCCGTGCTGACGACGATCGCCGCCGCCTGCCGCGGATTCGAGCGGCTGACCTTCCGCTACAGCGACCACCACGGCGCCGCCTCGGACCGGACGGTCGAACCCTACCGCCTGGTCAGCGGCGGCTACCGCTGGTATCTGATGGCCTTCGACCTGGGTCGGGACGACTGGCGGACGCTAAGGGTCGACCGGATCACCGAACTGGCCACGGCGGGCAGGTTCGCACCCCGCGAGGCGCCGGAGCCGGTCAGTTTCGTCCGCACGGCGATCACGACCGCGCCCTACCGGTACCAGATCAAGGTCGTGCTCCACGGGCCGACCGGAGAGTTCGCGGCCAGAGTCGCCCCGACCATCGGCGTGCTCACGCCGCTGAAGGACGACCGCTGCCTGCTGACCACTGGCGGCGACTCGCTCGACAGCCTGCTCTACCACCTGCTCGTGCTAGAAACCGACTTCACCGTCCTCGAGCCACCCGAGCTGATCGCCCGTGCCCGCGCCGTCGCCGGCCGCCTAGCCCGAGCAACCCCCGAGTAAGCCCGCCGCCGGGCCCAGCAACAGCTGAACGAGGGCCGCGCCCGCCGTCGCGACCCAACCCCGACAGCAGCATGGTCCTACCTACTGCTCTCCAGACGACACTAAGTAGCACCATGCTGTCGCTTAAAACCAGCCCCGAACAACAGTAAGTAGGGACTTGCTGCTGTCAGACCCGGGCGCGGGCGGGGGCGGGCTAGGGGTGGCGGTTGGGGACTAGGTCTGGGGTTAGTCTCGCTACCGCTTCGGTGATCGACAGGGCTAGGGCCTGGGGGGTGAGGCCGGCGTCGGCGAGGATTTCGGGGCGCTCGCCGTGCGGCAGGAAGCTCTGCGGCAGGCCGAACGTGCGCACCGGGACGTCGACGTCGTGGGAGCGGAGCAGGCGGGCTACGGCTTCGCCGAAACCGCCGACTATGCCGTTGTCCTCCACTGTGCAGACCAGGCGGTGCTCGCTGGCTGCTTCGGCGAGCGCCTCGTCGAGCGGCTTGACCCAGCGCGGGTCCACGACGGTCACTCCGATGCCCTGGTCGGCGAGCCGCCGCGCGGCGTCGACGGCGACGCCGGCCATCGGGCCAGCCCCTGCCAGCAGCACGTCGGTGCCGCCGTTGCCCTCGCCCGCGACCGGGCGGGCGAGCACGTCCATGCCGCCGAGGTTGCCGATCGCCGGGAGGTCGTCGGCCACCGATCCGCGCGGGAACCTGAGCGCGGTCGGCCCGTCGCTGACCGCCACGGCCTCGCGCAGCAGTTCGGTCAGCCTCGTACCGTCGCGCGGAACGGCGATGCGCAGGCCGGGGACGAGTTGCAGGATCGAGCCGTCCCACATGCCGTGGTGGCTGGCGCCGTCCGGGCCGGTCACCCCGGCTCGGTCGAGCACGAAGGTCACGGGCAGCTTGTGCATGGCGACGTCCATGAGTACCTGGTCGAACGCCCGGTTCAGGAACGTGGCATAGACCGCGACGACGGGGTGCAGGCCGCCCATCGCAAGGCCGGCGGCGCTGGTGACGGCATGCTGCTCCGCGATGCCGACGTCGAACACCCGGTCGGGGAACGCCTCGGCGAACGCCGCCAGGCCGGTCGGGTGCAGCATCGCGGCAGTGATCGCGACGACGTCGCTGCGCCTGGCCCCGACGGCGACCATCTCCTCGCTGAAGACCGACGTCCAGTCCCGCTTGGCCGGCTTCCCGGCGGCCGGCTTCCCGGCTGTGGTCGGCTTCGAGCCGTTGACGTGCACCTGGGCCCCTGGCTTGACCTGGTGCAGGCAGTCCTCGTCGTTCTCCTCGGCCAGCGCGTAGCCTCGGCCCTTCTGGGTGATCACGTGCACCAGCACCGGCCCGCCGAACTCGCGCGCCTTGGTCAGCGCACTCTCGACGGCCTGCTCGTCGTGCCCGTCGACCGGGCCGAGGTATTTCAGGCCGAGGTCTTCGAACATCACCTGCGGCTGAAGGAAGTCCTTCAGGCCCTTCTTGATCCCGTGCAGCGTCTCGAACAGCGGGTTGCCGACGAGCGGCGTGTTGGTGAGGGTGTTCTTGACCAGGTCGAGCACCTGCTCGTAGCGCTGCGACACCCGGACCGACGCCAGGTGGTCGGCCAGCCCGCCAATCGTCCGCTGGTAGGAGCGGCCATTGTCGTTGACCACGATGACGACCGGGCGGTCTTTCGCGGCGGCGATGTTGTTGAGCGCCTCCCAGGCCATCCCGCCGGTCAGCGCGCCGTCGCCGATGATGGCGACCACCCTGTGGTGCCTGTCGCCGCGCAGCGCCTGCGCCTTCGCGAGGCCGTCGGCGTAGGACAGGCTGGTCGAGGCGTGCGAGTTCTCGACGAAGTCGTGCTCGGATTCCGCCCGGTTGGGGTAGCCGGAGACACCGTCGCGCTGCCGCAGCTTGCCGAAACCGCTGAGCCGGCCGGTCAGCAGCTTGTGCACGTACGACTGGTGCCCGGTGTCCCAGACGATCGGATCGGCCGGGGAATCGAAGATCCGGTGCAGCGCGATCGTCAGCTCGACGACGCCCAGGTTGGGGCCGAGATGACCGCCGTTGCGGGACACCGCCTCGATCAGGAAGGTCCGGATCTCGTCCGCGAGCACGGGGAGCTGGTCCGGGCTGAGCGCCTTGACATCCCGCGGGCTTGCGACCGATTCGAGCAGCGTGGTCTGCGAATTTCCGTCCGCGGACCGCGCTTCCGGTGTTTGCCAACCCAGTGTCATCTGGTGCGCTCCTCACAGTCGTCGAATGACGACCCAGCCGTGCGAACCCAACCGAGTCTATTTCTCCGCCAGCGCGCTACGCGCGCCACGTGGCCGGTCCGGCATGAGAATAGACTCAGGGCGGCAGACTGGCCCGATCTCGCGGAGGCAGCCATTCCCCCTGGCTCATCGAGCGCGCCCGCGCGATCGAGCTCGCCCCGCCGGTTCACCAGCCGGGCAATCGCGGCCGGCGCGGCGGCATTGTCGGCGGGCCTGGTCACAGTCCTGGTCACGAACGCCATCGCCGCCCCGCCCGCCAGCACCTGGCAGCTCAAGCTGGCGACCAGGTACCTGCCCCCGGCCACTAACCGCAGCCAGTACGACGCCGTCCTGGTCGAGGGGGGCGCGAGCTGGTTCTTCGGCGGCTCGAATGTCGGCGCCAAGCCGGGTACCAGGGTGGGCGTCCCTAAGGTGGAGCGCCGGCAGAACGGCCGATGGCATTCGTCGGCATTGCCAGCCGGCCTGCACGGCTGGATCGCCGGAGCCAGCGCCATCTCAGCCCGCGACATCTGGGCCGTCACCGCGCTGAACGGCAAGGTCGTCAACTGGAATGGCGCCCGCTGGTCGGTCGTGCCGGGCGGCGGCTGGGGCACCAGGGGCCGATTCACCGGGATCATCGCGATCGGCCGCGGCAGCGTCTGGCTCTTCGGCGCCAGGAACGCGGTCAGGCCGGGCGCCGGCACCTGGCACCTGGACGGCTCGACCTGGACCCATGTGCGCGGCGTCGCGACGAATATCGACAAGGCCAGCGCGGCGGGAGCGGTGATCTGGGCGACCGGCGGCGCGTCGGCAAGCTCGCTGCTCGAATTCAGCCACGACCGCTGGCGCAAGCTCGCTCCGGCCGCCCTCGCCGGCTTCACGTACTCCGACGTGCTGGCACTCGGGCCGTCCAGCATCTGGGTGGCCGGGTCGGTCGAAGGGCTACCAGAACTCGGCCACTTCGACGGGCACCGCTGGTCCGCGCTGACCATGCCGGGGTCGGTCCCGGCGACCGGGCTCTGCCGCGACGGCAAGGGCGGCCTGTGGGCGATCGCGAATCCGGGCTTCGGCCCGTCCGCAGTGCTCGACCGCTCGGCGACCGGCCACTGGACGACAGCGAAGGTCAGCTCGACCTCAGCGGACGAGCTGCTAGCGTGCGCCCACGTCACGGGGAGGAACGCGACCTGGGGTGCGGGCAAGGCCGCCGCACCGGAGGGCACCGCGGCAGCCGCCTACGGCTTCGGCAACACCCCGTAACCACCCCCTCGGGAGACTGTGCACAATGACGGAGAACGACATCGCACCACCACTGCTCGCCGGCAAGGTGTGCGTGATCACCGGCGCGACGTCCGGGATCGGCAAGGCGGCCGCGATCGAGCTGGCCAGGCTCGGCGCGACGCTCGTGCTCGTAGCGCGAGACCGGGGCAAAGGCGAGGCAGTGCTCGCCGAGCTGGCGAGCGACAGCCCAGCCAGCGACGGCGAGCACAGCGCCGCCGAGCACAGTAGCACCGAGCACAGGCTGGAGCTGGCTGATCTCGCCTCGCTGGATCAGGTGCGGGATGTGGCGGGGCGGCTCGGCGAGCTCCCCCGCATCGATGTGCTGATCAACAACGCCGGCCTCATCATCGACCGGCGGCTGACCACGCAGGACGGCATCGAGCACACGTTCGCGGTGAACCACCTGGCACCGTTCCTGCTGACGAATCTGCTGCTCGGGAAGCTCACCGGCGCCGGAACGCCGGCCCGGGTGGTCACCGTGTCCTCGCTCGGGCACAAGAGCGGCAAGATCGACCTGGAGACCATTGCCCAGCCGGGCGGCCGCTCCCCGCTGCTCGCCTACGCGGACAGCAAGCTCGCGAACGTGCTCTTTACCCTCGAGCTGGCCAGGCGGCTGGCCGAGAGCGGCGCCGGCAACGTCACCGCGAACTGCCTGCATCCAGGGACGGTGCGGACCGGCTTCGGGCACACCGGCGGGGCGATGCTGAAGTTCGGCGTGCAGCTCATCGCGCCGTTCATCAGGTCGCCCGAGCAGGGCGCACGGACCGTCGTCTACCTGGCCAGCGCGACCGAGGTCGAGAGCCAGACCGGCGGCTACTACGTCAATTGCAAGCGCCGGACGCCGTCCAGCGCTGCCCGGGACGCAGAACTCGCCCGCAGGCTCTGGGAGCTGAGCGCGAAGCTGACCGGCCTAGACGCCTAGACCAAGGGGGGCGTCATGCGTTCCCACCCTGGGGTTGCGGGCTGGCAGTCCTGAGGTCGATGGTGAGCGGGCGGCCGGCGAGCACGCCGCAGCAGAGCTGGACGACACCGACCGCGAGCAGCGCGAACCCCGGTACGGCCCAGCCGCCGGTGACGGTGTGCAGGAGACCGAGCAGCAGCGGGCCGGCGCTCGCGATCAGGTAGCCGCCGCCCTGGGTGAAGCCCGACAGCGCCGCCGCGCCGTGACCGTCGACGGTGCGGGCAGTGAAGAGGAACACGCTGATGCTCAGCGACGCGCCCTGCCCGAGGCCGAGCAGGCACACGAACGCCACGACGATCGAGTTCGGCGCGAACACCGCCCCCGCCAGGCCGGTCATGATCACCACCGCAGCGCCGGCCGCCAGCAGGCGCTGGTCCGCCAGGCGCTGCGCGAGCACCGGGACGGTGAGGCCGGTCAGCATGTTGCCGACGTTCATCAGCGCGATCAGGTTGCCGGCGGTCGTCGCGCTGATCCCGTGGTCCTGGAACATCGTCGGGAACCACGACAGCGTCGCGTAGTAGGACAGGCTCTGCAGGCCCATGAAGCCGGTGACCTGCCAGGCGAGCGGGTACCTGGCCATCGCCAGCACCCCGCGCCGGCCGCCGTCGGCCGGGATCGTGCGGAACCGCAATTGCGGCAGCCAGATGCAGAAGCCGATCAGAGCGGGCACCGCCCAGATGCCGTAGGTCAGGCGGACCGCCCCGGCTCCCCCCGCCGAGTCGTGCACGGCGTTAAAGAGCGGCACGGCAGTTAGCGAGGCGATCACGGCGCCGGCGGTGAGCGTGCTCAGGTACAGGCCGATCAGCAGGCCGGCCCGCTCGGGCCGGCGGCGCTTGATCAGGCTCGGCAGCAGGACGTTCATCAGGGCGATCGCGCAGCTCGCCAGGATCGTGCCGGGGAACAGCATGACGGCGGGCGCAGCGGACCGCAGCGCCAGGCCGACTGCGAGGAGGACGAGGGCGAGGCCGAGCACGCGTTCCTCGCCGAGCTTGCGGGCCGTGAGCGGGGCGATTCCGGAGAAGACGGCGAACCCGAGCACCGGCACGGCCGCCAGTACCGCCTCGACTCCGGTGGACAGCCCGGCCGTCTTCGTGAGATCGGGGAAGACCGGAGGCAGGCCAGTGATCGAGCCGCGCAGGTTGAACGAGATCGCGAGGACGCCTGCGACCAGCAGGACGCCGCCAACGGCGAGCCCGGTTCGACCGGAAGCTCCAGCGGCCAGGCTGGAGCTTCCGGTCAGCGTGTCGCTACGACGAGGTTGAGGTGCTTGGGCCACGCCTGCCGTCAGCCGCCGGCGCGCAGCGAGCGCAGCACGTACTGCATGATCCCGCCGTGCCGGTAGTAGTCGGCCTCACCTGGGGTGTCGATCCGCAGCACGACCTTGAACTCCTTGCCGTCGGCCGTGACCGTCACCTCGCGCGGCGTCTGGCCGGAGTTCATGGCTTCGATTCCGGTGATGTCGAACACCTCATGTCCGGTGAGTCCGTGGGAGCTTGCGTTCTCACCGGGAAGGAACTGCAGCGGCAGCACTCCCATTCCGATCAGGTTGGAACGATGGATGCGCTCGAAAGACTCCACCAGCACTGCGCGGACGCCGAGCAGCGCGGTCCCCTTGGCCGCCCAGTCCCGCGACGAGCCTGAGCCGTACTCCTTGCCGCCGAGCACGACCAGCGGCGTGCCCTCGTCGAGGTAGCCTCGGGACGCCTCGTAGATCGAGGTCTGGGTGCCTTCCGGCAGCTTGAGCGTGACGCTGCCCTCGGTGCCCGGAGCGAGCTGGTTGCGCAGCCTGATGTTGGCGAACGTGCCCCGGATCATCACCTCGTGGTTGCCGCGCCGGGAGCCGTAGCTGTTGAAATCCTTGCGCTCGACGCCGTGCTCGGTGAGGTACTTACCGGCCGGGCTGTCGGTCTTGATCGCGCCGGCCGGGGAGATGTGGTCGGTGGTGACCGAGTCGCCGAGGACGGCGAGCACCCTGGCCCCGTGGATGTCGGTGACCGGAGCGGGCTCGGCAGGCATGCCGTCGAAGTACGGGGGCTTGCGGACGTAGGTGGAGGCGTCGTCCCAGGCGAAGACGTCACCGGCGGGGACGTCGAGTTCCTGCCAGCGCTCGCTGCCCGTGAACACGTCGGCGTAGTCCCTGGCGAACATCTCCGGGGCGACCGAGCTGGCCACGACCTGCTCGACCTCGGCAGGCGATGGCCAGAGGTCGGCCAGGTAGACGGGCTTGCCGTCGGCGCCGGTGCCGAGCGGCTCGGTCGTCAGGTCCAGGTCCATGGTGCCGGCGAGGGCGTAGGCGACGACGAGCGGCGGCGAGGCGAGGTAGTTCATCTTGACGTCGGGGTTGATCCGGCCCTCGAAGTTCCGGTTGCCGGACAGGACGGAGACGACCGCGAGGTCGCTGGCGCTGACCCCGGCGCTGATCGCCTCGGGGAGCGGGCCTGAGTTGCCGATGCAGGTGGTGCAGCCGTAGCCGACCAGGTTGAAGCCGAGCTTCTCCAGGTACGGGGTGAGGCCGGCCCGCTCGTAGTAGTCCATGACGACCTTCGAGCCCGGAGCCAGGGTGGTCTTGACCCAGGGCTTGCGAGCCAGCCCGGCGTTGACTGCGTTGCGGGCGAGCAGGGCGGCACCGACCATGACGAATGGGTTCGACGTGTTGGTGCAGGAGGTGATCGCGGCGATCACCACGGAGCCGTGGTCGATCTCGGTCTCGGTGCCGTCGTCCAGGGTGACCTTGGTCCTGGCCGTGGGGCGGTCGTCGTCGCCTGGGGCGACCGGGTCCGAGGCCGGGAAGGTGCCGGCGATGCCGTTGTCCAGGCTGGGCGCGTCTACGTAGGCGCCGAGGGCTTCGCGGAAACCATTCTTCGCGTCGGCGAGAGCTACCCGGTCCTGGGGGCGCTTCGGGCCTGCGATCGACGGCACGACGGTGCTGAGGTCGAGCTCGAGCTGCTGGGAGTACCTGGCCTTGGTCGTGGCCTTGGTCGTGGTCTTGGTCGTGGTCTTGGTCGTGGCGCCGCTCGGGTGGCCGCTCGGGTCGTGCCAGAGGCCCTGCTCCTTGGCGTAGGCCTCGACCAGGGCGACCTGGTCGTCCGGACGGCCGGTGAGCCGCAGGTAAGTCAGCGTCTCGTCGTCGATCGGGAAGATCGCGCAGGTGGAGCCAAACTCGGGGCTCATGTTGCCGATCGTGGCCCGGTTCGCGACCGGGACGGCGGCGACGCCCTCGCCGTGGAATTCCACGAACTTGCCGACCACGCCGTGCTTGCGCAGCAGCTCGGTGATGGTGAGGACCAGGTCGGTGGCGGTCGCCCCGGACGGCAGCTCACCGACCAGCCGGAAGCCCACGACCTTCGGAATCAGCATCGAGATCGGCTGGCCGAGCATCGCGGCCTCGGCCTCGATGCCGCCGACGCCCCAGCCGAGCACGCCGAGGCCGTTCTGCATGGTGGTGTGGGAGTCGGTGCCGACGCAGGTGTCCGGGTAGGCGGCTCGCTCCGCGCCGTCGGCACCTGCCGTCGTCATGACGACCCTGGCCAGGTGCTCGATGTTGACCTGGTGCACGATGCCGGTGCCCGGCGGCACGACCCGGAACTGGCGCAGCGCCTGCTGGCCCCAGCGCAGGAACCCGAACCGCTCGGAGTTCCGCTGGAACTCAAGCTCGACGTTGCGCTCGAAGGCGTCGGGCCTTCCGAAGATGTCGGCGACGACGGAATGGTCGATGACGAGCTCGGCGGGCACGAGCGGATTGATCTTCCCGGGGTCACCGCCAAGCGCCTGCATGGCCTCGCGCATCGTCGCGAGGTCGACCACGGCCGGGACGCCGGTCAGGTCCTGCATGATCACTCTGGCCGGGCTGAACTGGATCTCGGTGTCCGGCTCGGCGGTGGGGTCCCACTGGGCGAGGGCGTTGATGTGGTCGGCGGTAACGTTCACGCCGTCCTCGGTGCGCAGCAGGTTCTCCAGCAGGATCTTCAGGCTGAATGGCAAGTCGCCCGAGCCCTTCACCGCGTCAAGCCGATGGATCTGATAGTCGGTCCCGCCGACCGTGAGCGTGCCGCGCGCGCCAAAGGTGTTCGCTGTCATCGTTGCTGCCCTCCTGCTGCCGCAGTCGTCTGCCGCGGCGCCTCGTTGCCGCCGCGCTTGCCTAGCTGCCGCGCCCCGGCGCGCTCGCCCTGTTCCTAGCCGCTGTCTTCCGGCCGCTGTCTTCTGGCCGCTGTCTTCTGGCCGCTGTCTTCTGGCCGGTGGTTCCGGCCGGTGTTTCTAGCCGTAATCCTGCCGTACCGGCGCGGTCGGATAAGCACCGCCGTGCGGCCCTGTCCTGCTGGCCCTGTCGCGCTGGCACCGCCGTGCTGGCCCTGTCTCTCTCTCGCCTGCCTGCCTGCCCGACCCAAGTATCTTGACGTCAAGCTATCTGCCACGCTAGTCCGCTAAGTCTCTTGATGTCAAGCTACCGCGTTGCCTGCGGGCTGGGCGGGCTGCGCAAGCGGGCTGGGCGCGCTGGCTGGGCGGGCTGGGCGCGGGCTGGGCGCGCTGGCTTGGGCGGTCTGGGCGGGCGGGCTGCCTGGGATGCGTCCCGGGCGGTGTTAGCATGCGGCGATGGCGACGAGCGAGCCCGCAGGAGGCCCTGACCAGGCACAATCGCCTGATCTCGACCCGGTCATCGACCGGCTGGCCGAGCGGATCGGCCGCATGGGCACGCTGGGCCGGCTGAGCCTTGATCGCCGGCTCCGGCCAGTTACGCGCCGGGCCGCCGACGTCCTGCACCAGGCCAGCGAAGTCGACCAGGCGGTGTACGCGACGATCGCCAAGGTGCCGACCCCGGCGCTCGATCACGCGATGCGGCGGCTGTCGAGGTCGGCCAACCGCTCGATGCTGTGGATCGGGATCGCGGCGGGGCTCAGTCTCACCGGCCGCTCAGGTCGCCGGGCCGCCGCGCGTGGCCTGCTGGCGATCGGGGTCACGTCGGCCGTGGTGAACCTTGGCGTGAAACCGCTGTCGACCAGGCGCCGCCCGGATCGAAGCGGCTCAGGCGTACCAGGCGAGCGGCAGGTGTCGATGCCGTCGTCGACCTCGTTCCCCTCGGGCCACTCCGCCTCGGCGTTCGCCTTCGCTACCGCCGTGAGCAGGGATAACCCCTGGCTGGCGATCGGGATCCAGTTCCTGGCCGGCGGCGTCGCCTACTCGCGCGTGCATACCGGCGTCCACTACCCGGGCGACACCGTGGCGGGGGCTCTGATCGGCGCCGGGACCGGCCAGGCCGTCAGCAGCATCTTCGACCGCGCCCTAGCCAGCCGCCACCCCCAGCCCAGCTAAGCCCGCAGCGGCACCGACCAGCCGAAGGGGCGAACTGGCCACAGCGGCCCGGCAGCCCCCGACCAGCAACAGCAGCAAAGCGGGCCACGCCCCGGTGATCGAGCCGAACTCAACAGCACCATGGTCCTACTTACTGCTGTCAGCACGACAGTAAGTAGGACCATGGTGTCGTCGCAACAGTCCCTCCAACGACAGCAAGTAGGTACATGCTGCTGTAGCGAGGCCGCTGCGCGCCCAAAACGCCGCCCCAGGGGGCGCGGCGGTTCGACGGGTGGCGGCGGGGGCGGGGTGGGGGCTCAGCGGCGACTCGCGAGGCAGCGCCCCAGCGGGGTGGCACCCCAGCCAGAGCGGCACCCCAGCCCGGACGGCACCCCAGCCAGAGCGGCACCCCAGCCAGAGCGGCACCCCAGCCCGGACGGCACCCCAGCCCGGACGGCACCCCAGCCCGGACTTGTCTGCGCGGGGGGTGGCGGCGCTGGTTCAGGGGGTGACCAGTTCGTCGGCGGCTGAGTACGGGTCCAGCTTGCCGCCAGCGACCTGGGCCGCGAGTTCGTCTAGCCGCGACTCTCCCGGCAGTCCGCCCAGCCGATGCCGGATCTGCGCCACCGCGATCGCGGAGATCTCCTCCCGCGCCCGGGCCAGCCGCCGTTCCTGCCGCAGCCCAGACTCGCCGAGGAACGACCAGTGCCCCCCGATCTTGCCCACCAGCTCGTCGACCCCCTCGCCGGTCGCCGCCGTGGTAGCCACGATCGGCGGCTTCCAGGCCGACGGACGGCTGCTCATGCTGAGCATGTTCCGCAGGTCACGGACCACGTCGTGGGCTCCGGGCCGGTCGCTCTTGTTGACCACGAAGACGTCGGCGATCTCCAGGATCCCGGCCTTGGCGGTCTGGATCGAGTCCCCCAGCCCGGGTGCGAGCACCACGAGCGTGGTGTCGGCCAGCCCCGCGATCTCGACCTCGGCCTGGCCCACGCCCACCGTCTCGACGCAGATGACGTCGAACCCGGCTGCGTCCAGGATCCGCAGCGCCTGCGGCGCCGCCCACGACAGGCCGCCGAGATGACCACGGCTGGCCATGGACCGGATGAACACTCCGGCGTCGGTCGCATGATCGGCCATCCTGACCCGGTCGCCCAGCAGCGCACCGCCGCTGAACGGCGACGTCGGATCGACCGCCAGCACCCCGACCCGCTGCCCTTGCGCGCGGAACGCCCGCACCAGCCGGTCGGTCACCGTCGACTTGCCGACGCCCGGCGACCCGGTCAGCCCGATCACCTGCGCGCTCCCGGTGTGCGGCGCCACCGCCCGCATGACCGGGCGCAGCTCGGGCGAGGCGTTCTCGACCAGCGAGATCAGCCTCGCCAGTGAGCGCGCATCCCCCGCCCGCGCCGCCTCGACTAGCGCGTCCGCCTGCTGGTCTCGCACTGGCGTCGCTGCCCGCCGGCCGGTCAGGCGCCAGCCGCAGGAACGCGCAGCAGCAGCGCGTCGCCCTGGCCGCCGCCGCCGCACAGCGCCGCCGCGCCCAGTCCGCCGCCACGCCGCCGCAGCTCGTAAATGAGATGCAGGGCCAGCCTCGCGCCTGACATGCCGATCGGGTGACCGAGCGCGATAGCGCCGCCGTTGACGTTGACGATCTGCGGATCGACGCCGAGGTCACGCATCGACGCGATGGCGACCGCTGCGAATGCCTCGTTAATTTCAATCAGATCCAGGTCGGAAATGGACCGTCCGGCCTTACTCAGTGCCCGAAGGATCGCGTTCGACGGCTGGCTGTGCAAAGAGTTGTCCGGGCCGGCGACGACGCCGTGCTCGCCTACGACGGCGAGCACGGAGGCTCCGGCGGCTTGCGCCGCCTCCGCCGACATCACGACGACCGCGCAGGCCCCGTCCGAGATCTGGGACGCGGACCCGGCGGTGATCGTCCCGTCGGCGGTGAACGACGGCCGCAGCTTGCCCAGCGTCTCCGCGCTGGTGTCGGCTCGGACGCCCTCGTCGGTGTCGAAGATCACCGGCTCGCCCCGGCGCTGCGGCACGGGCACCGGCACGATCTCCTCGGCCAGCAGGCCGTTCTTGATCGCGGTGGCGGCGAGCTGATGGGATCGGGCGGCGAACTCATCCTGCTCGGCCCGGCCGATTCCAAGCTTGCCGTTGTGCCGCTCGGTCGACTCCCCCATCGACAGATGGTCGAAGGCGTCGGTGAGGCCGTCGAGCGCCATCGCGTCGATGAGCGCCGCCGAGCCGTACTTGAAGCCCTTGCGCGAGCCGGGCAGCAGGTGCGGCGCTTGGGTCATCGACTCCATGCCGCCGGCCACCACGACGTCGAACTCCCCGGCCCTGATCAGCTGCGCGGCGAGCGCGATCGCGTCCAGGCCGGACAAGCAGACCTTGTTGATCGTCAGCGACGGCACCGTCATCGGGATGCCGGCGGCGACCGACGCCTGCCGGGACGGTATCTGCCCGGCACCTGCCTGCAGAACCTGCCCCATGATCACGTACTCGACCTGGTCGGGCGCAACGCCGGCCCGCTCCAGAGCGGCCTTGATCGCGATCCCGCCGAGCTGCGCCGCGCTGAAGTCGCTGAGCGACCCGAGCAGGCGGCCGATCGGCGTCCTGGCACCACCGACTATTACTGCCTCACCCATGCCTGCAACGATACTTCAGGCTCCCAGGCTCGCTTCGAAGGAGGAACGCTCCTTGTTCACCCGCATCGACCACGTCGGAGTCGCGTGCCGCGACCTCGCCGCGAAGATCGTGTTCTACGAGTCGGTTTTCGGCCTGACGGTGGTCAGCATGGAGACCAACGAAGAGCAGGGCGTCAAAGAGGCAATGCTCGCGACTGTGCCGCCGGGAGATGGCGACGGCGCACCCGGCCTGAGCGTCTCCTACGTGCAGCTACTGGAACCGCTGGGACCAGATACCCCGGTTGGCAAATTCCTGGAGCGGCGCGGCGAGGGCGTGCACCACGTCGGCTACGGCGTAGTCGACGTCTCAGCCTCGATGGCGGCGCTGGACGCGGCTGGCATCCGGCTGCTCGACCAGAGGCCGAGGCACGGCTCGATGGGCGCCTCGATCGCGTTCTTGCATCCCGGCGATGTCGGGGGCGTCCTGACCGAACTCGTCCAATCGGCGACCGAAACCGGCGCGTCGTCGTAGAGCGGCCTGTAAGGGCAAGACGGGCAAGGGCAATTAATTCCGGAGCTAGGCCACGAGCAGCGGCGAACACGCCCCCAACTGCCTGCTAGCGGAGTACGCTGCCAGGCACCGGGAAACGTGAAGTGGCCTGCGGGCTGCGTCCCTGGCGATCAGTGGGGGACGCGGCTGCATGTCAGCCGGCAACGGGCATGCCCGCCGACCACGAATATCCCGGGCCAGACAGGTCCTAGGACGCAACAACCCCCCGGCTACCCAGGATTAGGCGACATGCAGCCCGATATCAACGCTCAGCTCGGTACTTTCTTCGACGACGAGCAGCCGCCACGCTTCGCCCAGAAGATGCGCGGCTACGACCAGGAAGAAGTCGAGAACTACCTGAGGAAGAAGGACACGGAGCTTCGCGCGGTGCGCGAGAACGAGCAGGCACTGAAGCAGGAGCTTGCTTACGCGCACCGGCAGATGCAGGAGCAGGAGCGCCCGACCTACTCAGGTCTGGGCTCCCGGATCGAGCAGCTGCTGCGGCTCGCCGAGGAACAGCGGGACGAGATCCTGCAGGAGGCCAGGACCGAGGCCAGCCAGGTACTGGCGTCAGCCAAGGTCGATGCGGCCGAACTGCGCGCGGGCGCCGAGAACGAGACCGCAGAGCTGCGCGCCAACGCCAAGCGCGAGACCGACGACCTTCGCGGCTCGGCCGAGCGCGAGGCCGACAGCATCCGCACTTCCGCCCGGCGCGAGTCCGACGAGCTGACCTCGACGACCGAGCGTGAGGTCGCCAAGATGCGCGCGATGGTCGACCACGAGGTCGCCGAGAAGCGCGCCGCAGTCGAGCGCGAGATCGCGAAGCTGCGGACGACGACCGAGCGCGAGGTCGCTCAGATGAAGGCGTCGTCCAAGCGCGAGCGGGACGAGATCCTCACGACCTCCAAGCGTCAGGCCGACGAGATGCGCAGCCAGGCGCAGCGCATCCTGGAGGAGAGCGAGGCGCAGCGCGCTCAGGCCGAGGCCGAGTTCGACATCCAGCTCGCATCCAGGCGCGAAGAGGCCGAGCGCCAGGAGGCCGAGCGGCTCGCCGCTGCCCAGGCCGCGACCCAGCGGCTGGTCTCCGAGGCCGAGCAGCGCGCAGCGACCGCCGAGCAGCGGGCCACCAAGGCCAGTGCTCAGGCCGAGCAGTCCCGTCGCGACGCCGACGACCACGCCAAGCAGCTCGTCAGCGGCGCGAAGAAGAACGCCGACGACATAGTGGCTCAGGCCAGGTCCCAGGCCGACCAGTTCCTCGCCGAGGCGAAGGCCGAAGCCGACCGTCACGCGAGCTCCGCGCAGCGCCGGGTGGACGAGGCGAACAAGCAGTACGAGACCGTGCAGGCGCACCTGTCGCAGATCAGCCAGCTGCTCGGCCCAGGAGCCGCCAGCCTCGGGGCGGCTCCCGCTCCGGCCCTGCAGCAAGCCCCCGCCCGCGCCGTCGCCGCCGCCCCCGCCAACGGCGGGTCAGGCCCGTCGAGTTCCCGCGCCGCCAAGACCGAGCCGAAGCAGGCCAACGGCAAGGCCGCCGACGGCGACGAGGAATGGTGGACCGAGTAACCACCAAACCCCGCTGAAAGCGCCCGCTGCGTCGACCGCAGCGGGCGCTTTCGCGTCGCGGCCCAGGGCCGAAATCAGGCATATGCCCCAGCCAGCCAAACTCTCAACCCTAACTTGAGGCCCAGCAAACTCACAACGACCGCGCCCCAGCACCAGCAAACTCACAACGACGCGGCCGGCGCGGGGCCTTGAGGGGCGCGACGCGACGGGCGGGGCGGGGCGAGCGGGGGCGGAGCGGCGCGGGACTGGCGGGGGCGGGACTGGCGGGGCGGGGCGGACTGGCGGGGCGCGACTGGCGGGGCGGGGCTGGCGGGGCGGGACTGGCGGGGCGGGACTGGCGGGGGCGGGACTGGCGGGGGCGGGGCTGGCGGGGTGGGGCTGGCGGGGTGGGTTAGGCGTTGATGGTTTGGCCGCCGTCTACTACTAGGGTTTGGCCTGTCAGGTAGGACGAGGCGGCGCTGGCCAGGAAGACTGCCGGGCCGGCCATTTCGCTGGCCGTCGCCCATCGCTTCATGGGGACCGTGGCGATCGTCGCCGGGCCGGCGACTGGGTCTTCCCAGAGGGTGCGGTTGAGGTCCGTGGCGGTCCAGCCCGGGCAGAGGGCATTGACGCGGACGTTGTTCGGCGCCCATTCCACGGCGAGGGACTTGGTCAGCGAGATCAGGCCGGCCTTCGCCGCGCCGTAGGGGCTGATCAAGGGCGCGGACGCGACGCCGGCCACGGAGGCCACGTTGATCACCGAGCCCGAGCCTCGATCGAGCAGGTGCGGGGCGAATGCCTGGCAGACGTAGACGGCGGAGGTGAGATTGAGCTTCAGCAGCTTGTCCCAGCCGGTCAGCCGGAGGTCACGGAAGGCCACCATGAAGTTCGATCCGCCCGCGTTGTTGATCACGATGTCGACCTGACCGAGCTGGTCGATCGCGGCGCTGACCGCGTCGGCGACAGCGGCCTGGTCGGTGACGTCGGCCGGGACGACCACGGCCTTGCGACCGAGCGCGGTGACGTCGGCGGCGGTGTCGGCGAGCCCGTCGGCCGACCGCGCGACCAGTGCGAGGTCAGCTCCGGCCTGCGCCAGCGCGACGGCGATCTCGCGGCCGATGCCGCGAGACGCCCCGGTGACGAAGGCGGTCTTGCCAGTCAGGTCGAAGAGGCTCACGGCCCGTCCTTCCATTCGGTGGGCAGCGGCCAGGCCTCGGGATTAACCTGCCGCACGATCTCATCGAGCACGATCCGGACGTAAGTCTCCCCCACCCACAAATGTTTCGCATTATCGACCGCGACGAGGTTCACCTGCGGCACCCGAGCGAACCTCGCCCGAGCGTCGGCTGGGCGCAGATAGTCGTCGAACTCAGGGATCAACGCCGTCAGCGGCTTGCCGCTGGCCGCCCACTGGTCAAGGACAGCATCGTCGGCCCGGCGCAGCGGCGGTGACACCAAGATCGCGCCCTCCACGTCAGGGACGTTGCCCCACAGCAGCGCCAGTTCCGTGCCGAACGACCAGCCGAGCAGCCATCGCCTCGGCAGGCCTGCCGCCGACGCAGTACTCGATCGCGGCCGCGACGTCGTTGCCTTCGCCCCGCCCGCCGTCGTACTCGCCTTCGCTCGTGCCGCGCTCGGACGACGTGCCACGAGTGTTGAACCGGAGCACGGCCAGGTCGGCCAGGGCAGGCAGCCGGTACGAGGCCTTGCGCAGCAGGTGGCTGTCCATCATCCCGCCATGGGTCGGCAGCGGATGCAGGCAGATCAGAGTGGCGACGGGGTCGCGGTGTGCGGGCAGGGCTAGTTCACCCACGAGGGCGAGCCCGTCGGCGGTGCGGAGCACGATGTCCTCGCGCCTGGCTGGCAGGACGGTACTCGCCTTGATCTCAGCTGGCGGCTGCTCGCTCACCTGTCCTCGCTCATCTGTCCTCGCTCACCTGTCCTCGCCCATCTGTCCCCTCAGAGGTAGAACATCGGGCCTGGCCGACGCGGGCGGCGCTGCCAGCAGCTGTTGTGCCAGTGCCTGCGCTCGCTCGGGCCTGGGGTTTCCGCAGGCCATACGACTACGTGACCGACTCCTGGCCTGATCTCCTGGTCGCATCCGGGGCAGCGGTAGAGCTTCACCGCCGCTGCGCCAGGTACCTGCCGGACGACCCAGTCGCCGTCGGGCCATTCCTGTGTCTGCGGCGGGCCGAGCCTGATGGGCGGCTCGTCCTCGATGTCAGCGCCCGTCTTGCTGCCCGGCGGTGTCCGGCCCGCCTTACGGGGGCGGCGCGGGATGTCCCCCGGGAGCCGCCGGGCCTTGCGCGGGCTCATCTCCGAGGCATGGCATCGGCCAGAGACAGGCCGGCGCGGGCGTACTCGACAAGCAGGGGCGGCGGCGTGAACGCCGGGTCGCCGTAGGCGGCGTGCATCGCGGCCAGAACCTGCGCCACTCGCGGCAATCCGGCCTCGGACAGCAGCTTGATCGGCCCGCGCGGATACCCGCAGCCGAGCGTCATCGCCGCGTCCACGTCAGCCGACGTCGCGTAGCCGTCGGCCACCATCGCCACCGCGTCACGCAGGTGCGGATACAGCAGCCCGCCGACCAGGAGCCCCGGCCGGTCGGCCGACGTGACCACGTGCAGGCCGAGCTTGGCCGCCAGGGCCTCGCGCCGACGCCAGCGCCTCGGCGGAGGTGAGCGGGCTCGGCACGAGCTCGGCGAGCCTGGGCGTCGCCAGGTGCAGGCCGACGGCGTCCGCGCCTCTGGCCGCCGCCAGCGCCGGGCCGAGCACGCCGCCCTCCGGGCCGATCGCGACGATCGCGAGGTCGGTCTTGTGCACGGCGCTCCGGGTGACGTTGATCCCGGCGGCGGCCAGCAGGCTGGCCAGTTCCGCCGTCAGGTCGCCGCTGATCCACGCAGGCGTCCCGGACGAGTGTCCCTGGATCGATCAGCGTCACGGTGCCGGGAGCACGGGGCACGGCCTGCGTTCACCGAAAATGAAGGCGATTCGCCGGAGGTCGACCGGCGGTCTGGGTAGTCGTAGAAGCCAGCGCCGCTCTTGCGGCCGAGGCGGCCAGCATCGGTGAGCCGGCGCAGCATCGGCGCGGGCTGGTAGCGGGTGCCGCCGAACTCGCGCTGCAGGACCTCGAGGATCGCGAGCGAGGTGTCCAGGCCGATCAGGTCGAGCAGGGTGAGCGGTCCCATCGGCAGGCCGACGCCGCGGGTCACCGCCGCGTCGATGTCCTCGCGGCTGGCGTAACCGGTCTCCAGCAGCCGCACCGCGTGGTTCAGATACGGCAGCAGCAGCGCGTTGGCGACGAACCCGGCCCGGTCGCTGACCTGCACCGGGGTCTTGCCGAGCCGGGTCGCGAGCGCGCTGACCGCGCTGCCGGTGCCGGGGTCGGTGAGCACGGTCGTCACGACCTCGACCAGCCGCATCACCGGCGCTGGGTTGAAGAAATGCATCCCGACGACTCGGCCCGGATGGGCGGTCCCGGCGGCGATGGTCGTGACCGACAGCGACGAGGTGTTGGTCGCGATGATGGCGTCTGGGCGGCAGGCCTGGTCGAGCTCGGCCAGCACCTGGCGCTTGATCGCCAGCTGCTCGGGCACGACCTCGACCACCAGGTCCACGTCGGCCAGCTCGGCCAGCTTCGAGGCGGGCCTGATCCGAGCCGCGATCTCGGCCCGCTCGTCCTCGGTGAGCCGGCCCTTGCTGACCGCTCGGGTCAGCGAGCCGGTCAGGGTGTCCATGCCTCGGGTCAGGGCGTTGGGATCGACCTCGACGGCCGTCACGGCGATGCCGCCGCGGGCGAATACCTCTGCGATGCCGGCGCCCATGGTGCCGAGCCCGACGACACCGACCGCGCGAATCTCCATGTCAAGACATTACCGAGAAGCGCGGTGTCCTCAGCGACCGGGCAGGGCGAGACCAGCCGACTTTATTTCGCGGTCTCGCGCCTGCCCTGGTCTTCCGCTCAGGTGCGCAGGGTCAGGTCACCTTGACAGTGAAGGACGCCGGGGCGAAGCCGTTCTTGGTCGCTGCCGCCGAGTGGTTGCCCTTCGCCGTCCCCTTCTTGACGGTGAACGAGACCTTGCCCTTGGAGTCGGTCTTCTTGGTCGCGCCGAGGAACTTCACGGACGCGCCGGCGACACCGTTGCCCGTGTCGGTGACCGTGAACGTGACCGTGGTGGACTTGCCGCTGGATACGCTCGACTTCGACGAGCTGATGTGCAGCGCCGGCAGCAGTTGCGTGTCGAAGTACGCGGGCGAGGTGTTGTTGCCGTTCTGGAGCGCGAGCGCGACTACGTCGAGCGGGCCTGCACTGCCTTCCGCCTTGAGCCCGTTGAATTCGCCCAGGTTGGGCGGGCCGTTGAGCGCCCGTACCGGGCCGAAGCGGGTGGCGGCCGCGTTGGTGCGCACGACGTCGACCTTGTTGGCGCTGGTGTCCACCCACAGCACCCAGAGGTGGCCGCCGGGGCTGGCGGCGATCGCGACGAAAAGATCGTGGCCATTCGCTGACGATGAGCCTGGTATGGTCGTTGCCTTCTTCGCGCCGACCCGCCACAGGTCAATGTGGGTGCAGGTCAGGGACTTCGACGGCACGCAGTACGCCAGGTATTCGCCGCCGCCGACCCGGGCGGTGAACGCGACCGGCTCGAGGTTCTGGTTGTTGCTGAGGTTCTTGCCGCCCGAGTTCGGCGCCTTGACCGCAGCCGTCTTCGTCGGGGTCAGTTGTCCGACGTAGTAGCCCTGGTCGGCCTCGCCCGTGTTCTTGAACCAGGCGCCGAGTACGCTCCCGTTCTTGGCCCTGACCAGGGTCGGAGTGAGCAACCCGCCGTCGGCGCCAATGCCGAGCGCCTGGTCAGGCGCGCTGGCCGGGGTGCTCGGGTCGATGCCGATGTGATAATCCAGCGCCGTCACCCCGTCCCACGCGACGACGGGAGTGCCGTCAGCCTGGGTGGTGGCCGAGGTGTCGGTCAGCGGCACGTTGGTCGAATGCGACAGCGATCCGCTGGCCAGCGTCCACTTGGTGCCCGCCGACGTGGCCGTCGCCGAATAGACCGCGCCCAGATTGAAGGGGCTGTTGTTAACGCCGTTGCCGCCGGTGAAGATCAGCCGGAGGCCCTTGCTCGGGCCGGCGACCAGCATGGGGTAAGCGGAGATGCCGCTCCAGTGCTTGACGACCGTGCCCGAGTTCACCAGCTTCGCCCGGCCGGCCACGGTCGAGTAGTGCAACGAGAACCCGACCGCGTCCTGGCTCGGCCAGATGACATGCAGCCGGCCGTCGCCCGTACGGAACACCCCGGCGAGGCGATGCCGAGCTTGGTGTCGGTGGAGATCTTGGTCCACTTCGTGGCCGACGCTTTGGGCCGTCCCCGCGCGCGCCCCGCCCCCGAGACCGTGACCAGCTGGCCGCTGGCGACACCCTGGCCAGCTAGGGCGGCTGCAAGGGGCAGCGCCACGGCTAGCGTTACGGCAGAACGCCGGTATTTCGTCAATTGGTACATAGCTATCTTTTTCGCCCCTTCCTCGCGTCCTTCGAGTCTTGGGGCGAGGGGCAGAGAGGGTCAAGCGGACAGCGCGCAATTCTCAGCAGAATCACAGGAACGCCCCCGACAGCTCGCTACCCCAGCAACTCACAACGACGGGGGCGGTCTCCCGGGCCCGCCCCGGGCTCAACCCCAGCAAACTCACAACGACGGGGCGGCCCGCCAGACCGGTCCCGGGCGCAAGCCCAGCAAACTCACAACGACCGCGCTAGCCCCATCGATCTCACAACGACGGGCCTGTTTCCCGGGCCGGGCCCGGGCGCAACTCCGGCAAGCTCGCAACGACGGGCCTGTTTCGGCAGGTCCCCGGGCGCAACCCCAGCAAACTCGCAACGACCGCGCTATGGCGACTACAGTTGGCTCCCGTGCGACTCGTGATTGCCCGCTGCAGCGTGGACTATGCCGGCCGACTGAGTGCGCATCTGCCGCTTGCGACCAGGCTTCTGATCGTCAAGGCGGACACCTCGGTGCTCGTGCACAGCGACGGCGGCAGCTATAAGCCGCTGAACTGGATGTCGCCGCCCTGCAAGCTGGTCGAGGGCGAATCCAAGTGGGTCGTGACTGGCAAGTCGGGCGAGACGCTCACCGTGCACATCGAGGAGATCATCAGCGACTACTCCTACGCGCTCGGCGAAGATCCAGGGCTGGTCAAGGACGGCGTCGAGGCGCACCTGCAGGAGTTGCTGGCGGCGCAGGTGCACGTGCTGGACGAGGGCTGGCGGCTCGTACGGAGGGAGTTCCCGACGGCGATCGGGCCGGTCGACCTCATGTGCCGGGACCCGCAGAGCGTCAGCGTCGACGTCGAGACGGGTGTTGCCAACGGTGCGGCGGCCGGGGGTGCCGCGAGGCCGCGGCACTGGGCGGTCGAGGTCAAGCGGCGGGCCACCATCGACGCCGTCGAGCAGCTCACCCGCTATCTCGAACTGCTCAACCGCGACCCGCTCCTGGCGCCGGTCGGCGGCGTGCTCGCCGCGCAAAGCGTCGTGCCGCAGGCAGGACGCTCGCCGAGGACCGGGGCATTCGATGCGTCGTGCTCGACTACGACGCCATGCGCGGCATGCCGTCGCAGGAGATGACGCTCTTCTGATGGGCGAGCGGATCCCCCCCTCTGACCGGGCTCACCTGAGCCTGCCTCTGTCGTTGTCCGAGCTGGCCCGCATGAGCGGGGCAGGTCGGAGTGACAGCAGGGTCATCGAGTCGTCCGGTGCCTCGGTCGGACCGATCGGTCAGGACGGCGCAGCGAAGTCCAGGATCTGCTTGGTTCGGTAGCTGGGTAGCGGTAAAAGACCCGCTCGGATCGAACAGACAGGCAAGTAGTCAACCTTGCTGCGGTCAGCGCCAGCACGTACGACGGACGCCGGAGCACCAGTCCGCTCTTTCAGCAACTGATTTCAAGTTTAGCAGAATTTTTGGGCGATATAGCCTATTTGACCGATTTGATGGCGGGGCTCATTCTGTACGGGCACCAATGCCCAGACCATTGGAGGACCACCGTGGCCCCGAAGCGCAGGTTCGACACGATCCGGACCGAGCGACTGATCATGCGCCGCTGGCGCGACGCCGACCGTGATCCGTTCGCCGAGCTCAATGGCGACCCGGAGACCCTGGTCTATTTCTCCGAGACTCTGGACCGGGCCAGGAGCGACAGGTTCGTCGATCTCATCGAGAGCCGGTTCGAAGAGCAGGGCTTCGGCTTGTGGGCGCTTGAGCGCGCCGATACCGGCGAATTCATCGGCTATACCGGGCTCAATTCGCTGCCGCCCACCGTGCCGGGCAATAGCGGCATGGAGATCGGCTGGCGTCTGAGGAAGCAGGCCTGGCACCACGGCTACGCGACCGAGGCGGCGATCGCGGCTCGCGACGTGGCCTTTGACGGAGTCGGTCTCGCCGAGATCTGGTCGATGACCGCGATTCTCAACGAGCCGTCCCAGGCGGTCATGCGCCGCATCGGGATGACGGAGGTCGACCAGGTTCGAGCACCCGGCCGTCCCTGAAGGCCACCCGATCCGACCGCACGTGATGTATCACCTGGCCAGGCCCGCTGCCGCCTAAGACCAGCCCCTCCACCGCCTAAACCAGCCGTTCAGCCGACGCTCTCGACACCGTCCCTGCGATTACCTTTCCGTTACCGGGGCATGGTCTGAAGACGATGAACTTCGACGAGCCAATAGCAGCGGTCATGGAACGGAACGCCGGAGGCCTGGCCCGACCGGTCCTATCTGGAACTCGGCGCCGCGTCCTGGGCAGTACCTCTTGCTCGCCTGCACGCCAGGCAGGCCCTTGGCATCTGGGGACTCGGTGACTCGACCGACGCGGCGGAGATCGTGGTCTCTGAGCTAGTGACCAATGCGGTCTCCGCCTCGGAGGACGTGGCTGGCAGTTGCTTCATGGGCCAGTGGTCACCGGGGCGGCCTCCCATCCGGCTCTGGCTGGCCTCCAGCGACGACCGGCGTCGTCATCGGAGTATGGGACGGCAGCGACCGGATGCCGGAGCCGCAGGAGCCCGACCACGCGGCCGAGCACGGACGCGGCCTGATGCTCATCGACGTGCTCAGCACCAGCTGGGGGGTATGCAGGCCGGAGCAGTCGAGCGGCAAGGTCGTGTGGGCCGTCGCGACGTCCTGAGCGCCCCGCGTCACGGCACCGGGTCGGCTACGGCTCGAAGAGCGCGCGGTTGACCGCCCTGGCGGCCTCGGCTAGCTCGGCCAGCTCGATGACCTCGACCCCTTGCCCGGAGAGCCAGGCGGCTCCCCCGCCCGGCTGGAAGATCGGTGGCTCAAGCCACGCGACCACGACCCGTCTGACTCCGCTGCGCAGCACCAGCTCGGCGCACGGCACCGGCCGCGAGATGCGCCGCAGGCAGGGCTCAAGCGAGCTGTACAAGGTCGCACTCGCCAGGTCGCGCGCCGGCGGCGGCGGCCTCACGGAAGGCGACTTCCTCGGCGTGATCCTGCGGGGCCGTCTGCCGTGAGTACCCGCGTCCGAGCACCCGCCCGACCGGGCTGACCAGGATCGCGCCGACGGAGAACGCCGATGGCGACGGCTCGCACCGAGTGCCGACAGCTCGACCGCCAGGGCGAGCCAGCGCCAGTCCGCATCCCGCTCGCCTGGCATCCCGCCTGCCACCTCGCCCGGCTCAGGGCCGGTCCGCTCGTCGTTCACTCGCAACCCCGCTGCGTCGCCACTGAAGTCAGCTACCCGACAGTACCTTTCTGCTGCTCGGCAATGATTTACTAACTCTCAGGGATTAATCAGGTCAGCCGGCCGACGGCAAAGCATTCCGCGAAGGATGGTGCACTAGGCGATGGTCACCTCGGTACGCACCTCGACTCAGTCTGGCCTGGTCAAGACCTTCGACTCGCTGAACCCGGCCACGAATGAGCCGGTCGGCACGTTCCCCGTCTTCGGCGAGCACGAGGTCAACGAGACCGTCGCCAAGGCGCGCGAGGCGGCCGCCTGGTGGCAGGGACTGCTTCAGCCGAGGACCGCCAGACCAAGCTGCTGGCCTGGAAGTCCTACCTGACCAGGTACATCATGCGGCTGGCCGAGCTCGTGCACGCCGAGACCGGCAAGCCGATCGCCGACGCCCAGCTCGAGATCATGCTCGCGATCGTGCATATCGACTGGGCCGCGAAGAACGCGCGCAAGGTCCTGGGCCCGCACAAGGTACGCAGCGGCCTGGTCGCGTTCAACCACGCGTCCACGGTCGAGTACCACCCGCTCGGCGTCGTCGGCGTGATCGGGCCGTGGAACTATCCGGTCTTCACGCCGATGGGCTCGATCGCCTACGCGCTGGCCGCCGGCAACGCGGTCGTCTACAAGCCGAGTGAATTCACGCCGGCGATTGGCGGCTGGCTGGTCAGCTCCTTCGCCGAGGTGGTGCCCGAATACCCGGTCCTGCAACTGGTCACCGGCTTCGGCGAGACCGGCAGCCTCCTCGCCAGCAGCGGCGTCGACAAGATCGCCTTCACCGGCTCGACCAAGACCGCCAAGAAGGTCATGGCCGCCTGCGCGGAGAACCTCACGCCGATGGTGGCCGAGTGCGGCGGCAAGGACGCGATGCTGGTCGTCCGCCGATGCCGACCTGGACGCCGCCGCCGACGCGGCCGTCTGGGGCGCGCTCTCCAACGCCGGCCAGACCTGCATCGGGATCGAGCGGATCTACGTGGCCCAGGACGTCTACCACACGTTCGTCGAGAAGCTCGCCGACCGGGTGAGCAGCCTGCGCCCAGGCGACGACCGCGAGGCCGACTACGGCCCGATGACCATGCCGAGCCAGCTTGAGGTCATCGAGCAGCACATCGCCGACGCGATGGCCTCGCGGCGGGCGGGCCGTGGTGGGCGGGCTCGGCAGCATCCGCAAGCCCTACGTCGGCCCGGTGATCCTCGCCGACGTCCCGAGACGCAGCGCGGCCGTGACCGAGGAGACGTTCGGGCCGACGATGACCGTCACGCCCGGTCGCCAACCTCGACCGAGGGCGTCAGGCTCGCCAACGCTGAGCCGGTACGGCCTCGGCGGCAGCGTCTTCTCCAAGAACAAGAAGGCGGGCATGCGAGGCCGCCAGGTCGCTGAGACTCCGGCATGGCGTCGATCAACTCGGTGATCTCGTTCGCGAGCGTGCCGTCGCTGCCGTTCGGAGGCGTCGGGCGAGTCCGGCTTCGGGCGGATTCACGGCGCGGACGGCCTGCGTGAGTTCGCCAAGGCGCAGGCCGATCACCAGGCAGCGGATGAAGCCGACGGTCGAACCTCACCTCGTTCACCAGGACCGACAAGGACATGAAGACGATCATGACGCTCGTCACGCTCCTGCACGGCAAGCGCTACAAGTAGCACTGGCCGCGCCCTGGCACTCCCGGCCACGACGTGGGCGCAAAGCTGCCGTTAGCTGCAGCACTGCGCCCACGTTGCAGAGCGCTGCAGGCTAGCGGACGGCGGCAGGGTAGGTCGGCGGGCTCGACGGCCGCCAGCGGGGCGCGGCCTGAGATCATGTCGGCGGCGCGCTCGGCGATCGCGATGTCGGGGCGTTGGTGTTGCCGCGCGGCACGGTCGGCATCACCGACGCGTCGACCACGCGCAGCCCCTCGACGCCGCGAACCTTCAGTTCGGTGTCGACCACGCCGGCCAGCCTGCTCGCGTCGACCTGGGTCTCGCCGCTCATCGCGCAGGTGCCGACCGGGTGGTAGACCGTCGTCACGTCGCGGCGCACGAAGTCACGGAGTTCGGCGTCGCCGCGCAGGTCGGCCCGGCGCCAGTTCGCCCTTGCACATCTTGCGCAGCGGCTTGCACGGTCGGCGATCTGCCTGACCATGCCCGACGCCTTGACCAGCGCCTCCAGGTCGCGCATGGTCGGTCAGGTAGCCGGGGTCGATCAGCGGCTTGTGCCGCGGGTCGGCGCTGCGCAGCATGATCCGGCCGCGGCTGCTGCACGTCCACCAGCGTCACCAGCACGGAGAACCCGCGGTCGGTCGGGTCGGCCAGGCCGCCGTTGCGGAACGGCACCGGCAGCGCGTGCCACTGCATGTCGGGCGCCGGGAAGCCCAGGCTCGGTCCTGGCGAACCCGCCCGACTGGGCGATATTGGTCGTGAACGGGCCGGAATGGGTCAGCTGCCAGCGCAGCAGGTTCTTCGGGCCGGCCAGCTCGGCCAGGCCGCTTGACCCTCGGCGTCGACCAGATCGCGGTCACGATCGGATGGTCGGACAGGTTCGCGCCGACGCCCGGGCTGTCGGCCTGACGACCGTGATGCCGTGCTCGCGCAGGTGGTCGGCCGGCCCGACGCCGGACAGCATCAGCAACTGCGGGCTGTTGATCGCGCCGCCGGACAAGATGACCTCGGCCGTCGGCCCTCGCGATGTGCTCGGCGCCCCGGTGCAGGTACCTGACGCCGACCGCGCGCCCGCCCTCGATCACCACGGAGGTGGCGAGCGCGTCGGTCTGCACGGTCAGGTTGGCCCGCTCCTGCGCCGGGTGCAGGTAGGCGTCCGCCGCCGACCAGCGCCTGCCGTCGCTCTGCGTCACCTGGTAGAAGCCCACGCCGTCCTGGTGCGCGCCGTTGAAGTCGGTGTTGGCCGGTGCTGCCCGCATTGACCGCGGACTCGACGAACGCTCCGGCCGACGCCGACTTGAACTTAGGGTCGATGACCTACAGCGGACCCGAGCCGCCGTGATAGGCCGACGCGCCGCGGGAGTTCCGCTCTGCCCGGATGAAGTACGGAAGTATGTCGTTGTATCCCCAGCCATCGCAGCCATACTCGTCGCGCCAGGTGTTGTAGTCGAGCTTATTGCCGCGAATGTAAATCATCGCGTTGATAGACGACGAGCCGCCGATCACCCGGCCGCGCGGCCAGTACACCGTCCTGGCCAGCCGCCCGGTCCTGCGGTACGGTGCGGAATCCCCAGTCGTACGCTGCTCTGGAATAGCAGGTTGAGCGCGGCGGGGATGTGGATCTCGTCGGCGGTCATCAGGCGGGCCAGCTTCCAGCAGCAGGACGCGCGCCGCCGGATTCTCGGTGAGCCGCGCGGCCAGCACGCACCCCGCGCTGCCTGCGCCAACGATCACGTAGTCGTACATTCCGCTCCAGACCAAGTCCAGATAGTTGAGCAAACCCTACTAGGACAGTACAGGTCTGCGTGAGACCGCGCCCTTGCCAGAGCGCGAAGCGGCGGAGGGCCGGCGGGTGCCGGCGGGCAGCGCGGTCGGCGGAGGCGGCCGGATGACCGGCGGCGACGGCGGCGCAGGCGGCGCGCGGCGAGGCTCGGCAGCAGCTGAACGAGTGCCACACCCGGGCCTCGCGGCGCCAAGCGGACAGTCAGCATGGTCCTTACTGTACGTGACTGTCCAGACGACACTAAGTAGGACTCGATGGTGTCGTGAAATACTCCGACCCGCGAACAGTCAGTCAAGTAGGCCACTTACTGCTGTCACGGCGCGCGCGGGTGGACCAGGCGCGTGCGCTGGGGCCAGCAAATACAGTGGCGCATGCCCAAGGACCGCACTGACACCCCCGTCGTGCTGTCCAGCATCTACACCAGGGTCGGCGACGACGGCACGACCGCGCTCGGCGACTGCACCCGCGACCGCCAAGTCCGACTTGCGGCTCGCCGCGTACGCCGACGTCGACGAGGCCAACAGCGCCATCGGCGTCGCCGTCACCACCGGCGGACTGCCGCAGGACATCATCGCGCTACTGACGAAGATTCAGAACGAATTGTTCGACGTCGGTGCCGACCTGTGCAACCCGATTGCGGCCGACCCGCCCTATCTGCCGCTGCGGATCGACGAGAACTACCTCACCGCGCTCGAGCACGCCTGCGACGCCTACAACGCCGACCTGCCCACCCTGCGCAGCTTCGTGCTGCCCGGGGGCACGCCTGGCGGCGCGCTGCTGCACGTCGCGAGGACGACGGTGCGGCGGGCCGAGCGCACCGCCTGGGCCGCCATGGAGGTGCACGGCGAGACCATGAACGCAACTGCCGCCAAGTACCTGAATAGGCTGTCCGACCTGCTCTTCATCCTCGGCCGGGTCGCCAACGAGCCGGGCGGCGACCTGCTGTGGAAGCCGGGCGGTCAGCGCTAGCCGGGCTCGTCAGCGCTAGCCTGGCGCGCCGGGGCTCGTCAGATCACGCCCCTGAACCAGTGATGCGGGCCTGCTTCCAGCCAGGCAAGCAGGCCCGTCAGCGCGTCCCGGCTGAGCGCCAGCCAGACCGGAGCACCCTCGGCGCCGGTCTCGAACCGCACCACGACCGTCTGCCTGGCCGCCTTCGGCGGCCTGGCCATCTCGGCGTCGTGCCGGGCCACCAGGTGCATCCGATGTCGCTCGAAGGCAGCATCGGGCCGAAGGCCGACCCCGCACCGGCTGAACCAGAAGAGCTGGTCAGTCCGGTAGGCAGCGACACCGCGCCGCCAGTGGTCGTCGTCCTCGGTGCGCAGGCTGCATTCCACGGCGCCGCCCGGTCGGCGGATCGCCATCCGGCGCAGCGCCACCCCAGCCACGTACAAGAGCGCCAGCACGACACCGGCGATCAGGATCCAGTCGATGAGCCCCAGATCCCGTCGCAATGCCGTCGCCCTCCGCCGGGTCGGTCAGGCCTCGTCACCTGCGGCCCGGAGTTGGGCCTTGAGGTAGTTCGTCTGCGCCGACTCGCCGTCGGAGCTGGCTTGCGCGGCTTCGAGGTCTGCCCTGGCGGCGACCTTGTCGACGTCGCCGCCGAGTACAGCCTGCCGGGCCAGGATGGAGACCCGGTTGTCGGCGACGGACAGGAACCCGTCGCCGACCGCTGCGTGGACCCAGCCGTCCGCCGGGGCGTCCTCGGGCAGGATCCTGACCACGCTGCCGGTGGACAAGATGCCGATCACCGGCGTGTGGCCGGACAGGATGCCGACGTCGCCTTCGAGCGTCTTGGCGATCACCCGGTCGGCGGAGCCGGTCCAGACCTCGCCCTCGGGGACGACGAGTTTTACCCGCAGTGTCACAGCGTCATCGCTCCAGGTCCGCGGCCTTGCGCTCAAGGTCCTCGATCCCGCCGCACATGAAGAACGCCTGCTCGGGCACGTGATCGTACTTGCCCTCGGCGATCGCCTTGAACGCGGCGACGGTCTCCTCGAGCGGCACGAACGCGCCCTCGATGCCGGTGAACTGCTCGGCGACGTACATCGGCTGAGACAGGAACCGCTCGATGCGCCGCGCCCGCTGCACGGTGACCTTGTCCTCTTCGGACAGCTCGTCGACACCGAGGATCGCGATGATGTCCTGGAGTTCCTTGTAACGCTGCAGGATCCGCTGGACCTCGCGGGCCACGCTGTAGTGCTCCTGGCCGACGTACTTCGGGTCCAGGATGCGGGAGGCGGAGTCGAGCGGGTCCACTGCCGGGTAGATGCCCTTTTCCGTGATCGCCCGGCTGAGCACCGTGGTGGCGTCCAGGTGGGCGAAGGTGGTGTGCGGGGCCGGGTCGGTAATGTCGTCGGCCGGCACGTAGATCGCCTGCATCGAGGTGATCGAGTGCCCGCGGGTCGAGGTGATCCGCTCCTGCAGCTGGCCCATCTCGTCGGCCAGGGTGGGCTGGTAGCCCACCGCCGACGGCATCCGGCCGAGCAGCGTGGACACCTCGGAGCCGGCCTGGGTGAACCGGAAGATGTTGTCGATGAAGAGCAGCACGTCCTGCTTCTGGACGTCGCGGAAGTACTCGGCCATGGTCAGCGCGGACAAGCCGACCCGCAGCCTGGTGCCCGGCGGCTCGTCCATCTGGCCGAAGACCAGCGCGGTGTCCTTGATGACGTCAGTCTCGGTCATCTCCAGGAACAGGTCGTTGCCCTCGCGGGTGCGCTCGCCCACTCCGGCGAAGCAGGACACGCCGCCGAAGTTCTTGGCGACCCGGCGGATCATCTCCTGGATCAGCACCGTCTTGCCCACGCCGGCGCCGCCGAACAGGCCGATCTTGCCGCCTGACACGTACGGGGTGAGCAGGTCGATGACCTTGATGCCGGTCACGAACATCTCGGTCTTCGGCTCGAGCTGGTCCAGGGGCGGCGCCTGACGGTGGATCGGCCAGCGCTCGGTCACGTTCAGCGACGAGGTCGGTACGTCCAGCGTCTCGCCGAGCGCGTTGAAGACGTGGCCCTTGGTCACGTCACCCACCGGCACCGAGATGGCCGCGCCGGTGTCGGACACGAGGGCGCCGCGCACCAGGCCGTCGGTGGGCTGCATGGAGATGGCCCTGATCGTGTTGTCGCCGATGTGCTGGGCGACTTCGAGGGTCAGGGTCGACGTGCGGTCCCCGATGGTGATGTCGACGTGCAGCGCGTTGTAGATGTCCGGCATGTCGTCGGCGGCGAACTCGACGTCCACCACCGGGCCGATCACCCGCGCGACCCGGCCGGTGCCCTCGCCTGCGGACGCAGCGTCGGCTGCGTGCTCTGCGGTTGCGGTCATGATCTCACTTACTCCCGATCGACTCGGCGAGCGCGTTCGCACCGCCGACAATCTCGCTAATTTCCTGGGTAATCTCGGCCTGCCGTGCCTTGTTCGCGTCCCTGGTGAGCTTCTCGAGCAGCTCGTTGGCGTTGTCGGTGGCCGACTTCATGGCCCGCCGCCGCGCCGCGATCTCCGCAGCCGCCGAGCTGAGCAGGGCGTGGAAGATCCGGCTCTCCACGTACCAGGGCAGCAGCGCGTCAAGCACCGCTGCCGGTGAAGGCTCGAAGTCGTAGATCGGAATCGGGCCGGCCTGCCGGTCCTCGACGTCGGTGATCCGCAGCGGCAGCAGCCGGTGAATGACCGCCCGCTGGGTCAGCATCGAGACGAACTCGGTGTAGACGACGTGGATCTCGTCCACCCCGCCTTCCTCAGCCGGCTTGCGGAACGCGTCGAGCAGGGCGCTGGTGATCTCGGAGGCGTTGTGGTGCCTCGGGCTGTCGGAGAATCCGGCCCACTCCCCCGCCATCGCGCGGTCCCTGAAGCGGTGCCAGCCGAGGCCCTTACGGCCGGCCACGAACGGCACGGCCTCGACGTGGCGCTCGGCGAGCGCGGCGTTCAGGCCCTGCGCCTCGCGCAGCACGGTCGCGTTGAAGCCACCGCAGAAACCTCGGTCGCTGGTCAGGATCAGCACGGCGGCCCGCGTCGGGTTCGTCGGCTCGGTCGTCAGCGGATGCACGATGTTCGACGACCTGCTGACGACCGCCTCGACCGCAGCCGTGATCTCGCGCGAGTACGGCTCGGCGTCGCGTGCCCGCTGCTGCGCCCTGATGATGCGGGACGAGGCGATCAGCTCCTGGGCCTTGGTGATCTTGGCGGTGGACTTGACCGTCGCGATCCGCCGTCGCACCGCGCGAAGCTGTGCTCCCATAGGTCAGTTCGCTTCCTGGTCTGTGCCAGCTTGGTCTGGGCTAGCTTCGGCGGCGGGTGGCGGAACGTGCCGGTCCACGCTGTCCTTGACGATTTCTGAGTCGGGGACTGGCTCGGCCGGGTCGTCGGTCACCAGCAGGTTGCCCTCGCTGGTCTCGAAGCTCCGGCGGAATTCGCCGATGGCGTCCTTGAGTGCGGTGCTCGTGTCCTCGGACAGGACGCCGGACTCCCTGATCGCGTCGTAGATGCCCGCGCGCTCCCGGCTGAGGTAGTCGAGGAACTCATGCTCGAACCGCCCGATGTCGGACACCGGCACGTCGTCGAGCTGGCCGGTGGTGCCGGCCCAGACCGAGACCACCTGGCGCTCGACCGGGAACGGGCTGTACTGGCCCTGCTTGAGCAGTTCGACCAGGCGCGCACCCCGGTCCAGCTGGGCACGGGAGGCCGCGTCCAGGTCGGAGGCGAAGGCTGCGAACGCCTCCAGGTCGCGGAACTGCGACAGGCCTAGGCGCAGCGTGCCGGAAACCGTCTTCATGGCCTTGATCTGGGCGTTGCCGCCGACTCTGGACACCGACTGGCCGACGTTGATGGCCGGGCGGACCCCGGAGTTGAACAGGTCGGTCTCCAGGAAGATCTGGCCGTCGGTGATCGAGATCACGTTGGTCGGGATATAGGCCGAGATGTCGTTGGCCTTGGTCTCGATGATCGGCAGGCCGGTCAGCGAGCCGCGCCGAGCTCGTCCGACAGCTTGGCGCAGCGCTCCAGCAGGCGGGAGTGCAGGTAGAAGACGTCGCCCGGGTACGCCTCGCGGCCCGGCGGGCGGCGCAGCAGCAGCGAGATCGCGCGGTACGCCTCGGCCTGCTTGGTCAGGTCGTCGAAGATGATCAGTACGTGCTTGCCCTGGTACATCCAATGCTGGCCGATGGCCGAGCCGGTGTAAGGGGCGATGTACTTGTAGCCGGCCGGATCGGAGGCGGGGGCCGCGACGATGGTCGTGTAGGCCATCGCGCCAGCGTCCTCCAGGGACTGCCGCACCGACGCGATCGTCGAGCCCTTCTGGCCGATCGCGACGTAGACGCAGCGCACCTGGCGTTTCGGGTCGCCCGACGCCCAGTTGGCCTTCTGGTTGATGATCGTGTCGATCGCGATCGCGGTCTTGCCGGTCTGTCGGTCGCCGATGATCAGCTGGCGCTGACCGCGGCCGATCGGCGTCATGGCGTCGATCGCCTTGATCCCGGTCTGCAGCGGCTCGGTCACCGGCTGGCGCTGCACCACGCTCGGGGCCTGCACCTCCAGGGCGCGCATCTCCGTGTTCTCGATCGGGCCCCGCCCGTCGAGCGGCTCGCCAAGCGGGCCGACCACGCGGCCGAGGAACGAGTCCCCGACCGGCACCGACAGCACCTCGCCGGTCCGCCTGACCCGCTGGCCTTCCTCGATCTTGCTGAAGTCACCGAGGATGACGGTGCCGATCTCGCGGATGTCGAGGTTCTGCGCGAGGCCACGGGTGCCGTCTTCGAACTCCAGCAGCTCGTTGGCCATCGCGGAAGGCAGGCCCTCGACGCGGGCGATTCCGTCGCCGCACTCGGTGACGATGCCGACCTCTTCGGTGGCCGCGCCGGCTGGCTCGTACTGCTCGACAAACCGCGCCAGAGCGTCTTTGATCTCGTCGGGCCGGATAGTCAGCTCGGTCATCTTGTCTGTGTCTTTCTCGTCTGGGTCTTTCTCGTCTGGTTGGTGCGCATCAGGCGGCTAGGTTGCGCCGCAGTTCGGCGAGCCGGCTCAGGGCGCTGCCGTTGACTAGCTCGTCACCGATCCTGATCGACATGCCGCCGATCAGATCCGGGTCGAGCACGACATTCAGGTGGACGTCATGCCCGTAGGCGGTGCTGAGCGTCCTGACCAGCCTGGAACGCTGCTCGCTGGTCAGCGCCGCGACCACGTGCACCTCGGCGACGAGACGCTGGCGCAGCGCGGCGGCCAGTCCCGCGTAGGACTCCAGGCTCGTATCCACACTACGGCCTCGGGGCTGCGCGGCGGCCTGGCTGATCAGCTGGAGGGTCGCGTCGGTGACCTTGCCGGAGAGCAGGTCGGTGACGAGGCTGCGGCGGCCTTGCGCAGGCACGAAGAGGTTGGCCAGGGCGTATCGCAGTCCGGGGTTGGCGCCGACAATCCGGCCGAACCTGAACAGCTGGTCTTCGAGCTCGTCGAGCTCGCCCTCGGCGTCGGCGCCGGTGCAGATCGCGAGCACGGCCAGTTCCTCGGCCGCATCGGCGAGATCGCCCGGTTCTGACCACCGGTCGGCGGCCAGCCCGGCTACCTGCGCCACGGCGGTGTCGGAGATCCGCCCCCCGAGCAGGGACTCGGCGAGCCCGGCCCGGGCCCTGCTCGCGAGCGCCGGGTCGGACAGGTTCCTGCGCAGGGCCGGGCTCGCGGTCGAGCAGTCCCGCGACGGCGAACAGCTCGCCACCGACGGTCTTCGCCTGACCGGCCGAGCTGCCGGCTAGCGCCTGCGCTAGCCGGTCCTTGGCCGCGGACAGCGATGCCCTGCTCGCGCCCCTCATCGAGCGGTGACCCTTCCTGCGGTCTCCCGGTCGAGATCGTCGAGGAACCGGTCGACCATGCGTGACTGCCTGGCCTCGTCGGCGAGCGACTCGCCCACGATCTTGCTGGCCAGCTCGACGGCGAGGGAGCCCACTTCACTGCGAAGCGCGGTGAGGGCCTGCTGCCGGTCGGCCTGGATCTGTGCGGCTGCCGAGTCGATCAGGCGCTGCTTCTCGGCCGCGCCCTCGGCCCGGCCCTGCACCACGATCTGCGCGGCTTCTTCCTTGGCGGCCTCGCGCAGCCGCGCGGCCTCGTGCCTGGCGTCGGCGAGCTGGGCGCGGTACTGGTCGAGCACCCGGTTGGCCTCGGCCTGGGCGTCGTCCGCCCGCTTCAGCCCGCCCTCGATCGCGTCGGTGCGCTCTTCGAGCGTCTTGCTGATCCGCGGCATCAGCACCCGGGCGAGCAGGACGAACACGATCAGGAACGCGATCGCGCCGATGATCAGCTCGGGCGGGTGCGGGATCAGCGGGTTCGGCGAACCTGCTGCCAGAATCCTTGACGGCATGTCTACTGCACTCCTTGCCGCGGACTAGCTAGATAGCGGGGTACTTGAAGATGAACGGGATGACGATTCCGATCAGCGCCAGCGCCTCGGTCAGCGCGAAGCCGATGTACATGTTGGATCGGATCATTCCGGCCGCCTCTGGCTGGCGAGCCATCGCCTCGACGCCGTGACCGAAGATCAGGCCGATGCCGATGCCAGGGCCGATGGCGGCGAGGCCGTAGGCCACGGCACCGATGTTGATGCTCAGGACGGTGTTGCTGTTGCTCGAGGCCAGGTGGGCTGCCGCGAGTACGTGGTGCACGAGTTGCGGGACAAGTTCAAGCATGTGCGATTTCCTTTTCGGTCAAGCCGGCGGACAGCCCGACGGCGAGTAGGTGAAACAGTCGCCGGCCTCCGGCTGTCGAGCCGGTCGCCTGGCATCCCATTGCGCTCACTATGGCGTGGGCCATCTCAGTGCTCCGCTTCCAGCGAGCCACCGATGTACTGAGCGGTCAGGATCGTGAAGATGTAGGCCTGCAGCGCCTGGATCAGGAGCTCGAAGGCGGTGAGTACGACGGTCAGGATGAAGGAGGTAGCGCTCCACAGCAGGCCGATCCCGGCGCTGATGAGGTACCAGGTCGCGAGCGTGAAGACCAGGAGCAGGATGTGCCCGGCGAACATGTTCGCGAAGAGCCGGACGGCGAGCGTGAACGGCCGCACGATGACGTACTGCAGGAACTCCACCGGCGCCAGGATCAGCAAGATGCCGATCGGCACTCCCTTGGGAACCATGTTCTTGAAGTAGCCGCCGAAGCCCTGGTGCTTGATCCCCAGGTAGGTATACGTGCCGTAGACCATCAGCATCAGCGCGGCCGGGAAGCCAATCTCCGACATCGCCGGGAACTGCGCCGCCGGGATGATCTCCATGATGTTCATGACCCAGATGAAGAAGAAGAGCGAGACCAGGAACGGCAGGAAGCCGTCGCCCTTCTTACCCATCATGGGGCGCAGGATCTCATCGCGGACGAACAAGATCCCGAGTTCACCGAGATTTTGCGGGCCCTTCGGAATCAGCTTCGGCTTGGCGAACGCGCTCCAGAAGAAGATGACGACGACCGCCGCGCAGATGACGGCGAGCAGCATCGGCTTGTTGAACGAAAACGCGCCGATCTTGAACAGCGGTCCGTACAAGAAGCTCTTCGGGTAGCCTGGCGCCGGGTAACCGCAGCCGGAGAACAAGTGCGCCGAGGTATCGGTGCACTTGGCCGCGGCGAGCGCCAGTACGTCAGCTGCCAATTCGAACTCCTCCAGCCATGCGCGAGCGCGCGAGGTCGGTCAACGCCACGTGGTGCGGGCAAACTCCGGCAGTGTGGTCTGCGGACGCCAGTCCGCAGACCACGCTGTGCTTTGACGCACCGTACTTCCTGGCGGTCAGGCGAGCGTAGCCGTACGACTCGCCACCGCCTGCAGCGGGGTTAGCTTGATGTGCGGGGTTTACGTGATAGGGCGCATCAACGTCACTCAGTGCCGCCGAAGACAGTGCCGCCGAAGTCAGTGCCGCCGAAGACAGTGCCGCCGAAATCACTGCCGCCCGAACTTGTAGATCACCGCGAAGACGCCCACGCCCACTCCCGCGAGCATGCCGATCGGGAAAAGCGCGGCGAGGTGGGTCCAGTGGCCGATCAGCCAGCCGAGCGCGCCATAGAAGGCCAGGCCCGAGATCATGTAGCCGAATGCCGACCAGCCCTGGTTCGATGAGTTGCTGACGTCCTGCGGTTCGTCGGCCATCACGCCGCTCCCCGCCGTCTTGTGCTCGCACGGCCGCTCACCGTCCGCTGGGCTCGACGTAGGGCGTCTTGAGCCGGGTCGACCAGAAGACCTGCGAGGCCGACCAGGCCAGGATGCAGACGATGGCGGTCAGTCCGAACAGGCGCGGGTTGATCGCCGTCGATCCCGAGAACTTCGACACGAGGATCAGCAGCACCACGATCTTGAGGATGTAAGTAGTCATCGCGGTGATCATCATCGCCTGGGGGCTCTTGCGCGCGGCCCGTGCCGACGGCGACGACGCTGATCGCGAAGAAAATGGCAACGAGCACGATCCCGAAGATCGCGCCAAGCAACCCCTTCGGACCGCCGACGGCAACGCTAATGGCGGCCATGATCACGCCGATCGCGCCGGTGGTCAGAACCGACCGGCGGACGATCTGGGTGTAGTTCGCCAGCATCGTAATCAGACTCCGGAGGAAGGCCCAGCGGCCGGGTCGGCCGGCCGGGTACGTCGTGCATAGGTGTCGGTGACACTACGGTCGCCTGCTCGCGGAGGCAAATCCTCCTGCGCCGACAGGCGAGCGAAACGTATCACGGGCCAGGCAGCCGACTGTTCTGCGACTGCATGTGAAAGATATCACAAGCTCCCGAACCTTGGTCTCAGCAGGTCACCGAACGTGACGAAAGCGGCCGATCCAGGCCGGTCAATCGGGCTGATTTCCGGAACTCGGCGCGGCCAGGGGCGGACCGGCCCCGGGTCGCACAGGCGGGCCGGTTACGGCACGATTTTGCCAGATGCCCTGGTCACCGGCATGGGCGTCGTCGCGTCGCCCTGGTCGCCAGGCATTTTGTCCGCTGGCAGCGAAATCTGAGACGCGTCCGGCGGAAGCGTGCCTGGCGTCGGTTTACCTGACGCGGGGGTGTCCGGCGGGTGACTGCCGGATGGCTGAAGGGCGACTCGCTGCTCCCACCAGCGCAGCCTCGGGATGGAGAGCAGCACGAGCACCAGGACGGCGGCAATGGTCGTGCCGGCCAGCGCCGCCAGCGGCGCGGTCAGGATCGACATCCCGACGACAGCGCCTGCGAACAGCGCCGCCCAGGCGTACAGGATCAGGACGGTCGCCCGATGGGAGTGCCCGATGTCGAGCATGCGGTGGTGCAGGTGCTGGCGGTCGGCGGCGAACGGGGACTGACCGGCCCTGGTCCTCCTGATCACAGCCCGCAGCATGTCGGTGTACGGGATCACCAGGACCGCCGCAGGCAGCAGCAGCGGCAGGATCTGCGCGTACCGGTTGGCCCGGTCGGCCAGGCTCGGGAAGTCGAGCGTCGGGATCGCCGAGATCGGCACGTAGGCGAGCAGCAGGCCGAGCAGCATCGACCCGGTATCGCCCATGAAGATCTTGGCCGGATGGAAGTTGTGCGGCAGGAAGCCCAGGCACGCGCCGGCCAGCACGACCGACGCCAGCGCCGGCACCGCCTCGGCGGGCAGCGCGAACGAGCCCGCTGCCACCTTGGTCAGCGAGTAGTAGTAGCTGAAGAACGAGAACGCCGCGATGCAGACGATCCCGGCGGCCAGTCCGTCGAGGCCGTCGATGAAGTTGACCGCGTTGATCGTCGCGACCACCAGCAAGATGGTCAGGACGATGCCTTCGTTCTCGGTCGGGCTGAACACGTTGCCGTTCGGCAGCGGGACAATCGACAGCTGCGCGCCGCTCGCGACCAGCACGCCGGCGGCGGCCACCTGGCCGGCCAGCTTCGCGAACGCGTTGATCCCCCAGCGGTCGTCGATCACCCCGATCACGACGATCAGCGCGCCCGCCAGCAGCCAGCCGTTCACCAGGCCGGTCCCGCGCATCACGTTGCGGAACGGCACCAGCTCGGTCGCGGCCAGCAGGCCAGCGGCGACGCCGAGGTACATGGCGACGCCGCCCATGCGAGGGATCGGCGCGGCGTGCACGTCGCGCTCGCGCACGGGAACGACGGCGCCCATCTTGATCGCTGTCTTGCGGACAAGAGGCGTCAGGAGATAGGTGACCGCAGCGGTCACCAGCAGCGTCAGGAAGTACTCGTACTCGCGCACCGCAGCATCTCAAGGGCCGGGGAATCGTCAGGCATCGACGCCAACTCTATGGCACTTCGGTGCCCGGCAGGCTGTGACGCGAGGTTCTGGTGATCACGGCCAGGTCGCGGTCACGAACCGGTCAAGGCCCGCTAGATCGGCGTGGTTGCGGGTCTGCTGCCAGCCATTTTCCTCAGCGAAAACCCAGTAGACGGCGGCACCCTGCGGCGAGCCGTGCTCGACCGCCACCTTGCCGCCAGGGCGCAGCAGCCGCCTGGCGACCTGCTCGACCACCCGGATCGCGTCGAGGCCGTCCTGACCGGAGAACAGCGCGGCCGTCGGCTCGTACTCCCCCACCTCCGGTGGGACGTCCGCGTCGACCGGGATATACGGCGGATTGCTGATCACGAGGTCGACGGTGCCGTCAAGTTCACAAAGCGCACGGTGGAAATCTCCTGCGTGCAGGCTGACCCGTCCCTCGGTGTGCGGGGCAGCGGTGGCGCACCGGGCGATGTTCAGCTCGGTCCACGGCCGGGCCAGCGGGTCGCCTTCGACGGCATGCACCCGCGCCCTCGGTACCTCCTGCGCGATGGACAAGGCGATCGCGCCCGAGCCGGTGCCGAGGTCCACCGCGACCGGCTCGGCGACGTCCATCTCGGTCAGCCGGTCGATCGCCCAGCCAGTCATCACCTCGGTCTCGGGCCTGGGCACGAACACGCCGGGCCCGACCTGGAGATCGAGGTACCTGAAGTAGGCCGTCCCTGTGATGTGCTGCAGCGGCTCCCGCGATTCCCGGCGAGCGACGTCATCCCAGAACCTGGGGTCGAAGTCGCTGTCCGGGACCAGGTGCAGCGTGCCGCGCGGCACGCCGTGCCGGTGCGCGGCCAGCAGTTCGGCGTCCGCGCGCGGCGACTCGACCCCGGCCTCGGCCAGCCTCGTCACGGCCAGGCCGATCTCAGTCAGCAGCAGGCTCATGCCGCGCTCATGCGACTCTCACAGTGCTGGCTTTCACTGTGTTGGCTTTCACTGTGCTGGCTTTCACTGTGCTGGCCTTCACCGGGCGGCTGCCATCTTGTCGGCGCGGTCGGCGTCGACGAGCGCGCCGATCACCGCGTCCAGGTCACCGTCGAGTACCTGGTCGAGGTTGTAAGCCTTGTAGCCGACCCGGTGATCGGAGATGCGGTTCTCCGGATAGTTGTAGGTACGGACCCGCTGCGACCGGTCGACGGTCGCCACCTGGCTGCGCCGCTCGGCCGCGGCCAGCGCCTCGGCCTCCTCCTGCGCGGCGGCCAGCAGCCGGGCCCGCAGGACGCGCAGCGCGGCTTCCTTGTTCTGCAGCTGGCTCTTCTCGTTCTGGCAGGACACCACGATGCCGGTCGGGAGGTGCGTGATCCGCACCGCCGAGTCGGTCGTGTTGACGCTCTGGCCGCCAGGGCCTGACGAGCGGAACACGTCGATCCGCAGCTCGTTCGGGTCAATGCTGACCTCGACCGGGTCCGCCTCGGGCATGACGAGCACTCCGGCGGCCGAGGTGTGGATCCGGCCCTGCGATTCGGTGACCGGCACTCGCTGCACGCGGTGCACGCCGCCCTCGTACTTCAGCTGCGACCAGGCACCGTCCGGCGTGCCGGCCAGGCTGCCACGGCCTGCGGCCTTGACCGCTACGGTGACGTCCTTGTAGCCGCCGAGCCCGGTGATCGTGGAGTCCAGGATCTCGGTCTTCCAGCCCTGGCGCTCGGCGAACCTCAGGTACATGCGCAGCAGGTCGGACGCGAACAGCGCCGACTCCTCGCCGCCTTCGCCCGCCTTGACTTCCAGAATGATGTCCTTGCTGTCGAGCGCGTCGCGCGGCACCAGCAGGTGCTCGAGCCGCTGCTCGAGCACGGCCTTGCGACCGGCAAGCTGCTCAGCTTCGACCGCGAACGACGAGTCCTCGCCCGCGAACTCGCGCGCCGTCGTCTCGTCGCCACTGACCTGCAGCCACTCCAAATACGCAGCCACGATCGGCGTCAGCTCGCTGTAGCGCCTGCCCAGCGCCCTCGCCCGGTCCTGGTCGGTGTGCACCACCGGGTCGGAAAGGTCCTTCTCTAGCTGCGCATGCTCAGTCGCGAGGTCGGCAAGCCGCTCAAGCATCGCTTACCTCCTCGAATGAGTTCTTATCTAGCTGGCCAGCAGACACCGACCGCCTCACCCGCAGGGCTGGCGGTCGGTGCGTGAAGTTGCTGTAAGGGCTACTTGTCCGACTTGGACTGGCCGCCCTGCTTGCCGAAGCGGCGCTCGAACCTGGCCACGCGGCCACCGGTGTCCAGAATCTTCTGCTTGCCGGTGTAGAAGGGGTGGCAGTTCGAGCACACGTCGGCGTGGATCTCGCCATTCGACGACGTGCTTCGGGTGGTAAAAGAATTGCCGCAGGTACACGTGACCGTCGTGACCACGTACTGCGGGTGAATACCGGGCTTCATGTTCTCTCCTGGTTCCCGCGGTCGCCGGGTCGCCGCGCTCGCTCTGGGCGCTGCGGGCGTGAACCGGTACCGCACATTCGGCCTACCAGTGTGCCACAGCTTCAACCAGCGGAAGGCCGTGGCGATTCCCGGGCGGATGCCCCAGGCGTCAGCCTGGGGCATCCGCTCCTGTGGGCCTGGTCTAAGAGGGGACGGTCGTCTTCTGCACCTGGAGCAGGAACTCCGCGTTGCTCTTGGTTTCCTTCATCCGCTCCATCAGGACCTCGAGCGCCTGCTGCGGCTCGAGCGCGTGCAGCACGCGACGCAGCTGCCAGATGATCTTCAGCTCCTCGGGCGTCATCAGCAGCTCTTCCTTCCGCGTGCCTGACGCGTCGACGTCGATAGCCGGGAAGATCCGCTTGTCGGCAAGCTCGCGGCGCAGCCGCAGTTCCATGTTGCCGGTGCCCTTGAACTCTTCGAAGATGACCTCGTCGGCACGAGAGCCGGTCTCGATCAGCGCCGTCGCCAGGATGGTCAGCGATCCGCCGTGCTCGATGTTGCGGGCCGCGCCGAAGAACCGCTTCGGCGGGTACAGCGCGGTGCTGTCCACGCCACCGGACATGATCCGCCCGCTCGCGGGCGCTGCCAGGTTGTAGGCACGGCCGAGCCTGGTGATCGAGTCGAGCAGCACGACCACGTCGTGACCCATCTCGACCAGTCGCTTGGCCCGCTCGATCGCGAGCTCGGCGACCATCGTGTGGTCTTCGGCCGGCCGGTCGAAGGTCGAGTGGATGACCTCGCCCTTGACCGAGCGCTGCATGTCGGTCACTTCTTCGGGACGCTCGTCCACGAGCACGACCATCAGGTGGCACTCAGGGTTGTTCTTCGTGATCGCGTTGGCGATCGCCTGCAGGATCATCGTCTTGCCTGCCTTAGGCGGCGAGACGATCAGGCCGCGCTGGCCCTTGCCGATCGGGCAGATCAGGTCGACGATCCTGGTGGTCATGATCGTCGGGTCCGACTCCAGGCGCAGCCGCTGCTGCGGGTAGAGCGGAACCAGCTTGGAGAACTCCGGGCGGCCCTTGGACTCGTCCGGGTCGAGCCCGTTGACCTTGTCGAGCCTGACCAGCGCGTTGAACTTCTCGCGCCGCTCGCCCTCGCGCGGCTGCCGGATCGCGCCCTCGATCACGTCGCCCTTGCGCAGGCCGTACCTGCGCACCTGCGACAGCGAGACGTACACGTCGTTAGAGCCCGGCAGGTAGCCGGTCGTCCGGACGAAGCCGTAGTTGTCGAGCACGTCGAGGATTCCCGCGATCGGGATCAGGACGTCGTCATCGGTGATGACCGGCTCGGCCTCGCTCGAACCACGCTCGCGGCGCCGGTTCGTGCCACCACCCTGCTGGTTGCGGTTGCGGAAGCGGTCACGGTCCCGGGTGCGGCGGCCCTGCCCGTCCCGGTCGTCATCGCGACCGTTCTGGTCACGGTGGCCCTGGTCACGCTGACCCTGGTCCCGCTGGCTCTGCTGGTCGCCCCGGCTCTGCTGCTGGTCACGGCCCTGCTGGTCGCCCCGGCTCTGCTGGTCGCGGCTGGCGCCATTCTGCTGGTCGCCGCCGTCGGCCGCGGCCGCCCTCGGCTGCTCGTCCCGCCGGCCATTGCTCGTCCGGCTGCGCCGGTCATTGCGCTGGCTGTCCCTGCGCTGCCCGGACTCGCCATTCGCCCGGCGACCGTTCGACTGGTCCCCGTCCTGGCCGCCGCCCTCGCCAGCGCTCGCGCCGTCCGTGCTCGTCTGGTCGGTGCTCGCCTGGTCCGTGCTTGCCTGGTCCGTGCTTGCCTGGCCTGTGCTTGCCTGGCCTGTGCTCGCCTGGTCCGTGCCGGTCTTGGCGCTGACGGACGCTTCGCTGGTCGGGCTCTCGGCGGGTCCGCCGTCCCGGCCTTCGCCAGCTCCGCTGGCCATCCCCGTCGCGCTGCCGCCATTGCGGCCGGCCGCGCCGTTCGATGCGGCGCTTGGCGCTTCCACTCGCGTCTCCGCGACCGGACGATCCGTGGTCGCTGTAGCGGCCCCTGAGCCGCTGCTCCCGTGATCGCTCATGCTGGGCTCGCCTATGCCGGCACCGCTGCCACTTGCGCCGTAATCGCTAGCGCTGAACTCACTGGCCATGCTGAGCTGCCCTGATCCTTCTGATTCCATGGCGTCCTGCTTGAAGGGGCGGTCCGCGCCGGCTCCCGCAGGCGCATTCCGCTTGACTGAATTTCCGTTTAGCGTGGTCTGCTCAAGGTCGGCCGGCCGCTCGCCCGCAGGCAGCTGGCTCGGCTCGCTTCCCCTGGTCCCCGTCAGCTGCGACGTGGCCTGGCCACCGCCCGCACCGGAGCCCCCGCCACGCTGTCGCTCCTGAATCGCGGCAATCACCTGGCCCTTGCGCATTCGGCCAGTGCCTGTGATGCCGAGCGATTGCGCCAGCCGCTGCAACTCGGGAAGCAGCATGCCTGACAGGCGCTCGTAGCTTGACGTCCCGCGAGAATCGACGGCGTCCCGGCTACCGACCATGGAGCGTACTGCGCCGCTCTGTCCTTGGGTAGACCCCACGCTGTCGGGGGTGCCGCCCGGCTGAGCTGCGATTTCAGTCGCGGCCCGGCCCTCGGTCGGCGACGGCTCCGGTGAGCCGGAGAACAGGTCGGTGGTATCGGTCACAAGGGGTCCTTCCAAGATGCGGGATCATCGAGACACGATCGCCCTGCGTACGTCGCCACGCGGCTCCCGTAGTCGCTGCCGACCTGATCCATCAGGTCGGTCGTCGTCCATCCCGCCATTCCCGTAGCTGTCCGCATCCGGCTGATTGCCGCATGCACAATCCATCCGTGCCTTGACCTAGGCGCGTGCAGGTTTTGAGTGTCTCCCGACGGATGGGTGTCACCGAGAGCAACCCGCTGTCGCTGGTCGCCGTACCTGCTATCACTCAGCCGGTAACCACAGCTCAGGTTTGACGGGGTGCGGATATACACCTCGCCCCACGACGGGGCATCTGGTGTCTCGCCCAGTCTAACACCAACTGCGGCCACGGCATTCCTTCTGGACCTCTGGACGCGCCCGAGTACTACTGCCGCAAGCCTGGACCGCCGGGAGGGCTTCCCACGCTGCGGGTTCTTCGACTCCGGAAAGGCTCTGGCCGACCGCCTGGACGGCTGGTTACGACCTGGCCTGTGGGGGTGGAACTACGCCGACATCGTCGGCGCCTTAGGGGGCTTACACGGCATGCGATACCCGCTTCGCTCCCGCTTGAACCTCGGTTGGCAGAAGACTGTGGCCGCAAGTAGCGGATTGACCTCGGTTACATTGTGGCAGGCGCGGCGACGGCCAGCAATCCCAGGCCGGCCTGCAGCGCCACACTCGCCGCGCCCGCCAGGAGCAGCCGTGCCTCCCGGTCGGCGGCGGCCTCGATACTCGGTGCGCCCCTGCCACGGAACGGCAGCGCCGGGCACGACTCGGAGCAGGTCAGCCAGAGCCCGGCCAGCCGCTCTAGATAAGTGGTCAAGTCGGCGGGGCGGGAACGACGGCAGGAGGAAGCGACGCGTTCGGGGAGCCAGGCGAGCTGGTCGATGACGGCGAGTTCGGGGGGTGCCGGACTGGCCTCTGGATGCTGTCGCTCCGCTCGTGCCATGGCCAAGCCGAGGTCGGCAGCCCAGCGCAGCGTCGAGGCCGCGTCCGCGCGAGCATGCCTGACCAGCACGAAAGGGTTCGACACGTCGAGCGGGCGGGCCAGCTGTGCGGTGATCGCCGCTGGCGACGAGTCGGCGGATCTCGCTAGCGCGTACCTGACGGCGTCGAGCCCGTGCTCCTCGATGGCCGATTCGGTGGTGCTGGCGCTGGCCCAGAGGGGCGATGTCGAGGACGACATGCGTTCATCATGGGAGAAATTGACCTTTGCCCCAGCCGCATCAGCTAGCCGGCCGAGCAGCGCCTGATACTGTGATCGCCAGGCGTCCGCCCAGGTCGGGGCGGCCGCGAGGTCGGGCAATGCGGGAGCGGTCAGCTCGTGGCCGGCCAGGGCGTCGCTGCGGGCTGCGGCTGGGCCGGCCGCCACGATCCTGGCCGGGAGAAGGGCGAGGTGGGATGGGGCGATGGTGATGGTGAGATAGCCGTTCACCGCGCGGGCGAGAGTGATTTCAGGGATGGCGGTCAGCGCCTCGGCCAGGGTTTCGGCGAGGGCGCTGGGCGGGCGGCCCGTGAGCGCGGCGAGCTGGAACGGCAGGGAGGTGGCGTAGGTGCCTGGGGCTGTGGCTCCTGGGGCTGTGGCTTGAGCTCTGTCTCGGGCTGGGCTCGGCGCGGGGCGCCAGGTGCCGTGGGCGGTGAGGCGGGCGGCGTCAGGGGGCAGCTCGCCGGTCGCCACTGCGGCCTGAAGCTGGCGTGCCAGGTGCGCGGTGAGCTCTTGCAGGATCAACGGCGGGTCAGGGCCAAGGCCAGGACTAGTCGAAGGCCGAACTGGGGGCACCGGCCAGCTCGCGGACGACGCGGATCATCTCAGCCGGGTCGAACGGCTTGGTGAGATAGGCGTCCACGCCGACCTGGCGGCCTCGGTTCCGGTCGTCCTCCTGCGCGCGGGCAGTAATAAGGACAACCTTGATGCTGGACGTGAGCGGGTTGCGGCGCAGCTGAGTCGCCGTCACCCAGCCATCCAGCCTCGGCATCATGACGTCAAGAGTGATCACATCAGGCTGAACCTCGACGACCCGGTCCAGACAGTCCTGACCGTCAACCGCCGTGAAGACCTCGAAGCCTTCGAGCGTCAGGTTTACGGCGATAAGTTGCCTGATGACCTCATCGTCATCGACAACGAGCACTCGCCCCAGTCCCTGTGTCACGGCGTGAGGCTACCGGCCCGCCGGGCATTCGCGCTCGCAGATCGAGCACGTGTCCGCCAGATCGTTGCGAGCGCGGGTCGCTGGGTGCGGGTTACTGAGTGCTCTGTGGGTGGTTGCGGCTGGTACTGTTGCTCAGTCCCCACCGGATGTTCACCGCGTTGCTGGGTGTTCGGAGTGGGACGGCGCCAGCCCCCATAGCTCAGGGGATAGAGCAACGGCCTCCGGAGCCGTGTGCGCAGGTTCGAATCCTGCTGGGGGCGCATAGTCTATGACTGCGAAAATCTTCCTCGACCTGCGGGGAATTCTAGGCTCGATGGGTGACGCGCGGCAGTGTGGAGTTGCCTTCGAAGCTGTTCTCAATGACATCTTCAAACTCGATGGGCTCAGCGTCAGGGAGTCGTTCACCCTCAATACCGAAATCGGTCAGATAGGTGAATAGATCGATGGTCTAGTTGTGCTCGATGGCCACCCGTTGCTCGTAGAGGCGAAGTGGCGGAGTACGCCGCTCGGGGTCGGTGATATGAGCCGCCACCTGGTTCGGATCTTTAATCGGCCCACCAGCGTGAACGGTCTCATAGTCTCGGCGTCTGAGTTCACCCGTCTGGCCATTGACGAGTGCAAGCGCGCGCTGGCGCACTCCGTGTTCATGCTCGCCGAAGTCAACGAATTGCTGATGCTGCTTGAAGAACCCGAGGCATATGTGCACAGATGGCTTGGCGCAAAATATCTCGCGGCAAGCGTCGGCCGTTTACCGTTCTTTGCGCCGGAAACCCAAGCGATACTGAGTACCTGATACTCTTCCGACCCGTGGACAACAGGGCCCGCGTCTTTTGCTGGCGCCACAGGCGAAACGGTGAAAATCACCCGCGAGCATACCTTTTCCGATTGGATTAACGAGGTGATGACGGTGGACGTCGTCGGCTCAGAGATCACGTGCGAGCGCAGCGTCCTGCATGGCCCTCATGCTGGCACGGTCAACACCCGGCCGGCGATGGAAGTGGCGAGTCACCGTGTGCGAGTAGTGTGCGAAACATGCAATAGCGGCTGGATGTCTCGTCTTGAGGATGAGGTTCGACCAATCATCGAGCCTATGATCAAGGGGTTTAGCGCCACGCTGACCACGGATCAGCAGATCACCGTCGCCACCTGGGCCGCGATGAAGACTTCGGTCTTCGAGTATGTATGGGGAGACGATCCAGTTCTGACTTCCGAGAACCGCACCATCATGAGGACGCAGAACAGACCTCCTGCCAGTGTTCGGGTGCGACTGGCGGCCATCGAGTCAGAGGGCTATCCGTTGCGCGCGCTCGGCAAGTGATACGAAGTCCGCGACACTCACGACAAGGCCATCTGCTTGACAATGACCCTCGGCTGCCTAGCCATCCAGGTGTTCGGAGGTCCAGGAGCCGGGCAGCACGATTTTCAAATGACCGGCAGAATGGGCATTGACTATCTCGGCGTGTATCCACCCCATATGAAGACTGTGCAATGGCCCCCCAGCGAGCTGCTGACAGACGCGACCCTATCGGCCTTCGCTGATCCACTGGCTCCGCTCACCCACGTGTAGCGTGCCGGTTGACGTCTCGCACGCCCAGATGACTGCCTCGTTGCCGTAGATCGTCATCTATGTACCTGTTGATCTGGCGAATGATGGCTTCCTGCTGGAGCGACAGCCACAGATGTTGCGGTTGGCCAACTCCTGACTTGTGGTGTAACTCGACGACAGCTACCGTTCCCTCCCATGGGTGTGATCGATGTCAGGCGCTTCAACGTAACGACTCATCGAGGCCCTAGGGGAGATCTTGAAGTTGCGGACATCCGGGTTGCCGATGAAGATACATGGGACATCGATCTCGCTGAGATCGTCAAGGTAAACGGACTCGCAGTCCCTGCGGATCGCAAGCTGACCTACCGCGTGATGCAGCACGAACTGCGGTTGCTGCTTAGCTTTCTAGTGGACAAGCCTGGGCGAGCGCTCACCCTGCGGCACGCCGACTTCCGGGCGAGTTCCGGGCACGTCAAACGATTCATATCCGAGTCATTCGGCCTGGGCATGCTCACCGCATCCGCTGAGCGCCACTACCGGTGGAAGCTGCAGGACAGCGACCTCCACCACTTCGACGTGTTGCCGGCAAAGGCGGCTGCACAATACCCAGGCGCCGGGATCCGGCCAGACCTACTCTTTGACTTCACCGCCCAAGGGCACCATAAGCACTAGCCGGCGAGGCACGCGGCCGGTCAACCGTTAGGCCCGCGCACCCACCGAACAAGGATCAGCGGAACCGACTCGCGGACATCGTGGCATGGTCCGGCGCGAACGAGCAACACGCCGTGACCATGACATACGCCTACACAGGATCAGCAAAGGTACACGTCGACCTCTTCGACATCACTGCTCGTCCGGACCTTGACACAGCCCTCGAGAAGATCACCATCAACGACGCGGGGCTCGCGACAATGCCGACGAGACGACACTTTGAGCGGCTGGAGGCCATACGGTCCCGTGCCCTGACCCGCGTCGGCGAGGTCACCAGCCAGCTGTACGCGACGGCCCCGCGTGATGCGCCAGGTCGGGCTCGGTCGGTTCACGGAAGAAACGTCAGGGGCAGCTGGGCTGCCGCCGACCTGATTACGCCGTCCAGGCTGCGGTTCTTCTTCGGCCTGCTGGACGAGCCGCTTACCCTAGAGCAAGCTGGAGCGCCACGTCGCAGACGCAACTTCGCCATGCAGCAGGACGCTGACCAGATCCAGGTGGCCGCAACAGGCCGGATACTCGTCGCGGTGGCCCGGGACACCACACAGGACCCAGACTGGTCAGAAGTGATCAGTCGTATGGAATAGCCGGCGGAGCTTGAGAGCAAGGACGACCTGTTGATCTGGGACGACTCCGCTAAGTGACGCGGTACTAGATAACAGCTCCGACTAGCTCATCCGGCCTCTAGTCCTGGACGATGACCCATGGAGTTCTCTATTTGGCGGTTGACGGCCTCTTCCTGGTTGTCCAGGCAGCCTGCGTAGCGGCGAAGCAGGATCTCGACTGAGTTGCCTGCGCACTTCGAGACCGGCGTTGAGCCAGGTACTTAGCGCGGCATGGCCCAAGTCGTAGGGGCGGCCCGCTAGTGGCGACTCTGCCTGGGCTGGGGTGAACACGATCTGCCGAGCTTCTTCCCAGACTCGGGAGTAGGTGGTTGAGCCGATGATCGCGCCGCGCTCGTTGCTGAACAGGCGGCCGTCTTCGGCCACGCCGTGCTCGGCGATGTGGGTCAGCAGGATCGTGACTAGCCAGGGCGGGATCGGCACGGGGCTGACGGCGTTCGGGTCGCGCTGCCTGAGGCCGCGCCGGTCGTGGCGCTGGCCGTCGTCAGTCCATTTCTTCGTGGTGACTGGGAAGGTCTCGGCCAAGGTGAGCTTGCCCCAGCCCTGCTCGGGCAGGGTGCAATCGGTGACGCGCAGGGCCGTTGCCTCGGCGGGGCGGAGTCCGGCGTAGTAGAGCACGGCGAAGAATGCGACCAGCCGACGACCACGGCCACGACTAAACGAGCCGACGCGGACACTGACGTCGGCAGCTCGCGGGCCTGGGGGTGGGTGACGACGACGCGCGGGTCGACCTGGTCGTCGACGGCGACGCGCTTGGTCTTGACCAGCTTGAGCGGGTTCGCGTCGAGATGCTTCGACTCGACCGCGAACTCCAGGGCGGCATTCAGGCCGCGACGACGGCGGCGGTAGGTGTCGCTTGCTGCGGACTGGCCCTCCAGCGTACGACCGAGTTGGTGGATCACTTTGCGGGCTAAGGTCGCGTCGTCGAGTGCCTTGAGCGGCAGGCAGCAGTGCACATTTAGAAAGGCGAGGTCGTCGGCTATCTCCTTGGGTGGCTCGGCGTCGGCATTGGCTAGGATTACAGCCCACAGGATGGCTCGTCGGGCTCACGGGCATCGGGTTTGTTTGGTCCGGGTGCCACCATGACCGGGTCACCGTGGCCAGGCTGTCCGCAATCGCGTCGCGGGTCTTGGCGGCCACCTCGGGCCAGCGGGCGGCGACGTAGTCGACACGGAACTGGAGCCAACTGAGCTGAGCCTCGGCCTCTTGCTCGGCTTCGATCTTCTCCCGCTTCGAGATCGGCAGGCCGGTGGCGACGTCGAACTCCTCGGCCTTGTTCATGGCCTGGATGAGTTCGGAGCGGAACGCGTCGGCGAGCGCGAACGAAACGAATGTCTCGGTGAACACCTCGCCGGCGACTACCCAGCGGACCATGTGCGGCTTGGTCTTGCTGCGTGCGTTGCCTATCTTCCACGGACGGCGCATCCCTGGTTGTCTTCCTGACGCCAGCGGCCTGTTGCCGCCGCTGGGTCGCCTTTCGTACCCCGGTCACCTGTCGTTGTCCTCCAGGCTGGCGGCCATCGGTCCAGGTCAGAACGGCGGATGCGCACATCGCCGTTGGGGAGCTTGATTGAGCGGGGCCTTTGCGGAGCTGGCGCCACCAGTAGAAGGTGGCTCGGGGGATGCCGATCTCAGCGATCGCTTCGGAGATCGTGAGTAATCGGTTCTTTGCGTTCGTTCGGTCAGCGCCATCGGCGGCCATCTTTGTGCTCTCCGCCTCACTCAATTTATTGTAATGGTGTAATGCTTAGCATCATACTCATTTGCGAGCCTGTGCAATCCGGCACCGGCTCGTCAGCCTTCGAGTTCTGCCTGGCGGTCAGGCGAACGCGCGGCTCTGCCTCCTGGGCTCGCCGAAGCGCGACGGGCCTGGGATCTTGATGAGTACGCCTCTGTCATAGCCTGCAAGATGAGCTTGTCGCTGGCGCGATCGAGCGCCGACGCCCGCTTGAGCGAAGTTCTGCGACGGCCCGGGCGACGTGCTGTGTGGCCGCGCCAGGGGCTGCGTGGGCAGAGCGGTGGGCGTAGTTCAGGGGTTCGGTGCGCTGGATGGGAGTCGGGATGAACAGGCGCTTGCTGACCTGCGGATCGGGTAAGCACTAGGAACCGGCGGGCGACGGCCGCCGCCTCGACTTGCTCTGCTCCAGCTTCGGCTAGCTCGCCGAGAGTGTGGCAGGCGTGGTGAACGGCCGACAGGACGTGGCGTGCTTGTGTTGGGTCGGCCAGCAGTTCCTCTTGGCTCCGGGCAGGGTGGGCAGGTCCTCGGCCTGGTGTCCAGTCCGGATCGGCGAAGGCGAGGCGGCCCGTCCACAGGGCCAGGTCGCCGGTCTCTTGAGCAGCGGGAATCCGAGATCGGGCCAGCCTTTTCCGGCGGCAAGGACGTTCATCGCAATCGACGTGCCGACCGCGCCGACATTGAGAAGGCGGGCGCGGATGGCGCGGCGACCGTGCAGGGCCAGAGCGATGCCTAAGGTGGCGAAGACCAAGGCCGCGACGTCGGGGATGCCCGCTTCGAGAGCCGCGATCGGCGCGACGCTCTTGGCGGCGTAGACCATGCGGTACTGGGCGGAGTAGCTCACGGCTGCCGCAGCGATGGCGAGGACGCCGAGGGATGTCATCGCGGCGGCAAGCCAGCGAGCCGGATGACTTCGTCGCACGACCGACAACTCAGCTGTACTCGGCATGGCCGTGTTGATCTTCTTCGCAGGCTCGCCGAGCTGGGAACGGGCCAGCGCCTCAGCCAGACCTGGTAGCTCGGAAACAGTCATTCGAACCCCCAACGCGGCTGCACGCATGATGGTGTGATGTACCCCATCGCAGTAGCTACTTGCCCGGCCATCGCGCAAGCGAGAGGGCGGATCAGGCACGATCCGTCCTCGGCTGGCGGTGCTGTTGGACGCCGGAAGGACCGACAATAAGAACGTGGACTTGCCTGTCAGATGCGGGACTTGCGGGGTTACCTTCTATGGCGATCTCATCGTGCCTGCTGGGGCAACTGCATCACCATTAGCCGAATCCGGAAGTCTGAGTGAGACTCCATCGAACGTCGCAGCACGGTGTCCGCTATGTCGTTCGGAGCAGGATGAGGAGTCGCTCGACCTTTCGCGTCAGATCCTGGCTGTCCTGCGCGAACTCCAAGCCGAGCAGGCGGATCTGCGCGGTATCGCTGCTTCCATGAGGGAGCTCATTGCGGAGCGAGCCGATGAGGCGAAAGTCGACGAAGAGCTTGCCGACCGCCATCTCAACGGCCTACGTCGGCTACTCCCCCATGGACAGGCCAATGTTCTGGCCTTCTGCGCGCTTGTCGTCGCGATAGCAACGCTAGCGGAGAGTATCCTAGTGAGTTTGCCAATGGTCTCGACCCAATCCCACTCGGCTGAGACTGGCAACGGGCGCTACCTCAGCATCGGCCAAGTCGACGTCGGACGGCGAACCCAGGCACCAGTACGGCTTCAAGGCACCTTCCAAGCTGTCGAGGGCAGTCGGCCATGGGCCCTTCGGTTTGACCGTCATAGCCGAGGCGGTACAAGCCGGGCACGGCGCAGGCATGCGCCTATTTTTGACTTCGAAGCACATCGATGCCGCAGAGCAGGCGAGAATTGGTCTTGTGAGATCGGGCCGCCGAAATCGTTTCGGGTCGTTGAATGGCATCTCGCTGTAGTACTGCTGCCCGTCAGCTTCAATGCCGGTCCTGCTGAGATCCGGAGTCCCGAAACAAGGTACGAGTCCTGGCTGGGCCAACCGATGGCTGATGCCGTCGCTCTGGTGTCGTTTAAGCGAGAGTGGGACGACGAAGGCAATTCTTCGTGGAAGGCAACCGAGCCGCGCACTGAATCGCTCGGACAGCAGGGAATCGGCGACTTCCTGTTTCAGCAACTCAGCATCGATGACTGAGTAACTACACCTGCGCGCTGTCGCGCTCCTCAGGCTCGTCTTGCTCGACCACGTTCATCTTGTACTGAAGCTGGCAGAGATCCTGGGCGCCCACGATGCGGATGTAGTCGCCTCCGACCTCCCGCAGGACGGCTACCCACTCGGTGCTGCGCTGAACGCGCTCGATTTCCCAGCGCTCGCCGTAGTGGTAGAGCACCTTGGCCAGGCTTTCCGCTCTCGGCAATGGTGGAACCCGACGCATTGGCTCGGTGGTCATAACTCAGGTCCTTCCGTCGCATTTGCAGAGTTCGATTGCGCGAGTCTCAGATGAAGCCATCGTCACGCAGTTGCCGAAGCGCCTGCTCTCCGGTGCCGTAGGCAGGGCAATCCCCCGGCGATGGATCTAGCGGGACGTCTGCCCAGACCAGGCGGCCCAGGTGGTCCCCGCACACGCCAACGCGAGCGGTGAGTCCGCGTACTAGCTTTAGCCCTCGGCCCGTTTCATCGCCGGGTCCAGCGGCCAGAAGCGTGGGTGCTTTTATCGCGCCGCCGTCAGCAACCGCGACCCGGAGCACCAGTGGCCGGCTTGTGATCTCCACGGCAAAACAGCCGCCATCGCCGCTGGCGATGTGCCGGATAGCGTTGGCACTCAACTCGGTCGCAACGCTCACGACGTCGTCTCGGACTGAAGTACCGACAAGTAGGGATGTCAGCCACAGCCGCATCAAGCCGAGTTGACGCGGCTCTCCGGGGAATATCCGCAGCCACGGCATGGACTGCACGAAGATCCCGCCTGGCTCTAACGGAGCGGCCGTCAGTTCCGCTAGGCCGTCTACATAGCCCATGGCTACCTCCATCAGAGGTTGGTGGTCCCGCCTGCGATGGGACATTCAGGATCCGAAGGACCTTGGTGCGCGCGATCAACTTGCTATCTGCGAATTTGTGCTGCACGAATTTCTAGGCACAGCGTAACCATGGATGCTGTGCCGGCGCAACCGGTTGTTAGCTGGCTGGCACCGCGAGCTCGCCGGTACCTTGGCCGTCATGCCAGCGGAGTGGCAAGGCAGTTACACCGATGCCTTCGGCCAGGAAGCGATCCGGGATCAGCAGCAAGCGGAGTTCAGCCGTCGTAATGACCCGCCTTGACGTCGGCGAGGAACGCGGCGAACGCGTCCCGGTCCATGACATGGGCACCGTCTCCCGGCCGCTTCGAGTCACGGATCGCCATCACGCTCGGCAGATTGACCGCGATCTCGACGCAGCCGCCGTTACCTGAGGTGCTGAGCGATGCCTTCTGCCACACGCGCGTCAGACAGATCGGTCATGGCTGACTCACTCCTGGCTTTGGCTGAGGTTGGTCAGGTAGGTACGGGATGCTGCCGCCGGGTCAGCGCGGCCTCGCGGATGCGGGCGAAGGTCTCCCGGTAAGCGGACATCTCAGCGGGCTTAGTGACCTCGGTGATCTCGGTGTCGTTCTCCAGGTATACGACCGAGGCGTCAGCGTCATCGGGAAAGTCGAAGATATCGATCAGGCTGGACATCCCCGGATGCGGCCCGTCCGCGAACCGCAGCACCCGCAACTCGACATTCGGCCGCTCGCTCACGCCGCCAGGTGCTCCAGCTGGAGCGTCCGGTTCGTCGCACTCCCCCACCGATACAGCAAGCACGCCTCGGTGATCACCGCGACCAGCCGGGGCACCGTCCCGTCCGTCCGGCCAGGATCTCCTGCCGGCGCAGCCGCGCCGCGATGGCCCGTTCCTGCCATTCGGCCGACCAAGGCCCGACCGCCAGCAGCGCCTCCATGTACGGCCGGGTCTGGAGCAGTCCGGGCAGCACAAGCGGCATGTAGACGCTGATCCGCGCCGCATCGTTCTCGAACCCGGCGAACTCGTTGCCTCTTGCCGAACACGTCCTCGATAGGACCGCCACCACACCCGCTCGCGCGCCAGCCGCCCTAGATCTTCAAGCTCAGCGCGCTCGTCATCATCGACTTCGATAGATCCGGGCCAGGTCACGGACATGGCTGGCGTCAGGAAGCCGCCATTCGTCCCGCTCATACCGGTCAAGCCGACCCCGGCTCCAGCCGAGCTTGTCGGTGACCTCGTTCAGGCTCATGCCAGTCCGCAGCCGCATCTCCCCCAGGCGGCTCGCCAGCCGCCGCTTCGCCACGGTCGAGCCGTAGGCGTCATCGGCCACGCGGAGTCCCTCCTTGACAGAACCTCGGCCGGAGTTTACCAGTGCCAGAATCTGTGAAGCACAGATTCCGCCGCCTCCGGCGACCTCGACCGCGCCGACCGAATCCTCGGAGCCAGAGCTGGCTCCAGTTCATGGCATATATTCGTGCTGCACAGATTCTATGATTGGAGAACTGGAGCCGACGACACCAAGGAGGCTGCCGTGAGCGACGAACCCGGCTACGGCGCGACCGTCGCCAAACGGCGGCTCTCCAGCCGACTGGTCGCCCTGCGGCTGCGCTCAGGCCTGAGCCTGAACGAAGCCAGCGACAAACTCGGCTGGAGCCGAGGCCGCCTGAACCGGTTCGAAGCCAACCAGTGGCGCCAGCCCGACCCCAGCCACGTCCGCGACCTCGCCCGCATCTACGCCGCCACCGCGAGGAGCACGAGGAATTAGAAGATTCTCGTCACCCGAGCCCGCGCCCGCCTGTGGTGGCATGAGCCAGACAAGGATAAGGACCGCGTCTTCGCCAACGAGTTCCCCGGCTTCGAGAACGACGCCGCCCGGATCAGCGTCTACATGCCGCTCGTCCTGCCGGGCCTGCTCCAGACCCGCGCCTACATGCGGGCCCTGCTCGACGTCGGCCATGCGCCGCCGCCTGGCAAGAACGCGCCATCGCCGCCCGCCTGCGCCGCCAGCAGATCCTCGAACGCACCGACGGCACCGCCCCCCGCCTCGTCGCCGTCGTCACCGAGGCCTGCCTGCTCTACCACTGGGGCACTCCCGAAGACCGACTCGCCCAACTCGGTCACCTGAGTCGACGTCAGCGAGCGGCCGAACGTCGAGCTGCGCCTGCTCCGCTTCGCCGACGGCCCGCATCCGGGCATGTCCAGCCTGATCGACATCTTCGATTTCCCCGACCCCACCGACCCGTCCGTCGTCTACCTCGAAAACGACACCCAGATCACCGAAGTCACCAAGCCCGCCGAGGTCCGCGCCTACCAGGACACCTTCACCCGCATCCGCGAAGCCGCCCTGACCCCAGCCGCCACCCGAGCGCAGCTGACCAGGGCTCAGGCGGGCTGCGGATGAAGCGGCGCCTCTGGATGTCAGCCCGATCATGCATACTGGGTTGCAGGAGACCAGCGAAGGGAGGTCGCCATGAACGCGATCACCTCTGAGCCCGGCGTCGTAGAGCTCACTCGCGACGAAGGGCGCCAGATGCTGGACGAGAGGACGCGCAAGGTTCTCGGCATCGGCCTCAGTGAGTTCGAGCGCCAGTATGACGCTGGCACGCTCGACCTCGACAGATCGGACATCATCGGCCTAGTCATGCTCCTGCCCTTTGCCCGGTAGGACCCGAGCCGCCGCCAGGGACGAGTTCCTCGCGCCGCTGCGCAGGACGCTGTCTTGCCTCACCAATGCCCAGCTCTTCGTGTCACCCAGTCATCGGTCAGGCTCGGATTTAGAGGCACTCGCGCTTTCCCAGGATCCGCTGCTGTTCCACTCCGAGCAACTCGGCTATGTACTCCAGTTCCAGCTGCGCCACCAGTTTCAGCTCGTGAAGGTTCACGAACACAGCTGGCACGTCAGCTCGGTCGCATACTTCTACCAGCTGAGCGATAACTCGGGTAAAGAACTAGTCGCCTGGCACTGGCATCCGGGCCGAGGCGTGGACCACCCGCACATCCACACGGCGCTCGGCGACATCGGCAAGGGCATCCACCTGCCCTCTGGCAGAGTCAGCATCGAGTCCGTGATCCGGATGCTCATTGACGAACTGGGCGTACAGCCGACTCGCGACCACAAAGACGACTGGCGCGAGGTCATTGACCACGCCGAGAGCCTGTTCCTCAAGCACCGGCGCTGGAGCGGCTGAGAGCCCGCGAAATGCGGTGTATCACTCAGCTCGCGACTCGCGCGACGCATAATGGTGTGCATCACACCCTGGATGCGGATCGGGACTGGTGCTAGGCATGGTGGCGGGCGATGTCGGGAGCTTTGACACTCGGTATGAGCGGCTGACCGGGCACTACCGGGACCTGATCATGAGGGGTGAGCTCAAGCCTGGAGATCGCTTTCCGTCGGCTCGGGAGCTGACCGAGATGCACGGGGTCGGGCGGACGACTTCGGGACGAGTGCACGGGACATTGATCTCGCTGGGGTTGATCGAGCACCGGCCTGGGGTGGGGACTTTTGTGCTTGGGCCGCCTGCGGGCTCGCCTCAGGGGGAAGCGGATCTGGCGGCGGCTGCGCGGCGGGTTGTCGAGACATTTGACGGGTGGGCGGCCAAGTCGAAGCCTCGCGCGCTCGCCGACGCCGTTAACGAGCTGCGGGATGCTCTGGGCTAAGCATCGGTTCTCGGGCTGAGCAGGCCGGATTTGATGAGGCTGTCGATGTACGTCGGCCAGTCTTCGGCCAGTCTTCCTGAGATTGCGTGGCGCAAGAGTTCGCGCTCGTAGTCCAGCTGTCCTGGGCTTTGGCCTGGCTCGCTGACCAGAAGGTGGGCGCGCTCAGTGATGGTGAGGTGCATCGACGGGTGCGGTCCCTCTTCGAGTTCGCGCAGGGCCGCTTGCCAGTCGACTCCCAGGCTGGCCCATGACGTGCCCGCCGTCGCGAAGATTCGGGTCAGGTCGGAGAAGAACACCACGTTAGTTGCGTGCCTGCGTGCATAGAGGTCGGCGCAGCCGAGAACCTGCTGAGTGCTGGAACTTGCTGAGTCGCGCGGGATGGTGGGCGGGGCGATGGCCAGCGCCCCCTCGGAGACGTGACTGCCGGTTGGCCACTCAATAGCGAAGACGAGCCAGTACGCGGGTCTGAGCAATTCCTGAACGTCGTCGTCTCGTAATTGGCGGGGTTCCATCGTTGCTCTTTCGGTCGGCAGCGGGTCCATGATGCTGGTGAGGTGTGACAGTTGGTGTGGCTAGCGCTCCGCTTCTAGTTCGGCGGCTCGTGACAGCACTGCTCTTGAGGGCGGCATCTCGGGTTTGGGTGGCTGGAGTACGGCGTCTTGCCAGTCGGGTATCCAAGAAGCCCAGGCATCGGCTGCACGGCCGAAGTCGACCTCGGTCGCCCGGACGTTGTCTGCCTTGCGCTGATCGAGCACGTCCCTGACGGACCGACGTTCGGCGGCGAGTTCGGTGATCCATTCGGGCGTTGTGTACTCCGGTACGCCGGGTTCGAGGTTGAGCTGCGCTCGTTCTTCTTCGGTGACAAACGGCTCAGCCGAGCGGAGGGGTTCAGGTCGGCGGGCGGGATTGCGGCGACGGAGTTCAGAGTCGGCCGCTATGGCACGACGGCGGGTTTGCTCGGTGGCTCGCTCCCAGACCTGCCGGGTCTGCATCGTCTGCTCAAGCTCGGTTTCCTGCTCGCGGTAGAACGCAGCCATCGCCGTCCACGATCGGCCCAGCAACTCGTGTCGACTGGCTATCTCCTGCTGACCGCGATGCCGGTCTTTGCGCGCGTCCATGGCGGCCCCGAGTTCGGTGAGGAACCGTTGCTGCTCAGGATCGCTGACCTCTGGCACTCGCGCTGACCACGGGGGCGGTGGTTGCGGGACCAGCGGGCCGACGAGCTGCCGCAAGCGGTAGTCGAGGACGCTCGCGAGATCCTGGGCGCCGGTCAGCGAGCGGGCGGCCATTGCCTGGCGGAGGGTCTCGCGGAGATCAAGGCCGACGTGCTCGGCGGCTCGGAGGGTTCGCCACAGCCAGGTTGCCTGTGGTGACGTGAGGCCGTCTGCTGCGTGCTGGGGCGGAAGTTCGGCGAGGACTAGCTCGCGGTAGCGGTCGTTGTGGAGGCGAGTCGTTTCTCCTTGCCACATTGCGTTGAGGATGGCCAGGTGATCAGCGTTGGACAGAGCCTGCTTTCGGGTGTCGGTGGCTGAGGTGTGCGAGCCGTTCCTACCGAGAATGTCGGCGGCTACTGCGATGGCATCTCGTGGCTCGGGGCTGTGACCGGGTGGAGCGGCGGTTGCCGGCAGGCCGGTGCGTTGTCGGGTGAGCTGGTCGTGGCGGGCGAGTTCGGGGGCGGGTCGGGTGCCTGCTTCGGGTTCGGCGAGCCTGGCCGGGCGGGTAAGCGCGATCGCGGCGTTCTTCTCGGTGCCTCTCGTCATCGCGACGTACAGCCACTGGCGGTCCCCGTTGCCGGTGAGCAGCGAGAGGCCGACGCGGACGGTGCGGCCCTGGGCGCCGTGGCCGGTGACGGCGTAGCCGAGGTCGGCAGTGTCGTAGCCGGTATAGATAGAGGCGCGGTCGGTCCAGCGACGGGCTCCGGTGCGCGGGTCGCAGTCGAGGGCGCGGTGGACGATCGCGGCACCGTCGCGGATGGCTTCGATGCGCAGGGTGTCGCCGTTGGCCAGGCTGCGGCCGCGTTCGCCTGCGTTGACAGCGTGATTGTTCTCGCGGCAGATGATGAGGTCGCCGACGGAGGCACGGGCACCGTCGGCGAGCTGGATCTCGTGACCGGGATCGACGATGCTGAGGTGGATGAGGTCGTCGCGGATGCGGCGGGAGGCTTCGCGGCAGCGTTCCCGGTCGTGGATCATGAGCATGGTGCGGTGTGGGCACGGACGGCCTCCGCTATCGCCTGCTCTGGGGCGGCGCCCGAGATGCGTCCGTGCTGCTGGTAGTCGTCGATCGCAGTGGCGTCACCGGCGCGCAGGCGCAGGGACGCGGCGCGCTCCCATTCGGCGGTGAACCTGACAGCTTCGGTCAGCTGCACGTAGCCGAGTTGATTGGCCAGGAGGGCGAGTCCGCCACCGTTCTCGACTGCGGCGAGCTGGTCTGGGTCTCCGGTGATGATCACCTTGGCGTGGCGGCGGGCGGCGTAGCTGATGAAGTCGCGCAGGTCGGGCGCGGAGAAAACATGGTGGGCGCCCCTAGCGAGCGTTGAGTAGATGTACTCATGACAGCGGGCACCGGCTGCGGAAACACTGCTGTCATGGTTACTAGCACAAGCGCGGGCCGGCCAGCGTGGCGGCCGTGGACCGTGCATCTTCCGGCGGCGCTCGCGACTGCGGTGTGCCTTTTCCTCGGCACGATCGGCTGGTTAGCCGCAGGGCTGCTCACCGGCTACAACTGCGCCATGAACGATGGCCCCCCTCTGCCCGGCTGCGGTGCGAGCGGCTGGTGGCTGGCGGCAGGCGGCCTCGGCCAGTGGCCGCTCGGGGCGGCCGTCATCACCCTGGCCATCCGCAGCCAGTCCCGGCCAGGCTCCCGGTCCTCCGCCGCGATCGCCTGCTGCCTCGCGCTCCCGGCCGCCGCAGGATGGTTCACCCTGTGCATCAGGGTCTGGCAGCACTGAGCATTCCGGCACGCAGCGCCATCTTGCTGATCGGCGGCCGGTCCGGGGTCGGCAAGACCACCGTCGGCAGCGAGATCCACGCTCAGCTCTCAGCCGCCAGCGTGCGGCACTGCCTGATCGAGGGCGACAACCTCGACCTGGCCTACCCGCCGCCCCACGAGCACCACCTGGCCGAGCGGAACCTCGCAGCGATGTGGGCCAACTACCGTGCCCTTGGCTACCGGCGGATGATCTACACCAACACCGCCAGCGTCCTGGCCACCGAAATCCGGAAGCTCGTCGCGGCTACGGGTGACGACCCTCACGTCACCGCAGCGCTACTGACCTGCTCCGACCAGACAGCACATGAGCGGCTTGCCCGGCGCGAGATCGGCACGGGTCTGGACCGGCACGCCGAGCGCAGCACGCTGATGGCCCGCAAGCTAGCCGAGCACTCCCCCGACACCGTCCACCGCATCGCCACCGACGGCCGCCCCATCGCAGAACTCGCGGCAGAGATCATCAGACTTTCCGCCTGGAATCACTCGGCAAAAGCACATTGACGAGGCACCCTGCGATTGATCAGATATGGCTTGCCGGCTGGGTGATGGGTTGCCGGGCCGGACTGCCGGGCGCGAGCCTTGTCCCGCTCAGCAGCCTGAACACGAGCTTGTGCCTCGTCCACCTGCTGGCGAGCATTGCTCACGGCGTCGTCACGGTCTTCTTCGGCGGCAAGAATCTGCTGTGCAGCAGCACGTTCAGCATCGGCGATCTGAGCCTGCGCTGTCTCGGCGGCCACTTGCGCGGCATGCACCGCTGCGTCCTTGGCTGTGACTGCCGCAGATAACTGGGCATCGGCTTCAGTTGCGGCGACGCGAGCTTCGGCGGCGTCAGCCTCAGCCGTCTGACGTGCGCGATCAGCACGCGCGGCGGCTGAGCCAGCGGCCAAACCCGTGCCTGCCCGAGCCGAATGCCACCAGGCCCTTATCTTCCATCTCGGCGCGAGGTAATGATTGTCGTTCAATGTTCAACCGAATCCAGGCTTCATTGCTCGACTGACGGTGACGGCCAAGGCATCGGTGGAAGCCGCGCGATTTCATCATCCAATTCGGTGAGTTCTGCTCTAGGGCGGGCTTCTGTGCTGCCAGAAACATCCGCCGGGACAGGATCGGCCATGAAGCCCGATGAAGACGGGTGGTTCGCCGGTAAGGCACCCAGTCGCTCACGCAGGGAAGCCAACTCGCTTCGCCCGCCTCGCTCAGGCCGATCCAGGTGACGCACCCCGCATCCTTAAGACGCCACCGCATCCGGCTACTCGTCGAACGGGTTGAGCACATCGACCCCGGTCATCGCGAAGTCCTTGATGTTGCGAGTTACGACGGTCATGCCGTTCACTCGCGCTGTCGCGGCAATGAGCGAGTCGATCACCGGCAAGGGCCGTGTGTATTGCTGACGGCCCCAGGCTGCCGCAACGGGAAGCGTGACAGGCAGAACGCGGTCATCAAATCCGGCCTCGACGTCCCTAAGCCAGCGTTCAAGAGCAGATGCCTGGCGCTGGTCTCCCCGCCCCCGAATTCTCGCAATACCTTGCTCGATCTCACCGAGCGTCAGCACCGAGACGTGCAGTCGCTCCGGCGGTGTCCCGGCGATCCAGCCGACCACGGCTGCCGCCGGATGGCGCTTGCGCGTCTCCGACAGCACATTTGTATCCAGCAAATACGTCACGCGTCCGCCTCAAGGTCGACCGCTCGGCCGAAGTCTTCCTTGCGCTCGGACTCGATCTCCGCGAACACGCCGACCGCATCGTCATCAAGCTTCGGACCACCCAGCAGAATGCCTGCCAGGTCCACCGCAGGCCGCGTCAGCCTCCGATATTCATCGATTGGAACGACTACCGCGACATCCTCACCGTGCCGGCTGATGACCTGAGGCCCCTCGCTGGTCACTACACGGATCATCTCGCTGAAACGCTGCTTAGCATCTTGAATCTGCCAGTGATCTGGATTGGCCGACATCACAAGTCCCCTCCCGTCGACAGCAGATCCTGTCTAGTCATGTCTAGACAGAATACTACTCAAGTGAGCCGAACGCCTACACGACCGGTCTCCGGCAACCCATGACGAGCAGGCCGTGTTCGGCTGGTTGCTGCCGGATGGTGATCACGGTTCCGGCGGAGCTGACCATGACAAGTGGCCCGCCGAGGGGTCTCGGCGGTGGTGAGACCTCGATATCGCGGACCGGGATCATGGCCCGGCCGGTGCAGGTGTGGCCCGGAGTGCTGCCCAGCGTTGAACGACACATCGCTCGATCAGTTTGGCTCCGTCGGCAGCATCCTTCTCGCGAGCAAAGGTACGGACGATCCTGATACTTTCCGTACGGATGCCGTACGGTTCCGTACGCATGGGTGATATGCTGGACCCATGACGACGATCAGGGCTGAGGACGTGCGGATACCCCGCCACGCCCGCGAAGCGGTCGCCCGGCATGAGCCAGTCGTAGTCGAGAACCGCGAGCGGCCCGTCTTCGTCATCGTGCATCCTGATGACATGCCCGGCAGTGCTGTCTCGGCCCATCGGGGCCGCGCTCTGGGCGAAGCGCTAAGTATGCTTTCGTTCGCAGCATTGCCAGACCCGGCCTTCGCCGAAGACATGGAAGCTGTTCTCGCCGACGTCGGCCCGACCCCGGAAGACCCGTGGGCACGCTCCTAGACACGACCATCTTCATCGAGCTCGAACGAGCTGTCCGCAGGCTCCCCCAGGACCGGGCCATGACCGAGGTAGCCAGTCGGCTGACAAGCCAGCTCGGCGCCGCCGAGGAGTCCGGGATCGCCGCGATCACCGCCTCCGAACTGCTGCACGGCGTGCACCGCGCGACCCCGGACCATAAGCCACGCCGCGAGGCATTCGTTGAGGCAGTCCTGGCGGCGTTCCCGCCGATCCCGTTCGACCTCCTCGCCGCCCGCGCCCACTCCCGCCTGTGGGCTGAACTCGCCGCAACCGGAACTGATATCGGGGCCCACGACCGGATAGTCGCCGCCACCGCCATCGCCGTGGGCTGGAAAGTCGCCACCGCCAACGTCCGCCATTTCGACCGCATCCACGGACTCAGCGTTATGCCCGTCAACCTCGCAACCTGACAAACAAAAGATGTGCGCGCGCTGACCCTTCGCCCCATGCGCGCCCCAAGAGTCCGATTGATCAAAACGTTTTCGCAGTCAGCGGCATGCATGCAAGTCCACTCCGGAGCCGTGTGCGCAGGTTCGAATCCTGCTAGGGCACATCGTAACTAGCTGCGAATATTCTTTCTTAGTTGGCGCGATCCGTGTTGGCTTGGTCATTGGCTTTTACTTGCCGAAATGATTATGCTGCCAGTGGTTCTTGCTGCGCGTAGTAGTTTCCTCGAATTCTTTAAGGCGGAAGATAACCGCAGGAGGAATGGAGCTGATCATTGTTGTACCAGTCAACCCATTCCATGGTGGCGAAGGTGACTTCCCTGAAGCCTTCCCATGGCCCGCTCGGTCGATCAGCTTGTTATTGTAAAGGCTATTCACGGCCTCTGCTACCGCGTTATCATGGGAATCGTCTTTACTTCCCACCGAGCGGACGGCCCCGATTTCACCGAGACGCTCGCCGTACCGGATTGACGTGCACTGAACGCCCTGTCGGAATGATGGATAAGCTGGCCGCTGATCTTACCGCCAGCTGACCAGATGGCCATCTCCAGGGCGTCAAGGGCGAGTTCGGCGCGCAGTGTATCCGGAACCTGCCAGCCGACGATCCGGCGGGAAAACAAATCGGTGACGAACGCGGCATACGCAAAGCCGCAAGCCGTTTCCACGTAAGTGATATCGGCGACCCGCCGGCTGCCGGGCCACTCCACCGTGCACCGCGCCACCTCGATGCCCTCCCGGCGCAACTACCGCCACACTTTCCGCGACCCGTACACCCAGCGGCCGATCTCCCTGTCCTCCCACACGCGGGTGATCTCCTTCTTCAGCCACTCGTCCCGGATCTCGCAGGACGACGCATCGCGCTCCCGTTTCTTCGCCGGTAATAAGTCGACGGCCGGATTTCCAGCACCGCGCACGCCGGCCCGACACCGAACCGGCCATGATCAATGAACCCGACTAGCGCGGATACCTGGGGTCGAGTTCCTTCGCGAAATAAGCACTCGCCGCCTTCAATATCTCATTCGCGCGGCGCAGCTCTCGATTTCTCGCTCCAGCTCCGCGATCCGCTTCCTATCCTCGGTCGTCATGCCGGGCCCTGCCCCGAATCGACCTCCGCCTTACTCAGTCGGGTCGCCCGGCGGAGTCCCATCCCGGGCTCCCATAGAACGGAGCGTGAACCTCTCAGTTCACTCCGCTCTTCTCACCTAAAGCCACTGGAAAGAGCCCGTCCACTGCCAGGGCGCGAACAAATGGCCGTTCCTGCCGAGCAGGTCATGCCACCATCGCCTTCCGCGCTTGTACGGGGCCAGCCGCCACTATTTCCCTGCGGCCAGCGCACCAGGTAGCCATTGACGCGCTTGAGGAGGGCATGAAGCGCGGCCGGGGTGAACCGGCCGTAGTAGGTCATCCAGCCCCTCACGACCGGGTTTATCTCGTTCGAGAGTTCCTGGAGGCTGTGCCGGGTCCGGTTGTGAATCCGCCAGCCGCGCACCTCGCCGCTGATCTTCTTGAGCGCTTCGGGGCTGATCGCGGGCGTGAACGCCGTGAACATCACGCCGTTCTTGCTTCGCACGCTGCGGGCGCGGAACTCGTGACCCAGGAACGACAACGACACGTGCTCATAGGAACCCGGCCGGTTATCGTCCTTGCAGTACACGATCTTGGTCTTGTCCGGGGTGAAGGCGGAGGCCGACCTGTTCCATCCGGTTTGCCAGCACGGGCGATACCGCAGACCCTTGCGGGGTTCCGCGGTCGGGGTGTTGTCACCGGGCCCGGTGGCGGCGGCGGACCGCTGATAGGGACAGGGCATCGTCTGTGACCAGGACAAAGTCTCGCCGTAACGTGGATGCCGGCAGCCGTCGCCAGATCTGTGAGCAGGCCGTAGACGACGCGATGAGGCGGGATGAGTTCTGAGTACGCGGTCTTCCTGGGCCTGGACGTGGGCAAGGGCGAGCATCACGCCTGTGCCCTGGACCCTTCCGGCAAGAAGCTGCATGACAAGGCCCTGCCGAATGACGAGCAGCGGCTGCGGGCGTTGTTCTCCCAGCTCGGCAAGCATGGCAAGGTCCTGGTCGTGGTCGGCCAGCCGGCCTCGATCGGAGCGCTGCCGGTCGCGGTGGCGGTGGCCTGCCTGCCCGGCCTGACCATGCGCCGGCTCGCCGGCATCCATCCCGGCAGCGCAAGGACCGACGCCCGCGACGCCTTCGTCATCGCCGACGCCGCCCGCACCCTGCCGCACACCCTGCGCAGAGTCGACGCCGGCGATGAAACCCTCGCTGAGCTGGAAGTCCTCACCGGGTTCGACGACGACCTGACCGGCGAGGCAACCCGGCTGGCCAACCGGATCCGCGGCCTGCCGGTAACGATCCACCCCGCTTTGGAGAAGGCCCTGGGTTCCCGCCTGAGCCACCCGGCGGCCCTGAAGCTCCTCACCTGCTACGGCGGCCCCGACGGCCTGCGCGCCGCAGGCCGCGACCAGCTCCTGGCCACCGCCAGGCCGCTGGCACCCCGGCTGGCCGGGCGCCTCGCCGGGGAGATCTTGTCCGCGCTGGACGCCCAGACCGTCGTCGTCCCCGGCACCTCCGCCGCCGAGACCGTCCTGCCGCATCTCGCCCGATCTCTCGCATCGGTCCACGACCAGCGCAAACAGGTCGCCGCGCAGGTAGAGGAGATCCTTGATGCACTCCCTCTCGCCAGGGTCCTGATCTCCATGCCCGGCTTCGGGATCAGGACCAGCGCACGCGTGCTGCTGGAGATCGGCGACATCGCAGCCTTCCCCGCTCCTGGCCACCTCGCCGCCTACGCCGGGCTCGCCCCGATCACCCGCCGCTCCGGCACCTCCATCCACGGAGAGGAGCACCCGCCCAAAGGCGGCAGCAAAGCGCTCAAGCGCGCCATGTTCCTGGCAGCATTCGCATCCCTGTCCAACCCGCTGAGCAGGGCCTGCTACGACCGCAAGCGAGCCGAGGGCAAGAAACACAACGCCGCCCTCACCTGCCTCGCCCGGCGCCGCTCCGACGTCATCTACGCCATGCTCCGCGACCACCACCCCTACCAGGCCCCCGCAAAAACACAGGACCCAGAACGCTCAAGCCGCTGGACGAAACCCATAGGCCCCCCGCGAATTCCCTGTCTCCGCACGCACCCTGAAGACCATCTTCACTGCCCGTTCCCCCAGCTCACCCGGATGCGACTTCCTCGATACCATGAACCCCAACTTTCCCAGAGATCACAGCCTCCAAGGAAGCCGGGGCAGTCCGAATTCGGCGGCCCAGCACGAATGGAGGCCGAAGCATGCCACGGCATGTGCAGCATCTGCTCACCGCCTTCACGGAAGCAGTCGTCATCGTTAATCCGCTGGACTACCGGCGCCACCCAGGCGAAGTCTGCAAGCCGATGCGGAATCTGCCTTTCGGGCCGCACTACGAAGGCTTAATAAGTTTCCCTGACCTATCCCCCAGACGAGCTCATGCCGGTCGCAAAGATCCAGTGACTCGGCGAGGAGATCAGCTCCACTCTGTCTCAGTTGCGCCATTATGATCGCTTTCTATGCGTAACGCGACCTACGCGAATATTTAGACGCCTATTTCATGAATCATTATCATTCCATCTGAGCTTCTTGGCCGGGAGCATGCTGCCACTTTGCCAAATCGGCCATGAAGTCGGCACCTGAGTCACACCTAGGCGACATGACAATTTGCCCCGCCCAACAGACGACGTCCCAGGGTCTTGGACACGCAACGAACGACATCAGTAGTTCCGCGACAGCCATGTCTCATCGACCGACTCACTCTGCCCGGCGACCAAGGGTCACTCAATCCAGACCAGCCACAGACCTAGGACTCTGATAGACAACGCGAAACGATTGGCAGCAACAAGACGCAGCGATACGATGAATCTCTGTATAGTCAAGAACACTCCGACAGGATGCACCGTGGAACGCAAAATCGATACTTCATCATCGGCTCATAAGAACCTGCTCACGCACCGCCGACCTCAAGCGTTTCTCGAACATCGTACAGAACTACCACGCGACATTTATTTTCTGCTCACCATCTCAACAATCTTCGGTATGCAGATCTCTCATTCAATCCGCAACACAACTCGCGTTGAGTCTCCGTGACCAGACGTTTGCTCTCAATCCGATGGATTAGAGTGCTCGCGGGTCTGCTTGTCGGCGCAACTGTAGGATTCACCGTATACGCAGCTGGCCAGCTTAAAGGTCCCGCCCTTTTCACTCTGGCCGGAGCCGCAGGAGGCGTAACTGCCGCATTAGTGACGCAGCTATATATTGGCAATGTCCGGCTGACTGATATCACCCTCAATGTTCCACAGTTCAGTGAACTGCATTTCGCCGTCACACGCGGAAGTCAACAAGTTGCATGGAAGCTCTTCGTAGAGGCCGTAACCAGAATCTCTACTCAATCACTTGCCCCGGGTGATGGACTAATAAGAGAGGCACTAACCTCACTTTATGGACTTTTCGCAATAACGCGTGAAATACTTAAAGAAACTTATCCATCAACCAAGACCGGAGCGGATCCAACTGTTGAGCATTTGGCAATCGCCATGCTTAACAACGAGCTTCGCCCATTTCTGTCGCATTGGCATCCGATTCTACTAAGATGGGAATCTGAAAATCCCGACAAATCCGAAGATGGATGGCCATATATCGAGGAATGCCGAGCCGAACTTGTTCAGATGCAAAGCCGTCTCCAAGACTATGTTCTCGGCTTTGGTCGTCTTGCAGGGTTGCCTAATGCGAGCGAAATTCATGACGGAATACTCGGCACCACGCCATCTCGATCGGACGGGGAGCATTCGGCTCGCGCGACTCGGCTGAGTTCATGAGTGCGAAATTATACGAACGAAGTATTATCTCTCTAGCCCAAGGTGCAGCCAACTTGATCGAAGCGCAGAAATCCCTGAATCCTACATCACAGATAAGGCGTGTACTCGCAGTCGGTTGCGGGCATAGAATGCAAACCATCCTCGCTCCAACCATTTACCGATCAGGAGCCAAGCTGATCGGATTGATCGACCCAGACCCCTCAGCAATAGAGAAACTTTTACTCCACATGCCATATCCTGAGCGCCTATTCTGCGCGAGCAGATATTCGGGATCCGTTCTTACTTCGCTCCAACCGGACGCGGTTATCATTGCGTCTCCATCTGGCCTCCACTACGAACAGGCGCTCAGATCGCTCTTGCACCATGTGCCAACATTTGTTGAAAAACCGCTGGCCTGTACATTCGCCCACGCCAGGATGCTCCAGTCCTTCGGTGGTGATCTTCTCGTGGCTTCCGAGCAACGGAGTTATCGAGCCGATTTTGGTGTCGTTCGTAACATAATGAATTCGAATAATCTTGGAGCCGTTACACGCATCATCTATCGCGACAGCGTGCAAAAGGCTACAAATTTCGCCTCTAGTTGGAGAAACGATCCGCAATTGGCAGGCGGCGGCGTGTTATTCGATCTCGGCTACCATACCATTAATGTTATTCTCTGGCTGCTATCAACGTCGCATGACCAATATGAGGTTAAGAAAGTAGTCCTTAATCAACGTGCGCATAGGGTCGATGACCATGCCATCGCCGAGCTGACCGCCGGAGCCGTCCACATCTCTCTAGATCTGCGCCTCGTTGAAACTCCGGCTGCCGCCCGAGAACTAATCGATATCTGGGGCACGACCGGGCATCTTCATCTAGAAAGACACCGAGTCCCGGGACTTGCGGCAGAAATACATGTCTATGCGAACGATGGAAAGACAACAATATCGCCAAATTTGGGTACACGATACGACACCAAATCGCTCACTGATTTCCTTTCGCGAAGGCCGGCGTTGGGTGCCATAGATCGGCATGTAACAACAGTCTCCATTCTAGAGCAGTTATACGGCGTTGCAGCTACATCGGCAAAATTCGCAAATACCGAAATCCTCGGGGAGCCCCAGTGAATATGCGACTCGCAATTAACGGCGGACCTAAGTCGATTACTGTCGACTGGCAACCCGAGTGGCCTTACGTCGGTCGCGAAGAGTTCATCGCTGTTAACCGAATTCTCAAGGCGAGAACCCTCTCGCTCTATAACCGATCAGGCATCATAGCAGAATTTGAAGACTCCTTCGCCGAATATCATCGGACTAGCTCCTACGAACCCTTGGTGCTCTCACATAATTCCGGCACATCGGCTCTCCACGCAGCTTATTTCGGACTCGGACTCGGACCCGGCGACGAAGCAATCGTCCCTACATATACTTTTCTCGCAACCGTGACGCCACTTCTCCAATGCGGAGTAAAGCCAGTATTTGCGGATGTCGATGCTTCGTCGCTAACCATTGACCCGAATTCTGTGCTGAGTCGATTGTCTAAACATACAAAAGCGATAGTCGTAACCCACATGTGGGGCCACCCAGCAGATATGCGTTCATTACTGTACATTGCAGAAAAGACTGGGATCCCAGTCGTAGAGGACTGTTCGCACGCTCATGGCGCTACCATTGATGGCCAAAAAGTCGGATCATTTGGATCGGTGGCATGCTTTAGCCTCGAAGGCCACAAGGCAATGACGGCCGGTGAGGGCGGCGTCCTAATGACTTCCTCTCGCAAAGTGTATGAACGAGCTGTACTACTGGGTCACTTTGGCCGACGCAGCAAAGATGAGGTTGCGCTTGCCGACCTTAGCGGCTATACACAGACTGGCTTTGGGCACAAGTACCGCATGCATCCGCTAGGGGCTGCGATAGCTTTAGAGCAACTGCGTCGACTGGATAGCCGAAACGAAATCCGCCGAGCGAATCTCGATCTTCTTGCCGAGCTACTGGCTCCCGTGCGGGGCGTCCGACCGCCCAGTACACCTAGCAATATGACCCGGGGTGGCTGGTACGGCTTCAAGGTTCGCTATGTACCCGATGAACTTCCCGGGGTCACTATAAGTCGATACATTGACGCGCTCCGGGCAGAGGGAGTAGTGATCAAACGACCCGGCTCGCCACCGCTGCATAATTTACCCGTATTCCGCCTAACTCGCAGAGAGGCCAGGAAGCTTTCGCTCCCGTGGTGGAACTCTCTGCCCTATCGGCAAGTCATGACTTATGCTTGCCCGATCGCAGAAGAGATTTACCCGACGCTATTGAGCCTTCCCACCTTTTCCGGAGATTGCGCACCGATTGTCCGCGAATACGCTGCAGCTATCGACAAAGTAGGTACCTACTATCGCGAGCTCATACAACGATAGTCGCGTATGCGTTATGTCCTTATAGGTAGCGTATCTGCGATCGGAACTGCCGGAGGCCAGTATTCACAACCCAGAGTCTCATGTGATTCGGATCCTAGAGTCGAGTTGGTTGAGTCCCCGAACCCGCCGTGCTGGATTTCCTGGGCGGCGGGCTCTCCAGGGAATCTGTCGCCCGGTGCGGTTATGGGGCGGGCCAGTGGATGGATCCTTGTTGCGACGGTAGCGGCACCTGGTGTCCGGCACCGTGGCGATGCCATATAGCTCGATTCCGTCCGCCGATAGCCCGAGCCGCCAGCCGCTCTCGTTCTTCCCCATGGTGTCGCGGGGCCGGAAGGCGTAGCCCAGGAAGCCGAAGGACACCGGCCCGTCTCGCGGCTGGCGGCGGCTCGAGTCCTTGCAGCAGATGATCCTGGTCTTGTCCGGGTGCACTTCAGGCCGACATCCTTCATCCGCTGCTCCAGCGCGGCCAGCACCTGGCGGGCGCGTGCACGGCTCTTGCAGTGGATCAGGCCGCCGTCTGCGTACCGTTCGAACGGGCAGTCCGGGAACTCCCGGTCCATCCACGCGTCGAAGGCCCAGCGCGGGAACAGGTTAGCGATCATGGGGCTGACCGCAGATCCCTGCGGGATCCCCCCTGTCCCCCGGCCCGGCTTCCCCGTCCGGCATGACGACCGGCACGGTGAGCCATCTTGTCACGTAAAGGAGCACCCAGGCGGGAAGGCGCAGCCCTTCCATGGCCCTGACCACGAGATCGTGCGGCACGCTGTCGAAGAACTTCCGGACGTCGAACTCGACCACCCAGTCGTAGTCCCAGCAGCGCTTCCGCGCGACGGCGAGCGCATCATGCGCCCCGCTGCCCGGCCGGTAACCACAGGAATCCGCGTGGAAGAACTTCTCCGTCACGGTCCCGATCCGGTTCGCGACCACGGTCTGCGCGACGCGGTCAGCGATCGCCGGCACCCCTGGCGTCCTGGTGCCGCCTCCGGTCCTGGGGATCTCCACCGCCCGCACCGGGGGCGGGAAATAGCTGCCCGCCGACATCCAGTTCCAGACCTTGCAGAGGTTGTCCTCAAGCCGCTTCCCGAAAGCCGCGATGGACTGCCCGTCCACCCCCGGCGCTCCCTTGTTATCCCTCACCTGCTCCTAGGCGCACCAGACCTCGTACCCGGTGACCGCGAACGGCTTGCCGTCCAGCGGCCCGCCGGAGACAGTCCGGCGCCTGCCGTCAGGTTCCGGCTCATCCATGACGTTCCTCCCACCTGGCCAGCAATCCGGGCAACCGCCAGGCCATCCCGGAGACTTAGCTGCTCCCCGGTTCCGATGCCACCTAGCTCAATAACGACGCCTCAGACGGTGAACACCCCACCGGGAACCCCGGCACGGGCGTTTTCAGCGCAACGCCCTCCTGGTCCTCCGCCTGACACCTCAAACGGCGCCTTTCCCCGGTCGCTCTCTACGACAGCCCCACGGCCACCGCAGCACGGGGCCGATTGAGACCACCCCCCGAAGGGTGATCCCGGAGGGACCACAAAACCCCTCACCACCCGCACAGCACGACAAGATCACCTGTCTAACCTGACTTAGGCCAAGCTAGTGCGCACTTGTCCGGCCGTGGATTCGGTCGAGGGTTTCGCGTAGGTCGTCGGGGAGGGGGTCGGCGGCGGTGATGGCGTGGGGGCCGGCCTGGATTTCGATGATGCGGTAGCGGCGGGCGGTCCTGACGAACTTGCGGATGGACCAGCCTGTCTGGTTTTCGATCCAGCGGCTGACGGCGAGGGCGGCGAAGACGATGGTCAGGTGGGCCTCGATGGAGTCGCGCTTGCGGTGGTAGATCGGGCGGGCCTGCAGGTCGTGCCTGGACATGCGGAACGCTTTCTCGATCTGCCAGAGCTGGTGGCAGGCGCTGATCACGAACTCGGCGGTGACCGGAGTCCCGTCCGGGCAGGCTTTCAGGTTGGTGACGTAGCCTTTCAGCCCTGCCAGCTCGCGGGCCTTAGCCTCCAGGTCGCGGTTGACGCTCTTGGTGGCGCCGTCGAGCTGGATGAACCGGTTCCTTTTGACTGGTGCCTGCCCTTTGATTGCTTTCTCGGCCTTGGCGGCCTGCTCGTCGATCCCGCGCAGGGTCCGCCTGGCCCGGTCGGCCCGGTACTGGTAGCAGATGAACTGGTCACGGAGCTTGCCGGTCGGGCCGCCCGGCCGGGGCTGGGTGAAGACGTGACCGTCAGGGATGTCCTGGCCGGGATGCTCGCGCTTCCACTGGCTCACGACATAGGGGACGAACGGGATCCGCGCGCCCAGGATGAACGACAGCCCGGCCGCCTCGATGTCCTTCTGATTCGATTCGGAGATCATGCCCGCGTCGGCGACGATGGTGACGTCGGGGAGCTGGTGCGCGGCCATGAACGCCTCGATGGCCGGGAGCATGGTCTTCGTCTCGGCCAGGTTGCCCTCGAACGCCTGCACCATGAGCGGGAACCCGGCCTGGTCCGCCAGCAGCCCGATGGTGATCTGCGGTTCCAGCCGCCGTTCCTTGGAGAAGCCGCTCTCGCGGAACCCGTCTCCGGCATCGGTCTCGAAATACAGCGTGCTCACGTCATAGAGCACGAGACTGGCGCGGCTCAGGCGGGCGTGCGCCGCGCACGCCGCCGAAAGCTTCTGCCGCCAGGCGTCCTTCGCATACACCCGCAGACGGCGTTCCGCGGTCCGGTACGAGACGGCCGCCGCGCCGGCTTCCTCCAGCACCCGCAGCGAGTCCAGCTTGCTGACCGGCTCGATGACGCGAGCTGCCGTCAGCTGGAAGAACACCTCGTCACCGCCCGCAGCGCGGTCGAACCCCAGGACCCTGTACGCGTGCGCCAGCGCGTCCAGCAGGTGCCCCATCCGCGAGCCGGTGATCCGCAGCGGCCCGCCGCTTCCCGGGTCAGCAGGCCGCAGGCCCAGGTCCAGCTCACCCTGCCCGGCCGTCAGCTTCTGCCGCGCCGCCGCCTTCAGCAGCTCCACCTGAGCACCATCATGAGCCGACCCCAGATGCTCGATATCACGCGACCCGCGATGAGAGGAGTACACGATCTGCACCGCCGTCGCGCCCGACGACGTCTTCACGGTGCGCACATACGGGGACACCAGACCACCCTAGGGCCACGGCTAGTGCGCAACTCCGCCGATCACTGACAGCGAACCAGCAGGTCAACGCCCCGCCAGGTCGATCAGCGCCCAATCGTGGCCTAAGTCAGGACGGCGCCTTTCCCCGGTCGCTCTCCACGACAGCCCCACGGCCACCGCAGCACGGGGCCGATTGAGACCACCCCCCGAAGGGTGATCCCGGAGGGACCACAAAACCCCTCACCACCCGCACAGCACGACAAGATCACCTGTCTAAACAAGGCAACCTCCTCATCTCAGCGCACACACCCGAAAGTCAGGTCTTTTGCCGGGCGAGCCGGTCGGTGGAAGGTCACTGCAGGATGGGGGCAAGGTCGGTCATCGGGCCGTCCGCCCGTCCCGGTGCGCGCTCAAGCAGACCCGCTGTCAGGCAAGCAGTTCGGGGACGGCCTCGAGGTACCAGTAGATTGCTTTGGGGTCGACATGGTCGAGTCAGGTGGACCAGGCCGGGAACCGGGCCTGGAGGTCCCGCCGTCGCGGTACCAGTCCAGCAGGGTCGCGACGGTGAATATGTGACGCAGATTAGCTTGTCAAGTGCCCGCCGGGCCTGGATGCCGACCGCCGAGACGAGCGTGGCGAACATCCTGGGGTGTTATGCCTGTCCAGCATGCTGAGCAGGAACGTGCCCGCCTCCGGCTCTCGGGAGTGTCTTTCCTCAGGCATTTCATGCGCGCAGCACGGTGACTGCGGTCGGGTGCAGGAACACCAGCCGGGACTTGCCGAACTTGGAGTCGCGGATCGTGAGCGTCCCGGCCGCCAGTGGGGACCGCCGTCTTCCTGGTTCGCGCGCGCGAACCGCAGGAAGGCACGATTGTTTACCGCCGCGACACAGAGACGCGCACACTCAGCAGCACGCCCGCGACCCGCACCTAAGTTGACAGCAATTCCTGACTCTTGAATTCCTCCAGACACGATGTCTCACAATCTCTTGGCATCGCCATTCCGCGGACCAAAGCGAGAAGCAAAGCTGAGCCATTGAGAAGGTCTGTCTTGATATCGTCGCGGAACAAATTTTTCATCAGTATAGAATGGAAGCATAATCGAATTACCATTCGAGCGCTTAATGTTTATGCCGCGGTCATCCTCATTCATTCTCTCGCGAGCTCTACCCAGACGTATAACGCATCCATTCCCTCCCAAGTCACTATCAACAGATCTCGATATAGCGTCGAAATCCTTCTCCTCGCACGAGAAGACTACCTCCCAATCATGACCCGCATTAAACAAAAAGAGCATTGCCGGAATCCCCAGCACATTAGCCAAAGCCCGCGCCTTACTGTCGATAATATTATCTATCTCTGTCTCATATAGCTCGAAACCAACTTGACTTTCTCTGCCAAGTAGCTCAAGGCAGGCAAGCACACCATCACTCGTATCCATAGCCGCCCGCATCAATCCAGTATCTACAGCACAACGCATCACGCGATCTGGTAGATATAGCAAGTCATATTTTGCGGATGAATCAATGACGTGTTCCAATTCCGGGAAAGCAGATCTTATCCCCGGAGAACTCATTTCAAAATACTCTACCAGTTCCTGAGCCCACCGCGAACCAATGAGACGTGAACCTGTACCGCTCGGATCGGACGCGAGTGTAATTCCAATCGCATGACCCGGGCGAACCGCACTCCTCAGAAGAGTCTTCAGTTTGTCTACATGCCCAAACGCCACGCAACCTACCGACTGCTCGCCGCGCTCCTTTACATCCCCTCCTATGACCGTGACCCCATAACGTGCGGCCTCTGCCACAATCGCCTCAATCAGCTCGCGCGCGTAGCCGACGGTCACAGATCGCACGAAAAATAGGTTCACCAGAAGCGCCACAGGTATTCCGCCCATCGCAATCACGTCTGACAGCGTCTGTACTACCGTAAACCGCCCAACATACTTTGGCGATCGGCTCGGCTCGGCCAGGGATCCCGGAGCAGCATCAGTGGTAAACACGAGTTGCAGATCGTCACTAGACGCGACACCAAGGACAGCCGCATCATCTCCCACACCCTTTACGAGCTCGAAGCCTTCTCTGATTTTCGGGCTATTAACCGAAACGTACTCTCGAATCCACTTATGGAAATAATACTCACCTACAGCAACTAGCGGCGTACTATCAGCGACTTCATGAAGCGCCTGCCTGCCAGTGTGCTCCAACTCGAAACGCAACTCCAGTCCCTCGTTATCGAGATCCAATTCGTGGTAATGCTCCTCTGCGAGTTGCAGGTTACGACGATAAAGCTGCTCGGCACCGTCAGCCGAAGCCCGATATTTTCGAAAATAAGCTCGCGCCAATGCCGCATGCGACTTCGCCAATGCGGGGCGTAGCCCGCGTTCGTTAAAAATTCGGCGCCCCTCTTCGTAGCTCTCGATGGCTATATCGATATCGCCGAGAACTTCATAGAGCCCGCCAAGTGACATATGAGATACGCCCAAAGTATAGTTGTGCCCATGCGTCTGCCGTATGCGCAACGCCTTTCGCAGATATCGTTCGGCCAGAACTAGATCATCATGGCGACTTGGCACTCTGCTACTCCACGCTCGCCCAAGCCAGTCATAGATGGTTGCGACACGGATTGGATTCTCAAATACCGAGAGCGTCTCCAGAGCCCCCTGCGCACGCTCAGTCGGAGGATCCGCCGCAGTTTGGCTCGCATCGCGTTCAGTTAGAGTAGCCTCCACATATGTCATCACTGCCCGTAGATACCGATTTGCGCTATTCACCTCTCCCGTACCGGCAAGTAGCAGCAGAGAGGCATCATCAATGCACTCTCTTGCCTTAGTGAAGTCCAGCCTGGCAATGTGCAACTGAGCGAGTTCCCTCAGACAGTCCGCCAACATCAGATCGCCATGATTCTGCTCACCGTCGTCAGTGAGGTACTCCGCCACACCTATTGTGCGTTCGATGGTTCGTTCGGCTTTAACGTAATCACCTTGCTCCCGCAGTACATTGCCGAGAATTCTTCCGGCTTGAACGTATCCTTGCAATTCTCCCATCTTGCGGAACGCAAGTTGTATAGCTTCGATCTCGTCCTTTAGACCGGCAGATCGGTGATCGCCGAGTTCGTATTCGAGCGATAGTTTCTCAAGTCGCAGTTTGGATACGAGACTCTCCGTCGGAATCGTGAGCGTTGACGGAGTGGCGAGAAGTTCATTTTCCATAATCTCAACGGCCTGCCGCCAAGAGCCATGGAACCGCATCGCTAGTACGTAGTTGTGGACGGCGGTCAGTCTCAGAAGATCTCCCGCTCTAAGTTCCCTAATTGCAACGCTGAAGGCCAGGCGGGCTACGTCCTCGACATCAGCCGAACTGCAGAACCTGTCCATAAATACGTCCAATGGAGTATTCTCGTTGAGAATCTTAAGTCGTTCAGTCAGATTTGCCACTTCGGCACCGGCACTAACCTCACTCGACCGCGCTTTAGCCAATGACGCCGGTTCTGGCTTTAGTATGTCGATAGTATGAAGAATGCTATTCGTATCCATGTCGACGGCGGGTGAGTCCGGAGTGACTAGAAGCAAGCCTCTTGATTGGTCATTCAGCCTTCTGAATGACCTCTGCGCAAGACTGCTTGGCTCCGAGGATGCGGCAGTCCAGAGCAAGACATGAGGAACTTCGACCGTTTCGGTCGACCCGTTTGCGCGGCGCCAGATTCTCTGCGATTTTAGAACGCTGTCGGCGATCGCCCGATCCTCTAGATCGTAAATAAGGATGGCATCTTGTGGGATATCGACTGATGACCCCATTTCCATTGAGCGGCTGGAATGCGCCAACGAGCGAGTTCGCTCCGCTTTGAGTGCCTTAATTAGCAGTACAATAATTTGTTCCCATTGCTCCGAACTATCCAACCAATCACCTGCCAGTTCCACCCTACGGTAGGGAGTAAATGGTTGGGCTTCACACGCACGTGAGGGCAGGCCCACAAAGACGGCGATAATTTTCTTGTTGAAAGCCTCGGCATAATCTAGTTCCCGAAGTGTTGCCGACGCCTCAGCGTATGCGGGGCTAATCAAAGCGACTACGACGTCGCATGCCTGAATAGCCGTACCTATTTCACGTCGCGGCGGGTCGGCGCCAAACTCATCCTCAAGTGACACTATGAACTCTTCAGCTTGCAGACGTTCGGCAATCCAACTAGCTCGGATCCAACTGCCGCGCTGAAAGCTAACAAAAATTTTTGTATTCATCTTGCTTCCATTTATCAAATTGCTCACTGAGCATCGGCCAGGTCCGAATTCCCGTCCAACGGCTGGCCACGATTAAGGAGTGCATGAAGATGCATATTATGCCAACCATCGGCGTGCTTGACTTGGCTTATCATAGTGCCTTCATAACGATAACCAGCTTTAAGGGCTACCTTGCATGAGGATGTGTTAGCAACTGAATGCGTTACAACGAGCCGATGAAGGCCGAGATCGTTCAAGCACCAGCCCGACATTTCAGCGACCGCACGGGGTGCGATGCCCTGTCCGCGCGCGTGAGGCAGGACCCAGTAGTTACATTCTGCTTGACCGACTCGGAGCCTGACATCGCGCAGACCAACCCGACCCACTATTGCGCCGCAGACCCCTTCGGTTACAGCCCAATTGGCCCCGGTCTCAGATGTCCAGCTCTGATTCCGTATTTGGATCCATTCAATCGCCTCCTGTTGTGATTTTATTTCTAGCATATGCCATTTACGTATTTGACTATCATTGAATGCCGCTATCACGTCCTTGGCATCATCTTCTCCCCAGGGACGAAGCACGAGTCCATCGTGGGTGCGAAGTGTCGGTTGCGTGCGACATGCCATGCTGCCGCGTTCGACGATAGGTGAGACTAGAGAGGTCACAGTCTCATGATGCCATTGCGAGCGGCATTCTGGTCCGCAACCGGGTTGAACAGACGCGGTACCGAGGCCCGTCACGCGGGATATATGCCGGAGTTCGGGATGAATGACCGAAATATGCTTATGCGCGCGCGTTTCTTGGAACCCTCGATGATGAAGGCGCACGGTTCGCGGCGATCTTGAAGCTTGTCGAGTTGGACTCCCCAGCGTTTAGGCGAATTTTAGTGGTCTGTCCTGCATAGTTACCTATTGACTGTTAAGGTCGGCTCCGTCGACGGGTAGTCCTCAGTGCTGCCCACTTGGCACAGGAGGTCAGGAAGATCGCCGCAAGGTCACTGCACCTCAACAGGCCAGGGTTGCCTATGGTTGCATCGGCTCAGTGCAGGCAGTGCCGGACTGCCGACGATGAAGGCGGGTGGTGATGCGAGTCAGGCCGACCGCGTAAGCCGCCATGCCGGTGTTCGCTCAGCGGCGATCAGCCCTCCCGCCAAGGGGGCGTCGTTGTCCTCTTTGCCGCCATGGTTGGGCCTCGGTAATCGTCCCGGTGCGCACCGGAAACTCTCGCACAAGACAAATTAATCGACCCGATCGGTTTAAGGGATCGACTCCGCCCGCCATATGCGCCCCAAGAGTTTAGGAAATCAGCGTTTCCGCAGGCCAGAGGCGTGTACGGAAGTCCACTCCGGAGCCGTGTGCGCAGGTTCGAATCCTACTGAGGGCGCTGGTAGAAGCCTTTTTTGAAACTGTCGCCGATTGCGGGCATCTATGTACGTTTCGGACCTGAAAGAGCGACAACAGACCGCTGATCAGGTGATATGTGCTGTGGCGGACGCCGTGTCATCAGCGGGCCGCACTGGCATGTCTCGTTGCGCGCGATAGACCTACGAGAGAGATCCTGCCCTGGCAACGGCGACGATCAAGCCAGGCCAGTTCACGGCGGTTGACCCGGCGGGAGCGCGCCACGGCACATCAGACCGTGACACCTTTCAGTCGTGATCGTTGGTGCATTGTGGCACGAGGTCAGTCAGTCGCTGTCGTCACCTGTGACGGCGGCAGCCAGGCAATGCCGCTCAGCAGCCTGGCGGCCCTGCGTGGCTGAGTCTCCGATGACGGTTTGACGATGACTGAAGCAGTTCCACGCGAAGAACCTCGGCTGCTGATATTGACGCCACTCGGCTTGATAATCCTCGCATGGGATGACGCAACTGGATTCCGGCCGTGCGTGACGGGTGGTGCAAGGACACGTCACGAGGACCGGGAGTACCCTCCACTCGCTCCCGGCGTGCTCGCCGCGCACCTCAAGAGCGAGGTTCACATCGGCTTGTACCTGCTCCTGAATGACGGCCGGTTCCGGCAACCGCGCGCGATAAACAGGCGTTTGGGATCTAATATGCGAAAGGTCTCTTATCCCTCGTGTTCGTATCTAGATCTGCAAACTGCGATCAGCTCATTAAAGAACGTGTAATCTTGAGCTTAACGTCCTCCATCAGTCGTATTTGAGCAGGTAGGTAGCATAATGTCTTGGGGCCATCGAATGCTAGCCATTGCTGCGGTAACTGCCTCGCTGACGGCGATGCAACTTCCGGCACTCGCCTCTGCGCGGCCAAGGCCCGTCATCCACATGAACCCCATGGTTGCGCGAACGAAAGCGCGCTACATCTGGGTCATATATCACTCGAAGAAATATTCGAAGATTCACGCCAAAGGGGAAGTCACCGGAGCGGCTTCCGGAATGATTCTGCGGCTCTATGCCAGCGAGTTCCCGTACACTTCTGGATGGCAATCGATCGCCCAGCGGGTTTTGCATCACGACGGCACAGATAAGTACAGCTTCACGGCAGCACCTGAGCTAGCGACTAGATACAAACTTGAGCTATTTCGGGACGCCTCATCGACGACGCCGCTACTCGTCACCAAGTCGACCGCCGTCTACGTCCTGGCCAACTACTACCATTCCCCCATCAGAAAATGCGGTCATCCGATATGCCGCCAGTCGATACGTATCTCCGTCGTGGTGCCGCCTGCCACCCTGGCCACCGAGATTGCGAAGCGGAACTTCGCCTACTTCAACTACACCGTCGCACCGCATGGCACGCCGCCGACACCGCAATGGCTGTACAAGGGCATTGGCCATCTACGCATCACCCGACCGCGCCGGGACGCCGATGGGCGATTCGACTACAAGGTCAGTTTCTGGTTCCGGGTCAACAATGACCGTTCGCACTGGCTTCTGATCACTTGCTCCAAGAACACCGAGCCGATCGACGGCCTCAACCTCCCCGGGCACCATGGCTGCGGGAAATGGCGCGTGTTCGCGAGCACCCGCTACGTCGGGTAGGTCAGCCGACGTAGCAGGCCGAAGTCATTTCTCGCAGGTAACGATGGCGGCATCATCGATCACCACCACTGCGCATGAGAAGGGTAGCGCCGCCCATCTATGACAGGCCGACCAACGCTCACCGGATCCAAGATTCAGGAGCAGCCGACCGCTAGCGTGGCTGGCTACGTCGGCAGTGCCTCGGAGCGTTCCTTGCACACCTGGCATACGGGAAGTGCACCATGGTCTTGCGTAGGTACGAAGAATGCGCCACAGATGGCCCCGACGGCTTGGCCCTCGATAGTGCACCCGGCCAAATACAGGCGGTGCGCGTAGTGGCTGTGCGTGCCAGGCTCGGACTCAGCAAGCTCACGTCCTGCGACAAAGGATTCCAGCTCAGCCACCCGCATGACCCATGAACCAGGCTCGGCGATGTTGGTGTAAGAGTCTTGGTGACGATCCCAGCTTTGCTCGGCCGGGCTGAGTGAGATGAGGACGCGGACGGCAAGCTGCCACGCCAGGTGGCTACCCGCGTGCGATGAGACCGGGACGATCTGCGCCTCGATCTCGTCGGCGTTGTACCAGTCTTCCCGGACTTCAGTAACCATAAGTGTTGTCCGGGCTAGCTAGCCATTGGCGGACACTGGCTGCTCAACCGCGACTTGAGTTGACCCTCCCGACTGCACCGCCCGGAGTGCTTCGAGTAACCGCTCTTGGATGCCAAGTTCCCGCCCGAAGGCCTCCGCCGCCTTGGCAATGATCGGATGGGTGTCCGTGGCCGTGAGAAAGTCCCCGTGTGTGGCCGGGTCAGGGTCCCCGCTGGTGGCCGGTTAAAAGTCCCCATCCCTCGTTCGTCGTGTCGTCCCGGAGGTTGAGGCCCCGGGCGGTGACGGTGGCGGTGTCGAGCCAGTCACCGCACCGCCCGGGGAGCTTCCATTGAAGTCTGCGAGGGAACGGATGGACATCATTTCGGCCTACCGCGAGGTAGGCACTTACCGTGGTGCCGCTGTGATCAGCGGCACGACGCACAAGACCGTGAAGCGGGTGATCGCCCGGCATGAGGCCGGCGCGGCGGCGGCGCGGGTGCCGCGGGGCCGTAACTATGACGGGGTCGCGGGGCTGGTGGCGGAGCGGGTGAAGGCCAGCTCGGGCCGGATCTCGGCGAAGCGGCTGCTGCCGGCGGCGCAGGCCGCCGGGGTACGCGGGGTCGGCGCGGAACTTCCGGCGGCTGGTCGCGGAGTGCAAGCAGGCGTGGCGGGCGAGCATCACCGGGGGCGGCGTCCGGCGGTGTGGTCGCCGGGTGAGCACCTGGTGATCGACTGGGGCGCCGAGGGCGGGCTGCACGTGTTCTGCGCGGTGCTGGCGTGGTCGCGGGTCCGGTTCGTACGGTTCGCCGCCTGATGAGCGGTCGGACACGACGCTGGCGATGCTGGCGGAGTGCTTCGAGGTCCTGGGCGGGGTGCCGGGCAAGGTACTCGCGGACCGGATGGGCTGCCTGAAAGGCGGCGTGGTCGCCAACGTCGTGGTGCCGACTGCCGAGTACGTGCGCTTCGCCGGCCATTACGGGTTCCGGCCTGATTTCTGCGAGGCCGCGGACCCGGAGTCGAAAGGGATCGTGGAGAACCTGGTCGGCTATGCCAAAGCCGACCTGATGGTGCCGCAGGCGCCGTTCGGTGACCTGACCGCGGCGAACGCCGCGGCCCGGGCGTGGTGCGCCGAGGTTAACGGCGCGGTGCACAGCGAGATCTGCGCGGTCCCGGCCGAGCGGATGCTGACCGAGCGGGAGCTGCTCGCCCCGCTTGCCGTCGCTGCGGGCCAGCATCGGCAAGATGACCACCCGCAAGGTCGACCGGCTCTCCTGCGTCCGGTTCGGATCGGCCCGCTACTCCGTGCCCGTCCGGCTGATCGGCGCCGAGGTCAGGCTCCGGGCCGATGACGGCCGGCTGCTGGCCATCATGACCGGGACCGGAGAGATCGTGGCCGAGCACATGCTGGTCGCGCCCGGTGAGGCATCGGTCCGCGATGAGCATTACGGCGGGCCGCGGCCTGCGCCCCGGCCGGGCGGTCCGGCCGAAGACGGCGGCTGAGAAGGAGTTCTGCTCGCTCGGCCCGGTCGCCGAGGCGTTCATCACCGGCGCCGCCGCGGCCGGGCAGCACCCGGCTCGGCACCGACCTGGCCGAGCTGAACACGCTGCGCGCCGCCCACGGCGACCAGGAGTTCCTCGCCGCGCTGGACCGGGCGGTCGCGTTCTGCCGGTGGCGGCCCGCCGACGTCCGGTCGATCCTGGCCGCCGGCGCCGGCCTGCCCGAGCCCCGGGTCCCGGCCGGTGACGCGCTGATCCTGGACCTGCCCGCCGTCCCGGTCCGCCCGCTGGCCGACTACGCCATCGGCGGCGCTGTCATGACCGCCGCCGCGCCGCCGCTGGCCCCCGACATCGCCGCCGGGCTGCGCCGGCTCAAGCTGTCCACTATCCGGCAGCTCGCCCCCGAGCTGCTGATCACCGCGAAGACCCAGCGGTGGGCACCCGAGGAACTGCTGCGCACCCTGATCGACGCCGAGATCACCGCCCGCGACGCCTCCAACGCCCGGACCCGGATGAAAACAGCGGCGTTCCCCGTGATCAAGACCCTCGACGAGCTGGACCGCGCAGCGTGCTCGATCCCCGGCCCGACCCTGGACTACCTCGCCTCGCTGGAATGGATCACCGCCCGGGAGAATCTGTGCCTGGTCGGGCCGGCCGGCACGGGCAAGAGCCATGTCCTGGTCGCCCTCGGCGTCGCCGCCGTCCACGCCGGGCACAAGGTCCGCTACTTCACCGCCGCCGACCTGACCGAGACCCTCTACCGCGGCCTGGCCGACAACTCCGCCGGCCGCAGTCATCGAGAACCTGCTCCGCAACGACCTGATCCTGGTCGACGAAGTCGGGTTCGCCCCGCTCGACGACACCGGCGCCCAGCTGCTGTTCCGGTTCGTCTCCGCCGCCTACGAACGCCGCTCGCTCGGCATCGCCAGCCACTGGCCCTTCGAGTCCTGGGGCCGGTTCCTGCCCGAGCACACCACCGCCGTCAGCCTCCTGGACCGCCTGCTCCACCACGCCAGCGTCGTCGTCACAGCCGGCGACTCCTACCGCATGCGCCAAGCCCGAGCCACGAGGAGGAACCACCCTGAAACACAAATAATCAACCCGAGGGATGGGGACTTTTAACTGGCCACCAGCGGGGACCGCAACTTGGCCGTTGACAATGGGGAACTCACTGAGCGGATGAAGCGCATCAAGCTCGCCGTCGGCCAAGAGCCTTCGCGGCCCTCACAGTTTCGCCAGGAGATCGAGACGGGAGAACATGCTCGGCCTACCAACTCCCGAAGCCGCTGCCTCGATTCGCTGACTTCTGGTCAACGCTCGACGACGTGTTCGGCTGGCTCGCCGACACGCCAGTCGTGGTCGAGAACTGTGAACGATCCGTATTTGTCATCGTGCACCCCGACGACACACCCGGCACCGCTGCCTCAGCCCGCCGGGGCCGCCCTCTCGGCGAGGCTCCGAGCATGCTGTCAATCGCAGTGCTGCCAGACCCGGCCTTCACTGAGGACATGGAAGCCGTGCTCGCCGACGTCGGCCCTGCGCCGGAACACCCGTGGGCACGCTCCTAGACACGACCGTCCTCATCGAGCTCGAACGGGCCGTCCGCAGACTCCAGCTCGGGGCGCGCTGCTTGGGCACACAGCTACGACGTGCGGGAGACTCTGTCCGACCCCCCCTTGCCGGGCTCCCTCGCGGCCTGGGCTGTCTTGACGCATCTTGGCGGCTGGAAATCGTACCCATGTTATCGGTAGGTGGGTATAGTTTTCTTCCATGGAGCCAGCCGTCGACTGCCTGCGGCGCCTCCTAGGGGATACCTTCACCTACGGCGAGGCGCGCAGGACGGGCATCAGTGACAAGCGGCTATACGGGCTGCGTGATTCCGGCGAGGTACTTGCGCTGGGCGGCGGCGTCTACCGGTGGGCTGACGCGCCTCAAGCCGATGACGACCTGGTCGAGATCGCCGAGCGGGTGCCGCGCGGGACATTGTGCCTGGAGACCGCGCTTGCTCGGCACGGACTAAGCGATGTCATTCCGGCCGCGATAGACGTCGCCGTCCCCCGAGGCAGTACCCGTCCCAAGCTGCGGGCGCCGGTCCGCCTGCATCAGTTCGACCTGCGCACTTTCGACCTGGGTCGGGACCTGCTGGACGTCGGTGCCCGCCGGCCCGTTGGCCTGTACTCGGCGGAGCGCTCGATCATCGACGTCGTCCGGCTGCGCCACCGGGAGGGCAGCGATATCGCCTGGGAGGCACTGCGGCGATGGCTGGCCCAGCCCGGGCGCAGCCCCGCCAAGCTGATCGACCTCGCCGCCCGCATCCCCCGTGCCGAGTCTCCGTTGCGCCAGGCGCTGGAGGTCTTGCTATGACCTCGCCGACACGCTCGACCACAGCGGGACGCACCTACCTCGACCTGCGCAGGAAAGCGCGCCAGGACCACCGCCCGGTTGACGAACTCATGCAGCTGTACGTCCTGGAATGCTTCCTGGCCCGCCTGGCGGCGACGAGGTTCACCGAGCAGTTCGTCCTTAAGGGCGGTGTCCTGCTCGCCGCCTTCGGGGAACGACGGCCCACCCGCGACGTCGACCTCCAGGCCAAGGCCATCAGCAACAACCCGGACATCGTCCTGACCACTGTCAAAGAGATCGCCGCCACAAGCCAGGACGACGGGGTCCTGTTCGACACGAGCACCGCGACTGCCGAGGTGATCCGCGACGAAGACCGCTACCCGGGCACCCGCGTCACCATGACCGCACAACTATCCACCGCACGACCACGCTTCCACGTCGACGTCAGCGTCGGCGATCCCATCATCCCGGCACCCGCGGAGGTTTCCTTCCCCGCGTCCTGGGCGGCCAGATCACCATCCGCGGCTATCCGCTCGCCATGGTCTACGCCGAGAAGATCGTCACCGCCATCAGCAGAGGCACCACCAGCACCCGCTGGCGTGACTACGCCGACATCTACCTGCTGTCCCGCCACCACCCGACCGACGGCACCGAACTCCGCACCGCCATTGGCGAGGTAGCCCGGCATCGCGCCACCCCGCTCGCTCCGCTCGGCCAGGTACTTACTGGGTATGCCGCCATCGGCCAGCAACGCTGGGACGCATGGCGGCGAAGGCAATATCTCGACGACCGACTCCCCGCCCAGTTCAGCGACGTCATCCAGGCAGTCATTACCTTCGCAGACCCCGCCATCACCGGCACAGCCACGGCACGGCGGTGGAACCCCGCTGCCGACACCTGGTCATGACCACAGTCCTTCAGACCGCCGTACTCCTGGCACTGGCTATGACGGTCAGAGGGCGACGGCGACATGCCCATAGGGCTGTTCGTGATCAGCGACTAGAGGAGCTTGTCTCGCGCGGCTGCGCCCGCCTATGGTGGCACGAGCCCGACAAGGACACCAGGACACGTTCACCCGCATCCGTGAAGCTGCCCTCTCGTCCGCAGCCACCCGAGCCCACCTCGCCCAACTCGGTCGGGCCTCCGGTTAGGCTCTGCGCGACGGATAGGGCCAGCAGATGAGCGTGACGACATCGAGCCCGGCGGACGTCGACTCCCCCAGGGGCACTTCGTGGCTTCGCCGATACTGGCTTCTCGGCGCCTGCGGCCTGCTGGTGGCCGCCGCACTCGCTGCCGCGGTGGCGTTCGGCTCGACTTATCAGCCGGTGACCTATGGCGAGGTTGCGGTGGCGATCCAGGGCTCTGTCCAGACCAGGATCGTCAATAACTTCGGGAACATGACCGGGCAGCTCGACATCCCGCCGCAGCCAGCTAGGAATGGCGCGCTGATTGTCAGCCTGACGAACACCGGCCCGTACCCGGTCACCATTAAGGCCGTCGGCATCCTCGCCAACAGCGAGCAAGCGGGCCTTGTCAACGCACTCGAGTACCAGAACGGTCCGGTGACCTACGTCCCGGCGAGGCCGGACGGCCCCCTGGTAACTAGCTCCTCGCCCAGGATCGCCGGCGCTACCCTGCGTCCGGGACAGAACGCAGAGATCCGCATCCCCTTCCGCACGCCCGCATGCTGGCTGCCCCGCAGTCGGATACTAGTCACCTCCTTCTGGGTCACCACGAAATTCCTGTGGCGAACCCGCACCTTCGCGATTAACTGGACGCGCCCCGACGACCCCGACGGCAACGCGATCATGTCGCAGATACCAGACCCCAACGACTCTGCCAGCGCGCTCTGCCCACACTCCCGGACCTGACCCGATCACCAGGTCCCGCAGTACCGGCCAGGCCGGAGGTAGCCATGGATCTTCAGGCAGCAGAGCGAAGCCCAGCTGCGTTCCAGCAGCCGCTTACCTTCGACCAGATCGAGGCACTGTGCCAAGCCTCGTTCGGTCACGAAACCTGCGCTGAGTCAGCCGTCGAGCTTGGCCTGGGATCGTACAACAGCACATACCGCTTGGACATCGGCGCGGAACAGCCAGTCGTCTTGCGGGTGGCACCCGCCCCATCGCGGCAGTCCCGCTATGAGCACCAGCTCATGCGCAACGAGTACGCGACCGTCCCGTACCTCGCGCCGATCATCCCGATGCTGCCGCGCACACTGGCGGTTGACTTCACGCACGCGATAATCGGGCGAGACTACCTGTTCCAGACGATGCTTCCCGGCGTCCCGGCCCCAGACGGGCTATCGGACTACCCTCGCCACCAGTGGGCATCGTTCTACCGCCAGCTAGGCTCGATTACTGCCAGTATCCAGGCAGTACGCGGCAGCCGGTTCGGCAGGATCGCTAATCCGGCTTTCGCCACTTGGCGCGAGGCCATCATCGCCTACCTGGACGAGATCGCCACGGATCTTGACGCAGCCGGGCTCGACGCGGCAGACGTACGCGAGGTCGCGGCGAAGGCGGACCGGGACAGCGACATACTCGACGAGATCACCGAACCGAGACTGCTGCACGGCGACCTCTGGCACGCCAACGTGATGATCACGCCCGGCGAGCCAGAACCGACGATCTGCGGCGTGCTCGACTATGACCGGGCCTCCTGGGGCGACCCCGCATTCGACTGGGCGATCTTCCTGGCGGGCCTGCGGCCAGGTACCGAACGAGACGCCTTCTGGGAGACCTACGGGCCGCCCGCCTCGACCCCCAGCGCACTACGCAGAACCTTGTACTACCGCGCCATCCACACCGGCGCCGCCCGGGCGGAGCGACACCGGCTGGGACGCCCGAACGTCCGGGATACCTACGAGGACATGCACCAAGTGCTTCAGCGCCTTCGATTGTGATACTCGGCCTGCGGCGGAGGCTGGCCCCATGAGGTCCTCGCCGTTGCGAACATTCGGGTCAGGTCGGAGAAGAGGACGATGCGGGTCGCATGCTCGCGGGCATAGATGTCGGCGCAGCCGAGTACCTGCTGAGCGTGGAAGCTTGCCCTGTCGCGCGGGATAGTCGGCGGAGCTACGGCCAGAGCGGCCTCGGCTACGTTGCTGCCGCTCGGCCAGTCGAGAGCGAAGACTAGCTAGTACTCGGGGTCGAGCAATTCCTGAACGTCACCGTCTCGTAATTGGTCGGGTTCCATGACGGCTCTCTCGGGTCGACAGTGGCTACATGATGCTGGCGGAGTGTGACAGTTGGTATGGCTAATGCTCCGCTTCCAGTTCGGCGGCTCGTGACATATCCACCCGAGCCTGTTCTGTACCTGTCAGCCACTATGTCCAGATCTACGAGTGAGCCGCACTCGCGCAGGAGCATTTCCGAGAATACCGTGTCGCGCCATTTGCAAGACCTGAACGACTACATCGTCTGGCTTCGTGAGATTCAACGCTAAAAGGCCGGCCCGTATAGCTCTTTCTTCGGTTGTCGCTTCCACTTCGACTGTCGCAGGACTCACCATCGGTTGAGCGGCCTCCTTCGGCTTCCGTCGAAGTAGCCGACAGGTAGTAGCTACGGCCATGTCAATGACTCGTCCGGCGCGGGAAAGGAAGTACAGGCCTAGCAGAAGCACTACCCACACTAGCCATCCATGCAATGTCGTCAGAAACGCCGTTCCCGCGTTGTTTAGCAACTGCTCCGGACTCGTGTAGTCGGAAGGGTTCAGGCGAGTTGAAGATATGAAATTCAGCACTGCGGGTTCTGCTGTGACAAGGGGCGGAGCAGCATTCACGCCAGCCATAACGAGTCCGGGCGCAGAGATGACGTTGACCCAGTCCGCAGTAGCGTCTACGACCTTGGTGTTGCGTTCGAGATCAACTTCGGCGACTTCTTCCGAATGAGTTTTCGGATCGAGCGGAATCGGCCGACCGGCGTGATAGGTGCCATCGCGCCGTCGCACGATATGTGTCAGCGCCTGAGTACGGATCGGACAGCGCACTCCGTCCAGATACAAGTCAATATTTTGAACAGTCGACAAGTGCGTATTGGGATCAATTCCGATCGTCACGGCAAGCTGGACGGTATTTGCAGTGGTGTCCCGAACAAAGATCTGAACGGAATGCTGAGCTGCTTGCAGCGGGACCTCGATACCATTGGCACCGGCGAGCAACCGCCGAGCGCGAGCACGCAGTGCGGCATTCGGGACCGTCTTCGATGTGAGTCTTATGTTGTTGGTTGACGCCCAGATGGCGATCTGACGAGCAGCAAGTTCCTCGTTGGTCTTAGCGGGTGCAGCCGGCTTGCCAGACGGAACGTCTCCTCTAGCGATGGCCTCGGCGATCAGCGGATTAGCGATTCCGATGCTCGACAGGCTGCGGTCCTCTCCATGCGCAGGACGACCCAGTGAAATACCCGTCCATGAGTCACCGTACGCAGGCTTCCGCCGGATATCCAGACTGTATGCCAGCGGAGATGCCTGGTCGAGAAGCCGGATCCGAAATGGAAGTGCCGACACCGGCTTGCCGTGCCAGATGAGCGATAGCCCAGGCTCGGGGTCAAGAAGATCTTGGGTGGTTGCCGTCGCTACTTGCGGAGCCTGATCTGCTAGCGCGCGTCCGAAGACGGCTGGAGCCAGAACTACCAGGCACGCGACAACGGCGAGCGAAAGCGAAAGCGCATACTTGAGAACGGCACGCACGTCATAGCCTCACTACACGGGCTTGATGAGATGGAGCAGCAACAAACCCCCCGGATCGTGGCAGGAGTTCGCCATGAGCGGCGACCTGTGCTGTCGGCTAGTCCCCGCAGATACGAGCATGCGGCGGAGTCTACGGTCTTTCTGGCGTCATTCTCCCCGATTATGGCTACAATCCACTCGATTGCAACAACTCACATCGCTTCGATTGCCGGATATATGTGAATGAACTTCGCAGGCGATAGAAAAAGGTCGTAGGCAACCTCACCTGGCGTCTTGCCAGTAACCCCGCCTGACTTGCGCAACGAAACCCACCCAGCGCGCCCGATGGCCTCCCAGGAGTAGCCCGCTCCGCGAGCGGCCATCAGGTACTGCCTGATCGTGCCGGCCTGCTCGTCGTTTCGGATTCGCCCGGCGCGTGCCTGGAGTTCTGGCAGTCCTTCAGGGGACAAGGCGACTGCGAGTCCGTTGTGCGACAGGCGAGCGTAAGAATGTTGAGGAATGACGTTCGCTCGTCACCCCTGCGCACCCTTCACGGACGCGCGCCGCAGCCGGAAACTGAGATGGCAATGCCTCAGCGGAAAGACAGAGGACTGCGATGAACGACAAGCCGGCCTGGGCGCGGCGGATCACCGAGGAACGCGAAGCCCGTGGCTGGAACAAGCCCCAGTTCATCGCCGCCCTGCGCGCCCACGCCCCCTCCGAGCTGCCCGCCACGGACTCGCTACTGCGCCGGGTCCACGCCTGGGAAAGCGGCACCTCCTGCCCGGATGACTTCTACAAGCCGATCATCGCCCACACCTTCGGCACCGTCACCGCCGCGATCTGGCCCGTCACCGCCCACCGCGACGCCGACGCCGAACTGGTCGCAGGCACCGGAATGGACACCCTGGAAATCCTCACCCGGCTCCGCTCTCCCTCGGTCGACGACGCGAGCCCGGACGGCCTGCGGATCCTGCTCATGGTCTCGGGCGAACTGGCCACCATTGGTCTCGGGCGAACTGGCCACCATTGGTCTCGGGCGAACTGGCCACCATCCTCAGCGACCGGTACCCCGCCGACCCCGACGCCACCGGCTATCTCGACCAGCTCAAGCAACTCCGTAACCCAGCCGCCTAGCGCGGCGGCTCAGGCTCGCGACATTCGCGACCAAGATCTGCTCAATCTCCCCGCGCCAATACACGTCTGCCTCGCAACGGAAGGACCCACAATGGAATTTATGGATGACGGCGAGCGCACCACGGAGGGCCTCCTCCTCGGGCCTGGGGCTTAGGAATCTTTGCAGGAGTTCGGGTTCGCCCATTCCTTGGGGACTGTTCGGTAATACTCGGGCTCAGTCATGTTCGCGCTCGACAACGCAGAGGGAGCCGCCCGCATGAGTCCGACCTTGTACCGGGACACCGGCTACACGCTGACCCACCTGATCGAGGACATCAAGCACGGCAACATCGCGCTGCCCGACATTCAGCGGCCGTTCGTGTGGTCTGCAGCCAAGACCCGGGACCTGTTCGACTCCATGTACCGGGGGTATCCGATCGGGACGCTGATGTTCTGGGAAACGGGCGCCGAGGTCGGGACTCGGCAGGTCGGCCTCGGGACCAGCGAGAAGGTCGCCAAGCTCCTGATCGTCGACGGGCAGCAGCGGCTTACGTCGCTCTTCGCAGTCTTGACAGGCTCCGCCAGTTCTGACGAAGACCTTCGAGGAGCGCCGGATCAGGATCGGGTTCCGCCCAGCTGACGAGACCTTTGAGGTCACTGACGCCGCGATCGAGCGCGACCCGGAGTTCGTACCTGACATCACGGCGCTGTGGGACGAGGGCTACAAATCGACGGTCCGCGGGTTCCTGCAGCGCCTGGCGGAGAGCCGCGGGGCGTGAGCTCGACGACGCCGAGCAGGACCGCCTGGAAGAGCGGATCGACCGGGTCCGCGACCTGCGGGACTTCCGCTTCCAGGTCATCGAGCTGGGTACCGGTGCGAACGAGGAGCAGGTCGCCGACATCTTCGTGCGGATCAACTCCGAGGGCGTCCAGCTCAATCAGGCCGATTTCATCCTGACGCTGATGTCGGTGCACTGGGAGAAGGGGCGGCGCGAGCTGGAGCAGTTCTGCCGCGACGGCCGTCGACCCGAGAGTTTCCGGGCCTCGCCCAAGAACCCGTTCATTGACCCGGCCCCGACCAGCTGCTCCGGGTCGGCGTCGGGCCTGGCCTTCCGGCGGGGCCGGCTGCAGCATGTCTACAGCCTGCTCCGCGGCAAGGATCTTGAGACGGGCCAGGTCAGCCCGCAGCAGCGAGAAGCACAGTTCGAGCGGCTGCGGGAGGCCCAGGAGCACGTCCTAGACCTGTCGAACTGGCACGAGTTCCTCAAGTGCCTGACCGGCGACCGGGTTCCGCAGCCGCAGGATGATCACTTCTGAGAACGCGGTGATCTTCACCTACGCGCTGTGGCTGATCGGCAGATGCGATTTCGGGCTGGACCTCAGAACGCTGCGCGGCGTCATCAGCCGGTGGTTCTTCATGGCGCACACCACCGGCCGGTACACCTCCTCACCTGAGAGCCAGCTTGAGGCGGACCTGAACCCGGTCTGAGCAGCAAGGACGTGCCAGACGGCGATGCGTTCTGCGCCGAGCTCGATCGTATAGTCCGAGCGAACTTCACGGGCGACTACTGGGAGATCTCGCTGCCGAACCGGCTCGACACGTCGTCGTCGAGGTCTCCGGCGCTGTCCGCGTACTGGGCCGCGCTGAACCTCCTGGACGCCGAGCTCCTTTTCAGCAACATGCGGGTCAAGGACCTCCTCGACCCCAACGTGACCTCGCCACGGTCGATCGAACGGCATCACCTGTTCCCGAAGGCGTATCTGGCATCCCAGCAGGTCACTAATACCCGGCAGGTCAACGCGATCGCGAACATGGCATTTCGTCGACTGGCCAGACAACGCAAGCATCGGGGCCGAGAGCCCTAGAAACTACTGGCCAGTTATGGCCGAGAAGCTGGAGCCTGAGCGCCTCAAGAGACAGATCTACTGGCATGCTCTCCCCGTGGGCTGGGAGCAGCTCGATTACCCGACGTTCCTCGAACGAAGGCGGCAGCTCATCGCCCGCGTTACTCGAGACGGATTCGCGCGCCTGTCTGACGACAACAGGCAACCCGCACCCCACGTAACCATCGCCGACCTGGTCGCTGCGGGCGAGTCGCAGACGCTGGAGTTCAAGTCAACCGCCCGCTGGAACGTCCGCGCCGCGTCAGTCGACAAGAAGATGGAGCATGTCATTGTCAAGACAGTGTGCGCGCTGCTCAATGCCGAAGGCGGCACACTGCTGATCGGTGTCGATGACAATGGCCACGCCGTCGGGCTAGACCACGACTTCCGTAGCCTCGGCGACAAGGGCAGCAAGGACGGATACGAGCTCTACTTGCGCCAACTCCTCGACAACGCCTTGTCCATCCAGACGGCCGGGCTGGCGAGGATCAGATTCGAGCCCTTTGAAGGCCGGGATGTGTGCGTTGTATCCGTCGCAGCGTCAGGCCGCCCCGTATTCGCTAAGCCAGCCGAAGGCGGACGGGGCCCATCCGAGTTCTGGGTCCGGATCGGAAATGCATCGAAGCAGCTTCACGGTGACGACATGGTCGAGTACCAGGCCCTGCACTGGTAGTCAGCCGAACTAGCGGCATCCAGCTGATCAGGAGTGGCCGAATGAAAAGCGAACCGGCTGAGCGAGCACGGTCTCGGCTGACGGCAGGTCGGCCAGACGGGCCGCCAGCGTCGCGACTGCCAGCCGTTCTGGGAGCGCTTCGCTGAACTTCAAGCCAGTGACGGCGTCGTCATCAACCTCCGGCAGGCACAAGCGCTCGGCTGCGTCGGCTACGGCCAGCTTCCACACCGCAAGCGTGAGGTCCGAGCGCATCCGGATGTAGGTGTCCGTGAACCGCTGGTCGGGGTCCACCAGATCAGACAGCGTGGCCGCGAGCGTGGCATTTGCCTTCAAGCCTGCCCAGGTCCACCAGCGGACATCATCGCCCTCCCGGACGATAACGGTCCCAGCCGGGTGCAGCGTCGCTCGCTCATCGTCCCTTTCATCGGCGAGCGCCCGTCGAGCCCTGTCGGTCATGAGGACCTCGGGATCAGTCCCGAGAAGCACGTCGCGAACCGCGCGGGTAAGCGCGAAGCTGGCACCGGCAAAGCCGCTGGTGAGCCACAACGCCTTGCCGCCGCTCTCGGCCGGCTCGACGAAACAGCGCTGGCGCTTCCAGTCAATCCAGTTGACCTTCCAGCTCCGGCCAGCCAGCAGGATGAGGCGTGGTCCCTCGACCCGCTCGGTGAGCAGCATCGGATCGGTCCGGCCGATCTCGTCCCGTCCCGAGATGACGGTGAACTGCGGCGGCGCGGTGAACGCGGCGGTCATCCCCATGAAGTGGCGCCGACCGAACGTCAGCTCGGCCGCTGGGCCGATGAAGACCAGCTCACCGTCCTGGTCAACGAAGCCGTTCTCAGCCAGGTAGGCCATGACCGGTCCGGCACTGTCGTCGAAGGGCGGCAGGCCATTCCACTCCTGCGTCCACAATCGCCGGCCGATCCGGTGTTTCTGGAGGCAGACGGCGAGCAACTGCTGGGCGACGATGTGCCTCGGCTCGGGCGGCGGGACCACCGATTCGACGTACCTCTGGCTCCACAGATGCAGCAGCCCGGCCGACCATGCCAGCGATCCTCCGGACAGTGCCAGCAGCAGGCAGTTCCGCGTAGTCCCTGGACGCCTGCCGGTTCGGCCCAGGCGCTGGAGGAAGGCAGCGACCGTGGCCGGGCAGCCGACCTGGATCACCCGATCGAGGTCGCCGACGTCAATGCCCAACTCCAGCGTCGAGGTCGCGACGATCACGCAATCCCGGGCCTCAGCGAACGCCTGCTCGGACCGCCGCCGCTCGTCAGCCGACAGCGACGCATGGGACAGGAATACCGACACGCCCGCGAGTCTCAGCGCCGTGCCGAGCTCCTCAACGAGCGCGCGAGAATCGCAGAACACCAGCCGCTTCTCCCCGCGATGCAGAGAGGCGATGACGTGCGCCGCATTATTCACCGATCCGACGTAGTCGAGCTCCACATCGGCCGGCACCACGCGCGCCCTGGCCCGGCCCTCCGTAGACGGCACCGGCAGCTCCGGCGCGACGACGGTCGCCGCGCGGACTCCGCGCCCGGACCCCTGAAGCCAGGCCAGCAATTCCTGCGGGTTGCCGATGGTGGCCGACAGCCCGATCCGCTGGATCGGTCGGCCAGCCAGCCGACTTATCCGCTCTAGAACGGCGAGCAGATGCCAGCCCCGGTCGTCCGAGCCGAATGCGTGGACTTCGTCGACGACGACCGCACGCACCGACCCGAAGAGCCGTGATGGATCGACCTTGACGCTGATCAGCATCGCTTCGAGCGATTCGGGAGTGGTCAGCAGAATGTCGGGCGGCTGACGCAGCAGGCGCTGCCGCGACGCCGTCGTCACATCGCCATGCCAGATCGCGGCCCGGCGGCCGAGCCAGCCCGCATACTCCTCCAGCCGGGGCAGCAGATTGTTCAGCAAGGCCTTGAGCGGGGCGAGATAGAGCACCGACGGCGCGTCCCAGCGGCCGGCCTCCATCGCGGTCAGCAGCGGGAACATTGCCGCCTCGGTCTTGCCTCCGGCGGTCGGCGCGAGGAGGAGCGCATCCAGCCCGTCGAGCACCGGGCTCACTGCCTCATCCTGGAACGGCCGCAGCTCCTTCCAGCCCAGCGTGTTGACCAGGTGATGGGTGACGACCGGATGCAGCTGGTCCAGTCCGCTGCGGGTCACGGCAGGTCAAGGTCGATATCAGCGGCCCGGCGCGGCCCTGGGGCGCCGACTGCGGCGGCACTTCGCTCTTCCTCGGACAGTTCGGCTGAGGTCAGCGTGAGCGCGTAGTGCTTTCGCGGATCAAAGTCAGGGAACTGGTCGACGCGGTCAAGCACATCCCCGACCAGCTTCTTCAGGAAGATCCTCGGCGCCACGCCCACCTTGCCGCCCAGCGACCCCGTCACCGCAGCAGCCAGCTCAGAGACAAAGACATTATCGACCGTGGAAAGCAAACGCTCCGGCTGGTCGGCACCGGCGGCATACAGATCCCTGACCTTCTCGCCAAGCTCGCACAGCGCGGGCCGGTCGAAGCCAGCGAGGCGAAGCTGCACGGCTCGCGGGTTATCGAACCGAGGGTCGGTGCTGAAGTCAGTAGCGAGCCGCTGAGCCAGCGGCGCCAGCCTGGACATGCCGCTCGGCCCGTCGTAGAAGGGCGGTGTCCCGGTAATCACGAGGAACAATCCCGGATAGCGGCCAGAGTCGATCTCGTCAATCAGCTGACGGAGCGCATTCAGTGCCTTGTCCCGGACGTCGCCGCGAACCCGCTGCAGCGTCTCGACCTCGTCCAGGACCAGCACCAGACCAGGATGCCCGGAGTCTCGGAGCACGACGAGAAGTGCCTGGAGGAAGCCCATCGCCCCGAAATGGTCGAGGTCGCCCCGGATCCCAGCGCCCCGGCGCGCGGACGCAGCGACGTTGGGCTGCCCGCCCAGCCAGGCCGCGAGGGCATCGGCGACCGCGACATCGTGACGGCTCTGCGCCGCTTCATAGGCACGCAGCGCCTGCGCGAACGCGGGCGTCTGGCGGGTCACGGTCTCAAGCCTTCGGTCAAGCAGCGCAACGGCAGCCGCCTGGACAGCCGCATGATCGGCGTCGGCGAGCGAGGGGTCGGCCGCCGTCGCGTCAGACTCCAGGGTGAACAGCCACGAGTCCAGCACTGGCCGGAACGCGCTTGGCGGGTAACTCGCCGTCCGCAGCGACTCGGTGATCCGCCGGTACACGGTCTCCAGACGATGCAGCGGCGTCTGTGTCTCGGAGATCTGGACTTCCGCTGCGGCGAAGCCCTGGCGGAGTGCCCGCTCGGCCAGGAACCGGGTGAAGAAGGTCTTGCCCGCGCCGTACTCGCCCCGGATCGCCTTGAACGCCGAGCCGCCGCCAGCGACGGCCTCGAGATCGGCGTCGAGCGCTGGCAGGAACTGGTCAAGCCGGACGGCAAGCTGGTCCAGGCCGCTGACCGGCACGGTTCCCCGCCGCAGCGCGTCGATGACCTCGCGTCGCCGTCGCGGCGAGGGCAGCGAAGCCGACGCAGTCATGGCCGGAGGCCGAACTGCTCGCGCAGAAGTGACTCATCGAGAATGACGGTCGCGCCGTCCGCGTCGATCCGCAGCACCGGGTAGCCCTCGATATTCAGCAGCCGCTGCACGTGCAGGGTCGCGCCGCGCAGCGATTGCTGCGGCACGGCGAGCACAAGCGCTGACTGGGCCGGGCTAAGCCGGAGATCAGGAGCGTCAAGCAACGCCGTGAGCAAGTCAGCGACCTTGTCGTCAGAGACCGAGAGCCGTCCTGAGATCTTGCGCTGGGCCGCGTAGACGACCGAGCTGATGACCTGCCCAGCTTGGTCGCGGGCACGGGAATCGACGGGGTTGGGCTCGGGAGCGGGTCCGGGCGCGTCGAACAAAGTCGGCGCATCGCCCGGAGCGCTACGCAGCCGGGAGTCGGCGCTCGCGGGCCTGGCCGCTGCGGCCGCGTGGCTGCCGCGAGCGCCTCGGCCCGGTCCGCCGGGCAGCGACCGGCTCACGACCGGGTCGATCCACCAGGCCGGCTCTTGCGGCGACGCCAGCCCGAGCCCGCTGCCTTCCGGCGGCGAGCCGTCGACCAGGACCGCCACCGGCACGATTGCCTCGGCCGGGCTAGCCCCGCCGTGATAGCCGGCCTTGAGCGGACCGAACCTGACCCGCTCGTCCACTGCGAGCACCGCCGGCCCGCCGACGACCGGGAGCAGCACCCGCTCCCCGGTCACCAGCACCTCGCCGTCGGCCGCCGACGGGTGACCGGCCCGCGATCGGCCGCTGGTGATGTCGGGATAGGAACGCTGGGTTCCCTGACGCCGCTCAATCACATGGCCATGATCGGCGGTCATGATCACGACCCGGCCGGCGCGACGCGCGTGGTCGAGTAGCGGGCGGAGGTGCCGGACGGCCGAGTCGGTCCAGTCGGTCCCGCCGGGGTCGGATCGATCGAGGGCGTCGTCGATCGTGTTGAGCACGCATGTCACAAGATCGGCCCGGCCGGTGTCAGCGATCGCCGCCACGAGTTCAGCGGACAGCGCCTCGCCGGGTTGTGACGTGTCCAGCGAAGCCTTATGGGCCAGCCTGACGGTACTGATGTTGTGGCTGCGGCAGAGCTCTTCGTCCCGGCCCGCTCGACGTCCTGGCCGCCGACGACGAGCCGACCGGTCAGCAGGCAGGCCCGGCTGACCTCGGTCAGCGTCGGCAGCGTCGCGAGCGCGGCGGCCCGACCCTGAGTGCCGGGCAGTACCGCCTCGGCCCAGCCTTCCGACGCGCGGTCGAGCACGCTGGCGACGACTTCGACGGCGGTGCTGACCGCCATACCGTCGAGTACCAGGAGAAGCACCGGAGTGCTAGCCGCGACGGGGAAGACCGCCTGGCGGAGCACGTCCTCGATGTGCCACCCGCCGAGGAGCGCCGAGTTCTGTCCGTCCTGCTCCGTATACCGGGCCAGCGCCTGAGCGAACGCTGCGTCGTGCGAGGACCGCCGCGTCGAGGCCGCCGCCAGCACAGCGGTCAGCCCCGCGCTGAGCGCCGCGTCGGTTACCCCGGCCGCAGCGTCGTTGACCGCCGAGTCGGCCCAGGCGTCGTGCCGGACGTGCCGGGCGATCAGCTCGGCCATCCGCGCGCCCACGGCGACCTCGGACGGAACGACCGAACCGGGGCCGAGGAACCGGGCCAGCCGGACGGCGGCGTGGAACGGCCCCAGCCGATGATCGTCCCTGGTGGCGAGGTGGTGGGCGGCGACCTGGCTCCAGGCTTCCTCGATGGCGTCGAGATCAGCCGAATCGATCCACGGCTCGTCAGGCCTGTCCGCATGCTGGTCGGCGCGACCAGCGAACGCCCGCCGCAGCGCTTCGGCCAGTGCAGCAAACCGTCGGCTCAGCCCGCCGCGCAGCCAGTCGGAGTCGTCGGCCAGGGCCTCGGCCTGCGCCTCGGCGACCAGCTCATCGGCTCGCCTCAGCAGCGCTTCGGCCTGACGCCGCCGGGTCAGGTCGTTGTGCAGCCCCAGGATCGTGCTCTCGCACTCCGCCGACCAGACCTCCAGGACCCGCCCCGGAACGGACGAGCGTCCAATGCGCGGTTCGAGCCTGATCAGTCCTTCCCGGCCGATCCTGGCCCGCTCCGCATCGCCGACCGCGACCGCGCGCGCCAGCACTCCGCCGACCAGGCCGAGCGGCACCGCGTCCCGTCCGGTTCCGGTGTTGAGCAGGTGCCGGGCCGGAGCGGAGACCGTGCCGCATCGGTCAGCGATCCAGTCGAGCACCGCGTCGGTGAGCGCACTTCCCGCATCCTCGCGCAGGTTGCCGATCAGCACCGCCAATTCGGGGTCGGCCGTCCAGAGCAGGACGCTGGCGAGGTCGACGACGGACTCGGGGAAGGCCAGCCGGTCTTGCGCGACCGATCCCATCGCGTGGTCCCTGGTCAAAACTCCGCCGGGGCCGGCGGCCAGCCGCCGGCCGGCATCACGGCCAGCAGGCCAGTCGCGACGTCCCGATGGTTCTCCCCGCCCGTCAGGGACGCATCAAGGGCGCTGGCCGCGAACCGCTGCCTAACCGCTTCCCATGGATCGGGAGTGAGCAGGCGGTTCCCCACCAGGTGCGCCCGGATGCCCGCACCGAGGTCGGCGTCATCCCGGTCGGTCAGCACGACCAGCCACTGGTGGCGGTCCCGGGAAGCGAGCACCTCCCGTACGGCGAGCGTCGACTCGCACGGCGCGATCCGCACCGTGGTACCGCCGTGGCTGAACTCTGCAGGCCCTGGCCACTCCGGGCGAGCCCGGACGCCGAGCACGCCGCCGAGGTACTTCTTGCGGCCTGCGACGTCGAGCATGGCTCGGATCACCGGGATGGTCGCGACCGACAGCGGAGCGGTCATTCCTTGATCCGCCACTCGACGACGACGTCACGATCAGTGTGGCTATCGAGGAACGACCGTAGCTCGCTGAGCACGCCGTCGGCGCGTTGTCCTGGCCGGCGGACGGCGCGACCAGTCTCGGGTGCCGAGCCAGCGACCTCCGCAAAATTTTCAGCCTGATGACGAGATTCCGGGCCCGATCGATCCGGCTGCCCTGCAGCGAGCCAGTCGAAGATGGCCTGGTCGGTCCGTTCCAGCACCGGAGGCAGCGCCTCAGCGAACTCGTCCGCGACCACGGCTTTTGCGAGCCGGTCGAGGATGGCTTTCGCGGCCCGTCCGCGCTCGTCGCCGCGGTCGGCGGCCGTTCGCAGCGGTGACAGGCGCTCCCAGCGGAACTCGTCGAGGGCGGCGGCAACCCTGGATGCCTGGCTCAGCGACTTGGCTGCGGCCGCCTCGGTGCCGGGGAGCTGGGCCTGGGCCAGCGCGCGGATCCGGCTCAGCCGGTCAGGAGCGCGGCGAAGGGATTCGGTGAGATCGGCGCAGGCTTTGGCTGTGCTGAGCCGGCCGGATTGGGTGGCAGGGAGACTCAGATGCCGGTAGGCCTCATCAACGGCCAGGTAGAGCTTCGCCGCGACATCGGCCCGGTCGCTGGCCCTCTCGCTGAGAGCCTCGGCCAGTTCGGTCACGCCCGAGGCGGTCAGGTACGGGTTGATGTGGGCGCCGAAGATCCGCTCGGCTCTGGAAGTAGCGGTCTTCCATTCGGCCGGCAGCGGCAGCGGCTCCGGCCGCAACTCCATTCCGGGGCGGACCTGGCCTGGCTTGGGCGTCGGCTGGATCGGGCTGCCGAACTGGAACCAGGCCCGCTGCGCCAGCGCCGCCCAGGCCAGGATGACCAGGTCCTCAACCTCGGGGCGCAGCCCCCGGCCGGCTCAAGGGCCCGGATCCACTCGCGCACCCGTTCGGCTGGCACGGGATCGGCGAGCTGGAGACCGGACTTGGCGCCGGCCTTCGCGAACTCCATGCTCCACGGCGAGAACCGGTCATCGCCGAACAGGAAGACCGTCTCCCCCGCCGTGCCGACGCCGAGCGGCCCGGCGACCCGCCGCACCGCCGCGATGTCGCCCTCGAACTTGACCCGTCCCTCCGGGTCGGCGACCGCCCGGACGACGTTGGCGTAGACGGCGGACAGGTCCCGCACCGTCACCTCGACATCAGATGGCTCGAACCTCGGATGGGCCGGGTAGATCGCCGAGAAGGCCTGGTCGACCAGGTTCCCGAAAGCCGCGCCAAGGTCGGCCCCGACCGGCGCCGCCGGCGAGAACCCGGAGTGCAGACTGACCAGGGCTCGCTCGTCCGCGTTGCCTGGCGCGAGGTTGCCCGGAGTGGGCGCGGCCGCGCCGTAGGCTTCCTGGATCGCGCGGCGCAGCTTTTCTCGCAGCCCGGTCCGCTGGCTCTCCAGGATCGCACGTGCCTGCACCCGGTCCGCCTCGGAGAGATGGTCGGCGTAGCCGGTCCAGCGCTCGCCAGGCCCGCCGAGCAGCCAGTCCAAGATGACCAGCCGCCGCACCTCCGCGATCCGCTCGCCAGCGAGGAACCTCGGCAGCCACACGATCGTCTGGCTGCGCAGCCCGCCCGCCAGCAACTGGTCGAGCCGGGAGTGGTCTTCCGCACCGGAATGCCCCGGCTGGTCGAACGGGAAGTCGATGATGAACCGCCAGGTCCCAGTCCGGGCCAGGAAGTGGTCCTGAGGCAGCCAGCCGGAATCGCGGACGTTGCCGAACATCAGGTCGACCTCGCGGCGCGAGCCGCGCCAGATCACCTGATGAGTGATCGCGCCGGATAGATCAGCGCCGGCGCGGACCCCGAGCGCGTCGCGGACCAGCTCCTTGATCAGTTCGCGCCGTCGGCCGTCGTTGTCCTCACCGCGCGCCCGTTCCACGATCGTCTCGTAGTCGACGTCGGCCAGGTGCACCCGGATGATCGGGTTCGAGTGGTCTGGCGGCGACGTGAATCTCGGGAACCTGCACCGCCCATTCCCTGACCTTGCCGAGCACCGTCGACGCTTCCTGGCCGGGCAGCGGCGAGCGGATCGAGCCGTGGTTCAGCGAGGCCAGTCGGCTAGCGGTGATCTCCTTGAGCGCGGGCACGTTGGGCGCCACCGCCGACAGCAGCAACGACTTGACCAGCCGGTCGTCAGCCTGAAGCCGGCCGGCAGCGCAGCGGAGTCAGCGGTATCAGCCTCGGTGAGCCCGTACTTGACCAGCAGCAGCGGCCGCAGCTTCTCCCGGTACAGCGCGGCCGCCGAGCGGAACAGCCCGGCCGCCTGGGTGTCCAGCGGCTGCTGGCCTTCCACGATGTAGTCGAACGAGTCGCCGACCGGGATCACATCATCGACGGTCAGCGTCTCCCGCCGGTCGACCAGCATCCGCTGCATGACCTTGAGCGCGGTCCGCTCGCGTTGCATGACCCCTGACAGGCTTCGCAAGGTAGAGATCAGGGCAGGCGAGAACGGGTAGGTCAGCCGGAACGCCGCCTCGTCGGCACCGCGATGCCGCTCATCGGTATTCATGCCGTCCAGCAGAACGTCCCAGACGTCCGGGCGACGGTCGAGCCGGGTGAAGGCGTCGGCCAGGTCCTGGTCCGCGCGCGGGTTGGCCGGATTCCGGCCGAGCAGCCGCCGGTTGGCCACGTACGGCAAGTTGTTATCACCGAGGACTATCGGCGTAAACCGGCCCTCCTGGTGCTTGAACGCACGATCAAGGGCCTCCTGCTCCGCGCCGCTGGCTCCCGCATCGGCTAGCCACTGCCGCAGATCCATCTGCCGGGCAATGAACGAGATCAGCGGGATCGCCCGGCCGCCGGCCCCGGCCTCGACCAGCTTGGTTAGCTTCTGCGCTTCGCGCGAGAAGAACTCCCGGTTCTGAACAGAGAACGCGAGCCACAGCACCAGCTCGTCCAGGAACAAGGTGACCGCGTCGTAGCCGAGCCCCTTGGCGTGCGTCGCGATGGCGGCCAGGCCAGTATCGAGATCGACAAACTCCGCTTGTCTGGTATAGGCGTTAAAAAAATGCGCCACCAGTGCCGTAACCAAAAGCTGACGCTGCTGGGTGCCTGGCCCCGCCGCCCGAGCGGCCGCATACGTCTGCGCGTTCCAGCTGCCGCTGCCGAGCACCGCCGCCCACGGATCGGAGGAATCGCCGCCTGCCCCGCCGTTCAGCTCGGCGAAGAACTTCTCGTCGCCGTACGCATCGCGCAGCCGGTCGGAATCGGCCAGGATGCCGTCCGACTGATGCAACGCTGGCAACGGCGCGCCCGGGTGACGCTGATTGATCTGCCGCAGGTAGCCGTCGAAGAGTGCCTGCTCCAGCGAGCGCGCACCGAGCAGGTGATAAGCCAGGGGCAGCACGTTACGGTCCCGCAGCACATCGTCGTGCCTGGCGATCACCGGCTGAAGCTCGGCCTTAGCTCGGGCCGCCGGATTGTGCCGCAGCAGCGCGTAGAGCACGGCCATGAAGTGGCTCTTGCCCGACCCGAACGAACCAGTCAGGAACGCACCCCGGCTGATGCCCGAGGTGACGGACTCAGCGACCAGCCCCAGCGCTTGGTCGAACGCGGCGGCCAGCGCGTCAGTGACGACGTAGTCGGCGACGGTCTGGGCCACGGCCCGGTCATCGACGCTGTCCGTCAGCCGCAGTACGTAATCCTCGTCCCCGGCTTGCCGGGGAATGTCGATGACGTCCCGGAGGAAAGCGGTCACTTCGGTCTCCTCCTTATCCGCAAATTAGGAGGCGGACCCCCGCCTCACCGATTGGCGGCTGCTACTCCACCGGTTGTGCATCCTATAGCAGCGCAGGCCTGACGGCCTGATCATCCTTGTTGGTCAGGTCTTCCTATCCTTCTCCGGTATTTGTAGCGCATTCATGTGAGCCAGAGCTCATGACTGTGTTGTGCCAGTCCTGGGAAGTCATGGCGACTGCGGCATCGGCGAGTCGTTCGGCTGATTTGGTGTGGAGATTGGTGCGGCTTGTCTGAATCCAGCCATCGACGTTCTGGTGGCCGTTGTCGCGGTACTCGATGGCCTGGAAGAGGCACTCGAGCTTGTCGGCGTCGTGCGCGCAGTGGACCTCCAGATTGTCGCCATTCTCGTACTCCTGGACGAGGCTGCGGAGCTGCTCGGCGACTGCGGCCGGAAGCGCGGCTGTCTGGTGGCTGGTGACGAGCTCGTTGTCGGAAGCCTGGAGGTAGCGGCGGCCTAGGTGGGGGATGTCGCCGACGCGGGTCTCCTGGGAATCGTGCCAAACCGCGAGGAATGTCGCGCGTGCGGGGTCGGCTCCTTCCATTCCGGCTAGGAGTCCGGCGATGATGGCGGTGCGGAATGAGTGCTCGGCGATGGATTCCGGGTCCTTGATGCCGCAGAGCCACCAGCCGGTGCGCTTAGAGAGCTTGAGCAGCCCGGTCTCGTAGATGAGTCGAGCCGTAGCGTCAATCTCGGCGTCGTCCACGGCGGCCTTTCTATGTGTGCAAGCGGAGCGCGTAACAGACCTGGGCGAGTGCCTGGCGCGCTGTTGGGGATATCCTGCCACTCTGGCATGAACGAGTCGTCGGTTCGACGGGTGGGACCTCGCCGAACCAGTAGGCCCATAGCGGACGAGGGCGGCTGTCAGGGTCGGCGTGACGGGCCAGTCGGCGGTCCAGCCGGCCTTCCGCTGGTGGTGTCGGTCAGCGCGTCGATGGTTGTGATGTCGTTGCGCGGAGGAAGTCGAGTTCCAGCTGGAGCGCTCGTCGCAGGACGTCGGGTGATCGGAATGTATGTCCTTCGTCCGCAAAAATGACCAGTTGCGCCTGGTCGCCCAGGGATTCGGCGAGTGCTGCGGACAGGCTGGCCGGCGTAACGCGGTCTGTGCCGCCGTGCAGCAGCAGGACGGGGGATTGGATGGCGTGCGCGTTCTGCAGCACGGATCTGGCCTGGTAGACAAGGGCGGCTTCAGGCCAGGGGCCGACGAGGCTGTCGGCCTGGCGGGCTTGGAACTTCGGGGCTGCCCGGCGCCATGTCCGCGGGTCGATGACCGGGCTCCGGGCGATGCAGCAGGCGAACTTGCCGGTGAGCGTGACCGCGCGCAACGCGGTGTAGCCGCCAGCGCTGGCTCCCCAGATGGCGGTTCGCCGGGGGTCGGCTTTGCCGCACTCGGCCAGGAAACTGGCGGCATCGGCACAGTCAAGCGCGTCACCTTCACCCCATGCTCCGCGCAGCAGGTTCCTGAAATCCCTGCCGTAGCCAGTGCTGCCGCGGTAGTCAACCTCAGCGACCGCGAAGCCATGGCTAGCCAGGTACTGGGTGTGCCAGTCCAGGCGCACCTGCATGTTTGCCGTCGGACCTGGGTGCGCCTTGATGACCAGCGGAGGCGGGCGCCCGTCGTCGTCCCACGGCTGGTAGAAAAGCCCGTGGATCTGAATACCGTCCCGGGCCGTGAAAGTGAAAGGCTCGGCGGCCGAAAACTCGACCGGCGTGGCGGCGGACCTCGGTCCGGCGATTTCGCTGATGGTGCTGTCGTCGGCATTCACGATCACCACTGTCGGTGCCTGGGAAATGCTGGAAGCTATCAACGCGACTAGGTTGCCGTCGGCGGAAATATACGGCTTGATGGACGTGTACGGCAGGTCAAGGTTCCGGACCTTCCCCCGTCGGTCGATGATTTCCAGCGATTGGCGGGCGCCGCGCTGGACGATGATGGCGATGCGGCCGGAATCCAGGAAGGCATAAGTGGAGTAGCCGAACTCCCATTGAGCCACTCCGAGTTCCGTCTTGTCCGCACGGATAGTGATGGCTTCTTTGTTGTTCCAGGCGTACAGGCTCCACCAGCCGTCGCGGTCGGAAACGTAATGCAGTATCCCGGCCGGGCTCCATTCGGGCTGAAACACCGACTCGGAGTCCGCCGCCTGCCACCAGAACCGGCTCGCCCAGCGTTCCCGGCGGCGTCGATCCGCGGCGACGTACAGGCACGTGCCGTCCCATGGCATCAGTGGCTGTTCCAGCATGTCCAGGCAAGCCAGCAGCCGTCCGGACTCGGCCGGGGGAAGGCGTAGAAATCCCATCCGGACGCAACTATGCGGGGCATCGCTTCCGGGTTCACCGGGATGGCCACCAGTTCGTTCACGATCTGGTCAGGCTCGTGACGCTCCCGGACGCCCCACAGGCGGCTCCCGCCAGGATGCACGCGCAGGTCCGCGTATCTCCATGCCTCAGATGACTGGGTTACCGGGCGCACGCCGCCGGGGTCTGCCCGGCAGATCCGCTGGTCGCTGGCGTTGCAGAACCAGACCACCTCGCCAGCGGCGGCCCAGGCGCCGCCGCCGTACTCGTGCACGTTGGACGCGGCACTGAAACCAGCCGGACGAGCATGTCGCGGCTGCCGCGCCCGGGTGTCCAGCGGACCAGGACATCGCGGCCGTCGGTCCGGCCCTCGATCCAGAAAAGTCCGTCCGGGCAGATCCTGGCGGCGTCACGTGAAGTGCCAGCCTGCGTGATGCGTTCCGCAGCCAATCCGCTCACTATCGCACGGCCAGGTGAGCGCGCATCCGCTGATCCAGGTCGTCGGCTTGCCGTTGCTGCCCCGCCCGGGCCAGGCGATCGCGGAAAGTCTGCACCCGGGTCAGGCCAGCAACCGAAGCGCGGCTCGCGAATACATCCAGCGCTTGGCTGGCGTGATGGACGGCGACGTCAACCTCGCGTCCGAGAAGAAATGCTTCGGCCAGTCCTATCGCGAGATATGCCTCGCGCCTGTCGCACCCGTCTGGCAGTTCCGCGAGCCCTGCACTGTAAACGGCTACGGCCTCACCTGGCTGCCCGAGCCTCAGGTGACACTGCCCTAGATAGCCGGCCAGGGCGCTGTGGTCGAAGTCATACATCCACTCTTCTTTGCCGTTCGCGGTCTCAAGGTAATCCTGTGCCCTGCCGATCATGTCCATCGCGCTGCGCCGGTCGCCTGCTAGCGCAATGGCATTGGCGCTGATGGCTGCGATCCATGAAAGCGTGAGCCTGGACATGCTCACCGGGGCCTGATTCCTGGCCGCCTCGGCGTGACCAATGGCGTCATCGCGCATGCCTGATCCATCGGATGTGAGTGCCTGGTAGCCTGCGATGTAACAGCCGAGCGCCGGGTTGCCTGATTCTCCGAGAAGGTTCCCGGACATCTCGTGCAACGTTTTCATCTTGAATTGATCGCCAAGATCGAACCAGAGCCAGGCGGCGAAGCCCGCTGCCTCGACCGCTGCCGACGCGATTCGATGCCGAATCAACGCGTTCTGGCTGCCGCGCATCAGGGAAATCAGCAAGCTAAGATGCGCCTCGACTGAAATGAGCATTTCAGCTGACGACAATTCATGGTAGAGCAGCCGCTGCCGGTCAGTGATTTGCTCAAGTTCTGCCACCATCGCGGCAGACACAGCGGAGGGCCGCTGCGCGGCAGCAGCAATCCGGCACCAGTCGATATCGCGGTCGGTCCGGATGCCGCTGTCGCGCCGGGCCGCCTCCCGCTCGTGCCTCAGGCTCGCTTGCTCGCGCACGACCGCAGGAAACAATGCCACCAGCCGGCCACCGGCAGCCAGAGCGCGCTCGCAAACCACGACGAGTTCCTCTGACGGCGCGACCTGGCCACGTTCGACGGCACCGATGTGCTGCCATGAGTATCCGGTCAGACCGCCGAGGGCCATGAGAGTAAGACCGCGATCCGCCCTGAGCTGACGCATGAGCGTACCGAGCTGACTCAGGGTCGACGAGCTTTCGGCTCGCGGTTTTGGCGGCCGGCCCGGCCGGCGTTTGGGCTCAGAAGTAGCAGACGTCACCATCGGCAATGTTTCTCATCCGGGATTTGATCGTCGTTGCGAGCAAAAGAGGCAATGGTGTCTGCTGTTGGCCACTGAAACGAGACACCCGCATCTCCATTGATCGCCCAGGTGCACAATACCTCGTCACCGTAAGCCCTCAAGGTCATGCGCTCCCTCAACGTGCTCTGGCTGGCGGAGAGAATCGATGACGACAGAACTCCCGACATCACCTTCAGCGCACGCCAGGCACCTGGAGCTGGCAGCAGCGAGCTCATCGCGCATGTTCGGCGGAACCGCGGATCAGGTCGCAGCGGCGCGCCGGTTCGCCCGCGCTCGAGCTCGGCGACCACGCGGCCGCCGACGACACCGTGGCGAATCCTGACTCGTGATCAGGGCAGGGTCTAGGTAGATGCGATGATGCGTGAGTCCGGGCCAGGGAGCAGTGTGCGGTACTGGCGGTTGCGCCGCGGGCTCAGCCAGGCTCGACTGGCAGAGCTTTCCGATTTGAGCATCACAGTGGTGCGCAAGCTCGAGCAGGACAGCGATCTGACCGATAGCCCGCGTGGAGTGCGGTTAGCCACGCTCTATGCGTTGGCGCGCGCTCTGGACGTTCAGACGGCTCAGCTCTTTCCTGTGGCCGGGCCGCAGCGGGCCGACCAGGATCCTGTGCACTTGGCGCTTCTGCCGATTCGGGTGGCGCTCACGCCGCCACTGCTCACGACGGCCGCTGCCGGCAAGCATGCGGCCGAGCCAGAGATCGGAGAGCTGCGCCGAGGCCTAGTGGGTGCACTGCGGCAGTATGACTCCGATCGCTATGACCAGACGGCTTTGCATCTGCCCGGCTTGCTCGACGCCGCGCGAGGTGCCGTGGCTAAGTACGCGAACCGTCCGGAAGCGCGTGAGGCTCTGGGCTTGAGCTTCCAGGGTTTTTCAGCTCGCCGGGTGGTTCCTCGGCCAAGTCGGCGCCCATGATCTGGCGTACCAGGCGATCAAGGACGGCCTTGCCGACAGCCGCGTCTGTGCTGAGCCGCTGACCGCTGCTGCGTGCGTGATCTGCGAATGCTGGCTGTTTGTCCGGCAGGGTCGGCTACTGGACGCGAAGAGGACTGCAGCGGAGACCGCTGACCTCTTCGAGCCCCGCCGTCTCAGAGCGGCGACCGCCGCTGAGCTGTCCGTCTGGGGGTGGCTGCTGCTTGTGGCCTGGGCGGCGGCTATCCGGAACAACCAGGAGGATGAAGCCCTCGACTTCTTGCGGCTCGCCAAGGCCGCGGCAGCCGGGAGCGGCGGCGGAACAGTCCATCACGAGGGTTACTGGACCATGCTGGGAGCCGCAACCGTCGCCATGATGGATGTAGAGCACCAGGTCATCATCGGTAACTACCGCGAAGCCGTACGGCTTGCCGGGCGGGTGCCAGCGGCGGGACGAGTACGGGCAGATGTCAGGCACCGGCATCAACTCGATCTCGCGCTGGCACACGCCGGGCTTGGCAATCGCGCAGAAGCCGTCAGCTTCCTGACCGCGCTGCGGGTCAGCGCCCCGAACTGGCTTCGCCACCAGCGCCTGGGGCGGGATACGGCTCGGAAGCTTGTGGCGTCGCCGGCACGGTCCCTGTCTGCGGATGCGCGTGCCCTGGCTGACTTCTACGACTTCAGCTCGCCCTAGCACGGACAGTGCACGAAGTATCTCGCGGTGTAGTAGTCCGGGCAGGCCGCGGTCAGGAGTACCGCGCTGGGCTTCTCGACCGTCCGATACTCCGGGCTTAGCGTGACGGATACATCCGGTTCCCTCGACCTGGTCCGGGAGGTACCTCATGACCGCCATTGCCGCCGATTTCCGCCCAGCCGACCGGGAGCCGCCCGACATGGCCGGGGCGGAGGCTGCGGCTGCGGCCTTCCTCACCGCCCTGGGTGTCGATCTTGATGACGAGCACACACTTGAAACGCCGCGGCGGATGGCGCGGGCGTACAACGACTTGCTCACGGCGCGTCCATACCGCATGACCATCTTCCCGGCCGACGGATATACGGGCCTGGTACTGGTGCGCGGGGTCAGTTTCGTGAGCTTGTGCGCGCACCACGCGCTGCCGTTCCACGGCACGGCAGACGTCGGCTATCTGCCCGGCGACTGCATCGCCGGGGTGTCCAAGCTTGCCCGGCTGGTGGAGTCCATGGCTCGCCAGCCCCAGGTCCAGGAACGGATGACCTTGCAGATCGTCGACAAGCTGGATCAGCAGCTGCGGCCACGCGGCACCGCCGTCCGAGTCAGGGCAGCGCATCTGTGCCTGACTGCTCGCGGCGCACGGGCGATCGGGTCGGTCATGGTCACCGAAGCGCTGCGCGGCCTGCTCGCTGACGACGACCGGCATCGCACCGAGTGGGCTCGCAGCCTCGCTGGCGAACCGGCATAAGGCAGGTCCGCATGTACCGGATCGGCAAGCAGTTCACATTCGAGGCAGCCCACCACCTGCCGGGCCTGCCCGCAGGGCACAAATGCGCCCGCGCCCATGGCCATAGCTATACAGCCGAATTCGTCTTGGCCTCCGACCGGCTCACCCCGCCCGGATTCGTCGCCGACTTCGGAGACCTGGCCCCGGTCAGGCGGTACATCGCTGCGGCCCTGGATCATCGGGACCTAAATGAGGTTCTCGACGCCGAGCCGACAAGCGAGGCGATAGCCGAGCACCTGGCAAGCTGGTTCGCCGGTCATCTCGCTGACGAGCTTCCGGCACGGCTGGCCCTGGTCCGGGTCTGGGAGACCGCGACCAGCTACGCCGAATACGTTCCCGGCGACCAGAGATGACCACCGGCCAGCGGGTACCGGCGAACCCTGAGACGCGCGGCCTGCTCGTGGCAGAGACTTTCAGCTCGTTCCAGGGAGAGGGGCCGTCGGCCGGGCAGCCAGGCCGCGTTCATCCGGCTTTCGCGCTGCAACCTTACCTGCCGGTTCTGCGACACCCCGTACACCTGGGACTGGTCCAGGTACCGCCCGGACGCCGAAGCCACCCGCCGCACCCCGGCATACCTGGCTGGCTGGGCGCTTGCCCAGCCAGCACGCCTGGTCGTCATCACCGGGGGAGAGCCACTGATCCAGCAGGCGGCCCTGACTCCGCTCGCTCACCGACTGGCTCATGCGGGGCGGCAGATCGAGATCGAGACCAACGGCACCATCGCGCCCCTGCCTGAGCTAGCCGACCTGGTGTCCCAGTTCAATGTCTCGCCGAAGCTGTCCGGTTCCGGGATGCCGGCCGCTACCCGGCTAGTTCCAGCGGCGCTGGCGGCGCTGGCAGCCACCGGCAAGGCCATCTTCAAGTTTGTCATCTGCCGCGCGCAGGAGCTGCAGGAAGTCGCCGTGCTGGAGGCCGAGCACGGCCTGCGGCCGGTCTGGGTCATGCCAGAAGGCACCAGCGAGCAGGCGGTACTTCAGGGAATGCGAGCCCTCGCTGACGAGGCCCTCGCCCGGAACTGGAGCTTGTCGGGCCGGATTCAGGTGCTGCTGTGGGGTGATGAACGTGCCCGCTGACGTGCAGGCTGTCACCCTGGACTGGGCAGCGATCACCGCGATCACAGGCAGCCTCGCTCAGGCAGCCGCCGCGGAGCGAGTGCCCGATCTCGTCGTGGGCATCTTGCGTGGCGGGATGATCCCTGCCGTCCGTGTCGCGCATGCACTCGGCCTGCGCCAGATGCGGGCACTCGACGTGACTCATACCTGCAGCGACGACGTGAATGCCCAAAAGGCCCAGTACCCCATCATCAGGAACCCCGGCTCACTAGGCGACCTGAGCGGGCTGGACATCCTGCTGATCGACGACATCGCCGGAACCGGGGCCACGATGATCGCCAGCTGCCGCCTGGCAGAAGCCGCAGGAGCAGCCCGCGTCCGGACAGCGGCCTGCGTGCTCAACCAGGCGAACTGGCAGCGCGGAGGTGGCGGTGACCCGAACAGCGCGCTGACCTATATCGGCGCCATCTACCAGGGATGGGTGGTATTCCCATGGGAAACCCGCTGAGCTTTTCAGCCGTGACCGGACCGGAATACCGGACCCGGCCCGGCACTCCGATGATCGGCCCCTACTCGGTCAACCAGATGGACGACTTCTACGCCGCCCTCGCTGCCGGACAGGCCAAGCCGACCGGAATCATGAACTACATCCAGCATCTGTACGTCGCCGAGCGCCTGCATCCAGGGACGCGGCTAGTGGATGTGTGCTCCGGCAGGGGGCTGCAACTGCCAGTCCTGTACCGGTACGCGCCGCACATCTCCTCCTACACAGCGCTGGACATCGCCGCAGCTAACCTGGCCGAGGCCCGCCACCGGATCAGCGAACTCGACCTGCACTACGGCGGTCGACCGTTCGAACTGGAGCTGATCGAATGCGACGTGGCCGCGCCGTGGCCGGGGCGGTCCTCCTACGACGCCGCCGTCTACACCTCCGCTCTGGAGCACCTGCCTCGCCAGCAGGGCATCATGAGCCTGCGCAACACGGCCGACGCACTGGCTCCAGGAGGTCGGCTGTACCTGTCCACGCCCAACACGCCAGGCGTCCCGCCCCGCAAGCTCCAGCACCGCGTGCACGTCTACGAATGGCACCAGGACGAGCTGACCGGTGTGCTCGCCGCTGCGGGCCTCGATGTCGATGAGATCATCGGGCTGCTGCCGCCAGAATCAGGGCTAAGCCCCGCGCTGGCCAGCCTGTACGGCGACGGCGCGGCTCGCTGGTATGAGCGGCTATCCGAAATCGTCCCCGCGCCCTTCCTCAGCACCATTGCAGCCGCCGCGGTCCCTGAGATCGCGGCCGAGCTTCTGTACGTATGCACCCGGAGGGCGCGATGACGCCGCTGTGGGTGACCATCGAGGGTATCGAGGGCGTCGGCAAAACCTACCTCGGCGGCCTTCTCGCCGCCCGGCTCGGCAACCGCTGCCGGCTGCTCAGCGAGATCACTGACCACCAGCCGCGTATCCTGCCCAGCCGGGTCGTCGCCGCCCTGTCCCAGGCAGGAGACCTCTGGCTGCGGACCGGTCATCCGGCCACCGAGACTCTTGCGCTGCTGGCACTCAAGGCTGGTGAGCACGAGCGCATCTGCGCAGAGAGCGGCGCATCCGCCGAAATTATCCTCGAAGACCGCGGCGTGGATTCCGTCGCCATCTACCAGAGCCTGATCCTCGCCGGCCTGGACGCACCCGCCGCTCAGGTGCACCACCTGATGGAGCTGATCTACGCCACGGCAGGACACTGGCGACCCGCCCCCGACCGCACGATGCTGCTGACCGACGACATCGGCACCTGCATTTCCCGGCTGGAACAGCGCACCGGCCAGACGATCGCTGCCAGCGACCGCGCGCTGATCAGCCGCGCTGCCCGGCTGTACGCCGACCAGGCCGCTTACGAACCCAGCCGGTTCCGGGTCGTCGCCTGCGCCGGCCGGGCTGCGGAGGAAATAGTCAGCGAACTCGCCCAAATCTGTTGTGGCCCCGGAATGGCGGAACCGATATGCGTGACATGACGCTCTTGTGGGCGCTCCGCTCGCCCTGCAACCTGGGCTGCACCTATTGCTATTTCGGCACCATCGAAGAGCACCAGAGCAACCCGGCCACCGGCCTGGGACAGCTCTCGCACCTGTCCCGCAACGACGTCAGCCTGGCCGACGTCACCGCGTTCCTGGCCACCGCCGGCACCTCCGCGATCAGGCGGGTGTTCATCGTTGGCGGCGAACCGCTGATCTGGCCGCCCATCTTCACCGTCGTGTCGATGCTCAAGGACGCCGGCATCGAGGTCGTGCTGTGCACCAACGGGATCCCGCTCAACCGGCCCGAGATCACCGGCCAGATCATCACGCTCGGCATCGACGCCGTCTCGGTGTCGCTGGACTCCGCCGATCCCGGCTACAACGACCACTACCGCCCTTCCCGCAACCACCGACACGGGTGGGCTGATGTCACCACCGGGATCCAGGCTCTGCTGTCCGCCCGCAGCCAGCGTGCCGTCCCCCAAGCTCGGCCTGTACACCGCCATCACCCGCCGCAACGTCACTGCTCTCGGCGAGGTCGCGCGCCTCGCCGAGAGGCTCGGGGCCGACTACTACGTGCCTCAGCCGATCTCCCTGGCCCCCGATCACCGGCTTCAGGGCGAACTGGCCCTTCGCGACAGTGACATTCCCGCCCTGGCCGCCGCGCTCGACAACCTCTACGACACCCAGTCGACGATCAGCCTGCCGCCCCGCACTTATGCCAGTCAGTTCCTGTCAGTAGTCACCACCCGAGTGCAGACCGTGTCGTCATGTTTCGGCGGGCACCAACTGGCGTTCATCGAACCCGACGGCAGCATCTGGCCCTGCCCCTCCAGGCACAAGATCGACCAGGTCGGTCCCTCTGACCGCCGCACCATCCGTGGTCACCACGCCGCCGAGCTGTTCAGCCCGGACCGCCGTACCTGCCCCCGCGACTGTGCCCTGATGTCGGCTGACTGCGTGAGCATGTGGCCGCTGATGGGATTCAGCCTCTTCCTTCACCCGACCTCCGCGCCATGACCACCGGACACGCCGACATCGCGGCGATGGTCGCAGACGCGCTCGCGGCGATGCCGGACCCCCTCGCGGACACGCAGGTCCGCCAGTATGAGGACGATCTTGCCCGTCACTTCGATGTCGCCTTTGCCATCGCCGTCTCCTGCGGAACCGCCGCCCTGCACTGTGCGCTATCCGCCTGCGAGATCGGACCCGGACGCGAGGTCCTCGTTCCCGCCCTCTCCGTGGTGATGTCGGCGGCCCCGGTCATCTATGCCGGCGCCCGCCCCGTCTTCGTCGACTGCGACCCTCTGGTACAGGCTTCAGCTACGACGACCTTGCCGCAAAGGCCACCACTCGGAGCAGGGCCATCATCCCGGTCTACATCTGGGGCCGCGCAGGCGATCCCGCACGCGCTGACCGAATTCGCCGCCGAGTCGCCGGCCTCCGGGTCATCGAGGACGCCTGCCAGGCGCACGGCAGCCGGCAGCGGCGGCCGGCTCCCGGCACCGTCGGCGACCTGGGCTGCTTCTCGACCAAGGACGGCAAGATCTTTGGTCCGGCGAAGGCGGCTTCATCCTCACCGACGACGCCGACCTGGCCAGCCGCTGCCGGGCCTTCCGCACCCACTGGCAGACACCTCCGGCCGGTCAGCCGCCGGTTATCCGGATCGGCTGCAACTACCGGCTAGCCGAGCCGCTGGCGGCCATCGCCCGAGCCAACCTCACCCGCTTCAGCGAATTGCTCACCCAACGGCAACGCCAGAGCCGCCTGCTTTCCGAGCTACTGGCGAACACGCCGGAATATCCCTGCCCAGCCAGCCGGGCTGGAACGGCTACGCGCCGCTGGCGCGAGAACCTGGACCTGGGCAGGCCGCGCCGGTTCTGCGAGCGGCTGGCCAAACTCGGCGTGCCGAACAGCGTCGGCACCTACCACCTAACGCCCTGCGATCAGCGGCCCATGTTCGAATCCGCGACCGTCACCCCATGCGCGAACGCCGCAGCATTCATCGAATCACTGCTAGCCGTGGTCGTGACCGGCCATGATGACGATCGGCGCATCCGCGAGTACGCGGACATCATCACCGAGGAGGCAGCGATATGGCCGGGACGCTGACCAGTGATGAGCAGTTCGCCGTGACCACGTTCCATGTCATCGATTTCGAGACCACCACTCCCCGGGGCTACCACCCGGAGCCGATCGAGGTCGCCGTAGTCTCGTTGCGCGTCGCGGGGACCGAGCTGGCCGAGACGACCCGGCTCACCCGGCTGATGCGCCCGCCCGCCCACGCGCCCGTCACCACATTCGATACCGGCCAGACCGGCATCACCCCTCGCATGATCGCCGCCACCCCGACCGCCCCGGAAGTGCTTGCCTGGCTCGACAGCCAGCTCTGCGCCGCCCAGCCAGCCCTTCTGGTGGCGCATCACGCCCCCGTCGAAGCCGCCGTACTGTACAACTACCGCCAGCACTGCCCGTACCTTGCTGCCACCCATCTCCTGCGATACCGTCCGCCTCGCCCGCGCCGTCCACCCCAACCTCGCATCACACGGCCTGGACGCACTGATGACCACTCTGGACATTCCCCGGCCCGCCGACCGGCACCGAGCCCTGGCCGACGTCCAGGTCACCGTGCAAATCTTCAAGCACCTCATCGTCGAGGGCACCCAGGCCGGTCTGTGGAGCACTCTCTGGCAGCTCCGCAAAGCCGCCGGCTACCAGGCAAAGGCAGCCATACCGGTCCAGGAAGCACTGTTCGACTGACGCCGGAGGTTGGAGTTGGGCTCAGAAGTGCCATGCCAGCGCGGCCTGCTCGTGTCGATCGAAGGCCTCAGCGGCACCGGGAAGACCTACCTGACCACCCGGTTGCTCGCGGAGAACCCCGCGCTAGCCGCCGACGCCGTCATCATCGCCGAGTTCTCCCGCCGCCCCCCGCGCGGAGAACTCGGCCACGAACTGCTCGGCGCCCTCGCCGACGCAGCCGCAGGGGATGTACTCCTGCGCGGCGGCCAGCCCGCAGCCGAAACGCTCCTGCTCCTGGCGATCAAAACCTACGACTACGAAGCACACTGCCTGCCGGCCATCCGCCACGGCCACGTAGTGTTCGAAGGCCGCAGCCTGCACTGCACAGCGGTCTACCAGTCCCTGATCACCCACCCAGAAGATGAAGACCAAGCCCGCCGCGAGATGCTGGCAATACTCGACATCGCGGCGCAATGGCGGCCGCTCCCGGACCTGACCTTCCTCATCACCGACGACCCCTCCGCAGCCGCCAGCCGCGCTGAGCTACGAGACGGCCGCGCATTCAGTCCCGGATACCGGCGCATTCACCATCGCGCCGCTGCTCTCTACGAGCAAGCCGCCTCCGACAGCCCCGGCAATATCACCGTCATCGACCGGCGGCACCTCACCGCCAGCGATGCCATCACCCTCATGCACACACGCATCAGCCAGCACCAGCAAGCACTAACCTGCCTGCACGACCTCACCGGATGCCTGCCCGCAGGCTCCCCGTGTGCCGGACGGTGCAGGCTCACATCCAGCCAGGCCACCGACGGCGAGCCGACCGTATCTCGGGACCGCCCAAGCAGGTGAGGTCAGCACGCCGCGGCAGCGAAAGGACCCAAGGCGGCAGCGCCCTCCAGCCGCCCGTTCGCGAGATCACCGATGCACGAGAACAGCACGCCCGCGAGGAGCCTGGTGTCCTGCCACATATTCAGCTCAGGCAACTGCCCGAGCGAATACCAGTCGAACGGATGCACGCCAGGACAGGCCGGCCTGTCAGCGCGGTAACCGCCACATACTGATGATCGACATGCACATGCGCCTCGCCCAGCTGATTATCGGGCGGAACCGGCTGCTCTGTAATCCACCACGGCGAGGCCACCCGCTCGTGCGGGAAACCGGCCGGCAGCGCCGGGGCAGGCACCGCCAGCAGCCGTATCCCTTCCAGCCCGGTTTCCTCAGCGACCTCGCGAACCGCGGCCTCGGCCTGAGACTCGTCAGCCTCCACATGCCCGCCCGGGATCATCAACCGCCCCAGACGAGGATGCTCGATCAGCCCGAGCCGCCAGCCAGAGCCGCAGGAGGCGAACAGGAAGACGCTTGCCGTCGCGTGCTTGATACTCATGCAACTGACTCGCAATGCTCTCGACGAATCATCCGCACACCCTCAGCCGATCCCACACGCGCATGCTCTCAGATCGGCCGCCGGCAAGGGACGCGGCTCGCCGACGCCGGGCACTGGCGAACACGCCGCAGCCTCGCGGATCCGTCACGTCGGGCTATCCGCTCAGCCATTTTATGATCGCGCCCCTGTGCTTCCTGGCGAGGCGTACCGTTGCTTCAGCGGCCGTGGTGGTCGCGATGAGCTGGCTCACCTTACGGCGAGACACACCGAACCTCTCCGCCATCGCCTGGCTCAACGTCGACCGGCTGCGGCCGGGGCCGCGTAGACGGCGCCGCAGGTCTCGCTTTCCTGTTCAAGCACCTGACTAGGACGCGAGTCATCCACGCCCGGATGACTCATCAGACGCCCCTCAATATCGGCGCCTGGGAGACGAACAAGGGTCCCTGAGAGCGGCGTTTGTAGCGGCAACAGGTCGTTATCGCAGGCTGGACGATCTTCGGGCCCTTCTGGCTTCTGGTCGCCATTGGCGGAGCTCGGCAAGGGTCTTGCCGACCTGGGCGGCGCGGCTGGTGAGTTGCTCCCGGCAGAACGTGGCCATGCTCATGCCGTACTCCGGATCGACCTCATCGTGCCACTGCTCGACCCAGGGCTGGAGTTCCTCCAAGCCTGCCACGAGCGGGATCAGCCTGTCGGCGGCCCAGCCCTCGGCCTGCCGTTCGGTAATGATCGTCGCCAGCGCCAGGGATTGCTGGGCGTGATCCCACCCGGCCCAGCCCAGCAACAGCGTCGAGTCGGTCTCCCGTCCGGCCTCCGGGTAGGAAATGAACCGCTCTTTCGGCACATCCAACTTCCCGCGCGCATGCCAGTACGCGGGCTTGCGGAAGTCAGCCGGCGCGTACTTAGGTGGAACCGGGATCGGCTCCTTCAGCCGTTCGCCCCCGTCCTCGCGGCGCTGCAAGGCCCAGGTCTGCTCCCACGCCCCCCGCTTACGCACCCCCGAGTCCTTATAACGGTAGGCAGCGAGAAATGGCACCGCTTCGTCGGTCATCAGCCTGGCGAGCGACTGCGTCACCAGCACGTCGGGACGGCCCTCCCACAACTCAAACACGGACGTCAGATCGGCGTCTCGGGCAACGTCATCGGCAAGCTGAGCCACGCTGCGCGGCCGTGGCCGTCCTTGCGAATCGAGCCAGAACCGCCGATCCTCCAACCGATCAAGCAGCCACTCCCGCAGAGCCCGTTCCTGCTGTTTCTCCCAAGGCTCCTGAGACCACCGCCGCTTGTACTCCGGCCTCTCCAACAACCGAATAAACGGATGCGACGCAATCAAATCAAGCCGCCGCTGCACCAGTTCTTGGTAGTTCGTAGGCCAGTGCGCCGGTATCTCCGTAATCGGCGTCGACCCGTGCCGCATGAACCATTTGGTGCTTTCCTCACCATCGATCACCTGGCGGGCAAGCGCGATCTCGAACGCCCTCTCCCCCAGCCTGATTCCAGGAGGCTCAGCGCCCGAATAGGTCAGATCATCGTCAATCAGCTCGTACAGTCGATAAACCTCCCAGTCCAACTCCTCCTGGACCGCAAGCATCCGCGACGCAGCACATCCGCAGTTCGCTCAGCCGTCGCTAGGACCGAATGAGTCGGGGTGGAACCATATGTCACGGCCGACGGCCTGATGGCCGCAAGCTCCTGAGCACAGGCATCAAGCTCACGGCTCGCGCGAGCGGTAGTGTCTCTGCGATCGGGAAGTCAGCTAAGTTAGAACCGTTGAACTGATAAAAGCGCTCCCAATCGTCAGACGTAAACCCGCCACCCTCGCCACGGATTCCCTTATCGTGACAAACTCTGCTTGAGCCAGAAGCAGGCAGTCGAGGAATTCAGCACAGCAAACAGTTCCAGGAATTCCTTTTCACCTGTTCCTTTTGGCATCTTGATTACAGGAGCAGTTTGCTTGAAAACGTGGCCACCACCGCGATCAATGGCGAAGTGGTTGTGCGTAGTAACCTCAGAGTAAACGATTAGCAGATCGGCCGCTCCGGGGTCTTTAGGCTAGTTGATGCCACGCAACCAGGGCGACCATCGGCGGCATAGGTTCCGCCCGCAAAGGTTGACCTGCGCCGCAGTTTGGTATGCTATAGGGCCACTCCAATTGGCTACGGAAATGATTGCCTCTCATAGGGAATCCTGCAGATCTCCGTTGATCGTCTACCTAGAGATGGGGAATGAGCACTGACTACACTCCGGAGCCGCCGTTTTCCACGCCTGTAACGCGGCCTGCAAGCAGTTATCGTCAATCTTACGCCTAATCAGATCACCCATTATGCGAGGAATCTGCTCTTCACAGTTGGTTTGCCCGGTGAACCTATCACTTCGAGCTTTCTCGAGCTATACATGTCCGCCCGCTTAACGCTCGTACAGAATGATCGTTTACGGCGTCGGCTCCTGCTATTGACCAGGGTGGGTCCCGAGCTGCTGCCGTTCGAGGTCAACGACTGCTATCCAGCGGTCGTTCCAGCCGGGTCATCGATATGCTCGGTGATCGCTGACCACACTATACCTTTGGCTGGATTCTCTGACGACCTGGTTCGCCGCGAATACCAAGGACCGCGCGAACTGATGACTAACTGGTAACGGTTACGGCCGATGATAATGACCGTAGGCGTTCCGTGGCCAGCGTTAGAGTGCGCCAGAGGTGTCAGCGATGAGTTGAAGGTCGACGCCGCGTCAGGAAATTCTCAATTAGTTCGCTGCCGAATTCGCGTTTCATAAAGGCGTTGCCGGGATTGGCCAACCCAGCCAGCCGTCCGCCAGATTTCGCTAGGGCGAACATAGCCCATGAAAGGAACTGTGAGGCGTACTGCCCTTACATACTTCAGAGTATTTAGCCCGGTAGTCTTGTTGAGGGACTTGTCTTTGGCTGTTATGTAAGGCGGGTTGCCAGACCGTCGTAGCGGCCTTCCTGTAGGAACGTCAGCAGCAGGTCTGTTTCTTCGGTTCGGTAGGTGAAGGGCATGTAGGCGGAGCTGTCGGACATGCCGGGGAGGACGCCTGGGTCGGGGCCGTGAATTAGGGAGTCGCCGGCGGCTAGGTCGACCGTGAAAGCGGGGGCTTTCTCCAGGGGGAACCAGACCGGCCGCCTGCATCGCCGCGAGCAGTAGGCGGAACCGGGCGATGGCGATCGCGAAGGGGTTGAGGTCGACGCCGTTTATCGAGTCCAGGGCTTTCTGGACTCGGGCCTGGGCGTCGAGGCCGGGGGCGTGGCGGTGCCAGCGATCGAGCAGTCGGGTGAACGCGCCCAGCAGGAAGTGCCCTGACCCGCAGGCCGGGTCGATCATCAGGAATCCTTCGAGCGGCCGTTCCTTCAAGGCCGGCTCCGTCGGTCCAGTAGAGGGTCGGACTTCCTCCACGAACACCGGGGTCTGGAGCAGCGCGTAGGTCTCCTTGGCGTGCTTGGACAGGTCCTGGTACAGGTCGCCGAGGAACCGGGTCGATAGCTCAGGGTCGGCCAGGTCGTGGATCAGGTTTCCCGTCCTCATCGCGCTGCCGCCAGAACGTCGAGCAGGTCGTCGGCCGCCTGCCCGGACGGGGCGATCAGGTAAAGCGCGGAGTGGGATTCGACCAGGCCCCGGGTCGCGGGCAGCTTGGCCAGGTAGTCAATGGCGTCGAGCAGCCACTCCCGCCCAGTGTCTTCTGGCTGGCGGCGGAAGAACTCCTTCTGGGCGTCCAGCGAGTTCCTGGCGCCGAGACCCCGGTCCGGTAATCCAGACCGGCTTGAGCAGCGCGTTGTCCTCGCAGAATCGGATGAACACCGTGGTCAGGATCCACGCGACCGCCGCCTGGGTGACGCGGCTTGGCGCCATTGGGTCCACGAGGCGGCCGTTCGCTCCTTCTCGACCGCCCGGTGGTGCTCGCGCTTCCACTCCCCCTCGCGCTCGGCGTCGGCCGCGAGCCGGTCCCTCAGGTCGGTCTCCAGCGCGAGCACCTGTCGTTGCAGGGCGGTGGTGAGCGCAGCGGTTGCCGTCATTGATCGTCTCCGGAAGAGGAGTGTTGCTGGCGGTCAAGCCAGTCTGATTCAAGGAGGAAGAATTGCCCGGGCGCGGCCAGCGGCAAAGGCCGGCCGTCGATTACCGCACCCTGGTTGCCTGGCAGTTGCGGGACTTCGACCCAGATCGCCTGCGGGCGCCGGGTGGCCAGGTCGGCCCTTGGGGCCAGCGTGTCCAGGTGGCCGTACCGGGCCAGCGGCGCGACGTCGGTGAGCAGCACTGGTCTGGTCGCGTCCGGAGCCGCGGCCAGCGTGGCGTCGATCGCGGCTTCGAGCGCTGCCAGGCTGCGCTGGACCAGGACGGCGAGTCCCTGCGCCTCCCGGCTGCCGGGCGGGGCGGCGTCGGCGGCGCGCACCGTATCCCAGGGCAGTCCTGCCGCCTCGGACTGCTGTCTCATCGCGTCGATCAGCACCTGGGTTACGTCGAGTTGGATGGCACCGAGTTGCGCGGTGGGCGCCGCCGATCGCTTTGTCCAGGCGATCCGCGTCGATGCCCAGTGCGAGGAACGACCGGGACGACGTGCTCTCGGCCAGCCGGTGGCCGACCCGACCGCCGCTTGACCAGGTCGGGCTGGCCCTCCCGCAGTCGCGTCTGCATTTGGGAACCGAGCTGGGTGGTGTCACCCTTCCTGGTCAGCGGCCGGAACGCGTGATGCTGCTCGTCGT
>CAVTUG010000004.1:0-676002 GCA_963737865.1 uncultured Actinomycetota bacterium | reverse complement strand
GTTATGTACCGTACGCGTTCGTACGTATTGCTATCGAAGAGACCCTCGGCCCAGGCGTGGCGAAGTTGGCCGGCTTCGTGAGCGCCTTCTCCCTCATCGGCCAGCCGTTCGACGGCCGCTACCGCGTGCTCGGGCGCCGTCGGCGTCGGCGGCATGGCGACCGTCTACCTGGCCGACGACCAGTCGTCGGCCGCAAGGTGGCGCTCAAGGTCATGGCCGAGCGCTACGCCGAGGACGGGGGTTCGTCGAGCGCTTCCGGCGCGAGGCGGCGGCCGCCGCCCGCCTCCGTCACCCGAACATCGTCGCGGTCTACGACCGCGGCGAGGCGACGGGCGCCCCTACATCGCCATGGAGTACCTGCACGGGCCGACGCTGAAGGACGAGTCATCCAGCGGGCGCCGCTGCCCGAGCCGGAGGCGATCACTGCGACGCAGGTGCTCGCCGCGCTGCGCTACGCCCACGGGCAGGGCGTCGTCCATCGCGACGTCAAGCCGCACAACATGGTGCTCGTCCGACGACGGCCGCATCAAGGTGACCGACTTCGGCATCGCCCGCGCCGGCCAACGCCCAGCAGATGACCGAGGTCGGCTCGATCGTCGGCACCGCCCAGTACCTCTCGCCGGAGCAGGCCCGCGGGCGCGCGTCGGCCCGCAGTCCGATATCTACTCGCTCGGCGTCGTGCTCTACGAGATGCTGGCCGGCGGGCTGCCGTTCACGGGCGACTCGTCGGTCGACGATCGCGATGAAGCAGGTCTCCGACCCGCCGCCGCCGCTGAACCGGCAGAACCGGCTCGTCTCGGCGGCGATCGAGCAGGTCGTGATGCGGGCGCTCGCCAAGGACCCGGCGCTGCGCCACTCGGCCGCGAAGCAGATGGCCGAGGAGCTCGCCCGGGTCAGCCGCGGCCAGTCGGCTTCGAGCCGACACGCAGCTGGCGACCCGGGTGATGGCCGGGGGCGCGGCCACCCGCGTCATCGGCCGCCGACACGGGGGCGACGGGCGTCCTGCCCGCCCCGGCCGCCGCCGCCGCCCGAGCGGCCGGCCCCGCGGCGCAGCGCCCTGCCCTGGCTGCTCGTGCTCCTTCTGCTCGCCTGGCGGCTGTGGCCGGGTACGTCGTCTACACGATGCTCTCCGGCTCGGGTATGGACGTGCCGCAGTCGCTCATCGGCAGACTGCAACCGGCGATGGCGAAGCTGGAGGCGGACCAGTTGAAGGGACAGTGCAAGGACAACAGTCGAGCGTCGCCGACGCCAAGAAGGTCGTCGGCACCGACCCGTGGGTCGGATCCGGCGCGTCAAGCGGTTCGACCGTCATGCTCTAGATCGGCATCGGCCCGAAGGCGATCACCGTCCCGGACGTTATGGCGCTTTCGTTGACCGATGCCACCGGACATGCTCGCCGAGCAAGGGGTTCCAGGTCAACCCGAGCCCCAGTTCATCGTCTATTCGGCGGGTCGCGCGGGTCGGTGGTCGGGACGCACCCAAGGCCGGCACATCGCAGGAGCTGGGTGCGACGGTCCAGCTGGAGGCCGCGGGCGGGTCGGTCAAGTTCGCCGACGTGACGGGGCTGAGCTGCGATGAGGCAACCCAGATAATACAGAGTGACGCTAAAGTCGACGTGCCAGGACCAGCCCAGCCAGAACCAGCCCGTGGGCAAGGCTTTCGAACGTTTCCGAGCGCGGTGGGCACCATCGCCCCGCAGGCTCGTCGGTGACGATCCTGATCTCCGTCCGGCCCGAGCAGGTGACGGTGCCCAACGTCGAGGGCGAGGTCGTCGGCGAGGCCAAGCAGGACCTCACATCGTGCCGGCTTCAGGGTGGCGGTGACACAGGGGGTGGAGTGCACCGACCCGACGCAGGAACAACATCGTCCAGTCGCAGACCCGAGCCGCGGCACCCCCCGCTCGGCCCACCTTCGTGAACACCGTCGCCAAGTTCCGGCCCGCCGACCCGAGCTGCGTGCGGACCGCCGCCGAGACGTGAGCGAGGTCGTCCGACTGCGGGTGGTCGTCCTCTCGGGCGGTCGCAGCTCCGAGCACGAGATCTCGCTGGCTCCGGGGAATCCGTGGCGGCGGCCCTCGACCCGGACCGCTACGACGTCGTCGGCGTCACCATCGGCCGCGAGGGCGCCTGGCAGCTGGAGGCGCCGGCGGCGGAGGGCGAGCGGCTCGCCCTCGACCCCGGCTCGTACTCACTCAGCGTCATCCCCCGCGCCGGCGGCACGCTCAGCGCGGGTCCGTGCGGTCGGCCAGATCGACGTCGTCATCCCGATGCTCCACGGCCCCTTCGGCGAGGACGGGACGGCTGCAGGGGATGCTCGAGCTGCTCGGCGTTCCGTTGTCGGCTCGGGTGTTCTGGCCTCGGCGCTCACCATGGACAAGGACAAGGTGAAGTGTGCTGGGCGCGGCGGGCATCGCCAGCGCCCGGAGCGTCACGCTCCGGGCCCACACCGCTGCTCGACGTCGACGTCGAGGCGGTGCTCGCGGAGGCCGAGATCACGCTGCCGGTGCTTCGTGAAACCCGCACGGCTGGGCTCGAGCGTCGGGATCACAAAGGTGACCGGCCATCGACGGCCTGGAGCCGGCGCTCGACCTCGCCTTCCAGCACGACTCGAAGGTGCTGGTCGAGGCGATGGTGCGCGGAATGCGTGGTCGAGTGCGGCGTGCTCGGCAACTACGACCCGATGGTGAGCGTCTCCGGCCCGGCCTCATCGTGAACGCCGGACTGGTACGACTACGCCGCCAAGTACGAGCCCGGCGGCATGGATCTTCGAGGCCCCGGCCGACCTCGCCCAGGAGGTCACGGCCGAGGTGCAGCGGGTGGCGCTGCTCGCCTTCGAGGTCTGCGAGTGCGCCGGGATGGCCCGGATCGACTTCTTCATCACCGACGAGGGCGGCGTCGTCGTGAACGAGATCAACACGATCCCCGGGTTCACCGAGACGAGCGTCTACGCCCGGCTCTTCGAGGCCGCCGGGCGTCACCTACCCGGGAGCTGCTCGACCGGCTGGTCGAGGTCGCGCTCGAGCGCCACCGCGAGGACCAGCAGTTGCGCCACTGACGCACTGAAAGGGGCCGACCCCGCGGGTGCGACTTAGAAGTCGATCGGCATGATGCCGTCGTCCTCGAGCGCGGCGCAGGAAGCGTTCGAGGTGCTCGGCCATGTTCTCGCGCGTGATGCGCTCGAGCTCGCTCGATGAGGTCGTCGGTGCCGGCGTTCAGAAGGTCGTCGTAGCGCTCGACCTCGTCCTGGGCGAACACGTCGCTCCCATCCAGCGGCAGTCGGGGCAGCGCACGTCGAGCCCGCCAGCGCTGTTCGTCGACCTCGTGCCAGTCCAGCGGGGTGCACCCGGTCGGAGTCGCACTCGCGGGCAGAGCTCGATGCGGCGGACGCGAAGCCGCGGTTCCGCGGTCGCGTCGGCCTCGACAGTGGTGGTCTCTGCCCACCCTGTCTGGAGATAGACCAGCTCCACCACCTTGCCGCTGGCGAGCGTGATCCGTTTGATGTGAAACTCTGCCATTCCTGCCCTGTGCTATAGATGAACTGCGAAATTATCCTCCCGTGTATTCGGTCGGTCGCGGCCGCGCTTGAGCACCTCACGAGGAGGCAGCGCTGGAAAAGGCTGGTATGGCCGAGGTGGCGGCTCAGCCGCCGAAATCGGACGTGACGTAGCGTCCGGCGAGCAGAACCAGCGACGGGGGCGAGCGGACGGGGGCGAGCGGACCGGGCGAGCGGACCGGGGCGCTCATGTGCCGGCGCACCGCGCACGGCCCACCAGGCGCCGGGCGCCGCGCACCGGGCACCGCGCCGCCGGCCTACGGGGATTTCGCTACTGTCTCGATCGCGGCGCGCAACTGGTCGCGGGTCGGCTGCACGGCGAGGTCTAGTTCCCGCGCGAACGGCAGGACGGCGCCGTCGGGGCGAGTGACCCGTCTTCGGCGGGGCGGTCAGGCACATTTCCTCGGCGGCGGTGGCGATGATCTCGCCGCCGATGCCGCAGGTCCGGTTGGAGTCGTCGATCACGACGAGCCTGCCGGTGCGCTCCAGCGAGGCCGCTAGCCCGGCCCAGTCGAACGGGTACAGCGTGCGCGGGTCGAAGACTTCGACCGAGATCGTGCCGGTGAGTTCTTCGGCGACGGCGAGCGCGTCGTGCACGAGGTGACCGACCGCGACGACCGTGACGTCTGCCCTGGCCGGTGCACCCGGCCGACGCCGAGCGGCACCGGCGACAGCGTGCCGAAGTCCACGTCCTCGCGTCGCGCGACCGCCCCGGCCGGCCCGAACACGATCACCGGGTCGTCGTCGCGGATCGCGCTGACCAGCAGGCCGTAGGCGTCGACTGGCGTCGCCGGCACCACAGTCTTAACCCCGACATGCGCGAACAGGCTGTACGGGTGGTCGGAATGCTGCCCGGCCCACCCGACCCGCGACCCAGAACTGGGCAGCAGGTACGTCACCGGGACCTTGACCTGACCTCCGGTCATCAGCGAGAACTTATGAGCCTGGTTCGCGATCTGCTCGAACACCAGGAACAGCAGCGCCGGGATCTGGAACTCGACGACCGGGCGGGAGCCGGAGATCGCCGCGCCGGTCGCGAAACTGGTAAACGCCTGCTCGGAGATCGGCATGTCGATGACCCGTTCCGGGCCGAATCGCTTCAGCAGGCCCGTCGTCACGTTGCTGACCGCGATACCGATGTCCTCGCCGAACACGCACACGGCCGGGTCGCGCTCCAGCTCGGCGACGAGCGCCCGGTTCATCGCCCGCAGGTAGGAGAGCAGGGGCATCAGGCCACCCCTCCCCGTCCGCGCAGACCGTCGGCGTAGAGGAAGTCGAGCGCGCCACGCGGGTCCGGCGAGCCGCTCGCGGCGACGAAGCGCTCGGCCTGGTCAAGCACAGCCTCGATCTCGTCATCGATTCGCGATCGCACCGAGGACGGCACCCTGGCCGCCTGGATGTCCACCGGGTCGCGAGCGCGGCCGGCGGCGACCTCTTCGTCCGTGCGGTAGCGCGGCCTGACGCTGTACTCCCAGGTGTGATGGGCGTCGAACCGGTACGTCAGGCACTCAAGGAACGTAGGCCCGTCCCCCGCCCTGGCCCGGTCGACAGCCGCCGAAGCGGCCGCCAGGACCACCTCGGCATCCATGCCGTCGAGACGCTGCGAAGGGATGCCGAACGCCTCGGCTCGGCCGGTGATCGAGCCGGCGGTCGTGTCCTGCACTCGCATCGAGGTCGCGAACTGGTTGTTCTCGCAGACGAAGATGACCGGCAGGCGGCGCAGCGAGGCCAGGTTGAGCGTTTCGAGCAGCACGCCCTGGTTGACGGCACCGTCGCCGAAGAACGTGACGGCGACGAGGTCAAGACCAGCGCGCCGGTGTGACCAGGCCGCCCCGGCCGCGATGGCGGCCGCCGCCCCCACGATGGCGTTGGCGCCGTAGATGCCCGCGCTGACGTCGGCGGCGTGCATCGACCCGCCGCGCCCGCCGTTGAGGCCGGTCTCCCGGCCGGCCAGCTCGGCCAGCATCCGCGCGGGATCGGCGCCCTTGGCGAGCACGTGCCCGTGACCACGGTGCGTGCTGGTGATCACGTCGTCGGCCCGCAGGGCCGCGCAGACACCGGCCGCGATGGCCTCTTCGCCGATGTAGGGATGAATGCCGCCCGCGATCACTCCGCTGCGCACCAGGTCGATCGCCCGCTGCTCGAACCGGCGGATCAGCCGGACCGTCCGGTACAGCTCGGCCGAGTCAGCCACAGCGCACCGGCAGAAGACCGCAAACGCCTAACGCGGTCATCGTCAGTGCGCCGAAGCCGGCTGGATCCGCGCTTCGACAGCGCGGCAGAACTCACCGACGGTCATGCCGGCGAGAGCCTCGGAGTCGTCGTCGTCGAACTTGACCCCGAACTGGTCCTCCACCCGGACGGTCAGCTCGACTAAGGCCACCGATTCCAGATCGGCGCCTGCGGGGCCGAGCACGGCGTCGTCGTCGACGTCGTCGATGCTGTAGTTCATGTCGGTCAGCGAGTCGAGCACGAACTGGCGGATCTCATCGATCATTGGTCGGCGTTCCTTTCGGCGATGAATCGGCACGACAGCATGAGCTGCGGCACGGTGAGTCGAGGCCGGCCAACCGGGACCCGCGCGCCTGCGCTCGGTGATTTCGCGCCTGATGGTGCCGCAGGGTAGCCGGGTAAGACGCCAGGCAACGCGCCGCTGTCGGCGTCAGCTAAAACGCTGCGGCGCTCCGCCGGCATCTCGACCTCTTTGCCCGGGTGATGGCCAGCAGGCCGGCCACTTCCCGAATACCTCTTGCGCCTGCTGGGCATAGGGCGCGCTGGCAAAACCATCAGAACGCCAGAAATAACGTTGTCACGACTGTGTGTCGTTATTAGGGACGTTCCGCCTAACAACGACCCTACTAGATCGGGCTGGTTTGACAAGGGCCGCGGAACGGCCCCAGAGGCTGGCCGGGACCCGGCCGCAGGAGGCGCATAGAATCGGTGGCGTGCTGGCCGGCCGAGAGACTGTGGCGTGACGTCGCCTGGGGCGCGGGTGCCTAAGTCGAATCCCACGGCCAGGCCCCGGCTCAGCTGTTTCCATTCGGCCGGCGGCGGCGCGTCCATGTACCGGCGGTGGCCGGGCAGCTTCCCGCCTGACGTCGAGGTTGTCCTGGCCCTCTAGCGACACTGATAAGCAAAGGACCGCTAGCCGAGGGGAGACCGTGTTCGTTCCGGAGATCTACCAGGTGCCAGACGACGGCCGGCCGCTCGACGTCGTGCGCCGTCATCCGCTGGCCACGCTGGTGTCCAACGGTCCCGACGTACCGTTCGCGACCCATGTGCCGGTCATCGCCCCGGCCGGAGCCGGTCAGGGACACCAGCTCGCAGGCGCGGAACTGCTCGTGCACCTGAACCGAGCTAACCCGCACTGGGCCGCGCTGTCCGACGGCGGTCGCGCCAAGCTGGTATTCAACGGCCCGGGCGGGTACGTCACGCCGTGCTTGTACGAGGCTGACTCGGCCGCGCCCACGTGGGACTTCGTCTCCGTGCACGCCATCGGCCGGATTCAGCTGGCGCGCGACCTCGACGAGGTGCTGACGATCGTGGGCGCCACCGCCCGCGCGCTCGAGCACCGGTTCGGGGGCGGCTACGACTTCACGGCCTCGGCTGATTATTTCGGGACGCTGGCTCCGAATGTCGGCGCGTTCCGGTTCACGGTGGAGTCGTTCGACGCGATGTTCAAGCTCAGCCAGGAAAAGGACGCCGACATTCGCGGCCGGGTGGCCAGGCATTTCGAGGTGAGCGGCCGGTGTCCTGAGCACGACCTGGCCAGGCTGATGGGCGAGGATGACCCGGCCGGCGGCCTCGGGTGAACCCCTGCCGGGACTAGGCGCCCAGCGTGCGCGTGAAGCCGGGCGGGATCACGAGGTTATGCTCGCCCAGGTCGGCTAGCGACGAGCAGCCCAGGCCCAGCAGGGCGGAGTCGATGCCGTTGCGCAGGAGGTCGAGCACGTTCTCGACCCCCGCCTGGCCGTTAGCGGCGAGGCCCCACAGGTAGGCCCGGCCGATCATGACGGCGCGCGCCCCGAGGGCGACTGCCTTGACCACGTCGTTGCCGCGCCGGATGCCGCCGTCGAGCAGCACCTCGACCTGGTCCCCCACCGCCTGCGCGATCCCGGGCAGCACGCGGATGGTGGCCGGCGTGCCGTCGACGTTGTTGCCGCCATGATTGGACACCGAGATCGCGGTCACGCCGGCGTCGACGGCGCGCCGGGCATCGTCAATCCTGGAAATTCCCTTCAGCATGAAAGGTCCATCCCCCCACTGCTCGCGCATCCACGCCACGTCGTCCCAGGTGGGGGGCGGTGTACCCAGCCACTGCCCGTAGGCACCGAAGAAGGTGGGCGCGGGCTGACCCTGCGGCGTCAGATTGGGCACGGTCAGGCCCGGTAGGTGACCAGTGCGGAGGTAACTCGTCAGCCATCTCGGCCGGGTCACGCCCTGCGGGGCCAGTCGCAGCAACTCGGTGAACGTCAGCTTTTCCGGAATGCGCGGGCTACCCCAGTCGCGGCCGTGCGAGAACGACCAGTCCAGCGTCGCGATCACGCCTGCCGCTCCGGCTTTGCGGGCTCGATCTAGCCGCTCGGCCACCTGATCGCGTCCGCCGAGCCAGTACAGCTGGAAGAAGGTCTGCGGGTTGGCCGCGATGACTGCTTCCATGGGCTTGCTCGCGAACGAGCTGAGCCCCATCGCCGTGCCCCGGGCGGCCGCCGCCCTGGCGACCGCGACCTCGCCGTCGGGATGGACCGCCTGGACCCCGGTCGGGGAGATCACGACCGGCAGGCTGATCGGCTGGCCCATAACGGTCGTCGACAGGTCACGCTGCCCGTGCTGGCCGAACACATGCGGGGCGAAGCCGAGCTCGTCGAAGGCGGCCACGTTGTCGCTGAGCGTCAGCCCTTTCTCGGTGCCGGCGAGCAGCGCGCTGTAGACGGACTTGGGCAGCCGCTTACGGGCGCGGCGCTGCGCTTCGGCGACTGTCTCGAACCATCCACCGCTCATGATCGGGGTTCCTCCTCTGGTGGCCGGGCGGGCGGGTCGATCCGCAGCGGCCGCCAGGCGATCACCGGGCGCAGGGGCTCGAGCGTCCGCTCAGACAGGCATCCGGACCAGACCCCGAGTCCGTAGGCGACGTCGTCGGCGACCCGGCCGACGGTGAACCGGACCGGGTCCAGCGTCCGCGCCCCGGCCGCCCACGCGGTCAGCGGCGGCCCAACCAGCAGCGACCCGACCGCCACCCTTCGCAGGATCGCTGTACTAGCCCGGGGGGACGACCCCGCGGAACCCCCTGCGGTATTTGCCCGGGGGGACGACGCCCCGGAACCCCCCGCACGAGTCGGGGCGGCTAGGGCTGCGGCTAGGAGGGGGGCGGCGAACTGGGTGGTGTAGCGGCCGAGGCCCAGCCAGGTCTGCCTGGTGGCCGCGAGCGTCGCCCGGGTCAGTCCGGCGCTGGGCACGTCCGCCCGGCGCAGCCGGTGCCCGGTCGTGGCCAGGGCGCCGGCGAAGGTAGCGGCCGCTATCGCCGGGCGGCGGGCAAGCAGCGCGGCGACGGTCAGGGCGGGCCACGGCTGCAGCGCGAGATGAACGATCGCACCAGGATGGCGCTGCGCCAGCGACGCGGCCGACGTGCCGTAGCGGTATCTCCGGGCGAGCAGCCCGGCCCACGAGGCGGGCTCGCGATGGGCGACCTGAACGGACGGGTCGTACCTGACCCGCCAGCCCGCATCGTGCAGCCGCCAGACGAGATCGACGTCCTCGCCGACCCGCATCGCCTCGTCGAACACGCGGCCTTCCCTGGCCACCGAGCGCAGCGCCGCGCGGCGGACGAGCATCGCGGCGGTCGGCACGTAGGAGATGGCGGTGCGCGGCAGCACCCGTCCAGGCCGGCCGCCAAGGTCGAGTGCACCGTTCGCTTCGGCATAACGGCCCGCCGCAGTTCGCGCCCCCAGCCCAGACCCCAGCCCCGCCCCCGACCCGGACCCCAGCCCGGCCCCGGCCTGGACCCCGGCTCGTCGTTGTGAGTTTGCTGGTGCTGGGGCGCGGTGGTTGTTAGTTTGCTGGGCCTCAACCCGAGGTTGAGGGATGCGCGGCCGACGATTCTCGGCGCCGCGATCGCGACGAGCGGATCGGCGAAGTGACCGGACAGCCGCGCGATCCAGTCCGGCGCGGGCTCACAATCACTGTCGAGGAACGCGACCAGGTCGGTGGTCGCTGCGGCCAGACCGGTGTTCCTCGCGGCCCCCGGACCGCCGTTGACCTCACGCCGGATGAGCCGCGCTCGGTGCCGGCTCGCCGCCTGCGCCACTGCGGCCTCGTCGCTGGAGGCATCGTCGACCACGATCACGGGGTGCTCGCCGCCCAGCGCCGCCAGGCAGCGCTCGAGCAGGTCAGCGCGGTCATGAGCGGGGATGATCACGGTCACTGCGGGAGCGGACGCCAGGGCCGGTGGCACCGGGTGGGCCAGCCCGGTGTCGGTGAGGTACCGGGCCAGCACGCCCGTGGCTCGCGAGGTGACCTGGCCGGACCGCAGGTCCCGCCAGGCGGCCTGCCCGGCCGGGCTCAGCCGGGCGATCCGCACCGGTGACCCGCCGAACACCAGCTCGGGCGTGAGCTGCCTGGTCCAGGAGTCGAGCTCGATGCCGAAGCCGGCCGGCAGCGGCGGGGGTCGCCCGCCCGCTACCGAGTTGCTCACAGCGCCAGCCCGCCGTCGACCGGCACCACCGCACCGGTCATCGCGCTGCTGCCAGGACCGGCGAGGAAGGCCAGCACCGCCGCGATCTCGGCCGGATCGAGCAGCCGTCCGTGGGGCTGCTGGGAGGCGAAGCTCTCCGCGCCAGGCAGCTCGTAGAGCCGGGCGCTCTCGGCCAGCATCGCCGTGTCCGTGGAACCCGGGCTGACGGCGTTCGCGGTGACCCCGCTGCCGCCCAGTTCGGCGCCGAGGGCACGAATGAGGCCAGCCACTCCGGCCTTGGCCGCGCAGTAAGCGGCGATCATCGGCATCCCGCTGGTCGCGGCCGCCGACGCCACCGCGAGGAACCGGCCAGCGCGCGGCTCGGGACGGCGCAGCAGCGCCGGGATCGCGGCCCGGGCGAGATTGATCACGCCGCCGAGGTCGATGTCGAGAAGGGCGCGTTCCTGCTCTGAAGGCAGTTCCCAGAGGGGTACTCCGCCGGCGATCACGCCAGCGGCAGCGATCGCCGCGTCCAGCCCGCCCCAGCGCCGCTCGGCATCAGCAACGGCTGCGTCGAGCGCGGCCCGGTCGCGGACATCGGCGTGCAGGCCGGCGACCGGGGCGGCTTCCCCGGCGCGCCGGACAACTTCCGCCAGGTCGTCGGCGGTGCCCATCGGGTACGGCAGCGCCGGGTCATCGTGGCACAAGTCGACGGCCAGTACCGACCAGCCCTGCGCTGCGAGAGCGAGCACGGTCGCGGCACCGATGCCGCGAGCCGCACCTGTCACAAGAGCGACCAGTCCTGCGAGAACTCATGTCAGGTCACCCGAGGGCCATGGGTGGTGGGGGGTGTAGCGGGAGGCCAGTCAGGGGATTCTCGTCACACGCGCGGTCAGGCCGACGCGGGCTGGCCGCCAGGCTCTGGCCGTCCCGCGGCAGCTCGCCGTGCGGCCGGCGGCTGATCGTGACCGGGACCGGCGCCCGCCGGTGCGAGTGGTCGGGCGACGGCCTTGGCGGGCTGGGATCGGCGTTCGCGAGCGCGAGGGCGCCGTGACCGCGCACGCACTCGGGGTCCGGGCCGTCCAGCGGCAGCCCGGTGAAGAACTTCGCGGCCATGCAGCCGCCGCCGCAGGCGTCGTACGCCGAGCACGACGTGCACGCGCCGCCTGACTGCGGCTCGCGCAGGCTCGTGAACAGCTCCGACTCGCGCCACACCCGGGCGAAGCCGCCCTCGTCGCTGACGTTGCCGGCGAGGAAATTCTCGTGGATGGCGAACGGGCAGGCGTAGACGTCGCCGACCGGGTCGATGAGGCAGACGACTCGTCCGGCCCCGCATAGGTTCAGGCCGGGCAGCGCGCCGCCGTAACCGGCCAGATGGAAGAAGGAGTCGCCGGTCAGCACTTCTAGCGGGGGGTTCCGGGGGGTCGTCCCCCCGGGCTGGCGCGGCTCGCCGTGGGCGACTAGCCAGTCGTAGAGAACTCGCTGCTGCTGCGCGGTGGGATGCAGTTCTTGCCAGACGCTGGCGCCGCGTCCGGCCGGCCGCAGCCTCGTCAGCCGAAGCTGGGCGCCGTACTGCCCGGCCAGCGCGGCGAACTCGTCGAGCTGGCCGACGTTCTGGCGGGTCACGACCACGGACAGCTTGAAGCCGGCGAAGCCTGCCTCGGCGAGGTTCGACATGGCCCGCACGGCGGTCGCGTAGGAGCCGGTCCCGCGTACCGCGTCGTTGACCTCCGGCGTCGCGCCGTCCAGGGAGATCTGCACGTCGATGTAGTCCGAGCCCGCTAGCCGCCGGGCCACGGCCGGGGTGATCTTGACGCCGTTGGTGGAGAACTTCACGCCGACCCGGTGCTCGACGGCGTAGTCGACCAGGTCCCAGAAGTCGGGCCGCACGGTCGGCTCGCCGCCGCCGATGTTCACGTAGAACACCTGCATCCGCTCGAGCTCGTCGATGACCGCCAGGCACTGCGCCGTGCTGCAGCTCGCGCGGGTCGCGACGGCCGGACGAGGACAGGCAGTGCACGCAGGACAGGTTGCAGGCGTAGGTGAGTTCCCAGGTCAGGCAGATCGGCGCGGACAGCCCGCGCGCGAACTGCGCGGTGAGCGGAAGCACGCTCACGCCGGAGCGCCCTGGTCGTCGCCGCGAGGGCGGATCATCGCCGACTCGGCCAGGGTCTGCAGCGCGCGCCGGTAGGAGGGCATTGCCTGGCTGCCGACCCCCGCCGACTCGCAGGCCGACCTGGCATCCGGGTGGTCGGCCAGGCCCTGGACCACGGTGAGCAGCGTCGGGTCCTTGAGGAACGACAGCCGCCGGGTGCCGAAGTGGTACAGCAGCGCGCCGAACGGCTCCGGACGGATCGCCACCCGGTCAGCCAGTACCCAGGGCTGATCTAGGTCGAAGCTGATCGAAGGACGTCCGGCTCGGCGCGTGCCGCCTCGTCAGTAGACACCGCACATGCCGTCGATCGAGACTTCCTCCACCAGCAGGTCCTCCATCACCGGGTCCTGCGCCTCGACGACCAGGCATTCCTCGGCCTGCTCGGCCACAAGCGTCGCGCTGTCTGCCACACTGTCCTCCTTGTGCTGGCACCGAGGTTATGGCACCGAGTGCCAGGCCACAGTAAAGGCACTCAGTGCCATAGTGCAAGAGTGCCCGCGCCTCGCCGGGCCGGCCCGCGAGAGGAGTGACGACGGACGAGCCGCAGTCGCCGCCGCCCTCGACCGGGCGGCGCAAGGTCACCTCGCGCGCCGAGCTCGAGCAGGTGGCGTTCGACCTGTTCGACCGCCAGGGCTTCGAGCACACCACGGTCGACGACATCGCTGCGGCTGCGGGGATCGGACGCCGCACCTTTTTCCGCTACTTCGGTTCTAAAAACGATGTCCCCTGGGGCGATTTCGACGGCGAACTCGTCCGCATGCGACAACGGCTCTGCGCGACTCCCCCGGACGCGGCGCTGATGGACGCGATCGGTGAGGCCGTGGTGGACTTCAACTGGATGCCGGCCGAGCAGGTGCCCGCGCACCGCCGCGGATGAGGTTCATCCTCGGCGTGCCGACGCTCCAGGCGCATTCGACGCTGCGGTTCGCCGCCTGGCGGCAGGTCATCGCCGACTTCGTCGCCCAGCGCACCGGTCAGCGAGCCGACGCCCTGCTGCCCCGCACGGTCGCGCACGCGATGCTGGGGGTCGCGGTCGCCGCGTACGAGCAATGGCTCGCGAGCCCCGACGACGACCTTTGCGAACTGCTGGACACGGCGGTGCGCGCGCTCGGGTCCGCCTTCGAGGAGGGAAGGTCTTCCGGCGAGTAACAAGTCTGGTTACGGTATATGCACGCGAACTGCAACAGGTTCTACCGGCGAGGATGAGGCGATGAAGACCAAAGCCGCGGTGCTGTACGGCGTGGGTGAGAAGTGGCAGATCGAAGAGGTCGAACTCGACCCGCCGCACGCCAAGGAGGTCCTCGTCAAGCTGACGGCGAGCGGCCTGTGCCACTCGGACGAGCATCTCGTCACCGGCGACATCCCGATCCGTTCCCGGTCATCGGCGGCCACGAGGGCGCGGGCATCGTGGTCGAGGTCGGGCCCCAGGTCGACCATGTGAAGGAGGGCGACTCGGTCGTCCTGAGCTTCCTGCCCGCGTGCGGCAGCTGCTCGTACTGCGCGCGCGGCCTGCAGAACCTCTGCGACCTCGGCATGTTCCTCATCAACGGCCCGCAGCTGGACGGCACCTACCGGTTCCACTCCAAGGACAAGGACCTCGGCCAGATGTGCCTGCTCGGCACGTTCTCCGAGTACACCGTCGTCCCCGCCCAGTCCGTGGTCAAGGTCGACGACGGCACCTCGCTGGACAAGGCCGCGCTGGTCGGCTGCGGCGTCACGACCGGCTACGGCAGCGCGGTGCGCACCGCCGAGACCAAGGCTGGTGACACGGTCGTCGTCCAGGGCATCGGCGGCATCGGCATCAACGCCGTCCAGGGCGCCAGGATCGCCGGCGCGCGGAACATCGTCGCGATCGACCCGGTCGAGTTCAAGCGGACCAAGGCACTTGAGCTGGGCGCCACGCACGTCGCCGCCAGCGTGGAGGAAGCGGGCCCATCGTCGGCCTGCTCACCAGAGGCCAGATGGCCGACTCGTTCATCATCACCACCGACGTCGCCGAGGGCGCCTACGTCGGCCCGGCCCTTGACCTGGTCGCCAAGCGCGGCAAGGTCGTCGTCACCGCCGTCGGTCACCCGGCCGAGACGCAGATCAGCGGCTCGCTCTGGATGCTGACCATGATGGAGAAGCAGATCCGGGGCTCGCTGTACGGGTCGTCCAACGCCCGGCACGACATCCCCCGGATGATGGAGATGTACAACAACGGCCAGCTCAAGCTCGACGAGCTGATCACCAAGGAGTACACGCTCGACGAGGTCAACGAGGGCTACGAGGACATGCGCAACGGCCTCAACATCCGAGGCCTGATCCGCTACTAGCCCCCGCACCCCTCCGCACCCCCAGCTGCGGCCCGCCCGGAACTCAACAGCAGCATGGTCCCACCTACTGCTGCTGGAGGGCGGGATTCGACAGCAGCATGGTCCTACTTACTGCTGTCCCGATGACAGTAAGTAGGACCATGCTGTCGTTTGGTTCACTGGTTTGGATCCCCGGCGGTCGTTGGTTCACTGGTTTGGGTCCCCGGCGCGGGTCACCAGGCCCGGCCGCCGCCCACCGTTCAGACAACGCCCAGACAACGCCCAGACAGCGCTCAGACAATGCTCAGGGCGGGGTGGCGATATCGATAGCCATCGTTTACCGGCTATTGGCTAAGCCCTCAGTTTGCCGTCGCTGCGCAACGGCGAAAACCATTGTGCGTAAACGATTTCTGGTCCGCGAATTGCTAGCCGAAAAGGCAGATCCCCAACCCCTGCTAGTTCGACTGCAACCCATCTGACCTGGTAAGTCGTGCGGCGGGACACGCCGGCAAGTACCCGCTTCCGTGCTTCTTGACTCGATGCCCGGTTACGTTATGCCGTCAGTTAATTCAGTCTACAGCTGACACTCAGAAACCCGCATCGTCACCCTGCTGGCCAGGAAACGATTGCCCTCAATTATTAGGGATAGTGATGTCGATACGACGTATGGTCCGCGCTAGCGGAATGGTGGCGATCCTGGCCTCGGCTGCCACCTTGGGTTCGGTCGCACTCGGTTCCTCGTCGGCACTGGCCGGGCCGTGCGGGGTTCCGGTCGCGGCCGGGACGAGTTGCACGATGACCGGCACGGTCACGCTGACCGGGGGCACCCTCACGCTGACCTCCCCGGCCGCGCTGACCTGGCTGGGCACCCTGACCGGCACCGCGCAGAGCATCGTCGATGTGCTGCCGACCGACCAGCAGCTCACCGTCACCGACGCGACCGGCAGCGGTGCGGGCTGGCACATCACCACCTCGGCTACCACGTTCACCTCGGGTGCCAACACGTTCCCGGACCTCGGAACGTTCGTGTTCAACGGCAGCCTCACCTCGGTGACGTCGACCTCGGCGCCGTCGGCGACCTGCGTCGGGCTCTGCACGCTGCCGACGAACACCACGACCTACCCGGTGGCCATCACCACGGCGGCGGTGACGCCGACACCGGTCACGGTCTACGACACCAGCGCCGGAACCGGCATCGGCGTCACCCTCATCGGCGGCGCCGCCGAGCCAAACCCGATCGGCTGGTGGGTCAACGTGCCCGCCACGGCGCTCGCCGGCATCTACACCTCGACGATCACCATGCAGATCACTTCCGGGCCCTGATCGTCGGGCCTTCGCGGCCTGCCCGACGCCAAAAACGCCGGGCAGGCCGCTTTCCATGTTCCGCCGGGACTAGGGGATACCGGTCATGCGTCGCATCTCGCACACAGCATTGCTCACCCTCGGCACGCTGCTCGCGCTCGGCCCGCTCTGGCCGGCCCAGCCCGCTGCGGCCGCCACCCTCACGGGCGTCGCCTGGACCACGACCAAGTCGATGACCAGCGCCACGTCCGCCAGCTATACCTACAAGTTCACCGCCGCGACCACGTCCTCGCTCAGCTCGGTCACCATGACCGTGCCGACCCTGACCGGCGGTACCCCGACGGTCGGCACCGTGACCCCCGTCTCGGTCGCCGGAGGCACGATCGCGCTGGCGGGCACGACCTTGACCTACTCGTTCACCGCCGTGTCGGTGACCGCAGGCCAGGCCGTGTCCATCCAGGTGAACGGCATCACCAACACAGCCACGGCAGGCAGCTATACCTCCGTGGTCACCACCAGGAACGGCGCCACCTCGGTCGACACCGGCACGAGCGGAACGGTGACCATCACCGCCAGCACTCTCGGCAGCCCGACCTGGACGGTGTCCTCGACCACGACGGGTGCCACAGGTGTCACCTATACCTACGGCTTCTCGAACCTGCTCAGCGCGTTCACCTCGCTGACGATGACCGTGCCGCCGGGCACGTCGGGAACCCCGGCGATCGGCACGACCTCGGGCATCACGCTCGGCAGCGTGAGCCTGTCGGGAACGACGCTGACGGTCTCGGTCGTCAGCGTGAACCTCGGCAACGTGTCCATCTCGATCACCGGGCTCACCAACACCTCGACGGCGGGCACCTACACCTCGGAGATCGTGGCGGTTCCGCTGCTCGGCGGGCCGTCCTCGGGCATCACCCCGTCGGTCACGTTCACCGGCCCGCTGACCCTCACCTCGCCCGGGGCCCTCGCCTGGTCGGGCGTCATCACGGGCAGCGCGCAGAGCCTGGTCGACGGCACGGCGGCGCACCAGCAGTTCACGCTCGACGACGAGAGAGGCACCGGAGCGGGCTGGCACATCACTGCCAGCGCCACGACGTTCACCAGCGGCCTGAATACCTTCCCCGACAGCGGCACGTTCGTGTTCACGGGCAGCGTCACCTCGGCGAGCGCGACGACCGCGCCGAGCGCGACCTGCAGCCCGAGCTGCACCAGGCCGGTGACCTCGACCACCTATCCGGTCGCGATCACCACGGCGGCGCTCTCGCCGACGCCGGCGACGGTCTTCAACGCCGGCGCCGGCAGCGGCCTCGGCCCCGTGCTCATCGGCGGCTCGGCCGCGACCAATCCCGTCGGCTGGTGGATCAACGTGCCGGCCGCCGCAAGAGCGGGCTCTTATACCTCGACGATCACGGTCGCAGTCGTCTCCGGACCCTGAGCACCTAGCGCCTAGCACCCACCCAGAACCCAGACCGAAGGAAGTCACGTGAGCTGGACACCCAACCCAACCATTGCGAGGATCACCGGCGCCGCTGCCGTGCTCACGACGCTCGTCCTGGCGAGCGCAGCCGGAATCGCCGCGACCGGAATCAGCCCCGCCGCCGCGAGCACGATGTCGGGGCCGGTCTTCGGGCCATTCGGAATGACTCCGTCCCCGGCGGTGAACGGGCAGCCGAGGCCATACTTCAACTTCCAGGCCAGGCCCGGGCAGGCGATCACCGACTCCGTGATCGTCACGAACCTGTCGAGCAGGCCAGAACGGCTGAGGCTCGCCGTCTCCAAGGGCGTCACCGCCACGAACTCCGCCACCGCGTATGAGAACATCGTCGGCCACTGCAAGGGGCCGAGTTGCTGGATCTCGCACCTGCCGCACCGGCTGCTGCTCGCGCCCAGGGAGCGGCGCCTGGTCGGCTTCGAGGTCAAGGTCCCCCGCCACGTGCGGCCTGGCCAGTACCTGGCCGGCGTCACGCTGCTCGCGGCGAAGAAGCCCAGGGCCGTGCGGGTGAGCAAGCGCGGCCCCGCCTCGGCCAAGGCCATCATCATCGACGAGGTGACGGTCGGCGTCGCGGTGACGATCGGCAATCCGGCTCACCTGCCGAGCGGGCTGCGGGTCGGCCAGGTGACCACCATCTGGATCGGCCGGGTGCCCCGCCTCAATATTCCCGTTCACAACACGGGCAAGACGTTCCTGCACGCCAGCGGGCGGATCCGCTGCGGGTCTGGCGGCCACGCGCATTCCTACCGGGTCATCATGCGCACTGTGCTGCCCGGCCAGGGCGCGGTGCTGCCGGTCAACGCGCGCGGCCTGCAGATCGGCTCCGTCCCGTGCACCGTCCGGCTGCATCCCAGCAGCGGCCACCTCACCAGGTGGAGCGGTACGGTGCGGCTGGCCTCGACCACGGTGACCAGGACCTACCACCCGGCCAAGGGCGTGTACGTGGCGCTGCCCGAGCAGACCATGCCGTTCTGGGCCATCGCCCTGCTGGTCCTGGGCGGAGTGATCCTGCTCGCCCTGGTCACGGTGATCGCCCAGCGGCGGCGGGTTCGAGTCCGCGGGGTCGCAGACGGCCGGTCCCGGGCACTGAACGACTGGTTCCCGCCGTTCCGCCGGGCCTGACCCGCGACGAAGGCCGGCCTAGAAGCGACGGTCACGCGCTGGGCAATAAATTCCAAGAACAAAGGGTGGAAATATTGCCGCACGCGAACCGTACCTTCTAGGCCGGCGATGCATTGGCAAGCACCAGCCGTACGGCTCGGTCAGACGCGCTTGAAGCCGCCCGGGATCGTCAGCCGCAGCTTGGCGAGGTTGGCCGAGGTCGGGGCCAGCCACCGGAAATCGGTCGTGGAGCTGTAGTGGTGACCGTGCGACACCAGGCGGACGGGCAGGAAGCTGGCCGCGCTAGCCCACAGGACACCGGTCCAGCCGACGGGCTGCGGCGTGCACTTGCGCTGGCCGCTGGTGGCGACGCAGGCCCGCTTGTAGGTGCTGCTCAGCTTGAGCTTGATCGTCTTGACCCCGTCGACCTGGTCGAAGCCCGCGACGGCGGCACCGCAGGAGAGCAGCTTCCTGACTTCGCGGGTCCATTGCGCCGGAGTCAGGTTCTGGTCGCCCAGCGTGCAGGCGAACTTCGGCTTGACGGCCGTGGGGGCGTCGTACGTGCCGCGCCACCAGACCTGCTGCGGGTAGCTAATCGTGGTCTCGACGCTCTTGCCCGAGCTGACGTCGGTGTGCAGGCCGAACGTCACCTTGCCCGCTCGCGTCACCATCTCGGAGTTCTGCAGGGGACCGCGCGACCAGGTCTCCATCACGTTTCCCTGGACCATGATCGGCTTGCCGTGCGGGATGAGGGTGACCAGATGGACGCCCTGCATGGTCTGCCGGGTAAAGGCCACGGGCTTGCCTGCGGCGGCCTTGGTCAGCGCCCGGTCGACCCGGCTCACCACGACGGCGGTGGTCTGGATCGTCACCCCGCCGTGTCTGCCGTGGTGGGTGCTGTGGGCTGGGGCCGGTCCGCCCTTGGCTGCGGTGAGCGCGGGGGCTCCGGCGCTCAGCGTTCCCACGAGCACCGCCGCCACTGCGGCGACCGTCGTTCCGCTCGCGGCCCAGCCGATCCTGGCCCGGCGCTGCCTGCGGACGTGGCTGCGCGCCCGTGCCGCCAGTCCGGAAGGCAGGTCCACGTCCTCGGTGAACCGTGCCATGCTGTCTGCGACCACTTCGTCGAATTCCCGGCTCATTTCCTGTTCTCCGTAAGCTCGAAATCGTTCTCAGTCCGGTTGGTAGTGAGCTCCCGCATCCGGCGCAGGCCACGAGACGCCGCCGCCTTGATCGTGCCGGCGGAGCACCCGAGCACCTCGGCGGCCTCGGCTTCGGACAGCTGCTCCCAGTACCGCAGCACCACTGCGGCTCGCTGCTGCGCTGGCAGCTGATGCAGCGCCCGGATAAGCGTGTCGCGTAGATCCACGGCCGCCGTCAGGTCCGGCGCGGTGACCCGCTGGCCTGCCCCGAGCACCGGCAGCTTGCGACGCCAGGTCTCCTGCCGCCGCCATCGGTCGGTCGCCAGGTTGTACAGGGTCCGCCGCAGATACCCCTCCGGGTCGCCCGTGACCCGCTGTCCTTGCCGGATCAGCCGCTCCAGCGCTGCCTGCAGCAGGTCCTCGCCGTCCGGTCGGCTACCAGCCAGCAGGACCGCCGTTCGCATGAGCGCGGTGCCGCGCTGTGCCAGCAACTGCTCCAGGGCATCGGCGTCCTCCGCATCCTGCACGCCATCACCTCCTCCTCTCGCCTACCAAGTACGAAGGAGCTGATCGGTTCGTTGACCGCGTACCAGGACGAACTTCAATTGATCGCGACAATCAGCATCGCATTAGCGAGCCGAGCGCGACCGCGAGCGCGAGCAGCTTTTGCGAGGCGGCAGGAGTGCGCCCCGGCGCCAGGAACGACTCTGGCAGCCGGGGCGCACCTGGATCACTGACTCAGTGCGTGCCGGCGATCCCTACTATCGGGTTCTTCGTGGTCTGGAACGGGTGTGCGCCGTGGAGCACGGCGTTGAATCCCGCGACCAGCCCGAAGGTCGTGCTGAGCCAGTAGCCGCCGCCACCATTGGCCGCCGCGTCGGCGGTGATGCTGGTGATGTTGCCGAACAGGTTGCTCTCTGGCATCGAGCCCTGGCTGTTGATGTTGAAGCCGTACACGTGGCCCTTCGCCGTGACCAGCCAGTAACCCTGACGACTGGGATTGGCCGTGATCGCGGTCACCTTGGAGAGCTTCTTGCCCGGGTAGCTGCCCGCGCCGAAGGAGTAAACCTTGCCAGCCGAGGTGACCACCCAGTACCCGTTGGTGAACGGGTCGGCGGCGATGCCGACGACCGGTGCGGCCAGGTGACCGGTGACCGAGCCGTGGCTGGGCGCGTGGAATCCGTACACGTGGCCCTTCGCGGTGACCAGCCAGTAGCCGGAGCCGTTCTTGTCGGCGGCGATGCCGACGATCGGGGAGCTGGGGTTCCTGGCCGAGCCGAGCGACGGCGCATGGAACGCCGACACCGTGCCCTTGGTCGTGACCACCCAGTAGCCGTTCGTATTCGGGTCGTCGGCGATCCCGGCGATCCTGGCGCTGGGGTGCTGAACCGAGCCGTAGCTGGGCGCGTGGAACGAGTACACGTGTCCCTGCGCCGTCACCATCCGGTAGCCGCCCGCCTGAACGGCGGTCTTGCAGAGCTGGCTGGCCAGGACGTTGCCGACCGGAGAGCCTAGGCCGGTCGCCAGGTCGTAGCCGGCCAGCACCGGGTACTGCCCGCCGCCGTTACCGGTGTAGTCGTTGCTGACGTTGCCGGGGAAGTTGGTCGGATCGGCCTGGATGTCGTTGAGCACGACGGCCGTGACCTTGGGTGAGGCCGCGAAGTACATCGCCGGGTTGACGAATCCGACCGGCGCCGACTTGCACTTGGTGTTGGTCAGGGCTAGCAGCGCCGCCCACAGGGGCGCGGCCGCGCTGGTACCGCCGACCGAGATCCACCCGCCCTTGTACAGGACCAGGTAGCCGGTCTCCGGGTCGGCGTCAGCCGAGACGTCGGGCACCGCGCGGGTTCCGCCCGACGAGACGCCGAAGCTGGTCTGGTAGGACGGCTCGTTGAAGAAGGCCGACTCACCGCCACCGCCAGCGCCGTCCTGGTCGAAACCATCGTTCCACACCAGTTCCTCGTTGCGCGGCACGGGGTTCGAGCTGATGACGGAGGTACCGCCGACGCCCAGCACGAACGGGTCGCTGCCCGGGAACTCGGCGCTGAGCAGGCCCGGCTGGCTGGAGTCGACTCGCAGGCAGCCCTCGGAGCCGGTGTCGCCTGAGGAGATCACGACGGTCTGACCCTGCACCGCCTGCTGCTCGAAGATGACGTTGAGCGCTCCGGCCAGGTTCTTGCCGAGGATCTGCCCGAAACCCGCCTCGCACAGGCCGTAGGACACGGACTCGACCTGCGCCGAGTCCTCCACCGCCGCCGTCCCGAACGTCTGGTACCAGCCGTTCGGGTTGCTCGGACCCCGGTAGACGACGACGTTGGCCTCAGGCGCTTCCGCGATCACGGTCTCGATGTCGAGGGCGGCCTCGCCTTCGCCCGCGCCCTTCGGCTTGAAGCCGTCGATGTTCTGGTAGCTGACCGGCACGCCGGTGCCGTAGCACTTCTGGAACTTGGTGATGTCGGTCGTCAGGTTCGACTCGCCGAGTTCGATGATCCCGACTGTCTGACCCTTGCCGAGGTCCCCCGCCCGGTACAGCTTGTCGTACTGGTAGTCGTGGGCCAGCTGGTCGGCGGTGAGCACCCAGGCATCGCCGCCGCTGTTGTTGAAGATCGTGTTCTGCGCGTTGATCGCACTCTTGCAGGGCTGCGGGCCGCCGGTCTTGACGTGCGGCGCTACCTTCATCCCGGAGCCGGCGGATGCCGGCTTCGCCGTCACCTTGCTGGGCTTGGCCATGAGCGGCTGCAGCCTGATCAAGGTGTCGAGGCCGATGATCGACTCGATGTAGGGAGCCACAGCCGCCGGCAGCCTCGGCGCTCTCGCGTTGGCGAAGCCGACCCGGCCGCCGGCCAGGCGGTACCGGTTGAGCTTGGTGCCCAGCGCGCTCTCGACCTGCCCGGCCGTCGCGGTCACCGGGATCGCCAGGTGGTTCCCGCTGATCTTGCCTGGGTGCAGGCCGAGGCTGCGCAGCGCGGACCGCACCGCCGCGATCGCCGCCCGGGTCGGGCCGAAGACCGAGGCGAACCGGCCGCGCGGCAGGTAGTCGTGGTACAGGGGTGAGCCCGGCGTCGCGACCTGCGTCGCGTAGCTGGTGAGGGCGGCCGGGTTACGCGGCGAGAGCACGACGTCCAGGCGCACGATGCTGTCGCTGCGCACGGTGCCGACGGGCCGAGCGCCCGCCGGGACCGTGGCGGTCGCGCCGGTCATGACCACGGCCGGCCGGGGGCCAGCCGCCGGCGCGGCCTGGACTGCCCCCGCTGTCGCCAGGAAGCCAAGGGAGATGGACAAGCTGCCGGCTACTGCCAGCAGGCGACTTGGCCGCAGGCGGCCCACCCGGCCGCGCGCAGGCGTGAATGGTCTGTGTTGCACAAAGGTCCCCTTTCGGACGGCTCAGCAAAGCTCCACCGGTCGCCCAGGTCGTCCAGGTAACTCCCCCGAGTCCGCGATGCGGTGGATGCCTGCTAGGTGATGTTGGCTTAGCGCGACCGGCAAAGCAAGAGCACTGCACGAAAATATGAATGACACCCGAGAACCGGACGGAAGTCAGGCTAAGCAAGAAGATGTTGAGAAAATTGACTGTCGAACAACTAGAGGACAACCGTTTCTTCTACACTCGGTGCTATGCCTGCGAGCGCGGAGACAGATGACATGGCTCCCGAGCCGACGGCCGGGGCGCTGATCGGCTATGCGCGGGCATCGGTTGCCGATCAGCGACTGGACATGCAACTGCGGACACTAGAGGAGCGCGGTTGCTCGCGGATCTTCAGCGACGACTTGCCAGGGAAGAATGCGGCCCGGCCGCAACTTGCAGCCTGCATCGACTACCTGCGACCAGGCGACACGCTCGTAGTGGTACGGCTGGACCGACTGAGCCGGTCCCTTCAAGACCTGATCGCCACCGTCGCGGACCTGGGGCGGCACGGTGTCGGATTCCGCTCAGTGCACGAGTCGCTTGACACTACAACCCCAGGCGGGCGGCTGATCTTTCACGTGTTCGCCGGGCTAGCCGAGTTCATCCGCGAGTTGATCGTCGAGGGCACGCACGAGGGCGTGGAGGCCGCGCGGGCACGGGGAGTTCGACTTGGCCGTCCGCCGGCGATGACACCCGAGCAGGTTCTTCACGCCAGATCGCTGCTCTCCGCCCCGGAGAATAGTGTGTCGTCGATTGCGCGGCTGCTTGGCGTCAGCAGGTCGACGATCTACAAGTACATCCCAGAAATCACCAGCGGCACACTTGCGTATGGTCAGAGCCAGCCTTTGGTGAGCAAGCCCCGGCCGGGCCGACGCTCAGTTGTCGCAACAAGGCTGACCGATCTGCGTGGTCCCTCTCGCGGGAAGGTGGAGTTGCCGCTACGGCTGTTCTGGTCCAGTCCAGACCGGACTTTCGATCTGAGCCGCCCGGCGATGGCGCGGTCCATGTATGAGGCTGTGCTCCGAGAGGCAGCTAGTTCCGAAGACCTCGCTCAGTACCTGGACGGCGGCACGCTTCGCCGGATGTGGCCTGAGCTTTTCCTGCCCCGGGGCCTCAAGCAGGCGTGGGAAGACCGACACCCGCAACTGCGGGCAACTCAGCGGGAGCCGCGTAATGCAACTGGATGAGATGCACCGCCAGATCGCTGCAGCGGTGCTGTCGGCTGCAGCGAGGCACGGGTTCGCGCTTGCGGGCGGCTGCGCGCTCATCGCGCACGGCATTACCAGCAGAGCAACTGAGGACGTAGATCTTTTCACCGACAAGGAGCATGGCGTGGCAGAAGCTGCGGGCGCGGTCGAAGCCAGTCTGGCAGCAGCAGGTTTCAGCGCAGAGCGCCAAGACAAGACAGGCGGGCTCGGAGACCTGTTCGAGGGAATGGATGACGGGCTAGCCGAGTGGATCGTGGCTGGCTCGGACGGCCGGCAGATGTTGCTGCAGATGTCCTACTTCGAGCGCCAGCGTGATCCGCTGAATACCGACATCGGCCCGCTCCTGGCGCTAGACGACGTCGTGGCTGGCAAGATTGCGGCGTTGGCTAGCCGTGCGGCGGAGCGCGACTACATCGACACCGCTGCCGCGATCGACTGCGGCTATAGCGTCAGCAAGCTAATCACTCTCGCACGCGATCTAGACCCCGGCCTTGAAGACCGCGACTTCGCCGAGGCAGGAGATCGTCTCGACCGCCTGGAAGACGAGGCATTCGCGCGCTACAACCTGTCCGCTTCGGACGTCGCGCGGCTCAGGGACCGGTTCGCTTCGTGGCCGCGATCTCGGGCGCTCGGCTGAGACAAACGAAACCAGTTCACCCTGCTGTCGAGCACAGCGCGCGACAGCAGCAAGACCCTACTTACTGCTGTTGAGCGCGGGGATGCAACAGCAGCATGGTCCTACTTGCCGCTGTCCTGAGAGGCTGCTGATTTAGGGGTTGCCTGGCTTGGGGGTTGTGCGGGCTGGCGGGTTCCCGGGCGGGGTGGCCGGGTGGTCTGGCTGGTTCCCGGGCGGGGGTGGTGGCCTGCTCGGCTGCGTGAGCGCTCTTGCGGCCGGGTGCTGTGGCGGGCGGGGTCAGGTGGCGGGTGTCCAGGTGATCTGCCAGGTGGTGCCGTCGTGGCGGAGGCCTTTGGCGAGGAGGTTGCGGAGGTTGAGGGCGGCGGTGCGGGTCTTGAGCCAGGCGTGGTTGCGGGTGGTGCCGCGGTAGCGGAGCCTGAGGCGGCGGCCGCGGGTGGTGACGAGGTGGGCGATGAGCCTTTCGATGTGGGGGCGGGTGCGGCTGTAGTCGGCGCGGTGGTCCCTGCTGGTGTTCCATTGCCGGCGGGCGGCGCGCAGGTGCCTGTCGTGGGGGTGGAGCTTGACGACGCGGCCGGTCCTGGCCTGGGCTTGGGGGGTGACGCACTGCGCGGCGAGGGGGCAGGTGCGGCAGGCGGTGCCGAAGCTGACGCTGCGCCTGGGGGGGATGGGGCGGGTGATCCCGGCGGGGCAGGTCAGGGTTCCGGCGTCCTCGTCAGGGGTGAAATCGGCGGGGGCGAACCGGCCGGGGCGGGTGGTCTTCGGCTTGATGACGGCCGTGTCGCCGGCGTCGCTGATCGCGGCGTAAAGGTCGCCGGTGCCGTAGGCCGAGTCGCCGTACCAGGTCAGCGGCCCGCTCCCGGGCCCGTCCCGGCCCGGCCCGGCCTGCCCGGCCTGGTCCTGGCTGCCCTGGCCTGCCTGGTCCTGGCTGCCCGGGCCTGCCTGGTCCTTTCCCGTGGCTGCCGGGGGATGCTCGCGGGCCACGAACCGGGCCGCTGCCGCGGCGTCGGAATTCTCGGGGCCGCTGGCCATGGTCAGTTCCTCGTCGGTGATGATCCCGGACTCGGGCTCGGCGGCGATATGCGCCCGGTACCCGTCAGTGCGGTCATGAACGTTCTTGCGGGAATGCCGCGCCTGCGGGTCAGTCACCGAGATCACCCGGTCCGGCCGGGTCTTCCCCCGCCCCTTATCCTCCGGGCGGATGATCCGCCACCGCCCGTCCGTCCCGTCCGACCCCTCCGCCGGCTCGACGTCCTGCCCCGCGATCAGCGCCAGCAGCGCCACCGCATCCGCCGCCGCCCCCTCCAGCCCCGGCCCGCTCACCGCCGCGACCACCGCCCTGGCATCCCCGACCAGCGCCGAGACCAGCGCATCCCGCGCCGCCGGATCCGGCCAGTCACACGAGGGCCGCTTCAGGCTGCCGTAGTCATGGCCCGAGGTGCACGCCGCCGCGACCTGCCCCGCCGCCCCGGGCACCTCCCGCATCACCCGCCGGACCGCCGACACCAGCTGGGTCACCGTGTCCTGCGTCGCCACCGCGTCCTCCACCAGCGTCGAGTCCGCCACCCGCCGTCCCCGCCCCGCCAGCACCCCCGTCTGCCCCGCGATCTCCCGCACCGCCTCATTAACCCGGTGCGGCCGATCCGACCCCGCGATCCTGCGCCGCCAGTACACCAGCACCGACGGATCAAACCCCCGCTCATCCAGCGACAGCCCGATCGCCGCCTTCCACCGCACGTCGAACCGCACCGCCTCCGCCGTCTCCCGGTCCGAATAGCCATGCAGCACCTGCAGCGTCAGCACCGCCGCCATCTGCGTCGCCGGCCACGACGGCCGCCCCACCCCCCGCGCAGCGAACAGATCCGCATACTCCTCATCCGGGAACACCCGCCCCCGGTGCTCCGCAAAGAACGCGAACATCGACCCGGGCGGCACCAGATGACCCGCCCACAGCCCCGCATCCGCAAACGACCGGTCCCCGCGCTCCACACCCTGCATCACAAGATCATCCCAGGAAACCGAACACACCGCCGGCAACCACACCCACAACCAGAACCCTTTTCAGCACCCTCTCCTGACGACGGTAAGTAGGACCTTGCTGTCGTTGGTTTCGTGGCGAGCGGGGGCGTGGCCCGCTTTACTGCTGCTGGTCCCGCGATCGGCGAGCGCTCAGGCTCGCGTCGCCCGCCGCTCAGCTCCGTTCGGCTGAGGCGTGCTGAACCCGGCTCACCTTGATGAGCTCAGGGCGGTGATGCGCTCCTGGCTGAGTTCCTCCGTCGGCGGATCTGACTTGCCGGCGAGCTTGCTCGGCCACCACATCCAGCGGCCGAGGTCCAGATTGAGCGCGGTCACGAGCACCGAGCGCACGACGATCGTGTCGAGCAGAATGCCGAACGCGACGGCGAAGCCCAGCTCGGTCAGGAACGTCGACGGGATCGTGGCGAGGACGGCGAACGTCCCCGCGAGCACGAACCCGGCCGAGGTGATCACTCCGCCGGTGGCCGCGAGACCGACGATGGCGCCGTGCCTCGCGTCGCGTCTGAGTGCTTCCTCTCGCACCCGGGCCATCAGGAAGATGTTGTAGTCGATGCCGAGCGCCACCAGGAATACGAAGACGAACAGCGGGAACGCGGCGTCGGCGCCGCCGAAGCCGAATACGTGGTCGAAGAACAGCGCGCTGACGCCGAGTGCGGCGGCGAACGACAGGACCACGGTCGCGGTCAGGATCAGCGACGCGACCAGGGATCGCAGCAGCATCCCCAGGATCAGCAGCACCACGATCAGGATCAGCGGGATGATGAGATTCCGGTCGTGGGCGGACGCGTCCTTCACGTCGAGGTTGATCGCGGTGGTGCCGCCGACCTTGGCGTCAGCGCCCGGAACGCCGTGCACGGCGGCTCGGGCCCGGTCGATGGTGGAGTACGCCGCCTGGCTGTCCGGCGGCGAGGTGAGCGTCCCTTGCATATAGGCGAAGCCTGACTTGGTCACCGGCGGCGTCACGGCCGCGATTCCCCGAGTCGCGGCGAAGGCCGAGCGCACCGCAGGCGCGTGCGTCGCGTTGCTGACCACGACCACGGGCTGGCCAGCGCCAGCGGGGAAATGCCTGGCCAGCACGGCCTCGCCGACGACGGAATCCGGATGGCCACGGAAGGACTGCGCGTTCGTCAGGCCGTTCGCCTTCAGCCCGGTGAGCCCGATCGCCATGGCCCCGAGGACGACGGCAGCGGTCACCCAGACCAGGCGCGGCCGGGGCGCGATGTTCCAGCCGACCCGCGCCCAGAGGCCCCGGTGGGTCGGCTCGGGCGAGCCGTAAGCGGGCCGGTACGGCCAGAAGACGCCGCGCGGGAACACCACGAGCAGCGCCGGCAGCAGTGTGCTCATCGCAAGCAGGCTCACGACGACGCCGATGGCCAGCACCGGGCCAAGGTCCTTGGTGGACTGCAATTCAGCGAAGAGCAGCATCAGCAGCGCGATCACCACCGTGGAGGCGCTCGCGAACACCGCGGGACCGGCCCGTCGCAGCGCCTGCGCCATCGCGGCATCCCGCTGGGTGTGGAGCCGCAGTTCCTCCCGGTACCGGGCGACGATGAGCAGGGCATAGTCCGTGCTGGCACCGAACACCAGCACGTCGAGAATGCCGGCGCTTTGCGCGTTGACGGTCAGGCCGCCGTACTTGGCCAGCAGGTAGATCACCGCCTGGGCGGCGATCAGCGACACGCCTGAGCAGAGCACGGGCAGCACCCAGAGCACGGGGCTCCGATAGGTGATCAGCAAGATCACGATGACGACCACCAGCGCCGCGATCAGCAGCGTGCTGTCGATGCCGCTGAAGACCTTGCTGCTGTCGGCCGCGTTCCCGAGCGGCCCGGTGAGGTGGACACTCAGGCCGCTGGCGTCCGACCGGGCGATCGACAGGATCGACTTGCCGAGGTCCCCCGCCCGGTTGAAGCCCTGGTTGCCCAGATTGGCCTGGACGATGGTCTGCAGCGCCTTGCCGTCCCTGGACGGGATCGGCCCGATGACCCGGCTGGGAACGATGCCGTGCACCCCGGCGAACTTGCGGGCGTCGTCGGCCGCCTTCGCCCGGTCCGCTGCGGTGAGCCCGGCATTGCGCGCGTAGACCACGACGCCCGGGAACAGGTTGGGCGACTGGAACCGGGACTGCACGTCCAGCACCTTGGTCGACTCCGCGTTGGCGGGCAGCCATGCCTTGGCCTCGTTCTTCTCCGCGCCAGTGAGCTTGCCGGCCAGCGGGAGGGCGACCACGAGCACGACCAGCCAGACGCCGAGCACGATCCACTTGGTCCACTTCCCCGTCGGGATCTGGGCCGCCTTGCGCACGAAACTCATGAAGCCCCCCAAGCTCCAGGTCGTGCGGCTTTCCCGAACTTCAGCTACCCGACCGCCGCACTGGTCGACGCTATCCCGGTCAAATGGGCGCAAGCGCACTCGCGAGACTGGCGACCTGGGTAAGCTCCGGCCTTTGGATAAGTCCCCCTTAGCCTGCGGAAGAAACTTCCCTCTGCGGTAGTGGCAGGGGAACGCATCGAGATTAGTGTTTGGAGGGGACGGCGAAATAGCAGCATTAACAAGCGGTAAAAGCGAGGCGCAATGTATGCCCACCAGCGAGGAACTCAGGCCAGCCAGCAGGCGCAGGCCGACAAGCCCTTAGCCGCTTTCCAGAGCCGGCAGACGGCCGCTCGACGGCGGGATGCCGTCCTGGCCGCGCTGAACGTCCAGGGCCGTCGGCTGGCACCGCAGGTGCGCGCCGATATGGAGTCCAGGCTCGACGCTGACCTCTCCGACGTGCAGGTGCATACCGGCCCGGCGGCGGATCGCGCTGCCCAGGCGGTGGCCGCCCACGCGTTCACCGCCGGGTCTCACGTGGTGTTCAGGCGCGGCGGCTACGACCCGCTATCGGTCGCCGGCAGGCGGGTGCTTCTCCACGAGCTTCGCCCATGTCCTGCAGCAGCGCCGAGGGCGGGTCGCAGGCACCGGCGATGGGGTCAGGATCAGCGACCCAGCCGATCGATTCGAGCGGCAGGCCGAGGCCACTGCCCAGCGAGCCTTGCACGCAAGCCCAGCTCAGCAGCGCGTCACAAAGCCTGCGGCAGCTTCGGCCGGTCGCGAGGTCGTGGGCGCCCAGAGCGCCCTGGCTATCCAGCGCCTGGTTGTCCAATACGGCGGAACCAACTACAACGACGTCGGCACCACGATGCAGGCAGAGATCGATCCGAAGGTTCCCGAGATGGGATCTAAGCCCTCGGTCCGCCCAAACTGGTGGCCTGGTTGCACCACCCCCGCCGGCCAGACCTGGATGTCGCGGTACATGGTGCAAGGGCACTTGCTCAACGAGCAGGTCGGCGGGCCTGGGAATACGATGGACAACCTCACGCCGATCACGAAGTCGACCAACAGCCAGCACCATGCGAAGGTGGAGAAGGCAGTCAAGCAGCTGGCTAAGAGTAACCTGGTCAGGTATCACGTCACGGCTGACTACAGTCGGCATCCAACCGGAGCCGAGCTCACCGGAGACCCGACCGCGATCGGGATCAACAACGATCTCAACGCAAATGTCGCTCCAAAGCTCGCCTACCAGCTAGACGCCGAATATACGGCTTACGACTACAACACCGGAAAGCAAGTGGCCCAGGATTCCTGGGAGATCGGCAACAACGCCTGATGGGATTCCGCTCACGTTTCACGTCCATGGTCGATGACCTGCGCAGCAATCCCCGGGTCGAGGTGATCTCGGTCGCCGTCGCCCCGCCGGCGACGCGGCTGGATCTTGACGCAGCGGCAGCGCTCGCGGGCGGCGTGCTGCCAGCCGGGACGCACGACTTCTACAGCGAGCTGAACGGCTTCCAGCTGGAGTGGCGGCACACGCTGCCCGCGATCAGTCACGGTGACCTGTCCGACCACGGCATGGTGAACATCCTGCCGATCAGGGACATCTTCAGCGACTGGCGCGGAGTGACCTGGTTCGGCGACGATGCTGACGAATTCCGCGCGGTGAAGCCGTTCGACATGTTCGTGCCCGAGGCGTGCGCGGCTTTTGTCCAGCCAGCGGGTAAGCCACCGGCCGCTTCGGTCACCTATCACTATTTTGGCGAGGAATCGTACGACACCGGCTATTCCTTCGATGACTACCTGGTGCGGCTGCTCGCATCACGCGGTTTCTGGTACTGGGTCCAGACACTCTGCCCTGGTCTTGAGTCCAGCACCGAGGTGACCGACTTCCGCCAGGCCATGCCGCAGCTTTTCGCCGACTACGACGACAGCCTTTTCCGGCCACGGTAACTTCGCGACCGACCTGACCTCACCCGTCAGGAAAGATCCGCTTCACCTCGGTGAGGGCGCGTTCGCTCTCGCCCGCGAGAGCGAACATCCGCGCGCGGTCCAGCGTCGCCAGAGTTTCCAGAAGCAGGCGCGTGACTTCCAGGCGATCGGTCGCCACCGTCGGAGGCGGGAAATTCGCGCTTCCGGGATTCTCGGTGGGACCGTCGGCGACGGAATGCAGCGAGTGCGCGAAGAACCGGTACAGGCCCTCGAACGGCTGAGCCGGGTTATCCCCGGCCTCCAGAGCCAGGGTCTTGATGTTCCAGGAGTACAGCGGCTTAGCGAGCTGACCGTTCCGCCAGTGCTTCACCAGCCGGACGGTCTGCGAGAACGACCCGCCCGACGTCGCCTCCGCTTGCCTTAGCCGTCTGACATGCCCTAGCGGGTCGTTCTCGTCCCAGCCGCTGCGCAGCTCGGTGTTGGGGATCAGCAGGTTCCCGCCAGTTCCGGGCATCGCGAGGATCACGTCGCAGGTGAAATCATCCTGGCCGGGCGTGAACTCCAGGACGATCGAGCGCTTGTTGTCCGCGTCGGCCTTCAGCTCAGGAAACTGGGGCTCGAGTTCTTGCCTGAGGCGAACGGCGGTCTGCCGCATCTCCTGCTTGAGCCGATCTCTGGACTGGTCCTGGTCAGGACCAAGGTCGGGCCGGTTGCGGAGAATCACGCCGAGGTCCACGTCGTTCAGCGGAGACAGCGCATCCCCGTGGGCAATGCTGCCGGTCCGGTAGATGTCCCCGGCTGGGTCAAGACCCGGATAGATGCGCGTCAGCGCCGCGATTACCGCGTCCGCGCGGTCCTGCGCCAGCTGCAGTTCCTCGGGCTTCGCCGCGACGTCGGCGGCACGCTGTCTCAGCCAGTCGTCGAGTGGCTGCAACGAGGCGTCGCGAAGCTCTCCCGGCTCGCGGGACCTCGGGATTCCGGCATCCGGATCGAGGAAAGGCAGCCCGTACCTGAGCTCCTGGATCCGCTGGCGGTGAGCCGCGTCCTCGTCCGGGCCACGCGTGGTCTCAAGGCCGAGTGCTAGCGCTAGCCCTGGCCCTAGCCCGGGCCGGGCGACTCGCCGGATGCGTGCTGCGGAAGATGCCTGCGCCGAGGATTCCTTGTGTGAAGCCAAGACGGACGAGGTTTCCCGCTTGGCGCTGACGTAGGGCATATTTCCAGCATGCCGTGAACTCGGCCCGGCGGACAGCATTCTTTCGTGGCCTTAGAAGGACGCGTTCTCTGCCCGAAAGGGCATGAGACCGGCTCTTGTCTCACCCCGAGAATCGTCCGAGACTAAGCGAGAAGATGGAGCGAGGACGACATGAGCGATTTCGTCATCATCGACGGCGACACCATCACCGTGACCTTCGGCAGCGCTGTCATCCCCCCGGCCCAGGGGCCGAAGCCGCTCTCAGGATCAAGTCCTGATTTCTCGGTGCGAGACTCTCCGGTGTGCCGCAAGGGCGATGAGCTGCCGCAGTCGCTGCGCGGCCCGCTGCCATACACCGATGGTGCGTATACGGTCCCTGGTCAGGGCACGGTCGCCGTCTTCCCGAAGACCACGACCGTGCTGAAGAACGGCGAGCTCCCGCTGCTGGTGAAAGGGACCCAGTTCAGCGCCATGTTCACCGTCACCCAGCCGGCCAAGATGCCGCCGCCCGTCAGCACCCCCGACCCAGTCCTAACCAAGCCCGGAACGGCTTCCTACGCCACTCGCAACAACGTTCTCACCGCGACCTGACCCGTTGACTCCGCCAGGAAACTCGGCCTCGTCGATGATGCGGCCCAGCTTGCGGTATTCGCTGCGGACGGCGGCGTAGAGGTCGGCCAGGCTGACCGGCTGGCCGGTCGCGGCTGCCTGATAGGCCGCAGTGAGAGCACACGCCCTGATAGAGCCGCCGGTCAGATCGAAGGCGGCCGCGACGGCGGCCAGATCCAGGCCCCGCGCCCTGGGCACCGACGGGCCGAGGCACTGGTCCCACAGGCGGGTCCGCTCAGCCGCTGCCGGGCGGGGGAAATGGATGATCGAGTCCAGGCGGCGCAGGAACGCCTGATCCACGTTGCCTGAGAGGTTCGTGGCCAGGATCGCCAGCCCGTCGAAGGTCTCTAGCCGCTGCAGCAGGTAGGCGGTCTCGATGTTCGCGAAGCGGTCGTGGGCGTCGGACACCTTGGAGCGCTTGCCGAACAGCGCGTCAGCCTCGTCGAAAAAGAGCATGCCCTGGACACCGGCGGCAGCGGTAAAAATCCGCTCGAGGTTCTTCTGGGTCTCGCCGATGTACTTGTCCACTACGGTCGCGAGGTTGACGACGTAAAGGTCGATCCCGGCCGCTGCCGCCAGTACCTCGGCCGCCAGCGTCTTGCCGGTGCCGGACTCCCCCGTGAACAGGGCCGCGACCTTGCCAGCGTTGCCGTGGGTGGGGCGCAGCCGCCAGTCGGCGAGTACCACGCCGCGATGGCGGTGCCGGCCGGCCAGCTCGCGCAGCTGCGCGGTCGGTGCCTCGCCGAGTACCAGATCTTCCCACGTCGCCGAAGGCTCGACGCGCGACGCGAGCTGCTCCAGATCGGCGGCGTTGTGGCGGCGGGCGCTGCGGCGCAGGTCATCGGTGGTGACGGGCCTCCGCTCGGCCGATGCCTGGGCCAGGGCGGCATCGACGGTGGCGCGCAGCTGGTGCGGGGCGAGCCGGTAGGCGCGCAGGGCGGACGCCGCGTCTGGAGGGCTGTCGGGCAGGCGGCGCATCGCCTGCCGCCACCAGCGATCACGCTCGTCCTGTCCCGGGGTTCCCGCTGCTGCCTGCAGCACGGGGAAATCCGCCCACCGCGCGTCCCAGGTGGCGTGCCCGACGAGCACGGCAGGCAGCGGAAGACCAGCCAGGCAGCGCAGCAGGCGCGCCCGTTCGGCCGGCTCAGGCGGGAGCCGGTCCACCGGGCCGACGACCAGGCCGCACTCGCGCAGCCGAGCTTCCCTAGCCGCCGATCCCAGGATCTGCTGCACCTCGTCACCGCTGGTCAGGCGGCTCAAGTCAACCAGCACGACTCCGCCAGAGCCGCCAGAGCCACCGGAGCCGCCAGAGCCGGCCAGTTCGCCAGCGGTCGCGACCGCTGCGGTCGCGACGTCGACGACAGCGCTGTCCGCGGTGCCGCGCAGATACACCAGGGCTCCCTGGGCGGCGTCTGCGTTCAAGGCCGCGATGAGCCGTTCGGTGGCGGCCTGCGCGCCGCCGCCCTCAGGCCGCAGAGACGAGCTCAGGTAGCTCGCGGCGCCGGTCAGCAGCGGATCGATCCGGTCGTCGCCGAGCAGGTGATCGGCAACGCGGTCCTGCGTCCGCAGCATGCGCGCGGGGAACGGCTGATCCTGGTCGGTGACGGTGAGCAGCCCGCAGGTCAGCAGCGGCGCGTCCGGCGCCAGCCGAGCCCGGTGGGCCGGGTCCAGGCAGGTCGTCCCGCACAGCTCAAGCGCCAGGCCGATCGAGGCGCGAGGCTGGCCGAGGTCATCGTGCAGGTAGCTGTAGAAGAGCCCGAATCGCGGGTCAATCTCCGGAGCGACAGCGATGAGCAGCAGCTCGGTGTCGAGCTCGGTGAGAGCGCAGACCCTGGCCAAAGACCTGAGCCGCACCCTGGCCCCCGCCGCCTCCAGCGCGAGCGCGATGGCCTCGGCGGCCGCCAGCCCGAGCCGGATCGCGGCCGTGTGCTCGTCGAGGTGCTCGCCTGTGCCCTGATCCCGGGTCACCGCCGGCGGGGCCGGTGACCCGGGGCGCTCGGCTAGCGCCCGGCGCACCCGGTGCTCCACGACGTCGAGCCGGGCCTGCAGGTAGCTCGTCTCGTCGATGTGGACTGCCTCGTCCGGCGGCTCGCCGCCTGCGCTCATGGCGCGGTAGCTCTGACGTCTACCGCGACCTTCTGCACGAGCGGGTCGGTCACCGGGTCTGGTACGTCACGGCTATAGCGGTCCAGTGGCAGCGTGACCGTGCAGTTGATGTTCGGCAGCGGCGTACTGCCCAGGGGAGCTCCACAATTCTGAGATCGTCCGGGTATCCGGAGGGTCGGCGACGAACATCACCGCCATCGGGCTAAGGGGCGCAAGCACATCGCTGAATGGCACGTCGAGCGTGGTGTGGCCGGAAAGCTCGATGAGGATGTCCTGAAGGATCCGGTGCATGTCACCGGGGTCGGCGTACCACGCGGTGATCATGTAGGACAGCACATAGGAGCGCGGCGGGACGATGACATGAGTCGGCGAGGAGGCGGAGACCCAGCCTGCGGGCTGCTGCACCAGCCCGATCGAGCCAGCCGAGGTGTAGGCCGGATCCTGGCGCAGGTCATAGAGGAAAACGTTGATGGCCTGAGCGGTGCCGATCTGGTCCGACCAGGCGTGAGTCGGCGCGTCGAACATCACCGGCGTGCCTGGCACCGCCTGCTCGATGAGATCCTTGAGCGCCTTGTCGACCTCGGGGATCACTGCGCCTGCCTTTCTGTGTCCTCGACGGTGACCTGGTGGTCCACCGAGAACACCGTGGACAGGTCGGTCACGTCGACGCGTTCGGTCGACGTCCCCCGCTCGCCGGTCAGCACGCTCATCGGGTAGAGCAGGACCGTGCGGACCCGCTCGACCCCGGGCAGCCGGTCGAGCACGCTGTAGGCGTCGCCGAGGTGCACCGGCCGGCCGAACGGCCAGCCGGTGTGGTCGGGCCCGCCGCTGACCGGATTGAAATAGGCATACAGCGCCTCCTCGGCGGCCTGTTTCAGCAGGGCGCGGTCTGAGGGGAGCAGCGCCTGCGCGGGGATCACCGTGGCCGTGACCCCGATGCCCTGGTAGCCGGGGGCGTGCACCCCGACGGTCGTGCCTGGCGGCATCAGTGGCCGCACGACCCGGTCGACGCTGTCCCGCAGCGTCGCCGAGGGCAGCAGGTCGTTGTAGTTCAGGCGGCCCTCCGCCCCGGCGGCCAGGGCCGGCACCACCAGCAGCCCGTAAGGTCCGCTCGGTGCGGTGACGGAGGTGGCGCCGTTCACCCCGTCCTGCGCCGGAAGGTTGTTGGTCACGGTCACCCCGGGCGGCGTGGCGACCCTGGTGATCGTGCCGACCGGCACGTTGCCGTCTTCTCCCCTGGTGGTCTGGTAGTCCGTGCCTACCTGGAAGGTCGAGCCAGCGACCGGGATGGCACCGTACTCCCCTACGCCGAAGGCGAGCTCGCCGGTCGTCGCGTTGACCATCACGTGATGGTCGGTCGGTGTCGAGGCGGTGAACGTCTCGACCACCGTCCACAGCTGCGGCCCGGTGCTGGGTGTCAGCACCCTGATCGCAGGCTTTGTCCCGGTGATCGGGTGATCGGCCAGCTTGAACCGCTGCCCGGGAGCGCCGTTGGAGACCGCGGCAGGGACGACGGTGCCCGCCGTAATCGTCTTGCGCTGCGTCACGTGGGCGTCAGCGACGCCCTGGGCCTCGACCGTCACCGCGTGCGTGGTGGTGAACACGATCCCGTCGGCGGTGGCGACTTCCGTGCCGGCCGGCACGGTGATGCTCGCTCCGCTCGCCGGCGACTTGGTGAACCTGACGACCGACGTGGCCGGGGTCCAGGACGCCACTTCCTGGAACGGCGTGAGCAGCTCCCCGCCTCCGGTCGCCACGTGCAGGGCGCGCAGCACCCCGGTCGGGGTGGACAGTACCGACTGCTCGATGTCGGCGGCGGTCACGACCCGCTGGGGCCCGACCCAGCCCAGTGGAAGCCGGACCGAGAACAGCTCCGCGCCCTCCGCCGCCGTGCCACCGGTCGCGGCCGACGGGTTCGACACGCTGGAGATAGGCGGCAGCGGCTGGCGCAGCACGGTGATCGACCTGGCCGGGACGTTCCCGGCGCCCCCGCCTCCGGTCAGGTAGCGGGCAATGCTGACCTCAGCCCGCCTCGGCGGGATGGCGCCGTGGCGGCGCACGCCGCCCGGTTCCTTGGCCTCCAGGCCGAATACCGCGTCACCGGTCGCCGGGTCGAGCCAGAAATCCGGGTCGTCAGGGCCTGAGGCGGCCAGCGAGCTGACACTGTGCCACAGCTGCGGTGGCTCGCCTGGCACGGCGATCTGCGCGGTGACCCGGCCCTGATCAAGCAGCGGCGGCGCGGGCAGGGGGAACCGCTGCCCAGGCTCCCCCGTGGAGACGCCGATCAGGGCGCCGATGACCACGTCCGCCTGCACGACCGGGACGAGCACCGACATCTCGGTGCTGAGGGTCAGGGACGTCAGGGCGACCGTGACGACCGCGTTGTCGGTCTGGCGGCAGCGCAGCAGGCCCACGTCCTCGGCCCGCCACTGCTGCGGCGCCTGCGCGGTCCCGAGATTGACGTCGACGGCGGTGGGCGCCTGCTGCCTGGGGATGTGGAGCGTCACGTGCCCGCTGCGGGTCAGGGCGGCCGTGCTGTCCTCGACCACGTCGCATGGCGTCCAGCGGGTGCCGGCCCAGGCTTCCCAGGCCAGGTGCCCGGCAGCCGGCTCCGGGCCGGACGTCCTGGCAGTGACCTGCAGGTCGAGCGTGATCTGCGTGTCGGGTACCGGGCCGGACAACACTGCCAGCAATACGTCGTCGCCGGTCAGCACGATCTCCTGGCCAAGTGCCGACAGCATGCCGGTGAACGTCTGCTGGTCGGCCAGGTACTGCCCGGCCCGGTACATGCCGCAAGAAAGCAGCGTGCAGGAGTACAGCAGCGCGTCCTGGGTGGTGACGAATCCCACCCCGGCACCGCCGGAGAAGCTCGGCCGCTACCTGCGTGCCGACCGGGATCTCGACCGGGGCCGACCTGGCCACGGTCAGGGTGAACGCGACGTTCGTCCGCGCCGGGGACGCGGGGCGCGGCCAGACTCGCAGCTCGGACAGCACCGCGAGCCGCTCCTTGTCAGGTGCCCGGTTCACCCGCTCCACCAGGGCAGCGACCATGGCGGCGCACGCCTCCACCAGCGCGGTACCCGGATCAGGCCCGTCGATCCCAGCCCATCCCGGCACCAGGTTCCTGACCACTGCCTTCGCCTCACCGACCAGGCCAGGCAGGTCCTGCCTGTCGATAGGAGGCACGGGGAGCGTCACGGCAGGGCTTCCTTCCGGTAGACCGGGCAACTGGACGTCGAGCTGCGGATCAGTGATGGCTCCAGACCGACTGGGCGTGGTCGTTCAGATTCTGGTTCCAGGTGTAGAGGGTGGAGTGCCAGGTGTTCGGCGGCACCCACCAGTCCCACCCGCTCCAGTTGTCGTTCCAGTACAGGGTCACCTGGGTCGAGGTGTTGTTTGCCGCGCTCGAGGCCCGATTCGCCGCGCCGATGTCCGTCAGCCTGACCTGGCTCCAGGCCTGGAACACCCACTGGATCCCGCCGAAGTTCTCGTGCTCGAAGAGGCAGTAATAGCCCGACCGCAGCGTGGCGTGGTTGGAGGAGTTGATGACGTGCAGCCTGGCGTATTTAGCCAGGTCGTTGAAATAGCTCGCGGCGGGCGTGGTCAGGCCGGGATAGAACATCTGCGAATACCCGCTCTGATTGGTCTCCGAGAAGGCTCGAGGGTGTAGCTGGTGTTGTTCTTCACGTTGGAGATGCCGGTGGCGCCGATGCCCGCGCTGGTCAGGTTCACCTCGGTGGCTGACTGATGGAAGACCCACTGCCGGTACGAGTCGCCAGGATTGCCCTCGTACAGGCAGTAATAGCCGCTCGCCGGACCGTCGAGGACGCTGACGATCGTGGTCCTGTTGTCCAGGTCGGACTGCACGTTCGTGGTCTGCGACGGGTAGCACAGCTGCCAGGTGCCGCTCGGGCCTGGGTCGGCCCAGAGCTGGATCGTGTACTTGGTCCGGTTGTACACGCTGGAAATAAGGTCATTGGCGCCGATGCTGTCGATGTTGACATTGCCGACTGCCGGGTAGATCACGTACTGGTTGCCCGACTGGTTGGCCCCATCGAACAGGCAGTAGAAGCCGTCAGGGCAGCCGTTGTAGACCGTGACGGAGCTCGCCAGCTTGTTCATGGTGGTCGCGTTCGCGCTGGCCCGCTGACCGGGGTAGAAGAGCTCGCTGCGGCCGCGCTGACCGGTGTGCTCGTTGAGCTGGAGTGTGTACTGCGTCAGGTTGCGGACACTGGAGATCTTGTCCTCCCAGCCTTGACCAGTGGCGTCCGTCGTCCCGAATACGGGGCGGAAGACGTACTGGGTCCCGGTCTGGTTCGTCCCTTCATAGAGGCAGAAATAACCGCTGGGCGGGCCGTTGTAGCAGCGCGCCAGCGTGGCCCGGTTCTGGAAGTCCGCCCGCACCGAGACCGTCGTCTTCGGATAGAAGAGCTGGTACGCGCCCGTGCCATTGGCCTGCTCGAAGAGCTCGATCGTGTACGTGGCGTTGTTCTGAACCTGGGTCACCTTGCCGGCAGCCCCGCTCGCGGTCAGGTTGCTTTCGCTGCCGGGCGTCGCCCTGAACACCCATTGCCGTAGCGGGCTGCCGCCGTACAGGCAGTAATGATCGGCTGGGGCACCGTCATAGACGGTGGCCGACTGCGAGTTCTTGTCAAGGCCGGTCACGGTCACGGCGGAGGTGCTGGCCGGGTAGAAAAACTGACTGTCCCCTGTGCCGTCGCTGTTCTTGAAGAGCGCGAGAGTTCGGGCGGTGTTGTTTTCCACCAAGGATGCGGCGTTGCCAGCGCCGATCGTCGCGCTGGTGAGCTGTACCGTCGCGGCGGTGTCGCGGAAAACCCACTGGTTACCGGTCTTGTCGGCATTCGCGTAGAGGCAGTAGTAGCCGGCAGGCGCCCCGTTGTACTCCGCCACAGACCTGGCCAGGGCCGTGAGTCCTGGCGCCGTCACGTCGACCGTCAGGCCCGGGTAGCAGAGCTGGCTCGCGCCGCTGCCATTGTCGTTCCTGAAGAGCTCAAGGGTGAGGGAAGTCAGGTTCTCGACGCAGGAGACGGCGTCTCCCGCCGCCACGCGCGGGTCAGTGAGATTGACGGTGGTGCCGCCGGCCTGACTGAACACCCACTGCTTGCCGGTCCTGGCCAGGCCCGCGTAGAGGCAGAAGCGGCCAGCAGCCGCTCCGTTAAGCACGGTCACCAGGCTCGCCTGGCCGGTGAGTCCCGGCACGGCGACATCGGCGAACGCGCCTGGATAAAAGAACTGGCTGACGCCCGTCCCGTCGCTGCCCGCGCCGAGCTTCGAGCGTGGCGGCCGTCCTGTTGTAGACCGATGAGACGAGGTCGTCCGCGCCGATGGAGGCCAGGCTGACGCTCTGGCCTTGCGGGGTCCACAAGATCCACTGCCTGCCGCCTTGCTGGGCGAGTTCGTACAGGCAGAAGGTGCCGTCGGGCACCTGGGTGTGGACGGCGACCCGGCTCAGTGGCTGCACGGCGGCCCCGAGCACGGCGGTGACGCCCGGATAGACGACCTGGCTCGCGGACTGCGGCTGGGCGCCGAAGGCCTCGATCGTGTGGATGGTGTTGTTGACCAGGGACGTCGCAGTGGCGCCGACGCCCGTCTCCAGGCCGCTCGCGTCCCCGTCGAAGACGCCGAGGAGGTTGCCGTCTGCGTCGAGCAGTCCCCACGAGCCCGCCGGCACGGAGGTCAGGAACTTCACCGACGACGTCCGCTTGTCCATGGACTCGATCACGTTCACGGCCTGCTGCGCCGGAACGATCTGACGGCCGCCGCTCGCGCCGAAGTCCGGGTCCTCGTACAGGGCCAGGATGCCCCGGGTGCGGTTCCAGACCGACGATGTCCGGTTGTCGAAGCCAACGGTCGCCAGGTCGCTGACATCTTTGCTCAGCAGCAGAGCCCGGCCGGTGGAGTACGGCCCTTCGTAGAGCGCGCACTTTCCCTGCGGCGGGGCGAGGATGCGCGGCGCGGACGCCGGCACGTGCGCGCTGATGAGCCGCTCAAGCGAGCCCTGGTTATATGCGACGGGCTCCCGCCCGGAATGCGCAGGCTCCAGCTCGACGTAGAGCGTCCCGTCGGCCGGCCAGCTGAGCGCGGAGTCTGGCAGGCGGACGCCGCCGGGGTCGGTGACCACCAGGATCCAGCCGTAGACGAGCAGGGCCTCGCGAATCAGCGCCGCCGGGGTACCACGGTGGACGGCCAGCCAGGCGGCCAGGTCGATGGCCGCGCGAACCGCGCGCTCGGGCCACGAGGGCTCGACGCGGGCCTGGCTCACCCGGACCAGATAGGGCAGCAGCTCGGCCGGGGCGGCGAAAGCGTCGAAGTTGTCCGGCAGCCGGACAAGGGTCTGGTCGACGGGGGTCAGCATGGCGTCGATGGCGGTCGCGAAGGCCTGGGCCGTCGGGTCCTCGGCGTAGATCGCAGGCAGGCTGCTGTGGACCGCCGCGGGATCACGGGAGGGACTGACGGGTCCGTTCGGCACGCTCACCTGCACCGCTCCTTGTCTCTCACTTCGTCACGGTCTCTCACTTCGTCACGCAGATCGCCAGCGAGTAGGCCTCGCCGACGGCGATCGCGACGGACCTGGCGGCCGTCAGTTCCGGGCTCGCGAAGGTCTCGCCGGTACCAGTGCCGGTGCCCCAGGCGACGATGGTGCCGTCGGCCTGGAGTGCCATCGACCGCATCGCCCCCGTGGCGGCGGCGGTGACGGCATCGGGGACCGGCGCGCTGGTCCCCGATGGCCCCGGCTGGTGAATCCAGGGGGCGGCCGCCGCGACGGCGGTCGCGGCGGCGACGGCGACGACGCCGGACAGTCCTGCGGGAACCTGATTCACCTCGCCCTGCCCGGTCTGGTAACCCCAGGCGGTCACGGTGCCGTCGGCCCGCAGTGCCAGCGAGACCCACATCCCGGCGGCGACTGCGACGACGTCGCCGAGGCCGTCGGGGACCACGGTCTCGCCGTAGGTGTCGGCGCCCCACGCGGTGACGGTGCCGTCGGCCTTGACGGCCAGTGAATGTCCCATGGCGGTGGCGATGCCGACCACATCGGACAGGCCAGCCGGAACCTGATTCGCCCCGCCGCTGCCAGTCTGGTCACCCCAGGCGGTGACAGTGCCGTCTGAGGTGAGGGCCAGCGAGTGCCAGCCGCCTGCCGCGATGGCCACCACGTCGCTGAGTCCGGCCGGTACCGTGCTCTGGCCGTCGCCGTTGTCGCCCCAGGCGGTGACGACGCCGTCGGCATTCAGTGCCAGCGAGTGCCAGGCCCCCGCAGCGATCGCCTCGACCTGGCCGAGCGCTGAGGGAACCGACGACTGACCGTAGCTATCGGAGCCCCGCGCCGTGACGGTGCCGTCGGCGCGGAGCGCGAGCCAGTGCGAGGTACCCGCAGCGACGGCGGAGACGTCGGTCAGTCCTGACGGGATGTCGGTCAGCCCGGTGCCCGGATCGCCCCAGGCCGTGACCGAGCCGAGCGGCCGCGACTGCGCCGAGGCCACCGTGCCGGCCATCGCGGCGCGCACGTCGGCCGTGGATCGGGACGCGACGGACTGGATGCCGGCCGACCCGGCGGTGAAGCTGGCCAGCGGGTACAGCGTGAGCAGATACGGGGTCTGGTTGGCGACGGCGGTGACGGTCCGGTCGGTGCCGAGCAGCGTCAGCAGCTCGGGGACGCTGCCGTCGAACACCCACTGCTCGGCGCCTGCGGTGCCATTCACGGTCAGGCCATACTGGCCATCGCCAGGACCGCTGAGCAGCATCGCGAAGCGCGCCTTGTCGTTGAGCGCCGGGTTGAGGTCGGCGGCCTCGCCCGGCCGGACGAGCTGCTCGGTCGCGGCGTCGTCACCGCGCAGCTCCACCGTGCCGGTCGTCCTGTTGAGCACCGAGGAAATAGTCTGGCTGGCGCCGACGGCCGGCAGCGCCAGGTCGATCGAGCCGTCGGCGGGCCAGAACATCCACTGCCGCCCGGACCTGTTCGGGTGCTCGTAGAGGCAGAACGTCCCGTCTGGGACCTCGACGTGCAGCGCAGCCGAGGCTCAGCACGCCGCCGAGGTTGAGCACGGTGCCCGGGTAGGAGACCTGGCGGAGTACCCCGGGTGGGCCGACCTTGGCGGACGTTGTCTGGGGAAGCGAGAAGACCTCGACGGTGTAGGGAGTGGCGTTGACCAGGGACGCGGCGCTGAGTCCGACGCCGTTCCCGAGGTCGGCCGCGTCGCCGGCGAAGTAGCCGAGTAGCTTGCCTGTGCCGTCGGAGCCGTCGAAGAGCCCCCACGTGCCAGGCGGTACCCGCTCGAACTCCTCAGTGCCTGATGCGACGAAGGCGACCTCAGCCTTGCGCAGCAGCGGCAGGCCGTGCGCAGGGACGTCGATCCAGCTGGTCGGGGTGCCCGCATCGTTGGCGATCGCGACGTCGACCACTGTGATGATCTCCGGCCTGCTCGCCAGTACCTCGTAGGCGTCCCCCACGTGCACCGGACGGCCGAAGGGCCAGCCCTTGCCGTCCGGCCCGCCAGCCGTCGGGTCGAAGTAGCTGAACAAGGCGGCCTGGGCCGCCTTCTGGCCGGCCTGCCCGGCGAGGCTGTTGCTGCCCGCCCAGGAGTACACAGTGGCGGTCACGCTGAAAGGGACCCACGCCGGATCGGCGATCTGGACCCTGGCACACAGCAGCCTGACCCTCTCCCCGCATTGGCCGGCCGCCGCAGCCGTGGCCGCTGACAGCCGCAGGTCGGCGTCTGCCAGCGGCTCCCCTGGCTGGCCTGATGGCACGGGCACCACGGTGACCTGGAGATATCCGGGATCGGCGGGCTTGGGCTGGCTCGTTATCTTCGCGGTATGGACGCGGGCGATCCCGGCGACGCTCCGCGTCAGGACCAGCGCGTAGTCGTCAGCGGTGACGGCGCGGTCAAGCGGCACCAGCACGGCGTTGGCCCTGGCCACGGCCTCGGCCACGGTCTCGACGTCAGCTCCGCCCGCCGTCGGCTCGGGGTTGGTGACGGCGAGGCTGGCCGCGCGTTCCCAGGCGACGAGCGTGCCGGCCGGAAGGTTGCCAAGCGAGCCCTGGCTGGTGTCGTAGCGGGCCCGGATGCTCGCGTCGCGGACGGGCACGGCCCCGTGCTGACGGGCCCCGGCCGCGTACGGGGTGTACGGGCCGAACGCCACCTGGTGCGCGACCGCGTCCCACAGGTAACAGGAATCGGCGTCGCTGGCGTCAGCGAACGTCGTCACCTGGGTCCAGGCACGGGAGGTACCGTCCGGGTCGGTCACCGTGACGGTCAGGGCGGCGAGCTGCGTTCCGTCCTGGCTGGGCGCGAGGAAGGGCGTGCCGCTCGGGCTGAAGCGCTGGCCGGGCTCGCCGGCGGAGATCCCGATGACTTCGTCCACGGTGACGAGGTTGACGGCCTCGACGACGCCGGACGCCGTCCCCTTGGCGATGATCAGGTCAGCCACGGTACGGAAGGTGATGACCGGGCCGGGGTACCCGGGCGCGGTGGTGACTGGCGTGCCTGCCGGTATCGTCACCTTGCCGGTCGGCGGCCGGCGGCCCGACCTGGCGAAGGTGAGCATGGTGCGGGCGCTCGCTGGCGGCGTCGGGGTGAGGCCGGCCAGGCGCAGCAGCCTGGCCCGCACCGCGTCGGGAACCTGGTTGGTCCGGTACGAGAGCTGGTCGACCCGGGCCGCGCAGGTCTCGATCAGGGTGATGCCGGGATCGGAGACATTGTGGTCGGTCCAGGCCGGGGCGCGGACCGGCACGTAGCGCTTGGCCTCGTCCACCAGTTCCTGGAACCGCAGATCGTCTAGGTAGGGCACAGGCACGTCGCTCACGGAGCCCCCTGATCCGTGCCAGGTTCGCCCGGCAGCGTGTAGAAGGGGAAGACGAGGTTACGCGGGTTGTTGGTGGCCGCGATCGTGTAGTGGATGTCGATATAGAGCAGGCCAGAGACGACGTCGTCGGCCGAGACCTCCACCAGGTCCACGATGATCCTGGGCTCCCACCGCTCGAGCGCGGCCCGCACCGCTCCCGCGATCAGCCCGCCCGTGGCGGCGTCGACGGGGGCGAAGATCAGGGCATAGATGCCGCAGCCGAACTCCGGGCGCATCGGCCGCTCGCCGGGTGCCGTGGTCAGGATCAGCTGGATGGAGCGGTCGATGTCGGCGCCGCCGCCGACGAGGGCAATGGTCCCGTCGCTGGCGACCGTGGTCGGGAAGGTCCAGCCCTGACCGACCAGCGGGTCCGTCGAGCCGGTCATTTCACGTCCACCTTGGGTGCGCGGATGACGACGCTTTCCGAGGCCTCGATGGAGATGCTCTTCGCGGTCAGCGACAGGCTGCCGCTGGCCCGATCCAGGCGGACCTGGACCGCCCCGTCACCGGTGGTGAGCAGCACGCCCGGCTGCTGATCGGTATCCAGGAGGTCGATGCGGTCACCGCTGCGAGAGGACAGCGAGCGGCGGTTGACCTTCCCCGAGCCGGTCGTGAGCGGAACCTTGTCCTTGCTGGGCTTGTCTTTGCCGTTGTACAGGCCGCCCAGCACGTAGGGGCGGTCAAGGCGACCCTGCTCGAAGCCGACGAGCACCTCGTCGCCCTGGCTCGGGCTGATCACGCCGCCGCCGCCGACCCCGCCCCACTGCACGGTCCGGGCCCAGTCCGAGGTGTACTTGTCGTCGAGCCACGGGAAGGTGACCTTGACCGCGCCGGACTGGACGTCGTCGGGTTCCCTGACATCGGCCACGAGACCGATCGCCAGGCCAGGGATCGCGGACGCCGCCTGGCCGTCGTCGCCCGGTCCGGCTGAGCGCTGGCGGGCGCTGACCGACACCATGGTGCGGTAGCTGCGGTCCGCGCCGAACAGGTGGCGGGCCGCCGTGACGGTGTACCGGCCGGTAAAGGGCGGCCCGACGGAGGCGAGGGTCACCGGACTGCCGGCCCTCAGCTCCGGCGTGCCGGAGACAACGGCCTCCAGCTCAGCGAACACCGACGCGGCGGTGCCGGCAAACGACCTCGCCGCCGCCGCGAGGTGATATTCCAGCGCGTATCCGGTCGCGACCAGCTCCGTGAGGGCCTCGCCAGTGAAGACCTTGGCCAGGTCACCAGCCGTCGTGCCGATCTCCACCTGGTCGCTGGCCGCCACAGCGGCCTGCTCCACGAGGGGCTCCTTGGTACCAGGGTTCCAGCCGCGCACCTGGATCGTGCCGACCGGCCCGGTCGAGTCGACGGCGACGTCCAGGGCCAGCAGATTCTCGCCGTAGGCCAGCGTGTAAGGGTCCTGGCTGCCGCCCTGGCGCGGATCGGGCGCCAGCCCGGCCGGAGTCGGCGGTACCAGCGACAGCTTGCCGTCCTCGACGGTGACCACCGCATCGTGGAGCTCGGCCAGCGACCGCAGGAACTGCCAGTCGGTGACGTTCGGCTGCACCAGCCTCGGGTACTTGGCGGCCGACGCCGTCACCTGCCCGACAGCCAGCCCCGCCTGCCTGGCCAGGTCGCCGACGACCTGGCCGAGCGTCGTGCCCTGCCAGACGGCCAGGCGCCGCCCCTGGGTCAGCCGGTGCGCCTGGTCGCGGGCCCGCAGCACGGTAAAGGTGCCGTCGTCGTCATACTCGCTGCCGAGCCCGGTCACCTCGCCGGTGAACACCCGCACCTGCCGCCGGGTCGCCACCGTCACCGCCGAGACCGTCAGCGGCGTGCCGATGCCGATGCCGGTCCCGGACAGCAGCTGATGGTAGGGATCGCGGAACCGCACGGCGGCGAAGGCGGGCGCGGCGTCGCTGGTGTCCACCACCACGTCGACGAGCCGGTCGACCCATTGCGCGGGCAGCGGCCGGTCGGTGGCGACCACCGGCACGGCCGAGTAGGCACGGGCGCTCAACGGATCCCCTGGTGACTGGGGGCCAGCCCGGTGCCGACCCCGAGCCCGGGCCGGCCGGGGGACGCTCGGGCAGCAGCGGCGGGAAGACGAGGGTCGTTCCCGGTATCAGCCGCTCAGGATCGACAATGCCGTTGGCCTCGGCGATCACCCGCCACTGGCCGGCGTCGCCGTACTGGCCGAAGGCCAGCGACGCCAGGCTGTCGCCAGCTCGCACCACGCGGGCCACGCCCGATTCCGGCGATCCTGAGGTGGGATTCTGCTTCGGGACCGAGCCGCCGATCTCCTGGAGCTCCACTGAGCAGGTTGCCCGCGTCGGCGAGCCGTCGGCGGCGAACCGCGTGTAGCTGGCCCTGACCGACGTGACACAGGCGGTGAACGCCATGCTGCGTCCCAGTCCCCACTCCAGCCGCACCCACGGTGGCGAGGGCCGCTCGGCCTGTACGCTCTGGCTCGTCGGGACACAGCAGCCGAGTAGCGCCTCGACCTGGTCTTCGACGGCGTTGCGGACGGCGAAGGTGGCGTCGAGGAACAGGTCGAGTGCCAGCACCCGAGGGGTGGCACCCCGGAACTCTGGCATTGCTGTCGTCGTCGCCTTGCTGGCCAGGCTGCGATCCCAGGTGGCCGACTTGGACAGGCTGATCCGTTCTGGATTGAACTGGAGCGGGATGCGCCGGCGGATCGCCGTGGCCTCGTTGGTCAGGGACGCCGGAGGCTCTAGCAGCACAAGCACGGCGTGGGTCAGGCCGAGGGTGGACAGGGAAAGCACCAGGCGGCTCCGTTCAGGCGGTGACGAGGAATCCGTGGTGGGCTAGCTCAAGGGTCTCCATTGCCGCCCTGGACGACTCGGCGGTGAACGACGGACCCTGCCAGCGCACCGGCAGCACCCGGTCCAGGTTCCACATGGCGATGACGCTGCGGTCGGGCGCCAGCGCGGAGATCTGGCCAATGGTGGGGGCAGCCTGGAGCACCTGGCGGCGCAGCCACAGCTCAAGCGGCACCGTCGAGGCCGTGAGCGGACGGGTCAGCACGATGTTCGAGTACCGCAGGCGAGACGGGAGAATCCACGGGTGAACGTTGAGCCCGCCCTCCCAGTGTTCCTCGTACTGCACCTCGCAGGCCAGGCCGTCGCAGGTGGTGAAGGATCCGAGGTCAACAGCCCCGATGAAGACCCGGAACAGCACGCTGGTCGCGAATGTGTCCTCGGCCACGGCGAGCGCTCCTCTCTCCTAGCTGCCGGTGCGGGCTAGCTGCCGGTCTGTCGTCTGCTTGGTCGCATGCCGGTCGCCGGTCAGCGGGGCAGCTCAGGAGGCGGCTCGTTGCGGTCCCAGCCCCGGTCCTTGGGTGGCCGTAAGATCCGGGCCAGCGTCGGCGCCAGGGCCTGCGCCAGCTCGTCTCGGTGGTGCCTGGCAATCTCACTGGCGAGAGCCGAGGCGTCGACCGGGGGATCATGCTCGGCAGTGCCGCGGTGGCGCCCGGACACCGGGACTGTCGTGACGTTCCCCGCCGGTACTGGGCTGCCTGCCGGTGGCGCCGGCGCGACGCCAGCAGCGCCTGACGCCTCGGACCGAAGCCGGCCTCGCTGATCGGAGCGATGGACGACGGGCAGCCGGTGGTCTGAAGGCGGCATCGGCGACGTACTCGAAACCTGCTCCCTCGCCACCTCCCACCCCGCCGGCCGGGCCGAAGGTGCCGCAGGTGCCGGCGGCAGTGGTCCAGCGCCGGAAATCAGCGGCCTGGCCGTGGGCGGCAGGGCGCTGAGCACCGGGCCGATCCCGGTCTGCCGATGGGCACCGGCATCAGGCAGCGCTGGCCAGGTCGCTGCGGGCCTGTCCGGCGGGTCCGGCGTCATCGGCAGCCAGCGGCCGGTGATGTCAGCACCCAGTGAGCGAGCGGAGCTCGGCAGGCTGGGCAGAGCTGAACCCAGTCCGGCTCTGGCATGACGCTCCGAGCCTCGCGAGCCGGCCGCCGAGGCGTCCTCCCACGGCGTCGCGGTATCAGGCGGGGCATAACCAGCTGCTGGTCGCGCAGCGGTGGCCAGGGCGGGCCTGGCCAGGATGGCCAATGTCTCAGCGGCCGCGCTATCCGGCACGCCGGACCTGAGCGACAGTCCGCTGCCCAGCTGGCCGGCCGTCCGGGGAGCCGTTCCCGGCTGACTGGCCGGCGACCACCGGATCGGTGCTGAGCTCGCGGCGAGCTGTGCCTCCGTCAGGTCGAGTGCGGTGCTCCGGCCGTGCCTGCGCTGGGTCCACGCGGGCGTGGTCAACGGTGTCAGGGAGGTCCAGGTGCTGGCCGGACGCGTCGCGACGGTCATGGTCACCAGCCGCCAGGTGGCAAGCCCGCCAGTAAATTCTGGCCGCAGCGCCGGAGACACCGGCTCGCTCAGCGACCGCCGCACCGGGGGCGCGGAACGCCAGGCGGGTTCCGCCACGGGCTCGGTCCGCTCCGGCAGGAGGCCTGGTCCGGGGAGGGCACTGGCTCGCCGAGCCAGGCGCGGCCTGCGCAGCGCCATGTCGTCACCCTCCCCTGTTCCTTCGGGTATTGATACGTGCGACCTCCGCCAGGTAGCGCAGGCGCTCGGAATGTGCGAGGTCAAGCAGGTCGTCCGGCGGCCAGTGGAAGTGGTAAGCGAGGTATGCGATCTCCTCGTAGAGCTGCGCCGCTGGACGAGTCACGATTCCCCCAGGCGGTCACCTGCCCAGGCACCGAGCGGATCGACCTTGTTGACGTGCTCGTAGAAGTCCTGCAGGTAGGCGACGTCGGCGGCGAAGAGCTGCTCGACGATGCCGGGATGCACCTCGATCAGGTCACCGAGCCGGGTGATCACCAGACTCAGCAGCACTACGCCGAGATACGCGGGATTTTCCTTCACCCTCTGGTCTATGAGCGGAGCCAGCTCGTCCCGAGCGGTCGCCAGCCGCATCGTGCCCCGGCGGTGGAGCTGGCCGGCCGGGTCCACATAGCCCAGCGGCAGCTCGAACTCGAATTCGGTCTGCAGGCCCTGGTGCGCCATCCGCTCTGCTGTCCGCCCAGTCATTCGACCGAGATGTCCTCGAACTCGATGGTGACCTGCTCCACTGCCGGCCCGGAGCCGCTGGCCTGCAGCGACGGGCCTTCCCACCGGGAGGCCCAGGCGTTCGACATCCGGATGCGCCGGAGCACGCGCTTCGTGGGGTCCATCAACGAGACCGCGATGTCCTGCCTGGCCGACGCCAGATCCTTGTTCTGCATGGTGGTCTTGATCCAGTCCGTGAACGCCTGGCTCTTGTCCATGCCGCGAGTCACGGTCAGCTGGCCGCTCTTGCGGGCACCAGGCTGCTTGCGGATCAGCAGCTCGCCAGTGGAGGTGACCTGCCTGATCTCTACCACGTCCTGCTCGACCACGAGGCCGCTGACGTCCTGCACGGTCTCGACCTGGAACTTCCCCAGATCGATCGCGAACTGGAAAGCCATGAGCGTGTCGCCGGTAACCATAGGGATATGCCTTCCTCGGGATGCGGCTTGCCTTCGACGCTGCGACTATCCGCCGCGACCTCAGGAATAGGTCTGGGTGACGCGGAAGTAGACGAATTCGGCCGGCCGGGTGAGCGCCACCCCGATGTCACAGAAAAGGTTTCCCTCCGCCATCGAGACCGGCGGGTTGTTCGTGGCGTCGCAGATCACGTAGAACGCCTCGGGCGCGGTGGCTCCCACGAGCGCGCCGGTCCGCCACTGATCGACCAGGAAGCTGCTCACGGCGCCGGCGACCTTGGCCTGCAGCTCGGCGTTGTTCGGCTCGAACACCGCCCACCGGGTGGACTGCGTGATCGAGTCGTCGAGGAAGCTGACGTACCGGCGGATGTTCACGTACCTGAAATCGAGGTCGCTCGCGTCCTGCGCGGCCCGGGTCCTGGCGCCCCAGACCAGGCTCCCCTGCCCGGGGAACGTCCGCACGCAGTTGATGCCGACGTCGTTCAGCGGCGCCTGAGTCTGATTGGTCAGCGGGAATTCCAGGCCCAGGATCCCCAGCACGGTCACATTCGCCGGTGCCTTGTACACGCCCCGCTCGGTATCGGTCCGCGCCCACGTCCCGGCGATGTGCCCGCTCGGCGGCACGTAGCGCGCTGCCGAGTTCTTGTACACGCTCGGCGACAGCAGCCAGGGGTAGTAAATCGTGGCGAACGTGGCCTGGGTCGGGGTCAGGGTAATGGTATCTGCGACCTGCGCCGCGCCGGGGACCTCAGCGGCCGCGCCGGATCGCCATCGCCGGGAGTCGCGGCCTGGGTCTGCGGCGGCGTGCCGGCCGGCAGGTCGAGCAACGCCACCCGATTACCCATGGCCTGGCAGTGTGCGACCACCAGCGCCTGCTGAACTGGCTGGTTCGCCGGAAGGATCCCGGCGATGTCCGGCAGGCCCGGCACCGCGACCATCGTGACGTCGGGCTTGTCCTCCAGGGCGGTCAGCGCCGGCTGGAGCGTGTCCTGCGCGGGCGGGATCTTGACGATGTAACACGGCCCGCCGCCGTTGGTAAACCAGCCGTAAACCGAGTCCGTCAGCAGCGGGAGAGTCCCGGTGCTATCCGCGGTGACGAACTTGTCCTCGAACTCCTGCCAGGTACTTACCAGGATCGGCGTGTTGGGCGGCTGGTCCTTGTCGGCCGGGCCAAGGAACGCCGCAATGGACGTGCCGGCCGGCGCGATGACCCGCATGCCGCTGGGGATGTAACGAACATAGACCCCGGGGGCCTGACTGGCACCGGTGGCTTGCGGTGGTGCCGGGTTCGTCATGAGCTGCTCCTTCGACGGCGGGCGCTTCATCACCCAGCTTGGTCGTTTCCCGCCGCCCAGGCCATGCCCGAAGAGGGGGCGATCAAGGCAGCGCGCGAGCCCTTTAAGGCAGGCCACCGAGAGTAATCCGGCGCAGCCCGCAGATCGAGGCATCGGCAATTCGGAGCAGCTCAAGTGCTCCAAGTCAAGGTATTTATTTGTCGATCCTGGGGTAGGGACAGCTGCCTCTTTACGCAGTAATGTCAGCACCGGGCGGGCGGGCAGACACTCGTGGCAGGTCGGCTTCTCCTGATTCATCGCCTCACCGCACAAGGAAGAGGCATATATGGCTCGTATTGCTGTTCGCATCTATGCTGACGACTCAATCCTGGAAGCCGGCGTTGCGAGCCACCTCAGGGCTCGCCCGGAGATCACCCTGCTGCCTGGTCCTGCCGAAAGTGCAGACGAACCCAATGTGAACCTGGTGGTCTCCGAGACGCTCAACCAGTCCACGGTGCACACGCTCCAGCGGATCCGAGGCACCACGACAGCGGTGTCGATGCTGCTCATCGGCCGCATCGAGGTGGGCGATCTGCCCCAAGCCGCCGCGTGCGGAGTCCGCGCCCTGCTCTACCGCCATCTCGCGACCCCAGAACGGATCGTCTCGACCATCGAGGCTGCCGCCAACGGCGAGGCCGTCGTGCCCGGCCATCTGCTCAACCACCTTCTGACTCAGGTGGGGCACCTCCACCACCAGTTACTGAATCCGAACGGAATCACCCTGAGTGGCCTGACCACGAGGGAGGCCCAGATCCTGAAACTGGCCTCTGAGGGATATGACACCGCCGGAATCGCGCGGCGCCTGGGATTCTCTGAGCGCACTGTCAAATCGCTTCTTCACGGCGTCGTTGTCCGATACGGGTTACGAAACCGGACACACGCCGTCGCCCACGCGATCCGCGAGGGAATGGTCTGATTCGCCGGACCACTCAGGCCAGCATCAGGCTCGTCACCATTAACTGAGGGAAGGCTCGTGACAGCAGCAACCAGGGCCATACCCCGGCTAGCGGCCCGAACTCAACAGCACCATAGTCCTACTTAGTGTCATCGGGACAGCAGTAAGTAGGACCATGCTGTCGTTGATCTAGCTGCCCGAACAGCAGCAAGTAGGGACTTACTGCTGTGGCGGCGCGGATCTTCCGGGCGGGCGTGCGCTCCTCGGACTTGCCGGGGCCGGGTTCTATGTACTGGCGAGGGTGGCTGCGAAGTGTTCCAGGCCGACTGAGCGTGATGCTTTGATGAAGACGACGTCGTCGGCTTTGAGCAGGCTGGGCAGCTCGGCGCGGAGGGCTCCTGGTGTTTCTGCGGTGTGGATGAGCGGGGGTGTGGCGGTGGCCCGGGCTGACGGGCGCACAAGGCCCGCGCCAGGCCCGGAACGTCCGCATGCGCGAACGGGCCGCTGATCAGGATGAAGTCATTGCCCGCTCCGTGGACCTTGCGGAACCCGGAGCAGATCCGGCCGCCGCCGTCAGCGGTGACCAGTACGGTACTCGGCATGGGCGGCTCGTCCTCCCGGTCGGGCCCGGACGCTCTCCCCCGCGTCCCGCGCCCCAGGGCGCAGGAATCGCGCCGGGCCATGCGATCCGGGCACGTATCAGCATCAGGACAAGTCCACCGCCACGCCCTGCCGCGAGACAGTGACAAGTAGGAACATCCGGGTACCCGACGTGAGACTGAATGCCACTGGCACGCCGCCGCGACAGCGCTTTACCAGGAAAGCCTCACCGCCGCCCGGGCAGCAGGCGACCGGCTGCTCGAAGCGAACGCGCTCGCCCTGCTCGCCTACCAGAACCTGGCCGTCGGCCAGCCGGCCGCCAGCCTCGCTGGGGCAGCCTGCCAGGCAGCCGGGACAAGCGCGCCGCCGAGGGTCCGCGCTCTGCTAAGCGAGCGGCACGCATGGGCGATTGCTCAGCAAGACGGCCAGAGCGAGATACCGGCCCGGCGCGCCCTCGACATCGCCGCCACGGCGCTCACCGAGGACACTGCCGTGCCGTCACCCGACTGGGCATCGTGGGTGGACCACACCGAAGTCCAGATCATGACAGGCCGCTGCCTGACCCGGCTCGGCCGGCCGGACCAGGCCATCCCGATCCTGGAAAGCACCCTGACCGGATTCGATGACCGCCAGGCTCGCGACAAGGCGCTCTACCTCAGCTGGCTCGGCGAGGCATGCATAGCCACCGGGGACATCGAGAAGGCAGCCGCCGTGACAGGCCACGTCATCACCCTGGCGAACGGCGTCGCGTCAGTCCGACCAGGCCAGCGGATCGCGGTCCTCCTGCGCAGCATGCGCGACCGCTCACGGGCACCATACGTGACCGAACTGGCCGACCGTGCCGCCGCGCTCACCCCGGCGACGTGGCGCGAGTGACCCACTCGACATATGGCGGCGACCCATCCGCGATCCCGAGAGCGGTGACCTCCGGATTCTGCCACGGGTGCTGCGCCACGATATGCTCCCGCAGCTCAGCAAACCGGTCAGCGGTGGTCTTGAAGAACACCTGCCATTCTTCCCCCTCGCCATACTCACCGCCATGCCAGAACGCTGACAAGACAGGGCCAATAACCTGACCACCCGCCGCCAGCCTCGCGCGCACAACCGAACGCAGAAGACCAGCCGCCTCATCACGGCTCCCGGCTGTAGTCGACACAAGCAGCAAACCAGACACAACCCCGAGCCTAGCCGAACCATCATCTACCGGCAGCGGTGAGCGAGCGGGGCGCGCCCAGATTGGCTGGCGGGCACTGGGCAACAGCAGCAACCAGGGCCATACCATGGCTAGCGGCCCGAGCTGAACAGCACCATGGTCCTACTTAGTGTCATCGGGACAGCAGTAAGTAGGACCATGCTGTCGTTGATCTAGCTGCTCGAACAGCAGCAAGTAGGGACTTACTGCTGTGGCGGGCGGAAGGCGGCCCGGTGACGAGCGGCAGACTTGCGGCTCGGCGGTGCAGAGTCAGCCCTGCCGAGTGCGGCCGTGCGGGGTACTGCGGTAGACAGGGCTCATGGAGGATTCCGAACGGGCACGGCGCCTCGGTAGGGGCGTTCATCTACCTGGTGCAGGCCGAGATCCTGGCCGCCGCCGCCATCCTGGCCGGCCGCGAGACGGAGCCCGGGCTGCACCAGTGCGATGACGAAACCCGCAGGTTCATCGCAGCCGCCTGGCTGCAGATCTTCGACGGAGCATCATCATGACTATCTCCCAGGCGCAGATATCCGCCGCCACGGGCCTGTACCTGGCCGCTCACCCGGGCGACCGTAGCTCGCTTGCGCCGCTGCTGACCAGCCTGGCCGCCTCCCGCTACCTGACTTCCCGGCGCACCATGCCGGGGCACGTCACGTGCAGCGCCCTGCTCGTCCGTGACGACGGTCTGGTCCTGGTCATCCGCCACCGCGCCACGGGCCAGTGGCTGCTGCCCGGCGGTCATCTCGAGCCCGGTGACATAAGCCTCGCCGGCGCGGCGCTCCGCGAGCTCGCGGAAGAAACCGGTGTCCAGCCAGGCCAGGTCCGGCCCGTGGCGGGCCTTGCGGATACCCCGGCCGACATCGACGTGCACGCCATCCCCGCCAATCCGGCGAAGGGCGAGGCAGGGCACTGGCACGCGGACTTCCGCTGGGCGTTCACCGTGACTGCCGACGTGGCGGCGGTGCGGCTCCAGGAGTGCGAGGTAAGCGGTTACGGCTGGCGTTCCCCCTCGGCCCTGCACACCGAGGCGCTGGCAGCACGGGCAGCGGTACTGGCCGCCCGATGACATAAGGCTTGATAAAAGCGCGGATTCACGCCTCCGCACGCGGAGGCGGCGTCAACCGGAGGGGGGTCATAGGCGTCTATCTCATGGCAATTGATCGCGAATCTTCGAGGACGGCCGACATTGACTCGCCTGCCCGGCAAGCAAGGCAGCCCGACGCGGACCGCATCCGCCTGGACGACGAGCGCGGCGGCGCTGCTGACCGCTGCGGCGCTGGGCGGGTGGCCTGCGACAGCTAGCGCCGACGCACCACCCCTGATCACCACCATCGCCGGCGGAGTGGGCGGGCCAGGCCCGGTCAGTGAGATCCCCTCGGGCGGCTGCGTGGTCACCTACTCGGGCGGCAACCTGTATACGCAGTCCACGGCCGGCGCGATCCGCAAGATCAGTCTCGCGACAGGCCACCTGAGCACCCTCGTGGGCACCGGCTACAAGGGACCGGTCAGCGACGGGCAGTCCGGGCCGGGCTCCAACCTGGAGCCGAGTTCCTGCGGCATCGCGGTCGACCGGCACGGCAACGTGCTCTTCGCCGACGGTGAGGACATCGGCCCGAGGGGCGGCCTGCGCGGCGGCAACAACCTGATCAGGGTGGTCGCGAACAGCACCGGCACGTTCTACGGCCAGCCGATGACCAAGGGAAAGCTGTACTCGATCGCCGGCGACGGCAGCTACGGCTTCTCCGGTGACGGCGGCCCAGCCCGGTCCGCGCAGCTTGGCGATCCAGCCGGGCTCGCCGTCGACCAGCACGGCAACGTGGTCATCGCCGACGCAGGCAACAACCGGGTCAGGGTCCTCGCCGAGAAGACCGGCACCTTCTACGCCCAGGCGATGAAGGCGGGCGACATCTACGCCGTCGCCGGCGACGGCGTCCTCACCTTCGGCGACAGCAAACTCGGTGACGACGGACCGGCCACCAAGGCCGAACTCGCCCTCAATGCCTTCGAGCACCGATTCCTCGGCCTGACTCCCGCAGGCGCCTCCGTCCGGGTCGATCACCAGGGCAACATCGTCGTGGCTGACCAGGGCCACGGCCGGGTCAGGGTGATCGCGAACATCAAGGGCCGGTTCTACGGCCAGGCGATGCGGGCCGGCTTCATCTACACGATCGCGGGCGGCGGCAAAGGCAAGCTGGGTGACGGCAATCTCGCCCGGAATGCCCTGCTCAGGACCCCCACCGCCGTCGCGATTGACCACAGCGGCAACGTCGTCATCGCCGACCAGTTCGACCAGCGCGTCCGGGTCGTGCCGGTGCGCTCAGGCAAGTTCTACGGACAGGCTATGAAGGCCGAGCACATCTACACGGTGGCCGGCGACGGAGTCGAGAAGAACTCGGGCAACGGCGGTCCTGCGACCAAAGCGGGAGTGGTCATGCCGGCCGGAGTCTCGGTCGACGGGGCGGGCAACCTCGTCATCAGCGGCAGCTGCCTGCAGCAGCCGCCGAGCACCTCGCCAGCTGTGGCCGCCGTCAGCCTGGACTGCCTGCGGGTCGTGGCCGAGCGACCCGGTCGCTTTTACGGCCAGGCGATGAAGAAGGGCGACATCTACGCGATCTCGGGGGTGAACGGCAGCCACTTCGGGGACGGCGGGCCCGCGCTGCAGGCCGCGTTCGACGCTCAGACGCTTTTCTCTTCGGACGGATTCGCCGCCGGCCAGACCGACGGCCTTGCGATCGGCGACAGCGCCAATTCCAGGGTCAGGCTGGTGCCGGCGGCTAGCGCCCGCTTCTTCGGCGAGGCGATGACCGCCGGTCACATCTACACCATCGCGGGCGACGGGAAGGCCGGTTACAAGGGCGACGGCGGCGACGGCGCGAGCGCTGAGATCAGCTACCCGGGCGGGCTGGCCTTCGACCAGGCAGGCAACGTGCTCATCGCCGATCCGGTCAATTTCGCGGTGCGCGTGGTCGCGGTCAGGTCCGGCACCTTTTACGGCCGGACGATGACCGGCGGCCATATCTACACCATCGCCGGCGACGGCACGAAAGGGTCGTCCGGCAACGGCGGGCTCGCCACCCTCGCGACGCTCAACGGGCCAGGCCGTCACCGTGGACCCCGCCGGCAACGTGCTCATCGCCGACACCAACGCCGTCAGGGTCGTCGCGACCAGCACCGGCACGTTCTACGGTCAGGCGATGACCGCCGGCCACATCTACGAGCTGGCCGCCGTCAACGAAGTCCAGACCGTGAACGTCGACTCAGTCGGCAACCTGATCGTCTCAGGTGATGCCGACACCGATCTCATCGCCGGCACCTCAGGCACCTTCTACGGCCAGGCCGTCACCGCCGGGAACACCTATCTGATCGCGGGCGGCACCTTCGATGTCGGGACCACGCAAAGCGGGGTGCCCGCGACGTCCACCTTCGTCTTTCCGCGCGGCCTTGCCCTGGACCCGGCGGGCAACCTGGTGCTGCCCGACGGCGAGTTCCATGTCATCCGGGTCGTGGCCCGCACCTCGGGCACCTTCTACGGCATCGCGATGGTGGCCGGTGACATCTACACGATCGCCGGCGGCGGCACCGGCGGACTCGGGGACGGCGGCCCGGCCATCGACGCCTCCTTCACGGGCCTGGGCATCGCCGCCCTGCCGTCGGGCACGATCGACGTGCAGACCCCGACGCGAATCAGGCAGATCTCCGGCTAGCCGACCTTGCTCCTGCCCAGCCGACTCCTGTGCCCGTCGGCTGGGCAGGCCCACAAGGGCCACCGGCCCTGGCTAGCCGGGCAGCTGCGCTTCGATGGCGAGGATCGCCTCCATCGCCGGGTCCCGGTTGCGGGAGTAGTCCTCGAACGTCGGCGGTGCGTAGATGTCAGGGGCGGTCCAGATCCGGTGGTCATCTGGCCAGGAGGTCTGCCAGAACAGGTCAGCGGCGTTGGCCCGGACCTTGCTGTAGGGCAGTTCGAAGGTGATCGTCTCGCCGATGAAGTTGGGCCGTGATCCAGTGGGCTCACCGACGAAGATCGGGCTGGTCTCGCGTTCGATGGCGGTGACGGTGTTCTGAGCGGCGGAGAACGTCTGCCGGCCGATGATGACGTAAAGGGCACCGCGCCGGCTCAGCCGCTTGCTGGCGATCAGGTGGTGCAGCAACTGCTGGGTGAGCATGGTGTTGCCGCCGCCATTCCAGCGAAGGTCGATCACGAGCCGGCCGACGTGCCGGTCCTCGATGAACCCGAATAGCCGGTCACAGAACGCCGCGAACGTCTCGGCCGGATGATCGCGGACGGCGTTGAACTGGAAATAGACCAGGTCATCGGCGCGCAGGTACTCGTACCAGAACGGCAGCTCGCGATTGCGCAGGTACAGCGGCCTCGGCACTGGCGCGCCGTCATCAGTGGTGACCGTGTCGGCGAGGGCCGCCCAGCCCGCCGGGTATCTGTCCCAGAGGTCCATGACCGCGATGGCCTGCAGCCGGACCTCGCTGCTGGCTCCGCCGGGCAGCCGGACCGTGAGGACATCGTCGATGCCCAGTGCCCGCAAGATCGCCGGCTGCCGCACCAGCCTGGAGAACCCGGCCGTGAGCCCGTGCTCGTTATCCCTGGTCATGATCGGATCCAGGGCGGCCATGACCTCGTCAGGCGTCCGGCCCCCGATCCGGTCGACCCGCGCCCCCAGCAGCTGCTCGGAGCCGGGAGCGGCGCCGACCACATACAGGCCCTCGGCGAAGAGGAACAGGTCCACCGGGAGCGTCCGGGACAGTTCCTTCTCGTCCTGCGGCCAGGTGACGAACGCATGCCCGTCGTCCAGGTGGCGGACCAGCTTCATCATGCCGACCACGATCTGCGCGTCGGTCAGGCCCGGGATCGCGGCGTCGAGCTCAGCCACAGTCTGGTCGAACCCGGCCTCCGGCACGACGGCGAACGGCGCGTAGGCCAGGCGCTTGATCTCCCTGGCGAGGAACGCCAGGTCATACCGCCAGCCGTCGTCCCGCGCCAGGCTGCCGGGATCGATGATGCCGACGAGGTCGCGGATCCGCTGGTCGTCGAGCAGTTCCTGCCAGTGTGCGTCCGACCTGACCCTGGCCACCTTCCGCATCCCCAGGTCAAGCGCCACCTTCAGCGCGCCGACTGCCGCTTCGCGGTCACCGGCCGCAGCGTGGCAGCAGGCAATCAGATAGGCAATCTCGGCTGGCATGAGCGGCGGCGCGTCGTCGGACCACCGGTCTCGCAGTCCCAGTCGCAGCACCTGCTCATAGGCTTCGCGCGCCCGCCGGTAGTCCCGGGCGCCGAAGCTGGCCTCGGCCAGGAGCGCCCAGTAGTCACCATTCACCGGATTGGCGTCGGTCACCCGCTCCCAGAGTTCCGCCGCCGCAGCCCAGTCCTCATCGGCTGACCTGATCCGCGCCCGCGCGACCATTCCCAGGAAATCCGGCACAAGCTACACCCTAACTTCGGCCAGCACCGCGCGCTGGCCTCGCTCCGCCACCCGGCGGTCCAGCCGTCGCAGGGCCGGCCAGCACAAGACGCCGATCAGGATGGTCGGCACGCCCCCGGCCACCAGCGACCAGCGCGCGCCAAGGTGCTGTCCGATCCAGCCGACCAGCGGCCCTCCGATCGGCGTCGTGCCGAGCCAGGCCAGCCCCCACAGCGCCATGACCCGCCCCCGCATCACCGGGGCCGCCGCCGCCTGCAGCATGGTCTTGGCCATCGCGTTGAACGTAATGCTCCCGTACCCGACGAACACCATCGTCACGAATTCCAAGGTCAGCGTCGGCGCCGCCGCGGCTGCGGTGATCGCCACGCCCCACCCGATCGACGCCAGGCACAGCGCCCGGCCGCTCGGCCGCGCCCGCGCCGCCGCGACCAGCCCTCCCGCCACCGCTCCGACGCCCATGATCGACGCCATCAGCCCGTAGGTCCCCGCGCCGCCGTGGAAGACATGGTTCGCCATCAGCGGCAGCGTCACCTGGAACTCCCACGCCAGCGTCCCGACCACCGTGATCATGATCAGCGGCACGAGCAACTCGGGCGACCCGCGTACGTAGCGAAGGCCAGCCCGGATCTGACCGCGTTCCTTCGTAGCCCGCTGCGCGGGGAAGCAGCTCGGCCGACCGCATCAGCAGCAGGGATACCAGGACCGCCGCGAACGACACCCCGTTCAGGGCGAAGCACATCACCAGGCCGAGTACCGCTACGAACAGCCCGCCGAGCGCCGCCCCGAACACCCGCGCCAGGTTCAGCGACACCGAGTTGAGCGTGATGGCGTTCGACAGCTCATCGGGCCTGACCATCTCGGGGATGAAGCTCTGCCGGGCCGGGTTGTCGAAGACGCCGACGAAGCCCAGCAGCAGCGACAGGACGTAGACCATCCACATCTCGATGACGCCGGCCCCGATCAGCAGCGCGAACAGCCCGGCGATCAGGCCAGAGAGCGTCTGGGTGACGTATAGCACGCGCCGCTTGTCCAGCCGGTCGGCGACCAGCCCGCCGAACGGCCCGAACACGAAGATCGGCAGGAACCGAGCCGCAGTGGCCAGCCCGAGATCCGTCCCGCTCCCCGTCAGCTTCAGCACGAGGAACGCCAGCGCCACCGTCTGCATCCAGGTGCCCATCATCGACAGCAGCTGGCCCGAGAAGTACAGGCGGTAGTTCCTGTTGTGCAACGACAAGGCGATGCCGTCGAGCTTGCGCCGGAACCGGCCGGGTAGTCCGCTCGAGTCGCCGCGCACGCCATCACCTCGTTAGTTAGCCTAGCTAAATACTATAGGTATGAACGGCAAGCGTCACGGCCCTGCCCTCGCGACTAGGCCAGCCCCCGTACAGTGAGAAACAGGAATCGACGGGCCAGGGAGACGAGCGATGGACAAGCAGCGACTCGCCGATCCGATCGGCCGGCAGACCTTCGTCAGGGGCCTGGCGGGCGTCGCGGTCTTAGCCGGGACCGGCGACCAGCTCGCGCGATCCGCGCCCGCTCGGGCAGCGGCCAGCGTCGCCGTCGACCTCTCCCGCACCACCGGCAAGGCCATTACGCCGTCCCTCTACGGCTACGCGACCGGCGCCCTGCTGGACAACGACGCCAGCCTCGCGGCCAGCGCGGCGGCGCGGAAGTCAGCGCAGACCCTGGTCCCGCCGCTGATCCGGTTCAACACGCCGGCCTCGAACATCATCCAGTCGGTCTTCGCCCAGGGCGTCGGGCGGCCTGACTGGACGCCGTTCGCGAACTGGGTGCGGCATCGCGGCGACTTTCTCCGCCCGGGCGGGCGGCTGGTCTTCGGGATCGGGCCTGCCGGCAACGACACCTCCCTCTCCCCCGCGACCTGGGCGCAGTACGCCGAGGCGACCGCCAGGCACTTCCGCGCGGCCGGCCAGGAGATCACCTACTGGGAGGTCGGCAACGAGTGCGACCCCATGGGCGCGATTGCTTACGCCCAGTACTTCAACGCCATCGCCGATGCCTTGCACTCGGTGAACCCGGCGTACCAGGTCGGCGGCCCGGTGGCCTCCTGGTGGGATGGCATCGACCTGCCCGCCTTCGTCGCCCAGAGCGGCAAGCGGATCGGCTTTATCGACTTCCACAGCTACCCGGTCGGCGACAAGGACTCCCTCCAGCGCGCCTATCACAAGGCCGCCACCTTCGCCGACGTGCAAGGCGCCCGGCAGAAGCTTTCGGGAACGGTGGCCGCCGACCTTCCGATCGGGCTGCTCGAATTCAATATGAACGCCAATCCGCAGCCGGACGGCCTGTTCGGCCTGCCTAGTCAGGGCACGGCCGCAGGCGCCGTGTATGTCGCGCTGCTGCTCACCCAGGCTTTCGCCTCCGATGCCCGGTTCGCGATGAGCGCGCTATGGGACCTCATCTCAGACTCTTACTACGGCGCGATCGGCAACGCCCGCAGCGGCGATCGCCTCAGCGCGATCGACCCGCAGGGCTGGTACCTGCGCGAAGCTGCGCAGGTACTGCCCGGGCAGCAGGTGCGCGGGACGACGGCCGCGACCGGCCTGCAGGTGCTGGCGACCAGGCAGGCCCGGGGCTTCTCGATCCAGCTGGTGAACTACAACCTCGGCAGTGAGCTGGCGGTCAGCGTCACCGCCCGGGGGCGGACGCCCGGGCGCAAGGTCACCCGCTGGGAGCTGAGCAAGCGCTTTCCCGGCGGGCACCGCTCGACGATCACCAGCCTGTCCCGGGTCGTGCTGCCACCGCAGAGCGTCGTCATGCTGACCGGCGAACGTTCCTAGCGCGGGGATCCGGCCAGGTAGACGACGCGCTGGGCGATGTTCACCGCGTGGTCGCCGAGCCGCTCGTAAAAGCGGGCGACCAGCGTCATCTCCATCGTCACCGGGAGCGCCAGCTGCCCGGTGGTCAGCTCGGCAATCAGCGCTGCGCTCAGGTCGCCCATCTCGCCGTCCCGCTCGCCGAGGGCGGCGGCGGCGGCGCGGTCCCGCTGGTACCACGAGTCGGCGGCCTCGCGCCACATGGCCGAGGCGAGGCGGCCCATCCGCTCGACCAGGTCGCGGCAGCGCGCAGTGAGTCCCTCGCTGCCGATCCGGCCGGCCGGGTCCGCGATCTCGACGACGAGCCGATGCGAGCGCTCAAGCTCAGGCACGATCCGCAGGACGGAGAGCAGGAATCTCAGGTCGGACGCGACGGGCGCCTGCAGCGCGATCTCGCGGTTGACCAGCTGCTCGATCTCCTGGTAGAGCGCGTCGATGATCCCCTCGCGGTCGGCGAGCACGCCAGCCACCTCGCCGTCGCCGCGCAGGAGGGCGCCGGTCGCCTCGGACAGGTCCTGCGCGACGACCGCGAAGAGCGCGATGACCTTGGCCTCGATGGCCTCGAGCTCACGCTGGAATTCCTGCCGGTGCTCGGGCATGCCACAAGGATTCCCAGTTCCGGGCGCGGTCCACCCGTCAGCCCGCCCGTTAACGATCGGCTACCAGATATTCATGTTCTATTTCCCCGGGCTGCCGCTTGGCGCCGAGCCCAAAGCGCAAGACTCATGACGGGGGACTATCTAGCACGCTGCCGACCGGAGGAATTCTCTCCTACCGGGAACTTGGCATTTCTTGGGGTGACGGGGGACAGCATGCGAAATTTTCGCATTCGATCAGTAAGCGCGGGCCTGGCGATCGGCGCGACGGCCATCGGGCTTGCCGCCTGCAGCTCGTCGAACAACACCAGCGTCGGAGCGCAGGCCGGGGGCGGCTCTGCGCTCTCGGGGACGCTGAACGCGAGCGGGTCGAGTTTCCAGCTCGCGTTCCAGCAGGCGGCCATCGCGGCGTTCAGGTCGATCCAGCCGAACCTGACGGTCAATTACGGCGGCGGCGGCTCGGGCAAGGGGCGCACCGACCTGGCTGCCGGCACCGTCGAATTCGCCGGCTCCGACTCACCGATCTCGGCGGCCGAGAAATCGAGCTTCAAGGGCAAGACGGTGCTGTATTTCCCGGTCGTGATCGGCCCGATCACCGTCGCCTACAACCTGCCGGGGGTCAAGAGCCTGAAGCTGACCGCTCCGCTCATCGCCGGCATCTTCCAGGGCACGATCAAGACCTGGGACGACCCGGCGATCAAGTCGGTCAATCCCGGGGTCAAGCTGCCCGGCACGGCGATCACCATCGCTCGTCGCTCGGATTCCTCGGGCACGACGCAGAACTTCTCGCAGTTCCTGGTCGAGGCCGCGCCGTCGGCCTGGAAGCTCGGCAGCGACTCGACCATCAGCTGGCCGGCAGCGAGCCGGGGCGGCAACGGCAACGGCGGAGTCGCCCAGATCGTGAAGTCGACGACCGGCGCGGTGGGGTACGTGGACTTCGCCGATGCCAAGGCGGCCGGACTGACCTTCGCCTCGGTCAGGAACAAGGCCGGCAGCTTCGTCGCGCCGAGTCCGGCGTCGGCGTCGGCCGCCGCCGACCAGGCCAAGGTCGCCCCGAACCTGACGTTCAGCGCGATCTGGGCGCCGGGGGCAAATTCCTACCCGATCACCTACCAGTCGTGGGATCTGGTGTACCAGAAGCAGCCGAGCAGCAACACGGCGAAGCTGCTGCGGTCCTATCTCGGCTACCTGGTCGGCGGCGGGCAGAAGCTGCTCCGCCCGCTCAACTACGCCCCGCTGCCCGCCGGCCTCGATCAGAAAGCGAAGGCGCAGCTCGCCAAGATCGGCTCCTGACCCGGTGCCGCTGCTGACCCGCAACCCCGAGGCTCGGCCGGACGGCGCGCTGGCCGAGCGGCGGCCGCTCGGCGATCGCGGCTTCCAGCTTCTCACGCTGGCGGCCGGTCTCCTGGTGCTGGTGATCCTCGTCCTGATCGCGGTCTCGACGACTCAGCAGGCGTCGTCGTGGTTCTCCGCCGAGGGCACGAAGATCTTCTCCAGCACCTGGAATCCGGCCGCCGGGCAGTTCGGGGCGCTGGCCTTCATCTTCGGCACGGCGGTCACGGCGCTGATCGCGATAGTGCTGGCCGTGCCGGTGAGCGTGGGGGTCGCCCTGCTGCTGACCCAGGTAGTGCCGCACCGGTGGGCGCGGCCGATCGTCTACGTGATCGACCTGCTGGCCGTGGTCCCTTCGGTGGTCTGGGGGCTGTGGGGCATCCTGACGTTCGGGCCTTGGGTCCAGGGCATCTACAGCTCGATCGGCTCCGGCCTGGCTGGCGTGCCGGTGCTGGGCAACCTGTTCGGGCCGCCGACAAGCGGGGCCTCGTTCTTCACCGCCGGCATCATCCTGGCCTTCATGATCACCCCGATCGTGACGTCGCTGTCCCGCGAGGTGACCGCGACCGTGCCGGCGATCGACCGGGAGGGCGCCTATGCGCTCGGCGCGACCCGCCTGGAGATGATTCGCGGCGTCGTGCTGCCGCATAGCCAGGGCGGCATTGTCGGGGCGGTGCTGCTCGGACTCGGCCGGGCCATGGGCGAGACGATCGCGGCCGCGCTCGTGATCGGCTCGTCGGCGACGATTACCTCGCATCTGCTCGCGCCCGGCTACAACCTGCCTGCGGTGATCGCCAACGAGTTCGGCGAGGCCACCGGGGTGTTCCGGTCGGCGCTGATGGGCCTGGGCGTGCTCTTGTTCATCTTCACGATCGTCATCAACATCGTGGCCCGGGGCGTCGTGGCCCGGTCGGCCCGGCGCGGACGGGGCACCTGATGCTGCCTGTCGACCTGCGGGAGCCGCCGTCGTGGCGGCGCACCAGGAACCGGATCGCGACCGGGCTGATGGTGGCATCGCTGCTGCTCGTCCTTGTCCCGCTCGGGCTAGTGCTGTTCACGGTGATCGCCAGGGGCGCCCCGGTCATCAGCGGGTCGTTCCTGACCAGCCCGATCCCGCCGACGGTGCTGCCAGCGAACGCCGGCGGCATCGGGCCGGCGATTCTCGGCACTCTGGAGATCACCGGCCTGGCCGCCGCGATGGCCGTGCCGCTGGGCATCCTGGGTGCGGTCTACCTCAGCGAATACGGCGGCAGCCGGCTGCTGGCCCGGCTCATCGGCTTCATGGCCGACGTGATGACGGGCGTGCCGTCGGTCGTGATGGGCCTTTTTATTTTCTCGATCTGGGTGCTGCACTTCGGATTCTCCGGGCTCGCGGGCGCGTTCGCGCTCGGCTGCCTGATGCTCCCTATCGTGATCCGGTCCACTGATGAGATGCTGAAGCTAGTGCCGGACTCGCTGCGGGAAGGAAGCTACGCCCTTGGTGCCACCAAGGCGCGAGTCACCCTGACCGTGGTCTTGCCGGCGGCGCTTGGGGGAATCGTCAGCGGAGCCCTGCTCGCCGTCGCCAGGGCGGCGGGCGAAACAGCACCGCTGCTGTTCACCATCCTCACCGTCACCACAGCGAACCCGAACGTGTTCAGCGGTCCGAACACGTCGCTGCCATCGCAGATCTTCGTCAACGCGTCGTCGCCTTACGTCGGAGCCCAGGGACGCGGGTGGGGCGCGGCGCTCACGCTCATCGCGATCGCCTTCATTCTCATGATCGCTGCTCGCGTAGTCACCGCACGATTCGCCAGATACGCGCCCTAGGAACGCCGCCATGGAACAGCCTGAGCTGAACGTCGCCGCCAGCCTTCCGCGCGCTGAGCGGGTAGCCGACCAGGCTGCGGAGTCGACGCACGACGAGATCGTCTTTGACCTGAAGAACGTCTCGATCTGGTACGGCGCCTTCAAGGCCGTCACCGACGTCTCGCTGACCGTGCCCGAGCACGAGATCACCGCCTTCATCGGCTCGTCGGGCAGCGGCAAGACGACGGTACTGCGCGCCTTCAATCGCATGAACGACCTCGTGCCCGGCGCTCGCCTCGACGGCGAGCTGTCCTACCGGGGCGTGTCGCTGTACGGGAAAGACGCGTCGGCGACGGCTGTCCGCCGCCGGATCGGGATGGTCTTCCAGAAGCCGAACCCGTTTCCCAAGTCGATCTACGACAACGTCGCCTTCGGCCCGCGTGTCAACGGCGAGCACAAGAAGGCCAGGCTCGACGAGATCGTCGAGCGCTCGCTGCGCCGGGCGGCGCTCTGGGACGAGGTCAAGAACAGGCTGCGCAGCTCGGGCCTGAGCCTGTCCGGCGGCCAGGCGCAGCGACTGTGCATCGCTCGCGCGATCGCCGTCGAGCCCGACGTCGTGCTCATGGACGAGCCCGCGTCGGCGCTCGACCCGATCGCGACGGGGGCGATCGAGGAGCTGATGCGGGAGCTCAAGTCCCAGATCACGATCATCGTGGTCACCCACAACATGCAGCAGGCCACCCGGGTCAGTGGCCGCACCGCCTTTTTCCACGTGCTGACCGATAGCCGGAGCGATACCCGCACTGGCGTGCTCGTCGAGTACGGGACGACCGAGCAGATCTTCTCCGACCCGAGGGACAGCCGCACGAAGGCCTACGTCACAGGCCGCATGGGCTAACCCACCCCACAAGAGCCGCACCCCGCCCCCGCGCGCACCCCCGCACCCCCGCACCCCCGGCACCCCGCACCACGAGCACCGAAACCCAACGACACCATGGTCCTACTTACTGCTGTCCTGACGACAGTAAGTAGGACCATGGTGCTGTCGGAGACCAGCCCGCAACAGCAGTAAGTGGCAACATGCTGCTGTTGAACCGGGGTGAAGATCGGTGCCGCAGCGGCCAGCGCCCGAGCGGACGGCTCTGGCGGGACCGAGCGCACTACCCGCAGCGTCCGGACGGACGGCTCAGGGCTGGGAGGCGCCGGAGGACTCGCGGATGACCAGGCGGCACGGCAGCTGCTCGACCCCGTGGAAGCGCTGGCCGTCAATGCACGCCAGCAGCCGCCGGGCGGCATGCCGGCCAAGCTCGCTCAGGCACATGTCGATGGTGGTGAGCGGGGGACGCCCGGAGGTGGCGAACACCTCCCAGTTGTCGTAGCCGACCAGGGCGACGTCGTCGGGGATTCGCCGGCCCAGCTCGCGGAGCGCGTCGGCGACGCCCCGCGCGATCTGGTCGCTGCCGCAGAAGAAGGCGTCGATGCCAGGATCTGCGCGCACGGCCAGATGCGCGGCGTGGCGGCCCCAGGCTTCGCTCCACTCTCCGTGCAACGGCTCGCCCGCCGCGAGCGGCAGGCCCGACTCGGTGAGGACCTGGCGCGCTCCGGCGGCCCGCAGCCGCGCGGACAGGAAGCGCTCAGGGCCGGTGATGTGTGCGATCCGGGTGCGCCCGGTCGCGATCAGGTGCCGGGCGGCGAGTTCCCCGCCCTGGCGGTCATCAGGGATCAGCGAGAGGTCGGCGGGGTTCTCCGACTGCGTCATCACGTAAACGACGGGAACAGGCAGGTCGACGGCCACGGGCGGACGCAGATCGGTGCGCTTGCCGGTCACGATGACTCCGTCGACCTTGCGGGACAGCAAGGCCCTGACGTAGTGGTCCTCGCGAATCGGGTCTCCCCTGCTGTCGCACAGCACCACCGACATCTGCCCGGGGACGAGCGCGTCCTCGGCGCCGAGCATCACGGGGATCGTGAACCTGCCGAAGCTCTCGGCCGTGATCAGTCCCACCATGTAGCTGCGCCCGGTCAGCAGCCCTCGGGCCAGGGGGCTGGGCCGGAAGCTCAGCTGGTCAGCGGCCGCCAGCACCTTGGCCCGGGTCTCGGCGCGCAGCTTGCCCGTGCCGTTGACGGCCTTGGACACAGTGCTGATCGACACTCCGGCCAAGGCGGCGACATCTGAGATCGTCGCCGCTCTGGTTTCCCCCACTGAAAGCCCTTTCACAGCGGTTTCCCGCAGCCTGCCTGGCGGTGCGCTACCGGATTCCTCCCAGACGAGAAGCTTACCTGGCGGAGATCGGGGAACGGGGGGTTGACTCCGCGTCGGACCCGCTTCTAGGTTAAAGAAAAGGCTTTCCTTACTTTCCTTACCGGCTCCGCCTCCCCGGCCGGTCTCGCAGCGCTCGTCAATGCGGTGCTGGCCGAAGAGGCGGTGCTGGCCAGGAAGCAGTACGTCCTGCGGACTGATGTCCGCAGACCGCACTTCTGGTGTTTGCCCGTACAACCGCGTCGGCCATCGATCGCAGCGCCACCTGGTCGCGGCCTTGGCCGACAGACACAAGGGATCTGGAGAGAATGAGGAGACGCACGGCCCGCATCAGCCCCTTGATCGGTGCGGTCGCAGCCGCGATCGCGCTAATCGTCCCCGCCCAGGCGGCATCTGCCGCCGCGAACCAGGCTGCGGCCCCAGCCGCCCGGACCGCGGCAGCGGCCAGCCTCGCCGCCCCCGCGACTCTTGACCCGCTCCCCAACCTGCCGGTGAACGCGTGCAACGACAGCACGCTGGCGCGTGACTACGGCACGAACTTCCCGACTCCGTCCGATCCCAATGGCTTCGGCTTCGCCAACCAGACGGTCATCGGCTGGGAAGGCAACATTTACGCACCCTTCCAGTACCTGTCCGGCTCGTACTTCGCGCGGGGCGTACCGGCGAAATTCACCCAGGGCCACTCGAACTACTGCGGCGCCATGTACTCCTTCGGCGTCTACGACTACGGCCTTGCCGCAGGCCAGGCACCGGCGCCGGGATCGGTCAAGTGGACCATGGCGGACGGCTACCTGCCTGCCATGACGACGTCCTTCACCCGCAACGACGTCGCGATCTCGATCACCGACTTCGCCAGCAAGCAGACGATCGCCGGCAGCCCAGCCGAACTCGTCTACACCCGGGTGTCGGTGACGAACAACGACTCGGCCGCCGTCGACGTGCCGTCCGGGCAGTCAGGTCCGAACCTGGTGACGCTGAACGACGACCCCGACACAGTTCAGCCGGGCCAGACCGTCGACCACGACTTCGTGGCGGCGGTGGACGCCTTCAGCGTGGGCGGCACCTTGCCCACCGCGGCTGAGCTGACGCTGGGTCATGGAGGCGTGGAGACCTACGACGCGGCGTTCAGTGACATGTCCAGCTTCTGGAACGACCGCCTCAAGGCCATCCCGATCCTGTCGCTGCCCGACGTCTCGCTGCCCGATACGAACGGGCTCGCCAACCCCGGCGACGCGATCGACAACGCCTACAAGGCCGCCTTCGTCTACACCAGGATCGTGCAGGTCGACAAGTCACCGTTCTCCGGCGCCAATAACTACGCCTGGCTGCTCAATCACGACCTGCCCGGAATGCTCGCGAACCGGTTCGAGCTCGGCGACTTCACCGACGCGCAGAACCTCCTGCTGACGGGGCGGATCTCCGAGCAGCCGACCTTCAACGAGGTCGGCGCCAACTGGTACTGGGACGGGATCTGGCGAACACCGCTCGCCTGGGCTCAGTACCTGGAGTCGACCAACGACGTCGCCTTCGTCCAGCAGTACTTCGACGACGACGCGAACGGCCCGAGCCAGTGGGGTCCGAGCCTGTTCACGATGATGCACACCGACTTCCTGTCGCAGCTCAGCGCGACCACCCATTTCCTGCGGCGGTCCAACGACAACGACTCGCAGGGCACCTGGCTGTTCGACGACGAGACGGCGCTCGCCGGCCTGTCCGCCTACGCCTACATCGCCACGCGGATCGGCGACCCGTCCGAAGCGCAGTGGGCGCAGAGCCAGTACACGAGCCTGCTCAACGCGACCAACGCCGGGTTGTCGGCCAACGAGAAGGCCAACAACTTCAACTTCCTGCCGTGCGAGGTCAACGTGCCGGTCACGGCCGACCGGTGCGGCAGCCCGAACGACGCCAACTGGGCTTCCCAGGTCCTGTGGGGCGAGAACGCCTGGAACGTCTTCCTGCAGGGCGGACAGCTCAACGGCATCCTCGGCGACCCGTCACAGACCGACAACCTCTACCAGATGGGCTTCGCGCGGCTGAATGGCACCGGCGTGCCGTTCCCGTCGTTCGGCGCCTACACCGGCTACAGCGTGGCACTGAACACCGGCTACTCCGCCGCCGCCCTGTACGGCAACGCGTACCGCGACCTGCCGATCACGAGCTACGCCTGGCAGATCGCGACCACGACCGGCGGTCCCAACGCCTGGTGGGAGGCCAACGGATCACCGCCTGACCCGAACAACCCCTGGCAGGGCAGCCATGCGGCACCTGAATTCGGCGCTATCCCGTACGCCTGGCCGATGGCCGGGCAGACCCAGACCCTGCTGCAGTCCCTGGTCGCCCAGGGCCTGACCAGCACTGTCGGGTCGGACGGGACGCCGTCGTTCAGCAACGCCCTGTACATCGGCCGGGGCGTTCCCGACGAGTGGATCGCCCCCGGACAGGAGATCTCGCTACGGAACCTCACCGCGTCCTATGACGTCAGCACCGGCACGCGGACGACCTACCGGGTGGACATCACCACTCGCACCCAGCAGGACAACACCGTCGTCAAGGTGAACGTAGACGGACCCGCCCCTGCCAGCAATATCCAGGTGCAGCTGCCGATCTTCGCCGACGCGGGCGTGAGCAAGGTGTCCGGCGGCACGTACGACGCGGCCAGCCAAAGCGTGACGATGACGGCCGCGACCACGCTGATCACGCTCGGCAACGCCGGCCGGCCAGCGCTCAACGTGGCTGTCGACAGCACCGTGCCGGGCCAGCACACCCAGCCGGCCCTGACCGCCGGCACCACTACCACCGCCACCGCCACCATCAAGAACACCGGCAGCAGCGAGCTCGCCAACGTCAGCCTCACGCCGAGCGCGCCGGCGGGCTGGACCGTCCAGGCCACCAGTCCGGTCAGCTTCGCGTCCATTGACCCCGGCGCCACCCAGACGGTGACCTGGTCGGTAACGCCGCCAGCCGGAACCGGCGGCAGCAACGGCCTGGTCGTATCGGCGAGCTACTCGGCCGGTCAGGGAACCGCCTCGTCGGCCAGTGCCGAGCAGTGGCTGTCCGTGCAGAAGCCCCTGCCGCTGCCACCAGGAGCGACGGACCTGGCGCTGACGGCCACGCCATCAGCGTCCACGGCCTCGCCGTGGACCACCATCACCGCGATCAACAACGGGATCTTCCCGATCCAGTCCAGCGACGACAACGACCTCACTCCGTACTGGGGCACCTGGCCCAATGCCGGCACCCAGTTCATGGAGCTGGACTGGAATCAGCCCATCACCACTAACGGCAGCTCCGTCTACTTCGCCGACGACGGCGGCGGGCTGCAGCTCCCAGCAGGCTGGCAGGTCCAGTACTGGGACGGCACCGAATTCACCCCGGTGACGAACCCGAGCACTTATCCGGAAGCCGACAACGTCTTCAACGCCGTGACCTTCGATCCGGTCACGACGACGAAGTTGCGGGTGGTCATGCAGACCGCGCCCACGGCCGGGGGCGTCGGGGCCATCCAGTGGGTGGTGCCCAGCATCCCGTCGCCGTGACCCGCGCGGCCGCCGGCCGCTGAGGCCGGGTCGCTAAGACCAGGGGCCTGGCCCGGACTTCGTGCCCGGGCCAGGCCCTTGCTTCAGCCAGGCCCCTGCCCCAGCCAGCCAAGTGGATTACCGGCGGACAGGGCCAGGAATTCCGGTTGCGATGCACCTGGGCGCGCGAGTGAGGCTAAGCCGGTGGTCGGGCCATTCTTTGTCGCGGGAACTGGACGGTGCGGCACCAGCCAGCTCACCCGGGTGCTCGGCGATCATCCGCAGGTGCATGCCCTGGTGTCGGAGAGCCGGTTTCTCGTGGACCCGGGCGGGTTCGAGGATCTCGTCAGGACGCTGACCACCTCGTACACGCCGTACCACGCCGACGACGCGCTGCGCAGGCTGGACTGGCTGCTGAACCAGCGGCTGACGGGGCAGACCTACGAGGCATTTCGCGGCTGGGACCTTCCCGGCGAATTCGGCCCCAGCCGGTACCGCGCCGCGTGCGCCCGGCTCTGGGACCAGCTGATCTGGTACGAATTCGACGAGGGCGTGCCGCCGCTGAGCCACGCCGACGGCCGATGGCACCACGCACCGGGCGAGCCGCGCTCGCTGCGCCGGGTCGTGGCACGGTATTTTCCAGATCGGGCGAAGCTGGTCGGCATCGTGCGCGAGTTCACCGACGAGCTGTTCAGCGCGGTGGCGCGGGAGGCCGGCAAGCCCACCTGGTGCGAGAAGACACCGCTCAACCTGCTGGCCATCCCGTTCCTGCTCGAGGTGTTTCCCGAGGCCGCGGTCGTCGCGATCGCCCGGCATCCCTACCAGGTCGTCGCCTCGCATCTGGACCAGTTCTGGGCACCGTCGGACGTGGACCAGGCGGTGAACTGGGTCGAGTCGATCTACCGGCGCTGGCTGGCCCAGCGCAAGGAGCTGCTCAGGGACGCCAGGTACGTCGAGGTCAGGGCCGAGGATCTCGCGGCTGACTGGCCGGGCCGCAGGGCCGCGCTGTTCGACCGGCTCGGGCTGCCCGACGCCGAGACGGCCAGTACCTTCGCCCCGAGCAAGCTCGACCACCGCACAGACCAGCTCGACGCCGCCCAGCGCAGCCAGGTCGCGGCTCGCCTCGGCTGGGTCGCCGAAGCACTCGGCTACCAGCCCTGATCCCGGGAGCCATGCGCTCAAGCGCCGCGATAGCTTCCTCGACGACGCGCTGAGCCGACTCTAGACCCACCAGTCCCGTACACCCCAAACCTCAACCCCGGCTTGAGGCCCAGCAAACTCACAACGACCGCGCCCCAGCACCAGCAAACTCACAACGACGCGGCACTGACCCGCGCCGTGACGACCGCCGCGACGATGCTTGCCTGGATGGGCCGCCCGAGGCGTTCGTAGCTGGCGTCGTACTCGCGCCGGAGCTGCTCGCGCTGAGCTGGCGTCAGCGCCGCGTAGAACGACATCGTGCGCACGATGGCATCGAGCTCCTCCGGGGTGTGCTCGACCAGCTTCGGCATGACGGCCACCTGGACGTCGCCAAACAGGCGCCCGGCGTAGTCCTGGCCGACCGCGTAGCTGCCGAACCAGGCCCACACCTGCGAGACGTTCGCCCGCCGCTGCTCCATCCCGGCGAGCGTGGCGGCGAGATCCCGGTAGACCGGCCAGCGATCCGCGACGTCCGGGGCGACCTTCCTGACGGCCGCGAGCATGGCGTCCTGATCGGCCTTGGTCCGGGGCTCTTCGAGACCGCAGTACTGCACGAGGGCGAGCGTGCCGCCGGGGACCAGCACCTCGGCGGCCTTGCGCCAGCTGATCTCGGGGTCAATCCAGTGGAACGCCGACGCGCAGAAGACGGCGCGGAACCGCTCGCGGGGCAGCGCGGCGTCCTCGAACCGCGCGTTGACGAAGTGCACCGTCGCCGCGCCCGCCAGGTTCTGCCTGGCAAGAGCGAGGAGGTTCGAGCCCGGTTCGAGCGCCGTGACCCGCAGGCCCCGCGCCACGAGACTGCGGGTCAGCTGACCGCTGCCGCACCCGATCTCGAGCACCCGATCGCCGCTCCCGATCCCAGCCACCTGACACGCCTGGTCGACAAGCTCGTCGGGATAGGCCGGCCGGTGCCGGTCATAGTCAGCAGCGACCCCGTCGAAGACCGTGCCGTACCGTCGAGTCTCCGCACCTGGCAGCCACGTCACGTGCCGGACTCCGGTTCTGAGGTTCCGATCCGCATCAGCGGCGGGCTCAGTTTGGTCGCCGGGCCGCGCCGGTACAGTGCGGCGGGGCGGCCGATGTCGGGTGTGCGCTTTTCGCCGGTGGGCTCCACGAAGCCGTGAGTCTGCGCGACCTTCCTGCTGAAATTCCTAGGATCAACTGCCTTGCCCCAGACGACCTCGTACGCATGCCGCAGGTCTCCGATGGTGAAAGCCGGGTCGCAGAAGGCCGCCGCGAGCGTCGTGAACTCCAGCCGGTTCCTGGCGCATTCGACCGCGTCGTCCAGGATGGCGCCGTGGTCAAAGGCGAGCGAGTCACGGACCTCCTCGACCGGCGTCCAGCGCGCGGCCCGCGCGTCGGAACCAGCCTCCGGCACCGGCAGGTCGGGCGCGATCGCCAGGAACGCGACGCTGACGACCCGTCCGCGCGGATCCCGGTCGGGCGCGCTGTAGACCGAGAGTTGCTCAAGATGAATCGGCGCTCCGGACAGCCCGGTCTCCTCGGCCAGTTCCCGCGCGGCGGCCTCGGGAAGATCCTCGCCCGCCCGGATGAACCCGCCAGGCAGCGCCGCCTGCCCGGCGTACGGATCGTGGCCGCGCTCGATCACCAGGACCTGGAGAGCGCTCTCCCGCACAGTCAGGATGGCGAGATCGACGGTGAGGTACAGCAGCAGATGGTCTCGACTAGTCACCCAGGCAGCGTAGCCGTTCATGTCCCTGTGACACAAATCAAGAGCGCCCGACACGCCGGCCCGACCCCTCAGCCCTGGCCCGTCGTTGTGAGATTGCTGGTGCTGGGGCGCGGTCGTTGTTAGTTTGCTGGGCCTCAAGCCGAAGTTGAGGGTTGACCGGAATGGGAGGAAACAGGGCCGATGGCGTAAACGTCCAAGCGCTACCAGCGGGCGGAAGGCAGAACGGTCGATCTTCGGCTGCCCTGAGCGGTTCCCGCCGGAAACTTGTTGGCCGGACTGCCAGTCAGGCGCGGGCGCCGGCCGGCCGTGTGACGATGGAGGAATGTGCGTTCAGCGGTTTGAGGCTCAGCTGATGGCCGGGCTGCGCTGCCGTGGGGTGGTCGCGATCCCGTTCGACCCAGACGCGACGTGGGGGCCTAAAACCGAGCATCACGTAGGTGGCACGATCAACGGCCGGAAGATCCGGGGGACGATCACGCCGGGCGACGGCGGCTGGGTACTCACCCTGAGCTCGATGTGGATGCGCGACGCGCAAATCGTCACCGGCGAAGACGCGATCGTGGCAGTGGAGCCTGAAGGCCCGCAGCGCAGCGACCTGGCAGACGATTTCGCGGCTGCGCTGGCGGCCAATCCGGCCGCGGCTGCGTTCTACGACACGCTGGCGCAGTTTTACCGCAAGGCCTATCTCAAGTGGATCGACTCGACCAGGCGCCGCCCGGAGTTGCGGCAGGTGCGCATCGCCGAGGTAGTGGGCCTGCTCGAAGCGGGAATCAAGGAGCGCCCTCGCCCCTGAGGCCCTCGCGCTCCATCAGCAGCATGGCCCTACTTACTGCGGCAGAGCCCCGAGATTCAACAGCACCATGATCCTACTTACCGTCATCAGGACAGCAGCAGGTAGGACCATGCTGTCGTCAGACACCCATCCCGAACAGCAGTAAGTAGGACCATGCTGTCGTCAGGCCCGGGGCCACGCAGCAGGCCCGGGGCGCGGGGCCGGTCAGTGCCACGGAGCCGGTCAGGCTGGCATGTACTTCTCGAACCAGGTGACCAGGCGGGTCAGGTAGTCCGTGATGGCGGGGAACCGGCCGACGCCGTGCCCTTCCTCGGGATAGATCACCAGCTCCGAGTCGACGCCATGACCGATCAGTGCCTGGTAGAACTCCCTGGCCTGGCCGGCGGGCGTGCACCGGTCCTTCGCCCCGGCCGTGAGCAGGGTTGGCGTCCTGGCCTTGCTCGCGTGCAGCACCGGACTGCGGGTGTGCACCTGGTTGCCGGCCTCCTCGGGGTCGGCGCCGGCCAGGAACCACAGTCCCCAGCGCGGGATGTTCGTCGTGAACGTGAAGCTGTACCACTCGGTCACCGGCGACCCCGCGACGGCGGCGGAGAACCGCTGGTCCTGGGTCACCAGCCAGGCCGACATGAACCCGCCGTAGCTGACGCCCATCGTGCCGATCCGCGCCGGGTCGGCGATCCCCCGCTCGACCATCGCGTCGATTCCTGACAGGTAGTCGAACGTGTCCGCACCGCCCATGTCGCCGACGACTGCGGCGGCGAACTCCTGCCCCCGGCCTGAGCTGCCGCGCGGGTTCGGGTGCAGCACGGCGTACCCGCGCGAGACCAGCAAGGGCACCGCGTAGTCCCGCATCGACCAGCTCCGCAGGTAGGCGCCGACCGGCCCGCCATGGACATTCAGAACTAGTGGGAAAGGGCCCTGGCCCGACGGCGTGCAAAGCACGCCTTCGATCGTGGTTCCGTCGGGCGCACTCCAGCTGACATTGGCCGCCGAGCCAGCGACCGACCTGAGGTACTCGCTGCCGGGATGGGCCAGCGAGGTGAGCACCTCGTCGGTGCCCGCACCGACCAGCGCGACCTCCTGAGGGAGGTCGTAGTCGTCGCGGATCACGACGACTCGCCCGTCGGCGGTGAACGCTCCAGCCGGGTAGAACCAGCTCGCCCACGACCGCTCGGACACGGCCAGCTCCTTGGCCGCCATCGTCTCCGGCAGCGGCCCTGCCCCGGCATCGACGATCCCGGCCACGCTGTCCAGATGCCGCTGGCCGACGTAGCCGAGCCGCTCGTCGTCGATCCACTGCACCGACGTGACGTCCGTCCCGGCGGTGTCCACCGCGCAGCGGGTGCCAGCGACCAGGTCCAGCAGGATCAGGTCACCGGCCACGATCCACCGGTCGCTGCACGCGGCCTGCACCACGGCGGCTCTCGTGCCGTCGGACGTCCCGGCCGGCAATCCGAGCTGGACGTCGCTGCGGAGCAGTTCGGTCACCGCACCCGTCGCGACGTCGAGCCGGCCGAGCGCAGCGGAGTACCAGTCGTCCTCACTGGGCTGAGCGCTGGTGATGGCCAGCACCTGCCCGGCGCCGGACCAGGCCGCCTCCCAGACGTTGAGCCCGTCGGGCGAGACTTTGGCCAGCTCGCCGGAGGCCGGGGTGTAGAGCCACAGGCTGCGCCAGGCATCCTCCGGCGTCCCGGCCTCGACCTCCGGGTACCAGGACGGCAGCTCGGTGTCCTCCGAGCCGGCGGTCCCTGACCCCTGCGCGTCCGCCATCTCGGCGCCGAGCCCGGCGACCCCCAGCAGAATCCGGGTGCCGTCTGGCGACCACGCGAGATACTCGACCGTGCCAGGAACGGCCGGCGCCGGGCGCGCCTCGCCGAACTGCCCGTCGGCCAGCAGGTACAGCTGGAACACGCCCGCCTTGGCCCGGTCGGACAGGAAGGCCAGCGCCGATCCGTCCGGCGCCAGGCGGCCTGCCTTGGCCGATCCGCCTGCGGCGGTCAGCGCGTGCAGCGCACCGTCCCGCACCTCGAACAGGGCCGTGCGCGGCAGCCCCTCGAGCTCGTCGTAGACCGACCCGGTCACCACGACCCGGCTGGCGTCGGCGGTCGAGACGAGGTCGGTGACGCTGTACGGCTTGCCGAAAGCCGGCTCGTGTACCGCAGGACGTACTCGGCGACGGCGGCGTACTCAGGAGATTCCCGCAGGTCTTTACGCATAGTCCGGGATGATGTCACGCCCTGCGGTGATGCCGCTAGCGCCTAATTCGCGCCGACGTTACTTGCCGCAGGCTCCAGGTCGGGCGACCCGGGTGACCGTCATGGCCTGCGTCACCGTGGAGGTCGCAGGCAACTGCCTGACGTGCCAGATGTCGTTGACCCGATGCTGCAGGCCCGTACGCACGACGTCGACGTCCATCGTGATCACGAGGACCTTGAACATCTGGCCGAGGGACGTGCGGCCTGAGCCGAAGTACTCAGATCCGGTCCACTTCGGCCGCGCCTTGGGATCCTGCCAGTTGCTGATCGCCTGCAGGTAAATCGTCCCCGTGGGATCGGACAGATTCCGCTGCCCGAGAACGATCGTCCTCCGGGGAGGCAGGTCCGAGGTTCCCGAGAACACCTCGCAGTTGCCGACCGTGGAATCCGGGCCTGCGGTCAAGGTCACGTCGCCCGAGGGCGCCGACGGGCCGCCCGACGAGCTGAGCCTGAACGCGATCGTGACCGCCGCCGCGAGCACGATCGCGACCAGGACCCCTATCGCCGGCGACCGCAACGACCGGTAGCTCGATGCCCGCCGCGCCGGGGTGAGCGTCCGCTCAGCCGGCGCGGGCTCGCCCTGGCTGGCGGGCACCGCGGCAGCGGCTTCCCAGAGCCGGATTATGGTGGTTTCGTCGGTCCCGCACGCCCGCGCCCAGGCAACGGCCTGATCCTTGGAGGGCAGCGCCCGGCCGTTGAGCCATCGGCTGACCGACGCCTTCGACGACAAGGTGCGCTGTCCGAGCACGTCGAGGCTGAGGCTGACCTTCGCCCGGCCGCGACGTAGCTCCTCCGCGAAGGCCACCCGCTCTGGCGCGAGGTCGCCTGGCAGGTCGGCAAGATCGCCGGGACGCCGCTGCCGACCTGTGCCGCCGTTCACGGGGCTCTCCCCTCGTGATCCCGCCCTGGAACGTTCCGAGTTTATTGTTCCAGATCATCAGAAAGGGCTGGAACGTTTCCGGAACGTTATCCCCTTCCCGGCTTATCGCCCGTCACCGGACAGTTGGATCGCCGAGCGCGCTCGGCGCTGCCGTCTTTCCGAGGGAACGGGATGTAAACATGAGACGACATTTGACGGGTCTGCGGGTGGTGCGCCTTCAGCAGCTGCGGCGACTGGCCGGGATGGCGGTGCTGCTCGCAGCCGGCGCCGTAGTCCTCAGCTCCGTGAACGGCTCGCTAACGGCGCTGGCCACCGCCGGGAACATCAGCATGAGCGGCCAGATAATCGGTGTCGCAGGAAAGTGTCTCGACAATAGCGGCGGGCGCACCGCGAACGGCAATCCGATCGTCCTGGCGACGTGCGACGGAAGCGCCGGGCAGCAGTGGACGCTGCCGGGAAACGGGACGATCCGCAACCAGGGGCACTGCCTGGCCGTCAAGCACGCCGGCACGACCTCGATGACGCCGGTGTGGCTGTATGCCTGCGACGGCGGGCCGGCGAGCTGTGGCGGGCGACCGGCAAGCAGACGGTGGTGAACCCGCATTCGGGCTTGTGCCTGGCCGATTCCCACAGCAGCACCGCCGACGGCAATCCGATCTGGGTCTACACCTGTGACGCCGGACCCGCCCAGCTCTGGCGGGTGCCGGCGCAGGTGGTCGACCCGTCGGGGCAGGCCATGCCGGTCGGCAACCAGCCGGGGTGGACGCAGGTCTTCGCCGACGACTTCACCGAGAACGTGCCGCTCGGCAAGTTCCCTGCGGCGGTGTCGGGCAAGTGGAACGCCTACCCCTACCCCTGGCACGACACCACCGGCAACGGCACCTACGACCCCGGCAAGGTCGTCAGCATCGCGGGCGGCGTGATGAACCTGTACCTGCACACCGAGAATGGCGTGCACCTGGTCTCCGCGCCTGAGCCGATCATCCCCGGCGCCCCCGGCCGCGAAGGCGGCCTGCTCTACGGCCGGTATGCGATGCGCTTCAGGGCCGACCCGGTGCCCGGGTACAAGACCGCCTGGCTGCTCTGGCCCGACAGCGAAAACTGGCCCGACGGCGAGATCGATTTCCCCGAAGGCAATCTGACCGGGACGATCGGCGCGTTCCTGCACCACAAGGGCGACCCGGAAGCGCAGGACGGCTACTCCACGAGCGCCACCTATAGCGGCTGGCATACGGCGGTCGTCGAATGGACCCCGAAGGCGGTCACCTTCTCCCTCGACGGGCACGTCATCGGCAGTTCCACGAATCCGGCGGATATCCCGAGCACGCCGATGCACTGGGTCTTGCAAACCGAAACGCAGACCAGCGGCGGCGCCCCCGGCAATTCGGCTGCCGGCAACGTGCAGATCGACTGGGTCACCGCCTACAAGCGCAGCTGAAACCCTTGCGACCGCCAGGAGAGAAGGACATGTCAGATTCCCGAAAGCCAGGATCACGTGGCCGCCGCGCGGCCCTCACCTCGCTAGCGCTCGTGACTGCCGCGATCTCAGCGGCGGCGGGTGCTGTCTGCACCGCGACTGCGGCATCGGCTGCGGTCGCCGTCAATGCTCCGCCGGTCGGCATCGCAGCTACCAGTGACGGCGGCGGCTACTGGCTGGTGGCCGCCGACGGCGGGGTGTTCAGCTTCGGCGACGCCGCCTTCTACGGCTCCATGGGCGGCAAGCCGCTCAACCAGCCCGTCGTCGGCATCGCCGCCACCCCCGACGGCAAGGGCTACTGGGAAGTCGCCGCCGACGGAGGCATCTTCAACTTCGGCGACGCCGCCTTCTACGGCTCCATGGGCGGGAAACCGCTCAACCAGCCCGTCGTCGGCATCGCCGCCACCCCCGACGGCAAGGGCTACTGGGAAGTCGCCGCCGACGGAGGCATCTTCAACTTCGGCGACGCCGCCTTCTACGGCTCCATGGGCGGGAAACCGCTCAACCAGCCCGTCGTCGGCATCGCCGCCACCCCCGACGGCAAGGGCTACTGGGAAGTCGCCGCCGACGGAGGCATCTTCAACTTCGGCGACGCCGCCTTCTACGGCTCCATGGGCGGCAAGCCGCTCAACCAGCCCGTCGTCGGCATCGCCGCCACCCCCGACGGCAAGGGCTACCGAGAGGTGGCCGCCGACGGAGGCATCTTCGATTTCGGAGACGCTGGCTTTCACGGGAGCATGGCCGGGAAACCGCTCAACGGACCGGTTGTCGGACTGGCCAGCGATCCCAGCGGCGGTTACTGGATGACTGCCAAGGACGGCGGGGTTTTCGCCTTCGGCGCTGCTACGTACTATGGCCGCGTCGTCTACACCGCTCCGGCGAGCCCGCCCACGCCGGTGCCGTCAGGCAATGCCGCGAGCCTTGCCCAGCAGATCCTGAACAACAGCCGCATTACCAGGTCTGGCCGTGACGTCACGATCGACCTGCAGGACACGGCCGCCGGACGGGTCGCCTCCGCCGGCGCGCCGCTGAGCGCCGCGCTGCTGCGGCTCATCGTGGCCGTCGGGCAGTCGCATACGCTCGATCTCAGCGCCCTGGAAAGCGGCGGGACCGGCCACTGCAACAACACTCCTAAGTCCCGCTGCCCGACCGATCCCCACTACACCGGCGACGCGGTCGACATCGATCGCCTTGACGGGCACGCCGTCACCGGCCGGAACCCGGCCGCCGACACCATCATCACGATCATGGCGCCCCTGATGCCCTACGGCTCGAGGTTCGGCCAGCGCGGCTGTCCAGGCACAACGCCTCCCCTTCCCGCTGGAATCGGGCAGATCGCCGACACCTGCAACCACCTTCATGTCGATGTCCCGCGAAGCAGCTCCTAACGGCCGATGTCGCCGGGCCGGCGGCGGAACTGGACAGGTAATTAGCTAATTCGCATAATGACTAGGTGCTAGAAGTGGAGTTGCTCAGGGCGCTGGCCAACGACAGGCGGGTGCTGGTGCTGGAGTGGCTGCGCGACCCGGAGGCGAACTTCCCGCCGCAGGTCGAGGGCGACCTGCGGCGGGACGGGGTGTGCTCCCTGTTCATCGCCGCGAAGCTCGGCGTGAGCCAGCCCACCTGCGGCGAGCATCTGAAGGTGCTCAGCCGAGCCGGGCTGATCCGGGGCAAGAAGATCAAGCAGTGGGTTTTCTACCAGCGTGACGAAGAGCGGATCGCCCAGGCGAAGGAGCAGCTAGGCAGTGACTGGTGACCCCATGACCATGGACCGGACGCAAGCCGCACCGACGACGATCACCCCGGCGGACATCCGCGCCACGTACGAGGTGATCAGGCCCTACGTGCGGCGTACCCCGATCCTCGAACTCGACCGGGCTGACCTGACCGGAGCGGCATCCGGACCGCGACCGCCAGGCGTGCTGCTCAAGCTCGAGCACATGCAGGTCGGCGGCTCGTTCAAAGCGCGCGGCGCCTTCGCGAACCTGCTGCTGCGCGACGTGCCGGCGATCGGGGTCTCGGCCGCCTCCGGCGGCAACCACGGAGTCGCCGTCGCCTACGCCGCGCACCGGCTCGGCGTGCCAGCCAGGATCTTCGTGCCGTCCATCTCGGCCCCCGCCAAGATCGACCGGATCCGCTCGCTCGGGGCCGAGCTCGTCGTCAGCGGCGACCTCTACGCCGACGCGCTGGCCGCCGAGCAGAAGTGGGTCGCGGACCAAGGCTCGCTCAGCGTCCACGCGTTCGACCAGCGGGAAACCCTGCTCGGGCAGGGCAGCGTCGCCCTGGAACTCACCGCCCAGGCCGACGACGTGGACACCGTGCTCGTGCCCGTCGGAGGCGGCGGCCTGATCGGCGGCATCGCCGCCTACTTCGCCGGCGCCGTGCGCGTCGTCGGAGTGGAGCCCGAGGGCGCACCGACGCTCGCGACCGCCCGCGCCTCCGGCCAGCCGGCCGACGCACCGGCCGGCAGCATCGCCGCTGACGCGCTGGCACCCCGGCGCGTCGGCAACCTCATGTTCCCCATCACGCAGGCCCATGTCAGCGACGTGGTGCTGGTCGACGACGCCAGCATCGTCAGCGCGCAGCGCCTGCTCTGGCAGACCGCCAGGATCATCGTCGAGCCCGCCGCCGCCGTCGGCGTCGCGGCCCTGATCACCGGCGCCTGGCAGCCCGAGCCCGGTGCGCGCGTCGCCGTCGTGATCAGCGGGGCGAACACTACGCCCGCCGAGTAAGACGGGCAGCCGCCCACGCTCTGCGGTCCGCGCGGCCGGCGCCGCTTGCTCAGGGTAGACGGCCGCGCTGGCAGGGCCGCGTTCCAAGGAAATGACGGACTGACGTGCTTTCGGGACTAGCCGTTGCACGGGTCGCGGCCGGGGGGCGGATTTTGCTGGCCCCACCAGTCCGCTACCGAGGACCGGCCGAGGATTGCGCACAGGCGGTGGGTCTCGTGCGCCGGGTCAAGGTCCCAGACGACCGCTTTGCCGTCGTTGGTCGCGGTCACGAGCCGGTTGCCGGACACGAAGGCGACCCGGTTGACGCTCGTGGGGGAAGTCTGGGTACCGAGCACCGAAGGGAAGGCGGCGAGGCTTTCGGTCAGCCGATGCTTCGCCACGTTCCACAGCCGCACGGTCGCGTCCTGGCTCGAAATGGCCAGGGTACGCCCGTCCGGGCTGAAGGCCAGCGACCGAACCTGGGAGGTGCCAGGGCCTAGGTGGCGGAACTGCTTTCGGGTGGCCACCTGCCATAGCTTGACGGTGCCGGTGATGTCGGCCGTGTTGGCGGTGGCCAGCAGCCGCCCGTCCGGACTGAAGGCGATGGTCGGCTCACCCTTACCCTGGCCGGTCGTGATCCGGCTCATGACCTGGCCGGTTGTCGGCCGCACTAGCAGGACGAGGCCAGTCCCGGTGTCCACCGCGACCAGGTTCCCGGTGGGGCTTGCCGCGAGGCTGATGGCCTGCTGATCGCGTGCGAGCCTCGGCAAGGTCAGCGAGCTGCCGAGCCAGTTGCGGGTGTCGCGCAGGAAAATCTCGTTCACCCTCCCGCCGGAGACGGCTTCGTAACTGCAGCCGGTGATCATAGTGTGCTGGCCCGGTACGAAGGCCACGTCGGCCGATATCGTGTTCGGAGCGGCCTGAATCGGGCCGGCTGGCGAGGGCAGCCTGACGGGCGGCCCGGTCCCGCCGGCGGGCCAGACCACGACATCGCAGTTCTGGTAGATCGCGGCGAGCAACCTGCCGTCGGCGCTGAACGCCAGGGACTGGACGTCGGCGTCCTCACCGCTCAGCACCTGAGCGGCCGCAGGATCACCGGGCCGCCAGAGCTGGACGATGCCATCGGCAGCACCCGTGGCTACCAGCCGTCCGTGCGGGGCGGCGGCGACGGTGCTCAGTCCGCCGCTGTCGAGTTTGGGCAAGGTCAGTGCCCCGCCTGTGTCGAACGCGAACAGGCTCCCGTTCGGGCCGGCGGCCGCGAGGACGCCGCCGCTCGCGGCTAGGACCGCGACCGGGGCGGGCAGTTCGTAGTCGGGACTCACCCTGGCCTGGTGCAGGACATCGTAGCTGCCGAGGCCACCGCCGGGTCCCGTCGCGGCGTACAGGAACCGGCCTTGCGGCCCGAAGGCCAGGCCTGGGGTGGACCCCACGGTCGAGAACGCGACGGTCAGGGATCCGGCAGGTTGCAGTGCTCTGAGCAGCACGAACTGCTGAGCGGACATAGCCACGTGCCGGCCGTCCGGAGAGAACAGCACCGAACTCACCTGACCCAGCCCGTGGGCGAGCTCGGCGCGCAGAGTTCCGGTGCGCGGATTCCACAGCCGGACGTGGCCGTCATAGCTGCCGCTGACCAGCAGGTGCCCATTGGGGCTGAAGCTCAGCGCCGAGAGGTCACTAGTCAGTCCCGAGATTTTGTGCACAGGGCGGTGGCTGACGGTGTTCCAGATCTGGATCGCGCTCGGGGACGTCTCGAGGGTCTGCCCGGGGGCCGGCGTCACAGGAGCGGTCGCGATCGCGATCAGGTGCCCGCGCGGACTGTAGCTGAAGGAGCTGGTGAACTTGCCTGGCTCGGGGAACCGGTCTGGCACCCGCTTGCCGGTCGCCACGTCCCAGAATCGCAGGTTCGGAGTGCTGTCGACGATGGCGGCCAGGGTCCGCCCGTCCGGGCTGAAGGCCAGGGTATGAACAGTGCTGCCTAGCTGGGGGAAGGTGGCCACCAGGCGATGGCTTGCCAGATTCCAGAGCTGGATGCTCGACTGAGCTTCGGCCTTGGTACTGAAGCCGGGTGCCTCGGCGACGGCCAGCAGCTTGCCAGAAGGGCTGACGGCAACCGCCAAGGCAGTATCTCGGGCCGGTTCGGAGAACGTGCCGAGATAGGGGTCGACCTGGCGGCTCAGCAGGCTGCTGAGCGAATTCCCGGTGTGATCGGCCTGCCACCCGGCGAGCGCGTCCAGGTCGGCGGTCCGCAGGTTCACGGTCAGGGCGGTGTCGGACTGGGCGGCGAACTGGCCGGACAGGTCCTGGGCGCTCTGCCGGGCGGCCCGCCGTTGCTGCCCGACCGCGACGCCGCTGGCACCCAGGGCCAGGATCAGGACGACGGTCAGCCCGCCGGCCAGCGTCCGCAGCCGCCGGTTCTGCCTGCGCTCGGCGTGCCGGACCGCATGCTCGGCGGCGGCACCGGCATCGAGGAACGACCGTTCCAGGGTGGTCAGTTCCGTCTCGTTGGCGGCCCGCCAGGCGATGGCGCCGCTCAGCCTGATCCCCCGGTACAGGCCGCTCGCGTCGCGGTCTTCCTGGGCCCATGCGCGGGCGTGCTCGCCTAGCTGCCGGTGCAGCCGCAGTCCGTCCCGGTCCTCGGTGATCCAGTTCGCCAGCCTTGGCCAGGCGGTGAGGAACGCCTCGTGCGTGATCTCCACGCCATCCTCGTCGGCGGTCACGAGCCTGGCGTGGGTGAACCTGGCGAGCACCGTCGTGCCGAGCCCGGGGCTGGGTGTTTCGGAGCTGGGTGTTTCGGGGCTGGCTGCTGGTTCCGGGTGATCTAGGCCGGCGAGCAGATCGGCACGGGGGACGCGGCGGCGGGTGAGCTGTCCTTCCCGGCCGACGCTGACCAGCCGGAGCATGATCCGCCGGGCCGCGTCCACGCCGCCGGCCGGGAGGTCGGCGCAGATCCGCTCGGCCTCGGCGGCGACCGCGCCGTGAATGCCGCCGGCTTCGCGATAGCCGGCCACGGTGAGCGTATTCCCGAGCCGCCGGTCCCAGGTGGCCCGCAGCGCGTAGGCGAGCAGCGGCAGCGCCCCCGGCTCGTAGCCAGCCACGCCGGGCATTGAACCCAGGCCGGGCCGCAGGCCCAGGTCGGCGATCATCAGCTCGGCCAGTCCGGGCTCGACCGTGCACCCAAACTGGATCGCGGGCAGCGTGATGGCCCGGCGAAGGTCGTCTTCGGCGAGAGCACCGACCACGACCTGGTTGTCGGCGAGCAGGCCGCCGAGGTCAGCCAGGCTCGCGCAGTGCTGGTAGAAATCGGCCCGCACGCCGAGCACCACCAGCCCGCGACTGGCGAGGGCGAGCAGCACACGGACGAACCTGACCCGTTTCTCGCTATCGGCGCACTGGGTAAAGACCTCCTCGAACTGGTCGACCACGAGCACGAACCGGCCCTGCGGGCCAAGTCCCTCAGCGACGACCGCGGGGTCGTCGTTCTCGTCAGCCACCGGCCCGCCGCCCATCGCCGCCGTGAGAGCGGCCAGCGGGTCGGCGCCCAGCCGGTCGACCAGGATTCGCGGCCACTTCGCCGACCCGGCGATCGGCAGCAGCCGCCCTCGGCGCAACGCCGGGATCAGGCCGGCCCGCAGGAGCGACGACTTTCCGGCCCCTGAGGACCCGAAGACGAGCAGCGGCGTGTCCGCGCGCAACTGCTCGGCCAGCCTGGCGATCAGGTGCGCGGTCAGTTCCTCCCGGCCGAAGAACCGGGCGGCGTCCCCGGACTCGAACTGCCGCATGCCCGGGTACGGGCACTGAGCCGGCTCGGCGGGTGCCCGGCCCTCCCTGTCGTGCTGGGCCTGGTCGTGCTGGGCCTGGTCGTGCTGGGCCTGGTCGTGCTGGGCCTGGTCGTGCCTGGCCTGGGCGTCCTGGGCCTGGACAACTCGCTGGAGCAGCGCCGTGAGCGCGCCGAGTTCGGCGCGGGCGGCCTGCAGCTCGTTGCCGTGCCGCACGCCCTGCCCCACCAGCTGTGCCAGCCGCTCGGCCGTATCACCCAGCATCCAGCCGAACTCGGACAGGTGGCCGCTCAGCTCGGCCAGTCCCCCGGCGATCAGCGGATCGGCGGCAATCGCCGCTTGCACGGCTCCGATCTCACGCAACGCCTGGGACAGCTCGGCGCGCAGCCCGGCGCCCTGCTCCCCGGCCGCCTCGAGCCCGGTCTCGATCTCGTCGGCGAGGTCTTCCGGCCGGCCGCGCTCAGCCGCGCTGGTCAGCACGGCCGCGAGGTACCCGCTGCCCAGGCCGCCGAGCTGGTTGAGCAAGACGGCCACTTCCCCGCTGCCCGGAGCAAGGAACGGCGCGAAAGCCGCCGCCGCAAGGAAGGCGGCCAGGGCCGACGGTCGCTGCTCGGCCAGTCGCCCGCCAGCGCGGACCGCGTCAGCGATGCCCGCCCGCATTCGGCGGACTACGCTGTCTTTCCCGGCCTTATCGGCCCCCATTTGGTGACTCCTAGGAAGCGGCTATCCCCCGATGCGCTCCTAACGAATAGCACACTAGCGATTACTCTCAGTGTGTAACGGTGACAGTGGCGAAGCTCGCCCCCGGCGGATCAGGGATTCGGGCTGGTGGCCACCTGCCAGGATGAGCCGGTCCAGTGCTCGATCAGGGTCTGGAGCGTGTCGGACTTGGTCACGGCCCAGCCGACGGCCCACGCATCCGAGGCTGAGTCAGCGGCGACGGCGGAAAACACGGCGGTTTTCGTGCCGGCGAGCGCCGGGGTGTGCTGCGCCGTCCACGACTTGCCGTCCCAGTGCTCGGCCAGGACGCTCTTGGTCTCGACCCACCCGACCGCAAAGGCGCTCGTCGGGGATACCGCGGCGATGCCGCGCAACTGGTCCTCAGGCGAGGGACCAGGCGTGGGGGTTGCCACCTGAACCCATTTGCTGCCGTTCCAGCGCTCGGCCAGCGTCAGAGCGGGGGAATTCCTGTGGTCCGTGAAGCCGACTGCCCAGGGGTGCCCGTTAGGCGCCACGGACATCGCGAACAGGCTGCTCCTTCCCGTGCCACCAGGGTTGGCGGACGGCACCTGCGTCCACTTCTTGCCGTTCCAGTGCTCGGCGAGCGAGAGAACCGTCGTTCCCCTCGGAATGTAGGTGCCGATCGCCCATACGTTATTGGCCGAGATACCTACGACGCCGTCCAGGCCAGACAAGCGCGGCGTCGGGCTCGTCACGTGCTTCCACGACGCGCCATTCCAGTGCTCGATCACCGCCGCATCCGAATCACCCTGCTCGGCGATGCCTACCGCCCAGGCGTCCGTGGGTGAGATCGCGGTCACCGCGTCGAGTTCAGAGAACCCGGCTTCGCTGAAGCTTGGCACCTGCTTCCACGACGCGCCGTCCCAATGCTCGATCAGCGTGTCGGTCTGCCGCTTGGCCGGGAGCGTATGACTGCCCACCGCCCAGACATCCGTGGGCGACGTGGCCGCAACCGCGTGCAGGTCGCTGACCGCGTCGCTGGTGTTGCCGCCCGGGCTCGGCGTGGCCACGGCCTGCCACACACTGCCGGTCCACTGCTCGGCGAGGGTCAGCGTCGGGCCACCGTTGCGCTCGATCTGGCCTACCGCCCAGGCATCGGTCGGCGAGATCGCGACGACGCCTTCGAGATTGTCCGCTCCTGCGGCGGTGCTTGCAAACCCAGGGGCCGAGACCCCTGCGTGCGCCGCCAGTCCCGGCGCAGCGACGAGTCCCGGAGCAGCGGCCATGGCCGGCGGTCCGGCCGCCAACGCGATCGCCGACCCGAAAGCGCACATCACCGCCGATCCGATAATTGCTCGCGACACCACGCCGCCTCTGCTCTTATTCATTCAGCGCACATCCCATCTCCCGAAAAACGTGCATTGCGCCTACTAGACGCAGGGCACGCAGGACGGGTTTACCGGGACGATGAGGATCATCATGATGACACCGCTCGGGGCGGTCCTCTCCGAGTTCACGGCGTTGCTAAGTCTGGGCCGCGCCTGGCGTAACATCGCCGGCGTCTCGTCGATTTGTTACTAGTTGCCACTCATGTTCTGTGTCCGTCTGGCATCATGGGGCGATACGCACCAAGTGTCCGCTGACGACATTCAAGCAGGTCACGGCGCCGCTCTTGCCTTTCCCGGCCATTCGTGCGACGCTCATCTCCCAGGAGGGTACAGTTTTGACTGTACAGCTGCCGCAGCCTAGGGAGTGCCCGGCATGCGGTCGCACAATCTACGGTCGAGGATTAGCCAGGGTCATCGAAGCCGCTCGGACAGCCAAAGGCAACGACTTGGTCGACGAATATCTCGCTAAGAAGCCGTGGCTATTGCTACGCAACAGACCTCAGGTGAGCGAGGCCGACGTGGCAATAGTCTTCGATGAGTACGCCCGCAAAGGTCATTTGCGGATTCCTAAGGAGCTGAATGACCTTGACCTCTCGATTGGTTTGCGCGAGATCAAGGTTGGGCCCGCACGGTTCCCGTTCTATGAGCTGGTCGACCAGTTGCATCCGGTCATAGCGACCAGGCTGACCCACGGCTTTACCAAAGGCACCGATAAGACGCCTTTCAAGGAGATCGCCAAGGCCAAGGCAGTGATGGAGTACGATAGGAGCCAGCCGTGAGCACTCTCTACGACCGGGTCGCCAGCAAGCCAGGCGGTGAAGCGGCACTGGCCGCCGCTCGCTTGCGCCGGGAAGTTCTCGTGGCGCTCCACCAGGCATTCGCGGCCTCCGGACTGGAGACTCAGACAGAGATTGCGCGTCGCCTGAACATCCGCAAATCAGCAGTGAGCCAGGTACTCAGGGGAGATGGCAACCTCAGGATTACCACCCTTGCTGAATATCTGTTCGCACTCGGCTTCGAACTTGACATCAGCCTGGTAGAGGCTGGGGAGCCAAGGCGCGCCGAGCTTATGGGACGAGCCACTGTGCCCGCGCACCTGACGTCGAACGCAACACTGAGCATCGTGTTCATAGCGTCGCAGGTCCAGGACGGGTACTTCGGCCTGCATGCGGCAGGTCAGCCGACTCAGATGTGGCTTGGCCCGCCGGAACAGCACTACAGGGAGTTCAATCCCGTTCCGAACTCCACTTCCCGGCAGATCCTTGTTGGAGAGTTGGCAGGAGACTAGGCCGATGCGTCTTGAGTGGATCCTTCTCGCAGAGGGTGCCGGCACGAACACTGCCGGCTCGGTGACTGCCATCTCCCTCAACTCGAACGTGCTAGCAACTCCCACCGTTCCGGTTTCGACTAAGCGCGTCGTCATCATGCACTTCGTGGGAGAAGCAGGAGAGTCTGCCGCGCTGGACAGCAGGGATATTACGGTGTCTGTCCGGGTTCTTAGCCCCTCTGGAAACCCAATTCTGGCCCATAGCGCGAGCGGGAGATTCCAGGCACCAACGTGGCCTGAGCTGCCGAGCGGGCTAGATATCGCTATCGAGATGTCACTGCGGATAACCGAGTACGGCACGCACAACATCGCGGTCACAGCCCAAGCTAATGATGACACCACGTTGGAAGGGCAAACTCAGCTTTACGTGATGGAACCATCAAGGCCCAACCCGTAGTTCGAAGCTGACCTCCCCAAGCTCCCCAGCTACGCCCGCCGTCCCGGGCACTGCGAGCCCGGCCCGGGACGGTCTGCTTTTGCTGGCCTTCTGCTGCTACCCCTCGGTCCAGACGGCTCCGGTCACGCCGCCCATGTTCTGGCAGGCCAGGCTGTGGAGCTGGTGGTTGCCGCTCAGGAGTCGCTGTCGCCGGCTAGACGAAAGCAGCCATGGTGGCTAGCGGTCGTCCATCCGCGGCAGCCTGGTGTCCTGCGGACTCAGGCGCCTGGAGCCGCCAGAGCTGACGCCTGGTGGCCTCGGTGTAGGCGATGACGGCGACGGCCACGACGCCGAGGAAGGCAAGCAGGCCGATCCGCAGGGGGAAGCCCAGGTTGTCGGACAAGATGATGATGGCGCCTGCGGTGGAGAGCTGCCCGCCGACCGCGATCCCGGTGATCGCCGCCGCCGTCTGGAATCCCAGGCGGCTCCCGTAGACATGATTGTGCTCGACGATCTGGAAGATCGAGTACGCCAGCGGCGCGAGCGCCAGGACCACGCCGTAGGTGATGGTGACGGCCAGGAAGAATCCGGTGTCGATGCCGGGGATCAGGTCCGACAGGACACCGGTAGTGCTGAACACGGTCGCGACCACGGTCAGCACGGCCGCGATGTTCGTCGCCCAGCTCTGACCGAAGCTGAACGTCGAATCCGTGTAGATGACGTTGCTGGTGACCTTGTCGGCCGCTGGCGCCTGAACCAGCAGAAGACGGCGATGATCGCCAGTCCGACGACCAGGGAGCCCGTGAGGATGCCGATGAAATTCGAGCCGAGCGGGGACCTGGTCAGCATGATCGCCTCGGTAGACGGCGCGACTCCGGACGGCGCCGTCACCGTCAGGACGACCTGCAGGGAGGTCGTGTCCTGGTCATGCACGACCAGCGTGACCGGGATCCGCGACACTGACATTCCCGGCAGGGACACATCCTTGGCGGCAGGCGCGATCGTCGGGGGGAGCGCCGCCCCCGGGTAGTCACGGTCGGAGATGATGCCGATGTTAAAGCCGCCTGGCCCGGAAGGCGAGTAAGGAATGGAAGCAGATCCGTCGTTTTCGATATTCAGGGCGAAAACAACCCGGTAGGTATCTTTGGCGAGCTTTGTGAGGTGCTCCGTGAGCGGAGCTGGCCCGATCAGGGCGACCACAGGCGGTGCTGCGGGCGTTCCGCTCGCCCAGGCTTCGGACGCAATGGCGAAAACCCCCGTGGCCGCGAGCAGCGCGACCAGCCGGATAGCGTATTTCATGGCAATCCCCATGCCGCATTAGAATAGCCGGACCCGCGCAGGTTTCACCTCGACCGGACGATCGAAATGACGAGCGGAGACAACGATCGCCAGAAAAACGGCAATATCCGGTGCGAATTATTTCAACCTGCTTACCGAGCCGTCGCGAGCCCGAGCCCAGGGCTCGCACCGCCCCCGGCGGCACCCCAGCCCGGCCCGTCGTTGTGAGTTTGCCGGGGCTGGGGCACGGTGGTTGTGAGTTTGCTGGGGCTCAAGCTGGGGTTGAGAGTCTGGTTAGGGCGCGGTGACGTCGGCGGGGTTGGAGAATGCGCCGCAGTCGTGGCCCTTGCAGGCTTGGACCTTGAACGTATACGTGTCCCCGGTGACCAGAAGACCGGCGGTCCACGGGTCGCGATCCGGGGGCAGTGGCAGCGGCAGTCGCGTCCAGGTGCTGCCGGGCTTGGACTGATCCCTGAGGTAGACGTAGTAGCTTTCCGCGCCCGGTGACAAGGTCCAGGACAGCCTGGCCTGGTGCGGGATCACCGACGGAGTCGCCGTCAGGTGCGGCGAAGTCAGCGGGCCGGTGGGCAGGACGGGGAAAGGTGTCGGGTACTGGGTGCCGAGGTGAAAGCGGCTCGCGAGCACGTCCGCGAACGCGGCCGCGATCTTAACCTCGCCGTTCGCGTTAGGGTGCGTGCCGTCCCAGAGGTCAGCGGCGACGTTGATGTGCGCGCCGTCCTGGGCGACGGCGATCGGCGAGGCCAGGCGTCGAAAGCTGAGCGGCAGACTGCGCGATCAGGGCGTTGTAGCTGGCGAGATTGGCGGCGAGCCTCGGATTGGTCTGCTCATGGATATTAGGCGGGATGAGGCCGAGCACGATCCGAAGGTGAGGATTAGCGGTCCGGGCGGCAGCCACGAAGCCGTCCAGGTTCGAGGCCATGACTGACTGGCTGAGGCCATACCAGGAGACGTCGTCGAGACCGAGCAGGACCAGCAGGTAGTCGGGCCGGTAGGTGCTGACGTAGCCGCCGATCGCGTCTTTCGCTCGGAAAAGTGTCAGGCCCCACCTGGCGTCGTTCGCATGCTCGAAGCTGGGGTCGGCGTAGCTGTGATCCCCCTCGGCGCCAGTCACGTTATTGAACAGCGAACTATACGGGCCGACCATTCGCGGGCTGATGCCGTCGGCGACCAGATGCTTGTAGAGCCGGTACTGCCAGGTGTAATCACCAGCGCTGCCCTCGGTGATCGAGTCACCGACGATCATGATGCGCGGGCTGGCCTCCGGCGACCGGGGCGGCTGGGGCGGCGGCGGCGCAGGCATCTTCTGGGCCGGCGTTTTCTGGGCAGGCGTCGCGGGCGTTGGCACCGAGCCCGGGCTCGCCGGCTGGCGGGAACGGGTTGCGTTCGGCCTCGCGGATCCCGCGACAGCTGTCTGGCACCCAGCCACCGCGACGACAACCACGGCCAGCGCGACCACGCGCAGCGAGCTAGGGCGTCCACGGCGCAGGCGAATCAGCACGAATTACCTCACCTTGTTTCCGGCAGCACCATGGCTACCGCAAACCAGCCCGCCCGGCAAGCCCGCCCCCGCCCGGGCTGGGCCGGGCCGCCCGGGCCGGGCCGGGCCGGGCGGGGCCGGTAACAGCAGCATGGTCCCACCTACTGCTGTCAGGCGGCCGAGTAGAACAGCAGCATGGTCCTACTTGCCGTCATCCTGACGACGGTAGGTAGGACCATGCTGTCGTTGAATCCGCGCCATTTCGAGGGCGTGGCCCGGATCGCAGCTGTAGCCGCCGCCAGCCGCACCTGCCACCCGCACCTGCCGCCCGCCATTGACGCCCGCCGGGAGCGGCCTCCAATCCAGCCCATCGATGTGCGTCGCGGTCGAGCGGCAGAGGGCTGGGGCGTCCGCGCACTGGCGCCCCACCGCCGCTCGGCCGAGATAGCTGTTATACTTTTGCTTAAGCCTCTAAACGAAGGTATAAGAACGTGCGTCGTGTTCATCCGTACTCACCGCAGACGATCGACGCGGTCCGGGTCCTTGGCTTGGAAGTGGCGTACGCGCGCCGCGCCAGGCGTTGGACCGAGGCTGCGCTGGCTGAGCGAGCTGGTATCTCGGCCGTCACGCTGAGGAACATTGAGCGAGGAGTGCCGACGGTCGGAATCGGGACCGTCTTCGAGGTCGCGACGATCCTCGGGATAGAGCTATTCGGCGGTGATCGTGAAGAGCTGCGCACGATGGTCAGGCGTGGTCGCGACCGTCTCGCGCTCCTGCCGTCCCGGGTCCGCGAGCCCGCAGAGCCGGTGAACGATGACTTCTGACCTGAAGGCTTCTGACCCAGCGCAGGCATTCGTGTGGGTATGGCTCCCGGAGGCTGCCGATCCGGTGCCGGCTGGCCGCCTGGATACCAACGGTGCGATCGCGTACTTCACGTACGGACGCAGCTACCTGGCACGTCCTGACTCGGTTCCGCTGTACTTGCCGGAACTGCCGCTCCGTCCCGGCCGGATCAGGCCGCTGGACGGACTAGCCGTCGCCGGATGCATCCAAGGCGCGGGTCCGGACGCCTGGGGACAACGGGTCATCCTCGCCGAGCACGCTGGGCACCTGACAGCTGACAGCGACACCGCTGATCTCAGCCTGCTGACGCACCTGATGAGATCAGGCTCCGACCGTATCGGGGCACTCGACTTCCAGGCGAGCGCGACCACTTACGAAGCCCGAGTGACCGATGCCACCCTCGAACAGCTAATGACAGCGGCTGCGCTGGTCGAAGCAGGTCAGCCGCTTCCACCCGCGCTCGGCAGCGCGCTGCTGCACGGGACGTCTGTCGGTGGCGCGCGGCCCAAGGTGCTCCTGCATGACGGCGACCGCAGGCTCATCGCCAAACTGTCCTCGAGCACCGACGTCTACCCGGTTGTCAAGGCCGAGGCCGTCGCCATGGATCTCGCCCGGCGGGCCGGGCTTGACGTCCCGAAGACAGAACTGATCGAGGTGCTGGGTCGCGACGTGCTGCTCGTCGATCGCTTCGACCGGCCCGATAGCGGCAGGCACCGGCGGATGGTGGTGTCCGCGCTGACCATCCTCAGTCTGGATCCCTTGATGGGCCGCTACGCCACCTACTACGACCTGGCCGACGCGATCCGTCTTCGCTTCACCGAACCCAGGCAGACACTCCGCGAACTCTTCTCTCGCATCGTCTTCAGCATCTGCGTGAGCAACACCGACGACCACGCCCGCAATCACGCCGCATTCTGGGACGGCCAGAACCTCGCGCTCACCCCGGCCTACGACATCTGCCCGCAGCCCCGGTCGGGCGGGGAAGCCACGCAGGCCATGGCGATCCGCCGGGACGGCTACCGGTACAGCCAGCTCGCCGGCTGTCTCGGTGCCGCGACCGACACCTATCTGCTGTCCCGCGCCGAGGCGAACGCGATCATCGACCACCAGGTCGCCACCATCCGTACGCAATGGCGCGAGGCCGCAGATACCGCGCGCCTCACCATCGCCGAGCGCAACCAGCTGTGGGGAAGGCAGATCCTCAACCCCTACGCGCTTCAGGACGCAGCCTAAGCCTGGTGACCCGATCTTGCCTGGGTGAGGCGGCTTTGGTTTACTTCAGCAATGTCGCAGGCGCGTGGTCTTAGTTGGTGAGTCCGCAGCTCGCGGCGACCAGGCCGGTCGGCCAGTCTGGGCTGCTGATCTCTCCCGTTGCCCTCGGCTGCGGCAACTTCGGCGGCATCGGGTCAGCTCCGGAGTTCTTCGGTCGCGGGCTCACTCGCGACCAGGCTTTCGAGCTCATGGATGCGGCCTGGGAGTTCGGCCTCACCCACTTCGACACCGCCGACGCTTACGGCGGCGGGCGCAGCGAGCAGGCGATCGGCCGCTGGATCGCCTCGCGCGGGGTGCGGCCGCAGCTTACGACGAAGACGTTCAACCCGATGCGGGACGGGGGCGACAGCGGCCTGCGGCCGGAGCGGATAGCACGGCAACTCGATGCGAGCCTCGAACGCCTCGGCGTCGATCAGGTCGACCTGTACCTCGGGCACGATTACGACCCCGACGTTCCCCTCGCCGAGACGCTCGGCGCCTTCGAGGCAGCGACGGCGGCCGGGAAAACCCGCGCTTACGGCGTCAGCAACTTCGACGCCGGGCAGCTCACGGCCGCACTGGCGGCAGGCGACCCGGCGGCGGGCGGCCTCGGCCCGCAGGCGATCCAGAACAGCTACTCGCTGCTTGACCGCTCCGACGAGGGCGAGTTGCTTCCGCTCTGCGAACGCCGGGCAATCGGCTATCTCGCCTTCGGCCCGCTCGCCGGCGGCTGGCTGACCGGCAAGTACCGGCGCGGCGAGCCTTTCCCCGAAGGATCTCGGATGACGCAGCGCCCAGAGCCCTACCGGGGGTTCGTCGCCGACCGGACGTTCGCCGTCATCGAAGGGCTCGAGGCGATTGCCGCGCGGCTCGGCTTGTCGGTGGCCGGCCTGGCGCTTGGCTGGCTGCTCGCTGATCGGCGGGTGACCCAGATCGTCATCGGCCCGGGACGCCCTGCGCACCTGGCGCCGCTGCGGGAGGCGCTCGAGCATCCGCTCAGGGACGACGACCGAGCCGCAATCGAAGGGGTGTTCGCGTGATCGACCTCGCCGAGATCGAGGCAGCCAGGGGCCGGATCGCCGGTGCGGCGATCAGGACGCCGCTGGTGCGCCTTCGCGTCGATGGCGCCCCGGCTGAGATCTACCTGAAGCTGGAGAATCTTCAGCCGATCAATTCGTTCAAAATTCGCGGCGCGATGAACGCTGTCATGGTCGCACCTGAGAGCAACCGAGCCAAAGGTCTGGTCACGGCCAGTGCGGGGAACATGGCGCAGGGCGTCGCCTGGGCCGCACGGGCGCTTGGCCTGCGCGCGTCGATCGTCGTGCCGCAAGCCGCGCCGCAGGCCAAGGTGGCCGCGATCGAGCGGCTCGGCGGAGAAGTACTGAAAGTGCCGTACGACGAGTGGTGGAACGCGCTGGTCACCGGCAAGTTCGACGGGCTGGACGGCATGTTCATCCATCCGGCGGCCGATCGGGCCGTGATGGCGGGCAACGGCACGATCGGCCTTGAGATCCTTGAAGACCTGCCTGATCTGGACACCGTGGTCATCCCCTACGGCGGCGGCGGCCTGACCGGCGGCATCGCCAGCGCGATCAAGGCCCTGCGCCCGCAGACGCTGATCGTCACGGCCGAGCCGGCGACGGCCGCCGGGATGACCGCAGCGAAGGCCGCCGGTCACCCGGTCGACGCCGGCTACACCCCTTCGTTCGTGGACGGGGCCGGCGGCCGTCAGGTTCTCGACAGCGTGTGGCCGATCGTCGCTCCGCTGGTAGACCGGGCGGTGGCGATCCCGGTCGACGAGGTCGCCGCCACGGTCCGGCTGCTGGCCGAGCGCGCGAGAATCATCGCCGAGGGCGCGGGTGCGCTCGCGCCTGCGGCCGCCATCTCGGGCCGGGCGGGCGGAGGAAAGATCGTCTGCGTGGTTTCCGGCGGCAACATCGACCTGAGCAAGCTGGCCGAGATCCTGAGCGCTAGCGCCTAGGCGGCTTCCGGTTTCTCAGTCTTCGGTTCTTCGGTCACGGGGACCGTGCAATTCATGCAGCGGCGGGCCTCGACGGGGATCCGGCTCAGGCATTCCGGGCACTCCCGACTGGTCACTTTCCTATGCTCAAGCAGTTTATTGACCGGTAGCAAGACGAAGAAATATACCGTGGCGGCCACCACCAGAAAGGCCAGCAGGGAGTTGATGAAGTCGCCATATTTGAAGGTGCTGTGATGAACGGTGAAGGACAGCACCGAGAAGTCAGGCCGACCTCCGATCGCGGCGATCAGCGGGGTCACGAGGTCGTCGATCAATGAGTTGATCAGGCCTCCGAAGGCCACGCCGATGACGACGGCGATGGCGAGATCTACGAGGCTGGCGCGGAGCAGAAAGTCCTTGAAGCCCTTCACTGTCACTCCTGGTAACGGCTCGTCGTACCGTGCCACTCCAGGCAGCCGGCCATCCAGGCCTGCGCACCGCGCAGGATTCGCTGGAGCTGCGGGGACGGGACGACGGCGAGCTGGCGCTGACTGGCTTCGAAGCCCTTGACGAAGTCGTTGTGCAGGGCGACGGTTCGCTCGGTTGCCTCGGCGATAGTGAGGTCTTCCTCGGCGGCGATCAGCAGAACCAGGTTCGAATCGGGTAGCTCGTCGGCTGCCTCCCTGGCGGCGGAATGCAGGTCGTTGACGAGCACCGAGGCCGTGCCGGCCTGCATGAGGGCCCGGTGGACGCGCCGGTCGGCGAACAGGCTGACCGGCAGCTCATAGCTGCCGACGACGTCGATCAGCGATCATCGAGGTATAGAAGCTGTCGTGCTGGCGGGCGGCCAGGTACCGCCACACCGGCGGCGGTGTCTTCAGGTACCGCCAGGCCGCGTACGCGGCCCAGCTCACGTACATCTGGAAGGTGATCTGCCGCGCCCGCATCACCTGCACGGCACTGGCGTGCCTGGCCAGGTGGGTGACAGCCGAGCGGAGCGCGACGAGCACCGGGTCGGCCGCCACGGCCTCCTCTAGCTGGGCGGTGTAGCTCCCGGCCGGCGGAGGCGGGTCCATCGCCGACATCATCAGCGCCAGCCGGGGAGGCAGCTCGGTCGGGGTGGCGCCGAGCTCGGTCTCGTCGGCGTAGTAGTCGTCGGCCGCCCACCAGGCCGCGTTCATCTGCGCCGCGACCAGCAGTAAGTCAGGGTCGTCGCTGTCGGCGTGGGTGAGCATCGCCAGGCGCCCGAAGCCGGTCGCACGGAACTCGTCCAGCCGCCCGGCGTGCAGGCCGATCTGCTCGGCCCAGGCTGACCAGGCGCCGGTTGACCTCCGCGCCGAGATCTTCGTCGATGCGCGCGGTCTGCGGGCAGTACAGCGGCGGGTAGGACCCGTCGCCCCACTCCCGTTCCGCGTATGGCAGCGGCGCACCCAGGTCGTGCCTGGGCAGCGCGGGGAAGCGACTCGCGGCCGTACCGAGCCCGGACGGCCCGGCCAGCAGCCGGGCCAGCGTCGGTTCCTCGCTGGGTTGGTGCCCGTCGAACTCGTCGGTCATGTGTCCCTCCTTACGATGCGCTGGCGGCGATGTTCAGCACGGCCGCGAACCACGGCGTGTAGCTGCCTGGATGCGCTGTCATCCCCGCCCGCAGCGAGTCGACGCTGAACCAGGCGAATTCGGAGACCTCGGATTCGTCGGGCACGGGATGGCCTCCGGTGAGACTCGCGACCAGGACGTGGTCCCACTCGCGTTCGACCCGCCCGGAGCCTGGATCGCCGGGCCTCGTAGGTGAGCACGCCGACCTCGGTGAGCGCGGTGGTCTGCGCTGGGGTGAGACCCAGCTCGGCAGCCAGGCGCTCGGCCGCCGCCGTGGCGGTGTCCTGGCCCGGGGCCTGGTGCCCGCAGCAGGTGTTGGACCAGCGCCCGGCGAACCGCGTCTTGACCGCGGCTCGCCGCTGCACCAGCACTCGTCCGGCCTGGTCGTAGAGCAGTACCGAGAACGCCCGGTGAGGCGGCCAGGTGCGGCGTGCGCCTGCGCTACCGAGCAGGCGCCAATCGCTGTGCCGACCTCGTCGACTAACTCGACAAGCAAGTTTTCCCGACCAGTCACCACTCCTCCTACCAGGGTTTGCTAGGAACCGACATAGTCGGCGGCGATGAGCAGGTAGTGGAAGCTGCCTTCGCGATAGGCGGTGAGGAAGGCTTCCTCGATACCGGTCGCCACCGAGGACTGAGCCCGCAGTTCCCAGTACGGGATGGTCTGGGCGGTCAGGTCGATCACGGTGATCGGCACGAAACCGTGGGCGGCCAGGGCCTGGAAGTACGCGCTGCGCGGGTGGATGTCGCAGGTGTAGTGCTGGTCGATCTCGCTGACCGCCTTGGACCGTCCGCCGGTGACGTCGTTGTAGCAGCCGGTGATGCAGACGTACCGGCCGCCGAACCGCAGCAGGCGGGCGAACTCGCCGTACAGGTCGTGCAGGTCGACGTACATGGTGGTCTCGTTGGTCCAGATCCCTTGTACTGACCCGGCCTCGAACCCGGTGTCGAGCATGTTGGCGAAGTGGAATCGCACCTGGTCGGCGACGCCGCGCTGGCGCGCCTGGTCATTGGCGAACTCGACCTGGGCCTCGCGAGATGGACACCCCGTCGACCTGGCAGCCGAACCGCTGGTTGGCCATGAAGCTGGTGCCGCCCCGGCCGCTGCCCGCCGTCGAGCAGCCGGTCGCCGCGGCCCGACCTCGCCCAGGTAGTCGAGCAGCAGGTCGGCCTGGGCGCGTCTCCAGCCGGTGCATCTCGGCGATGATCGCCTTGTCCCTGATCTCCCCGGCCGGCGCGTCCAGCACCGCCGGGTCGTACTCGCCGACTCCGTAGTGGTGGTGGTAGAAGCCGTCGACCTCTCCCAGCCGCAGGTTGACCGGGTCCTTCTCGTTGTCCCAGTACTCCGCCACCGAGCGCTGGTAGGCGCTGCGCAGCACCGGCTGCCCGAGCCGAGCTGGGCGCGCTTTCGGTGAGTGAGCGTAAAGACGTCATCGGGGCACTCCTTCGGGGTTGGTGAACGACCGGGACGACGGGTTAGCTGAACGACCGGGAAACCTCGACGTTCTCCAGGATGCCGAGGGCGTCAGGGACCAGGACGGCGACCGAGTAGTAGGCGCTGACCAGGTAGGACATGATGGCCTTGTCGCTGATGCCCATGAACCGGACGTTGAGGCCGGGCTCCATCTCGTCCGGGATGCCGGTCTGCCGCAAGCCGACGACGCCCTGGTCGTCCTCGCCGGTCCGCATGGCGATGATCGAGCGTGGTCCGCGCCTCGGTGACCGGAATCTTGCTGCACGGGAAGATCGGCACGCCGCGCCAGGCGGGCAGCGGCCCGCCCGCCACCTCGGTGCTGTGCGGGTAGATCCCGCGCTTGGTGCACTCCCGGCCGAAGGCGGCGATCGCCTTGGGATGGGCGAGGAACATCTTGGTGCTCCGCCGCATGGCGAGCAGCTCGTCCAGGTCATCGGGGGTCGGCGGGCCGGTGCGGGTGTGAATCCGCTGGGCGTAGCTCGGCGTTGTGCAGCAGCCCGAAGTCCGGGTTGTTGACCATCTCGTGTTCCTGGCGCTCGCGCAGCGCCTCCACGGTCAGCCGCAGCTGCTGCTGCACCTGGTTCATCGGCTCGTTGTACAGGTCAGCGACCCTGGTGTGCACCCGCAGCGACGCTCTGCGCGACGGCCAGCTCGTACTCCCGCGGGTTCAGCTCGTAGTCGGCGAACGCGCCGGGCAGCTCCGGCTCGCCGCTGTGCCCGGAGCTGATCGCGATATCGGCCTCGCCGCGCCGGTTCTGCGGTCGCGTCAGCGCGTCCGCGTAGGCCGTGACCTGGTCCCGCAGCGCCGGCGACTGATCTGCGATCGCCTGGAACTGCGCCTGGGCAGCACCAGCAGCACGCAGCCGGTGACCGCCACGGCGGTGTGGTCCCAGGTGCCGTCGGCGCTGCAGCCCGGTCGTCGCCGAAGTAGCTGCCGTCGGCCAGCACGCCGAGCTGGCTGTCCTCGTCGAAATGCCCGGCGCCGAGCAGGTTGACCCGGCCGTGCGCGATCAGGTAGAGATCACTCGGCCGGGCTGACCCTGCTCGGCGATCGTCTCGCCCGGCCGAACCTGCCGCTGCGTGAACGCGGCGGCCAAGGCCGCCAGCACCGCGTCGTCCTCGAAGCCGGCGAACAGCGGGATCTCGCGCAAGCTCGGCGGCACGGCCGTCACCTCGTCGCCGGTCTGCGACACGGTCACCCGGCCGCCGCCGACCGAGTAGGTCAGCCGCCGGTTGACCCGGTAGGTGCCGCCCGACACCTCGACCCACGGCAGCACCCGCAGCAGCCACCGGGAGCTGATGCCCTGCATCTGGGGGACGGTCTTGGTCGTGGTGGCCAGGTTCCTGGCCGCCGCCGTACTCAGGCTCAGCTGCGGCTGCTCTTCGGCAGCCTCAAGCCCTAGCTAATTCGGACATTGGTCTTCCCCTCGCCATCAGTAAATGCTTCTGCCTAGGCAATTAATAACAACACTTAAAAGGGGGAGTCAAGGGCTAGTTTTTGATTAACAGTATTTCCGGACAGAAGCGTCCAGAACTGATCTAAGATGGCCAGCGTTGAGTTGCGCTTAGCCCAGGAGATGGTCGATCAACAATGTCAATCGGACAATACCCCGAACTTCCGATCCCGCCGCAAGTCCGGATGCCGATTATCCCAGTCGGACAGGGAGTAAAACCTTTAAACATTAGTTAGAAAAATTGCGACAGAACTGCCCAGGGGAGGCTAATAGGACTTTGTTGAAAAAAGGCATGTATACGCCGAACAACCTCGTCACGGCGAGTCAGCCTGGCCGCGACTCCCGGTCGCGCTGACAGATTAGGACGAGAGGCTAGATAGTGGCCTCTTCAGGTCGGGCCTTGGCATGATGCTGACATGCCGACGCACGTTGCCATGCTGCGAGGAGTCAACAACCTCGGCGCCAAGACGGTCACCATGGCCGCGCTCCGCGACGTGGTGGCGTCGCTCGGTCATAGCGAGGTCACGACCTACATCCAAAGCGGGAACGTGGTCTTTACCCCTGCCCTGACCGACAGCGGGACAGCAAGCCGGACGAACCCCGCCGAGTTGGCCGCTGAACTGGCCGCTGAACTGGCCGCTGAGCTGGAGCGGGCCATCGCTGGCAGCCTTGGCATGCTGGCCCGCGCCGTCGTGCTTTCCCGGGAGGAACTGGCCCGCAGCATGCAGGACAACCCTTATCCCGGTCATACCAATCCAAGGCTGCTGCATGCCGTGTTTCTGCCTGATGCGCCGGGACCCGGCCTGTCCGCCTGGGTGGCGAGCGCCGAGCGGCAGGTGCAGGCTCAAGGCAGCCGGGATCAAGCCCAGCTGGTAGGCCGCGCGGTCTACCTGCACACTCCGGACGGATACCCGCCCAGCCCGCTACGGCGCATGCTCGCCAGGACAGGCGGACCAATGTCGGCGGCCCTCGCCGGGACCGCGCGCAACTGGGCAACCGTCAGCAAGCTAGCCGAGCTCTGCCAGGCGGCCTAGGGGTTAGGTTGCCTGCGGTCAGGTTGCGGGCGGGTCTGGTTGCGGGCGGGTCTGGTTGCGGGCGCGGGCGGCTCGGAGCGACTCGGCTGCGGTCAGGAGGGAGGCGCCGAGCAGCACGGTGTCCTTCAGCAGGGCTTCGCCGAGCATGGACAGTTGCGGCGCTCCTTGTCCTTCTTGCCAGGCTTCCGGGGTTGTGACCAGGAAGCTGAGCGTGCCGAGCATCAATCCGGCGGCACCGAGGCTGCCGAGCGCGGATGCTCGGGGCGCGGCCGGTTTCGCCACTATCAGTGAGCCCAGGGTGAGCTGGGTAATTCCGACCAGCCACCCGAGCTTTCGCGCCCCGAGCCTCCGGCGTAGCCGCGACGTCAGCGGACTCGCGGTGACCAGCACTTCTGCGTTCCGGACTTCGTAGTCGGTGAACTTGAGCGCCCCGATCCACAGCAAGGTCGTCGCCAGCCCGCAGCGCATGACGGTGGATCCGGCAGAACCCAGCCCGTTCGTCGGCGTGTGTCGTGTGCTCATAGTCACTCCCTCACGATTGCTGCGAGGCCCTGCCACCGCTCGTCTCGCCGGCAGAAACAGCTGAAGGCCCTGCCCGCGTCAAATTCTCCGGAAAGCTGACTTCAGTCACGAAAGTCCCCCAATCACGCACTGCCCCCATGCGGCGCTGCTTCAACCGTAAGACGTCCCCAAGCGAAGCTGACCTGCGGGTTCGCCATCTCAACCCGGTCGCGGTGACAGGTGCCCGAGATCGTCAGCAGCCGCAAGCGCTCCTACCCCGGGTCACCAGCCAGACCTGCTGCCGCCGCGCCCCCTAGCCAGCGAACCGCCTTAGCCCGCGCGGCTGAACAGCAGTATGGCGCTACTTACTGCTGTTCCGGGCCGGTGTTCGACAGCACCAAGGTCCTACCTACTGTCATCCGGACAGCAGTAAGTAGGACCATGGTGTCGTCAGAATCGGCGGCCGGGCGGACCGTGGCCCGGATCGGCGCTGTTGCGGTAACGGCCGGGCGGACCGTGGCCCGGATCGGCGCTGTTGCGAGGTCCGGCCGAGCCGCGAACCGCAGGATCTACAGGGTTGGGTACGGTTGTCGGCTCACACTTGGGCAGATGCAGAATTCAGACTGAGGCTCTGGCTGGCCGAGCACGCACCAGCACTACCCTTAGCTCCGCGATCCGGTGGCATTACTTGACCTCACGCCCAGCAGCCCACAACTGCTCGAACAGATTGCATTTCTCCTGGATCAGCGATTGGCGAGTAATTAGTTGAGTAAAAGAGATCCTCGGTTTTTCCGTCGGCACCAGGCGCGTAGCAGGAATCGTCTCGTAGCTCACGGTTTCATCAAATATTATAAAGTCAAGAAGTGAGTCGTCTCGTAGCGAGGGAATATCCCCGGGTGAGTCGAGAATCCTAATCTTGATCTTAGCGGCGATCTGCTCTCTGCACATATTTTGAAAATCCGCGTTATTTGCCAACGAAGCTTTGTTTAGGATGAATAGGCGACGTATCACGACACCCTTGTCTGCGACGTCTCGCTGCGCCGCAAGGTACCGTCGGCCCAGACTGGACCTCCAGAAGCCTCCCTCAAAGGTGTTCCCACCTCCATCGGCCGCTGGCGTGCTGGTCGCATCAATGCTCGCCGTGGCTTGGCGCGTCAGCGCAAGCAGCCACTCTTGATCCTCACCGTAATACGTCGCCTGCCCCTCGCCGATCCCCCGCAGGAGCCAGGCAAGTCGCTCGATCTCCGATCGTGCCAGGCGCAGTACAGCTTCGGGAGGAGAACCCGTCAACCCGGTCGCATCCTGAACAAGTCTTCGTATCTCCACTCCGACCGGCGACGCTGCTATGGCCGAATAACTTCCAGTGGCGGCGTCGATCTTCAGGAAACCTTGCCGGACAATATCATCAACCCCTACGGTGTGACTTTCGAGGTTCGTCTCAAGATCGCGTAGTGTCCGATCAAAATCAATCAGGAACTGAACCACCAGCGTCACTCCGCCGACAAACGCAGATAAGATCAGTGACCATTCTTGAGGTTGATGAGTGAGTTCGCTTGCAAGATAGATCGCGCCACCGGACGCGGCCGGAATTGCCACCTTCCAGAAGATCAGCGGCAATGCCACAGCCCTGCGCGGTGATTTCGGCTCATCCAAGATCGCTCCCTCTAGGTGTGCATCATCCAAATGTCAATCTCGAACGCACCCGACCTCGCGCGATCACCATACCCGTATAGCCATCACGCAAAGGTGCACCGCAAATATCAAGGCGGTCAATCTGCAGCTCTTCCGCCAGAGGATTAAGGCAACCAGCAATATCCGTTTCAGTGATCGCGACCGCAGGAAACGGCTGCTCCCTTACATAGTGCCCAGCAGAATTCTCAATGCAGCCAATAGCGAACGGAGAGCCAGGCTTTAGCGCTCTAGCAAAACACAATATACTAGACTCAAATTCGCGCCTTGATGCTGAGATGGACTCGGCCACGAAAAACATTGTGCCAATATGCCAGGTTTCGGCCGGAAGGTCGAACACGTTGCCCTTAACGACCCTCGCGCGTTCAGCCAGGCAGGTCCGCGGATCTTCGATCTGGCGATACACGGCAGCCTGTCGCAATTCGTCCCAGAACGGCATCCAGGACGGATCGAAAGAATTGACCTCCCGCTGCAACCATTCGATATTGCTCTGCGAATATTCCCAGAGTGCAATTTCCGAGCAAAATGGCAGCATGGAGAACGCCGGGTAAAGATTGGTGCCAGTCCCGACATCCACGCCATTCATGGGCTCAGTGATACTGGCTGCGCAGAAGAAATCCCGAACAAGCCCGATTATCTGACGATCGTCCTCTCGCAGGTTCAGGTAGTTACGGCTGTGATAATCCTTCGGATCGAAATCATCCCACGAAAGGTCAGCATTGAGCAACATGCCATCCTCGCCGTAATCGTTTAGCATCCTCTTGCCGATCCGTAGCTCTCGCTGACGCAGATGATACAAGAGACAACCTCACTTGTCGCGCCTTGCAGATCGATTAGCGGCTATCGCGACGATTCTCCAATAACTCCGGATTGCCTTGTTGACAGCTTCGGAGTGTTCACCTACGAAGAAGTGCCCGACGAGCCATCGTTGCTTTCCACCTAAAATCTTCAGTGCGCCGGAGTCGCGGCCGGATAGATCCACGGGAGGCAGAGCAGGCCGTGTGGCGCGTCGTCGGCCAGCAGTCGCCGTAGGAGCCCATCGGGCTGGCCAGGATGACCCGGCGGGAGCGCAACCGCAGCATTCCCCAGCGAACCAAGCCGCTGAGGTCCGTGCTCTAGCTGCCTGGCTGGGCGAGATGCCTGGCTAGGAAGGCCAGTGCCCTGGGGACGGCATCCAGGCGATTCGCCCGCTTGGCCAGCCCGTGGCCCTCGTCGGCGTAGACAAGCAACTCGCAGTCGCGGCCGCGTTTGGTCAGCTCGGCGTGGAGCTGCTCGGCCTCGCTGAGCGGCACCCGAGGGTCGTTGGCGCCATGGATCAGGAAGAGCGGCGCCCGGATCTCCGTCACCCTGGTCAGCGGAGAGGCCGAGATCAGGAACTCGCGGTCATCGGCGAGCGTCCCGTACTCGCGCTCACGATAGGCGCGACGGTAGGCCGAGGTGTTCTCCAGGAAGGTGACGAACGAGGTGATGCCGACGATGTCGACCCCCGCCGCCCACAGCCCGGGCTGGAATGCCAGGCCCGCCAGCACCATGTACCCGCCGTAGGACGCGCCCCACAGCGCGGCCCTCGCCTGGTCTGCTCCCAGCTCCGGCAGGTAGGCGTGCAGTGCCGCGAGGTCGGCCACCGAGTCCAGGCGACGGTGCTTGTCGTCGGCCGAGTACCAGCTCTTGCCGTAACCGGTGGAGCCCCGGACGTTGGGAACCAGCACTGTGTGCCCGGCCGCAGCCAATGCCTGCACGTAGGTGTTGAAGGTCTGACCGGCCTGCCCTTCCGGTCCGCCATGCACTACGACCACAGCGGACCCTGTGACGGCGGGGTCGCCGTCGGCTGCGCCCCGGTACACCAGGCAAGGCACCTGCTGGCCGTCAGCGGCCCGAACCTGATGCCGCTCCGGCGATGCCGCAGGCCGGCCAAGGGACCGAGCGGAATGCGTGAGCTGGCGCACTGCGGGTGGCCTGGCCTCAAGCTCGCTGACCAGCAGGACGTCGCCCGGCAGTTCGGCGCCGCTCACCGACATGCCGATCGACGCGGAATCGGGCGCCCAGCGCGGGATCGGAAGCCGGGCGTCACTGACCGACCCCGCTGACGGCAGCGGCAGCTCGGCGAGCTTCGCTCCGGTCGCGGCGTCGTGCAGCGCGAGCGCCGAGGCCCCGTCGTCATTGCGCCCGACCAGCAGCGCCGAGCCATCCGGCGCTAGCCAGCCGGTCAGGTCGGCGTGGTCGTCGGCGATCAGCCAGGACACCAAGCCGGCAGCCAGGTCATACCGCGCGACGGCGAGGAACTCCCGGTCGTTGTCCGAGCTGAAATAAAGGGCCGAGCTGTCAGCCGCCCAGGCCAGCGCGACATTCCGCCCCGGGGCATCAGGCACGGTGACGTCGGTCATCCGCTCCTGCCCGGCGGGCACCGTCAGGTCCACGATCGCGACATGCTCGGACGCGGCCGTGACCGGCGAGGCGACCGTCAGTGCCAGCCACCGGCCGTCAGGCGACAGAGCCGCTTCCCCGAACATCGCGTCAGCCAGGACCATCGGCCGCTCCGAGCCATCCGCCAGCCGGCGGATGACCGGGTCGAAGGCGACGCCATTGCGGCGGTTGGCGAAATAGCAGATCTGGTCGCCCCGCACGTCGGCCAGCACATGCATGAAGCGCGGATCGCGGACGAGCGGCTCAAGGTCGTCCAGGCCCGCAGGCCGCCCGGCCGGCACCGGCAGCCTGAGCACCGAGAGCTGATGCCGCTCGTTGCCGCCCTCGTCGTGGGAGACGATCACCGCCCGCTGCCCCGGAACATAGCGACCCGAGCACGCCCCCGCCAGCGCGGTGAGCGCAGTCCTCGTGCCGTCCGGCCCGATCTCGATGAGCTGAGTCGAGCCGGTGTCGTCGCTGCCAGCCAGCACCCGGCCGTCAGCGTCAAGGTCGAACGCCTGAAACAGGCGCACCTCGAGAAGAGTGTTCAGCTGAGGTCCCATACGCCCGATTTTTCCACAACCCGGCTCAGGGAAAGGTCAGCACCCTGCCGCCTGAACGGAGCGTGGCACCCGCCGTAGGGATGGCCTGGTTTGGGGAGGCGAATCCGGTATCGGATTGATTCTGCCCGACTGCTCCCATTCGTGGTGCAGGAAACGCTACTCTCTGAAATTGGCCGATAACGGGTTGGTCCGAGCGAGGGGCGTGGGTAGATATGTCCGAACAATCAGGCCCAATGAGGCCCGCTCGGACCAGGTCAATCGGGACGACTTTGGTTGGCCTGCTTCTTGTCCCGCTGATCGCGCTCGTAGGCCTGTGGGGCTTCGTCGCGAGCACCACGATTTCCAGGGCCTCGTCTGAATATCAGCTCAACCGAGTCGGCCTCGGGCTCTACAAGTCGACCGAAGTGCTGCTGCTCGCGTTCGAGAAGGAACGCGCGGCGACCTTCTTCTGGCAGAGCAGCCCCCAGCCGCTGCCGCTCAGCCAGCTTACGAGCGTTCGGCAGGCCAGTGATGCCGGGATCGCGTCATTCCAGCGCAGCAGCGACGTTAGCGCGAGACTGCACCGGGCTACATCCGGTCAGCTCAGCGCCATCCCTGCGATCAGGACCGCGATCGACACCGGAAAGCTGAGCCCGGCCGCGGCATTTCAGCAGTACAGCAATGTCATCAACGCCGTACTCACCGTCTTTATCACCCCCGCCCAGCCCGACACCACGATCTACGAGCGGTCACTGGCGTCGCTCGATGTGGCCCGTGCTCAGGAGCAGCTCAGCCGGGCGATGGTGCTGGTCGAGGGCGTAGAAGCCGATCACGCTGACCTCAACGCGGCCGACCGGCTGGCCTTCGCCGGGGCTGCGGCCAATCAGCAAGTGGAACTACAGGACGCGATCGCGCTGTCCGAAGGACCGTCGCTGGCGAGCTTGCTGCAGCTGGCCAGGTCATCGAGCTACGCACAGCTCACGGCGCTGGAGACCCAGATCGGCGGAGTCGCAGTCAGCCGGCCAGTGCTCGCGAACGCGCTCGCAGCCTGGGGGCCGGTGGCGAAAACGGAATACGGGCAGCTTCAAGCCATCGAGAACGCCATCAAGGTACCGCTGATCAACGCCTCCGGCCAGCTCGGCAGGACGCTGATCCTTCAGGCTGGCCTGTCTGGCGGGCTTGGCCTGATCGCCTTGCTCCTATCGGTGTTCCTCATGATCCGGTTCGGACGCCGAGTGCGAGGCGAGCTCACCAGCCTGCGCGAAGGTGCCCAGGCAATGGCCAGCGAGCGGCTGCCCAGGGTCATCAGGGAGTTGCGCGACGGCGAAGAGGTGGACGTTGCCGCCGAGTCCCCGCCCCTGCCCACCGGCAAGATCACCGAAGTCGTCCGTGTCGCCGAGGCGTTTTCCTCCGTGCAGCGCACCGCTGTCGATGCGGCCGTCGGCCAGGCCAACTTGCGCAAGGGAGTAAGCCAGGTCTTCCTCAACCTGTCGCTCCGCAACCAGTCCCTTCTGCACCGCCAGCTTGGCATGCTGGACGCCCTGGAACGGACCACCGATGATCCCAGCGCGCTGGCCGACTTGTTCCGTCTGGATCACCTGACCACCCGGATGCGCCGCAACGCCGAGAGCCTGATCATCTTGTCCGGATCGACTCCCGGGCGCGGCTGGCGCGACCCAGTGCCAGTACTCGACGTGCTGCGCGCGGCGATCGCCGAGGTGGAGGACTACGTGCGCGTGGAGGTCGTCGGCGACTCATCCGACGCGGTGGTCGGCATCGCGGTCAACGACGTGGTTCACCTGATCGCCGAACTGGTCGAGAATGCCACGACCTTCTCGCCTCCGAATACCCAGGTGCACCTCAGGGCCGAGGCCGTCGGGTTCGGCGTCGCCGTGGAGGTCGAGGATCGCGGCCTTGGCCCGGCGGCCGGCGAACTCGCCGCGATCAATGCCGGGCTCGCCAGCCCGCCGGGATTCGAGCTGCCAGACAGCGGACAGCTCGGCATGTTCGTGGTCGGCCAGCTCGCCGCCAGGCACGGGATCAGGGTCTCGCTCCGGCCTTCACCCTATGGAGGAACGACCGCGATCGTGCTCCTGCCGCACAGCGTCATCGTCTCCCGCGACGAACCCGAGCCGCCGAGCCCTGGCAACGCCGACCAGCGCCGGCCAGCCCAGTTCAACGGCATATCGCACCCGCCGGATGCGACCGACCCGAACGGAAGCTGGATGGCAGAGCTGTCGGCTAGCTCGCCTGGCCGCCACCGGCTTGACGCACCCGCGCCCCGGGAGTACGCGGAGCCAGCTTCCGGGGGAACTCACCTTGGCTTGCCGCTACGCGTCAGGCAGGCGAACCTGGCCCCTCAGCTTCGCAAGCCGGGAGCTGGGGAAGCGAGCGCGATGCCGACGGAGGACGAGGCGACGGCGCGCTCCCCCGAGGACACTCTCGCGATGATGTCCGCGTTTCAGGATGGGTGGCAGCGCGGCCGTGCGGATGACCTGGACGATCTCGACGAAGGGCCTGGTGGCTCGCCGGATGCCGCAGTCGCGACCCCTGGCGCCCAGCATGCGCACGATGGGGAGGTCTCACCATGACGCAGACGGACATCGGCAGTCAGCTTGGCTGGCTGCTTGACAGTCTGGTCGACAAGCTGGACTACGTCCGCCAGGCGGTCGTCTTGTCCCGAGATGGCCTGGTGGTGGCGGCATCGCAGGGCATGAGCCGGGAGGACGGAGATCATCTGTCCGCTCTGGCGGCCGGCCTTCAGAGCCTGGCTCGCGGAGCGGTGCGGCATTTTGGCGGGGGGCAGGTCAGGCAGACCATTATCGAGATGGAAGGCTCCTTCCTCGTGGTCATGGAGGCCGGAGAGGGCACCTGCCTGGCCGTGCTCAGCTCTGCGGATGCCAACGTCGGCGTGATGGCCTACGAGATGACGATGCTGGTACGCCGGATGGGCAAGTTCCTCACGGCACCGGCTCGCGTCCATGATGACGCCGAGTCGGCTTCGGGGTGATCAGGCGTGTCGGCTCCCAGAGATAGATGGCTTGATCAGGAGGCGGGGCCGTTCGTCCGGCCGTACGCGGTGACCAAGGGCCGGACCATGCCAGCCACTGGCAGGAATTTCGGCTTGATCGACGTCGTGGTCGCGGTGAGCGGGCCGCCGTCACCGCAGCTCCGGCTCGGCCCTGAGCACAAGCAGGTACTTGTCCGGTGCCAGAGTCCCATGACCGTCGTCGATCTGGCCTCGGAAGTCGACCTGCCGATCGGGGTGGTGCGGGTGCTGCTCAGTGACCTGACCGAGCACGGCATGGTCGAGGTTCTCACGGCTCCGAGGAGCCGGGTCACCAATCGGCGACTACTGAATGCGGTGTTGGATGGACTCGAATCACTCTGAAACGCCGGTACCAGCGACCGCGAAGATCATCGTCGCGGGCGGTTTCGGCGCTGGCAAGACCACGCTCGTCGGCGCCATCACCGAGATCAGGCCGCTGCGCACGGAAGAGGTCCTCAGCGACCGGAGCGTCGGGGTGGATGACATCAACGGCATGAACGGCAAGACGACCACGACGGTCGCCATGGACTTCGGTCGCATCACCTTCAGGTCTGACCTGGCGCTCTACCTGTTCGGCATGCCGGGTCAGGAACGTTTCTGGTTCATGTGGGAAGAGATGTCCTACGGCGCGCTCGGCGCGGTAGTGCTAGCCGATACCCGGCGCCTGGCAAGCTGCTTCGCCTCGGTCGACTACTTCGAGCACCATGGTCTCCCATTCGTCGTCGCGGTCAATTGCTTCGACGGCGCGCCACGCTACGAATCGGCCGATGTGCGCATCGCGCTCGACCTTGAAGCATCGGTACCTGTCCTGATGTGTGACGCACGACGGCGTGAGTCGGTCAAGACCGTCCTGATCGGCCTGGTCAGGCACGCGCTGACCAGCCCAGGAGCCGAAAGTCGCCAGCTTGGGCCCCAGAGGCTCAGAGAAGGCACATCGGCGGCCGGGAGATATTCAAACTAAATATTGCGGGTCTATACCGTGGCCGCAACGACGAGGTGACACGGGGTCAACATGGTGATGAGCTTCCGGACGGTCACGCCGGTATAGGTTCGGAGATTAGGTTACAGAATTGCTGATCGAGCCGATATCTCGGTCGCACTCTCATGGAATGGAGCAGCTCCATGCGTAAGACAATTGCCATCTTAAGTATGGCGGCGGCAGCGTTTGCTGCCACCGTCCTTCCCGTAGCTTCAGCAGAAGCCGCAGGTCCCACGCTGACCTGCAACGTCTCGCCTGGCAATGGCCAATTCCAGAGTTTCTGCGAGAACTCCGTCGCCAGCCATACTTACACAATCGAGTGGCTGGTGCAGGACGTGACGGGCAGCGCCAGCTACGCGTGGACCCATCCCGGCACCGCGCTCTTTGGCTGCACGTCGACAAGTGATGACTGCGCGATATCAGTCTCGGGCGCGGGCAAGACGCACACGGCGACCGTGGTCGTCACGCAGGGCAGCACGCACACGACACTCAGCCTGTCCGTCGAAATCGAACCCGTCTGCTCCAGCCCGACCGGCCCGGTGTTCTGCTAGCTGACACCCATCGCTGGCGTAGGGTCCGTATCAGCAGATACGTCAGCAGCGTAGATGGTTGTCGATATGGTCCGCGGTCGGCCGGTCAGAACATCCGGTCAGGACTAGGCCTCGGCCTGCGGGTCAGTGCCCAGCCCGATCCGATGCGGAAAGCGGTGCACCTCCTGCGGCCAGCCGACCGCGACCGCGATCCTGCCGGCCCAGTACCTCGCCTCGGCATCACCGGGCACGTCGACGACCGCGAAACCCCCGAGGTGCTCCTTGGTCTCGACGTACGGACCGTCGGTGAAGATGGGCGAGCCGCTGCCCGGGTCGACGCTGCACACGGCAGTCGACGCGTCCAGGCCGCCGTCGCTGAAGACGAAGACACCGGCGACCGTCATCTCGTCGATCAGTGCCCTGCCGGACCTGCCCCTCTCGCGCAGCTCCTCCAGCGTGAGGTCGGGCACCCACTCGTCGTTGAAGGCGATCAGGTACAGCGCCATCTAAAGCTCCCTCTGCTCACGGGCAGCCCGAACGGCTGCCGCTCACCTTCTCTACGAACGCGCCGGCGCTGATACGACAACCCGGCCCAGGTTTGTTTCCAAGCCTTCCGCCCACCTCCCCGGCGTTCCCGGCGAGACGGCGCTAGCTGTCAAGATGCCGTTGATCTCGGCCAGGCGATGCGGCCGGACCCGGGTCGAGCAGGAGCTCACCGACGATCTCGTCGTTGATGACATCGCCGGTGCGGCGGAAGCCCAGGCTCAGGTAGAAGCCCTCGGGACCGTGCGGGTCGTCGCTCCAGGACACGGTGAGGCGACGGTGGCCGCGGCGGGTCGCCTCAGCGGCTACGGCAGCGACCGCGAACCGGCCGTAACCGCGACGCTGCGCGGTGCCGCTGATGTTCAGCCGCCACAGGTAGGCGCGGTAGGCGTCGTTCTCGTGGTCGTCGGAAAAGGCGGCCATCAGGAAACCGACCAGGTCCTCGCCGTCATAGACCAGCCGGGGCCAGGCGATCTCGGGCACCGAGTAAGCCTCCGCCAGGGACCAGGCGACGGGCGCGACCAGGTCTTCCTGGCCTGGCCGCAGTTCAAGCCCGCACGCGGCCTGGACGTTGGCCCGGGTGATCTTCTCGATGCGCGGCTGCGATTCCACCCGAGCACGGTACGCCTAGCAGGCCAGTTCGCGTAGGCCATGGCCTGTCGCGTTCGCAGTCACCAACTGACGATAACGGTCACCGCGTTCTCCGCAGACCGCCGGGGACCGCAAATGCATACTCCAGGGGCGAGAGTTATCCGCTGGAAATAAGGTGCGAGAGTTGCCGACTGGAAATAAGAAGGCTCACGGGAAAATCGCCGAATATTTTATCGTCCCGATTTAGGTATAGACAGGCCGCGTTAGCCCGGAATACAGTGAGGCTGGTCCTATTGAGAAATAGGAAAGACAGACGGGCGGGGCAGGGCGCATATCGGCCGTAGCGCCGCCTTGTCATTATGCGGTTTACATGGTCGCCTTTTCCGCAGGCGGTTAGCTCATCGAACTGACTAAGTATCCGGGTTTCATCGTCCGGCAGTACCGGAAGGCAGCTGTACTATGTCCAAATTTCCCATCAGCCTCGACGACGTTCATGCGGCTATCTCCCAGAAGGGGCACCGCTGGCACCCGGCGCAGACGAGCATGGCGATGCTCGAGCACGAGGAGGCGGCAAAGCACCTTGGATTCATGCCTAGCTCGGAGGAACCGAGCCTGACCGACCGGGAACACCGCGCAGCGTCGGCAGCCGCGTCGGCGGCGGCCCCGGCGACGGGAACAGCCGCGGCAGTGGCGCCGGCCGCCGCAGCCGCAGGGGCCGCGCCGGCCGTGGCCGCCACCGACTGGCGGAACCACCAGGGCTACAACTGGGTCAGCGCGATCCAAGACCAGGGCAGTTGCGGCTCGTGCGTGTCTTTCGGGAGTTCCGCCGCGGTCGAGAGCGCGATGCGCATCGGCACCGACAACCCTGACTTAGCCATCCAGCTTTCCGAGGCGCAGCTTTTCTACTGCGTCGCCCGGTCGCAGGGCCGGCTGTGCGAAGGGCCGAACGGCGGCTGGACGGTCGCGCCCGCGCTGACCGCTTATGAGTTTCCTGGCATCGCCGACGCGGCGTGCTACCCCTACGTCGCGGGCGACCAGAACTGCACGGGGCTCTGCCCGAACTGGCAGCAGCGCGTCACCAACATCACCGGCTGGCACTCGCTGACATCGCCGAATGACATGAAAGTGTGGCTCACCACCCGAGGCCCGCTGGTCACCTGCCTTACCGTCTACGACGACTTCTACTACTACGCGGGCGGGGTGTACCAGCACAGCACCGGCGACCTGGTCGGCGGCCACTGCGTCTGCGTGATCGGCTACGACGACAACCAGGGTGCGTGGATCTGCAAGAACAGCTGGGGCACCGGGTGGGGCGCTGCAGGCTTTTTCCTCATCGCCTACGGGCAGTGCGGCGTCGACGCGCAGATGTGGGCGGTCGAAGGCGTCGCCAGCGGTATGCCGGTGATCGCCCGCAACCCCAGCGGCATCCTGGAAGCATTTGTGCGCGGCACCCCGGACAAGGCGCTATGGCACTGCTGGCAGACCTCGCCAGGCGCCAGCAGCTATTCGGGCTGGTCCAGCCTGGGCGGCACGATCACCACCGACCCCTTCGTCGTTACCAACCCAGCCAACGTGCTGGAAGTCTTTGCCCGCGGCACCGACGGCACCGTGTACCACTGCTGGCAGGGTCCGGCCGGCGGCTGGTCGGGCCTGACCAGCCTGGGCAGCGCCACCACCATCAGCAGCAGGCCAGTCGTGATCAACAATGCCACCGGGGGGCTTGACTTGTTCGCCCGAGGCAGCGACGGCGCATTGTGGCACGCCGCGCAAGCCGCGCCGGGCACCGGCTGGTCGGCCTTGACCAGCCTGGGCAGCACCATCACCGGCCAGCCAGCCGTGGCGAGCAACGCAGACGGGCGACTCGAAGTGTTCGCGCGAGGCGGCGACGGCGCGCTGTGGCACATCTCGCAAACCACCCCAGGCGGCAGCTGGTCGGCATGGGCAAGCCTGGGCAGCGTCCTGGGCGGTGACCCGATCGTGGGCCGCAACGCCGACGGCCGCCTCGAGGTCTTCGCCCTTGGCACCGACAGCGCGTTGTGGCACATCTACCAGAACACCCCAGGTGGCAGCTACTCAGGATGGCTTAGCCTCGGCGGGCAGCTGCTCGGCAAGCCGGCGGTGGCCACCAATTCCGACGGCCGCCAGGAGCTGTTCGCCGTCTACGGTGACCGCGCCGTGTGGCACAACTACCAGGTCGCGCCTAACAGCGGCTGGTCCGGGTGGAGCAGTCTGGGCGGGCTCGCCGCTAGTGACCCAGCGGCGCAGGTTAACCCGAACGGCAGCCTGGAGATATACGTCAGGGGAACCGACGGCCCCGTCTACCACTGCTACCAGACCTCGTCGTCCGCCAACGGCTGGTCAGCTTGGGCCAGCCTGGGTACCGAGTAACTATGGAATCCACGACCGAAGCCCAGGCCGGAATCGGAGAGGAACACGAAGTCCGGCTCCCGGGGCTGGGTACCGCCGGATACCGCTGGTCGCTGGCGCCCGGACAGGGCGACCTGCCGGTCAAAGTCCGGCGGGCGCCGGTCCCGCCACCCTCATCCCCTCCTCCTCCCGGCGCCTCCGCCGGTGAGTCCTTCCTGGTCAGCGCCAGCGAACCGGGCGAGTACCGGCTGCGGTTCGAGCAACGCCGGCCATGGGAGGCGGGCGGGCCCGCACACCAGAGCCACACCCTCACTCTGCACGTGCGCTGACGAATGCCCTGGACCGGGGTACACCCGGCCCAGGGCATTCCTGCCCATACCAATGCCTCTGGCGTCGGGATATCCACAGGCGAGCTCGTTCAGCCAAATCAATCCACAGCGCCAGCACCACGAGTTGATCTGGCGCATCGGCGGCCGCGATCCTCGACTTATCCCGATCGATAGGGGCCGCTCATGAAGCTGATCCCAGCTGCAATGGTGCGCCTGGAAAGCGCCGCCGATCTCGTCATCGCGTCGACCTACGCGGCCAACGGGCGACGCCTTGCTGGCAGGACTCAGAAACCGTGACAGACACCGCGACCTTTGGCGACTTCGCCAGCTTAGCCAGCAGCCAGACCGTCCACTCAGATCTGCCTTCCACGCTCCGGGCGCCACGTCAAGCTCGGCTCACCGTCCGCAAGGTGCTCGGCTCATGGGGGCTAGGAAACCTGAGCAATGACGCCGAACTGCTGGCATCGGAATTAGTGGCCAACGCGGCCGAGCACACCGACGGCTCGCCGATTGGACTTACTATCCGTCAGCACACCGAACCCACTGGCGAGCGTGGCGTCCTCTGCCAGGTCACCGATCCCGATCCAGCGCTACCGGTATCACAGTCTGCCGAACCTGACAGCGAACGCGGGCGCGGCCTGCACGTCGTCGCAGCACTCGCCACGAGTAGCGGCTTCACCACCAGCCCGCGAGGCAAAACGGCCTGGTTCACCCTGACCGCCGAGCGCGAACGGGCGCGCTCGCGCTCCCTGGACCTTGGTGCCGAAGCGAGCGCATGACATTGCCCACTTTAAGTCATTGAACTAGATTAATTTTCGCATGGCAGTTAGATGCCGCATGCATGACCCCAGCTCGCCGCAGATATCCAGGATGCGTAATGCTCCCAGTATATAGAGGGACAACGCCCCGCCGAATGCCGGAAACCAGAAGGGGCTCCGCCTTCGATCCTATCGTCTTACTGTACTGATGATTTCCAATAACGTACGCTATCTGAATGCCCCACTTATAAAAAGCATTACATCCCGTGGCGTTGACTTCAATTTCGGCGGGATCACTCTTTGAGACGTGGAAAGAAGGCCCCAGTTCATTCGCCGAAGGTGGCGGATCACCTGCGGCAGCGAACACTTTACTTCCTTGAATGCCTTCATCTGTAAATGTTCTCTTGTCCAAGTTCAACGCGAAGATCCTGCCATATGTGCCACCGCATCCCCCCTCTGGATAGTAGATCCAGGCAGGACGCCGAGAATCGACTCCATAAAAGACAGGGCGGATATTCGAGATCTGCACTACGGAGTTATCCGCAACGGTGAATGTAATGTACAGGTGACCCTTGTCAAACGCCACAGCCTTGCCCTCGGCCGTCAGCGTCACGCGATCGTCTGATGTATTAGAAAGTTTAACAGAGCCGGGATTCGGTCCGCCTGGGAAAAAGGCGATCTCGGTTACCGGGTCACATCCATGCGTCGTGGGCCAAGTCGTATGAATACTTAGCGAGCTGGCAGCTGGATGCGAAGATGGGGAATACCCCGATCCTGACTTGCAGCTATTTCCAGTCCCCCCTTGGATAATGCAATTATTGCTGCCGCCACCTGCTTGAATATTTCCGTGTCCGCCAACCGCGTTTCCGCCGCCATCATTAGATGCCGAAGAAATGCTCCAGATTGTAATGGCGACAGCTACTACTCCCGCAATACTGCCGACACCCAACCACCAGGGCAAGCCCAAGAACTTGGCCGCAGAAGAACGGCGATCTTCAGGTTTCTTGAGATCCTTTTCCCGTGAGCCTTTCTTTCCGCTCGGCCGCGTTTTCCTAGAAGGCATCTTTACCCCCAATTCGGACGCATTGTATTTCCAGCGCATATTCGCCCCTTACTCCAACACCGAGGTCGTCGCGCCCCACTGCGCTCTAGGCCCTCACCGACCTCATCAAGCGCACCGCCCACGCCGGAGCCCAGGGCAACCGGCCGGCCGACTAGCCCATAGCCCTAGTGGCAGATAACGGCCCCGCGATTAGCGACGCATTGCCTTTGATCCGGATACTCAGAAATCTGCCGTTGTGCACCATCATTACGATTGTTATATTGGCCAAATAATACGAGGCCACGCTTCAAGACCGGGCGAGATGCGCGAAACCCGAGCCCTCGTGCTTGATGGGGGCAACAACCCGGGCGTATCGCTCAGATGCTATGTAACGCCAGTCCTCAACAGAAAAGGGAGCACATGCGCACGCTACTTACCAGGACGCTCTTAGCCGCCGGAACGATCGCCGTGTCGATGAGCCTGGCAGTGCCGGCAGCCGTGGCAGCAGGCACGTGGACGGTGACCGGCGGCACGCGATTCACCGCTACCGAATCGAGCGGGACGACCTTCACCCTCACGGACAACACAGCCCATTTGTTCTTCACATGCACCGTCGGCGCAGCAGGAGGGACCGTGATCAATGAGACCAGCGGCACGACCACCACGATAGGCACCATCACCAGTTCCAGCCTCGGCAATCCCAGCGTGAAATGCGAGGGGCCTCTGGGGTCTACGTCCACCGCCAGCCAGAAAACAGGAACCACCGCGACACTTAACGTGGCAAGCTACAACAGCACCACCAAGGTCGTGACCGGCACCATCACCAATCTTGACGAGACAATGTCGATTAGCAGCATCCTCGGGACCTGCACGCCAGAGGTCAAGGGAACAGCCGGCTACACCTACAACGACAACTCGTCCCTGCTTCAGTTCACCACCGCAGGCAGCAGCCTGACGGTCTCCAGCACTTCCGGTTTTTGCGCAGGCATCATCAAGGCCAACGATCAGCTCGCCCTCAGCAGCGGGAGCGGTGGCCTCACTGTCGTCGGGAGCCCGACGAACCCGATCGTCATCAGGCAGCCATAGCGGAAGGGTCCACCGATGCGAAAGCGATTTGCCGGACTGATCTTGGCGGCCGGTGTCACAGCCGCCGCGCTGAGCGCGCCGGTCCCCGCAGCCATGGCCGCAGGAACTTGGACGGTCACAGGCGGCCCCAGCTTCACCGCCGTGGCCGCTACCGGGACGACCTTCACCCTGTCAGATAAGACCAGCGGCGTGACCTTCACATGCACCGTGGCTGCCGCCGCCGGCACCGTGACCGACCAGAGCACGAGCGCGACTGCCTTCATCGGATCAGTTACCAATTCGACCTTCGGCAGCGCCGCCCACAAGTGCAACGGCCCGCTCGGCAGCACAGGCACGAGCACCCAGAAGACCGGCACCACAATGGGGATCACCCTAATTTCGTACAGCAACGGCGTCGCTACTGGCACGATCACCAGCGTCGACCACATCCTGACGATCAGCAGCATCCTCGGCCTCTGCACAGCAGAGGTCAAGGGAACCGCAGGTTATACGTACACCAACAGCTCGCACCTCCTGCAGTTCACCAGCGCGGGCGACAGCCTCTCGGTCACCAGCGCCTCGAGCTCGTGCGCGGGCATCATCAAGATCAACGACCAGCTCACCCTCACCAGCGGCACCGGCGGGCTGACCGTCACCGGCAGCCCCATCGCCTGGATCTCCGTCTCGCAGCCATAGTCATCATCGATACGTACCGCGTCAGAACCCGCGCTCTGCCAGACACCCGCCGGTCACATGCCGAGCCTGCCCAGGAGAACCGGTCTCGAAGGGTAGAGGTCACTAAATGGGCTTGGGCGTCACCGTTATCGGGCCTGACGGTGACGTCCTCGACGTCGGCGGCGGCTGGCTTGGCTGGGTGGTCGGCTGATTGTTCGGCGGTGTGTACGCCGGTCCCGTGCCGGTGCTGGTCGATGGCGCCTGGCGAACCGTGACGGTTATCTGGGTGCTCTTCGTGCCAGCTGTCACGAGGATCTTGGTCTTTCCTGGCGACTCTGCCGTGATCTTGCCGAACTTATTCACCAGAACCACCCGGCTATTGGCTGACTTCCAGATCAGTTTCGGAAGCTGGTCTGGCGCGGCACGCTTGCCGTTGGAAAGTGAACCCATCACTGTCAGCGTCTTCGACTGGCCGGGCTCCAGGGTCACGCTCGCTGGCATGATAGTGATGGCCGCGAGGCTCGACTTTGCCTGAGGTTTCTGCACCAGCCCGGGAGGGACCGAAGTTACCTTGCTTGTCAGTCGACGTGCCCTGGCCGCAGATATTCCTGCGGCGGCAATGGAGACCTTGTAGGACACGACCTCATGTCCGTGAGCTGGGATGTGAAGCATCCAGACGAGCGCGGCGCCGCCATCGATGACCATCGGCCGCGCACCTTCATAGGTCGCTCCGGCGATTCGCGACAGCAACGAGGTCGGGACTGGCTCCCGCAGGTTAATCGTCACAGCCGTGTCGCCGGCGTTACTCACTATCATCGTGTTCTTGAGCGCCGAGCCGCCGTCCCCGTTGAGTAGCCATCGCGAGTTAACTACCACGGCGTCGTGATCGAATCTCTGAGGGCTCAAGCCAAACGTCGCGTGAGTGAGCCCGGGCCGGTGATGGGAGCCAGGCATAAGGAGAACGATCACCACGGCGGCCAGGACAACGGCTGCTGCCCCGGATGCTGCCGCCAGCAACCCACGTTGGCCTCGCCACCACGACCTGCCGTGCGGCTCGTCAGCGGGCGGCTTGCTGAGTACCGCCACGCCGCCGGGGTGCCGTGCGCCAGCCATCGCCGACTCGATGTCGTGGATCAGCTCCGGCGAAACCGGCGGTCGCGGGTTCCCGGATGCCGGCCGCCGTCTGGAGAGCACACGTCGTCTCTCGGTAACTGGCTTCGCAGTGTCCACGTCTACCGGGTCAGTACGGGAGGTGCTCGCACGGGAGGTGCCTGGCTGGGGCGGGAGTCGAGGCTTCTGGAGCGCGGCCTCCGCGCCAGGCCGGTATGGGCGATGACTTGATCTTGCGAATTCTGGCTAGCTCGGCCTCGGCCTCCGCCTTCCTGGCTTCGGCTTCGGCCTGCTGAGCTTCCGCTTTTTCTCGCCTCTTCCGCTCTCTCTCAAGTTCAGCCAGATAGTCAATATGAGTTTCACGCGGAGCGGCGTTGTGCGCGAAGACGAAATCTGCTGCGTTCCCGACATTGCGAGGAAGTGGCACGGGCTTACCGTCAGCGTACAGTCTCTGCTGCGTCTCTAGAAAAACAGCATGGATATTCAGCAGCGCTGGCTGCCCAGGAATCCCTCCGCTGATCACGTCAGCCAGGTATTTGGTGAAGAACGTCTGCGGATGCCTGACACCCGAGTCCGCGTCTTCGTACCAGGCCTTGGTGGCAGGTCCCGCGGCGGCCATCGTGTAGGCCCCGGTCCGGTAAGCCGCGTCAAGCAGGCTCTGGGAGGTCTCGCCGGTGACCGATGGCGCGGCAAGGTTCAAGCTGTTATCGGGATGATTAGCCGTGCCAGCGAAGCAGCAGTCCAGGATGACGATCTTGGTAGCGGCCTTACTGGCAAGGAGTGCCCGCCGCACGGCGGCGAAAGGCAGGCTGGTATCCGTAAGGTACAGCGTATCCGGCACTGTCTCCCGCAGGCCCATGCACAGATCTTCGTTTTCGTCTCTGAGGCCATGCCCCACGAAATAGAATAGGGCTATCTCAGTATCAGCAAACTCCTTGATGAGCGTTACTGCCATATTGTCAGGGCGCGCCGCATTTCCGATTTCGAGTATTCTGTCTTCGGGCCAACCGCACAGCGGGCTGGTGAGAACTTGCTTCATTCTGCGGAGGCTGTACTCTACGGCTGGCACCGATTTCAGGATCTCATAGTCCCACGTGCCCATGAGAATTGCTTTCGACCGGCTGAAATCGTGGAGCGACGCCAGGTCAGTCATCGAGAAAATCATCCAGAAGCGGCATTGCGTCGTCGAGATTCGCGCCGGTTATCGTGATTTCCTTGCCCTTCTTTGTCATGCGGATAACAGGCTTACTGCTTCGCGCCCGCAGGAAGTCCGGCAAGGTTTTGATGGCCGCGATCAGCACTGGACTGGTCGCGATAATCACGAGCACATCCTCGGCGCCTAGTTCGCCACTGCCCGGCTGCCCCATTTCTACCCGAATTTCAGCCTCCGGCGCCATGAAGGTCAGGTGCGACTTCAGCGGCCGCAGTGCGGAATGGTCGGATATAGTGAGATTTACAGTCTTATCCCCGTCGTTTGTCATGTCGTCTCAGCTCTTTCCGATCGCTCGGCACGGCAATAGCGCAATAACACTATAGTCGCCCCTGACACACCGCACCCCCGCTAGCGATTTCCTAGGTGATGTTCCGGACGTAGGTCTTGCCATTACCAGGTGCTCCGACTACGGCGGTTCGGCCGGACAGCGCTATCGCCCATCCGAATGCCTCGACCTTGCGGCACTTCGCCGCGCCTGGAGGTACCAGTTTCTCGCGCAGTTTCCATTTCTTAGCTGCCAGCTCATATGCATACGCCACGCCGCAGAAATTGAGAGCGGACGGCGCGCCGACCATCACCCGGTTACCAGACGTCGCGAGACCCGTACCAAAATCGCCCTGGGAATTTTCTGGATCATTAATGGTCGCAGTCCGGTGCCACTTTGTGCCGGAGCGCTTGAATACGTAGACATGACCTCTGTCTTGTTCCCTAAAAGGCCCGCCGCAGGCGATGAAATATGCTGACATGAGCGCTATGTTGCCGTCTATCGCCACTGCGGGCTCGGAGTCATTGATGCTGGTAACACTAATGTGCTGCTGTAGTCGCCAGCAGGCTCGCGTCCGTACGAAGATCCAGGCATCCGGGTATTTTCTCTTGGCCAGGCCGCACGCAGCAATACCGTGACCAGACGGCGGAGCTGACTGTCCCCCGTCGCCGATGATGACGGTCGTACCCGATACGGCCGCCAGGCCGCCGAAATTCCGAGTCCCAGGGTTCTTAAGCGTCGCCTGAAAATGCCAGCGCCGATTCCTGAGCGCATAGATATAGACAGCGCCCTTATTTTTGCCTGTGCCGACCGCCGTGATGACTGCCCGGCCACCGGACATCGCAATTATGGTGGCAAAGAAGTTACCTGGGTTTGGTCCGGCCGGGTCCTTGAGCGCCTGGATCTGCCGCCATGATCCTCCGGATCGCCGGTAGACGTAGACTAGGCCGCCACGCGCACCTTGAGTGGTTCCGCCGCCCGCCGCGCTGATCATCACGTACGTACCGGACGAGACATCCGACACCGCGACCTGATCGCCGTACTGGTCGTGGATACCACGCGGGTCATGTGGCACGCCCTGCAGCCTGCCAGCCACTGGCCGAGCGGGCGAAGATGCACACCGCGCCACCGCGAGCCGCGACGGGTGCACCTATCACCGCTGTATCGCCAGAAATCGAGACCGTGGTTCCGAAGGCGGCAGTAGGGCAATGCTGGCGACTTGCGGCGGTGAGCGTCGTAGAAGTCGGTGCAGCGTTCGCGGGGGTCTCCGCCGTCGGCGCAGCGATCACCAGTGCGGTTACGGCTGCGCAGGCAAACCTGAGGCAAGGGCGGAGGAGACTCTTATTTATCGCGTCGGCCCGCAGTAAGAGTGCAGACATTTGCTGATTTATCCCCCCGCATCGGTATCACACCGTTATCCCATCGTAGATCACGGCAGCCTAAGGATAAACACGAATCCTGGCGTCTCCTTAGGACCCGCGGAGCCCTGGGCGCTTATCGCCGCGACCCGGCCATTCAGCGCCACTTCATAGCCGAACAGGCCCGACGTGCTGCAGCGCGGATCGACTATCTTCGCGTGCAATCGCCAGCCCTTTCGCTCGTGCAAGTACTCAAATGCCGCGCCGCACTTACTGTGCCACGCAACCGGCTCGCCGACGAGTATCCGATTCCCCGACACCGCGACCGACTCGGCGAACGAATTGCCAGGGGCCGGATGAGGGGGCGTGAGCGTCGCCCGCCATCGCCAGGTGCGACCGCGAGGCGTGTAGATATAGGCCTGGCCCACAAAATCCGGTCCGGCGGAGAGAGCCCGACGATCACTGTCGTACCGGACACGGACACCGTCCAGCCGAAGCCAGCGCCCTTGTGCAATCTCAGTTCCTGGCCCGTGAGCTGGGCCCCGAGCCTGCCACTTCGCACCTGACCGGACGAAGACGAATGCCTGATCGGCATCGCTAGCGCCGACGACCGCGATCGAGCCGGTCAGCGCCACGGCACCGCCGAAGAACGTGTCGTGCTTACCCCCCGGGGGATACGGCAGGGTGGCTGTCAGCTGCCACGCTGAGCCCGACCCGCGATAAAGATAAGCGGCACCGTCCTCGTTCAGCCCACTGCCTGGCGAGCCGATCAGCAGCAGTGAGCCTGACATGGCAATCGACTCACCGAAACTAGCCGGGTCTTTCGGTGAGCCCGGCGGGCGGAGCACCGCCTCCTGACGCCAGTGACTTCCCGAGCGCCCGTAGATAAAGACCCGGCCGTTAGCGTCATCTACCGCGCTGACCGCCAGAGTCGTGCTTGAGATCGCTACCGACCAGCCGTAGAGCCCCGTGTGCTTCCCGTGCAGGGGATTCTTGATGATGGCCTGCTGACGCCAGCCCCGGCTGTGCCGGGCGAACACCGTGACATTGCCTGCGCAAGCAGTCGCGCACGGCGATCCGACGGCAGCAAAACGACGAGAAATGGCCATGGACGAGCCGAAGCCGCTGTCCCGGCCAGCGGCAATCTGAGGACCTATCATGCCCTCCAACCGCGAGGACGCAGCTGACGCAGAGCTGCTGGCCGCCGATCCCGCATAGGCGGCAGGCGCAGCAACAGCCGCCCCCGTGACCAGGGTGCCGCTCGCGGCCATCGCGCATAGCACGTGCTGTCTTTGGGTTCGTCCGGTCTGCGCACAGCTGGCAGCAGAAGACTCGGCTGGGCGTCCCTGGCTGCAAGGACGGTGACCAGTTCGGCGACGAACTGGCCCTGTCGGGTACCACGATAGTGGTCGGGGCACCGCTCCAGAATGTGGAGGCGGGCGCCTTTTATTTCAGAAACCTCGGCTAAGGGAGGGTTGCTACGTAAGCGACCCCGGCGTTGTTGTCCGCGCCCGGTGCGCCGATCACTGCCGTCGAGCCGGAGAGCGCCAGAGAGTACCCGAACTCGTCGTAGGAGCGGCATTGTGGATCGATCTCTCTCGAACGCTTCCTCCAAGCCCGGTTCGACCTGGTGAACTCGAAGACTCGCCCGCATTGCCTTGGCTTGGTTGACAGCCCGCTTACGGTCAACTCGCCGACGACCGTCCTAATAGCTGACTGCGGGCCAGAGATCGCGACAGAGTAGCCAAAACCGCTGCCTGACACGTGAGACGGCCTGGTGAGCACCTTCTGCAGCCGCCAGTGAGTGCCCGACCGGACATACACGTAGGCCGCCCCGTTGTCATCGCGGACGCCGTTCGCGCCGATAATGATGGTCGGGCCGGAAACAGCGACCGACACCCCGTAGCTGTCGTTGGACATGTCTCGCGGGTCAGTCAATTTAGCCTGCAAGTGCCACTTGCTCCTGGAGCGGACATACACGTAAGCCGCACCAGAATCATTCCCCGAATCGGGAACGCTGATGACGGCCGTATTACCTGACAGGGCCACCGCTTCGCCGAACTCGTCATCGCTGCCAGCCGGGTCCTTGATCTCCGCCTGCAAGTGCCATCGCGTTCCCGAACGCACGTAGACATAGGCTGCTTGACCATCCCGGGTTCCGGATGTGCCGATCAGCGCAGTCGAGCCAGACTCAGCTAGGGACCGGCCGAATCCATCGGTCTCAGAACCAGCAGGCGGGCTCAGGGCACTCTGGCGATGCCAGCGGGCGCCCGAGCGCACGTACGCGTACACCGTCCCCGACGTGCGGGCGCCGCTGGCCCCGACCAGGGCAACGCCGCCCGACAACGCGACCGATGTGCCGAAGAAATCCCCGAACACGTTCGGCTCCCTATCGGGATCGTCCAGCACCCCACCACGCTCCCACCGGCGGCCAGAACGCTCATATAGGTATGCGGCCCCTCGATCACCGTCAGCACCCGGCCCGCCAACCAGCGCCGTGGTCCCCGAGATGACCACCGACGCCCCCCGGTCATTTCCATGAACGCCGAACCCGTCAGTGACCGCAGCCTCCCGGTGCCAGTTCGATCCAGATCGGAAGTAAATGAACGCACCGCCGGCACCGTTATTCAGGCCGGGTGTGCCGACCACGACGGTCTGGCCCGACAACGCCAGCGCCGGACCGCTGCCGTCGCCGCCATCGGGGTCTCTGAGTGCCGCCCGCAAATGCCATCGGGCCCCGGACTTCACGTACACCTCGGCTATGCCGGTTGTATTCACCCCATCGGATGCATTAGCGGCACCTATCACCGCAGTCGTACCTGACATGGCCATCGATCCGCCGAACGAGCTGCCGGTAGCCGCCAGAGGATCGGGCAGTGTTACCTGCGTGCGCCACTGCGTGCCGGACTTGACATACGCGTCGGCCGAGCCTCCGAAATCTGCCGGTACTGGCGCTCCTACCATCGCTGTCGAGCCGGACAGGCCGACCGAGGTACCAAATCCGTCACCACCCTGAGTGGTCGTCGGCCTCGGCAACGTGGCCTGCCGATGCCACCGCCCCGCAGCTCGCACGTACACGTACGCCGACCCGATGTTGGCGAACGGTGCCCCGACAACCAAAGTCGAGCCGGACAGAGCTACCGCTGCCCCAAAGTTCGAGCCGTCCCGGCTAGCCGGATCGTCCAGCTTCGCCTGCCGTCGCCAGTGCTTTCCTGAGCGAACGTAGATGTAGGTCGCACCGGTCGACAGATCGGCCGCCGGCACGCCAACCGCCAAGGTCGTGCCGGACAACGACAGCGCATCAGGACCGGCGGGCACAACCAGAGTCGTCGCTAGCTGCCAGAGTGTGCCTGTCTGCGTATAGACAAAAACATCACCCAGGCTGTTCTCTATCACAGCGGTCGAACCAGACACCGCTACCGCTGAGCCGAAATTGCTGGGAACATCGCGCGGGTCAGTTAACACTGCCTCGAGATGCCAGGCGATGCCGGAACGGACATAAATGTAGGCGGCCCCGACCGAACGATTCACGCCGGGCGCCCCGATCACCGCAGTTGTCCCGGATACGGCCACCGCCTGGCCGAGTGCGTCCGGTGACGGCGATTCGACCATGTAGGCCGAGGTCGCGACTCTCGCAGGTAACGGAGAGACGAGAACGCCGGCAAGCAGGGCGGCGAAGATGAGCGCGCCAGTCGCAGTCGTCACCAGCCTCCAGGGTGCTACATTTGCGGGCCGATCTAACCTGGGACGAGATGGAAACCAATCGCGATCAAGGCGCATAAACTAAGTATCGCGGAGCTGAATTCACCCCGCCAGCGTTCCTAACCCTGATCTTTCACGGGTTTGATGGCTGCCGCTGGTGTGCGGACTGGCCGGTCTCTGGACGTGGATTTGGAGCCGGGGGGCGCACCGCCCGGCCGCCATATCACCAGGCTGGCCGGGCAGGTCGAGTGCTTCGGTCAGCCGCGCGTGCAGCAGTTCGGCCAGGCCGCACAGCTGGTCGTCCGGCCGAAGCGTGAACGACTGGTGCGCAGGACAGGCTGGGCGAAATCGCGGGCGCCCCGCGGCCCTGCGCCCTGCCGCTCTGCGTCCCTGACTACTTTCCTGCTGGGTGCCGGTCAGCCCTGGCCGGGAGGGCTGCCGGGTTCGTGAGGGAGGTTTCCCGCGTGCTGGAGGATTCTCGTGCCCTGGCCGGAGGGTTTCCGGGTTCCTGCAGGAGCCGTTCCGCATCGGGGAGACCTGACCGCGCTATACGACGGCAAGTCTCCTGCACGCGAAATCTCTCCCGCACCCGCCCGGACGCGACCACCTACTCGCAGCAACCACCCCCGCCGCCGAAACAGTTCCGCCAAAGCCACCTAGGTGACCCAGGCCGCAGGCAGATCACCGGCAGCCGCTTCCCCGCGCTCCCGGAGTCACCCAGGTCAGCACTGCGTGGCAGCAACCCGGAATACGCCGAAGACAGCAGCGGAATACCGATACAGCTGAATCGGCACTGTGGCGCGCGTGGAATAGCGGCTGTAATGAACGGCCCTGAACTCAGGTGAACGAATGCGGACCCTAGTACGCCTGCGAGCCATTCAAATATCATCATCCAAGCCCCTGAGCTGCATCTATACGTCATGAACATCTGGATCCTAACACCAGCTGCACACGAGTCAACGAGTCATTCCAGCCGCATTAGAACAGACACCATGTGACGGCGGAAGCAAGATATGCATAAACCCGGAATAAGCCTGGACCGGGCGCGGTCCGGGGGCACCGTCGCGGGGGGCCGGCGGGACGGCGGGAACGGCAGGACACCGTGCGGAGCAGGCGGGTGGAGCTACCTGTAGGCCGAGAAGGCCATCCGCAGCGCGGATTGAAGTACTTCTGGCCGATCCCTATGTCGAACAACAGCCCGGCCGCACGCGGCATCTTGTCAGGTTTCTGCGGGAGCGTACCATTAGTACCATGGCCGACTATGATGTGCTTGCAAAATTTTACGATCGGCTTATGGGTGACTCGTCGCTCAGAAGTAAGCATGTTATGCGATGCATTGAGCGCTATAGTCCAGCCGCTTCATCTCTTCTTGAACTCGGCTGCGGGACAGGTGCCGTTCTTAATGGCCTCTCGGCGGTAGGCTCACTGGTTGGCATGGATATCTCGCCCGATATGCTTGACGTCGCTCGGGCAAAACTCCCGGGCGTAGATTTTATACAGGGCGACATTTCATCCTTTGACCTGGGACGCAAATTCGATGTCATTGTATGCACCTACGACGTCCTGAACCATCTGGTCGACTTTAATCGCTGGATCTCGTGCTTCGCGTGCGCGTGCAACCATCTGGCGGAAGATGGGCTATTCGTCTTTGACGTCAATACGGTTGGCCACCTGAACAGGGAGGCGCGCGATCAGCCTCAGGTACACGAATTCGACGGCAACACGGTCATCATAAACGTCAGCGCCGAAGAGCGCTCTTTCTATGAGTGGAAGCTACGGATATTCGAGCACGTGGTCGACGACGAATATCGGCTCATTCGCAGCCAGCTCCATGAGCTCGCGGTAGAAATCCATCAGATCCTGGAAGCTATGCCGGCTGACTTCGAATTGCTGGAACTCGCCGACTCCCACGGAGATAGGCCGGACGACGAGTCGGACCGAGCATTTTTTGCCTATCGCAGGAAACAACCTTGATTTCGCATCGGCCAGCCTGGCCGGTTTTTCGGAAATCCGCGCGATGTTGACTTGTCCATAATGATCGGTGATGCTCGTTATATGAGCTTCGGGTTCCGGGCGCCGGTACGTGTACTGCGGGCCTACGTCAGTCTGTTTGACCAGTTCGGTACCAAGGGGTTCGTCGCCGCAGGCTTTGTCTCGAGGCTTACGACGTCCATGGTGTTCGTCAGCCTGATTCTCGCGATTACCGGACGCGGCGGCGGGTACGCCACGGCCGGAGCGGTCAACGCGGCGCTTACCTTGGCTGCTGGCCTGGCTCTTCCGGTGTTCGGCAGGCTGATCGACCAGTACGGACAGCACCGCGTGCTGGTCCCCATGACGCTGGCGTTCAGTGTGCTGATGCTGCTGCTGACGGTCGCCGTCGAGGCGCGTGCGCAAGAGTGGCTGCTAGTCGTGCTGGCTGCGGCCGCCGGGGTGCCGATGCCAGCGGCGGGGCCGCTGGTGCGGGCTCGGTGGACCAAGATCTACCGGGGCACGGAGAAGCTTCGCGTCGCCTACGGCTTCGAGAGTGCCACCATCGAGACTGTCGAGATCGTCGGGCCGATCCTGGTGACCGCGCTGGTCATCGGCATCGGACCGCTGGCCGGACTCGCCGCCGTGCTGATCTGCGCGCTCAGCGGAACGCTGGCCCTGGCGGCGCAGCGCGGCACTGAGCCCGAGCCGGCCGGCCGAATTGCGGGGCGCGGGGCTGGCAACCCGCTCCGCATCCCCGCGCTCCAGGCGCTGTATGCGGCGCGGTTATGTGTCGGAGCCGTGTTTGGCGCCATGCCCGTCTCGCTCATCGCGTTCGCGACCGCGCACCACGGTCGCGAGTTCAGCGGCCTGTTTCTCGGGCTCTGGGGCGTGGCCAGCCTGATCGCCGGGCTCTGCTACGGCACGCTGAAGGAGCAGATGCCACTGCATCGCCGGCTGATCGTCAGCGTCACGCTGTTCGCGGCAGGTGGAGTCCCGCTGCTCGCCGCCGGCGGACTGTGGTCCCTTATCGGCCTGCTACCGCTCGCCGGCGTGGCAATGGCGCCGGCGACGGTGACCGCGATGGAGGTCATGCAGCGTGTGGTGCCGCCCGCCCTGCTGACCCAGACGATCTCCTGGGACACGACGGCGCTCGCGTTCGGCATGACCGCGGGCAGCTTCCTGGCCGGTGCCACCCTTGCGCCGCTCGGGGCGGATCACGCATTCCTGGTGCCGGTTGGCGCGGGCCTGCTCGCCATGGTCGCGGTGCTAGCTGGCAGCAAGCAGACTCCGCGTCGCCTGCCTGGCCACCTCGGCGGTGACGCCATGACCAGCCGTCATTCCGGTTACCAGGTCACGGGCAGTTCGCAGACGCCGTAGACGAGCCCGCCCTGCTTGAACGAGATATCACCGGGATCGACGGCCAGGGCCAGCGTCGGGATCCGGCGGCACAGGGCGGCGTAGACAATCTGGAGTTCCAGCCGGGCCAGATGCTGGCCGACGCATTGGTGCACGCCGAACCCGAACGCGATGTGCTTGCGGGCGTCACGATGGATATCGAGCATCCCCGCGCGAGGGAATACCGTCTCGTCGCGGTTGGCGGTTTCGATAGGGACGATCAGGCCCTCGCCCGCGCGGATCACCTGCCCGGCGATCTCGATGTCTGCCAGGGCCAGCCGGCGCAGGCCGGTGTGGACATTGGACAGGTAGCGCAGGAGTTCCTCGACAGCTCTGGCGATGAGCCTGGGGTCATCGGCGTTCCGCAGCTGGGTGAGCTGGCCGGGATGGCGCAGCAGCGTCAGCGCGCCAAGCGCGATCATATTGGCAGTGGTCTCGTGCCCCGCGAGCAGCAGGAGCGAGATCAATTTCACTAGCTCCCGCTGGGTCAGCTGCCCGGTCTGTATTTGCTCGGTGGCGAGGCGGGATAGCAAGTCGTCAGCCGGCGCGGCCAGCTTGCGGCTGATCAGCTGCTCGAGGTAGCGGCTCACCTCCGCCATGGTGTCCTTCATGGCTGCGGTGGAGGTCTCACGACTAATAAGCGTTGCGCTGGTGCGCTGGAAAAAGTCCCGGTCAGCGTAAGGAACACCGAGCAGGTGGCAGATAACCAGAGCGGGAACGGGCAGCGCGAACCGCGACACCAGATCGGCCGGCCTCGGGCCGGCCAGCAGGTCGCTGATCAGATCGTCGACGATCTTGCGGATCGCGGGCCGTATCGTCTCGATCCGCCGGACGGTAAACGTGCCGGCGATCATCCGGCGCAGCCGGGCATGCTCGGGATCATCCATGTTGAGGAAGGTCTGCGACTCTTCGGTGATGTCCTGCAGGCCCTGGCTCTGGAAGGGGTAGCCCGGCCGATACGGGTCCGCGCTCACCCGCGGATCGGCCAGCAGGGCGCGCTGCTCGGCGTACCTGGTCACCAGCCACGCCGTGCTGTCGTCCCACAGCCTGACCCGGACAAACGGGGCCTTGGCTTGCAGGTCGCTGAGCCCGGGAGCCGGGTCAAGCGGGCAGCTCGCAGCGCGGGTCATCGGGTAGGACGGGATGTCCTCGGGGGCTAAATCCGGACTATAAGCCAACGTCAAGACGACTCCCTCGCAAGCGCGTGCCGACCCGTTGATTTAACAATAAATCGGACGAGGCAACCTTGCCATCCCGGCCGCCTGGTAACGGGGAACTACGAGGGTTTGGCGGAACGGTTGGCGAAACCCCAAGATCGCTAAGAGTGCCAGTTTGACCTGCGGGGTTCGCGCGTATCCTGCGGTTATGGACATGGCTGTGATCGGCGTGCGGGTGCGCGAGATGCGGAAGCGTCGCGGGTTAAGCCAGCGTGAGCTTGCGTCCCTGTCGGGCCTGTCGGTATCGCTGGTGCGGAAGCTTGAGCAGGGCGATTACGGCGGCATCCGACTTGAGACGGTGCACCGGCTCGCGGTCGCGCTGGACGTGACGACTTCGGCGCTGATGAGCGAGCCTGACGCCGGGACTAACGCGGCGACGCTGGCCGAGTGGCGGCGGTGCGGCGCGCGGTGCGCTCTGATTACGACGGCGAGCCGGACTATGAGCCCACCATTGCAGGGGTCCGGGATGCCTTCAATGACGTGGTAGAGGCTTTTAACGGGGACCAGTACGCGAGCCTGAGCCGGGCGCTGCCCGAGCTGCTGCATGACGTGGAGGCGCTGGCCGGCGCCTCCGTGCCGGGCACAGGGCGGGATCGCGCGCTCTCGCTCCGGTCACAGACGCTGGCGTTCGCCTCGCACGTGCTGTGCCAGGCATGGCAGTTCGACGCGGCGGCGGACGCGGTCAGGCTGGCCATGGCAGAGCCGGGCGATGAGCTGGCGTTGCTGGCGGCGGTGGATGCCAGGTGTTTCGTGCTGCTGCGCCAGGGCCTCTTGGCCGACGCGTCGGCGCTGGCCACGCGGTGGCCTGACGCGGCCGAGCCGCGCAAGCTGTCCCGTGCGACGCGGGATGACCTGGCCGCGTGGGGACGGCTGCTGATGTGGTCGTCGAACGCGGCTGTGCGGGACAATCAGCCCGACGACGCGCGGGAGTCGCTTCGGCTCGCGCGTGTCGCAGCTCAGGCCGTGAGCAGGGACTTCATCCCGTCGGCCGTGCCGTGGGAGGATTTCGGGCCGTCCGCGATGGCGATGGTCGGCGCGGAGCACGCGGTCATCTCGGGCAGGCCGGACGTGACGCTGAGGATTGGAGGGCAGATAACGGGCCGTGGGCTGCCGGCCGTCCGGCACTACCACCGGCACCGCCTCGACATGGCAAGCGCCTACGCGGCGACCCGCAAGCACGATGAGGCGGTCGGCGTGCTTGCGCAGATACGGGCAGCGGCTCCCGAGTGGCTATCCCGGCAGCGATACGCCCGCGACGTCCTGTCCACGGTGACGAGCCGGCGACGGCACCTGACTGACCAGATGCGGGACTTGGCCGACTTCCTCAGCGTGCCCGCGTAACCGGGCCTGGTGATCAGCCGCCACATCTGACCACCGCGTCCGCGAGCGCGGCCTTGATCGTCAGCACCCACCACCGAACTCGCGCTCAACCGCGCCGCGCTGACGGTAAAACTGTCGGAACCGGTCGGTGCTGCGCGGCACCAGCAGGTGCAGCCGTGACCCCTTGATCCATACTGACTTGGGGTTGCACTCGCCGGTCGGGCAGCGCCACTTGGATGCGCCGCGTTTGGCGTCGCTGCCCGCGGAGGTCCACGTCCCGTGGTCGCAGACCGGGGGCTTGTGCTTGCCGTCCTTGACCGCCTGCGTCTTCATGAGCGGGATGATCAGCCTGATGTGCCTGCTCTCGATCTCGCTGTAGACGCTCTCGGCGTCATAGCCCTTGTCGAGCACGGCGGCATCGACCTTGAAGCCGCGCCGGCTGATCTCGTCAAGCAGCCCCGGAACCTCTGCCTTCTCGGAGTCCTTGGCCGTCCGGACGTGCCATTCGACCGGCAGCCCGGTTGGCGTGTCGACGGCGCGGAACTTGGCCGCGAAACGGTAGATAGCCCACTGGCTCGGTGCGCCGCCGATGGCGTCTTGGAGCGCGTCGTGCTCCGCGATCAGGCGCGCGGTACGTGTCGAGGTCGGCAGAGCGTAGACCGCCTTGACCAGCATCGCGCCGACCATGACACGGGAGCCGTTGCCCGGCCTGCCCGTCCAGCGCAAGCCGTCAAGGTCCGTGATGAACTGGACGATCTCAGGCAGCGCGAGCAGTGCCGCTACCTGCCGGGCGTCATGCCCAGGTGATCCCGTGATGGAGGCCACGGGGCGCAGTCCCTTGGTCCTGGCCCCCGCAGTGCTAGCGCACTAGCGGGGGCCGCCTGTTATTTACTTACAGGCCAATTCTAACGGGAGGGTCTGACAATTTCGCGGCATTATTCTTGGTCGGATCAAGGGAAGGAGAGTATCCGAGTAGGTCAACGTTTAAGTCACCGGGGAATGTTCGCCCGGACGCAGGAGACGTGAAGGTCATGCGGTCGGCTCATCGCCTGTGACTATATACATGAATTCGTAGCCAACATTGAACGTCACGCCGACTCGATTGCGGTCAGTCTTTCTGCGCACTCGGACGCTTATGGATCGACCGAGTTCAAGATGAAGGCTAAGCAGGGATTCCTCGCTGCCGGTACTGATCGTATATTTCCGGCTATTTTTAGCCACGCCGGCCTTTACTGCGAACGATCCCGATCCCGAGATTTCCATTTCGACTACACGGCCAGTGACGGTGATTTCTTCGCTCGTGCCGGAGCGTTCGAGGTAGCGGCGCGCATATTCGCGGCCTTGAGAAGTTAGCTCGGCGCTGCGATGCCGTCCTGTCCGGTTGCGCCAGGTAATCCCCATGTCCAGGTCGTAATTGTCAAGGACATCAGCAAGGGCTTCGAACCCCTTGAGCAGCCCATCTTGCCCGGCGAACCGCTGCATGTCGCCAGCACCCTCGACGAGTGCATGCAACTCGGTCACGACACCGAGTGCGTGATCGATCTGATCTTCTCCGACCACCAGGGCTTGCTGCTCGTCGTTGGAGTCGTCGCCAGGATCGATGTCGGCTGCGTCGGCCGGGGCCAAGTGAAGGATCGCACTCCCGCGAGTGAAACCTATGAAGTCAAGTTTCAGCAAATCGCTGTCTTTGGTCGCGCTTGCACCGTCCATTTCGTGCCGGAATGCCCGCAGCACATCCTCAAGGGCCTGCTGATCCATGCGCCCCTGAGCGTGTGGTCCGGCGAAACGCAACGACAACCAGCGGCTAAGACCTGCGCGGCTATCATACTGAACTAGCGCATCGTAGAGGTTTCGGTCGAGAGCCTCCGCGATATCAAAATCGTCACCCTGGTCCTGTGACTCTGAGGTGAACTGTGCAACCGCCGCCCGGCCCTCGTCGGTAAGGAAACGGCTCAGTTCCTCCCTGCTCACGCCTCCACCTCCAGGTATCCACGAAGAGCGTCAGCGGTCTCGCGCGTCGGTTCGCCTTTTGGTGCATCAGCGGGGCGGATTCGCTGCCACCAATCGTCAAATGCTCCGCGCATCATGACGTACTCCTCGATACGCGGATCGCCGAGTTGCGGCCGGAACGGACTCCTGAAGTAGCAGTACTTGATGAGACACGGGCTAACCTTGAACGTGGCTAGCATGTCATCCCGGTGTGACAGTTTGACGATTCTGCCGCTGCCCGGCTTGCCTTTGCATGCTAAAGCCAGTTCTCCATCGATAAGTACGGACAAGTCAAGATTGTCCGGATCGTTCCTGAGCGAGACGAAACTGCCTCCCAGCCAGACCGCCATCACCAGCCGTCGGCCGCCCAGCTCCGCTGCTAGCAGATCCTCGGTGTCCTGCCATGCGGACATGTAGGCGATGAACCCGTCCCAGATTGCTTGTCTTGTCGGAGATCCAGCAAAGTCGGGATGCGCCACGAAACGCGCGTGGACGTCGGTGTATGTCGTCCTGTAGCGACCAAGCGGCAGATGGCCGGTCAAGGTGTCCAAGTCAGGTATCAACGTCACCCCCTATATGCACGCCTTCGTAGTCGCAGTCTAATGCGATCGTGACTCCGAGAGTGAGCATGATGCGACTGCAAGTAGTCGGAAGGTAACGATCATGAAACCTTGGGGTGCGCAGAGATCAACTAGCCAAAGCTGCTACCTCTGACCTGCGGCTTTAGTTTCGCCAAGCACTCCTACCGGGCCATTCGACCCTTGCGCGGTGCCCGCAGATCTGATTCGCTGGCGGTGGCCAGGCGGATGCGACGATGGGGCGTCAATGGCAGCACTCGACGACACGACCCAGGACTCGACCAAGCCGAGCATCGCCCGGGTCTACGACTACTTGCTTGGCGGGACGGACAATTTCGACGTCGACCGCGGTGAAGCCGAGCGGATGATTCAGCGCTCCCCTTCGATGCCCGCTCTGGTGAGGGAAAACCGGCTGTTCCTGGCCCGGGCCGTCGGCTGGCTGGCCCGGCAGGGGATACGCCAGTTCCTCGACATCGGCTCCGGGCTGCCCACGGCCCGCAACACCCACCAGGTCGCCCAGGACGGCGACCCGGCCTGCCGGGTCGTTTACGCGGACAATGACCCGGCGGTCGTAGCTCGCGCACAAGCCCTGCTGGTCGGCACCGGCGTCGCCGCTGTTGAAGCGGACCTGCGTGATCCGGCTGCCGTCCTCGCCGCCGCCGCACGGACCGGGCTGTTCCGGGCTGGCGAACCCGTCGCCGTCATCCTCGCCTTGATCTTGCACTTCTTTGACTTCGGCACTGCTCGCCAGGTCGCCGCTGAACTGACCGAATCCATCGCGCCCGGTAGCTACGTGGTAATGAGCGTAAGCGCAGGAGACGAGGCGGCCAGCGGGGAGCCCAACCGTGCATACAAGGCGGGCACGCTGTACAACCATTCCCCGAACCAGATCGCAGAGTTCTTCGGCGGACTGGAACTCGTCGGCCCTGGCCTGGTCGATGCCCGGGAGTGGGATCCGGCCCAAAGCAGCACGGCTTCGCGTTCCGATCGCGACGACGGCCGCATCCTGGCCGGAGTCGGCCGCAGGCCGTGAGCCGCAATTTAGGCTGACTCGGGTCCTCTGACCGCCCCCACTACCTGGCTGAGATAGGAGATGATCCGGCGCCGCGCCTGCCAGACCTCGTAGCGCACGTCTACCTCGCGGTCGTCCACGCGCCAGTACCCGGGATCGAGGACCTCACGCACGTCACCAATCCACCTGTCCCGGCTGGTGTAGTGCTCGTCGAAATGCATCGGGCTTGCGATGACCAGGAGGCCGCCCGGCCGCAGCAAGCGCGTCAGCTCGCCCGCGAACGCCGCAGGGTCGTCCACCCGGTCGAGGACGTTCGTGCACGTCACGACGTCGAAGTAGCCATCGGGCCTAGGTACGTCCGACGCGGTGACTTGGTAGACGAGCGCTTGCGGTATCGGCTTGGGCAGGCAGGCTGGGCTCGACCTGCCGGTGGTCGGCCCGCAAGATCAGGGCCAGGCATGGGCACCCACCGGTCGAAATCTTCACCAAGCAGCAGTCGCCTGGCCCAGGTGCAGAAGGCGGCCGACGGCTCGGCCAGCACCAGTTCCTCCGCGTCGGGCAGGCGCCTGGCCAGTTCGTGCAGCAGGCGGCCGGTGCTGCCACCGACGTCACAGACCCGGCGCGCGGTGATGCCCAGGCCAGCGGCCCAGGTAGCCGTGATGGCCGCGGTTCGCTGGTAGAAGCGCCCGGGCCGGCCATCGCCGATGAGCTTGTCCGGTCTCAGGGGCTCCGCTTCCGCGAAGCCTGGGGCGCCGTCAGGGCGCAGGTCGGGGAAGAGGACGTCACCCCACTCGTTGCGCAGGTAGATGCCCTGGTACTCAAGTGATGCATAACGGTCGGCGTTGACCGAAACCGTGCCCATAAGCCTCCGCCAGCCGTCTCGTGAGGGGACCGTCAGGCCGTGGGTCAGGTTGCCGCATAGCGCTTCCGGAGATCGGCCTTGCGAATCTTTCCCATCGGCGTCCGCGGCATGTCATCGAGCACCTCTAGCTGCTCCGGCCAGTACCATTCGCTGATCCCGGCATCGCGCAGGAAGTCCCTCAGTTCCGCGAGCGTCGGCGGGGATCCGGCCGCGGCCGTCACGACCGCACAGATCCGTTCATCCGTCGCCGGATTCGGAATGCCGATAAGCGCGACGTCCGCCACCTTCGGGTGCTTTCCGAGCACTGCCTCAATCTCGGCGACCGGCACGTTCGCGCTCTGGTAGATGATGATGTCCTTGGTCCGGCCGATCATGCGGATACCACCCCGCCCGTCGTCGCGGACCAGGTCGCCGGTGTTGAACCAGCCGTCCGCGTCGAGTTCGGCGGCGTAGATGTCGTCCTGCTTGTAGTAGCCGAGGCACTGGGCCGGACCGCGGACCCACAGCGCACCTTCCCCGTCGTCCAGGCCATCCACCGGGTCGATCCGGATTTCCATTCCCCCGGTAGGCCGTCCATCGCTGTGCGTCGGCCAGTCTTCGGGATCGGTCGGCTGGGTACACGTGACCGCCCCGTTCTCGGTCATGCCCCACAGCGAGAACATCCGCACGCCGAGCGCGGCCCGGACCTCGTCGAGTAGTTGCGGTGGCACCGGCGCTGAACCGGAGACGATGCTGGCGAGCTGGGTGGCCCGCGGTGGGCGAGAGCGGGCGGCGGCCAGCAGTTCACGCACGAAGTGCGGTGAGCCGTAGAAGGTGGTGACGCCGTGCCGCGCGATCAGCTCAAGGCTTGCTGCCGGATCCCAGGTGTCCAGGCAGACAGCGGTGCCGCCGAGAACCAGCGAGGTCAGCAACCGGGTCACCAGCCCCGCGCGGTACATGTTGCTGTGCGCCGTGGTGTTGACCAGCGTCTGGTCGAAGCCGAGCGCCCCCGCGTATCCGCGGATCTCGGCGTACAGGGTGTTCTGGCTGTGCACGGGCGCTTTGGTGGTGCCGGTCGTCCCGGAGGTGAACAGGACCACGAATGGCTCGTCCGGCCCAGGCGGCGGTCGGCCAGCTCGCCCTCCGGGCGACGGGCATGGCTCGGTCAAGAAACTGCTCGGCGAACGACAGCGTGCCAGGCGGCCGGTCATCGCCGAACACCACGATGCGCTCGGGCAGGCCGATGTCGCGGGAGAGCGCCAACGCCATGTCGGCCGAGCGTCCCCCGAACGTCTCCGTGGCCGCGATGAGCAACCGGGCATCGGTCAGCCGGAGCGCGAACTCCATCTCGGCGCGCCCGAACTCTGGCGGGATCGGAACGATCCGTACACCTGCCTTGATGCAGGCCAGGGTCGAGCGGGAGCATCTCCCAGGCGTCGGGCAGCAGGACGCCGACGCACTCACCAGGGTTCACTCCGAGGTTCACCAGGCCGCGGGCCATCCGGTCGGTCAGCCGGGACAGCTCCGCATAGTCGATCTTGTCCGTCCGTCCGGTGGCGAGGTTGATGCCCGACCACTGCTGTCTTGCCCGGCTGCTGCCTCGCGTGCCGATCCAGGTCGTCGAGGAAGGTCTCGGTCCGCCACCATCCGGCCCGGTAATACTGCCTGATGAGCCTGGGTCACGTCGTTCATCGTTCCTCCATGCGGTTAAGGCCGTCGGCCGGTTCCGGGTCCCGCACGTGCACCCGCAGCTCGCTGAAGTAGCGCTGGCCGCCTGGGCCCGGGAGCCAGGCCTGGTCTGGACCAGGCAGCAATTCGGTCATCGTTACCTCGGTCTCGTCTCCTGCTCGCTCCCGGGCGGATCTCAGCATCGTGGCAAGCGCGGACACATAACGGGGGCTCGTCAGATCGACGTAGACCGGCTTGACCTCGGTTCTGATCTTGACGAAAAGCCTCTCCGGCAGGCCAAGCGCCAGCCGCAGACGGCGAATGGCGAGATACTCGGGCAGCCCGCCGGATCTGGTTGGCCATGCCTCGGCGACGGTTGTGCGCCAGCTCTCCCTGACCACCACCACCCGGTCAATGGTGATTCTCGGGATGTGGCGGCCGGGCCTGGTCAGCTTGAACAGGTCAGTGCCCGACCAGGCAATGGGCATGGCGAACATCGCGAGCAATGGCCATCGGCGGCCGTCCCCGGCGGCTGCGATCAGTTCCCCGTCCGCGCTCGGTCACGGTGATCGTCATCGCCGGGAGCAGCCTGGCCGGGTCGGCGCCTGACTCCGGCGTGAAGGCGAGCTGGTAGTCATCAGACCGGACGGACGCCATGCGAGGAGTGAACTGCGGACACCAGCTCCCGTAGAACGGGACGATCTGCGGGCCGATATCGGCGGTCGCGGCCGCCCGCAGCCTGGCCAGTTCGGGGTGGCGGTCGGCGGCCGACGCATTGTCCAGCGTTGGCCACATCGCGTGCAGCTCGCCGAGGACGATCGTGAAGTCACCACGGGCGAGCGCCGTCACGCTCTCGGCACAGATATGGAGGTCCGGGCTGTGAATCCGCGCTCCAGCCCAGGCCGGCCGGGCTGCGGCGAAGAGCTCGGCGGCCGGCCCGGCCAGCTCGGCGCTGGACAGCGTCACCCGGCGGGTCCCTGGCGGGAGCTGGTCCAGGCCGAACAGGGTGGCCCAGCGCGTGGTGAATTCGGCGGCGACCCCGCTGACAACGGGCCCTGGATCGGTGAACAACGGCAGGGCGGCCGCCCAGAACCGGTCTAGCGGAATCCCTGCCGTACTGGACCCGCCAAGCTCCGCGTACAGCTTGCGGAATGCTCGCGTGTAGGCGTCCGCCACGGCCACCGACAGCCACCTCGCCGCTGGCAGCAGCACCCCGCCCAACGGCTCCGGCCATCGCCTCGAGCACTGGCCCGCCGAAGGTCACCTCGAGATCGCGGACCGTCTCTTCGTAACAGATCCTCCTGCCCGCATACATCTGCCCGTGCTTGCGCTCAGCCTGCGCCCCGGTGATGCTGGTGAACTCCGCATCCAGGCGACTCAGGGCCGCCGCGAGGTTGTCAGCGTCGCCGGCCGCCGCGCTGACCGCGTCCCGGGCGGTGTCCAGCCGGGCGAGCCACGCAAGTGCCCGCTCTCTGGCCTCCTGGTCGACGATCGCGGTCACGGTGGCCCGCAGTACCTGCTCTGCCCGTGGGGTTCTGCGGCATGTTCACCCCCCACCAGATCACGCCCCGGGCGGCAAGCCCTTCGAGCAGGGCAAGGGCGCAAGCATGATCCGGGCCGCCGGCCACTGTCGCAGCGGCGGTCCGGCCGTCGCAGCGGGCCAGCAGGTTCGCCTCGGCCTCGGTCAGCGGCAGCGGATCCCGCCCGGGCATCAGCACCTGGTGGCCGTCCACGGTGACGTGCGGCCACGGGCCAACCGGGAGCCACGGCCGGATCTGCGGGTCAGCGGCGAGATGGCTGGCGAAAGCTTCCAGCGCCCAGTACTCGAAGTAGACGGTGCGGTCTCGGACTAAGCGGTCACCGTGGTGGGCGCGCACGGCGGGTGCGTCCGGGTCGAGACTGACCCAGGCGGTCGGGCCGAAGAACCCGATCGTGTCGTTCTTGGCGCAGTAGCGCTGCCAGTACCGGGTGATCAGGTTGTCCTTGGCCTTACTCCGGTTTCTTTGCTGCCAGGCGCTCTGGCCGGCCGGCGCCTCCATCGCGATACGGGCGGCAGCGCCAGGATTCTGCCAGGTGAGCGCCTCACGAAAGAGCGGGTCAGCGGCGATTTCCGCAACCACTGCGCGATCTTGTGCAACCGTGGCCGCGTGGGCTGCCTCCAGATCCGCTCGCCCGGCCCGCCCGTCGAGGAAAGCATCGGCCGCTGCGGCGCACTCCGGCGCCGAGAACCGATCCAGGCCTGCGGCGGGGAATCCGGCGGACCGGAGCTGGGCGTCCCGCCAGACCGCCCAGCCGCTGCCGGGCAGCGGGACCAGATGGCTGTCCGCGGGCTCGCTGTCACCACGGCCTCCGATCACAGCTGCGTGCCTGGAGTCGCCTCTTGGATACCTCTGCCAAGATAACAAAATGACGAGCATAACGTCACTACTGCGTCTTGTGCGACGTAATGACTACCCAACTTGGGTGATATTAAGCCAAAAAGTGTCGGAAATAAAACAGTGGTACTCGATGGCACTATGTGACCAGTGGAGCGAAATGGGAATAACCCTAGACTAGGGGCAAATGGTCCTGCATGCTGGAAGCGTGATTCTTTGCGACGTATATCCCGTCGTGCAGCCCATCGCCGTTCAGGCCCAGGAACTGATCGCTACGGAGCTGCCCGCTGCCGGTCGGCAGTACTGCTGGACCGAGCTGCTGCCATCGGCGGTCACTGCCGTCCTGGAGTTGGCTATCGACCAGGCCGAGCTGAACAGCGGCAGCATCGACCGGCTTGAGGATGCGGCTAGGCGCGCCGCCCGCGACTGGGTCCCCTTGCACGAATGTGAACGCGCCTGCGAGATCGTGCTCGGCTGCGTGTGCAAAGTGCTCTGGGAGACCAGCGAGCCCGGCAACTGCGCCGTCATGCTGGGCCTGAGCAGGTGGGCCGCGGACACGTTACCGGATGCCCTGGCTGTGCTGCGCGCCGCGTATATCGACGAATTACGGCGCCTTAGCGACAGGCGGCGCGAGGACGACATCGTCATCGGAATGCTGCTCGACGGCGGGGATGCGCGTGCGGTCGCGTGCGCGGTCGGCCGGCCGCTGCCGGAACCTTGCGCCGTGCTGGCGTTCACCTGTGCCGACGGCGGCGCTCCCGGCCGGGGCTTTTCATTTACCACGCCACCCGGCGGCGTGCTTGACGCGCTCAGCGACGTCCCCGGCATGCTGTGCGCCGCGAACTGGGAACGGTCGGTGCTGGTCGCGATCATCGGGATACCGTCGGCCTCAGTGGGGACATCTGTGCGGGCCGTCAAGCAGCTGGCCGAACGAGCGGTCGATGCCTGCGAATCCGTCTATGGTCACGCCTTTGTGGCCGGGCTGGCCATGAACGACACGGCGGCCACGGTCGGCCAGGCGGCCAGGGAAGCCGTCGACATCTCCGCCATACTCGCCGGCTCTGACCGGCGCAGCCGCGTCGCGTTCAGCGAGGAAATAACTCTCGACATCCTGGTCGGCTCGCACGACGGGCTGCGGCAGCGGCTGGCCGAGCGGGTCGCGGACGTCGCCTCGCGGCCGGATCTGTGGGCGACGCTTCGCGAGTTTTACCAGGCCGATCTGGACCGTGGCCGGACCGCCCGACGGCTTGGCGTCCACCGCTCCACGCTCGACTATCGCCTCAACCGAGTGGAGCAGCTCGCTGGCATCTCACCGACCAGCGTTCAAGGCATCCTGCTGTTCGCCACGGCCCGAGCCGCCCGGTGCGCCGCGTCACAGGGTAACGACGTAGAAATTCCTCGGAAGGTTGACCACGACCCGTTCCCGGATCTGGGCCATGATCGCGATGCCAGGCGTGGCGAAGGTCCCCGGAGGCGGCTCCGCGAAGCGGACCACTGTGCGTCCGGAATCGAAGAGCATGGCGCCATGACCGAAGTCGCCGACGATAGCCGTTCCTTCCTCGACTAGGCGGGTCCGCACGATGAAGACCCCGTTCCGCTCCAGGTCAGCCATGAGCTGGCCGTGCCCCATGAACAGGTAGTAGTCGGCCGGGTTGAGGATGAGGCCGTCGGCAGTGCCGCCCATCTGCTCCGCCGCGTTGGCCGCGGCGAGGATCGTCGAAGCGAAGGGACCCTTCGAGGTTATGCGCTCGATCCCTTCGAGGTTGAGCAGCCCGCTCTCGCCTCGGATGATCGTGTGGTTCTCAGCCGTGCTGAGGCGAGCGACGAGCCGGTAGTTGAAGAAGAGCTCAAATGCTTCCGCGTCGTCGGCCAGGCCGTCAGGGATCTGGACCCAGGCCGTCGTGGCCAGCAGTTCAGGGACCGGCGACCGATGGAAGCGGTGCGCGAGCTCATTGCCGCATACCGCCTTCGGTCACGTCGGGATCGCCGGGCTCCGGCGGGCTCTCGTGCCAGTAAAACTGCTGCGGGATTCCTGGACAGGTCAACGATCTTCATCATGTTGCGGGCCGGATAGCGCCGCTTGCGGCGCGAGCTTGTCAGTGAGTCGGTGATCGTCGTGTCGTACTCGACGCTGGCACCGAAGCCGTCGGCAGCGTACGCCTGCGCGAACATCCGGCCGGGCGACAACTGCGTCTTCCGCTCGGCGACGACTTCCGCCATGGTCTCCTTCATGCTGCGCTCCTGTCGTTCCGCTTGCGCGCGACGAAGATTCCCCAGCTGAACTCTTCGTCATCGATCGCGATCTGCATCTGGACGCACGACTCGGCGAAGGCCAGCATCCAGTCTCGGGCCGCCTGGTCGGGCACGGTTTCCGCGCGCTCGGTCGCCGTCTTCCCGAGCACGTGGTAGGTCTGCCGGATATGGCTGCGCAAATTGCGCGCGAGCAGGATCTCGAACCCGCAAGTTTCCAGCGCTTCCTGATACCCGATAAGGGAGTAGCCGCCGTTCCAGCGCACGCGGTCGAAGACGTGCCGGCGGGCTTGCGCGCTGACCTGCTCCTTCGGCTGGAGGAAGTCGGAAAAGGCGAAGATGCCGCCGGGGGCCAGCACGCGCTCGATCTCGGCATGGCTGCGTGGCTTGTCCGGCACCAGGCAAAGCGCGTCCTGGCTGACGACGTGCGTAAAGGCGCCGGGCTGATAGGGCATCTGGGTCGCGGATCCGTGCCGGAACGTGATCCGCAAGTCGCTCTCATCGGCGAGCCTGTCCATGGCGAACCTGACCCGCTGCTCGCTCAGGTCTAGTCCTTCGCCGCTGCAGCCGTATTGCCTGGCCAGGTACATCAGGAAGTTGCCGCAGCCGCTGCCCACGTCGAGGACGTGGGACGAGCCGTCGATCATCGCCTCCGCGGCCAGCACCGCAGACGTATGCTGCGCGGCGGCACGATAGTCATCGTGGTTGTCACCAGCGAAGTAGCCGGTGTGCAGGACGCCGTCCGTGTCCCAGAAACTCAAATAGTTGCTCAGGGTCTGGTCGAAGAACTGCTCCACATCGTGCTCGGTGTAGGCGCGGCTGGCCACTGACATTCCGGAGTCCTCTCCCAGTCATGTGTAGGTGCCCTGTTACGTGTAGGTGTCAGCCGGAACGGACGTGTACTGCGTCACCTTGTGCCCCAGTACGCTGGCCCCGCCGTCCAGCAGGTGCACGCCGCCAGTGACATAAGACGCCCGCTCGCTGGCCAGGAAGGCCGCCACCGCCGCGAACTCGTCGGGCCGCCCGATACGGCCTACCGCGCTGTGATCGCCGATGGCCCGCAGCGGGATTTCGATGTCTCCGCCTTCGGCCAGCCTTGCCGCAGCACGCTCCAGCATCTCGGTCCTGGTGGCCCCAGGCGCCAGCACGTTGACGGTGATGCCGTCCCGGCCCACCTCGGCGGCCAGGGACTGAGCGAACCTCGTCAGGCCGGCCCGAGCCGCGCCCGACAGCACGAGCGTGGCCATGGGGATGACGGCCGTCTCCGATGCCACGAAAAGTATCCGGCCCCATCGGGCTGCCCTCAGGTGCGGCAGTGCGGCCAAGGCGAGGTTGACCGCGGGCAGGAACGACTCGTCGAAGGCGTCCTGGTAGCTCCGCCAGCGAGAATCGCGAGGCCGCGCCGACCGGCGGACTGCCTCCGCTGACCGCGAGGATGTGCAGCGCACCGAACCGCGTGGCCACCTCCTCGACCCAGCGCCGGGCGGCCGCATGATCAGTGATGTCGACGCTCGTAGCCGCCACCTCGCCGCGCGCCAGGGCTTTGACGGCCCGCTCGGCGGCGGCGAGCCGGCTGTGATCACGGGCGCCGATCGCGACATGTGCGCCCTCGGCCGCCAGTTCCTTCGCCATGGCCAGGCCCAGGCCGCTCGAGCCGCCCGCGACCAGCGCGACCTTGTTCTTAAGCCCTAGGTCCACTGGACCTCCTTAGCTGCGGCGATAGCGGTAGCCATAGCGCCAGAACAGCGGCCATGACAGTGCCGCCGCAGCGAGTTTGGCCGACGTCGGGAGGCTGGTCTTCCAGGAGTCATCGGTGTCCCTGATGACCGTGGCGCCGCTGCGGAGCCGGTCCGGGTTGCCGGTCACCGTATGGTTGACCCCGAGCTCGATGACCCGGCCGTGCAGCGGAATGACGCTGGATTCGGCGCCGCAGAGCCGGAGTATGGCGGCCAGGGTGGCAGCCGGGTTCGCGATGAACTCCTCGTAGCGCACGGTCAGCGACCGCTTGGAATGGCGCTGGGTGAGGGCCTCGGCAGCCAGATTGAAGCCGTACCAGTAGGCGGTGCTCATGCTGGACGGCATGGCGTAGGCGTAGTCCTTCGGCTGGTGCCAGGATCCGGCCACGGCCCGCGGGTCGCGCACCAGGTGCACGTAATAGGGCTCGATGCCCGCGAGCTGCGGAAGCAGGGCCGATTCGCCCGGGATCTTAGTGGTGTCTACGAGCACGGCCGCGCCCGTCCGTTGTGCTATGGCCTGGTAAACGTGCTGCATGAGATCGGCGTGCTCGCGGATTCCGTCGCAGTGCAGCCCGTGGCGCAGCACGCGCCAGGTATGTCTCGTCCTCACGTAGGCGCGCTGCCGGGCGACGACCACGTCGGCGTAGGCCTCCGCCGAGGTCCCGGCTGGCCGGCCGAGCGGAAGGATCTGCGACCAGATCGGGCACTGAGGTAGCGGGCGACCGCACCCGCACAGGTTGTTCGCACCCCGGCCTCCGGCGTTCTTCCACAGGAAGTGAAGTTCTCCTACGTGGAAGAAGCCCGGGAGCTCGTTCAGCACATTGCCGATAATGGTGCTGCCATTGCGGCACCATCCGGTGATGCACAGGACCTTGAGCGGTAGTTCTGTCATGGCGACGGGCCAAGCACCTCCCTATCGGCACCCGAGGTACGAAGGCGCGCACCGGCAGTCCCCAGAAGCCTAAGAAGCAGTCCGCTCCAGCGGCCATCCCCCGCATCTAGTGAAAATGCCGAAAGGTAGTCGCGTTTTGCCGTAAATGTCGCAAGAGCTGGCAGGTACCTAGGCGTCGGTCAGCTGGTCATCGTCCCGATGCTGTCAGGTGCTGAAGCGGCGCAAGTCCGCTGTCGAAGGGCAAGAGCAAGCAGCCTCAATGGAGCCGCTCCCGAAGGAACGGAGCGACAAGTCGGGCAAGATCCCGGTCGGCCGCGCCACACCGTCGCCTCAATGGAGGCGCTCCCGAAGGAGCGGAGCGACCGGCGCGCAGTCGGTGTTCAAGATCCGGCACACCACGCCTCAATGGAGCCGCTCCCGAAGGAGCGGAGCGACCGAGAACGGCTCCAGGTCGCCCTTGCCCGCGTGCTCGTGCCTCAATGGAGCCGCTCCCGAAGGTGGCTAGGACGCCTCGGTCTGACCCCATTCGGACGCCTTATATTGGCCCCACCTTGATCAATCGGGAGCGGCGTGACGGCTTGAATCGGCCCCAGCCCTGACCTGGCCCTTCTTCTCGGTGCCGCTTGAAACGGAGGCACCAAGAACCGCAATAAAGCCGCCAGGCGGAGCCACATCGAGCCGTCATTGTGGAGCCAAAGGAAACCGTCGTAGCCACGAAGGAGCGGAGCGACCGCCAGCGACATGTGTTCCACTTCGCTAGTCAGACTCGAGCCTCAATGGAGCCGCTCCCGAAGGAGCGGAGCGACACGGACTCTTGCCGCTTTTCTGCGGTCGCACAATCTCGGCCTCAATGGAGCTGCTCCCGAAGGAGCGGAGCGACGACGTCGGCGACCGGAAGGCGCGCCTGCATGTCGTGATCGGGCCTCAATGGAGCCGCTACCGAAGGAGCGGAGCGACCTTACAACCTGGTTTTTGAGGTTGGTTTTTGGCCTCGATGGAGCCGCTCCCGAAGGAGCGGAGCGACGCGGCCGTGAATCCGGCGACAGTATCGGTCGTGACCTGCCTCAATGGAGCCGCTCCCGAAGGAGCGGAGCGACCAAGGAGTACACCAAGCACTTGTGGACCACTCCGGGGCCTCAATGGAGCCGCTCCCGAAGGAGCGGAGCGACCCCGCACCGGAAGGACTGCCGCTGTGATCTGCCCCTAGACACGCCTCAATGGAGCCGCTCCCGAAGGAGCGGAGCGACTACCGTCAAGGGTTGCCGGAGGCTGATCGTAAGCCTGCCGCAATGGAGCCGCTCCCGAAGGAGCGGAGCGACGCGGCTTCTTGGGCTTCTTCATAGGTACGCCTCGTTCATGCCGCAATGGAGCCGCCCCGAAGGAGCGGAGCGACTTTGAGGCTGCCGAGCTTGCGGGCCTGATTTACGTGCCGCAATGGAGCCGCTCCCGAAGGAGCGGAGCGACTCCACAAGGACACCAGCGTCTTTTCGTCTGGTGCATTGCCGCAATGGAGCCGCTCCCGAAGGAGCGGAGCGACAAGTCGTCCAGGACCCGGGCCGTCGCGCGCAATTAGCGCCGCAATGGAGCCGCTCCCGAAGGAGCGGAGCGACGGCCGGTCCCGGCGCGGACCAGCAGCGAGTTCTGGACCTGGCCGCAATGGAGCCGCTCCCGAAGGAGCGGAGCGACCCGCCTGGAACGGGCCGCCGGTCACGCCTCCGGAGTGCCGCAATGGAGCCGCTCCCGAAGGAGCGGAGCGACTAGACGAACAGGGCGGTCCGCTCGGTGACGACCTCGCCGCAATGGAGCCGCTCCCGAAGGAGCGGAGCGACCTGCGACGGACGGCCTGGACAGGAAGACCGACGAGCTGGCCGCAATGGAGCCGCTCCCGAAGGAGCGGAGCGACCGGCGTCTTCCCGAGACCGGCGTCGGCCCAGCACGCGCCGCAATGGAGCCGCTCCCGAAGGAGCGGAGCGACCTGGGCCAGCGCGGTGCTCAGCGAGGAAGACCAGAAGCCGCAATGGAGCCGCTCCCGAAGGAGCGGAGCGACCCTCGACAACGGCGAGACTTCCGGGCTGTTACTGCTGGGCCGCAATGGAGCCGCTCCCGAAGGAGCGGAGCGACCTCGCGGCCAGACGGACACCAATGGCCGTCCGCTGCTGCCGCAATGGAACCGCTCCCGAAGGAGCGGAGCGACCCGAGCGAAGCGGCTCCGGCATGCCGGTCACAGCCTGGCCGCAATGGAGCCGCTCCCGAAGGAGCGGAGCGACATCGCTGCCGCACGCGGACACTGACCGGGTAATCCCGCCGCAATGGAGCCGCTCCCGAAGGAGCGGAGCGACATCCAGGTCACCGCCGATGTCCTCGCGGACGAGGAAGAGCGCCGCAATGGAGCCGCTCCCGAAGGAGCGGAGCGACCACGACGAAGCGCTTTCGCACGCCGCCCGCGATCCTGCCGCAATGGAGCCGCTCCCGAAGGAGCGGAGCGACCAGCGCCCTCACGTTCGCCGCGATCGCCGGAGCCACGCCGCAATGGAGCCGCTCCCGAAGGAGCGGAGCGACGGATACGCGCCTTGCCAGTCATGTCTGACCAGTTCACGCCGCAATGGAGCCGCTCCCGAAGGAGCGGAGCGACCGCGGTGCGCTCTGCCTCGATGGTTTCCGCCTTTGCCGGCCGCAATGGAGCCGCTCCCGAAGGAGCGGAGCGACCTGTCCGGCCAGTTCGGCCTCGACAGCACGCGAGATCCCTGGCCGCAATGGAGCCGCTCCCGAAGGAGCGGAGCGACGACGCCATGATCCCCAAGCCCGGCGCCAGGCCGCGCCACGGGCCGCAATGGAGCCGCTCCCGAAGGAGCGGAGCGACGGCTTCGAGGTCATTAAGGAGGACTGGACGGACACGCCGCAATGGAGCCGCTCCCGAAGGAGCGGAGCGACAGCCGCAGTACGTGATCGTGGACCCGTCAGCGTCGTCGTTGCCGCAATGGAGCCGCTCCCGAAGGAGCGGAGCGACGTAACCTGCACCCGTACGACCTTGAGACGCCAGCCAAGGCCGCAATGGAGCCGCTCCCGAAGGAGCGGAGCGACCGGAAACTCGTGGCGAGGGTAAGTCGGTGCGGCGTGTTGCCGCAATGGAGCCGCTCCCGAAGGAGCGGAGCGACGACGTTGCGCGGCCCGCCTCCTGTTCGGTAGCCAGTCAGCCGCAATGGAGCCGCTCCCGAAGGAGCGGAGCGACCGTCACCCACGCGCCGACCTCGGCAACCGCCAGCGTGCCGCCGCAATGGAGCCGCTCCCGAAGGAGCGGAGCGACGCTGAGAATGCTTACAAGGGAATGCAGGGACCTCTAGGGACCGGGCCGCAATGGAGCCGCTCCCGAAGGAGCGGAGCGACTCGTGTCATGTGTGAGTTGGCGCGTCCGAGAGTGAACGCCGCAATGGAGCCGCTCCCGAAGGAGCGGAGCGACGCCACTGACGCATCCGTGCACGCCCGAGTCCGTCATAGCCGCAATGGAGCCGCTCCCGAAGGAGCGGAGCGACGTATTTCATCACTATCGCCGCAACGTTGTCTTTCACGTTGCCGCAATGGAGCCGCTCCCGAAGGAGCGGAGCGACCGCAACATACTCGCTGCTCGCCGGATTATCGTTCGTGCCGCAATGGAGCCGCTCCCGAAGGAGCGGAGCGACACACCGCTGGGGGTGCCAGCTTCTGGACCAATCTGGGGCCGCAATGGAGCCGCTCCCGAAGGAGCGGAGCGACTGCGTGCGATCTGGCAGCCGGTGCAGGAGCACACCTGGCCGCAATGGAGCCGCTCCCGAAGGAGCGGAGCGACGAAGCCGCGAGCCACGCCGCCGCGTGCCAGCACGGGCGCCGCAATGGAGCCGCTCCCGAAGGAGCGGAGCGACGGCGTCAGCAAGATCCTCCACCAGTTCGGCATGGCCCTGCCGCAATGGAGCCGCTCCCGAAGGAGCGGAGCGACTTCGCTGGTCATGCCGCGAACGCCAACTTACTGCTGCCGCAATGGAGCCGCTCCCGAAGGAGCGGAGCGACAGCCGGGCTGAGTTCTTCGGCGAGCGGTGGCATCATGCCGCAATGGAGCCGCTCCCGAAGGAGCGGAGCGACAACGGTAAAGGCATCAATCCGAACAGCCAGAAGCATATCGCCGCAATGGAGCCGCTCCCGAAGGAGCGGAGCGACCGATCGCGTCCCGGGTCGGCTCGCAGTCGGTGCCGGCGCCGCAATGGAGCCGCTCCCGAAGGAGCGGAGCGACCTCCCCGCCGCCGAGCGGGAACGGGGTGCCCGAGGCATCCAGCGACTGGCCGCAATGGAGCCGCTCCCGAAGGAGCGGAGCGACGCCTTTCTCGACACCCGGGCGGGCCTTCCTCTGCTGAGGCCGCAATGGAGCCGCTCCCGAAGGAGCGGAGCGACCCGTAGGCGCCGCTGGTCGGGTTCTGCGCCGTGTTCGAGCCGCAATGGAGCCGCTCCCGAAGGAGCGGAGCGACGATGCGACGGTGTTATTGCTTGTCACGCTGCCACCGCGCCGCAATGGAGCCGCTCCCGAAGGAGCGGAGCGACCTTTGAGCGGAATGGTAAGTGCCCGACGTGTGCAAGGCCGCAATGGAGCCGCTCCCGAAGGAGCGGAGCGACTCAGGTTCGTCGGATGCCTCGATATCCCTGTGACCGCCGCAATGGAGCCGCTCCCGAAGGAGCGGAGCGACGATCTTGCACCTAAGACGGGTTGGGTTGTCAGCATGCCGCAATGGAGCCGCTCCCGAAGGAGCGGAGCGACTCCACAGTTCGCAGGTGCGGCTAACGGTGCCGGCGAGGCCGCAATGGAGCCGCTCCCGAAGGAGCGGAGCGACCGGCACCCCCCAGGCCGGGGAGCAGCAGCGGCAGCCCGAGCCGCAATGGAGCCGCTCCCGAAGGAGCGGAGCGACTGGTCATGATGACCTGGCCGTCCGGTGTCGCCCGGGTGCCGCAATGGAGCCGCTCCCGAAGGAGCGGAGCGACGCCGTGACGATCGCGACCGCCGTGGCGCATCTCCTGCGCCGCAATGGAGCCGCTCCCGAAGGAGCGGAGCGACGGGACGACGTGGTAGGCGGCGCAGGTCTTGCGCATCATGCCGCAATGGAGCCGCTCCCGAAGGAGCGGAGCGACTGGGGCGTCACGGCGGAGCCGCACGTCGCGATCAAGCTGCCGCAATGGAGCCGCTCCCGAAGGAGCGGAGCGACGGACGCCACCGACCCGGTAATGGCCCGGTGCTGGTGCCGGCCGCAATGGAGCCGCTCCCGAAGGAGCGGAGCGACCCGTGCAGCTATCCGAGCACTCGCCCGGATAGCATCAACGGGCCGCAATGGAGCCGCTCCCGAAGGAGCGGAGCGACCCCTGGCGTATGCCCGGCTCCTTGCCCGGCTATCAAGGCCGCAATGGAGCCGCTCCCGAAGGAGCGGAGCGACCTCGGCAGGCCCTTGCCGCGCGCCTGAGCGTCGGTCTGCCGCAATGGAGCCGCTCCCGAAGGAGCGGAGCGACCAGCATCCCGCTGCTCGGCTGGCCCGAGGTCGCCAGCGTGCCGCAATGGAGCCGCTCCCGAAGGAGCGGAGCGACTGCAGGGCCAGGGGTGGCTGTTCACCGCGAACAACACGCCGCAATGGAGCCGCTCCCGAAGGAGCGGAGCGACAGCGACGTGTGCCGCCATGTCGTCGGCCCGGTCAGCGCCGCAATGGAGCCGCTCCCGAAGGAGCGGAGCGACCGGCCAGTACACCGACAGCCAGCTCAAGGCGATCAAGGGGCCGCAATGGAGCCGCTCCCGAAGGAGCGGAGCGACTTGCAGGTCAGCGGCAAGGTTAGAACGGGGGTACGAGCCGCAATGGAGCCGCTCCCGAAGGAGCGGAGCGACCTCGACAGCCGCACCATATGGCCGGTAGGCGAGTTCGCCGCAATGGAGCCGCTCCCGAAGGAGCGGAGCGACGGAGCCCCGTCACCCTGTCACGCGTACTGCGCAACGCCGCAATGGAGCCGCTCCCGAAGGAGCGGAGCGACGGAAGGAACAACTAGGGGCAATCGCTACTCCTAACCGCCGCAATGGAGCCGCTCCCGAAGGAGCGGAGCGACGGATTTCCTGTCGCGCTCGCAGGCCAGGATGGCCTAGCCGCAATGGAGCCGCTCCCGAAGGAGCGGAGCGACTCAGCAGAGACATACATGCCGTGCAAGCCGTGTTTAGCCGCCGCAATGGAGCCGCTCCCGAAGGAGCGGAGCGACGGGCACCCGGCACGCATCACACGCTCGGCCGGATCAACAACTGCCGCAATGGAGCCGCTCCCGAAGGAGCGGAGCGACGGAGCAGACCACCGCGAGCGCCGGCAGGCAGAAGAAGCCGCAATGGAGCCGCTCCCGAAGGAGCGGAGCGACCGAGCGGGCCGGCTGGATGAAGGGTTGGAGGCCGTGCCGCAATGGAGCCGCTCCCGAAGGAGCGGAGCGACCTCGGCGATGACGGCCCAGCAGCCCGCGCGGTCCCTGTCGCCGCAATGGAGCCGCTCCCGAAGGAGCGGAGCGACTTGTGGTTTTCGGCTGGCCGAAACCGGGATTTGCCGATATGGCCGCAATGGAGCCGCTCCCGAAGGAGCGGAGCGACTCCGCCACATCCTGTGCCGGCTCTGCGAACTCGACTCGCCGCAATGGAGCCGCTCCCGAAGGAGCGGAGCGACCGCCCAGCCCCTCATGTCAGCCGAGCGCCTGCGGTGCGCCACGGCCGCAATGGAGCCGCTCCCGAAGGAGCGGAGCGACGGCTCGCGAAAAACGGGCCATCTGACCTGCGACGATACACGCGATCGCGAGCGCCTGCCCGACCGTCGCGATATCTCCGACCACTATGGAGTTGTCAAGATGCAAAAAACAGCCCTGACCAGCACGCGAGCGCTCACCGGGATCGGACTCACCACCAGAGCGCTCGCGGCCAGGAGACATCAGACAATGACCGCGCTCGACACCGGAAGCTTCTCATGATGTCCGAGGAACAGGAACCGGCTTGAGTCACCCGCCCGGCCCAGATCGATGATCATGACGCTGTCCTCAGACTTCTTGATCCGGACCTCGATGTCGCTGCGCAGAAGTACGGCTTCCTCATCAGACAGATCGCAGATGAACACCGAGTACTGAATGCGCTCTCCATAGCCCTCGACGCACGTAGCCACGCTTCGCAGCCGACGGTCCTCGCGAATGTCATAGGCCACCAGATAGCGCCGCCGAGCCATCGTTACCTCGTCACCAGCGGCTCGTACTCCGCCAGCTCGCCGATCAGATGCGCTGCCAGAATCCGAGCCTGCAACTCCACTGCACGCCGGTAGCTCACCGTGTAGCCAAACATCGGATGCCGCATCTGCGTACTCATTCGCCGCTCCCACGCCCGGATGACGGCCTTCCGCCCGCCAGGCGTCAGCGTCACGGCCCCGGCCCGCACCACGAAATCGGAAACCCCAACCTCGCGATTGTTAACCAATGTAAGCACCGTCGAATCCGCGAGCAGCGGCCTGAACTCCTCCGCCAGATCCAGCACCAGCGCAGGCCGGCCGAATCGAGGCCGGTGAAAGAGCCCGATGTACGGGTCGAAGCCCACGACCAGGCAAGCGGCGAGCACTTCCTTGGTCAATAGCCCATAGCAGAACGAAAGCAGGCAGTTGATCGCATCTGCCGGCGGACGCCTGTTACGCAGACCGGTAAACACCGGTCCGGGCAGTTCCTCCGCTCTGCCGACAAGCTGCGGGAATGCCTCGAAGTACAGCCGCGCCGCCGCTCCCTCGACTCCGAGCAACTCGGCCGCCGAGTCTGTCTCTGCGGCCCTCCTGGCCAGCTCGCCGAGCTGCGCCACCACTTTGGCGGCGGGCTCGCGCCGTTACGTCGGAGCAGCACGCGGCAGTTCCTGATCTTGCCCGAGATCATCCGTCGCGGCGCATCGAGCTGGCCGCGCGCGGCGACGGTGGTCTGCCGGATCCTCAGCATCACGTTCCATCAGGCAATCCCGTGGAGGCCAAGATTCGATCCAGTACGCAGTCTTACGATCTTGAGGACATCGCGCCGCAATGGGGTCGCCTGAAGGAGCGGAACGACCAGTGGACCCGTACGCGCTCCTGCTTCCAGTCTTCTCCGCCGCAATGGAGCCGCTCCCGAAAGAGCGGAGCGACGCCGCGCATCGCCTGAGCGGTCACCTGCACGTTGCCACCACAATGGAGCCGCTCCCGAAGGAGCGGAGCGACAGCTTGCAGCTGTGAGCCATACGGCCTGCGACGATACATGCGATCGCGAGTCCGTGCACCGATTGTCATTGAGTAACCGCGCCGGCACCAGCTCCGGCAGCTCAGTGACCGTCATGTCGGCTCAGGGACGAAGATCCCGTATCCGAAGTGACTGAGCTGCCCGAGCAAGAGCGGCCCCCGAACCTCCTGCGCGAATTCGAGCCGGAGCCCAAGTCCGGGCCGGGCGTTACCCAGGCGCTCGCGCAGCCGGTACCGCCGGAATTCGCGTGACCACCGGTCAGGCAATTTCCAGTCAGTGTCGGTAGCCGTGACGACGGGCGCCGCCACATCTCTGAACTGGTCGCGGTACCCGAGCTCGGCCGTGATGTCGCTAGTCAGGTAGTCACCGAGCGACTCGGCTTTGCGATGGCGGACCGGCAGGTAAGGAGTCAGGCTGCGCCATCGCCGAGCCGGCCTGGCCAGCTCCGGCGCGACCTGGTCGATGGTGCCGGCGGCCTGGAAGAGCAGCCGAGTTTCAGGGAAGCCGGGGACTTCGTAGCTTCCTCCGGCCGCGCGGCGGCCACGCTTGCCGGACATCTCGCGCAGCTCGATGATCGTCGCGACCTCAGATGGGAGCAGCCTGCACGGCACCCACAAGACCAGTGATCGGACCGCTGCCCCGCGCCGGTCACTGTCCGCGATGGGTATCCAGTGCGCATGCTGGTGTCCCGATGCGGCACCGTCGGTTCCCAGCAGCAGCCGCCGCCGCGCATCATCGATCTTGCGCGACTCAAGTAGACCGCCGCCAATTCGATGTGCTTCGTCCGCCAGCAATACTCCGTTCGCCGATAGCAGCGGCGCAGTGCCGGTGACTGCGAACCGTAGCGCTTCGACGCTGGGTGTCTCCGTCTTTGGCCAAGGCTGCACCAGTGGGCGGCCGTAGGTCGAGTACGGCACGAACTCGCTGCCGAGCGGCAGTGTGTGGCGACTGCGCCGCACGTCAACTGTCGAGATCTCCAGCGCCGGCCTGCTGACGGGGCGGCTGGCAGCCAGCAGCCGCGCCTGTCTGCTCCCGGCCGTTCCCGGCTGCCACCAGGTGCTGTCGGGTGCCTCGTCGACGTCGAGCAGCCTCGCGTCACAGACCGAATCTGCCCTGCCGATGTAGGGCAGCAGCTCGACCAGCTTTGCGAGCACCTCGCGCTGGGCTATCGGCAGGTCAGTTTCCCAGCGGACCAGCAGTTCCTCTGATTTCGGTACCGACAGGAACGCGTCGAGCGTCAGAGCAGTGCCGCCTGTCTCGCCCTTACTGTGGTCCAGATCCGGGAGGTAGTGCCGCGAGTGGGCAGACGCAGACGGCGGGGTCCGGTACGAAGGCGGATCACCGAGCGCATCGAGCAGTGCGTCGAGTTCGGCTGCGGGCAAGTCCGGCCAGCGGGTGTACCAGGTCGCTACTAGGGCGCGAAGGAGCCGCCAGGGCGATGGCGGCCACTCTGTGGCACCTTCGTTAGCGCTGCGGTCCCAGGGCGTGGCGTGATACCGCCCGAGCGGGAACCGGATCGCGATCGTCGTTGCCATGTCAGCCCGCCTTGCCGGACCGGCCCGAATGCTCTACTTCAGTAATCGGGCCCGAGTTCGGCTGCGCAGTCAGCAGCCAGCTTGGCGATCCGGGTGGCCGCGTCCTGGGAGTCAGGCAGGTCTCCGCGCACCGACTTCACGGCGAAGTCGCATGCGGTGCGCAACCGCAGTCCTCCTTCGAGCAGCGATGCGATCTCGAAGTCCGCCAGTGCTTCCAGCAGGCGCGGTCGCCGGCTGAGACAGTCCGTACGAGCGGAACTGCTGATGATCGACGGTGAAGTAGGCGGTGATCGTGCCGGCGGTGTACTCCACCCGGTGATAGGGCACCATGCCGTACCCCTCGGAGGTAGCGCCTTCCTTGCCGTCGTTGACGACCGAGTCCCGCTTGACTCCGCCGCTGACAGCCGGGATGACCTGGTACGCCTCGATGAAGCTGGTGACGGCGCGGGCGATCTTCGGCTGCCAGGGCCATTCCTTGCGGGCGAAGAACACGCCATGCACCAGCGACACTGGATCGAGCATGAAACAGGCCCGGGCCACGGCACGGTAGTCCAGCGGACGGCCCGCGACCAGGCCAAGCCTGTCCGAGCATCCACTTCTTGCCCTCCACGCCGGCGACCTTGCCCTGCATGACGTAGGCAGAGGCCAGCCGGTGGGCTTCCAGGCGGCTGGAGGACAGGAACTCGCCATCAGGGCTCACGACGCGCACATACGGGCAGCGCCGCAAGCGCCTCGACCTGGTCTGCGCGGGCGTCATCCCAGGTCGTGGCTTCAAGCCGGTTCGCCATGGACTGCGCGGACTCTACCAGCAGCGCCTTGGTGCCGTCAGCCACGTCAAATTCCGCCGCGCCGAGGTCGGGAAATCCGGTGGGCTGGAACCGGCGCCCGGCGAATGGCTCCAGGTCGACCTCGAGGACGGTACGGCGTGCGTTCATGACAGTTCCTCTTTCAATTCGGGGGATAGGACGTGTTCCGTTGAGCTGGCCGACGCCGCGTTGCCGGAGCCGGAGTCGGCCGAGGTAGCGCTGATCTCTCTTGCGCAGTGTCCGAGCGTCGTGAGCGGGCGGGCGCAGCGCGGCACAAGCGCTGCCGCCATGGCGATACCGAGGGCTTGATGACTGGCTGTCGCAGGTGCCGTCCGGCTGGGCGGTGCGACTCCCTCCCAGCCCGCCTGCCGCAGCCGGCGCGACGGCATCGACCTGGACCGAGGTCACCTGGCCCGACGCCAGCCGAGCCGCCCAGTCGGGTCCCAGTCGCCAGCTGCGACACCGATGCGCCGGTCCCCGGCTGGAATGCCTGCAGCGAGGGCGTGCAGCAGAGCAAGGGCCGGGTTGAGCACGACCGGCCCGCAGGAGCCGTCCACTCGTGACGCACTCCTCGCCAGTCAAGGGCGAGGCAGGCCCTCAGCCAGACTGAGAGCAGGTCGTCGTCGAGCAACGAGTCCCCGCCAATGGCCGGGTCAACGGCCAGTGCATGCAAGTCGCTCGCAGGCACGGCGATGCCCCGCCGGAACGTCGGCACGCCCCGGAACACGACATCAGACCTCAGCGCTGAAGTCGTCGCTGGCTGTCCGGCTGCGCCAGATCGAGGACATCTGCCAGCACTTGCCGCAGCGGCCTGATCCCGAAGCCGGGCACTACCGGAGCGTCTCGCCAGCGGCCGTCACGGTGCTTGGGGTCGTGCCGGTCACCTGGATCGACCGGCAGCAGCAAGCTGCCGCATGCTCCGCGCTCCGGTACCCCGCCCGGCGATGCAGGAGGCGATGCCGACGGCAAGGCGCAACTCGCGGCACTCACGACCGTCAGCGAGCACGCCGAGGAAATCCCAGGCCGCCGGTGGCCCGCCGCACCCGAACCTGGTCGCGCATCCGCCCGCTACGGCCGACCGCCTGCTCCAGCGACGTCAGAGCCGCCAGCAGATCCCGCAGCGTAAGCGAGTCGCCTTCCCGCGCGTACCGCAAGTGAGCGGCCTCGAAGCGGCGCAGCGCCGTGCCGACCGTCCGTGACGCCTCAGCGCGGGGCAGCCACGACACCCAGTCCTCGATCCGGGCCGCGAGCCGCACATGAGGCTTGTCCACGACCTGAACCCGGTCAAGCGGCACCGCGACGAAGGCCAGCCCGTTGCGCTGCTGGAGTCCGTACCTGGCGAACTCGGTGACGCCCCTGGCGACCCCCAGGGCCCTGGTCGCCGCATAGAAGTCGACGGCGCGCTGCGCAGGCCGTCCGCGCCAGGCAGCGCGGGCCTCGCCGAAAAGCTGGCTGACCTCGGCCAGGGTGAACGGGCTCGACCACACCGGCGCCCACACCTCGCCGCGAGATTCCTCGCCGGCCGCACCGCTCACCGATCCGTCGGGCGAATAGGACACGGTGAACGGCATCGCCGCCCGGCCGGCCGCGTGCTGGTGCCGTCGCGTCGTGCCCGGAGGCGAACAGCAGCGCCCCTTCCACGAGCAGGACGTACTTCCACGGATTTACCAGCGACGGCAGCCGCACCGTAACGGCGACGACGCCTGCCCGCCCGTTCCGGCCGGATCGAACTGGCCGACCGGTGCTCCGGCCAGCCGCTCGGTCTCCGAGCCTGCGAGCAGGTCCCGCGCCGACGCATGTGACCGCCTCTGGCCCGCAGGCGACGGGTCAAGGACGACGAGCAGCTGCTCATGAAAATTCGTGGAGAAATCCAGCCGGCCGTCATTGCCTCCGGTCCCCAGCAACGGCGGGAAAAAGGCCCGGTCCTCCGCGAGCACCACGCACGCATCAATCCACGGCAGCAGCGACTCGGGACAGCGGTTGCGGAACTCCTGCACCAGCCGCTGCTTGTCTCGCTTGCCGTCAGCCGCGATCCATCCAGCGGCCTGTCCTCGCCGCAAGAACCGCGTTCGCTGCGTCAGCAGCCGCCCGGAAGTGCGCGAGCCTAGGCGAGGGATCTCCCAGCAGCCTGGCCAGCCGCCTCTTCGGCTCGACGTCCTTGGCCCCGAACCCGCTGCCGCCGTTCCACGGGCTGAGCACGGGCGTGGGCACGTACTCCCGGCCAGCCAGGCCGCCAGGTCCGTGATCGAAGTCTCGACGACCAGCCCGTCCGCGTTCCAGGCGAAAGTCGAGGCTGGATCAGCCTGCCCCGATCAGCCGGATCAGGCCAAGCCCGGCCAGATAGCTGGCCAGCGGCTCCGGCCGCAGTCCGGCGAGCACCTGCCTGCACCGTGCCCTGCGTCACAGTCATCACGCGCCGATCCGCTCCGGCGCTCGCGCGCCAGTCAGCGACTCGCACCAGAGTCTCCAGATAGGCGAGCACGAACGGCCCGTACCGGTCACGCAGAGCCAGTGCCGTCCGGGTCCACGAACGGTCGCCACCCAGGCCGAACGGCTCCAGGTCCACGGTCAGCTCGGATCCGGGCTGGCCGAGCAGCGGCTGGCACCGGCCAGACAGCGCCGTGCTCCAGCCCGAGCAGCACGCCCGCTCGAGGCCTCGGCGGGGTCACGGACCTGGACGCGCAGCTTGCCGTGATGAGCGAGCACCAGATACCGGACCAGATCAGGATCGGCTGCGCCATCGACCAGCCCGCGCAGCGGACCGTCGATCAGCAGCAGCGATGCCAGTTCGTGCCGGAACGGCACGCCGCCCGCGAAACCAAGCCGGCCCGTCACTGCCCAGACTTCGCCCACGGCCGGCCCGCCTCGATCCTGCTCCGGTCACCGACTCAGCCAGTTCGCACAAGCGCGTCCTGCCAGATCTTGTGCGCCTTGCCGGCATCGTGCAGGTACGCGGCGCACGACGACCGCGCGCCCTGCCCGCTCGGGCAGTCCGGGCCCGAGCCGCTCAAGCAAGGCAGCGGCCTGGTCACGGGTGTCCTCGCTGTGCTGCTGCAAGGACAACCAGTCGCGCTGGGCGACGCTGGCTGAATCGGCCGCGTACGTGTCCTCCGCGCCAGCCGCCAGGCTCGACAACCGGATCCAGGGACGGGCAGTCGGCAACCGATCGCTTCGCGGACGGGTCAAATCCTGTCAACGGGTCATATCCGCCGTCGGCCGCCGCAACGAGCAGACCTCGCCTGGCCTCGCCCGACTCTGCCCGCGGTCACCCGCGTCCAGCGGCCGGCCGCCTGGTCGATCCGCCAGACAGCAACTCGCTTCGCGAGCAGCGGCGACCTCGCCCAGCGGCGCCCGGCATCGCCATTCACCAGGCGGTGCCTTGGCATCCGCGGCGGCCGGCCGTCGGTCGCTGGCCGGCCGTCGACCGGTTCCGGCGTCCAGGTCGCCCAGATCAGCTGCGCGTCCAGCTCGTCCGCGTCGCGGACGTACGGCGCGACGTCAAGATCGGCGCCGCTCAGGTCAGGCGCGGTATCGAAGAGCCCGATCAGGTCGGGCCGGCGCAGCACCGCGACCGCCGGCTCGGTGACCGCCACGTCGTGACCGAGCAGATCCTCGCTGGTCACCGACTCGCCCTCCAGCTCGTCAAGCTCAGCGACCGACGCTGCGATGTCTGCTTCCTCGTACGGCTGATGCCTGGCTGGCGGTATCCACCACAGCTCAGCGCCGTCCAGACCTGCCCGGTCCGGTTGCAGCGCCCGGCCCGCTGCACCACGCTCGGCCAGGGCGCGGCCTCGGTCACCAGCAGGGCGGCGTTGAGATCAAGCCCGGCCTCGACCACCTGGGTCGCGACCACGATGTGCCCAGCACCTTCCGGCTCGGCTCGCTACCTTGCGGGCCAGCGCTTGCCCGCTCATGACCGCGGAACCGCGAGTGGACCAGCGTCACGACCGCATCGACCTTCGGCATCGCCGCATACACCTTCCGCGCCGCGTCAACCGTGTTCAGCACGACGAGCGTCAGCGTCCCCGGCCGGTGCCGCTCAGCCGCAAACCTGCGCAACAGCCCGATAATCACCCGGCTCAGCCTCCAGCCGCCGCACGGCGCGGCTCGCCCCGAGCCTGACCGCCAGCTCACCGACCCGCTCCTCCGGCTCGATTCGCCAGCACGTCGCCCTGCGCCAGCGCCGGATTGTCCACCGTGCACCAGCAGCGACTCCGACACCGTCGCCGACATGCAGGTCAGCCCGAACGGCTCAGCTGTCCCGAGCGACCGCGCAAAGGCCGCGAGCTGCCGCAACGTAGCGTCGACTCCGGGCACAGCTGAATCTCATCAATCACCCAGTGCGCGCCATTGCTGACCAGCGCGAAGTCGACAGGAAAGACCGCCCGGCCGATCCCGTAACCCCGGTTGAGCGCCTTGGAGACCAGCGAATCCACGGTGCCGATCACGATCGCCGGAACTTGCATGTCCTGCCGCCACTGCCACTGGCTCGCGCCGTCGCCGCCCATCACGACATGCAGCGCGACCTTGTCAGCAAGCCCAAGCCGCTCAAGCCAGCTGGTCGACCTCGCCGGCCACCTGCTCGACCAGGCTCCGCTGCGGCAGCGCGTAAACCAGCCGGCGCGGCGTCGCCGCTCCGATCAGGCCCATGCAGCCTGCGCCACAACCAAGCCAGCACGATCCCGGTCTTGCCCGGCCCCGGTCGGCGCCTGCACAACCGCAGGCAGCCCGTCCCGAGCCAGCCGCGACTGGTATCCATGCGGCGCGTTCGCCGTGGCCTGAGCGAAGAATTCGTCGAACGATTTCATCCATTTCCTCTGATGCGTAGCAATACGGGTCGGAAGTTAGTCAGGGACGGAGGGCCATCGACACGATGGTCGCGACGCGCTCGATAACCCTCGCGTCGAGCAGACAGGCCCATCCGACGGTCATGATCACTACAACCGTTAGCAGGGCGAGGCGACAGCAAGCGTCGGAGTCTTCCGTCGCTCTGGCGACGAGGTGTCCGATCGTGTCGAGCCAACTGTTGCGGCGTCTGCGGTGTCGGGGCATGGCACCGAAGGTTAGCAGTCTTTTTACTTTCAACGTTCCCGAAGTTATCAACTCTGTGGTGGGTCGCTACCACAGACGTCCCGGTAGGGTGACGACGCGGCGGCTCCATTGGAGAGGGAACGTTGAGAGTGCCCAGCTCAGCCCCAAGCTCAGACTCCGCGACTCCGGTCGCGGCTCCGTCGCTGTCCGGGACCGGTCTTTGGTCGGTCCCGGACAAGTCTTTTCTAAGCGCAGCAACTGCGAGCGCTAGCCTGTCGTTCCTCAGGTACTCCGCGTACCTGACGAACTCATCCTGGTCCCGCTCCCACCGCCCCGGCACCCGTTCCCCGGGCGGCAGGGCGCGCACCAACTCGATAGCCCGCCAGGTGAGTCGCCAGGCCGGGTCGAGTTGCCCGGCGAGTGCGTTCCTCATAGATCTCAGAGCGGACTGCCGCTGCCCAGAGCTCATTCCGGGGCGTCCGCACGCCCTGATCAGCGGCGCGAGCACCTCGTTGTCGAAGGTCGGGTCCGTGGCCGGGCCAGCGGCGGCCAGGTCAGCGGGTCCTCCGCGACGGCGGCCGCTTCAGCGCCGGTCAGCCCGGCGGGCGGGTCGATCCAGCCCAGCAGCGCGGCCAGGTTCTGGTCCTCGACCTGGCTCTGCCCGCTCGCCCAGTGCAGCGCGAGCGCGTCGGTCGCGGCGAGCACCAGGCACGAGCCCGGCACCTCAGCCTGCCCGGCGAGGAAGGTCAGCCACCGCCCGAGCACGGGCACGACCGGGTCGACCGGGTACTCGCCGTTCGGCCGCCTGAACCGAGTCGACCTCCCGAGCAGGCGCAGGAAGCCGATCGTGGCCTGGTTCGGCACAATCAACTGAAAATCCTTCAGTCTGAACGGCTCGCCTGCCCCCATGCCGTCACCAGAGGCCATCGCCTGGATCGCGCCGCCGCAGGCACTGAGATGACCCACGACGATCTCCCCCAGCTGCGCGGCGAACGCGAACCTCTCCTCACGGCTGCGCGGCTGGCTGACGACCAGCAGCCGGGCTGACTCAGGGTCGTCGCCCACCATCACCGCCAGCGGCGCGTTCGCCTCGCCGGCCAGAGTCAGGGCGACCAGCACGAGCGGCAGGCCGGCCAGATGCACATGCCGGACGGTCGTCACCGGCTGCGCAATCCCAGCCTCGACAGCCTGGGCTCTGGCAAGCGCCCGCAGCGTGCTCACGCCGCACCGCCAAGGGATTCCCGGCGCAGCCTGGCCGCCGTGCGCAGCAGCTCGGCAGCTTCGAGCTGGTCATCGGCAGGTGTCAGCGAGCCGTCAGCCAGGCCGAGCACGACCGCGATGTCGTCGATGGCGCCAAGCTCGTCCCTGACTTCCCGGCCCAGCGACTCGGTGCGCCCGCGTGACTCCGCCCGGCAGAAATAACACAGCTCGCAGCGCGCCAGGCAGTCCGGCGCATACCGGGCATCGACCATCCGAACCGAATCCCCGACCGAATCCGGGGAACGGCCAGGCACGCCACGGGAGTCGACGTCCAGGGTGAACGTCAGTCCCGCAGGCAGCGCCTCCAGCAGCGACTCGATCCCGGCCAGCCGCGAAAGCTGCCGCCGCAGCACGGTGAGCTGCCTGCGCACGTCCAGCAGCGCCGCCGTCGGCTTGTTGGAGAAGTTCTCGGGGCAGACCAGCACGACCGTGTCGGAGACGGCCTCGGCGCCGCTGCCGAACTCGGCGAGCAGGTCCCGCAGCGCGAGCACGTAGACGGCGGACTGAATCACCGCCGCCGCCACCTTGTCACCATCCGCCTGACCGTCGATCACCGAGAACGACTTGATCTCCACCACGTGGAACGTCCCGCCCAGCCTGGAACGCGATCAGGTCAGGCTCCAGGTACACCGGCCGGCCGCCGACCCGAAGCTGCAGCAGCGGATGGTCGAAAAGCGTCCCGGCCTCCGACGGCATGCCGGCCGCCCGCGACAGCAGCGACCTGGTCCTGGCATGCCTGATCGGCAGGCCCGTCTGGCCGCCGACGTCATCGAGGTTGTCGTAGGACACCTCGGGAATGGGCAGTCCCAGGTGCTCCCGGAGCAGCGTCAGCAGTTCGGCGCATCCGTTTGCCTTCACCTGGGCCTCGAACGCGACGCCGCGCCCGAGCGCGAATTGCGACTGCCCGAACGGCGCGGGATACCCGAGATAAGCCGCGAGCCGCTGCTTATCGGCCCCCGCCGCGTCAAGGACAGCCCGCCGGGCGCAGCCGGGATTGCTCGCAAGCGCAGCAATCGTGCGCGCATTGTGGCTTTTCGGGGCGACGTTGCCCCGGATGAAGTCCAGGCGTGCTTCAACCGCGTTCATGGGTGGCCCTGCATTCCTAAAGCGCCAGTCGGTCCTGAGCGCTGATGGGTGACGCTGCGCTTTCTGGTGCCGGCTCCGGGCTAGCCGACTGCGTCCCTGCGGCTCAGCCCCAGGACGGAGCCGAAGAGCTGCTCCGTGTCGTCAAGCTGGTCCAGAGCACGCCGAGCTGCCAACTCCCGAACCTCGGAATCTGCCCCCGCATGTACCGCAAGTTCCGCTTGCGCGGCATGGACAATTTCATCCAGCTCCATTGTGCGCAAACTAGACGCCGCACGAGGGATATTCGCCGCGAATCGCCACAGCAATCTTCGCGGCTCACCATTATCGCCCGGCAAATCCTGACAATGCTGAGCTATCCGAATCGCAGCAGTAAGATAATCAACACGGGGACTAAGCGGCCCAATTATCCTCGCCCGCATCGGCCAGGCAGAGACCGCCAGCAGCCCGCGGGCGGGCGACAGCAGGTCAGCCGTGAGCGCCGCGCAGATGTAGTACGGCCGAGCGTAAGGCGCCGTCCTGAACGACCGCTCCTCATCACGCCGCAAGCTCGCGAGCTTCGCGCCGGGAAGCCCGTCCAGGTGAAACGCGTCGTACACGGCGACGATCAGCTTCGGCGCGGCCGGGATCCCCAGCAAGGTAAGCGCCTGATGCACCTGCTCTCGCGCAGGAAGGCTCGCCGCGCTCGCCTGCCGACCGACTCTGTCCTTGATACTTGCCGATCCCGGACCAGCCGACTCGGATGACGCAACTGGCGGGCCGTCTTCCAGGTCAGCCTCGAGCCTGGCCAGCTCGTCGTCCCACCGCCGCTCCGCCTGCCGAAGCTCGGCGCGCAGCGCGCTGGCCCGATCCCGGTCTCCGCCGGCCGCTGCCCGCCGAACCTCAGCCCGAAGCCGGTCAATCAGCCGCTCCAGCCGGTCCATGTCATCGCTCACGCCAGCACTGTACTCGCTCCAGTAAATTCCAGCAACTTCCAGATTTCACCAGAGACGGTTCTCGGTAGAGAAATGTAGGGTCGGCCGCTCCGCAGGCTCCGGCTGAGCCATTCCTTCGCACCCCTGATTCGTTCAGGGTCGGGCGGCCGAGCAGGTCAGGTCCAAGCTGAGCCGGGCAGTCGTCGTCTGCATCGGCAACTACGAGGAAGCCCAGGGCCGCCCTGGAAGTGACCGACGCCCACCACCGCGATCGATGTCTGGTAGTGCCCATGCACCGGGCAAGCCCCGACTAAGCGAGCCAGCCGACCCGCGTCCTGCCTTGTCGCCGGGGGTGCCGCTCGGTTCTACCGCCAGGCACCGGCTGCTGGACCCCATGAGAGCCCTTCGGCAATACCTGTGAGTACCGGGTCGGCGAAGACGATGACAGACTGCAGGACCGGCGCGAACTGCTCGGGCAGGTGATCGGAGTTACTGCGACGCCGCCACCGTGCCCACTGCGCTTGTGCGAGATCGGCGAACCCGTCGAGTATCTCCGCCAGCGGCCGGATCGTGGCACCGCGGTGGCGCGCCACCTCGTTGATCGCCTCTCGGCCGCCGAGAGCCGAACGCGGCGAGCAGCACTCCGCCCTTAAGGACGAAGCTCTCGCAGACCTCGCTGACGGCAAGCCGGGCCAGGAAGCCTTCGAGAGCGTAGAGCTGGAGCAGCTCTTGGGTGGGGCGTCCTGTCCGGCGAGCCTCGTTCTGGAGGTCGAGGTAGGCATCACCCGACGGCGTGCCCCTGGTCACACGGCTCACAGCAGAATCTCCAACGTCTGGCGCAGCGCCGTCAGGGCGCGCGGGAACGACCGCGCTACGCCAAGCAACTCCGACGGCTGTCCGCCTCTGCGCAGCCACCTCTTGAGCGCCTCGGTCGCCAAGTCGCGTCCTTCCAGGTGGCGCATACGGAAGGCGTCGATGATGCTGCGCTCCGCCGAATACAAGCCCATGGTTCGTCCGGCGCCGATGTCGAGAGTCTCGCGCCCCATCTCGAAGGTGTCAGGATCGAAGTGCCGCCACCTGACCGGAGCGGTCGTCTCCGGGGTCCACGATCCCCGCGGGACGGCGATGTCGATCTCGGCGGGAATGTCGTCAATCAGGTCGTGGCGAGCCAGCGCCGAGCGAAGGCACAACGTCGCCATCGGAGCTTTGGCGGCAATCTCGATCAGGTCCTCATCACCGAGCCAGTCACTCTTGCGGTACAGGCCCCGCGAGACCGCGATGATGTTGCCCTCATCGATCAGTCGCCGGAGCTGGCGCTCGCTGACATGGTCCAGGGCCTCGGAGTAGCGGAAGGTATCAGGCAGGCTTGCAAGCAGCTTGTCGCTCGCCTGTTCCATGACCTCACCCCCCACGTAGGAAAACCTCAACACCACTACCTCTAGTGTAGAGGATTACCTCCGACGCTGCATGCGAGGTACGCCTTCTCGTGACGCCCCCACTGCAGGTAGCCGCGGGCTGTATCGATCAGCAGTGAGCCCGGCCGCCATGTGCTGCCCCGCCGGCCCGGAGCGCCGAAGCCCTGGCAGCGATCGCGGGCAGCCTGGCCACGACATGGCAGCGCGACCAGGCCGAGGCCGTGGCCCGCTCAGTCCCTGACCCGGGTCAGCAGGCAAGGGCACTGGCAGCGATTGCCGGCAGCCTTACCAGTGCCGGGCAGTACAGTCAGGCCGAGGCCGTGGCCCGCTCGATCTCCAGCCCGTACCAGAAGGCACGGATGCTGGCAGTTCTGGCGACGACGCTCGCATCGGCTGGCGAAACGCTCGCGGCGCGGCGCCTGGCCGCAACCGCCCTCGCCGCCGGCGCCTGGCACAATGCCGCCGTACCCGCGCTCGCGCTCGACCCCTTCGCCTGGACGCGAGTCGCGACGAGCCGATGATCCCCGCTGGCACCCGCTATCAAGGAAACAGAAGGATCCTCAGCCCGCGACAGCACCGAAAATCGGCCAGCCTGCAGCCAGGTTATCCGCGCGGACTGTCGGCGCGGCCGGAGCCCTCTGATCAGATCGGTCACAAACGTTCTCAATCCTGCCCAGCTCAGCAGCGCGCCGAGGGCTCGATCTTCATCGTAGGCATGATTGGGGGCTGTCCGCTCACCGGGTGGAGAAGCTCGCGGAGTCCCTACCGCGACGAGCAGACCGCAGGTTCAGCGCCTGCGCGGAAGGACGCGCGAAGCGCAGGCCCGTACGGGCTCCAGCCCAGGGCGATCACGAGTTCGGCCGGCTCCATGGCGTCAGTGCCGTACAGCCGCCCGGGGACTGCGGAATCATCGGTGTCCCGGCGCCCCGGCACGCCCGCCAGCGTGGCAGCGGCCATCACCCCTGGCGGGCATCGTCCCCGGGCCCTTCAGCGCTTGCGGCCTGCCGCGCACCATAGAGACGATCTGCCCGTGCCGCTGGTCTTGGGGTCCGGGCGCCATTCCTCGACCGGCACAAGACCGGGTTCAACCAGGTCCATTCCCTTGAAGAAGCGCGCCACCTGCTCGCGGTTGCGGGATGTGAACTGCTTCCGCATCATCTGGCCCTGCACGTCCTCGAGGCCGTCTTGCGTTTCCTGGTCGAGGAGATCCGACGCCAGGTGGGTCAGGGCGAGGTAGCTGCCGGATGGGACGGCGTCCATCAGCATGGCCACGATCCCGTGCGGGTCGTCAGAGTCCGGTATCGCGTTCAGGATCGCGATCAGGGTGACGGCTACCGGGCGGGTGAAGTCCAGTAGCTGGCCGGCCTGAGACAAGATCGTGCCGGTATCGCGCAGGTCGGCGTCGATGTAATCGGTGGCGCCTGCCTCGCTGCTGGTCAGCATCGTGCGGGCGTGGGCGAGCACAACCGGGTCGTAGTCCACGTATACGACCCTTGATTCGGGCGCGATCGCCTGGGCGACATGGTGGGTGTTGCCCGCCGCCGGGATGCCGGTGCCGATGTCGAGGAACTGGCGCACCCCCGCCTCCCGGGTGAGGTAGCTGACGGCGCGTCCGAGGAACGCCCGGTTCGCCCGGGCGGTGAAGAGCATTTCCGGCCAGAACCTGAGCGCCTGGTCGACGGCCTCCCGGTCGGCGGCGTAGTTGTCCTTGCCGCCGAGCAGGTAGTCATACATCCGGGCCTGGCTCGCCACGGTGATGTCGAAATCCGGCGGCCCGGCCGTGCTTGCGGTGCTCCCGCCATCCGGTACCGGGGGCTCGTTGCTGGTCATCTCAGTGCCTTTCTCCCTTGCCGCCGGCCGGCGTGCCGCCGGGCGCGGGCACCCGCAGCCCGTCGGCCTGGCCACGCGCCTGCGGGTTCTGGTCATGTCTCCAGGGCAGCCTGCTCGATGAAGCGCGTGGTGGCGGCCGGGGTCAGCGCCTTGCCGCTCAGCCGGTCCATGACCTCCAGGTAGTGCTCCACATCCGGGCGCTGCTCAAGGTAGATGGCACTGGTGAGCTGCTCCATGTAGACCACGTCAGGCAGGTCCTGTTCCGAGAAGCGCAGTACGGTGAACGATCCGCTCCCGCCGGCGTGACCGCCGCCTGTGAACGGCGCGACCTGGATGGTCACGTGCGGCATCCTGGCCACCTCGATGAGGCGATCGAGCTGGGCGCGCATCGCTGCCGGGCCGCCGACCGGCCGGCGCAGCACCGCCTCGTCCATGACGGACCAGATCCTGGGCGGATTCGGCCTGGTGTGCAGGTCTTGGCGCTTAATGCGCAGGCTGACCCGGTGCTCGATCTCCTCGGCCGGCGCCGCCTGATGGCCGAGCCGGGTAACGGCCCGCGCGTAGTCCTCGGTCTGGAACAGGCCGTGCACGAACTGGGTCTCGAAGCTGCGGATAGCAGAAGCCGCCGACTCCAGCCCGAGGTACGTGTCGAACCAGTCGGGCAGGACCTCGCCGTACTTAGCCCACCAGTCCGGCTTCTTGGACTGCCTGGCCAGGGAGAGGAGTCTCGACTGCAACTGCTCGTCGGTCACGCCGTACAAGGCGAGCAGGTCCGTCACATCGCGGATCTTGATCCCGACCCTGCCGGTCTCCATGCGGCTGATCTTGGACCGGGACGCCCGGATCTCGAAGCCGGCCTGCTCAGGCGTGATGCCAGCGGCCTCGCGAAGGCGGCGTAACTGGGTGCCGAGCAGCATGCGCAGGACAATCGCGCCGACCGGCGGATTCCCCAGGCCGGGAAATGGCTGGTCGCCGCCCGGCACGATCGCATTCATCACTGCTCCGATGCCGGTAGATGACCTCTCCGCGCCCGCTGACGGTAACCGAGCTAAAGCAGCGGCTATACGCCCTTCCGCATATTACCCGATGGGCACACTCCGGCGGGGTACCAGTCCGGCGGGATGCCGCGCGCCGGGCAGGGCGGTGGCGGATATGCTGCGATCGCCGCTAGTACCACGCCGACGCACTGCCTCGCTGGTGCCACGTAAATTAACCTCGCGAGCGGCCCGCCGCCACGCTCGGAACCGGCTGATGTTAACCCCAGTCACTACGCAATTGCGCGATTCTCTCTCCCGTCATTCACGGCTAGGCCACGTCCAGAGTGATCACGTGACAGCGATCGTCCCGAAGGGAGCCGGATGCGCATTCCCCTCCATGGCTGGTCAGCCAGTCGCAGTTGTGGCGAGATATCGTCCGGCTGACCGTCCTGAGAATGCGGGAGGCCGACGACTCCCGGGCCGGCCGGAGTTCGCGGCAGCTCGACGCCCACGTGCTCGTCATGACCCTGCGCCAGCTCAATAAACACCCAGGCTCCCGCATGCGATCGATCCCTAGATGATCAATTCCAAGGGATGCCTGCGGAGGGTGTGGGGTGGGCGGCGGCCGAAGCCACCGCGAGACGGTCAGGCGGCGGGCTGCCGGCCCTGGTTGTCGAGGTGGCAGCGGGCGGTCAGGCGTCAGGGTCGACTTCGGGGTGCGTGAACCGCACGGGCTTGCCCAGCGACCGGGCATAGGCGATTTCGGCTCGGGTGCTGTCTCCGATGTAGTCGCCGACTACGAGCACCTCATCAGCAAGCCGGATCTTCGCCCGGTGCAGATCGTCGAGTCGAACCTTCAGCGCCTCGGCCTCGACAGGATCGGAACAAAGTTCGTGCGGCGACTTCATGTCACAGCCCGGTTTGACGACAATCTTTCCGGCTTTGGTCTCCCGCAGATCGGCCTCGTTCATCTCGGTCATGAAGCGGGTGGAGCCGCAGATCACGACGATACGCGGGAGGCTCAGCAGCTTCTTTGCGTCAGCGAGCTTCTCCTCGGGGGTGAGCAGTTGCGGGTACGACACTGGTTCCTCCTGGCGGTGTGGTCCAAGGGATGCCTGCGAAGACGAGGCCGCTCCCGCGAGACCGTCAAACGCCAGCCACAGCCGCTTCTTCTGGGCCTGCGCCCGCACCTGGTCTGCACCCTTCAGGGCCTGCCATCGCCTTCGCCCTGACCGGGACCAAGGCCAACGAACGCGAGACCCTCCTAGACCTCCTGGCCGCCGAATGCGAGCTTCTGCGAGAGCGCGCGAACGGTCCAGGGCAGTGGCCGATCGCTCCCGCAGAGCCGATCAGCAATCGCTGCCTATGATCACTCCGCCGCCGCAGGTCAGCACGTGCTGGCCGCTGTGCGAGGCTCGCATGCCTCCGGCCGCAGGAGCCTGCGTAACGGAGACAGCACCGAACGCGAGAGCTGCCGCTACCGTGGCAGTAGTAACTATCGCGCGCAGCACGGGATTGTCCACCGCTGGCAAAGTGAATACGGCATGCCTAGCAACCGCTTGATCCCGCGCCGACACCGCATACTAGCACCAGGTAAGTGCCATGCGAGGCATCAGTAACTCCCGCCTCGTGCGTTTTCGCTAAGGAAATCGCGCTGAATGCCAGGGCACCAGCCAAGGTAATACCTGTCATGATCCTGTACAGCATGCCAGCCTTCCATCGGTCGAATCGCCTGCAATGAGTAGACCCACATCGAGCGTAGATCTGGCCATCTGCCAGCGTCAATCCTTCTTGCGCGTCGCTGCGGGACTGACATTTCTCGCCGGTCGAACGCCCTGGTCGATCGGCGGCATTTTCAGGATGACATTCGGCAGCCGCTCAGGGCGCGGGCCTGGGGTTTGTGTTCGCAGCGAACAGCGATCCCGCATCACGGCAGAACTTGTCGAAGGATGGCGCGTGAACGCGAGCCTGCTTCAAGTCAAAGGCTGAGCACAGCAACGCCTGGCCCGCAGTTGGCCTGCAGGGCCGGCCGCCCCGCCGGCCCGGCTGAGCCATTCCTTCGCACCCCTGATTCGTTCAGGGTCGGGCGGCCGCGCCGCTTCCGGCGCCTGGCATGATCCAGCCGAGATAGTTATATGTGGAAGCAGGGCGCTGGCTGAGCGCCGCCCGGTCCAGCGCCCCGGCGGGCGCCTCGCCGCATGGGCGGCGTGCCTGACGGCGCTGCCGCGTCGTTGCGATGACCGTGTACACCAGGGTCGCGAAGGTTACGACAGCTCGATCATGCGCGGAACGCTGCCGGCGCATGCAGACAGATGAACGGTCCGCTGCTGTCCGTGGCCGTGAGAAAGTCCCCGTGTGTGGCCGGGTCAGGGTCCCCGCTGGTGGCCGGTTAAAAGTCTCCGTCCCTCGTTCGTCGTGTCGTCCCGGAGGTTAGGGCCCGGGCGGTGACGGTGGCGGTGTCGAGCCAGTCACTGCACCGCCCGGGGAGCTTCCATTGAAGTCTGCGAGGGAACGGATGGACATCATTTCGGCCTACCGCGAAGTAGGCACTTACCGTGGTGCTGCTGTGATCAGCGGCACCACGCACAAGACCGTGAAGCGGGTGATTGCCCGGCATGAGGCCGGCGCGGCGGCGGCGCGGGTGCCTCGGGCACGTAACTATGACGTGGTCGCGGGGCTGGTGGCTGAGCGGGTGAAGGCCAGCTCGGGGCGGATCTCGGCGAAGCGGCTCCTGCCGGTGGCGCAGGCCGCCGGCTACGCGGGGTCGGCGCGGAACTTCCGGCGGCTGGTGGCGGAGTGCAAGCAGGAATGGCGGGCTGAGCATCACCGGGGGCGGCGTCCGGCCGTGTGGTCGCCGGGTGAGCACCTGGTGATCGACTGGGGCGCGGAGGCCGGGCTGCACGTGTTCTGCGCGGTGCTGGCGTGGTCGCGGGTCCGGTTCGTACGGTTCGCCGGTGATGAGCGGTCGGCCACGACGCTGGCGATGCTGGCGGAGTGCTTCGAGGTCCTGGGCGGGGTGCCGGGCAAGGTACTCGCGGACCGGATGGGCTGCCTGAAAGGCGGCGTGGTCGCGAACGTCGTGGTGCCGACTGCCGAGTACGTGCGCTTCGCCGGCCATTACGGGTTCCGGCCTGATTTCTGCGAGGCCGCGGACCCGGAGTCGAAAGGGATCGTGGAGAACCTGGTCGGCTATGCCAAAGCCGACCTGATGGTGCCGCAGGCGCCGTTCGGTGACCTGAGCGCGGCGAACGCCGCAGCCCGGGCGTGGTGCGCTGAGGTTAACGGCGCGGTGCACAGCGAGATCTGCGCGGTCCCGGCCGAGCGGATGCTGACCGAGCGGGAGCTGCTCGCTCCCTTGCCGTCGCTGCGGGCCAGCATCGGCAAGATGACCGCCCGCAAGGTCGACAGGCTCTCGTGCGTGCGGTTCGGGTCGGCCCGCTACTCCGTGCCCGTCCGGCTGATCGGCGCCGAGGTCAGGGTCCGGGCCGATGACGGCCGGCTGCTGGTCATCATGTCCGGGACCGGAGAGATCGTGGCCGAGCACATGCTGGTCGCTCCCGGTGAGGCATCAGTCCGCGATGAGCATTACGGCGGGCCGCGGCCTGCGCCCCGCCGGGCGGTCCGGCCGAAGACGGCGGCTGAGAAGGAGTTCTGCGCGCTCGGCCCGGTCGCCGAGGCGTTCATCACCGGCGCCGCCGCAGCCGGCAGCACCCGCCTCGGTACCGACCTGGCCGAGCTGAACACGCTGCGCGCGGCCCACGGCGACCAGGACTTCCTCGCCGCGCTGGACCGGGCGGTCGCGTTCTGCCGGTGGCGGCCCGCCGACGTCCGGTCGATCCTGGCCGCCGGCGTCGGAGTGCCCGAACCCCGGACCCCGGCCGGTGACGCGCTGATCCTGGACCTGCCCGCCGTGCCGGTCCGGCCACTGGCCGACTACGCCATCGGCTCGCTGTCATGACCGCCGCCGCGCCGCCGCTGGCCCCCGACATCGCCGCCGGGCTGCGGCGGCTCAAGCTGTCCACTATCCGGCAGCTCGCCCCCGAGCTGCTCATCACCGCGAAGACCCAGCGGTGGGCACCCGAGGAACTGCTGCGGACCCTTATCGACGCCGAGATCACCGCCCGCGAGGCATCCAGTGCCCGGACCCGGATGAAAACAGCGGCGTTCCCGGTGATCAAGACCCTGGACGAGCTGGACCGCGCAGCGTGCTCGATCCCCGGCCCGACCCTGGACTATCTCGCCTCGCTGGAATGGATCACCGCCCGGGAGAATCTGTGCCTGGTCGGGCCGGCCGGCACGGGCAAGAGCCATGTCCTGGTCGCGCTCGGCGTCGCGGCTGTCCAGGCCGGTCATAAGGTCCGGTACTTCACCGCCGCCGACCTGACCGAGGCCCTCTACCGGGGCCTGGCCGACAACTCCGCCGGCCGCATCATCGAGAACCTGCTCCGCAACGACCTGATCCTGGTCGATGAAATCGGGTTCGCCCCGCTCGACGACACCGGAGCCCAGATGCTGTTCCGGTTCGTTTCCGCTGCCTACGAACGCCGCTCCCTGGGTATCGCGAGCCACTGGCCCTTCGAGTCCTGGGGCCGGTTCCTGCCCGAGCACACCACCGCCGTCAGCCTTCTGGACCGGCTCCTCCACCACGCCAGCGTCGTCGTCACATCCGGCGACTCACACCGCATGCGACAAGCCCGAGCACGAGGAGGAACCACCCTGAAACACAAATAACAACCCCGAGGGATGGGGACTTCTAACTGGCCACCAGCGGGGACCGGAACTTGGCCGTTGACAGCTGCGACCACGGACAGGTCTGCCAGGCAGGTGCGCCCGGAGGCTGCCGCGACGGTGACAGCCTCCGGACCGCCCTCGACCGCTATATGTCCGTGCCTCGGTGTCCGGATGGAGCATGGTCAGGGAAGCTGCCGACACCGTCCGCGAGAGTTGATCCCTGCCACCTTGCCTCGGCCTCCGACCTGCCACTTCACGCCCGAAGGCTCACCGTCGCCGCGTTCATCTGCTCTGGTTCCAACGTCGGAGCTGGTGAAGCTGGCAACTTTGTCGGCAAGGTTCCGGCTAGGCGTTGACCTGAGGAAATTATCTCGGGGGGACGAGTTTCACTTTGGTTATCGTGAAGATCCCGCTGCCAAGGCCACCCATGAATGCGTTGGTATAGAGGGTTCTGCCGTCTGGCGTGATTATGGTGTCTAGTGGTTGCCAGCCGACGCGGACGGGCGTGCCGAAAGTGCCGGTCATGGTGCTGACGGGGGTGATTGTGCCGGTCGTGTCGTCGGTCATGGTTGTGACGTACAGCGTGGCGCCGTCAGGGGCGATGGTCAGATCAGTCAGATTGTCGCTGATAGCTACGGGCTTACCGAGATGGCCCGTGATGGCGCTGACCGGGATGACGACACTGTGATCATAATCGGCCAGCGAAGTGCCGACGTACAATTTCCTGCCGTCCGGTGCTACCACCAACTGGTCCGGCGACTCGCCTAGGCGGACGGGCGTTTCCGGACTGCCCGTGGCGGTGCTGACCGGGACGATGTCTCCTCGATCTCCCGCCATGGGCAGCCGGGCGACATACAAGACCGTGCCGTCCGGGCTCACCGCAAGTGACCCGAGATCACCGCCGATGGCGATTGGGCGGCCCGCCTGGCCGGTAGCGGTCCTGACGGGGATGACCGCACCCTGGCCGGTGGTGACGTACAGGATCTTGCCGTCGGGGGTGATCGCCATCGTGCCAGGATCTCGGCCTACGCGCACGGGCCTGCCTGGCCTCCCGGTAGCGGTGCTGATCGGGATCACGGTGCCTCTGGAATAGAGGGAGGCATAGAGCGTGGCCCCGTCGGGGCTCATCATGAGGTCAGATGGCTGCCCTCCGATCTTTATCGGCCGGCCGATCGCGCCGGTGGCCGCATCCACTGGGACGACAACCCTGGGCGGAAACGGCCCCGGGTATGCCTGGCTGTTGTCGTTCGCGCTGCTTGTGCCGATCACGTACAAGGTCTGATCATCCGGAGTGATCGCCATCGCGCCGACCTGGAATCCGGGCCATGCGAAGCCGAGGGCCACCCGGTAATGAACAGGCCCGGGTGCTGCCAGCGCAACTGCCGCCGCAACCAGTCCGCTGACACCCGCCAGCGCCCCGATGACAAATACCGTCAGGTGTCGACTGTGCCAGACATGCCTCTGCATCGTGCTCAGAAGCCGGCCGACGCCACCTGCAGCGGTCACCGCGCCCGGCCGGTCACTCACAGGATCCGCCACCTCAGGCCCTTCCGTACAGTTTCGGCATGAGACCAGATCAGCATCTCATGCATTTCGCACCCGGCTAGTGTCGGGCCGGGACGAGCAGGGAGTGCACAGAGACATCATCCCTGAGGAGGCTCATGCGTCACTTGGCGCATCCTTTCCTGCCTAAGATTCTTGCGCACAGGACTAGGCCGCGATTGTCGTACTGATTCCCGTACTGCGTCTTAGTCTTGCTCCATTTTCCGCAGTTCGTAATAACTCCGCTCCCGGGAACCGTCTTGCAGTACCGGGTCTTAACCCTGGCCTTCCATCTCCGGTAGTTTATTCCGAGCTGAAGCCAGCCCTGGGTGTTCCGGGGAGGAGTGTAGGTCCATGACCTTGTGTTACCTGTGCTGAATCCGAAATTGAATCCGACTCCAAGTCCGCTTTCCCATTCAAAACTAATCCCGCCTTCTACGCTGACAGAGCGATCAGAAGTGCAGGTTAGCTGCTGCGGCGTGCCAGAGGATGGATCCCAGGCATGCAAGCGCCGTCTCTAGCGGCCCTAACTTGCGGATCGTCCTGGTCTCGTTCCCGGTGGGCTGAAGCTACTTGCACGCCTTGCTTTCTTCTGCCCACCCTTGCGGCATGCCGTACGCGAAGACCAGCCTCCGGGCCGAGCAGCGGAATCTGCGCGAGAAGATGCGCGGGCTGGGGATGAGTCATCGGCAGATCGCGTTTGAGTTCTCTCGCCGCTTTGGACTGCGACCTCGGGCTGCGTGGAGGCATGCGTACGGCTGGTCGCTCAAGGACGCAGCCGAGACTCCCGCAGGGAGCGGAATCTATCCAGTCAGGCGCCAGCGAGATACCCCCAGGCCCAGGGCCACGGTCAGCAGGCCGACTATCAGGGACAGCGCAGAGTGAAGCCATATTTCAGAGAGAGGCGGGTAGAAGCCTGCCGTGTCGTAAACACCTATAGCTCCGGCGAGGACAGCCCACACGGCCAGTACCGCATTGCGCTGGAACAGGCCAACCACGAAGCCCGCGGCTCCGAGCACAAGCAAAGGTCCTCCCAGAAAAACCGGCGCGATCGATATGGTAAATATCAGCGCGATTATTGATCCTGATTTCAGGCCAGCCTGATTACTAATTCCGCCAAAGTCGCGAATCGCTAGCTGCCGCCCAAGCCCGAAGGCTGCGCAGACCGCAATTGCCACCAGCAGATCCGTTGCCAGGCCACCACGCGATCTGCCGACCACCTCAAGCAGCAACTGCAGAACTTCCCCCGCAGACAACGCAGCCGCAGGGATCACGAAGGCTAGCAGCACCGTTCGCTTGTCGCCACGACACCACCAAAAATTGACCATGCCACCACCGGAAATAGCCGCTGAATAATATTCTGGCTCACTCATCTGCCTAACCTCGCATACATCTTATCTGGCTCCACCACAGGTAACTCTGGTTACGACGGACGACCCTCCGCTCACGCACACCGAACCTGACCGGACCGCCCATCAGCAGCCGTCACCCGCGAAAAATCTCACCCCTCGCGTTCGCGAGCACGGCCACGGCCCAACCGGGAATCGCCTCTAAGGTAGCGGAGTTATCAGAGACATCCGTGCACACACAAACGACTCGCGGGCAGCCTCAGCTGCCCAGGGGTGCATTAATAGATACATTGCTGTCCGCGCCGCGACTTACCATTCATGATCGTTCCGCAATTTGCTGCATGCTATTGACAAAATCGTCAACAAGGTGTTTCGATGTATGGTGTAATAAACGTGAAAAGCGGACCTGAGTGCCGGGTCCAGCTGTGCCGGGACGGGGAGTGGTGCGCGGAGGCTCGCGTGCAAATGCCGCGAGACGACGGGCGGATGGGGTTCTGATCTTCTATCTTCGCCAGATTTCCGAGAGTGTTCAGGCCGCAGCACTCGGTGTCCTTCTGAGGCTTTCCGTATGGAGGTGGGCTAGATGCGGTATCGGTCTTTACGTATAGCCCTATTATCCACGCTCTCCGCAGCCGTCGTCCTGTCACTCGTCCCTTCCAGCGCGCTGGGGGATCCGCAGGCCGTCAGGGCTGCCGTGGTGGCGCCGTTGTCGGGTGCCTGTGCCGGTATGACCGTGGCGGAAGAGAACCACGCCTCCATCAGGCTGAGGGTTGACCAGCCGCAGAGCGGTGCGCGGGTCTCCGTCGATAGCACGGGAAAATCACCGTCGCTGGGATCGTGCATAAGCACGCGACGATGGTCGGCGTCTCGGACGAGCAGGTCGCGACTGCTCACTTCACCCTCGGCCCGCCTCCCCATGGTGTGGCGGCATGGGCGGCGTCGTGGCGCACTAGCCTGCGCCCGCCGCACCTGGGCGACAGCCAGGTGTGCGTGCGAGCCAAGCGCGACCCCAAGCGAACGGCCAGGGTTCTGCGCTCCTTCACCGTGGTCGACAAAATCCCGCCGAGCGACGTACCCGGCCTGGCAGTCAGTGACATCACTTCGACCGCGGCCGTAGTCCGCTGGGAGGCGGCCACTGACAACTACGGCCTGGCCGGATACGACGTGTCCGTCGACGGCGGCAGTCCGCAACGGACCACGGTAGGCACCCGCACGTTTACGATCACCGGGCTGGCGCCTTCCACCAGCCACACTGTCTCGGTCGTCGCCATCGACCTGGCCGGCAACCTCTCGAAGACTCCCGCCACGACGTCGTTCACCACGGCCGCGGCGCCGCCACCGCCCACCGGCGGCCTGACCATCGCTTCCGAGCAGGGTGGCGCCACCGCCGTCTGGAAGCCCGATCCCGCTACCGACGTTTCCTACCGGGTCTTCCTGGACGGCCAGCTATACGACGAGTTCCCGCTCGCCCGGTACTGCCAGAACGCCAAAGGCAACCCGGCCAGCCCGTGCACCGCTCAGGACGTCATCAGCTACATCATCGACGCCGCTCGACGAAGGCACGCCGCACGTGTTCCGCATCGACGCCCTGGGCGCCGAAGGTACCCGGCTGCGGACCTTCTCCGGCTCGTTCACCACCACGACAAGCACCCCCGTGGTATCGGCCGGCACCCGGCAGATGGACGCCAGCCAGACCTCGCGCTGCGCCGCGATGGGCGGCGATTTCTACGTCGCGCCAAGCGTCCGTGCCGGCGTGCCGATCCCCGGCGGCAGCACGCAGATCTTCGACGGCTGCTACAAGGCCGCCAACGGCAGCTGCATCCGCGGCTTCCTGCCGGTGTCCGGGAACAAGGTGATCAGCTGCTCGGACGACGTCACGACCCTGCTCACCAAGGTGGCGCCGCCCGGCCGCGGGACCGGTTATCTCGTCGCTGGAGGCCATCGCGGGCGGCGGTGCTGCCAGCCCGGCCTTCCAGGCATCGACACTTGACCGAGCCAATCACTTGGTGCGAGGAAGAGCGCGTGCGCGCTGCTGCTGGCGCCCGCGGAAGAGGCCGTGGGGGTTTCGCTCCTCGCGAGCGTTGCGGCCGCCGCCGCCACTTTCCTCGTCGTCGACCGCCGTGGGTATCGGCATCGGAGTCGCCCTCGGTGTCCTGCTCGGCTTCCTCTTCACCACGCCGATCGCCATCGGCGGCGTGCTGGAGTACCCGATCTCACCCGATACCGACTTCGACACCTTCAGCAACTGGGGCCAGGATCAGGGCAAGTGGTACAACAGCCTGAAGCTGTACGCCGAGGTGGTCAAGACCACTAAGGAACTGGCCAGTACTCGCGGCATTCCCTTCGCCTGGAACGACCAGTCCGATGCGCAGTCAAGTTAGCCATCGACCAGGCATGTACCGCCCAGCAGGCGAGTAAGTTCTTCCCCGCCGGATGCGGAACGGGCTTCGCGGTGTACGTGCCCGGCGGGCACAACTACCAGTTCCGGCCGATGAACCAGACTGGGGCGCATATCGTTGCCGCCCTGGGGGCAGGCTTCCCGCAGCCACCAGGGCGGGCCGTCTGGTACTACCCGGCCCGCAGCGTGAACGGCCAGGCCGCGAGGCTGAAAGGGCTTCCGGCCCAAGTGGTACGACAGAAAGCGGCTCTTCAATACAGAACACGTGCAACCACCGGCCGAGGGGTACAGCCTGCGACGAGTTCCCGTTCTGGTCCACCAACCAGGCGGTCAACCTCTCTGGCCTGCTCGCCGACCTCAAGGTGGTACCCAACGCGGAGTCGCTGCCCCAGGCTAGTGATATCGGCGGGTTCTACACTCAGTGCAGCGTGAAAGACAACCAGAAGTTCATCGTGCTGCCAGTCAAGGCATGGGTCGCTGCGGGCGGACCCAGCTTCGGGTTCCGGGTCAGCAACGGCGGCGCCAGCATCTGCATGGCACCCAGGCCACCCAAGCCCTAAGCCCAAAAATGCTCGACAGCCTACAGGTATTGCGTAACGCCGCAGAAGCGTACCGCACCGCAGCGACCGCTGCAGGCCTCCCCTGGCCACGCCAAGCCGAGTCCGACCGCCCCGGCCGGGACGGCGGGCCGGCTCCCGACCTGGTGCGCCGGCTCTTCGCAGTGGACCAGGTCGCCGAGCAGCTAACCTGGCTGCAGGCACAAGGATGGGACACTGGGCGGCCGTTCCCCAATGGCGGGTGGCTGCTGGGATGGCCCGCCGACGTCGGCGAAACACTGGACAACCTGTCCTTCGCGATCGGCACCCCGTTCCCCTGGCGGCAGCAGATGCCGCTGTTCCACTTCGAGATCATCGTGTACACCTTCGTGCTCGCCGGCGAGCACGAAGGCGAGATCTGGCGCTACGAGGCCAGTCCCGACGCATGGGACTCCGTCCGGGCAGCCACCAGCCTCGCCGCCCTGTTCAACCAGTGGACCGCCGGCATCCGCAGCGGCGTGATCAGTTACCAGGAACCCGGCCAGTGGCTCCTCCTCGGCACCGACGCCCAGGACCCCTTCCAGCTGCTCATTGACCGGGCAGCCGAACTCGACCCGGTCGCTTTCCCCGAACCCGTGCCGCCCACCTGGTTCCCGCAGCTACGGGAACGGCAGCGCGAGTGCGGCGTGGACATGGAGTGCATCGAGCGAGGCGCTGATTGCCAGTTCGAGTTGCTGGACGCCATCGCCGCCGTCCGCACCTCGCTAGGCGGGTAACCGCTGGCGCTCTGCAGCGTTGTGCTTTCCGAAAATCTCATCCGTACTGTTCAGGCAGCTTGCCGGTACTCGCGGAGGACCCGCCGACGCGGTCGCGCCTGCGCACGCGCAGGCGGGCGCCAGGGATCGATGAGGGCAATGCACGCAGAGGACGGGTGTTGGCACTCGGAACCAGGCCAGCTCCGCCAGGGCGCGGGAGCGGGTGCTGACGGGGGCTGACCTGCCAGACGCTAGGGCACATGAAGGGGCCCGGGCATCTGCACGCCTGCCAGGAGCTGTCGACTCATCAGATCGCCGCGCTAACGGCTATCAGCCGCCAGCGGTGTAAAGAACATTACGCACTGAAACCGGCGGATCATCGCCCCACACCCGATTGATCAGCTGGCTTATTGGCACAACCCGGCCCAGCACGTTCGCTCATGCCTGGTGGCGCACAGTGGGATCGCCGTCGGTGCGAGTCGCCGACCAGCCAGCTGGCGTCCTCCCGGTCACCAGAAAGGAGCGAACTGATGCCGCAGAGATTCAGGTCATCAGGGCGCCGGACAACGCGCAACAGGCCAGTCCTTGAGGCGCGATCCATGGGTCATCGAAAAGAGCGTTGGCATGCGCGCAGTATCCGGCTGGCCATCCTGCCATGGTCATCCGGACTCGTCCGGTCAGAAGGAGAAACCACCATGAAAGCTCACCGCCCGGCCGCGCTGGCTGGCTGTGTCATCGCGACAGCGGCCGGCCTGTTGTCGGTCGTTCCCACCGGCGCAGCCCTCGCTGCACCAAAGCCCCACATCTGCAAGCTGAAGGTCGTGAACACGAGTTCCACCCATATCAGGAGCGGCCTGGCCCTGCGCGTCAACCATCGCCATACCGCCGCGCTCGTCAGGCCGCGCCTCCCTAGCCGGATGCTGAACGGCACAATCTTCACCTCTGATGAGACAAAGGCCGTCAAGGTGGACGGAGTCATCTGGGACTTCGGGAAGATCACCAAGCTGGTCTCCCGGGATCCGTCCGGCGAGCGGGACCTGACCGGCTGGGCGGCAACTAGCAACGGGCAAGGCACTCGGTACCTCCGCCAGGTCCCCAATAGCTGGTCGACCTGAGCGGTCCGGGGAGGATCGTCGTCATCGTACCCATTTGCACCACTAGCGGGTGGTGGCTCACATTCGTGGAGGAGCCTCGCACGTGTCGCCCGCCCGGCTATACCCGGCCTCACGTTGCAGGTAGTCCAGCATGGCCTGGTTAGCGGCCATGATCGCGTCCCACACAATCTGGGCCTGCCCGTCCCACTGCTCGGCCTCGGCTATGAGTCCCTGTTCACGAGTTTGCTGTGCCCTGACCTGCAACGACGCATGCAGCAAGCTGACCGACTTGGGCACGGAGAACGTCGCGTCGAAGAAGTACACAGCCGCCCGGCGTTCGCGCCGGGCCTGCATGATGAGCTGGTCGCGCCGTTCCCGGGTGGCATCAGGCTCAGCGGCCAGCAGCCGTTCCAGCAGCGCATCGGTCTTCGCGCGGTCAGCTCCGAAGGTGCTCGGCGCGCGGCCAAGCGTCCGCCGCTGCTCCGGATCGCGGGGATCTATGAAGTGCTCATACAGCCGCTCCAGTACCGGCCCGTCCACCTGCGAGCCAACCGCCAGACCCAGCTCGCGGCAGCCTAACCCGGTCCAGATCCCAGGCGGCTCGCCATGCTCGACAACCGCCGACAGGTAGTAATTCTCTTTACCGGCCGCGACCGCGCGCGTCAGGTACCGGGGATCATAGCCACTGAAGATCGAAAGCATTCCTGACACCACTCGCCGCGCTGAACTGACCATCATCATTGTAATGCAACGGTGTGCAGAATCAGGTGGCTAGCTGATGCCTTTCAGATTCTATTATGCAAGTGGTCAGATAGGCGAGCGAGAAGGGCAGCTGCGATTTCTGCCTAGGTTCCGGAATGATCAGTTCCGCATAATCTGGATGTGATCATTTCCTGGCAGGTTCTGCATGATGTCGTCACGCTGGTGCGGGATGTCCGTAATCTCGTGACTGTGGAACCGGGGCGGGAGGCGGCGTGGTGAGCGATGAGCATGGTCTGGTGGGCCTGCTGCACCGGGCCGACTGGACTCAGCTGCGCCTGTCGGCCGAGGTGAATGACGGATCAGCCGTGCTGATCGCGCCCGGCGGGCGCTACCGGCACGAGAATCCGGAGTACGTGACCGGCTGCGACGGCGGCCGTCCGTGGGAGCAGTCCCTGGACGACGACGACGGCTCGGACAGGTCGGTGCACTGGGTTAGCGGACCGGAAGCACCGCTGAGTGAGCTGCTGTGCCCGGCCCGGCTGCTGGAGAACTCCGTGCTGGAGGTCCGGGGCATGGTCCGCGCGTGCGGCCGTGACGCCCTCGATATCGAGGTGAGGAGGCGGCCGGGCCGACGGGACGGATCGGTCGCGGCGCAGGAGCCGGACACCCCAGTGCGGGTCATCGCGGACGCCGGGACGGGGATCTTGCTCCGCCTCGCAGAACCAGGTGAGGACGGAAGACCGGAGGTAACCGAACTGCTGAGCGTGAACTTCAGCCCGGTCATCGATCCCGATCGGTTCGCTCCGCCGCCGGGCAGCCGGATCGCCGAGGGCTGGGATGAGGCATTCGGCGGAATGCTCGGGCCAGCCTGGCGGGCCGCCAGGACTGCGGGGGGCCTGGCAGCGGGCGCTCTCGGCACCTGGATCAGGTACTCACCCTTTCGCCGCGCCCAGCCAGCCGCCCCCGGCTGCCTCGACCCCGAAACCGCCATCCCGGCCGATGAGCCGCCGCCAGCCCTGTCGCCGGACAGGCGACCAGCCGGGCCGCCGCTCAGCGACGACCTGCTTGACCTGCTGCACGCCGGCGGGCCGGAGGGATTCGCTGCCACGCTGCACCAGTGGACCGACCTCGGCGGGCTGACGTCATCGGTGCCCGCGTCGGCGCGGCGGGCGGGGTTCGGCGGGGTGGGCGTCCTGATGGATGCGATCGCCAGCCAGCCAGCCACCACGCATCTGGTCTCGCGGGTCCGGGTCGCCGGTCAGGGCAGATACCAGATCGACCACACCCGCCAGCCCGGGCGCGACCCGGTGACAATAGCCTGCGACGGGCGGCGCACCTGGCAGGTCTACCCCGACAGGGTCACCGTCGGCCCGGCCGAGCCGCTGCCCGCCCCCATCCGCGATCTTGCTGACCCATCCTGGCTGCTCCGATGCTGGCTCTCCGGAGGTACGACGATACCCGGCATCAGCACGCACGCACTCCGGATCAACGCCGGCCGCAGGCTAGGCGACGAGTCACCAGCACTGATGTTCCCCGCCGCCATCGCCGTCATCGATGCCGACCTCAGGCTCGTGCTGCAGCTGACGTCCTACATCGGAACGAGGCCAGTGCAGCGGCATGAACTCCGCGACGTCACCACCGATATCTGCGACTTCCAGGTCGAGCTCCCGGCCGACCTTCCAAAGGAGTGACTCAGTGAGCGAGCGCACCGGCCTCGGGATGGTCGAGGTCTGCATTCTGGAGGCACTGGACGCGGTCGGTGGCAGGCCAGATCGCGATCACGTGCTCTCCGCCAAGGTACTCAAGTTCGTCGAGGACAAGATGGTCCCCGTCCCCGTCCCAGGGTCGACTACGAGTCTCATGCTGTGGGCCTGGACCTCAACGAGGTCGGCGCGCTCACGGTGGCGGCTGGGCTCGGCACCTCGGCCGAGCGCGCCCTGGCTTCGCTGCTCGCTCTGAAGGGGGGCCGCGGGTGTCGGAGGCAATCGGCGCGGATATCGAGGCGCTGGGCGTGCAGTGCGGCCACTGCTCCCTAACCATCACCCGCAAAGGCGGGAGCACTCAGGACGGCGCGCGATCGACCTGGCGGTCGGCGAGCGGCGCGAGGGACCGGCCTTCCTCACTCCGGCCGGGCAGTGCCTGGACCGGCATGGTGCCGGGCGTATCGTCCGCCGCTGCCCGAGGTCGTTGACCTGACGCTCGTCTTTCGAGCTGAGGTATTCACCGGGTTGGAGCAATGCTCTCTGCCAGTTCCGGAGTCCCGCTCCGCGATGTCCAGGAACCCGGATCCCGCGCCGACCCGCGCACCACCATGAGATGCGACCGGGCACGGGCATCCCTGGCCCGGCACGCCACCTATGAAGTCGCCGCCTACCTCGCCGGAGCCGCCCGGTAGCCATCCGCAATCCGCCTGGCCATGCGATCAACCGGTCGGGCGGGCCCGGCAAGGATGGCTCTGCCTCACGAAAGCCAGACAGCGACACACGAAGGCTCGATCTGAGCGGGACCGGGTGGACTGTTTCCTGAGTGCCGCTAGTTCAATGCCGGATGTTCTGCGTGTCCGCAGCCTTGACCAGCGACGCCGGCCTGTCATGGGATCACAGTGGTATCGTAATCCCATGGAAGCTGTCATTGATCAGGCAGGCCGGGTCGTGCTGCCCAAGCCCATCCGCGACGCGCTGGGCCTGCTTCCCGGCACGAGAGTCGACATCTCCGCTTACGGCGCCGGCGCCCAGCTCGTGCCGGCGGGCCGGACCGCGCGGCTGGTTGAGGAGGACGGCGTGCTGGTCGCGGCCGGTGAGACTCCCGTCGATGACGACGTGGTCTTCGCGCTCATCGACGCGGGCCGCAAGTGACCGTCGCCGTCGACACTAGCGTCGCTGTTCCCCTGCTCGTCCGGTCCCACCATGACCACGCGGCCGTGGCCCGCTGGTGGGATGGTCAGGAGATTGCGCTCAGCGGCCATGCCCTCGCCGAGACCTATTCAGTCCTGACCAGGCTCCCCGGCGACGCCCGGCTGGCGCCCGCCGATGCCGCCCGGCTGCTGAAGGCACGCTTCTCCGCCCCGCTCGTCCTCAGCAGCCGCCGCGCCCGCGCCCTGCCGGACACGCTCAGCCGCGCCGGCATCGCAGGCGGCGCCGTCTATGACGCCCTCGTGGCACTAGCCGCCCGCGAGCACGGGCTGGCCCTGGCCACCAGGGACGCACGAGCGCGCGGCACCTATGACGCAGTCGGCGTCAAGGTCATCATCGTGACCTGATCGCGGCGCCGGATCGAGTCCGCCAGGTCAAGAAGAAGGCCCCGCCAAGGCGATCGTCACCGAAAGATCATCTGCATGAACGATAGAGGCCAACACGATCGCAGACAAGGTTTGAGCATCTTCCGTCCGGATCGCGTGACGCGCTACTATTGTTGACGACATAGAGTCTCTCCCTGTTCAAATTCCCCGAAATCAAGGAACAGTGCAAACAAATGCGGAATGGCTTAACCAGTGTGCCCGGAGGCTCCGGTCCGATGGATACTGAACTCGAGGTTTATCGGATCGCACATCCGCTTGCCGACATTTGGATAGGGCACGCTAAAGGTTCAAATTTCGACTATACATATGGCGGAACTCGAATGGTCGAGCCAGATACAGATGACGAATCGGCCTTGGCCACATTGAGCCACTTAGCCACCAACGAGAGTCTGTTTAAGAACCTCCTGATCAACAAGGCAATCGCTGACGGCGCATTGAAGCCACTCAGCCATCGCTTACCCGAAGGGTTTGGCAAAAGCCGTGCGGGCGGAGCGAGGTGCATCATCCGCCCACGCACTCGGCAGACTCAAGAAATTTGGAACGATCCGCAGGCAGAGAACTTTACGGATTCCATACGGCCAATATTTGCGGCAATAGGAGATTTCCTAAACTCCCGGGAAGGCTATATTAAGCTTACACCGGACTTCGGTCGCTATGCTTCGCTGTCCGACATGCTTCGCGAGTTCACGCCTCACGTATTAGGAATTGCCTGTGAAATCGGCGGCTGCGGCGGGAAGACCTCCTATTCAACGACTGGAGTTACAGCCGCCTTCGAACATTTTCAATTCTCGCGTGACATCCCGGTGACAATAATCGGCTCGGACGGAGCCATGGGATCCGAGTTTCACAAATACATTGCGAAGCAAGGACACAGTGACATCGCCGTTTGCGACATAGCTTACGAGCAGGAAGGATTCCAGGCTCCGAGTACCGAGGCAACTCAGGTCCCCGCTCGTGCGGGGACTTTCACACGCGAGGCGCTCTCCCGAGGGGGGGTCATTGTAGCGACAACCTGGGGCAACGAATTGCAGAACTGTGATCTTTCTGCGCTGCTACCGGCTACCCGTTTCCTCCTCGCCCATAACCTGTCCATCCCTCCTGGTCGACAGGGAGTCGGACTCGCGCAGCGGGTGGCAGAGCGCGGAGTGACTGCACTGCCGGGCCAGATGCTCACACTAGGCGGTGCCCTGACAACGCGCCTTGAGTGGTTCTGGCGCCAGTCGCGGCCAGACCAGCCATTCGATAAGCCACTCGCGCACGATATCGTCCGTGCTGTTGTCTCGCACTGGGTGAAAATCTGCCTCGACAAGGCTGACAAGGAAGTAACAACACCCTACGAGGCTCTAGTCAATCTTAGCCACATCAACACCAACTGACCGCGCGGAGCATGAGACTAATGGTTCCCGAATCACCCACCGAGTACCTCCCCGGATTCTCCATCAGCGATTTTGAGAAATACTTTACCCAAAAGTTCCCGGACATGGCTCCAGTGTTATGGCTTAACCGACCCGACGAAGCCTCGTTTCTATCAGCAATGTACAGCCAGGTAAACGAGTTCGAATCGGATGAGAGCGGAAGGGGTGACTCGTTCCGCCAGGCACACGAACGGAGCAGTGTAAAAGCAACGGGGATGAGTCGCCTACTTGAGATGGCGACCAACACGGTCGACGTAAGTCACTTGCCGCCCGACTTTCGCCTCCTCGACGTTCTCGGTGGCGACGGAACCTTGGTCCGGGTCACCGGTGAGCTAGCACAATGGAAAACTCCTAGAAATTGGATTCTAACAGGCGACGTCACTGCCGCTATGGTGCGTCGGGCTCTTGACCACGAGCAGCCAGCAATTCGGCAGCCAGCCCAGTTTCTGCTTTGCCGAGACAACACCTTCGACGCCGTGCTCGTAGCATACGGCGCACACCACATCCCTGTAGCTGAGCGCCAGCAATGTTACCGGGAAGCGCTACGCGTCCTCAGGGTCGGTGGACGACTCGTAGTGCACGACTTCCAAACTGGTTCACCGATGGCCCGCTGGTTCAGTGAGGTGGTCGACAGTTACTCTCCTACCGGCCACAAATACACTCACTTCACACCCGACAGCCTTACCGAAGACTTGAGGGAAGCTGGCTTTGATTCCGTACAGATCAGAGTAATCTATGATCCCATCACAGTTAAAGGCGGCAATGCTTCTCAGGCCAAATCTTTGCTTATGCAATATGTAATCAACGCATACGGACTCAGACCCAGCGAGAGCGGCAACTTCAATACCCACGAGCTGCACCAGTGGGTACAGGGACTTGTCGGCAGCTACTTGCATTATCCAGAGTCTGAACTCACATCCGTCGGCACAGTCCCACCGGCCGTGACTTCAGCGGGAACCTTGGCGATCTACGAGACCCAAGATGGATGGCGGGGCGAACTTCCCCGTCTCGCTCTCGTCGCAGTCGCGGTAAAGGCTAGCAGGGATGGTGCTGAGCAGCGTGTCGAACAGCACTAACATTGTCTACGGAATGACAGTCTCCGGGTGTTCCATAGATCTTGACGCTTCCCAAACAATCGTCGGACGACTCGGCAAGACACTTCCCGTCGAAATGTATTAAAGGCCGTTCCATGACTGAGCATAGCAAAAACACCGGGGCGTCGTCACTCCGCCTTCTGGAACTGCTCTCGGAGAAGTCTCGGATAATCCCGGACCATATCGCCATTTGCTGTGGCGACCGGAATCTTACGTATCGGCAATTCGACGAGCTAAGCGACCAGGTTGCACGGCGGCTGCGCCAGCTCGGCATTGAACGGCAAGATTCTGTAGCGGTCTGCATGTCCCGGGGTATAGACGCTATCGTAGCCCTGCTGGCAGTACTGAAAGCTGGAGCTTACTTCGTCCCTCTCGATCCGGGACATCCCCCGCATCGGCTTGCCTACGCCATCGCTCAAACGCGGGCATCCGTTCTATTATCCGACCGCCCAGATATGTGGTCCGGGCAGTTTCAGAGAGTTAAAGTCGTCGCGATCAACCGGTCTCCTGCTCCTAGCGCTCCTTTCAGTAGTGCCGCGTTCCCCGCAGCCGAGGAAACCGACTTGGCGTACGTGATCTATACCTCCGGATCCACTGGCCAGCCTAAGGGCGTTATGGTTGAACGCGCTTCCTTTGCTTATCATATAGCCGCCGTGCGTAACCTTTATGGTCTTCGCACGAGCGACCGCGTGCTTCAGCTCGCGAGTCTTGCTTTCGACGCGTCGCTGGAAAGTATTTTCTCTACCATCGCTGCGGGGGCGCAGCTTGTTATAGTACCGGGGCTCGTAGGGCCGACAGACCTACTCGATGTGATCAGCAGACACTCGATTACCGTAGTGGAGCTCACGCCCGCACACTGGGCTCAACTTGTCGACGCTCTTCGGAGCCTCAACGCGAGCTCTCTGGATAGCCTTCGCCTGCTCATCTTGGGGGGAGACGTCGTGCCCGCGGGAACTTTGGAAAAATTCATTACGGCACACCCTGACATCAGAGTGATGAATACCTACGGGCCGACAGAGGCAACGATCGCTTGCACCGCGTACACCGTACCCCCGACCTGGCGCGGCACCACTGTTCCCATCGGATTCCCTTCCGTCCCGCAAAAGAAGGTGCATGTGCTGGATGCGCAACTCAAGGTCATCCCTGACGGCGAAGAGGGCGAGATTTGCGTAGCCAGGCCCAGGCATAGCCCGGGGTTATTTAGATGATCCGGCCTTGACCTCTGAACGCTTCCTCACGTGGCACTCGCCGACGGATGGCCTCCAAGAACGTATCTACCGTACGGGCGATCGCGGCAGAAAGCGAGCAGATGGGGTCTTTGAGTTCATTGGGCGAATGGACCGCCAGATTAAAATTCGTGGAATGCGTACCGAGCCAGCCGAGATTGAAAGCATACTTACTCAGCATACCTCGGTGATGTCTGCGGTTGTCGTTGCTGCCGGCGAGCTTTCTTCCCAGACCCTGACTGCCTACATCCAGTGGGCGAGTGGCGCTCAGCATTCAGTGGAGGACTTGCGACGCTTTGCTGCAGGTTATCTGCCAGGCTTCATGCTGCCGACTTTTTGGGTTACAGTCACCTCAATACCAACAACGATCGCTGGAAAGATTGACGTCGCTGCTCTCACTCGCACAGAGGCAGTCGAATCGGTGGAGAGGCCGGCTACAGACGCCCTTTCCGTGCCGACGGAAGAAGAAGCGGCAATAATCCAGATCTGGTGCGATGTCTTGAAGCTACAGAAAATATCGCCCAGTGACAATTTTTTCTACCTGGGCGGCAATTCACTATCCGCTATGCATCTCACTTTCTCGCTTACAGACTATTTTTGCGTCGAGGTCCCCCTTATCGCGGCCTTTTCGTATCCCACACCTCGTGAGTTGGCTGAGTTTATCAATGAACTTCTTTCCAAAGACAGCGATCCGATGCTTTAACGGCCTGGAGCCAGCCCGGCCAGTTCATCCTGGCTCGACCCGGTGGCGCATCGAACACCACTCGGAGCAGATTTGCCTAGAACACTTTGTGCATCACTTTTCATTTGAAGGGTAAGATGAGTATCACTCGCGCACGGCGCACTTATGGGAGCGATAGGGTTCATGTCGCGCTAGAGAATGAGGCAGGTACCGGCTTGCTGCCGGAACTCTGGCCGTCCATAGGTGAGTATTCAGTTTATGATGCGTTTCTTTATTATCTCATGACCAACGATCATGTCCGTAATGAGGAATTCCGGCGAGTGCTGCGCAGGATTGTTCCCGGCAGTTATGTGCTGGACATAGGAACTGGGCAGGATATGATGTGGGCGATGGAGGCCGCAAGATTCGGCGCTAGGAAAGTCATTGCCGTAGAAGCGATGGAAGCGAGCTATGCCGCTGCCGCGAGTCGGCTGCAGGCCGCGCCAGAGTCAGACTTAATTGAGTTGTTCAACACTTCATCTTTTGCGCTGCAGCTGTCCGAGCGCGCGGATGTCTGTGTGGCTGAGATGATCGGATCTATCGCTAGCTCAGAAGGCATGCTCGCGGTCATGGCCGACGCTTCGAAGCGACTGCTTGAAAAGCACGCGATCATAGTACCGAGGTCCTGCAACACTATCATTGGCGCAGTTTCGCTACGCTCGATTTTTGCGAAAGGGATCGCTTTTTCCTGCGACTCGCTGCCCTACCTCGACCAAGTATTCCAGCAGTACGGCCGGGCGTTCGATATTCGCCTTTCCATCGCTAACCTCAGTCCCGAGTGCATTCTATCCACTACGGAGCCAGTAGAGATTTTGCGGTTTGATGACCCAGAGCCGCTCGACGACTCTAGCACTACTCGGCTGGAGATTTTGCACCCTGGCGAGATAGACGGCTTGCTTTGCTGGATTCGGCTACAAAGTGGTTCCGGTGCGCCAGTCATAGATTCTCTTTTAGATAAAACTAACTGGCTCCCTGTCTACCTGCCGTTGTTTGACGCCCCAGTTCCAGTCAGCAGAGGGGATCTAATGACAGTAGAGTTCAGCAGAGCGACCAGTGACGACGGCGTGCATCCAGATTATGAGACTCGGGTGGCGATAAGCACGACAAACTTCATCGTCAGAGGCTCGCATCTTTCGGCCCATCACGGCACCGACTTGGGATCATCCGCGGTCCATCGGCATCTCATCAGTCAGTTGGACTCTGGCCACTAGCCTCGATCGTTCGTGCGCCCAGCAGAGCGGGAGGTGACGCTGTCACTCAGCCGACGTGGTAGCCGACCTGGATCAACTTGCACGAGCGGCCGCTCCTCACAGTGGAATTGCCTACACGACATCAGAGTCAATAATGCTCGTCACAAGTCGCGCCAGGTTTTGTGTATGGCGCGCGTCAAACATAGTAAGGTGTTTACCTTCTGCCTTATGAACGTGAACTAGTGAGGCCACGGTTCGCCAAGAGGCCACATAACTCTCGAAGGAGTTTCCTGCTATCTCAGTTGGCCTTTCAGGGCTGGACGCCAGGCAATCTTCGGTAACTATGAGATGAACAGTGCCTGCGTAGGGACGAATTCTATATCGATAAAAGCATTCCAGCAGCGCCCGCGGGGTGCGCATCGGGAGATCCAATCCAAGTTTCCGGTCAGCCGAACTGAAGCTGGCGTGATCCAAAACTGTCACAAAATCAGCCTCAAGCTTTCTCCGCACGGAGTCAGAAATATCTGCGTGGGCCAGGCGCTGCTGTATCTCATCGCTAGCCCTGTAGACTTCCAAGGAGCCTCTCAAGCGATTGAAAGCCCGAATGTCAGGAAAGGATGGTTCAGCTAGAATAAGTGAACCGACCTTCGCTCCTGAGCGCTCGATAAGCTGTGCCAAGTCAATCGCAAAAACACCGCCAAGCGACCAGCTGAGAAGTGTGTACGGGCCATCTGGCTGAACGTCACGGAGTTCGTCAAGGTAAAGCTCAGCCGCCTCTTCTACGCTGGCCGAAGGTGCTAGACCGTCTGCTAACCCCACCGCTTGCAGCGCGTAGACAGACTGCTCGACCGGTAGCCACCGACTTAGTCTCCTATAGGCCTGGATACTGCCGCCGCTAGGGTGTACGCAAATTATCGAGTTCGTTTCACTGGCTTTCCTTAGCTCAACCAGAGCTAGCTTGCGACCTCTTTCTCTTCCTGATGTATTCGTGATCGAATCCGCAGCAACGCTGTTCGCTAGAGTTTTTCGCTGCTTACTAAGTTGCGCCACTGTCTGGAACACAACAATTTCTCGCATTGTGAGATTGAGGCCAGCCTTCCTGGCCTGCATTACGACCGCGACCGCACTAATCGAGTCGCCGCCGATGTCGAAGAAGTTGTCGTTCCTGCCCACGCGCTTCAGGCCGAGTACTTCCTGCCAGACGGTGGCCAGCGCCCGCTCGACCGGACCGGCGGGCGCTTCGTAGCCGCCGTCCGGCTCCGCCCGGCCATCGCCCGGATCGGGAAGCTTGGAGTAGTCGACCTTCGCGTTGGCGCTGAGCGGTACCTCCTCCAGCGGCACGAAGACCGCCGGGATCATGTACCCCGGCAGCAGCCCGTCCAGCCTCGCGCGCAACTCCGGCCCGTCCACCGGCGCCGCCCCGCCCGCCAGGTGACGTACGCCGCCAGCCTGCGCCTGCCTGCCGCCCCGGCATAACCGACAACGACAGCGTCGGCAACCTCGGGCTGCTGCCGCAGCACGGCCTCGATCTCCCCCGGCTCAACCCGGAACCCGCGGATCTTGATCTGCCGGTCGGCCCGCCCCAGGAACTCAAGCGTCCCGTCCTGACGCCACCGCGCCAGATCCCCGGTCCGGTATAGACGGCCACCCGCAGCCCCGAAAGGATCCGGGACAAAACGCTCAGCAGTCAGCCCCGGCCTGCCCAGATAACCCCGCGCCACCCCCGACCCGCCCACATGCAACTCCCCCGGCACCCCGACCGGCACCAGCCCCCCAGCCCCATCCAGCAAGTAGACCTGATTGTGGGGCACAGGAAGACCGACCGGCACTCCCTCAAAGGCATCTACCGGGCGGCCGTCATCATGCCACACAGCCGTATGTATTGTGGCTTCCGCCGGACCGTACGCATTGCTAAGCAGGGTTCCGGGAAGATGGACACGTGCGCTCTGGAGTGTGTCCCCAGGCAGCACGTCACCGCCGAGCAGCAGATGCCTCAAGGCCGGCATATGCGACAGCGCGCCCGATTCCAGTTGCACGCGCAGCATCGGAGGGACTAGGTGTCCCACCGTGATCTGCTCATTCGCCAGCGCTTGCGCGATCGCGTGTCCGTCACGGCTGAGTGAGTCAGGAAGAACGACGAGCGTTGCCCCGCTGACGAGCGTAAAGAGCGCCTCCATGACCATAGCCTCTGAGGCCGCGCCTGCTTCGTTCAGGACACGGTCTCCCGGCCTGCAAGCCAGTTCAGATGCCAGCCACCGAGAGTGTACTGAAGCGTTGTTGTGGGTGGTCATGACGGCTTTGGGCTGTCCTGTGGACCCGGACGTGTAGATGACGTAGGCGAGGCTGGCGGGGTCTGCGCACGGCCCGAGATTGCTGTCGGGCTGGGCCGCGAGAGCGGTCAGGGCCCCGGGGTCGTCGACCGCGAGCACGGGGCAGTCAGACGGTGCGGTTCCCCGCGCCTGCAGCCGCCCGGCGATGCCGGTCCGGGTGATCAGCACCTCGGCCGCCGAGTCGCGGAGCATGAACTCGATCCGGTGTGCCGGATAGTCGGGGTCAAGCGGAAGGTAAGCGCCGCCGGCCTTCAGCACCGCGAGCATGCCCACGATCAGCTCCGGGCCACGCGGCAGGCACAGCGCAACTACTTTTTCCGGCCCGATTCCCGCAGTCCGCAGCCAGCGTGCCAGCCGGTTCGCCCGCGTGTTGAGGTCCGCATAGGTCACGGCCTCGTCACCGCACACCACGGCCTCGTCATCCGGGGTGACCGTGACCTGCTCTTCGAACAGCCGGTGCAGGCAGCCTCCCCGGCCCGGGCGGCCACTCCCGCCGAAAGCGAGTACCTCCCGCGCCTCGCCCTCCGGCATCAGCGGCAGCTCCCCGACAGGACGGCCGGGCTCGCGGGCCACCGCAGCCAGCAGGGACTGGAAGTGCCCGACCATCCGCCTGGCGGTGGCCGCGTCGAACAGGTCCAGGGAGTACCCGAGCCGCCCGCCCAGGCCCGCCTCCCCGTCCTCCATGGTCAGCGTCAGGTCGAACTTCGCCGTCCGCGAGGGGACCGGATACCGGGCAACATCGAGCCCGGGCAGCGCCCACCGCTCCCGCATACCGCTTATCAGCTGGAACATCACCGGCGCAAGCACGGGCCTAGCCGGGTCGCGCCCCGTTCCCGCCTCACGGACCAGCCGCTGGAACGGCACCTCGTGGAACTCATAGGCCGCCAGCGCCCGTTCCCTGACCAGGCCAAGCAGCTCCGTGAAAGGAACAGCCGGATCGACCCTGGCCCGGATCACCAGGGTATTAACGAAAAAGCCGACCATTTCCTCGAGCTCGGGCCGACTGCGGCCGGAATGCGCCACGCCGACCCCGAAGTCCTGCTGGCCGCTGTACCTGGACAGCAGCAACTCGAAAACGGCCAGCGTCACCATGAACAGCGTCGCGCTCCCCGACCGCGCCAGCCCCCGGAGTCCCTCCGCCACCTCGCCCCGCACCTCGAACGCCACCCCGGAGCCCAGCCCTGAACGCACCGCAGGCCGCGCCCGGTCCGTCGGCAGGTCCAGCCCGGGCAGGCCGGCCAGCGCCTCCCGCCAGTACGCGGCCCCTGCTTCAAACGCCCCGGCCGCGGCCCGGTCCCGCTGCCACGCAGCGAAATCCCGGTACTGCACCGCCAGCGGCGCCAGACCCGGCTCCCCCCCGCCCGCGCACGCGGAGTACGCCGCGCTGAACTCAGCAGACAGCAGCGCGCTGGACCAGCCATCGGTCACCACATGATGCAAATTGAGCAGCAGCACGTGCTCCGACTCCGCCACCCGGTAAAGCCGCACCCTCACCAGCCGGTCACGCCCGAGATCAAACTTCCGCCCGGCCTCCGCCAGCACCGCATCGGCCAGGACCGCCTCACTGTCATCCCCCCGCACATCGGCAAGCTCGAAATCGACCTCTCCCGCCGCCTCCACCACCTGCCCCAGGACATCGCCCACCGCCACCAGACGAGACCGCAGAACCTCATGACGGCCCGCAACCGCAGCCAGAGCCCGCCGCACCCCCCCGTAATCCAAAACCCCCGACAACCGCAGCCCGACAGGAACGTTGTACTCCCCCGCCTCATCCCCACCCGCCGCACTGACCAGCCACAACCGCTCCTGCGCAAACGAAAGCGGAAACACACCACCAGCACCCACAGAAGCGTTTCTGAGCGGCGTCTGGTCGGTGCGAGCGCTTACCCGGCCAGCTAGCTCGGTGATGGTTGGATGGCGCAGGATGTCCGGGAGCTGCACATGTAGCTGGGTGTAGCGGGTGAGCCGATTCAGCACAGAGATGGCGGCCAGCGAGTCGCCGCCGATGTCGAAGAAGTTGTCGTTCCTGCCCACGCGCTTCAGGCCGAGTACTTCCTGCCAGACGGTGGCCAGCGCCCGCTCGACCGGACCGGCGGGCGCTTCGTAGCCGCCGTCCGGCTCCGCCCGGCCATCGCCCGGATCGGGAAGCTTGGAGTAGTCGACCTTCGCGTTGGCGCTGAGCGGTACCTCCTCCAGCGGCACGAAGACCGCCGGGATCATGTACCCCGGCAGCAGCCCGTCCAGCCTCGCGCGCAACTCCGGCCCGTCCAGCCGCGCCGCCCCGCCCGCCAGGTGACGTACGCCGCCAGCCTGCGCCTGCCTGCCGCCCCGGCATAACCGACAACGACAGCGTCGGCAACCTCGGGCTGCTGCCGCAGCACGGCCTCGATCTCCCCCGGCTCAACCCGGAACCCGCGGATCTTGATCTGCCGGTCGGCCCGCCCCAGGAACTCAAGCGTCCCGTCCTGACGCCACCGCGCCAGATCCCCGGTCCGGTATAGACGGCCACCCGCAGCCCCGAAAGGATCCGGGACAAAACGCTCAGCAGTCAGCCCCGGCCTGCCCAGATAACCCCGCGCCACCCCCGACCCGCCCACATGCAACTCCCCCGGCACCCCGACCGGCACCAGCCCCCCAGCCCCATCCAGCAAGTAGATCCGCTCATTATCTCGCGGAGATCCGATCGGAACCGTCGATGAATTTTCGACAAGCGTTTTCCCTATAACCTGATGGGTACTGAACACCGTACACTCAGTCGGGCCATACACGTTAACTAGCAATACTCCGGGCAAGACGTTCAGAGCCCGAGTTACATGCTCGACCGACAGCGCCTCTCCGCCTACAAGCAGTACGCGGAGAAGCGCAAGAGTCCCCGCTGCCTCGTCGATGAGGCCATTAAAGAAAGCTGTCGTCATAACCATGGTGTCGATTCCATGCTCTGCAATAAGCTCCGCCATTTGCCGGGGCGCTGGGGGCGACTCCTCGATCAAAACGCACTTTGCGCCGCTGAGGAGTGCCGACCAGATCTCAAACGTTGCGGCGTCGAAAGATGGAGACGCCATTCCCAGAACCGCTCGGGCCGGACTATACCCGGCGCGCTTAACCCATTCGTCAAGCAATACAACGTTGTTGTGGGTGGTCATGACGGCTTTGGGCTGTCCTGTGGACCCGGACGTGTAGATGACGTAGGCGAGGCTGGCGGGGTCTGCGCACGGCCCGAGATTGCTGTCGGGCTGGGCCGCGAGAGCGGTCAGGGCCCCGGGGTCGTCGACCGCGAGCACGGGGCAGTCAGACGGTGCGGTTCCCCGCGCCTGCAGCCGCCCGGCGATGCCGGTCCGGGTGATCAGCACCTCGGCCGCCGAGTCGCGGAGCATGAACTCGATCCGGTGTGCCGGATAGTCGGGGTCAAGCGGAAGGTAAGCGCCGCCGGCCTTCAGCACCGCGAGCATGCCCACGATCAGCTCCGGGCCACGCGGCAGGCACAGCGCAACTACTTTTTCCGGCCCGATTCCCGCAGTCCGCAGCCAGCGTGCCAGCCGGTTCGCCCGCGTGTTGAGGTCCGCATAGGTCACGGCCTCGTCACCGCACACCACGGCCTCGTCATCCGGGGTGACCGTGACCTGCTCTTCGAACAGCCGGTGCAGGCAGCCTCCCCGGCCCGGGCGGCCACTCCCGCCGAAAGCGAGTACCTCCCGCGCCTCGCCCTCCGGCATCAGCGGCAGCTCCCCGACAGGACGGCCGGGCTCGCGGGCCACCGCAGCCAGCAGGGACTGGAAGTGCCCGACCATCCGCCTGGCGGTGGCCGCGTCGAACAGGTCCAGGGAGTACCCGAGCCGCCCGCCCAGGCCCGCCTCCCCGTCCTCCATGGTCAGCGTCAGGTCGAACTTCGCCGTCCGCGAGGGGACCGGATACCGGGCAACATCGAGCCCGGGCAGCGCCCACCGCTCCCGCATACCGCTTATCAGCTGGAACATCACCGGCGCAAGCACGGGCCTAGCCGGGTCGCGCCCCGTTCCCGCCTCACGGACCAGCCGCTGGAACGGCACCTCGTGGAACTCATAGGCCGCCAGCGCCCGTTCCCTGACCAGGCCAAGCAGCTCCGTGAAAGGAACAGCCGGATCGACCCTGGCCCGGATCACCAGGGTATTAACGAAAAAGCCGACCATTTCCTCGAGCTCGGGCCGACTGCGGCCGGAATGCGCCACGCCGACCCCGAAGTCCTGCTGGCCGCTGTACCTGGACAGCAGCAACTCGAAAACGGCCAGCGTCACCATGAACAGCGTCGCGCTCCCCGACCGCGCCAGCCCCCGGAGTCCCTCCGCCACCTCGCCCCGCACCTCGAACGCCACCCCGGAGCCCAGCCCTGAACGCACCGCAGGCCGCGCCCGGTCCGTCGGCAGGTCCAGCCCGGGCAGGCCGGCCAGCGCCTCCCGCCAGTACGCGGCCCCTGCTTCAAACGCCCCGGCCGCGGCCCGGTCCCGCTGCCACGCAGCGAAATCCCGGTACTGCACCGCCAGCGGCGCCAGACCCGGCTCCCCCCCGCCCGCGCACGCGGAGTACGCCGCGCTGAACTCAGCAGACAGCAGCGCGCTGGACCAGCCATCGGTCACCACATGATGCAAATTGAGCAGCAGCACGTGCTCCGACTCCGCCACCCGGTAAAGCCGCACCCTCACCAGCCGGTCACGCCCGAGATCAAACTTCCGCCCGGCCTCCGCCAGCACCGCATCGGCCAGGACCGCCTCACTGTCATCCCCCCGCACATCGGCAAGCTCGAAATCGACCTCTCCCGCCGCCTCCACCACCTGCCCCAGGACATCGCCCACCGCCACCAGACGAGACCGCAGAACCTCATGACGGCCCGCAACCGCAGCCAGAGCCCGCCGCACCCCCCCGTAATCCAAAACCCCCGACAACCGCAGCCCGACAGGAACGTTGTACTCCCCCGCCTCATCCCCACCCGCCGCACTGACCAGCCACAACCGCTCCTGCGCAAACGAAAGCGGAAACACACCACCAGCACCCACAGAAGCGGGCAATATCCTGCTGAAGCGGCCCTTCCCGCTCAGCATCTTCGACCGCCGCCGCTCGATCTCAGCTGCATTCGCCTCGGAAGAGTTGCCTTTCGGAGACTGAAAAGTCATCAGAGCCGATCTCTCCGGAGTGGTTCATCAGATGATAGATAAAATCTTAAGAATGAACTTAGGGCAGTAGTAGCCCACATCTTCCCAGGTTCTGTCGACTTAGATGTCCTGTGCTATCAGGGCAGTCCGCGAGAAAGCCTTGAGTGCGGTTCAGTCTCCTGTGTGCAACTGCTCACTCCGGACAGTTGAACACAGGAACTGCCACCGCGCCCGCCGTCGTAACCGCCCAGCCGTAAACGAGAGAGCAAGGCGGGAGCCAGAATCTTCCACTCTCGACGCGGCAACTCCTTTTCCAGGATGAAGTTTTCCGTCAGGATTTGCACGGCAACATGGTTAGCACCAGCCTCAAGGTGCTCCGTAACCCTATTGCTGATCGCAGATTCGTCGCCCCAGGCAACGAGCGAATCTACGATGCGGTCGCTGCCACCATTCGCCAGGTCCTCTTCTGTGAAACCAAGACTGTGCAGGTTAGACGCGTAGCTGGGCCGCTGCAGATAACGCTTGATACCTCCGCGCGCGAGCTCCCGGGCGGAACTGACGTTCTTGTCTAGCACGACTTTCTGCTCGGCCACCAAGAGCGCGTCCGGGCCGAGTATCTCTCGTGCTCTGCGTGTATGAACAGGTGTTGTAAGGTAAGGAAGGGCACCTGCCGACCTTTGTCCAGACAGCTCAATCATGCGGGAACCCAGGGCAGCGAGGGCCCGCACACTGGACGGCACTGTCGGCATCAGGCCGTCCAAAGCGTCAAGGTATGACCTCATCTTTTGCAGCGGGCGCGTATATCGCTGCCCCGTTGGCTCCACAAACTGCGGATGACTTACCCCGAGCCCTACGATGAGGCGACCGGGATAGCGGGACGCGACCCTGCCGTAGTAAGTCGCGACGTCCTGCGCCGGATTGATCCAGATGTTCACGATGCTCGTACCGACAACCAATGTTCTGCCCATGCCCAGCAGCGCGCCCGTTAAATGCGGGATACCATCGGCCCGGCCGAGCCAGAGCGCGCCGTACCCCAGTTCCTCTAACTCTGCGATCATCTCTCCGGCATCCGGCACTGCACCGCTATCTTGGCCCCACAGGTGACCAAAGGTCCAGATCCCCACGGACGCTGCACTGATCATTTGCGCTTTCCCGTCCTGCGTCTACTCACCTGCTCCATCTTGCCTGATATCAGGCCGCTTCAGCTAGCCCTGAGATTGCACGCGGATGACAGCTGGGCGGCGTGGCAGTCATGAAAAGTGCCCCTGAGCTGCAATGCCGGTGAGTTAAGGCGTTTGCGCAGGTAGCGGGGGCGGTGTGGGGGCTGTCCGTGCGCAGGCAGATGTTGCGATTTGGCGATGGCCGCGTTCCTCATCGTCTACCAGGCACTATGCGCCGTGGAAACCGAAGCCGTCGGGCAGGCAGGCATCGACCCGGACCGGATCTCCGCCACCGTCACCGTCCGCGTCGCCCGCGCCCATGCCGCCAGCAATAGCGTCATCACCCTTGCAGTCTGGAGCTGGCCCGCCGCCAGGCCATCAGCGATCTGCTCGGCGACATGCTGCCCCGCCGACGTGACCGGCACTACCAGCGCCTCAGGAAGCAGCCGAAGAAGCCGCCCAGCCGGGTCACCTACAAGATCAAAATCAACCGGAAAGCACCCTCGCCTGCGCAGACGCCTTAACTCACCGGCATTGCCCTGAGCTGGGGGCGCCAGCCCGGCCTACATCGACGCCGCCCACCGGGTGCACGCCCGGGCCGAGGACGGCACAAAAGCAGGCAAGGACACCGGGAGCGCGAGGTTGGTGGCGGAGCCGATTAGCTTGAAGACCAGCAGCGGCAATGCGGAGTTGGTGAACGAGCTCCCACCTGCGAAACCAATTGCCCGCTGGCTGAAGTACATCCAGAAATCCCGTCCGATGCTTTTGGTGACTGCGTTTCGATGATTCACTCGCCGATGTTGCCCGTGTACGAGGTCGATCTGCTGGAAAACAAGCTGTGCAACTTAGCGAAAGATCTTCACTTTACAGCTCCAGGCGGGGGAGTGTAGCGTTGCTACCCGCAACGAAAATCTTCGGTCTGGTTTTGCAAGCGCCTTCTGTAAACATTCAGGTGGTTGAGAGTTGGCTCTGCGTTTCGGTTTGATTACAGCCTGTGATTGCCTCTGATTATGGTGGACTGCGGCCAAGCCACTGCTGCCGGGTGCGGTGCGTGCACGGCGCGGGATGCGCTGATCGCCGCGCAGGAACTGCGGACGAGGGTGGAGCGGCTGGTGTCGCGCAATAGCGGGAACTCCTCGTTCCTGGCCTGGCACCCGGACCCGGACGAGCGAGTCGCGCTCAGGCCCCCAGGCGCGCGCGGGTGCGGCACCGACCTGGGCGTGGCCGTCTCATCTCAGCAAGCTGGCAGCCTCCTGCCACTGGTACGCCATCTGCGGCTACCTCTGGATGCCACCCATCCCCGCCGGCCTGCTCTAGCCAACCCCGGCCAGCCAGTTCGCATGTCACCAGACCAGTCTGAATGTTTACCGCCTCCTTGTGATAATTCTGATCAGAAAGATAGGTGATTCACGGTGAAGCGCAGCATTACCGAGACCTATCTGGAAAGATATCGTGATCTTATACCAAGAGCGGGTGAATCTGAAAAGTTCTTTCCGCTAACGGGGGCGCAACGTCGCTTTTTTATTTCGCGTGAGCTTGACCCAAACGGTCGGCGGGCCATTGCCCCTCTTTTCTTCTACTTCCCCCGAGGGACCATCGACGTGGCGCGCCTGCGGGGTGCCGCGACGCGGTTCGCGATGCGGCATAGCGTTCTGCGCGGCGCGCCCGCTGTGCTCAATGGGCTTCCCGTGCTGCGGGCTGGGTCTGCATCTGTCAACGTGCGAGAGACTGGGATCAGGCCCGGCTGGACGGCTATAGAGACGCTCCGGCACGAGTTGCGCGAGTGGCATCCGAGGGGGGGTGCTCTCCAGCTCTTGCTAGCCCGGGATCTCGATCATGAGGACGAGCTCTTGGCCCTCGTCCTGGATCACGTGGTCTGTGACGAGCGGTCGATCGGCCTGGTGACCGCAGGCCTCTCCGAGGCGTACGACGAACGTCCCGAGTCCGGGCCGAGCCGGACCGTCGCTGCGGACGACGCTGCCTACCGAGAAGCTGTGCAGTCTCCAGCTTGACACCGAGCGAGGGGCGTCTGCGCCGTCCGCCCTCGCGTATTGGGCAGAGCGGTTAGGTGTGCTTACCAATCGAACGTCAGCGCTCTCTCGCCTACACGAGCGGATGGTGTCGGAATTCAGTGGTAATGCAACGCTTGCCCATCGGCTGCCAGCAATATCGGGGAAAGTGCGCGGTGCATTATTTCCTGCTCTCCTGCACGCCATCTCGATCGCGCTGCGGTCGGTACTCGCTCGTGAGGAAATCCCCGCGCTAGGTTATCCTTGGGGCGGTCGCCCCAAGACGGAAATTGACGTTATCGGATGCTTTCTCAACACCGTCGTCTACCCTGCGTCCGCAGAACCGAAAAGTATTGATCAAATCAAAGCTGATTGGTGGAGAGACCTGGACTATGCCGATACTCCGTTCGATGAAGTAGTTAGTGCCGCGCGCGGGGTGGGTGCGCGCTGGTCCGGCAGCCTGGACGGTATGCTTACATTTGAGGACTTGAAGCAGCGGCCTCATCTGTCGCTCAGCGGGGTCATCGGCCGGGAAACCCACTCTGTGCTGTCCCGTCGAGACGAAATTCCATTTTCGGTCGCCGCATCACATGGCGAAGATCTGCTAATACGCTTGGTATGGGACTGTGATCATCTGGTGGACGACGATGCGCACACGGCCTTCAGGATCCTACTGCACACACTGCGCACCGATCTAAATTACACCGCTGGATTTCCTCCCTCTTAGCAATGGAGAACTGTGTTCAACTTATCTCCTTCCCAAGAAATCGTCTGGCTGCACGAACAGGTAGTTCCCGGTAGCCGTAGCTACAACTTCACCGCTTTCCTCGATGTGCGGGGGCAGCTCAGTACAGCGGCGTTTCAGGAGGCTCTGGCCGCTGTCATAGCTCACCACTCCGGGCTTCGACTGGAGCTGGTTAATGCCTACGCCGCCATGGCCCACCAGCGGATACGCGAGGACGTCAAGCCGCGCTTGCGCGTCTCCGACCTGTCAGTTGAACCGAACCAAGACCGTGCCTTCCAGGAACTCTTGGCCGGGGAGGCCAGGGAGCCTCTTGACTTTTCCGAGGCACCGCTGCTCCGCTGGCACCTAGTCAAACTGGATGACCGTCACCACCGCTTGGTCCACGTAGAGCACCACCTGATCCACGACGGTCGCTCATTTACCATTCTGCTGCGGGACCTGTTTGCCGCGTACCGTTCCTGTCTTGATGGTAAGCGTCCGGAGTTGGCGGCCACGCGCTCATATGAAGAGTACGTGCGGATGGTCGGCGCGATTAATGCGGATGAGAAAGCTCGCAGCCTGGAGTACTGGACGCAAGAGTTGCGCGGCGCTCCGCTGAACGTCTCGCTTGTTGGCCTGGGCGATTTCGGTGCTATTCGCCGTCATCACGGTCGGCAGTTGCGACAGCGGATAGAGCCTGACGTCGCCGAGAGGTTGCGTGAGAACTGCCGTGCGAGCGGTCACACGCCGTTCAGCACCATGCTCACCCTCTTCGGCGAACTGCTGCGCCGTCATAGTGGACAAGATGAGCTGGTTATCGGTACTGCGGTAGGTAATCGTCCTGTTGGCTTTGAGGAAACCATCGGGATGTTTGTGAACACCTTGCCACTGCGGTTGTTGCTCGGAGCCTCTGTGCCGGGAGCCGAGGCGGTAGATGACGTCACAGACACCCTGCTGCGCGCTCTTCCCCATCAAGATGTGCCGGTGCAGGAAGTTACCCGGGCACTCGGAATACACGGCCGCGGCACGGAAAATCCGCTATTCAATGTGATGTTCAGCGCCCACGATTCAGCATTGCCGGAGGATGAAACTGCCAGTCTGAACGTCGCGTTGTACGAGGCCATCAACAGCGGCACGACACGATTTGACCTCGACGTCGTTCTTTTGCCTGACGATCGCAGAGTGGTTGGGGCACGTAGCGGCGCTGCTGGAATGATCTTGATCTGGGACTACGATGCCGACGTATTCGGTGCAGACGCCGTCGATCTACTGGCCGGGCGTTTCCGGGACCTCCTCCGCGCCTACCTTGCGGATCCGCACTGCCGGCTGGGTGCGCTGGCGGTACAGCCACCCGACACGCTGCCCGATGCCGGTATGTCCATCGATTTGGAGTTGCTCGATCCCCTTGGTGCGCAGGACCCTGCCTCACTAGCGCTGATTTCAAGTAGTGAGCAGCTGACCTATGGCGATCTTGACCAGAGGGCGACAGCCCTTGCCGAGCGTCTGCGTGCCGCTGGAGTTAAGGTCGGCCAGGCAGTGGCGGTAGTGCTGCCGCGAGGGGTGGACAACATTGTTGCGCTGCTGGCCTGCTTGCGCTTGGGGGCGGTGTACGCGCCACTCTCGCCTGATGACCCGACGCCGCGCCTGGAATTGCTGCTTGACCGCCTCCAGCCCAGCCTCGTGCTCGCGACCCGAAGCAGTTCGCTGTCGCTGCCGATGGAACGCGCCGTCGCGCTCCTAGATGGAGCTAACTTCCCGGCGGCGGCCCCTGGTCCGGTCTTGGACGGAGGGGCTTACCTCATCCACACCTCTGGGTCGACCGGCGTACCCAAACCCGTGCTCGTTAGCCGTACGGCACTGGCTGCGTACGTGAGGGCGATCATCGAACGGTATGGGCTGCTGGCACAAGACCGGGTGCTCTTGTTCGCTCACCCCTCGTTCGACGTTGCGCTCGAGGAGGTACTTCCCTCGCTCGCCGCGGGATGCCGACTGGTGCTTCCGCAGACGGAGATACCGACCGGGCCTGAGCTTGCCGCCGTTCTGGCCCTGCGCGGCGTTACGATCGCGAACTTGCCCACCAGCTACTTCCTCGCCGTGCAGAGTGCCTTGCGCGAGGCGGCAGGCGATGGTCGATGGTCGCCCCGCTTGATCGTGCTTGGTGGCGAACGGCTGCCTGCGCCAGCTTTGCGGGGTGTTCTCGATGACACCAGCGCAGCGGTCTACAACGCCTACGGTGTCACGGAGGCGGTGGTGACGTCTGTGGTGCACGAGGTCACCGGGGCGGATTTGAGCACGCACCGCGACATTCCGCTCGGCCAAGAGCTTCCGGGTGTGCGGGTGTATGTGCTGGACGACGGGCTTTGGCCGCTACCTGCTGGCGGGGTCGGAGAGCTAGCGATCAGCGGACCGATGCTGGCTGATGGCTACCCAGGTTACGAAGAACTTACCTCCGTCCGTTTCGCAACTCTTGGGTCGGCCGACGGGCAGCGCGTCTACCTTACCGGCGATCGCGGCTACCGGGACTTGAGCGGCGAACTGCACTTCCTCGGCCGCCTCGACAACCAGATCAAGCTCCGGGGTCGGCGCATTGATCCGGAGGAAATCGAGGTGGCGGTCTCGGCGACTCTCGGCGGCCGGTCCTGCGTGGTGGTCCTCAGCAGCGGCGCTGAGACCGGACCGCATCTTGTCGGTTTCTTGGAGGGCTCCGAGTCGCTGGACCAGGTCAGTCTCACCGCCGCACTGGCCCTGCGCCTTCCCAACTCGCACGTCCCCATGGATTGGGTCATGCAGGAGAGTTTCCCGACACTCGCCGGCGGCAAGCCCGACCGCGCGGCGCTCGCCCGCATCGCCTCGGAGCGGGATCGGAGCGAAGCTCAACTTTCCCAGAGCGAAGCCGGACTCGATGATCTTGAGCGGAACGTCGTCGCCCAAGGATGGCGCGTGGTGCTTGGCCACCAACGGTTCACTGCGGGCTCGCACTTCTTCGAGGTAGGCGGCCACTCGCTGCTCACCGCCCAGCTGGCCGCCTGGCTCGAACCTCATCTAGGCAGCCGGCCCCCACTCCGCGTCTTTTTCCAGTATCCGGTACTGGCGGACCAAACCCGCATTCTGACCGGCGCTGATGCGGTAACGGGGGAGACCACGGGTTTGCCTGGCGACCCGGAGAACAACGGTGAAGACTGATCTCTCGGCAATTTTCGCAGATGGCCACGCCGATCTGGTGCGCTCATTTGAGAGCTTCATCCAGCGAGAGCTGGTGCCTCTGGCTGCGGAGATTGCCGGGTCGATGACGTTCCCTCCCCCTGACATGCGATCGTATGTGCGCAAGCGCTCGGCTGCGCTCGGCTTCTACGCTGGTGACTACCCGGAGGAACTGGGCGGTTCAGGCATGCCGTTTACCGCTACCGTGCTCCTTCACCACGCAGCAGGCAGCAGCGGCTGTCCCCTTGCTCCGTGTGCCCTGGCCAGCGGTGAGGGCCCGAGCCCAATGCTTCGTCACGGCACGGACCACCAAATCGAGCGCTATCTGAGGCCGCTGATCCGCGCAGAAGCAACGCGCTGCCTCGCGTTGACTGAGCCTCATGCGGGCTCGGATGCCTTTCAGCTAAGCAGCGTGGCAACGCGGAAGGCAGACGGATGGATCCTCGACGGCAGGAAAACGTTCATTAGCAACGCCGACCTGGCCGACTTTGCCCTGGTCATTACGGCCACGGATCTTGGGAACGGGTCGAGGACCGGTGCCACCGCGTTCGTCATCCCTATGGACCAGCCGGGGCTCCGGCTGGGGCAACGGTACGAGGGCATGTCCGGTGAGCCGCTCTTCGAGCTGCTTCTTGACCAGGTTCACGTCCGCGCAGACGCTGTCATCGGCGGCGACGCGGGAGTGGGCGCCGCCGCTGCCCTCGCGATCGAAGGCCTCTCGCGGGGACGCCTGGCCGTCGCCGCCCGGTGCAATGGCATGGCTGAATACGCGCTTCGGCTCGGCCTGGAGCAGGCGCGGTCACGTTCTGCGTTCGGGAATCGAATTGGTTCTTACCAGCACGTCCAGGAGCACTTGGTAAGCACCCATGCCGAGGTCGAAAGCTCCAAGTTGCTGACGCTAGCCGCTGCTCACCTGGTAGACGAGAGCAGGCAAGATCCGGAGCACGCGGCGCTAGCCAAACTGACCGCATCGCAGACCGCGGTGCGCGCGGTGGACCGCTCGCTTCAGATCCATGGAGCGACGGGCTGGATGCGCGGCCATCCGTTGGAGTTTTTGTATCGATATGTGCGCTCGATGACTATTATCGAGGGAACGTCCGAAATTCAAAAGGTGATCATCGCCAGGGCCCTTGGACTGGAATGATCCGCTATCACCGGAGGCGACATGACTGGCCCCGCCCTCAGCGTAAACGTCGGCGGTGCGCCCGCTGATAGCCCCGTTCATGCTCTCTTTCAGGCCTGGACACGGCAAAGTCCCGATGCTCCCGCGGTTATCGACGGTAACCGTAGCTGGAGCTATCGCGAAGTCGACCGGCTAGCCGATCAGGTAGCGGATGCCTTACGCGGCCGGGTCTGCGAAGGCGACCTAATCGGGGTCTGCCTGGACTGCTCTGCGGCGCTTGTGGCGATTGCACTGGCGGCGGCCCGACTCGGTGCTGTGTACCTTGCCTTTGGCTCCAGCCCGGGCGAGCATCGGCTCGAAGAGGCAGTTCGCACGCTCCGAATTAAGTGCATCGTCGGCGATTCCTCTCAGCTAGGGCGGCTATACGGGGCGACTGAAATGGTGCAGGTGCCTTGGCCGGAGGATAAGACGGGGCTCATCGCCGTCTTCGGGGTGGCGGCAGCGTCTGTCGACGATGCCCGGGCGATTGCGGCCAGCGCCTGCTATGCGATCTTGACGTCCGGCTCGACTGGCTTCCCGAAAGCAGTGGCGGTCGGGGGCGAGTCATTCGGTAACCTGCTCCACTGGTATCGAGAGCTAACCGGTATGGGTCCAGGTGACCGCCACAGCTTCCTCATGGGAGTTGGTTTTGACGTGCACCTGATGGAAATGTGGGCAGTCCTCACTTCGGGTGCCGCGCTCATTGTCGCCCCTGACGAGGTCCGCTGGGACCCTAACGCCCTCACCGACTGGTTGGAGAGCGCGAGCATCTCGGTCAGTCACCTTCCGACAACGCTGGCCGAGCCCGTACTGGACCGATCATGGCCGCGTGGACTGGCTCTGCGCCACTTGATCATCGGCGGTGACCGCCTCCGACGCTGGCCCGCCCGGGATGTCACCGCCCATGTTCATAACGCTTACGGTCCAGCCGAGGCCACGGTGGTGACGACGGTTCACTCGATACCAGCCGGCTCGGAAGTCGACACTGCAAGTCCACCGCCCATCGGGCGGCCGATCCCTGGTGCCACGGTATTCGTCACCGGCCCGGACGGGGTAATCGTGCCCAGGGGTGAACCCGGCGAACTGCGCATCGGGGGCCGGTGCCTGTCACTCGGGTACCTCGACGAAGAACTCACCCGGCAGCGGTTCACTACTGCGCCGCCCGGCAGTCCGTACTCGGGCCGCGTCTACCAGACCGGAGACCGCGTAGTCATGCGACCGGAAGGGGATCTCGAATTTCTGGGTCGACTCGACGATCAGGTCAAGGTCCGCGGGGTAAGAATCGAGCCGGCCGAAGTCGAGAAAGCGCTGGAACGCGAGCCGCGAGTTGGCCGGGCAGTCGTCATCGCGCGAAATGGTGCTGCCGGTACTCAGCTAGTTGCTTTTGTCCAGTTGCTGGCCGGGGTTTCAGAACCAACCCCGGCCGAACTACGGAGCCATGCTAAGAAATGGCTACCCGAACAAGCGGTTCCGCCGCTCATCAAGCTCATAAGCGCGTTCCCCGTCACAGCCAACAACAAGGTCGACAAATCGCTCCTGCTCGCCTCGCTCGCGGCCGAGGAAACAGCTTCCGCCGAGCACGCCGTGACAGTCAACGACGCTTCAACGGTCGAACTGGCAGTGCTTGACCTTTGCCGGGCAATCCTGGGTGACCCCAGCATCAGACTGCAAGACAGCTTCCTAGATGCAGGGGGAAACTCGATTGGTGCGGCCCGTCTTCTCGTAGCGCTCGAAGAGCACTACGGCGTACGGATCCGCGCCCATCAGCTGCTTAGGCAACCCGATCTGCGGCGCATAGCAGGGTTGGTCATGCCGGAAGGCCCCGAAGGGACCACCGATCCTGAGCGAGCGAAGCGAGTCTCGGGATCGGTGTAGAGTTTCTGGCCTGTGTAAGATATAACAGCTTCATCTACAGATATAGCGTTCGCCTGAGTGAGACCGCAGCTTTACACATCCGTACAGGCTGTCTCTGCGGCGCGGCTACCCCGGAGTTGCAGCCCGACGTTTCTCGGAGCACTTCGTCTCTGCGCACAAGCAGGGCTCGCGTCAGCGCTGCCATTGAGCCTCGCGCGGTATCAGTTAGCGTGCACAGTTGACCTCAAGAGCGCACCACCGCACCTTAGGCCGCGACTTCTGGCTGTATTTCGGCGGTCAGCTGACCTCCCAGGTGGGCAGCTCCTTCACCCTTTTCGCACTACCGCTGCTGGTCTTCAAGCTCACTCACTCGGCCACCAACCTGGCCCTGGCCACCGCCTCGAACCTCGTGCCCTACCTGCTGTTCGGGCTGGTGCTCGGGGCTCTGGTGGACCGCGTCAACCGCCGGCGGATGATGCTGTTCACGGACGTGGGCCGGGCCGTGGTGATTACCGTGCTGCCCGTGCTGGCCTTGTCCGGCCAGCTTCGGGTCGAGGACATCTACGCGGTCGCCTTCGTCCAGTCCACGCTGGGGATCCTGTTCAACATCGGCCAGTTCGCAGCGATCCCCAGCCTGGTCGGCCGCGACGACCTGGTTGCCGCCAACGGGCGGATCATGGCCACGAACTCGGCCGGCCAGATCTTCGGGCCGGTTCTCGCCGGTGTGCTGGTCACCCTCATGTCGCCAGCCGACCTGCTGTTCTTCGACGCGGCCAGCTTCGCCGTCTCGGCCGCAACGCTGGCTGCCATCCGGCGCAGCTTCAACGCGGCCGACCGCCCCGGCTCGGCCGACCCCGGCGTGGGCGGCCTGCTCCGGGACGTCAAGATCGGCTTGCAATACGTCTGGTCGCAGCCGGTGCTGCGCAGCGTCGCGCTCATGATGGCCCTGATCAACTTCGTGACGACCACTCAGAGTGCCCAGCTGGTCCTGTTCGCCCGGCGCGTCCTGGGCGCCAGCAACAGCGAAATAGCCTGGCTCTACGCGGCGGGCGCGGCGGGGGTGGTGGTCGTCAGCATCTCGGCGGCCGCGATTCGCCGGCGGCTAAGCTTCGCCGTCACCGCGCTCGGCGCGCTTGTCATCGACGGGCTGGCGGTCACCGCGATGGCACTGATCGGCTCGTACCCGGCCGCGCTGGTCTTGTGGGCCGCGGCGTCCGGGTTCGGGCTGCTGCTGAACATCAACACGACGGCGCTGCGTCAGGCCATTGTCCCCGATGAGATGTACGGCCGTGTCGTCAGCGTCGCCCAGGTGCTGGCCTGGTCGGCCATTCCGCTTGGCGCACTCGTCGGCGCGGCCGCGATCCAGCTGTCCGGCAGCGTCGCCGGCATCTACGCGGTGACCGGGGGGCTGACGGCGCTTATCGCGCTGTCGTTCGCTTTCTCCTCGGTTGCGCACGGTGACCAGTACCTCGCGGAGGCGGCTGGCCCCGCACCCACCGGCGAAGCCGCCGCAAGGACCTGATCCGAACCGCCGGGCACCCGGCGGGTGCAACCTTGAGGAGGGCCTGCGCGAGCCACCTACGCCACCTACCGCTGGCCGAGCTCTTCGGCACTCGCACGGGCGACACAGTCGACAAGTTCGCTGACCTTCAGTACGAGCAAGGTCCTGGCGGAGCGCCGAGGCTGGCCCAGTGCCCCCGCCAGCTGATCGCCCGCCGTACGGTACTGCTCGACGAGGGCGGCGATCACGTCTGCTTCGTAGTCGAGCCAGTCCTTGCGCAGGTCAGCGGTTCCTTCCGGCCGCTTCGGCTGTCCATGGCCTCGCATCTGGTGCCAGGCCATGCCAGCGAAGAACGTCCAGGGCCGCCAACCGAACGAGCCGGGTAGCTCGAGGACGCAGGATTAGCGTGGCTTCCCCGGGTAGTGACCTGCCATGCCTGCGACGCTGCTTGGCGGCCGTTACCATCTGGACAGCTGCGTGGCCATCGGCGGCACGGGGCGAGGTCCGGCGCGGCTGGGACGAAGCGCTGTCATGCCGGGTAGCGGTGAAGATGCACCGGCGGCATCGGCGTAGTCGGCGTGTACCTGCCGCAGGACCCGAACGCCGCGACCGAAGGCGCGAAGCAGGGCCGGACCTGCTGCATCCGGGTGCTTGAGCCGTGTCGTGCCCGGTAGCTGTACCGTGCTTGGGGATATGCGGCCCGTCAGGCCCGGCGTCCGCTAGCGGACGCGGCCCCGGCGCGACAGCGGGAGCGCGAACCACAGCCCGCTGAAGACAATCAGAGTGCAAGCGCTGATCACGACAGCCGGCACCCCGCTGAGGACATAGCTGACCAGGAGCAGCACAGTGGCCGAGACGGCCAGTCCTACCGCGGCAAGGCCGCAGATAGCCATCGTGTTCGCGGCCCTGATCAGGGGTTCCTTCTGCTGAAGCCGGAAGACCAGCCTGTGGTAGGCGACAGGGCCAAGCAGAAGAGCTGTCGCCAGGGCCGAGAGCAGGACGATCCCTACATACAGATCCCGCTGCGCCAGGCTGAGCTGGGCGAACCGGGAAGTGAACGGCAGCGAGAGCAGGAAACCAAAGAGCACCTGGATGCCCAGGCCCGCGACGCGCAGCTCCTGAAGCAGCTCGATCAGGTTGCGGTCCTCACGCTCGTGCTCGGTCTCGTCCCTGGGACCTGTATCTTCGTCCCTCATCCTGGACGTTGCCTTCAGCGGCCCAGGGCGCGCGCTAGCTGCGCCTTGCTCATCGAGGACCGGCCCCTGATCCCGCGCTGCCGGGCCTCGTTGTAGAGCTGGGCTCTCGTCAGTCCCTGGGCTCCCGTGCGGGACCGGAGGCCACCGCGGCGGCCTGACGAGATGTCCTGGGTCGAGCTGCGGCTCGCCGTCCTGGACTCCCCTGATCTCGCCCGTTCCTTGTTGACCGTCCGGGCCGCGATCTCCTTCGCGCGCCCGGAGCTGACGCCGCGCTCTCTCTCGCTGTCCAGAACGTGCTCATACTGCCGCTCCCGCTTCGGGCTCGATCCTCTCGGCATCTTGTTCCTCCCGGTGGCAGGGTTTACCTTCTGCCGGTGTCTTTGGTGCGCGAGCCCGGCCTGGCTGCTCGCGTGCGCTGGCCGCTGCGGCTTCCTCGTTGCGCTCGACAGCCTGAGCGCCCTGCGGGTCCCGCTCCGCGTGGGTGCTGGCGGGGATGGGCTCGTCCCGGAGCTGATTCGTGCTCGGCGTGTAACGAACGCGACCGGCTCGTGTGAACTGCGCTGCCCCTAAGCGGTCCGCCGAAACCCGCTGGGTGGGACCGATCTCGCGAATCCCAGCCCGCTCAGGTCAAAGACCTGATGATCCTGGTCGCGGGCTTCGTCGCGCCGCTTGAGCTTATTTCTGGCATCTTCGCGCTCCTGGCGCGCGATGCCGGCGCCGCGACCGGTCTCACGCTGCTCGGCGCGGCGTGGACGGGTGTACCGGGTAGCTCCAGGTGTGTCCAAGACGGCCGAGCAGATCTGCTGCCAGGGCAGCGGCTAGGGGGCCGCGCTGCTACGAGCCCGGGCGTCGAGGCGCTGGCGCTGAGGCTCGACGGTGTACCGGGGGTCGTCAGCGGAGGCCTTCCCGGCGTGGAAAATGCCCCACCTGGTCGTCACCGATGCTGCGAGGAACGCGGCCCCGGAGAGGCGGCGGACTGCGGCACTGCGTCCGCCGACAAGTGCCCCGGTGATCCCAAGTGCCGTCAGCACCTGCGCGGCCTTCATGCACCGGCCGCTGCGTCCGGTCTGGTATGCCTGCGCAACCATGCCGAGGCGCCGTTCCATGAGCCGGGCAGCGACCAGTTCGGCGCCGGCACCGATCAGGGCGAGGTTGCGCGCTGGGGCCGTTTCGCGTGTCGGGGCGGCGACCATCCCGAGCCCGCCGGCAGCGGTCGCGGCAGAGCCCGCGAACACGAACGGCATCTCCCTGTATCCGTCGTGCCAGGCAGGCACGGCCGTGTCACAGATCAGCGCGGCGGTATAGCTGGCGACCGCAGGCCCGAGCAGCGCGGAACCCGCCGTCGCGCAGGCACCCAGTCTGGGCAGCCGCCCTGTGACGGCGGTAGCGCAGGCGCCGGCGGCAGCCGGGACGTAGGCGGCCAGCAGCCAGGAGCCGACGCTCATCGGCGAGGTGACCTTGAACGTGCGGAGCATGTTGCCGAACCTCGACGGCCTGCCCAGGTCATGCACGAGCGTGACGAGGGACAGGCATCCGCCGGCGAGCGCGCCGGCCTTCGCGGTAGCGGCAAGCCCCTGGCGTCCGGTCAGCTGGGCTCCGGCGGCCAGCAGGGACGACGCCCCGGCGAGGCCACCCAGGAAGAGATAAGCGGCGACATCGCGTGCTTCCCAGACCGGGCTCTTGATGACCGGCCTGCCGTAGTAGGAGGAGAACTCGGCCCTGGGCACCATGGGCTGCTCGCCGCCTCGCCTGCCGCGTTTCCCGCTCATCGCGACCGCCTTACGGCGGCCCCGGCGAACGCGAGGGCTGCCCCGGCTGCCAGCGACACCGCTGCCGCGCCGGCATGACGCCACATCGACGGCAGGTCCTTGGTGGTGACCACAGGATCGGGCGGCAGTCCGTAGACCTCGGGCTCGTCGAGCAGCAGGAAGAAAGCACCGTCGCCCCCCACGCCGTCCTCCGGGCTCTCCCCGTACAGCCGGGCATCGGTGACCCCGGCCTCGTGCAGCTGATCGAGGCGGCCCGCGGCAACCTCGCGCAGCTCGTCGAGCGGGCCGAACTGGATCGAGTCGGTCGGGCAGGCCTTGGCGCAGGCCGGCTCCAGGCCGGCTCCGAGCCGGTCGTAGCACATCGTGCACTTCCACGCCCGGCCGTCGTCCTCGCGCCGGTCGATGACGCCGTACGGGCAGGCCGGGACGCAGTACCCGCACCCGTTGCAGATGTCCTCCTGCACGACGACGGTGCCGAATTCGGTGCGGAAGAGGGCTCCTGTCGGGCAGACGTCGAGGCAGGCCGCGTGGGTACAGTGCTTGCACACATCGGAGGACATCAGCCACCGGAGGTCACCGTCACCGGCCTGGCCGCTGCCGGCGGCCGGCTTGCGCTGCTCGATGAATGCCACGTGCCGCCAGCTGTCGGCTCCGAGGCCAGCTGTGTTGTCGTAGGACATGCCGGTCAGCGACAGCCCGTCCTCGGGGACGTGGTTCCACTCCTTGCACGCGACCTCGCAGGCCTTGCAGCCGATGCAGACCGAGGTGTCGGTGAAGAAGCCCATCCTGGGCTGCGGCTCGGAATAGCCGTCGGTCATGGTCACAGCTCCATCCCGGTGTCGGGCGTGATGCCGGCCTCGCGCTGGTAGTCGCGGACGAGGTCGAGCTTGGCCGCTCCGCGCGGGCGGCGTCCTGGCCTGATGTCGCACGCGAACGCCTTGACTTCCTGGATGTGCACGTTGGGGTCCAGGCTGATCGCGGCCAGGTCATTGGCCGAGTCGCCGGTACTGTAGCCGGAGGTGCCCCAGTGATAGGGCAGGCCGACCTGCTGAACCGTCCGGCCGTGAACGGTCAGCGGCTTCATCCTGTCGGTGACGAGCACCCTGGCTTCCACGACGTTGCGCGCGGTGATGATGGTCGCCCAGCCGAGGTGCTCCAGGCCGCGCTCCGCTGCGAGTCCCGGAGAGATCTCGCAGAAGAATTCCGGCTGCAGTTCCGCCAGATAGGGCAGCCACCGGCTCATGCCGCCTGCGGTGTGGTGCTCGGTCAGCCGGTAAGTCGTCGCGACGTAGGGAAACACTTCGGCGCCCCGCTCGTCGCCGCTTGGCTGCAGCCTGTTGCCCGGATGACGGAACCTCTCGACCTCGCGTACCGGGTTGCGCTGCTGACCGTAGAGCAGGTTGCGGAACGGCGAATCCTGGGGCTCGTAGTGAGCGGGAAGCGGCCCGTCGACGAGCCCGGCCGGCGCGAAGAGCCAGCCCACGCCGTCGGCCTGCATGATGAACGGCTCGTTCCCGGCGATCGCGTCCGCGCCCCTGGCGCCGTCAGGCGGCCGGTAGGACGGGGCCTTGTCCGAGACGAAGTCGGCGACATCGGGACCCGTCCACTTCTGCATTTCCTCGTCCCACCAGATCAGCGCCTTGCGCTCACTCCACGGCCTGCCGTCCGGATCGGCCGAGGCCCGGTTGTACAGGATGCGGCGGTTAGCTGGCCATGCCCAGCCCCACTCCGCGGCCACCCAGTCCTGCTCTGCGCCTGGCTTGCGGCGCGCGGCCTGGTTGACGCCGTCGGCGTAGACGCCGCAGTAGATCCAGCAGCCGCAGCTGGTGGATCCGTCCGGCTTGAGCTGCAGGTAGGAGCTGAGCGGCCTGCCGTTCTCGTCCCAGCCGTTGATCTCGGCCAGTACGGCCTGCGCGTCCGGCTCGGCAAGGCTGCCCTTGACCGGGTAGTCCCAGGTCAGGTCCAGCACCGGCCGGTCCATCTCGTCGGCCGAGCCGGCCAGCTTCTGCCTGATCAGGCGGCCCAGGTGATAGGTGAACCACAGGTCGCTGCGGGCGTCACCGCCGGGCTCGACGGCCTGATGGTGCCATTGCAGCATCCGCTGGGTGTTGGTGAAGCTGCCGTCCTTCTCGGTGTGGGCGGCAGCGGGCAGGAAGAACACCTCGGTCCCGATGTCTTCGGTGCGCAGCTCGCCGGTTTCGATCTCGGGGCCGTCCCGCCACCAGGTGGCGCTCTCGATCAGGGAGAAATCCCTGACCACGAGCCAGTCCAGGGCCGCCATCCCGAGGCGCTGCAGCTTGCCGTTGGCAGATCCCACGGCGGGATTCTCGCCGTAAAGGAAGTAGCCCTTGCAGACACCGGCGATCTGGGCCATCACCGTCTCGTACGTGCTGTGATTGCCGGTCAGGCGGGGCAGGTAGTCGAAGCAGTAGTCGTTGCCGGCGACCGCCGCTTCCCCCCACCAGGCTTTGAGCAGGCTCACCAGATACGACCGGGTCTCCGCCCAGAAGCCCTTCCTCGACGACTCGGCTTCGACGAAAGCGTCCAGATCCTCGTTGGCGTGGGCGTGCGGCATCGGGATATAGCCGGGCAGCAGGTTGAACAGCGTGGGGATGTCCGTCGAGCCCTGGATCGACGCATGCCCGCGCAGCGCCAGGATGCCGCCTCCCGGACGGCCGATGTTGCCGAGCAGCAGCTGCAGGATTGACGCGGTCCGGATGTACTGGACCCCGACGGTGTGCTGCGTCCAGCCGACGCTGTAGACCAAGGCACTGGTGCGATCCCTTCCCGAGTTCTCCGTGAGCAGCTCGCAGACCCGGGCGAGGGTCTGCTGCGGTACGCCGCAGATCTGCTCGACCAGCTCGGGGGTGTACCTGGCGAAATGCCGCCTCAGCACCTGGAAGACGCACCGGGGGTGCTGCAGCGTCTCGTCACGCTCCGGTTCGCCCGCCGGAAGCCCCGGCCCGCCAGAGCCTGCCGCCTCGCCGCGTCCCGCCTGCCGCACCGACGGGCCGGTGCGGTCCTCGTACTCCGCGTCGGGCTCACCCGACATCGCCTGCATTTCCAGGCCCTCGTACTGCCAGGAGTGGAAGTCGTACTTGCGCTGCCCGGTGTCCAGCCCGGAGAAGACGCCGTCCAGGTCCTCGGTGTCGGCGTACTCCTCCGTCAGGATCGCGGCGGCGTTGGTGTAGGCGACCACGTAGTCACGGAAGTACTTCCTAGTCGCCAGCACGTAGTTCACGATCCCGCCCAGGAAGGCGATGTCCGTCCCGGCGCGCAGCGGGACGTGAAGGTCGGCCAGCGCACTGGTCCTGGTGAACCTCGGATCGACATGAATGACTTTCGCGCCGCCCGCCTTGGCCTCCATCACCCACTGGAAGCCGACCGGGTGGCACTCGGCCATGTTGGAACCCTCGATGAGGATGCAATCAGAGTTCTGCAGATCCTGCTGGAAAGTCGTGGCGCCGCCGCGACCGAAGCTAGTCCCCAGACCGGGGACCGTGGCGGAGTGTCAAATCCGCGCCTGGTTCTCGATCTGGATCGCGCCGAGCGCCGTGAAAAGCTTCTTGATCAGGTAGTTCTCTTCATTGTCCAGGGTCGCCCCGCCCAGGCTCGCGAACCCCATCGTGCGCCTCGTGGCCTTGCCGTCAACTTCCCACTGCCAGCCCGCCCGGCGGGCCGCGATAACCCTGTCCGCGATCATGTCCATGGCGACGTCCAGGCCGAGCGGCTCCCAGTCCGTGCCGTGCGGGCGCCGGTAAAGGACCTGGCGCTCCCTGGCCGGCCCGCTCACCAGCTGCAGGCTCGCCGAGCCCTTCGGGCACAGCCGCCCTCTGCTGACCGGCGAATCGGGATCACCCTCGATCTGAGTGACCACGTCGTCCTTGACGTACACGCTCTGACCGCAGCCCACCGCGCAGTAAGGGCAGATCGACTTGACCACCTTGTCGGCGGTCGCGGTCCTAGGGGTCAGCCTGGCGCTGCGCTCGCTCTTGACAGCCGCACCGCGCCCGAACGGATCACTGCCGGTGACCTGCCTGTAGACCGGCCACCGACCGATCCAGTCCCGCACCCCCACCGTCCACCCTCCAGCCTCGCGTCGTAGTCACCTGCCCTACCGCCCCCGCAGCCCGCTAAACCCGCGCGGGGCACTTCGAATCGCCCGGGCAGCAGCAGCACAGCTGAAACTCGCGATGTTCGCGGCCAGCGGCGGGCAGTTACCTCAGCGTCTGGAAGAGGTAGCCAGCATGCTCGTGCCCACGACGGCGGCGGGGCATCGCTTCTGGGAGGAAAACGATCCCGACAGGCGCGGACACCAGCGTGCTCACTTCCTCAAGAACGCTGCCATCCTCGGAGGCCTGCTGGTCGCCACTGGTGACACCGCCGGGATGCCATCGCTGGCCTGGCGCGGCAGTCACGGCGTGAAGTGCGCCCGGCGTGACCTGCGCTCGTCGGCCCGGGCGGCCAGGGTGCCGGCCCGGGCTGGCTTGCTGCGGCTCGCCCGGTCGGGCGGACAGATCCTTCTTCCGCATGGCAGGCGGAGCACCTTGGGAGAGCCGGAACCTCAGGCATTCCGGGTCAGCGCGTCGGCGCAGGCGGCCGTCACCAGGCCGTAGGCGGCGTGCGGGATGATGTCGCTGGCCCAGTCCTGCCAGGACCAGGTTCGAGGATCGGATATCCCGAGCAGTGCGATGGGCCCGTCCGAGCATGTCATTGCCGCTGCGCCGGTGACGAGCGCGGCGATGGGCAGCGGTACCCGCAGGCCGGCTGCCCGGGTTGTGGCGTAGCCCGCGCCTACTGCCGTGCCAGTGATGATCCCGGCCAGCGCGCCGGCACCGGAGAGCCGGTTGCTCCTGGTGTCGTCTTCCCCGGGGATGTCGACCTGAGCTGTCTCGGCGAGGCGCTCTACCAGGTCGGCGGGAACGCTGCTCGATGCCCGGCCGCGGAGCGCCACGTCGAGATAGGTGATCAGGTTCAGCGCGGTCGTCCCGGCCGCGCCGGCAGCGGCACCGGCAGCTGCTGCTTTCGCGAGCGAATGCGTCATGCGGATGACCGTCCCCGGGCGGACAGCGCCGAAACAGAGTCAGGAGCCAGGCGCAGTGTCTGGGTAGCCGGCTCCCCGGGTTCAGCCAGGGCAGCGACCGTGGGATTGGTCCGCCAGCACCGGTACAGCTCCTCGGCGTAGGGGAGCACGCCAAGCAATCCGACCGCTGCGAGCAGGATGAATCGAGTGCGTGCGGTGAGCGGGTCGTGCCGCTTGAACCGGACGGAGAACCTGGGTGCGCGCTCGTCGCGGCCGATCAGGGCTCTGGCCTGATCCCAGTGCAGGCCGGTGAGCAGGAAGGCTGCCATGACGGGCGAGATCTCGAGCAGGCTGTGGACGTGCTGCTCAAGCAGCGAGACCCTGCGGCGGGGCTCGGCATAGGCCTGATCCCACATGGCGGTGAGGCTGTGCGCGCCCACCGCACTGTAGGCGATGCCGAGGGTGCCGGCGTTGACCTCGCAGAAGAGCCCTAGCAGCACCGGTACGCCGGTCTCGGCGAACATCAGCTGATGAATCAGCGACTCGCGCGGCCCGGACGTCTCCTCGATCCTGGTCCTGCGGTGCAGGTACCAGTCGGCTGCTCCCGCGCCCAGCCAGATCGGGAACACGCCGCCGAGGAGGAGCCGCCTCACGGCAGCCTCCATCCCGGACTTCCGGCGGAACCCTCCGGTCGAGAAGGTCGCGGCAACGTTCTTCAGGTCTGATCCGGCGAGCCGCAGCATGCCCGACTTGATCAGGTTGTCGCTATAGGTCATGACTGGAATCCCTTTGGTCGGCGGCCTGCTACCCTCCTGACCCCGTTACCCCGGCTTTGCCGGGCGAACCCGCTTGAGATGTTAAGCGCGAGCCGCTGCGGGCAGCCGAGGCGAAACGCAGTCCGGCCCTAGGAGGCGACCAATGAGCCGTTACGGGTATTTCCTCAGCTCCGAGGAGAACACTCCGCAAGAGCTTGTCCGGCAGGCGGGATTCGCGGAGGAGGCGGGATTCGAGATCAGCAGCGTGCCGTAGTGCTGGCCGCGCCTGATCGCGAAATCATCGACCCCGAGCACCCGCGGGGACGCCGCCTCCGGGTCCCGGGCGGCCATGACCAGCCGCAGCAGGACCTGCCGGCTCGCGGGGACGCACAGGCCGGCGGAAAGCCGCGATCCTGCCCGGCCCGCCAGCGCGACCGCGATGCTCTCCAGCACCCCGGCCAGCAGCGGGGTCTTGCGCGCGCAGCGGACGGTCAGGCCCTCGACCCGCTCGGCGAACGTCCTGCGCTTGCAGCAGCCAGCCAGACAGAAGAACCGGCGGACGGCCAGCACGATCTCCACCTGGCGCCCGCCGACCGCGGCATCGGCGAGCCGCCTGGAGTAGCGGCTGCGGACCCGGCCCGACACCGTCCCGCACTTCGGGCCAAACCGGCCGGTAACCTGCCAGCCCGCCGAACGGCCGCCGATCGCGGCAGATGTCATCACTAAATTGGAGCCAGATTCCCGGTTCTGCTGGGCGGCGCGGGTCTGGGCGAGGCGGTAGGAGCCGGTGCCGGTCTCGATGATAAAGCCCTCCGGCGATCTCTGACTGACAGCCGCGCGGGCTGGATCACCTGAGAAGAACCCACGTCGGCACCGCCAAGACCACGCGCACGGCCACCTCGCCGCGAGAGGCAAGCGTCTTACTCAGAATTGCCCGACCAGGTCAGCGTGTTACGGCGGGCAGCTTCTGCTGAGACTGGACATCAGCGGTAGGGCGTCAGGTCGGCCCTGGGGTAGCGCGTCTGGGTGTCGGCCAGGGTCTGCTCGTCCCAGTACGGGTCGCCGGGAGCGGGCCATCCGAACACCGACCGCTCCCGGGGGGTCGCCCGCTCGACGATCTCGGACCAGCCTGGTTGCGTCGCGCGCTCGGCCCAGGCGACCCGGCCGGTCCAGCGAGGTCCCCACGCGTCGTAGCTGACGAGGAGCGCAAAGCGGGTTGAGCGTTCGCCGGTCATGGCTGACGCACGGTGAAGCACGTCGGTCCGACGAACGAGCAGGGTTCCCGCTGGACCTGTCATGGAGACCTCCTCCTCGGCGAATATCCCCGAGGGGAGGTACTCGCTGGTGATGTCGTGATCCCCTGGGACCGGCCAGTACGGGACGCTCTCCCCGACCGACAGCGGAACGACCTTGGTAGGGCCGTCCGCCTCGCCGACGTCTGACAGGAGGATCCAGCAGTCCATCTGAGTGGCCGGCTGGGAGCGCTTGGGCACGACGAGGGTGTGGTTGACGAAATCGCGGTGGTGGCGCTGGTCGTAGTGGACGGCCCCGGCATACTTGGCCCACAGTCCCGCCTCATATAGACGCAGGTCGGCCGAACCAAGGAAGCGCTCGGCCAGGTCGAGCAGGTCGAGGTGAAAGACCAGTCGGTTCAGGTCCCACGACCGCCATGGGCCCCTGATCTCGCCGGCCCACTGGCTCGTTGCCAGCCAGGCATGAGCAGCCGGATCGGCGAAGTACTCCTCGGGCCGCGGGTAGTGCAGCCACAGAGCCTCCTGGGCCGCCGCAAGCTTGTCAGCCTCGAGGAATCCCTCGAAGATCAGATAGCCACGTTCCCGCAAATCTGCCAGACAACGGTCCGGGACTCTCATCGACGCCGCCAGCTAGACGCCTCGCCGGCCTCGCTCAAGAGCGATTGGAGGGATTGGGGCATGGTCCACATGTGCTGGGTGCCTGGATCGTCGACGTGCGGGCAGTGAAGGGCGCCCGGCGCCCGGACGGAACCGGCGGGACGGCAGAACTCGGGAAAGGAAACCAGGCTGAATGATGACACGACGAAACAACTCCTCACTGGTCATGGAGGAGCGTGCCGCGCAGTTCTGAGCGGCACGCGATGACAGGTCTGAGACCTGCGCGTCAGCGCGTGCCTTAGCGGCCGGGTTGCATAGCCGGACAGTAGCAGGGCTGGGGTGCCGGCGAAACTGAATACTGACTGGCGCGGCAAGAACCGGATTCTGACCAGCTTCCCCGAGATCCTGGCCCTCGCCGAGCCGGGGAGGGAGCAGGTGCCGAGCCCCGTGCCCGTCGGCTTCGCCATCGTGTGCGCCGACCGAGGACCGCAGGCCAGGTCCTGGGTCAGCTGGCGAAGCGGGCCGCGAGTTCGGCTATCCGGTCGGGCCGGTGCTCCTGGCGCATCCGGCCGGCGCGCTCAGCGACGTTCCGGGACGCTCAGCTCACGCCAGCGGTGGCGAGGTCGAGCCTGGGGCGGACCGGGACCTTCCACTCCCCGGGCGCGCCGGTCAGCTCGCCAAGGCCGCCCACGTGCTGCAGCTCCGCGAAGCGTAACCATGATGGAAAAGGCTCATGGTCCAGCGTTTACCAGTTGATCGAGTCACCCGTTCCGGCCACGCAAGACGACGGCAGGGGGCAATCCACCGTAAATGCTTCATCATTGTTCTGGTCGGGCACGCCGATCCTGGTCGCCGAGGTACCAGTCAGGTAGGCGCCGCCGAGGTCACCGACCGCGACGCAGCGGTAGACCCCGAGACACGAAATCGCGCTGACGAAGAACGGCGCCGGGCTCACCGACCACGGCTTGCTCCACCGCCCGTCGTAGTAGGCGGCGACGTCAGCGCTCTCCCGGTCACCAGCCAGGCAGAACGCCGGCGATATGCAGCTCACGGCGTGCAGTGAGGCGCTTGCAGGCGCGATGGCGACCGGCTTGCTCCAGGAGCCCGACGAGTAGGTCGCTGCCGCGTCGCCGCCGACAGCCATGCAGAAGGTCGTCGATGGACACGACACCGCCTGGAGATAGCCGTTCTCTTCCAGGCCGGTCATGAACGGCTTGCTCCAGGTGCGGCCGTTGAAGGAATAAGCGTCACCGGAGATGCCGATCGCCTCGCACATCGCCGGGGACGCGCAGGACACCGACGCGAGCGGCGATCCGCCGGACAGGGCGGAGGTCACGGTGGCGCCCTGGCTCCAGTGCGAGCCGTTGTAGAGATACACCCGCCCGTTGCCGTCAGCCATCGCGCAGAAGCTCGCCGAGGTGCACGAGATCCCGCCCGATCCGAAGTCCTGAGGGTCGACCATGGCGGCCCTTGACCATGCCGAGCCGCGCAGGAAAGCGACCTCCCCCACCGAGTCAAGCGCCGCGCAGAACGTCGCCGTCGGGCAGGAGACCGAGAGCACGAAGCCGTCAGGATCGGTTCTCGTCAAGCCGCTCCAGCTGCCATTCTTCAGGACCGTCGAGTAGCCCTCAAAGGTCTGGCCGACGCAGAAACCGGCGACCGGGCACGACAGCGTCTCGATTCCCGTGTCTCCCGAACCCTTCAGCACAACGGGGCCGCTCTTCCAGGTCCTGCCGTTGTAGGTGGCGACGCCGCCGGCCGAGTTCCCGGCCTCGCACCACGACCCGCTCGCACAGGAAAATGCGGTCATCCTCGCGCCGCCGGGCTTGCCGATCGAGACGTGCCCTGAAGCGGTGAACCTGTCGGCGTTGCCCGAGCCGTCGATCGCGTAGCACGACCCGCCGCGAACGCAGGTGACGGGCCCGGTCAGAGCGAGCTTGCTGAACGCAGACCAGCTCGCCCCGTCGAACGCGGCCACGAAAGCCGCTCCGGTCACGGTCGAAACGCCCGTCGCGACGCAGAAAGACCCCGAGGCGCAGCCGATCCCGGTCACCTGCAACCTGCCGCTCGCCATCGGCACCGGGTCGGTGAGCATCCCCCCGGCGAGAAGGAACGAGGTCGACCTGCCCGTGCTGCCGGTCGAGGCGACCAGGCACTGGCCAGCCGCGAAGCAGGAGACCGAGCCCGGGCTTTCCCCGAGCCCGCCCGCATCTGCCCAGCCGCCCCCGGATGAGCCGCCAGAAGAGATGAAGACCTCGCCGATCCCAGTCACGGCGGCGCAGAACCCGGCCCCGGCGCACGAGAAGGAGCCGACGCCGAACTGGCTCGGCACCTGGTCGCTCGTCCATCTCGAGCCGTTGTAGGAGTGCAGCTCGCCCCCGGTCCCGAGCGCCAGGCAGAAGGTCTTCGACGTGCACTCGACGTCCGGCGGCCCGATGCCTTCCGCACCGAGTACCTGGTGATGGTGCGGGAAACTGAGGTCGCTCGCCCCGCCCAGGCCGACCGTGAACAGGATCGTGCTGGCGGTAAATGGAGAGCTGCGCCTCTCATGGTCAGTTACGAACACGTGGAAGGAAACCGTGGCGCTGGTGCCTGCCGGCGGACTGATCCTCAGCGTGCCGCCAGTCGACAGCGTGACCCAGCTCGGCGCCTGCTGGTAGTCAAGGCTGTAGATGCGGAAACTGTAGGGGGCGACGCCGCCTGAGGCCGACAGCTGCTTAGTCGTGACCGTCCCGGCAGGCAGCTTGCCGTAGTTCTCGGCCTGGACGCTGATCCCCGGGTCAGCCGCGCCGATCCCGGGGATCTTCGAGGCCACCCAGTCTGCCGCCGACGCCAGGATGCTCTCATACGTCAGCGCACCGTTGACCAGGTGTGCGTAGCCGGTGTGAACGGCGGCATACTTCGAGAAGTGCCGCACATGGCTGAGCTTGAAGTCGCCGACGAGGTCCCCGGCGTTCGCGATATTGGCGGTGGTGCTCGGGGCGGGGACGTCATGCGCCCTGACCAGATGCAGATAGACCCGCAGACCCTCGGCGCCAGCGGCTGAGGTTCCGAAGAGCTTTGCCTTCGTGTGCGGTACCCGGTCCGGATCACCGAGCAGCAGCGTTCCGGCAACGTGGGAGAACTCGCCTGGCTTGCGTGCCGCCAGGAAATTCTCGGCGTCATGAACGGCGATCGCGCCCTGCGAATACCCTGCCAGGATGAGCTTCGCGGTCGGGCAGGCAGCAAGCGCGGTCGCCACGTCGCCTTCGGCGTCCTTGATGCCCTGGGCAATGCTCGCGTCGTATCTGTCGACGCTGGAGTGAATGTATTCGGCGGTAGCGGGACCGACGCTGCCCGCCTTGAGTAGCGACAAGACCGTCGAATTCGGCTTGAGGTCGTCGACCGAATCAGCGCTGTAAGGATCGTGCAGCCTGGCCATAGCCAGCCCTTTGGCAGCCAGGTCGGCCTGCACGACAGACGCCATATGGTCGACCGCCGGGCCCATGCCGTCGAATCCGGTCTCGGCCTCACCTGATCCGCGAGCGCCGATAAACCACACCGGATCACAGCGCCCGGCTGCGACCGGCGAGGCCGCCCCGGCCGAAACGACGCCCCCGAAAACCCCGCTCAGGACAACGGAGCCAGCAAGAAGAACCCGCCCCAGCGCACGCGACAACGCCCACCCCTAAGAACACCCGCAGCCTTTAACCGCAAATGCATTATGACGCGCACCGCACCGCATCTGAGCGAATCACGGGTATTTCTGCCGCGAGTTCTGCATTGGCCGCGCCCGCGCGACTGCTAAGTCAGCCGCTGGCTGGCGACGCTGCCGTCCGGGCTCATGGCTAAGCGCGGGCTTGGCGTTCGCGCGCTGGCGGGCTCCATGGCCTTGACGAGTTCGCGCCCGTGCCGAGCCTACCGACACCATCATCCGATTCTGAGCCCTGCAACCCGTTCTACCTGGGAAGGTTCTGATGCCTGCCCCCGAGCTACCCGAGGATGGCGAGTACCGGACCAGGACCGTCGCCTTGCCAGCAGGGCGCCAGGTAGCCGCTGGCATGGGATCTGGCATCCCTGTCGCCTGGATCACGAATACCCCAGTAGCAGATGCTGGCCGGGCCCGATCTGAGCTGTCCGCCTCTAGGCAGCTGACTGGACTGGTGCCATTCCTGCTCAGAACTCTCGAGGAGGCGTCGGACCAGCCGACCAGAGACGAGTCCGCCGCTGCAGGCCGGCCTGGCCGCCCGTGGCGACCGCGTCGAGCACGACCGTTGCCAGCCCCTCCGAGGCGCCGTAGACAGCAGTGGACAAGCCAGCTGGCCCGGCGCCGACCACAACCAGATCGCACACGTCCCGGGCCAGCCCTGGCCTTGGGCGTCCGATCACAGCGGCCAGCTCGGTGTTGCTGGGATTGCGGAGCAGCTGCCTGCCGTACAAGATCACGATCGGGGTGTCCTCTGGCGCGACGCCTAGCTGCTGCAGTAGCGATTCCGTGCCGGGGTCATCCTCCAGGTCGGCCCAGCGGCACGGAATCCGGTTGCGGGCCGCAAAGTCCCGCAGCCCGGCCTGGACCGTGCACGACGAGGAGCCGCTCGTCAGTGGTCTCATACCCCTCGCTCTCATACCCCTCGACGACGGCGACCTTTCCCGCCAGCACGACGAGGAAATCTGCCCACTGGTCGCCATCGCGGAACAGCACGTCTCGTGGCTGCACAGCGCGGCGCTCACCCTGCGTGGCGAGCACCCTGATCTGCTCCTGGCTCAGCCGCGGGTACGCCCCGTTCGTGTCGGGCGTCTCTGGCATGTGCCTAGCACATCCCTCCGGCGTCTGCGGCGCCACCGGCCTGGTCAGCGGCAGGTGCGGGTCGTACACGACGCGCACAGCACCCTCCGATCTGCCAGTGACCCCTCTGGCGACCTGGGTACGGCCTCTACAGCGGATAGTGCGCTGCCGGGTGCGCGGCAGCTGCCTGCAGCTTCCAGCCTCGGGGCCGTAGCGGGCCAGCGCATCCTCAGGTCAGCTAGTTGCAGCAGACATGCCGCACTACCAGATCAGAGGATGTGCGCCCGCTTCGGTCAAGGAAGCATCAGGTTTAACGGACCGCACACACGCTGGTTTTGCGGGCTAGCTGATGCCTGCGTGGGCGAACCAGCGGACTCCGGTTCCCCTCGGGGCTTCGGCAGGACCTCCAGGAGGGATTGCGATGGCGATAGCGGTAGGAATCGATCTCGGCACTACTAACTCGGTCATCGCGGCCACCGAGGCAGGAAAGCCCACAGTGATTCCCAATGCTGAAGGATCACGCACCACGCCCTCGGTGGTGGCCTTCACCCCGCAAGGCGAGCGGCTTGTCGGGCAGCTGGCGCGGCGCCAGGCGATCTTGAACCCGAAGGGCACGATCTACTCGGCGAAGCGGTTCATCGGGCGCCGTTACGAGGAGGTGACCAGTGAGCTGAACGCGGTCTCCTTCGACGTCGCGGCTGGCCCTGACAGTGCGGTGCGCTTCGACGTCAACGGCAGGCAGTACGCGCCTGAGGAAATCTCGGCGCTGGTGCTGCGCAAGCTCGCCGACGACGCCGGCAACGCAAATGAGTGAGTACGAGGCTGGCCACAACGGGGCCGCGCAGGAGACCGCGAGCGCAGAGTCGGCCAGCGCTCAGGCTGAGCTCGCTGAGCTGCGGACCCGGCTCAGGGAGATTGAGGACCTGCGGTTGCGCGCGCTGGCCGACTTGGACAACATGCGCAAGCGGTGCGCGACCCAGATCGGCCAGGCAGCCGCCGAAGCCAGGGCGTCGGTCGCCTCCGAGTGGCTGCCAGTCGTGGATAATCTCGACCGCGCACTCGATCACTCGCAAGCCGATCCCGGCGCCATCATCGAAGGCATCAGGAGCGTCCGAGATCAGGCACTTCAGGTCCTGGCCAGCCTCGGTTACCCGCGCAGGGACGACGTCGGAGCGCCGTTCGACCCGGGTAGGCACGACGCTGTCGCCGTGCTCAGCGACCCCGGCGTCGCGGCCGGCACGGTCATCGACGTCGTCAGGCCTGGATACGGGGACGGAGACCACCAGCTGCGGCCCGCCCAGGTTGTGGTCGCCAAGGCGGAATGATGGCCGGGCGGGACTTCTACGAGATCCTCGGCGTCGGGCGGAGCGCTAGCCAGGACGAGATCCAGCGTGCCTACCGCAAACTCGCGCGTCAGTATCACCCCGACCTCAACGCCGATCCGGCCGCCGACGAGAAGTTCAAGGCCGTCTCGGAGGCCTACTCCGTCCTGTCTGACCCCGCTACCAGGCGACGGTACGACGCGTTCGGCCCCGACTTCCGTCAGGTGCCAGAGGACGTGGACGCGGATACCTGGCGCCGCAGCAGGGCGCGAGCCGGTGCGGGCGCTGGCGCGCGCAGCGGACCCGGCGGCCCGGCCGGGCGCGGCGCGGGTGGCTACGGCCCGCGCGGGGCGGACATCGACATCGATGACCTGCTCGGGGGGATCTTCGGCGGCCGCGCGGGGCCAGGCTTCGGTCCGATGCCCGGCGCCAACCAGGAGGCCGAGCTGCCGCTGACCGTCGAGGAAGCCTACCGGGGCGGCCGCAAGACGGTCACCCTCAGCGGAACGGGGCAGCGCACCTTCGAGGTCACCATCCCACCGCAGCCTCGGCCGGCCAGGGCAGGCCCTCGCTGATCGATGTACGCGCAGCCCTGCACGAGCTGGCCAGGCTGGTCCGGGTCATGGACAGCTACACGCGTAGCCCTGGGCCTGTCACGCGCCGCCGGCCGACGACGCAAAGCGGTTCAGCTCCCGCGACCCAGGGACCCGGCACCGAGCTGAGCAGCTACGCCCACCGCCTGACGCCGTTAGCCGGGCGGCTGGCAGATCTCGCGGGCAGGGACGCAGGCATCTCTACCGTGTCCTGGCACGCGCTCCGCTCCGAGACCGACTGGCCAGGCTTCGCTGCCGTCTCCATGCCGGCCAGCGACTCGGTGCGGGTGGCCAGCAGATCCAGGGACGTCCTGTACTCGATCCCCCGCGAGCCTCATCCCGGCCCGGCACCCGCCAGCCATCACCGGATCAGTCCCTGACCTGTGCCAGGGCGTCGGCATCACCGCAGACCGGCTCCGCCACCTCACGCACCCAGCAGGAATCAGGACCGAGTGGCCGGCGCAGGCAACCTCGACAACCTGGCGCCGGGCCGCCCAGAGCGCAGCAATCGTGGCCCACAGCAGCGAGCTCATCCTCCGCGCACCAGCACCCCGAGCCGAGCAGCTCGCCATGCCCGCAGCTCTAGGACCCAACCTCGCCGAGGCCGCCGACGCAGCCGGCGAGACCTGGCGGTCCTGGCAGGCAGTCGCCCGCTCCTGGTCCGGAAGCAGCCGCGAAGCCTCTCCGCTGGCCGCCGAGTTCACCGACCTGGTCATCTGGGTCGGCCGCCTCGCCCGCGACAACCCGGCCTGGACCCCGTCTCGCGCCGACGCGAGCGTAATGCGTGACCCGGCTCTCCTGGCGCCCGACGACGACCAGCTCGATGACATCTTGCAAGCCCTGCTCCAGGCGGCCACCGCCATCGCCGGCACGGCCCGGCAGGACACCCGCAACGTCAAGCTGATCGCCCACCAGCGCGGCCTGTACATCCCGACCAGGCTGGCCGCCGAGACCAGGATGACTACCTCCGCCTACCAATACGGCCACGCCCCGCCAGCCCAGATCGACACCATGCTCGACCTCTACGCGGCAGCCATCAGGCACAGCCGGCACGCAGTAACGACGCTGACGAATGCCGCAGCCAGCACCCGATCCGCCGAGACGGCCACCACCCCCGAGCTAGCGACACTTCTCAGGGAATACGCGCGAGTAAGGCAATGCCTCTTCAACCACAGAGAGCCAGCAAATCCCGGCCTCACCGACCACCATCCTGACCAGTTGCAGCAACTGCTAGCCAAGCTGCGAATCGATGACCCGGACCTCAGCCTCCGAGCAGGAGCCATTGACACCGCCGCCACCAACCTGGCCGCTGAAGCACGTGCAGCCGCTAGCCAGCGAGATCAGACAGACCGAGAAGTCGCCCAGATGCGCGGACCCCCCAGCCAGGCCGAAGTCACGCAGCCCAGACGGCAGGCAGGACTTATCCAGCGGGCGACCGACGTCCGGGGTATCGCAAAAGGCGCAAAATGGTAGTCGCATAGTCAGGCATGAAATCGGGCGTCCCGCAACTTATGGTTCTTCTGGCAACGCTGCCGCGTGCTCTGGACGTCGTCTCTGAATGCAACGGAGCGATCGTGCTGCGGATGATTTGCGTGTTTAAATCCCAGCTAACTGTCGTTCAGCCGATATGGGCCATTGGTTGGATCCGGGAATCACCGGAAGATTGTCGCTCATCTCCGTTGACCGGAGTACAGACGTGCGCCACAGTAAGGCGTATTCAGCATAGCTTCGCGTTATGCACAGTGACAAAAAGATGACAAAGCGGCCCGGGATTTCGACGCTGGGGGATGTCGTGCGGATACTGGCGAATGTTTACTACCGGCGTTCATTCGTGGCGGTCGCCCTCGCCTTGGGTTTGAGCCTCGCTGGAGCGACGTCTGCGAGCCCGGCCTTCGCAGCGAGCGCATCCATTTCAGGGGTTGTCGAGGACACTTCGAGTACGCCTCAGGCCAACGTGGCCGTCAACGTCATCGACCCGGCGACTGCCTCGACGATCACCAGCACGACCACGGCCGACGACGGCAGTTTCAGCGTCGCGGTAAATCCCGGCACCTACAACGTGCAATTCATCCCGTCGGCGACCAGCGGTTTGCAAAGTTTCCTGGCCACGGGGGTCAGCAGTGATTCAGCGCCGCTGACGGTCATCTTGAAGACCGCCACGGTGGTGCAGGTTCAGGGGATGCTGGCCGACAGCCAGGGCAACGTGTACCCGCAGGCCCAGGAAGGCAGCATCACGTTCAGCTCCCCGCTCAACCCGGGCAGCCCGGTCCAGACCGACAAGTCCGCCGGCTACTCGATCTCGCTGTTCGCCGACCAGAACTTCACCGCCAGCGCCTCCATGTTCACGCCGAACTTCGGAACCCAGCTGGACTTCACCGGCCTGCCCGTCGGCCCCCTGGACCACAGCCAGACCTACAACCTCACCGTCCCCACGGCCCTGCTCACCGTCTCCGTGCGAGACGCCAACGGCAACCCCATCACCGGCGGCAAGCTCACCTTCCAGTTCAGCGACATCAGCCCGCTGCCCGGCCTGCCCGGAACCTTCGGCAGCGACCAGCCCAGCAGCGGCTCACCCCTGGACAGCAACGGCAACACCGCCCTGCCAGTACCCGACGGCATCACCCTCACCAAACCCGAAATCGTCCTCAACAACGGCCTCACCATCCCCTTCACCGTGCCGCCCATGAACGGCGACAAGTCCGTGACCGTCACCGTGCCGCCATCGATCCAGGTTCAGGGGATGCTGGCCGACAGCCAGGGCAACGTGTATCCGCAGGCCCAGGAAGGCAGCATCACGTTCAGCTCCCCGCTCAACCCGGGCAGCCCGGTCCAGACCGACAAGTCCGCCGGCTACTCGATCTCGCTGTTCGCCGACCAGAACTTCACCGCCAGCGCCTCCATGTTCACGCCGAACTTCGGAACCCAGCTGGACTTCACCGGCCTGCCCGTCGGCCCCCTGGACCACAGCCAGACCTACAACCTCACCGTCCCCACGGCCCTGCTCACCGTCTCCGTGCGAGACGCCAACGGCAACCCCATCACCGGCGGCAAGCTCACCTTCCAGTTCAGCGACATCAGCCCGCTGCCCGGCCTGCCCGGAACCTTCGGCAGCGACCAGCCCAGCAGCGGCTCACCCCTGGACAGCAACGGCAACACCGCCCTGCCAGTACCCGACGGCATCACCCTCACCAAACCCGAAATCGTCCTCAACAACGGCCTCACCATCCCCTTCACCGTGCCGCCCATGAACGGCGACAAGTCCGTGACCGTCACCGTGCCGCCATCGATCCAGGTTCAGGGGATGCTGGCCGACAGCCAGGGCAACGTGTATCCGCAGGCCCAGGAAGGCAGCATCACGTTCAGCTCCCCGCTCAACCCGGGCAGCCCGGTCCAGACCGACAAGTCCGCCGGCTACTCGATCTCGCTGTTCGCCGACCAGAACTTCACCGCCAGCGCCTCCATGTTCACGCCGAACTTCGGAACCCAGCTGGACTTCACCGGCCTGCCCGTCGGCCCCCTGGACCACAGCCAGACCTACAACCTCACCGTCCCCACGGCCCTGCTCACCGTCTCCGTGCGAGACGCCAACGGCAACCCCATCACCGGCGGCAAGCTCACCTTCCAGTTCAGCGACATCAGCCCGCTGCCCGGCCTGCCCGGAACCTTCGGCAGCGACCAGCCCAGCAGCGGCTCACCCCTGGACAGCAACGGCAACACCGCCCTGCCAGTACCCGACGGCATCACCCTCACCAAACCCGAAATCGTCCTCAACAACGGCCTCACCATCCCCTTCACGCTGCATCCGATCACCGGTGACCGGCACGCGTTCATCATCTTCAATGAGACGACCGGGACGGTTATCGTCGATGACCAGCCGCCGAACGTGACCGGCTCGCCTGACCGGGCGCCGAACGCTAACGGGTGGTACAACGCGCCGGTCACCATCACCTGGACCAGTGTCGATCCGGCTCCCTCATCAGGGACGCCCACAACCCCGGCGCCGACCGTCGTCTCGGCCGAGGGCACGAATCAGACAGTGACGTCAGGCAAGTCCTGCGACCCGGCCGGCAACTGCTCCACCGGCACTGTCACCGGCATCAGCCTGGACACGACCCCGCCATCGGTCTCCCTCACGGGCGTCACCGACGGCGCCACTTACACCGGCGGGATAGCCCCGACCCCAGCGTGCACAACATCAGACCCGCTGTCCGGAGTAGCCGCCAAAGCCACGCTCTCGGTCACCAGTTCAGGCAACTCCTACACAGCCACCTGCAGCGGAGCGGCCGACAACGCCGGCAACTCGACCCCGGCGGTCCAGGCCAGATACCAGGTGCTCCCCGCCGGCTGGACCACGGCATCGCTCGATGACTCCGCCGGCAACCCGATCGCCGGGGCATCGGCGGCCTTCCGCTCAGCAACCAGCTCGATCACCGCGACCACAGGCCCGGACGGCATCGCCGGCGTCGCCCTGACGCCCGGCACCTACTCGGTCACCATGAACTACGCGACCGGCTACCAGACCAAGACGATTACCGTCACCGCCGGCGGCCCCAACTCAGTCAGCTTCGCCACCGTCGCCGCGACCGTTCAGATCAGCGACCCGGACAACACCGACCTGGCCACGGCCACCGCCGCGCACGCGGGCAACACCGGCACCTTCGGCCCCAAGACGGCTGTCGACCCCAACGGCGACGTCACCTTCCAGGTCCTCCCCGGTACCAGCACCTTCACCGCCTACGACGCCAGCGGCTACCAATCCCAGACCCTCACCATCACCGGCCCGACAACCGTCACCTTCGCCACAGTGCCAGCGACCGTTCAGATCAGCGACCCCGACAGCACCGACCTCGCCACCGCCAGCGCATCGCACGCCGGCAACACCGGCACCTTCGGCCCCAAGACCGCCGCCGACCCCAACGGCGACGTCACCTTCCAGGTCCTCCCCGGTACCAGCACCTTCACCGCCTACGACGCCAACGGCCACCAAACCCAGACCCTCACCATCACCGGCCCGACAACCGTCACCTTCGCCACGGAGGCAGTCACCATCACTGTCCTGAAGGGCGGCAGCCCGCTCGCCACAGCACTAGTGAGCCATGCCGGCAACACCGGCACCTTCGGCCCCAAGACCCCTGTCGACAGCAACGGCCAGATCACCTTCCACGTCCTGCCAGGAACCAGCACCTTCACCGCCTGGGACGGCACCAGCAGCCAGCAGCAAACCACCACGATCACCGCGCCGACCAGCACCACCATCACAGTGCCCTAACTAGGACACCCGCCAGCTACCGGTCGCTGTTTGGTTCCGGGTGTTTCACCATTGCCATTGCAGGCCGTATGCGAAACCAACACGGAGATTTGCAAACCTTACGTTTACCTCGCCTGCACTGTCTGGGTGCAAGACTTCTGTATCAGGCTGGCGATCCTCGATTTCACGATGGAACGCGGCGGTGATCCGGCGTATGTCTGCAGGTATGGCATGCTGACTAAAACGGACGAGGAGTTCGAAGTTATCGCAGCGCCGGTACGGCACGTGAACGTAATGAGGAGCCATCGGCTGCCCTTCGGGAATACGGTAGATGATCGCATACCGATGTGTCTGACCGGGCTGCACGACGTGCGGAAATTGGACTTTGATATCAAACCTTGAGTCCGATACCCGCTGGCTTGCCAGGAACTTGCCGCCGAACAGCATATCCGTTAGGAGTTCGCGGTTCCCCGCATGGTCATAAGGGTGTCGCGGCAAGGTGAACGGCAAAGAAATACCGCCCAGCGACGAACCCTGAACGGCGATCTCACGTTCGTCGATCGCCTCGGGAGCTGGAAGGTCCAGTCGCAGAATTGCCCGGATGGACTTGACGTACCATTCCTCTCCAGACTCCTGGCGGTCCATCTCAGCCCAGTTTTCTTCGGCGATCGCGATGTCGACCAGCCGGTTCGTGGCCTCCTCAATTCGCCGCCGGACGGTCCGCGGGTCGCGAGACACTAGCTCTGACAAGCGGGCGATCCGTCCCTCCAGCAGCTCTGACGCTCCATCGTCATCCCACCCGACGTTGAGCGCAGCCCTTGCAAACTGACCGAGTTCTGCAGGCAGTGCGTCGACTAGGCGGTCAAGCGAGACTCTCAGGGCTTCCAGTGCGTCCTGATCGGAGGCTTCCGGACTTGCACCAGATATGCCTCGAAGCGAAGGGCTGTAACTCTGAATCCGAGCGTCGGCGAGGCCACTTCCCCGCCTCAGTCGTCTCAGATCCCCCAGGAGCTGATCTCGGTCTATGGCCAAACGCGCGCCTCCTCGCCGAAACAGGGCAGACACCTGACATTGTCTTGTGTCAGTTGACACTGACTTGACAGGAGCATACCTTGTCGGACATGGAAACGCACATGATATGGGTCAGGCCCGTCATGATTACCACCAGCTGACGCTGTCACCGCTTGGCCATGACAGCAATTGGTCGGCTCGCCCCGAGGAGGCGCTTTGCAATGTCCGCTGGACTCGCGTTGCAGGCACTGCGGGTTGCCGTCGTCGCCGTGCCGGCCGTCCTAATTGTACTGTTCGCAGGATTAATTGCCGCACTTGCCTTGATGATGGATCAAGGACGGCGGGAGTACGCGCTTGAATTCGCAAAAGTCTGCACGAGCCTCGCGGCCGTCTTGGTAGACGGTAAGCAGGTAAAATCGCAGCCGCCAAGGCAACGTCCCAAGTCCATTCAGTAAACTTACCTGAGCGATGCGACAACAGCCACGGCGGTGGCATTGCCCTGCCGATGACCGCCTCGTATCTAGACCGCGAGGTATCTCCGCTGCTTGATGGCGTGAGCGGGCGACCTGGCGATCGGGCACTGATCGACGCCGTTGCCGTGTTCCGGGTCGATGCAGGCTGGGTGGCCTACGACGCCGCCAGGCAGCAGGTCGCTTCGCAGCAATACACGACAGCCCTGCGACTGGCCCAGTCCTCCGGCTACAGGCTGGTCATTGCCCGGGTTTTGGCGGCGATGAGCCACCAGGCGATCTATTTGGGTCAGATACGTCAGGCGATCGACTACGCGGAGGCGGCCCGGGCGGCCACCGCCTGGACTTTGACGAAGGCGGCTACTGGGGCCACGCTGCCCGCGCCTACCGCGACCTGGGCCAGTACCGCGAGGCAGAGCGGCACGCCCAGAAATCAGTCGGCCTGTGCCGGTTCGCCCACAGCCGCACCCGGGCCCAGCGCTACGCGATTCACGCAGCTGCGCATATCGGCCTGGGCGAGATAGAGGCCGCAGCCGCCCTCGGCCAGCACATTGTCCGGGACGCCTGGAACCTTAAACTCCAGCCACGTCTTCGGCGAGGTCACGCAACTGGTCAGGAAGGTCGGACCGTAAAAGGCGCGAGGGACATCGGACTTCCTGGATCAAGCCCGCGACCTGCTCGATGCGCGCGGACCAGCATCCGGGCATCAACTGCGCAGATACACAGCGACAGGTTGCGCCGAGTCCGTAGGGCTAGCCGGTCTTGACCACCTGAAATGCTTCGGCAAGCCGGTCTTCAGACAGGCCCGCTGCGGCAGTGTTCGCGGCGATACGCTCGCGGAGCCGGGCCGAAAGGGAGTCTGGGTCCTTGACCTGGCTAGCATGCGCGGCTACGGCCGCGACCTTCCGATCGAAGGTGTCGGTGATGTCGACGTAGTGGTTGACCTCTCTGGCCGGACTGCTGATCAGCCACACCTCGTCAGCTGTCCAAGGCTCCAGGCCCTCGTCCTCCAGCAGATGAGGCAGCGCGAAACCTGTTGCCGGCATCCGGATAGATCGCGCGCAGCACGGCCGTACCGGTCGCGAGGTGGTCAGGGTGGCAACTACGGAAGCGCTGCCAGTTCCACCAGGGTGACACTCGCGCCGTCGATGCTCCCTTCGGCCAGGCCGAGAAACCGAACCTCGCGCACCCCTAGCGACGCGGCAGCCTTGACCTGTTCATCACGCCGGATCTGCGGGATGTCCCGACGGGCGACGTCCTGATCAAACCCGCCGGCGTCGCCGTCGGTGACCACGCAGTACGCGACGTCAAGGCCAGCGTCAATCCAGCTTGCGACGGTACCTCCAAGCCAGAACTCCGCGTCATCAGGATGGGCCACCAGCACCAGCGCGTGTATAGCCTGACCCGTCACTCGACCTCCGACCTGTTCGGGCTCGCTGTGCTCATCATCTGCCACGCAGACAGAGCCTGTCACCCATGGCCCGTCACCCGCTAACACCGTCGAAGCAACTACGTGCCGCCCTGTGCATCGGGATGCCTGACATCAACAACAGTCACATGATGGCTGCCGATATGGCCCGTTCTTTGCCCTCGGAGTCGGGCTGGCATTGCGAGCCTGAGGTGTAAAGGTAGAGCTCGATTTCCAGCCGAGCTTGTTTCTACGCCCTCGGTGTCGGGCTGGGCATTGCGAGCTTCATCGTCGGGCTGGTTATCCAGCTCATCGTTTCTATGCCCTCGGTGTCGGGCTGGGCATTGCGAGAAGTTGTCCGTAGGGCAGGCGTCTGGCATAGGTTTCTATGCCCTCGGTGTCGGGCTGGGCATTGCGAGGGCAAGCACTCCGCCTAGCCCCAGCAGTTTGCTCCACCGTTTCTATGCCCTCGGTGTCGGGCTGGGCATTGCGAGGGGATGCGTCTGGGCGGTGGTTCTGACCTGCGCTTTCGCGTCGCCTTGCGCCATCCTCACAGCGGCAGGGCGCTCTGGCAAGGGTTTGCGGGGGTGGCGTGAAAACTAGGGCTCTGACCTGGTTCGATGCGTGCGCCAACCGGGGCGGAAATGCGTCTTCGGCGGGAGTCGTGTACAGGGTCATGACACGATCCAGAAGTCCTGGCGCTCTTCGATGACGCGGGCGCCGATGACGATGATGCCGCGTGCTGTGCGCTCGTCCAGCGGGTAGATGCGGATCTGGTCTTCTAGCGGGTCGATCAGGTTCCGCAGCGCGCTCCGCAGGGCGCTTGCCTCGCGGCGGGTGCGGATCTCGCATTCGAAGACGCTGAGCTGGACGCGGGGGCCGTAGCCGGACAGCAGCGTGGCGATGTCCTCGCGACGGCGGTCGTCGGCGATGTCGTAGGTGATCAGGTACAGCACGGACTTGGTCTCACCGGGGAAACGCGAGTTGTTACTTCCATCGGACTGCCCGGTATGGCCGATCCGGGACCAGGATGGTTCGCGCCAGTGCCTTGGCCTGGAGCTCGAGACCGACGCGGTAGGAGACTCTGCGTCCGCTCGGCTCGTGGGTGAACAGGGTCAGCATCCGCCGCTCATAGGCGGCGAGGAACGCATGCCGGGCGTGCGGATTCATCCGGCAGCCACGGTCAGGTTCGGTGTCAAATTCCTCGGCCCGGACAATGCCGGTAGTCAGGCATCGGAGGACTACGGCATCTACCACGACAGGCCGGAATTCCTCGATCAGGTCCAGTGCCAGGCTCGGGCGGCCCCATCTCGCCTGATGCAGGAACCCGACGGCTGGATCCAGGCCGGCGATGCCGAGTGCTGCGATCGCCTCCTGTACCAGGAGCGTGTAGCCGAATGACAGCATGGCGTTGACCGGGTCCGGCGGCGGCCGGCGCTCGCGTGAGCTGAAGCCCCAGTCTGGTCCGATGACCTCACGCCAGGCCCTGAAGTATTCCCTGGTGGCGCTGCCTTCGTAGCCGAGGATCTCGTCCTGGGACGACGCGTCAGCGAGCAGCAGCCTGGTGACCGCGAGGGTCTCGGCTGTGCTGGCCAGTGCTGCGCTGGGGCCTCGCCGGCCGGCTCGGAGCAAGCCGACTCGCATGTTCCCGATCTTGCCGTCCACGAAAGCGGCTGCCAGCGCCCGGGCGGCAGGGGCGTCGTCGGCGAGCCGGTACTGCGCTCGCCGTGCCGTGGGATCACTGTGGGCCAGGGACATGAGCCGGCCGCCCGGGCCGCCTTCTGCGTCGAGGAGAACGACGTCGATGCCGTCTCGCAGCGCCCGGTGCAGGAAGGGCGTGGTCATGCCGACCCGGCCAAAGCAGACGACCTGCCTCACCCGGCGCAGGTTCAGCCTGAAGAGCACTTGGTCCTGATGCTCGACTGTCAGCCGGTCACCTCGGCTGCGCAGCAGGCTGCCCTGACGGTCGACATACACCACTGTCTCCACCGGATGAGACAGGGCCTGGGCTCCCGGGCTGGTGGCGGACGTGACCTCAGCGCCGAGGAAGGTTACGCCCGTATCGAAGGAGACGACCTGGCTCTTGGCCGCGCCTAGTTCCAGCCGCAGGCCAGCCAGGATGTCAGCGGCGGCCGTCAGCGCCTGTTCAGCGGAGCCGCGGTCGGGCACCGGGATAGCCAGGTCATCGGAGTACCTGATGACCCGGTAGCCGGCAGCGAGCATCGCCCGGTCGAAAGCATCCAGGTACAGGTTGCAGAGTAAGGGCGAGAGCGGGCTGCCCTGGTGCAGGCCAAGGCCCCGGTCCGCGTGCGCGGCACGATGCCCGACGACGGGGCGGTCCATGAATCGCCTGACCAGGTCGACTGCCTGGTTATCCGACACAACTTCCCGAAGGCGGCGCAGTACCTCCCATCGGGGGATGCGCTCGAAGCAGTCATCGATGTCGGCCCTGGCGACCCACCGGGCTCCGGTTTCGCGGGCCTCGACCAGGCAGGCCACGGCGTCGCGGACTCCCATGCCGTGCCGGTAAGCGAAGCTCCACGGCAGGAGCAGCGGATCCACGAGCAGGTCAAGCTCGGCCAGCAGGGCTCGTTCCACGATCCGGTCTTCCAGGCACGGGACGGCGAGGCGACGGAGCCCGCCCGCCGGCTTCGCGATGTCGACGGCGACGACTGGGTGCGGCCGGAAGGTTCCGTCGGAAAGCTCGGCCGCTAGCCGGCTGACGTGCCGGGCAGCTGCGGCCTCGAAATGGTCGACCTCGGCCCCGCCGTGACCGTCAGCGAGGGCGGCGTCCCGTACCTGGTCCCAGGAGTCGAGCAGCGCCTGCTCGGTGAAGGCCCGGCCGGTGAGATCACCCATCGGGTGTCCTCGGCAGGGTCGTGATGCTGGTCGCCCCGAATCCGTGGGTGGTCTGCGCGCCAGTCCCGCAGAACTCGGCGAACCGTGCCAGCGTGCCGAGCGCACCGAGCACGGCCGGGCTGGCCTTCCCGGCGATTTTCAGGTCTAGCCAGCCGGTCATCCCGGGCTGGCCACGGGAGTAGCCGCTTTCCCGTCGCTGGGTGGCCAGCTCGAAGTCGGTCAGGCTCAGCGCCTGGTGGGTATCGCGCCAGGCGTCGTCGCCGATCGCGAGGGGGTCTCCGGCTGGCAGGTACTTGTTCCAGCGGCGCCGCCAGGAGCCGGCGATCAGCCTGGGATCGGGCAGCACCACCCTGGTCCCGTTCTGGGAGAAGTACGTCGGCGAGGTGAACGAGACCCGGACCGCGCGCACCGCAGGGCCAGCGGCTAGCTGGGCGTAAGACACATGCCGCTGCCGAGCCTCGGCGACAGCGCACGTCACGTGGCCGTACCGGAGGTGCTCGGCGGAAAGAGCGGCCGGCGGCGGCAGCGCGCCGGGCAGCCAGGCGGCCCGCAGCTCCCAGTCGCGATCGCCTCCGCCTGGTGCCTTCCGCAGCGGCCGCACCGTGAAGGGCTTGTCACGACCGAGATGGTCCGCACCCGCGCCTTCGAACAGTGCGCACGCCAGCCCGTGCAATTGCCTGGTGTCTGGCTGCACGGGCCACGACGCCCTGAGCTGCAGCTCGATCACGAACGGCATATGGCCCCAGCCTCCCGGCAGATTCGGATGCTGATGATTCAGCCCGGCCGGGCTCAGAACCAGCGATCAAGCTCTGCTCGCACCTGGGCCTCTGAGAGCAAGTCCACCGGCGCCGAGCGCCTACCCCGCGTCACGGTAAGCCCGGCATCCGGCGACGGCGGGAGCCATTCGCTGTAAAAGGCCAGGGAACGCAGCCGCCAGGCGGAGCCGTCGTGGCGAACGCGCAGCCACAGCGGGGAGGCTCGGCGAGCTGGCTGGCCTTTAACGTGGGCGTTGATCATGGCATAACGCTGAGCAGGCTTCCCCTTGTCGTCACGCCCCTGATGGTCGCTATACGGGATCGGGAGGCCCAGGGCGGCTGCGGTAGCTGGCCCGTCCTGGACCCAGCGGCCCGGCGCTGAGGAGTTCAGGAACGACTGCACGACCTCGGTGTAGGTGCGGGAGTGCGTGCCGACGGGCGGCTGCGGCCCGGGGGTCCTGCGGTTGCCGTCGTGCCGGAACTCCCTCAGCCAGGTCCCTGCGTTGTCGAGAGCGTCGCGCCAGTCGTTGCGCCCCCCGGGGAGCTGGTCCTCGTCGTCACGGCTGTGCCGGTAGTAGCGGCTGGCGAAACACGGATAGCCCGGAAGCCCGGGTGGCTTCAGTTTCTCGCGCGCCGCTGCATGGCCAAGGTCGCTGATCGCCCCGTAAACGCTGTCGAGCACTGGTGCCAGGTCAGCGACGTCGTCTCGCTGAAGCCACTCCGGGTTGAACCGGCTGGCTCCGAGGTCGGGAACCTGATCGATCGCGATTGTCCCGAAGCCCCGCCGGCTGCGGGCACCGATGCCGCCGAAAGCCCGCAAGGCCCACAAGGCCGCAAGAAGGAGGTCAGCGCTGGCGGGCGGCCCGGTGACACGGACGCGCAGCTCAAGTTGTCCCGGCTTCAGGTAACGGGGCGGGGGGATCTCTTTCTTGTCCTTGTCTTTGACGGCAAGGAGCCCTGGACCCAGGAGGTACCGCACTCCGTCAGGCTGACGGTCAGCGGGCAGCGCGGAGAACGGCACCTTGCCGCCTCGCAGGAGGACAGGTGACGGGCCGCCGCTTTGCTCGGTGCGGGCGGACCCGAAGACCGCTGACTCCACGGCGTGGAGCTGGTCGATGTTGTTGCCGAGGTGCGCTCCGGCGAGCGACCGCAGCCAGTAGGCGAGCACTCCCCGCAGGCTCGGCACCGGGAACGGCGCGGTGGCCGTCTGGGTGTCGGGAGAGTCGAACCGGCCCAGGAAAGCCGGTGTCACGGTGCGCAGGGTCAGGTCGTGCCAAGGCCGAGTCACTAGGTTCATCCTCCCCGACGCCAGGTGACGTGGGCCAGCGTGGCCGTGACCGGCTCGCTGTCCCAGATGATCTGCAGGAAGACCCCGGCGGCCAGGCTCCACGCGGCGGCCAGGCCGAGCAGCAGCGGCACCGGCAGCACCTTTCCGTGGCATGAGGCAGCGGAGTACCAGCACGACAGCGCCGGGCCGCCCTCCGGGGACGACGCGAAGAGCGGCAGCAGGAACCGCAGTCCGATCAGGCTGATGAGCAGCCCGTGCATCAGCCCGATCACCGTGACCCACAGCGGACGACGCAAGAGGGCGAGCCCTCGCACGCCATGTCCGATGGCCTCGATGTACAGGTACAGCAGCGCGGCGGCGGCCAGGCCGGCCATGACGATTACGGCCCGGGCAATGTCACCGGGAGCACCTCCGGTGAACCACCAGGTCGTGCCGAACGCCGCCAGGGCCAGCAGCCCGACCGCGGCACTGGCGGGCTGGCGCAGCAGCCACGGCCACGCCGCACCGGGCTCGGCCGCCATCGCAGCCGTGACCAGCGGGTACACCACGGCGGCGGTGATCGCCGCGCTGGTGTAGCCGTCAGGCCACGGAAGCCAGAACCCCATGAGGACCTGGACGATGGCGGCGGCCACTGCCAGCGCGGCCGCTGCGGTCAGGGCCAGCGACCACCTGCCGGCCAGCCGCAGGTAGATCCTCGCGGGGCTCGTCCAGGCGAACCGGGGCAGCAGCAGCCGCGTGGCGGCAAATCGGGCGGCCTCCACGCCGACGGGATCGTCATAGTCGGCGGGTGTCAGCTCATTGGCGGGGATCAGCCCGGCTACGGACTCGGTGACCGGCAGCATGGCCACGCTCATGGCATCGGCTTCGAGGTCACTGATCCGGGCCGCGAGCTGCGGGTAATCCTCGATGGCGGCGAGCACCGCCAGCCAGTCGTCGCGGGCCTGCTGGGCGAGCGCGGTGACCCGGCCCGTTTCGTCGTTGACCCGGAGCACGTCGAGCCGCAGCGGCCGGTCACCCGGAGCGAACGGCTGGGAGAGCAGCAGCCACCGGGTCCTGGCCAGGTGAGCGGCGCCCAGACGCCACGAATACGGCATCCCGGCCTGACCGCTGTCGCTGGCGCTCTGGGTGGCCAGCGCGTAGCACGCCTCGTAGATCTCGGTCAGCGTGCTCCAGCGCCGCACCTCAGGCACCTCGCCGCCGAACACGCACAGGGCGTCTTCGGGCCGGAACGCGAAGAACCTGAAGACCCCCGGGTCTTCCTCTGCCCGGATCAGCGCCCGCCACCCCTGAACGCGGGCCTGCGATGATCCCTGCCCGAGAATGCAGTCGTATTCCGCATTCTTCTCAGCAAATAGGCGGTGAATTACCTCGCGCGCATACTCTTCGTTTCGCGGCACTCCCGCCAGCGCGGCTCGCTGACCAGTTACGGCCAGCCAGCCGCCCTCCTGGGTGCCCGCCAGCTCGGTGCTCATCCGGCCGGCCCTGGCCGGCCACGGGCCAGTCTCTCTCCCAGCACGGCCAGGTACCCGTAGCCGAACGCGTTGAGCTTGCCGGTCCGGGCATCCCGGGCGATCGTCTCGAAGGTCCGCGCGCCAGGGTGCTGGCCGCCAGCTCCGATCGCCAGCAGCTCGTCGCGCATGTCGCGGCATTCCTCATCGGAGAACCGCCGCAGGCCGATCTCCGTGAGAACGGCGTCTTCGCCCTCGAACAGGTAACAGGCCCGGACCCGGTCCGGCGCCAGTGAGTACAGCAGCTCGGTCATGGCCATCGTGTACAGCAGGGTTGCCTTGAACCCGCCTGTGAGGTGAACCTCCAGGTCTCCGCCGGCCTTGAACGCAGCCCGCAGCGCCTGGCCGATGCCGGCAACAGCGTCGACGAACCCGCCGGAAGCGTGCCGGGGATCAAGACCCCGGATCCGGACCACGGTCAGAGTGCCCGGACTGAGGGCAACGTCCAGGGAAGCCGACGTCGTCTGCTCGGCGGTACTCAGATAGCGCACGCCCGCGAGGTCAAGACCGGCGACATGCTGTGCCAGGTGCAAGGCCGAGGCGACGCCTAGATCGGTGTCAGAGCCAAGCACCAGGACGGTGTCGTCGCGGTCCAGCATCGGCCTGAGCCGGCCGAGCCCGCTGCTCGCCGCCAGCGTGCTGCTCTCGGCGCACAGCACACGCGGATCCCAGGCGACGAGCTTGGCATCAGCCGCAGCATGGGTCGCGTGCTCCAGCCAGTAAGCCAGCACCGAATCGTCGGCCCGGCCGCGAACATCGTGACCCCGGTCAGCCGCATCTCTGACCAGGGCGGCGGGCTTGGCGTCGGACGGGCCCCTGGCTCGCTTCGCGACCAGGCCGTCGAGCAGGGACACGCCGCACGGCACCACGTAGACCGTCATCGGGCTGCCCCGCCGACGGGCAGGTCCAGCACCCGGGCCGTGCCGGTGAGATAGCCGTAACCTGCGGAAGTCTTCGCGCCGACGCCGAGATCGTCCATCGCCTCGCACAGGAGGCGGGCCGCCGCTGCCGCGTCGTCCGCCGGCCCGGCGACGTGCGCCGTGAACGAGCCGCCGTCGACGACGAGGAAGGGAATCGGCACCGGGCTGAGGTACTCGGCGGGCACCGGACGGCTGCCGGTCGAGTCGATGCCCGTGTGGTAGGCGCGAGCGTGCGGAGTGAGGTCATGCTGAGCGACCGTGACACCATCCGGTCCTGGCAGCGCGTCGAAGAACTGCACAGTTCCGGGTCTGGCCCCGGGTTTCTCGGAGGTCTCGCTGTCCTTTTCGCGGCCTGGCCTCGGGGAGCCGAAGATGCGATCGAGGTCTTCCGGGCTTGCTACCTCGGCGGCGTAGGCCGCTGCCACGCCTTTCAGGCTGCTGGCCGGGATGATCGGCCAGCCGTGCGTACCGTGCAGCTCGATGCCGACGTTGCGCAGGCCGCCGGTCGCGGTGCCGGTCACCACGGCCGCCTGCGGCTCGATCTCAATGGCTATTACCTGCCGGTTCGGGGCTCCGGCGAGGCGGCTCAGGGCTCTGGCCCGGCGTGCGGCTATCTGGGGGCCGAGGTTGTCGCTGCGTCGCTGCCCGAGGTCGGTCTCGACCGCCCAGGTCCGGACCGGCCGGTCGTCCAGTTCGCGCAGCCGCTGCTCCCCGGTATCTGGATCGGTGTGAACGAGGACGACAGCCGTGCGGTGCAAGATGAGCCGGGCGTTGGCCTGGGCCGCAGCCGTCCGGCTATCGTGCTCTGGCTGCCCCTGCCGGCGAAACCGGGGTGCGCCGTCCGCATCGGACACGACGATCCCGCGAGCCATGGCCAGCGGGCCGACGATCTGCCAGGTCAGGTTCTCAGCCACCCGGGCCGCCTTGCGCACCTGCGCCTGGGCCGGGCTCGCTGTGCTCGATCGCCTCGGCCAGCCTGCGCAGCCACCTGGCGAACTCTCCGAGCCGGACGCTGGCACGGCTGAGCGCCGCTGAGTCGACTTGCGCGGGGTCGCTGATCCGGGTGAAGAACTCCAGCGGCCCGGGCCTGTCGGACCATCCCCACACCGCGGCCAGCTCGGCCCGCAGCGCGTCCAAGATCGCGGCGTACGCCTGCTCCAGTGAGCTCCTCGTCGCCGGCCTTGGCGTACAGGAAGGCCATCGTCGCGGGCACGCCGCCGGACAGCAGCAGCGCCGGCAGCCGCTTGAGCTGGCCGATCACGTCGGCGGGCACCTTGCCCCCGCTGTCGCGCCTGATCGTGTCGAGCACCGCCGCCGCCTTGCCCGCCAGCCTGACGTCCGTGCGCTCCAGGCTCATCACGCGACCCCGTTCGCATCGGCGGCAGCAGGCGCCTCGAAGTCTTCGGGGCCGGCGAGCCGGCACCACATCAGCCCCTTGCCGATCGTCTCATCGCCGCCCACCTGCAGGACCTGATCGCCGAGCTGCTCGCGCAGAAGGCGCAGGTGATCGGCCGAGGCTGACTCGATCAGGGCGACGAGCAGCGTCTCGCTGGGCAGGTACTCGCTGTAGAACGGGCCGTGGCGGACGGTCTTGACCGGATTCTCAAGGTCGTCGCCGCCGAGCTGGACCCTTGCCGTGACCTCCGTGCATTCGCTGGTAATGGCCTTCATCGCCAGATCGGAGACCTGATAGAGGTCGCGTTGCAGCCGCTTCCTGAAGTGATCATGCTCGGCCAGTTCCGGAAGCGCCGCACCCGACAGTGATCTCGCCCAGTCCCTGAATCCGCTGTCGGCTTCGCTCGTGAAGGCGTAGGAGCCGAGCACGACCGACCTGAGCGGCGGTGTCTTCCTCCCCTCCAGCCGGGTGTCCGTCCTGAGGCAACGCGTGTCGTCCTCAGCCTCCGCGTCACCGGCCCCGGCCCCGCCGTCACCGGCGAGGCTGGTGATCTTGGCTAGCGAGGCCCGGCGGTGCAGGCGAGCGCGAACGAGCGGGCTGGTCACCCACGCGAAGCCGTCGAGAGTCGGCACCGGGAACGCCACCAGCTGCGCCTCGTGGACGCGGATCTCACCGGGCTTCAGGGTGCCGCCCGGCTGGCTGAGGCTGGGCGGCGCATCACCGAACATCTTCAGCCACGTGGCCCGATCCACCTCTGGCGTTCTCAGGCGCTCCCGCAGCGCACCTTTCAAACTCTCGCCTTTAATGATCGGGAGACCGGTGGTGATCTCACGCTGGATCGGCAGGTCCACCGCACCCAGGCCAGTGTCCCCGCCGGCGTGTACCGGTGTCTCGGCGTACAGGAACAGCAGCGCCCGATCCAGGGCTGTGGTCGTCACGGCTCACCAGCTTCCGGTCATCGTGTATCCGAACCCAGCCGTCGCCAGGGCCTCAGCGGCCTGCGGCAGCGTCGTGCGGCTCAGCGCGCCCGCCGCTGCCAGCGCATCGTCTTCGCCGGGGAATTTCAGGTAGTAGACACTGCCGGCCGGAGCGGCCCACATCAGCCGGCCATTGCCGACGGCGCCAGTGGTCCGGTGTGCTGTGGCGGCCGCGATCACCTGCGGATCGCCCACGACAGCCGACACCAGCTCGGCCCCCGGCCAGCTCGACAGGTCCGGGCGCCAGCCGTCCTGGAACACCCCGGGCGTCGCCAGATACAGCAGCAGCCGCCCGCCGGGAGCGTCCATCACCGGACCAGGCAGCTCGGGCGGTGAGTCCAGCTCGTGCACCAGCGCGGACCTGTTCCTGCCGCCCAGCGGAATTGTCTCCGGCAGGTCAGCCTCAGGTCCGCCGAGACAGCAGACGGCGAACCCGGCGCGATCGGCCGGGCGCAGATGCTCGGCGGAGTACAGCATGCCCTCGGCTGCCGCACCGTTGTCGTCCAGGGCCAGGCCCACTCGCCGCTCGATCCGCCAGGGCTCGGAGACGACATCGCCGGAGACCTCCCCGCTGGTCAGGTACCTCGACAGCTCCGCTGTCTCCCACCAGCCGCCCAGTGCCTCGCCCGCGCCAACCGGCAGCGCCCGCACCGCACCGGAGAGGTCATGGATAGCTCCGCCTGCGGGATGCGATTCCGTCACCGTCAGCCGGTACGGGATGGGATCGCCGTCGTCCTGAACCACGTCCCCGGGAACAGGCCAGCGCGCCCGCCAGCCACCCCGGCCATAGACGACCGGGACCGGGCCGAGCAGCCGCTCAGGCACGTCACGGCCACGAGCCTCGCGCAGCAAGCCAGCCCCAGGCTTCGCGCCGTACGCGGCACCGATCGCCCCGGCCAGCGTGCCGGGAGTGGGTACGTTCGTCCTGGCGACGGACTGCAGGCCCGCGTCGAACGCCCGGCCATCCCTGATGACCATCGTGTCCAGCGGCTCCAGCACGAGCCACCGCTCGCCCGTCACGCCGGCACCCGGGCCTGGCCCGCGACGAAGCGCGCGACCAGCAGGCTATCCGCGCAGTCGGTGAAATCCCGTCCGCCCGGGACGGTCACGCACAACGACGCGAGCATCCGCCCGACCGCCGGCGCCTTATCCGCGGCGATGCCGTGCCGCAGCGCGCGGCGAGCCAGCTCACGCTCAAGCCATTCCTGGCTCAGCTCGGACAGCGCGTCGCGGTCCACCTCCAGGCCGCTGGCCAGCCGTCCGGAAAGCGGCCCGGCGGCGGCCGCCACGAGATCCTCCAGGTGGGTGATCGCGGGCACTGGCACCTGACCCGACCGGTCAAGCCACGGCAGCACGACCCGGGTGCGTTCACCGCTCCTGGTCAGGACAGTGATGCCGAGCCCAGGCCGCGCGCGTTTCTTCGCGTCCTTCAGTAGTTCCCTGGCCGCCGCGATCGCGGACTGCAGCGGCCAGGACGCGTGGAAGAACACGATGGCGCTGCTCGCCGACGGCCTGTCCAGCAACTCGTTCAGCTCGTGATCATCGGCGAACAGCTGGTTCGCCTCGCGAGCGGCCGCCAGCACGCGCCCGGCCGGGACCAGGGCCAGCAGGTCATCGCCGCCCGCGTAGACAACCCGCCCCAGGTGCGAAAGCTCAACGTCATCGACCTGGCGGCCCGCGATGTCGTCCAGCGCGACCGATACCTGCTGCTGCCAGGTGACCGGGTCTCTGCCCTGAGGGAAGCGGCCGAGGCGCTCGCCCAGGTGATCGGCGTCCTGCGCCAGCACCGCCAGGTACGAACTCGGCGCCGGTATCCCGGCTATCTGTGAGGCGCGTGCCAGCCTGCCCGCAGCCTCCCGACCCGGAGCGCACAGCGTCTTGTCAGGGTCGTCCGCCAGGTCGTGCGCCCGCCTGAGCTGAGCGGGATCCCAGCTGTCAGCCAGGCACCACGACCCCTCGACCCCGCGAAGCCACCGCAGCGTCTCGTCCTCGCTCGCCGCCAGCCCCCGCAGCGCGCCCGAGCTTCCGGCGCAACGCCACGCCCAGCGACGACTCTCCCCTAGCTGCCAGGCGGTCGCACGCATCCTTCAGGTCCACCGCCGCACCCCAGACGTCGGGACCGTCTTCGCCGAGCCGGATGATCGCGTCCCGGTAGGGTGCGGTCGCGATGGACCACGTCGACGCGAACCGGTCGCCCTGCTGGCGCCCGTACCAGCGCTTGACGTAACCGACCGCCGACAGCGACTCGTTCTGACGGGCCACTGACTTGTTCTTGAGGTCCTGGGATGGAGGCTCGACCGGCCACCGGCCGGTGAGCGTGCAGATGGCTGCCTGCTGGATGTGGTAGCCAGGGAAATCCCGCACCCGCTTGCGCGCCCGGAGTGCAGCCTGAGCAACGGCCCAGCCGTCCGCATAGCCGTTCTCGCTCAAGGGCACGACCACCCACTGAAGAGCGGGGAATCCGGGCGTCTTCGGGAGAGGCTTGCCGTCGCCGAAGGCGTCCGCCAGGCGCTTCCGCCAGGCCGTCCGGGCGCTCTCGGCCATCGCCCCGGCAAGATCTTTCCCGGCACCGTCGTCGGCGAGCACGGCGACCCGGTTCGGGACGCTGCTCCGCCCCTGAGGCAGCCTCGACGGCAACACCAGCACGGACGAATCAGGGACGACCGCCAGCATCGCCGCAGCCAGTTCCGCCATCAGGGTGCTGCCCGCATGCAGATCCGCCGTCGACCGCGACTCACTGATGAACCGCTGCACTCCTGAAATGGCGACGACCACTAATTCCATGATCCCCCTCAGCCCAGCAGCAAGAGCACACACGAATCGCCGCGACCGTCGCGGAAGCGGTAACGGCCTTCCCCCAGCCCCTCGTTGGCGCATTGCCATCTGACCACCACGGCAGCCATCAACGCGGGACGATCCGGAGAATACCCGAGCATGCACCACAGAGGAAGCCAAACGACCGCACCGAAGTAACCGTATTAACCAGCAAGCGGAACGTTCAGTTTTTTCCACTTTATCATGCTGATGCCGAACTACGAGTACGGACGGGCGGAAACTCGGCCAAAGGGGCTTTCGAGCTTACAGGCGACGTATCTCCAGTCATAGAGATCCCCCGGCCGAAGCAGAACGGATCTTCTCTGCCCTCGATGTCGGGCTGGGTGCTACGAGCGCAGACGATCTACAAGAAGCAGAAGCTTGACCGCGACGAGTTTCTATGCCCTCGGTGTCGGGCTGGGCATTGCGAGCGCCCTGCTTCTGGACAAGGGTCCGGAGTGGTGCAATGGGTTTCTATGCCCTCGGTGTCGGGCTGGGCATTGCGAGAGCCAGGGCTACCTGCAGAAGTTCGACGAGGACGGTAACCGTTTCTATGCCCTCGGTGTCGGGCTGGGCATTGCGAGGGTACTCGTCTTTGCATTTATTGCAGTTTACGGGTTTCTATGCCCTCGGTGTCGGGCTGGGCATTGCGAGGCCCCCCATCGCAAGCCTGAGCTGTGAGCACCCCAGGGTTTCTATGCCCTCGGTGTCGGGCTGGGCATTGCGAGTAGAATACGTAGCCATATCGGGACTTCCCGAGCTGGAGTGTTTCTATGCCCTCGGTGTCGGGCTGGGCATTGCGAGGGATGCGTCTGGACGGTGGTTCTGACCTGCGCTTTCGTGCTGCTGTGCGCCATCCTCACAGCGGCAAGGCCATCTGGCAAGGGTTTCCGGCGGCGACACGGAAACTATGGCCTTGACCTGGTTCGATGCGCGCGCCAACCGAACCCGAAATACGCCCCCGTCGAAAGTCGTGTACCGGGTCACGGCACGATCCAGAAGATCTGGACACTCCGCGAGGACGCAGGCCAGGGGTGGCGGTGTCGGGACGCTGCGCTCATGAATCTGGCCGACAGGGACTCCGTGCCCTGGGCCTCCGGCTGGCACGCGGGGCAGCATTCGGCGGGCAGACACGATCCGCCAGTCGAAGCTGCCGCCTCAGGCGAGCAAGGGGTCGAGTAGCCGTACGCGAGTTCATTCAGCGCCGTATAGGCGATGTCGTTCTTGATGGTGAGCTTGCTGCAATCGGCACCGCAGTCAGGCCCGACGGGCAGCGTGAGAAGTCCGAGCTGGACGGTGGCATCGCCAGGAATCATAGTGTCGTCTCCGCCGACCTGCTGCCGCCACCGGGCGCACGCCTGCGCCGCGGTCAGGGAAGGTGCCGCGCTCGCCGGCTGCGGCGCGAAGGTCTCGCCTACGTCGGGGCCGATGGTGATCGTTGCAGGCAGTGCGGTGGTTCTGATCGCCTGGGCCGCACCTAGGCGGGTCAGTGCCAGGAGCCCGGTGGCCAGCGCGACGATTCCGATAGCGCCCGCCACGATGAAGGTCTTGCGCCGCATGTTCTCCATCACCTATTGGCTATTCCTATGTCGTAGAACTTCATTTGTCTGGCCGGATGCCCTCGGCGTCGGGCTGAGCATTGCAAGCAAGCACGACATCTGGACGGTCATGGCCGCCATTCAGGCGTTTCTATGCCCTCGGTGTCGGGCTGGGCCTTGCAACGAATGCGTCCGGATGGTCATGCTGACCTGCGCTTTCGCGTTGCCGTGCGCCATCCTCACAGCGGCAGAGCCATCTGACAAGGGATTCCGACAGTGACACGGAAACTATGGCCCCGACCTGGTCCCATGCGCGCGCCAACCGAAGCTGAAATGCGCCTTCGACCGGAGTCGTGTACCGGGTCACGACACGATCCAACGGTGACGGAGTCCCTGAGACGGCTGGCGGATTCGTCGGCCGCCGGAGACTGCGGAGCAAGTGACCAGATCTCGTCTGTTGTGGACAGGCTTAATCGAATCTTACGATCCTTCCGGCCGCGTCTCATGAGAGGACCAGGCAGGTGAGTCAAACGCGCCGTGCCATTAGTGATTTGCGGCTACCTTCCGAATTGGATCATGGGTCTTCAAATGCCAGCACGGCGCCCTACCGCAGAAACCGGACTCTGATTGTCTGGGTGACGCGTGGAGCGAGAAGCGGTGCAGGCCGGAAAGGCTGTTCGTAAGATAGACCGGCCGCATCGTTGCGCTTCGCTTTTGGCATAATGGCCGGATTGCTGACGAGGTTGGCCGGAAACTCGATTCGAGCTGGGGGGAAGTGGTTATCGTGCGGACTCGTGCTGCCGTTGCCGGGGTTCTGGCCTGCGCTGTCGTGGTCGCCGGGGCGGCGGTCGCCGTCGCACGGCTCGCGGGCTCACATGGCCGTTCGGTGCGGGTGACGGTGAGCGCGCAGCGCGGCGGCTCGGTGACCCTGGGCGGAGCGAGCCTGTCCGTTCCCGCCGGGGTGGTGTCCGGGAGCGGATATCTCGTGGCCAGCACAGGCGGCGCTTCGCCGGCGGCCGGTGGACGGGGCAGCGGGCTGGCCTTAGCCGAGGCAGCGGCCCCGGTGCACTTCCAGGTGACCGGGGCGCACCCGACCGGGACGCTGCGGGTGACGTTCCGGGTGGGCGCGATCCGGCTGCCCCGCAGCGTGCCGGCGTCCGCGAGACGAAACGCGGTGTGGCTGGCCTATTACGACCCGGCGGCCCGCCGTTGGCAGCCCGTGGCCAGCCGGTACGACCCGGCCACGGGGACTGTCACCGCCCAGGTCCGGCACCTGAGCTGGTGGGCGCCGTGGACGTGGGACTGGCAGGGCTTCTCACTCCGGCTGCGGCAGGCACTGTCTGCATTCGGCTCAGGCCGGGCCCCGGCGGAAAGCTGCCCGGGGGTCCTGAAGGTGACGGCCGCCAGCGCCGGAGGACAGGACCCGCCGCTGATCGGCTGCGCCGCCAGCCGCAGCGGAGGCAAGCTCACAGTGAGCGTCACCAATAACCGGGGCATCTCAGCCGTGATGTCCGAGGTGCCGCCCGACGCAACCCAGGATCCGGCCGCTTACAAAGGGTTCTACGAGTACGTCGCCAGCCGCGACGCCGTCACGCGCGCGCTGGGCGGCGCAGATCTGCCGCCGTCCGCCACTCTCACCTACTCCCTGCCGCTCAGCGGCCCGCCGACCGCGTTCACGGCCGTGCCAACCGTCCCGTCCTACGTTCTCGATCTGGCATCGGCAGCGGGCGAAGCGCTGCTCGGCGAGGCAAAGTTCGGCAAGGTCAGCGGCGCCTATGCCACCTGCGTCCTCAACGCGGTCGCACACAGCGAGCCAGCGTCATTCTCCGACGCACCGCAACTGGCTCTCCAGTGCCTGCCGGCCCTGGAGAAGACGGTGCCCGCGCTCAGCGGCCTCGCCTGCCCGGTTCTTGAGCTAGTACAGCAAGACGCCAGGCTGCTGCTCCAGGACTTCGACCTCGCGCACGACGACATCAGCGGAGTCAGCGGTAAGGTCACGATCACGCGCCCGGCGCCCGTAATCCGCCTCCCGCCAACGGACTTCACCGTCTGCGTGCTCCCAGTGGTGGACTGCCACGGCGAGATGAAGACAGAGCCCGGCATCGTGACGCTCTCGGCGGACGGCTCGGTCTTCCTGGGCGGGATCACCTGGTCGAGCTGGGGGGCAGCTACCGCGCAAGGCTCGGGCACCCTGAACACCAACAACTGCCAGCCAAGCTGCGCGCAAGGCACCTTCTCCAGGTACCCGGCCACCATCACGCTGACCCGCCTCACGCCATATGGCAACGGCCTGAAGGCGTACGCCAGCATTACCGTCACCTCCCCACCCGATTCCTATGACCAGACCTTCAGCATCAACCTCGTCCCATAGCGAGCCGCCATGATGGCATAGCAGACCTGGACTTCGCTGTCCCGGCACACCCTGATCGCACGCCTCAACGAGCCAGGCAAGCAGTCGGTCCTCTCGGCAGCCTTCAGTCCGGGACGGCCACACCATCGCCGCAGGCGACAAAGGTGATTGCGCCACCATGTGGAACGCCGGCTGGCTAGCCCCGAAACACTAAAGCCAGCCAGTGACCTGATGTCTCATGGCCATATTTCCGCTCAGCGGCCGCAGCCCGGAGCTTCCCGGGTGAGACAGACCCGCCGGACAACATCGGCCAGACCGATGACCGGCGGACTCCCGGGCCCGCAGCCGGTCATGGCCGGCTCGCCCGCCCAACGCACGGAGGCACGCAGACACCCAAGTGCATGTGATAACCAATGACCGCGCTAACCCTCCGATCAGCGCCGGCCCGGTGATTTAGGCGAACACCCGGATCGGACACGCACCGTGATTTGCCGACGATCAAGATAGTGGCCCTCACGCACACCTACGGCTCGATCTGGGCGGCAGGACTTGAGATCGCCGCCTGACCTGTTCCCCGTTCATAATTGGACGATCCGCGCTGGCTTCTTGTGTAAGAAAGTAGCCCGGAACTGGCGAATCAAGGCACTACGAGCGTCTAGGATATGCCGCTGTGGACCTGTCTCGCGCGTGTCAGGTCGCCGGCTCGCTGGTTCGCCTGCCTGGCAGGAGCGATCCTGATCTCGTCACGAGAATCGAGAAGGCACCTAACTACAAGACCGACGGTAAGCCACTGGTTCCAGCGTCCGGTCTAGAACGAGGCGTCACCCTTCGTCCGGTCCAGGCCTTGCACTGGCTGTCTTACGCCACGCGCCCTCGCTATCAAGATGATCTGCTCGATCGCTACATGCACTGGGCACTCACGCGCTACATCGGCATGTTCGAGCACTTGTCCGATGGATCGCCTGTGCCCTCGCTGATGCTTAGCGAAGCCGGTCAGCGCCTTAGCCTGCATCTTTCGTGATCGTGGTTTGCTTGCTTGAGGCTGCGGCTGCAGGCTGTTTCCGGTGGCCGGTTCAGCCCGGGGTCGTGCCTGGTTTCCCGGCTGTCGCGCCGGGTGGGCGGGGTTCCGCTGGCCCTGGTGGTTTCCTTTCTGGTCCGGGGGTCTGGGTCTGGCTGGTCAGCCGGGGGCTAGTGCCTGGAGGTGGCTGATGGCGGTCGTGATGAGCGGGTTCCAGGGCCATCGTTCGGCGAGGCGGAGCCGCAGGCGCCTGCCGCCGCAGACCAGCCGCCCGGCCGGGGAGAACAGCCGCAGGCGCAGGCGCTTTGGTTCCCAGCGGCGGGGTTGCCCGGTAAGGGCGAGCATGGCCATCCAGGCGAGGAGCTCGCTGGCCATGGCGACGATCTCGCACCAGATCTGGTTCTGGGCGTAGCCCTGGAGCGGCAGGTTCCGCAGCCCGGTGTCCTTGGCGCAGCGGATCCGGTCCTCGCAGCGGGCGCGGCGGCGGTGCCGTAGTTCCAGGTCAGCGAGCTGCCCTCCTTTCGTGCTGGTCGCAAAGCAGGTGACGCGGTGGCCATCGACGTCGGTGAACCGCAGCTGCGCTCCCGGGTGCGGCCGTTCTTTCCGCACGATCAGGCGCATGCCCTTCGGCCAGCCGGACAGGCCGGGCATGCCGGTGATCTCGGCGACCCACGCTCCTGGGCGGGGCTTGCGGTCACTGTCATAGGCCGGGGTCCAGGCCCGGGCCGGGACATTGAGGATCGCTTCGCGGATGTCCTCGGTGATCGTCATGCCGACCGAATACTGCAGGCGCCTGCCGGGCGCGGTCAGCCACTTGAGGAAGCCATGGGTGCCGCCGGCCGAATCGGCCCGGACGAGCACCTTGCGCCGCAGGTGGCGGGGCAGCTGGGCCAGCGCCAGCTTCGCGACGTCGATGTGGTCCGCGGCGGTGTTCGAGCCGGCGTTCCCGGGCCGGAGCATGATCGCGAGCGGCTCGCCGGAACCGTCGGGGCCGTGGTCGGCGAACGCGGCGAGCGGGTGGAACCCGAATGTCTTTTTCCAGGTGGGACAGGCGTTCTGCTTCTCCGGGCAGGAGGTGACGATCGTGGCGTCCAGGTCGACGGTGACCAGGCTGCCGTCCGCGCCTGGTGCCCCTGCCCCGGCCAGTGCCCAGGCCCGTTCCCGTGCCTCGGCGCGGGCCGCCCGGATCGCCTTCGCTGCACGGACCGGGTCAGCCGCCAGCGCCGCTATCGTCCGCGACACCACAGGGTCCGATGCCACCGGGCCGTACAGCTCCGGCTCGGCCCGCAGGGCCGCGATATCGGCCAGGCAGTCCCCGCCCAGAGCCACCGCCACGGCCAGGTCCGCGATCACCTTCCCCGGATCGTGCACCGCCCTGCCCGGACGCCACCGGGCCAGACCCTGCGCCAAGCCCGGCCGAGCCCGGTCACCCGCACCGTCTCAGCCAGCAGCAGCCCGCCCGCACCGCAAACCAGCCCCTTCCCGTCAGCCGACACAGTGACCTTCGGGCGGCGTCGCACGGTAGCCTTCACCTTGGAAGTGCCTTTCGAACTGGTGCGGACAGGACTCTCGACAAGCCCTATTCTCCCAGTTCAAAGGCACTTTTCTCATTCAAACGATCAAGCCCCGCCAATCCCAGGCGAAATCACGAGGTTAGAGGCAACCAGCGGCGCGTCACCTCGGAAGAGATGGGCATCGGCTTCGGGGCACTGCTCGCGAGCAACTGGTTCATGTGTACAGGAGCACAGGGCCTCCCGGTAAGCATCGTCGATGTCGACGCTGCGCTCGATGACCGCTATATCTTCGCAGGCGGCTCCCGCCACCCTGTGCGGGCTATCAAAGACCGGTGCCCTGACTATCTCCTTATCGCTCCAGACCCGTCCAGCCGACGCATGTACCGGGTGCGCGCCCTGGAGTGCAAAGGAACGAGGAGCACTGTCAGCTACGCTGTCAGCCAGCTAGCCAGCGCGACCGAGCAGCTGACCGGCATTACAGTCGCAGGACGAATACCTAGAGGACTGGCAGTCAGCACGGTCACCGCCAACCACCGAATCTCGTACGTGGCGGTTGATCCTGCGGATGAAGAGGAACCCTCGTACTCGGTCAACTCGACCGCTATCGACCAGGCAGCGGGATTCCAGCTCCAGGACAATGTGCGGGACGTGCCACCGGAATTGCTCACTAACGCCTCTGTTCGCGCGTCGTGGGCCACCCTGGCCGACTTCAGCGGCAACACGCCGGCATTCCACCGCTGGGCTCCCCGAGTGATGCGGCGCCGCCTCTCACGCCAGCCACGGCAGCGCGCAACGCTGGATACTCCGTACGGACCAGCCCGTGGCACATCCGTTACAGTCGGCGCGGAGGGCTCGCGACTCCACATAACGTACGCGGTCGAGGCGACAATCGATCAGCAACTGACGAGCAGCCCCGAGGCAATTACGGACGCACAGGCAGCCTTCGCCGAAGGCTGACCCAATTCGCGGACCCGGCTACGGACATGCCGCACGCAATCACCGGGCTAGACGACACTCTCTACTCCGCGACGCCCGATGGCTCCATATTTGCAATCCGCGTCTAACGGCGTTGCCATGCATGTCGGGCTTTTGGCGCTCATGATGTACTTTCGATAATTTCGCGCAGAGCAGCGCGGCTCTCGCCAAGGGCCGTGCGCGATGCCGTCCTTGCACCGGCCGCTCGCGATGCGGTCTGGGCGCGCTCCGCCGGTTGCGAGAAGCTTCTCGCCGTTCCCGAGCCGATCCCACGCACTGGGAGTATCGAGTTCCGCTACTGGCTGTAGTCGTCATCGCCTTTGTGGTCGCAACCCGGAAAGTGAGCGAGGTTGGTCGGCGAGATCAGAAGGCGCTGGAGACCTCTGGCGAGCCGTCGGTCCGTCAGACCATGGACGCATTGGCGAGGTCCATATCGCACCGCACACAGCAAGACATGAGCCTCATCATGCGCTGCCCGCAGATGGTAATGCTAGCCATCGTCCATGGCGAGGCAGGTGTGGACGTACAACCGCTGCAGGCCGACCTCTGCCGCACCCCGCAACATCCCGTCACTGAGCCTGGCCAGCAAGCTCAGCGTCACCACGATGAGGCAATGAGAGCTGCATGACGCGTCCTGATGAACGTTGTCAGAGGCAGGTGCCATTCTGGGCCACATGACCTCGACCATGTCGCTGTTTGCGTCGGCAGTTGCTGATGTCACGCTGGAGCGGATACAAGAGCTTCTGGCCCAGGAACTGCCCGAGAGCCTGACTTTGGAATACAAAGAGAAATACAGCCCGAGCCTGGTCAAGTCGATTGGCGCCATGGCCAACACATACGGTGGGCTCATACTGATCGGAGTTAAGGACCAGCCAGGGCCTGACAGGCTGGCAGGCGTTCCCGATACCGCGGTGGTCCAGATCGCGAACGCCTGCCATGAGTCCCTGGAGCCTCCGTGGCAACCGGAGATCATCCCGGTACCGATGGGAACCGACAATTTCGGCCTGCATGTTCTCGTTATCCGCGTCAATCCGAGCAGCGCCCCTCGTCCGCTGCTCATCGGCGGCACCGCGCCGATCCGGCTGCAGGGCCGCAACGCCACCGCTGACCGCGGTCGCCTGGCGCAGCTGTTCAGGGAATCACCAGCAGTCCCTCGGCCGGCAGGGCGCAGGCTCCCCGCCCCGGATCTGCCTGCCCAGGCCGATGGTTCACCGACAGCCGACCTCATTATCCGGACAGGCCTGATAATCCCAGTCGACGAAGCGGCGACCTGGCGGCCATTGTCCGACCGCACTGTCAGCCACCTCGCGGAAGCACTGAACAATTCCCCGATCCAAAAGATCCTGCTCAAGTGGACGCTCGACATGGGGATCAGCGGCTGCAACCCGTTCCACAGGTCAGGATTCAACCGTGCCCGGCATGCGCGGCTGGCATGGCAGGCGGCAGTCGACGCTGAACCTCATCACCCGGTCGAGGCTGTTGCTGCCGCGCAATTGCCCTCGAGTTACGGCGCGCCGAGCACGTCGTTGCAGTTCAGCCTCGACGTGATCATCCGGGCCAGCGCCTACCTGATCGCCAAGAACCCGCAAGGCGTCCTGCCGAGGTTCCGTCTCCCGGTGCCTGACCTGTACGAGACCATCGACGCGATGATCTCCTCACTCACCGACCGCGGGGTATCGACCGCGCTGGCCGGTCTCGCAGGCATCGACCCCGTCATCATGCCGCCGCCTGCCAGCCTCGACTTCATAACGGGTCCAGATGTCCGAGAATTGCTGCACCCAGGTGGATTGACGCAGATCCCCGATGCCGGCACGTCGCACGGCGCGAATTTGCTGGCGAACCCCACGCTCGACCTCAAAGACCCGGCCGAACGGCACGCCCAGCTCGATGACTGGCTGCAGCAAATCGCCCTTGATGCAGGCCTCAGCGGAATGGAAAACCTGCTGACCGCATACCACCACAAACCGAACTGACGACAACAGCCAGGGCTCTCGACACTCAGAAAAGGCGATCTGTACCTGGACAATCGATAACTGGATCCAAGCTCTGGCGGATACAGATTAAGCGATCTGCGCGATTCGGATCGCCGCCGCGGCCCAGCGAGCACGGTCCCAGCAGGCCAGCCGGGCGGGACACCGCCTGCACCAGGCGCGGCGAATGGCTTAGCCGACCCCAGTCCGGGTTCGCCAGGCTGCTGCTGGCTGTAGCCGATGTCGATGTCGGCGCTAGCTGTCGGTCCGTTGCTGAGCCGGATGCCGAGCCAGACGTCTGAAGCGTCGTTCCTGGCGTCGCTGGCGGCTTGCCCGCAGGTGTAGCAGGTCAGGGTCGCGAGCGTGCCGTCCCGGATCTTAGCCGCGTGCTCGCTCGGTTTATGCCGTGGAACACTAAAAGGCTGGCGGGGTGTCGGTCCGCTCGCTCGGGTCGCCGGGATGGTCGCAGCGGTCGTCAAATGCGGACACGAGGCGGATGCAGGGAGATCACGGGTATCGGGTGAGTTCCGAACCGCCAGGTGCAGCAGGCAGCCCGGTCCGGCGGGACGTGAGGATCGACCTGGATGCCGGGGGCCGAGCCGACTGCGGGAGGCGGTGATGAGACTCGGTCACCGGGCTGGCCGGGGACGTGACCTCAATGCTTGAGTCGTGTGAGCTGGCGAGGAGGAACCCGCCGCTGATCAAGGTACCTATGATCGTGCAGCCCTCCGCCGATCATCACTGCGAGCACAACGCCCCTGGGGCGTTTCTTAGTTTCAGGGGGCATATCAGGCATCCTTCGATGCCTCGGGGCCGTGGAATCTAGCCACAGCCGAACGGGGACACAGAGATGGCCACGCCAGCCGTATCGGCCAGTACAACTCCGGGCCGCCCACCGCGCCGGCAATCATGCATCTCAGCTGCATCGGCGCACCGGGTCACGGGAAATGCCGGGCTAGCCGCAGCGCCAAGATGACTGCCTGACCGCCTGCAGTTCATCTGCCAGTTCAGCCGGGCCGGTCATCGGAGCGATCCGTCCGCTGCCGCGCCGCCCGCCCGCGAGCGAACCACGGGGCTCCGAGCACCCTGCCGCTCTGCTCGCCCGCATGAATCTCGCCCGCCGGACCGGGGAATCTGGCAATCCGGCGGGACCCGCGCGACCAACACGCGGCCCTTCGGCGCATCCGCGACCGGGTACTCGGCCCGAACATCCCCGACCCTCACCATTCGCCTCGACCTCGCCGCCAGGACCAGCGAACGGGAGACCGGCAGGCACCGCGACCAGTGCGGCGCCGCTCCTCATATCTGCGAACGTGTCCTCGGTACCGGTCGGCCACGTCTTTCTCTCAGCCGCCGACAAAATCCCGCATGGGGCTCGTTGCCCGCACCGGATGTCAGCCGATGGTAACCAGGACGGTAACCAGCACAGCCCTGACCTGTGCCCTTTCCGCCATGTCACTTGCAACTACGCAAGCAACACCAAATACCCGCCGGGCAGTTTCCCCTCACCACCATGACCTGCGGAAACGTCGGGTAGCCCGCAGCCAGGCAGCCTTCAACCCCCATGCCAGCAGACCGTCCCTCAAGCTGGATTCTCACCACTGCAGGGCTCTGAACTGCGGAAACTCGGATGTGGAGCTATGGAGATTCGAACTCCAGACCTCTTGCATGCCATGGAACGCCGACCCGGTCACCACGGTTCGCAGTCGTCCGCGCTCCGATCCCCTGACCTGCTGATTCGTCCCAGGCAGTTCACGGCGATCCGCGACCGGACGCTGCGGATGGTAACCAGTTTGGTAACCAGCCACCGGCATCGGCAGCGAGAGTACCCAGTGACATCGGAACGCCGGAAATGGCCGCGTGTCCGTGGCTGCCAGCGACTCGCGCTAGCCGGCCAGGCCCGGATCGACCGGCTCAACGCCGGTCCCCTGATAACGGGCGGCCTGCACCGAAAGGACAACCCTGCCGTCCGGGTAGATCTCGCTGGGCAGCGCCGCAGCCACGGCCTGGGCAATCCGCCAGTCGACCCCGCCGCCGATCAGCCTGCCAGCCGAGATCGAAGCAGATAGATCCAGCGGCTCGATCTCCACCGGCAGCATGCCCAGGTGCTCAGCAATCCCGGGCAGCTCCGACTCAGCAGCGCACAAGCACAGCGCCGGCACCGACAGCACGGCCCGCCCCGCCGCAGCGTCCACCACGAACCCGGACAACGCCGGATACCCCTTGCCCAGCGCCAGCACCGAGCTGTCATCCAGCAGACAGGCAATCACGCCGCCGCACCCCGCCCGGCAATCAGGGCACGCAAACGGGCCGACGCCTCCAGCTCCGCATCAGTGACCTCGACACCGAAATGCTCCGCCAGCACGCCCCGGGCCTGCCGCTCCCGCTCCGCCAGCTCCACAGCCGTCAGCATCCCGACAGCCAGCTCCGCGACCAGATCCTTCAAAGTGGTACGCCGCTCAGCCGCCAGGCACGCCAGCCGCTCCCTGGTCTGCCGCGACACCTTAATACTCGTATCATCCTCAGCCACACCAGCACTCTACCAGCGGTAGAGCGCAGGGCGGGCTCGCGGCGGTGGCGGCGGCGCGGAAGGAGCCGGCGGCGCGGGTCAGGGCGTTGCGGGTCAGGGCGTTGCGGAGTGGAGCAGGGTCCCGGGCCGCAGGGCGAGGATCACCTCGGCCTGGTGATCGGCGAGGATGTCGTCGTGCCTCGGTCAGCCGCGCGTGCAGCAGTTAGGCCAGGCCGGGCAGCTGGCCGTCGGCTTCGTTCCTGTCCGGAGGCGGGCCCGGCTGACCGGGCGATCTCGGCAGGGCGCGGCTGGCGGGCAGCCCTGGTGCCATGCTGAGGATCGTCCGGGCCTGAGCGGCAGTTGCTGCCGCGAAGGCGTACGGGGCCAGCGCGCCGGGCCTGCTGGGCCAGACCTGCTGGCATCCGGTGACAAGCAGGTCGAACGCCTCCCACCCGGCGTCCAGCACCTCACCCAGGCTCCCCGCCGACTGCAGGAGCGCCCGCACCTGATTCACATCCGCCATCGTGTTTCCTCCCTTACCGCCGCCACCGGCAGGCTGACCGCCCCCGGACCCCGCTGGCCAGCCCCCGGACATAGCTGTGGATAACCAGGCCGGCGCGGCCACAGGGGCAGGCCGGCGCCTGTGGAAATCCGGCCCGCCTCGCCCGCCCGGATAGACCTGCCGCCGGAACCGCGCCTCGAGTCAGCCCGGCCAGGTGACCAGGACGCGTGGCCTCGCCCCGGGGTACTGCCTGCTCTCCGGATGAACGCGATGCCCCCGCCCGGCCTCCCGCGACTAGGTGACCCAGGTCGCAGGCAGATCACCGGCAGCCGGTCCCCCGCAGTCCCGGCGTCACCCAGGTCATCACTGCGGGGCAGCAACCCGGAATACGCCGAAGACAGCAGCGGAATACCGATACAGCTGAATCGGCACTGTGGCACGCGTGGAATAGCGGCTGTAATGAACGGCCCTGAACTCAGGTGAACGAATGCGGACCTTATTACTCCTGAGAGCCATTCATCTATCATCATTCAAGCCCTGAGCTGCACTGATACGTCATTAACATCTGGATCTTAACACCGGCTAAGCACGAGTCAATGAATCATTCCAGCCGCATTAGAACAGACACCATGTGACGGCGGAAGCAAGATATGCATAAACCCGGAATAAGCCTGGACCGGGCGCGGTCCGCAAACACATACTGAGAACCCGGTGCTCGCTGGATCAGCCCGGGGGCGCGCTGAGCGAGCATCACCAGCGAGGGGAGACATGATGGGGCAGGCATCGGGCAGGGGCACCGTCGCGGGGGGCCGGCGGGCAGATGAGATGTCGGCCAACTGGCAGTCCTTCTCGGCCACCAACGTCTCTGTATGGCGGATAGCTCTGGCCATCGAACGGGGCGAAACCGGCCGGAAGGTCGCCGAGCTGGCTAGCGGCGTCGGCGAGCGTAAAGTCACCACGCTCACCCGGCGGGCAGACTTCTTCGTCGATGTCGGCCGAGGAATCGCCCGCGACCCGAAAGCAGCCAGCGACGCCATCACCTGGCTGCAGAAGGCCGAGAAAACCGCGCCGCAGCGAGTACGCAACTACGCGCCCGCCCGCGAAGCCGTCGGCTACCTCATCACCAGGGCCAAGGCCACCGCCGGCGGCTACGACCTCCGCGCCATGGCCGCCCGCATGGATATCTCTCACTGAAACGCCGGGGAGGGCATTCCAGCCCGGCGACCGCATCGATCGAGATTTCGCCCTGCCCAGACTCCATCCCGGCCTCGTCCCCGCAGGTGCAGGCATGATGGGTTGTCAAATATAAAATTTGATAGTCCCCGGCTTTACCGCTAAAGGCTGGTGACGGTGAGTAGCCGTCTCGTTGGCTCGTCTCATCCGGAACGCCGAATCGGTATCCCCGGGTACGATGCCTCGTCATCACTCCAGGCGCACCGAATATCTATTCGGCATGCCGCGCTTACTTATAGGACACGAACGATAACGGCGCACGAGTTTGACTGTCTTGCGGCGCCTGGGTTCTTCGGATTTGTCGCAGCACGATGTGATGAGTGGTGCCTCGATAGTGAGTCGAAGGCGCAAACGCGCCAGGAGGCTGTGCCGCTGTCCCGACTCAACGTCCCATCAGCGTCCCACCTCCGTACCATAGCCGTCCCCTGACGCTCCAATGAGCTCGAATTCGACTTACATTCCAGAGGGCAAAGAGTTCCAGGAACGCCTGCCTCGGGTGGTCCCAAATTCTCAACCTCTGAAGGAGCATCGTGCGATACTTCCGTAAGGTGGCCTTGCTGACAGCGCTCGGCATCGCGACTACGCTGTCCGTAGCGCCAATTACCGCATCTCCCGCCTACGCGGCCTCATGCTACGCAACAAACTGCGCAGGTCATGATCCCACCACGCATGGCTGTACGGTTTCCTCAACCACTACCACGAATGGCGCCTTGGCCACGCTGTGGAATCGATACTCGTATGTATGTGACGCGAACTGGGCTAGGGCGCAACTGACTACCGCAGCCCTAAACGCCGGCTACTCGATGGAAATCTCAATCGACACGATCGATCGCGCGCACAATTCAGAATCTATGTGCTGGCCTTCTCCGGACAACGACCAGGGGTTTAGCGACGAATTCTGCACCGGCTCATATGGCGGCTCGTCGATAGCCTATACAGACATGGTCGACGGAACCGATGCTACTCAAGCATACGTGATCGTGCTCAATTCAAGCGGCGATTTCGTCGCCGAATACGAGGCCGATCAGTAGCAGCTCTGCTTCAAATCCTGAGATCAGCGACGCCGGTTGTGCCTACCAGTTGTAGCGCGACCGGCGCTCGCGGCCAACTCCAGGCTTAGTCGGATAATGGACGAACAGGACAGGAGATCTGAATTCCGGCGAAGACCGGAGCCCAGAATTACCTTATCAACCACCACCAGCTTCCACTGGCACATCTCCTCGAAAGCAATGCGTATGGCTGGCTGGCAATTTTCGCCCGCGTACTTCAATTGTAACAGTCGCATAAACGCAAGTTTCGGTGCTCTGCAATACATTTCCATAAACGGGCTTGCCTACGTAGGGCGCGCTATAAGATTCTTTCAACCGATGGGGAGAAATGCGAACTACGTCGACCCTGATTGTCGCATCCGCCGGTATCCTGGCTTTGGAAAAAGGATCAAACCTCGCCCAGGTAACGCCGCAAAGTGGCGAATACACAAGTTCTGCCAAACCTACCGGCATTCCATCATAGTCAACTTCAGCATAATCCAATATATGCACGCCTGGCTTAATTGAGCAACCGCTGTCGACGGGATCAGCGCCATCGAGGGGAGGCTCCACGCTTGCCGCTCTAAATGGCCCATGCGAATGGGCAGGCCCGCGCCCGAATGTAACTAGGCCAATAGTGGCCGCGAGCAGCGCCAGGACTAAGATCAGTGACGCCGCTAAGGCTTTAGGCGCAATATTCTTCGCTCGCGGCTGGGGAGACAGGGGTTCGACTTCGGCCATCTGGTGATCTCGTGCCGCCTGCAGCTCCAGCAATGCCTTGAGGCGCCGCTCTTCCCAAATGGCCACGTCCTTGTCTCCAAGACCTAACGCGAGAACGAACCCCCTAACGAACTCAGGTTCATATATTCGGTCAGGCTTTGCCGCCATGCGATGGAATGTATTTTTCGCCGGCGGTTCGCGCATCGTGTCGTATTGCGTGATACATTTTCTCAAAAGAAGGATTGCCGTGAAGTTCTCGTAGCTTGGCGAGATCGTCCGCGAAGTCTCTGATGATTTCTCGATGACGCCGATAGCTTCCGCCCGGGTCTCCGTCTGCCATCGACGATCTCCTTGTTTGCTATCTGAACGCACTCAGCTGCCCTGACTCCAGCGCGCCGCGATATCGTCCCGTCCCTTAACTAACGATATGATACCGAGGATGTCAGCCAGTAAGGTGACTGGAGACCGTTGCCTGGGGCCAACTAAGGCGCGGACGATCAACCGAACTGCTTGGAACGCCGTCCATTAGCTAGTATCGACGGTCCAATGATCCAAATCCAAGATCGCTGCTATTCCCTTACCTTAGTAGAGCACACGGCTTCGTCCAGAATATCCGGTTCTGGATGGAGCGGGATCCAGCCGGACCTGGCAGGGAGTCGCTCGGATCGAGCCCACAGCGCGTGGTTGGTCGCTGGAATCGGCCGCTGTGAGTAATTGCCGCGATTGGCTGCCGGGCTGTAGTCACGCGAGTCGTTCCTGCGGGTGTCTGCCCGCTGCGCTGGCTCGGGGTCAGCGGCTCTGGCTGGTGCCTGGGTAGGCTTGCGGGATGACCACGCTTGCGGCCATCTTCCCGCCCCGGGCGCCTGAGCAGGTCGGCCCGGTCGCCCGGGCGGCTGAGCAGGCGGGGCTCGCGCAACTGTGGATCTGGGAGGACTGCTTTAAGGAAGGCGGGATTGCCACCGCGACCGCCATGCTGGCCGCGACCAGCCGGATCACGGTGGCGATCGGGCTCTTGCCGGTGCCGCTGCGCAACGTCGCGCTGACCGCCATGGAGATCTCGGCGCTGGCCCGGCTGTTCCCCGGACGGCTCACCGCCGGCGTCGGGCACGGAGTGCAGGACTGGATGGGCCAGGCCGGCGCCCGGGCCGGATCGCCCATGACGTTGCTGCGCGAGTACATCACGGCGCTATCGGCGCTGCTCCGCGGCGAGCGGGTGACAGCCCGCGGGCAGTACGTGCGCCTGGATGACGTCGCCCTCGACTATCCTCCGCTGATCATCCCGCCGCTGCTGATCGGCGGGACCGGGCCGCGGACCGTCTCGCTGGCCGGTGAGCTCGCCGACGGGCTGATCCTGCCGGGCGGCGTGCCCCCTGACGAACTGCGCGCCGCAGCCGCCCGGTTCCGCGCCGCCCGGCCCGGCCGGGCTGCGGGCAGCAGCGGGCCGGGACAGGTGGTGGCGTTCGTCGCCGTTCCGCCGGAAAGCCCGGCGCGGGACATCGCCGGCACGGTGAACGAGTACGCCAGGCCGGCGCCACCCACGTCGCGGTTCTCCCTGCCGACGACGAAGCCGACCTAGCCAGGTTCGTGGGCATCCTCGGCCGCGAGGTCAGCCCGCTGATCGCACCGTGACCCCTGTCCCAGGGCCTGCTCCGGGAAGTCCCGTGGGTCGCGATCCCCCCGGTCGCGACCGCCATCCGGGTCCTGGAACGGATCACCCCCGAAGGGCTGCTCTTCGCGTCGGCAGCGCACGACTTCAGTAGCCACGGCGCGCTGGGAACCGCGCGCTTCAGGCGCACCCTGGCCTGGCATATCGCCCGCCGCCCCGGCGGACTGGTCGCCCTGGCCATTCAGTACGGGCACCTGCGCACCGCCATGAGCGGCCACGACGCTTCCCGCGGCCGCGACGGGATCCACGACCTTCTCGGCAACCAGCCCTCGCCGTCCACGACAACCCCCGAGGCCTTCTGCTCTGCGTCTACGACCCGCACAAGGCACTGTGCCGGCGCGAAGGCCGGCAGGATACGCCCAGCCTGGACCGCTGCGTCGCCACCTGCGCCAACATGTCGCGCACCGACCGGCACGCCGAGCTGCTGACACGCAAGGCCGAGCGCATCCTGGCAGGAACGCCTCAGCACTCCAACGGCGCGCTCACGGTTGTCGCACTCGCCCAGGAAGCCCAGGTCCCGCGCAACGCCCTCACCCAGCGGCACGTTGACCTCAAGAACGCCTTCTACGACGGAATCAGGAAGCGGAAGGCCGTCCCCGAAAGCGAACTGAGGCTCGGCCGGCGGCTCGCCAGGCTCAGCAAACTGCGGGACGCGGAGGCCGAAAAAGTCAGGCAGCTCAAGATCGACAACGAAGCGCTCGTCGGAGCCCCTCATCAAGCCCAGATGAAGAACCGGAAACTCCGGGAGGAACTGACGGCCCCAGGCCCGCGGCTCCGGGTGATCCCAGACCACCCGCGCCCGGAATAGACAGCGAACCTGCGTGCAGCCGCCACCGTGAGCGGCTGCATGTTGACGACGCGATCGTCGGCGGCAGGTCAAGATGCCTCCGCCTGCACCGCGCGGACTGCCCGGGAGGCGCGGCCCTGTCATCTTGGTTCGAGCACAACGAGCGGCAGCGATGTCTCAGGTGCGCCGTCTATGCCCAGCCGAAATGCTTCATGACGGCGTCGATGCCGCTCTGCAGTTGATTCTGTTCGGCGTTAGTCAGCGGAGCCTGGTCGCAGTATGCCTTGACGAACGCTTCCCGGACGGGCCTCGTCGGCCCCCAGTCGTGGAAGCGAGTTCCGAGCAGCGCTGTCGCCTTGGCCAGGTCCGACACCCTTGAGCGGTAGGTCACGTCCTCGAAGTCGAGGACGGCCGTGATGCTCGTCCCGTCATGAAGGACGTTGGCGGACCTGTAGTCATTGTGGACGAACTGCTCATGCCGGGCCGACGGGCCGCCGCCGAAGTGGCAGGGGTAGGCAGCCATCGCGTCGTGGAGCGTCGCCAGCATCCGGCCCGACTCGGTGACCTGCACCGGATCTCCTGCATCGAGGAGATCGCCGTCGATCACGGGAAAGACGCCGAGCGAAACGTTATCCAGCTCTACTCGAAGACGGCCGTCTCTTGCCGGAATCGGAGCGGCGACAGGAATGCCGCGGTGGTGAAGCCACATGGTGAGGGTTGTCGTGTCGGCCAGGCGCTGGAACAGATCCGAGTCGACGGACCATTTCGCGATGAGGCGCCTGTCACCGGCCGTGATCCACGCCAGCAGGTTTCTGGCACTGATGACCAGGCGCTCGCAGTCATCAACCGCGATGGCCCAGGTGTCCCAAAGGGTGTCACCCAACCAGCCGACCGCGGAAACAGCATCGGCGAAGCCGAAGCGCTGGCTAAGAGCTTCTCCGGGGTCAACTGACTCCCACAGCATCCTGAGTTGAGGCGTGGCCTTCATGGTCCAATGGTCCACCACATTGGGTCGCGCCGTCTCGTTCTGTTCGGGAGAACCGGTCCGCACAACGGCACTAGACCGCGAGGAATGACAGTCAGAAGTTCAACACGCTGGACTTGACGGAGAAGATGTCGACCGTGGTGACCGATCCGGACGGGCCGGCCAGCTCGCGGAGCAGCGCCGCGTTATAGCCACCGGAGCCGATCTCCAGCACCCGGCACCCGCGCAGGCTGCCCCCGCTCGCATCAGCCGCCTGGCCGAGCATCTCCGCGATCAGCCACGGCGCCGACACCGAGCTGACGTCCACGCCACCGACGCGCTTGGTGATCACCGCGTGGTCAGCCCGGTACGCCTCCTCCAGCCCGGCACCGGGAGTAAACAGATGACGCGGCACCGCCAGCACCTCAGGCCGCAAGATCAGCCCCTGATCCTCATGATGCGCGATCAGCTGATCAACCATCACGGCAGGAAAGCCCTCGGCGCCCATTGTGCCGACCGTCATCATGGTGCCTTTCATCCTGGGCCGGATAAGTGACCGTCCTCGCCAGTGCCAGGCCAGGCAACCGCTATTCCGGCCTCAAGCCATCTGCCTTTGCGGGGAGGATACGCCCTGAGCAGGCAGCCGTGTTAACAGGTAGTTAACGTCTTCCGGGATCGGAACTGGGTGCTCTTATCCAGGGCGCCGATTTAACTAGTGGTTATGCTTGCGGTGTGGAAAGCAATACGACGAGGCGTGCCGGGCTGGTAAGTTTCGGGATCTATGAGGCCTTATGACAGTGATCAGCCGTATCTGCAGGCGTTGCAGCCGACCACTCAGCCGCTACAACAACGGAGACGGACGATCGCGCGGAAAACGATCGCATTAGCCCTGGATCTGACAGCAAGATCGGCTGACCGTCACGAGTACTTGAGCCATGATCAGATCATCAGTCAATCGCGAACGGCAACTCCGGGAAGCCTTGCCGCCTCCTGCGCCCAGTCCGAGGCGTTGGTCAGCTTCTGGCCCAGATTCGCGGGCTCAGTGGTGTACCCGTTCTGGTAGAGCATGAACGCGGCGGCTGGGGTGATCTCTGGGTTGGGTGGCTGGAGGATCGCGTCGCGCTCGCGGCGGGCTTGCAGGGTCCAGGCTGGTCGGGTGGAGACGGACTGTTCTTCGTCGGCGAACTCTGGCATTGCGGCCAGGCAGTCCAGTTGCTGCTGGGCCTGGCGGGCGCGGTCAGCTATCCGGGTCAGGCGGTCAGCTACGTCGGGGGCGACGTCGAGTTCGGCGAGGGCGAGCGGCCTAGAGGCATCGGGTGAGCGGGGAGGGATTGGTTCCGGCTGAAGATCTTGCAGTGGCTAGCCTGGAGCCTTGTCTGCTGTCTCGGCGACGGCGAACGCCTGGCGGATCCATTCCGCGTCGCCTGGCGAGGTGGCTGCCTGGCCGGGTTCGGCGCCGCTGAGGAGTTCGCGTGCCAGACCCGGGCGAGTTCACGGTGCCGGGCGGCGGCCTGGGACTGGTGGCGGCGGGGGCGGCGTGTTCGGCGCGGATGGCGTGTTCCCAGGCGGTGCGGGCCTGGAGGCGGGCGAGGCGGAGTTCCTCGGCGACGTGGGGTGGCGCCGCCACATCCGGGATGTCCTGATCCGCGGCTGGTCACCGCCAATGGACGGCATCACCGCCACCATCTGGGCCAGCCAGACCACAATTCCGCGCGGCGGGCCCGAAACCCGTCAGCCCGCATCGCCGAGGTGCATGCCGGAGGACAGCCCCCCGTTACGAGGCCGCGGGTTGCGGGCGATGAAGACCAGTTCGAGGCCGGGGCGGTCCGGGGCGCTGCGGAAATCCGCCAGCTCAAAGCCCGCCGAGATAAGCGACTCCTCGATCACCGCACGCGGCGGGTAGCGCCGCGTGCCCTCCGAGGTAAGCGTTGCCCCGTCAGCGGCGAAAACGTACGTCCGCCGGGTGCTCACCAGATCACCCTCCACCTGGGTCACCTCAAGCCAGCTCTCGAACGCGCCCGCATCAGGGGCCTCTCGCCGGACATAGGTGGTCTCGCGGTTCCAGCCCAGCCACGGCTCGCCGGCCGGGTCAATGGACTCGAACACCAGGTAGCCGCCGGGGCGGAGCGCCGCATAGACGCCGGCCAGCGTCGCCAGCCACTCCTGCTGAGTCAGGAACACGTTGCTGACGTTGCCGGTCATCGTCGCCAGGTCTACCGCAAGCGGCGGGAGGCTCATCACGTCGCCATGGATCCATCGCACTCGATGCGCGCCCGGCTTGGCCCTGGCGACGTCCAGCGACGCCCCGGCCGGATCCAGCGCGACGACCTCAAAGCCGCGCTCGGCGAGCATGCACGCCCAGTTACCCGTCCCGCAGCCGACATCCAGCACGCTCCGCGCACCGAGTTCGGCCGCGATCGCCAGGTAATGAGGCAGATCGACACGGTCCCCTTCCCACAGGTCATAGATCCTGGCAAGCCGCGGCTCGGCGAAGAGGGCATCCGGCACGATAACTATCGTAACCGTCGAGCGCCCGCTCGATCTCGCGCGCGTAGGGCTCTCCCGGTGCCGGCCGAGCGAACGCGGCTAGATCAGTCGGCTTGGGCTCGCGACGGCGACCTTGTCCAGTGTGGTTTTGCTGGTGATCGTGGTCATGCCTCCGGGATCTCGCGGCCGAAGCTTTCGAGGGTGATGGCGTCCGGCTCGGGACCGCCGCGCTTGCCGGTGTCGAGCCCGTCGATGGCCGCGACTTCGTCCGTGGTGAGCTCGAAGTCGAACACGTCGAAGTTCTCGGCGATGCGGCGGGGCTTGGTTGACTTCGGGATGACCGAACGTCCCTCCTGCAGGTGCCAGCGCAGCATGACCTGCGCGGGACTCTTGGAGTGGGATTCGGCGATCGTGACGATGACCGGGTCTTCCAGGGTGCTGGTGTGCCCGCTCTCGCGGTAGAAAGTGATGCCGCCGATCGGTGACCAGGATTGGGTCACGATGCCGTGCTCGGCGTTGAACGCCTGCACCTCGGGCTGCTGGAAGTAGGGGTGCAGCTCGATCTGGTTGACGGCGGGGACGACCTCGGTCGCCTCCAGCAGGTCCGCAAGGTGATCGACCATGAAGTTGCTGACCCCGATGGCGCGGACCCTGCCGTCCTTGAGCAGCGTCTCCAGCGCCCGGTAAGCCTCAAGCGTCTTGCCGAAATCGGACGGCAGCGCCTGGTGCAGGATCAGCAGGTCGATCTGGCGGGTGCCGAGCTTGCCGGCGCTCTTGTCGAAGGCGTGCAGTGTCTCGTCATATCCGTAGTCGCTGATCCAGATCTTGGTCTCCAGGAAGACCGCCGCGCGGCCGCCCTTCGATGCGTGCACCGCTTCGCCGACCTCGCGCTCGTTGCCGTAGGCGGCGGCCGTGTCAATGTGGCGGTAGCCGGCGACGAGCGCGGCCGCGACCGCGCTGCGTGTCTCCTCTGGCGGTGTCTGGAAGACGCCGAGGCCGATCGCGGGCATCTCGACGCCGTTGTTCAGGGCGATGTCCGGTGCTTGGCGTGCCATGGTGATACTCCTCCGGATGCTTGCTGTTGCCGTGACGTGTCAACGCCGCGGTGTGGTTTCGTTTACCCGCCGTGGCGACGTCAACCAGAACAGGTCAGTCGTCGTGGGCGAGTGAAGATGAGAGGTCTTGGCAGGCGCCGGCGACCCAGCGGACTGGCAGCTCATCCTCATCAAATTCCTCCTGCCTCGGCAGTGACGCGTTCCTGGTCGATGACCCGCTCTTCCGGGTGCCTACCGTCGGCGAGCCTGCCGCGTCAGTTCGGCCGCGCCGTAGCTGTTGTCGTCCGCGTTCAGCGTGACGCCCGGGGCTACGAGCTGATCGACGCGGTCCAGGATCTCGGTGTCCAGCGTGACACCCGCCGCTGAGAGCTGTGACTCGAGCTGCTCCATGGTCCGCGGGCCAATGATGGCCGAGGTGACGGCCGGGTGGTTGATCGCCCAGGCCAGCGCCAGCTCGATCATCGTCAGGCCCGATTTGTCGGCCAGCTGCGCGAGCTCCTCGACGACGTCCAGCTTGCCCTGGTTCGCCGGGGTGCTCATGTCGAAGCGGGCCCCCGGGCGCGCGGCCGACGTGACGATTTCCTTCAGCTCGACCGGGTTCATCCCGCCGTTGGCCACTGCGGCGGCCACGACGCGGTGCAGGTCGAGCGTCGCGTCCAGCCGCGCGGCGTCGGCGGGCACCTCGCCGAAGGCGAAGTTGTCGAAGTACTCGATCAGCTCGGGGTCGGTCTGCGCCAGGGTGGAGGCTCGGTCGCCGAACAGCTGGTCGTGATTGGTTTCGCGGCCTCGTTGATCGCCATCGGTTACACCCCCGCCGCAGCGTGCGCGGCCAGGTACTGCTCGTCGGTGACGGGTTCGAGCCAGGTGGTGGCCTCTCCGTCGCCGGAGGCGTCGAGGATCGCGTAGTGGCACATCATGTTCTCGGTAGTGCCGCCGTGGAAATGCTCCTCCCCCGCCGGGGTCCACACGCTCTCCCCGGCGCGCAGCACGACGGTCTTGCCGTCGCGGGTGCCGACCAGCCCGATGCCGTCAGTGCAGACCAGCAGCTGGCCGTTGGCGTGGGAGTGCCAGTTGGTGCGCGCGCCGGGGGTGAAGCGGACGAACCCGCAGGTGAGGGCGGAGGTTCCGTCGCCGCCGAACACCGGGTTCATCCACACGTCGCCGGTGAAGTTCGCCGCCGGGGTCTTCACCGTGGCGGTGGTGGGGTTCTTGTCCATGTCGGGTCCTTCTCGTCGGTGAGTGGGATTCGGAATGTGGCGGTCAGGTCTGGAACTCCGCGACCCGGCGGCTGGCTCCAGCCGCCCTGCCCGCCGGGACCGGCAGCAAGGTCAACGTAGATGCCGCCGGGTACAGCCCGGACGGCAAGTTCCTCGCCGTCATAGACAGCACGCCCGTGTCCGGCGGCACTGTCCGAGTCTGGAACCCCAGCACCGGCCGGCTATCCAGCACATCCCGCCTCCCTGGCGATGACCCCGAGCCGGCATTCGCCGCTCTTGCCTTCAGCCCCGACGGCAGGCTGCTCGCAGCCGCAGACGACAATGCGGTCCAGCTATCGGACCTGGCAGGCCGAGAACCGGCCCGACCCCGGACCTGGACCAGCCACGGCCCAGACCTCGCCGCACTCTCCTTCACCCGCAACGGCAGGCAGCTAGCAGCCGCCGACCTCAGCGCAGCCATCCACCTGCTGAACCCAGCGACCGGGCAGCCGACCGGCTCGCCGGTCCGCGCCGGGGCCGCCGGCAGCCACGCTGCGGCCGCGTTCACCCCCGGCGGCAGCCTGCTCGCCACAGTCACCTGCCACGGCCCCGTACAGCTCTGGAACCCAGCCACCGGAAAGACAGCCGTCCGCGCGATCACACCGCCCACGGGCTGCCCGGATGAAGCAGCACTCAGCCCCGACGGCAGGTTCCTGGCCACCGTCGACCGTACGGACCACGTGGACCTGCAGAACCTGGTCACTGGTCACAGCGCCGAGATACCCGTGCTCACCGACAGCTTCACCGGCACGGACCTGATCGCCTTCAGCCCCGACAGCACCATCCTCGCCATCGCCGACGCCAACGGCACCGTGCGGCTCTGCGACACCGCCACCGGGCGGCCCGTCGGGATGCCCATCCCCGCAGGCAAGCATGAGAGAGCCGAGGCCCTGGCCTTCAGCCCGGACAGCCCTCTGCTCGCCGTCTCCACCGTCGGCCCGCACGGCGGCACGGTGCAGCAATGGAGCACCACGCCATTCACCAACCCCTACCGAGCGCTATGCACCGAAACAGGCCCGCCCACGCCCCACCAGCGAGATTTTCTGCGTGGTGAATGACGCGCGGCTGCGCAGCACGAGCCTGGGCGCACGCGGCACCGAACTGCGCCGCCGTCTTGACGGCGCTGTCGTCCTGATCGGCGAACTCAGGAGCGCGCCGGCTCTCAAGCCCGCTCGCCGGGCCGCCAGGATGCTCACCGAATCTCTGCAGCGCGCCTGTCTGACCGCCTATCAGGAGCCAAGGCCCCGCGCCAATGCGTCGATCGCCGTAATCCTCAGGCTGGAAAAGGCCCTGAGCCTCAGCCAGAGCTCTCTGGCATGCTGAACGACGCCCGGCGCTTCCCATGGGCGCAGCGTGCGACGGCGGTCGCCACCCGGCTGGCCATGGTGATGGTCTGCATGGCGGCGCGGCTGCTGCCCGCAGCACAAGAGACACGCTACGCGGAGGAGTTCTGCGCTGAGCTCTGCGACCTCGCGGAGGCCGGAGCGAGCCGCTGGAAGCAGCTCTTGTATGCCACCCGTCAGATTCAGCAGATCCCCGGCCTTCGCGCAGGCTTGAGAAGCGCTCCACGCTGGAACAGGGCGTCCCCGTGAGACCGGGCAGCGCATTAGCTCTCACGATGACGGGCACCGTGATAGCCGCGCCGATCGTAGCTACCTTCGCAGGACCCGCGTTCACCAGCGCCGTCGTCATCGTAGCGGTCCTGGCCGCCGCCCTCTGCTGGGTGATTTCCGACACCGCCCGCACCGAGCGCCTTGCCATGCTCATCAGCGTCTCCCGCGATCACAGGCCCCGGCGCCAGCCTCCCACCCTCATCCCGGAGCAATCCTCCGCCGCCAAGCTAGGGACCACAAGGCATGCCCCGGTCTCCCGCAGCACTGCCGGTCGGCAGATCGAGACCCGTACCCTGAGGAAGTCCGGCCGCGGCCCTGACCCGCTACAAAGCAAGCACAGCCAGCCGAAATGCGGCGTCCGTCATCCCGGACACGAGCCTGACGCGGAGCAACCGCGAGCCGTCTGAGCATTCCGGCTCCCTCCCCGGGGCGAGAAATCCGCCGGGCCTTCGAGCACATCCTGCTCTAGGACACCTCCAGCGCCCGTCGGGCGAGAGGGCTGCTCGTTATCGCCGGCCGCGCTCCGCCCGCGGATAACCGGGTCGTCGCATTCGGATGCGAGCCGACCTGAGCGGGATTCGGCCCGGCTGCTGAATGCTGCCAGCGTGGCGACTGGTAAGTTGCGCATTGGTCCTCCCTTCGGTGCCTGCGATTTACGGGCAGATTCACCATCACACAACTGCTGTTGCCTGCCAAGTCCGCTCTGTCTGGCATCTACAGAATCGGCCGGTCTCGTTTATCCGCCCAGAATCGTCATCGCCAGCATTGTCATATATGCCCATGAGCACCGACGGCGGCAGCGGGAGATCTACGGTCGGCAAGAGCGCCGACCGCAGAATCCTTGATGCTACTAGATCCGAGGACATGGAATAGTTCGCCCGGCAAGCATCAAAGATCAAGAATCTGAAATTTAGCCTTCGGATTCGTTAATGGTATAAACGCCGCCGGGCGCGAGGTGCTGGGGAAGGGGTTCCGGCAGGTCGATGCCTCAGTCGTCTGCCGTGCTGCTGATCAGGGCGGGCTCTGGCTGTCCGGAGTGCTCGCTGGCAGGGGGTTGCGGATCGCAGGGCTGGTTCTGGGGTGCGGGGGTGTAGTGGGCGGCTGGGGCGAGGTCGCGGACGGTTTCGCGTAGTTCCTTGCCGTCGCCTGGGTCTGCGAATGCCACGAGGAGGGCCATGGCGATGAGGGCCAGGGGGCGTGAGGTCTGGGCGTGGTGGTCGATGGCGAAGGCGGCTGGGGGGCTGTCGTCTGGGGTGGCGAGCAGTGACCTGAATACGACGCCTTCGCCAGCGGCTTGCATTGCGTAGGCGAAGTCGTCCAGGCTGACGTCGGGTCTTAGGGTGATGCCGAGGTGGTCGAATGCCTCCTGGTAGAAGGCCTTCCAGGCCCCGAAGTTGGTGTCGTCGATGCGACGCAGCGCGTTCGCGACCTGAGGGTCGTGGGCCAGGATGGCCTGGAAGACCATTTGAAGGCGGAATGCCTTGTCGGCGTTCAGGTTCCGCATTTCGTCGAAGGCGATCTTGTCAATCGCCTTGTCGAGCGGGCCGCCCTCGGACAGGACGCGCCGCGCCTTGTCGGTCTCCTCCGGAGTGGCCATGCGCGGCCTGAGCGCGTAGACGACCAGGTCGCGCAGGTAGCCGGTCTGAGTCCGCCAGCGGTACCGGTAAGCAGATTCTGTCGGCTGGTGGTCAGAAGGGTCGCGCCGCTGCGCGGCCATAATGACCACGCGGCGGCGGGACACCCACGCCAGCAGTTCGTCGAACGGTGCCCTGCAGCGGGTACCGGACTCGGCGGCAGGTTCGCCGGGCTGGCGGGCTAGCCCGCTGTGCAGCAGTTCCTGCCCGGCTTCGAGGAACTCCCGGGTGCGGGGATTGTTGGCTTGGGTGTCGGCGTGCCAAACCTCGGACAGGAGGTCGTCCAGCCGGTCGTCGCCGGCAACGGGCCGAACCTGCGCATCGTCGCTCATTTGCCCTGTCTAGTCCGGCGGTGCCTGATTCGCAACCCAAACTGGCTGGCCCATCTGGGAGCCCGGGCAGGCTGCCCGCCCGGGTCGGACGGAAGTATCCTTCCATTCAGCGAAAGGGAAGTGCCGCAACGCCCTCGGACGAGGCCCGGCCGACGCAGAGTTCGAGCCGTCAATAGCTTGAACGCAGCCTGTAGGCCCCTGCCGGTTTCCAGGCACGCGCCCGGCTTGGCGGCGCGGGGGAAGGCACATTTCCCTGCCCGTCTGCTGGCCAATCTAGGAGAACAAATGCCTGAAATCTACATCTGGCAATGGGCGGTAGGGGTGCAATGACCGGGCCGGGCTGGGACTTTTTCGTTTCTTATACCCAGGCTGACCGGGGATGGGCGGAATGGATCGCCTGGCAGCTGGAAATCGACGAGCACAGCGTGCTGATCCAGGCGTGGGACATGGTGGCGGGAACGAACTGGGTTCGCATCATGCAGGACGGAGCGCGGCAGGCCAGGCGGACGATCGTGGTGCTGTCGGCGGCGTATCTGGAATCAGAGTTCGCCACTGCGGAATTCCTGGCCTGCTTGCGGAGTGACCCTCTCGGGCGGCAGCGCAAGCTCCTGGTCTTCCGGGTCGCCAACTGCGACCGCCCCGGCCTGCTCGCCGGAGTCGTCAGCACGGACCTGATCGGCGTGACCAGGACCGCCGCCCGCGAGCTGATCAGGTCCGCGGTCCGTGACGCCGTGACCGGGCGCGCCAAACCAGAGAACGAACCGGACTTCCCGCCTGCAGAGCCGCCGCAGCCGGCCGAGCCCCGGTTTCCCGGCGTTGCGCCCGTGGCGTGGAACGTTCCGCTGCGCAATCCGAACTTCGCCGGCAGAGTCGCCGAACTGCACCTGATCCAGACCGGGCTGGCCGGGCACCAGGCGGTGACGATACACGCCCTGCGCGGGATGGGCGGGATCGGCAAGACCCAGACCGCCATCGAGTACGCCCACCGGAACGCCGGCGACTACGACCTGGTGTGGTGGATCAACGCCGAGCAGGCAGCCTTGATTGGCGGCCAGCTTGCCAGCCTGGCCGAAGAGATAGGACTACCCCAGCTTCCCGACCCAGCGGCCATGCTGCGTGCGGTCCACCGGACGCTGTGCGCCCGAGCCCGGTGGCTGCTGATCTTCGACAATGCCGAGAACGCCGAGGAAATCAGGCCGCTGCTGCCAGGCGGGGCCGGGCACGTGCTGATCACCACCCGGCGCAGCGGATTCGGCGCCGTGGGCAGCGTCCTTGACCTGGACACCCTTGACCGTGCCGACGCCATCACCCTGCTCCGTCGGCGGGCGCCCGCGCTGACCGGCGCCCAGGCGGACAGCCTCGCGGTCAGGCTCGGCGACCTGCCGCTGGCCCTGGACCAGGCCGCAGCCTACCTCCACGAAACCGGCATGCGCCCCGACCTGTACCTGGAACTGCTCAGCACCCGCAGCACCGACCTGCACGGCCGCGGCCAGGCATCGGGCTATCCCGGCACCGTCGCCACCGTCTGGGCGGTGTCCTTCGGCCGACTCGACGCCACGGCCCCGGCCGCAGCCCAGCTCCTGAAACTATGCGCCTGGCTCGCTCCCGAGCCGATCCCCCTGGACCTGTTCACCACCCACGCTGACCTGCTCCCTGAGCCTCTCGCCGCCACCGCAGCCGACCCGGTCGCCTTCAACGACGCAGTCGGCGCGCTCGCGGACTATTCGCTGGCCCGCCGGGTCGCTGACACCATCACGGTCCACCGGCTGGTCCAGGACGTCACCCGCCACCTTCCTCCAGGCCAGCCAGCCGCCGCCCAGGTGGCATGGCACGAGACAGTTCTCGCTCTTCTACGCGCCGACCTGCCCAGCGAAATCTGGGCATCACCGCAGAACTGGCCCCGGTGGCGGGCACTGCTCCCCAGCGTCCTGGCTGCAGCCGGACACTCCGACACCACGGCACAAGCAAACGCAGCAACCGCCTGGCTGCTCGACCACGCGGGCATCTTCCTGCGAAGCGAGGGCCGGTACGCGGCGGCCCTGCACCTGCTGAAGCGCGCGCTGTGCATCCACCAGGCCACCCTCGGACCCGACCACACCAATGTGGCTGCCACCTTGAACCAGATGGGTCGGGCGCTAACGAGCCTGAGCCGGTACGCGTCGGCCCTGCCCCTGCACCAGCGGGCCCTGGACATCGACGAGGCCGCTCTCGGACCCAACCATCCCGACGTCGCGACCGGCCTGAACTACGTCGGCCACGCGCTGGCCGGCCTAGGCCGATACGAGGAGGCCCTTCCCTTGCAGGAGCGGGCGCTGCGCATCCGCGAGGCTGCTCTCGGACCAGACCACCCATACGTGGCAATCGACCTCAACTATGTGGGCAGGGCGCTGGCAGGCCTCGGCCGGGCACGCAGAAGCCCTGCCCCTGCACCGGCGGGCGCTGGACATCGACAAGGCTGCCCTCCGACCCGACCACCCCGACGTCGCCACCACTCTCAACGAGGCCGGGCACGCGCTGGCATGCCTGGGCCGGGCACGCCGAAGCCCTACCCCTGCACCAGCAGGCACTGCGCATCCGCGAAACAGCCCTCGGACCGGACCACCCCGACGTGGCCACTACCTTTATCTACATCGCGCAGGCATTGGAAGGCCTGAACCAGCACCCCGAAGCCCTGCCCCTGCACCAGCAGGCACTGCGCATCCGCCACGCTGCCCTCGGACCCGCCCACCCGCTAACCCGCCAGTCCCGCGAGGACGTTCAGGCTCTCCAACCACCCCCGCAACCGAACACCCAAGCGTGACAGCAAAAACGCTGCCCGCCGGTGCCCGGCAGCCGCGCGAGCGCTCGACCTGTTATGGACGGATTCCGATGCTCCGGCGCCGGAGGACGGTCACCCGGATCCGGATCGGGCACGATGCTGTGTTACCTGAAGCCGCCTCCCGGTCGGCATAGGAGACCGGGAGGGTGCTGCGAGGAAACCCACTAGCGAACTTTTAGAATGCGACGTCCCGACGGCAACAGAGATTCAGATCGTCCGGCCGTCCTCACCGCGCTAATCGCCGATTCTGAGCGGGATAGAGACTGCTCCGACATCCAGCACAAGGTACTCAGATTATCTTCTATGAATTTTGCGGCAGCGACATCGCGTGTCTGCCAGTATAGAAGATTTGAGATTGCTCTCTCATGAGACAGGCCAATTCCCAAGCTTAAGTCGCCCGTCGGCCCAATCAACGAATATATTCTGGAATATGTCGGGCACGGGAAGCGGTGGAAGATCAACATCAAATTCCGCTAGCATAACGTCCGTATCTCGCAGCGCTACGCGTGAGCCGCGTCGGACAAATTGGCGCGTGACATAGAAGTAGAGCGGTTCAGATGGAGAAGGATGTCGCAATTCCCACATACCCGGAAAGTCGTGCAGTTCGCCAGCGAGGAAGGTGATGACACACAATCCAAGATTGGCAAGACTATCACTAGTGAGAGACTTCGCCGTAACGGGATAGAGCTCGGCAAGCCTGTTGTAACTCGGCATATCCGGACCCAGATCCATCCAAGGTGGCGCTGGATGTTCGAGAATGTAACGTCCCACGGACCTGAGTTCCGCCACGGCCTCCTCGCTTGCAGTCGGCTCATTCTCGTCGAGAAGCTTCTCGCAGATGGACATGGCATAAGGCATATAGTTCTGTCCGCCATAGGCAAAGATTGAATTTAGCTTGTCGTGCATCCTCAATGCCCCGTCCACGCTGAGTACCTTCGCATAAAGTGCCGATATCCGTAGACTGCGATCAGTTTCGGCCGCCTTGATGATCTCCCTGCGATGGCCTCCGACTAGATCACTAGACCAGCGTTTCCAGTACGAGCTCTTACTTAGCGGCGGTGGATACCCACGCCGCTCAGCCAAGTCCATCACCAGTCGAATCCCGCGCAAATGCACTGAAGCGTCAGCGTCGGACAGCATTTCCGAAACGGCCTTAGATATTTCGTCGCAAATCTGTATCTCATACGCATTTCCGTATCCGACCAGTCTGGATAGAAGTTCCAGACGTTCGTCGCCGCTCGCGAGCACCGCTCTTGTCAGCTTCCGGACAGAATCCGGTGAAGGTCTTGAGCTTTCCAGAATCGAAACGAGATGCCCGAGAGCTTGGATATTGGGCTCTGAATCGCTCCTCAACTGCAGAAGGCGGCCATAAATACGATCTACTCCCCGATCGCTACTATTGCCTTTGATTTGAATCGCGAGATCCCCGACCGTGTTCCATGCGATACCATTTGCCACCAGGGAGTCAGCGAGGTGTTCAGGCGTATCGGCCGTGACGGCTAGATGCCAAGCCGCAAAGTACTCCATAAATGTTCGGTGCGTGAATGAGTAGAGTCCAATGCCATCGGCATTGAGTCCGGCATCACTGAAAACCCACATCCGGCCTCGACAGAACTCGACAAATTCTCTGGCCGCTGCTCGCGCCTCATCCTCGGTTTCGGCGTAGCGATCAAGAAGGAATTCGGTAGTCTTGAACATCAACTCGCGCGCGCTAGCCACCCCCGTACTGTCAGCACGGGTGTACAACCACCAGGCGAGGTAGCGTAGCGTCGGCTCGATCAGGTGATCGGCTTTAAGCTTCTTGTACAGGTCGCGCTGTTCGTCCCACTTACGCAAGAGCAACTCAGTGCATCGGGCATAAACTCCAGCCCGGTTGGCGGGCAGGAAACCTGCACCCCGATAGAGAATGCACATGAGCGACAACAGCAAAGGACTCCTCAGCAGGTCAGTAGCGTTCTCACTCTCCGCAAGAAACGCCCGCGCCTTTGTTTCTGCCTCAACTGTCGAGATGCCTTCCTGCGTTGAGAACCATTTGTGGACATATTCGGCAGCTTGAGCACCGCTGAAATCTGCCAGCCTATAACACGTGAACTGCGAGTCGTCGAGAAGAGCCTCGTCATATCCAACCACTCGCGAAGTAACAAGCACCGGCGTCAACGGGTAAGCAGTGCAAAACTGCTCGACTCTATCTGAAACATCGCGTCGCCGCGAAGTGTCAAGCAATTCATCGAGTCCATCGAAGATCACGAAGGCCCGGCCCGTCTGCAACATTCGATCCACGAGGCCCTCAGGTGCCTGAGATTGATACAAGGTTCTCAGGTTTTGATCGATATGCTCGACTATAGACCATTCGATCCACGGTTTTGCCGCGTAATCTCGCAGGACTACGAAGAATGGAATCTTGTTGGCTGAATCGCTCGCCAAACGGTTTGCAAGCAAGCTAGCTGCAGTAGTTTTCCCTCCGCCGGGATTACCGAGCAGAACCGTCCGGCCAAGTTGCCCGACCAAGGCTTGCATATTCAGGGAGGAGATTTTTGTCGGATCCTGCGAGCGGTCTGTATCCAGCCCCAAATCATCGTCGTCCCAGGAGAGCCGGATCTCCGACGGAAGTCGAATCGCTGGAGCAAGTGGCCCCTGCTCCGGCAAGTCGCACTGTTCGATCCCCGTGGGCACGTAAATGTCTTCGAATGGAACGCGGCGACGGCGATCGAAGTCCGGCGGTGTCAGAAAACCGTGCCTCTGATGAACTTGCCGTCGATAGCGCGCTAGCCAGTCGGCTTGCGCATCGCGATCGCAGCCTGGATCAGCTAGCGCAGTTATTTGCCGCTCAATCGCTGCGAGGAGCGCAACTATCCGGGCGCTATAGGCTTCGGCTCGTACCTGCGCCAGTCCTGCGAACCCAACCTTCTTTTCCAGCATGGCGACAAGGCCGCAGATCTTAGTGTCGAAGTATTCGCTCAGCCAGGTGTCGATCCCGACTAGTCTTGGAACTGGATTGTCGCCCGAGCCGGATGACGTGATGGAACCCCGGCCAGGTCCGGCAACGGCTTCATACAGTTGCTTGTGGATGGCTAGGGGAACTGCGCCACTCAGTGCCCACCGAACCGCGTTCCGGGCCTTGGCTGCATCGGCCTCCGAGGCGTCGGTAAGTCGCATGGCGACAAGCACCTGCAATGCCCCCTGAACCTCATGTCCCTTGATCGCTGACTCGACCTCGGCAACGTCCTCGTGAGATAGATCCGAAGTTCTAGGATTTGTGTCTATCCCGGAAAGCGCCTCCCTGATCAACCGCTCAGTATCCGCCCAAGCGACGGTACTCAGGTCAGCCGCTACTCGCCGCGAGGTCCTCGGCTTGGCTACCATCTGTGCCAGCGCCCAGGCAGCGTTGACGATCTCCCCGTCTACGATATCCGTCCAATTGAAAAGCACCCCAGGCTCCTACCAACGACCAGCGCGACATATCTAACGGTATTGCCAGGAGCATCCAATCTACCGCAGCCGCCTACTGGCGCAACCGGACGGAACTTGGAGCGACGACACCCCAGCCTGTCAATATACGGCAAGATCGGCATGCCTACATGAGCACATCTTCTTGGCTAGTCGTAGTTCGAAGGATTCCACGTCATCACCTATCATGCCCTGGAAGGCGTGATCATCGTCTCGGACCGGTGCGCCGAGAAGTCCGGGAAAGCCAAGGGCGAGCCCGTGGACCTGTGGTACTCGGGCAAGAGTCGCTGCCAGGGCGGCAACGTCCATGACGTCGCCCTGCCCGGCGGATTCCCGATCTGGATCTCCGATGCCGAGTCCGGCTCGGTCCACGACCTCACCGCAGCCCGTATCCATGCGCTGCCGCCCTCTGCCGCGCCGCCGCCCTGGGAATGCCCGCCCTGGCCGACTCCGGGTACAACGGCGCCGGCATCGGCTCCAGCGGTCCCTCCGCTGTATCGGCGAACGCGCATTCGCCCTGCTCACCCAGCGCTGGCGCACCCTCCAGCACATCACCGCCAGCCCCGGCAAAATCACCGCCATAACCCGCGCCGCCCTCGGATGACATCGCGCTTGCGGAACTCAGCAACTTGATAACTATTAGTTGCCGGAAACTCTGTTGGAAGTTCAGCGCGGGGCAGCAGCGCAGCTGACGGGTCCGCGCATATTCGGTCGTCCCGAACTCCTGAGTTTCTGAAACCCGCGCCCTATCGCACCCGCCGTGAAGGGACTGTAGTTTGAAATTGACAGACCCGCCGTGAACGCATAACAGCAGATCTGTCGTTCTCGCCAGATCTGAGACTATTTGGTTGTCAGGCGCATATCGAGCCTTCGTGAATCGCGGTGTCGTTAGTCAGGGTGTGCGGTCAGGCAGCCACGGGCTGGCCTGGCTGGTCGTTCTCCGGTCAGGCCAGCCCCGGCTGGCTATCTAGCTGCCCCGGCGAGATATGCGGCGACGACGTAGGTGGCGTGCCGGTCCAGGGATGCTCGTGCCCGGTCGTATCTCATGGTGGTGCGCGGGTCGGCGTGGGACGCGGCTTCCTGGACGTCTCGCAGGGGGACTCCGGCGTCGAGGGCAGCGGTGATGAATGCGTGCCTTAGGGTGTGCGGGCCGACGGTCTTGCCGAGCCCGGCTTTGCGGGCGGTGCGCCGGACGATCCGCCCGGCCCCGTGCCGGTCCAGCCGCTGTCCTGCGGGGGTGAGGAAGACCGGTCCCTCGCACCGCTCGCCGACCGCGAGGTCGATGGCCCGCGCGGTCCTGGGAGCGAGCGGTACGAGGGCTTTCTTGCCGCCTTTGCGGGTGATGGTCAGGGTGCGGTGGCCGCGCTGCATGCTCAGGTCCTCGATGTCGGCGCCGGTGGCTTCGGAGACGCGGAGGCCGTTGAGGGCAAGCAGCGAGATCAGGGCGTGCTCGGCGGGGGTGCCGAGGCCTGCGGCGACCAGGAGGGCGCCGACTTCGTTGCGGTCCAGGCCGACGGCGTGGGATTCGTAGTCGACCCTGGGGCGGCGGAGGTGGACGGCGGGTGAGTGGTCGAGGAGGTCTTCCTCGACGGCGTACCGGTAGAACCCGGCGACCGTCGCTAACCGGCGGGCCACGGTCGACCGGGCGCGGCCCCGGGCTTCCAGGTCCCGGGCGAAGGATTCGATGTCGGCCCGCCGCGCCGCGAACAGCGCGATGTCATGGTTCTGGCACCAGGCGGTGAACTGGCGTAAGTCCAGCATGTACGCCTCCCGGGTCAGGCCCGTATAGGAGGCCAGGAACCCGGCCAGAGCCAGCCGTTCCGGCTCGGAGAACAGCGGCACCACGGGAACCAGCGCAGCGGGCGGAGAAATGGTGGTCATCGGGACCTCCAGCAAAGCAGGCGAGGACCCGGCCTGCCAGGCACGCCAGAGCCCCGGCAGAGACTAACGACAACTCCACAGTAAGTGCAGGCCCTCAGACACGGCCAGTCACCACACGAGAGAGAACCCCGGTCACCGCACCCGAGCGCCGATTACGCGCGCAGGCGATCCCGCCGTCGATGCCGCCGCCTGGCATGCAGAAGGACCGGTTTGGGTGATCGCTAGGCGCGGGGTACCTCATCGCGGCATGTCAGTGCGGCCCGTTGTGACCTATACGCCCGGGCAGGTTGGTGCGCCTGTTTAAGTCAGCTCACGGAGAGTCCGGGTCTTCCGCCGTGCGGGATCGTACCTTCTGTCCCGTGGCGTCATGTTGCGTGGAAGCCCACACGATGGCGGCCATGCAGTGCACACTTGACGACTACGCCACTTGGCTGAGCGGGCTGATACCGCACTCCTGGGCTGCGACGCATACGTGCTGAACTTCTTTAAGCCAAACAACGATCCTTTAGGTGCGGTTATGCCTCTGATAGAAGCTAGAAATATCTATGTTGACGAGTCTGGCAATACAGGCGAAAACCTTCTCGATTCTGCGCAGCCCGTATTTGTTCTTGGCTCTCTAAACCTTGACAGTTCTCTCTCTGCCACGCTGCTAGATAATGTGCTTCGACAGCTTCCGAAAGGGCACGGCGAGCCTAAATATAGCTCGCTGGCAAAAACGAAAGCCGGACGAAACGGTCTAATGGGGTGTCTTTCCAGCCTCCCTAGCGATGCGGCCCGATTCTATGCGGCCGACAAACGGTTCTTTATCGAAGCCAAGATCATCGACCTCCTAATTGAGCCTCTGTTCTCCAAGCAGGGCCATAACATGTATGCGGACGGCTCCGCTGTCGGCCTAGCGAACCTAATGCATGCCATCGGTCCAGTCTTTGGAAACAGGTCCGCTTATGAGAATGTACTAAAGACCTTTGTAGGCGCTTTTCGTAGCAGGCCAACCGCGACAATCGACGATATCTATCACTCGATTGACGACTACCGACTCACCACTGCGGAACACCCCGAGTGGCAGGAGTGGCTTGAAGTCTTGTCTCTAACTCGATCAGAATCGCGAGCCACGCTTGAATGGATAAGCAACGGCCACCGCGATGAACTCGACCCCGCGACGCCGTGCCTGGTTGCTCTAGTACGAGATGTCGGCGAACGGCTAGGCGTCTTTAGGCTCGTGCACGATGAGTCAAAACCTATCGCGAGGTATAATCATATGCTCCAGAATCTGCACGAGATGGGCAATCCAACGCGGCCCGGTAAGCGCCTAACGCCACTTCCGATCACAAGCATCGACTTCATGGACAGTAAGGACGCCTCGCAGTTGCAAGTCGCGGACTGGATAGCAGGCGCGGGCCGTCAATGGGTCACTCAGCTTCTTCGGATGAACAAGGATCCATTCGCCAAGGAGCTAGGCGCGATCATAGAGAGCTGGCTCATCGGCGCAGTGTGGCCCGACCACGAGACGATCAATACACCCAAGCCACGCCTAATTGACTGACGAATCGGTTATAAGCATAGCCGCGAACATGGGCCCTTTTCGGACATGCACGCGGTACATCTGCTCCTTGGCACGACCGCTCCGCGGCATGACCGAGCGTTACCTCCTGGCTAGGAAGTGGGTTACTGCCGGGAAACTACGGCCTCCGCGCCCGGATCTGACTGGCCACTGTCTTGGCTAGACGGCTCTCCGGATAGTCTGCGGGCACTTGCCTGAGGTCAGGCAGGGTCGCGACCTGGCCGATCGATCTGCGCAGGGCCGACATTGCGTGCAGCGCGGCATCAGGTCAGCGATGAGGGCTGCAAGTGCCGGTTCTATGGGCGGCGACCTCCGATATCTCCGCATGGATCGACGTTCATCTGCCGCGCCGTGCCGTAACGGACGTCGCAGACCAGGTCCTGCAAACCCGGCAGATCCTCCAAGTGGGCGGCAAGCGCGTTGCCTAGCAGCCAGCCCGCATCCCCGTCTTGTGGCGCTCATCGCCGGAACGCGCTGACGAGCGGATCGAACGCAATCGGCCGCGCCCACGGCCGCCGAAGGTGGGCTGCCACCGCGCGCACGAGTGTCGGGTCCGTATGTGTGGGCAGCACTCGAGCAAGACGGGCAAGGCGGCGCGTTCGTCGAACATGCTGGGCCGCGGCTCAAGCCAGGGCTCCGCACCAGGAGCGGCATGTGCGGGCGTTGGGACCATCTGGGTTACGGGGTAGTTCGGACCTGGCCCCGCCCGTCAGCAGGTCTCGGTTCAATCATCATGCGGATTTGTCGGATGCTGTGCGGCTGCGTATGGCGGCACAACGCCCGGCACCGAACGGGCCGGAGCGGCGTCGCTCCCGTCAGGTGCCGTCCTCGGCAGCCGCTGCAGCGGCAATCTTGGTCGCGACGTCCCGCATCGACGAGTCCCCGGTGCTCAGGCCGGACCGTGCGGCGAGCAGGGGGCCGACGTCCCGGAGGGCGTCGAAAGTCGTGCCATGGGCGACAGGGATGACCCGGTCGGTCGCGAGCAGCGCGGAGAGTTCCTTGTCGGCGATCCCCTCGGCCGCCAGGGTTTTGAGCAGCGCCGGGGGTCACCAGCACGATGCCGATCCGGGAGGTCGCCAACCCCCTGTCGATCTCGCGGAGCAGCGACTTACCGAGGCCGACGTCCCTCTCGCTGAACCAGACCGTTGCGCCGAGGGACACCAGCAGGTCACACAGTTCCCTCGCGGCACCCTTCCGGTCGTCCCAGGCGTGGCAGAGGAAGAGGTCGCGACGCTCCGCGTGTTCCCGCGCCTGCTCCTCGGCCTGGCGGGCGAGGTGCTCGATCGTTCGCCACTCAGCGGCCGTGTACGAGACGGCCCTGCCTCCACGCAGCCGCCGAGACTTCCCGCCGCCGGACGACCCGCTACTGGACGACCCACCGCCACTGCTCCAGGAGGGCCTGGTCGGCGGGGTGTAGTAGGAGGGGGAGCGGTAGTACGACCGGGATCCGCACGCAGGGCAGTTTGCGGCCCCGCTGGCTGTGCGATGGCCCTAGACGGGTGCTGTGCAACGGGACATGAGCCGATGCTACGGCGAATATATGCCTGCCCGAGTACATCCGCACATCGGCATGAGCGGTCGTCGCAGCCAGCTAGCGCTACGGCAAAGCGCGCGGATTGACCATTCTGTGGGGATCCGCGTATGGCAAGGTCCCGTGCTGGCCCGTCCATATCGAGTCCTCTTTGTAGCGACTGTCAAGTGGTCTTGCGGGTTTTCTTGTTTTGGCTGGTGGCTGGCGGTTCTGCGGTCATAGGGTAGGGTGCGGGTTCGGGAGTGGCTGGTCCGAAGAGCTGGCGTGCGGGGTGTGAGCCGGCCGCGCTGGATGCAGTGTCGTTCCCCGGTTGCCCTCCCGGGCCCGTGAGCTGGCTTGCTGTGTGCGCGTCGGCGCGCAGGGCGGCGTAGATCGCGTTGGAGATCCGCCGTTTCAGGCAGCGCAGGGCTTCCTTGGGCGTCATGCCATCGGCGAGTTTCTTGTCGTAATGGCGGCGGCCCTGGCTGTGCCGGTGGCGGATCTGGGTGACGGCGGCCATGTGGATGGCGTGGTTGAGCCTGCGGTTGCCGCGCAGGGAGAGCCGGTGGACGACCCGGCGGCCGGAAGGCACCTCGATCGGGGCGGTGCCTGTCCAGGCGGCGAGCTTGTCACGGGTGGGAAACCGGCTGATGTCCTCGACATCGCCGATGATGGTCGCGGCGATGACCGGGCCGACCCCGAAGATCCGGGTGAGGGTGGTGCCGGAGTCACGGACCGCGGGGGTGAGCTGGCGGCGGGTGTCGCGGAGCTGGGTGTCGAGGTGGCGCAGGTCAGCGACGTGGTCGGCGGCGAGCTGGTGCCGGGCACGGGAAGCCATGGTGACGGGCTGGCGCGCGCCGAGGAGCGCGGTGGCCTGAGCGGGCGTGATCTCCCTGGTGAGGCCGCCGGGGACCAGGCTGGCGAGCAGGGCGTGGAGCCGGCACGCGGTCTGGTTGCGGAGCCGAGCGAGCTCGCGATGCCGGCGGGCCCACATCTTCAGCGCCGCGGTGTCGTCTTCCGCGCGGACCTCCCGGATCCGCGGCGACCGCAGCGCGGCGACTGCCACGGACAGGGCGTCGTCCGGGTCGTTCTTGTTCGCCGACCCCGACGAGAGCAGCCGGACCCGGGAACCGAGCTTGGGCTGGACGTCGAGCACATGTTCCCCGGCCTCGATGAGCTCCTGGGCCAGCAGGTGGCCGAGCCCGCCCGCGCCCTCGACCGCCCAGGTCCGCTCCGGCCAGCGACGCCGCCCAGGCCACCAGTTCGCCGGCCTGCCCGGCCTCAGCACGGACCCGCAGCCGCCCGAGCTGCATCTCGGCCCCGTCGATCGCCACCGCCGTATGCGTGCTCTTGCGCGGATCGACTCCGATCATTACTGCCGCCATCTGGCCAGCCCTTTCATCCGCAGTCCACAGAGATCTGAGCGCAGGTGAACCATGGCGGGCATGTCTAATGTCAGATCGCCGGGCGATCGCACCTCTTACGAACCACGCCACAGCGGGACCTGGCAGGCTGGCAACTCGATATCAAGCCAGGCCCGTCACGGCCGGCAGAGCCTTAGCGAACCCAGCCCGCCAGATCCCCGAAACAATACGGACAAACCCCGCATCGCCTCAACCTGATCACTATTAGAGCCCTCGGAGCGCGTGCCACGCCCCCTGTTCAGGTGCGCCTTTCATCTCATGTGGGTCACCAAGTCTTGCACCTATTCACGGGATTAGCAGTCTGGTACCCCGCTGTCCACGAACGGGGTGCCAGACAGGGGTCCGGAGGTGGCGCCGTCGTTGTAGAAGGCGTCGGCGGATGCGTAGTAGGCGTCGTTCCACGGGCTCGCCGCGATCCGGTACCACCAGGTGTTGCCGTCGGCGACTGCGAAGCCCTGGAGCTTGCAGGCGATCTGGACCGTTGCATTGCTGCCGATGTCAGGACCCTCATTGCCGCCGGCGTCCGCGTAGTCAGTCCAGGTGTGGACGACGCCCCCGGTCGTCTCGGAGTAGCTGGGTGTGCCGCCGCCGGCGGATCCGCACACCGGGATGTTGGAGTCGAAGAAGGGGGTGCCGGCCAGGGGGCCTGAGGTGGCCCCGTCGTTATAGAAGGGGTCAGCCGAGACGTAGTAGGTGTAGTTCCACGGGCTTGAGGCGATCTGGTACCACCAGGTGTTGCCGTCTGCCACCTTGAAGCCTGGCAGGCGGCATGCGATCTGAACGGTGTCATTCGACGGGATGGATGGCCCTTCCGTGCCGCCGGCATTGGTGTAGTTCGTCCAGGTGTGAGCAACGCCGCCGGTGGTTTCGGCGTAGGTGGAGGGTGGCGGCGGGCCGCTGGGCGCGGTGACGCAGTCGGGGACGCTGAAGTCGGTATTGTGGGTATACGGACCGTCCCACGGATCTCCGTTCATGAACGTGTTGGCCGGAGCGTAATAGTTGCCGTCCCAGGGCGAGCTGGCGATGAGGTACCAGTATCCGTCCGGGTTCACGCTGGCAATGGTCGGGTCGTGAACCTTGCATTCGACCTGGACGTCCGCGGCAGCGGGTATCGCCGGACCCTCGCCGGAGGCGTTGTCGTAGTCCATGAAGGTATTGACGCCGTGGTGACCTTCCTGCTCTGTGCTGGTGGCGCTGGATGGCGGGTTGGCCGGCGGGTTGGCTGGCGACGGGCAGTCGGGCACGTTGAAGTCGGTGTTGTGGCTGTACGGGCCGTTCCAGGGGTCGCCGTTCATGAACGTGTTCGCCGCGGCGAAGTAGCCGTCGTTCCAGGGGGCAGAGGCGATTTCGTACCAGAAGCCATCGGGGCTGACGCTGGAAATCGACGGGTCGTAGACCTTGCAGCTCACGTCTACGTACTGGCCGGCGCCTATGCCCGGCCCCGGCCCCGACGCGTTGGAGTGATCGCTGAACGTCGAGGCGCCGTGATGTCCCTCCTGTTCGAGGTACGTCCCGGGCGCGGCCGGGCCGCTCGGCGTGTCGCCTCCGCCGCCGGCACCGGCGCCCGAGCCGCAGTCGGGCACCGAGAAGTCGGTGTTGTGCGAGTACGGACCGCCCCACGGGTCGCCATTCATGAACACGTTCGCAGGGGCGTAGTAGTTACCGTCCCACGGGCTGCTGGCGATCTGATACCAGTAGCCATCCGGGTTCACGCTGGCAATGGTCGGGTCGTACACCTTGCACGCGACCGAGACATACTGGCCAGCGCCGACGCGCGGGCCTGCGCCGCCGGCGTTGTCATAGTCGGTGAACGTCGCCGCCCCGTACTGTCCTGCCTGCTCGGTGATGGTCGCGCCGCTATCGCCGGGCGCGCCGCCGCCCCGGCCCGATCCAGGCGTGTTGCAGGTGGCCCAGCCTTCCTGGCCGCCGTCGTTGGGAATGTTGGTGTCAAGGACCGAGGAGGGCAGCGCGTTAGGCCAGGGCGTGGCGTGTTCCTGGTTGACCAGACACCAGTAGACGGCGATGGTCGGTATCCAGTGCCGCATCGGCACCGCCACGATCATCGGCGGTATCAAGGTCCAGGTCACATACCAGGACGCGGGCTGGGCCTGTCCGGCGTCTCCGGTCCACTTCACGATGTGATTGAGGTACTGCTCTCCGGCTTGCTGGGCCGGGGTGAGCGCCGTCGACTGAGGCCCCTTGGTCGTCGGGAACTCGATGAAGTTGTCAGGCCAGTACGGCGACTGGCTGCTGGCAATGGTGAACTCGTCGGTGTAGCCGCCGTTACCCGTAAAGAAATTGTCATCGGAAAGGACGATCGCGCCGCTGGCAGTGACATCTGACACGTAGGCGACATGACCGTCCTTCTCGCCGGAGTACCCGTTCCACTGGGCGATTGCGCCGATAGTCGGCGTCTGGCTGACCGTGACCCCGGGAAGCCTTGCCGCCTCCTGCGCCCAGTCCGAGGCATTGGTCAGCTTCTGGCCCAGATTCGCGGGCTCAGTGGTGTACCCGTTCTGGTAGAGCATGAACGCGGCGTACATAGTGCAGTTATGCAGGCCGTCAGGGCCGCTGCTCGCCACGCGCGGGCCGTAGTCCCGGTACCACCACTGGCTAACTGAACCGGAATTCGGGTTGTAGCCGTCCAGGTCGCAGCTGTAATCGAGCTTATTGGCGCACGAATAGCTCAGACCACTGCTCGGCGGCGGGGCTGGCTGCGGGGCCGGGATCAGGTGCGCGGTACTCGCCGCCCCTGCTTCGGTGTGGTCAGAGCTGACGACGAGGCCGAATGCGGCGAGCGCGAGCACGACCAGCAGCCGGGAGCCGCGCTCGATCGTCTTACCTGCGTCCATCGGAGCTTCCAGCATGATGCGGTGCCGTTGCCGTAGGCCGTGCCGGGCGCGTTCTCAAGCGCGATCTCGAATCCCCCGGTCAGGTTCGCGTTCACAGTGCCGATCGCGCCGGAGGCGACATTGCCGGTCACCGTCTTAGCTTGCTGAATGACCAGCAGGGTGGCGACATCCGCGACGTTCCCCGCCGAACTCTGGGTATAGGCCATTGTCAGGTGCACTGACCGGCAACTCGTCGGCGCGATCTGCGCGATGCTGTCGCTGTCCCAGTCCGCAGCCGTCCACGCGTAGCGGTAGCTCTGGCCGCCGATGGCGACCGTGGCGACCTGGCTGCTCAGCAGCGCCGACAGCGGGACGGTCCCGTAGACATAAAGCGTCAGCACCGACGATGTCGTCAATACGCTCGATCTCTGGTCCACTCGCAGCCGGTACTTAAATCGTCCCCTCGACGCGGCCGGTCCGCTCCACGAACCGGATGAGCGACCCGGCAACGACAATGTCGCGTCCGTCTGCCAGCCACCGCCGGCGTTGACCTGAATCGCAAGCTTGCTGCCGCTCGGCGCACCAGTGACGTCATAGTTCAGTTTCGGTCGCGCGCCAGCGCTCAGCTTGGCGCTGGCCAGACTGACAGTAATTACCGGATGGCTCGCGGCCGCTTGAGCCACTGCCACCCCCACTGCCGCGACACCGAGAGCGAAAGCACCGGCTCCGCCAATAATGCGGATGAACCTGCCTATATTTCTCATTGCGCTCCCCCTGAACAGGATCACCAGGCAAAGGATGCGACGGCACTCGACGCAACCTGCTAGGCGTAAATCACGTTCACGTCGACAAGATGGCACTCGTGACGCACATACCTTATACCACATTGGCCGTTTTGAACACAGAACTAGAATGCCGATATTTTATTGCTTATCCGGCAAGCAGGACCTTAGTTATTCACGTTTTTGGGGAATAAGGGTTGCCGTGTCGGCTGTGTGGCGATCTTGTTTAGGACGGGCTGCTGAGGCCCTCATTTCAGCTGCGGATCGGCAACCTCGCTGCCCAATGAATGTAGAGGCCGACTCAGCGGGTCGTTCATGGCATCGGCGACAGCGCACTCCCGCCCCGTGAGCTACCCAATTGGCAGCGGCAAGCAGAAGTCGGCGGGGGCATTCACGCCAAAGAGGTCCGCTCACCGTTTGGGCGCGACTGGATACGCATGCTTTCGCTAACGGAAGTTGCGGTCTTTGCTCTTTACGATCAGCGACTCCGGCTTGTGGAGTGGCATGAGCCATTCTTCCTGGCAGCGCGGGTCGTTGCACCGCACGGCCAGGTGCCCGTCGCGGGCGGCGCGGGCGGGAGGGCAGTTACAGGGTTCCCAGGTGATCGTCACCGTGCCTGGCCGCCACGGATGGCGAAGTCTGCACTCGACCGGCCACGGCATACGCACCACCGCACAAGTAGAACATATTTTCGATCAAGGGCAGATGGGCGGCCCGCCATCGGGGTCAAGCGACAGCGGGGTGCCACCGGGGAGCCACGATGTCGGAGATGTACCGGGACATGACGCGCAGGATCCGGCTCAGATCAGGGCCGTACTCCCGGATCTGACTGGCGACGCTCGCGGGATTCAGCTGCGTGCTGTCGCCTGAACGGGGTGCCAGAGCGGTCAGGTGCTGGCGAACGACCTGGGCGAAGTCGCCGAAGACCGCGCGGTCAGTCATCGGCCGGGTCTCCCCCGAACCAGATGCAGAGCTGGCGGGCGTGATGCGCCGCCCGGGAGCAGGCTTCCCGGTCGGCGGCATCATCAGCAGTCAGCGCGGCGTCGTATAGCCGCTCAGCCAGGATCTGGCCCAGCCTGGCCAGCCCAGCCGGCACGTCGTCCGCCGACGTCACGCTGGTGCCAGCCTCAGCAGCGTCCTCGGCTCGCGCGGAAGCCGACAGCGACGGCGCGGCAACTAAGGCCAGCCGCCCGGTCGCAGCCGCCGCCCCGGCAGTGACATACGTCGCGAAGAACGCCCCGTCCGGGTCCTGACGATCCTCGATCACCGGCAGCATCACCGAGAACGCGGCATGCGCCGCCGCCAGCACCTCAACAAAACCGGCAGCCGAGTCCAGCCTCGCCGCCGCCGCTTCCAGCACCTTCATAGCCAACGCTCCTCTCCCCTGCTCATGACGAGCCCAGGCTTACGGCCACCAGGCCGATCGAACAGGGCATCGTAGGCGGCAGCGTTCACGGCGACCTGCTCGGCGATCCACGCGAGCCGCCGCGCCACCTCCGCGTCCTGCGCCGCCCACAGCCCCTCGCGCAGCCGGACCAGTTCCTCACGCACCAGCCGAGCTCGCCGCGCGATCTCCCCGTGCGCCGACGATTCCGCAGAAGGCACGGCCAGCTCCTGCCGCATCACGGCCGGCAGTGACCCCAGCCGGCAGCGACGGGCAGCAAGGTCACGCCGGACCCGCGCCGCCAGATCCCGGACCGAGGCCAGCTCCCAGTCCCCCACCGACTCCTCCCCCGCCTCGGCAGCCTGCCGCAGCTGCCCGCCGAACAACCCGAGGTCGCGCCGCATCGCCGCCCGGATCACCATCCCCGCGTACACCGGCGCATGCCCGGCACGAGGCGCTGCGTGCATCAGATCAGCGAGCAGCGCGGCATCATGCGACACCGACGCCGGCAGGTCCGGATCGTTCTTCAGCTCCGCGTAGACCTCCAGCGGCCCGGGAACCAACCCTCCGTCCAGCGACCCGCCCGATCGCGGCCAGCACCTGTCTATGCCAGGGCCGCAGAAAATCTTCAGCATGAACGACTCGCAGCGCTAACTCCCGCTGCCCAGGCTCAGCCAGGACCGCCCCGAGTAACGCCCGCTCCGCATGCAACTGCCTCTGCGTCACGCCAGCCAGCCACCACGGACATCGCAAGACCCGGCAACCGCGAACCCGAGCCTCAATTCAATATTTGTCACAAAAACTAGGTTACCGAATATGTGCGGCAGATAAGGCAGGTGCGCGATGCGGTCCTAGGGACGCGGCAGGTACTCGTACCGGTACTCGACCCGGGTGTCGGCCCGGGCGATCAGCTCGGCGTACTCGATCACGACGTCGCTGGCGTCGAAGCGGCGGCTATGAGCGACCAGGACCGGGGAGCCGCGCTTGATGCCGAACTCCCTGGCCTCGGCCGACGTCGGCGGCCGGGCCGACAGCCAGTCCTCCCCCCACGCCGGCGCGAATCCCGCGACCCCCTCCCCGGCCGGGACGGCGTCGTCGAGCAGGGCCGGGCAGCTCTCCGCCAGGGCGCCGGGGAACCAGGACGTGAGCAGCGCCGCGATCACGCCGTCCCGGACGGTGACCTCACGCCGCCGGATCACCTCATCCAGCGGCCCGGTCCCGAGCTGGGCGGCAACACCGGGCGGCGCCTGCGCGATCCCGGCCTCCCGGACGCGGGACTCAGCGCCCGAACGCGCGGGTCCGCTCGTCGCGAGCGTGATGATGATCGGCCCGCCCTGCGCCCGGTCAGAGGGCGGTCTCGGCGCGGTCACCGCCGTCCCCGCGCCCGGCCTGGCCGTGACCAGGCCGAGGGCCTGAAGCCCGGTGGCGACCTTCGCGGCAGTCGCGATCGACACCCCGAACTCGGCGGCGATCTCGCGCCCCGACGGCAGCATGTCGCCGTCGCGCAGCTTCCCGGCAGCGATCAGCCGCCGGTAGTGCTCGATGATCTGCACGTACGGCGCATCGCGCTCAAGCCTGGCCAATGCCCTCGCCTCCTGTCGCCGCAGCGTACTAGCAACTCAGGCAGTCCAGCAACGCCTTCCGCGCTCCCTGATTGCCACAAATACTTAGTAGCTAGTATTATGATGGTGTACGAATTCTCAGACGGAGGCAGTCCACGTGACGAGATTGTGCAGCGCCAGCGGCCAGCGCCACCCGGCTAGCAGAGCGGTCAGCCACGCAGCTCGATCGCCTGCTCGAAGTTGCCGAGGTAAGTCGCCTGGTGGCTCATGTTCGACAGCAGCCGCCCGCCCATCATCCGGTCGTCGGCCTCCTGAGCGAGCTTGAGCGCCTGGATGAGATACCGCTGCGGGAGCCCATGCCGGCCGATGTCGTGCGCGGTCCATCCGAGCAGCTGAGCGACCTCCGCCGCCGCCGAGAACAGCCTCCACCCAACCCGCTCAGAAAACCGCCCATCCAGAAGCGGGCACACGTCGTTGACGAAGTACTGGGCGAGCGCCGCCCGAGCGTGACCCCGCCGAACTGAGCCGCTGCCCCGCCAGCACCCCGTCGACGGGGTAGTCAAGGCTGCTTTCCAGCGCCGCCGAGCCCGCTGAACCGCCCATGCCGATATCGTCGGCGCTCACCAGCATGCCCGCCTTGCGGCTCAGCGCTGTGGCGATGTACTGGGCTGTCGCCGGGCGCGGCATCACCCCGTCAAGCCAGCGCCGCACGTCCACATGCGTGCACTTCAGCTCGGCACCATTCTCCCTGGCCACGGCCTGGACCCGCGAGGCCAGGCCCGTATTCGAGCATCTAGCCCGGTGCATGACCTCGCCGAGCTGGACGTTCGCCCGTTTCTCCATTCCTCGCCCTTCGGTGCCACCAGAAGGCAGACCGATTTTACCGACAAACAGGGCGAGACGTCAGGGGTGAAAATCACCCCATAAAAGCACCCCCGTGCACAAAATCACGGCCCCGATCACGCTGCCGCAGCAGGGCCGCACAGAGGTCCCCTAAACACAGCAGAACAAAATTCCTCAGCGCTGACCACACCCACGCTGATCCCCCGGCCGCCCGACCCCGCACAAGGAGCACCCGATGACCACCCCGCTCAACACCCAGAACGAAGAATCAGACGACACTCACTTACCTCAGCACAACGTCGCAAGCGCCGTCCTCCGAGCAACACGCCTCTCAGCCTGCGACCCAAGGAACTCGCCACCGCCGTTGACGTCGATGAGCAAACAATTATTTCCTGGGAAAACGGGGCGTAGTCAGCGAGCCGTTCACGCTCGATGGCGTCGGCTAGATCCAGGATGCCGACGTAGGCGCGGTCAGCGTTCGCCTGGACCTGTCAATCGACCGTGACCTCGGTCGGCGATCTGCTCTGCATAGCGCGCCACGATGCCCTGGTTGCTCATCGCTGCAGGAACGGCCAGGATCATGGCCTCTACCCGAAATCCGGCTCCCTCAAGCGGGGATAACAGATACCCGGGCGCGGCCGGATCTGCAATAGGATGCCGCCGCGCGTAAATCCGCCAGGCAGCCCGGTCCAGATCACGCACCGATGCCCCGGCGCACCTCGCTGGCCAGTTCGGCGAACCGTCGCCGGGTTGCCGCCACTGCCGCCCGATCCGCCGGATCGAGTTGCTTGCGCCAGCGGCTACATTCCATCCTGCCCGACCGCGCAGCCGCGATCACATCAGGATCGGGAACCGGCTTGGATTCCTCAGCAGCGATCAGAGCGGAATAGGCACCCACTGCACCGCTGATGGCCTCGATCGCTGCCTCGTAGGCCACAGACTCCTCCGTGGACCAGGTATAAGCTTCAAGCTCGCGCAGCACTGGCTTCTCACCGTCTCGGCCTGCCGCCAAGGCACCTCCCAGCCTCGTTGAGAATCGCCTTACAAGCGAACCTTCAGCACGCTATCTGCGTGCTCAGGCACCTCTCCATAAACAATGTCTACATCACGGTGTCTGCGGCGTCATTCGCATTCGAGTTCCCAGCCCGGGAAGTCCTGAACACATCGAGTCTGCATGCAGGCCGAACTGTGTGCAGCAAGGCAGGCTCCTGCCAAGTCGCAATCGCCAGGCTCAGATTGCTCGTCGTCCCAGCCCGCCAGCCAGGTGAAGCTGGCGGCGATTCTCTCGATTCGACCGGCGAGGACCTGGCGCTGCGAGTTCCGGGCCTGCCCAAGACCAGTCAGTGCGCACCTGACCTCTAGCGCTACCTGGTAAAACGACGGCGGTCCGGTTGTGGTGCCTCCCGTTTCCGGTGACGGGCATTCGCCGGTCAGTGCCCACCGCCAGGCCAGGGCAGTCCGGCCGGTCGCGCCTTGCTCGCCGAGGCTGCGGGCGAACACCGACCACAGCCTGGCCGGAGGCTGGCAGATCCCCTCCGGCAGGTGGTCAAGCACGTCGAGGATGCCCACGGTTAGGCACGATACGCCGCTAGCCTGGGTCTGCTTCGAAATCGGCCTGGGCTGCTGCGGTTCGCCCCAGCTCAAGGATCGGGTCGGCTGGGGTGATCTCTGGGTTGGGTGGCTGGAGGATCGCGTCGCGCTCGCGGCGGGCTTGCAGCGACGTCGACGTCGAGTTCGGCGAGGGCGAGCGGCCTAGAGGCATCGGGTGAGCTGGGAGGGATTGGTTCCGTCTGAAGATCTTGCAGTGGCTGGCCTGGAGCCTTGTCTGCTGTGTCGGCGACGGTGAACGCCTGGCGAAGCCATTCCGCGTCCCCTGGCTTGGTGGCTGCCTGGCCGGGTTCGGCGCCGCTGAGGGGCTCGAGGTCGGGGTGGCGGCGGCCTGGGGGCTGGTGGCGGCGGGGGCGGCGTGTTCGGCGCGGATGGCGTGTTCCCGCCTGGAGGCGGAGCTGGGCGTCGCTGGCGCCGCGCAGGTCCAGGCCGCCGATCCGGTCCAGGGCGGCGAACGCGGCGTGCCAGTCGGCCCAGGCTCCCGGCGAGGAACGCGCAGGCTCCGGGCCGATCGCGTCAGCTCGGGAGTCATGGCCGTAGAGCTCGCGGTGGGCGCCGATGGTGGCGGCGTTGCTGCCAGCGCTGGTGTTCGGCTGGGTCGATGGGCGGTTTTCCGAGTGAACTTATCGCCCGGGCCGGCTCGGTTTCACTAGCGTGCTCGCCGATGCGGCGGGTCCGGTCGTCCATGGCGGTAGCTAGCTCGGCCAGGTAGCGGGCCAGCTCAGGGTCGTCGGTGACCGGGCAGCGGTCGGTCCAGGCGGATTGGCCGCCGGCAGGCGGCTCCCGCATCGCAAGGCATGCGGGTGAGTGGCCTGGGGGCCGGGCTGTCGGAGGGCCTGGCCCGGTGGCGTGCGGCGCGGGCGGTTCACGATCCGGGTAAGGTCATCGGCCGCAGCCTCAAGACAGGCAACCATGATCACGAAAGATGCAGGCTAAAGCGCAACCGCGCCCGCATGCGAAATGCTGCTTTCAGCGAGTCAGGGTCGTTTGAATCTGTAGGGAGTCCTTTCACTGCCCACGGAAGGCCGGGTCAGCAATGACGCTTATTGAGGTTTCGGTGATTTGGTGGGCTTCGGAATGAGCGAGCTCGTCAGCGGTCATCCTTGTGCGACGTTGGCCAGCTAAGCATGGCCCGTCCCGCGCGAAGCCGCAGCAGCCTGGCCTTGCCTGCTGCGGGACGGCAGGCAAGGCCAGACTGTCGTCCTGAAGGTGTGGTTAGCCGGGGCGTACCCGGGTTCCTGTGACCTTAGGTAGCTACGTTCAGCAGTGCGGTGTCTGAGGCTGCGGCGCCGCTGCGGTGCCTGGGGTGTTCAGGTAATGGTCGTTGATCCAGCCGAAGCTGTGGTTGGTCGTGTCCTCGGCTAGGTACCAGAGGGTGTTACCGAACGGGCCTGCCGCAGCGCCGAAGTAGTAGCAGGCGAGATTCATGGTGTTGCCGTTGCTGATACCGATGCTAGAGCCGTCGCTGGCGCTGGGAGACTGATCCCAGGTACCGGGCGAGTTTTCGGCGGTGAAGTTTACGCTGCCTGAAACGACATTCCCGGTGCCTGCGCTCGGAGAGCAGTGCGGGGCCTGAGGCTGAGGCGCGGCTGCGGTGCCTGGAGTGTTGAGGTAGTGGTCGTTGACGAATCCGACGGTTCCGTTGCTGGATTCCGCGACATACCAGAGGGTGTTGCTGAACTGGCCGGCCGGGCCGCCGAAGTAATAGCAGCTGAGAGTGACGCTCGAGCCGTTGGCGAGTCCGGCGCCAGTGTCGTTTATATTCGGCGAGTTGCGCCAGGTGCCCGGGGAGTTCACTACGGTCCAGGGACCGAGATTGAACAGTGGCCGCGCCGTCGTTACGCTGGTGCCGACGTGGATGACATCGGCCAAGGCGGCTGGCGTGGCACCGCCCGCGAGTCCACTGACCGCGAGTGCGGCGCCCGCGATTCCGAGGGCAACGGGCCGGAGTCCTGGTCGATGCAGGATGGCGGGGAGTTTCATGATGGCGAGGTTCCTTTCTGCTGATTCGCCGTCGAGATTTTTGATCACTGCCAGGTGACGGCCACGCTGCGGGCCATCCTGGCTTCGCCAACGCTAAGAGCAGGATGAGCGGATCTGATCGCCGATTGCATTTATCGAGTGTGACTGCAATGACCGGTTAGCGCATCAATATCCGGCTCACCTGGAAGCAGTGACAGCGCATGCTGTGATCCTCTAATAAGCTTTCCTCGATGACAGCAAATGCTTGGCCAAGGAGGTGCTCGACCCTTGGGTCATCCGGAACTGACTGAGCCCAGGCGAGTCGGCGTTTCTAGGCGGGTTGGCTGGCTGCTTCGCGTGAATCGTGTTCTAGGGCGTGAACAGCGGTGGGTGAAGGCAAAGCAGTTCTGTGCCGCGTTCCGTGGCGGGTGCTGGTCAGGAACGATTGACGAAAGCAAGGTTTCCCGGTGGGAGACCGCCATCATCAGGCCTCCCTATCTTGCGGTTCGTAGGTATGAGGAACTACTCGAACTAGATCACGGTTCGCTGGTGGCGGTGATTGACACGATTAATCGCTATACAGCGCCACCAACCGGTGGTCCTTCGGAGCTCGACCGGGGCTGGCATCGTGACCGGAACAGGTCGATACGCCGCGCCGAGGAGCTAATGGACAAGCTCACCTCAAACGAGATAGTAACAGCGGCGGATTGGGACAAGCTGACCGCGATCTTGTCAGAAATCCCGGAAATTACACCGGTCCCGCGCTCGATATGGGCCAATCTGGCCGGCCGCCTGCTGTCAGAGACCGTGATCGCGAACGGATTGCCGTGGATGCTCAGATTTGAGTCCCTCAACAGACTGCTCGGTCATCCAGGCGGTCAGCGGGCTGCGATCGATATCTGTGCAAGCTTAGCTATGGACAGCACAAGCCAGGTCATAATTGAGCCAATATCCGCATTGGACGGTATCGATCATCCTGACGCGAACCGTCATGTTCTGGCTCAGCTGACCAGTCCCAGCAGCGGCGCGGCGTTCTACGGGGCACTGCTTGCGTGCCACCGCAAGACCCGCCACGGCCACTTCACCGTGCCTGAGTCCAGGCGGATTCTCCGAGCCGCTGATGACCTCATCGCCGGCCCCGGCAGACCCGACGACGGACAGGTGGTCGCCGCTCAGCTTCTCCATCAGTTACCGGCACAGTTCCGGCGCGAACTGAGTTCCCCGGCCCGGCGGACTCTGAGCGCCGACTTAGCGCTCAGCCAGGTAGTAACCGTCGGCAGCCTTAGCAGGGTGACATCGACCATCGTGATCGATCGGATCCTTGCCAGGGTGCTGGCGCAGCTTCCACGCGAACCGCAGGGTTTCCGTGACGATGTCCTCCCGACGCTGCTTGACGAACTCCTCTTCCACCCGATCTTTGATACCCGTCTTTATACGACATTCCTGATCGCGGCAAGCCCGTATAAGCAGCCCGTGGCCGTCGCCCTCGCCGACGAACTCCGAAACGCCAGCATCCTCGGAGAAATCAACTTGATGAGGCCGATGCTCGGCGCACTGCGCATCCTCGGATCGGCGGAACATCGGGCTATCCCGGAACGGCTCATCTCATCACCCGGGCTGTCGACAGCGACGGCGGTCAGCGCCACCCACGCCATCGCCCACATGCCCGGACGCAGCGACGACAGTTACTGGACGAACGCGCTCGCTGTCTGGAGCGCGGCGAGGAAACGCGACCGCGACCCCGGCAGCGCCACGGTTCTGCGGAATCTCGTATACGCCCTCGGAAAGGCCGGGAACGAGGCATTGCTGACCGAGATCCGCGACAACCCGTCCCTGCCTCCGGGTGTGCGCGGGACTGCGGGCTGGTGGTTCAACGTTCCGGATCACATCCGCTTGAGCGCGCGTCGATGAAGGCTGCGACTCAGGCTAATTAAGACCATCAAATGCGCATGGATATGAAAGGTTGTCTGCTAGCAACTGTGGCATCTGGGCCGGCGACGCTAGTGCGGAAAGTGCAGCCCGCCGGGGATGAGCAGGCGGGTGCCAAGGACCAGCGCGGCGAGGCAGATGAGAGCGAAGACCACGACCCAGGCGCCGCCGGGAACTCCGGTCAGCCGGGCAAGCTGGTCGGCATCGGACGTGCTGACCTGGCCTCGGCGGCGGCTGCGGCGACGGTGGCCCTGGAGTACGGCGACCGCTCGGACCCCGCCCAGCAGCAGGAACCACGCGGCGGTGTAGCCGAACGCGGCCTGAATCGCGGCGGTCGCGAGCCAGCTCACCGCGAGCAGCAGCCACAGCATCGCGGTCACGTGGTGCGCGGCCAGCAGCCAGGCCGCCCCGGCACCGAGCAGCGACGGAGCGAGGTAACCCGCTGCCAGGGTGAGCACGGCCGCCGGGCCGGTCGGCCTGCCGTGGGAGAACGTCACCCCGGAGGTGTCCGAATGAAGACGGATCCCATCCAGCCGCCGGCCGCTCAGCACCGAGGCCAGCGTGTGGCCGCCCCACCGAGCGCCTCACCAGCCTCGGGGTCCCGGCAGACGGCCAGGCACCGTTCCACCTGATCCGGCACGGGGCGCTCACCCCCGCTGCGCTCGACTTTGCACGAGCAGGTCCAACTGGCAAGCTGGTCCACCACTCGTATTGACCTTGCGAGGTGTCCGTACTATCCGATCCAGGCGATGTCGAAAATGACCACCAGTTCAGCCAGGTCATCGACTCGGAATGAGATCAGCCCTAGCCCTTGCCCGAAGACGGCCTGCCGGTAGTCGGTATCGCCGTCGCGGTCCATGGGGTCGGCGTCCCAGGGGGCATCGACGAGGTAGGCGACGCTGACGACTAAGGCGTCGAAGGCATCTGCGGGCAGGCCGTGGAGCTGGACGAGGGCTTTGCCCATGAAGTGGACTCGGTAGCTCACTGCTCTCCGCGCTGCTGCCGGGCTCCGGCGAGCCGCTCGGGCCAGTCCGGGATGACCTGCTCGATCGGCACCTGGTCTTCCGAGCCAAGGCGAGCGGCCTCAAGCCGGGCGTCGAATTCGGGATCGGAGTACGCGGCCGCGCGGAGCCGCCACATCCGGAGCAGGTGGTGCAGTTGCCAGTACTGCTCTGGCCGCCGGGCGCCAGCGGCTGCCGCGTCGTACTCGGCCAGGAACTTCTCGTGGTAGCGGGCAGGCAGCGCTCGCATGATCTCCATGGGATCGTCCGGGTCGTAGTCGTCGACTGGCTGCGCGCTCATGTGTTCATCATCGCCTATCGGGCCGACAGCCGCCGCGAGTCCTCGCCGCACGCCGGCCCGCCGCGCCGTCATCCGGGACACAGTGATTGTCATAGTTACATGGTAGCTTGTAATTTGTGACACGATCACCTTCGACGGGCCGGGGCTGCTGACGGTGGCTCGTCGTCGCTCGCGGGCTGCCCCGGCTGGTATGGAGCCATTGTTCGGGGAGGACTGGTGGACCTCTGATCAGCAGCTATTCCAGGACTCGGTAGACCGGCAAGCCGATCCGAAGCAGGACGCCCCGAAGCCACGTCGGGCGGCTAAGCTCCGGGCCAGAGACGCAGCCCCGGCTCAGCCGATGCTGCCGTGGTTCGAGGAAGCCGCTCGGGCAGGAGAGCCTGATGAGGCTCGTCATCGCGCGGAGCAGATCGTGCTGTCGGAAGAAGTGCTGCTGCCTCCCGAGCCGGACGCCGACCAGGACGAGACAACAGCGGAGCGGCTGACGGACGAGCCGTGGGGACTGGACTTCCTCCACGACCAGGACCAGGACCAGCCGGCGAGTTAGCACCCCAGTCGTTCCGCCCGGCCGGTCAGGAGGACCTCGCGCCGTCCGGTGCTGCGAGCCGGATCCGCGCGAACCTCGCGGCCCTGGCCACGTTGCGGACGATTCAGGGTGACCGCCGCCCGGCGACGCCGGAGGATCAGCGGGTGCTGGCTCGCTGGTCGGGGTGGGGTGCCGTGCCCGAGGTCTTCGACGAGTCGCGGCCTGAGTTCGCGGGGATGCGGGATCAGCTGGCCGAGTTGCTTTCCTCCGAAGAATTACAGGCGGCTGCCCGGAACACGCTGAACGCTCACTACACCGACGCGGCCATCGTCAAGGCAATGTGGTCGGCGGTGCAGGCGCTGGGCTTTGCCGGCGGGCGGGTGCTGGAGCCGGGGTGCGGGAGCGGCAACTTCATCGGCCTGGCGCCCCGTTCGGCGGAGCTGACCGGAGTGGAGCTTGATCCGGTGACCGCCGCGATCGCGAGCTACCTGTATCCGGGGGCGGAGATCCGGGCCGAGTCGTTCGCCGAGACGCGGGCGCAGGATGGGTGCTTTGACCTGGTGATCGGCAATGTGCCGTTCGGCCGGGTCGTGCTGCACGACCGGGCGCACAACCCAGCTGGCCATTCGATCCATAACCATTTCATCGTCAAGAGCCTGCGCCTGACCCGGCCCGGCGGCCTGGTCGCGGTGCTGACCTCCCGGTACACGATGGACAGCCGGAACCCGGCCGCTCGCCGGGAGATCGCCGGCCTGGCTGACCTGGTCGGGGCCTTGCGGCTGCCGAGCCGGTCGCATCAGCGGGCGCCCGAAACTGCGATCGTCGGCTCCTCCCCCGACCTGGCCAGCTACGTCGAGGATCTCGGGCAGCGTGCCGAACGCATCCGCCTCCGCATGGTCGCCCCCGAAGCCGACAACATGCTGAAGGTGAGCGGCGACGGCCGCCGCGCCGCACTCGACCTCCGCCTTGTCGGCCTTCCCCAGCACGAGCCGGGCAAGATCGTCGCCGCCGCCACCCGTATCGCCGGGATCTGGCAAGCCCACCGCGACGACGAATACCGGGCGCCCGACGGCACCGGGTATCCGGTCCGGGGATCGCTGCAGTTAGTGTTCTGCGACCTCGGCACCCCGCGTCCAGGCTGGAACGCCTACGCCGAGCTCAAGGATCAGCTAACGCAAAACCCGCTTCATCCACGACGTGACCACCCGAAGCCTCGACGCACGCGAGATCGCCGACGTCGGCGACACCGTCCTGACCTTCAGCGAAGCCAAGGCCCTCGCCACCGGCAACCCCCTGTTCATGGACAAAGCCGAAGCCGACGCCGAACTGGCCCGCCTCGTACGGGCCGAACGCGTCCACCGGCGCAACCACGACTCGCTGCAGCACGCCGTTGTGCGGCATGAACGCAACATCGCCAGCCTGCAGCAGCTAGCCGACCAGATCGACCACGCCGTCGCCCGCCGGGTCGACACTCGCGGCGAGAAGTTCGCGATGACGGTCGACGGACAACGTCACGACATGCGGGCTGAGGCCTGCCGGCATCTCATCCAGATCCTCGGGGCCGCGGCGACGACGCTACGCGCCGACCTCAGCCGCACTGTCAATCCCGGCCAGCTCGCTGGATTCCCGGTCGCCGCCCGGATCGACCGCGCTCTCGGATCGGTCAACGTCAGCCTCGAACTCGACGGCGCCCCCGGCACCAGCATCATCACGAAGGCCACTGCCGGCCTGCCGTCATGACACGTATCCTGCGATTACGTGCCCGTCGGGGCACCGGGAGGCGGGGCTGTTGACTGATACGAGCGCGATCGGGTCGCGGGTCCGCGAGAACCGAAAGCTGCGCGGGTTAACGCAGAAGGAGCTGGCTCGCCTGTCGGGTGTGTCGGTGTCGCTGGTGCGCAAGCTGGAGCAGGGCGAGTACGGCGGCATCCGGCTGGAGACCGTGCACAGGCTCGCGATTGCGCTGAAGGTCCAGACCTCGGCGCTGGCGGTGGGCGGCGACGCGCCGGCACCGGCTCGCGAGAGCGCTCCGCAGTGGGGGCAGGTGCGGCGCGTACTAGATGGCGCGCAGGACAGCGAGCCTGCCGACGTGCCGACCCTGGGCGGCGTGCAGGCGGGTGCCGCGAGCGCGGATGTGCTGTACCGGGATAGCCGGCTCGCGGAGATGGGCGTCGTGCTGCCGGGCCTGCTGCGGGACGCCGACGCGCTGGTCGGCTTGTCGTCGGGCGATGCGCTCGCTCAGGCGCGTGCGGCACGGTCGCGGGTGCGGCTGGTCGCGGCGTCGCTGATGATCCAGGCGCGGGAGTTCGATACGGCATGGCGGACGCTCGCGGGCGCGATGGATGACGCGGCGGACATGCTGGGCAAGGTCGCGGTGGCGAGCCAGATGTGCTTTTCGCTGGTGCGTCAGGGACGGCTGGCCGAGGCGCGGGACCTGGCGGTGCGCTGGGCCGATGACACCGAGCCGAGGCTGACGCGGGCGAGCCGAGATGAGCTTGCGGCCTGGGCAGGGCTGCTGGTGTGGGCATCCACTGCTGCGGCGCGGGACAACATGCCGGATCTGGCCGGCGAGTCGATCAGGCTGGCCAGGATGGCGGCTGCGGGCACGAACGGCGACTTCGTCCCGGCGCACACGCCGTGGCATCTGACCGGCCCGACGATGGTGGCGCTCGCGCAGGCTGAGAACGCGATCGTGACCGGCCACCCCGCGACCACGCTGGCGATCGGGGCGCGGCTGGAACGCCGTGGCGTCGCGGCACAGTACGTGCGGCACCGCCTGGACGTGGCCTGCGCGCACGCTGCGCTGCGGCAGTTCCCCGAGGCAATGCAGGTGCTAGTACAGCTGCGGGAGACGGCGCCCGAATGGCTGGCCTGCCAGCGGTACGCCGCCGACATCCTGACCCGGATCATCCGGCACAGGCGCATGCTCAGCCCGGAGATGCGCGAGATGGCTGACTTCCTGCAACTGGCAGCCTGACCCGCTTGGCACTTTCACCGCCGTGCCCGGCAACTGCCATCGGATGACACCAGCGTGACGCTGTGTGGCCCACAGGGTGCACGGCTGCCGCCGAGTGTCATGGCATCCCCATCAGCCCTGGTCATAGCGTCAGCAGCGTGATTGATCTCAACCTGAACTTACCGAGCGCGACCGACTTCGACAGCATCGCGGCGGCACTCGCCCTGCTGATCGCCAGGTACCCGGCGTTCCGCTTCTACCATGCGCCGGTCGGGCAGCGCAGCGCGCGCTGGATCGCGGAGCGCATCAACAGCGGTGACCCCGGGCTCCACACCGTCATCACGCCTGACCTTGGCGAACTGCTGGCCGCGCTCGCGCAGGACCGCCGGATCTGACCGCACCGGATGAGCGACGACACCGAGATAGACCGCAACAGCATCACGCACGCATACGTGCAGGTGGCCGACAAGATCGCAGCACGCATCGCAGCCGGCACGTATACCGCCAAGCTGCCCGCCGAGCGCGGCCTTGCCGAAGAGTTCGGCGTCTCCTACATCACGCTGCGGCACGCGATGGCGATTCTTCGCGAGCGCGGCCTGATCGTCAGCATCCACGGGCGCGGGACGTTCGTCGCGGCACATTTCAAAAGCGATCACCAGTCAGCCCGGAATTCAAGCTGATCCGCCGCTACAGGACAGGAAGAACAAGCCCATGTCACCCATGCTCATTCGGTCAGCTCAGGCCATCGAGGTCGTGGCCGACAGACTCACAGATCACGGGTACGACATCCGGAGCCCGACGTGGGAAGAACGGTCGGTGATTAAGATCACCAATGCGCGTGCGGCGCTTTCCGAACTCAGCATCAGCGACAGCGGCGCAGTGGAATGGGAGTACCGCCCTATCGCCGGCAGCCAGGCCGACCCGAGCCTCCTGAGCGCCATCATGGCCTGCCTGCTCAGCGTGCAGCGCCCCGCCGCAGCGGAGTTGCAACTGCGGGCTCACCCGCCCATGTCGTTGAAAGGCGTCGTCGGGCGGGCGCTGTCCGACGTTGGCTTGCTGGTCGGACTGGCCGTGCTCGGCGGAGATGACTACCTGCTCGACGCTTACTCCGAGATCGCCGTGACTAACCCGGCCAGGCAGGACCGTGGGGCAGCGTACCTGGCCGATGAAGGCGCTATCTGGTGGCACTGCCGCATCAGTGACAGTATGCCTGGCCGTGCGGGGCTGACGCTGGCGGACATCTCCCAGACGATCGCGCATGCCCTGACCAGCACTCACCACGCCGACCCGGTCTAGAAACCGGTCCAGCTCGCCCACGGTCACCGGCTGCATCACCGGCCTCCCGCGAGCAGCTTATGCACCAGGGCGGCCTGGATCGCGGCGTGCGCGCAGGCCGCCACATCACGAGGCTCGCCGGGCAGGTCCAGTGCTTCGGCCAGCCGCGCGTGCAGCAGTTCCGCCAGGCCGCGCAGCTCGCCGTCCGCTTCGTTCCTGTCCGAAGGCAGGCCCGCGTGACCGGACGGTTCCGGCAGGGGGCGGCTGGCGGGCAGCCCTGGTGCCACGCTGAGGATCGTCCGGGCCTCAGCGGCAGTGGCTGCCGCGAAGGCGCACGGGGCCAGCGCGCCGGGCGCGCTGGGCCGTACCTGCTGGCACTTGGTGACGAGCAGGTCGAACGCCTCCCACCCGGCATCCAGCACCCCGCCCAGGCTCCCCGCCGTTTCCAGGGCTGCCCGCACCTGATTCACGTCCGCCATCGTGTTCCTCCCTTACCGTCGCCACCGGCAGGCTTGCCGCCCTCGGACCGCGCTGGCCAGCCCCCGGCCGCAGCTGTGGATAACCAGACCGGATCGGCCACGAGCAGGCCGGCACCTGTGGAACTCCGGCCCGCATCGCCGATCCGGAGGGATCTGCCGCCGGAACCGTGCCTCGAGTCAGCCCGGCCAGGTGACCAGGACGCGTGGCCTCGCCCCGGGGTACTGCCTGTTCTCCGGAGAACGCGATGCCCGCGCCCGGGCTCCGGGTGACTAGGTGAGGCTGGCCGCAGGCAGACACCGGCAGCCGGTCCCCCGCGCTCCCGGCGCCACTCAGGTCATCACCGCGGAGCCACAACCCGGGAAGCACCAAAGACACCAGCCAGACGCCTATTCGGCTGAATCGGCACTGCGGCTCATGGGAAATAGGGACCGTAATGAACGGTCCTGAACTCAGGTGAACGAATGCGGACCCTAGTACTCCTGCGAGCCATTCAAATATCATCGTCCAAGCCCCTGACCTGCACCGAAGACTTGCGAACATCTGGATATTAAGGCCAGCAATCGACCAGCACCTGGCCGCGAGGCTGCCCGGACAGCCGCCGAATGCTTCCCGCACACCGCCGCCGAAGCGATCCAGGCATCAGTTACCCACAGGCCAGCTCAGCAAGAGACACAACCCGCCGCAGCTATCCACAAGGCGGCCGGCCAGACGCCGCCGAAGCTGAGCACGTGACAGGGTCACCTCCGAGGAGGAACCCGAAATGAATGCCCTGGCAAACAGCGATCTCTTCTGGCTAGCACTGATCATGGGCCTGATGACGTTCTACCTTCTGCCCACCATCATCGCGATCGCCAGACGCACCGAAAGCCTAAGCTTGATCATCGCCCTCAACCTGCTGCCCACCGGAATCGGCTGGCTAGCAGCCCTAATCGCCGCACTCGGCCTGCCTCGCCGCGATTAGGGAACCGTTCCCGAACCTTGATTTCTTGCGCAGCCGCAATGGAGCCGCTCCCGTAGGAGACCTGTCGGAGATCTCGCGAACTTCGTTCAGTTCGCCCAGGGCGATGGGTGAGATGTCTGCGTCATGGCCGGTAGCGCCAGCCACCTTCAACACAGTCAGCAAGCTCGCCGCCGGAATCTCCGACACCCTGGCTCTAGGACTGCTCAACGGGCGAGTTTAACCCTGGTCAGGGTACTGACCTGAGTTCCGGAGCCTATGAAGGCGGCGGCGTACAGCGACGTGCCGTCCGGGTCGATCGCGATGGCGTAAGGCTCCGCGCCGACGACGACAGGCGTGCCGAGGGAGCCGGTGGCAGTGCTGACCGGAGTGACGATGCCGGGCTGTGAAGTCGCCCCGTCCATGCTCGCGACGTACAGCGTGGCGCCGCCGGGAGCGACTGCCATCGCGGTCAGAGTCTGCGTGCTGCCGATGACGATGGGCGTGCCCGGATGACCGGTGACAGTGCTGACCGGGGTGACGGTACCGCCGCCGTCCGGGGAGACGCCGCCGTTGAGCTCGCTGCCGACATACAGGGTCCTGCCGTCCGGCGTGATCGCGAGGTGATCGGGTGACCGGGGAAGCGGGATGGCCGTTCCCGCAGCACCGGTCGCGGTGCTGACCGGGACGATGCTGCCGCGAGCGCCCGACGCCGACCCGCTGGCGACGTACAGCATCCTGCCGCCCGGGGCGACGGCGAGGGCACTCAGCGAGCCTCCGACCGTGATGGGGGTCCCTGGACGCCCTGCGGCGATGCTGACCGGGACGACTACACCGCGGTTCGTGGCGACGTACAGGGTCTTGCTGTCCGGGGTGATTGCCAGGGCGTCAGGTCCCGTGCCCACCGGGATGGGCCTTCCGGGCATTCCCGTGGCGGTGCTGATCGGGGTGACGGTGCCGCTGCGGTAGTTGACGACATACAGGATCCTGCCGTCGGGCGTGACCGCCAGGGCCACCGGCTGGCGTCCCACCGGAATCGGTCGTCCGGCCACGCCAGTGGCAACGCTGACGGGTACGACGACCTGCGGGGGGAAAGGCCCAGCCGCATACGCCGCGCTGTCGTCGTTCGCGCTGGCCGTGCCGATGACGTACAGGATCCGGCTCTCCGGGGTCATGGCCATGGCACCCACCTGGAACCCGGGATCAGCGAAACGCGCCGCCACCCGATACCGGACGGGCATCGAACCAGCGGCCCGCACGGTCACGGTCACCGCCAGTCCACCGGCGACCACTAGCGCTGCCAGAGCAAGCGAGACCTGACGCGGGCGGCCACGCGAGAGGCGCTTCAGCACCGCACCGATCGACCCCGCGGTACAGCCACCCTCGGCAGCCCCCGCCTCGGGCTGGCTATCCCGGGCATCCGCCATCCGGAGCCTCCCGCCGATATTGTCCAGGAAGGTTTTTATTCAGCATAGGGCACCGCGCTATACTTTGGCACATCCCTTTTTACCGTATATCCGGGGGCACAAGAATTTGCCGCGCCCGTCGTACCTGTCACGCCGCACCGTCCTTGTCGGGCCCACTGCGCTAGCCATCTGGAACGCTCCCGATGGCTGCGGGCATTAGATTGAACTCATCATTTGCGCCTGCACGGCAAGTTCGGCAGCCGAAAAAGCGAGATCAAGCGCGACGGCTGGAGACGTACCTGCCGCCGTCTTTGCGGCAGATAGAAACTCCCTCGCACGTTCTACAATTACCGATCCCTTTGTCTGATTATAACGAAAATCAAAAGAGATCATCTCCTTAGAGCCTAGGCGAGCCACCCGCTGTCCGGCCCGATCGAGACCGGCCGGAGGTCAGCGAAGTGCTCGATATCCCCAGGTCGGACCTCTTCGCCTTCGGCTATGGCACGCTTCGCGATGAATCCCGCCTCAAGCTGAACTTCGTCGTTCAAAAAGATTCGAGGCGCCTTGCCTGGCTCGAGCTCGACCAGCACTTTGCGGATGTCTTCCCGGCTCAATGACAGGTCACGCCGCCTCACCCCCGCACGAGATGCGCCACTCCGCCGGCAGCTACATGGACCACATGGGAGTGCCCCACGAGCAGATCGCCGAGATCCTCGGCCACCAGGGCACCCGCACGACGCAGGAGGTCTACATCCACAACCAGGAGGTCATCGACATGACCACCGGCAAGTTCGAGACGTATGGTAACCAGTTTGGTAACCAGCACCCAGATGAAGCAGCCTGACCAGAGAGGAAGATAGCCTCTGACCTGCGATAACTATGTGGAGCTATGGAGATTCGAACTCCAGACCTCTTGCATGCCATCAGCAGGCGAGGCATCCTCCGTCGTCCATCGCCGCAGGTCACCGTACCGACGCGTCCGCCACCGTGCCCGCAGATACGTTGAGGTTGCGGTACTTTCCCGCTGTACCGCAACAAGGAGATGGACGCTGCGGACTGTTCGCAGGGCGGAGCTGGCAACCGAGTGCTTCAACTACCTGTGCAGGGTGCCGTTCGGGTTAGCTCAGCGATCACGACTACAATCCGACACCACCGCACGAGCCCAAAATCCTCAGAAGCGGATGCGCAACGAGGTCGGCGCCCAGGCAGAATGTCCTTGCCGCGACCCCTACTGAGCGCTACGAATCTTTCGATATGTGGACGCCAAACTACATTACTAGATTGGCGGTCCTGAGGAGAGTGTACAGAGCCTTCTCATCATTCAGAACTGGATAACCTACCTTATTATTCAATACCCTGAGCCGCGTCTGCCGACGAACCGGCTCTACAGGTATCTCGGAGAATCTCCGCACGCTGCGCCATCGGTTCAGAAGCACTACCTCCGCCGGTCGCGTAACTGCCAGGTCTGCGTCTATGGTCATCACTATATTCAGCAGCAATGCGCACAGCGCTTGAACATTAAGCAACGAAATCCTGACCGGCTCTCCGGGTAATACAGGCAGCAAGTCAATATTACGACCACCTTTACCAAGGCCGCCCCCGCACGGCAGAGCATTGTCATAAGCATCGAGCGCTTGTTGGTCAGGAATGCGTCCAGCATGGGCAGCCACATTACGTATCTCTTTGAAGCACCGATAGCAGAGGAGCATGTCGTCGAGCCGATCCGGCATGTATCGGGGCGCCGACCTCAGAGTTTGTCCATAAGCTCTTTCAAGCAGCGGCGACGAGGCCACTTGAAGGACAGCGATAATATCCCGAACCCCCAAAGTTGTCCTGCCCGCTACACCTCTAGATGGGAACTGGAGCCTTCTTCGCTGCTGCTCGTTTCCGACTTCCAAGGCCGCTATCCAGCCCTCATACAGACCGATGGCACCGAACATCCCAAGCAAAGCAAGCTCACCGACCTGATCTTCCCACGTTCTTTCTATGCAATGTCGCCGGAGGTTAGCGCTACCAATTCCGCTGCCAGCCACGAAACGCCCGTGCAGTTCCCTATTGTCAGCAGCGGCACGTTCATCTACATAGCCTTTGACCTGCCAACGCAGGTTCCACATTGCGGCCGCAGTCGGATTGATCAGGTCATAGAGTCCAGTCAACTGCGTGTGAAAGGCCTTCGAGCTGACGAAGAAGGGTGTCATGCTTCAAGACTAGAAGCTTCAGCAGCGACCCCGGCCACGAAAGCGGATCTAGCCACCCAACGTGTAAGGCTTCCTTGCACGCAGCGCGCTTCTCACGCTTACTGACATGGTAAGCCCGGGGCGCGCCGCGTCCCTGCTGCGCAGCGACTAGCCCAACGCTTGGTCCGGTTCCACACAAGTCTGGAGCACCCGCGAAATCGGATCAGCGAGCAGACCGGACAACTGCAGTAGTGCCCCCACGTCTGGTGTCGCGTTGCAGTACACCATGAAGCCGCTGCAGCCGAGCCCAACGTATTCTTCGATCGTCTCGGCGATGCTCGACGCGGTCCCGTAGAACGCGCCGGGGTCGCGAATGTAGGCATCGACCTCGGCGGCGCTCATTCCGCGGTCAGGATGCTCCCTCCATAGCTTGAACTCGCGCTCGCTGTCGAACAACTGGAAGTTGGGCGCGTGCGTCCGCCGCAGGCTCGCTGGATCGCGCCCGGCGTCCGCGCACAGTCGCGCGAGGACGCGACTCTTGCGCGCAAAGTCCTGCCGACCGACCTGCCAGTTGACGACATCGGCATGATTCACAGCCGACGGCAGCGTCCGCTTCTCGCCGTCGCCACCGACCAGAACCAGCGGTCTGAGAGATTTGCCGAGATCAGCGACCCGCGATGCGGCCAGCAACTCCTCCAGCCGATCCGACCGCTCCCCCGCCGACCCAAACCGAACACCCAGCGACTCGAACTCGGCCTCATCCCACCCGGCGCCGACCCCGAAGCAGAATCGCCCGCCACTCAGCAGCTGCAGGTTCTGCGCCATCTCCACTGCCACCCCAGCAGGCCGATACGAAGCACAGGACACCATCGTCCCGAGCACCACCCGCTCGGTCACCTGCGACAACTCCGCCAGCGTCGTCCACGCCTCCAGCACCAGATCATCATTACGAGCCGGATACGTCTCGAAATGATCGAACATCCACACCACGTCGAACCCGAGGTCCTCAGCCCGCCGAGCCCACTCACAGGCAACATCCCGGGCCAGCTCCCCTGCCGGAACCTCCGCCGCGCCCGGACCAGCCAGCAGCGCGCGAGCCTCGTCCTGGTTCGGCACTAGCACATCCACGCAGTCCCACGGCAAGGTGCGGGCCAGCGCCGGGTCGTAGTACACCGGAGCGGGCTGCACGACCACCCGGGCACCGGCCTCCCGCCCGGCCCGAACCAGGTCATGCAAGGGGCCGAACGGCATCTCAAAGGTCACGAGCACCGCATCAGCCCGATCGATCACCGGCTGAGCCGCGGTGAGAGTACTCGTAGCAATGGCCACGCTGTCATCGATGTGCCACAAGATCGACGACTCACCAGCATCGCTGGCGAGCTGCTCTGGATCCCGGCGGCAAGCAGATATTGGTGGGTTTATACCTGCGGCTCGCCGTGAGCGTCACCTTCGCGCGGTTGCCCTGGACACGGGTCGCTTCGGCCTGTTCCAGCAGCCACTGCGCATCGTCGCACCACTCGATCGCCTACCGGTGCTAGGGTCTCGCCCGCGAAGGCGGATCAACTGACCCTGCCGTGGGTGCGCGCAGAGACGCAGCGCTGCGTCGCCGCTGATCGTGACCGCCGGCCTGATGGTGGGGTTTTCGCCGAGTTGGTGAGGAAGATGCCTTCGAGCAGTCGCTGACGCCCTGGGTCTGCTTTCGCGGCGCGTTTGTTAGCGGATCCGGCGGCCTGTGATGAGGTAGATCAGCAAGAGCAGGGCGTCGCGGGCGCGGGCGCGGCGGGTGGCGTCACCGGACCAGACCAGGGGACAGGCGATCGCGAACACGATCACCGCCATCGTTGCGACGCTCATCAGGCGTATGAGCAGGTATGCGGTGATCACGGCTGGTGTGAATGCGTACACGGTCGCCTCCGGGGTGCCGGCAGGGCCAGGTCATCCGGCTTGGGTCTCGTTCCTGGCCTAGTTCCAGGTTTGGGCGGGAGCTGAGCGCGCGTGCACTTGCTGACACAAGATCGGCGGGAATTGACGGTGCGTTGCTGTTGTCGCTGGCTTTCCATACCGTTGTGCTGACGATTTTTGACACCTGGGATTGGCGCCGGAGGTGCCGCAGTGACGGGAATCTCGTTACCCGGGAAGGACTGTCTCCCTCCCGGGCCGCATCGCGCTCTTGTAGAAGCGCTGTACCGCCTATATGAAGGAGCCGGGAAACCCAGTCTGCGCCGCATCGCCGCAGGGATCACGAACGGTGATTTCCCGGACACCGTCAGCCATGAGAAGGTGGGTGCCCTGCTTCGCGGGGATGGCCTGCCGGCCTGGCTGAAGGTCGAGTGCGTCGTGCGCCAGCTGGCTGCGTGGCATAACCCACGTCTGGACCCGGATGAGGAAGCAGCCCGCTTCACCGTCCTGTGGCTCGCCGCGGACCGGCTTCGGCGAGCTCGCGGATCCCGGCCTCTCATACCAGCAGCGCGGGTTTCCTTTCCCGTCGCGGGTAGCCGGGCGGGCGCGGAAGCGGCTGAGACGACGGAAGGCTGCGCAACGTCAGATTTTCCCTGCGGACCTGGGCTGCCGTTAGTGGTCCGTGGGCGGGACGAGATCCTCCGCCGGCTCTTCCTGGGCCTGGAGCCGTGGCATTCCCCCGGGCGGCCGCAGGTTCTCGCGGGGCCGGCCGGGATGGGCAAGTCGACCATCGCGCGCAGCTTGGCGGACATGGCATGGCGCGGAGGGCTGGAGCAGCGGGCATGGTGGGTCTGCGCCGCTGACGAGGAGCGGCTCTGCCGCGATCTGGCGAAGGTTGCTCGTAGTCTCGGCGTCGGGGAGGCCGACTGGGCACGTCTGGGTACCAGCCCCGTGGCCAACCTCGGCGACGTCGCCGACCGCTTGTGGGAAAAAGTCGAACTCCAGCGGCCGGGATGGCTGCTGGTGATCGACAACGCCGATGACCCGGGGCTGCTGGGCACGCAGGACGGCACGGGCTGGATCCGGAGAAATACGCGCGGTCTCCTGCTCATCACCTCTCGCGACGCCGACACGGGCAGCTGGCCCGGTGCCGATCTGATCAGAGTCGGCCCGCTGGCGCCCGCTGCCGCCGCGCAGGTCCTCACCGACCTGGCTCCCGCAGCCGGAGACCGCACGGCAGCGCAGGCGCTAGCCAAGCGGCTGGGGTATGTGCCGCTGACGCTGCGGCTCGCCGGAATGCACCTGCGGGAGGACTTCGGTTCAGGGCGAACCTTTGCTGAGTACGAGCATGCCCTGGATCAGGCTGATACCCCTGAACTGTCGCTGAACGATCTCGGCCTGGCCGGGTTTCCCCAGGCACGGCCGTTGCTGTGGGTGCTGGCATGCTACGCGCCGTCGAGTTTCATCCTCGAAGAGATCATCGCTGGCCGTCCGGTCCTGCCGTCGTCCCCGCAACTCCCAGCAACCGGATCTCACCCGCTCGCCCGGCTGCTGGATCCAGACCAGGCGCTGCCAGCGGTCAGCCCGGCTGAGTGGTGCAATGCAGGGCTGAAGGCCCTTGAGTCCGCCGGGCTCATCGAGAGATCCAGATCCGAAGATGGTCTTCGCGTGATCCGGGTGCATGCCGCGATTTGCGAGGAAACCCGGACAGTGATGGACAGCGGCCCGGTACTGGAAGGCGTGCCCGAGCCCGCGCTTGCCCGTAGCAGTGCAGCATCGGCCGCCTGCGGGTTCGCGCGGTCGCTGGACGCAGGAAGCGCCGAGGACTGGCCGTCCTTCCGCATCCTGACTCCTCACGTCGAAGAGCTCCTGCAGCACGCCACCCACCTCGGCCAGCGTGCGCGCCGGAACCTCCTGACATGCATGGTGCGGTGCATCGCGGCACACATCTGGAGTAAGGCCGAGCCGCGTGCCGAGCAGCTCGCACTGCGGGCCATGACCCTCGCCGCCAATCTCGGCTGCCATGACCAGGATGTTCTAGGTCTGCGCCACGTGCACGCCTGGGCCCGACGCGAGCAGGGATCACCGGCAGAGGCAGCAACGGCATTCCAGGACATCTTGGCCCGGCAGCTGCAGACGAAATACGCTGCCACCCGTCTCGACACGCTGCGCACGCGCCAGCAGCTGGCCTGGACCCTAGGCCGCTTGGGCAGATGGGCAGACGCCGAGGAAGGACTACGCGAGGTCATCCGCCTGCTAGATGACCGCCGGCGCCACAGCGGCGGTGCCGAAAGCCGCGACGCCCGCGTCCTCCGCCTCCACGCCCGGTGCATGATCAACTGGTGCTGCGGCCGGCAAGGCCGCTGGGCCGAAGCCGAGCAAGGCTACCGCCAGTTGCTCACCGACCGGGAAGAAATAATCGGCCCGGACCACCCCGACACCCTCGACGCCCGGTACAACATCGGGAAAGCCCTCGCCTGGCAAGGCAAATGGGCCGCAGCCGAAAGCGAATGGCGCCACACCACAGCTGACCGGGCACAAGCCCTCGGCGATCATCACTCCGACACCCTCCTCGCCAGGCAGCTCCAGCTCTACGCCAGCGGCTACCATGCCTGGCAGAACCGCGACCAGCTCGGACGCCGGACAGCAGCAAGCGGGCTGGAGATTGTTCTAAGCATCCAGCGCGAAAAACGCGGCGACGACCACCACGAGACCACCGAATCACGCACACTGCTGGAAGCACTCCGCGGCCACTACACGCCCGACCAGACATGGCCGGAAGACCTCCCCCGACCAGGAACAAACTGACAAACCGTTCCCGAGAATGACAAACATGACGAATCGGACTGACTATCGCTAGCCTGTGGGTGCCGAAAACTTGTGCCACCTGGCCTGATGCTCTGCTGGCCGCTCGGCCATAGTGCCCGGCTGACAGGGCGTGGGATGATCTTCGGCTTGTGGGCTTGAAGCTGATCTTCTTGGTTGTCACCCACGCCGTGTCGCTTCTGGGCTTGTCGCGGAGGGAGGTGTGGCGGAAGGACGCCGAGATCCTGATGCTGCGCCACCAGCTCGCTGTAGCTGAGCGCGAGCGGCCTCGTGCTCATACGCGCTTGACGTGGCCGGACCGGGCGTGGCTGGCGCTGCTTGCGAGGACAGTGCCGGCGGAGTGCCTTGCGGCGATGCGGCTGATCGTCACTCCCGGCACGATCTTGCGCTGGCGTCGCGACATCGTCCGCCGCCCGCAGGCGCGGCTGTCGCGCCGGAGCCGCTCCGGGCGCCCGGCAACGCATCGCAGGGTCCGTTCGGTGGTGTTGCGGCTGGCCAGCGAGAACGAATCGTGGGGATACCGGCGGATCTGTGGCGAGCTCGCGGGACTCGGTATCACGGTGGCGCCGTCGACGGTCTGGCAGATCCTCAAGAACGCCGGGATCAGCCCCGCGCCGCGCCGGGACGGCCCGAGCTGGGCGGAATTCCTGCGATCCCAGGCGCAGGCAATCCTGGCACTGGACTTCTTCACCGCCGACTTGCTCAACGGCACGACGGTCTATGTCCTGGCCGTCATCGAGCACGGCACCCGCCGCATCCGGATTCTCGGAGCCACCGGGCATCCGGTCGGATCGTGGGTGGCGCAGCAGGCACGGAACCTGCTCATGGACCTGGAAGACGCAGAAATGAAGGTGAAGTTCGTCCTGCATGACCGGGACGCCAGCTTCACTGCGGCGTTCGACGCCGTCTTCCAGGCCACTGGCGCCAGGGTCGTCCGCTCCGCCATCCAGGCGCCGCGAATGAACTCGATCATGGAACGCTGGATCGGCAGCTGCCGACGTGAACTGCTGGACCGGACCTGATCTGGAATCAGCGGCATCTGATGACCGTCTTGCGCGAGTACGAGACCTTCTACAACACGCACCGGCCGCACCGCACCCTGGACCAGGCCGCACCACTCCGCCCGCTCCCAGATGCCGTCACCGACCTCGACCACTTCCGCGTCCGGCGCCACGACCGCGCCGGAGGCGTGATTCATTAATATCACCTGGTGGCATAGGTTTTCGGCACCCACATAAAGCTGAATTGGGCGGACCGGGCACTCTTCGCGGCGCTGCTCAGCGTGATACCTAGAGCGCGCCGCCACAGACTGCGGCTGCTGTTCACCCCGGACACGATCCTGCGCTGGCACCGCGACATCATCTGAAAACCTGTGCCACCTGGGCAAACGCCCTCCGGAGCGCCGTCGGCGCTCGGCGCACGGGCCGTGCCCTGTCCGGTGGCGGGATGATCTTCGGCTTGTGGGCTTGAAGCTGATCTTCCTGGTCGTTTCTCGAGCGATGTCGCTGCTGGGCCTGTCGCGGCGGGAGTCGTGGTGGAAAGACGCGGAAATCTTGATGTTGCGGCGCTAGCTGGCCGTCGCCGAACGAGAGCGGCCGAGGGCTCATTCGCGGCTAACGTGGCCGGACCGGGCGTGGCTGGCTCTGCTGGCCGTGACGCTTCCGGTCGAGCGCCTCGCGGCCGTGCGGCTGATCGTCACCCCCGGCACGATCTTGCGGTGGCACCGCGACATCGTCCGCCGCCGATGGGTCAGCTGGTCGCGCCGGGGCAGGTCGGGGCGTCCGGCGACGCACCGCAAGGTCCGGTCCGAGGTGCTGCGCCTGGCCAGGGAGAATGAGTCCTGGGGCTATCGGCGGATCCACGGCGAGCTGGCCGGACTCGGCATCATGGTGGCGCCGTCCACGGTCTGGGAGATCCTCAAGCGCGCCGGGATCGACCCGGCGCCGCGGCAGGACGGCCCTGGTTGGGCCGAGTTCCTGCGCTCCCAGGCACAGGGAATCCTGGCACTGGGCTTCTTCACCGCAGACCTGCTCAACGGCACCAAGCTCTACGTACTGGCGACCATAGAGCATGGTACCCGCCGGATCCGGATCCTCGGCGCCACCCAGCACCCGGTGCAGGGGTGGGTCGTCCAGCAGGCCAGGAACCTGCTCGTGGATCTCGAAGACGCCGGGACGCGGATGAGGTTCGTGATTCACGACCGGGACGCCAGCTGCACGCTAGCGTTCGACGACGTGTTCATGGCCGTTGGCGCTAAGGTGACCCGCTCAGCGGTCCAGGCGCCCCGGATGAATTCGATCATGGAACGGTGGATTGGCTCCTGTCGGCGTGAGCTGCTGGACCGGACCTTGGTCTGGAATCAGCGGCACCTGATGACGGTGCTGCGCGAGTACGAGGGCTTCTATAACACCCATCGGCCCACCGGACCTTGAAGCAGGCCGCTCCGTTGCGCCCGCTGCCCGAAGCTGTCACACGCCTCGATCAGTTCCGGGTCCAGCGCCGTGACCACGCCGGAGGCGTGATTCACGAGTATCGCCTGGTCGCATAGGTTTTCGGCACCCACAATCAAGACAGAGGGTCCCTGCCAGAGCGATCTTCCAGTAGACCCAGGACCGAAACTTCTCCTCGTTGTCGCGCCACCAAGCAGCCAGGTGAGGTCGCATGGCCTCCATCTGAGCCCTTGGCTCGTGATTCGTATCGCCGCACATAGCTAGTAGGTCCGCAGGCCGATTGAATGGTGCTTTATAAGGTCGATCAGGACGATTGCGCGTTCAGCCCGTTGTCGTCAGAGGCTCACCTTGATTGGGCCTGATCGCGGCGCGACCCGCTCATCGGGCGTGGCGCGCGGGCTGTTTCAGGTTCGCCAGTTCGGATCTGGATCGCTCGGCGTCTCCCCGGGCTTGGCGCTCGCCATCCAGATCGCCGATCTCCCGGCAGATCGACGCCAAGTCCTGGTGGGCAGCGATCGCGTCCTCGAACCGCCGCGCCTCGTGCAGAGCGGTGCCGAGGTTGTTCAGCACCATGCTCTCGCCGTGCCGGTCACCGGTCTCCCGGCAGATCGCAAGGTCCTGCTGGTAGGCGGTGATCGCCTCAGCGAACCGCCCAACTTCTTGCATGGCGGTGCCGAGGCTGTTCAGCGCCGCGCCCTCGCCCTGGCGGCTACCGATCTCCCGGCAGATCGTAATGTTCCGCTGGTAGGCCGTGATCGCCTCAGCGAACCGCCGGACCCCCTGCAGCGCAAGGCCGAGAATGTTCAGCGCCGCGCTCTCGCCGCGCCCGTTACCGGCGTCCCGGTAGGTCTCAGTGGCGTCCTGCAGCGCGGTGATCGCCTCATCAAACCGCCCCGCCTCCCTCAGCGCGTGGCCGAGGCCTGTCAGCGCCCGGCCTTCGCCATGCCGGTCACCGAGCTCCCGGCAGATCGCAAGGTCCTGCTGGTGAGCGGTGATCGCCTCCTCAAACCGCCCCGCCCTGCCCAGCGCGAGACCGAGGTTGGTGAGCGCCGCAGCTTCATGGCACCGGTCACCGGATTCCCGGCAGATCGCGATTTCCTGCTGGTGAGCGGTGATCGCCTCCTCAAACCGCCCCGCCGCGCCTAGGGCGAGGCCGAGGCTGGCCAGCGCCAAGCTTTCCTGGGGCCGGTCACGCAGCCGCCTCGCTGCGGCCAGGCTGACCGAGCTGACCATGATCTTGTCGTCGAAACGCCGGCGCCAGTCCAGATAGTTTCCGAGCGTCAGCGGCAGCCGCGCTGCGACCTGATCGCGACCCGATTCAGCCGCCGTCATCACTGCGGATACCAGGCTGCCTCGTTCCGCGTCTAGCCAGACCAGCGCGTCGTCCTGGCTAGCGAACCCGGCTGGCGCATGCAGACCCGGCTCGCCCATCAGGCGATCATCAGCAGCCCCGGCCACACCCAAGTAGTAGCCGAGCAGCTGGTCCAGGCACGCCCCCCGGCTATCCGCAATGGCGTGGTCGTCGCTGAGCTGGCGGGCGTACAGGCGCACCAGGTCATGCATCCGCCACCGGCCCCCGCCAGTTACCACCTCTTCCGCCAGATGCGCCCGCGCCAGCCCTGCCAGCGCTCCTCTTGCTGCCGACTCCGGCATGTTTGCCAGGACCGCGACTGAACTGGTCGATGCGTCCGGGCCGGGGACCGCCGGCAGCAGCCGGAACACCCGCGCCAATGCGGGGTTCAGCCGCCGGTACGACAGCTCGAACGCCGCCGCCACCGACGGCGCGGACGCCCCGCTCCCGTCGTCATACCGCAACCGCGCCAGCCGCCCCCGCTCCGACTCCAGATCCCCCGCCAGCCCCGCCACCGACAAGCCAGGATCAGCTACCAAAAGCGCCCCGGCGATCTGCAGCGCCAGCGGCAGCCCCCCGCACACCCCCGCCAGCCGCCCCGCCGCCACCAGGTCACCGCTGACCCGGTCATCACTCGGCCGCGCCGCCCGCACCAGCCCGTCCAGCAGCACGACCCCCTCCGCCTGATCCAGGACAGTGATATCAACCAGCCGGGCACCAAGCCCGGCGAGCGTGTCCCGTGAGGTCACCACAACCCGGTGCGGGCCGGTCCCGGGCAGCAGCGGCCGCACCTGCGCCTCCGACGACGCGTTATCCGCGATCACCAGCACCGGATCACTCATCTGCGCCAGCACCGACCGGTACAGCCCCGCCCGGCCCGCCATATCCGCAGGAATCTGCTCCCCAGGCACCCCCAGAGCGCGCAGCCATACATCCAGCATCTGGCCCGGTTCCATCGGGACAGAGTCATAGCCGTGCAGATCAGCGAACAGCACTCCGCCGGCGAACCAGCCCCGCCGCCGGGCCGCGTGTCCTGCGGCAACCGCCAGGGCCGTCTTCCCCGCCCCCGCCAGACCCGCCGCCGACACCACCGCCACACCAGTGCCCGTGCTGGGGTCAAGAGCATCGGCTAGCACCACCAGCTCAGCATCCCTCCCGGTGAACCCGGGCGGCTCGGCGGGCAGCTGCACAAAGGCTAACGGCGCCTGCGCCGCCTCCCGGATCGTGATGTCGAAATCTCTGCCCTGGAACACCGGACCGAGTTGGCTGCCGCCACTGACCTCGTTCCGCACCGCAACGTTCCCGTCAAGACCTTCTTGCACCGCCGGTCATCCTGACTCCGACGAAGGCGGGCCGGAGTTGAAAGTCAGGTTACGGAAGTCCCGGCCCTGGAACACCGGCCCGGCCTGACTCCCGCCGCTGATCACATTCGACACCACCGCACCAGCCACTGCCTGCTGCACCTCGGCGAACCACCCACGCAGGCCAGTAGCGAATTCCTCGTCAGCCTCCGCCCGCGCAGCCAGCGCCCGGGCTAGATCCAGCACACGGCTCTCATCACCCCGGGCCTGCCCAACCGCCGCGACCTCCGTCACCCCGTTGCCATGACGGTCCCGGAAAGGTCGGCGAACCAGCACCGCCAGACCATCCCACAACTTCTCGCCCGCCTCCCCGGCCGCCCCACTTACCACCGCCGACACCACTCCGCTAACCGCTACAGGATCCATCCCCAGCCCTCCCTCGGCACAAATCCGCGCAACCATTCCATCAGACAACGACTCCGTCGTCCAGCCCGGACAAACAGGCACTACGCAATCCCGGAAAACAGGACCTCGATGCCTACTACCGCCGAAGCGAATCCCAGCAACAAGACAGGCCAGCCATGCCAGCAGAAACAGAAATGACAGACTGCACAGCCAGGAACCTGAAATCCTACCAACTAAATAGAGAACCAATTCAGCGATACCTGGAGGCTTATTCAGCGCTCATTCTGTAGAAATACAGTCCGATGACGATTGAGATCGTCTGGGCGAAAGTGTCGAGAGGTCTTCTGTAGTCGGTGTGCATGATCCTCCTGGTCTTGAAATTCGCGATGGCCCGCTCGACGATGTAGCGGATTCTGTTAACAGCAGTATTGAATTCCTTTTCCCAATCCAGCAGGTCGCGATGAGCAGGCTTCCTGATAGGCGTGATCATCTCGGATCCGATATAACCCTTGTCGGCTATCCATCTACCGGAAGCCACTCCGGAAAGAACATCTGACTCGCCGATGCAGTGCATGTCGTGGCGGCTCCCTTCAAAGGGGTCGGAAATCCATGCGATCTCGCCGTCGAGGGTACAGGCGACCTGCACGTTCATTCCAGTGGTCTTGTGCTTGCCGGAATAAAGGCCCGGAGCGGAAGCCCAGGACCAGCAGGGCAGCAGGGTTCCGTCCACGATGAGCTGGGATTTCTCATCGAGCTCATCGGCCGCGGGCACGATGCCCGCGAGGGCTTTCTCAAGGAGCGGGCTGATAGCTGATATCGCGCGGCTGACTGTCGACTGGGATACGCCGAAGGATTCTGCGATTTCCGCCTGAACGCGATTGCGCCGCAAGTAGGAGAGCTTCCACCCCTGCGCGAGCATGACACCCCAGTGGATCTGCCCCGGCTCAGTCAGCGACTCATTCACGCCCGCGCACCTCCGTTCCGACTGGCCGCGAGCGTCACACCAGCACCGGAATCGGCAGCCCGAGAGCAGCATCAAGCAGATCAAAGTCGTAGCCCTGGCGAGCCACATCGAGCTGCCGCAAGAACGCCCGGTACCGCTCCCCTTCGACAGCAAGGTGCTCACCGATCTCCCCCCGCAGATCCTCTGACAGCACCGTCGCCGCGCGGCCCGCCGCCAGGCGCGCAGCCAGCGACCGTCCCCACCCGTTGAGCCTGAACTGCACCTGCCCGTCGTACTCCCCGGCCCGGAACTTCCCGGCGATCGGGAACAGATAGGCCAGCTCCAGCGCCGCCAGCTCCCGCATCACCGACAGCGGGTCCCGATAGTCGTCGGGCTCCACGGCGATCAGCGCGAGCACCCGGGACAGTGCCGACGCCCCGGCGAGATAGATATTGCCGGACCACAGGCCCGACTCCCGGAAGCACCGGTCAGCGGCATCGAGTGCGATCACGGCCAGGCTGAGGTCATCGATCAGGCTAGGCCTCGCCGCGCCTGCGGATCCGCCGTTCCAGTTCCTGCTCCACCTCACCCAGCCCGGCCAGACCGGGCACGCTGATCTCCGGCGTCCCGATCGGAGTACCGCAGGTAGGCAGGCACGTCGACCAGCCCGTACAAGCAGCCAGTCACCAGCATTCCGCCCGGCCGGGGCTCGTCACCCGGCTGGGCGAAACCATCCACGAGCCCGAACCTCAAGTCAGGCGCGATCGACGCCACCCGAAGCCGCAGCATCACAGCGCACCTTCCATCACAGACTCGATGACCCGCAACACCGGCGCAAGCACCGACGCCGGGGACCTCTCCGACAACGCGACGTGCGTCGTCACCCGCCGGAACGTCCGCCTGATCACGAGCTGATGACTCGCGGCCGTGCCCCCGGTCTCGACCAGATCCAGGCACGCATCTCCCACATCGGGCACCAGCCCCTCGCTGCTCCCCCGCACGGCCACGATCTGCGGATCCGGCACCAGGTCATCCAGCAGCACCCGAGCCAGGTTCGGATACGGAGTCACCACCGAGCGAATCCACCGAAGCAAACGACGATCATGCTCCGCCATCAGCAGGCACACCGACGCCGCATACGAACCGGCCTCGACGCACCACCGGTCGGGAGCAACACCGTGCTCCAGCAGCCATTCATCCCCGGTCAGGCCGAGATCCAGGACATTGCCCTTGACCAAGCGGGCAACATCCGGCGCCTTGAGAAAGTAGACACCGACGGAGCAGCCATCAAGATTCGCGGTATAACGCGGCGTCTCTGGCTTCGGCTCCACACCCAGCGCACGGCAAATTTCCAGCGACTGAGAAGTCATCCGCCCCTTGGGCAGCCCGATCTTAATCACCGGACACCCGCCCGGACCCGATACGGCTTGAGCCGGTCGTACTTAGCGAGCTGCCGGTCGATCTCCTCGCCGACGGCCCGTTCCACCGCCGAGGCGAGGTCCGTGCCGAGAATGTTCGCCAGGCACAGCATCCACGCCGTCAGCTGCCCGAGCGCCTCGGCGACCCGTTCCGGTCCCTCACCGCGCCGCACGACCTGGGCAAGCTCAAGCTCGCCGAGCCTCGACCGTCCACACCAGCGCCCGGTCAGCCTCCAGCCGGCCGTACACGCCTAACACCGACCGCTGCAGGCACCGCAGCGCGGGCAACGCCGCCGCCACCGACTCCCGCACCACAGGAACGCTAAGCGACCCGGAAGTCGTCATCGCGATACTCCGCCCCCAGCGGCTCGCTGACCAGCGCCCGCCCACCGGGCACCACCTCGCCGGCGACCATCGCCTCATGACCAGTGTCCCGCGCGACCTGCAACGTCTCCGCGACATCACCAGGCCGGACGATCACCACGAACCCGGCCCCCATGTTCAGCGTGCTGTACGCCTCCGCCGCCCCCATCCCGGTCGCGTCGACCAGGAACCGCAGCACCTCAGGAACCTCCGGCACAACCCCAAGCACATACCGGACCTCCACGCGGGCCCGCATGATCTTCAGGAACCCGTGCCCGGTGATCGCGTTCAGGAACACCGGCCGCACGCCCGACGCTGCCCGCAAGCTCAATACCGTCCGCCGCCACGATCCCCGGCAGCGCGGCGACTCACCGCCGCCCCACACCGCCCCCGACTCCTCGCAGGCCGCCCGCCACCCGGCAGCATGCCAGCAGCTAATTAATATCTGGGCATTGATTCGCAGCCGCCAGGAGAGCTGATCGCGGGCGCGGCTGCCCGCTGGGCTGCGTCGACTGCTTCGGGCACGACCGTCCCGGCGGTCAGGTGAGCGGCCAGCGTGGCCGTGAACGCGTCGCTTGCCCCGGTCGCATCCACCACCGTCGTCTCGTGCGCCGATACCGGCGGCTGGCCCCGTCCGCATGGACGACACAGCCTGACGCGCCGAGCGTCACCGCGACCGTCCGCACCCCTGTCTCCAGGGCCACGGCCCGGGCCAGCTCCCCGGCCGGGACCTCTGCCGCACCCGGACCAGCCAGCCATCAGCGCGCGAGCCTCGTCCCGGTTCGGCACCAGCACATCAACGCACTGCCACGGCAATGTGCGGGCCAGCGCCGGATCGTAGAACACCGGAGCGGGCTGCACCACCAACCCCGGCACCAGCCTTCCGCCCAGCGCGGAGCAGCTCGCGCATCGGGCCGAACGGCATCTCAAAGGTCACCAGCACCGCATCAGCCCGGTCGATCACCGCCTGAGCCGCCGTGACAGTGCCCGACGCGATAGCGACAGCCTCATCGATATGCCACAAGATCGACGACTCACCTACGTCGCTCACCAGGCACACCGTCACAGTCGTCGCCGCGCCGGGACGGCACTCCACCCCGCTCGAGCCGACCCGCTCGCGGGACAGCATCGCCATCAGGTCCCGGCCGACCGCATCCCCGCCGACCACACCCAGGGCATCGACCAGGGCGCCGAGCCTGGCCAGGGCCACCGCCTGATTCAGCGCCTTGCCCCCAGGCGACGTCCGCACCAACCGGACCTCGTACTCACGCGCCGACTCCGGGATAGCTCCACTGCTTGCCGATGCCCCGATAGGCCGGCACCGGAATCGGCTCCATGCCCTTCGCGAGGTTGACCACGACCCGACGCGCATCCTCCGCCTCGGCGGGAAGCTCAGACGGGCGCGCCACCTCACCCAGATTCGAATCGCCCTCCTGGACGATGCCCAGCGCGCGCATGCGCTCGGAGGCGGTCATGGTCAGCAGTGTCGGCGCTCTCCTTATCGTCGGGACTGCGGAACTTCCACTCGACCCGGCACCGCATTTTCGGGATGACATCCGGCAGCCGCTCAGGGCGCGGGCCTGGGGTTTGTGTTCGCAGCAAGCAGCGATTCCACGTCGCGGCAGAACTTGTCGAAGGATGGCGCGTGAACGCGAGCCTGCTTCAAGTCAAAGGCTGAGCACAGCAACGCCTGATCCACAGTTGGCCTGCAGGGCCGGCCGCCCCGCCGGCTCCGGCTGAGCCATTCCTTCGCACCCCTGATTCGTTCAGGGTCGGGCGGCCGAGTCAGGTCCTGCGGAAACCCGTGCCTGCCAGCCAGCGATTCCGCCGCAGCCAAGAACCAGGACTCGAATTCACGGTTCGCCAGGACCACCGACACAGCGAGGTCAGGTCGCGCCCGCCGGGCGCGTCCGAGCAGGCCGGGTCCAAGCTGAGCCGGGCAGTCGTCGTCTGCATCGGCAATTACCAGGACACCGCCAGCGCTGCTGACGCGGCCGGCAGCCGCCGAGACCGCGCGCTCGATCTCACCTGCCGCCACCAGCCTGCCCCTGGGCACTCGCATCGGCTCCGGCACCCGCAGATCATGGACCGAGAACTCTCTGGCGAGCCGGAATAGCAGCTTAGGCAGCGCCTTGACCTCACCCTCGCCTTCAACGATCGAAGCAATGGTGACGGGCTGGGTCCACGCCACTCACGCCTCCCGCTCCGCCGCCCCGCTATCGGGGGACAGCTGATTGCCGCGCATAAGCTCTCCGAGGGTATAGAGCTTGTCCCGGACAATCTGACGGCTCGCCTTGTCTACCCCGCCGATAACCGTCAAGCCGTCCCGCATGACCGCAGCCCGCACCATCGAGACATCAACGTCATCGCGATCGAGCAGATCCGGGCTCTGAGTTGTCACAAGAACCTGCACGTGCTCACTCGCCTCGGTCAGCGCGTCAAACAGCACACCGGCCGCCGCAGGATGCAGCGCGATCTCGGGCTCCTCGATCCCGACGAGCTGAATCCGCCCGTCCACGGCCGCAAGCTGGAACAACGCCACGAGAACGCCCGCTGCCCTGATCGTCCCGTCCGACACCGCCTCCGGGCCGAACTCGATCTCCTCGCCCGTTCCCGCCGGGACCGCACGAAACGCGACGCCGACGTACCGGCCGGCCGAGTACCGGTCGACGCCCTGAATCCCCGGTGCCACCGCGCTCAGATACGAATCCACGCGCTCCTTAAGCTCAGGGCGGACCGCCTGGAGCGCGGCAAGCGCCTCACCGAGATACTCCCCGCTGCGCTCCAGGACCGCGCCCGGCGACGGATTCGTCAGCTCACGCAGCGATTCAAGAGCCAGGCCGTAAAACTGCATGCCCGCCAGGCCGAGCAGCAGCGGGCTGAACTGCGCCCGGCTCGCCGCCACCGGAAGATACAGCCGGTCAGCCCCGATACCCGAAGCGGGCAGAACCCGTCCCTCCTCGCGCACCGACCCCCGGACCGCGCTGAAACTCCACTCCCGGTCCTCAGAGCGCACCACGCAGCTCTCACGAAGCACTTCAAACGGCCGCAGCCCGCGACGATCCGGGAACCCGATCTCAAAACCGTACTCGGCGACAACCAGCCCGCCAGACGAACCCCGGAGCCAACGCGCCTCGACGTCAATACTGAACGACTCCGCCGGCCCGGGCACCCGCCGCACGATCTCACCCGGCCCGCCCAGACCATTGACCGCCTCGTGCGGCGTCGTCGACAGCGCCCGCCCAAGCAGCGACAACGCCTGCAGGAAGTTGCTCTTGCCGCTGCCGTTCTGGCCGACCAGCAAGGTCAGCGGACCCAGCCGCACATCACAGTCGGCGATGCTCTTGAAGTTCCGCAGGCGCACCCGGCTGATGAACGGCACCGGTCGCCCCATCGAGCCCCCTAGGCCAAGCCGCCCGCTGAAGTCACACCGGCCCCAGATCGTCCGACGAGGTCTTCGGAATCATGTCCTCGCGTGAAGTGGAGCTATGGAGATTCGAACTCCAGACCTCTTGCATGCCATTCCTGACGATTTCGTCCAGTCTGGTAGCAGAAGGTCGCGTGACCTGCGGCTCCTGCCGGACGCGAGTCCGACCGCATCTGACTCTACAGGATGCGGTCGGACCCCGTAGTCACTCGGCTAGTCACTGGCTTTCCGGACCTCACCCCCCAGGAGGTGAGGCAAGATGCCAATCAAGATCAACGAACACCAGATGGCACTTGAGGTCGACGGCGCAGTCATCGCCCATGCCGCACGACGGCATGACGGCTGGTGGGAGGTGTCCCACTGGCCAAGGTTCTTCACCCGAGATCAGACGACCACCGCCCTGACTATCACTGAACTACTTGAGATGGGCCATCCAACCGATAGCCCGATCGTCGTCGCACTGCGATCGGAGTTGCGATGACGGACACGCTCATCCGACTCACAACCGCCCTAGCGGTCGCCGCAGTCGCCGCAGTCATCTCGTACCGCCATGCGTACGAACTAGTGAGCACGCACGGCGAGACCGGACTCACCGCCGGATGTAAGTGTCGACCTCGGTGGCGCTCATCCCATGATCAGGGTGCTCACGCTACAGCTTGAACTTGCGCTCGCTGTCGAACAACTGGAGGTTGGCCGCGTGCGTCCGCCGCAGGCTCGCCGGATCGCGTCCGGCTCCCTCGCGGTTCAGCAGACCTTAGTCTTCCGAGGTCAATCAGGCCAGCGCCATGCCGAACATCCCCCGTGCGCCCTCTAGCCAATCTTCGCCCATAGCCTGCGACGCGTCAGATTTTGGGTGCCATTCTACAAGCCCAATAGTTATATAACTAGTAGACTATTGAGTAGTGGCAGATATCTGGAAAATCGACCTTGAGTGCGCTATCAAAGCACCCAAAGCAACACGGAGAGCATCGCCATAGTTGCCCTGACGACAATGAATCAGGTAAAGTCCTCTATATGCATCCGCATAGTTGGAATCGAGGTCAATTGCTTTCAAGAACGACGTTTCTGATTCATTAAAAATGCCCAGACCCATCAAAGCATCGCCGAGACCGAGGTGGGCGTCAGCTGAAACGGGTTCCAGCTCTATCCTGTATCTATAGGCGTCGGCCGCGCTGCAGAAGGCACGTTCCGCGTCTCTATAACACCGCCGGCGCAGGCAGGTGTCCCCAAGCCCGAGATGGGCATCTGCGCAGTCCGCGTTGAGGTTAATCGCATGCCTGAACGCGGATTCTGCTTGGTCATAGTGTCCCAGGCTAAGCAGTGCCCGACCTAGGACGAGTTGCGGCTCGATTACGCCAGAGCCCATGCTGACAGCCTCCCGGCACACCGCCACAGCGTCGCTGTAGCGCTGCTGGCCCATCAGCGCTAGTCCGAGGTACGCTCGAGCGACCACGAGTCCAGGGTCAAGACTCAGGGCCTCGCGAAGTGTGCTTATCGCCTTTCTGTAGCGACCACAGAGCAAGAAGGCGTGACCTAGCCCAGCATAGGCAGCACCGGATTCTGGGACTCTCGCGATTGCTTGGCGAAAGACTTCCATCGCCTGAGATATTCGGCGTCGGTATGCTAGCAAGTTACCGAGGGAAATTAGCGCTATTACATTCGATTTGTCAGCATAGCCAGCTCCCCTGAACGCGCTCTCCGCTTCGTCGTAGCGACGCAACCACACCAGGAATTCTCCCATCTCTATTCGAAGAGAGATTTCACTGCCATCGCACTTGATCGCGGCGCGGTAAGCATCTAGGGCATCTTCATTCCTGCCTGCCCGCCTGAAGGCTATTGCCGCCTCGCCATATTTCTTTAGATTGCCCAGCACCTCTCCAAAGCCCGCATGGGCGTCAGCATTGCCGGGCACTAGGCGAACGGCCTCCCGAAATATTGGCTCCGCCTTTTCGTACTTCTTAAGCTCGATTAGGATAGTGCCCAGCTCTAGCAGAATTCGCGCAGAATGATCATTTCCCCTAAATAGCCGGATCGATTTCTCATAGTGAATTACAGCTTCGTGATAGCATTCAAGTTTTACCAGAGCGCGAGCCAGCATCGCATGCGCCTCGACGCTTTTCGGATTCTGGCGAACCGCATCCTGTCCAGCAATTTCAGCCTCGTCAAGCTTATTCTGCACTATCAGTATTTCCACAAGACCCTCATGCGCTATGATCTCGTGCGGCGCTATTGCTACACAACGACGGAACGCGGTTTCCGCACCTCCGAAATTGCCTTTGTTGAGCAAAAGACTCGCATCCGCAAGGCGCGCAACAGCGATCGGCCACGCTGCCGGTAGCGGTGCGTCGTGCTCGACCGGCAGGGCCTCAACTCTCCTGGCAGCAGCGGTTTTGGCACCCCGAGCAACTTGATCGACTTCACTAGACGCGAGTGACGCTCCCTGCGTATCCGCGGGCTCACGATCAGATGGCCGCCGATGCCTGCCGCGCTCCAATCTGGGCTCGTTGGGGAGTGCCTGCGCGAGTCGAGTGGAGGCCGGCGGGGCCAACAAAGTCGGTTCTCCGGTCGGCGAGACCACGACCGTGGGCATCCTCGGCTCTGGCTCAGGTCTCAGACGCAACGCTGCGCCGAGTTCACCCACAAGCCAGTCGCGAACTTCAGTGGAATACAGCGTCTTCATGGCAAAGGCCGATGAAGTCAGTTTGGCGGCCGTGTCGTAGACCATGCCCTGACCAACGTACTCGCGAAGCATCTCTGCGACGCCAGCGTCCACTGCCTCGTTCAGGGCTCTGATGACCGGAGTCGCGCTGGGAGGGAGGATGTCCTTGAGAATGCCTTCCATCCTGTCGCGATTCGAAAGCACTTCCGGCCCGCACTCTGCAACGATGTCCCGCAGGACAGCACTGATCCTGCCCGCAAGCTCCAACGGAGGCATGGCCACTTCGCCCTCCCCCAGTACGAACCAGCAGAATTCTCAGCCTCAGCCGTAGCCATAATGATATAGCTAAATATTCTCGGCGCGTTGTCCGACTATCATGGAATACGGAATACCGATACCAAACAAGGCAAATTTCCCGTAACGGGCGAGTCGAGTCATAGTAATTAAATGCTCACTATGGCACTCTCAGGGTCAATCCACACGGGCACTTTTCCCTGATCGTCGGTCTCCGCGACTGAGTGGATCGCCCACTACCGAGAGCGACCGCATGCCAGCAGCAAAATTAATATCTCGGCATTGATTCGTAGCCGCCAGCAGAGCTGATCGCGAGCGCAGCTGCCCGCTGGGCTGCGTCGACCGCTTCCGGCACAGCCGCCCCAGCGGTCAGGTGAGCAGCCAGCGTCGCCGTGAACGCATCGCTCGCCCCGGTCGCATCCACCACCGCCGTCTCGTGCGCCGGATACGGGTGGCTGACTCCGCCCGCGTGGACAACGCATCCCGAAGCGCCGAGCGTCACCGCGACCGTCCGCACACTGGTCTCCATCGCCACCGCCCGAGCCAGCTCCCCGGCCGGAACCTCCGCCGCGCCCGGACCAGCCAGCAGCGCGCGAGCCTCGTCCTGGTTCGGCACCAGCACATCCACGCAGTCCCACGGCAAGGTGCGGGCCAGCGCCGGGTCGTAGTACACCGGAGCGGGCTGCACTACCACCCGGGCACCAGCCTCCCGCCCGGCCCGAACCAGGTCACACAAGGGGCCGAACGGCATCTCAAAGGTCACGAGCACCGCATCAGCCCGATCGATCACCGGCTGAGCCGCAGTGAGAGTACTCGAAGCAATGGCCACGCCGTCATCGATATGCCACAAGATCGACGACTCACCGACGTCGCTGACCAGGCACACCGTCACCGTCGTCACCGCATCGGGCCGACACTCCACACCGCTCGAGCCGGCCGCGAGGACGCGCCGATCGCGCCGCTGTTCCGCGCGTTCACGGAGTACGTGCACGATGGAGCTGCGTTCACCGGGTCGCTACAGCCACACCGTAGGCTCGACCCGCCCATGCACCTCGCGCTCGACGAGGTCACCCAGATCTGCCCCGTCCCGCTGCCGCTGTGGATGGCCGACAGTGCAGGCAAGGGCATTCTCATCACGGCCATCTGCCACGGCCTGGCCCAGCTCGAAGGACGCTGGGGCGAGACCGGCGCCCGCTCGATCTGGGACACCGCCGGGGTCAAGGTCATCCTCGGCGGCATCAGCGACGCCGACACCCTAGAGGGCCTATCGGTGCTGTGCGGCGAGATCGACGTCCGCTCCGCCAGCCGCACCATCGACAACGTCGGCAACCGCGAAGCGGACCTGGACCTACCAGCCAGTGCGCGTCCTGCCGCCGGAACTGCTCCGCACGCTGCCTGACCGGCGGGCGCTCGTCGTCCGAGGCAACCTCTCCCCCGTCATCATCCGGCTTCGCATGGCCTGGCGGCGGGGCGACTACCAGCGCGCACGCCGCAACGCCCCGCCGATGCAGCTGTCGATCGAAGCCTCAGGCGACAGCACAGGCTGGTCGAGATCGTCGTGGTCGACCATCATCGAGCGAGCTGCGTCACCTGAATCGGACGAGTCGGTTCCGCCGAGCGACACGGAAGGCCCCGAGCAATCCGGCCCGCCGACGTCGAGCGGCGGGGAAGGGTTTCGCTGGCCACCCAATGGCCCAGACAGCGACCCGCACCCGAAGCGACCGTGGCAGCCTTCCGACGACCAGGATGACCCGTCATGAGCATCGAGCATGAGGGCGCGGCGCACGCAGAAGGCGGTACCGCATCTCAGCCTCCGGTCTGGCAGACCGTTCACTCAGATCTGCCGTCCACGCTCCGCGCGCCACGCCAGGCTCGGCTCACAGTCCGCAAGGTGCTCAGCTCGTGGGGCCTGCGAAACCTGAGCAACGACGCCGAACTCCTGGCATCCGAGCTAGTGGCCAACGCGGCCGAGCACACCAATGGGTCGCCTATCGGGCTCACCATCCGTCAGCACACCGAACCCACGGGCGTGCGCGGCGTCCTGTGCGAGGTAACCGACCCCGACCCAGCGCTACCGGAACCGTCTGTCGCCGAGTCCGGCGATGAGCGCGGGCGCGGACTGCATGTGGTCGCAGCACTCGCCACTGACAGTGGCTTCACCACGAGCCCGCGAGGGAAGACGGCCTGGTTCACCCTGACCTCCGAACGCGAGCGAACGCGCTCGCGCTCAGTGGACCTTGGCGCTGAAGCGAGCGCATGACTGACGAGCCAGAGGGCCGCGCCGAGCCAGCCTCGGTCGCGGCCCTCGCCATTCAGGTAGTTCAGCTACGCCGGGAGATCGAAGAACTCCGACACCAGTCCTCGACGACCTGGCCGGAACCCAGCGCCAGCACGCCCGAACCGTCGCCGACCTAGGCGAACTCCGCCAGCAGATCCGCCAGATCCTGACCATCCTCGACACCGAGAACGAAGCATCACCAGCCCGATGGTTCTGGCTCACCATGAGCGACGAAGAACGCGAGACCAAATTCGCCGAACTGTACGACTGGGTCGAGACGGTTCTACGTCAGCAGTATCCCGGCCACCTAGCCGACCACATCAAGCCCTGCTGGCCCAACCATCCAGAAGCGAGGTGGGAGCTGACCTGGCTATACCAACTCTGGAGTCTTACGTACCTAACTACGCGTCCAACGCCAAGGGATGCCGGCGACTGGCACGATAGGTGGGCACCCGGTGTCATTCATCGCGTCAGCAACGTCATGACGAAATGCGATGATTGCTCTCGATCGCAACATACGAAAGCTCGTTGAGTCTAGGTTCAAGTGAACGGTCAATACCGAGCAGAGCTGCGATTTCGATCCACAACGACCCAAAGCATTGGGGTCGCGTTAGAAATCTTGACCTGCGGCTGGACATCACAGCGATAATGCACTACCGGGTTCTAATAATCACTATGCGGGTATCGAGCTGCGACATGTCGAGCAACCGCTGCGCCAAGGAAAAGTCCAGGCGCCGACTTCACCCAGCCTCAGTTCCTTATGGCAACGGCCCGGTAGTCAGATCCGTGAAGCACTGCGGCAGTATATGCGATAGCACGCTAAGTCACGCGCGTATTGACAGAATAAATACAAATCAGCGCAGTTTATAAAGTTTGGAAATGTCTGACTCTAGTTGTTCGTCGGCGGGCACCCAACCGAAACGGTCAAAGACGTGACGTGCTGCTTTGATTGCGAGTTTGCGAGGTTCCACCACATCTGCTGCTGACAAATCTTTATTGAAGTCAATCAGGGCTGCTTCTGTTGTGCGCGCGTACGAGAAACCGAAGCGTGAGGGATCGTCAAGGGAAAGTGCACGGCCAGTGGAACCGTTGTGAAGTTGAAGAGACAACCGCAAGCCCTCCTCATACAAACCTCCCGAGGTCACCAACCTCGACATGAATTCGACAATCTCCGCGATCAACCACAGATTTCCCACGACGCCGAGCAATGGCTTGTCATCCGGAATTCCAGTTGGCCTGCGCGCAGATGCAGGAAGGTGCTCAAGTTCGGTCCAATCCTCATATAGCGCTCGATAATGTAGGTACTGTGAGCTAGCATACATTCGCCAGAATTCGCGATGCCCACTCCAGTCAATCCAACCCTGAACATAGTCGTTCATACGGTCGAGACCCGAGTCGTCTGCGCTCCTTTGAGGGAAGTGCGGGTAATCCCAACCCCTCAACCGAACCGCATTGCTCTGGACTACATGGCTGCACTGATGCAGCGAAAGTGGTCCATTCACGGCTGGCCGGAGCGGTTGGAAGTTCACGCGCCAATAGCCACGGGAACGAATGCTTTCGACTAGACTCGCCTTCATAGCCCACCGAGTTCTTGATCGAGTCGGGCCCTAAATTCGTCAGATCCGGAAGTGACGTGTACTCCAAGATCCCTTAGGCGTTGCATTGTCCGAGCTACAGCGACAGTCAGGATGTCACGCATGTCATATGAATTGCTCACAGGTGCAGACTCGATCCGCCGGTTCGAGTTCCGAAAATAAATCGCACCAGCCCTGGTATCAGCAGAATCCTTTCGGCATATAACAGGCACCTCTCGAAATGGCGCCACTTCAATTGCGACGTACACCTTACCTGCGGAATCCGCTGGGAATGAGACCGAGAAATCTACGTGTGGATCCGCGTACTGAGTCATTTGATCGCGCATGATGTCGACATCGTACGTTGCACGAACAGTTTCGTCGACGCCCTGTCTAACGAATGTGCCGTCCTGAATCCCGATCAAGATCACGCCACCGTCGCGGATGTTGGAGAGCGCCAGGATGTCCTTCGCCAGGGACTTATGGTCCCAAACCATTGATGCCTTGACTTCGAACGACTGGGTCTCGGATGCCGCTTCAAGTCGTTGCTCCAACTCGACGGTATTCATACCCCACCTCGCTCGAATTCGACTGCGTACTTAGCGCGACAGTTTTAATGACTCATATTCTTCTTCCCGCGCTGTCCCTTCCTATGTGGCCCCGCCATGTGTAAGGTTGCCGAGAGGTGCCGACATCGACCGCTGCTCAGCTTGACACTGATGAACTGAACTCCCGCGCTTTCCAGCATTGTGAGCTGCGCCTGATACCGTCATTACACTGCGCAGAGCCGAGCACCTCAGATTCCGCCGTGCTCGTTCATTGAAATTACTAAAGCACTTCGCGCATGGAATAGCTGATCGGACCTGCAGGAGAAAGATCGGTCGAGCCATCCTGGTCCGCCCTCCTCGTGTGGAAGGAGCTAATCCGCGAAACTATGACACTAGGGCGTATTCGGCACGAGTCTCTGATCCTGACGTCTGACCAGAAGTCACTGCTTAGCCTCTGATCAGATCAGTGATCGGCACCTGTGATGGCAATCTCGCCGAGGAGCCAGTCAATGACTCTACTCTCACCCAATGAGTAGCTGATCGACGGGCGACTGTCGGTCGAGTTTGCCGTGTCTCTCGGTTAGATCTTGTCCGTGCAGGCGTTCCAGCTTGAGGTCACGCGTCGTTAGCTCAGGAGTCAGAGTCCCTGAGATCGGCGCAGAGACCTGTCTGCTCATGAGCCAGCGGAGCGTGGCCACGACTCCGGCGCGGTAGTCGGAGTCATCAGGAGCAATACGGGTCACTTGGTTATGCGATGACACCGTTGCGAGCCGGGCTTCGATCTCGGCGGGTGAGCGTACGACCTCGCCGAACCCGCCGACCAACTCGCCTCGGTCGGGACCGCGCACTGGCAGATGATCCTCGTCGCCTATAAGCCAGCGCAGGACCGTTGCTGCGCCGTCAGCGCGGCCCTCACGTTCACCGTTCAATGCTCTTTCGCCAGCCACGGCGATCTCGGCCCGAATGTCCGCCTTGGTGGGAGGTACGATCGTCACCCGATCTGTGACTGGCGCGACCGGAGTCTCGCCGAGTGCCCAACTCCAGGCTCGCGCCGACCTGGACTCCGCGCCGTGCGATCGGGCAGCCAACTGCTCCAGATGACGCTTCCGTACAGCCATAACGTGCTGCTGCGGCCGTACGATCGCCGTCCCAGCTGGTGGCGGATCTTCGCGGACGACATCGACGTCGCACTGCCGAACCACGTGGTCGTTCATTGACCGGCCTCCATCTCAAGTTGCTGTCGTGGGGCGCGTTCGGCTCGTCGGCTTGCCGCTGGTTCCTGCCAGACTGCGCTTCGCCGGGCGGCTGCCTCGCTCAAGACCGCCGCTTCACGGCGACGCATGAGATCCTCGCCGCGGATCAACCGACGCTGTTCCTTCCGGACAGGCTGTGGCTTGCCACGGGGAAGAAGTCGGGCCAGGTCGACATGCACTGGCTCGGCTGCCTGCTGAGCAGCAACCACTATCGCGAGAGAATGCGCGAGATCTCCACCGGGACCAGCGGCAGCATGAAGAACATATCTCGCCCTGCTCTCCTTGGCATCCAGATACCTTTGCCGGAAATCGGGGAGCAGCGAGCGATCTCTGCGGTCCTCGCCGAGGTTGATCACGAGATCGATGCCCTCCGTCTCCGTCTTGCCAAGGCCCGGGACGTTGAGCAGGGCATGATGCAGCAGTTGCTTACCGGGCGTACCCGGCTTGCCATCCAGGAGTAGTGCAGCATGAGTGATGTCGGGCAGCCGGAGCGGGCCGCACAGGACCGGGTTGTCCGGTTTCTCCGGGAGCGGCTGGGTTACCAGTACCTCGGGGACTGGCAGTACCGGGCGAATAACGCGAACGTCGAGGTGGAGCTGCTGACGGCGAACCTCCGTAGGCGGAGTTATTCCGAGGTTCTGATCACGCGGGCGGTCCGGGAACTGCAGCGGGCCGCGGCGTTGGGCGGGTCGCGGGACTTGTTCGAGGCGAACCGGGAGGTCTACGGGCTGCTGCGGTACGGGGTGAAGGCCCAGGAGTCGGCGGGTGCCCCGCACGTGACGGTCCACCTGATCGACTGGGCGAACCCGGATGCCAACGACTTCGCGTTCGCGGAGGAGGTCACAGTCGCCGGGCCGCAGCACACGAAGCGCCCGGACGTGGTGCTGTACGTGAACGGGATCGCGCTGGTCACGCTGGAGCTGAAACGGTCCACGGTGGCGGTCGCGGAGGGCATTCGCCAGACGATCGGGAACCAGAAGCCGGAGTACATCCGGCAGTTCTTCACCACGGTGCAACTCGTGCTGGCGGGGAGTGACTCCGAGGGACTCTCATACGGGCTGATCGACACTCCGGAGAAGTACTGGCTGCGCTGGCGGCTGCTCTCGGACATTGACCCTGGAACGCGTGCCGAGGTAACCGCGGAAACGGCGGGCGTCGAAGGCCCGCTGGGCCAAGGGCTCGCGGTGCTGGCGTCGCGGCAGCGGCTGCTGGAGATCATCCATGATTTCATCCTCTTCGACGCGGGGATCAAGAAGACTGCGCGGCCGAACCAGTACTTCGGGGTGCGGGCCGCGCAGGAGCGGATGCGGCGGCGTGAGGGCGGAATCATCTGGCATACCCAGGGGTCCGGCAAGTCGCTGACGATGGTCTGGCTGGCGAAATGGCTGCTGGAGCAGGACCCGGAGGCGCGGGTGCTGCTGATGACAGACCGGACCGAGCTGGACGAGCAGATCGAGAAAGTGTTCAAAGGGGTCCGGGAAGACATCTACCGGACGTCCGGAGGTTCCAACCTGCTCGCGGTGCTGAACGGCTCGACGGAGCGGCTGGTCTGCTCGCTGATCCACAAGTTCCGGGCGCCCGGATCATCCTCCAGTTCCTCGGGTTCCTCCTCTATGGAGTTGTCCGACGACGAGGCCACGGAGAAGTTCATCGAGGAGCTGCAGCTCAGGCGCGCCCTCCGGCAGACTCTGGGGAACAGCTTCGATCGCCTTGACGAGTTGTTCGAGCTCATAAAGGCGAGGGATGAGTACCGCTAAGAGTTCTTCCAAGGCCACGCTGACGATCCGTGGGATCGATGTCGCCGTCACGTTCAAGGACATCAAGAACCTACATATCAGCGTCCACCCGCCCAACGGGGCCGTCCGCGTTGCCGCGCCCCGGCGGCTCGACGAGGACCGGGTCCGGCACGCGATCGCGGCACGGCTGACCTGGATCAGGGAGCAGCAACGGCAGTTCCAGGAGGCCGAGCGGCAGTCCCAGCGCGAGATGGTCTCCGGGGAGTCGCACTACGTTTGGGGTGTCCGGCGGCGGCTGCGGGTTATCGAGCGGCCGGGGCGAGCGCACGTGGAGTTGGACCACGACCGGCTGCTGCTGTACGTGTCATCTGGCGCTGGCTCTCCTTCTGGAGATGGCGCCGGTTGCGGATCTGCCCCTGAATCCGGCTCGGGGACCGGTCCTGGCTCGGGCTCAGTCCGGGAGGCGCGAGAACGGGTGCTGCACCCGTGGCAGCGGGCGGAGTTGCGCCGCGCCATCCCGCCACTCCTGGCCATCTGGGAGCCGGTGGTCGGTCGGCGGGCGGCTGCTTGGGGGATCAAGCGGATGAAGACCAAGTGGGGGTCCTGTAACCGGGAGAGCGGGCGGATCTGGCTCAACCTTGAGCTGGCAAAGAAACCGCCGTCGTGCTTGGAGTACGTCGTGGTGCATGAGCTAGCGCACCTGGTCGAGCGGAATCACGGGGACCGGTTCACGGAGCTAATGGACCGGGTCCTGCCAGACTGGCGGGGGCGGCAAGCAGAACTGAACAGGGCGCCGCTGGCGGATGAGGTGTGGACATAGGCACCTGTATTGGACCGGAGACGGCTCACCAGGTTGTTAGCTTGCTTGACTTCGGGCGGCGGGACCTGCCATGACGATCCCCCGGGAGACCGGAGAAGTCCGCGAGACGCGCCGCGAGGAGCCCGAAAGGAAGGAGTCGGGTGACTGAGAAACCGGCCAGCGCGGCTGCGGCGGCTGCGGCCGGGGCCTGACTGGCATAGCGGGTGACGGTGCCGCTGCATGACCTGCCAGTCGCTCCCCTTAGCCGACTTGGATTGCCCCGGTTCGGCCGCAGGGGCTACCTGGGGTGGTTAAGGTGTTCTCCGTCGGATTCCCTCTTCAGGGATGGCATACAAGGGTTGAGCGGGCGCAAGCCCCGGCGGATGGCCTTGCGTACCTGGCAGGGATTGCTGTCCTGGGACTGGGCATAAGCATGCGCCTTTTGCAAAATCTCGTCGCCGTTGTAGACGCAGCAGCGTCCAGGGGCCTGTTACGGGTGAGAGCGCCGATGAACATCACCGGCGCGCAGCAAGCGAAGGCAGTGGTTGCTGGTGGGAGTTCCAACTGTTCTCAGCTTGACGCTCAGCGTCGTGCAGCTTGCCCGTGACGTGGTGGCTTTGCTTCGGGAGCGGAGCGCCCCTCCGGAGATCCGTGTACTGATCAGCCGCAGGAGAAGCCATGGTGACTGACCACGCGCAGGATGGCATAGCCCTGCCCCCCGGGTTTGAGGGCTTCTATGCCGAGACATACGACCGTGTCCTCACTTACGCGCGGTTCCTCGCGCGGAATGTAGCCGATGCGGAACAGGCAGCAGCGGACGCGTATGCGGCAACGGCGAAAGGCTGGGACCGGATCAGTGGCTACGAAGCCAAGGATGCGTTCGTACGCAGGATCGTCCGGCAGCGCCTAGCCAAAGAGCACCACCGCTGGCGGCACCGTCGGAGCGCTGAAACGCGTGGACCGGTGCCACAACGGCCAACAGACCCCGAGCTGTCCGCAGAGGTACGCATGGTGCTCGACCTGTTCCCGCTGCTGCCGCCAAAGCAGCGGGCGGTGCTGATCCTGCGCTGCCAGGAATTTACCTGTGAGGAGATCGCGCAGGAGCTCGGCATGAAACCGAGCACAGTCAGGACGCACCTCGAACGGGCACGTCGCCGTCTCCGGGACGCCCTGGGAATCAGGCCTGGGCCTAGCGCCGACCGCACCGACGAGTTCGTGCCAGCCGCCTCTGCCAGGCGTGGGACCGCAAGCTCCCTTCCCTGCCCGACGCGGCACGAGCATGACCAGCTCACGAGCCTGCTGCACGGCAGCGAAGCCGAACTGCGCGAGGCGTTCGCCGCCGACCTGGCGCGCATGGAACGCGTCCGGGCCGTCGTCGCCGCCCGGGTAGCCGGTCCCCGCAGGCGGAGGGCCCGATGATCGCGACACTGCGCGCCCTGCTGGCCATCGCCTTGCTGATCGGCCTTTGCCTGATTCCTGCTGCCCTGGTGTTCGCTGCGCTGTTCCTCCTGCCCTTCTTCAACTACATCGCGACCGGAAGTCCCGCCCCGAGCTTGTACTACCTGATTCTGGTGCTGCCGGGCTTGTGGGCGCTGCTGTACACGGTGTTCATGATGCTCGGCGTGACCGGGTCGCCGCGAGACGCTTCGGCTGCCGTCAGCCGGGATGAGGACCCAGGCCGCCTGTGGGACCGGGTGGACTGCCTGGCCCGGAGTGCCGGAACCCGGCCGCCTGCGGAACTCCGGCTGACAGCCGAGCCCAACGCCGGAGTCGTGGAAGAAACCCGCTGGCTCGGCCTGCTCCCGGTAACCCGGCGGATGTACCTCGGCATCCCGCTGCTCTACGCGCTGCCGCCAAGGCAACTGGACGCCGTGATATGCCACGAGCTCGGGCACTACCGGCGGGGCCACACACGGGCGGGTGCGGTCTGCTACCGGGCGCACGTGGCGGCGAGTCTAATGGTCGACGGCCTGGCCATGGTCCGTGCCCGACGTGACTCGGCCCGTCGGCGCAATGCGGTGAGCCGAGTGGTGAGCGAAGCTAACTACCAGCTCGTATCGCACTACACCAAGGCTTACCATCGGCTTTCTGCGGCCACCGCGCGGAGCCAGGAATTCCAGGCCGATGCCAAGGCCGCAGAGACTACCGACGCTCACACGACAGCCGCTGCGCTGCTTGCCGCGCACGCAGTGATCGCAGGCTGGGGGATGTTCACAGAGTCCACGAAGGGCCGTTTCCAACTCGCGGGCGGGGCGAACGATCCCTTCACGGAGTTCCGGGACCGATGGAGGGATCCCGAATTCAGGCAGGCCGCCGCTCTGGCGGCGGCCAGAGAAGTGCACGACCCCTTCGGGACGCACCCGCCGCTCCAAGAGCGCCTCGCAAGGCTCATCCCCAGGCATGCCCAGGCGGGTGCCGCCGTTTCTCGGTCCGCTCCCGTCCCGCCGCCAGAGAATGCCCCGGAGATCCCGCTCGATGCCAGCGAGCTCAGCAGGCTATTCATCGATGAGGCGGACGTCCAGCGCAAGCGCGGAACTCCGCGCGAGCCGACGCCGCACGTGCCGGCGCCCAAAGGCATGAACGACATCTTCAGCCTGCTCCTGCGGCTGCTGAGGTCGCATCCGTTCGCGGCTGCCGCCGCAGGCGTCATCGTGGTCGGCGGCACCGCTTCCGGCGTTTACGAAGGACATCAGCACGCCCCCCCGTACGGTGTCCTCGTACACGTCCCCAAGATCCCAGGCCTGCCGGTCGGCGCGAGCCTTCCGTCGGCGAGTCCCCTGGCCCGCAAGATCACCGGCTACCTTCAGTCCCATAACGAGTCCGGTTTCCTCAGCCTGGCGACGCCAGCGGCCCGGACGGCAATGCGGACCTGGTGGGCGAACCAGCAGGCGATGGAGTTCACCACCGGCGCCGTCGTCCCGAGCAGCGCCGCCGACACCACCATCCACGTCAACAGCGCGGGCAACGGGACCACGACGATCCTCGCCGGCGCCCATAGCCCCTACGACCCGGCGGGCGACAGCTACGAGCATCTCGCAATACCAGCTACGGACTACCGGATCGGGCTGCACTTCTCCTCCAGAGCCGGACCGGATGCCGTCGGCCAGATCACCTCCTGGACACCGCTCAGCGACGCCCCCTGGGATCAGGGCGCTCCGCTCTCAGTACGCGAGTCTGCCCACGTGGAGGTCGTCGGGGACTCCGGGGACAGGGGCCTCGTCGGCCAGACGCTGCCGCTGGCCGAGACCGCCGCCTCGTACGTCCTCGCCCTCGTCAGCCACGTTGACCCTTTCCTGATCGGCCAGAGGGGATTCGTCGTGTTCGTCGCCGGCAGCGCCTCGGAACGGAACCTGTGGTTCCGGTCCGGCCCGCAGCCGAAAGAGCAGACCGGCGATGCGGACGCCGGCGTGACGTACCTGCTGAACGGCCCGTCAGCGGCCTGCGGCCTGACTGCCGGAGTAGGGACCTGCGGCCCGGACCTTTCGACGAACGCTTCTGAGGAAGGCGGCGGGGCACGCATAGTCATCACCCCGCACCAGCAGGCCGGGGAAACGCCGCAACAGGAGACCTCTGTGCTGGTCCGGGAGATGATCCATGCCATGTTCATACCTGCCCAGAACGAGGGCATGGGCGGCAAGAACGTCCCGTCCTGGGCGAACGAGGGGATCGCCGCGCCTCATCACCGACTTCTACCGGGCAGACCGCAACCCGGTGCCAGCGTCCTACGATCTCCGGCAGGTGATCACCGCGGTCCGGGCGCTGCCCGCCAGCTACCGGACCGGCACTCTGCCAGGGGCTCAGCAGCTCTACGGCGGAACCGCCGCCACTCGTGCCGAGTGGGACACCGTGGCGGCGAGCGTCTACGCATATATCTCAGACAAGTATGGAATTAAGCAAATGCTCGCATCAGCGTGGTTTCTGGGGTTGGAAACTGATACCCCGTTCGGTAACGTCCTTAAGTCGTACAAGAACGGAACGATTATCAACTACACGCCCTCGGCCATTAGCCGTGGCTGGAGGAAGTGGCTGCAGGACGAGCGCATAGCCGAGAAGTAGACCCTCCGGTGTCTGGTGGCCGCCTCGCAACGACGCCAGGGGACGACGTGCCCTGCGCCATGGCGGCCGGAGCCGACCGTCGGCGGCGCTGCGCTACCCGCTGCATGACCAGCACGCCGTGGTGTGATCGTCAGGCCGCTGCCGGACAGCAAGGCCGGAGCCGAGCCGGGTAACCCGCGCGGCGAGCTGATCGGCGGGGCAGGCCCGGGATGCGCGCCGGAACCTGGTGGAGTGGCTGACTCCGGGCCAGTATCAGTTCTGGCAGGATGCCGGGCTGCGCGACTATGAGCCAAGACGGCCTCGGCGATCAGCCCGAGGTGCCGGCGCGCGTCCTTCGGGTACAGCTGGTAGCCGGGGTTCCCGCCGTTGCGTTCCTCGGCGGCGTCGAAGCCGCGGTTTGCCTGGTTTCTTGGCCGTACACCGTCAGACGCGGTTTGCCCCATCTAGGTCGCTACGCGCGTTCGTTGGCACTAACGTGAGGCGCAGGATGCAACTCCGGCATTCACCGATCCGTTTGCGATCGGCTCGGACCTCGCTTGTGCTGATCGCGATAGCGGCTCTGGTTGCTGGCGGGGTCTCGCTGGCTGCCCATTTTCCTCTCGCGGCGCCCGCTTCGTCGCTGGTCGTGGCCGGGTTTAGCGGAGCTGCCCAGTTCCTGCTTGGCCGGATGAGCTTGCCGCTGGGAAATGTATTCGGCTCTCGCCAGTTCCTTGACCAGGAGACATCAGTGCGATGCCCGTCGGGGGATGCGACCGACCCGCTTCGGCTAGGTGTGCACCCGGCATTAGAGAACCCGAGCAGCGGCAACGACGAGCGCGGCCGCCTGCCAAGCTACGTGCCTCGCGATATCGATGATGACCTCGACAAAGCGCTGCGCGACGAGCGATTGGTACTGCTGCTGGGAGATGCAGTCGCAGGTAAGACGCGGACGGCGTATGAGGCGCTGCGCAGATTGCCGTCAGGCTGGTGGGTACTGGTGCCGCGTGACGCCGGGTCACTGCGGCGCTTGGCCGATCGCGGGGTCCGGTTGCGGGACACGGTGATCTGGCTGGACGACCTGGACCGATACCTGGGACTCGACGGCCTGGATCTCGGCCTCCTCGAGAAGCTCACGGGCGAGAGGGGCACGCATGTTCTCGTTCTGGCAAGCATACGTACCGGCGCATACGAGGATCACACTCCGGTCGGCACCGGCTTGCGCGCTGAGCGGGAACTTCTGGATTCTGCCCGGGTCTTCCGGCTCTCCCGCCACCTCTGGGGGGACGAGCAGGTGGCCGCGATGAAAGCGGCGCGGGATGACAGCCGGATTGCCGCAGCGCTGACGGCCAGTGCTGAAGGGATCGGCTTCGCCGAGTTCCTGGCCGCCGCGCCCCGGCTATGGGAGCGCTGGCGTAATGGCTGGTCCAGTGATGTCCAGCCTGCGGGAGCGGCCATCGTCGCGGCGGCCATCGACTGCCGCCGCGCCTGGCTGGTCCGCCCCGTAAGCGAGCAGCTGCTCCGCGACCTGTACCGCACCTACCTTGATGACCAGATCGCTGGCCTCCTTGGACCCGACGCGTTCCAGGCGGGGCTGGACTGGGCGCTGAAGCCGGTGCATGCGACCAGTGCCTTGCTCAGCAGACGCGGCGACGGCTACCGGGTGTTCGACTACCTGCTTGACCGGGTCCAGCGCGATTCCCGGGCGGCACCGGTGCCAGACGCGACATGGAGCCGGCTGATCGCGGACCTGCCGGCCGACGATGCCGCGGTTATCGGTTTCGCCGCGTATACCGCAGGCCGCATAGAGGCCGCTGCTGCGGCCTTCAGCGCCGGGATGACGGCCAGCGACCCGCATGCCGTGACTGCTTCCGTCGACGGGCTCGGGCTCGTACACCGGCACAAGGGCGAGCTCGATGACGCGGAGCGGTGCTTCCGGCAGGTGGTAGCCCGGGAGGGGCACGAAACGCTGACCGGGACCGGCCTGGCTGCGGCCGGGAGCCTGGGCAGACTGCTCCTCCAGCGCGGTGACCGTGCCGCGGACGGCGAGGCCGAGACCTGGCTGCGGCGAGCTGCGCGGGCAGGTTTCCCGTACGACCTCATCGATCTTGGCAGGCTGCTCCGTGGCCGGGGTGAGTATCAGGAGGCAGAAGAGCTCTTCCGCCGCGCCGCAGCATCGGGCAGCGCCACCGGGGCTATCGAACTCGGCGACCTGCTCGGCGAGCGAGGTGATGCGCAGGGTGCCGAGCAGGCATTCCGGGAGGCCGCCGGGCGCGGATCAGCAAGAGCAGCAGCCATGCTCGGCGGCATCCTGCTGCGGCGTCACGACGAGGAGCAGGCCATCAGGTGGCTGCGGGTAGCTGCCCTGGCGGGAGATCTCGATGCCGCTAATCAGCTGGCTTCTGTGCTCGTCAGCCGGAACGAGCTTACTGAGGCGCGGGGATGGCTGGAGAATGCGGCCGACGCAGGGGATGCACCCGCGGCGTACAACCTGGCCATGCTCCTGCAGGGCTGGGGCGACACGGCCGGTGCCGAGCACCGGTTCCGGCAGGCCGCCGAGGCTGGCGGGTTCGTCGCCGCTAACAACCTCGCCGCCCTCCTCATGGAGCGGGGAGAGCTGGACGAGGCCGAACGATGGCTTCACGTGATTCTCGGGGCGGGGGCCGAAGACCTCGCGGCCCACCAGAGCGAGCTGGCCACGAGTGAGAACTTGCGCGTGATCGCCATGCTCAACCTGGCCGCCGCTGCCGTCAAGCGCGGAGAGCTCCACGAGGCAGCGCGCTGGTATGCAGCCGCCGCAGCGGATGACGGCGCCAGCGAAAGCCAGCGGACCTCTGCCAATGCGCAGCTCACCCTGGCGCGGAAGGAGGTCCGGAGGCAAGCCAGCGAGCGGTGGACGCTGAGGCAGGCAGCCAGGAACGGCGATCCTGAGGCGGCCATAACGCTGGCGGGCCTGTACTTTCGTCAGGGCAAGCTGGATGCAGCCGAACGGCTGCTGAGCCCGCTCGCCTCAGCCGGCAACGCGCATGCCAAGCTCAGCCTCGCCGTTCTCCGACATCAGCGCGGCGATACGTTCACCCTTGACGGGCTGGAGGAAAGCGAGGATCCCCGGATTGCCGTGGGCATCATCGATCTAGCCGTATCCACCGGGCAGCTCGATGCCGCCGAGCGCTGCATAAGCCGTCATGGTTCAGCGGTGCTTATCGATCAGCTGATTTACCTCTGCACCGTGCTGCAAGCTCGCGAGATGCACGACCAGGCTGTCTGGGTCCTGGAACAAACCGCAGCAGCCGAGCACGACTACGGCCCGCTATCAGCCGGTGAAACCGCTCGCCAGCCCCGCGCCGCCGCGAGCGCACTCGGTAACTGCCTCCTGCGCATGGGCCGCGAACACGAGGCCCGCCCATGGCTTCAGCTGGCCGCAGAGACAGAGAACCCATGGGCCGAGTACAACCTGGCGCTCGTGCTCAAGCACCAAGGCATGGTCGCCGACGCTGAGTACTGGTACCGGCGCGCAGCCGCGCACGGAAACCAGGATGCCTGGTTTAACCTCGGGATGCTCCTGCTCGGGCAAGATCATGCCGCCGAGGCTGAGGAATGGCTGCGGAAGTCAGCCCAAGCCGGTGACCATGACGGCGAGAACGCCCTTGGCGCAATGCTGATGGACCGGGGGAGCGAGGCACAAGCCCAAGCCGAGGAACTGTTCCGCCGCGCAGCCAATGCTGGCCATCGGGGAGCATGGGCGAACCTCGGTATCCTGCTCGCCCGGCAAGGACGCGTCGAGGAACTCCAGCCGTGGCTGCCTCACCCGCGCAAGGTCGAACCAGAGACGTTGACATGGGTGATCAGCCCGGAATAAGAAAGGCCGCCCCAGCAACACCGCGCAATTCCAGCTGCACCGCCCCGCCCGGCGGCGCCAGGCCGGGTCGGTGACCTGCCGCCAGGCTGTGTCCAAGGCCAGGAGGGTCGCGGCGGGGCGCAGCTCGTCCGGAACGTCGAGCAGGGAGAACACGACCAGGTGCCCGTGGGGGGCGGGTGGTGGTCGGGGCGGCGAAGAACGCGGCGTGGATGCCCTCGGCGAACGGGACGAGCCGGTCCGCCAGGCCGGTCGCGGTCTTGGTCCTGGCGGCGCGCAGGGCGGCGGCGATGGCGGGCAGCAGCGGCGCGGGCCGCGCCCAGGTGCGGGGATCGGAGGTGATCCCGGCCTGGTGGTAGGCGGCCATGATCGCCTGATCCAGCGCGGCCCGCTCACCCGGCGCGGGCGGGGCGCCGAGCAGGACGGTGATGAGGGTGTGGGCGAACAGGGCGCGTCGGACCAGCGCGTCGGGCCGGGGCCCGAAGCCTGGGTGCTTGCCATAGATGGGCGGTCATCATCGTCGTCCTACCCGGCTCGGTGCCGTCATGAGGTCTCGACACAGTGCTGGGTGCGGGCGGCGGACAAGCCGGGCGGCTTCCAGCCGCATGCTCAGATGAGGTCCAGGTGAGGTCGCAGACCGTGTTTCAGGTCCGGCCGAACGGCATCTCAAAGGTCACGAGCACCGCATCAGCCCGATCGATCACCGGCTGAGCCGCGGTGAGAGTGCTCGAAGCAATGGCCACGCTGTCATCGATGTGCCACAAGGTCGACGACTCACCAACGTCACTGACCAGGCACACCGTCACCGTCGTCGTCGCACCAGGGCGGCACTCAACACCGCTCGAGCCGACCCGCTCGCGGGACAGCATCGCCATCAGGTCCCGGCCGATCGCATCCCCGCCGACCACGCCCACCGCATCGACCTGGACGCCGAGCCTGGCCAGGGCCACCGCCTGATTCAGCGCCTTGCCTCCAGGCGACGTCCGCACCGACCGGACCTCGTACTCGCTCTCCCAGACCGGCAGCACCGGCGTCCTCACGAAACAATCCAGCACATACGCCCCAGCCACCACAAACCGCACGTCAGCCAGCTGAGGCGCGGGCTGATCAGTCACGCACCGGTACCCGGGTAGCTCCACTGCTTGCCGGTGCCCCGGTAGGAGGACACCGGGATCGGCTCCACTCCGGGTCGCATCCGGGCTCGGTACAACGTTCCGAACAAGTGGTCGACCTCATGGCAGACCAGCCGGGCCAGGCCGAGGTCGAACACGGTGATCCTGGTCGTCCCGTCGACGTCCTGGTGCTCGACCTCGATGCTGAGCGGGCGCGGCACGTTGCCCCGCACATCGAAGAAGCTGAGGCAGCCCTCGTACCGCTCGTCGGACTCGGCTGACTGATCACAGATCCGAGGATTCAGCAAGGTGATCATCTCGCCCTCCGGCGTCCTGATCACAGCAGCCGCCCGCCCGATTCCAATTTGAGGCGCGGCCAGGCCCATCCCCTTCGCGAAATTGTGGACCTGAGATACCCGCTCCAGGGCGCTCACGAGATTGGCCACGACCCGGCGAGCGTCCTCCGCCTCAGCGGGCAGGTCGAACGGGCGGGCCACCTCGCTGAGAATGGGGTCGCCTTCTTGGACGATGTCCAGTGCACGCATCCGCTCGGCTGCGGTCATGGCCGGCATATCGGGAGCTTCTCCTTGTCATCAGGATTGCGGAACTTCCACTCCATCCGATACCGCGCAAGCAGCGGCGGCTCTTCGGTCGACCAGCTGAACGTGACTTCCTCGCCGTCCTGCTTTCGCACGATCGGCGTCTCAAAGCCGCGGATTCCGCCGCCATAGAGGTCGCGATTCCCCAGACAGCCGGATCGAGCCTAGCGGGCAAGACCAGCGTCAGGCTCAGTCTTCGAGTAGGCACCCTGATAGCCCGGCTCCACCACAGTCCCCACTTGCGATCGCTGGCGCTGTACTCATAGCTAATCCAGGCAGTCTCCCCCGGATACAGCGGGAACTTCCCATCGCCGTTCTCGAAGAGCAGCCACAGTTCCTTGAGAGCGTCCCGGTCGTGCTTGACCCGCCACACCATCGGCTCGTCGCCGCAAGTCGCGACCAGCGATATCTCGTCCCAGGTCAGCGGGTCGGCACGATAGAGCTGATTGGACCTCTCCGGGTCACCTGGATAGCGATCGACGGCGATCCTGATCAGGTATTGAGTGACCGGCTGAGCACCGGTATTGCGCAGCAGGCGCCGAACGCTCGTCCGGTAGGTGCCGTTGCGGTACGTCAGCTCGGCTATCTCGTGTTCGACGATGAGCTGCGGCCCTGGCGGAGGTTCCCGATCGTCGGCTGCCTCTCGATGCGGTGCCTTATCGCCGGGCAAGTCCGCGAGGGTGTCGTGCATCTCCCGCCATCGCCGGATGATCGCCCGCCCGGCCCGTAAATGCTGGTCAGCCTGCTCGGCGAAACTACGGCTGGCCAGAACGGTGCCGCGCTCGACCTTGCTGACGTAGGACGGGGTGTAATTCACCACGCTGGCGAGTTGCTTCTGCGAAGTACCGGTCACCTCGCGCCAGTGACGTAGCTCAGTGATGAAGGCCAGGACGGCCGGATGCTGCTCCTGTACGTCCTCGGGCTTTAACTCCACCCTGGTTCCTCCAGAGCGCGGGGCACGGCAGTGGAAATGGAGTGAATAGCGTGTGATCGCTGGTCAGTCTATTATCCACCGCCCTCCATCGCTGAACCTGCTGGTGCGAGCGGACGGCGCTCGCCACCAAGAACGGCGAAGGCGCCGGGATGGAGGCAGGCAAGTGGTCACCATGTTGATCGTCGGCATCGTGATGGTGTTCGGTGCAACTGTCGGCACCCTCGCGCTGGTATGCGCCAGCATCGGCCGCGAAGAGTCCGGAGACACGCTCTACCGGAAGCCCCCGACCAGGTCAGCGGCAATGACCCGCCGCCTGCTCGGCTGGCATGGCCCACGTGGGTGACCGGCCTCTGGCGTCGGGATATCCACAGGCGAGCTCGTTCAGCCGAATCAATCCACAGGGCCAGGACCACGAGTTGATCTGGCCTGTCGGCCACCACGATCCTCGGCTTATCCCCGATCGATAGAGGTCTCATGAACCCGATCCCAGCTGCCACGGCGCGTCTGCAAGGCGCCGCCGACCGCGGAGAGATCCTGAGCGCCGCGTGCGAGGCGTTCGAGCTGATGCTGCGAGTGATCGAGGGTCTTCAAGATCCGTCGGGCGGGGCGTTCGCCGATTTCGTCATCGCGTCGACCTACGCGGCCAACGGACGCGATGTCTTGCTATTCGCCCCGGCCCTGCCCGCCGTCTCCGGGAACCGCGCCAGTGTCGCAGAGTCCGAGTCGGCACTTGAGACGGTGGTCGAAGCTCCGCCAGCTCTGCGACGTCATTGCCGGCCGGCTGGACGACGCTGCGGCGGCCGCAGCCAGTCAGGCCGACTCCGAGGCTTGCGCCACAGGGAAGCGGCAGGCGACCCGGCTCGGATCGTTGCTCGCAGGACTCATAGACCCGTGACAGACAGAGCGACCTTCGGCGACTTCGCCGGCCTGGCCAGCAGTCAGTTCGCCCGGGCATTAAGCCTTACCGAGTCGCCAGTCACCCGGACCTCTCACGTCGCCGAATTCAGACGCGGGCTAAGCCAGGTCATCTCCATCATGGAGCGCTACCTAGACCACGCCACAGCCAGGCCACCCGGCCGCCAGGGCCCGGCAGGCTCATGCCAGACGAGTGGTGGCGAGCAGTCCGGTACGCGCGACCGCATCTCAAGATGGCCGGAGTCTTCCTCAACAGCGATCGCGACCCAGCCTTCGCCTTTAGCAACAGGCGCCCAGCAAGCCCAGTCGGCGAATGCCTCCACACCGCCGTCGCCGCCATGGTCGCAGGCGCCGACCTGCTCCAGACCCACATAGCCCTCGACCCAGGCAACACCAGCACGCCGCTCGTGGTTCATTCCGAGTGGCAGCACGTCGTTAGATCCCCACCGGTGAGGGCAGCGCTCATCCTCACGCTCGGCCGGTGGGCACGGCTCCTGGAAGCCAGCGGCAGCTACTTCGTGCGGGCAACCGCAGCTGCAGCACAGATCCGAGGCATTGAGTCCGCAGACGAGCGGGATGCACTTCGGCGGCTCCGAGGGGCCTCCGAGTCCTTACGGAAAGCCTCGCAGGCCATCTCCAGCGCCCAGCGCAGCCACCCAGTCAGCACCACGGACCTCGGCCTGCTGTACTCAATCCCGCTCAATGCCGCACCTGCGCGACGGCTACCGACCGGCCGCGAAACCAGCGCCGAATTGCGCCAAGGCGCGATCAACAGCGCCGAGCGAGTGCGCCGCGCCACGCACGTTCGCGCCACCGACGCGCGCTGGGCGCCGAGCTAACCGCCATGGCGCTGCGCGAGAGCGCCGCAAGCGCAACCGCGATCAGCCACCACAGCGCCATCCTGCTCCGCGCCATCGCGACCCGCGCCGCCGAGCTGGGCAATCCCGCCTTAGGCGAGGAGCTGACTCGATCCGCCGAAGCAGCCGAACGCGCCCGAGACGACTGGCAGCTGGCGGTGCAGAGCTGGAACGAGTTCGCCGCCGAAGGTAGCCCAGAGCTGTCACCGATCGCCGTCGAGACCGCCGACCTGGCGCAGTGGACCAAGCACCTCGCGTACGCCAACCCCAGCTGGACTCTGAAGGACGGTCCTACGAGACCCGTTCGTCCTCCCGAGTCGCTCGCCCCAACCCTGGATGAGGTGCGAGAAGTCGTCGCCGTCAGCCATGATGCGGCGCACACGCTGTCGCGGCTGGCGTTCACCAGCGATCGACAGATACGCCAGGCAGCGGAGGCTGGCCGCTTCTACGTTCCTAACCGCGTGCCCGCCGACGGCCTCGACAGCTACCGGCCGTTCATGAAGGCTCAAGCCTGGCGGCTCGACGGGCTACTCGAGATCTACAAGAACGTGAGGAAGGCGAGCAACGGACTCGCCGACTCGATCGCCCGCAACGCCACGGCCCTTGACGCGCCGAGCGTGGTCATTGCTTCCGCTACCGCCGCCAGGCGGGCGGGTGTCGCTGACCGACGTCCCGAAGTCTCCGACAGCCAGTCCGGAATCGGCGGCATATCGCGTGACGGAGAGATGCCCGGCCACTTCGAGATGCTCCTCTCCTATCTAAGTCAGACAGATCCCGAAGCGCTCACGCGGGCCGCGGAGATCGACCGACTAGGCGAGCAACTCCTCACCGACACCACCCGAATCGCCGAACAAGCGGACCTAACCGCCGACATCGACAAGTGGACTAAGGCCCTAGGAATCCGCGAGCGCATCCACGGCCGACAGGTTGGCGGACCTCAGCTCAAAGCCCGGGGTCGTGAGCGGACAGCCTCGATGGAACCTGAGGCGGAACTCTGAAGACGACGAGATCAACGAGCTTGGTCGACCACCGAGCGTTGCGCCTGTCGAGTGAGCAGCTGACACATCGTTGTCCAGGCATTAAGCCAGTCGAGTGCGCCCCGCTCACGACCAGGACTGCTGATCCATCTCGGACGGTGCGTGAGTTAATGGTAGAATTCCCTCTAACTCCGATTTTCCGCTATTATGACCCTTTCAACATATTTGAGAATTATGTTCAGAAAATCCGCTTGATGACTCTAAGCACCGCTCAGTCGCTTGGGCGCGCTCTTGTCGGTCCCCCACCACGCCCGCAACGCTGTAGCGTAATCTTTCGCAGATGACCAGCAGTAACACTGGCCGGTGCGACCTGTGCGGCGACGAGATCTCACCACCCGGCACCGGATACGGGTCGGGAGCGATCGCTGACGGTGAATATTGCAGTTTGAGATGTTATGCGCTGAGCACAGATCGGTACGTACCTTCGCTCGCCAAGCTTGCGGACACAACAGATGGCCATGAGGACCATGAGCCTACAACTGACTGAACACGGCGTACTGCCGTCACAAATGCTGGCGAAAGCCATCGCTGAGGGATGGATAGGCTCCGAAGATGACATCCCCGATGAGAACATCCAGCCAGCCAGTGTTGACCTTCGGCTAGGTGCAACGGCGTTTCGCCTCCGGTGCAGCTTCTTGCCCGATGACGAGCCAGTCGAGGAGGCTCTCCGTCGATACCAGATGGGCAGGATAGATCTTGAGGCTGACGAAGGGGCGATACTAGAGCAAAACCGACCGTATTTGATTCCGCTGGTTGAGAGCCTCAACCTGCCTCCGGAAGTTCACGCGAAGGCGAACCCAAAGAGTTCGACGGGTCGGCTCGATATATTTACAAGAGTAATTACTGACAACAGTTTCATGTTTGATGAAATCCCGTATGGTTACACTGGCAGACTTTATCTCGAAGTTGTTCCTCGTACATTCACCATTCGAGTCAAAGCAGGGCTTGCGCTCAACCAACTTCGCCTAATAGTCGGTGAACCCGGACTCAGCGACAGTGAAATAATCAAGCTTCACCGGGAAACGCCGCTGCTCATTCGCGATGGACTGGCACTGCGTCATGATCAGATTGCCGTCAACAACGGCCTGTTCATGAGCCTGGACCTTGGCCGCGAGTCTGGAAATATGCCAGTTGGATATTCCGCTAAAGAGAACAGTGATCTGATTGATTTGAGCAAGGTTGATCATTACCTGCCACGAGCCTTCTGGGACACTGTATACAGTGAAGGCAGCAAGCACGGGGCAAGGATCATCCTGCAGCCAGAGCGATTCTATTTGCTGCTATCACGTGACGGAATCCGTATACCCGCGAGCTACGCAGCTGAGATGACAGCGTACGATCCAACAAGCGGTGAAGCTCCGAACTCACTATGCTGGGTTCTTTGACTCCGGGTTCGGGTTCGATCCCGAGATTCCCACTTACCCCGGGAGTCGCGCTGCGCTTGAAATTCGCGCACATGATGTTCCATTCGCGGTCGAGCACGGCCAGAACATATGCAAGTTGAGCTTCGATCGAATGATTGAAGCACCGGACAGACTATACGGCCACCAACTGAGGTCAAACTATCAGGGCCAGGAAATAGCTCTTAGCAAGCATTTCAAGCGCGGTCACGTTGGCTTTGTTCAGCCCAGCCTCTTTCACTAGTCGCAACTAGCAGCTGAATCCTACTGGCGACCAAGGTCAACGGCTACCCACTGAACTGGCTCGGCGTGCATATGATCAGCTTATGCTTGATCCTGACCAACCGTCGACCTTGACCGCCGACTCTGTTGCCGTCGCCGCCTGCAGGCTCTGGAGAGCTCTGGGCGAGGAAGCGACCGTGGTGCCTGGCCTAGGTGACCACACTTCCTTGGACCGACGACGCGAAGAACGTATGCCAGCGCTAGTGATGGTGCCTCGTCTGCGTCATATCGACTGCATCTTCGACACTGACACAGCAATGAGCACTGCCATCGAGCATGTTGCGAACATCGCTGCCGATGGCTGGGAAGTTGCAGCCGTATTTCCAGTGTCATCTCTGGGTCAAGCACACCAGGTGTTGCGCGGCACGCAAGTTGGGCTCCAGGGTTGGTGGTCCGATGCTGCGGGATCTCTGAAGTTTACCTCCGTCGAAACGCCATGAGAAGACAATGCCACAGCCACTATATCTGCAGACCGTTATCGCATTTATCTGGGATTTCGATAAGACGCTCACACCAGGCTATATGCAGACGCCGCTATTCAATGAATATGGCGTTAATGAATCCGAATTCTGGGTCGAGGTGAACGGGCTAGTAGAATATTACGAAGCTCGCGGGCTCAAGATAGGCGCAGATACTGCCTATCTTGGCCATATTCTCACATACGTGCGGCAAGGAATATTTACGGACCTAACCAATCAGAAGCTACGCGAGCTTGGCGCGCATGTGCCATTGTCACCGGGCATGCCTGAGTTTATGGATCGCACTAGGCAGGTTATCGAGTCTGAAGAGCGATACATGCATCACGGCATCGAGGTCGAGCATTACATTGTTTCCACCGGCTTGCGCCAGGTTATAGAGGGAAGCCCGATTGCCGGCAAAGTTAACGGAGTTTGGGCATGCGAGTTCCTATCCGATCCCCAGGTCCGGGTTATAAGTCAAGCAATCCGTCTCATAGCGAAGAGACCGGGGTTATCGCCCAGGTAGGGTACGCCCTCGACAATACAACCAAGACCCGAGCAATTTTTGAAATCAACAAAGGCGTGAATGTCGAACCCACAGTAGACGTCAACGCGCGGATAGCGGAAGAAGACCGCCGGGTGCCTATACGCAATATGATTTACATTGCCGACGGGCCGAGCGATGTTCCGGTATTCTCAATTGTGAATAGCGGTGGGGGCAAGACGCTTGGCGTATACACCGTCAGCGGCGTTAAAAGTAACTTCGACGGGGTCAGCTCTCTAGAAGAGCAGGGACGGGTCAATAGCATCGCCAAGGCGGACTATAGAGTCGGCGAGCAGGCTGACCTGTGGCTTACTCGCTCGCTACGACAGATAGCGGACGAGATATGTGAGCGAAGAGTGCGGTCAGTCGCATCGATCCCGGGCGTTGCCGGGCACGTTACGTAGTCCGTCTCAGGCACATCCGAAGCCACGCTCGTCGCCTCAACTACATGGAAGTTGAATGAATCAGAGGTGATCGCTGGTCACCCTGCCGTCCACTGCTGTTCCTCGCCGACCATGCTGGTATGCACCCAGCCCAGCAGCCCCGAGCACCCGGCTCCGAGGTCCGGTTACCCCAACGCCTCGTCAACCCTTGCCCGCAGCGCCGCGACTTCTTGCCGCAACCGCGAGACCTCGCGCTCAAGCTCTTCCCGCCGACTGACTTCCGTCTCATGGAGTCCGCGAAGCTCGTCAACCCGCCGACTGACCTCGTCGACGCTCGCAACCTGCTCGGCGACGGCTTCCGGCGTGGCCTGGACGAACACTCCTTTACCAGGCTGACCGACGACCAGCCCGTCAGCGCGCAGCCGCGCGACGGCGGCCCGGGCAACTGTGCTCGATACGCCGTACTGCCTGGTCAGTTCGGCAGTCGATGGAATCGCCACGCCAAGTGCGAGATCTCCGGCCGCGATCTGTCGCCTCAGATCCCCGGCAACCCTCTGGTACGCCGGAAGCCCGACCGGTTCGGTCACCGATTCATCCTCCTGAACCTCACTCGCTCAACGAGTCCAGACCAACTGTGTGCACTATGTTGAACATAGTGTGCTAACTTGATCCTGGACCGCCTCGGACTCATCCGGACGGGCACAGACACCACACCACGGTCCTGACTTCAGCTCAGCTGTCATTCGACTCAGCTGTCATCGCACTCAGCGCAGCCCCGGCGAACACACCGCCAAGCACACCCGCCGGGGCCGCACCCCCTACCAGGAGGCATTCCCATCATGGCCTTAACCAGTCCCGGCATCATATCCCGACGCGGCCGGCCAGATGCCGGCCGGCCGACGCCGGCGCAGGCCCGAGCCGAGCGCGCAAGGCGCTCTACCGGGTCCCCGAGGCGATGCGGCTGCTCAGCCTGAGCCGCAGCGTCATCTACAACCAGATCCGCACGGGCCGCCTGCGCAGCGTCAAGGAAGGCACCACCCGGCTCATCCCCGCCGACGCCATCGCCGAGTACGTCGCGCTGCTCGAAGCGGAAGCGGAGGCCAGCCCGATGACCGGCCGACGGCAGGCACCAGAAGAGCGCCCAGCGCCGCCCCGCGCGGCCGGGCCAACGGCGAGGGCTCGATCTACCCCTACCGCAACGGCTACGCCGCCTACGTCTGGGTCACCACGCCGAGCGGCGAGCGGGCCCGCAAGTACGTCTACGGCAAGACCCGCGAGATCGTGCACGACAAGTGGCTCAAGCTCCAGGCCAAGGCCGACGCAGGCCCGGTCCCGACGACCACCCCGACGCTCGGCCAGTACCTCGACCCGCTGGCTGGCCGAGGTCGTCCAGCCGAACCTGGAGCCAGCCACCTACGCCTACTACGAGACGATGGTCCGGCTGTACATCATCCCGGCGCTGGGCGGCAAGCGGCTCGACCGGCTCCAGGCCCGCGACGTGCAGACCTGGCTCAACAAGCTGGCCACGCACGTGCCAGTGCTGCGTCCAGGGCAAGGACGCCGCCCGGCCGGAGAAGCAGCCGGCGCTGCTGCGCGATCGGCGAGTGCTGCCACGAGCTACCCGGCCGCCGCACCGTCCAGGCCGCCCGCAACACCCTGCGGGCCGCGCTCAACCACGCCAAGGCCTCCGACGAGCTGGTGTCCAGGAACGTCGCGGCCTGGTCAAGGTGCCCGAGCCCGCCGAGGCGCCGCCGCAAAGGCTCGGTCTGGAGCGTCGAGGAAGCCAGCCGGTTCCTGGCCTCGGCCCGCGAGGACGACGACCCGCTGTACGCCGCGTACGTCCTGATCCTGGTCAACGGCCTGCGCAAAGGCGAGGTCCTCGGGCTCACCTGGCCCAGCATCGACCTGGACGGCGGCGAGACTCGACATCAGCTGGCAGCTGCAGCGCGTCGGCAAGCAGCTCATCCACAAGAAGCGGGTCAAGACCGAGGACTCCGACGCCGACGACACCGTGCCGATGCCCGACATCTGCTGCGGCCGCGCTCAAGCTCCGTCGCGACGAGCAGGACGCCGCCCGCGAGCAGGCCGGTGACCGGTGGCAGCCGAGCGACCTGGTCTTCACCACCCGCTGGGGAACCCCGATCGAGCCGCGCAACTTCAACCGCAGCTTCGAAGCCCGCTGCGCCAAGGCAGGCGTCCCGCGCATCCGGGTGCACGACACCCGGCACACCTGCGCCTCGATGCTGGCCGCGCTGGACGTGCATCCCAGGGTCGCGATGCGGATCCTGCGGCACGCCAAGATCACCATGACGATGGAGGTCTACACCGAGGTCTCCGACAAGATCACCCGCGCCGCGCTCAAGCAGCTCGGCGACAGCCTCGGCGGCCAGGTGCCCGACGCCGGCCCACGAATGCCGGCCGATGACGACGAGGACCAGTCATGAGCGGCCCCGACGCCGCACTGCGGCCACCCGGCGCTCATCGGCGGCACCGGCACGAGCCCGGCGCGTACCGGCGCGATCCTGCTCATCGCGGCGGCGTCCTGCTCCTGCTGCTCGCCGCCGCGCAGGGCTACGTGAGCTTCCGCGCTCAGTACACCTTCATCGATCACGCCAAACGCGCCCACGTCCCGTCGATGCTGGAAGCGCTCGGGCTCGACACCGGCGCGGTCATCTTCGCGCTGCTCGCCCTATCTCTTGCCCGGCGCGGCCGGCGCGGCACGGTCGAGCGGGTGCTGAACGTCGCCTGCGCGCTCGGCTCGATGGTCATGAACCTGCTCGCCGCCGACCTGACCTCGCCGCGATCGGTCACGGTCTGGGTCATGCCGAGCGTGCTGTACGCGCTCGCCTCCGACCGGCTCATCGCCGTCGTCCGCCGCTGGGTCCGCTCCAGCGCTCCCGGCAGTCCAGCTCGGCCAGGAGAGTTCGGCCTGGCGGGCAGTCGGCGGCGCCTGGTCCTGTGGCTGGCTGACGGCCTGGCCTCGCTCCGGACCGCGCTCGGGTTCCGCTCGCAGGGTCTGCCGTGCGCTGCGGTCGCGCCGAAGTCGCCGCGTCCCGGACCGCGCCAGCGACGAACTGCTGACCGCCGGCCGACCCGGCTCCAGCGACCCGAGCCAGCCCGGGCGAGACGAAGCGCGAAGCGCTGATCCGCCTCTACGAAGAACGCGGCACAGCAGGCGACCCCCGCTACGGCAACCCGGCCAAGGCCGCCGCAGCTCGCCGGCGAGCTCGCGGGCCAGATCGGCTATCACCCGGGCACTGCCCGCCGCGAGCTCGCCAAGTACCTGGCCCTCAAGTTCGGCCGCGCGCGAACCTCCAGCTCGAGGCCAGTCCCGGCCTGCACCCAGTCCCCAGAACGACACCGAGGCGGTGGCCTGATGTGCACATGTCCCACCACGTCTTAGAACTGCTCATCGGCCTCGGCGTCGCTGCTCTTCGTGGCCGCCGTGATCCGGCTCGTCATCGGCAACCCGAACGCAGCCCGGCATCGCGTCCGGATCTTGCGCTGGCGAATCCGGCTGTACCTGCGGCCCGGCCCCGGCTACGCCAACCTCCTCGAGCTGCTGGTGCGCTGGTCACGCCTGCGCGCGGTCATCATCGGCCGCCGCTCCCGGCCGTCGCTGCCCTGGCTGGGCACGGCTGATCCTGCCCGTCACCGAGTACGCCGTCCGGCTCGGCCGCGCGCACCTCGGCCGCCGCGTCATCGCCAGCATGGAAGACCAGACCCTGGTCCTGGCCGCGCCGCGAACCGGGAAGTCCGGCTGGCTCGCCGACCGGATCATCGATCACCCCGGCGCCGTGGTGACCACCACCACCCGGACCGACCTGCTGGAGAACACCGCGCCGCTCGCGAAGCAGGCACGGCCAGGTGCATGTTTTCAATCCTGAGGGCATCGGCGGTTTCGCCGTCGACCTTCCGATGGAACCCGCTGCGCGGCTGCGACCAGCCGGCAGTCGCGCTGCAGCGCGCGGCGGCGTTCACCGCCGCGACCCAGTCCAGAGCCTGCACGACATGGCGTTCTGGATCGGCAAGGCATCGTCCGCGCTGGCCAGCCTGCTGCACGCCGCCGCGCTGCGACGGCCTGTCGATGACCGACGTCTACCGGTGGGCGCACGGCATCGACGACGATGCGCCTGTCCGCATCCTGATGTCAGATCCCACGGCGACGGAGAACTGGCTCGGCCCGATCCACGAGATCCGCAAGCCCGGCCGGACCTCCGATTCGATCCGCATGACGATGACCAGGGCACTGGCCTGGCTCGGCGACCCGGCGGTGGCGGCCGCGATCAGCCCGGGCATAGGCGAGGGCTTCGACGTCGCCGAGTTCGTGACCGGCCGGAACACCCTGTACATGATCGGCACCGGCCGCGAGGACGCGCCGATCGCGCCGCTGTTCCGCGCGTTCACGGAGTACGTGCACGACGGAGCTGCGTTCACCGGGTCGCTACAGCCACACCGTCAGGCTCGACCCGCCCATGCACATCGCGCTCGACGAGGTCACCCAGATCTGCCCCGTCCCGCTGCCGCTGTGGATGGCCGACAGTGCAGGCAAGGGCATTCTCATCATGGCCATCTGCCACGGCCTGGCCCAGCTCGAAGGACGCTGGGACGAGACCGGCGCCCGCTCGATCTGGGACACCGCCGGGGTCAAGGTCATCCTCGGCGGCATCAGCGACGCCGACACCCTAGAGGGCCTATCGGTCTTGTGCGGCGAGATCGACGTCCGCTCCGCCAGCCGCACCATCGACAACGTCGGCAACCGCGAGCGGACCTGGACCTACCAGCCAGTGCGCGTCCTGCCGCCGGAACTGCTCCGCACGCTGCCTGACCGGCGGGCGCTCGTCGTCCGAGGCAACCTCTCCCCCGTCATCATCCGGCTTCGCATGGCCTGGCGGCGGGGCGACTACCAGCGCGCACGCCGCAACGCCCCGCCGATGCAGCTGTCGATCGAAGCCTCAGGCGACAGCACAGGCTGGTCGAGATCGTCGTGGTCGACCATCATCGAGCGAGCTGCGTCACCTGAATCGGACGAGTCGGTTCCGCCGAGCGACACGGAAGGCCCCCAGCAGTCCGGCCCGCAGACGTTTCGCTGGCCGCCTTATGGCCCAGAGAGTGACCCGCACCCGAAGCGCCCGTGGCAGCCGTCCGATGACCAGGATGACTCGTCATGAGCGGCGAGTATGAAGGCGCAGGGCGTGCAGAAGGCGGTACTGCATCTCAGCCTTCGGCCTGGCAGACCGTTCATTCTGATCTGCCGTCTACGCTCCGCGCGCCACGCCAGGCTCGGCTCACGGTCCGCAAGGTGCTCAGCTCGTGGGGCCTGGGAAACCTGAGCAACGACGCCGAACTGCTGGCATCCGATTCTCTGAACTTGGAAGCTTGTGTCGCTGGTCCGGTTTGCGTTGGTCTAGCGGGTGGGGATCGCGGGGATTCCGAGGTCGGTTGTGGTTCTCTGGCGGCGGCTGATCTGGGCGAGTTTGTCTTGTGCTCCGGCGAGGCTGATCTTGAGTCCTTCCATTTCGCCGAGCCAGCCTTCTCGTTCGGCTTCGTCGATGCGGGCGGTGAGGTTGTCGCGGATTTCGGTCGAGGCGGTCTTTCTGGGCGGGGTCGGGCCAGAGCATTGGGCAGCGGATGCAGGCGTGCTCGTGGACGCAGGGGGTGGCGAAGGCCCGGCCGCAGGTGCCGGTGGCGACCTTGCGGTGCTCGAAGTGGCCGAGGAACTGCTGCCATTCGGCGTCGGTGGGCGCGCGGTATTCCTGGCCGGGGCGCAGTGCCCGGCGGCGGGCGAGGAAGGCGAGGTGGGCCTGGATGGCCTCGTCGGGGTAGACGGCCTTGTAGCCCATGGTGACGTTGATGTCGCGGTGGCCGGCGATGACCTGGGCGATGTGCGGGGGGAGCCCGTTGAGGACGGCGTCGGTGATGAACATGCGGCGGAAGTCGTGCGGGGTGAAGGCCAGCGGCTGGCCGGTGGCGGGGTCGGCGATGCCGGCCTGGGCGATGGCGGCGGCGAGCATCTTGCGGAGGACGGTTTCCTGGATGGCCTGGTCGTAGCCGCGGAAGCGGCGCTGGAACAGCACGGGGGCGGGCGGCCGCCAGCGGCGCTCGTGGCGGTCGTAGGCGGCGACGAGGGGGATGGCGCCCGAGGGCGCGCGGACGCGGCTGATGATCGCGGCGAGGACGTCGGCGAGGTCGGGGCTGACCAGCAGCAGCCGTTCGGCGTCGGTCTTGGACGGGGTGATCTGCAGCAGCGGGACCAGCTCGCCGGTGCCCGGCAGCCGGTACTGGACCAGGCTGTGGTGGCTGAGCTCGAGGAGTTCCTCGATCCGGATGCCGGTCGAGCGGAGCACCTCGATGGCGGCCCAGGCCCAGAACGCGTAGCTCTTCGGCCGGCCAGGTCGGGCGCTTGCCGGAGGCCGGGTCGCGGGCCCAGACCGTGAGCGGGGAGCCGCTGGCGGACGGGGAGCCGGTCCAGGGTCCGGCCCGGCGGCGGTGAACTCCTGCCCGGGCAGGGCCTGGCGCGCTGCCGTGAGGAGGGCGGCGGCGTCTTTGCGCTGGCGGTCGACGGCGGCGGCCAGGGCGGGCAGGGCGGGCAGCCGCTCGCGGGTCCGGGCGTCCATCCGGGACTTGCGGTGCTGGGCGGCCTTGCGGTCGCTGATCTCCTGCGGGCGGACCGGGCAGGGCACTGCGCGCTGCGCCCACCGGGCCGGGTCATCCAGCGCCCACTGGGCGATGTCGAGGTAGAAGGCGCGGACGGAGGTGAGGCAGTGGCGGGCGCTGATCCGCTCGGCGCTGCCTGGGCAGCCCCGCCGGAGCCGTCCTTGACCTGGAGCCGCTGCTTCCACGCGCGGGCGACGTCGTCGGGCAGGCCGAGGCGCCGATGCCGGGGTGGTGCTGCTCCATGTCGGCCCAGAACAGCTTGCCGAGCTCGTAGCCGAGCTGGTCCAGGCTGGAGTAGTCCAGCTGCGGGCTGGCGTTCGCGGAGGTAGTCCACGAGCAGGTCCCGGACCGGCTGGCAGGCGAGGCTGATAGCGGTCGATCATCTGCTCGGGGGTGCGCGGGCCGGCGGCGCGCAGCTGGCGGAAGGTCGCGGGGCCCGTCGATGACGCCCATGACCCGCAGCGCCCCGTAGATGACCTGCATGCCCTGGCACGGCTTGCTCAGGGCCTCTTCCTCGGCGGCGTGCTCGGCCAGCAAGTCGCCGATGGTGACGTCGCCGAGCGCTCCGCCCTTGGCCGCCGACGATGACGGCGGCCCGGTGGACCGTGACCCGGCGGACGGCCGCCGACAGCTCGGGATCGGCGTCCAGCAGCTCGGCGCAGCCGGGCGAAGCCCGCCGGATCCCGTTCCGCCGCCAGCATCCGGGCGAAGTTGCGGCGGGCTGCGCCGCCGCCGAGCAGCCAGTGCATGGACGGGCGCACGATGTCGGCGCTGACCGCCGCGCGCAGCGCCGCGGACATGCCGGCGAGCCAATAGGCCGGGGCGTGCCCGCGTTCGGCCAGCCAGCGGCGCGGAACCTCCCGCCACCCGGACCCGGGCTGGTCCGCGCCGCTGGCCAGCCACCGGTCCTGCCAGGTCGCGCCGGGCTGGTCCTGCCAGCCAGTCCAGCAGCGTGCCAGGCCCGGCACGCGGCATAGTCCAGGCGGGCCGACCGTCCGCTGCGCCAGCACCCGGGCAAGCTGCCGCTGCGCCTCGGCGCGCGGCAGGCAGTCCCGGGCCAGTGCCGTGACGTCGGGCCGGGCGGGAAAGCGGTCACGGGCCGGCTGCCACAGCGACCGGCGGTCCGAGCCCTCCCGACGGCCATGACCCGCCGGGTGCCCGGGCGCGCGCCTGCCCCCCGCTCGCGGCGCGTCACGACGCCCCTCCGCCGAACAGCACCTCCAGGGTGCCCGGCCGGTAGCCCGGGGCCGGCACCGGAGCCTGCCTGGCCGCGGCCTGCCCGGCCTGCTCGCCGTGATGGGCGAGCATCCGGCGGATCACGTCTTCCCGGCGGGGCGTCAGGTAGAGCTGCGTGGTGGTCAGCTGCGCGTGGCCCAGCACGCACTGCACGTCGGTCAGCGGCAGCGCCGGGTCCTCGGCCATCCGGTAGGCCGCCGTGTGCCGCAGCGCGTGCAGCGTCGCCGCGACCCCGGCAGCGGCGGCGGCCCGCTCGAACATCCGGTGCACCGCGTGGTAGCCCAGCGGGCGGGCCGGGCGGCGCAGCGTCCACCACAGCGGCTCCCGCGGCCCCCGCGGGACCAGCCCGTCCATCTCCGCCTGGCAGAGCCGCAGCCACACGAACGCGTCCGCCGACGCCGGAAGCTCCTGCACCCGCCGCGTCCCCTTGCGGGTCACCGCGATCACCTGCCGGCCGGGATGAACCCCGCCCTGCACCGCCGACAGCAACTCCGAGGCCCGCGCCCCCGTCGAGACGTAGAACGCCACCAGCGCCCGGTCGCGGTGCGACGGCAGCCTGGCGAACACCTCGTTGAACTCCGCGTCCGGCACGCTGCGCGGGATCCGCGACGGCACCGACGGCCGGTAAAGACCGGCCCGCTCGTCCCGGTAACGGCTCCATCGGGTTGCGGTGGGCATGCGCCCGGCCGCCCCGCCGCGACCGGTCCAGCGGGAACGGATTGACGATCGGCCCCCGTCCCGCCTCCAGGTGGAAATCATAAAAACCCCGCAGCACCGTCTCCGCGTGCGCCCGCACCGCCGCCGAGTACGGCTCCCGGCGCCGCCCGCCTGCCGGCGCCGCCGCGCCGGCTTTCCCGCCACGAGCATCCACCGGCAGAAGTCACGCGCCTCGGCCCGCGTCGCCCGCTCCCACCCAACCCCCGCCGCCCACAAGAACCGGAACCACCGCAGCAGGTCCAGCCCGTACGACCGGACCGTCGAGTCAGGCGCGCCCCGCCGCCAGAAGATCACCGAAGAACTCCTCAGCCGCCGCGACAACACGCCCATCACCATCGACCAGCCGGAACGGCTCCTGCCGCTCACCCGTCGCAACAAGAGCGCCCTGCCTCGGCACGACCAGGCCCGCCAGATCCCGCGCGACCTCACCCTCCCCGAACATGACAGCAGACCGTACCCAGCCCCCCACAAGAAGTCACGCACACCCGAACCACCGGCATGTCCCCTGACCTGCGGAAACCCGCGAGCAAGTTCAGTAAACAGGGAGCTTGTGGCCAACGCAGCCGAGCACACCAACGGCTCGCCCATCGGGCTCACCATCCGCCAGCACACCGAACCCACGGGCATGCGCGGCGTTCTGTGCGAGGTCACCGACCCCGATCCAGCGATGCCGGAACCGTCTGCCGCTGAGTCCGGCGATGAGCGCGGGCGCGGACTGCATGTCGTCGTGGCACTCGCCACCGACAGCGGCTTCACCAGCAGCCCGCGAGGGAAGACGGCCTGGTTCACCCTGACCGCCGAGCGCGAGCGAACGCACACGCGCTCGGCGGACCTGGGTGCCGAAGCGAGCGCATGACTGACCAGCCAGAGGGCCGCGCCGAGCCAGCCTCGGTCGCGGCCCTCGCCATTCAGGTAGTTCAGCTACGCCGGGAGATCGAAGAACTCCGACACCAGCTCGACGACCTAACCGGAACCCAGCGCCAGCACGCCCGAACCGTCGCCGACCTGGGCGAGCTCCGCCAGCAGATCCGCCAGATCCTGACCATCCTCGACACCGAGAACGAAGCATCGCCAGCCCGCTGGTTCTGGCTCACCATGAGCGACGAGGAACGCGAAGCCAAGTTCGCCGAACTGTACGACTGGGTCGAGACGGTGCTGCGTCAGCAGTATCCCGGCTACGTATCCGACGACATCAAACCCTGCTGGCCTAACCATCCCGAAGCTCGGTGGGAGCTGACCTGGTTGTACCAGTTGTGGGCACTGACCTATCTGACCAGTCGACCGACTCCCAAGGACGCGGGCGACTGGCACGACAGGTGGGTGCCAGGCGTCATCCGTCGCGTCGCAGAGGTAATGGTGGGTTGTAGGACGAGTTGCCGGACCGTGGCTGACACGAGCCGACCCCATTTCGACTAGCCGAACCAGATAAAGCCATTAAAGTCAGGCATGTCCTACCAAAATCTGGAGAAATCGGAAGATGAGCTGTCAGGATGTTCCGATGGGCTTGCCTTATTCTCATGCCATGCTGGAGTCTAGGTCGGTGCGCTCTTGGCAGGAGGCTCCTGTGGGACGTCGCGAGAAAACACTAGATAGAAATGGCGAGGCGGCAACGGAGCTGGCGCTCGAGCTTAGAATGTTGAGGCACGCGGCCGACCTGACTTACAGGCAACTCTCCAGTTGCACTCGCTTCTCAACCAGTACCCTTCAAGATGCGCTCGCGGGCCACCGTATGCCGACGATTCAGGTCACCCTTGCCATCGTTGCGGCCTGCGGGGGCGACACGGCTGTATGGCAGCAATACTGGCACGATCTGCGCATCACCCCAGCAGGGCAGGCATCGACCATCTCTCCGCCTAGCATCACTGCCACAAGAGCATCGTCGCTGTCTCGCCTAAGTCACCCTGACGATACACAGCCTGGTGACAGCTCTCAGCAGGTACCCGGAGCCGATGGCAATGCTTGCCTGCAAGGGGCCAATGCGCCTAGCAGCCGAGGTGGCGATATTCCAGAGTTGCCCGGCGCAGACATCCTTCTCCAGATGTGGCAAGAGCAGCGGACCCAGGCAAGGCAGTCAGAGAACCAACGGGCTGTCTTCACAGCCATAACGGTGACGCTGGCTGTCGTGGCGTTCACCGTAGTCGAGCCGCGGAGAACCGAACCAGCAATGCTCTGGCTCACGGTCCCGATCGCGCTGCTTGGCGCATTCGGAGCACTCTCTTCGCTGAAGTATTACGAGCGGCATCAGATGCACATGACTGAAGCGCAGGGACTGCGCCGCCAGATCAGCGAGCTGATGCCCCACTTATTCCTAGAAGACAACTGGGCATCCAGCCGCGCTGCTCACAGTCAGAGGTACAGACTGCTATACCGGGTGCGCGTGCACCACCTCTGGGCCGCCATCCACCTGATCGTGGCGATAACCGGGATTGTTGTCTCGATCATAATCGCACTGTGACGGCAAGGTGAGATACGGCTATGAACCAAATCAGAACCGGTTGCGGTGAACTGGTCGAACTAGTGGATGATTCCAGGGCCGAGCCTCCGCCGCTACTCTTACCGCTGGGGCTTTCTCCACGGGAGTTCGCGATGTTCTGCTCATACTTCAAGATTGACTCTCCTGCCAAATTTCGGGCCATTAGAATAGCCCGAGAGCTTTCCTGGCAATACTTTGCGCCCTTCATGACGAAGGTCGCCGTCGATATGCTGCCGGACCTCAGGCGGATCATCGCACTTAATCATCGCGCTAGAGTAATCTTTGTCGGACGCGATGGATTCAGCCTTGGACATATCGTTGAACGGCTCGACCCCCTCTTTCACAACCAATTCTGTCGCGAGTTTCACATCGCCCGCGTTACAGCCGATGCCGCCGTGCATGAAGCTGAGTTGTGGCAGGTTGACGCTTTCCATGAAGTCAGGGAATTCCGGAAGGATGGCCCGCACCGTTCGGAGACGTTACGCCGCAGTGGATGGCAGGATTTGGTCGCTTCCTTCGAGGCAGATGCAACATACCTCGACAATGGCCGGGCCGAATTTGCTCTGATCGACAGCGGTTATAAGGGAAGCATCCAGGAAATGCTTGCCGCCGCCTTCCCGGACGCACGATTTCATGGATTCTACATCTTCCACGGCTCATCACCACGCGACCCGCATCCCGATTCAAAAAAGGGGTACATCTTGCACCTGGGACCCGGACACTTCACTCAAGGCCGGGCTATACGCGACAAGCTCTTAGATGATCCGGAATTGACTTTCGCTCACCATGATGCCATCGTCGCTCTGGAAGATCTCTTGAGAGGTTCCAGTGATCGTGCGCCATCCGCAAGCATATCCCGGGAAGTATCCTTGGCCAGTAGCGAACTTCAGGGCATCAACCCTATTCTTGTCGCACACGAATATCTCGACGATTCTGTGCGCGAAGCTGTGCGAGCTATTGTCCTCCGCACCACAAATGACTACGCGGGTCGCTATGCCGCCTGGCGGCGTAGCGACCCCTCCGTCGCTTGGGCTGATTTGGTCTTCAATGCCGGTAAACTGCGGCCGCAGATTCACGCCTGGATGGCCCAGTATCCCGGCGACCCAGGTTTACGTCGCCTTCTCGATTCATTCGTACGAAAGGCCGACAAGCAATTGGTCGACCAGCTGGCTATCACCATGCAGGTTATGGGCATGACTTATCATGAACGGCATGAATTATGGAAAGCCTTTAATGATTGCGGTTTGCTTACTCAGAAAACGGCTCTGGTGAACGCTGCTGCGGCGCCTTCTCCGGGTCAATGAACCCTCATCTTCCGGTTAGTGCGAGTAACCCAGAAGTTCTGGAACGCGCAGTATGGCCGAGAAATTACTCGGCCATACTGGCTCACTAACTGGTAACGCTGGTCATTCGGTAGTTCCTGGCTTACTTGCCGACGAGTTCGGTGGATTTGCCCGGTCTTTATAGGTCAGTAACAACCGATATAATTCCAGTTTACGTAACCTGTTCCTGGCGCCAGTTCATTGTACATTTGAACACCGCCGCATGCCGTTTGGAACTCCATATTGGCAAGCTGGTAAGTCCAGTAGACTCCTTGCGGATCGCCACTTGTGATGGTTTCGTACAGATTAGTTCCGGTCTGGTTCTGCAGCCATACCGACGGCTCCGGATAATAAGGGCTGTTGGCATGCACTGTAACCCACTCGGTCTGGCAGCCTGCCGAGTAAACGAGATACGCCGTTCCCATGTTGGCGCCATTGGATGGATCGGTCATTGTGATGGTGTTATGCCTGGACGTCGATTGCGTGTCGCATGGCGGTGATCCTTGAGATGGATCGCCTGCACTTGCAGCACTTGCGGCACCTGGAATCATTATGATGACCAGCGCCGCCAATGCGCTAAGGACACCAAGGCCGCGACCCACCGTACGTTTGCGGATTCGTGAAACTGTCGTTGGTGATCTCATCTCATCTCCTCTGCCTATCGGGCTACGTACCACAGTCGACCAGAACTATCGGTGGTCCGCCCGTCCCGCATTTCGTTATACGGCACAGATGACCTGCTATTCTCTAACTGGTCAAATTCCGGAAAATGAGAAGCATGTGATACTCAATACCTGCAGGTCAGACGCACCACGTCAGCTGCAACGGACAAAAGGCTGTCAAGCTTCGGAAAAATCCGCGGCTTGAAAAGCCTCACCGCACCCACCCCTCGACGCCACGCGCAGCCAGATCGATTTCCGATCTCCGTCTTGCCTCTGCCAGTTGACCCCTCCCAGCACGCGCAGCGCTCGCTGCCGTTGACGGCGCCCCTCCAGAGGAGGGCGATACGTCGGCTTCCGCACCAACCCAGGTGTCAGTGAGCCTGAGAGCACGACGACCAGGATCTACTGCCGACCCTTCGAGAACTGGGTCTGTAGTTCATCGAGGAGGCTGCGGTGAACGGCCGCCGACCGGTTCGCACAGGGCCGTGACGGTCTGCCGCGTCCGTAGGACCGTGCGCTGCCAAGCCGCCCAGACATGAAGAGCGATCTTGGCACGGCCAGCATGGATGAACGATCGGGGCGCGAGCCCGTCCGACAGGAGCGTCGTCATCGTACCCATCTGCGCCACTCGCGGGGTGGTCACGTTCGTCGAGGAATCTCGCACGTATCGCCGAGGAGCCAGTCGATGGCTCGGATGGCACCGCGAACGAAGCCACTCGACATTCGACTCGCAGATGAGACATCGCGTTGCTCATCTAGATCCTGTGCGTGCAGGCGTTCCAACTTGACGTCGCGTGTGGTCAGTTCAGGAGTCAGTTTCCCCGACACGGGACCGGGGACCTGTCGACTCAGCACCCAGCGAAGAGTGGCGGCGATACCTTGGCGATATTCGGGATCGTCGGAGATACCGCTGGCCGTCGACACGGTCGCGAACAAGTTTGCTGTCTCGATTGGTGAACGTACGACCTCGCCGATACCGCCGACCAGTTCGCCTCGGTTAGGGCCGCGAACGGGAAGGCGGTCGTCGGTGCCTATAAGCCATCGAAGGACGCTGGCAGCACCGTCGGCTCGGTTCTCGCGCTCACCGCGATCTCGTCGTTCGTCAGCTTCGGCGACCTCTAATTCAATGTCAGCCCTACTGGGCGGGACTGGCGTTATCCGGTCCGTGACTGGCGCGACCAGAATCTCGCCGAGTGCCCAACTCCAGGCTCGCGCTGACCTGGACTCCGCACCCAGCGATCGAGCAGCCAACTGCTCCAGGTGACGCTTTCGTACGGCCGCGACGTGCTGAAGCGACCGGACGATCGCCGTCCCAGTTGGTGGCAGACCTTCGTTCATGCCATCGACGTCGTCTCGGTGAACGCGGTTCATTGACCGGCCTCCATCTCGAGTTGCTGTCGGTGGGTGCGTTCGGCTCGTCGGCTTGCCGCTGGTTCCTGCCAGACTGCGCTTCGCCTGGCGGCTGCCTCGCTCAAGACCGCCGCTTCACGGCGACGCATGAGATCGTCGCCTTCAACCTCAGCCTCGTAGCGACTCTGCTGCTCACGTTCGGCGACGATCTGTCCGAGCCCGCCGCGCCTGCTCAACGGCACCGCTGAGGTCAACTCCGGCATCGGCCTGCTTGTCCAAGGCCGCGTCAGCTTGGGCAGGCTTGGCGGCGGCTTCCTCATCGGCATGCAGGAACGGCAAGTCGATCCCGGGATGCCGGCGCCGCAACTCACTATCCGCCGAAAGCGCCGGCTGCCGGGACCCTTCGGTGGCCGCATGCCAGGCCCGCCGCGCCTCGTCAATTTCAACCAGGGCCTCGCGCCGAACCCCGACCTCCTGAGCCAGCGCACTCAGCCCTTCCGCCTCATGCTGCACAGATTCGCGCTCGCCCGGATCACCAGCAGCGTCCGCCCGACACCAGGCGACGACGGCATCGGCCCGGTACGTGTCCTCGGCGATCTGCGCCTCCCGCAACTCCCGCGCCACATGCAGCGGCGCCCACCGGGCCTCCCGCTCATACCGAGCCCGCCGCGCCAGCAGCTCACCATCACTGGCCGCAGCAATCTCCCGCCCCAGGTCAGGCATCCGCAGCGCCACGTACGCCGCGTGCCAGCTAGCCCTCAACTCCGGTGAACCGCGCTCCGGCGCGACCCCGATCGCGTCGACCTCGCTGTCGTATCCGCTTTCCTCCCGGTAAGCCGCCGCAACTCCAGCCCGCCGAACCCACTCGGCCCGCTCCAAGGGCTCACCAGGCACATCCCCGAGATACCGAATCGCCCACAAAGGCCGATCAAGCGCGGCCCGCTCCCCCAGCATCCCAGCCCGCAAGTCCATCGCCTCAGCAAGCTCGCCCGCCAGCCGAGCCGCCTCAGGATCCGAGATCCGCGGCGTCCTCCCCGCGTACCCACCGCAAGCCACCGGCTCAGCAACCCCGACGATCCGCCGAACCCGCCCGTGCAGCACAGCCGCCACACTCCGAGCCCCCGCAAACCCCCGCCGCGAAACCGCCTCCGACAACACCACCGCGACATCATGACCAGCCAGCTCAGAAGCCCGCAGCAGCCGAGTCAGCGTCCCCCGCTGGAATCCTGCTCATACCGCAGCCATTCCTCCGCAGGCAGCAGCGACCGGATCACATCCTCATACCCCCGCACGGCGAACGTCCGCGTCACATCGACCCAGACCGGCGCCAGCGTCCGGAGACTGGCCGCACCCTCAAGCTCCTGCCGAAGAACTTCCGTCGCGGAAAGCTCAGCCTGCTCCCGAGACAAGATCGCGTCCAGCACGGCGAACCGGTGCATCCGCCACGGCTCCTTCTTCCCCGCAGCCGGATCACGGAGATCTGGCGAGGGCCGGACGACCGGGGAGGGATCAGAAATCCGCGTCCGCTCGTGAACGACATAGGCGGTGTTCTGCCGGCGCCCGCGACTCATCCCCACGTAAAACGCCTCGCGTCCCGCCATCTCGTCCACCACCACGTGCGCCGTCTCCACCGTCCGCCCCTGAGCAACGTGCACATTGCCCGCGTAAGCAAGCTGCACATGCCGTTCCAGGTAAAACTCAGCCAGCTCGAACGGCTCGGACCATCGCACTAGCCCGGAACGGCGATCGCGGCCGAGACGACGACGGACCACTGCGAATCTTTCCTCGCCTATCTCATCCCACAGCTCGATGCGCAGCACATCACGATTCATTGCGCCTCCCCGCTGCCCGGCCGTGACCTTCGCGTTCTGGCGAGCAACGATCAGGTCACCGGGCCCGGCCGCGTTACCGTCGCGAGCTCCACCAGATCGTCCCGCCCGACCAGGCCGAGCCCGGCCAGCTCGGCCCGGACCCGCCGGGCGAGCTCGGCCGCCTGCACATTCGTCGTCGCCAGCAGGACCGTGTCCGTACCGCTGAGGTGGTCGCCGAGCCACCGCCGGCACGCGGCTGCCGTCATTTCCTCGCGGGTGCCGTCCAGGATCCGGCCGCGCTGGTCGTACTCGGCGAGCACGTCACGGTCACCGGCGCGGAGCCGCAGCGACGCCTGGCTCTCCCACTCCAGGTCGAACCGCTGCACAGTGCCGAGCCGGTAGTACCCATGCTCATCGGCCAGCAGCCGCATAGCCCCGCCAGCCCCGGGCGCCGACAGCTGCGCGGTATCCCCGGTCAGCAGGATCTTCGCGCCGCACCGCGTCGCGATCGCCTCGACCTCGGCCAGATCGGCCGTAGGAACCATCGACGCCTCGTCGACAATCAGCAAATCACCGGCCCGGACGGCCAGGTGCCCCCTGGTGCGATCGGTGCCAGGCAGCCGCCCCAGGAAATGAGCCAGGTTATGGGTCTCGGCGACGCCCTCGCCAGCCAGGACATGCGCCGCGTTAGTCGACGTCGCAAGCCCGATGACCCGCCCGACCCCCGCCTCGCCCCAGATGCCGGCTAGCGTCGCGACCACTCTGGTCTTCCCCGTCCCGGCGGCGCCGACCAGGACATCGATCGCGCGCCCCGAGGTCAGCACGCCATAGGCGGCTTGCGCCTGGTCGTCGGTCAGCCCGATGCCGCTCAGCGGCCCGCCCGCACTATCGAGTGCCGCCGGTGCGCCCTGGCTTGCGTGCTCGCGCCACAGCGCAGCCTCGATCCGCGCCCGGTCCGCGCCCAGCGCGGCGGCGGCGCGGTCCGGCGCGAGGCAAGGTGCGCCGGTTTGCGCCGAGGCGCGGAGCAGGCGCGTCTCCAGGTCAAGCTGCCCGCGCGTCGTATAGACCTCGGCCCCGTGCCGCGCACAAGCTCAGCCCGTCCGCTCGCCGATAGCACTCCGGCACCGGCACCATCTCGGGAGCGGTCAGCAGCACCGCCCCCGCACGACCCGCCAGGCCGCAGCGCCCGGCCGGCCAGTTCCTCCAGCAGCGCTGTCACCTGGGCTCCGGACAGCCCTCCGAGCCAGTCCGGCAGCTGCCGGTTGATCATCCGGATCAGCTCATAGCGAGAGAACACAGACTTGGAACTAAGCGCGTCACCAACGGCCGCAGCCAGCACCCGGTCAATCTCGGCGTCAGTCCCCGGCACCGCACCCGGGCGACTGCCTGCCTCGCGGCCACGACACGCCGCGCCGGGGATGTCGCTGAGCGCCTGAACCTCATTCGCCCGCGACTGTGCCTCCCACCGCGCGAGCAGTTCCTGGCGCGACGGCACCGAGTGCGCCTTGGGCCGACGCGAATCGAGCGTGACGAATTGCGCAATCGACCACAGCGCCCGTGCGTGCGGATCTTTACCGTGGCGGAGCTTATATTCGGCGATGAGATGTGCAGCCTCGGCTCAATAGCCTGACGGCGCGACGAAAATTGGCCGAGGATTTCCGGGGTAATCCCGGTGAGTTCCCACCCGTTCCCGTCACCACGCGGAATAGCCTCGACGCCGAGCTTGTCACTCAGGTATTCCGCCAGTGTCCGCTCGGCAATAGCGCTAGCGGCAGGCTTCGCCGCGAATAACCCAGCCCCGTCCAGCGTCCGCCAGGCCCGGCGGTCTGCCTCGCGAGACGCAAGCGGGTCATCACGCAGGACCCGGTTCAAGATCGCGTTGTGCACATGCAACTGAGGATCGCTGTCCCTGCTGGTGTGCTGCGCGAACGAGGCAATCACCCACTCGTGCGCATCCACGAACCGGCCCGACCGCGCCGAGTGATACCCCGCCCGGCTGTACCCAGCCTCACGCTGCAGGTAATCGAGCATGACCTGATTGGCGGCCATGATCGCGTCCCAGACGACCTGCGCCTGCCCGTCCCACTGATCGGCCTCGGCCGCGAGCCCCCGATCACGAGCCTGCTGCGCCCTGACCTGCAACGACGCATGCAGCAAGCTGACCGACTTGGGCACGGAGAAGGTAGCGTCGAAGAAGTACACAGCCGCTCGCCGCTCGCGCCTGGCCTGCATGATGAGCTGGTCGCGCCGTTCCCTGGTGGCATCAGGCTCAGCGGCAAGCAGCCGTTCCAGCAGCGCATCTGTCTTCTCGCGGTCAGCTCCGAAGGTGCTCGGCGCGCGGCCCAGCGTCCGCCGCTGCTCCGGATCGCGGGGATCTATGAAGTGCTCATAGAGCCGCTCGAGTACAGGCCCGTCCACCTGCGAGCCAACCGCCAGACCCAGTTCGCGGCAGCCTAACCCGGTCCAGATCCCGGGCGGCTCGCCATGCTCGACAACCGCCGACAGGTAGTAGTTCTCTTTACCGGCCGCGACCGCGCGAGTCAGGTACCGGGGGTCATAGCCACTGAAGATCGAAAGCATTCCTGACACCACTCGCCGCGCTGAACTGACCATCATCATTGTAATGCAACGGTGTGCAGAATCTGGCTGCTAGCTGATGCCGATAAGATTCTATTATGCAAGTGGTCAGATAGGCGAGCGAGAAGGGCAGCTGCGATTTCTGGCTAGGTTCCGGAATGATCAGTTCCGCATAATCTGGATGTGATCATTTCCTGGCAGGTTCTGCATGATGTCGTCACGCTGGTGCGGGATGTCCGTAATCTCGTGACTGTGGAACCGGGGCGGGAGGCGGCGTGGTGAGCGATGAGCATGGTCTGGTGGGCCTGCTGCACCGGGCCGACTGGACTCAGCTGCGCCTGTCGGCCGAGGTGAATGACGGATCAGCCGTGCTGATCGCGCCCGGCGGGCGCTACCGGCACGAGAATCCGGAGTACGTGACCGGCTGCGACGGCGGCCGTCCGTGGGAGCAGTCCCTGGACGACGACGACGGCTCGGACAGGTCGGTGCACTGGGTTAGCGGACCGGAAGCACCGCTGAGTGAGCTGCTGTGCCCGGCCCGGCTGCTGGAGAACTCCGTGCTGGAGGTCCGGGGCATGGTCCGCGCGTGCGGCCGTGACGCCCTCGATATCGAGGTGAGGAGGCGGCCGGGCCGACGGGACGGATCGGTCGCGGCGCAGGAGCCGGACACCCCAGTGCGGGTCATCGCGGACGCCGGGACGGGGATCTTGCTCCGCCTCGCCGAACCCGGTGAGGACGCAAGACCGGAGGTAACCGAACTGCTGACCGTGAACTTCAGCCCGGTCATCGATCCCGATCGGTTCGCTCCGCCGCCGGGCAGCCGGATCGCCGAGGGCTGGGATGAGGCATTCGGCGGAATGCTCGGGCCAGCCTGGCGGGCCGCCAGGACTGCGGGGGGCCTGGCAGCGGGCGCTCTCGGCACCTGGATCAGGTACTCACCCTTTCGCCGCGCCCAGCCAGCCGCCCCCGGCTGCCTCGACCCCGAAACCGCCATCCCGGCCGATGAGCCGCCGCCAGCCCTGTCGCCGGACAGGCGACCAGCCGGGCCGCCGCTCAGCGACGACCTGCTTGACCTGCTGCACGCCGGCGGGCCGGAGGGATTCGCTGCCACGCTGCACCAGTGGACCGACCTCGGCGGGCTGACGTCATCGGTGCCCACGTCGGCGCGGCGGGCGGGGTTCGGCGGGGTGGGCGTCCTGATGGACGCGATCGCCAGCCAGCCAGCCACCACGCATCTGGTCTCGCGGGTCCGGGTCGCCGGTCAGGGCAGATACCAGATCGACCACACCCGCCAGCCCGGGCGCGACCCGGTGACAATAGCCTGCGACGGGCGGCGCACCTGGCAGGTCTACCCCGACAGGGTCACCGTCGGCCCGGCCGAGCCGCTGCCCGCCCCCATCCGCGACCTTGCCGACCCATCCTGGCTGCTCCGATGCTGGCTCTCCGGAGGTACGACGATCCCCGGCATCAGCACGCACGCACTCCGGATCAACGCCGGCCGCAGGCTAGGCGACGAGTCACCAGCACTGATGTTCCCCGCCGCCATCGCCGTCATCGATGCCAACCTCAGGCTCGTGCTGCAGCTGACCTCCTACATCGGAACGAGGCCAGTGCAGCGGCATGAACTCCGCGACGTCACCACCGATATCGGCGACTTCCAGGTCGAGCTCCCGGCCGACCTTCCAAAGGAGTGACTCAGTGAGCGAGCGCACCGGCCTCGGAATGGTCGAGATATGCATCCTGGAGACACTGGACGCGGTCGGTGGCAGGCCAGATCGCGATCACGTGCTCTCCGCCAAGGTACTCAAGGTCGTCGAGGACATGATCGGGCTGGCACCCGGCTACTCGTACCAGGTGCTGGCCGACCTCACTCGTCGCTGGATGCTGCCGGTGCCGCTGGCCGATCCGCTCGGATGCTTCGGCACCCAGGACGGCGATCCCCCGTCCCCGTGGGACTACACCCGCGCCCGGCTCTCCCCCGCCGGGCACCTGGCGCTCGAGTCCGAACGTCACCGCCTCGCCCCCGTACCCATCGGCCTGATCAACGGCAGCACCTACCAGCACGGCACCCGGCCCCCGTATCGTCCCGCCGCCGTCATCGACGCGCTCCGCCGCGTCCTGGCAGATCCCGGCACCAGCAGCAAGCAGATCGTCGACATCATCGGGTCCCCCGACTTCCTGACTGGCTGCACGGTCACCGGAGATCTCGCCGGGCTCGCCGCCGGCCGCACAGCTGAGTTGCGGCTGGCCGCCAGGATCACCACCACCAGCGAAGCCGAGCTCAGCAAGCAGGTCAGCTCCGAGACCGGCCGTTTCCTGCGCCCCGAGCGCAACCTGACGATGCTCGCCATCGACAGGTTCCCGCCGTTCACCAGACCCTTCGACGTGGCCAAGGAGATCGACGAGCGCGCGACAGGGCGCCGGCGGTCCTCGAACTTCCCGCACCTGGACGGGTGGACCCAGCTGCCCGTCAAGACCCACCATGACCTGTCCTCAGACGAGAACCACCTCATTGCCTGCGCCCCCGAACCCGGTGTCGCTCCCGAGGACCTACAACGACTGCTCGAAGCGATCACCGGCGTCACCATGACCATCCAGGTCGCCCTCCCTGAGCCGCTCCCCCAGCTGATCAGGAACTGGATCAGCACCCACCACCACGAAGACCTCACCGCCAGCCTCAGCGCGTTCGAACACGCCATCATGTCCAGCCAGCCGTGACGTTGAGGCGCTCACCACGATGAGCGCCTCCACGCCGCCTCAGAATGGCAGCTTGATGCTGTCAAGCGCGGCGTCGCTGAACTCGGGCGACGTGGGCTCGCCGTAGTAGCACCAGCACCTGCCGTCGAAGTAGACGCAGTCGTCGCCGCACGGTTCGGTCGGGAGAGCGGTGGCTGGGGTGAGGTCGATGACGGTCATGGGCGTGCCTCCGTGGTTGGTCCCTGGCTGCGGGACTTGGGGTGTGTTCTGGCGGCGGCAGGCACGCAGGCGTAATAGGCCGGGAGGGCAACCGGCAGGCGACAGGCGGGCGAGATGTTTTCCAGCGGGCCGGAGGCTCGCGGGTTCAGGAAAAGATCTCGAACGACTGGCGTGAGCGAAGCGAAAGGCCGGTTGAGCTCCCGGCCGCGCCTGCGAGACTGACAGAGCCAGAGCACGCCGGTCCTGCCGTCAGGGGCTAGGCGCCCGGTGGCCGCCCCGGCAGCCGCAGTAGCGCGGCCGCCGGGGACTGGCCTCGTTACCGGATAGCTAGTCTTGCCTGCTGGGTGACCCGGGTAGTTCCGATATCGGCTTGCCGGCCTTTGGCGTAGCCGTCCCGATAGCCAGATCCGCTGTAGGTGACCCGGCCTTTACGGGTGACCGGGTACGCGGCATGCGCCCGCTCGGCGACGACGTGATCGCGGCTGGCCAGCACGAGCGCTGTCGACGGACCGCTGCCCGTCGAGCCTCGGCATCCGCGCTGGCCGCTGCGCTCTGCTCTGCGGCGCGGACCCGGCTGGTCACGGCGGTGCAGAACCCCAGCAGCCAGCTGCGCCGCCACGCCCTGGGACTGCTCGCGTAGCCGGGTACCGTGGCGACGGCGAGACCGTGCCGCATCTGGATGAGCAGCGACGTGTACAGCATTTCCGCGCGTTCGAGGTCTGAGGCGAAGCCGAAGATGTGCACCCGCGCACCGGACGTGTCAGTCAGCATGATGCACCGGCACCGCATCGCCGATCCGATGCCGCACAGCAAGTGTGCATGGACTGTTGCCCACGGGCTGGGGATGACGATGATGCGGTCGGCGGGCTGGTCGGTGTCAGGCTGGGCTGCGGCCAGCTCGCGCGGTCGATGCCGTACCGCGCCATGAGTTCCGCCGCCTTGGCGGTGAACGCCTCGGCTTCGGCCGGGGTGACGCCCCTGGCTTCCGCCTTGGCGAGCAGCTTGCGAATTCGTTCGAGCTGAGCATTGTCACTGGACATGGACTGTTCTCCTTGGTGAAAGCCAAAAGGCACGAGCCGGAGAAAGCTCCGGCTCGTGCCTCGTGCGTGCTGGTGTCGCCCTGGACGGGTCAGGACCTGGTTACTCCGGCGAGGACCTGGGCTTCGGCCTGCTCGTGGGCGGGCAGGTCGGTGCGCTCACCCTGGGCGGCGGCCGCGCGGGCTGCTTTGCGGGCGCTGTATCCGGTGCGCAGGCTGTCGAAGGCCATGGACGCGGCGATGTCGCGGGCTCGGACGGTGATCCGGGCTCGGGGCTCGCCGTTCTCGGTGCCCTTCCATGCCTCGGCGAGGAAGTCGTCGGCGAGGACGACGACCCGGTCGCCCTTGCGGACCGAGGCTGCGGTGCGGCTGGCGAGAACGCCGAAGGCGGTGACCTTGACCCAGCGGGTCATTCCCTCGCCATGCCGGGTCGGAAGATCGACCGCGACGCGGAGGTCGGCGCCGTCGGTGCCGTCGTGGGTGCGGAAGGTGCGAGGATCGTCGCCAAGGCGACCGGTGATGCTGATCTGGATCGGACTCATGACTGCCTCCTGTGCTGGACTCCGGGAAGGCCGGCCGCCTCGGGTGGCGATCTGGGCTGTGGTGCCTTCCCGGCGGTCAGATGTCAGCGCCGTGCGGGCGGGCGAGCGCAACCTGCCCGCCGGGGCAGCCAAGATCTTTTCGAGCGGGCCTTTGGACCGCGGCTAGGAAAAGATCTCTGGCAGCCCCGGGCGAGCGCAGCGAGAGGCGGGTTGAGCGAGCTGACCGCATGGCGCAAGCTGACAACGCCGGAAAGGCAACTGCCGCAGATCAGGGCGCAATCAAGGCGGCGGTCCCGAACGAGCTGCTCGGCGGGCCGAGGTGATCATGCTGTCCTGTCTCACCGAATGTGAGGCAAGTTCGCTGAAAGGCGGCTCATCGCCAGCTGGCCTGGCCCTCGCCCTGAACGCCTGGCCGCATCGTCACGGGCTGCCTTGACTTTGCATCGCAAAGCGAGCTAACTTTGCGGCACAAAGTTGTTTGTCCCGCAAAGCATGCGAGGAGCGTCCATGGCGAGACGACAAGTACAAGCAGCGGAGCAGGAGCAGCGATGAGCGAGGACACGGCGATGAACCCGCATGACGCGGCGGCCGTCCTGGCGAACGCGAGCGAGCACGCCCGCCGGGAACTGACCCCGAACGGCCCGGCGATCTACGCCGCCTGGGCCTTAGGGCTCCTGCTGAGCAACGGCATCATCTGGCTGGCGGTACGCGGCCAGCACCCCTACGCAGGACCGCCCGGCTGGGCGCTCGGCGTGGTGACCGGCATCGTGATCGTCTTCCTGATCGGCTACGCGGCGATCATGAACCGGGCGGCCGCCGGCGTCGGCGGCGCGACCATGCGGCGGCGCCGCGGCGTCTACCTGTCGGTCGCCGCCGGACTGATCGCGGTGTTCGCCATCGAGGGTGCGCTCCGGGCGTCGGGCGCCAGCATCAGCACGACCGACCTCGTCGGCGCGTCCGGCCCCATCCTGGTCTACGGGCTCGCCAGCACCGGGTACGCAGCGGCGTCGCGGCAGCCAGCGACCGCCGCCCTGGGCCTGTGGCTCACCGCAGTCGCCATCGGAAGCGCCTTCGCCAGCGCCGCGACCGTGTGGGGAATAGACGCGGCCGCCCCAGCCGCCGGCATCCTGACCATGCTGGCCCTGTGCCGCAAGCGGCCCGGCAGGCCATGAACCCCGACAGCCTTGACCCGGTGATCCACGTGCCAGCCCGGCTGCGCCTGATGGTGACCCTGGCAGCACTGCCCGAGGGCGACAGCCTCTCCTTCACCAGACTGCAGGAGATCATCGGGCTGACACCAGGCAACCTGATCACCCACCTCCGCAAACTCCAGGACGCCGGCTACATCCGGACTGACAAGACCACCACCAGCAGCAGCCACGTGACGGCCGTATCCCTGACCCCCCAGGGCAGGACCGCACTCAGCCGGTACTCCGCCGCACTCCGCGAACTCCTCGACGCCGCCGACGCCACGCTGACTCCCCGGGTTACCACTGGTCATCTGCCGTCAAAGGGGACCGGTCACCGACGAGCCACAGGTGGCCGAACGGGTCGATGAAGCCTCCCTGACAGTGCACGCCCCAGGGGGGCCTGGTGATCGCGGATCTCGTCGGCGCTGCCGTCGGCACCGGCGGCCATGGCCCGCTCGATGAAGGCGTCCGGGTCGTCGGTGAACACCTCGACGCGGACTGTCCGCGAGCCGAGCGCGGACGGGGTGTCCCACCTGTTGTTCTCGGGCTGGCCGAGAAAGAACGGGGCACCGGCCACCTCCAGCCCGACCACGCTGCCCAGATTCCACAACTCGGTGGCACCGAGCGCGCGGGCGTACCACCGCGCGGCGGCTGCCGCGTCAGGCACGGCAAGCGTCACCGAGATCACCGCCGGATGACCATCGGCTGCCTCCCGCGCATGGCTCCGGGCCGGCTAAGGGCTCCCAGCTTGCCAGCGGGCTGAGCGGTCCGCACGTCGGCGGGCTGAGGCGATCGTGCGGCTGACTTCGAGGCTGGACAGGCCGGTGCTCGCGGCGGCGACTGCGAGTTTGTCGAGCAAGTCAAGCTGGCCTGCTTCGACGGCTCGGCAAGCAGCCCAGAATAGCCCGCAGTTGCGGTTGCCGGGCTCAAGCTGCTCGACCCAGCGCAGTAGCCGGCTCCCTTGCACGGGGGAGGCTGGCCGGCCTGGGCTCAGCGGCCGACGGTGGGGTTCTAGCAGATCCGCCACGGCCGACCACCTCAGGTACGCGGAGCGTTGTCCGCTTGTGACGAGCCGGTAGGACCGGCCGTCGATCTGTGACGGCGGCGCTAGCACGTAGCCGCCCTTGGACCGCAAGTCCAGGTGATGGTGCGGGAGCCGTCTGGATGCCTGCTCCGTGCCGGAGAAGTAGTAGTGCAGTCCGCCGCCAGGAGTGACGACGACTGCGGCAGCGCCGTCGAGCAGGCCTGCGGCTTCGAGCCGGTGACAGGCTCCGAAGCCGTTCCCGGCCGGACCGTGCTGGTCGACGTCTAAGACGTCCGGTCCTGGCCATCCGGTCGCAACGCCCAGGTTGGCGTCAGGCCGCCGCTCGCCACCACCGCCTGATCTGGGATTCGCTCGTGGTGGCATCACGGAACCCATGCCTGGTCAGAGGTTCCTTGGCACCAGGCCGGCAAGGGAACACCGGCCAGCCGTGCCGCGCATAGGCGAGCGCCTGGACGAGGACTCGCTCAGGTGAGGCGATCATGTGGAAGCCTTTCGTTCAGAATGAAAGATCTTGTGGCGATCGGCGCCGACGTCGGTGAAGCTGCCTATTGGCTGAGGGCGAACCGCGATCGGGACCACCAGCCGATGTCGGCGACCCCGATCGCGGGCGAAGAGTAGTCAGGCTGCGGCCTGGCTGTCGCCGTGGCCAGATTCAGCGGAGAGGGCTGTGAGTAGCGGCAGCGCGCCCGTATAGGGGATGCCGTCGGCGACTGTGGATTCGATGTCGGAGAGCTGGTAGCCGAGGCTGGCCAGGAGGGTGAAGTACACGGCGGCGTCTTCGCGAGGACAGGGACCGTACCGGTCGGTTCGCCAGGTGTTGCGTCCTTCGGCCTGGGTCATTGCCTGCTCGTAAGCGGTGACGATCGTTGCCAGTGCCAGGATGGCCAGCCTGCCGACGGAAGCGGTGCGGCATTCCTGCTCAAGCTTGGCGAGGTCACGTCCAGTGAGCTTGTCGAAGAGCGGGTTCTGCTGCGCGCTAGCTAGGCCCAGCCGCAACGGGACCGGCATGGCCAGGAGCTGGCTGCTGACGAACTCGTGAACGTCGCGCGGAGCCGAACGGCGGGCGAACAAGCTTTCGGCGAGCCACCGGTGCCGTACTTCGGCTGCCGCCTTCCACGCCTTGTTCCCCGTGATGACCAGCCTGCGATCCGGGCCAGGCACCGGGTCTGCTGCGGCCGTCGCTTCGCTCTCGTCGGGGACGTCGCCATCGTGGGGTGTCGGGGCGGAGCCGCTGGCTGGTGTGACCGTGTTCGACGGGGCTCATGCAGTAGTAGTTGGGCTGGAGCGGGTTCCACGGCGTGAAGATTGCGCCTCGGCCTGGGCAGTTCGCGTGGCTCTCAGGAGTGAGGTCCTGGCCGTCGTGACTGAGGCTGGCCAGCCAGGCCGCGCCTGCCGGTAGTTCGTCGGTCACCTGGATGCCGGCGGCTTCCAGGCCGGCGACGAGCCGGGCGTGCTCGGCTGCTTCTTCTCGCTCCTGGCGGATGCGCTCGGCGACGTGCTCCAGCGGATAGCGGTGTTCGAGCGACTGGAGCAGTCGTTCGGTCGCGTCCTGGTCGCCGTCGAACTCGGCAAGCAACGCGAGCTGGTCAAGGGTTACCTCGTCGTTCGCGATCGAGGCGCGTTCTCGCGTTTGTGCCGGCAGTGCGCCTGCGGCGAGGGCGGCCTTGATCTCGGTGGCGGTTCGGCCGGTTGCCTTCCGGAGCCTCGTCCGGCTCGCGCCGGCTTCGTGGGCGGCGAACAGGGCCGCTGCTTCCTCGACCTGGCGGAGGTTAAAGCGGTAGGCGTCGCCGTTGGCGAGCACCATGTCCAGGTACTGCCCGGCCTCGTCATCGGCGCGGCCGAGGTCGATGTCGCAGGGCACTTCGGCAATGCCTGCCGCCAGCGCGGCGGCGAGACGGCGGTGTCCTTCGATGACCCGCCAGGTGTTGTCGGGGCCGGCGGTGATGAGCAGCGGAATCCGGACGCCTTCGGCGGCGACCGATGCCTTGAACTCGTCGGTGAGGTTCAGGTCCTCGCGGACATTGCCCGGGTGCCCGGTGAGGTCAGCAACCGGCATCAGGTGGCGAGGGGCGGAGGTTACGGGAGATGCGTCCACGCGTGATCAGTCCTTTCCGAACTGGGTCCTGGCGGCGGGGGCCTCCCGGGTCACGCGGCATGCACCGTTGCGGCCGGGCACCGCACCACCGGCTGTCCCCCGGACGGGCAAGATGTTTCCGCAGTTTGGAAAGATCTTTGCCCGCCCGGCGTGAGCGCAGCGAAAGGCCGGTTGCGGGGGCCAAACGCGGCGGTGCACGCTTGACCACCGGCAGGCCCTAACCCGGATAGCCTGGCTGCTAGTTCTCCTGCCGCACGTTGAGCGCCTGCGTCGCCAGGTCGATCAGCGCGTGTCGGTACTCGGTCAGGAGGACGACGAGGTCATGCTTGCTTGTGGGCAGCTCGCCGGTTCGGCCGACCAGTTCGATGGCCAGGTCCGGGTCGTAGGCAGGATGGCTCCTGGCGACCGGGTAGCGATTCCGCTTACGGAATCTGGCCAGCCGGGAGGGGCGCCAGCCTTCGGGATAGGCGAGACGAATTCTGGCGAACCGGCCAGGCCGGTAGGTGACCCCGAGGGTTCGCTGCTCCGGGCTGAGTCGAGCAATCATGGGCGATCCTTTCTGGTGACCGGTTCGTCGTGAGCTTCTGCGCGAGCTATCTCGGCCCACACCTGCCGGCCACGCTCGTCGCCTGCCACGCCCATCCGGGCCGCAAGACCGCAGACGAGCAGCAGTCCTCTCCCGTGTTCAGCGTCTGGGTCGTTGATCAGGCGCGGGTCGCTTGGTCCGCCGTTGTCGGTGACCGTGATCCGGACGGCGGACGGCGAGCAGGTGAGTTCGACGGCGAAGGAGCCTCCGTGACCGGTGGCCGTGTGCTGGAGCGCATTGGTTCCAAGCTCGGTGGCGATGCTCAGCACGTCGTCACGCAGAGCGCCGGGCGGCAGTAACGAGCTGAGCCAGCTCCGCATTGGCTGCAACTGGCTATCCAGGCCGGCGAACACTCGCCTTAGCCGCGCCACGTCCATCGCGGGTGTCCCCGCCGTTGCCTTCGTTCGGCCTGGTGCATGGTCGACGCCGATGTTGCTGCCCATGAGGAGAGCCCGTCCTTGCCTGGCCATGGTGGGCGTGCCCGTGCGCCGCCCTGCCTGACAAGTCGATCAGCGCTGAACGCCAGTTGGAACGGCTCGCAGCCGTGAACTGCGGGAACTTCGCGGGACAGCCGTGAATTTCGTGAATACCCGGAGCGTTAGGCGCGGTCGGCGAGCCGTCGCGCGAATGCCCGGTTGATGGCCGGATCGCGGCCAGCCACATATCTACCGATCGGCTCGTAACCCTGGCTGGCGAACAACCCGAGCGCCTCGGTGTTGCGAACCCCAGTCTCGAGAATCGCCCGCACGGCGCCTGACGTCGCTGCGCTCTGCTCGATCGACGACAGGAGGACCCGGCCTGCCCCGATACCCCGTCCAGAGGGCGCTAGGTAAACCTTCTTGATCTCGGCCACCCTGGCGGCGCGGTCATGCCAGCGCCATCCTGCGCAGCCGACAGGCTGTCCATGCCTGTAGGCGACGATGAACTCGCCGTTGGGCACGACGAAGTCGACGGACCTGAGCTCGGCTGACTCCGCAAAGCCGTAGCGCTCGACTTGCTCGTCGTAGAACGCGCTGAGCAGCTTCGAGGCGTCATCGTGATCGGAACGGCGCCCGACGATTTCGAGCGAACAGGCTGCCTTGCCCATCACAGCCAAATCGGCGGCTGGCTCTTCACACCAGTGATGATGCCCCATCGAACTCGGCCAGGAAATCACGCACCACCGGCGAGCGCGATCTTCGTGCTAGCAGCGGACGGAGGTTGAACAGGTAGTTCCTCGCCCTTGGCGACTGCACCTGGGTCAGTAGCGCAAGCCCGTCACGCATGACGACGACGGCCTGATCGAAGTCACCACGCAATACACAAGCCTGAGCGAGGAACGCACCGTGCAGCAAAGCAGAGCGCGGGTAACCAGAGGTCTGTGCCGGCGAGGCGATGACCGGAACGGCGGCACCCAGCAACGTGATCGCCTCGGCCAGGAGCGAGCGCTGCCCCGCCGACGCTTTGGCGGCCAGCATGACCAGTGACTGACCGGTCTCAGCCGCGAGCTGCTCGGGGTTCAGGTAATAGAGATATTCAGGCGGGTCGCTCGCCGCGTAGCGGGCTAGCGTCTCTGCGGCTTGCTCGGATCGCTGGCGGAATGTGCGCAGATCGCCGTCGGCGGCCGCTGCGGTTGCCTCGCGTCCGAGCAGCCGTGCTCTGAGAACTGGGTCTGCTTTCGCGCACTCCGCCGCGCCGGCCTCGGCCAGCCTGACCGCCTGAGGCCCGTGACCAGCAAAGGCGGACACGTAGCTGAGCATCCCGATCGCGTTCGCAGCCCGGTCGACTGCACCCAGTGCCCGGCAGAAACCAAGGCTCAGCAGCAGATATCGCTCAGCAGCTCCGAGCCGGCCGGAGTCAAAGTTCAGCCAGCCGAGCAGCTGAGCCAGATCCGCCACGACGGTGAGCAGCGCCTTGCCGGTGGCTACGTCGTAGTGGCCGCACTCGACCAGATCGATGACGCTGCGCAGCTCGGCCGTCACGTACCTGAGGCTGAGCGCTCCGCCGCCGCAGCAGTCATCCAGGCGCCGCAACGCGGCAACGTGAGTTGCGATCAGCTCCACCTGACCGGGGAAGACCCGGTCCCGATCCATCCGATCTCGCCGTGCGACGCTGACGTGCCGGAACCGGTCGACTACCGCGAACGCCAGTTCGGTGCCAGTGACCTCGGCCACAGGACATCGCGGCGTGGTCGCGTCCGTAGCCAGCGCCCGCAATTCCCTGGCGAGGTCGTCGATATCGGAGATCTTGTCCAGGTCAGCGGTGGCGCCTTTGGTCTCGCTTGCTGCTGTGCCTCCCGGCCAGAGTTCCGCGACGCTGACGGAGTATCCGAGCCGCTCGGTCAGTACGGCAGCGACCACGTCAGGGATGGGTGCGCGCGGCCGGAATCCGTGCTTGACCCAGGAATACCCGGCCGTCGGGTCCAGACGTAGACGTTCCCGCCCCTGACAGGACAGCTGAGCGTTCACCGCCGCGACTAGCTGCCGGGGTCCCCATTCAGCCTGCCGGAGCAGTTCCCCGAGTGGCGTCTGGAGGTCAGGGAGCGCGGTTGTATCTGGGTGGGTTTTCGGCGGCGGCCGACTCACGGGTGCCCTTGGAGCCGTGGCGCGGTGCGCTCTGGGCGCGGTCTGGCGTCGGCGAGCGGACCGGTGGTGATGCGGGCGCTGGTGAAGCAGCAGTCGGACCCGTCGTCGTGGACGTGGCACACACTGGCTGTTGGTTCGCCAGCAAGATCGATGCCGAAGTGCTCAAGGAAAAGCTGCCGCGTCCGGGCGAAGTCCCTCAGCCAGGCAGCCTCGTCAGCCTCTCCGCGCAGTCCGGCATAGGGGAAGTGGTCGAGAACCCGGCCAAATACGTGGTGACAGTCGGCGCGGTACTTGGCCGTGTCCAGCAGGTGCGCATGCCAGACACGATCAGTCAGTTTGGTGGGCACGAGCGAGACCTCATGCCGCAGCACGCACAGCTTCAAAAAGCAGCGGTATAGGCGCACGGCCCGGTCAGCGTCGTCGAGTGTGAGCCCCGACTCACCGGGATCAGGATGCATGAGCTTGAAGACGACAGGCTCGAGATCCAAAGCATCGACCTTGGCACATACAGCGCTGAGGTCGGCTGTGTCGTGTGCGTCGTTGCATGTCGCGCCAGTCACACATGCAGAGTACACCCGTGTGCACACGGGTAAGCCCCGAGAAACACATGTGCTCACGGGGGAAGTTAGCTAACGTTTCGTGCTCGACCACGACGCGCCGGTTCCACTGCATCAGCAGCTAGCTGAACTGCTGCGCAGCCAGATCACCTCAGGCGAGCTGACCGGCCGGGTCCCGTCGATCCTGAGCCTCGCCCAGCAGCACGCCGTCTCCCACCGAACAGCCGCCCACGCCCTGACAACCCTCCGAGACGAAGGCGTGATCATCAGCGTGCGAGGCAAGGGCTACTACGTCGCGACCCGCACCACCTGACAGGTCAAGCGTCCGCTTGTTCGGGCTCGTGCTGCTCGCCCAACCGCGTACCGCGAAGTTCTCCGGCGGGCCTCATTGGGCTGCCGGCTCGATGAATTGTTGGCTGTGAACACTACAGTCGACCAGGAGCACGAGCGAATGGTGGATCGTATGGACAAACGTAAGGCAACGTTCCTGCTCTCCGCCCACACCCTCGACGCCGCCAGGGCCGCCGCCGACGGCGGCAGCATGTCCGCCTTCGTCGACCGCGCACTACGCAACGAAACCCTCCGCACCCAGCTCGCCGCCATGACCCTCCCCGAACTCAGCAGCTGGCTCGACGACACCGAAGCCGACCAGGCACACGCCGCGTGAGACGCGGCGAGATCCGCGTCATCCACAGCCGCGTCACCAGCCGCGACCAGCACGCCCTCATCCTCAGCAACGACGCCCTCAACGAGACCGGCAGCACCGGCTGGGTCATCACCGCGCCTATCGACACCACCGGCGCCTCCCCCGACATCCTGGTGACCGTCCCCATCACCCACCCCATCGAAGGCGTCATCCGCCTCGACAGCATCACCGCCGTCCGCAAGGACCGCATCGGCGACCTCGAAGGCCGCATCGACCCCGACACCCTCGAACAGGTCGCCATCGCCCTCCGCGCCGCTCTCGACCTGTAAGCGCGACAGACCCCGGCCAGGTGTGCACGTATCCGAGCAGCATCTCCGGCGATGCGGCGCACGAAACGGCGCGCCTTACTCGTTGACTGAAAGTTACCGGGTGCCCTGGTCATGCGCGCAAATAGGGTCGATCTGGGTGGCTGTTTGGTCAATTCGACGACCGCTTGGGTGGCGCGGTAACTGTCATTCTGTGCGCGGCAACAGTCTGGCTGGCGATCGGAGGGACTGGGCTGATGCCTGAGTCGGGCGCGACTGCCAGCACCGGCAGGCGGATGAATGCGAGCGCCGCGATGCAGGGCTGCTGGGTACCTGGGACTGAGGCAGTACCCGCCACTTCTGCGTTTCTTGCGGGCACCATGGAGCAGCGCGACCTGTTCGTCAACCGCTAGATAGTCGCGATCAGGGTGGTGCGTGCTAATAGCCTGGCCTGTCGATCAGTGCCTTGGCCGGGCGGGGCGTGAACCGGCCAGTGCACTGCTTGCCGTTGGCGGTCAGCACCTCCGCCGGGACGCCGTGGCGCATTGCCGAAATGAACGCCGCCCTCTCGGACGGGACCGCCAGCACCGTCAGATGACCGCGAACCTGGAGTGATCACCGATGCTGGGAGATCCTTGCGTCTTCTCATCTCCGCGTGCTCCGGCATATATGACGGCCATCTGATGTGGCCGCTACATTGCAGTGACTACGCGACCGAAAGCGCCGATCTCCCATTCGGAAAATTCTTCGCCGCGCCCTTTCCATTCCTACCAGAAAGAGACCATCGTCCATCTCGCCGCTCAGGTTCGCTGACCACTCACAGTAGTCCGTATACCGGACAGTGCCGCGAACAATTCCTCTGAATGCCTGTCGTGTACGAAACTGCGGGGTTTCCAGTGTTTCCAGGACCTCAGCGGCTGGGCTCTCGATGGCTGCCAACCGTTCTAGATCTGCCTTGATAGTGAGCGGCTAACCACCGGGTTGTGCCGTGGTGCGGCTCGAAAGGGTTCGACCGATCTTGACGTGATATCAGACATGCCCGCGATCCTCCGCCCAGCACACCGGGAGCAGAATCCTTCAGTCGCACGTGTCCATACGCCTTTGACCTCTGTCACGCTGCGCCAGTTGATTGAGAGCGCCTCGCACCAGCGGTCGTTAGGACTCTAGGCTCATGGGCCGATTAGAGTACGCATTAGTGTCTAGGACGTGATTGAGTTTCCTACAGAACCCTGTCTAGCAGCTTGGTCGCATGTGTAGGCCAAAGCCGCTTCCGCAGGCGACTGAAATGCAACGTCCGACGCCATATTAGCTTTGGCGTCCTTTTCTGCTCGCCGTCGCAGTCTCTCGGCTGCGAGCATGGCGCGGGTAAGGAGGATGCGTACGTCGCTTGCGCCGAATCCACACTTGATGATGTAGAAGAGGACTAGATTGATCGAACCTACTGACAGCGCATAGATCCAGATGTCGTGCAACTTTCCGAAGAAAATCAAGCTGCCGATTCCGGTAACTACTACGGCATAGAAAAGCGAACTGGGTACCCATTCCCGGAAGTCTGACATTCCGGTGGTTGAGGCGTTGTCTGCGGGAACGGTGTTGAGCTTTTTCTTGCGGGCATCAGTGATCGCCGTCAGGGCGAAGCGGTAGCAGCAAAGATTGCACAGATACACGAGAATTTGGCCGATCGCAGAGTCGACTGGCCACCAGCGCGGCTCGACCAGCACGCATGGAAGTACTAGCGCGCAGGCGGCCGTGGTTTCTACGCGCATGAAAAATTGCGCTGCCGCCGCCCAGGCGGTCAGCCGACTGGCCCGCCACCCGCCCCGCAGCGGTGTGATCGAAGCGAACAGGTTCTGGTAGTACTTCGCGCCCACCAGCGCATAGGTCAGGCCCACGAACAGAGCCGGCCAGTTATGGGCAAGGTTCGGAAATGGGTAATCCGACAGCCGCCAGCTGTCCACTATCGGAATGACCTGAGGACTGTGCGGAGCAACCAGCTTCTGAAAAACCTCAACCGATCGGCTTCCCCACTGCCAGGTGCCCCGGTAACTGAGCTGGCGTATGAACCACGTCACAACGACGGCCATGGCAAGCGCCCACGCCGTGGCCGACCACCACGACCACGCCACGAGGGAACGTGTCACGGTCGCCGACGCACCAGACTCGCTCTTCTTGCTGCGAACGATCCGCAGCAACCGCAACGGCATCCCGGCCAAGGGGCGCAAGGCATCGGGGAGCCGATAGCCGAATTGAGCGAGCAACGCCCGAAGCCAATGCTCGTCCGAAGGCGCCCGACCGGACCGTTCAGCCGCATCGGCCGCGTCAAGCTCGGCCAGGAACTGACGGCGGAGCAGGACGTAGCGAGGCTCCTTGACGTCCTCGGGGAAAACGATGAGCCGATACGTTGGGGAGGTCTCGATTAGATCCTCGATGAATCGCGCGATCATCGGCACTGCGGCGTAGAACTCATCTGGGACAGCACCGTCTGCTCGTACCCCCACACCTCCGAAAAGGATCAGAAGATGGCCGAGTGAGAATAGATCGGAGTTTCCAATGCCTTCGTCAGGTGCCGAGGCTTTGACTTCCGGCGCTATGTACCGGCCATCAGGTCCTTCTTCGCCTGTAACTGCGGAGTGCGCGTACAAATAGTTACGTCCGATGTCGATCAAATGAGCCACCGGCGCCTCATCATCGCCACTGATGATGATGTTCGAAGGCGTCAGGTCTCCGTGTACTCGTCGCGGGCCAGAGTTGCCCTCGTTATATCGCTCGTCTAGCTGGCAAAGGCCATCAAGCAGCGCCAAGCCAAGGTTTCTGATACTGGCAAGATCAATCCGCGCTTTTCTGTCAAGCGAACGATTCGCGTAGAGCTCACTTAGAGTGCTGCCTGCGATGAAGTCCATGAGAATCCAACTCGACGCGCTGGCCCAGACATGCGTAAAATGCACGTCGCCCGCAGTTGCCCTGGGCATTCTATCTTTGTAGCGCAAAGTAGCTTGCTCGATTCGAGTTATGCGCAAGTACGGATAGAGGATGAGCTTCAGCGCGTATGCGCGCTCGACGCCGTGCCTCTCGGCTCCAGTGCCGCGGAGAATGATGGAAGTAGTGCCATGACGATGAAAGGTGAAGCCTTTCTTTGCTACGTCCTCAGCCCAGGTCTTCCTAACCGGGTTATCGGCACCGGACGGGAATGCCTCCATATCTGCAAGTCGATCTGGACAGTAGACTCCGCAGATCGCCGTGGCAATACCGTCGTCCTGAACGAGGCGATAACACGAGCGAGCACAGTCATGGGTCGTCACGGCTACCAACATCGCAGGCGAGCCACCCGCATCGGCAGGACGGTCACCACTAGCCGACAGCTTGGTTTCGGACAGGCGTCGTGACCGCCTGTAACTTGACTCACTCAGACCGTTGAGAACCAAAAGCAGCACGCCGAGAAACGACAGAGCGGATTGAACCGATGCGCTGCGACCCGCTTGGCGAACGGGAAGCAGGTCAGTGACAGGCTGCAGGTAGGCGATCGTCGTACGCCAGGCATCATCTCCAAAACGATCATCAAAAGACCATTCGTCAAAAGGCAAATCTTGCAGTATAGATCTCCAGGTCGATACTGGATAGCCAGACGGCGCAAGCTCGCCACAGAACTCTGCGAGCGACGACTCGGTGACAGCGGCCTTCTTAAGACGCTCGATGAGCGATTCGATGAGCACCAGGCAGCCCTTTGGCTTTGTCGACGATAGTGATCCGGGGAACAGCGCGCACCATATGTGAATAGATGTCGTCCACGGAGATACTCTCGATTGCGCAGTACATCACTTCAGCCGCCGAGGCTCCCGCCTCTATTAGCGGGCCCAGTCGGATCTCGTGCCGCTTCACCTCGCACGAATCAGGCAGGGGTGCTAGGTCCAGCACGTAGGGCTCATGACCTGGCCCGGTCAGCCGATCCGTCGCAAGCCGCGCCTGATCGGCGTGTTTTTGGTGAATTGCCGACACATAGCCGCGACCCAGCCCTTTCTGCAGACGCTCTAGATAATTACAGGTATAGCGATGCACGAGCGATAGCCCCTTGCCTGGCTCTCTCATAGGCCGAGTGCTCAGCGACAGCACATGAGTGCACCCGTCATCAAGAGCTAGCCGGAATGGAAGAGCGGTAAGTACGCCCCCGTCGACCACACGACGGCCACGGAACTGAGCCGTTCCCCGGACGCCGATCGGCAGCCAGGCGCTGGCTATAAGCGCAGCCTTGAGATCTGCAGAGTCCGCGAAACCCGAAATCAGCCGGGTCTCCAGATCGGCGACGTCGGTTACAGCAATTTTCAGCGGGGTCCGCGAAGCAACTACCTGGTCATACGCAAGCGGCTTGCGCAACGACACTATCTCGTCAAACGCGTAATCCAGGTTGAGGACATTACCACCATTAAATGCCCGCCTGAAATCAATGAACTGCCTGGTAGTCAGGTCATGGAAATAAATGGAAACGGGATACCATGTCTCCCCGGCGATGAAATACGCGGCATTTATCGCTCCCGACGAGCAACCGTAGACGGCGTCGAAGCACGTCGCCATCCCGCACTCCTCGATGACCTGCAGCATCGCGGCGGACACGACACCGCGCATCCCGCCGCCTTCGACCGCGAGACCTAACTTGACGCGATCGTCTTTAGCACGCTGACCCGGCAAGCTATTAGATGTCCGGCGCTTGCGGAGGACTTCAAGCACTGGATGGTCTGCACGCCAGTATTCCATCAGGTTCTCTTTCCGAGCAGTCTCGACAGCACTCCCACCCCAAGAAAATGTCCTGCGCTACTCACCGGCAGCACGCTGCATCCTAGGCGACCACGCGGTCATGCTACTAGCTATCCCGCTAAGGGCGAAACCTCACCCATTGCACCCGATACCAGCGGTGAATGGCGCAACGGGCGCCGAAGGCAAGAGCGTCCTAGTCTGGACTAGCCCCGGCGAGAGGCAGTGGCTTCTGATTCGAGAGCCCGGAACACGACGATAATTCAAAAACGTTGCGAAACCGGGCAAAAGTGCAGGAACGGTCGTGTAGATAGCATTGCTCAAAGGCGATTGGCGTGCTCCCTTGGTCGGCTCGGGCTGACGTCACCCTTACTCAAGGACAATTGGCACCAGCACTGCCCATAGCTCTCCCCTACCAAGCTCAAGGGCGACTTGGACCTAGGCGCGGTCGATGCCTTCGTTGTAATGCACTCCATCGATCCAGCCGGGACAACTGTTCGCCGCCCGGTTCATCAAGTCGACGTGCGTTCGCGTCACTCGCGCCGTCAGGTGCCTTGTCGGCATCACCGCAGTGTCCGGTCCGACACTGGTCGCCGGCCGCTGTTACCCTCGTCACCGGCCCCGATGCCGTTTGCCTCCGGTACACGCATTCCTGTACGCCAGCACGTCAGTTCTTAGAGCACCCCGACAGCCACGAACGCAGAACTGGACGATCTGCGCTCAAGGACCTGCAACGACAGGCAGACATCGACAAGCGCCTAGTCGGCGATCGGGACGCGACGACGCCATTGCGGCGATTGCTGGATGTGATCACTATCTTGAATTCAGGCGACACGATGATGAGTCGTGGATGGTTGGTTCACTCAGCCTCTTCCATCGAGCATGGCGAGGAGAAAGCCAAGTTGCGACGCGGTCCCACGGATGATGCCAGTGTGGTCGCGGAACCTCGCGGCCATCGGCCCGTTCGCACCGCTGCAGAGATGGGCCATCCGCAGCCATAGCTTCGACCGAGACGAGGCTGAGCGGGCGTCACCAGCCAAGGACCAGCAGACCTAGCGCCTTGCATTCCGCTTGCATGAACGTCAGATATACTAACGATCATGAGTACAGCGACGATCTACGCCCGGGTGCCGGTCACCCTCAAGGAGGCCGCCGACGACTACGCCGGGGAGCACGGGATGTCACTCGCGTCCGCTGTCGCCGACCTGCTTGGCCGCGGCCTGGAGGCAGCACAGAACGAGTCGTCTATCCGCGCCCTCGAAGCCCGCGCTCAGGAGGTCGAGGAGGCCCGCGGCGCCGCCCGAACCATGACCGAGCGCCTTCAGCAAGTACTCGGCAAGTGCGGCTGCGGGCACGAGTTGACCGGGAACGACCTGCTGGTCATCGGCCACTGCCCGAAATGCAAGCGCGGCGTGTCCGGACTCCTTGCCGGGGATACTCCGCCCGACGCGGCCACGTCCGCCGCCACCGTCAATCGCAGCGAACTCGCACCTTTCATGGCCGGGGTCGGCGTCGCGCTCGCGGTGATACTCATCGCCTACTCGGCAGGGAAGTAGGCCGGACTCAAGGAGGGAGGGAGATCCACATGGGGAAGCTCATCATCGGCGCCATCATCGGCGCGGTGGTCGGCGAGATCGCGAAGGATGCGCTCGAAGCCATCGGGCTGCCGAAGCACGCCGCTACCGTCGCCGGCGGCATTATCGGCACCTTGGCTTAGGGCCGTCGTAACAGGGCCGAAGCCGCGCCCGCAGAGACCGGGCGCGGCTCCAACTCATAGCGCCACCCTTGATCTAAGCGTCCCGGTGCTTGGCGCTGAGACCCGCAGGCATCCGCGCTCTGATGCCGGGGGGGTGCACACGGCGCCTGAGCGACCCGGTGTGGGGATGCGGGCACGACTCGGCGGTGCCGGATGTCGCCAGGCCGGCGTGATCGGAGCACGATGCTTGCGCTGCCGGCTCTGGTGAACCGCCCGGGAAGCGCTAGCTGCCCTCGCCAGCAACCGCGTCCGCCGGTATCTCAACTTGATCAGTCCGGCCGAGTGAACGGTGCGAATTCAGGGATCGTGCTATCGCGCATCCACTGAACGAGAATCTCCAGAGACTCAGGCATAGCAAAGTATCCGTCGGTGCCTGCAACTTTGATGGCGATGGCTGCGGTTCCGCTCACTTCCACTATTACCTCGCTTTCGCTTGGAGCCCGATCCCGGAATCCAAACTTGGCGATCTCCGCCCCGTTCTCGCGGAAGCCGACAGTCCCCTGCTTGATGGCCTCCCCGCCTACCCTCACCACGCTGCGGGCGTTCATGACACCCCGACCAGTTGCTACGAGCGTCCGGTGCTTGTCCGAGTTCTCCAAGCGGTTGATGAGGCTGAGGGTCTCCAATTCGGAACCTTCGCGCTGGTAAGGCTGGGCCATTATGATCATCTCGAGCGCCTCGGCGGGCATGCCCCTGATTTTGGAGGAGAAGCTCTGCCTCCGTTCGTCGGGGTAGACGAAGTTCCCGTCTGCGTCTTTCTCCCACGGATCGGTGGTCTCCACCGGGAAGGCGGCGTTTGCCTTCCGCTTCCGCGGAGCGATCGCCACGGCGAGGTGATCAAGGGCCGAGCGCAGGTCATACAGGCATTCCCCGATGACTACCGGGATCATCGGGTCAGGCTCCTCGGTCATCTCAAGCCTGTAGAGCCAGATGTGGCGCTGGCCCTTCGGCTGGCGGACCCGCACGGCACGATAAGGATTCCTGCTCGCGTACTCCGCCACGGCCGCCTTGATCTCCTCAAGGTGCCGCTCGGCCCGTTGGACTTTCAGATCCCACGACCGCTGCCCATCCGCCATCGGCACCCCTCCAACAACAACGTGCACAGAGCCGTTCCAAACCACTGAGAGCCATGACTTCTGCATGAACCGACTCCACGGCTCATAGTGCTCACAGCGACGTTCCTAAGACTGGCCGCAGGCAAAACTGGAGCTGACGTCCTGGCCCAGGAGCGACTCGGCGACGACGGGCCTTGGAGGGCGGACGGCACGATGGCGGCCGTCTCTGGGGATCAGAGACCTAGCCATGCGCTCTACCCAAGATGCAAGCTTCCACCCGGGTTGCTGTACTTTGCTGCTGTACTCGCTGATCTGACACCGAGCGAGTCTTCGAAAAACCACCCCTGACCTGGGTGGAGCTATGGAGATTCGAACTCCAGACCTCTTGCATGCCATGCAAGCGCTCTACCAACTGAGCTATAGCCCCTCGCGACGCCGTCTGGGCTGACCCGCAGCCTTCAACAGCGCCAGGCCAGTGTACAAGAAACTCGGGCACATTCGTCGCCGGGTGGCACCTTGGCGTCGGCGGTCACTAGTCCGAGCGCCAGGCCCAGCGGCCATGTGCCGGCAGCCCAGCGTCGCGCAGCGCACCTGCCAGCCACGACATTGACAACCTATGGTTGACGCCGATGCCTGGCGGACCTGACACTTGCCCGCATGGAGATTTCCGACAGCAATACGCAGGATGCTCACCGCGAGATCGTCGCAGGCCGACGTTGGCCGTGAGCTTGGTATCTCGCGTCAGGCAATCCAGAAGATGCTCGCAATTTAGCCCCGCCGACTGCTGGACCCCGCAGGCCCCGCGCGGCGCGGGGTGGTCACGGTCGGGGCCAGCGCACCGTCGGAGCGGTCGCCGACAGCAGTAACTAGGGCCACGCTGTCGGTGTGGGCCGGTTCTGACAGCACCATGGTGCTACTTAGTGTCATCGGGACGACAGCAGGTAGGACCATGGTGCTGTTGAGATTCGCCGGCTGACAGCAGTAAGTAGGGTCTTGGTGCTGATGCTGGCTGATGCTGGGTCTGGTGGACAAGGCCGGGCGATAGCGGACGCCGAAATTCTGGCAGGCGGGCCCGGCCTCCTGGCTGACGGACAGTTCGAGTCACGTTTCACGGACACTTCGCCGCCAGTTGTGACTGCTGGGCAGATCCGCGGAAACCCTCGGCCGCACCGCGCCCGGACTACGACTCGGGCAGCGTGTCTAGGAGCTTGTCCAGATGGGCGACCAACCCGCTCTGCTTGTCGCTGTTCCACGGGTGGTCGTCGCCGTAGTGATAACCATCGGCCGGAGTAATCGACAGCGCCCCGGGGTCAGGCTGCGCCCGCTCCGGCTGCGCCCGCTCCGGCTGCGCCCGCTCCGGTTGTGCCCGGGTTGATCGTGACCGTGCCGACATGACGGCCTCCCACCACAGAAAACTCCACCACAGAAAACTCCACCACGAAAAGCCTTACTCCACCTGCGATCCTACCCGCGCGACGGCTAACTACCCCGGTGCGGACGCCACGCCACGGGCAAGAGCCACGACACGGTGAACAGCACCGTCGCGCCGCCCGCCACGGCTGCCAGCCAGGTCCACAGGTCGATCGGCATCCGGTGCGCGGCCTGGTGCAGCACCAGGTTGCCGACCGCGACCAGGACGACGGCCGCCTGGATCAGGATCAGCAGCCGGGCCACGATCAGCAGCCGCGAGGCGAGCGGGTGCTCGCCGGGCCGCAGCAGCATCGTCGCGAACACGCCGAGCAGGGCGAGCAGCAAGGTCGCGGCGGTCCCCGCTTCGCCGCTTTGCCCTTGGGAGAACAACGTCGGCAGGCTGAACCGGCCGACCACGACGACGACTCCGATCACGACCGCGACGAGCCACGAGCCGGTCAGCCAGCCCGGCCGGCTGACCCGGATGAAGATGGCGCAGCGATACCTCAGCAGCGAGCCGCCCGGCGGGTTGATGTGCACGTGCGGCGCGTACCCCGACACCGCGAACGTGGCCGACGGCGACCAGAAGATCTGCCCGCGCCACCACTTCGCCGAGACAAGCGATCGCAGCCCGGCACCGACCCGCCCGAGCCAGGCCCGCACACCAGCCGGAAGGATTGGTAGCGCTGGGCGGGCTGGCGGCACTGCGCGGGCTGGTGGCGGTGGGCTGCGCCGGCGGCCGGACCGCCGGTCCAGGCCACCAGCCCTGCGCCCGTAGATCACCTCCACGGGATCGGCCGTGATGCCCACCACGTCGATCCCCGGCGGCGCGGCGACCTCCAGGTGCGGACTGCCGCCCCGGCCGCCGATCCGCACGTCCACCTGCCAGCAGCGCCAGCCCAGGCTCTGCCACAGCCGGTGGAACCGCCCGCGTGGGCGAGCGAACCGGATCTCGCTCTCGTAGGCCAGCTTGATGATCCGGCGTGACCCCGGCGGTGAGTTCGTTCCTACGTGCACGATGAAGTTCTGCGCCAGTTCCTCGATCTGGCTACGGAAGTTGGCGCTCGCCATGAGCTTCTCGGCCAGTTGCCGCACCTCGGCAGCAACCCCCTCCAGGGCCGCCGAGGCCGCGTCGAGCGCCCGCGAAGCCGCGCCGATCTCTCGCCGGCTGCCACCCTCTGCCGCCAGCTCGTGCCGCATCCGGGCGTCGATGAGGTCAGCGGTGAGCAGCAGCACCGGCATCCGGGCGGCGAGCTGAGCCGGCCGCTCCTGCACGACCCGCCAGATGTCAGCCGCCAGCACCGGAGGAAGCTCGGTGACCGCGCAGCCCGCGTCCTGCGCGGCCCAGTACACCAGCGCGGACGCCAGGCAGGTCGTGGTCTCGGTCGAGGTCGGCATCCACACGGCCGCGCCGAGCTCGTCCCGCAGGCTGAACGCCACCAGGTCGATCTTGGCCAGGCTCGTGATCGGCACCAGGTAGAAGTTCTTGTCGCCGAGCCGCACCTTCGGAGCGCCCTGCGGCACCACGAAATCGACGCTGACGCGCCAGCGCACGGCGCGGGTGTCGAGAAATTCGAGTTGCTGCACCCGCCGGTGCACCCACCCGGGCTGCGACTGCGGATCAGCCGCCCTGGCCTGCATCTGGAGCAAGGCAAGACCCCGCCGGGCGGCCTGCGGATCGAACGGGGCTACGGCGGTCACCGTAGCGGCACCTAGCCGGTGTCGCCGAGCTCGGCCACCTCGACCGGCTCGGGCAGCGCCCCGACGTTGTACTCGAGCAGCCGCCACCGGCCGCCGCTCCCCCGCCGCGACAGCAGGCACCAGCAGCAGTTGCCGAGCCCGCCGGTAACCCGGTCGTCCAGGCCGAGCAGCCGCGACATGCCCCAGGTCAGCGAGGCGCCGTGGCCGACCACCACGACGAGTGACCCGGGCTCGGCGCCGTCGGCGATGCGCAGGAAAGCGGCACACGTCCGGTCGGCGACCGCATCGGTCGGCTCGCCGCCCGGCGGGTCCCACGTGGCGAGCTCGTTCGGGTATCGCGAGCGGATCTCGTCGGTCGTCAGGCCCTCCCAGGCCCCGCCGTGCCGCTCCCGCAAGTCCTTGTCGTGCTGCACCGGCAGCCCGGTGAGCGCCGCGAGATAGTCCGCCGTCGCGCTGGCTCGCACGAGGTCACTCGACCAGATCTGGGACGGCTCGAGCCCCGCCAGGTGCCGGGCCGCGCGCTGCGCCTGCGCCCGCCCGAGCGGGTTGAGCGGCACGTCCCGCTGCCCCTGAAACCGGCGCTCGGCGTTATACGTCGTCTGCCCGTGCCGCCAGAGCACCAGTCTGAACAAGCTCGCCGCGCCACTGCCGTCGCCAGAGCTGCTCTCGCCCCTGGCTCCGGCGGCCGCGCCCACGCTCAGGACCGGCCCCGGCTAGCCTGAGCCGCGGCCGCGGTGACCGTTTCAGGCAGCGCGATCTGCGGACAGTCCTTCCACAGCCGCTCGAGCGCGTAGAACACCCGCTCTTCGGCATGCTGAACGTGCACGACCACGTCGACGTAGTCCAGCAGCACCCAGCGCCCTTCGCGCTCGCCCTCGCGGCGCACGGGCTTGGCTCCTGCCTTGGAAAGCTTGTCTTCGATCTCGTCGACGATGGCCCGTACCTGACGGTCGTTCGTCGCCGAGCAGAGTATGAACGCATCAGTGATGACGAGTTGTTCGCTGACGTCGTAGGCGATGATGTCGGTGGCCAGCTTGTCGGAGGCGGCAGTCGCCGCGATCTCGACGAGCTCGACGGCCCGCTCCGTGGCAGTCAAATGCTGCATGCCCTCCTTGGGTTGACTACGACCATGCTCAGAGTATCCCGGAGCAGGGCCGTTGCCGAACCCTCAGCCACTTCGCCGCGCCGCAACTAGGGCCGAAACGCTCCAGGCCACCACGAGCAGCACGATAGCCGCGACGACCTGCAGCCCAGCGGGCCACCCGGCGGTCGTGATGCCGTTGCCGCTCTTGACCGCCGCGTTCGCGGGAGAAACGCTGGACGCGAGCCCCACGACGACCGCCGTGGTGCTCAGCAGCATGCTCGCGGCCGGCCGCCTGATCAGCGGCGGGTTGCACAGCGCGCCGATCGCGGAGCCGACGAACAGGCAGATCAGGGCCGTCGCGACGCCACGACCGAGGTCGGTCGCCGTGGTGCCGATCAAGATCGTATTCGTGCCGTGCGACCGCACGACGCCGGCGTGGATCAGCTCCCAGACGATGCCGACGAGGCCGAACACGGCGGTCAGGCTGAAGGCGGCCAGCAACGCCGCGAGCTGGGCTTTCCGTGGCCCGCCCGCCGCCGCGACGCAGGCACGGGCCGCCGGGGGCTCGGCCGTCAGCACCGACCTGGTGAGCCAGGCCGCGCACGGCACGAGCATCAGGGCGCTCCAGCTCAGCGAGGCGATCAGCCCGGCCCCGTGCTCGACGGCCTGGCCGCCGTACCCGCCGAGGAACACCACGCCGACGAGGTAGAGCGCGGCGGCGGGAATCCAGCGATGCGACCGCAGCAGCAGCGACGCCTGGTACCGGCTAAGCGCGATCACCGTGGTCCTCCCTGGCCTGCTCCGTCTCGGAGCCCGATCCTGCCGCCTGTCGATCCGATGATTCCCGTCCGACATGGTAGACATGCACGCTCTCGCCGGCCGCGAGGAGTTTCCTGAGCACTGCGTCGGATTCGCCCGGTTCGACCTGGATCAGCGCCCGCTCGCCGTCGCTCTCGGCGGTCCGGACGCCGGGCAGTCCGGTGAGGTCGTCGGCGGGGTAGCCGGTCACGCCGATCACGACCGACCCCGCGACTTGATCAGCGCTGCCGCTCGCGTGCCTCGCGTGCCGGCCACGGCCCGTGGCCTGGGCGGGGCGCTCGGTCTCGGCTGGCTGGGCGGGTCGCCGGGCGTCGGTGACCCGGACCGCCTGGCCGCCGTCGATGCACCAGCGCTCGGCTTCCAGCTGGGCGAGCCGCAGCGGATCGTGGTCCACGAAGACGACGGAGCCGCCGCGATCGAGTCGCTCGGCGACGACACTGTCCAGCGCCGCCCGGGCGCCGGTGTCCAGGCCGGTCCAGGCTTCGTCCAGCACGAGCAGTCCCGTGCGCGGCAGCAGCGCCTGGGCGACGGCGACCTTCTGGCACATGCCCTTCGACATGGTGCGCAGCTGCACGTCGGCGAACTCCGTCCCGCCGAGCCGCTCCAGGCAGGCCTCGACGCGGCCGGGCAGCTCGTCCTCGTCCAGCCCGTGCACCCGCCCGAGGTGCGACAGGTAGTCCCGCGCGCTGAACGGCAGCGCCGGGGGGAACCGCTCCGGCACGTACCCGGTAATCGGCCGGCCCGTGACCGTGCCCTTCGTCGGCTCGGCGACGCCCGCGATCACTCGCAGCAGCGTCGACTTGCCCGCGCCATTCTTGCCCTCGAGCCGGACCAGCCGGCCAGGCGCGATCTCCAGGCTGATGTCGCGCACCACCCACGGCTGCCTGAAGCCGTACCGCTTGCTGACCCCGTCCAGCCGCACTGTGTTCCTCGCTCGATCAGTCTCGGTACAGCCCTCGCTTGGAAATGTAACTGATCACGTCGTCTGGCACGAGATAGCGCAGCGGCAATCCGGCCCGCAGGCGGTCGCGGCACATGGTCGAGCTGATCTCCAGCGTCGGCATCTCCAGGATGCTGAAGTCGGCCTCGCCCAGGATGCCCGCTTGCAGCCGGGCGCCATTCCTGGCCAGCCCGATGAAATGGACCATCGTCAGCAGCTCGGCCGGCTCGTGCCAGGTCGCCAGGCCGTTCAGCGAATCGGCGCCGATGATGAAGAACAGCTCGGTGTCCGGCCCGTGCTCGCGGCGCAGCTCGCGCAGCGTGTCCACGGTGTAGGTGTCGCCAGGCCGGTCGATTTCCAGCCGGCTCACCGAGAACAGCGGATTGGAGGCGGTCGCGAGCACGACCATCTGGTACCGGTCTTCGGCGGGGGCGACCTTGCGGCCGATCTTCTGCCAGGGCTGGCCGGTCGGCACGAAGATTACCCGGTCGAGGTCGAACGCCTGCCCGGCCTCGTTCGCCGCCAGCAGGTGACCGTAGTGGACGGGATCGAAGGTGCCGCCCATCACGCCGATCCTCGCGGGCTTGGCTGGCATGACTAGTTAGTTCCGCCGGTGAGCCCGGGGACCGGGGGCTCGCCCGCAGACCAGCGCCGGACCCGGACGGCCTTGCCGACCTCGGTACGCGGAACCGAGCCCGGCGGCACGATCGCGACGTCGACCCGCACGCCGAGCGATTCCCGCAGGGTGCGCTCGAGGTTTCGCGCGAACTCCGATTCACCTAGACCGGGCGAGCCGGGGACCCCATTCGTTCCAAATTCGCAGGCGGCGATCAATCCGACCTGAGTCTGCCTTTCGTCGACAATCAGCAGGTAGTCAGGCGCCAGTTCAGGCTGACCGAGAAGGAGGCGCTCGATTTCGCTGGGATAGACGTTCACGCCCCTGATCACGAGCATGTCGTCTTTGCGGCCGGTCACCTTGGACATCTTCACCAGCGTGCGGCCGCAGTCACACGGGCCGTGGCTCAGCGCGGCGATGTCCCCCGTCCGGTATCGAAGCAGCGGCATGGCCTCTTTAGTAAGAGTGGTGAAAGCAAGCTCCCCCGGACTGCCCTCCGCTACTGGGTTGCCCGTCCCGGGGTCGAGCGCCTCGACGAGGAAGTGGTCCTCGTTGACGTGCAGTCCGTCGGCCTTGACCACGCACTCGCAGGCCACGCCGGGGCCGATCACCTCGGACAGGCCGTAGATGTCGAGCGCGCGGATGCCGAGCAGCTCGTTGATCCTCGTGCGAAGCTCGTCGGTCCACGGCTCGGCGCCGAATACCCCAACCTTCAGGCTCAGCCCGTTGCCTGGCGTGAGCCCGGCCTCCGCCAGCGCCTCGCCGAGCCGGATCGCGTAGGAAGGGGTGCAGGTCAGCACGTCGGGCTGCAGGTCCTTGATCAGCGTGACCTGGCGTGCGGTCATCCCGCCCGAGACGGGGACGACGGTGGCGCCCAGCTCGACCGCGCCCTGGTGGATGCCGACTCCCCCGGTGAACAGGCCGTACCCGTACGCGTTGTGCACGATGCTGCCCGGTCCTGCGCCGGCCGCCGCGAGCGCGCGGGCGCAGACCCGGGCCCAGAGCTGGAGGTCGCCCTTGGTATAGGAGACCAGCGTGGGCCGGCCGCCAGTGCCGCTCGACCCGTGCACGGCGACGACCTCGTCGCGGGGCACGGTGAGCAAGCCGAACGGGTAGGCGTCCCAGAGGTCCTGCTTGGCCGTGGTCGGCAGGCTGGCCAGGTGGTCGAGGCTGACGTCGCGCCCGCTGGTCACCCCGGCGGCGATCAGCCGGTCGGCCTGGATGCCGCGGGCTGCCAGCAGCTTGTCGATGAGTTTCCGCAGCCGGTCGCCCTGGAGCTCGGCTCGCTGCTCTGATGGCATCGACTCGGCGTCCGGCTCGTACAAAGGCGGCACCGAACTTTGCGACGCCGAACTTTGCGACGCCGAACTTTGTGACACAGCGCCATCGAAATATATCTCGACCATGACAGCCAACCTTCCTTATGGCACGTACCATGACGGCATGAACACTGTGCCCGAACGCTCCAGGGTCCGTCTGCCGGACATTAGCTCACGCGCCTACGAGCACCCGGCCGACCGGTCCGCCCTGGTCGCGCTGCGCAAGCTCACCGGCTTCGACACAATTCTGCGCAACATCGCAGGGCTGTTCAGTGACCGGAGCTTGCGGCTGCTCTTCCTCGCCAGCTCGGTGCGAGCGTCCGAGCAGCAGTTCCCGCACCTGTATCAGATGCTGCTGGACGGTGCCTACGTCCTTGACCTGCCCCGGGTGCCTGAGCTGTACATCGCCCAGGATCCGATGGTCAACGCGATGGCGATCGGCACGGACAAGCCGTTCATCGTGATCACGACCGGGCTTATTGACTTGATGGACGAGGATGAGACCAGGTTCGTCATCGGGCACGAGCTTGGGCACGTCCTTTCCGGCCACACCGTCTACCGGACCATGCTGTACGCGCTGGTCGCGCTGGCGGCGCGGTTCGCGCTGGTGCCGATCGCCTGGATCGGGCTCAAGGCCGTGATCTGGGGTCTTGAGGAGTGGTTCCGCAAGTCCGAGCTGTCGTGTGACCGGGCCGGGCTGCTGGCCTGCCAGGACGTGCAGGCCAGCCGCCGCTCGCTGATGAAGCTCGCGGGCGGGCCGCAGCTGACCGAGCTGAGCGCGGACGCGTTCCTGGAGCAGGCGCGCGAGTACGACGCCGTTCCCGACGTGCGCGAGAGCCTGATCAAGCTGATGCAGATGCAGGGCACGACGCACCCGTTCGCCGTGGTGCGGTTCGCCGAGCTGCACCACTGGTCATCAGAAGGCGAGTACCAGGACATCCTGGCTGGCAACTATCCGCGTCGCGACGCCGACGCCGGCACTTCGGTGGGCGACGAGTTCAAGTCGGCCGCCCGGTCCTACCAGGACTCGTGGGGCCGCTCCGCTGACCCGCTGATCGGGGCGGTGCGAGGCGTCGCCGGGTCTGCGGTGGGGGCTGGCGAGCGGCTGATGAATAGGTTCAACCGGCACGACGACTCCGACTCCGGCTCCGACGGCTAACCGTCGGCTGGCAAGCGTTGCTGTCCCCTCCACTCGTGCCCGTGCTGCTCACCACAGCCCGGGCACGAGTCTTTTCGGCATCGTGATCGCCTGATTTGCCGGCTGCGGCATGGCAACCGGCCTAGCCGGAAGTGGCGTTCTGATGGGCATGAGGATGGGTCAGGAGTTCGAAACCTTCGTGCGGGAACGGTCGGCGGTCCTGCTGCGAACGGCCTATGCGCTCGTCGGCGATCGCGGCCACGCTGAAGATCTGCTGCAAGTCGCTCTGCTGCGCACGGCCCAGCACTGGAACGCCGCGCGGGAAGCCCCCGATGCCTACGCCCGCAAGGTGCTGGTGAATCTCTGCCGGGACCGGGTCCGCTGGCTGCTGCGGCGGCCAAGGGAAACCTTGCTGGCCGACGGCAGCGACTCGTGGAACGGGTCCGGCGAGCTCGCCGGCGGGCTCGCCGACCAGGTCGGTCAGCGGCGGTTCGTCATCGGGGCGCTGAGAGCGCTGCCCACGGCGCAGCGGCACGTCGTCGTCCTGCGGTTCCTCGAGGATCTGTCGGTGGTCGAGACCGCCGAGCTCCTCGGTATCTCTGAGGGCACGGTGAAGTCCTACACCTCCCGTGCCCTGTCCAGTCTTCGCGTCATGCTCAACGACCTCGCTGCGGCTGAAGACCGCAGTGAACCGGAGGTGTTCCATGCCCACTGAGGATCAGCTCGCTCAGGAGCTGCGTACCCGGCTGCACGCCGAGACCGCCGGCCTGGAGCCGAGCACGGACCTGCTCGCCAGCCTGCGCCGCCGGCAAGCGCGCCGGTCGCTGACCACGCGGATCGGGATCGTGGCCGCCCCGGTCGCCGCCGCCATCGCCGCCGTGGCGCTCGTCGTGTCGGGAACGGGCGGCGCCGTGACGGCCGCGAAGCCGCCGGGTCCCGTCCATCCCGCGAAGTCCGCCGTGCTGACCGTGGCGATGGTGCACCGGGTGACCAGCCAGTCGCAGCGCGCCCTGGCCCGCTCCGGCCGGGCGAGCATCGCCTACCGGCTGAAGGACAACGGCACCGAGTCGGTGTCTGGCTCGGACAAGATCACCTTCGCCGGGCGTGACTGGAACGACGTGGTCTCGCAGAAGTTCCCGGCGAGCAACGGCCAGCCTTCGACGACGCAGACCGCGATCGACCGCATCGTGGGCGGGCAGTTCTACCTGCACACGCAGGGCAGCGACGGCCACGTGGTGTGGTTCCACGAACTCGGCAGGCACGGGCATCCCAGTGTGCAGATCCCCGATCCCCGTACCCTGTTCGGCCTGCTGAATCCCTCGGCGCAGTTCGTCGTCGTCGGGCACCACACGGTGCACGGCGTGAAGCTGACGGTGCTGCGGGCTACGAAGCAGCCCAAGCTGCACGACCTCGGCTGGCTGCCGGGCGTGGAGCGCGGAGCGCAGGTGCAGCGCCTGACGGTGTCCGTGGACTCCAGCGACGTCGTCCGTGAGATGGCGCTGAGCGTGCGGCACGTCCACACCTCGAGCCCGCTGTACCTGGAGAAGAACAAGAATGGCGACCTCAAGGTCGTCGTGCCGAGCAAGAAGTGGCTGAAGAAGGCCAGGGCCTACGCCAGGCCGCTGCGCAAGAATTACCACGTCACGGTCGGCGTCGATCCGAAGCTATCGGCCAAGGTGAGCCGCGACGTCCAGATCGCGAAGGTCTCGGTGGCGTTCAGCGGATTTGGCCAGCATCAGGTCATCGTCGTTCCGCCGCATGCGATCGCTGAGCACGCCAAGGGCTAATCCCCGACAAGACCGGGCGGTCGTTCACGCTGAACCGTGGTCAGCGTGAGCGGCCGTTCGCCGTTCCGGGCCTAGTCGCCTGAGCTGCGGTTGCAGGCGATGTTGATCACCGCGATCGCGACCCAGATGACGACGAGCGCGGCCAGGCCCTCACCGTTGCCCGCGACGATGGCCGTCAGCGGAATGCCAAGTGACATGGACACGATCGCCAGCGCTAGCGCTGAGCCCCTGCTGCCAAACCGGGCGGGCAGCTGCGCCTGCTCCGTCCTGGCCACCGCCACCCGGGCATCGACGCGGGCGTCGATCTCCTTGCCGACCTTGTCGAGGAACGACTCGATCACGGCCGACTGGTAATCAGGCCCGAGTTCCCGGTGGGTCTCAGCTGCCGCGCGAATCTCGTCCGGGGTCAGCGACGACGTGGCTCTCACGAACCAAGATATATCTCATTTACGCGCCCGATCGCAAGAGAACGGCTCGCCCCCGCCCCCGTCATTGTGAGCTTGCTGGTGCTGGCGCCCCGCCCCACCCCCGCCCGGCCCGTCGTTGTGAGTTTGCTGGTGCTGGCGCCCCGCCCCACCCCCGGCCCGGCCCGTCGTTGTGAGTTTGCTGGTGCTGGGGCGCGGTCGCTGTGAGTTTGCTGGGCCTCAAGTCAAGGTTGAGGGTTCGGACTCAGCGGAGCCCGTGCTCGCCCAGCGGGCCAATCAGCAGGTCCTGGCGATCGCATTCGTGCACCAGCAGGGGCAGCGCACCCAGTCCCGCGAGCGCCGACCCGGCCGGCGACGTGCAGTCCGAGTCGTGCAGCAGCACCGTCGCCCCGCCCTTGAGGTCAGGACGCATCGCGGCGAAGACGGTCTGCGGTGTAGCGCCGGGCTTCCATTCCCGCCCCCAGCAGTTCCACAGCACGGGGGTGAGCCTGAGCTTGCGAGCCGCGACCAGCGACGGCCCGCTCAGCACCCCGAACGGCGGCCGGAACAGCGTCGGCATCGTGCCGGTCGCCGTCGCGATGATGTCGACCGACCTGGCCAGGTCGTCGTAGGTCGCCAGCGGGCCGCGCAGGATCAGGTAGCGATGCTCCCAGCCGTGCACCGCGACCTCGTGACCGGCGCCGGCGATGTCGGCGGCCAGTCCGGGCGTCATCACGACCCGCGAGCCGAGCATGAAGAACGTCGCCCTGACGCCGAACCGGGCGAGCGTCTCCAGGAAGTGCGGCGTGAGGTCACGATCGGGTCCGTCGTCGAACGTGAGCGCGACGTGATCGGGCCTTCCCCGCCCCGACAGCCTGGGCGCGAGCGTGTCGCGAACCGGGCGCAGGCCGGTGAGGCCGGGGCCAGCCTGGGCGATCGCGATCCCCGCCGTTACTGCCGCCAGCGGGCCGATGACCTTCACGCTAGACCTATCCCTGTATTCATAATTTGGTTGTCGCTAATATCCCAGAACTCTCTTTACGGACTTCGATGTAAGTCACTGACCAGCAGCTTTGTCATTCCTGTAATCATGTCATGGCTCAAGATTCGAGCCATGTAGCGAACCGCGAAATCAGCGGCAGACATATTAGGAGAGTCAGTGAGCGTTCGGGCGGCGCGCGTAGTGTTTTCCGAAGCGGACCGAGCCGAGATCGCCTCGGCCGTGGCCGAGATCCTGGCGACCGGGGCACTGACACTCGGTCACTACACCAAGTCATTCGAGAGTGACTTCGCCGCCGCGCACGGAGCCAGTCAGGCCGTCGCGACGTCGAGCGGGACCTGCGCCCTGGAGATCGCGCTGCGCGCGCTTGAGGTCAGCGTCGCCGGCCGGGACGTGATCGTCCCCGCGAACACCTTCTACGCGACCGCCGCCGCCGTGATCAGCGCGGGCGCGCGGCCGGTGTTCGCCGACATCGACCCGGCGACCTTCGCGCTCAGCCCGGCGACGGCCGCCGCCGCGTGGACCCCGGCGACCGCCGCCGTGGTGCCGGTCCACATCGGGGGGCTGATCAGCCCGGACGTCATCGCCCTGCGCGAGTTGTGCGACGAACGTGGCGCCGCGCTGGTCGAGGACGCCGCGCATGCGCACGGCGCTACCCTGCACGGGCGATTCGCCGGCTCGTTCGGAGTCGCCGCGGCGTTTTCGTTCTATCCCACCAAGGTCGTGACCAGCGGCGAGGGCGGGATGATCGTGACCGACTCGGCCCGCCTGGCCGACGAGGCGCGGATCTACCGCGACCAGGGCAAGGGCTCGTTCGGGGCGAATCACCACGTCAGGCACGGTTACGCCTGGCGGATGAGCGAGCTGCACGCCGCGACCGGCGTCGTCCACCTGCGCGCGATGGCACCGTCCATCGCGCGGCGGCGCGAGGTCGCCGAGCGCTACACGGCCGCGCTCGCCGACGTCCCCGGGCTGCGGACCGTCGCCGAGCCGCCCGGCTGCCGCAGCAACTACTACAAGTACCTCGCCGTTCTTGACCATGGCATCGACCGATCCTGGTTCAAGCATGAGCTTGCGACCAGGCATGACGTCAGGCTGTCAGGGGAGGTATACGACCTGTCACTACATCATCAGCCGATCTTCGAGGAGTACGCGCTGGGCACCAGCCTGCCGGTCGCCGAGGACCTGTGCGCCAGGCAGATCTGCCTGCCGGTCCACTCGGACATGGCCGACGACGAGATCGACGAGGTCTGCAAGGCCGTGACCGACGTCATCGGAGAGCGCGCATGCGGGTCGCGGTAACCGGCGGCTGCGGGTTCATCGGCTCGCATGTCGTCGATCGGATGGTCGAGGCCGGCCACGACGTGGTGGTGATCGACCAGCGCGCGCAGTGGCGGAACCCGGCGGCCAGGTACGTGCTCGGGGACCTGTTCGACGCCCGGGCACTGGATGCCGCACTCGCCGGGCGGGAGGTCGTCTTCCACCTCGCCGGCGCCTCCGACGTCAACCAGGTCAGCGCCGACCCGTCGCTCGCGATCCGGCTGAACGTGGAGGGCGTCGGGCGGGTGCTCGACGCCGCGCGGCGGCAATCCTGCGAGCGGGTCGTGCTCGCCTCGACGGTCTGGGTGTACGGGGCGACCGCCGGCGAAGGCGAGCGCGGCGAGGACGCGCTGGTCGACCTGCGCCGGGCCGGGCACCTGTACTCCTCGACCAAGCTCGCCGCCGAGCTGCTGATGCACAGCTATGCGGAGATGTTCGGCCAGGAGTTCACGGTCCTGCGCTACGGGATCCCCTACGGACCCCGGATGCGGGACGCGCTGGTCATCGCCGCGTTCGTGCGGGCAGCGGCGGCCGGGGAGCCGATCACCATCACCGGGACCGGCAACCAGCAGCGGAACTTCGTCTACGTCGAGGACCTCGCGCAGGCGCACGTGCTGGCGCTGTCGTCGGCGGCGGCGAACCAGACGCTGGCTCTCGAGGGCGACACGCCCGTGACGGTAAACGAGATCGCCGAGACCGTGCAGCGCCTGGTCAACGCGGTGCCTGTAGCGCACGTGGCCGGGCGGCCGGCCGACTACGCCGGGCTCACGATCTCGAACCGGCTCGCCAAGGAACTGATCGGCTGGTCGCCGGTGACGCCGCTCGCCGAAGGAATCCAGCGCTATCTGTCCTGGCTGGGTAGACACTGACCCATGCCTGCTGATGCTCGCCGGGCCGTGCTGCTGTCCGGCTCGATCGGAGCGGGACACGACCAGCTCGCGCTGGCCTGCGCACGGACGCTGGAATCCGACGGCTGGTCGACCGACACGCTCGACCTCATGCGGCTGCTTGGCCGGGGCGCCGACTCGGCCGGCGACGCGGTGTTCCGCACGATGCTCGCGGTGCCCGGCCTGTACGACGCGTTCCATTTCGCGGCGCTGCGGACGGGCAGCGCGGTAGCGACCGTGACCGACGTGGCGGCCAGGCGCCAGCTCGTGCCCAGGCTGCGCCGGTATCTCGACGAGCACCCCGTCGACCTGGCGATCTCGGTGTTCGCCACCGGGGCGTCCGCGCTGAGCCGGCTGCGGCTTTCCGGCCGGTACGCCGGCCTGCGGCACGTGGTGTTCTGCACCGATGTCACGCCGCACCGGCTGTGGGTACATCCGGGCGTGGACCTGTACCTGGTGACCTCCGAGGCGGCCGAGCGGGCGGTGCGCAGGTTCGAGCCCGAAGCTCACGTGCTCGTCGGGCCCGCGCCGGTGCGCGAGGAGTTCTACCACCCGCCGCCGCAGCCGGTCGCGCGGGAACTGTTCGAGGTGCCGCCCCGCGATCCTTGCGTGCTGCTCACCACTGGCGCGTGGGGCCTCGGGCCGGTCGCCCAGGCCGCCGAGGCGCTCGGTGACGCCGGCGTGCACGTGCTCGCGGTGGCGGGCCGCAACGGCAAGCTGGAGCAGCGACTGCTCGCGGCGGCCGGACGCCAGCCGAAGGTGCATGCGTTCGGCTACACCGGCCAGATCCCTGAGCTGATGGCGGCCTCCGACCTGGTCATCACCGCCTCGGGCGACACCTGCACCGAGGCCCGCGTCGTCGGCCGGCCGCTGCTGCTGCTCGACGTCGTGCAGGGGCACGGGCGGGACAACCTGCAGCACGAGCTCGAGCTCGGGGACGCGGCGGTGTCGTCCGGCCGCGCCGCCGACGTGGTCAGGTCAGCGCTGGCCGCGCTCGAGCACGCCAAGCCGCCGCCCGCCGCGCCGACCAGGTCAGCCGATGCGTGGCATGCGGCCCTCACCGCAGCGCTGGCGACGATCGGCCGGTAGCGCGCCGAGGCCCGCGCCACCCAATTTCAGGGGTGCGGAGCCCGCGTCCCTGCGTAGAGAAGAATGACAGAGACGGCGGTGCCGGAAGCCGACACAACCCAGAAGTCATACCAGCGCGGCGAACCAGAAGCTCGACCTGGCAGCGGCTCAAGTCCAGCTTCCTGACCCTCCCGGGCCAGATAGTCTCCAGCCCACTTCGCTCTGAGCCGCAGCATCAGCGCCAGCAAGGCCGCCACGGTCGCAAGCAGACCCAGGGCAGCCAGAACCCACGCTATGGCATCGCGACCAGCTGAACCTGGCCGGATCACGGCCCCGAAGACCAGCACCAGGAAACCTGGCAGGAGCACCAGGACGCTCAATCGGCTCCAGACCTTACTGGCGAACTCGTGTACGCGCCTGACTACCCCGGCAGGAACTATTTCACCTGCCGCGACCGCTCCGCACGCCTCAAGCAAGACGTCGTCACCAGACGCGGGGCCTATCGGCCATCGCGTCCAGGCCCGACCGTAAAGGGCAGCAAGCCAGTACTCGATCAGCACCAGGCATCGCTACTCAGGGACTAGCATCCGTTGACCTGGCACGACACCAGAGCGTTGGTGGCGCCGAGCATCTCGATATTCCACTCTTTATAATTCGCGACGTTAGCCGCATTCTCCGTCGCGATCGGATCGTCGAGGAGTCCCTTAAGGTCGGAAATGGCGAGATTCTTGTGAAGGACGCTGGCCCAGGCTTCATTGAGCTCATCGCTCGAAGCGCGGCCGCCTTCATGGCTCGTCGCGCCATGATTGCTTCTTCGAGGTCATCAACTGCTTGGTTCGCTTCCTCCAGGTTGGCCACCGGCTTAATGGCCTTGAGGCCGATTGACGCTCCCCTGAAGCTCACCACTCCGCTGCCGAAGTTCCAGGCCGCTTGCCCCCAGTTGCCTTGCTTGGCGTCTCTAAAGGAGTTGATGATGTTAGTCCCGCCCGCGAGCATATCGGTGACCGCCGCGAACGGCGCGACCGCTTCGCCCACGACAGGTATGAAGGTGGCGCCAGACATCACGACGGCGGCTCTGTTGATATCGACCGTCCAGCCTGCCCAGGTGTCCTGGCCGTAGGGCGAAAGCAGGGGTCCTGGGCAGTTGTAGTAACAAGCGAGATGCGACAGATTCCCAAGGTTCAGGCGGCCGATCTTCGCAAATCTCGCGAACGGATTGACACCAGTGCTGCCTAGGCCAGTCGAGATGGGATTACTGCCCGAGTCGCCGTATCCGGTTCCGCCGTACCCGGTGCCTGTATATCCTGTGCCGGTATATCCAGTGCCGGTATACCCGTTGCCGTCACCGCCGCCATTACCATTTTCCTGGACCGGCTGGTCGTTGCAATTGCCATTGCTGCTCGCTCCTGGCGCGCACGACTGACCGGTCGGATCTGCGTTGGTCACGGGATTGTTGTCGGCATAAGAATAGCCTCCCATGGCGAGCGGATCACCGCGATGGTCCACAGGATCAAGGCTCAGGAAACGGCCAGTGGCAGAGTCGTACTGACGCGCGCCAAGCAGGTCAAGACTGGTAACAGGATCGGCAGGCTGACCGACAAAGCCGAGATTATCGGGCCACGTCACCTGCGTGCCGATCGGGTTGCCGTAGGGATCGTAGTAACGACGCGTCAGAGTCTGGGTGTTATGAACGGTGTCGATAGCGATGCTCTCGGTCGCGGTGCTCTGCGATGTGCCCGGCTGATAAGTGAGGGTATCGCTGCCGCTCGTGGCAGTTCGGGTGATCGTCGTGCCGTCAGGCCCGGCGTAGATGCGGCTGGCCGTCGTGCCCGACGAAGTGAAAGTGATCTGCTCCGCCCCTCCGTCCACATACAGCGTCGTTGCCGCCGGACTGGTGGTCGTGAGCGGATCAGTCTGAAGCAGCAAGTTGCCTGAGGCGTCATAGGTGTAGCCGGAGGTCCCGCTGCCAGGCGTCGTGACCGTCGCGATGAGACCCTGAGCGTTGTAGGTGATCGCTGACTCGCTCGGCGGCGGCGGCGGCGGACTGGCGCCCGTGCTGGCAGTGGCCTGACTTGCCGTGTTGCCAGCAGCGTCATACAGGACGCTGGTCGTGTCCTTGGATCCGGCGGTGCCGTACTGACTGGTAATGGTGCTCGGGGCGTCGGGCTGGGTGCCGGTCGTGGGGTAGGTCAGGGTCTGCGTGATGTTGTTCGCGGTGTGGCCCGCCGGGTCGTGGAAGACAGCCGAGGTGCGGTCGCCGAGCGTGCTGTAGGCGTAACTCTGCCAGTAGGGCGTCGGTCCGCCGATCGTCGTCGAGGAAGGCGAGGCCGTAGTGCAGCCTCCGAGCCCTTGTACGGACGGATCCGGCGCGGTGGTGATGCCCTGGGTGTCCGTCCAGGCCGTAGTGAGTTCCTGCTGGTCGTTGTAGGCAAAGCACTGCGTCTGGGTGCCACCGACGTTCTGCTGGTCCGAGACCGCCGTCAGGTCACCAGCCTGGTTGTAGGCGTAGGTGTCATTGTCGGCCGCCCCGGCGAAGGTCTGCAGGCTCGTGCTGCTACTGACAAGCCGGTGGGTGCCGTCGTCCTGATTGTAGGTCTGCACGAGCTGCAGGCCCATGACGCCGTAGGTCGCCCGGGTGATCTGGCCGAAGGAGTCGTAGACGATCTGGTCCAGGTAGGGACTGGCGCCGCCGCTCGCGATGAGCTCACCCTGAAGGTCGTAGGAGTAGTTGACAGTCTCGTCGGGCAGTCCGTCGTCGGCTGAGTACTCGACGGTGTCGAGTTGTCCGGTGAGCGGCACGTAGGTGTTAGTGGTGGTGAACTTGGCTGGTCCTGTGGCGCCAGGGACGAGATCCCCGGCCGGGATGTCGGTCTCGGTGCCGGCTGGCTGGTAGGCGGTGTCGTAGCCGGTCACCGTCTCGGTGTACGGCCCGCTCAGGCCGCCGGCGGCATCGAAGGAGGTGGCGGAAGCCAGCTGTCCGAGAGTCGGCGCGGTGGTGTTGTTCAGCGAAGCCGTGTCGTAGGCCCAGGCGTCGAGTTCGGTGCCGGTATTCAGGACACCTGAGTATTCGGAGATCTTGCGACCAAGATGGTCATAGCCATAGGACAGCAGATGGCCGTCGGCGTCGGTGGTCGTCGCGACGTTCCCGGCGCCGTCATAGGTCGTCGTGGCCGTCGCGGTCGTGCCTGGGTCCGTCTCGCTGACCTTCTCGCCCAGCAGGTCATAACCGTAGGTCCAGGTGTCACTGGCGTTGTCAGTCACAGTGGCAGTCTGGCCAGCCGGGGTGTACGTGTAGCTGGTGACGTCCGCATCGGCCGGGACACCGTCCGGAGCCGAGATGCCGGTGTACTGCCAGCTCGCCGTGGTCTGGCCAAGGACGTTGGTGAAGGCCGAGGTAGCGGTGCCTCCGGGGGGTGGCGTGACGTCCGTCTCGTTCATGCCGGGGTATGCGGTCGTCGTCTGCCACTGCTGGGTGGTCCCGGAGTTGAAGGTCGAGGCGATCACGCGGCCTAGGCCGTCGTAGCTGGTCGCCGTCCAGCCGGGGATCGAGCCGTCACCATTCGGGGCAAAGATCGACAGGTTGGATGGTGCGTTAAGCGCGTCGTAGTAGGGATTGCGGGTCTTGATTGCCTCGCCGTCGCTGTTGTAGAAGGTGTCGGTGATGACCCGGCCGACGGCACCGTTGGCCGGGGTCGACTGCTCTTGACGCAACTGCCCCATGCCGTCGTAGAGCTTCACATCAGAGCTGTAGGAACCATCCTCGCGCAGGACCTGAGTCGTGACGGCTAGCGGATCGCTCCCGGTATCCCGGTAGGAGAATTTCTCGGTCTGGTCACCGGAAGCCTGGTCCGCCGGCATGGTCGCCGAGGTGAGCCCGCCAAGGGGGCTGAAGGTCTCTGTGGTCTGCTCGCCGTTCGGGTCGGTGACGGTGAGCGGCTGCTCCCGGCCCTGGTCATAGGCAGTCGTGGTCTGCCAGCCGAGTGGATTCGTCGTCACGACCAGCGTCGGCAGCTCGGTCCCCGCCGATCCAGCTACGTAGGCCGGGGTATAGGCGGTGGTCACGGCAGTCGGCCCGGACGCCCCGACTGGCGTGGGCATATTGACCGAGGTAGCCCGGCCGAGCCCGTCATAGCCGGTCGCGGACTTGGCCTGCCAGTTCTCACCCGTAGTCCAGGACACCGCCTGGCGGGTACCGGTGACCAGCCCGCCGGGGTAAGCGAGAGTGCCGAGCGTCCCCAGCGACGACAAGGTAGACGCCGCGTGGTCGTAGTAGGTCTGGGAGTCAGACTGCAAGTTGGTCTTCGACGCCGCCGGGCACGCCCCGGCCGCAGTGGCGCCGCCCGTGACGACCGTGACCTGATCGGGGTAGTTCTTCATCATCGGGTTTGCCGTGGGCGGGGTCGCGTACGACGTGGACGTGCAGGTTTCCGCCGAGCCCTCCGGGTCGGAGTCAACCGCCGCGACCAGGCCGTCGCCGTTGTAGTAGCTGGTGACCGGGTCGGTGTCCCAGGCTGACCCGGTGAACAGTTCCTCGGTGTCCGACTGAGACTGGGTCATCCTGTGCGAGGTCAGGGCAGGCAATCCGCCTGGCTGTGCCTGCGACGCGGTCTGGGTAAATGACCACGGTCCGTTGACAACCTTCTTGACGATCGGGCCGCCCGACTGAGTATGGGTGTCGTCCTCGATCACCTGCCCGGCCAGCCAGTTGCTGTCCGTGACTCCCTGCACGGTCACCGTACGGGTGCCGCCAACGCCGTTGTTATCGCCGTCCATACCCTGCAGGTACGTCACGATGTCCTCGCCGACCGGATCCCCTGGCGCGCCGGTCAGGGTCTTCACCTGGGCGAATCCTCGGAACTGGTCCCACGTCCGATCCGAGGCCTTGACCATCGGATTGTCGTCGAAATGCCAGGCAGCACCGCCCATATACGAGTAACGCCACTCCAGCGCCGGTGACCCCGACCCCGTCTGATCGGTCTGGGTCACCTCCGACACCAGGTACTTGAGGAACCAGTCGTGGACTTCTGCCATCCCCACGCCCGGGGGCGTCCAGTTCACCGGGAAGCACGGCAGCGTATTCGTGTAGGCGTTCGCCGGCATCACGCCGTTCACCCGCGAGCAGCCTGGCGCGGCGTAGTTCACCGCGATCGACTCGCCAGTCTCGGTCGCGATGCTGCTGATCCGGGGCCGGAACACCTGGGTTGCCGCCGTCGTCACCCCGGCGACCTGGTCGACCCGGTTGTCGAGTTCCGTCGTGGTGAACGCCACCGATGGCATGACAGATGGCCCGGTCGCGGTCGCGTCGTCCTCGCCCGTCCTGGTGATAGACGTCAGCGACATGACCGTCTGCCCAGCCGCTGCGGGGAACCCTTGCGTCAGCGCGTAAGAGTCCACGAGCTGATAGGTCCCCGACTCCCGGACCTTCGTCGTGATCTTGGTCAGCCGCTGTTCTGACCAGAACGTGGGCGAGTTGTTCGAGCAGGCCCCGGTCGAGCCGCACAGCTGATCCCACGGCACGTCGGGCCACATCGCGGCGGTCTCGTGGGACTCGCAGGTCGCGGCATCCGACAGGCACCTATCCGAATAGGTGAAATTCACCAGCACGGCGGGGTTCGTCCCGCCAGCCGCATCCCCCACCAGGAATCCGTACTTGATCTGCGTCAGTTCCCCGGCCCTGACGTACTGCGTCAGCGTGCCAGTCCCCTGACCTCCGCCCATCTTGTAGTAGTTGGTCTCTGTCGTGTAGACGTACTGCGTCAGCCGCTGATCGGGATCGACGACGAAATCGAGGTTCCACCGCCACCCCATCTGGCATTCCGACGCCTGTCCCTTGGCCGCCGAGTAGCACGGATCGGCGACTGGCGAGGACGTCGGGTTGAACACCGGCTCGCCCCAGGCCGCGTTGGTCGACGTGTCCGTGCCGCTGCCGTCAGGATTGTGGTCGAGACCGAAGTAGTATTTCGTCCCGTCCGTGGTGGTGACCAGCCAGTACTCCCCGCTCCACAATCCGTTCGAGGCGCCGGTCAGCAGCTGCACTGTCGTGCCGTCATCGTCGGCCAGATGCCAGATCCCGTTGCTTCCGAGTACGAGCGGACCTGACTGCGACCCCAGCGACAGCGTCGCGTTCTGCCCGCCCCAGCACAGGTCACCTGAATTGGTGATCCCATCTTGCGAGCACGGCTGATAGGACCGCTCGATGAACCCCGGGCTGTAGTCCCATCCGTCACCGATCATGCCGTCCTGCGTATTCGATTCCGGCGTCTCGGCGTCGATCGACTGCGAGTCATACGACAGCGCCACCGAAGGCGCCTGTCCCGACAAGGCAGGCGGCACTGCGATCGGATAGGAGTACGTGAAGGCTCCCTGCTGCTCAGTCCACGTCCCCGAGGGTCGGAGCGGCGACGCCGTGAACGCCCCGGTCGGTCCGGACGGACCTGAAATCGCCGCGAGTACGGTTCCGCCGCGCCCGCCTGGCACGGGCTTGCGCAGCATCACTGTCCCCTGCACGAACCGGCCGCCAGCCTCGTTGAGCGACGGCACCGGCCTGGGCCGCCGGCAGGCCGCCAGGCCGGGATGGGTCAGCGCGCACGCCGGCAGTTCGACCAGGTGCAGCCGATACTCCCAGGCACCGCCGAACATCCCGCCGAATCCGGCGTAGGACAGTCGCACCCTGACCGGTCCTGACGTGCCAGCGCCAGCGGCTAGCCGCAGCACCACGCCGTCCCGCAGCCCTGCCCGCGCGGCCGCTTGATGCGACGCCATGCTGACCTGGACGGCGGTGACGCCTGCGGCATGGGCGCCACGCGTCGCTGCCACGCTGACCGGCCCTGTGCCAGCCCGATGCCACCCGGGGACGGGTCGGGACACCCAGCCCTGCAGGCGTCCGTGCGAGACGGGGACAAGCCCGGCCACCGCAGCCGTCCCGGTCTCGGGCGCGGGCCAGTGAGTACCGCCGGGGCGGAAGGCAGTAGTCCCCAGCTCGCGAGGCTTCCGCCAGCTCGGGTTGCCGCCAGGCAGTGGCGATCCCGGTACGGACGACTGGCGCGGCAGCTTAAATGGCGACCACAATCGGCCTGAATAGGCAGGTGGAGGCATTGCGCCCGTCAGCAAACTCGCCGTCACTGCTACAGCAGCCGACATCAAAACGCCACGCCGCAGCCATCCAGTATTCACTTCACTCACCGAGCCCCAATACACAACTGCACAGGCCGCCACGAGCTGACGCAAACCACCGCAACATAACACCAGGCAACGGCAGCAAACAAGATCTCGTCCGCGCTCGGCAAATGTCACGCTGCGCCGTAGGACTGTTACCCATCGTGCAGTATCAAAGTTGCTCCCGGAAGTACCTCTTTCCCGATCAGCAATCGCCTGCTACCGTTCGCCACGGCCAAATCCGGAACGAGGAGATCAAGGTCCGCATGCGAAAAGGGAAAATGATCATGCGCGCTCCCAGGTTCAAACGCTCGATCACTTTGCGACTCGCTACGGCAACGATCGGAGTGGTCGCGCTCACGACGGCTACTGCCGCTCAGACCGCCGCAGCTACATCGAAGCCGCACGCGAAACAGCATCAGACGGCTCCACGACCTGTCCTCACCAGGCAGGTCAAGAGCCTGCTCGCGGCTAGCGCGCGGGCACGGGCGACAGGCGAGCCGGTCACGATCGCCTCGATGACGACGGCAACGTCGAGCACCCTCGCCAAGCCCACAGGCGGGTTCACCACCAAGACGAACGTCTATCCGGTACGAGTGAAGACCGCCAGCGGCTGGAGGCCGGTGAGCGCCAAGTTCCTGCCCTCGCGAGCTGGCGGCTGGTCCACGGCCGCGACCCCGGCAGCCTTGTCCATCTCGGGAGGGGGCGCAGCTCCGGTCATAGCGCTGAAGAACTCTGACGGCGCCCGGCTCGCACTGACTTTCCCGCTTCCCTTGCCGAGGCCCAGCGTGCTCGGATCGGTCGCCACCTACCGGTCCGTCCTCCCGGGAGCCGACCTCGTCGTCACAGCATCCAAGCTCGGCGGCGTCACGCTCACCGTCGTCGCCCGCACCATGCCGGGCGAGCGGCAGGCGCTCCGAGCTTTCGCGTTCGGCCTGAACAGCCGCGCGATCCGCGTCTCGGCTACCAGCGGCGGCAACATCAACGCGACCAGCCTGAGCGGAGCGGCCGAGTTCTCGGCCTCGCCCGCGGAGATCTCGAACGAGGTGATTGCGCACCGCGCCTCCGGCCGGCCGGTCTACAAGGGCCGGTCCGAGGCTCTCGTTCCGGTCGTCAAGGGCAGCAAGCTCACCTTCAAGCCGGTGTCAGCACTTCCAGCCTCGCCGTTTCGGCCGGTCCGAATCAGAATTAGCCTCGCTCCGGCCTTCAGCGCCACCCACGACACAGCTCAGAGCGGCACCGCCACCTTCGGTTCGACGGAAGTAAAGTCGGCGTGCCCCAACACCTCCTTCTCGGCCCAGTCGGATCCCTACGGCCGAGGCGTCGGGTGGCAGCATTTCATGCAGGACTGCGACGGGAACTCAAATACGCTCTACCGTGCCTACTATGCGATCGACTTGACTAATCTCGATCCCGCTATGAAGGTGCAAAACGCAACTCTGCAGAGCTGGGAGAATTTCGGAGCCGATCTCAACTGCGCGGACAAGACCACTGTCACGCTCCACTGGACCGGCGCGATATCGTCCGCTACAACGTGGGCCAATCAGCCGTCCATAAGCGCCAACGACCAGCCTCAGAATACGACGCTCACCAACGTAAAGCCTGGCCCTAACGGGAACTCTACGTGCAACCAGCAGCAGCTCAATTTCAACGTGACCTATGTTATTTCTCAGGCCGCCGCCGCAGGCTGGAACACCTGGACTTTCGGGATGTTCGGCAATGAATGCACCTCTTGCACGAACCTTGGCTTCATGCGTATCGGCTACAACCCGAACATTCTGACCCAGTTCGACGTCGTCCCCAACACACCCTCCGCCACCCGGGAGGACCCCGCGCCCATCGCGACCTATAACGGTTCACCTGTGTACGGATGTAATACCACTGGACAATTCGGCTGGATCACCAGCACATCCGTCAGCCTGCAGGAGACTCTCCAGTCGAACATCAGCGGCGAGAACGTAGCCGGCATCTTCAACGTCACCGATGACAACGCGGTCGACAAGTCCAGCAACAGCTGGAGCACCAGCAGTGCCTTCATAGCCAGCGGAGAACGCACTAATACGCCGGCCGCGCCGACCGGGCGAAGCATACTGAACGGACACCAGTACACCTGGACATCTCAGGCAACCGTGAGTGATAACAGTAATGACGGACAGAACGGAAACCCGAGCAGTTACCAATCCGACCCATCCCTGGCGTGCACCTTCGCTGTCGATACGCTGGCGCCGGCCACCCCTTCAGTGTCGAGCACGGCCTTCCCGCCAGCTGGGAGCGGCCTGCCATCGAGCCCGGCCGGAAGTTCGGGAACGTTCCAGCTCTCGTCCACCGATCCGGTACCCACCGGGACAAGCTGCAGCCCGTCCCCCTGCCTGTCGAGTGGCCTCGCAGGGTTCTTGTACAGCCTCAACACTCCGATCCCGACCTCGGGCGGCACCTTCATTGCCGCGAACAGTTCCGGAATGGCGAGCCTGCCCCTCACGATCGGGAACTGGGGCACCAACACCTTGCACGTCGAGGCCGTCGACAATGCGGACAACACAACTCAGTCGTTCGACTACAGCTTCTACGCACCCTGGGATCCCACCAAGGCCGTCATTCCCGGCGACATCACCGGCGACACCATCCCCGACCTGCTCGCCACCACCAACAGCGATCTGTACCTGCTGCCGGGCAACACAGACCCGAGCATCATGCCGCAGGACGCGGCTGCCGAAACCGCGAGCCCGGATGGAATGGCCTGGAGCGGTTTCCAGATCACGCACCGAGGCTCGTTCCAGCAGCAGAACGTCGATGACCTCTTCGCTCATAAGGGTGCAAATATCTATGTAATTGAGAACAATCCGACAAACCGTGGCGTCGCCCCGCAGTTCGCCAATTCGGGAAGCAACGAGACCATCATCGCGACTCACCCGACCTGCTCGGCGAGTCAGCGGACCGGGAACTGCACTGGCTACGACATCGGGGCCACCTGGACCACCGTTTCGGATATTGTCGCCCCCGGCGACGCCTGGACCGGCGCCCCCGCCTGTGTTGACGGTCCGGCCATCACCTGTGACACCGGATATCCCAGCCTCATCATGGCCGATTCGGGCGAGCTGTGGCTCTATCAGGGAACATCGGCCAATCATCTCGCTGACCCGGTGCTGCTCGGCAAGATCGCCACGAACGGTCAGTCGTGGGGCAACCTGACGCTCGTCGCGCCGGGCATTGTCGGAGGCGTGCTCAGCCTCTGGGTAGTTGACAACGTCACCGGGATCGTTTACTCGTATCCGATTACTCTCGCCTCGGACGGCATTCCGACGATTAATCCGAGTGGAGCCACCGCCCCAGTCACCATGGACAGCGGCGCCTCCATGCCGAACGTCCTCTTCCAGCAGGACAATTGGACGTCCGTCACGTCCCCAGGACCGCTCAACAACTCGACCTTCCCAGGGCTCTACGCCGAGACGACTATCGGCACTGCGCCTTCTGGCGGCTCCTGCGCCAAGGGCTGTCTCTACTTCTACCCGGGTGAATCGACGGCCGGCGGAGCCTCACCGCTCCAGACCAACCCGATTTTCGTGGGGGTCATGAACAAGGCAGCCGCAGAGATAAGTTAGCCAGATCTCCCGGCGCGTGGTCCGCATGCCAGCCAGGTGTGCGGACCACGCGCCGTTCCTGCCTAGGCCGCAGGCGCCATTGCCTCTGCTACGCTCGCCACCTCGGTCAGGCGGGCCAGGACGGGCGGGATCTCGCCTAGGTGAACCACGCCGGCCCGCTGGGTCGCTCTGGTCAGTGCCACGTACAGGTCCCCGAGCCCGCGCGACGACTCACCGAGAATCATCGCCGGATCGGCCACCAGCACCGAGTCGAATTCCAGGCCCTTGGCCTCCCGCACAGTCAGCACCACCACCGGCCGCTCCAGGTCGGCGTCGCCCAGGCCACCACCGAGGCGACCTCGGCATCGCCGAAGACCCCAGGCAGCGCCGCGTCGACAGCGCTCCGAACCGCCTCGAGCCGTCCAGCCGGAACGATCACCGCCAGCGTCCCGTCCCCCGCCTGCTCGCCGCCAGCGCAGCGGTCGCCAGGGCCACGGACTCGGCGAAGCCAGCCCCGGAAGCGCGGAGCCGCCAGGGCATCGTCCCGGTGTCCCGCACCGACCGAGGCGGAGCCATGGCGGGGTCGATCTCCGCGAGCACGTCGGCCGCCACCGCCATGATCTCGGCCGGTGTCCGGTAGTTGACCGTCAGCGGAGCCAGCCGCCACCGGTCCCCCACGTAGGCTCCGAGCGCGCCGCCCACGACGCGGAGCCCGAGATGTCCCCCGTCTGGGCTACGTCACCGACGATGGTCATCGACTTCAGCGGGCACCGGCGCATCAGCGCCCGCCAGGCCATGGGCGAAAGCTCCTGCGCCTCGTCCACGATCACATGGCCGAACGCCCACGTCCGGTCCGCCGCCGCCCGCTCCGCCGGCGTCAGGAACTCCTCGATGTCATAGCGCTGCGCGAGCCTGGACGCGTCGAGCATGTCGGCGCCCATCAGGATCTCCGGGTCGTCCTCGTCGTCGCGGCCGATGATGTCGAGCACGCCCTGTGCGTACGCTTCTTCCCGCTCGCGCTGGCGCCGCGCCTGTGCCTTGGCGGCCCGGTCGTCCTCGCCGAGCAACTCGGCCGCCTCGTCCAGCAGCGGCACGTCGGCCGGAGTCCACGCGGCGCCCGGCCGCCGGCGCAGCAACTGCCGGTCGGCCGCGCTCAGCGAGGGCCCCGCGGCCGCCGCCATCTTCCGGGGGGAGGCATACAGGTCGCTGATGAGCTGCTGCGGCGTGAGAATCGGCCACAGCCGGCCGATGGCCGCCCGCACATCGGGATCGTCTCGCAGTTCAGACCGCAGGTCCTCGATGTCGGTACGGCCCATGAGGCTTCCACCGCTGTAGGGGTCGGCGCCCAGCTTGCCGGACACCACCCGCGCGGCCTCGTCGAGCATTTCCCTGACGAAGACCGTCCGCGCCTGGTTGTGCCGCATCCGCGACCGCCGCGCCCGCTCTCTGGCCCGGGAGATCGACTGTCTGCTGATCTTGTAGAGAATCTTTGTCGAAACGGATGTCAAGCCCGCCCTGTGGCACACTTTGCCGGTCTCGCACGGCGGCGGCCACCACTTTCGCCATCACGGGCCGCCCCTTGACGAGTGCCGCCTCGGGCGATTCGGAGCCGGTCGCCGTGATCCCGGGCATCAGGTCGCCGACCGTCGCGAGCAGCACGCTCGTCTCCCCCAGCGACGGCAGCACCTGGCCGATGTAGCGCAGGAACGTGGCGTTGGGGCCGACGACCAGCACCCCGCGCTTTTCGAGCTGCCGCCGGAACGTGTACAGCAGGTACGCCGCCCGGTGCAGCGCGACGGCGGTCTTGCCGGTCCCTGGTCCGCCCTGCACCACCAGGACGCCCTGCAGCCCGCTCCGGATGATGTGATCCTGCTCGGCCTGGATGGTCTCGACGATGTCGCGCATCCGCCCGGTCCTGCTGGCGTCTAGCGCCGCGAGCAGGGACGACTCTCCCGTCAGCCCCTCGTGCTTGGTCGGATCGGCCGCCGCCAGGTCGAGCACCTCGTCGTCGAGCCTGGTCACGGTCCGCGCGCGGGTCTTGATGTGCCTGCGCACCTTGACCTCGCCCGGCGACGCCGCGGTCGCCAGGTAGAACGGCCGGGCCGCCTCGGCTCGCCAGTCCATCAGCAGCTGGTCGTAGTCGTCGTTCTCGGCGTGCATGCCGATGCGGCCGATGTACGTCCTGGCACCGCTGACGAACTCCAGCCGCCCGAAGCACAGCCCGTTCTCGGCCGCGTCGAGCTGGGCCAGCTGCTGCTTGTACATGACCGCGAGCGCCTCGCGCTCGGTCATCGCCGCGTGCGTCCCGCCTGCATGCCGCATGACGGTGGCGAGTCGCTGCGAGGCCCGTTCCCTGAGTTCGTCGAGCCGCTGGTAGAGCGCGGCGATATAGCCCTGCTCACGGTCTTGCTCGACATCGGTCCTGTCGTCGACGGACAATCGCTCCCCCTCCACCTGACCAAAAAGCGCCCGTACAGCTTAGTCGCTCCAGACCCCGGTCCCCGCCCCCGCCGGCCCGCTCACCCCGAATCCGGGTGCCCAGCGTTCCCGGGTTAGGACCAACCAGCCCGCCACGCCGGCCGCACCGGGGCAAGCCTCACCGAGCACGGTTGCGGCACCTCCATGTGTCCGCGCTCCTGTGCGCTAGCGTTCCGATCACAAACGTTGCGACGTAGGCTGGGCATCGGAACATCAGGATCACGCACGCCGCCTGCGGGCATCTGCTGCCCAAGTAGCTGGAAATGGGGGCCTGAAGCGCGCTTGAAGGGCTCTGCTGACCGCACCACAGACGAAAGTGACGGCGTGCGCCCGTCTGGCGTGCACGCGCGACCCGCATGGTTCCCGTGCCGGCTAAGTCAGGAAAATGAAGCTCACTCCCGTGAGGGGGAGAGGAACCTGCCGACCCGAGTACTGCGCCGACGACTTCGCTAGACATTGCCCGCGCGGCGCTTCGGTGAACCGTGGTCGACAGTCGCCTTTGAACCAGATGGTTACAATCAGCTTTTATCCGGCCTAGTCTGTGCTCGCCCGTCGCAGTCACGCAACCTGCGAATCACGGGGAAACACGGGGAACAGGAGCCACTCGCGGACCGGGATTCAATAATTTCGTTTTCGGGCACTTCTACCGGCAGCGGGTCCCAAGTTGTTGAAGAAGTTTGGAACCCCCAAGAAGAATCCGTTCGGCCGATGCGGCCATGACCCGAACGGCGATGCAACCGTGGCATCAGGCGGCGGTAAGTGGAACAAGGACCGTGCGACGGCAGTAACGCTCGCGGGTTCTGCTCAGATCTTCAACCTCAGCGTCAGCGGTTCAACAGGATTCACCGACGACATCAACATCGGTTACGTAGATAATAGCAAATCAGACCCGGATTTTGTCTGCGGCAACGCCGAACTACCCGGTGCCCCGATATTATGGTCGAACGACAATCAAGGCAAGTAATGCACAACGCACGCTTGGTCCGGTCAGCGCTGGTGGCAGTCCTTGTCGCCAGCCTGGTAGCGCTGGCCACTTCATGTGCCGGTTCTGGATCCGGCCTCGTCGGCAACATCGGCGCGGGGGCATGGGCCGGAGTGCCTACGACTCCTGGTCGCCCCGCCGACTATACGGGATTCCTGGCCAATAACAGCGGACATGTCATCATTCTGAGGTCCGCGACCCTGCTTCCGCTTAAGGGATTCCGCGCCCCGAAACTAATCCACGAGGCAATCGAGGTCGGCAAGAACTTTGCATCCTCAGCCAGAGATTGGCCGCCAACCAACCCGCGCTTCCCGCTGAAGAATTTCGCTGGATACCACGTTCTGCCCGGTCGCCGAGTGAATATTCTCTACTCGATTGTGGCGCGCAAGCTCGGTGGATACGCAGATGCCGGAATAGAGGTAACCGTGCAAGCTAATGGCAGTCCAGTTACGGTTGACATCATCAGCGTTGCCGCGACTTGCATAGTCGAAGCCATAGGTCATGACTGCCCTGATTCGTTCTACAAGCGCATACAGAAAGCGCCAAACGCATAGGCGGTTGCCCCAAGCGACTGTAACCGTAGCGCCGAACTGTCACTGTCAGCCTTGCGGAATGACCACCATCGGCTGTGACAGCACTGCCGAGTAGCCGCCTACGCTCGCCCATGCCAGGTTGCGATAGGAGATGACCGCAACTCTTGCAACTGCCGCGAAGCTGTTACGGCTCTAGGCGGGGGTCGGAGCCGCGCGGGCCGAAGCTGCCGGCGCTGGCTGGCAGCTTCGGGTCCCAGTCGAAGACGACCGCGTCGGCGCGATCGCCGACCATCACCTCGGCCCCGGCATCGGCGCCCGCGCCGGCGAGGGCCTCCTCGACACCGAGCTTGGCCAGCCGGTCGGCCAGGTAACCCACGGCTTCGTCGTTGCTGAAGTCGGTCTGCAAGATCCAGCGGCGCGGCTTGGCGCCGGTGATCAGGAACGAATTCGGACCCATGCGGACGAGCTCGAAGTCTGGGCCGCCCACCGGCTCGGGCCTGATCACGAGCCTCGTCGGCGGCACGTCGGGCGCCGACCGGCGAGCTTGCCCGACGACGGCCGCCATCGCGAACGCCAGCTCGCGCATGCCCTCGCCGGACGCGGCCGAGATCTGGTAGACGGGCAGGTCCCGCTCGACCAGGTCCGGGGTGACGATATCGGCGAGGTCGCGGGCCTCAGGCACGTCGATCTTGTTGAGTACCACGATGCGCGGGCGGCTGGCCATGTCGGCCCCGGTCAGCTCGTCGTAGGCGGTCAGTTCCGCTTCGAGGACATCCAGGTCGGTGACGGGGTCGCGGCCGGGCTCCAGCGTCGCGCAGTCGATGACGTGCACCAGCACCGAACAGCGCTCAACGTGCCGGAGGAAATCCAGGCCGAGACCCTTGCCTTCGCTGGCACCGGGGATCAGCCCGGGCACATCCGCCACGACGAACTGGGTCTGACCAGCCTCGACCACCCCTAGGTTCGGGACGAGAGTCGTGAACGGGTAGTTCGCGATCTTCGGGCGAGCAGCCGACATCGCCGAGATCAGTGACGACTTGCCGGCGTTGGGGAACCCGACGAGCCCAGCGTCGGCGATCGTCTTCAGCTCCAGCAGCAGATCAGCCTGCTGCCCGGGCTCGCCTCGCAGCGCGAACCCAGGGGCTTTGCGCTTGGTCGACGCCAGGGCCGAGTTGCCAAGCCCGCCGTGCCCGCCTTCGGCGGCGACGAACTCGGTGCCGTAGCCGATGAGGTCAGCAAGCACCTCGCCGTCGACCGTCTTGACCACCGTGCCGTCGGGCACGCCTACCACGAGGTCGCTGCCGTTGGCTCCGTTCCGGTGACCACCCGCTCCGGCCTTGCCATCCCCGGCCTTGCGCAACGGCCTGCGATGGAAGTCGAGCAGCGTAGCCGTGCTCGGATCGACCTTGAGAATAATGTCGCCACCATGGCCGCCGTTCCCGCCGTCGGGGCCACCTAGCGGCTTGAACTTCTCTCGGTGCACCGACGCGCAGCCGTTACCACCACTACCGGCTTGAACTCGAAGTTCCGCCTGGTCAGCGAACTCAGCCACGCCAAATCTCCCTGCCCGCGCCGAGCACGCGGGCGCAACTGTGTGACCGAGGCCTAGCTGGCCTGCGAGACGAGTTCGGCGTCCTTCGGCGGGACGATGCTGATCGCACGCCGACCGCGCCTCGTGCCGAACTCCACATGACCGGCGACGAGGGCGAACAGCGTGTCGTCACCGCCACGACCGACACCGACGCCGGGGTGGAAGTGCGTGCCGCGCTGGCGCACGATGATCTCGCCAGCCTTGACGTACTGACCGCCGAACCGCTTGACGCCGAGGCGCTGTGCGTTGGAATCGCGCCCGTTCCGGCTGGACGAGGCGCCCTTTTTGTGAGCCATGTCAGACCTTCTCCATGCCGGTGATCTTCACCTGCGTGTACTTCTGCCGGTGGCCCTGACGGCGCCGATAGCCGGTCTTGTTCTTGTAATGAATCATGTTGATCTTGGGACCGCTGACGGGTCCGAGGATCTCGGCAGTGACCTGGTACCCGCCAAGCTCGCCACGGTCGCTGATCACCTGGCCGCCATCCACGATCAGGACGGCCGGAAGCGTAACCGTGGAGCCAATCTCACCGGCGAGTTTGTCGACGGTCAGGACATCGTCGAGCGATGCCCTTTCCTGCCTGCCGCCGCAGCGAACGATCGCGTACACGAAGAACTCTCTCTCCCTGGGGCCAGCCTGCCGTGGGAATCGGGGTCTCGTTCGACATCGAGGCGGCCGGGTTCCAATGAGGCGCGCCGCACGTAGGCCAGCAACTGCACCTGCGGCATCCGGGCGCGCCGACAGTAAAGCGTATCAGACTGTGCGCCCGGATGCCTTCGCCTAGACCTAGTCCCCTGCTGACCTATCGTCCGAATTGTCGGCCACCGCTTCGGCCTCGTCAGCGGCCGCGACCGGCGCGACCGCATCGTCGGCCACCGGCTCGGCAATCGTCTCGTCCGCTCCGCTCTGCTGCGCGGCGGCCTCCGCCGCCGCCGCGACCGACTCGGACCCGGTTGCCGCCGCCGCGTGGGCATCTGCCGCAGCCGGCCAGCTTCGGCCTCCGCAGCCGGCTGAGTGTCCGCCACCGTCGAGGTGGTCTCTGCGGTCACCGACTCGGGCTTCGCGACGGACTCGGCCTCCGCAGCCGCAGTCGGCTCAGCCTCAGGATCCTCCGCCGCCAGCTCGGACTCAGCGACAGCGGCCGGCTCGGCCTGACCGGCAGGCTCCGCCCCAGCCGCAGGACGCTGAGCGGGCTCAGCATCCACGGCCGAGCCGGTCTCGTCGATAATCTCGCCGACCGTCACCGAATGCGCAACGGTGACCAGGTCACTGTCGGCGTGGTCCGCCGAAGCCTGGCCAGCTGACAGCTGCTCGGCTGACGGCTGCTCGGCTGACGGCTGCTCAGCTGACGGCTGCTCAGCCGACGCGACCGTCGTCACCGACTGACCCGACGCGGCCCTCGCCGCCGCAGCCGAATCCGGCGGTCCGGCCTGACGATAGGCCGAGCGTCGCACTCGCCGACGCGCGCCGCCAACCTGCTCACCGGCGCCATTCTCGGCAGCACCGCCCGCAGCAGGTCCGCTGCCCGCAGCCCCGCGCTCAGCAGCCTCAGCCGCCGCTGAGGCGGACTCGACGCCAGCGCTCGACCCCGGCTCGGCACCGTTCGGCGAAGAACCATCGCTTCTGCCAGCGACCTCCGCCGTCCGCGCCTGCCCGTCACCGGCGGCACCGGACGCGCCAGAAGCACCCGGGGCACTAGCCGCAGACTCCCCGTCACCAGCAGCACCGCCACCAGCGGCACCGCTACCAGCAGCACCGCTACCAGCAGCAGCCGCACTTGACTCCGACTTACGCGACCGGCTCGCTTCCCCGAGCCGAACCTCCCCGGCCGCCCGATCCCTTGGATGGAGCCGGCTGAACTTCGACCGGGGCCTCGTCAGCCACTGCCGCCCCGGCACTACCCGAGCCCGAGCTGCCGGCATCCCCGGTGCCCGTGCTCACCTTGCCTGTGGCAACGGCATCGGCCTCAACCTCGGCCTCGTCCTCGTCCGGCGCCTGCGGCGACTCTATGGTCTTGGCCGCGACCTGCGCGATCGCCTTGGCCCTGGCCGACCGCGAGCGCGAGGCAGCTGGCTTCGGCATGGACCCGGGAGAGCCATTCCGACCGTGTGAATGTGGTGATTCCGTGAGCTCGGTGGAGACGAGTACGCCTCGGCCGTTGCACTGCTCGCACGGCACCGAGAACGCGGCCAGCAGCCCCGACCCGACCCGCTTCCTGGTCATCTGCACCAGGCCGAGCGAGGTCACCTCGGCCACCTGATGCTTGGTGCGGTCGCGCGCCAGGCATTCGATGAGCCGCCGCAGCACGAGGTCCCGGTTGCTCTCCAGCACCATGTCGATGAAGTCGATCACGATGATGCCGCCGATGTCGCGCAGCCGCAGCTGCCTGACTATCTCCTCGGCTGCCTCCAGGTTGTTCCTGGTCACGGTCTGCTCGAGGTTGCCGCCCTGACCGGTGAACTTCCCGGTGTTGACGTCGATGACCGTCATCGCCTCGGTCGTGTCGATCACCAGCGATCCGCCGCTCGGCAGCCAGACCTTGCGGTCCAGCGCCTTGCCGAGCTGCTCGTCGATGCGGTAGGCGGCGAACAGGTCGGCCTCGTCCTCATCCCAGCGCTCAAGCCGGTCAGCCAGGGTGGGCGCGACGTAGCGCACGTACTCGTCGACCAGGTCCCACTCGCTGTCGCTGGCGATGACGAGCTTGGTGAAGTCCTCGTTGAAGATGTCGCGTACGACCCGGATCGTCAGGTCCGGCTCTCCGTACAGCAGGTCGGGCGCGGACGCCGTCTTGGCCTTGCGCTCGATCGCCTGCCACTGGGCGACCAGCCTGGTGACGTCGTGCTCGAGTTCTTCCTCCGTGGCGCCTTCGGCGGCCGTCCTGACGATGATCCCGCCCTCTTCTGGCGCGACCTTCTTGAGTATCTGCTTGAGCCTGGTCCGCTCGGTATCGGGCAGCTTGCGGCTGATGCCGGTCATCGACGCGCCTGGCACGTAGACCAGGTAACGGCCCGGGAGGCTGATCTGGCTGGTCAGGCGGGCGCCCTTGTGGCCGATCGGGTCCTTGGTGACCTGCACCATGATCGACTGGCCGGACTTGAGCGCGGACTCGATGCGCTTGGCGATTCCTTCCAGGCCGCTCGCGTCGAAGTTGACCTCACCGGCGTACAGGACGGCGTTGCGGCCCTTGCCGATGTCGACGAACGCGGCCTCCATCGAGGGCAGCACGTTCTGGACCTTGCCGAGGTAGACGTTGCCGACATAAGACTGGTGACTCGCCCGGTCGACGTAGTGCTCAACCAGGACGCCGTCTTCGAGCGAGGCGATCTGGGTCCGCTCGCCCTGCTGGCGGACCAGCATCACCCGCTCGACGGCCTCGCGCCTGGCGAGGAACTCGGACTCGCTGATGATCGGCGGGCGCCGCCGGCCGGTGTCCCGGCTCTCCCGCCTGCGCTGCCGCTTCGCCTCGAGCCTGGTCGAGCCCTTGACCGCGCGCACGTCGTCCGACTCGGCCGGGCGAGGCTCACGGACGTGCACGACCGTGTCAGTGGGGTCGTCGGGTGCCGGGGTGTCGTCGGCTCCGCCGCTGCCGCCACGCTGCCGACGGCGGCGCCGGCGGCGGCTAGACGAACCGCCGCCCTGCTCGTCGTCGCTGTCGGACGGGTCGCCGTCTGCGCCGTCACGGTCCTGCGCGCCGGCCCGGTTCTCCGACTTGGCATCCGCGCGCTTCTGGTCAGTCCCGGCAGCACCGCCCTGGCCACTGCCACCGGACCCGGCTGCGCCACCTGACTGCCCGTGGCTGCCCTGACCCTGACCCTGACTCTGGCCCTGGCCGCCCTGGCCGCCCTGGTCACCAGCCGACCGGCCACTCTGAGCGCTGCTCTCGGTGCCCTGGCCCGGCCCAGCCGGCTCGCCGCCTGAGCCTTTGCCTCGGCCTCGACCGCCGCGCCTGCGGCGACGCGAGCCGCCCGGACCGTCCGAGCCGCTGTCGTCGGCGCGGTCACCCGCGCCATCGGCGCTGTCGCCGCTCGTGTCCGAGGACACGGCGCCTGTGCTCGCCGATCCGGCGCTCGCGCTCCCGCTCGCGCCTTCCGGCCGGCTGCGGCCCGTATCGGCCGACCGGCGATCGGTCAGGTCCGGCGGCTGGAACACCACCACTGGCGCCTGGAACGCGGCGGCTGGCACCGACTGCGGCCGGGCCGCCTGCGGGTTTGCAGGCGCTGAAGCGGGCGTCGTCGACTGCATGCCGGGCACCACTGGCACCGGCGCGCTGGCCCGGCTCCTGGACTGGCCGCCGCCTTCACTGGTGCCGCCGGCGCTGGGTCCGCCAGAACCGGCGGCCTTGGCAGCGCTGGCACGCTGGCTGGCCTCGTCGGGCGAGCTGAACGCGGGCGATTCGGCCGCCTTGGCTACACCGCGACGGGACCTGCGAAGCAGCCCCCGTCGCTGGCCTCCTTCTTGACCTGAACTCTGGCCTTTACCTTCTGATTCATTCGGATCTGGCTGTCGATTCTGTGGCTCGGTTTCGAGCATGCGGGCAATCTCTTCCGTGAGGCTCCCGGGCGCGCAGGTCAGCATTCACTGCCCGCTCGCCGCGCGAGAGCTGATCGTTCGCACGCGCTGGGCCGAGGGGTGCCGCACTGGCGCTCCCGGCCTCGAGGCGCGTTGCCTTGTCTGATACAAGTCGCTGGGTTTGCTGCAAGCGCTGGGTTTCCTGGGCGCACTGAGTTTCCCGGGAGCGCTGTGCTGCGACCGCGCCGTCCAGTGGCCCCTGCCACAGCCGCGTCATCACTGGGGGTGACGCAGGCGCGAGAGCCGAGAACTGGCCTAGTGCGGTCAGAACGTCGTCGGGTCGTACCGCAGGTGTGATCTGCTGAACAACCATTCGAAGTATCGCACATCTGGCAGCCGGGTCCGTTCCGACATGCCGTCCGCCCTCGGCCACCTCGATGCTGACTACTGCTGCTCGTGCGTCGAGTTGCCGCTTGCCCTTGGTGGTCAGTCGCTCCACCACCGCGCTCGACGACGCGAGGAATGCGTCGACTGCGCGACTGGCGACTTCCGCAGTCACTCCAGGCACCAGCACCTCCCATACGGAGGCGTCAAGCTGCAATCCAGCGGACTTGCCATCCGCCTCGACAACTTCGACCACGTCAATCCCGTCCGGCAGGGCCGCATTCAGCGAGCGACCGAGGTCAGCGGGCTCGCAACGCCGGGTCAGCGAGATCTCAAGGTATTCAGCCTCGCTCGCAGCACCCGTCGGAGCCCCGCCTGCATATGAAATCCTCGGATGCGGTGAAAAACCCGCAGAGTAGGCGACTGGCACGCCAGCCTTCCGCACACCCCGCTCGATCGCTCGTGCCACGTCCCTGTGGCTCGCGAATCGCATCCTGCCTCTCTTAGCGTACCTGATAGCCAGACGCTGAACGATGGGCGCAGGTGGCGGCCCACCTGGCACCCTCGGCTCACGCTTTGCCACTAGCTACGCTCCAGAACAGTCAGGGGAAGCAGCCGTGCCCCGGTCGGTCCTTGCTCGATCTGCGTGTCCATGGCCGGACAGACGCCACACTCGAAACACGGCGTCCAGCGGCAGTCCTCGACTTCCGCGGCCCCGTCTGAATCGATGGCGGCGAGCCAGTCCTGCCACAGCCAGTCCCGGTCGAGCCCGGCGTCCAGGTGATCCCACGGCAGAATCTCGTCGTACCCGCGTTCGCGGGTGGTGTACCAGGCGAGGTCGACTCCGTACGGGGCGAGCGCGACCGACGCGCACTTCTCCCAGCGCTCGAACGAGAAGTACTCGCTCCAGCCGTCGAACCGGCCGCCGTCCTCCCACACCGCCCTGATCGCCCTGCCGACCCGCCGGTCCCCACGCGAGAGCAGGCCCTCGACCACGGACGGCTTCCCGTCGTGGTACCGGAACCCGATCGACGAGCCGTAACCCCGATCGGCCCGCATGGCCGCCCCGAGCGCCTTGAGCCGGGCATCTACTGTCTCGTGATCGCACTGTGCCGCCCACTGGAACGGCGTGTGCGGCTTCGGCACGAACCCGCCGATCGACACCGTGCACCGGATGTCACGCCGCCCGCTCGCGGCCCGCCCGGCCTCGATGACCCGGTGCGCCACCCGCGCGATCGCCAGCACGTCCTCGTCGGTCTCGGTGGGCAGCCCGCACATGAAGTAGAGCTTGACCTGCCGCCAGCCATTGGCGTAGGCGGTGCTCACGGTCGAGATCAGGTCGTCCTCGGTGACCATCTTGTTGATCACCTTGCGGATCCGGTCGGTGCCGCCCTCTGGTGCGAACGTCAGCCCGGACCTTCGCCCGTTGCGGCTCAGCTCGTTGGCCAGCGTGATGTTGAACGCGTCCACCCTGGTCGACGGCAGCGACAGCCCGGTGTTGGTGCCTTCGTACCGGTCGGCGAGATCCTTGGCAATCTCGTTGATCTCGCTGTGGTCAGCGCTGGACAGCGACAGCAGCCCCACCTCGGAGAAGCCGCTTGCGGCGAGTCCCGCCTCCGTCATCTGACCAATCGTCTCGATGGAGCGCTCCCGCACCGGCCTGGTGATCATTCCGGCCTGACAGAACCTGCACCCCCGGGTACAGCCCCGGAAAATCTCCACGCTGAATCGCTCGTGCACCGACTCGGCCACCGGAACCAGCGGCTTGCTCGGGTATGGCCAGCTATCCAGGTCCGACACAGTGTGCTTGGCTACCGCCCGTGGCGCGCCCAGACGGTTCGGCAACACCGAGGCGATAGCGCCGTCGGCGCGGTAGGTGACGTCGTAGAAGCGCGGGACGTAGACCCCTCTGGTGGTCGCCAGCCGCAGCAGCAAACCGTCGCGACCGCCCGGTCGTCCGGCTTCCTTCCATGCCTTGATCTCGGCCGTGATGCCCAGCACGGCCTCCTCGCCGTCGCCGAGTACGGCCCCGTCGATAAAGTCGGCGATCGGCTCGGGGTTGAACGCCGCGTGCCCTCCCGCCAGCACGATCGGATCCTCGTCGCCCCGGTCGGCCGCCTCCAGCGGGATCCCGGCCAGATCCAGCGCTGTCAGCAGGTTGGTATAGCCGAGCTCGGTCGAAAAGCTGACGCCCAGCACGTCGAACTCCCGCACCGGCCGGTGCCCGTCCACGGTGAACTGCGGCAGTCCGTGCTCGCGCATCAGCGCTTCGAGATCGGGCCAGACGCAGTAGGTCCGCTCAGCGAGCGCGTCGGCCCGCTCGTTCAGCACTTCGTACAGGATCTGAACGCCCTGGTTGGGGACGCCTACCTCGTAGGCGTCCGGGTAGAGCAGCGCCCACCGCACGCTGACGGAGTCCCAGTCCTTGACGACGCTGTTGACTTCGCCGCCCACGTATTGGACCGGCTTACGGACCAGCGGGAGCAGCGACTCAAGTCGCGGAAAGACCGACTGCACAGGCATCGCTACAGCTTACCGACGCGCACAGACAGCAACCGCCGCCCGGCACCCGGCACATGCCAATCCGCCGGTTTTGACGATGCCGCAGCGAGGAGCGCGGCAGCGAAGCATCCCAGCGTCGCCGAGCGCCCCCTGCGCCTACCCCCTGGCCCGCGCGGGCCTCGCCGAGCGCCTCTGCGCCTACTCCCTGGCCCGCGCAGACGTCACCGAGCGCCGCCTAGCCGGGCCGGCGGTGGTCGCAGCAGCATGATGCCACCTACTGCCGTTCCGGGCCGGTCTTCAACGACAGCATGGTGCTACTTACTGCTGTTCCGGGCCGGTCTTCAACGACAGCATGGTGCCACTTACTGTCGTCCAGATAGCAGCACGTAGGACCATGCTGCTGTTCAGCCATCGGCCCCGGCCGGAGCGTGGCCCTGTTTGAGCGGCTGCCGGCGACCGGGGCGACCGGCAAACCGGCCCTGATCACCATGGACGGCCACACCCGGCGCGGCAGGGCGGCCCGCGCGGGCGCTCACCCGGCCATGCTCGATGCGGACCACACGCAAGCCCGACTGCCGATTGGGCTGCGCACGCCGCCTTCCGCTCCGCAGTCCCCGCCCGCCACTCCGCAGTCCCCGCCCGCCGCTCCGCAACCCCGCCTTCCGCTCCGCAGTCCCCGCCCGCCGCTCCGCAACCCCGCCTTCCGCTCCGCAGTCCCCGCCCGCCGCTCCGCAACCCCCGCCCGCCGCTCCGCAACCCCCACCCGCTTCCGCGAGCGGGGGTCGGGAGCGTCGTTGTGAATTTGCTGGTGCTGGGGCGCGGTGGTTGTGAGTTTGCTGGGGCTCAAGGTGAGGTTGAGAGATTCCGCACCAGCCGATTTCGCTACCGTTCGCGAGCGGGCAGCTACATCACGGCTGTCCCCATCTGCGGTTACGGACGGTCGGCGAGCGAGCGGCTACGCCGCGACATTTTTGCTCGACCACTTCGGAAGCGAATAAACCCATAATTTCGGTCTGAATTATAGGTCGACTTTGCCGATTCCGAAAATTGCCCATGGTTTTGATCTGGAATATGGATTATTCTCCTGGGCAGGCTCAACCAGGAACTACTTGGATGCGGAGGGGGTCGGATGCACGTTGACCCGTACATAGTCCTCGGCAGTGCGATCATCGGACTGCTGGTGGGCAGCACCGGAGCGGGCGGCGGGGCGCTGATGACCCCGATGCTCATCTTGCTGTTCAACATCACTCCGTCTTCGGCGATCTCAAGCGACCTCGTCGCCGCCGTCCTGATGCGCCCGTTCGGCGCGGCGGTCCATCTGCGCAAGGGGACGGTCAACCTGCGCATGGTCGGCTGGCTGGTGATCGGCTCGGCACCGATGGCAATCCTGGGCTCCTATGTGCTGCATTTGCTTGGCGACTCGTCCGCGGCGCAGACCAACGTGGAGATCGTGCTCGGCTCGGCACTGCTCGTCGGTGCGGCCGCGATGGTGCTGCGGTTCGTGCTCGACCGCCGCTCAGGCAACCAGCGGCTCGCCTCGATCGCCGATATCAAGCTCAGGCCCATTCCGACCATCGCGGTCGGCGCCGTGGGCGGCTTCATCGTGGGCATGACGTCCGTTGGTTCTGGCTCCCTGATGATCGTGCTGCTGCTCTTTCTGTATCCGATGATCGGCGCCAACACCCTGGTAGGCACCGACCTGACCCAAGCCGTCCCGCTCACTGCCGCCGCAGCGCTTGGTGCCCTGGTCTTCGGCCCGGTGCAGTTCGGCGTGACCATCTCGATCGCGATCGGTGCGGTCCCTGCCGTGCTGGTCGGCTCGTACTTCTCCTCGCACGCGCCCGATAAGTACGTCAGGCCGATCATCACGTTCGTGATCTTTGCGTCCGGCCTGAAATACGTCGGCGTCGGCACGACTCAGCTCGGCTGGGTCCTCGCCATCGTCGCCGTCGGCGGCATGCTGACCTGGCTCGTGCTCACGCGCCCCTGGAACGCCAGCTCCAAGTCCGCCGATCCAGACGAGGTCGCCGACAAGGCAGCACTCGCCGAAACCGGCGCCTCAGCCCCCGACTAGCGACCACGACACCTGGGGAGCCCTGGTGCGGTCAGAACAGCACCAGGGCTCCCCAGGTGCGGGGCCAGAGCCGGGCCAGGTGCGGGGCCAGAGCCGGGCGGGGCGGGGCCAGAGCCGGGCGGGGCCTGGGTTAGTTGAAGACGCAGCGGCGGCGGCGGACCGACTGGAGCAGGCCGATGGCGATCATGTCGGCGAACATGGCCGAGCCGCCGTAGGAGACGAACGGGAGCGGCAGGCCGGTCACCGGCATGATCCCGACGGTCATTCCGATGTTCACGAACGCCTGGACGGCGAACCAGATCGCGATGCCGGCGGCGACCAGCGTGCCGAACTGGTCCTCGGCCTTGGCCGAGATCCGCAGCGCGCAGAACAGCAGCAGGCCAAGCAGGCCGATGACGACGCAGGCGCCGATGAAGCCGAGCTCGTTGCCGATGACCGCGAAGATGAAGTCGGTGTGCTGCTCGGGCACGAAGTTGCCGGCGATGATCTGGCTGTGGAACAGGCCCGTGCCGTGCAGGCCGCCCGACCCGATCGCGATCTTGGACTGAGCCGCACTGTAGCCCGTGCCGCGCGGGTCGGCGCTCGGGTTGATGAAGGCGGTGAGCCAGGCTGACCTGGTAGGCCTTGAGCAGGTGCAGCTGCACTACCGCGAAGATCACCAGCGCGGCGGCGGCGAGCATGCTGAGCAGCCAGCGCAGCCGTACGCCCGACAGCGCGATGAGGCCGACCAGCAGCAGGACCAGCACGATCACGACGCCGAGGTCGGGCTCGGCCACCACCAGCAGGATCGGGAGCCCCCCGACGGCGAGTGCCTTGGCGACGGACTTGCCTGAGGGCCTGGTCTGGCCGTGCTTGAGGTTCGAGAGCTGCATGGCGGTGATCACGATGAGCGCGAGCTTGGCGAACTCGGACGGCTCGATCTGGAACCCGGCTCCGATCGAGATCCACGACTTGGCGCCGTTCACGATGGAACCCAGCGGGGTCAGCACCGCGACCAGCCCGATGCACGACAAGGCGTAGACGACCGGTGCGACCAGCCTGAGCTGACGGCCGTCCATCGAGCTGACGATCAGCATCAAGATGACGCCGAGGGCGAGGTTGAGCAGTTGCTTGAGCAGGAACGTGTGCGGGTTGGCGCCTTGCTGCGCCAGCGTGGGCGCCGTCGCCGACCAGATCAGCACCGTGCCGAGCGCGCTGAGCGCGACCACCGTCAGGAGCAGCAGCCAGTCCGCCTGGCGCAGCGTGGAGTCCCGGCCGCCTAGCCGCGTGCCGACCCAGCGCAACGCCACCCAGGCCGGCGCCGGCTTGCTTCGAGTGCCGCTTACCCAGCTCATCCGCTTTCCCAGCTCATCCGGTTACCCAGCTCATCCGTGCTGCCCGTGTCCCTTCTTCGCTGAAGACTTGGCCGACTTAGCCGAAGACCCGTATCCGCTCGGCGGGACGATCTGGCCGGCCTTGTCCAGGTGCGGCAGACCCGGCAGGACGCCACCAGGGAGCGCGGCCTTGTGGCCCTCCAGGCCGAAGAGGCCGTCCCAGATCTGCCGGACGGCCGGGCCGGACACGTTCGCGCCGTAGCCGGAGTTCGGGATCATGACGACGGTCACGAACTTAGGGTGGTCGCAGGGGGCGAACGAGGCGAAGACCGACGTCGACTGGTTGCCCGATACCTGCGCGGTACCGGTCTTGCCGGCCACGCAGACCTGGCCGAGCGGGAAGCCGCCGAAGGTGCTAGCCGCCGTGCCGCTAGTGACCACTCCGGCCAGCGCGTGCCTGATGTAGGCGAGAGTGGACTTGGAGCTGGGCAGGTGGCCGGCGACCGGAGGCGTGATCTTGCGGATGATCTTGCCGCCAGGACCCAGCAGCGCCGAGCCGATGCGCGGGCTGTACAGGGTGCCGCCATTGGCCAGCGCCACGTAGGCGCGGGCCAGCTGCAGCGGCGTCACCGACACGTAGCCCTGGCCGATCGAGGCGATGACGGACTGGCCGGCCGTCCACACGTTGCCGTAGCGGCAGTCCTGCCACTCGATCTGCTGAACGTAGCTGCCGTTCTCGCGGCCGTTCTTGCACCAGTTCTGACCCTGGTGCGCGTTGTCCTTCCAGAAGTAATACAGCCACTCGCGGGTCGGCACGGTGCCAGGGTTCTCTTCGGTCAGGTCCACCCCGGTGTCCCGGCCGAAGCCCCAGGCCAGCTCCATCTTCTGCATCTCCTGCACCGGCGCCTTCGGCGAGGTGACCGTGTTGGCCTTCAGGTCATCCTTGGAGTAGATCTGGTCGGCCAGGTTGTAGAAGACCGTGTCGCAGGACACGACCAGCGCCTGGTAGAAGCTCATCGGGCCGAGCGACGGGCTGCCGTCGTTCTGGTAGGTGTGACCGCCGATGGTCACGCTGGCCGGGCATTGGTAGGTGCCGTTGATCGAGTAGCCGGCCGCCACGGCGGCGGCGACCGAAGTCACCTTCCACGTCGACCCTGGCGGGTACTGGCCCTGCGACACCCGGTTGAGCACCGGCTCGCCGTCGCGGGTGCTGAACAGCCTGGCGAACTCGTTCTTGGAGATGCCGCCGGTCCAGATCTCCGGGTTGTACGTCGGGAAGCTGGCCATTGCGAGCACCCGGCCGGTCGTGGTCATGACGACAGCGGCGCCGCCGTTGCTAGTCGGGCTCCCCGCGAACTGGCTCTTCTGCACCGCCGTGCTGAGCGCGGAGATGACGTCCTGCTGGAGCGCGGCGTTGATGTTCGTGACGAGGTAGTCGCCTGGCTGCGGCTTGACCCGGCTCAGGGTTCCGGTGACCTGCCCGGCGGCGTTGACCGACAGCCGCTGGTCACCGGGGATGCCGCGTAGTTCCTTGTCGTACTCCTGCTCGAGCCCGGCCTGGCCGACCAGATCGACGCCGGAGAATCCAGTGACCGGCAGTCCTTCTTTCTTGAGCTCGGCTGCCGTGATCGGCTGGAGGTACCCCACGATCTGCGACATGTTGGTGGCGATCGGCTGGGTGTAGTGGGTCACGGGCTGGATCGCGGCCGTGACGCCCGGGTACATCCGCTGGTTCTCCAGCACCTGGAGCGCGATCTTGGACGACACCTTCTCGGCCACGGGAATGGGCTGGTAGGGCGAGCCCGGCCAGCACGGCTGCTTGACCCCGACCGTGCAGAGCCTGGTTTCGAGCCGCATCTTGCGCGGGCTGACGCCGAGCAGGCTGGCCAGCCGGTCCAGCACGGCCTTGCCGCCGTCAGGGAGCTTCCACAGCGTCGGCATGCTGACCGAGATGACCAGCGCGGGGTGGCTATTGACGATCGGCGTCCCGGTGTCGTCCAGGATCGGGCCGCGCACCGACGGCTCGATCACCTGCCGCACTCGCTCCGAGCTGGCCTGGGCCGCGTACGCGGGATTGCTCTTGACCTGCAGGAACCACACCCTGCTCAGCAGCCCGAGCAGCAGGGCCGCCACGATCACGTAGAGCACGATCAGCCGTGGCCGTGAGGCCGGGATCATCGCTGTCCTCCTGCTTTCCTGATTATCCATACCGAGGAGCGGCCACCCGGCCGGCGCAGGAAGGGCAGCCAGCGGGTGATCCCCCGGCGCCGCAACCGGGCCGACTTGAGCGGCCTGGACCGGCGGGGCCGGTTGCGGAACGTGCCGCTGCCGAACCGCGGCCGTCGCAGTGGCCTCGGTGAACTGACGTAGCTGAACCCGGACGACCGGAGCCTGGACCCGGCCAGCCACTGACCGGTCGCCGTCCCCGGCCCGAGCCGGAACTTAGGCCGGGCCGGACGGCCCGGCCTGGTACGCGGGCCGGTGGGCAGGCCGGAGCCGAAGGCGATCTTCGGCGTGCCCCGGCTACCAGCACGACCCGCTCCTGGCAGTCCGCCCGTGCCGAAGGCGATCTTCGGCGTGCCCCGGCCACCGGCACGACCCGCTCCTGGCAGTCCGCCGGTGCCGAAGGCGATCTTCGGCGTGCCCGTGCCGCCGCCGGACCGGCCGCCTTCCGGGACGCCTGCCAGCTGTCCCGTCTTGAACGCGATCCGCTGCGCCCCCTTGGCCCGCCGGCGCCCGAATCCCGGGAACGCCCAGCCGCCAGACCCGCCGCCGGGGCGGCCACCCGACCGGCCGCCCTTCGATCCGGCCGCGCTCTTGCCTCCGCTGAAGGAGATGCTCGGCAGGCTGGGGCCGTTCACGCCGTGCGTGTCGTAGCCGTGCCAGTCGGCCCCGACGAACGCCGCGCCGCCGGCCTGACCGGCGCGCAGGGCCGAGCCGGCGACGCCGGCTTCAGGGCGGAGCCTGGGCAGGCCCGAGGGCGGCACCGAGTTGGGGGTGCTGGCTGGGCGCAGTCCGGCCGGGCGATTCCCGACCCAGATGGCGCCCTTGCGGGGCGCGGCACCGGTCAGCGCGGCGGTCAGCCGCGCTTGCTCGCGCCGGGCCCGGCGCGAGGTGGCCGGGCCGTTGAGCCAGCCGACCGCGCCGACCGGGGCGACCTCCGCCGCCGAGTCGCCGGTCAGCCAGCCGACGCCCAGCCCGTCGGCTCCGCCGGGAGCGTGCCGGGCGCGGAGCCTGGCGAGCCCAGCGAGGCCCATCGGCCTGGCGCTGCCGCCGGCCTCCAGTGCGGGCGAGTCCTCCTGCGAGCTGAAGCTCACCCCGAGCGCGACCGCGATCCTGACCGCCGCGAACATGACGACCGGGGTCAGCACTACGTCGTAGAGCAGCGCGGACGGCAGCACCTGCGCGACGGTCGAGAGCGTGGCCTGCGGCGTGTCGAGTACCAGCACCAGGCAGGCCGCGAAGATCTCGCCGGCCACCGCGGCCACGGCCGCCACTACGAGCGCCATGAAGGCCGACTGCCGCAAGGTAAAGCGCAGCCGCCCCGAGCCGTAGCCGATCAGGCAGAACACCAGCGCGTACTGGCCGATGAGCTGGTCGGCCGGGGGCGCGAGGTCGAGGGCGAGCCCGGCGCAGAAGCCCGCGACCAGGCCCGGCTGCGGTCCGCCGATCAGGCCGATCGCGATGACGCACAGCAAGACCAGGTCAGGGGCTCCCCCGCCGGGCAGCGGGAGCCCGTTGACGATCGTCAGCTGGAGCAGCAGGGCCGCGACGAGCGCGACGACGGTGACGCAGAGTTGCTTCATCGGCCGTCGCCCCGTCAGTGGCCTTGCTTAGCGGTCGCCCTCGCGCCCGCCTTGGACTTCGCCGAGGCCGAGGCCGAGGCCGACGGCGACGGAGACGGAGACGGAGACGGCGGCGGCTTGGGCGGCAGCACTGAAAAGCGCGGGTTCGTCCTCGGCGGCGAGACGATGACGGCCACGACGTCAAGCGTGGCGAAGTCCGCGAACGGCCTGACGAACGCCTTGGCCGTCAGCGCCCCGGCCTTGTTGCGCACCGAGGCGATCACCCCGACCGGCACTCCTGGCACGAACGGGCGGTCGTGCACAGATGCCGCCGTGACGAGCTGCTCGCCGGCCCGCAGGTGCGCGGACGGGTCGAGGATCGCGAGCTTCAGCAGGCCCGGGCCGGTCCGGGACGAACCCTCGCCCGTCACCCAGCCGACCTCGCCGCTCGGCGCCAGCCTGATGCCGACGACGGAGCTGGCGTCGGTCGCCAGCAGCACCGTGCTCGTCGCCGGTGTCACCGAGATCACCTGGCCGATCAGGCCGTCGCCGTTCACCACGGTCTGCTGCGGCCGCACTCCGTCCGCGCTGCCGACATCGATCGTGACCGTCTGCTGGAAACCCTGCCCGAACGCGACGACCGAGGCGGCGACGACCCGGTAGCCGCCAGTGCCAGCCAGCTGCAGCAGGTGCTTCAGCTGCGCGGAGTCGGCCTTGCTCAGCCTGGCCGCGCTCAGCTCGGCCTGCAGCCTGGCCAGCTTGCGCTGGAGCGCGGCCGATTGCCCGCCAGAGTCAGAGCCGCCAGGCCGCCGCCGATGAACCGGCCGACCGGCCTGGTCACCAAGCCCACAGCCCGCTCAGCGGCACCGAACGCCGACCCGGTGGTGCTCCGCGTCGTCTTGATCACCGACGACGTGCCGTGCTCGTAGTCGATGGCGATCAGCGCAAGCGCGACGATCAATGCGAGGCTGAGCAGCAGCCTGGTACGTCCCGTGTCGCGCACGGTGGTCGTCCCTTCAGCTCAGTGACACCAGATCTGTGCTTGCCAAGATCCGTGCTTGCCAAGATCTGTGCTTGCCAAGATCCGTGCTTGCCAAGATCAGCGGCGGGATTCGGGGACCAGCACCTGGCGGAGCGTGTCGAAGTCCTCCACGCACTTGCCGGTGCCGAGCGCGACCGAGTCAAGCGGGTTGTCGGCGACGTGGATGGGCATTCCGGTGTCCTCGCGCAGCCGCTCGTCCAGGCCGCGCAGCAGCGCGCCGCCACCGGTCAGCGCGATGCCCCGATCCATGACGTCCCCGGCCAGCTCGGGCGGGCACTTGTCGAGCGTCGCCCGGACCGCGTCGACGATCACGGCGAGCGGCTCGGCGATGGCATTACGGACCTCGGCCGCGGAGATCACCACCGTCTTCGGCAGGCCGCTGACCAGGTCCCGGCCCCGGATCTCGGCGCTCGGCTCGTCCTGCGCCGGGTACGCGGAGCCGAGGGCCATCTTGAGCTCCTCGGCGGTGCGCTCGCCGAGCGTCAGCGAGTACTCCTTCTTGGCGAACGTGATGATCGCCTGGTCGAGCTCGTCGCCCCCGACCCTGATCGACTGCGCGGTCACGATGCCGCCGAGCGAGATCACCGCCACCTCGGTGGTGCCGCCGCCGATGTCCACCACCATGTTGCCGGTCGGCTCGTTGACCGGCAGCCCGGCGCCGATCGCGGCGGCCATCGGCTCCTCGATGATGTAGACGCGCCGCGCCCCGGCCTGATGCCCGGCCTCCTTTACGGCGCTCTGCTCGACCCCGGTGATGCCACTCGGCACCGCGATGACGATTCGCGGCTTAGCCAGCCCGCCGCGCCTGTGCACTTTCTGAATGAAATAGCGCAGCATTCGCTCGGTCACGTCGAAGTCAGCGATAACGCCGTCTTTGAGTGGCCGGACGGCGATAATATTTCCAGGCGTCCGGCCAATCATCCGTTTCGCTTCGAGGCCGACCGCGACAATCTGGCCGGTATTTGTATTCAGGGCGACGACCGAAGGCTCGTTGAGGACAATTCCGCGGCCCCTGACATACACGAGCGTGTTGGCAGTGCCGAGGTCCACGGCCATGTCACGGCCAAGAAAGGCCAGCGCGTTGCTCATCTGGAACGAGAACCTTCCCTCAGGTCAGCCTACTGATCTGTGCTCTTCCAAATCTTGCGCGTCCCGGATCGGATGCCGAGCCGACATGCCGACCGCGCGCCCATACCACGCAGCAGGCATGCAGCATGTGTTTTCAGCATATTCCGTATGACATCCCCCAAATAGGGGCACGTCGCACATATTGCCCAGGAAAGATCGGGCAGCGAGGCTACCACGATCCGCTGCCATGGAGCCTACCCGCATCTGGCGGGTCACTCCGCACCGGGCGTGCCTTAAGTGCAGACTCGCCGGTAATCGTTGCAATAACATTAGGACGAGTTTTCCACCCGATGGCCGAGCCATATTCCGGTTACCCAGAGCAACGCGAATATTCCGCCGAGAATATACATAACCGGAAGCACCACGCCAGATACGATCACGAAGACCTGCAGCAGGCTGCCTCCGGCCAGCGTCACCGGCAGCATCCGCCTGGCCAGGCCAGCCAGGAGGATCGCGGCGACCGTGGCGATCCCGGCGACCGCGCCAGCAGACGCCGGCGTTACGTGGCCAAGCTTGACAGCAGGAACAATCGTGAGTGCGATAACGATCGCCTCAAGAATGAGCACAGTCGCGCTAAGCCGGCTGATGAACTGCCCATCTCCGCCCGATCGTGGCGGCTGCCACGCCAGCTCTTGACCCGCGCTTGCCCGCCGATCCCGGTCATCGGACCGCGATTGTCGCGTCCGAGGTTGCGCACGCCTATCATTGCGCCGCTCCGGTCAGCAGCAGGCGAGCGTCGCCGGCCGTGATCACCGAGCCGGTCACCAGCACGACGGTGCCGGCGAGCGCCTCGGGCGACTCGGGCCCGGCCCCGACCAGTCCGGCCAGCGGGCCGCCGATCGCGGCCAGGGCTTCGTCCGCGAGCCCGACGGCCACCTCGATCGCATCGTCGATCCGGTTGGCTACGTGCACCCGGTCCGGGCCGAAGATCGGAGTCGCGATCTCCGCCAGTTCGGCCGCCGGCATCGAGCGCGGCGACGAATTAGAGGTCAGCACCACCGCAGCCGCCACCGGCTCGAGCTTGTCGAGAATGCCGGCGACGTCCTTGTCCGCGCTCACCGCGACGACCGCGATGACCTCGGCCGACCCGAACGACTCGCTGAGCGCCTCCGCCGTCGCCGCCATTCCAGCCGGATTATGCGCCGAGTCGATCAGCACGACCGGGCTGCGGCGCACGATCTCGAACCGGCCCGGCGAGGTCATCAGCGAAAACGCCGTCCTGACCAGCTCAGCGTCCAGCCCGCCCGGCCCCGCCCCGACAGCTCCGGCCCGGCCAGCCGATCGCACCCGACCAGCCGACCCGCCAGCCGACTGACCGAGCAGCTCGGCCTCGTCCAGGCCATCACCGTCGACATCTTCATCGTCGACATCTTCATCGTCGACCTCATCTTCGAGACGGCCGTTCGACTCGACCGCCGAGCCCCCAGGCGATCCGGCCGCACCGGAGAACGCCTCGACCGCGGCCAGCGCGCACGCCGCGTTGGCCGCCTGGTAGGCACCGAAGAGCGGCAGGAACAGGTCGTGGTACTCGCCGAGCAGGCCCCTGATCGCGAGCTGCTGGCCGCCGACGGCGAGTTCCCTGGCGAGTACCCCGAACTCGATTCCCTCGCGGGCGACCGTGGCACCGACCCGCACGGCACGCCTCATCAGCTCGGCGGCGGCACTAACCGGCTGCTGGCCGAGCACCGCGATCGCGCCCGGCTTGATGATGCCTGCCTTGTCGGCGGCGATCGCCTCGACCGTGCTGCCCAGGTACTGGGTGTGGTCCAGGGAGATCGGCGTGACCACGGCGACGACGCCGTCGACGACATTGGTGTTGTCCCACGTGCCGCCCATGCCGACCTCGATGACCGCCACGTCGACGGGGGCATCGGCGAACCCGGCGAACGCCATGCCGACGAGGACCTCGAAGAACGACAGCGGCACCTGCTGTTCGGAGTCGACCAGCTTCAGGTAAGGCTCGATCTCCCGGTAGATCTCGATGAACCGTTCCGCGCTCACCGGCTTGCCGTCGACGCTGATCCGCTCCCTGATCGAGCGCCAGGTGCGGACTGGTGAACAGCCCCGTGCGCAGCCCGCGCACCCGCAGCAGCGTCTCGGCCATCCGCGCGGTCGACGTCTTGCCGTTCGTGCCGGTGACGTGGATGACCGGGAACGACCGCTGCGGGTCGCCCAGCAGGCTGGTCAGCGCCCTGATCCGGTCCAGCGACGGGTCGATCGAGTGCTCGGGACGTCGGGCGAAGATCTCCTGCTCGATCGCGGCCAGCTCGGCCCTGGTTTCGCTGGTCATGACTGCTCTCCAGAACCGGGAGCCGCAGGCAGGCCCGAGAGGCGTTCGGCGAGCCGGGCGATCTCCGCCTGCGCCGACGCCAGCCGGTCCTGGCTCTTGGCGACCACGTCGGCAGGCGCCTTGTCCACGAACGCCTTGTTGGCCAGCTTGCGCTCGGACACCGCCGCGTCTTCGACCGCCGCCGCAAGGTCCTTCTCCAGGCGACGCCGCTCGGCGGCGACGTCGATCCCCGCCGAGGTGTCGAGCCGCACGACGATCGTCTCCGCCTCGACCGAGGCGTTCGGGCTGAAGCCGTCACCAGGCTCGGCCAACCGCAGCAGCGACCTGATCGACCGCTCGTGCGCGGCCAGCGCGGTCGACTCGATCCCGGCGAACGTGGCGGGCACCGACTGCGTCGGCCGCAGCCCCTGATCAGCGCGGAACCGCCGCACCGCCGTCACCAGCCGCATCAGCGACTCGATCTCGGCCTCGGCCGCCGGGTCCGACTGCCCGCCGACGGCCGCCGCGCCGACCCGGTGACCAGACCGCTCGGCCACGCCGCGACCGTCACGGACTCGCCACCGGTGAGTGCGGTCCACAGTTCCTCGGTCACGAACGGCATCAGCGGGTGAATCAGCCGCAGCAGCTGGTCGAGCACGTGCCCGAGCACCCGCCGGGTCCGGTCCGCCGCAGCGGTGTCTTCGCCGTTCAGCGCGGCCTTGGCGAGTTCCAGGTACCAGTCGCAGACCTCGTCCCACGCGAAGTGGTAGAGCACGTCGCTGACCTTGGCGAACTCGAAGTCCTCGAAGAGCGCGTCGGCCTGGGCGACCACGGCGTCGAGCCTGGACAAGATCCACTTATCCGGCACCGAGAGCGAGCCGTGATCAAGGCCCTCCAGCGAACTGGCTCCGTCAGCGCCGGCCTGGCTCCGTTGATGAGGGCGAAGCGCACCGCGTTCCACAACTTGTTGCAGAAGTTTCGCGAGCCGACGACCCACTCCTCGCTGAGCGCGACGTCGCCACCCGGGCTGGCGCCCCTCGCGAGCGTGAACCTCGTCGCGTCCGCGCCGAACCGGGCGATCCAGTCGAGCGGGTCCACCGTGTTGCCGCGCGACTTCGACATCTTCTTGCCGAACTGGTCCCGCACCAGGCCGTGCAGCGACACCTTCTGGAACGGCACGGAGCCCTCGGGGCCGGCGTCGCCCATCGCGTACAGGCCGAACAGCATCATCCGCGCGACCCAGAAGAACAGGATGTCGTACCCCGTGACCAGCACGCTAGTCGGGTAGAACGCCCTCAGATCCCCCGTCTCGTCCGGCCAGCCGAGGGTCGAGAACGGCCAGAGCGCCGAGGAAAACCAGGTGTCGAGCACGTCGTTGTCCTGGGCCCAGCCGTCGGCGGCGCTCGGCGGCGCCTCGTCCGGCCCGACGCAGCGGACCTCGCCGCCCGGCCCGTACCAGACCGGGATCCGGTGCCCCCACCACAGCTGACGGCTGATGCACCAGTCGTGCATGTCGTCGACCCAGTCGAAGTAGCGCGCGGCCAGCTGGCTCGGGTAGATCCTGGTCCGGCTGTCCCTGACCGCGTCCCCGGCAGCCTTGGCGAGCGGCTCCACCTTCACGAACCACTGGAGGGAAAGGCGAGGCTCCACGGTGGTGCCGCAGCGATCGCAGTGTCCGACCGCATGAACGTACGGTCTTTTCTCAGCTAGAACGCGGCCCTCTTCGCGCAATGCCGCTAGCACCGCCGGCCTGGCCTCGAACCGGTCAAGACCCTGGAACGGGCCAGGCGCCGTCACCACGCCGCGCTCGTCCATGACGACCAGGCTCGGCAGGTCGTGGCGGCGGCCGATCTCGAAGTCATCGGGGTCATGCGCGGGCGTGACCTTGACCGCGCCCGTGCCGAACTCGGGGTCGACGTGCGGGTCGGCCACGATCGGGATCCGCCGCCCGGTCAGCGGCAGTTCGACCGTCTTGCCGACCAGGTGCGCGTAGCGCGGGTCGTCTGGATGCACGGCCACGGCGGTGTCGCCGAGCATGGTCTCGACCCGCGTCGTGGCGACCACCACGGAGGTATCGCCGTCACCGTAGCGGATGCTGACCAGCTCACCGTCGTCGTCGGAGTGGTCGACCTCGATGTCCGACAGCGCGGTCATGCAGCGCGGGCACCAGTTGATGATGCGCTGGGCGCGGTAGATCAGCCCGTCGTCGTAGAGGCGCTTGAAGATGGTCTGGACGGCCCGGCTGAGTCCTTCGTCCATCGTGAACCGCTCGCGCGTCCAGTCCACGCTGTCACCCAGGCGGCGCATCTGGCCGAGGATCTTGCCGCCGTACTCGGACTTCCACTGCCAGACCCGCGCGACGAACGCCTCTCGTCCGAGATCGTGGCGCGAGAGACCTTCCTTGGCGAGTTCGCGCTCGACTACGTTCTGCGTGGCAATGCCGGCGTGGTCCATGCCGGGTAGCCACAGGGCGTTATAGCCCTGCATGCGCCGGCGCCTGACCAGCGCGTCGATCAGCGTGTGGTCGAGCGCATGGCCGATGTGCAGCGAGCCGGTCACGTTCGGCGGCGGGATCACGATCGTGAAGGACGGCGCTGGGGAGCCGGCGTCGGCGGTGAAGTAGCCGGCCTGCACCCAGGCTTCGTAGCGGCGCGTCTCGACCTCGCCCGGCAGGTATTGCGGGGCGAGCTGACTGTCTGGCCGCTCGGCCTGGTCGGTTCTCGTCACTTCAGTGCCCGTCAGAGTTGCGCCCGTCAGAGTTGCGCCCGTCACGTCTGCGCCCGTCACGTTAGTGCCTGTCACGTCTGCGCCCGTCACGTTAGTGCCTGTCACATCAGCGGTTGTCACGTCAGCAGAGTCTACGGACAGCCAGGGGGTGGCAGCGCTTCGATCCTCGCTGTCAACCTTCTAGACCCCATTCGCGACATATAGTCGGTTGATCGCGTTGTCCTGGTCTACCCTTGTCGTCACCGCCCAGGTGCCGAGTTGCCTGCTGCCGTGTGCAGTCGGCGATTCTGCTTGACCTGCCGCCCTGACCACTGCGAATGCTGAGGTGATCGATCCATTGGCCGGGCCCTGGACCGTCCGCAGGAGCCGAAAGCGCGGCAGGCGCCGACTGGGCAGAAAGCTCCCCTTCGGCAGCGTTCTGGGGCGGTCTAGCGGCAACGGAGGCGGCGGGGTCGGCGGCGCCGGGGTCAGCGGGGTCGGTGGTGGCGCCGGGGTCAGCGGGGTCAGCAGCGGCGGCGGGGTCGGCGGCGTCGGCGGCGGCGGCGCCCCATCCGAGGTCGTGAACGCTGAAGTGGCCGAGGTCGTGGGCGTCGGAGCGGTGAGTGCGGTCACCGGCACCGGACCGGCTCGGCGTGGCATGATGCCCGGCCCAGCGCCGGATCCTGATGTTGATCTAACTCCCGCCCCCGCCACTTCGGTCGGCCCCGGCAGCCACGTCGGCGCTACCGCTGCTCCGGGATCGGCCGGCGCTGTAACTGCTCCCGGCCCGGTCGGTTCAGTCGGCGCGGCCACTGCTCCCGGCCCGGTCGGCTCAGTCGGCGCGGCTGCTGCTCCCGGCCCGGTCGGTTCGCGCAGTGCGGTCGCTGCTCGCCGCCCGGTCGGTTCGCGCAGTGCGGTCGCTGCTCGCCGCCCGGTCGGTTCGCGCAGTGCGGTCGCTGCCCCCAGTCCTGCCGGGCGCTCCCAGTCCTGCCGGCGCTGCCGCTGCCCGGCTGGACGGCTCGGCTGCGGGCGCTACCGCCACGTTCGGTACCTCGGGTGCCGAAGCGACCCGGTTCGGGCTCCCGCGCTGGGACGGCCTGCGCGGCCAGATCGGCAGGCGGCTGGCGTCTCCACGCCCGAAGCCTCGCGATAGAGGCCGCAAGCAGCCGCCAGCCAAGCCTATGCGCAAGATCTTCGCGATCCCAGCGCTCGCCCTGCTCGTCGTCATCGCGATCGGCCTCGTCGGCACAATCAGCGGCCTAGTCAGCGCGGCGATCTACAAAGCGACCGGCGCGGCCGCGGCGGCGGCTCCGCTCGTCAGGCCCGCCCCGGGTACCGCTGGCGGGTTCCGGCAGCACTACGAACCACTGCAGAACGTTCAGACCATCGCGCTCATCGCCGAGTTTGAACGCCGGTTCAGGACGTTCTCGAACACTACGACCCGCGAGCCCGCCGGACTGTACCGGGAGCCGGCGACCGTCGACCTGATCTCGGACCAGCCCGGCTGGATCAAGTACCAGGGTTACAACTCGGCGGCTAGCCTCGGCCCGCCCGCCCTCGCGGTCGGCAAGCTAATCTCCGACCTAGTCGAATCGAGCGGCCCCGGCGTCTCCTGGCAGGTCGCCCCGGGGGCGCGGGGCGGCAGTGCGCGATGCGCGATCACCACGATCACCGACATCCGGGTCTCGATCTGCGCGTGGGCGACCGAGCACACGGCGGGCGCACTAATTTCCCCCGACGGCGACACCCGAGGCGACGAACTCGCGGTGCTCCTGCCGCTCATGCGGCTCGATCTGCAGCCAGGCTGACCCGACGTCGGCCTGAGCCTGCCGTGGACAGCAGCAAACCGGGCCACGCCCCGGCGCAAGCCGAATCCAACGACAGCAAACCGGGCCACGCCCCCAGCGCAAGCCAAATCCAACGACAGCATGGTCCTACTTACTGTCGTCCTGACAGCAGTAAGTAGGACCATGCTGCTGTTGGCTTGCCTCCAGCAACAGCAGCAGGTAGGACCATGCTGCTGTCGATCCGCAGGTGCCCCGCCTGGGTCCCGTCGCGGCAAGCAAGTGGCTGGGTTTTGCGCCGGGAATCGGAGGCATGCGCCCTGAATCCCGGTCGTAGGCGTGGAGGTTAGAGCCCTATCGCGGGGTCAGGTTGTCGCACCCGGGGTTCAAGGCTCAAGTCACGATCGGGCCGGAGCGCGCGGGGTTCCGGCCGTAGAGCCGGAGGTCAGGCCGAAGCGGGAAGGTCGGGCCGGAGCGCCGGTGGTCAGGCCGGAGGGTCGTCGGGCCAGCCGGAGGGTCGTCGGGCCAGGCCGAAGCACACAGGGGTCAGGCCGAAACACCAGGCCGAAGCGCACGGGGGGTCAGGCCGAAGCGCACCGGGGGTCAGGCCGAAGGGCTGGAGGTCAGGGCCGAAGCGCGGCGAGGCCGGGACTAGGCCGACTTTTCGCGCGGGGTGCGTCTGCTGGCGACGTCGCGCGGCACTAGCGTCGGGTTGACGTTCTCGAGCACGACCTCGGCCGTGATGACTACGCGCTCGATGTCCTTCCTGCTCGGGACCTCGTACATCACCGAAAGCAGGACCTCTTCCAAGATGGCACGCAGGCCGCGCGCCCCGGTACCGCGCAGGATCGCCTGGTCGGCGACCGCCTCCAGCGCGTCCTCGGTGAACTCCAGGTCCACCCCGTCGAGCTCGAAGAGCCTTCGGTACTGCCTGACCAGGGCATTCTTTGGCTCGGTCAGGATCCTGATCAGCGCTTCGCGGTCCAGGTTGTGCACGCTGGTGATGACCGGGAGCCGGCCGACAAACTCTGGGATCATGCCGAACTTGAGCAGGTCTTCCGGCATCACGTCGGCGAACTGGTCGGCCGAGACCTTCTCGGTCTTGACCCGCAGCACGGCGCCGAAGCCCATGCCGCTGCGGCCAACCCGCTGCTCGATGATCTTCTCCAGGCCGGCGAACGCCCCGCCGCAGATGAACAGCACGTTGGTGGTGTCGATCTGGATGAACTCCTGGTGCGGGTGCTTGCGCCCGCCCTGCGGCGGCACGGAGGCCGTCGTGCCTTCCAGGATCTTCAGCAGGGCCTGCTGCACGCCCTCGCCCGAGACGTCCCGGGTAATCGACGGGTTCTCGCTCTTGCGAGCGATCTTGTCGATCTCGTCGATGTAGATGATCCCGGTCTCGGCCTTCTTGACGTCGTAGTCGGCGGCCTGGATCAGCTTGAGCAGGATGTTCTCGACATCCTCGCCGACGTAGCCAGCCTCGGTCAGCGCGGTCGCGTCGGCGATCGCGAACGGCACGTTCAGCAGCCTGGCCAGCGTCTGGGCGAGCAGGGTCTTGCCTGAGCCGGTCGGGCCGAGCAGCAGGATATTCGACTTCGCGAGCTCCACACCGTCTTCGGCGACTCGCTCGCCGCCGGACTGAATGCGCTTGTAGTGGTTGTAGACCGCGACCGACAGGCCCTTTTTGGCCTTGTCCTGGCCAATCACGTAAGAGTCGAGGAATTCGTAGATCTCGCGCGGCTTGGGGAGGCTGTCCCATTTGACCTCGGCGCGCTCGACGAGCTCTTCCTCGATGATCTCGTTGCAGAGGTCGATGCATTCGTCGCATATGTACACGCCAGGCCCGGCTATCAGCTTCTTGACCTGCTTCTGGCTCTTGCCACAGAACGAGCACTTCAGCAAGTCAGCGCCATCGCCTATGCGTGCCACCGCTTTACTCCCTCTCCCGTACCGCCCACCTCGGGCGACTTGGACCAGCCACGGCTCTCCGCGTGATCTCCGCCTGACCCGGCGAACCGCAAAGCCGGGAACTAGACGTTACCTCGCTTCAGACCGTAGTCGCTTCCTCCGGGCTACCACTACCTTGACTAGCTCCGCGCCGCGGCGCTCACCGCGAAACGACACCGCGCCGCGACGCTGCACCACGTGCTTAGGAAGACACTACATCGGGCTGGCGCTTCAGCATGGTCAGTACGTCATCGACCAGCCCGTACTCTCTGGCTTCGTGCGCCGTCAGGAACTTGTCCCGCTCGATGTCGTGCCTGATCTCAGCCTCGTCCCTGCCGGTATGCCTGGCAAGCACCTGCTCCATCGCCTCGCGCATCCGCTGGATCTCCCTGGCCTGAATCTCCAGGTCGCTCGACTGCCCGTAGCCGCTCTCGATTGCCGGCTGGTGGATAAGGATGCGCGAGTTCGGCAGCGCCATGCGCTTGCCCTTGGTGCCTGCCGCCAGCAGGACGGCCGCTGCCGAGGCCGCCTGGCCCAGGCAGAACGTCTGGATGTCCGGCTTGACGTACTGCATGGTGTCGTAAATCGCCATCATCGACGTCATCGACCCGCCGGGCGAGTTGATGTACAGCAGGATGTCGCGGTCAGGGTCGATCGACTCCAGGGTGATCAGCTGAGCCATCACGTCATTGGCCGACGCGTCGTCGATCTGCACGCCGAGGAAGATGATCCGCTCCTCGAAGAGCTTGTTGTACGGGTTCATCTCCTTGATCCCGTACGGAGTGCGCTCGACGAACGACGGCAGCACGTACCGAGCGTCGACCAGCCCGCGCTGTTCTGCTCTGTAGTTCATGCTCATGAGACCGCACCCTCCGATGAGACCTCGGTGGCGCTGCGCACCACGTGGTCGATGAATCCGTACTCCTTCGCCTGCTCGGCGGTGAACCACCGGTCCCGGTCGGAGTCCTTCTCGACCTGCTCCACCGTCTGGCCGGTGTGCATCGCCGTACGCTCGGCGAGGATCCGCTTCACGTAGAGGATCTGCTCGGCCTGGATCCTGATGTCCGAGGCGGTACCACCGATCCCGCCGTGCGGCTGGTGCAGCATGACCTGCGCGTGCGGCATCGCGAAGCGCTTGCCCGGGGCACCGGCGCACAGCAGGAACTGCCCCATTGACGCGGCCATCCCCATCGCGTAAGTCGCGATGTCGTTGGGGACATACTGCATCATGTCGTAAATGGCCAGGCCGGCACTGACCGAGCCGCCTGGTGAGTTGATGTAGATGCTGATGTCGCGCTTCGGGTCCTCGGCCGCGAGCAGGACGAAGCTCGGCAGAGATCCGGTTCGCCAGCTCGTCGTCGACCTGCTGGCCGAGGAAGATGATCCGATGCCTGAGCAAACGCTGGAAAAGCTGGTCGCCTATCGGAAGCATCGGGGCCTCTGTGGCCCGCCCGAGTATCCGGGCTGGCAGCTCTTCGTCGCCCGACATGGTCACGGTGCCCTCCTCACTTCGATCAGGCACCGCGAACACCGCGTTGCCCTCGCGCCAATGAATGGCTAACTCCTACTGACTGTGACTGACACTTACGAATGCGACCCTAACCCGCCGCCGAAGTGCTAAGGCCCACCGCTCTGCCCTGTTCGCTCTGGGCGCAGGCGAGCGTGCGGAGAGCGGCTGGTTCAGAGGTCTTCCCACCCGAACCCCGCACCGCCGGTCACGCCGCGTAGCCCTTGGCTCGGGCTTCGACTCGCCGGGGACGCCAAGCTGCGGCCGCTCCGCACGCGGGCCGCGCCGACGGGCAGGCCCGCCGACTAGCTCGACTCCGACCCGGCCTCCGCCTGCTCGTCCTGCGTCGCCTCATCGGCCGGCTCGGCGGCCGCGTCCTGGCCTTTAGCCGTGCGCCGCGAGCGGCCCTTCGGCTTGGCCGGAGCGTCGTCGTCCGATGCCTCTTTCGCGTCCTTTGCGTCCTTGGCCGCTGTCCGCCGACCGCCACGCCGGGCGCCTCGGCCCTTCTGCTCGCCCTCGTCGGCCTCGGCGGCGCCCGCGTCCTCGCCCTCCTCGTCCTCCAGCGGGTTCTTCGTGAGGTCGACGACCCGCCCGGACTCGTCAGTGACCTGGACCCGCCGCGCGATCGTGTCGGCGGCCTTGCCCCGGAGCACGTCCGAGACGACCGCGCCAAGCTGGCCGGCCCCGGTGAGCTGGCGGGCGAGCTGGTCAGGCGACACGCCCTGCTGATAAGCGAGCTGCGTCACGTACTGCGCGATCTCGTCCTGCTCGACGCCAAGCTCTTCGGCGTCGGCGAACTTGTCGAGTATGAAGCCGGCCTTGACCGAGCGTCGCACGTCGTCGCCGAGTTCCTTGTCCAGGTCGGCCTGGGTCAGGTCACGGCCAGAAAGGTAGTTCTCGACCGTGAGGCCGGCCCGGCGCAGCTCACCCTCGAACGACTCACGCCGGTGCTCAAGCTCATGCTCGACGACCGCCTCTGGCAGCGGCATGTCGATCTGCTCGATCAGCGCTTCCAGAGCCCGGTCCCGCGCCTGGCCCGCCTGACCGGCCCGGCGCATCATTTCCATCTGCTTGCGGGTGTTCGACCGCAGCTCGCCGACGGTGTTGAACTCACTCGCCGACTGGGCGAAGTCGTCGTCCAGATCGGGCAGGTCCTTGACCTTGACGCTGCGGACCGTCACCGAGACCTCGGCGTCGCTGCCCGCGTACTCGCCGCCGGCCAGCTCCGAGGTGAACGTCCCGGTCTCCTCGGCGCTCATGCCGATCAGGGCCTCGTCCAGGCCGTCGAGGATCGTGCCGCTGCCGACCTCGTAGGAGATGCCGGTGGCCTGCGCGTCGTCGACCTCCGCACCGTCGACCTGAGCCGAGAGGTCGATCGACACGTAGTCGCCCATCTCGACCGCGCGCTCCACCGACCGCAGCGAGGCGAACCGCTCGCGCAGCGCGCGCAGGTACTCTTCGACCTGATCCGGGCTGACCTCGGCGTCGTCCACCGTGACCCGCAGGTGCTCGAGGTCGGGGAGCTCGAAGCTCGGCCTGACGTCGACCTCGGCGGTGAACTCGATCTCCGTGCCGTCCTCGAGCTTAGTGATCTCCACCTCGGGCTGGCCGAGCGCCACCAGCTCCGCCTCGCGGACGGCCTTCGCGTACAGGTCGGGCACGGCCTCGTTGATGGCGTGCTCGAGGACTGCGCCACGGCCGACGCGCTGGTCGAGCACCTGGCGCGGCACGTGACCTGGGCGGAAGCCCGGGATCCTGACCTGCTGGCCCACCTCGCGGTAGGCATGATCCAGGCTCTGCTTGAGCTCATCGAACGGCACCTCGACAGTCAGGCGCACACGGGTCGGGCTCAATTCCTCGACGTCGGTCTTCACGACGTGGTCACTCCTTGGTTTCCGGCTGTTACTACCCGGCGCTGGGTCCCCCGGCCGGACTGGGGTCGGCGTCCTAGGTCGGATTGGTGCCGCCGCCGCCCGCGGGCCTGGGTTGGCAAACACCAGCAGGGCGGTCTGCGGACGTCAGTCCGCAGACCGTATTGCTCCGGCCGGCGCGGCGCTTGCGGCTTCGCGCGCCAAGTCTAGGGCCTCGCAACGGCTTTCACCCGCCACGGGTGGTGATCGGGTCGGCTCCGTCGACTCACTATGAGTGACTCAGACCGCCAAGGAGGTCGCCATGAGCACACCAGGCCAGATTAGGCCCGATCCGCCTGACCGGCCCGGTGGTTCGGACCGGACCTGGCAGACCGCCTCCGACCAGCGCGATCGGCCGTACGGCGACCGGCAGCGGGAGCAGTACGACGTACCCGGCGAGGTCTACGGTAACCGCGTCGGCGGCCCGTTCGGCGGGCGCGGCGGGCGGGACGTGGCCGCTGCGGCCTGGCCAGCCTTCCTGGCGGCAGGCATCGGCTGCGTCGTCGTCGGCGCGATCCTGCTGGCCTGGCCCAAGGAGACGCTGACGATCGTCGCCATCCTGATCGGCATCGCCCTGATCGTGGCCGGGATCTTGCGCCTGATGGACGGCTTCACCGCACACGAGTCCAGCGGCGGACGACGCGTCGCCAGCGTGGTGATCGGGCTGATCGCGATCATCTTGGGCCTGTACTGCATCAGGCATTACCACTTCACGATCGCCGCGCTCGCGATCATCGTCGGGCTTTTCTGGGTCATCCACGGCGTAGCGGACCTTGCGATCGGGGTCTTCGCCGGCCGCTTCCCTGGACGCGGGCTCACCATGCTGACCGGTGTCCTGAGCCTCGCCGCCGGCCTGATCGTGCTGTTCTGGCCGACGATCTCGCTGACCGTGCTAGTCGCGGTCATCGGGATATGGCTGATCATCTACGGGGTACTGGCAGCGGTACTGGCGTTCCAGCTGCGCCGCAGCAGCGGTGGACCGTCAGGGCCCGGGCAGCACGCACCCGCCTAGGTTCGTCAAGGATGTGCGTTCGGCCGCACAAGATCGGGTATGGAGCGATGGGGTTACGAGACTCGCTGGTCGCCAGGGGAAGCGACGACGGCGCCTGCGGGGCCAGGGCAGCGGGCTACCTGCCCGCCTGCCTTCGAGAGAGGGGGCGGCTTGATGAGCAGTTCACACGAACGGCAAGCCGGCACATCAGGCTCCACGACGGGCTATGAGCAGGAGCAAGCCCAGGGCCAGGCTCAGGCCCAAGGTCAAGGTCAAGGTCAGGTGTCAGCACAGCCGCAGGGCAGGGGGTACGAGGCGGGCCGGGACTACGAGTCCGGACGCGACTACCCCGCTGGCCGCGACTACCAGGCAGGACGTGAGTACCAGGCAGGACGTGATTACCAGGCAGGCGGACGGCATCGCGGAGCCGTAATCGGCTTCACCGCCCTCGCCGGAACGCTCATGCTGCTGGCCGGACTGTGGATGGCAGTGGTCGCGATCGTGGCGCTGTCGCACGGCAACGTCTTCAACACGGCGCCTGCCTATGCCTTCCGCTACAACATCAGAGGGTGGGGCTGGACCGAGCTGGCGCTCGGCGTCGTGCTCTTCGCAGCGGGGATGTGCGTCTTCCTCGGCATGGCCTGGGCCCGCTACGTCGGTGCCTTCCTCGCGGTGCTGAGCGCGATAGCCAACTTCGTGTTCATCCCGTACCAGCCACTGTGGTCGATCGTGATGATCGCCCTCGACGCGTTCATCATCTGGGCGCTGCTCGTGCCTCGGAGGGTCCCGGGCGAGTTTTAGCGCCCTCGACCACGGCGCCAGTCGCCACACAACGAATCAGCGAGGATTCCGCCGCGGCCGTCGGCCGCGGCGGAATCGCGTTCCCGAGGGAGCACGACGACGCCCAGCACGAGCGCAGCACGGCACTGGCCCGAATGGCACCGGCCCGGACAAGGACCGCCTCGAAGGAAGAAGGGCGGCCGGTACGGACTGCTGCTCGTCCTGCTGCTCATCTCTTACCTGCTGTCGGCGTTCGTGCACACGCGATGGATCGCCGCGCTAGATCTCGTCTTGTTCGCGGCTGCCGGGCTGCTCGCCATCCGGAACTCCCCGATGCGCAGTCCGGCGCTGCGCCTCGGGATCTCGATCGGCCTGATTGTCACCGTGGCGATCATCGTCGTCTCCGCCAGCATCGACACCACCGCCGGGCGAGGCGTCGCCGCCATCTGGACGGGGCTGCTGCTGCTGGCGACGGTGGTGGTCCTGATACGCCAGATTCTGCTGATGCCTACCGTGACGATTCAGAGCATCTTGGGTGCGGTGAGCGCCTATCTGATCATCGGCCTGATGTACGCATCGTTCTATTCGGCGATCTACTACGTGCACGGCAGGCACTTTTTCACCGATCACGAGGTATCGACCACCTCGACTTTTCAGTACTTCAGCTTCACGACCCTGACGACGCTCGGCTACGGCGACTTCACGGCAGCCCAGGCCGGAGGCCGCGCCGTCGCGGTGATCGAGGCGATGACCGGCCAGATCTTCCTGGCCACCCTGGTCGCAAGGCTGGTAGCCGCCTTCCGCCCAGCCGCCGCCCACGCCGCCGACCCCGAACCCGGCGACCACGACTGACCAGCCTCGCACCTCGGCACCCCCGCACTGCCGCGAAGGACCCCATCGAGATGCCGGAGGGTTTCCGGAAGCCTGTAGGAGTCTTACCGCGTTCTGGAGAGTCGCCGGGCCGGCCAAGGAGTCTCTTCAGGGTCCTGGAGGAGGCGTTTCGCGCGGAGGAGGTTTGTCCGCGCTATCACGCCCAAAACCCTCCTGGACGCGACAGCGCTCCGCCAGCCGTCCGAGAACTCTCCGTGATCATGAACGGCCGACCCGGCGAACCCGGCCGGCGCGACCGCGCAGCGCGGCGGGCCAACTCCGCACCCCGTTGAGGCCCACCAAACTCACAACGACCGAGCCCACGGGCTGTCGCAGAATCCTCCGCTGAGCAGGGGTTGATCGCCAGGCTCCGACGGTGGGGCGACAGTGGGGCGCAGCTCGGGGTGGCGGTTCCGTGGAGGGTTTTCCTGAGTTTGCGCGGAGACTTCGCACGTCGGGGAGAGTTGACCGCGTGATAGCACACCGGGGAGCCTCGCGAGATGGGACCTTGGCTACATATCGCGCGTTATTATCCGGGAAACCGGTAGTGCCTTCAGAAAGGGCAACCCTGCACGTGACAGGACGTGGCCTGGGTGAGGGCCATCCGCTGGCTGAGCCGTTGCGGCCCTGGGATCCGGAGCGCATCGGCGGCTATCTGCTCATCGGCCGGCTCGGCCCGGCGCCATGGGCAGGGTTTATCTCGGCCGATCGGCGGCGGGGCGGCTGGTCGCGGTCAAGACGATCAGAGCGGAATTCGCCGAAGAGCCCGATTTTCGCACCAGGTTCGCTCACGAGGTCGCGGCCGCTCGCCGGGTCAGCGGCGCGTTCACCGCGCCGGTCATCGCGGCCGATCCCGAGGCGGACGTGCCGTGGCTGGCCACCGCCTATGTGCCCGCTCCGCCGCTGAGCACGCTGGTCCACAAGTGCGGGCCGCTGCCGGTGCCAGCCGTCCGCTGGCTCGCAGCCGGGTGTGCCGAGGCGCTCGAGTCGATCCACAACGTCGGCCTCGTCCACCGCGATCTCAAGCCGTCCAACGTCCTGGTCTCTCCCGACGGACCTCGGGTGATCGACTTCGGCGTGGCCAGAGCGGTCGAGCGAGTCCAGCTCACCATGACCCGTGGCGCGGTCGGCACTCCCGCCTACATGGCACCCGAGCAGGCGAGGGATACCAGCCGCGCCACCACCGCCAGCGACGTCTACTCGCTCGGGGCGACGGTCCTGTACGCCGCTACCGGGCACGGTCCCTATCGCGGCGAGTCGGTGATGGACGTGCTCGTCCACCTGGCGACCGAGGATCCCGATCTCACCGGGCTGCCGGCCGACCTCATGAGCGTGGTCGTGGCCTGCCTGGAGCGCGACCCTCGCCGTCGGCCGACCTCGGCGTCGGTGCTGGCCTATCTGGCGCCGGACGACGGCCTGGGCGGCGAAGGCGACTTCGGCCAGGTACCGCTGCCGCCCTCCGCGCTCGCCCTGATCGAGGAGTTCCGTCAGGACCCGCGACCGGTGAGCCAGCCGTCCGTACCGGCCGATCCGGACGACACGTTCGGCTCGGTTCCCGAGTCCGGCCAGCGCCGCAAGCCTGCGGCGCGGCACTCCGCACCCCAGCGGCCTCCGCTCACGCCGACCCCTGCCGACCACGACAATGTCCCAACCGGCCAGTCGGGTGGCACCGCGTCCCGGTCCAGGCGCAGCCTGGCCGGCGTCGCGATCGGCGTGCTCGCGGTCGCACTGGTCGGCGCGGCCTGCTCGCCGGGCTGCACCTGGGCGCGAAGCCAGCGGCCAAGGACAGCGGCAAGGTCGGCACCAGTTCCCGCCGCTTCCACTCCAACCGCGGTGGCGGCGGTCGCGGCAGTGGCGGCCGCGGCGGCCCGCAAGGCCCGCCTTTCGTGACCGCGCCGCTGTCGGATCCGAGCGGCAAGCCGATCATCGCGATGACCCAGCCGACCGGCGATCCGGGGACGACCTTCGTCGTCCAGGGCCGGGGCTGGCTGCCAGGCACCGATGTGACCATCACGCTCAAGGGCTTCGGGTCCTCGCGGATCCATCCGCCGGTCGACGGGGCCGGGTCGTTCAATTACGCGGTCAACCAGGACCACGACTTCTTCAGAGGCGGCCTACCACCCGGCCGGTACACCGTCATCGTGACCGGCCCGACTGGCCGCAAGGCCACTGCGCGATTCTCCGTCATCCCGCCGCCAGGCGGCCCGCCACCACCCTGACACCACCCTGACACCACCCTGACACCACCACCCCTGACACCACCAGCAAAGGACCCTCAGCCCTGGGTCCACCACAGATCCTCCTGGCGCGAGCACCAGGCCGGGTCGGCGAGCCGCCCGAGGTCGGTCGTCGTGATCACGCCGTTCTCGATCAGCGCGCCCACGGCAACCTCGTCGGAAAGCCGGATATCGGGCCGGATGAGTCCGCGCTCGCTGATCTTGCGGCGCAGCACCTTCAGATGTTCCCCCACCCGGGCCGACAGCCGGTCGCGGAACGCGGAATCGGTGTCGAAGCACTCGATCTCGTGGTGCGCGTCGGTCACTTCCAGGGCGGCCCTGGCGATCTCCGGCGTCCTCGGAATCGGCGTGCCGCGAGCCGGATCGATGAGCCACGGACGGCACCAGATCAATGCGACCAGGAACAGTTTCGTATTCGGATCGAGGTACAGCGGCAGAACGGTCGCGTCGCCCGTCCCGCCCTTGACCTGATCGGCCTCGGAGTCGTCGAACTCCGCCGGCCAGGCCGAGACGACCAGCCGCAGCGACTCCCCCTCGTCGAGCATCGCCCGGGACCCCACCAGGACCGTTCCTCGCTGGACGAACCAGCCGCCCGCAGGATCGCCAGGCGTGTCCAGCCGGGGCAGCCTGATCCGGAACCCGTCACCCTCGGTGTACAGGGCGTGGGTGTAGCTGATGTTCGCCACCAGGGCACCGCCCGCGATGGCCCGGATCACCCCAGCCCGGCGGGACAGGCCCCGGCCGGCCGGAATGATCAGGTCGGCGTCGGGACCACGGCCGAAGATCAGCTGGCTTCCCTCCTGGATCGGCAGCACCCTGCCCGACGGCGTGGTCACATGGGCCCCGGCCACCGATCCGTTGGACCCGGGCACCGGCCCGTCTTCTGTCATCGCCTGCCATCCCGGCCATCGGTGTGCGGTTCGCGCATTCTAAAGCGAGTCTCGCGGTGCCGGCATCCCTGAACTCGGGGATGGGCAACCAGGGCTGGCATGAGGTCTCCTAGGTACAACCTAGGGGGGCAGGCCGGACTGATGTCCCCGCCAGAGGAGCGATCCGCTGGCGGGGACATCGGCTTCGGTCCAGGTCGGGCTCGCGATCATCAACCTCCGGAGCACCCGCCCCCGCTAACGGAAAGTAACTGACTGATAACGTACTGTGCCATCATTCGTTCGAACGTCCACGGGGGTCGTTATGCGAGTCATGGCGAAGATCAGCATTCCGTCCGAGTCAGGTAGCCGGGCAATCCGCGACGGGTCGATGCCTACGGTCATGATGAAGACTGCGGAACGCTGGAATCCAGAAGCGATGTACTTCACGACCTTCGACGGTCAGCGCACCGCCTACATCGTGTTCGATATGCCGGATGTATCCGATATGCCAGTATTTGCCGAGCCGTTCTTCAGCGAGCTGAACGCCGAGGTGCAGCTCGCTCCGGTAATGGACGGCACCGATCTGGCCAAGGGCCTGTCGCAGCTCAGCTCGCCGCCCAGCAGCTCCTAGACCAGGCCCAGCATCAGGTCAGCGCGGAGATCCTACGGGTCTCCGCGCTTGATTTCCGTGCCGGGCGGGAAGCTTCGTCTATGCCCTGACTACAGTTAAGTGCCTGTGATATGCGGCGCGGAGATGAAGGCTTAGCCCATTGGTATACGTCCTGGCTCTATGTGCTTCCCTGGCGAACGCTCTGACGAGCGTGTTCCAGCGCATGGGCGTGGAGGACGCGCCGGAGAACGCCACCTTGCGGCTGAGCCTGCTCCGCCATGCGCTGCGACGCGGCGTGTGGCTGCTCGGCTTCGCCCTCATGATCGTGTCGTTCGTGGTCCAGGCGGTCGCGCTGCACTTCGGCCAGCTGTCCCAGGTGCAGCCGATCCTGACGACGGAACTGGTGTTCCTCGCGGCAATCCTGGCCATCTGGTTCGGTTTCCGGATGGGCCGGCGCGAATGGCTCGGCTCGCTGGCGGTCACCGCGGGCCTGTCAGGATTCCTGTACTTCGCGCATCCGCAGTACGGCATGGTCCCGCCGCCGCTCTGGCGCTGGGCCATCGCCGCCGGGGTGAGCGTCGTCGTGATCGTCGTGACCGTGTCCCTGGCGTTGCGCGGGCCGCGCTGGTGGCGAGCGGCGATGTTCGGCACGGCGGCGGCGATCAGCTTCGCGTTCACGGCCGCCTGCACGAAGGTGGTCTCCGACTACGCGGCCGCCGACTGGACTCAGCTCTACCGGCACTGGCAGACGTACGCGCTCGCCATCTTCGGCGCAACCGCTGTTTTTCTAGCGCAGAACGCTATGCATGCAGGCCCCATCGTCGCTTCTCAGTCGACGCTCGTCCTGGTAGACCCAATCGCCAGCATCCTGGTCGGGGTGAGCCTGTTCGGCGACGACCTGCAGACGAACGGGGCGTCGATCCCCCTCGAAGCCCTGTCGCTGCTGGTCGCCTTCGCCGGCGCGTTCGCGCTCGCCCACTCACCGCTGATCAGCGGGCTGCGGGCCGGGGGCGAGTACAGCGAGTCGCTGTCCCGTCATGCCAGGACGGCCCAGCCGCGCGAGGCCAGCTCCCCATCCTGAGGCCGGTCAGGCTCGCACCCGGTCAGCCCCGGCCCGGTCAGCCCCAGCGGCGCGACGCCTGCCTTCTGAGCCAGGTTTGCGGTTCGCCGGATTCGGCGGCCATCGCGCGCCAGCTCAGCCCGTCGGCTCGGCGAGCATCGATGTACTCGATGATCGACGGGTAGCCCAGTCGCCGCGCGACCATTGCCGCTCGCTCGTCCGCCGCATACCGCTTCGAGGCATGTGCCACCGCGACCACGCCGTGGCGGTGCAGCGCCGACTCGACCGTGTGGCGGGAGACGCCGAGTTCGGTCGCGATCGCGTTCACCGTACGATGCTCGGTCAGGTGCCGGTCCCGCAGGTAGCCGGCCACGTCGCCGAAGCCGATCGCCTCGGCCGCCGACCGCAGCCGGGCGTCCGCCTGGGCGGCGGCCTGGAGCCGGGCCGCGCTGGCCGTATCGGGATCGATCCGGCGCAGGTGCCGGGACAGCCAGTCCTTGTGCAGGCCGGCCTCCCGGCTGATGGCCGCCAGGCTGGCGCCGGCGCGCCTTCGGTCGGCCACGAACGACCCGATGTCGGGATACCCGCGCTGCCTCGCGGCCTCCGCCGCGATCCGGGACAGTTCACGGTCGGCTCGCTCGCGGTTCGCCCTGGCCGCCACCGCCGACGGGTTGGCCATCCTGGACTGCGAGGCCTTCCGTCTGCGCTGCTCGGGGAAGGACCGGCCCTTGGCCGCAGCCGCCGCGTCCTTGGCGAGCTCTCCGGACCTTGCCCTGGCCCGGCCGGCCGCGCTGCCTTCCCTGATCGCCGGGTCGAACACGAGCCGGGCGCTCAGCGCGGCCGCGCGGAGCTTGCGGGTCTCGGATCCCTCCAGCGGCTGGCTGCGCTCCAGGCCGAACGCCTCGCAGTACTGCTCCTTGGTCCAGCCGTGCGAAGCCAGGTGCGCGACGACCGAGCGGAAGGAGCGGCCGCACAGGTGACAGGTCACCCTGGGGCCGTCCGCGACGACCTCGCCCACCGGCGCGTAGTAGGCCGTGCCGTCAGCGAGCACGCCGACGACGGGCCGCATCAGCCGGTCGGGACGCCAGCCAGCCTGCGGCGCGGCGGAGAGCGCCGCCGACTCGCTGACCACCTCGGCTGACACGATCGGCCTCCCAGCATGCGCACTAGTCAGCACTAGTCACATAGAGACTACTGCCCAGTCCGTCGGCACGTCACTACCGGCGTCAGACCAGGCACCCCGCACGAAACTGTGCTGGCAAACACCGGCGCTTGCTGGCGACGCGGCGTTACACCGGGTGCGTCCGGGTAAGGAGGAATGATGCGGCCTGCTCGTGATGTCAGCGCGGCGCGGTCGCGAACCGGATGGGAATCGACATAAGGAGCACAACCATGGAGCTCAGCGCCCGTAACCAGCTGCAAGGAACGGTCAAGAGCGTGAAGTCCGGATCGGTCATGGCCGAGGTCACGGTGAGCGTCGACGCCGGACTCGTCACCGCCGCCATCACCGACGCTTCGCGCGAGCGGATGAAGCTGCAGGAGGGCGACCAGGTGTCGGTCGTGATCAAGTCGACCGAGGTCATGATCGCCAAGGGCTGACGATCTTCGACGGCTGGGCGCCGCCCCCGGCACGCGCCGCGCCGGCACGCGCCGCGCTGGACGCGCCGCGCCTGGACGCGCCGCGCCTGCACGCGCCGCGCCTGCACGCGCCGCGCCTGCACGCGCCGCGCCGGTACGCGCCGCGCTTTGAACGGGAGGCTGTGAGCAGTCACGCCGACGCGTAGCCTAAAGATCGTGGCGCCCAGCCGTGAGCATCGCGAACATCGGCCCGGTGAGGACGGCCGCGAGCACGTGCATGCTCGCGGCGAGCTCTCGCTCGCCGAATGGCTGGTGCTCTGCCTCGTACGCGAAGAGCCCAGGCACGGCTTCGCGATCGCCCGGCTGCTCGACGCGCAGGGCAGCATGGGCCGGATCTGGCGGGTACCCAAGCCGGTCGTCTATCGCGCGCTGCAGCGACTCGAGCAGCTCGGGCTCGTCGAGTCCGCCGAGCTGGAACCGTCGACGCAGGGGCCGGCCAGATCACCAGTCAGCGTTACCCGGGCCGGGCGGCGGCAGGCCGCTGGCTGGCTGGAGCAGCCGGCCAGTCACAACCGCGACGTCCGTTCCGAACTGCTCGTCAAGCTTGCGCTGCTCGACCGGGCCGGAGCTGATCCGGCTCAGCTCCTGATCGCCCAGCGCGAGCAGTTGCTGCCGGTCGCTCGCGCCCTCGCCGACCGCCTCGCGCAGGCCTCGGGTTTCGACCGCACGCTGATCCTGTGGCGGTCCGAGACGGTGTCGGCGACGCTGCGATTCCTCGATGCGCTGGCGCTCGACGATCTGGCGCGCAGCGCCCCGCCTCGCCAGTGACGCCGGAAGCAGCCCTTGTGCCCCAGCCACCATCTGTAGTCTCATTGTGACTACCGGACCTACGAGCGGTCCTAGCCGGCCGCGAAGCGGGCTGCCGCTCGCCCTCCGAGGTCGCGACAGCCCCTTACCGGTACACGTTTCCATCGGTGCAAGGGAGATGGGTAGTCGTGACAGTCACAATCGACAGGAACGTCGAGCAGTTCATCGGCACGCCGCGCCAGTTGTTCATCAACGGGCAATTCGTGGACGCCGCCTCAGGGAAGACCTTCGAAACCCCCAACCCGGCGACCGGGGAGACGCTCGCCCACATCGCCGAGGGCGATACCGAGGACATCAACCGCGCCGTCGCCGCCGCCCGGGCTGCCTTCGAAGGGCCGTGGAGCCGGATGACGCCGTCCGAGCGCGGGCGCATCATCTGGCGGATCGGCGACCTGATCGAGGCGCACGCCGAGGAGTTCGCCCAGCTCGAGGCGCTCGACAACGGCAAGCCGTACCTGGTCGCCAAGGGCGCTGACGTGCCGCTGGCCGCCGACCTCTTCCGGTACATGGCCGGCTGGGCCACCAAGATCGAGGGCAACACGATCAACATCTCGGTGCCGTACATGCCGGGCGCCAACTTCCACTCCTACACGCTGCGCGAGCCGATCGGCGTCGTCGGCCAGATCATCCCGTGGAACTTCCCGCTGCTCATGGCGGCGTGGAAGCTCGGCCCGGCGCTGGCTACCGGCTGCACGGTCGTGCTGAAGCCGGCCGAGCAGACGTCGCTCAGCGCGATGCTGCTGGCCCAGGTCATGGCCGAGGCGGGCGTGCCCGAGGGCGCCGTCAACGTGGTGCCGGGCTTCGGCGAGACGGCGGGCGCCGCGCTGGCCGCGCACGACGACGTGGACAAGGTGGCGTTCACCGGGTCGACCGAGGTCGGCAAGCTGATCGTCCAGGCCGCGGCCGGCAACCTGAAGAAGCTGACGCTCGAGCTCGGCGGCAAGAGCCCGAACATCGTCTTCGACGACGCCAGCGACGACGCCATCGCCGGCGCCGCCAACGCGATCTTCTTCAACCACGGCCAGTGCTGCGTCGCTGGCTCGCGCCTGTTCGTGCAGCAGGGCAGGTTCGACGAGGTCATCGACGGCGTCTCGGAAATCGCCAAGTCGATCAAGCTCGGTGCCGGCATGGACGAGACCACCCAGATGGGTCCGCTCGTCTCGGCCGAGCAGCTGCAGCGGGTGACCGGCTTCCTGGACGCGGGCCGTGCCGACGGCGCCACCGCCCTGACCGGCGGCGGGCGGCACGGCGACGCCGGCTACTTCGTGGAGCCGACCGTCATCACGAACACGAGTCCCGAGATGAGCATCGTGCGCGAGGAGATCTTCGGGCCGGTGGTGGTGGCCGCACCGTTCCAGTCGCTGGATGAGATCGCCTCGGTCGCCAACGACTCCACGTACGGGCTCGGCGCCGGCATCTGGACCAAGGACATCTCCAAGGCGCACGCGCTCGCCAAGAAGATCAAGGCCGGCACCATCTGGATCAACTGCTACAACGTGTTCGACGCGTCGCTGCCGTTCGGCGGGTACAAGCAGTCCGGCTGGGGCCGCGAGATGGGCCACGAGGCGCTCAACAACTACACCGAGGTCAAGGCCGTCACCACGCTGCTGTAACCGGCGACTGCGAGGTTCGCAAGCATCCGGGGAGCCCCGGTGTCGTTCTGGCGGCACCGGGGCTCCCCAGGTGTGGTCTAGGAGGCGGTTGGCGGCACCGGGGCTCCCCGGGTGTGGTCTAGGAGGCGGTTCCTGGCCGCACGGCCAGGAGGCGACGGCGGGCACCGCCGGCATCCGCCGGATCGTACTGGGCGATGACCTCCCAGGAGTCGGGCAGCAGCGAGGCGGGCTCGCCGTCGGCGAGACACCAGGCTCTGGGCAGCGTCGGCTTACGGCGGAATGCCACTAGCGTGAGCGCGTCCCAGGCCAGCGCACCGCCCGGCCGCACCGCCTGCGCAGCGGCCTGGAACAAGTCGGTGCTGGAGTCCCAGTAGCCGGTGCAGAGCACGAGCGCGTGGCTGACCGGCTCTGGTCGCCAGCCCGCGAGGTCAGCCTGCACCAGGGTCATTCGCTCGGTGAGGCCGCGCCGAGCGGCCTCGGCTTCGAGTAGTTCAAGGGCCACGTCGGAGGCGTCCACCACCACGACCCTCCGCCCGGATGCCGCCGCCAGCAGCGCACTCCCGGACGGCGGCCGCCAGTTCGAGCACCGGCCCGTCCGGCAGCGCCAGCGCCAGCGCCTCGACCGCGAGCGGGTGCGCCACGAAGGACGCGGCTGGCGCCGCCGCGTATCTGGCATTCCAGCGCAGGCGGTCGTGATTGTCGGTGAGCTCGTCAGCTACCCGGACCATGGACACCACGCTAGTCGCCCCGTGACAACATGACCGCTTGGACCTCAACGTCCCGTCGTACGTCATCGTCGCGAGCCGGAAAAGTCTCCGCGATCATGCCTGGTCGAAGAGGCTACCGACTTTCTGTCGGGTTGCCGGAGTCCTGCTGGAGGGTTATCGCGTCCTGGAGAGTTGTCGGGCCTGGCTAGGAGGCTTACCGTGCTCTCCTAGGAGGGTTGTCGCAGGCTGGAGACTTGTCCGTGCTATACGACGGCAGGGCTCCTAGATGCGACAGCACTCCTGCAGGACTCCGGAAAAGTCTCCGCGGTCATCGCCGCTCACCCGAACCCAACCCCACCAAACTCACAACCACCGCGCTATAGCACCAGCAGACTCACAACGACGGGGTCCGCCCTGAGGATCGCGCCGAGCGGCCAGCGTGACGGCGGGGCGGGTGGTGCCTATGGGGGATCTGGGACTGGTGTGACTTCGACCGGGGCCGACCGGGATGCCGGTCCGGGGGTGACCGGGGCCGACCGGGACCGACCGGGACCGACCGGGGCCGACCGGGGCCGACCGGGGCCGACCGGGCCGACCGGGCCGACCGGGCCGACCGGGCCGACCGGGCCGACCGGGCCGAATCGCACGGGCGCGGCTGGCCCAGGTGCTGCTGGGGTGGGTGGTGCTGCTGGGGTGGGTAGTGCTGGTGGGGTGGGTGGTGCTGGTGGGGTGGGTGGTGCTGGTGGGGTGGGCGGCTCGGGTCAGTAGGCGCTGAGGCTGCGGATGGCGGCCGCCACTTTCGCGGTGGTCGGGATTACCTCGTCTTCGAGGGCGTCGGCGAACGGGAGCGGGACGCAGGCGGCGGCTACCCGGCGGATCGGGGCGTCGAGTAGCTCGAAGCCCTCGTCGGCGACGATCGAGACCACGGTGCCGCCCCAGCCTCCCTGGTAGGGGTTCTCCTCGACCACGACCAAACGAGACGTCCGCTTGACCGACGCGAGCACCGTCCGCATATCGAGCGGCACCAGGCAGCGCAGGTCGATGACCTCGACCGAGATCCCCTCGCCGGCCACGGCGTCGGCGGCCGCGAGCGCCATGGGCACCGTCGCCGCGAGCGAGACCACCGTGACGTCGGTGCCGGGCCGGACGACGGCGGCCTGACCGAGCTCGACCACATGACCGAGCGGCGCGGGTGCTCCCTTGCTCGCGAACAGGCCCTTGTGCTCGAAGAACACCACCGGGTCGTCGCTGCGGATCGCCGCCGCCATCATCCCGACGACATCGGCCGGCGTAGACGGGGCGGCGATCTTCAGGCCCGGGATCGTGAGCGTCCAGTTCTCCACGGCCTGCGAGTGCTGCGCGCCGAAGCCCAGGCCGCCGCCGTTCGCCGTCCGCACCACCAGCGGAACCGTCACCTGGCCGCCCGTCATGTACCGCATCTTAGGGATCTCGTTCGCCAGGTAGTCCCAGCAGCAGGCGAAGAAGTCCGAGAACATGATCTCGGCCACCGGCCGGTAACCCGCCATCGCCGCGCCCATGGCGACGCCGAGGATGGCCTGCTCGGAGATCGGAGTGTCCCAGATCCGCTCCTTGCCGAACTCCTCGAACAGGCCGACCGTGGTCTTGAACACTCCCCCGGCCGCGCCGATGTCCTCGCCCAGGCACACCACCGTCGGGTCGCGCCGCAGCTCACGGGCGATGCCCTCGGCGACGCAGTCGCGATAGGTGACCACGGGGTTCAGGTCCGCCATGCCGAGCCTCCATCTGCCCACACGTCAGTGAACGCGTCCGCCGGATCGGGCGCCGGCGCTTCCTTGGCGCGGGCAATGGCGCGGGCGACCGTCGAAGCCGCCCGTTCGGCGGCCGCCGCGACCACCTCAGGGAGCACGCCCAACTCGGCCAGCCGCTGCGCGGCGAGCTGAATCGGGTCACGCCGCAGCCACTCCTGCACTTCCTCGGCCGGCCGGTACTTGGCCGGGTCGGTGCGACTGTGCCCGAAATGCCGGTAAGTGCGAGCTTCCAGCACGGTCGGACCGCGCCCGGATCGGGCCCGCGCAGCCGCACGGGCGACGGCCGCCGCCACGGTCAGGACGTCATTGCCGTCGATAACCTCCGCCGGCAGGCCGTAGGCGGGGGCGCGGTCGGCGGCCGGATTCGCGACCGGGGTCACGGCCCCGATCGGCGTGTACTCCATGTAGAGGTTGTTCTCGCAGACGAAGATCACGGGCAGCGCCCACACGGCGGCCAGGTTCAGCGCCTCGTGGAACGCCCCGATGTTGGTCGCGCCGTCGCCGAAGAACGCCACGGCGACCTCGCTGCTGCCGCGCAGCTTCGCGGCCCAGGCGGCGCCGGCGGCCATCGGCAGATGCGCACCGACGATCGCATAGGAACCGAGCATGCCCGCCGACGCCTTGGTCAGGTGCATCGAGCCGCCCTTGGCCTTGCACAGGCCGGTGCTCTTGCTCATCAGCTCAGCCAGGCACTCCTCGGGGGTAGCCCCTCGGGCGATCGCGTGGTGGTGCCCCCGGTACGTGGCGAACACGTAGTCACCTGGCCGCAGCGCGGCGCTTGCCCCGACGGCGACCGCCTCATGCCCGGCGGCCAGATGCGTCGTTCCCTTGACCAGCCCGGACAGGAAGAGGTCATGCGCGGCCTTCTCGGTTCGCCTGATCACCTCCATCTGCTCGTACATCGCGAGCAGCTTGTCGGCACTGATCGGCGCCTGGCCGGACTCGGAAACGTCCTGCTCGCTCACCGTCATCGGCCATCCTCCGATCGCGGTTCGGCAAGTTCGGCCACCGCAGGCAGTACGTGCCGGGCGATCAGCTCCAGCGACGCGGTGCTGGCCTCGATCGGCATCCCGGGCGGCCGAGCCCAGAAGATCAGTTCCTCGTATCCGAACCGCTGCTGACTCTCCTGGATCGATTTCACGATGTCGTCCGGCGTGCCGACGAAGTAGTGGTCGCGGGACAGCACGGAAGGATCGGTCAGCTCCGCGCCGTGCGAATCGTCGTCACCGGCGTCGGAGAACCATTTCCGGTACCCGTTGAACTGGTACAGCAGGTGCTCGCCGCAGATCTCCCACGCCTTCTCGGTGGTCGAGGCCGCGAACAGCACCCGGTTAGTGGCGATCCGAGGCGCGACCCCGGACGGCAGTCCCGAGTGGTAAGCCTCGTACGCCTCGGGCACGGCCCCGGAATCCGGCATGAACGCCAGCCCGTACCGTGCCGCCCGTCGAGCCGCCGCGACGCTGCTACCGCCGATCCAGATGGGCGGCCCCGGCTGCTGGGCAGGCGGCGGGGTGACCACGACATCGGAGAACTCGAAATGACGCCCTCGGTAGGAGAACGGCTCGCCGCGCCACGCCAGCCGCAGCAGCTCGATCGTCTCGTCGGTGCGCGCCCCTCGCTCCCGCTTGGGCACGTCGAGCACCGTGAATTCCTTGGGCCGGTACCCGGGCGCGATTCCCACATCGAGCCGCCCGCCGGACAGCTGGTCCACCACGGCCAGGTCCTCGGCCAGCTTCAGCGGGTGGTGCAGCGGCGCCAGCAGCACCGCCGTGCCGAGCCGGGCGCGCGAGGTCCGCTGCGACAGTGCCCCGAGCATCGTCGGCATGGACGGCAGGTAGCCCTCGTCGGTGAAGTGATGCTCGGATAGCCAGATCGAGTCGAAGCCGAGGTCTTCGGCGTACACCGCCTGGTCGAGCAGTTCGCCGTAGAACTGCGCCCACGGCTGCCGCCAGCGGGCCGGGTTGCGGAAGTCGTACCAGACACCGAGCCGGGTCATGCGGCCACCTCGATCAGCACCTTGACCTCGCCGCTGCCCCTGGTGATGAGCTGGTCGAAGCCTCCGCTGACCGCCTCGTCCAGCGGCACCACCGAACTGATCACCCGCTCGACCGGCAGCCGGCCGCTGGCAACCAGCCCGACCACCCGCCCGAAGTCGTTGACCGGGTAGCACCAGGTCCCGACGAGCGTCAGGTCCTTGAGCGCGAGGACATCGGCCCGGATCGACGCCGGCCGGATGTGCAGCGCCGTCTGGACCACGGTCCCGGCGGGCCGCACCGCGTCGATGCACAGCGAAAGCGCCGCCTCGATCCCAGCGCACTCGATCGCGAGGTCGGCCCCCACTCCGCGAGTGACCTCCAGCACCAGCTCAGCCACCGGATCGGAAAGCGGATCAAGCGCGATAACCTCACCGAGCCCGGCGCCGAGCGACGCGGCCAGCGCCCGCCGCGACGGATCAGGCTCGGACACGATCACTCGCCGCGCCCCGCCCGCCAGCGCATACATCGTCGCCAGCGACCCGATCGGCCCGGCCCCGGTGACCAGCACCGTCTGCCCCGGCTGCAGCCGCCCCCGGTCCACCCCGTAGGCGGCGACGGCGGCCGGCTCGATCAGCGCGCCCTGCTGCGCCGTGACCCCGTCACCCAAAGGCACCACCTGCTGGGCCCGCACGAGAGCCAGCCCGGCCAGCCCGCCCCAGGCACTGCTCAGCCCGGTGCACGCCATCGTCCGGCACAGATGCCCCTGCCCGCGCACGCACTCGTGGCAGTGACCGCATCCGATCAGCGGCATCACCGTGCACAGGTCCCCGGCCGCGATGCCCGTAACCCCGGGGCCGGTCTCGACCGCCACGCACGAGAACTCGTGCCCCAGGATCTGCGGTGCACTCGCACCGGTCAGCGGGTGCGGAGAAGACGGGATGACGATCGGCCCGTTCGTATATTCGTGCAGGTCGGTACCGCAGATCCCGCACATGACCGGCCTGACCAGCACCTCACCAGGCCCGGGCGCACCGGGTGAGTCGACCTCGTCAACCGTAATCTGCCGCTCAGCGTGGAATCGCAGCGCGCGCATCGCAAGAACCTCCAGCCATCGAACCCAGACAATCGAACCCAGACAATCGAACCCAGACAAAAGTCAGCGAGCAGTTGAGCCCCGCACGTCCACGACGATCTTCCCGGTCGCCGTCCGCTCCGCGAGCGGCCGCAACCCGGAACCGACCAGGTCGTCCAGCGCGATCACCCCGCCGAGCACCACGGGGGCGATCCGCGAGCCGGCCAGCACCGACACGGCCTCCCCCAGGTCCTCGCCGCACACATGCGCGAGCGTGCCGTGCACGTCGATCTCCCTCACCGACACCGAAAACAAGTCGACCGGCACCAGCCCCGCCTGCAGTCCGACCACGACCACGTCACCGCCGCGCCGCACCGACCGCAGCGCGACCCCCGGGCTCGAAGCCACTCCCGTCGCCTCGATCACGACCTCCGCCCCCTGACCCCCGGTCTCGGCCAGCACCCGGGCGACCACATCGTCAGAGCCGGCGTCCACGAGCACGCTCGCCCCCAGCTCAGCCGCCGTCTTCAGCCTTGCCGCCGACACGTCGACCGCGATGACGGGCGCAGCCCCCAGAGCCGACGCCGCCGCCACGACGAACGCCCCGATCCCCCCGACCCCGAGCACCACGCACGATCGATCGGGCCCGACCCGCCCTCGCCGCGCGGCGTGCAGCGCGACCGCGAACGGCTGCGCCATCGCCGCACCGACATCGTCCAGCTCCGCAGGCACGCGGCGGCAGATCGCGGCGGGCGACACCACGTACTCCGCGAGCCCGCCATCCACGTGCAGCCCCAGCGTCCGGTACCGCTCGCACAAGTTGGTCCGCCCGAGCCCGCACCACGAGCACTGCCCGCACGAGATCCCGGCGCCGCTGACCACCCGGTCGCCGACCCCGATCCCCGACACCCCGGAACCCGCCGCGACCACATGCCCCACGAACTCGTGCCCCAGCACCACCGGCGGCTGCGCCAGCAGCGGCCCGTGCGCCCACTCGGCGGAGTCCGTCCCGCAGATCGCCGCCTTGGAGACCTCGATCAGCACCTCGCCGTCGCCGGGCTCGCGCGGGTCGGGCACCGACTCGATCCGCACGTCGCCCGGCCCGTGGTAGACGGCCGCTCTCATGCCGACGCGGCCGTATCGATGTGCACCTTGATGTTGCCCGACCCGAGCGACGCGGCGTCCAGCGCGTCGACCGCCCCGGCCAGCGGGAATTGCGCCGTCACGATCGGACTCGGATCGACCACGCCGCTGCCCAGGAACCTGATCGCCTGCGGCCACACCCCAGCCGACCCGACGATCCCCTCGATGCGCAGCGACTTCGCCTGGATCAGCCCGAGCTCGGCCGGCACCGTGCTGCCGACGTCGATCCCCACGTAGACGATCCGGCCATGGTTGCCCGCGATCGTCAGCGCCTGCGCCATCGCCTCCGGATGACCTGCCGATTCAATCACCACGTTGAACAAATCGCCTCGGGTGACCTCAAGGCTCCGTTCCCGAAGGTCGCAGGCGGCTGGGTCGATGACCTCAGTCACCCCCAGCTCGAGGGCTTTAGCCCGCCGGTCGGCCCGGGGCTCGATCAAGACCACCGTGGCGTTCCGGCCCACTGCCGCCATGGCCGACAGCAGCCCGATCGGACCGCCGCCGAGCACGGCGACCCGGTCGCTGGGGTCGATCACCCCGGTCCGCACCGCCGCATACGCCACGCTGAACGGCTCGACCAGCGCCCCCTTGGTGAACCCGAGGTGCGCAGGCAGCTTGTGCAGCCATTCGGCCCTGGCCACGAAGTGCTCGGCCGCCGCTCCGGAGATCGAGAAGCCGAAGTGATCGCGACCGCCAGGCCCGACGACGCATTCCCCGACGACGGGGTCACCGGCCTCGAAGCCGGTCACGTCCGGTCCCACCTCGGCGATTTCCCCCGCCCACTCGTGGCCCGGGGTAATCGGGTAGCTGATCGGGATGATGTAACGCCCGGCCAGCAGCTCCAGGTCGGAATGACACACCCCGACCACGCGGGAGCGGACGACGACCTCGCCAGGACCGGGCGCACCGACCTCAGCGACGTCCGCGACCTCAGCCTTGGCCGGCCCGGAGAAAACCAGAGCGCGCACTGTCTCACCTGTTCCTGACTAGGAGGGTCCGAAGTCCGCCAGCGCCGTCGCCGCTCGCCTGGGTGTAGAGGCCGACGGCCACCATGACCAGCACGCCCTCGAACCAGTACTGCCAGGCTTGGGAGAGCTGCAGGAACGTGGTGACGTTCAGCAACTGCTCGACCAGCACGGCGCCGAACAGCGCGCCGATGAACGAGCCCCGGCCGCCGGAGATGCTGGTACCGCCGAGCACCACGGCGGTGACCGACGCCAGCGTGTAGCTGACGCCCTGGGTCGGGTCTCCGACGCCCACCTGCGACATCAGCAGCACGCCGCCGACGAACGCCAGCAGCGCCGACGCGACGTAGGCGCCGATCACTGTCACCGACGGACGGACGCCGAGCCGGAACGCGGCCGTCGCGTCCGACCCGATCGCGCGCAGGCTTCGGCCCCATCGAGCTCGTGCAGGGCCCGTTCCATCCCAAAAGCGACGATGACGGCCAGCACGAATGCGATCGCGATCGGGCCGACCGCCCGAGTGACGTTGTTGATGATCGAGAACGAGATGTAGCCAGCCTGGAACGGCCGCAGCACCAGCGACACGCCCTGGATGGCGGTGTAGCTGACCAGCGTCGCGACGATCGGCGTGAACTTGGCGAAGGCCACCATCGCGCCGTTGAAGAGCCCGATCGCGGCCGCGACGACCGCCATCAGCACGAAGCCGACGATGATCGTCACCGGACCTTTGCCTGCGTTCTCGAAGAACGACCCGATCACGACCATCAGACCCGCCAGCGGCCCGACCGACAAGTCGATGCCGCCGGTGAGGATCACGCATTCCTGGCCTAGGGCGATGAACGCCAGCGCCGCGATCAGCACGGTCAGCGTGCTGAGATTGAAGGTCGACAAGAACCTGTCGTTGTGCGCCTGGGTGTAGAGCGCGATCGCGACGATCGCGACCGCGAGCACGACGGGCGGAACGTAATCGCCCCGGCGCAGGCGGGACAGCCACCCGCGAGGGCCGGTCGCCTGCGCGGGGCCGGGCCGCCGCTCCGCGTCAGCCCGGCGCCTGGTCGACGTCAGCATCGCGTGCGCGATCGCGTCTTCCTTCACCTCGGCGCCGCGCAGCTCAGCCACGACCTGGCCGGAGGAAAACACGATCACCCGGTCACAGAGCCCGGCCAGCTCCCTGATATCCGACGACACCACGACCACGCCGGCACCGGACTCGGCGACCTGACGCAGGATCCGGTAGATCTCGGCGCGGGCGCCGACGTCCACGCCCTGGGTCGGTTCCTCCGCCAGCAGCAGCGTGGCGTTCTTGTTCAGCAGCGCCCGGGCGAGCAGCACCTTCTGCTGGTTACCGCCGGACAGGCTGAGCACGTTCGCGTCGATCGACGCGGTTCTGATCGACAGGCTGTCGCGCTCGCCTTCGACGGCCTTGGCCTCGGCCCGCTGGTTCGTGACGCCGCTGCGGCTGAACTGCCGCAGCGAGGACACCACGGAGTTCTCCCGCACGGACAAGGTGCCGAACAGTCCTTCGTGCAGCCGATCGGGCGACAGGTAGACGGCACCGGCGCGCAGGGCCGCCTCTGGCCGCGACGGCTTCAGCCGCTCGCCGAGCAGCTCGACGCTGCCGGTCGCGGGCCCGAGGCCGGCCATGGCCCGCAGGAACTCGCTCTGGCCGTTGCCGACGATGCCGGCCAGGCCCACGATCTCGCCCTGGGCCACGGTCATCGAGACATCGTGGAACGCCCGGCTGGAGAAATGGCCGACGGTCAGGACGGGGCCGGCCGCGGCCCGGATCCGGTCTTCGCGGGGAACTCGGTGGTCACCTCGCGCCCGACGATCAGCTCAAGCAACTGCTCGTCAGTGACGTCTTCGACCCGGAACGTGCCCCTGACGGCCCCGTCGCGCAGCACGGTCACCTGCTGGCAGAGCTCGCGCACCTCGGCGAGCCGGTGCGTGATGTAGACGACGGCCACCCCGCGCCGGCGAGCCGCCGCAGCTCGGCGAAGAGCGTCTCGGTTTCCTCGGCCCCGAGCGAGGCGGTCGGCTCGTCGAGGATCAGCACCTTGGGGTCGGCGGCCAGGGACTTGGCAATCTCCAGCAGCTGCCGCTGGACCACGCTCAGGCTGCTCACCCGCTGACCGAGCTCGGCCGTGCAGCCCACTCGCTGGAGCTGGGACAGCTCCCAGATGCCGCCGTCCTTGCCAGCATCGCGGGCCTGCTGTGGCAGCCACATGGCCAGGTTCTCGTGCACGGTCAGGTCGGGGATCAGCGCCGGGTGCTGGTAGGCGATCGAGAGCCCCCGCTGGCGTACTAGCAGCGGCGAGGACGCCTGGACTACTTCGCCTTTCAGCTCCATGGAGCCGCGATCGGGCGCGAGCGAGCCGGCGGCGATGGCCATCAGCGTGGACTTGCCTGCGCCGTTCTCGCCCAGCAGGGCATGGACCTCACCGGCCTGGGCCTCGAAGGTGACGCCCTTGAGCGCGTCGACGCCGTCGAAGCTCTTCCAGACGTCGGTGAGCCGCAGCGCCTGCACGCTCTGCGTGATGAGCGCCATGGAGCTTGCCTCCGGTTGAGTGGGGACTGGTTACGGGCTGGGCCGGGGAGGCGGCGCGTGGGTCATCCGCGCCGTCTCCCCGGCCGGGTCAGGTGTCGCCTCGGGTTACCGCAGCGACGTCAGGGTCGGGATGACGCCCTTCAGCGCCGCGAGCTGCTCCTTGGGACTCAGGCCGCTGGACATGATCGCCGTGGCCGGGAGCGCGTTGTTGCAGACCGGAGCGTTCGGGCTGCTGGTGACGGAGTTCTCGTAGTTCTGCTGCGGCACCACGGTCGACGAGGGCACCTTGCCCTTCGTGGCGAGAGCGATCGCATACCGCATCGCGTACTCGACCATCCAGGTCTGCGAGGACACCGTGAACAGCTTGAAGCCCGGGTCCTTGCCATGGTCGGTGGCGAAGTCACAGCCGAGCGAGTTGCCGTCCTCGGTCGCGATCACCGGGATCTGGCGGCCTGCCTTGGAGAACTCGGGGAACGACGCGGCCAGGGCGGTGCCGAAGTCACTGACCACCGCGTCGATCTTCGGGTACTTGGACAGCAGCGAGGAAACGACCTGCTGCGTCTGCGCCGGGTCCCAGTTGGTCACGTTGTACGGGGTCTGGCCGAGCAGGTGAATGCCGGGGAACTTCTTGAAGACGCTCTCCAGGCCGTTGTACTCCTCCAGGCTCTGGGAGTTGGCCGGCGGGCCGCCGAGGAAGACGACATTGCCCTTGCCGTGCAGCGCGGTCGCGACGTCCTTGCCCCACAGCACGCCGGCCGAGGTGAAGTTGGTCGACAAATAGGCGTTGTAGTTGGTGCCCGCCTTGCCGCCGGGGAAGACCCGGTAGGGCACCACAATCGTCCCGGCCTGGAATGCCTTGGTCAGCACGGGCAGCATCGCCTTGCCAGCGTCGGGGAAGTCCACGATCGCGGTGGTGCCCTGAGCGACCAGCGAGTCGATGTCCGAGATCGCCTTCTGGGTGTTGCCTTCACCGTTGGTGTAGACGTACTTAGTGACGCTCGGGCATTCGGCGGCGATCGTGACCGCCGAGTAGCGGGTCAGTTCCCGCCATGTGTTGTCACCAAAGCCGTCGGCCAGCGCGATCGACGCCTGCTTCGGCCCGCACCAGGGGAACTTGCTGGTGACGGACTTGGGCAGCGGCTTCGTACCAGAAGCTACCCCCGCCGCCGCTGCTGCACGCGGCCAGCGCCAGCGACAGCACCGCCGCGGCCGACACCCCGGCCAGCAGTCGCCGTCGAGAGCTAGCGGACCTGAATCTATTAGTTGCCATGTACGGTCTCCTCAAAATGTGCGCTCGTGCGTTATGCGTCCGGTCGCCTTTCTGGCGGCTGCTTTTCTGGTGGGCGGGTGCGGTTATTCGGGGCGTGACTTGTAACTGCGGTGATTTGCTAGGTCTGGAGGGCGGGGCGTCTGATCCAGCTGCGCCATTGCCGGACGCGGAGCCGCTTGGACTGCAGGCCGTAGACCGTGACCGCGAGCGCGAGGGTGCCGGCCTGCACGAGGTTCTGCACGGCGGCGCTGGCCCCGGTGGCGAGCACGAACTGCTGCAACTGGCTGAGGAAGAGCGCCCCCATGGCACCGGCGACGACGCTCCCGACGCCGCCGAGCAGTGAGGTTCCGCCGAGCGCGACCGCTGCTACCGAAGGCAGCAGGTAAGCGTCGCCCTGGAACGGGTCAGGCTGGGACACGATGCCGGCCAGCAGCACGCCAGCCGTGCAGTACAGCAGCGCGGCGCCGACGTAGGCGCTGACCTGGTACCGGTGACCGGGCAGGCCAGCCGCCCGGCCCGCGCTCTCGCTGGCGCCGCTGGCCTCGAACCGGCGGCCGAAGCTCGTGCGCTTGACGACGAACTCGATCACCAGCACCGCGACCAGCGCGATGACGAGCGGCCTCGGGATGCCGAGGAACGGCGCGTTGGTAAAGGACTGCATCGCAGTGGTCGTCTGCGTCGGCGTGCCCTGCGAGATCCCGAGGTTGATGCCGTAGAGCACGGCGTTCATGCCCAGCGTCTGCACGATCGGCGTGATCCTGAACCGCGTCACGAGCAGGCCGTTCACCAGGCCAGCGGCGAGCGCGATCCCGTAGGCGAGCGCGATGGCCGGGCCGAGCTTGCTGGCGTTCCCGTTAGGGATATGAGTCACCAGCACGACCGTGAGGGAGATGAAGCCCGGCACGGAAAGGTCGATGCCGCGCTGCTGGACCACGAGCGTCTGGCCGACGGCGGCGAGAATGAGAACGGCGGCAAACGGCCACAACGACGCCAGCGCACTGCTGCCCAGGCTGTTCGGCTCGACCAGCGCGCTGAGCGCGAAGACGAGCCCGGTGGCGACCCAGATCCCGGTCGACCGAGACCAGCGGGTCATCAGATTGCCGCCCATGCCGGTCATTGCTGCGGGGGGTTCCGGGGGGTCGTCCCCCCGGGCAGATCTGCGGGGGGTTCCGAGCTCGTCAGCCGGCCTCGGCGCGCGAGGCCGCGCCGGCCCAGCCCCAGATCATCTCCGCTTCCTCGGTGTCCGAGGTGTTCCGGAACCCGTGCCACGCACCCTTGCGGTGGAAAACGACGTCCCCAGCCGAGACTGGGAGTTCGTTGTCGCCGTCGAGTACGATCCCCTGCCCGCGCACGATCAGGGCGAATTCCTCGGCCCCAGGATGGCGATGCCACTGATGCTCAGCCTCGCCGGGCGCGAAAATGGCCCGCCCGAACACCACGTGCTCCGAGCCCGCCCCGGCGGCATCGACCAGAAACTGGACGGTCATTCCGACCCAGCCCTGATCGGGACCTAGTCCGGGGACCGGCGCGACATCATCGATGCCGACGCGAAAGGAATCTGCCATTGTTCCCTACTTCGCAGCTGACTGCGCGCAGGCCCGCTACTGAACACCGTTCAACAACACTGTTTAGCAAGAGCGTACGCGATGTTCAGTGATACTAACGTGGGAAGCAGGGGCGCACAAGTGTTAACCCCAAGCACCTTCCCCCACCAACCAGACCACCCCACCCCCGCCCACAAACCCCTCCAACCCGCCCAAACCCACCCAGTTCCCCTGCCCACCCAGCCCCGCACCCAAAACCCCACGCGCACCCCCAACCCGCGCACCCCAGCCCCCGCACCCCAGCCGGCCCGCGCACCCCAGCCCCCGCACCCCAGCCGGCCCGCGCACCCCAGCCCCCGCACCCCAGCCGGCCCGCGCACCCCAGCCCCCGCACCCCAGCCCGCCCGCGCACCCCAGCCCCGCACCCCAGCCCGGCCCGCGCACCCCAGCCCCGCACCCAGCCGGCCCGCGCACCCCAGCCCCGCACCCAGCCGGCCCGCGCACCCCAGCCGGCCCGCGCACCCCAGCCCAACCCGCGCATTCCAGCCGGCCCGCGCATTCCAGCCGGCCCGCGCACCCCAGCCCAGCCCAGCCAAGCCCTTGCGAACATCGCAACTCGCACCCGCACAGCCCAAGCCCGCACGCCCCCAGCCCCGGCACCCATTTCGCCCAGCCCGCACAGCCCAGCCGCGCCGAAATCAACGACAGCATGGTCCTACTTACTGTCATCAGGACAGCAGTAAGTAGGACCATGCTGTCCACGAATCGGCCCAGGTAACAGCAGCAAGTAGGGACATACCGCTGAAACGTCGATGCTGCACTGCGGCGGGCGCGGCGGGGCAAGAAGGCGGCGGGGCGCGGGCCGAGGGGCGCGGGCCGACGGGCGCGGGCAGGAAGGCGAGCGGGGCATGAGGGCGGCGGGGAGCGGGGCAGGAAGGCGAGCGGGGCATGAGGGCGGCGGCGGCGGCCGGCGAGCCCGCGGAGCAAGATGGCCGCAGGGCGCGGGAACGGCCGGGCAAGAGGGCGGCGGGGCGCGGGAACGGCGGGGCGCGGGGCAGGCGGGGCCGGTGGGGGCGGGCCGACGGGGCGCGGGGCAGGAAGGGCGGGCGGGGCAGGAAGGGCCGGTGGGGGATGAGATCGGGGGCTTGGGGGTTGGGGGTCTGGGGTTGGGGGTTCTGGGGTTGGGCTGGGGGTGGGGTTAGGGGGTTGGGTCGGGGTTTGGGCGCTGGCGGGGCATGCGGGTTCTGGAGCGGAGGTCTATGTGCTGACCTGGGGGGGTGGTGGCTAGGCCGAGTTCGCTGGCGGTGGCGAAGCGGGCCGCGTGGGATTCGGGGGTGAGGCGGCGGCCGAGCACGAACCAGACGCCGGCGGCGGGCTCGGAACCCTCGTTGACCAGCAGGTGCGGCTCGGAAGAGTCGAAGGTGAGCGCGTCGCCGGCGCGGAGCACGAAGACCTCGAAGCCGACTTGGATCTTCAGCTCGCCGCGCAGCAGGAAGGCGAACTCGGTGCCGGTGTGCCGCATGAACTTGCCCGACGAGCTCGAGCTCCCGCCCGGCTCGTAGGTCACGAACATGAAGTCGACCAGGTGCGGAAGGAAGTCGCTCAGCAGTTCCCAGGTCACGCCCGACTCGAGCTCCAGCTTGCGGCGGTCGCTTGGCACGACTAGCTGGCACGCCAGTTCCGAGGCGGCGACCTCGCGCAGCGCGTTGCTGCCGGCCACGGCCGTCGTCAGGGCGACGGGGGCGGAGTCGTCGGCCTCGGACAGCAAGGCGTCGATCGAGAGGCCCAGCTCGTTGGCGATCGCGTAGATCGTGCTCACCGACGGACGGGTCCTGTCGGTCTCTACCTGCGACAACATGCTGCCCGAGATGCCGACCCTGCGGGCCAGCTCGCGCAGGGAGATCCCCTGCTTCTGGCGCTCGCGCCGGATCAGGCTCCCAACGTTTACGTTCACGACAGCACGCTCTTATCTCCAGAGTCGAACGCGGTTAGCAGAACTATACGTTCTGAGGCCACGTTCACTAAACACAGTGTTCAGTAGACCTTGACATCCATTATCCAGGGACGATACTACGGATGCGTGCCGGAGCCGGCTGACCGAGCCCTCCGGAAACCCTTCATGGAGGTGTTGCACAGATGGCGCGCAGGAGCATGCCGTGGCGGTGAGGATCTCCCAGACCTTCGGGCAGAACGCAGTCGACTGGGAAGACCGGATCGATCTGGGCAGGCTCCGCACCGAACGGCTAGCCAGGCTCAACGCACAGCTCGAGCGCTCAGAACTCGGCGCGCTGCTCAGCTTCGATTTCCCCAACATCCGGTACATGACTTCGACCCACATCGGTACCTGGGCGATGGACAAGCTGATCAGGTTTGCCCTGCTACCCCGAGGTGGGGACCCTATCATCTGGGATTTTGGCTCGGCCGCACGCCATCACCAGTTGTACAACCCCTGGCTCGACCATACCGAAGGGCCGGCGACCCCCGACGGCGCGGCGCTGACCGGGGCGCGGGCGGGGATCTCGACGCTACGGGGCGCATTCCACCCTGACGCGGGGATCGCGGCGGATGTCGCGGCCAAGGTCGCGGCCGTCTTGCGCGAGTACGGGCTGGCCGGCGCACCCGTTGGCGTCGACGTCGCGGAAATGCCAGTCCTGGCCGCGCTCGCCGCCGAGGGCCTCACGGTGGTCGATGGCCAGCAGGTGTTCCTCGAAGCCCGGCGGATCAAGACCCGGGACGAGATCTCGCTGCTCGCGCAGGCGTGCTCGATGGTGGACGCCGCCTACACCCAGCTGTACGAGTTCCTGCGACCGGGCGTGCGCGAGAACGAATGCGTCGGCCTGGTCAGCAAGGTCCTGTACGACCTGGGCAGCGAGTACGTCGAAGGCGTGAACGCCATCTCCGGGGAACGCTGCTCGCCGCACCCGCACGTGTACTCGGACCGGCTGCTGCGCCCGGGCGACCCGGCGTTCTTCGACATCCTGCACAGCTACAACGGCTACCGGACCTGCTACTACCGCACCTTCGCCGTGGGCAGCGCGTCGGTCGCCCAGCGCGACGCCTACGTGCGCTGCCGCGAGTACATGGACCAGGCGATCGCGCTGGTGAAGCCGGGCGCGACGACCGCCGACATCGTCTCGCTGTGGCCGAAGGCCACCGAGTTCGGGTTCCCCGACGAGATGGCCGCGTTCGCGCTCCAGTACGGCCACGGCGTGGGGCTGTCGATCTGGGAGAAGCCGATCTTCAGCCGCCTGGTCTCGCTCGACCACCCCGAAACGCTGGAAGAGGGCATGGTCTTCGCGCTGGAGACCTACTGGCCAGCCAGTGACGGCTGGTCGGCGGCCAGGATCGAGGAAGAGCTGATCGTGACGGCGGACGGGTGCGAGGTGATCACGAAGTTCCCCGCCGAGGAACTGCTGATCGCCGGGCAGCGGTACTGGACCGTGGGCGGTCAGCTGAACCCGCTCCGCGAGAGCCAGTCCCACAAGAACACTGCCGCCGGCCGGGGCGAGACCAGAGTCGCCCCGAGCGACAGCACGGTCCGCGGACTGCCGTCCTCGGACCGTGCTGCTGGTGTTGGCCAACCCAGCAACGGCCAGCAGGGTGCCTGAGGCATGGCCAGCTCCAGGATCGGGGTTATCGGCCTGGGCCACATGGGGCTGCCTATGGCGGGGCGGCTGGTCGGCGCCGGCTTTCATCCAATGGTGTGGAATCGGACCTCGGGTAAGGCAGCACCTCTGGTCGGGCGGGGTGCGCGGGAGGCCGCCTCCGCGCAGGAGCTCGCCGCCGAGTGCGACGTCGTGATCACGATGCTGGCCGACGGGGGCGCCGTGGCGTCCGTGCTGGGCGGCGCGGCTGGCGTGCTCGCCGCGTGCCGGGCGGGCAGCCTGGTGATCGAGATGAGCACGATCGGGCCGGTCGCGGCGCGCGCTCTGGCGGCGGAAGCGGTCGGCCACGGCGTGGACTTCCTGGACGCGCCGGTGTCGGGGAGCGTGGCCCTGGCCGAGCAGGGCGGGCTGACCGTGCTGGCCGGCGGCTCGGCCGGGGCGTTCGAACGGGCGCGACCGGTGCTCGACGTGCTGAGCAAGACGCAGCTGCACCTGGGTCCCTCGGGCAGCGGGGCGGCGATGAAACTGGCCGTGAACATCGTGATCGCGACGACGAACCAGGCCATCGCCGAGGCGCTGACGCTGGCCGAGCTGTCGGGGATCGACCGGGCGGCGGCCTACGACGTCCTCGGCGCCAGCGCGGTCGCGTCGCCGTTCGTGGGTTACAAGCGGGGGGCGTTCCTGGAACCGGGCGACGGGCCGGTCGCGTTCACGACCGCACTGATGCGCAAGGACCTGGACCTCGCCCGGTCCGTGGCTGGCTCGGCCGAGCTGCCGGTGACCGAGGCCGCGCGGTCGTACCTGGCGCAGGCGTGCGCCGCCGGCTTCAGCGACGCCGACTTCGCCTCGGTGGCCCAGGTGCTCCGCCGGGCCGCCGGCCTGGGTCCGGACTAGGTCCGGCTTGCAGCGTTGTGAGTTTGCTGGTGCTGGGGCACGGTCGTTGTGAGTTTGCTGGGCCTCAAGCTGGGGTTGAGGGTTGCCCGGAACACCCGGTTAGGTCGAAATGTCCGGGTAGGGGACCGACCAGTGGCTCAGGCGAGCGCCGAATTCGCGCTGGAAGGCCAGCGGCTCGGCGTAGTCCCGCTCGAACAGCGCGATAAAGAGAGTCAGCAGCAGGAAGTTGTGCGACCCGAGCTCGAACAGCGTCACGTAGTCGTGCGTCGCCAGCGCCTCGCGCTCGGTCTCGGAGAACTGAAGCCACGTGCTCCGCTCAGCCGACGGGCAGTTCAAGATCAGGTTGGCCCGCTCGGCCTCCCACCACTGCACGGTCCCCCGGGGATCCGATCGGTACCGCTCGACCAGCTCAGGATCCCGGTCGACCGTGTAGAGGAACTTATTCAGCAGGTACTTGCTCATGCCGGCGCGCCTCCCGGGTACCAGGTGAAGTAGGCCTCCATCGTGTGGAAGAGATCGAGCGAGTCCACGTGATCGGCCTTGGCGTTCTCGCCCGCGACCCCCATCATCAGCATGAAGTCCATGAACCCGTGGGTGGCGTTGCCCGGCAGCCAGAGACTTTCGAGCGAGACCGAGGCCAGCGCCGATTCCAGGTCGCCCGACGCGATCCACGAGACCGCCTTGCGGTCGAACTCCGGGTCAGGCCCGTGCGGGCCGAACTGCCGAGGGCCGCCGAGCTCCAGTGACAGGTGCCCGGTGCCGATGATCGCGACCCGCTGGTCGCTCGGCCAGGACTCGACCAGCTCCCTGATGGTCTTGCCGAGCTGGACGAACCGCTTCGGCTGCGGGAGCGGCGGCGCGAAGATGTTCGTGTAGATCGGCACGATCGGCAGGTCTGCCTCGGGCCGCAGGGTGATCAGCGGGCACGTGATGCTGTGATCGATCCGCAGCTCGTTACTGAAGGCCAGGTCGAAACCGGCGTCGAGCCCTTCGCGCAGCAGATAGGCCGACAGGTCCTCGTGACCAGCCACCAGCATCCTGGGCAGGCCGAACTCACGTTCCTCGTTGTAATAGTTCGCGTCGTAGAACGGTGCCTTCCCGACCAGGAACTGCGGCATGTTGTCCAGCCACAGCTGGTGGAAGTGGTCACTGCCCACCATCACCAGCACATCGGGCCGCGCCGCCGTCAGAGTCTGCCTGAACCGCTCGATCTTGGCGACCCACTCGTCGGCGAACGGCGGGCGTTCGTCGCCGGTCGAGGTGCTCGCCCGGTAGTAGAACGGGTGGTGCGTCGATGCGATCACCGCGACGACTTGCGCCATGCCGGCTCCTCACCTGCCGTCGGAATCTGGGTCGGAATCTAGCAGCCAGGCCCTGATCTCCTGGCCGTGCTCGTCGAGGCCGGGCGGCGGCAGGTCGTAGCGCGGCGGCGTCACCGAGAACGTCAGCGGATGCCGGACCGTGGGCCTGGCCGAGTCACCGCTGCCAGCGCTCACGACCGGGTCCAGACCGACCTGGCGGGCGAACTCGACACCCTGCTCGACCGTGTTGATCGGGCCGCACGGCACGCCGGCCGCGATGAGCTCGGCGAACCAGTCGGCGGCCGAGCGGGCCGCGAGCCGTTCGACCAGGAGCGGCCTGAGCTGCGAACGGTTCGCCGTCCGCAGATCCGGGCTCGCGAACCGGGGATCGGCCGGCAGCTCGGGCACGCCGAGCACCGCGCAGAGCTTGCGGAACTGCCCGTCGTTGCCCGCCGTCACGATCAGGTCGCCGTCGCCGGTCGGCAGCGGCTCGTAGGGGAACAGGCTCGGGTGCGAATTGCCCATCCGGTGCGGTACCACTCCCCCGGCGGCGTAGGCGCTGGTCTGGTTGACCATGCCGGACATCGCCGAGGCCATCAGGCTCGCTTCGACGTGCTGGCCCTGGCCGGTCGCGTCCCGGTGGTGCAGTGCGGCCAGCACCCCGACGGTGGTGTGCAGGCCGGCCATGACGTCGAAGACGGAGATCCCCGCGCGATACGGCGGGCCGTCCGGGCTGCCGGTGAGGCTCATCAGGCCGGACATGGCCTGCACCATCAGGTCGTAGCCGGGCAGGTCCTTGCCGCCACCGGAGCCGAAGCCGCTGATCGAGGCGTAGATCACGGCCGGGTTCGTGGCCGCGACGCCCGCGTAGTCCAGGCCGAACTTCGCCAGCCCGCCTGGCTTGAAGTTCTCGACCATGACGTCGGCCCGGCGGGCGAGCTCCCGAGCTGCCGCCAGGTCGGCCGGCGTGGCCAGGTCGAGTGCGACTGAGCGCTTATTTCTGTTAATAGCAAGAAAATAGGTTGAAAGATTGTCGCTCGTGACCGGCGGCTTCCACCGGCGAGTGTCGTCCCCGGCCGGACTTTCTACCTTGATCACGTCCGCGCCGAGATCCGCGAGCATCATCGTCGCGTAGGGACCCGCCAGGACCCTGGAGAAGTCGGCGACGAGCAGCCCAGCCAGCGGGCCGCGCCCAGCATCTGGAGTGGTCATCTACGGTCGGCTTGCCCTTCTTGTCCGCCTAGCGGACATCGGTCCGGAGGTTGGTGTCAGTGTCAGCGGCCAGTGTCGGCGGTCGGCGTCGCGGGTGTCAAGGCGCCGGGTCAGGGCGCCGGAGCCGGGGCGAGCGGCACGGTGATCGAGGGCGCCGACTGGTAGGCCGCCCAGTCCGCGCTGACGGCACTGGCCGTCTGGAGCAGCAGCGGCAGGTACTCCCCGGTCAGCTTCGCCACGGAGGTCTCGGCGGCGTGGACGGTGACGTTCATCGCGGCGACGACGCGGCCGTCGCCGTCGCGCAGCGGCGCGGCCACCGAGCGGATGCCCAGCGCGAGCTGCTCGTCGGTGAGCGACCAGCCACGAGCGCGGACCTCGCGGAGTGCGGCCTCGCGCTCTGGCCGGTCGGGCTGCCAGCGCGCGGTGATGCCGGACCGGCTCGGCTCGGCCAGGACGTGCTCGAGCTGCTCCGCCGGCAGGCCCGCGAGCAGCACCTTGCCCAGTGACGTCTGCAGGGCGGGGAATCTCGTGCCGATGGTCACCGCCAGCGCGATGATCTTCGGCACGGCGACCCGGGCAACGTAGACGATGTCCGAGCCGTCGAGCTGGGCGATCGAGCTGGACTCGTGGGTGCGCGCGACCAGGGTCTCCATGTGCGGCCTGGCGACCGTCCACAGGTTGTGCGACAGCACGTACGACATGCCGAGGTCGAGCACCCTGGGCGTCAGCTCGAAGCCGCCGGTCGCGGGCCGCACGTAGCCGAGCTCTTCGAGGGTGAGCAGAATCCGGCGCACCGTCGGCCTGGCCAGGCCCGTGACGCCAGCCACTGCGGTCAGCGACAGCACCGGCTGGCGCGGCTGGAACGCCCGGATCACGTCGAGCCCCCGCGCGAGGGCCTCGATGAAATCCGGGCTGGTCTGCGGACGCGTCATCGGCTCTCCATTTTCGGCCTTCCGCTGCCCCGTGCTGGGGCACTGTGGCGAGGTCTTGACATCAGCCTGCAAACCGACAACGCTTCCGGTCAAGTCTTTAGCCGCCGTGATGCGGACAAATGTCCGCGCGGCTCTTACTATGTGCCTTGACTGTCCTTCGAAGATGGAGGCATCTCGTGACTGCTCCTGATTTCACGCCTGGCCGAGCGCTGGTGTTCCGCAACGCCACCGTGCTTACCATGGACGACGCTCATCGCGTCGAGGAGGGTGCCGACGTCCTGATCGAGGGCGAGCGGATCAGCGCCATCGGCAGGCAGCTGCCGGTGCCCGACGGCACCGTGGAGATCGACGCGACCGGCGGCATCGTGCTGCCCGGCATGATCGACACCCACCGGCACATGTGGCAGACCGCCATGCGCGGGTACGGGGCCGACTGGACGCTGACTCAGTACTTCGTGTGGAACTACCTGCAGTGGGGCAAGTCGTTCCGGCCCCAGGACATCTACGCGGGCAACCTGCTGAGCGCCATGGAGGCGATCGACGCCGGCGTGACCACGACGGTCGACTGGTCGCACAACTTGCAGACGATCGACCACGCGGAGGCGGCGGCGGACGCGCTGACCGAGGTGCCCGGGCGGTTCGTGCTCGCCTTCGGCAACATCCAGGCCGCGCCGTGGGAGTGGGCGACGACACCGGAGTTCCGCGACTTCGTGAGCCGGCGGTTCAGCGGCGGCGGCACGGACATGCTGGGGTTCCAGCTCGCGTTCGACGTGCCGCCTGCGAGCCCGGATTTCCCGGAGAAGGCCGCGTTCGAAGTGGCGCGTGACCTGGATGTGCCGGTGACGACGCACGCCGGGGTCTGGAAGGTCACCACCGACGAGGGCATCCGGCTGATGCATGACCACGGCTTCATGAACGAGCGCACGATCTACGTGCACGCGTCCAGCCTGTCGACGGACTCCTACCACCGGATCGCGGCGACCGGCGGGTCGGCGTCGCTGTCGACCGAGAGCGAGCAGAGCGCCGGCCAGGGGTACCCGCCCACCTGGAAGCTCCGCGACCACGGCATCCCGATCTCGCTGTCCATGGACACCAGCGTGTGGTGGAGCGCCGACCTGTTCTCCGCGATGCGGGCGACGCTGAGCGCCGACCGGGTGCGCGAGCATCTGGAGGCGCACGGGCAGGACGAGACGGTGACCCACCACAAGCTGCGCGCCGAGCAGGTCGTGGAGTGGGCGACGCGGGGCGGCGCCAGGGCGCTCGGGCTCGACTCGGTGGTCGGTTCGCTAGAGCCGGGCAAGCAGGCCGACGTCGTGCTGATCAAGAACGACGCGTCGCCAGTCATGTTCCCGCTGCTCAACCCCTACGGGCACGTGGTGTTCCAGGCCCAGCGCGGCGACGTCCACACCGTGGTGGTGAACGGCCGCGTGGTCAAGCACGACCACCGGCTCGTCGGCTCCGACCTGGGCAAGGCCCGGGACGCGATCGAGCAGACCGTCGAGTACCTGCGCGGCGAACTCGGCCCGCAGGCGTGGAGCGAAGGCATGCATCCCGAGATCCCGGAGACCCGGGTGCTCGACAACCCCTACACCTACACCTACGACAAGGACTGACTGGCTGAGCATGCGAGCGGCAGTACTGCGCGCGCACGGCGCGCTTCCCGAGGTAGGCACGCATCCGGAACCGTCCCGCGGGGACGGTCAGACCCTGGTCCGGGTGACGGCTGCGCCGATCAATCCGCTCGACCTGCTGTGCGCGACCGGCACGTCGTACTTCGGCCGCCGGCCCTGCCGTACGTGCCGGGAGCACAGGGCGTGGGCGTGGTCTCGGCGAGCGACCGGTTCCCAGCCGGGCAGCGAGTCTGGTTCAGCGGCAGTGCCGGGATGGCTGCTGGTGACGGAGCCATGGCCGAGCTTGCCGTGGCCGCCGACGACGCCGTGCTGCCGCTGCCGGATGGTGTCGACGACGACCTCGTCGCGGCGCTCGGGCTGTCGGCGATCGCGGCCTGGATGGCCCTTCAGTGGCGGGGTTCGCTGGCCGCCGGCGAGCGGGTGCTCGTCCTCGGGGCGAGCGGGACCGTGGGCCAGGTCGGGGTGCAGGCGGCCCGGCTCCTGGGTGCCGGGCGGGTCGTCGCGGCGTGCCGGGACGCGCACGGCCGAGCCCGGGCGCTGGAGCTCGGTGCCGACGCGGCGGCTGACCTGACCGGCGATGATCCGGCTGTGCTGGGCGAGCGACTGGCGGCTGCGGCTGGCGGTGACGGCAGGTACGACGTGGTCCTCGATCCGGTCTGGGGAGTGCCTGCCCAGGCCGCGCTGGGGGTGCTTGCCTCCGGCGGCCGGCTGGTCAACCTCGGCTCGTCGGCCGGGCCGATAGCCAGCCTGGGATCGGCGCCGCTGCGCGGCGGCATGCTGAGCGTGCTCGGCTACACCAACAACGCGCTCACCGGCCAGCAGAAGGCGACGGCACTGGAGGAAATCCTGGGTCATGCCGCCGCCGGACGACTGACGACCGACCGCGAGATCGTGCCGCTTGACCGGGCCGCCGACGCCTGGTCCCGATGCGGGGCAGCCCCGCACAAGCGAGCGGTGCTTATGCCTTCATGAAGACAGCGGTCGCCAGATCGCGAGTAAAAGCCGGTGAGCCGAGCGGCCACCCGACTCACCGGCGCAGCACTAACCCACCGTCCAGTGAGTAAGCACAAAGGAGTCTAGCCGTGTCCTCAGTCGTCACGCGCAACCCGACCGGCAAGCAGTTGCTCCGCCGTCACATCCCCCGTCGCCTGCCCGGGCGGCACCCTCAGCGTGGTCCAGGACTGCTTGCGCTCGCGGCTGTCGCCGTCGCCGCCAGCCTGGCGCTGGCCGCGTGCAGCAGCGGTAGCAGCGGAGGGTCGAGCAGCCAGCCAGGCCAGGGCGGCTCAGCCTCAGCCTCGGCCGGCGCAAGCGGGCCGCTGAGCATCGCGTATCTGTCGTTCGCCGTCGAGAACAGCTACGACGCACCCATGCTGGCGGCCGCTCAGGCGGTGGCGGCTGACAACAACGCGACGCTGAAGGTGTTTGACGCGAACAACAGCCCGCAGACGCAGTTCAGCCAGCTCCAGGACGCGATCAACTCGGGTCAGTACCAGGGGATCATCGTCCAGCCGATCTTCGGCACCGGGCTGATCAGCCTGGTCAAGCAGGCCATCGCCAAGGGCATCAAGGTCGTCAACATGGACCAGATCCTCGGCCCTGATCTGTCGACTGACGCCCCGCAGGTCCCTGGCCTGTCCGCGAACGTGACCTTCGTGCCGACCGACATCGGCACCAAGCTCGGCAACCTCGTCGTCCAGGCTTGCAAGGCCAAGAAGCTGAACCCGTGCAAGGTCGGCTATCTCTACGACATCAAGGCGTCCGCACTCGACGTGGCGATCAGCGGCGCGTTCAAGAAGGCGATCGCAGCCGACCCTGCCGTCAAGATCGTCGCCCAGGGCCAGAGCTTCTTCAGCCCCACTACCGGCCTGACCGCCGTGCAGGACATGCTGCAGGCCACCCCGGGACTGAACCTGATCGTCGGCTCTGACCAGGGCATCGAGGGCGGGTCCCAGGCGGTCTCTTCCGCGCACCTGACCGGCAAGGTCATTCTCGTCGGGTACGGCGCGAGCGCCGCGGCGCTTTCCGGGGTGGCCGCAGGCGCCTGGTACGCGGACGTCGCGCAGGCTCCGGCCAGCGAAGGCCGACTCGCCGTCAAGGCGCTGGTCACGGCGCTGCGGACCGGCAAATCGAGTGGCGGCATCGACCCGGTCAGCTCGCTGCCGAGCGGCGGCGTCGTCACCAAGGCCAACGTCAGCCAGTTCACGGCCGAGTGGCCGGGCTAGCCAGTGACCGACCCGACAATCCCCGGGGGCGCGCACGTCGAGCTGAAGGACGTCAGCAAGTCCTTCGGCGGCGCGCGCGCCCTTGAGGCCGTCAGCGTGCGGATCCGCCGGGGCTCGATTCACGCGCTGGTCGGCGAGAACGGCGCGGGCAAGTCGACGCTCGGCAAGATCATCTCCGGGGACCTGGCACCTGACCAGGGGCAGCTCCTGGTGGACGGTGCGGTCGCGCATTTCCATTCGCCACGGGCCGCGCATGGCGAGCGGCATCGTCCAGATCGCCCAGGAACTGTCTATCGTGCCCGCGCTGTCGGTCGCGGAGAACGTGTTCCTGGGCGTCGAGCCCCGCCGGGCCTGCTGCGCCGACGCGAGCTGCGCAGCCGTTACGCCGAGCTGGCCGGCCGGACCGGCTTCGACCTCGAAGGCGAGGCCAACGCTGGCTCACTGCGCACCGCCGGCCAGCAGAAGACCGAGATCCTGCGCGCCCTGAACCGGGAAGCGAAGCTGATCGTGATGGACGAGCCCACCGCGGCGCTGTCCAGACCCGATGTGGCGGCGCTGCATGACATCATCCGCAGGCTCGCCAGGGCTGGCACGACGATCGTGCTTGTCTCGCACTTCCTCGGCGAGGTGCTCGAACTGGCCGACGACATCACGATCCTGCGCGACGGTCGCGTCGCGGCGAGCTCGCCCGCTGCTGGCCAGACCGAGGAAACTTTGCTGAACGCGATGCTCGGCCGAACTCTTGGCGCGATCTTCCCGGTCAGGCAGCCGGCCGCCGCCGATGCCCCCGCTGTGCTGTCGGTCAGCGCACTGAGCGCTCCCGGGGTCGCCGAGGTGTCGCTCGAAATCCGGCGGGGCGAGATCGTCGGCCTGGCCGGACTCATCGGCTCCGGCCGGTCCGAGCTAGCCCGAGCCATCGCCCTCGCGGTACGGCCGACGGCCGGGACTGTCGCCGTCAGCGCCCAGCATCAGCTCCCGACCGGCCGGTCCCGGTGGGGTATCGCTGGTCGCGGCACCGTCAGCCCGCGTCAGGCGCTGCGCGCGGGCATCGCGATGATCCCCGAGTCGCGTAAGGACGACGGGCTGATGCTGCTGCGTTCGGTCGCTGAGAACGTCAGCCTGTCCAGCCTGGAGCAACTCAGCCGGCACGGCCTGGTGCGGCGTGGTGCCGAGCGGACCGCCGTCAGGCGGATGCTCGGCGAGCTCGACGTCCGGGCTCCGGGTGAGTCCGTGGCGGCTGGCTCGCTGTCCGGCGGCAACCAGCAGAAGCTGCTCTTTGCCAGGACCCTGCTGGCCGCACCCCGGGTGCTGATCGCGGATGAGCCGACCAGGGGCGTCGATGTCGGCGCCAAGCGAGCGATCTACGAGCTACTGACCTCGCTGGCCGCGCGTGGTCTCGGAATTCTCATGATCTCCTCCGACCTGGAGGAGGTGCTCGGCCTCGCGCATCGCGTGCTCGTCATGCGCGGCGGCCGCATCGTCGCCGAACTGGATGGCGAGACAGCAACGGAAGCGTCGGTGCTCGGCGCGGCCTTCGGCTCCGCCGAGAGAGGTGCGTGATGACCAGTCCAGCGGCAGCGAGGCGGCTGAGCCTCCCGGCGGCGGGTGCTCTGGGCTCCAGGGTCCGCCGAGGCGGCATTCTCGTGCCGTTCGCAATGCTCTTCGTCGTGCTCTCGATCGCCAGCGGACCGTTCCTGACCAAGGTCAACCTGCTCGACATAGTCGACCAGCAGGCCTCCACTCTGATCATCGCGGCGGCGGGAACGCTGGTGCTGGTCTCGGGCGGGATCGACCTCTCCGTGGGCGCCATTTACGCGCTGGCCGGGGTGACGGCCGCCGATCTGGCGCAGTCCGTGCCGCCGTTGCTGGCAGTGCTGGCCGGAATTGTCGTCGGGCTCGCCGTAGGCCTGGTCAACGGCGTGATCGCGACTTTCTTCCGGATCAACTCGCTGATCGCGACGCTCGCGATGTCGTTCGTGATCAGCGGCCTGGCCAGCCTGGTGACCGGCGGGAACCTGATCATCGACTACAGCCACCCGTCGTTCGGCGACCTGGCGCGCTGGTCGTTCCTCACGGTGAATACATCGAGCTGGGCGATGCTCATCGTGGTGATGCTGCTCGCGGTGACGCTGTCCCGCACCACCGCCGGCCGGTACATGTACGCGGCAGGCAGCAACGCGCAGGCGGCGCGGCTGGCCGGGGTCAGGGTTCAGCAGGTCAGGCTGCTCACGTTCGTGCTCAGCGGAGGGGCGGCCGCGCTAGGCGGGGTGATCGACGCCTCCCGCGTACTGTCCGCCCAGGCATCGAACGGCGGGACCACGCTTACTTTCACCGTTCTGGCCGGGATCGTGGTGGGCGGCACCAGCATCCTCGGCGGCGACGGCGCGATCTGGCGGACCGTGGTCGGGGTGCTCTTCATCGCCATGGTCGGGAACGGGTCCGACCTGCTTGGCCTGAATCCGCTCTACGACCAGATCGCGCTAGGGGTGCTCCTGCTGCTGGCTGTCGGCGCCGACGCCTGGTCACGCCTGCGGGGCACCGCCAGCGGCTAATTTGATCAAGCTTGCGGCCTGCGCGTGTGCGTGACCTCGGCAGACCCGGCCGGCCAGCACCTCCGGCTCCTGCCCGCACCTGTCCGCGCTGGCCGGGCAGCACCCCCGACAGGCATGTTCCCCGTCCTGCGGCGGCGGACCTGAGCACGCCGCCGGCGCCGGTCCCCGCGAGGGCAAGACCCAGGCTGCCCGGCGCCGGCCGCCGCAACGGGATACCGCAGGAGAGTTCTCGGGTCTTCCGGGGAGGGTTTCCGCATGCAGGAGACTTAGGGGCGCTATCACGCGGTCAACTCTCCCCGACGCGGAACGCCTCCCCCAGGAACCCGAGAACTCTCCCCCCAGACAACAACCCGCCCCCGCCCCCGGGGACTCCCCCGAACCGGGCATCGCGACTCAAGATCAACCTAAGCCAAGCGGCATTGCGTCCTGACAGCAGCAAGCAGGACCGCGCTACTGAATTCCCCCGCAGGTCGCGCTCACTTCGGCGCTCCAGATCCCGTTCGAGCCCTGCGTGTCGAACACGACGAAGATGTTCGTGCAGCCGAAGTAGTTCATGTCCAGATCCACAATCGCGGTGTCGCGCGCTGCGGCGGAGGTGTGACCGGTACCAAACCCGGTACCCGTGATGAGATTCGGCCGGTTAGCGACGTGGACTCCGGGATGCGGTCTAGCCGTCGCCGAGGCCTGGCCGGCTGAGACGCCGATAAGGGAGATCGCCGAGGCGAACGCCGCTGCCGTCAGTAGCTGAATCGGTAATCTGCGCATGAGAACTCCGTTACTAGTCTAATTTCGACCCTTCAGCTGATAATGCCACGCGGGAGAGCGGCCGCCTAGAGTTCTCGACTTCGGCAGATCCGTACCGGCATTATGCGGCTCTCTTTCCGCGAAACCAACAGCAGCATGGTCCTACTTACTGTCGTCCCGATAGCAGTAAGTAGGACCATGCTGTCGTCAACTTCCGACGCGAATGCGTCGCTAGCCGGCGGCTATGGCGCGCAGGGCGCTAATCGTTGAGGCGTCGTCGGGGAGCCAAGGGCCGCTCAGCGGGCCGTCCGGCTTCCAGAACGTCTCCAGGCAGCCGCCACCGTGAGCGGCCATCCACTCGGCAAGCAAGGTGAACCACTCGCCCCGGTGCTCCGTGCGCGGGCTGTTCGTCTCGCAAATGTGAATCTGAGGCGAGCCGACACCACTGAGGTCGCGAGAGGTGGCGAGCATGTCGTCGAGCCGGGCGAAGAGCTTGTCCCTGGCGAGGCCGCCGTTCCACTTGCGGAACTGGCCCTCGGGGAAGTCGTAGATATCCAGGCCGTACCAGTCCAGCCCCCTGCCCATATAGGCGCGCACCTTACTCGGCACCGCGCAGATGATAGAGCCATACAAGACGTTGGAGCCCTGGCAGAGCCGCTGCATGTACTCGTGGACCGCCGACATCGTGGGACCGTGCTTGATGTGCGGCGGGTAGGCCTTGAGGTTCGACGCCTCGTGCCAGGCCGACAGCTTGACCCCAGGCGGCGCCGACGCGATGAGCGACCTGAGCGGGTCGTCGAGCCTGCCGGCGAGCAAGTCGTCGGGCACCGGCCGGATCGACAGCATGACGCGCGCACCAGGTACGGATTCTTTCGACGGCCAGACCGTCGGGATGAAGTTGTACTTGTCGCGATAGGCACGGAAGGTCTGCACATTGATCCCGGCCTCGCGCATCGGGTCGAAGATCTTGGAATTGCAGCCGAGCAGAACGCTCACGTCAGCGACCCCCAGGGTCCAGTCTCACTCGCCATGCGGGCCATGGCCACCGGAGCAGGCAGCGGGTTGCCGGGTGCCCTCGATCGGAACGACGCAGCGCCCTCGCGGGTTCCCGGCAGCACGAAGGGACGGTCGGGATGCCCGCGACGGCGCGGAGCGCCGCTACACTCCTTGATGCTTACTCACTGGACGGTGGGCTAGCGATATGCCGGTGAGCCGAGTGGCCGCTCGGCTCACCGGCGCCTGCGGTTAGCAGTTCGCCTTGACGCAGTTCACCTTGTCAGGGTCCGGAGTCCTCGGCGACGATCACGTCGCCGCTCCCGGCTCCGAAGGCCGTGTCGTAGACGAGGTTCGCCGAGGTCTGGCTGACGCACAGGCCAACCTTGTAGACGCCGGCCGGGAACCCGTTGGCCCCGGGCAAGATGGTGCCGGAGAAGGACTCGTTGACCCAGTGACCCGCCGGTTCGGTGAAGTTGAGCAGGTCCCAGTTCCCGAAGTTGATCGCGCCGGTGCCTTGCTGGTAGCACACGCCCAGCTGCCCGCTGACCACGAGTCCATTACTGCTGGCGAGGATCAGGTTGCCGGTCACGACCGCACGCGAGGTCGAGTTCGCGAAGTTCTCGCTGACAGTGCTGCTTGCCCATTCCCAGGTGGTCGAGCCGCTGGCGGGACTGAGCTCGCCGAAGAAGTAATTCACCAGAGTTGGAGGAAATACCGGAGTAACGGCGGCAATCTGGCCCGATGCCGGTGCCGAGCTGGCGGCGGATGCCGGGATCGCTACGGTGGCGATGGCAGCGGCAGCCGCAGCAGCCAGCGTGGCTGCTGTAGCAATGGCGGCGCGTGCTCGAGATTTCATGCTGGGCTCCTTCTGTAGCCGGTGATGGCTTTTCCGCTTGGCCTTTGTCTGGCTGGTACGGATATCTCGACTTTGACCAGAACGGCAGCTGATCACCACACGCAGTTGCCACATAACGCCCACACAATGGTCACACAATTCGGAGTCGCCGCACACAGATGGTCGAGGGCCGCAAGTCCCGGTACGCTGAGCTGGAATGGCGTTCCGTGCAGAAATAGCGGCGGTGGGCGAGGAGGCGGTCAGGCTGTGACTAATCAGCCTGTACCGGACTTCGGCGCGATGCTTCAGCAGTTAAGGGCCGAGGCCGGGCTGACCCAGGAAGAACTGGCCGGGGCGGCGGGGCTGAGCCCGAGAACCGTCAGCGATCTGGAGCGCGGGATCCACCGGTCACCTCGCCCGAATACCGTGCGGCTGCTGGCCGACGCGCTGAAGCTGACCGAGCCGTTGCGCGGGTTGTTCCTGGCAGCGGCCCGTGGTCCGCTCTCAGCTACTCCGGTGCTTCCCGCTGACCGGGTGACTCGGGAAGCCTGGCCAGTAAAGACCAGCGGGACGCGGGCGGCTGTCGCGCCGTCGGTACCTCGGGAACTGCCCGCCGATGTGGACGCGTTCACCGGCCGGTCAGCCGAGCTGGCCTGGCTGGACGCCCTGATCCCGGTTGCGACGGGGGGCGCGGCCTACGGCCCGGTGGTGATCTCGGCGGTGTCGGGATCGGCAGGAGCGGGCAAGACGGCCCTCGCGATGCGATGGGCTCATCGGGTGGCCGAGCACTTTCCCGATGGGCAGCTGTATGTCAACCTGCGCGGCTACGACCCGGAGCAGCCGGTCTCGGCCGCCGAGGCGCTGGCAGGGTTCCTGCGTGCGCTGGGAGTCACCAGCCGGGACATCCCGGTGGAGGAAGCGGAACGGGCTGCCCGCTACCGGTCGTTACTGGCCGGAAGGCGGATGCTGGTGGTGCTGGACAATGCCGCGGCTGAGGCACAGGTGCGGCCGCTGCTGCCAGGCAAGGCTGGCGTGCTGGTGCTGGTCACCAGCCGGGACTCCTTGCCTGGGCTGGTCGCCCGTGACGGTGCCCGGCGGCTGGAACTGGAGGTGCTGCCCGCCCCTGATGCCATAGCGCTGCTGCGCGCGCTGATCGGCGAGCGGGTCGATGCCGACCCCGAAGCCGCCCGGACTCTGGCCGAGCAGTGCGCCCGATTGCCGCTGGCGCTGCGGGTGGCCGCCGAGCTGACCGCCGCCCGCCCCCAGATCTCACTGGCGGCGCTGACCGCCGAGCTGGCCTGCGAGGAAAAGCGCCTGGACCTGCTGGACGCTGGCGGCGACCAGCGGGCCGCAGTAACCAGCGTGTTCTCCTGGTCCTACTGCCAGCTGCCGGCAGCAGCGGCCCGGATGTTCCGGATGCTCGGCCTGCACCCTGGCCCGGACTTCGACTGCTTCGCGGCCGCCGCGCTCGCCGGAACTGACACCGACGAGGCAGGTCGGCTGCTGGCCATGCTGGCCCGGGCTCACCTCATCCAGCCGGTCGGGTCACAGCACTTTGGCATGCACGACCTGCTGCGTGCCTATGCTGCCCGCCTCGCCGGCGCTGACGACGGAGACGAGGCGCGACGGACGGCGCGGACCCGCCTGTTCGACTACTACCTCGCCAGTGCCGTGACCGCCATGAACGTCCTGGTGCCGATCGAAAGCCAGCACTTTGACGTGCCCGAGGAAACGATCGTTCCCGAACTGGCCGGTCCGCTCGCTCGGACCTGGCTGGACGCCGAGCGCGCCACGCTTGTCACGGTCGTCGCGTATACCGCCAGGCACGGCTGGCCCAGCTACGCCATCCAGTTGGCGGAAAGGCTGTTCCGCTATCTTGACGGCGGATGCCACGCTGAGGCGCTAGCTATCTACGGACACGCCGAGCAGGCAGCTCGGGCCTGCGGCGACCACGTCGCGCAGATCAGGAATCTGACTCGGATCGCCAACCTGTACAGCTGGCAAGCCCGCTACCCGCAGGCCATCGGTCTCTATCGGCGGGCCCTCGCCGCAGCCGAGGCAGTCAATGATCGCTCCTGCAAGCTACTGATCCTGGGTGACATGGGCACCATGCGCCTCCAGCAGGGCCGTTACCGCGAGGCGGCAGAATGCCAGGAACAGGCGTTGGCCCTGGCCCGCGAGCTCGACCGCACGCTGTCAGAGGTCATAGAGCTCGACAATCTGGGCACTATTTATCTCCTTCAGGGCCACTACCAGCGAGGCATGGAGTACCAGGAGCAAGCCTTTGCCCTCTACCGGCAGTTCGCTCCCCCGGCGGATGCCGCAGTATTGTCACCAGCGGACTTGGGCGACGGTTACGACCCGACGAGCCGCTACCAGCAGATAGTCGTGCATTACCAGCGGCACATCGCTCTGTCCCGCCAGCTCGGCGACCGGTACGGCGAGGCCGACACCCTGATCAGGCTGGGCCGGATCAGCCGCCGCCTGGGCTGGCAGGCACGGGCCTTGGCTTGCCATCACGAGGCCCTGGCGCTGTTCCAGGAGGTCGGCAACCGGAGCAGGGAAGCCGACGCCCTCAACAGGATTGGCGAGTGCCTGCTCGCCAGCAACCAGTACGCGCAGGCCAGTGCTCGTCATGCCGCTGCGCTGACATTGGCCCGCGAGACAGGCGATAGACAGCAGCAGGGCCGGGCCCTCGCCGGCCTGGCTGCCGTCGAGCTGCTCCAGGGAAGCTACGAGCAAGCCGTCGGCTCTTACCGGCAAGCTTTACTGCTTTTCAGGGAAATTGGTGATAGCGGCGGCGAGACCAGAGCCCTGAACGGCACGGGTGAATGCCTGCTCGCTGCGGGTGACCTGGCACACGCCCGAAGCGACCTCCTGGCCGCGCTCGCCCTCGCCCGCGAGACCGGTGACCGCCACCAGGAAGCTCGCACCCATCGGTGCTTAGCCGACGTGTACCACGCCACCGCATGCCCTGAACAGGCGCAGACGCACCGGAGGAACGCCCTGGAGATCTGCGCCGACCTCGACCTCAGCACGCACGTCCCCGTGCAACTGGACGTTTACGGCCAGATCGCTCATAATCCGGTCAGCTGAGTGCCGTCCTGGATCAGCACCGAAAGTCATTAACCAATACCTTCGTAGAAATTTCCCAGTTCGGCATCACCGTCGCAGTACCGATGGTCGATGATTTCGGTCGAGCCATAGCCATCGTGGCCGAGCACGTCAGGTACCCGAGTCCTGGCCGTCGGACTGGCTGGGACGAAGCCGTCCTGGGTGATCCAGTCCACTCTGAGTCCCGGTGGCCGTCAGGGCAGCTACGGCAGATCCAGACTCCTAGCCCCTGCCCGAGTGTGGCTCGGTGGCACCTTGCGGTTCTTCTGGGATGAGGTCGCGGATATGCGTGCTTTTCACGATCACGATGGTGTCGTGCTCGCGTACGAGCGCAGGCAAGGCAGGGTGCCGACAGTCGTGCTCCACGGCGGATCGGGCCGCCGTCAGCATTCCGCAGCGCTGCTCCCGCTATTGCCGGAGGAATGCGATGTCGTGACCCCCGACCTCAGGGGTCATGGCGAAAGCTCGCACACGCCTGGGCACTACAGCCTTGAGTACTTCGCCGCCGATATAGCATCGCTCTGCGAGGCAGTCTTCTGCGGCGCACCCGCGATCATTTACGGCCACTCCTTCGGCGGACAAGTCGCGCTCGTCCTTGCGGCCGAGCGGCCGGATCTGGTTCGGGCGGTCATCATCGGCGACACCCCGCTGTCCCTCAGCACTCTTCAGCACGCAACAGACGCGAACCGCGAGATCGTAGTTGGCTGGCGAGATCTGGCAGCCCTGGGAAAGAACATAGATGTCATTTCGGCCGCGCTGGAGAAGATGAACGTCCCGGCGATGGACGGCTCCGGCGGCATGCGACCCGCACGCGAAGTGTATCGAGCCGGAGACTCCTATCTCGGCGAACTCAGCGCGTGTCTCGCCGCTCATGATCCGGCATTCCTTGACGAGGTGGTTCTCCCACGATTCGCTCTCACCCACCGATCGCTTGACGCCAACCTGCTGTCCAGATTCGATGCACCCGTACTCCTCGTCCGCGCCGACCCGGCCGCCGGAGGCCTGCTGTCCGCCAGCGAGGCTCAGCAAGCACAAGCACTACGACAGAACGTGGACGCAGTAGTGATTCCCGGCGTGTCTCACGGGCTGCACCTGCAAGATCCCGCGGCGCTGGCCGCAGTCATCAACCGGTTTGTCCAACCCCTCATCACGGAGGCATGACGAACGGCTCAGGCGGCTGAGTTCAACTGGACTTGCCTACCGCCGCGACTCACTCTCGCCGGACGACCGGTCGCTGTCTGCGTAGACTGGTTACAGGAGCATGCAGCGCGGGAAACCGCTGGGGCTGGTCGAGGATCTGCCCGAGGAGATGCGGGACCCATGGCAACCTCGCTCAGCGTGACGGCTGGTCTTTGCCCTCGTGGGCGCGCAAGCCAGGGCGATACTCCGCTAAGTGGTGGTTTGTCAGCAGTCGGCCAGCGGGCGGAATTCTTCCTGGTCGGCGGTGCGGCCATTGCGCTGTGTTTCGACGCGCGACGCTGCGATTGTCGCTGATCGAGAGAACCTGGACCCAGCTCTTCTCGTCTCGCGTAGAGACCGACGCGTATGACATCGCTTTGCTGTATCGAGAGGTCGGCTACAACACCCGTTGAAGAGGGCATCGCCCTCGTGGAGCGAAGCTATCCGGGCGGCCAATCGCGGCAAAAGTACAGTCCTGTTTTAGGAGATCGTCCAATCCCTTGATGCTGGGTGATCGTCCCGATCTCGCCCGACCGGGGAGGCCGTAACGGGGTCGCGGACGGGCAACCCATCGTACGCTGTGGTACGGGTGGGGATAATTCTGCTATGGCACTGGAGCAGCCGACCGACATCAGCATCCGCCAGTTCGTCTCGGACTCAGGGTCGGTCACGCGTGGCCTGCGACAGGGGCGGGCATACACGCTGACCCTGAACGGCGAGCCGCTGGCGAGAATGATCCCGATCCGTCGGCGCCGGGCGGTTCCCAGGGAGGAAGCTCTGGCTATCTTCGCGACAGCTCCGGCGATCGACGCCAGCGAGCTGCGTGCGGACGTAGATGAGGCTGTCAGCCAGGACCTGAGTGACCCGTTCGAAGGCACCGGCCTGTGACAGTCCATGAAGTCGCAGTCGTGGACACAAGTATTATCGCCGCGACCAGGCTCTTTGAGCTGTCGGACTTGCCTGACACCATGCTGGTGACGGCGGTCACGCTTGGTGAGCTGTCCTATGGTCCGCATGCGACGGAAGATCCGGCAAAGCGCGCTGGACGAGTCGCGGTGCTGCAGCACGTGGAAGCGACCTTTGATCTGCTCCCATACGACCAGGGATCGGCTCGCTTGTACGGGCAGATTTGCGCGGCCATCCGGGCTACAGGGCGTCAGCCGGGTGAGCGGGCTTCTGATTTGATGATCGTGGCTATATCGGCAAGTAACGAACCGCCTCTCTATACGGCCAATCCAGACGACTTCAAGGGGGCAGAAGGACTCGTCGAAGTAGTCAGGCTCCACGGACGACCGAAATTCCTATCGGGCACGCAACGGGCAAGCCCAGGTGCCTCGACCTGGTGGTGAGGGCTTCGATGGCGTTGGGATGGTCCACGGGCTCGTAATCTCGTCGCGCGTTTGGTGACCCTTTTGCGAAGATGGGCCGGTGGGATGGGAGGCGCTCGAGCAGTGGGGTGACGACGTCGTTCGCATCGAACCGCTCACTGGCGGAGCTGGCGTCAACGGGGTGTGGAGCGTGCGCGTCAACAGGCAGCTCGCGGTCGGTCGGCTCGGCCATCGCAGCGACGCTGATCTGGCGTGGGAGACCGATCTGTTGCGGCACCTCGACCGTGAAGGGATGCCGGTGCCGGTGCCGATCCCGACCACGGACGGCCGGCACTTCGTGGACGGTCTGGTGGTGATGACCTACGTGGAGGGCGGACCGCCCGAGACTGAAGCCGACTGGCGTCGCGTCGCCGATACACTCCGCCAGCTGCATCGGCTGACACAAGGCTGGCCACAGCGCCCGGGCTGGCGATCGTCGACCGACTTCCTGCATGCCGAGACCGGGACCAGGGTCAACCTCGGTGAGCTGCCGCCCGAGGGTGTGGCTCGATGCCGAGCGGCGTGGGCGCGACTCACCGGTCGCACGACGTGCGTCGTCCACGGCGACCCCAACCCGGGCAACATCCGGATGACCGCGGATCGCGTCGCGATGATCGACTGGGACGAGTCGCACGTCGACGTCCCCGACCTCGACCTGGCGCTGCCGCACAACGCCGCCGGTCTAGACGGCGACGAGTACGACATCGCCGCGCAAGCGCGGGCCGCATGGGAAGCCGCCGTCTGCTGGGACCCCAGCGGGACCGACCTGTTCGCAGTCAAGCGGCTCGCCGAAGTTCGCGCGGTCTGAGCAGCAGGGACTCGACAGCGCGCACCAGGAGGACCCGCTTGGCAGCCGGTCAGGTCCAGAAGTGGCCATTCGGCCCGATGGCGGTCGCCAAGTCCTACCGGCTCCTGCACAAACGTCGAACAGGGGGCGCGAGATGTGTCGCGGCCCAGGTCAGGGCATCTTTGCCGGTCACAGTGACTACCCCTGAGCCACCGTGCTGACCCTGCTATCGGGCACGGTCAGCGAGCCGTGCGCGCTGCCCGCGTAGACTGAAGGTAGTGGGTCGGGTTGCGGTCGTGATCGCCTTCGGGAGGGAGGAAGCCGCCTGTGAGCGTCAAAGCGTCTGAGATGGTGAGCCTTCCTCGTGCGGAGCTGGATGCGATGAAGGCGGAGTTGAGGGGGCTCCGCCGTGAGGTCGGTCGATCGGTGGCCATGACACGGATGAAGGCTGATCCTGGTCCTGGCGATAGCGCTCGAACCTTCACGCGTGATCAGCTCGCTGAGGCCTGGGGTGTTAGTGAGTGATCGCCTGGTTCGTTTCGCCGGGCAGTCTTGGCTGGACATAGACGCTCTGCCGCAGTCACTGCGCTGGGCTGTCCAGCGCACGATTTTCCATTTGCTTGATGAGCCCTGTGCCGATGCTGGCGGACCCTTTTCCTCGCGATGATCAGCTGCCGGGAGCATACGAACTGCACTTGCCAGCCGACGATTTGACCATTTGGTACACGGTTACGGTCCATGAAGGACAGGACTTCATCAGCATCCGGCACGTCCGCCTGGACACATAGCCTCGCCTGGGGGTAGTAGGTGCGGGCTCAGTTTTGACGGGGCACGTCTGTGACCCTGCTATCGGGCACGCCCGTTCTCCGGCGGCAAGGGCGGCCGCAACGGCCTGGAAACCGAACTCCGCAGCCTCGGCATCAGCCAGAAAAAAACTGCGCGACTCCGATGGCACGTGTGTGGCAGGAAACGGGTCTGTGCTGTTCATCTCAGCGAGCCGTGGTCAGCTTGCGATGCTGTGACCTGCGGTTTATTGGTGGAGCGGGCGAAGAGAATCGAACTATCATGACCAGCTTAGAAGATCGTGGGCCTGACACTCCTGACCTGACCCATTGCAGGTCAGAGCTGATGTGGCGTGCCCGTGAGCGACCGTGATTTACCCCCAATCACCATCCGATCGGGCACGCCACGGGCATGGCCACGGAGGCCCAAAGGTGCTGAGTTGTGGCATGCTTGGTGGCCTCGTCGTGTGCGGCTGAACCGACGGCTTCTTGTCACGCAGCCGCCCGGCGGGGGATAGACCGTGTCCGTTGCCAGCTGAGTGCTGGCCTGCCAGGAGGAGATGCCGTGGTCACCGTCTTTGAGGTCGGTCCTGCCGCATCGCCCGGACCTGAAGCCTGCTGATCGTCCGTTCCTGAAGGCCTTCGCGCCGTCCGGGTCGCTGCGGCTCCGTCCTAGCCGTAGCTCTTCCTGGAGGTCTGTTTTGCGTGGGTTCTTTCGGCGACCGCGCGGCGTGCCCGGCACGCCTGTAGCGGTTCGCCCGTCCTTTCGTGATGCCCGTTTCGGGCTGCTCGTCGCTGGCGACGCCGTCAACTCGATCGGCGGGTGGGCATCAGCGATCGTGCTGTGGGGATTCGCGGCATACCGGTTCAATGCCAGCCCGTACGCCGTGTCGCTGACCATCGTGTGCTGGGCTGCGCCGCCCGCTGTCCTTAGCCAGCTGCTGGGCGTCTGGGTTGACCGGATCGGGCCGAGGAAAGCGCTAGTGACGGGGTACGTCGCGGCGGCCGTCGCGGCGCTGGGCATGGCGGCCGCGGGGTCACTGGCCGTCCTGGATGTCGCGACGGTCGGCTACGGCATCGCCCGCTCGCTATCGGGACCGGCTGCTAACGCGCTGCCCCCGCGAATCGTTTCTGATGATGATCTGCTGGCGGCCAATGCGCTGCTAGGGGGCGCCTCGTCGGCTGGTGCAGTCGTCGGCCCGCTGGCGGCGAGCGTCGCCCTGGCCGTGTCCGGGTTCCCGGCTGCGTTCATCCTGGACGCGGCCAGCTACCTGATCGGCGCAGCGGTGGTCTTGCCGCTCCCGCTCCGGCCAGCTCCTCCCCCGGAGCAGACAGGATGGCGCCGCGAGCTCCTGGACGGCATCAAGCTGGTAGCCCGGCACCGCGGCGTGCAGCTCATCGTGGCGATGAGCGCCGCGGTGACGTTCACGTCGGCGGCGTTCCTGGTCGTGGAGCCGCTGTACGCGCGGCATGTACTGCACCGCCCTCCCTCGCAGTTCGCCCTGTTCGAGGCAGCGTCGGGGATCGGGGCCATCCTGGCCAGTCTTGTGATCCCCCGATTTAAGGGCCGTCTTACCGGGCGCCGGGTCCTGGGGGCGAGCGGTGCCTGCTACGGCCTGGCCGCGTGCCTGTTCACCGGCACTACCGTCGTGCCGGTCGCCTACGCCGGAGCGTTCATCTGGGGCATCACGGGCACGGTATTCGGCACGGTCACGCTTACCACTCTCCAGCGGGCCGCACCCGTACGAGCCCACGGCCGGATCATGGGCGTGACCACGGCCATCAATTCCTGGGTCGAGACCATCGGCCTTCCACTGGGAGGGGTGACCCTGGCCGGGCTCGGGATCCGCGCCGGAGCTGTCGCGCTGGCCGGGGTGGCCATCCTCGCCGGACTGACCTGTCTGGCAATCGCCGTCACGCATCCGGCTCCATCGCCCGGCGACCCGGCTCCCGACGTGGCAGAGGCCGCCAGCTAGCCCGCGCGCAAGCTGGCCGGGCGACCGCATGCTCCGCCTGTATCTGTGAGTGCCCGGCCAGCCCGCAAGCTGCCTCCTGGTCTGCCCGCGTCTTCCTGATAGCTGCCGGTCCCTGTTGAGCGGATGCCGTGTCCAGAGTCGGTGAATGCCGATCGCGTCAGCGACGCGCGAAGCGCGCTCTTGACGCGGTGGCCGCGACTGGGAAAAGCGGCCGCGAGGAGGACGGCTACGTTGCCGCGCTAAGTGGGCTGCCGATGCAAGGATGATTCAACGTCATTCTTTGCGTCAGCAGGCGCTCCCGCGCCGGGCGGGTCGCGAAGCGGCAGAGCCCGGCGACGGGAAGCACCGCGGCGACGCGGAGCGGCGTCGCCTTGATCTAGTACGGCTTAATTCGGCAACAGTCGCGGTCGACATCGCGGTTGGCTCCGGTGCTGGTCCTGCTGGCGCGAGCGTTGACGCGTGCGCTATGGGGTGGATTGGGCTAGCGTTCTCGGGGTGGATGAAGTGTCAGCTGGTGATCCGGTTCCGTGGCGGCGTTTTGGCGAGCGGCCGGTGTATGAGAGTCCCGAGGTTCGCTTAGCTCAGATCGATGTCGGGCTGCCCACGCATGAGCGCATATGGCTGCACGTGGTCCGGGTGCCGATGTCGGTGGCCGTGGCGCTGATTGATGACTCTGACCGGGTGCTGCTTCTGTGGCGGTACCGGTTCATCCAGGAGCGGTGGGGCTGGGAGCTGCCAGGCGGACAGGTCGATGACGACGAGGGACCGGCAGAGGCAGCCTTCCGCGAGCTGGACGAGCTGACTGGCTATCGTGCCGGGTCGCTGGAGCATCTGCTCACCTATCAGCCGATGCCGGAGCTGGCGGACGGCGAGCGTTTCGTGATGGTGGGCAGGGACCCGACCCTGAGTGGTGAGCCGGTCGGACTTGATACCGGAGCGCGGGTCGAGTGGGTTCCGATGACTTCTGTCCCTGGCCTGATCATCGATGGCCTGATCTGGGACGGCACGTCGATCGCCGGATTGCTGAGCCTGCTTGCGAAGAGACTGTGAGCCGCACCCCGCCGAGAGCATGGATGACGGATCGGCAATGATCCGTCATCTGACTGGCTGGCTGCTCGTGCGGTCAGGCGGGCGGGAAGTAGCGTCATTCCCGTGAGTCCGGAGACCGGCGATACCGCTGGAGGGGCAGAGCGAGGGGAAGTGTTCTCGGCCGGGAGGGCGATGCTGGCCCTACGGGCAGCGTGCGAGGCAGCGGGTCTGGATGCTGCTGGCGCGGAGCTGTTGCGGCTGGGCGAGAACGCGATTTTCCGCCTGAAGGGGCAGCCGGTCGTGGCGCGGATCGCGCGGACGGTTGATTACCTGCCCGATGTGCGCACTGAGGTTGCTGTGGCGCGGTGGCTTGAGCTGGCGGGGTTCGCGGCGGTAAGGCTGGCTGGGCCTGGTGATCAGCCGCTGGTGGCGGACGGGCTGCCGGTGACGTTCTGGGAGCTGCTCGGCGACCGGACCGAGTTCGGGACGGTGCGGGAGCTGGGATGGCTGCTGAGGCACCTGCATGGCCTGGTGCTGCCGTCGTCGCTGGTGCTGCCCCGGCTGGAGCCGTTCGGCCGGGTTGAGTCCCGCATCGAGGGTGCCGATCTGGCTGCCGGCGATAAGGCGTTCTTGCTGTCGCGGCTGGCGGAGCTGCGCGATCGGTATGCGGAACTGGTGTTTGTCCTGCGGATGGGGCCGGTGCACGGCGACGCCAACATCGGCAACATCGTGCGGCGGCAGTCTGATGGCGTGGCGGTGCTGATTGACCTGGACGGGTTCGCGTCGGGGCCGCGTGAGTGGGATCTGGTGCTGACCGCGATGTATTACGAGCGGTTCGGGTGGCATACCGGGCAGGAGTACCGCGAGTTCGCGCAGGCGTACGGGTTCGACGTGATGACCTGGCGGGGGTATCCGGTGCTGCGTGATATCCGCGAGCTGCTGATGGTGGCGTGGCTGGCGCAGAATACGCGGGAGAGCACCCGGATTGCTGATGAGGTGGCCAGGCGGATCGGTGATCTCCGGCGCGGCGACGGCCCGCGTGACTGGGCGCCGTTCTGAGAGCTAGCTGGCGATGGCCTTGGCCCACAGGGCGTTGCCGGCGGCCTGGGCGGTGAAGTCACGGACCTCGGCGGTATCACCGAACCGGGTCAGCCGCTTGCGGAACTGGCGGAGGTAGACGACGCACCGCGCTGAGGTGAGCGACTGGCCGACGCTGAGAGCATGCAGCGCGGTCTGGCAGGCGTGGCCTGCTTCGTCCTGGCCGGCGAGCGCGTCGGCGAGAACGAGGGTGATGAAGAAGTCGCTGCGGGCGTACTGGCCGTCCGATGGTGCGGCCTTAGCGGCGTGCTCGGCGGCCCGGCGGGCGTCGCCCAGGTCGCGGAAGCAGTGCGCGATCTCGGCGGTCAGCTCGGCCTCGTTGAAGTAGCTGATGAAGTCAGGATCACGGCCGGGCTCGGGGATCTGGAATGCGCGCTCGGAGGCTGTGAGCGCGGCATGGCATCCGGCGCTGTCGCCTGCCCGGGCCAGGGCGCGTGCTTCCATCGCGCGGAACTGGGCGCTCAGGGCTGGTGTGGCCTGGTCGCGCAGGCCGTTGCAGGCGGCACGGGCGAGGTTCGCGGCCTCGGTGCACTGGCCGAGGTAGTTGGCCTGGTGGCTCATGGCGGACAGGACGCTGCACGCGATGGAGCGCATGGGGGACTCCAGCGCACGAGCCGAGCTGATCTACCAGCACGCAACGGGCACGACCTCGCCGCAAGGCATCCTGAGAGCGACTGACAGAAAGACGATCATGCCTCTGACCTGGGCTGGAGCGGTGGAGCGGGCGAAGAGAATCGAACTCTCATGACCAGCTTGGAAGGCTGGGGCTCTACCATTGAGCTACGCCCGCGCAGCGACTGCGCGCTATGCCGTAGCGTACCGGGTTCTCGGTGCCTACAGGACACGGACCTCGCCGCGCGCGGTGCCTAACACGGTATAGGCTTCGGGGTGGTTCACGGGATGTGGCGCAGCTTGGTTAGCGCGCCTGCTTTGGGAGCAGGAGGCCCCGGGTTCGAATCCCGGCATCCCGACCACTACGGAGACTGTGTTCGGCCAGGTCAGGCCCGCCTTCATGCCTCGGCGGCCAGTCTGCTGGTTAAGGTTCTCGCAGGGCTTGGGAGGATTTGCGAGGTCTACCGCCAGCCATTCGCGCTCATCAGTTCCACCCACCTCGCACCACCTATCGGCCCGCAACGACAGCAACCAGGGCCACGCTGTCGTTGACTCTGCTTGCAACGCCGGCGATGTGAGCCGACTGCTGCCCACCCGGCACGCTGACCGCCCGTTCGGCCATGCCCCGCCCGCCTTCGGGATTCTGGAAGGCTGCGGCCGACCATCGCCGAGCATTGGAACGGCTCGGCCTGGCAGCTCGGCGAAACCCTGAACAGCAGAAACGGGTAAGCGGCATGGCCTGGCCATGCCGGTCCGGCTGAATGGGACCGGCATGGCCAGGGTGTCAACTCCGGCTGCGCGGTGCTATCGGCTCGCCGCGCGGCTCGGGTCTCGGTCAGGGCTGGCTGAACGAGGTCGGATTGACCGGAGATCCGGTCAGGATCAGACCGCCTGTACCGCTGTTCAAGGTCACGATGTCGCCCACCTTGATAAGCCCCGCGCAAGCGCCTGCCTTGCTGGGAATTCGGGAATGACGATTAGCGCAAGCTACCTCTGAATGCAGGACTCCTCAAGGTATCAATCTGCTTGCGGTGGCAATATATAAATCTCCAACAAATCCAGCCCGCAGGCTTTGTCCGAATGTGATACGGATTATCGGCCCAGTGCTAGCGGCAGACAGCCTTGGCCAATGCGGACTTGAGGTGCCGGGCGGCTTCGCAGGGGTCTGCGGCGGTGGTGATGGCGCGGACCACGGCGATTCTCCGAGCACCTGCCGAGACGACCTCGGGCAACCGGATCAGGTCTATGCCGCCGATGGCGAACCAGGGTCTGTCCGCGCCGAGGACGGCGGCGGATCGCACCAGGTTAAGACCCGCCGCCGGCCGTCCGTGCTTCGTCGGCGTAGGCCAGCACGGGCCGACGGCGAAATAGTCGGCTCCCGGTTCGGTAGCCGCTGCGTCTAGCTGGCGAGGGTCATGGGTGGAACGCCCGATGATAATCCGGTCACCTAGAATCTTCCTGGCATAGCCGACGGGAAGGTCGTCCTGGCCTAAATGCACGACGTCCGCTCTGGCCGCCAATGCGACATCAGCCCGGTCGTTTACCGCCAATAACGCACCATAACGCCGACAGGCAACCCGCAGTATCGCCAGTGCGGCTATCTGCTGCCGTGCATCCATGGGGCCGAAACGCCGTTCGCCGGGTGAGCCCTTATCGCGTAACTGGATAACATCTACTCCGCCGGACAGCGCCGCGTCCGCGAATTCGGCTAGATCATCCTGCTCTCGCCTGGCATCGGTACACAGATATAACGTCGCTGCCGCCAGGCGTTCCCTGGGGTCCACTCGTGTCACGTTATCTGACTGTGCTTAAACTGAGAAGGGTCGTACTTATTTCTTAGTAAGGAAGGCTGGTTCAGGTGCACGGGACTCGGCGGCTTTCCGTTGTCGGAGCCGGGGTAATCGGGCTCTCGATAGCGTGGCGGGCCGCGTCGGCGGGCTGGACCGTGACCTTGCACGACCCGGCGCCGGCTCAGGGCAGCTCCTGGATAGCCGGCGGCATGCTGGCCCCGCTGTCCGAGGGATGGCCGGGCGAGGAGCGCGCGCTAGAACTCGGCATCGCGTCCTTACAGTGCTGGCCCTCCTTCGCGGAGCGGCTGGCGGCGGACAGCGGCAAACCCCCCGGGCTGCGCCCCGGGGGGACCGTTATTGTCGCGATCGATTCGGCGGATGCCAGCGAGCTTCGCATGCAGGCCGACTGGCTGGCAGCGCGCGGCAGGGCCGTGGACGTCATCCCCCGTCGCGAGCTGCGGCTCCTGGAGCCGGCTCTGGGGCAGGATGTCCGCCTGGCGCTGGCGGTACCGGGTGACCTTTCGGTGGACAACCGGCGGCTGCTCGCCTCCTTATCCGCCGCCTGCGCCGTGGTGGGAGTACGAATGGCGCGAGAGCGGATCGCGGATCTTTCAGCGCTGCCCGCGGACCAGGTAGTCCTTGCTGCCGGCGTCGGTTCCGCCGCCCTGCACCCGCTGGCCAGGGTCCGCCCGGTGAAAGGGGAGATCCTCCGGCTGCGAGCTCGGCCGGGTGCCCTGCCGGCGCCGCGCAGGACCGTGCGCGGAGTGGTGCACGGCCGGCGCGTCTACCTGGTACCGCGTGACGACGGCGTCGTGGTAGGCGCGACCCAGCTCGAGGTAGGCGATGACCAGGAGGTCACGGTCGCCGGGATACGTGATCTCATCGCCGATGCCGAGCGCGTCCTGCCGTCGCTCGCTGAATTCGGCCTCATCTCAGCCGACGCTGGGTTGCGGCCGATGACGACGGACAATCTGCCCCTCATCGGCAGGGTTGACAGCGACACCGTGATCGCGACCGGCCACGGCCGCAACGGGCTGCTGCTCGCACCGCTGACCGCAGCCGCCGTGCTCGCCGAGCTCGACGGCAAGCCACTGGCCGCGACGGCGGCCGCAGACCCCAGGAGGTCCCTGTGAACCTGATTGTCAACGGCGACCCGCGAGTTGTGCCGGACGGGTGCACCGCCGCCCTGCTCATCGAGCACTTACAGATCCACTCGCAGGGGGTGGCTGTCGCGGTCGACGGCAGCGTGCTCCCGCGCTCACAGTGGGATGCGCAGCTCACCGAGAACGCGACGGTCGAGGTACTCGCGGCGGTGCAAGGTGGGTGAGCCGCTGAAGATCGCGAACCGCACCTTCACCTCGCGACTGATCATGGGAACCGGTGGTGCCTCGAACCTGGAAGTTCTGGAACGCGCGCTGGTGGCCTCAGGTACGGAACTAACCACCGTGGCGCTGCGGCGCATCGACGCTGCGGGCGGCAGCGGAGTGCTCGAACTGCTGCGGCGCCTTGATATCGCGGTCCTGCCGAATACCGCCGGGTGCCGAGGCGCGGCGGAAGCCGTGCTCACGGCCCGGATGGCCAGGGAGGCACTCGAGACCAACTGGATCAAGCTGGAGGTGGTAGCTGACGAGCGGACCCTGCTGCCGGACGTATCCGAGCTGGTGGACGCTGCCGAGCAGCTAGTCGACGACGGCTTCGTAGTACTCCCCTACACCACCGACGATCCCATCGTCGCGCGCCGGCTTGAGGCGGTGGGCTGCGCCGCCGTGATGCCGCTGGGCTCGCCGATCGGGACCGGCAGGGGGATCGCGAACCCGCACAACCTGGAGATGATCGTGGCGGACGCGGGAGTTCCCGTGGTGCTCGACGCGGGGATCGGGACGGCCAGCGACGCGGCCCTGGCGATGGAGCTGGGCTGCAGCGCCGTCTTGCTCGCCAGCGCCGTCACCCGAGCCGGCGATCCCGAGCTGATGGCCGGGGCGATGGCTGCGGCAGTGGAGTCCGGTCTCAGCGCCCGGCTAGCTGGCCGCATCCCACGGCGGTTCTGGGCGCAGGCGTCTTCCCCCGCACTGCCTGCGGACGCCTCGTGATCCCCATCGTTCTGAGCATTGCTGGCACCGACCCGAGCGGCGGGGCCGGGGTGCAGGCCGATCTCAAGGTGTTCTCTGCCCTGGGCGCCTATGGAACCGCCGTCGTCACCGCACTCACCGCGCAGAACACCCACGGTGTTAAAGCGGTGCACACGCCACCCCCCGAGTTTCTCACCGCCCAGCTCGATACGTTGTTCGAAGATGTCCAGATTGACGCGGCGAAGATCGGAATGCTGGCGGACACCCCGAGTGTCATGGCGGTGGTGGAGGCGATGCGCAGGCATCGGCCAGCGATTCTGGTACTTGACCCGGTCATGGTAGCCAGAAGCGGCGACCGGCTGCTGGCGGCCGACGCGGTGACGGCACTGAAAACGTCGCTGCTGCCGATGGTCGACCTCGTGACGCCGAATCTGCCTGAGGCGGCAGCACTGCTCGGCGAGGAGAGCGCCCGCGACGAGGCGCAGATGCACGACCAGCTGCACCGGCTCGGCGACCTGTGCCCGCGAGTGCTGCTGAAAGGCGGGCACCTCGACGCGAGCGTCTGCTCGGATCTCTTTCTCGAAGACGGCGCCGTCAGCACACTCAGCGCCGCGCGGGTGCGGACGCGCAACACCCACGGGACCGGCTGCGCCCTGTCCTCGGCCATCGCGGCACTGCGTCCGCAGCGGTCCGACTGGCTCAGCGCCATCTCCGATGCCAAGGACTATCTCACCCGGGCCCTGCAGTCCGCAGATCTGCTGAAGGTGGGCTCCGGCCACGGACCGCCGCACCATTTCCACTCGTGGTGGCCTGCGGCGGCGGACCGATCATGAGTGACAGCATCGCGCACCCCAGGTTCGTCGACCTGGACGGCTGCTTCAATTTCCGTGACCTGGGCGGGTACCGCACCGCTGACGGCGGTACCGTCGCCTGGCGCGTGCTCTACCGTTCCGACAGCCTGCACAGGCTCACGGAAACCGGTCTCGCCGCCTTCGCGGACCTCGGCATGGTCACGGTCCTCGACTTGCGCGCGCCTCGCGAGGTGCGGGAGCACACCTGGATGCCACCGCGTCAGTGGCTCGGTCAGTCGCGGCACGTGCCCCTGCAGGCGGAGATCTCCGACTGGTCCGCCATGAGTCCCGCCGAGCTCGGCGCACCCCGACTTCGCCGCTCGCCATTACCGGCACATCGCGACGTCGGGAATGGCCGCTCTGCGGGCGGCCCTGGAGGCGCTAGCCGCTCCGGGTGCGCTGCCGGCGGTCTTCCACTGCGCCGCTGGCAAGGATCGCACCGGGGTGCTGGCGGCGCTGGTGCTCCGGCTGCTGGGCGTGCCGGCCACCGCGGTGGCTGACGAGTACGCGCTCAGCGAGATCGGCACCGCCCGGTGGGAAGCATCACTCGCGGCCGGCAACCCCGACGACACCCAGGCGACCTGGAGTTATGTCCCGCCCGCCATGCTGACCGCCGAAAGGCGCACGATGCTGGAGTTCCTGCGGCAACTCGACGCCGACTTTGGGTCAGTCCAGGGTTTCGCCCGCCAGGCCCGGATCAGCACGGCGACTGTTGGCCGTCTCCATGCCGCGCTCGTCGGCGGTTCGTGACACGTTCCCAGGAGAAACATGTTCCCAGGAGAATGGTGCTTGTGGAATTTGATACATTTCACCACGCTTATCCCGTCATGCTCCGTATGGTCGCCGAGGAATGGGCGTACAAGGTTGTCCCCCGGGGCTTCCCGAGCGTGGAACGGTTAGGGGTACAGTACCGGCTCAAGGACGCCAGCCAGCGAGTCCCCTTCATACCCGGCAGGCGGCTCAATATCGTTTTCAACTTCGCCGAGGCGCTGTGGTACTTATCCGGGCGCGACGACCTCAGCTTCATCTCGTACTATGCGCCCAGCATACGGAAGTACTCCGCGGACAATGTACGGCTGACCGGCACTGCCTACGGCCGGGCCATCTTCGGCCAGGACGAACTTCCCGGCCAGTGGGCGACTATAGTCGGCGAACTGCGCCGCGACCCCGACAGCAAACGGGCGGTCTTACAGATATTCCGGGCCGCTGAGCTGAACGTCGACGGCAATCCCGATGTTTCCTGCACGCTTGGCTTGCAGTTCATGGTCAGGAGCCAGGCACTACACGCCGTCGGATTCATGCGGGCGAACGACGCCTACCGCGGAATGACCAGCGACGTGTTCTCTTTCACGCTGCTCCAGGAGGTACTGGCGCGGCAGCTTGGCGTGCGACTCGGCGAGTACATCCACTCGGTCGGATCATTCCACGTGTACGACACCGATAGGAAGGCCGTAGGCGCGGTACTCGCTGACCCTGCCGCCTGGCGCGATCCCCCGCTGCGTTTCCCAGCGATGCCGGATGACGACAACTGGCCTTATATCCGGGAAGTGCTGGTACTTGAAGAGGCGCTGCGCGAGAACCGGCACCGCTTCGACCCCGATTTGGCCGGGATGCCCGGTTACTGGATCCAGGTACTGTTATTATTTGAGATATACCGCAGGCTGCACCTACATGAGACGCCAGGCGGCGACATCATCGAGCGGCTCTGGCCTGTTTACCGCACGCTGATCGGGCACCGGTGGCCGCATGTGCTGGCAACCGGAGCCTGAGTGGAGGGAAGGGGCCGGTCTGTGGGAACCGACTGGAAGGACTCCCCAGATGTGGCGGCGGGTTTCGACGCCTACGACGACCTGCCGGAGCGGGTTATCGGATACCCCACCGTTTTCAGGGAGCTTCGCTTAAATTCTGCTGCCCGAGTGCTCGACTACGGGTGCGGCCCAGGCAAAGTGGCGTTCCGCGTGGCGGCAGAGTTCGGCGCAGAGGTAACCGCAGTGGATATCTCCGAGGCCATGCTGGGCATCGCCAGGCAGCGACGGCGCCATCCGCGCATTTCCTATCACGAAGTAGCGTCTGGCCGACTGGGATTTCTCGCCGACGCCTCTTTCGACGCGGCAATGTCCTGCTACGTCTTCATCAATATTGGAGACCCCGCCGAAATTCGGCGCATCGTGTCGGAGGTATTCCGGGTCTTGCGTCCAGGCGGCCGTTACGCTGTGCTGGACACGAACCCGGCGACGACCGGAATCCAGTTTTCGACATTCCTCAGCGGGGAGCCTGGCCGGAGCTACGCGGCGGGAGCGCAGCGCTCTGTGATTCTGGGTCGGCCGGACGGCACGACCATGACGCTCCTTGACTATCACTGGCCCAGGCAGACCTACCTCGACGTTTTCGGCGAAGCCGGGTTTCATGGCGTCACGTGCGTCGAGCCGCTGCTCGGCGACTTAAGGAATCCGCAGGGACAGCCCGCCGGGGTAAACCAGGACCTGACCGCGGAGGCCATCCACCCTCCTTTCCTCATCGTGACAGGAGTGAAGTGACATGACCGTGGTTCCGGCCCGGAAGGTGTTCCTTGGCGGCCCATTTAAGTCGCTGATAGATCCTGGCACAGGGCAGATGTTCGTGCGTGACCAGGAACAGTTCGGCGCGCTGATACGTCGGCTCGAAGACGATGGCTGCGAGGTTCACAACGCGCACCGGAGGGAGGGGTGGGGGGCGGCGTTCATGACACCAGAAGAATGCACCAGGCTGGACTTCACGGAGATCTCGCGCTGCGACGTCTTCGTCGCGTTTCCCGGGCACCCCGCCTCTCCCGGCACGCACGTTGAGATTGGCTGGGCTTCCGCCATGGGCAAGCCGATCGTCTTACTGCTGAACGAAGGCTGTGACTATGCGTTCCTAGTCAGAGGTCTTCACACCGTCGCCCGGGTCACCTATCTGACCGTCGGGGAAGGCACGGACGTCTGCGCGGAGGTCTCGGCAGCGGTGCTGGCCCTAGCCACTGTGCAGACAAACACCGGCAGCACGGTCTGCGGACGGCAGTCCGCAGACCGTGCTGAGGGGAGCAGGCAATGAGCAGGATCATCATTTCCGGCGGAACGGTTCTGACGGTCAATGACGCCGATGACGTCTACCCTGGCGGCCACGTCGTGCTTGACGGAGACAGGATCGCCGCGGTTGGCGCCGGACCGTACCGAGGGGAGGCGGCGGCCGGGGACGAAGTCATCGACGCGGCGGGCAAGATTGTCATGCCCGGCCTCGTCGACCTCCACTACCACACCGCCATCGCCAAGGGATTCAACGACCACCTCCCCCTGTGGGAGTACCTCGATGCGTGCTGGTACCCGTTCATCCGGGCACTGGACGCCGACGCCGCGTACTGGGCGGCCGCCGCTAGTTACCTGGAGTCGGTGAAGTGCGGCGTCACTACCGTGAACGACATGTACCGCCGAGTGCCAGACCTGGGCCGGGCCGCGCTCGACATCGGGATCCGCGCGGTCCTGTCGAACGACGTCGCGCTGCCCGAACACAACCTGGACACCTTGCAAGACGCCAAGGATGCCCACAGCGCAGTGCACGGGCTCGGCGATAACCGCATCGAGGTGTACGTCGGTATCGAGTGGCTGCCATTGGCCTCACCGGAGCTGCTGCGTGATGCCCGTGCACTTGCCGATGAGCTGGGCACCGGGATCCACATCCACCTGAACGAGTCCCTGACCGAAGTAGAGAACAGTAAAAAACGATTTGGCCGCCGACCGACCGAAGTAGCCTACGATGCCGGGCTGCTGGGCTCCGACTGCGTCGCCGCGCACTGCGTATGGCTCTCCGACACCGAGATCGCACTCATGCGGGAGACGGGCACCCAAATATCACATAACCCAACTTCTAATGCGAAATTGGGCAATGGGATCGCCCGGCTTCCTGAGATGCTCGCAGCCGGGCTGAATGTGGGGCTCGGGCACGACGCGGCGGAGTGCAACAACAGCCGCGACGCCTTTGAGGTGATGAAGTTCGCCTCGCTGGTGCACCGCGCGTCGCGCGTGGACCCGAGCCTGCTGCAGGCACCGGACATCGTGCGGATGGCCACCCGGAACGGGTCGGCGGCGCTCCGGCATGACACTGGCGAGATTGCCGTCGGCAAGAAGGCGGACCTCATCCTGGTCGACACTCGCAACTCGATGTTTACCCCGCTGCGCCAAGGCGACAAAGCGCACCTGTATTCCCACCTGGTGTTCGCGGCCAACGGCAGCGCGGTGGACACGACGATCGTGGACGGGAAGATCCTCATGGCAGGACGCCAGCTGCTGTCCATGGATGAGCAGCAGATCCTGACCGAGGCCAACGCCGCGTTCGAGCGAACGCTGGCCCGGATAGGCTAGCCGTCAGCTCTTGGGCAACAGGGATGTGTCCACGATGCCCGCCGCCTTGACCGGCTTGCTGATCAGCCCTTTCGCCTTCATCCAGTTGGCGAAGCTCTGCCATGCGCTGACGCTCATGAACCCGGGACCCTGCGGATTCTTCAGTAGCGGCGCCGTCGCGTAGACCATCTGCTTGAGAACGGCGTGGCTGTAGCCCTTGGCAACCGGCGACAGCGCGGCGAGATCCGCAGCGGGATTCTTCTCTGCGGCCGCTATTCCCTCGGTCATGCCGGCCAGGAACTTGCGCACCACCGAGCGGTAGGCCGGGTCACTAGCGAGCATCCCCTTGTTAGCGATGACCACCAGCTCGTCGTAGTTCGGCACGCCCTGCGTATTCACCGGGTAGACGTGCGGGTCCACGCCCAGCGAGGCGAGCTGAATGCCCTCGACGTTGCGGTACCCGCTGATGATGGCCGACACCTTGCCCGACACCATGGCTGGGATCAGGCCCTCGTTGACCGTGACCAGCTTGGTACTGGCCAGGCGGAGGTTGTACTTGCTCAGCACGACCTTGAAGATGGCCGCCGAGACCGGGTCTCCGTCGGTCCCCACCGTCTTGCCCCCGAGCTGGCTCGGGCTGCTGATACCGCTCTTGCCCGAGATGATCAGCGAGTTGAGCGGGGTAGGTATGAGCGCGGCGACAGCCGCTATGTCCAGATTCTGCGACACGGCGGTGATCGTCTCAGGCTCGTAGGAAATCGCCAGCGGAACCTGGCCGAGGCTTACCAGCTTAAGCGCGTCCGTAGCGTTCGAAGGAGCCTGAAAAGTCACATCCAGGCCGTGCGCGGCGAAATCACCATCTTTTTCGGCCAGATATAAAGCGATGTGGTCCGGATTCGGAAACCAGTCAAGCAGTACCGTGGTCTTGGTGAGCCCGCCGCTGTCGTGAGTAGTAGCACCCGAAGAGGCGCCGCAGGCCGCGATGCTCGCCATTACGGTGATCGCTCCCGCCAGAAGCATGCCCCGTCTGCGCATGACAGTCCCTAATGTCATGGAGATCACTGTTTCCCCCTCCTTGCCCAAGGGCAGGCTAGGCGCTCCAGAAGCGAAATCACAATAAACAATACTACCGCCTCGCCAGTGAGAATGAATATCGCGGCGAAAACAAGCGCGGTCTCCAGCTGCGGAATTGCCTGGATCATCACATAGCCGAGGCCGTTCTGGGATCCCGAGTACTCCCCGAATACTGCCCCAATCGGCGCATAAGTCGCAGCGATGCGCAGTCCTGAGAAAATCGATGGCAGCGCTGCCGGTGCCTCGATCCGCATCAAAGTCGCCCAGCGCCCGCCGTCGAGAGTGCGCATGACGCGCAGTAATTCCGGGTCGACCGACCCGAGACCATCGACCGTATTGACCACTATAGGAAAGAAACAGATTAGTGCGACCACAAGCAGCTTAGGCGTGAGGGAATATCCGAAAATGATAGCCAGAACCGGCGCGATCACCACGATCGGAACCGCCTGCGACCCGATCAGCAGCGGATAGACGGCATCACGAAGCACGCGAGAAGCGTGCAGCGCGAACCCGATCACGAGCGCGACGGCGACGGACAGGGCGAAGCCCAGCAGGACTTCCACCGTCGTCACCGCGGTCGCGCTGGCGAGCGTGCCGTGCCATTGCGTGACCGCCGTGGACCAGATGCTGTTCAAGGACGGCAGTATGTACCCGGGTACGCCGAGCCACAGGCTCGCGGCCTCCCAGGCGGCCGCGACCCCGGCGAGTATGCCCGCGGCGGGCAGCAGTTGCCGAGCTGAGAGTGCCAGACGGTGGGCGACCGCCGTGTTCTCGACGGCTCCGGCCGCCGGGCGCGGAGGTGCAGTAGTCACGCCGATGCCTCGAGCAGCGACAATATTTCATCCCTCAGGTCGGTGAACGCGGGGTGGCGCAGGAGCTCGCGGCGGCTGCTGGCGGGCGGCAGCTCCACGGTGAACTCCGCCACGATGCGCCCGGGTCTAGCCGACATCACCGCTACCTGCTTGCCGATCAGGAGAGCCTCTTCGACGTCATGAGTGACCAGCACAGTCGTGCGAGGCTCGGAGTCGAGCGCATCGCGTAGCCAGCGCTGCATCTCCGCGCGGGTGATCGAATCGAGCGCGCCGAACGGCTCGTCAAGCAGCAGGACCTCTTTGCCGGCCACGAGCGTTCGCAGGAAGGAGACGCGCTGCCGCATGCCGCCGGAAAGCTGGTACGGCAGGTGACGTTCGAAACCGGCCAGCCCGAACCGCCCGGCCAGGTGCGCGACCCGCTCCCGCGCGGCACGCCGGGCAACGCCCTGGTTCTCCAGTGCCAGGGCGGCATTGCCAAGGACATCGCGCCACGGGAGCAGCAGGTCGCTCTGCGGCATCCAGGCGCACCGGCGTAACCGCTGGGCGGCGGTGTGCGCGCCGAGCACGCTGATCGAGCCCTCCCCCGGCTCATCAAGCCCGCAGATCAGTGCTAGCAGGGTCGATTTTCCGCACCCGCTCGGGCCGACGATGGAGAGACGGCCGTGCAGCGGGACCTCCAGGTCTACTCCGGACACCGCGACCGTCTGCCCGAACGTCCGCGCCACTGCGGCCAGCCGGACGGCCGGTCCGTCGGTCCCCTCTGCCGGACCGCGGCTATCGGCGGACAAGGGCAGCGCGTCTTCCCTGGCACGGCGGCTCGCGGCGGTCATCGGCTCCTCGATCACAAAAAAGTGATGGCAGATCCCGGCAGGATCGCCTCCAGTCAACCACCCTGGCAATTAGATTGGCCACACCTCGCCGCGCCAGGAAGCATCCCAGAACATCCATTCATAGCGGGCTCCCATCGCGAAATGGGCGCGAGCTGATCTCTCAGTGACATCGGCTAGGTCACTGCCCACCTCGTCGGCCAGGCTTAGCGCCGCGATCACGTCACCATGGTAAAGGGGATCTGAGTAGGCATTGATCCAGTTCTGGTAGACAGGATTGGGCGAGCCGATGCCGCCAAGATGGCGTCCGACTTCGGCGTAGAGCCAGTAGCAGGGCAAGACGGCGGCGAGCCCGACCGCGAAATCGGCCCGGTACACAGTAGAGAGCACAAAGCTGAGGTAAGCGCGAGTCGTCGGGGACGCCTGGGCCTCGGCGAGACCAGCCGTCTCCTCCCCGATAGCCACCGCAAGGTCCCGGTGCAGCGCGAGCTCGATATTGTGCGATTCGGCGGCATGGCTTGCGAGCATCGCCTGGGCCGCAGCCGTTGGCGCTTTCGCGCTAAGCACGCTGATCGCTTTCGGGGTCTCGCTTACGTAGCAGTGGTCCTGGCAGAGAAAGTAATAGAACGCGGCCGGTTCCAGGGTTCCTGAGGTCAGCCCGCAAATGAACGGGTGATCGAGTATCGCCTGGAATGTCCCTTCAATCTCCGCCCACAGTCTCCGGGTCCAGCCCGATCGCGCTGACGGCTGGGTATCGGTTGTCATGGAGATACTCCTGGCATTGTCAGAACGCACTAGGCCTGGTGTCGATCGAGCCGGAGAGCGCGTCGCCGATGAGGTTGAACGCGATGACGGTGAGCATGATCAGGAGCCCCGCCGGATAGACCTCCCACCAGTAGCCGTCCAGCAGGTAGGTGGTGCCCGCAGAAAGCATTCCGCCCCAGGTGGCCGCCGGCGGCGGCAGGCCAAGGCCCAGGTAGCTGAGGGTCGCCAGCATGATGACCGCGTCGGCGACCCCGAAGGTGGCGCTCACGGCGATAGTGTGGAAGGCATTCGGGGTGAGGTGGCGAACTATCACCCGGATCCTGCCGCCACCCATCACGGCCACTGCTTCGACGAACGCGCGGGTGCGCAAGCTGAGCGTCTCGCCGCGCACGAGCCTGGCGGGAACGAGCCACGACAGCATCGACAGCACGAGGATCAGCAGCCCGGCGGTAGGCCGGAACACCGAGGACAGGTAGACGAGCACGAAGAGCGCGGGGATCGCCAGCACGATGTCGACGGTCCGCATCATGATCGCGTCGGTGATTCCCCCGGTGTAGCCGGACAGAGCGCCCCAGGCAATGCCGAAGGCCGTGGCGAGAACGGCGACGGCGATACCAACCTCCAAGGTGGTCTGGCCGCCCTTCATCAGCCGGCCCAGAATGTCATAGCCGTTGCTGTCGGTGCCGAGGGGATGGCCGCGCCCCGGCGGAAAGTTGGTCAGCCCGATGTTCGCCTGGATCTGATTGGTGTGGTACAGCGAGGGTCCGAGGAAGCAGAAGGCGGCCAGGGCCAGGACCATGCCCAGACCGCCGAGACCGAGACCACGGCGGCTGCCGTGGGCTGCCGGTGAGCGGTCAGGCATAGCGGACCCTCGGATCGAGTACCGCGTACATGACGTCAGCGACCAGGCTGCCGAGGGCGGTCGCGATCCCGACGATGACGGTGATGCCGAGTTCGACCGGATAGTCGGCGTTGACCGCGGCGGTGTAATACGTCAGGCCAACCCCCGGGAGGTTGAAGGAGTACTCGACGATCACGCCGCTGGTCAGTACGGCGGGCAGGGACAGGCCAAGGAGCGTGGCGACCGGGCCGAGCGAGTTGCGAAGCAGGTGCCGGGAGAGCACCAGCCTGGCTGGCAGTCCTTTGGCCCTGGCCACCCGCACATAGTCCTGCGCGAGGGTCGATATGGCGGAGGCCCGCACGTACCGGCTGAATAGGGCTAGGTTCACCAACGTCAGCGTGAGCACAGGCAGCACTAGTGCACGCGGGTCGGCGAGCAGTCCGCCGATGCTGGCCGCCTGCGGTGCTTGCGGGGGGAAGGCATGGACCGCGATCGACAGCCAGGCGACGAGCAGGAGCGCCAGCCAGTAGGCCGGCATGGAGTACAGCGTCACCAGGGTCGAGGTAACAGCGTGGTCGATCATCCGGCCCCGCTGCACAGCCTGGGCGATGCCGAGCGGGACAGCGATGGCCAGGGCCAGCACGAGTGAGGTGCCGACAAGCACCAGGTCGTCAGGCAGCTGATGCAGCACGAGCGCGTCGACGCTCTGGTTAAGCCGGTAGGAATAGCCGAGGTCACCGCGGGCGAGGTGGCCGAGGAAGGTCAGGTACTGCTCGATGAGCGGCCGGTCGAGTCCGTTGACGCGGTCGAAGAGCGCGATCTCGGCGGCGCTGGCACGCGGGCCGAGGATCGCGCGGGCCAGGCTGCCAGGGATGAGCTGCTCGAGCAGGAAAGTGACGGCCGTGACTCCCAGCACGACGACGACGGCCTGAATACTCCTGCGAACCAGGTATCCAGCCATGTCAGCCCGGATCTTTCGTGAAGTACCACTCCTCAGGATTGATGAAGCCATAGGCGTTGGGCGTGAAGCCACGGAGATTGGCCTGGACGGCGTGCATGGTACCGGGGCTCGGCTGCCAGAAATCTGGCAGTTCCAGCCTGACCCGATCGGCGTAGGCATCGAGTGCCGCCTGGGTATGACTGGTCGGGCCGGACGTCGTTGCGGCAATGAGCCTGTCGATCGCGGGGCTGGAATAGTTGTTGACGTTGCCGAGCGCGCCGGTCTGGAAGATCTCGTCACCGCTTGGATAGTGGTCGGGCTGGAAAAGCCAGGCGGCACCGTACTGGCCGAGCTGCCACGAGCAACTGGGGCTGGATGACGCGCAGGGCTCGATCGTCTGGGCGATGGTGGCGGACGTCACCATGTCCAGGGAGATCTGGATGCCGACCTGCCGAGCCACCGACTGCAGGTTCACCATCGAGCCGTCGGTGTAGGGGAGCCCGCTGGGATACATGAGGGTGAACTTGAGTGGCTGGCCAGCCTTGACGCCCATACCGCACCGGGTGGCCCCGGTCCCCGGCCTGACGCAGGTGCTCACTCCCCCCGGGACGATCTTCCAGCCATGCGCGGCGAGAAGCGCCCTGGCCGCCCGCACGCTGAATGGGTAGGGATTGACCGACGCCCTGGCGTCCGCGTAGGGATTGGCCGGCTGGGCCGGCACCGGGCTGTACGTGGGAGCGCCAAGGCCGGCATAGTAGGCGCGAATCCACCCTGGTTGATTGACCAGGTGCTGGAATGCCTGACGAAAGTAGAGTTGGCGCAGAATCGGTCCCACTACTGGATTATTGAAATTAGGCTCGAAGTAATCGAACCCGAATGGGATATCTCTCACCAGCTGATACCCCTGGGCCTGCAGCGCCGGCTGCTGGGGCAGGTCATTGTCTGGCACGTAGCCGACCGAGACCTGCTCGCCGGCAGTGCCAGGCCCGCCGACGGCACTTCCCGCGCTGAGCACGGAGAACTCGGCAGCGGCCGAGGTAAAAGGAAGCTCGACGAACTTCGCCAGCTGCGGCTTCAGCGGGCCGTCATAGCTGCGGTTGGGCACGAAGGTGGCCGTTCCGGCACTGGTCAGGCTGATCAGCCGCCACGGGGCGTCGACCACGCGCCAGATCGGGCTCGACGCGTAGCCAGCGACCATGGTCGCCTGGCCATTCAGGAAGCCGAATACGGCTCGCGCTCCCGCCGGAGTCGCGTCCGGCAGACTCGCCGATGACGACGGGGCGGGCTGGCTGAGCGAGGTCCGGTCCCACGCGAGCGGGAGCGGGGTTATCTGGGAAAGCTCGTTGTAGGTGAACCAGAACGGGTTATACCCCGAGTTCAGGCGGAGCCGGATCGTGGCTGGGCCGACGGCCTGCCAGGACACCACGTTGTCAGGGAACCCGCCTGGGACATAGTTCGCCCAGTGATCCTTGTTGGCCTTGAGCAGGTTGATCCAGAACCCGACGTCGCGGGCGCTCACCGTCTCGCCATCGGACCAGACGTAGTGCTTCAGCCTGATCGTGACCACCCGGTTGCCGTCGCTGTAGACGGGTGGATTGCCGATCGACAGCTGGTAGTCAATCGAGGTGCTGCCCTTGTCCCCGTACCAGTACAAGGGCAGGTACAGCAGCGTCTGAAGGTCGCTGGTATTGGCTTCGGTGTAATACTGGCCAGAGATAAGCGGGAAGATATACGTCGGAGTAGTCAGCGGCTGCTCGGCGAAATAGGCGGTACCGCCCCTGACCGGGACACCCCCATGTACCCTGCCGAGGTTCCCGCCGCCCGAAGTGCACCCGGTTAAGCCAGCGCCCGCCAAGGCGATCAGCGCTAGTGCTCTCAATGATGCCCGGCGGTGTTTAAATAACCATAACCGTGCTCGTGGCGAGCGATCCCTACTCAGCATTTCCACTTACCTTACCACCTCGAGATGCGGGTAGGGCGTGCCGCCGGCAGCAAATTGACAATCGAGGCTATCGGCACCTGAAATCTCACATAGACCGCGTGATGGTCTTTTCATGCACCATTCGCCCGGACGTGACCGGAACCGTAGCGGAAGCGTCAGATACTCCCATCATCCGAAAGGCGGTCTCCTCATCGCCTGACGGTATTGCTGAGGTAAACCCAGAAAGGGATTATGGGAGCATCGGTTCCCGACTTCGACGAGTGAAAGAGTTACCATCATGCAGATCCAGGCCGGCAGGTCCTATCGGATCCGGAACAGGCGCAGTGGCCTTTACATGAACGTCAGAGCATACAGCGCCAGCGAAAGCGCGCAGCTTGAGCTGTGGCAGCTCCAGGCCCCGTCCACCGCCAATCGGCGCAGCCAGATCTGGCATGTCTTCCCGCTCGACTTCGGTGCGTATCTGCTGGCAAACAAGGGCAGCGGCCTGGTGGTGAACGTGACCGACAACAGCACCAACCCGGGCTGGCACCTGGAGCAGTACCGCCTGCAGCCGCTGAGCAGTAACCCGGCGCAGCAGTGGATGCTGCACCTCGCGGGCGCCGACACGACCAGGGCGCCGTTCTTCGAGATCATCAACGGCAGGAGCCAGCTGCTGGCGAATCTCCGCAACTGGAGCACCGCGCCGTCGACCACGCTCGAGCAGTGGACCAAGGCTGACAGCTCCCATGCCAACGCACAGCACTGGTTCTTAGAAGTCGAGGATGAGTACAGGCGCGTTATCGACCTGCCCGACATCACCGACGTGAGCATCGGCGACATCCACCGGATGACCAGCTACCAGCCCACGCCATCCGCGAGGACCAACCCGGTCGAAGTCGGGGCGATGGCCTACCCCTTCCCATTAGTCGCTGACCCCCTCCTCGGCCGACAGCGCCAGGCCCAGGAGAACCCCTACTACATCCTGCGCCGGTTCGGCTTCTGGGAGCGTGTCTATTCCTACGAGCACGGCGGCGCCTCGGACTACCGCCACAGGGAGGAAACCACGGTAGGCCTGACCACCACCAATGCCCGGACCGTCGAGGACACCACCAGTATCTCGGTCACCGCCGAGGCCAGCTTCGGCTTCAAGGGGTTTGGCGCGTCCCTGAGCACGACCATCAGCAGAGAACTGAAAGTCACCACCACCCACGAAGAGGTCACCCAGCACTCCCGTGTGGTGGAGTTCATCCGGGACTACCAGGCCGGCAGGCGCGTGACCGAGGCGATCTGGCTCCGCAGCGACAGGTACGTCCTGGAACGCCTCAACGGGATTGAGGTCCTGGACTGGACCACCCGCAACCCCAACATGTCCATCGCCGACGCCTTCCCCCTTTCGTCCCGGGACGCCGACACCGAACCAGGCTGACCCATCCCGCCGCCGCGACCAGGCCAGGCACAGGCCTGAGGCGACGGGTAAGCATCAGGGCGACTGCGGTGGCCGCGATGAACACGAGCAGGGTGAGCACGTAGTAGTTGCCAACGATCAAATCCAGCCCACTCCAGGTGAGCTCGACTGCCGCCCGGGCGTTGCCGCGGTTCGGCGCGAGAACCAGCAGCCCGCGCGGCAGCAACCGACGCTGAGGGCCGCCCACGTTCTCAAGACGCAGCGGCCACCAGCCAAACAGGCCCACCACCAGCGCGGCACCGAGGATCCGGTAGCCGAGGCGGCGTGGCCCGTACGCGGCGAGGACAAGTGCCGGTACCACGTAAACGTAGTGGTGCGACCAGGAGATCGGGGACACCAGCAGGGCGGTCGCGCCGCACGTGACCAGGCCGAGTAGCTCGTGGCCACGCCGGCTCGCCAGTATCGAGGTGGCGAGCCCGGCGATGCCGACGACGACCGCCGCGACCAGCCAGTACGCGTGCGTGTCGGGGCCGGCGTGGGTAAGGCGCAGGATGACGCCGTTCAGGGACTGGTTTTCCAGGTGGAAGGGTTTGCCCTCCAGCTGGGCGAATTTCCCGCCCCAGTAGACCGCGGAGGCGTGCGGCAGCACCGCGAACCCAAGTCCTACCGTGACCGCGAACGTCACCGCGCTGACCGCCGCGGCCTTTACCCGCCCCGTGAACAGCAGATACGGAATGAAGATCAGCGGCGTGAGCTTGATCCCCGCCGCCAGCCCGATTCCGATGCCCTTGCCCTTGATGCGGTCCGGCAGCGCGAGATCGCCCACCACCAGGGCCAGCAGCACGAGGTTGATCTGCCCGAAAAACAGTGTCATCGCTACCGGCTCGAGCCAGAGGCCCACTGCGGCGATCGCAACCGCCGCGGCCGCCCTGGCCAGGCCGGCCGCCCGGCGAGTCCCAGGGAAAGGTACGCCACCACCGGCAGCAGCCCGATCGTGAGCACCGCCATCCCGACTTGCCAGGTCGCGAACGACACACCGCTCCCCGCAGCGAACAGGAGCGCGGCAAACGGCGTGTAGGTGAACGGCAGCTTCGCCGCCCCGAGCCGCAGCACGTAGATCATCGCCGGCTGGTTCCGCGCAGCGATACCGCCGTCCCGGTAGACGGCCGTGTCGATCTGCTTCCAGTAGTACTGCGGGTACGCGTGGACGAGCAGGGCATAGCCCGCCACGGCCAGCAGGAACAGTGCAACGGCGGCGACGAGCCAGGCGGCTGGCCGTATTCGAGTCACCGCTCCGTCTCCTCAGCCTTCAGCCGGCCTGATCATGCTCGCTGCCCATGATGTCAAACCAGGCCGCAAGTAGGACCATCCTGCTGTTCAGGGGCACGCATTCGGTTTATCGTGCCCATTGCGTCGCGCACGAGCAGGATCGGCGGAGGCACCGCTTGCGCCCGCACGTCCGATGAGTTCCGCCTCGCCGCGTCGTCTGCCTATCGAGAACGTCCCTCAAGATGAGCTGAAAAGGAGCGTGCACACCCGTGGACCAGGAGAACGTGAGCGCCACCCTGACTGTTGCCGTGCCCGTCACCACGGTGTTCGCGATGCTGGCGGACCCGGCTACCCATGCTGCGATCGACGGCACCGGCTGGGTTCAGGCAGCTGTCGACCGGGCGCCGCTGACCGAGGCGGGTCAGATCTTCCGGATGGGCATGTACCACGCGAATCATCCCGACGGTGACTACCAGACGGTCAACAAGGTCCAGGTCCTCGACCCGCCCCGCGCCATCGGCTGGCTGACCGGGCAGCAGCTGGGCGACGGCCAGCTGGAGTTCGGCGGCTGGCTCTGGCGCTACGACCTGACCCCGCTCGGCCCGTCAGAGACCGAGGTCACGCTCACCTACGACTGGTCAGGGGTTCCGCAGTACATCCGCGACAGAGGCATCCCGTTCCCGCCGTTCGGTCCGGAGCACCTCATCAACTCGCTGCACCACCTAGCCGAGCTCGCCGCACCGACCCCCGGATCCTAACCGCAAGCCGCCCGCCGCCCGCGCCGCACGCTACTTGCGGACGCGGAACCGGAGGATGGTGCAGTCGCCCGACTGCCTGCTGCTGACCGGTTCCAGGTCTACCCGGGACAGGCCCGGCGCCGAGAAGGGGATGCCGTCGCCGAGCAGCACCGGCAGCACGTACACCAGGATCTCGTCGACGAGCCCGCGCTCCAGAGCCTGGCCGGCCACGTCCGCGCCGAGGATCTCCAGGTCCTTGCCGCCCGCAGCGGCCAGTGCCGTCGCGACCGCCTCTCCGATGTCGCCGCTGAGATACGTGGTGTCCGGCTCGGGCTCCTCCGGCGGCCGATGGGTAAGGACGAAGAACGGTCCGGAGAACGGGTAGTCCGTGCTGCCCGGCTCCTCGGCCTCCATCTCGTCGCCTACCTGCCAGGTCCGCCGGCCGACGAGCATGGAGCCGGTAGCTGCCGCCACCTCGTTGACCACGTCCCGCGTCACGAAGTCGGTGAGCTGACGGCCATTGCCCCAGTCCATCTTGTGACCGGGCGCGGCGATGAAGCCGTCAAGGGACATCGACCTGTTCACGACCACCTTTCCAGTTCCGGTGCTCGTATCGCCCACGCTTTATACCTTCCTGACGCGTTCTGCGTACCTCACGAAAGTACAAACTGCATTACCCGGAGGAAATTATCCTCCACCGGCTCCATCGCATCCACCACAAGGCGGTCGAAGGTCGGCCGGGCAAATTCTCCGCGCATCCGCTCTGCCACGCCAGCAGATTAGCTGTGCGTGCCGAGTCACGGCGCGTCGTGTGCTGCCAGGTAGCCGGTGAGGTTGTCGAGCATCCCGGCCGTTCCGCCCTTGCGCAGCGAAGGCGCCTGCGCCCCGTCGATACCGTCCAGGTAGGCACCCTGCTCGGTGACGGTCAGCGCCGTGCCGTCACCGCTCTTGGCGAACTCGATCGTGGCGACCGACACCGAGATCCGCGCGTCCCCGGCGTACATCTCGTAGGCGTAGATGATCCGCTGGTCAGGGACGATGTCGTAGTAGCGGGCGTCGTAGCGATAGGTGGTGCCGCCCGCCTCGACCCCGAAGCGCTCGCGCCCGCCGGGCCGGAAGTCGAACTCGGCGATCCCGGCCTCGCCGTCCGCAGGCTCCAGGCCGCCGGTGTCTCCCCAGACGCTCTTGGCCTGCGCCGAAGCGAACGCGGCGAACACTCTCGACGGCACCGCCGGGTACGTCCGCTCGATCGTGAACGTGTCATAGATAACAGAACGTGTGGTCATCGGTTCTCCTCCTGCGTGTCCGATAGGTAATCGCCCAGCCGGTCCAGGCGCCGTTCCCACAGCGCCCGCCGCTCGGCGATCCACGACTCAGCCGAGTGCAGCGCCGTCGGGTTGATGGTGCAGATGCGGGTCCGGCCTGTCTTCTGCGACCGCACCAGGCCGCTGGCCTCCAGCACCTGCACGTGCTGCAGGACGGCCGCCAGCGACATCGCCAGCGGCTTGCCCAATTCGCTCACCGACGCCGGACCACGGCTCAGCCGCTCCACCATCACCCGCCGGCCCGGGTCAGCCAGCGCTTGGAACACCCGGTCCAGCTCCGCCACTTGATCAAGCATGCGCTTAAGTATTAGCGCACGATCCCCCAACAGTCAAGTAACTGCTTCAGTATCCGCTAGCGGCCGGCTGGCGGGGCGGCTACCAGCAGTCCCAGCGAGCCATTCCCGCTGAGGACCCGACCAGCACTTCGAGTTCCGGCGGCAGCCACTCACGCGCCAGTATGAACGCGGTCAGCCGGACGTGGCCCTCCAGCAGCACTACGTCTCCACCCGGACCAGTCGTGACCAGGATCAGCGGCGGGAACTGTGCCCCCTCGGCGACCGCCTGCGCCAGGTCGAGCACCCGATGGTTGGGGATCATGAACGGCGTCACGCCGGCGCGGATGCGGGTAGCGGCGTCGACCGGCAGGCGGGAGCCGCCTGACAGTTCGTTCCAGTAGTCGTATTCGATGTACCGGACCTTGGCGAGCTCGTCGGCGGAGATCGCCATCCACTGCCAGGTCACATCGTCGGGGAACCCCTCGAAGTAGTCGGTGCGATCGCTATAGCCGCGCTTGCCGGTGAGCAGCCATCGCCGCGCCTGGTTCCCGGCCTCGTCATCGAGGTCGGGCTTCGTGACGACCTCGGCGGAGATTCCCGCCTGGTCCAGCAGCGCCTGCAGGTCGTCGTGCCAGCGGTCGGAGGCCAGCTCGGTGCGCACGAACAACGCCACCATCTCCGCCTCGCCGCTCGCCCGCAGCCATCGCACACCAGCACCTCCATCCGCCACGATGTCCCAGAAACGACCTCGGCCCGCCCCGTCGTTGCGAGTTTGCTGGCGCTGCAGCGCCGTCGTTGTGAGTTTGCTGGGCCTCAGCCGGGGCTCGACCGGCCGCTAGGCTAGCTGAGTCTCGGCCTGGATTGTCGTGGTCATCACGCAGTGGTTCTTGCCCTTGGGCCGGTCGTAGCTGAAGCCAGCCTGCTCGAAGAGCTGCCGGGTGCCGCCGTACAGGAAGGTCGCCGACACTTTCTTGTCGCCGAGGTCCTGCGGATACGCTTCCACCACGCCGCCGCCGGCCTGGGCGATCAGCTCCAGCGCACCGTGCAGCGCGGCCCTCGCCACACCTTTGCGCCGGTACTTCCTGTCCACGAAGAAGCAGGTCAGCCGGTAGTCGGGCAGCTCCCCCAGAGCTGCTTCGTAGTCCTTGCGATGGTGGATGCCCGGCAATTCCGCTGGCGGGCCGTACTGGCACCAGCCCACCGCGACCGCACCGTCGAACACCAGCGCGGCGTGCGCCCTGCCCTCTTTGACCAGCTGCTCCTTGACGACTCGCCCCGACGGGAGCCCGCACCTGGGTGACGGCGTGCGTCCGCTGCTGACGGTGCCGTAGGCGCAGGCGTCGCACCACGGCGAGCCGGACGCGGCGGACGCGGCGGACGCGCCGGGCTCCCCTGCGAGGCACGTCGACTTCGCATCCGGACCAGCATGAGTCTCCCGGTGGAACCACGTGCACCAGCAGCCAAAGCCCCCGCCGTTATGCCGCTGCGCCAGCGCCGCGAACGCATCCCAGGTATCGGGCCCCAGTGCCTTGATCGTGTAGTCGCTCACGGCTGCACCCTAGAGCAGTTTGCGGACGATTAACGTCCGGAATGTCAGGTAAACTGGCGGAAGAGGCCAATGCGAATCAACGTAGGCGACGTGACGCTCTGGTTCGACGTGTCTGGACCGTCGGTACTTCCCGGCGCAGGCACCGTCGTCGAGCGCCCCACTCTCGTAGCCGTCCACGGCGGCCCCGGCTTAGACCACATCAACCTGAAGGCCGTCCTAGCGCCGCTGGCCGACCAGTTTCAGATCGTCTACTACGACCAGCGCGGGCACGGCCGCAGCGACGCCAGTTCCCCCGAGTTCTGGAACCTTCGGACCTGGGCCGCCGATCTCAGGCGACTGTGCGACGCCCTCGGCCTGGTCAGGCCCGTCGTCCTGGGCAGCAGCTTCGGTGGTCGCGTGGTCCTGACCTACGCTGGGCTCTTTCCCGGTCACGCTGGCGGCATCATTCTCGCCAATACGACCGGCGGGCGCTCCGGCTACAACCAGAGCGTGGAAATTTTCCGCCGCCTGGGCGGAGACGAAGCAGCGAAGGTCGCACAACGCGACTTCAGCGAGTTCAGCGGGGAATCACTCGCCGATTTCCGCCGAGTCTGCCGCCCGCTCTACAGCAGCAAGCCGATGTCCGCCGAAGAGCTGCGCCAGGCGCAGGCCAGGTCTATCCAGACGACCGAGGTCAGCCTGCATTTCTTCCGCGACGAGGCCGCGCGATTCAGCCCCTGGAGCCTGCTCGAAGCGGTCACCAGCCCGGTGCTCATCCTGGCTGGTGAAGACGACCCGATGTGCCCGCTGACCGTCGTCGAGGACCTGGCCGACCGCCTGCCCGCCGAGACAACGCGCCTGATCCGGCTGCCCGACGCTCGGCACGCTATCTTCCGCGACCGCCCGGACCTCGCCTTCCCGGCCGTCGAGGAGTTCGTCCACCAAGTGAGCTCAACCCGCGCCTAACGCCGGCCCGGCAACAGCACCAAAGCGGGCCACAGCCCCCGGCCCACCGATGTTCAACGACAGCATGGTCCTACTTACTGTCGTCCCGACAGCAGTAAGTAGGACCATGGTGCTGCCGAAACCCGCCCGCCTGCAGCAGTAAGTAGGACCATGCTGCTGTGGGCCGGGCACGCGGGCGCCTCGGCGCGGGCGTGAGGCTGACGATGCGCGCGAAACGCGACTGCCCGAAACGCGTTGGCGCTACACTCCCCCTCTTGTGGATGCTACTGACGGAATCTTGGTGACCGGCGGTGCCGGTTTCGTAGGTGCGACGCTGGTGCGGCGGCTGGTGGCGAGCGGCTACCGGGTACGGGTGATCGACAACCTCAGCACGGGCGACGCCGCGCACCTGGCCGACGTGGACGCCGAACTGGTCAAGGGCGATATCCGCGACGCGAGCGCGATGGACGAGGCGCTCGACGGCGCTGGGGCGATCATCCACCTGGCCGCGGCCGGCTCGGTGATCGGCTCCGTCCAGGACCCGGCGATGAACTTCGAGGTCAACGCGCTCGGCACGTTCCGTGTCCTCGACGCTGCCCGGCGTGCAGGCATCGACCGCGTGGTGCTGGCGTCAACAGGCGGAGCGCTGATCGGCGACGCCACGCCGCCGGTCAACGAGCAGTCGCTGCCCAAGCCGATCTCGCCCTACGGCGCCAGCAAGCTGGCCGGCGAGGGTTACGCGCACGCGTTCGCCAAGACCTACGGCATCCGCACCGTCGCGATCCGGTTCGGCAACGTCTACGGGCCGTGGTGCGCCCGCAAACGCGGCGTGATCAACGTCTTCTTCGAGTCGATCCGCAACGGCGTGCCGATGACCATCTACGGCGATGGGTCGGCGTCTCGCGACTACGTGCATGTCGACGACATCTCCACGGCACTCCAGCTCGGGCTTGAAAAGGACGTCCCCGGCGGCACCGTCCTGCACGCCGCGTCGGGCGTCGAGACGGCCGTCAAGGACCTCGCCGACCTGTGCCGTCAGGCCGCAGGCGCGCCCGCACACCCGATCGAGTACCGGCCCAAGCGGGCCGGCGAGGTGGGCCGCAACTTCGCCTCCTACGACCTGGCGCACAAGCTGCTCGGCTTCGAGCCGTCCGTAGCCCGCGAGGTCGGCATCCCCCGGACCTGGAAGTGGTTCACCGAAGAGGTGTTCAAGGACTAGTACAGCTGGTTGCCGTCGCCGACCTCCAGCATTCCGTGGTCATAGGGCTCGGTGAGCGGGAACAAGTCAGTCACCGCAGCACCCTAACGGACGATCAGGGGACGACCCCCGAGCTGGAAAAGGGCTGGCCGCCGCCCGTCCCGGCGGACTATGTTCTCGGCCGTGGATGATTCAGACGGGTACTTCGGGGCGCTGGTCGCGGCCGGATACGACGATCCTGCCGACCGCATGAACCAGCCGGAAGCGATCGAGCCGGCGGTTAGCTTCCTCGCCGCGCTAGCGGGCGACGGGCGGGCGCTGGAACTGGCCATCGGCACCGGCCGCATCGGCCTGCCGCTGTCCCGCGCGGGCGTGGCCGTGCACGGCATCGAGCTGTCCCGGGCGATGGTCAGAATGCTCCGGGCCAAGCCGGGCGGCGACGCCGTCGACGTCACCATCGGCGACATGACCACGACGAAGGTCGCCTGCTCCTTCGCACTCGCCTACCTGGTCTTCAACACGATCAACAACCTGACCACCCAGGACGCCCAGGTCGCCTGCTTCCGCAACGTCGCCGGGCACCTCGCGCCGGACGGCTGCTTCGTGATCGAGACGGCCATCCCGCCGCTGCGCGCCCTCCCCGCCGGGCAGGACATCCTCGGCTACCGGGCCGGCCCGGACGGATCGTGTCCTACAGCCACGACTTCGCGACCCAGCGGTACGACGGCCACTACGTCGAGTTCAGCGGCGGACAGGGCGAGTACCGGACGATTCCGTTCCGCTATGTCTGGCCTTCCGAACTCGACCTGATGGCCCGGCTCGCGGGACTCCGGCTGCGCGAGCGCTGGGCCGGCTGGAACCGAGCGCCCTTCACCTCGGACAGCGGCTCGCACGTCTCGGTCTGGGAGAAGCCGTCCGCCTGAAGGCAGGGTCAGCCAGTCCTTGGAACAAGCTCGCGCAACCTGGTCTTGCCCGCCAACAGGAATGCCGTCCCGCCGCCCAGGATGCCGACCGTCTGCTGGTACAGCCGGTACGAGCTGTGACAGCACGGGAAAACCGGTTGGCCGCTCGGTAACCTGAGCATCATGGCACGCGACGAGCGCAGCGTAATCCCGCAGAGCGAGGACTTCTCGGCCTGGTACAACGACCTGGTCTTCCGCGCCGAGCTGGTGGACCGGGGGCCGGTCCGAGGCAGCATGGTGATCAGGCCCTACGGCTACCGGATCTGGGAACTGCTGCAGGCCGACCTGGACAGCCGGATCAAGGCGACTGGCCACCAGAACGCATATTTCCCATTGCTAATACCGCAGAGTTATATGCAGCGCGAAGCCGAGCACGTCGAGGGTTTCGCGCCCGAGTTGTTCACGGTCACCCACGCCGGCGGCAAGGAGCTGGAAGAGCCCCTGGTCATCCGGCCGACGTCGGAGACGATCGTCGGCGAGATGATGGCCAAGTGGATCAGCTCGCACCGCGATCTGCCGCTGCTGCTGAACCAGTGGGCGAACGTGCTCCGGTGGGAGATGCGGCCGCGCATGTTCCTGCGCACGAGCGAGTTCCTGTGGCAGGAGGGCCACACCGCGCACGCGACGGCGGCCGACGCCCTCGCCGAGACGATGCTGGCGCTGGGCTTTTACCAGGATGTGGCCGTGGAGGCCGCAGCCCTGGCCACCGTGCCGGGCGAGAAGACACCGGGAGAGCGGTTCGCCGGGGCCGAGCGCACGTTCACGATCGAGGGCATGATGCGGGACGGGCGCGCCTTGCAGGCCGGTACGTCGCACTTCATGGGCACGAACTTCGCGAAGGCGTTCGGGATCACCTATACCGGTGAGAGCGGAACGGCCGAGCTGTGCCGCACCACCTCCTGGGGCATGAGCACCCGGATGGTCGGCGGCGTGATCATGACCCACGGTGACGACAAGGGCCTCGTGCTGCCTCCGGCGCTGGCGCCCTACCAGGTCGTCATCGTGCCGATCGGCCGAGGCGACCAGGCCGAGGCGACGCAGGCGGCCGCCACCGAGCTCGCCGCCACGCTGGGCCGGGCGGGCGTTCGCACGCACGTCGACGATCGGCCGCAGCTGTCGCCGGGCTTCAAGTTCAACGACTGGGAGATGCGGGGCGTGCCGCTCCGGCTCGAGCTCGGCCCGCGTGACCTGGCTGCCGGCACCGCGCTGATGTCCTGCCGGCTGGGCTACCCGGACCCGGTCACCGCCAAGGAGCCCATCCCGCTCGGCCAGGCACCGGAATTGCTCGCCGCCGAGCTCGCCGCTTTCCAGGCGATGCTGACCCGGCGGGCCGCCGACTTCCGTGACGAGCACACCGTCACGGTGGATTCGTGGCCGGAGTTCACCGCCGCCGTCGCGACCGGCTGGGCGCTAGCGCTGCACTGCGGCGAGCGGGCGTGCGAGGACGAGATCAAGGCGGAGACCACGGCTACTCCCCGGTGCATCCCGCTCGCCGGCGAACCCGAGCAAGGCGCCTGCGTCCGCTGCGGCAAGCCGTCCGACTACGGCAAGCGGGTGATTTTCGCCCGCGCCTACTGACCGCTGGCTTAGGACGCGCGGGCCTACGCGGCACCGACCTACGCGGCACCGACCTACGCGGCACCGACCTACGCGGCACCGACCCAGGCGCGGAAGCCATCCCGCCAGCTTGCATACCTCGGCGCCCAGCCGAGTTCCTTCTTTGCCTTCTCGTTCGACGACCCGCGCGCGCTGGTCATCTGCGCGACCACGAACTCCCCGGCGAGCAGCTGGCCGAGCCGCGCGGGTATCCGCAGAGGCGGCTTCGCACCCGCCACCTCGGCCAGGTACGGCAGCCACTCGGCGACCGGCGCCGGGTCGTCGTCCGCGACGTTGTAGACCCCCGGAGCGCCGTGGTCGACAGCGGCCAGCGTCGCGGTCGCGGCGTCGGCGATCTCGATGAACGACCAGATCCCGGTACCGCCGCCGATCACCGGCAGCTGTCGCCTGCGCACCATGTCCAGCAGGACGTCGGAGGCACCAGGCCCGTAGAAACTGCCGTAGCGCAGGACGACTCCCTCGGGCGCCTCCCGGGGAACGGTCTGCTCGACGTGCTTGATCGCTGCCAGTGCTTGCGCGGCCGTCGGGACCGGGTTTGCGTCGACGGGATCGTCTTCTGTCTTCACCCGCCCGCCTGTGCGCGCGTTCGCGCTGACATAACTCTGGGCGATGACCCGGCGGGTGCCCGTCTGGGTCGCGGCCTCCAGCAGGTTGTCCGTGCCCTGCGTCCGCAGCTTGTTGGTGACCGCGAAGAACTTGTCGGGATTGCGGAGGTTCCGCATGCCGGTCAGCGCGGTCATCTCGTGGACGATCACCTCGGGCGCGGCCGCCCGCACCGCCGCGATCACCGCGTCGCGGTCAAGCCCGTCGAGGACCACCGGGGTCGCGCCCGCTGCACGCAGTTGCGTGACCTTGCCTGGGGTCTTCGTGGTGGCGGTGACCTCGTGTCCCGCCGCTATGAGCGCGGGAACGAGGTGCTGTCCAACTGCCCCGGTTGCTCCTGTGACAAAGACTCGCATGGTCTCTTCCTCTCCGCTTGACGCCTTCTGAACTCCAGACAACCAACCACCTCAGGCTGCGATATGCCCGGGGTCTCCGCTTGACAGCATGCCATCCCGCAGGCAGTCTATAACTAGTTAGTTCTAGAACTGGATGGTTACCAAATGGCGGACGACCGGCTCAGCGTCGTGTTCGGCGCGCTTGCGGACCCGATCAGGCGGGCGATCTTGATCCGGCTGTCGGAGGGCGAGGCGACCGTGGCGGAACTCGCCGCTCCGTTCAGCGTTTCCCAGCCGGCGATCTCCAAGCACTTGAAAGTGCTTGAGCGAGCCGGACTGGTGTCGCGGGCTCGCCGGGCGACGGCACGGCTCAGCCGCCTGGAGGCCGCGCCGCTGCGCGAGGTGACCACCTGGCTCGCTCGCTACCAGAAGTTCTGGGACGAGAGCCACGAGCGGCTCGACGAGCTGCTGGCGGCCCTGCAGGACGAGCAATCCGAGCCCGACTCGCCCACCCCGCACCCCACCAGCTTCCCGAGCCACCCGCACCTCGCGGGCTACTCGGGCGCAGGCCCGGGTCGGGTCCAACAGCAGTAAGGCCCTCCCTGCTGCTGTTGGGGGGCTGTGCCTGACGACAGCATGGTCCTACTTACTGTCGTTGGGACAGCAGTAAGTAGGACCATGGTGCTGTTGAAACAGCCCTCCGAACGACAGCAGGTAGGTACATGCCGCTGTTGCGGGGTGCGGGGTGTGCGGGGTGCGGGGTGCGGGGGCCGAGCAGCGACAGCGGAGACGCGGAAACGGCCTGCGCCCGCGATTGCCCGTCGGTCAGGGCCTCGCATTTAAGGGCGAGCGTCGCTCGCTGAAAGTCCAGGAAACCCCGGTCAGCCTAGCCCTTTCGTCAGCGCAGACGCCGGGCCGGGGCCGGGGCAGACACAGGCCGGGGCAGACGCCGGGCCGGGGCAGACGCAGGGAAGAGGCCGGGGCGGTCGCTGACCATGTCAGGAGACGGGCGTATCGCCTCCTGACATGGCATTGTCCCCGGTGCCGGGGACAGTCCGTGGACCGGTTAGAGCTTGGCAGGCTTAAGCATGAACATGACCTCGTCACCTCCTTTCGCTCGGACGCAGGGCTCAACTTCGGGCATGCGCCACGTCAAGAGGTGCGTAGCCTGCACCTCTGACCTGGCGCATCCCTACTTAACGCTTTTTGTTAACTGAGTTACAGACTACCGGCCTTGAGAATGAACATCCCCATCCACCTCCTTTATGAGGCTGACATGTAGAGACATACCAATTGTAACTGATTTAGGACGTTATTTTAAGTTGATAGCGGCGTCAAGATACCTAACCAGTGCTCGACAGGCTTGATGTTCCTAACCGTTTCGTTACAGTCGCAAGTGACTCCTGTGGCGCCTGGAACAGCCGTGACACGAGAGGGCCATGCCGGAGAGCGAGTGTCCGCATCGCCCGACATGGCCCTTTCAGTGCTAGTTACAGCATCTTAGTTATTGATTACAGCGGGCTGCGCTTCAAGATAAAAGTCATTGCCTCATTCACCTCCTGCCCCTGATGTGCACGAGACAACAAATACGTTAATTTTAAGGCTCTCTGTCACCTTTGTAGCACCATCGCCAGGTACAGTCTGCTACTCGATTGGCTTGTTCTCCCTTACCGTTTGGCAACCCTGACGCCCCGTCCGGCACCGGGGATCGCCTGCGCTATGTCGCGCCGTTGACTGTCCTTGACGTTGATGTACCGTTTCAGATGACTGCGGTTGCGAGTGGAGCGCACCGCAGTGACGGCTGCGACGGGCGGGTGGTGAGAGCGTGGGCGACGGCCTACTCGTTCCGTTCACCGGAGCAGGCTCGGGCAGCGGCCACCTGACCTGGGGCCAGCAGACGATGTGGCGCGCGTTCGAAGCGTCCGGGCGCCCCGTCTGGCTGACCGGCCTGGCCGCGATGCCGCCCGGCACGACCGTCGAGGACATGGCCGACGACCTGAGCTTCATGATGAGCCGCCATCAGTCCATGCGCACGAAGCTGATCGTCCCTGACGACGACGTGCCCATCACCCAGGTAGTACACGAGTCGGGGAAGGTCCAGCTTCGGATCGTCGACCTCGACGACGACGCCGATCCGCTGGAAGTCGGCAAGGCGATGGAAGCCAACTGGGAAGATCACGATCTCGAGTACGACTTCGCCCACGACTGGCCAGTCAAGTGGGCGGTCCTCATGCACCGAGGGGTACCTGCCTACCGGGTCCGCGCGCTCAGCCACATCGTCACCGACGGCTTCGGCGTGCTCGCGATGCAGGAGGACCTGGCGGCCCGCGATCCGGTCACTCGCGCGGCCAGCGGCCCGATCACCGCGATGGAACCGCTGGAGCAGACCCTGTGGCAGGCCAGCCCGCAGGGCAAGCGCCGCAGTCAGATGGCCGAGCAGTACTGGCGGCGCGTCCTGCGGACGATTCCGATCAGCCGGGCGCCAGAGCCAGGCCGACAAGCCGGCCGAGCAGTTCTGGCGGCTCACCTTCGACTCACGCGCCGCCTTCCTCGCCATCCAGGCGATCGCCGCCCGCACGCGCGTCGACACCTCGCCGGTGCTGCTCGCCGCGTTCGCGGTCGGGCTCACCAAAGCCACCGGCGTCGCGCCGGCTGTTCCCCGCGTCTACGTCAACAACCGGTTCAGGCCGAGGCTGGCCAAGACCGTCAGCCCGATCACGCAGACATCCCCCTGCGTGATCGACGTCCGGGGCCTGACCTTTGACGAAGCCGTCAGGCACACCTATTTCGCCTCGCTCACGGCCTACAAGCACGGCTATTTCGAGCCGGTCAAGATCCGCGAGCTCGTCGCCTCGGTCAGCGAGGAACGAGGCGCGCCGGTCGACGTCAACTGCGTCTACAACGACATCCGGCTCGACACCCCGCGAGACGTGCGGCAGACGCCGAGCGGGCCAGCCGAGATCGAGGCGGCGTTGCCACTGAGCAAGCTGGAGTGGGAAGCTCCGGGAGAGCGAAGAGGACTACTGCAACGTCCTGATCCAGGATTCGCCGGACACCATCAACGTCCTGATGATGGTCGACGCCCACTACATCGCCCGGGCTCAGGTCGAGGCCGCCTTCCGCGAGATGGAAGCGATCGTCGTCCGGGCCGCCTTCGATCCCACCGTCCCCGTCGGCGTCTAGCCCCGGTCTAGCCCCATCTAGACCAGCCTCAGTCGGCGGTCGCTATCTGGTCGGCTGCCCCCTCGCGCGTGACGACGTCGCCTCCCAGCGGAACCAGCCCGACAGCCGGTGCCTTCTCCTGCGGTGCGACCAGCTCCAGGTCAGCGAGGTCGCCCCGGCTGGCGAAGTAACGCCAGCTCGCCGGGCTCCTGGTGATCGCCGCGCTCACCTGGGCCGCGCACCGGGCGAACGCGGCGGGCACGCTCCCGTCCATCGGGACCGGCGCGGAGATCTCGAGCACCTGGTGCCGGTAGTCGGCCGACCGGAACATGAAGCACGTGAGCACCGGCGCCCCGGTCACCTTGGCGAGCGTGGCCGCGCCCGGGAGCAGCCTGGCGGTCCGGCCCAGGAACGGGACCTCGATGGCCCGCGCCCGGTCGGCATCCAGCGGCGGCACGTCGACCGAGATCGTCACCACCTCGTTGGCCCGCAGCGTCGCCGCCGCCTTGGTCGCGATATCGAGCCGCCCTGGCCAGGGTTCGAGGTTGGGCCGGTGCCGACGCCGCTGCAGCGGCCGGGCGTAGAACACCTCCCACAGCTTCCGCTCCCCCGCCGACATTCCGACGGTGTACTTGTGCTGCCAGCGACCGATAGTCGTGGACGGGAACCCGCTCGGCGTCAGCATAGAAAAGCCGCTGTCGTACGAGCCGAAGTGGGCGCTGCACAGCAGCGCGCCCTTCCCGGCCGCCAGCGCCGCCTCCAGGTGCTCGCGCCCCCGGATCTCGACCAGCCGCCGCAGCGGCCTCGCCCGAAACCGCATCCGGTTGACGTCCACGGCCTCGCAGGAGGAGAACCGGAACCAGTCCCGGATCGCCTCCTGCTCGGCCACGGGACTGAGCTTGTCCCCCAGCAGCAGCCGCAGGTTGCGGGAAAGCTCGGCGCGCTTGGCCCCGTCCTGCTGGCACAGCCGGTCGCCGCGCCAGCACGCGATCCGGTAGCCGGCCGCCGCCGGCAGCAGCGCCAGCACCGGCGCCCCGATCACCCAGTACGCCACCCGTTCGGTGGTGCGCAGCAGTCTCGCCACGCGGCTCTTAACCATGTGCGGCTGCTTCCTTCTGCGGTTCCCGGTCGCGCAAGTAGGCGCAGATGGTCTGCACGCTGGCGAAGTTTTCCGGAAGCAGGTCCGTGTCCCCCACAGTGATCCCGAACCGCTCCTCCAGGAACACCACGAGCTGGAGCAGGCTCAGCGAGTCGAGGATTCCGCTTTCGAGCAGCGAGGTGTCGTCGGCCAGAGGCAGCTGAGCCGGGTTCTGAACGAGTTCCCTGCTGATGTAGTCGTTGACGATGGACTCCATGTGCGCACCTTCTTTCATAGTTAATGGTTTTGGGTTTAGAGAAGTTGTGGCTGATCGGCTGATTCAGCCTCGGGCTGCTCCCTGGCGAGCCCGGCCCGGTCGACCTTGCCGGTCGAGGTCCTCGGCAGCGCGTCGCGGAACTCCACCAGATCGGGCACCATGTAGGTCGGCAGCCATTGCCGGCAGTGCTCGAGCAGGTCGTCGCGGGACAGGGTGCCCGCGTCGGCGGCGGTCACCGAGACGACCGCGCGCAGCCGGCTGCCGAGCAGCTGGTCAGCCACCGGCAGTACGGCCGCCTCGGCGACGGACGGGTGCTGGTACAGCGCGGCCTCGACCTCGCCGAGCTCCACCCGGTAACCGCGTACCTTGACCATGGCGTCGCGGCGGCCGACGTAGGAGTAGTCGCCGCTAGCCTCCAGGGTCACCAGGTCGCCGGTCCGGTACACGAGCTCGCCGCCGATCCCGTCCGCCCCTTCGGTTCCGAACGGATGCACGGTCAGGACGTCGCTGGTCTTCTCCGGCTGGCCCCAGTACCCGCGCATGACCGATGGCCCGCGCACGTAGAGCTCGCCTTCCTCGCCCGCCTCGGTGACCCGGCGGCCGTTGCTCATCACCGCGAACACCTCGGTGTTGGCGCAGGCCTTCCCGATGGGAACCGGTCCGGCGTCGGCCCCGCCAGGCCGGACCTCGAACGCCGTGCAGACGTTCGTCTCGGTCGGCCCGTACCAGTTCAGGTAGCGGCAACGGGGAGCTCGCTCCATGAGCTGCACCAGATATTTAGGAGGAAATACCTCCCCGGCGAAGATCACCGTCCGCAGCCGCGAGAGGTCCAGCTGGCTCAGTCCGCCGAAGCAGGCCAGCAGCGTGAGCACCGATGGCACCGAGTACCAGACCGAGATCTGCTCCTTCTCGATCCACTTGGCGATCGAGACCGGGAACGTGGTCGTCTTGTCCGAGATCACGGTCAGGCACGCGCCGACCCGGCTGCTCGCATACACGTCGAACACCGACAGGTCGAAATGCAGCGGCGCCGGGCTGCAGATCCGGTCCTGCTCGCCGAGGTCTGCCGCCGTGGCCGCCCACTCGACGAAGGTGAGCGAGTTCCGGTGCGAGATCATCACCCCTTTCGGGGTGCCGGTCGAGCCCGACGTGTACAGGATGTAGGCGAGGTCAGTCTCGATCGCGCCCTGGTCACCCAGCGGCGCGGCGGACTCGGCCAGGACCCCGCTCCAGGGCGTCGAGCCCGGCTGGGCGGCCGGCTCGCCGGGGGTGTTCGGCGAGCCGGTGCCCGAGGACGCGGTGCCCGAGGATGCCGTGCCCCAGGACGCGGTGCTCGGCGCGGCGGGTGCGATCACGCTGCGGAGCTCGCCGAGCCGCGCGGTGAGCTCGGCGAGCAGCGGCAGCCGTTCCTCGTCGGCGATCACCACGGCGGCGGCGCTGTCGGAGATCACGTAGCTGAGCCGGTCGGCTGGCGCCTTCACGTCGAGCGGGACGTAGCACGCCCCGGCCTTGAGCGCGCCGTAGACCGCGACGATGGCGGTCGCCGACTTGGGTGCGAGGATCGCGACCCGGTCGCCGTTGGTCACGCCGAGCCGTTGCAGCGCCCGCGCGAGCTGGTTGCTGAGCTGGTCCAGTTCGCCGTAGCTGAGCTGACAGCCTTCGGAGGCCACGGCTGGCCGCTGCGGCTGCCGGGCGGCGGCCTCGGTCAGCAAGCCTTGCAGCAGGTATGTCATGGTGCTTCCTTCCTCTTACAGGCCCAGCATCCGGGCAATGACCACCCGCTGGATCTCCGAAGTGCCCGAGTAGATAGTGCCGGCGACGGCGTCGCGCAGGTCGCGCTCGATCCCGGTCTCCTTCATGTAGCCGGAGGCGCCGTAGGTCTGGATGGCGTCCTCGCTGGAGCGCACCCAGGCTTCGCTGGCGAAGAGCTTCGCCGCAGCGGCCTCGGCTGGCGCGGCCTTGCCCTGCTGCTTGAGCCAGGCGACCCGGTAGATCATCAGGCGCGCGGCTTCGAGCCGGACGTACATGTCGGCGAGCTTGCTCGACACGGCCTGGAACTTGCCGATGGGCTGCCCGAACTGCTCGCGCGAGCGGGCGTAGGACACGCACGACTCAAGTTGCCTGCGCATCGCGCCGATCGCGCTGGCGAGCAGGCAGCTTCGCTCCCACTCCATGGACGAGTTGAAGATCGCCATCCCGGCGCCCTCCGGCCCGAGCCTGGTCGAGGCGGACACGACGCAGTCGGCCAGCGCGACCTCGCCCATCGGGGAGGTCCGCAGGCCCATCTTCGACATGCTCTTGCTCACCGTCAGGCCGGGCGTATTCGCGTCGACCAGGAACGCCGACAGGCCGGCGAGCCCCGGGGTGCCCATGACCGAGGCGTAGACCAGCAGCACGTCGGACACCGGCGCGTTGGTGATGAACTGCTTGGTGCCGTTCAGCACGTACTGGTCGTCGCGGCGCTCGGCGCGGGTACTCATGTGCAGCGCGTCAGACCCCGAGCCCGGCTCGGTCATCGCGTGCCCGCCGATGATGTCGCCTCCGACTAGGCCCGGCAGGTAGGCCTGCTTCTGCTCGGGGCTGCCGAAGGTCAGCAGCGGGTGCTGCACGCTCCACATCTGCGCGTTGAGCGAGAAGAGCAGCCCGTTGTCCTGGCAGCCGTAGCCGAGGGCCTCCATCACCACCGTGGTGGTGATGATGTCGTTGCCCGTGCCGCCGAACTCGGCGGGGACCGGCAGCCCGAGGATCCCGAACTTGGCGCAGGCACGCCACAGGTCGCGCGGGAACTCGCCCTCGTCCTCCCGCGCGGCGAGGTCCTCGTTCAGCTCCTGCCTGGCGAAGCCGGCGGCGGCGTCAGCCAGTTCGAGCTGATCGGCGGTCAGCGAGAAATCCACCTTGTCTCCTTGGTCCTGGTCTCCTTGGTCTCCTTGGTCGACGTCCTGACGGGGCCCGAGATCTTGGCAAGACGCAGCGCGGCGTCGTGCGCCTGGGTCTCCTCGGTGTCGCGCAGCGGCGCGAGCGGCTCGACGTCGCGGTACCGGTGCGCCAGTGCCCGCCCGATCAGCAGGTCGGTGAGCCACGGGTTCTTCGGCAGCACCGGGCCGTGCAGGTAGGTGGCATACACCTGGCGGTAGCGGGCACCTTCGGTGCGGTCCTCGCCGTTGTTGCCGCCGCCAGCGACGACCCGGCCGAGCGGCTCGACTCCCGGCCCGAGGTAGGTGCGCCCGCTGTGGTTCTCGAAGCCGGTGAGCTGGCGGCGCTGCCGTCGCCGAGGTCGCACTCCACGACCGCGTGCCCGATGAAGCGCTGCGGACCGCCTTCGGACACCACGTCGAGCACCCCGAGCCCGGGCAGCTGCGGGCCGTCCGTCGGCGCGTAGTACTGCCCGAGCAGCTGATAGCCGGCGCACACGGCGAGCACGGCCACGTCCTGCTCGATGGCGTCGTTCAGCGGGCCGGCCTTTCGCGGCGAGGTCGCGGGCCGCCTCGGTCATCTCGCGGTCCTGGCCGCCGTGCATGAGGATGAGGTCCGACTCGGTGAGGTCGGGCAGGTCCCCGACGTCCGCCTCGGTCACGCTGTACTGGATGCCGCGCCACGCACAGCGCTGCATCAGGGCAAAGAGGTTCCCCCGGTCCCCGGCCACGCTGAGCAGCCAGGGATAGAGGTGGCAGATCCGGACCGTGAGCGGTGCCGAGGTCATCAAATTAGTCCTTCCATGCCGGGGCGACCCAGCCGCGTCGCTGCATGACGCCGCGCAGCTCGCGCATCGGCGTGTAGCCAGCGAGGATGTACAGGGACTCGCCGGCCGGGATCGCCGAGAGCGCGGATTGCAGGGCCGCGGGGCGGGCGGACAGCATCCGCATCTGCTCGGGCCGGGTCCCCGCGTACTTGAAGCGCAGCGCGACTTCCTCGGCCCTGGTGCCGCTGACGACCAGGCTGGCGAGCTGCGGCGACGAGCTGTTCGAGGTCGACGTCCCAGAGCCAGGCGAAGTCCTCGCCGTCGACCGAGGTGTTGCTGTGCGCGGCCAGCACGTGCTTGGGTCCTGGCCGTCGCAGCACCTCCCGCAGCGTCGCGTTGTAGGCGGTCGGGTTCTTGACGAACGCGAGCACGACCTTGCGGTCCCCGGCCTGGATCTCCTCCAGGCGGCCGAACGCCGGCCGCAGGTCGGCCATCGCCCGCCGCGCCTGCTCCGGCTCGGCGGCCGTCGGCAGCGCCAGCGCCGTCGCAGCGGCCACGGCCGCGGCCGCGTTGTAGACGTTGTGCAGGCCTGGCAGCGGCACCTGGAGCGGCATGACGCCCTGCGGCGTCTCAATCTTGATCTCCGGGCCTGCCGTCGCCCGACGTCTCGATCGCGGTGACGGCGATATCCAGGCGCGGCCGGGCCGTGCCGCAGGCCGGGCATTCGTAGTCACCCAGATGCGACAGGTAGACGGCCCGGTACAGAGCTCGTGCTGGCAGTTCACGCAGCGGATGGTGTCGGCCGCGTGCTCGGGCACCTGGCGCCGGTGCCGAGGTCGCCAGCGCTGGTGTGCGCCGTCCTGAGCCCGTAGTACAGCCGCCGGGCAGCGGCCTGCGGAGCAAGGCTCGCCACCAGCGGGTCGTCCGCGTTGAGCACGACCGTCGCCGAGGCGGGCAGCGACTCGATGACCGCCGCCAGCGCGTCCGCCATCGCGTACAGCTCGCCGAAGCGGTCGAGCTGGTCGCGGAAGATATTGGTGAAGACGAACGTATCCGGCTGCAAGTCAGGCGCCACGTGCCGGACCGTCGCCTCGTCGACTTCGAGCAGCAGGAGCTGGGCGTCCATCCGGCCGCGCAGGTCGGTGCCGCGCACCGTGGCGGCGATCACCCCCTGCACGAGGTTCGAGCCCGCCCGGTTCTGCGTCACCTTGACCCCGCCGGCCTGGGCCAGGGCGGCCAGCATGCGGCAGGTGGTCGTCTTGCCGTTGCTGCCGGTGATGACGACCTTGCGGGCGTCGCTGGCGGCCGCGACCTTCTGCAGCACGCAGGGATCGATCCGCTGGGCCACCCGGCCAGGGAAGCTGGTGCCGCCACCGACCCGCAGGACCCGGGACGCGACTCCGGCCGTCTTGCCGGCGGCCAGGGCGAGCCTGAAGCGGGCCCGGCCGGTCGGCGGGGCCGGGGCTGGCCGCCCTCGCGAGCTGTCAGTGATCACGCGCACGACGCGTCCCCCTTCGTGACGAGCGCCGGTGCCGGTACTGCTGTCGCGACTGCCCCGGCTGGCACCGCTCCGGCCGCCTTCGCCTGCACCGGCGCGTCGTCGGCGAGCTGGTCGGGCTGCTCGCCGAGGGCGCTGCCGGCGCCCGGGGCGACTGGGGCCAGGCGCTGCCCCGAATCCCTGACCGCCGCCACGATGGTGCGGACGTGCCGCTCGTCGAGCTCGTAGTGCAGCGCGCAGGAGCGAAGCGCGAACTTGCCGCGAATGAGCGTGCCAGCGAGGAACGCCTTGCCCCCCAGCTGTACGTCCGCCATGACCGCCTGATTGAGCTGGTCGAGCGCCTCGTCGTCGCCGCGCAGCGCGGCCGGAGCGTACCTGAAGCACACCGCCGTGAGCGGGCCGCCAGCGAGCAGCTCGAGGTCGGGACTGGCCTCCACGACGTCGGTCAGGTACCGCGCGAGGTCGATGTGCCGGCTGACGTGCGCGGTGAGCCCGGCCTTGCCCGCCTGCTGCAGGTTCCAGAAGGTCTTGAGCGCCCGGCCGGTGTCCCTGGTCTGCTCCGCGCTGCGGTGCGAGAACCAGACCTCGCCGGCGAACCCCTGCCCTGGCGTGAAGCTGAGGTAGGACGGGACGAGCTTGTAGGTGTCCTGCAGCAGCGCGCCGTCCCTGATGATGGCGCAGCTGCAGCCGATGGCCACGGCGAGCCACTTGTGCGGGTCGAGCGCGACCGAGTCGGCGTGCTCCAGGCCCCGGTACCAGTGCGCCAGGCGCGGGTCGAGTGCCCCGAAACCGCCGTAGGCGCCGTCTACGTGCAGCCATAGACCTTCTGAGTGGCAGTACTCCGCCAGCTCGGCCAGCGGGTCGATCGCCCCCGTGGTCACGCTGCCGGCGTTAGCAGCGACCAGGAACGGGTGATGGCCCGCCTTGCGGTCCGCTGCCACCGCCGCGCGCAGGTCGGCGACGTTCATGCGGTAGTCCGGCCCGGTCAGGACCTTGCGCGGGGCCCCGAGACCAAGGGTGAACGCGCCCTTCTCCAGGCACGAGTGCCCCTCGGCCGACATGTACATGGTGAGCCGCTGGTGGCCCTGCAGGCCCTGCTCCCTGATGTCCCAGCCGGCCTGCTTCGCGCCCCAGTAGCGAGCGACTTCCAGGCAGTGCCGGTTCGCGTCCGAGCCGCCGCCGAGCAGCACCCCGTCGCTGCCCTGAACCGGGAAGCCGATCAGCTCCATCAGCCAGCGGACGACCGCCCGCTCGACGTAGATGGCCGCGTAATTACCGCCGGAGCCGCTGGTATTCGTCACGGCTGCGGCAAATGCCGCGAGCATGCTCAGCTTGGACGCCGCCGGATCGACGAACGCGGCGAAACAAGGATGATTCTGACCGCGCCCGTACGGCAGCACTAGTCGGAAGAAACTCTCGACTACATCCTCTGGAGCCGACCCCTCAGCAGGAATAGACATTTCCTCAAGTTCCAGCCGTACTTCTGCGGGCAAGGGACGATAAACCGGTTCTTGGGGAAGTTTGTCAAGATAGGCGGCGAGCGCTTCCACTAGGCGATGTCCCAGGTCACGGAAGGTGTCCTGGTCCATCGAGAAGGGCGAAGGTACAGCACTATAGCCCTCAGCGCTGTGGGTGGCGACGTCAGGAACGGACAATACCACGGGTGGAGATCCTTTCGGTGGAGGAATACGGCCGCAAGGACGCTGTTTCGCGTGTAAGCGGCCATTCCCGAGCCGTGGAGCGGTAAACGAGATGCCCTAATAATGACTTATGAAAATGCCTGTAAATGAACCGCCTAAATCCCTGCTCACACAGGGTGTCCTGAGGTATAACGGCACGGCGTGCCAGGGTCCCGGCTCCGCCGGACGCCGCCCTGGCTTGGTGCCGGTTCAGCGAGGAGGACGCCGGGATGAAAGTGCGGATCGACAGCGGGCTGTGCCAGGGCCACGGACGGTGCTATGACCTCGCACCCGACCTGTTCACCGACGACGAGGAAGGCTACGGGCAGGTCACCGGCAGCGGCCTGGTGCCGGCGGCAGCGGAAGAAGACGCCCGCAAGGCCGCGCTGAACTGCCCCGAGCAGGCGATCGAGCTCGGCGAGGCGGAGTAATGGCCGCAGGCAACCGCCTTGGCAGCGATCGGTGGGAGAGGCGCGAAGGAGAGACCCCGGGCGTCCGCAGCGAGATCGTCACCGGACCGGTGGCCGACTGGGCGACCGACTTCTCGCACATGGAGCCGGAATGGACAGCTGATCCCTACCCGATCCAGGACGACCTGCGTGAACGCTGCCCCGTCGCGCACACCGACCGCTTCGGCGGCGGCTGGCTGCCGACTCGCCACGAGGACGTGGCCGCGATCGCGCACGACACCGAGCGTTTCTCGTCCAGGTCGATCATCATGGGCAATTTCCGCCCGCCGGTCGAACTGGCCCCGGTTGGCGGCTCGCCGCCCATTACCTCTGACCCGCCGTTCCACCACGAGGCCCGCAAGCTGCTGCTCCCGGCGTTCACCAAGACGGCGGTCAGCAAGCTGGAGCCCGCGACCAGGTCCTACTGCCACTCCCTCATCGACGCGCTGGAAGGCCAGGACGTCGTCGACGCCGCGACGGAATACGCCCACCTGATCCCCATCCGGGTCATCGCCGAACTGCTCGGCTTCCCGCTCGAGGACGGCCAGCAGTTCCGCGAGTTCGCCGCGAGTCGGCTAGAAGGCATCAACGTCCCTGAAGAGCGGCGTGTCACCCGCATTTCGGCCATGTACTACTACCTGCTGGCGCAGGTGCACGACCACCTCGACAACCCGCGCGACGACCTGACCACGTTCTTGATCAACACCGAGCTCGACGGCCGCCAGCTCACCGCGTCCCACGTGGTCGGCACGATGGCGCTGCTGCTGATCGCCGGCATCGACACCACCGCAGGCTCGATCGGCGCGTCGCTGTGGCACCTGGCCAGGACGCCGGCCGACCGGGAGCGGCTCGCCGCCGATCCTGGGCTGCTCCCGACCGCGCTGGAGGAATTCCTGCGCGCCTTCGCCCCGGTCACCATGGCGAGGCTGGTCACGGAGGATCTCACCTTCGGCGGCGTCGAGATGAAGGCCGAGGACTGGGTCCTGCTGTCGTTCCCCGCCGCGAATCGCGATCCGGCCCAGTTCGACCGGGCCGGCCAGGTCGTCATCGACCGCGAGGTGAACCGCCACGCCGCCTTCGGCATGGGCATCCACCGCTGCCTCGGCTCCCACCTGGGCCGGATGGAGTTGCGGGTCGCACTGGAAACCTGGCTGGCCAGGATCCCCGACTTCAGCCTCCCGGACCCAGCGGCAGTGACCTGGACACCAGGCCAGGTCAGAGGCCCCCGCACGCTCCCCCTCCGGATCACCCCCTGACCCCAGCCCGGGCACCGCAACAGCAAACCGCGCTGGGGTTAGCCGATGGCGTCGATCGGGGCTGCTTTCAGGGTTGTCCGCTCGCGGGGGGTGGTCTTGCCCGCGACTACCTCTCGCTGGACGGGTTCGGGCGCGGCGGCCGCTCCCCGGGATGCGGCCAGCAGCTCGGCGATCAGCTGCGGAGGAACGGTCGCGTCGTCGTACCACCGTCCGCCGAACGGCCGTCGCACGGGGACGATCTGGTCGCTGGAGTAGGCGAGGATCTTGCGGTTGTACGCGCGCATCTCGTCGCGGAGCGCCGACGGCAGCCGTCCGTCGAGCAGCAGCGCGCGCTCGATCTCGCCCAGCAGCTGCTTGGTCTCGACGATGGTGTCGAGGATCGCCTGGCAGAACTCCGACGGGAGCACCCCGTACTCGCCCTTCATCTCCACCAGCCGGCCGATCGCCTCGTACGAGACGTCCTGGAGCTTCGCGCCGGTCGAGCCAGTTAGTCTCGTAGTTGAGCCTGCGGTGCCACAGCGGCTCGACCATGGCCTGGCGGTGCTCTTCCAGGGTGCGGTAGAAGATGCGGTAGCCGTTCTGCTCGGGCTCCTCGAAGAACCGGCACCCCGGATCGAGGAACGGCACCATCGGGCAGATCAGCGGCAGCGCGAACCGGCCGCCGAACTTGCGGATGATGCGCTCGGAGTAGGCCACGGTGTCCATCACCGACTGCCGGTCCTGGTACGGCATGCCGATGAAGAACCAGATCATGACCCCCTTGATCCCGGCGTCCAGGGCGCGCGGGATCCAGTCCTCCATCTGCTCCATCGTGTAGGTGCCGCGTCCGGCGGCCGCGCTGATCTTCGGGTCGTGCGATTCCGGCGACAGCATGATGTAGGCACCGGTCGAATCGCCCATCTTCGCCAGCGTGTCCGGCGGGGTCAGGTTGAACTGCTCGAAGAAGACGCTGTTATAGCCGACCTCCTTGACCGCGTCCAGGTACTGGTGCATCCGGACCTTGTTTTCCGAATAACACTGCAGCGCGTAGATCGAGGTGCGTTTCGCCGCCTCTTTCATGGTGTGCAGCTCTTGGACGATGAGGTTGTTGTCCTTCTGGATCAGGGTCTTGCGGACGCCCATGATGTTGCGGTAAGCGAACCTTGACCCGCCGCACCAGCCGCAATCGTGCGCGCAGCCGGTATTGGGCAGCGTCATGATGAGCTTCGACACCGACAGCCCGGCGCCCGCCGGCTGCTGGTAATACGACCAGTCGTTAGCCACGTCGTTGTAGCGGGTCGCCGGCTTATGGGTAAAGCCGGTGGACTGGACCTCGCCACGAGCCTTGTACAGCAGATTCGGGATGGCCCGGAAATCGCGGCTGCCCTGCTTGACCGTGCGGACCAGCTCGGTGACCGGGTCAAGCGTGTCGTAGCCCTGCACCACCACGTCGACGCTCGGGTAGCTGATCAGCTGGCTGGCGTAGTACGTGGCCGAGATGCCGCCGAAGATCGTCAGCGCATCCGGATACACCTGCTTGAGCAGGGCAGCGAGCTCGATCGCGCCGTTGCACTGGGTCATCCAGTGCAGGTCGAACCCGAAGATCGGCGCCTCGAGCCGGCCGAACAGGCGGCGGATATCGAGTTCGGGGTACATGAGCATCAGCGAGGCGACATTGACGATCTTGGCCTCGAATCCATGATCGGCCAGGCGCTGCTTGATCGAGAACCAGCCAATGGGATACATCTCGTAGATTGAGGTGACATTGACGCTGTCGCTGTCGCTCAGATAGGCAAACAGCATGTCGTCGCGCTCGCGGAAGTCGAACACGCTAGGCGCATGCAGCAGGAACAGATCGGCCGACAGCACGGTCTGCGGACTGCCGTCTGCGGACCGTGCTGCTTGTGTTTGCCAATCCAGTCGCGACGATTTCTGCTGATCCATTATGAGGAATACCTTATCTCGTTGGGGTAGGCAGCTGAGGCTTGCTCCCGCACGCTAGCAGGAATTCAGTACCCGAAAATACCGCCGCACCCGCGCTAAGAATCTCTCATTACCTGCCCGTGAGAATCCGTTTAATAAATACCTCGACCATCTCTACGGGCACAAGACAGTCGCCATGGACGGCCGCGCGCAGCCGTGCGGAGGGCGGATGAGGGTATCTTTCAAGCTGGTCCTGTGGTGTGAAAGGCGGTGCGCTTGGCTGAGCAGATCTCGGTGACCGACGGACGGATTCGCATCAGGCCGCCGCAGATGGACGACGCCGACCTGCTGCTCGGCGAGGCCGGGGACGCGAATTTCGGGTTCGGGGTGGTGAGCCTGGCCGGCGAGTCCGACGAGAGCGGTGCACCGCTCGGCTGGGTGGCCTGTGATCAGCAGCACGACTGGCTGCGGCCCGACGAGGTCCTGCTGCGGTACAGCCTCGACGCCGCCGCGCGGCGCAGCGAGTACTCGACCCGCGCGATCCAGTTGCTCATGCACCATCTCGCGACGGACGCCGGCTGCCGGACCGCCGCGCTCCGGATCGATCCCGACGACAACCGCGCGGCAGCGATCGCGATCGCGGCCGGCTTCACCCGCCGGTCCAGGATCGACGGTGACCTGATCTTCGCCAGGCCGGTACCGCCCCTGTCGTACACCGACGGCGTCGTAACCATCCGGCGCCAGCGAACCGACGACCTCGACCGGCATCTGGAAGGCATCGACGACGAGCAGATCGACTGGCTATGGGAGCCTGGCCAGCGCCAGCCCTGGGAGGCGCTGACTCCCGACGAGCAGCGCGCCCGCACCCTGACCCACCTGCGGGCCAGCCAGGACGCCTTCGGCAGCGGGCCGAAGTGGGCCTTCTCCGCAGACCGGTCCGACGCGACCTATGTCGCCTACGTCGACTGCGACCTGGCCAACGGGCACACGCCCCCCGGCGAGGCGAACATCTCCTACGCCGGGCATCCGGCGCACCGAGGACAGGGCAACGTCAGCCGGGCGGTCCTGCTGGTCACGCGGTTCCTGCGGGATCACACCGGCGCCCGGTCGGCCCACCTGATCGTCGACTCCGAGAACGTCGCTTCCCTGCGGGTCGCTCGCGCGGTCGGCGCAGCGCAGGCCGAGCACTGGCGCGACTCCCGAGGCCGGACCCAGGTCAGGCACGTCCTCGCCGTGCGCTAGCCGGCGAGCTGCTGCGCGATCTCCCACATATGACCGTCCGGGTCGGCGAACGTCGCGGTGCGCATCCCCCAGGCCCGGTCGGCCGGGCCGGTCGTGAACGTCACGCCCTTGCCGGCCAGTTCCGCGCAGACCGCGTCGACGTCAGCGACGATGATCGCAAACTCACAGCGCACTCCCGAGTCGGCGCTGCCGACCAGCACTGGCCCGACGAGATCCGGGGCGACCTCCGCCTTGGTCAGGAAGACGAAGGTGTCCTTGAACATGAACCCCACGCTCACCTCGTCGTGGATGCGGACCTCCAGGCCGAACACGCTCTCGTAGAACGCCCTGGACCGGTCCAGGTCCGCGACGAACAAGCTGATCGCGCCGATCTGCTTCTCCCACTCGGCCATCTGCGCGCCGTCCTTTCGCGTGCGAGATCTCTGGTTTCTGCCCTTACGACGGCCTTCAGGCGTGGAAATGATCGGCGCCCGACGGTCTGTCCGCGTCTAGGTGAGGCGGCGCCAGCCTAGTCAGGAACCCGCCCCGGTGCCGCCGGGCCAGCGCTGCGGGCCACGGCTTGCGGCTGCGGCGCAAGGCGCGTTCGTCCTGCGGTCACAGTGGACCGCCGAACTAGTAGACGTCACGCCCGGCCTGGCCGCTGACCTGATCGGCCAGCAGTTCCCGGACCTCGCGGCCCGCCCGACCGGTTCGAACAGCAGCAAAGCGGGCCACGGCTTGCGGGTCAGCCGAATCTGACGACAGCATGGGCCTACTTACTGTCGTCCTGACAGCAGTAAGTAGGACCATGCTGCTGTTGAGTTGCCTCGGGCAACGACAGCAAGTAGGCCCATACAGCGGTTGAGCCCGCCCGCACGGCAAATGGCCGCGGAACGCCCCGGCGCAACCCGCCACCGCGAGCCGATCGTGTGCAGGAGTGCTGGTCAGATGCGTCGAGTCGGGGCGATTCGACTGACTTGTCAGTGTATGAACGGCGGAGCTGCGACGAACTGGTCGTAAAGGGTCTAGATTTCTTCTCAGCACATCGGTCACAATGGGTGATAGGTGGCTACCTCCTGCCCGGAATCGAGGGAGACGTTCATGGTTGCCGTCCCGCGCCCTGCGGTCCGGGTCGCGACTGTCAAGGATGCCCCCAACATCGCGACAGTCCACGTCCTGTCCTGGCAGGCGGCGTATCAGGGCCTGCTCCCTCAGGACTACCTGGACCAGCTCGACGTCTGCGAGCGCACGACGCGCTGGCAGCAGCGGCTGCGGGTCAACGACTGGTCGAAGGGCGGCGTCGTCGTCGCGGTGCCGGGTCCGGACGTGCTGGGGTTCACCGGGTTCGGGGCTACCAGGGACGAGGACCAGGACGCCGCCGTCACCGGTGAGATCAAGCAGATCTACCTGCTCCCCGAGGCCTGGGGCAAGGGGCTCGGGCAGCGCCTGATGTCCAGCGCGCTCAAGCGCCTCGCCGAGGCCGGGTACGCGCAGGTCACGATCTGGGCGCTGAGTACCAATGCCCGCGCCCGGCGCTTCTACGAGAAGACCGGCTGGGCGACTGACGGGGTGACGAAGTCGGACGACGTGAACGGCTTCTCGATCACGCAGGTCCGCTACCGCAAGCACCTCTCGTAGCGCCTGCTAGAGCCCGCAAAACCGCCCTCGGGTTAGGTGTCAATACCGAAAAATGGCAAGCATGGCTCAAGCCCGGCCATAGTCACCTCAATTTCGCGATGCGCCTGCCAAACTTCCCGGTCCAGTCGCAGGCGCTTGAGGTCGGCGGGCTTTCCCCGAATCAGGCGCCGGTCGGTGCCGTCGTCGGCATAGCCGAGCCGGGCCGACACCGCGAGCGAGGCCGCGTTGAAGGCAAAGGCCGACGACGTGGCGAAGCGCGCTCCGAGACCGTCGAAGGCCAGCGCGAGCACCGCCGCCCGCATCTGGGTGCCGAAGCCTCGGCCCTGATGCTCCTGGCCGAGCCACGATCCCGTGCGGACCTCGCGCATGACGGCGAAGTCCCTGGCCGACAGTCCTATCGTTCCGACCACGACCGCGTCGCAGGCCGCGACCAGGTTCAGCGTCCAGTTGCCCGGCTCCCAGGAACCCCAGCACGACCAGTGATAACGCATGGTCCCCCGGGCTCGGTCGACCGGAGCGACGTCGGTCCACGGCACGGCGAAGGGCTGCGTGGCCGGGTCGTGCACGCCCGCTTCGGCCAGCCGGGCCAGGGCGATGAGATCAGACTCGTCGGGCAGCCTGAGCTCAAGCTGGCTCGTGCGCAGCCTCAGCCCGGGCAACGGCCAGTACGCGTCCTTCGTCATGCCGCCGATTGTGACAGCGCCGCCCGCACCCGCCTATCGAATTACCGTACGGCGGAACGGGCGAACAGCCGCTAGCTGTTCTTGTTCGGCACGAAAGCGAACAGCTGGTTATTCCAGGCCCGGGTGAGGCTACCGGCGGTCAGCGTGTTCATCGGCGTGAGCCTAAGCTGGTCGGCCGGCCCGTGCGTCGACCCATCCACAGTCAGTACCTGCGGCGCGCGGAAAGAGTTGTCGCTCGCATTCATCCACGGGCAGAAATCCTTGGCGCCATGGCAATCGCCGCCGGTGCCGTGCGCGGCATCGGCGATCCACAGCGTGTGGTCGCTGACGCCGCAGCGGCGCAGCGTCACATTCTGCCCGGCTCGATTGGCGGTGGCCACTCCGACGCACAATCCGGTGCTATTGCCGTAGGGCGTCCACTCGGCCTCGAAGATCGAGAAATTGGCGTCGTGCTGGCAGACGAACGAGTCCGGCGCGAAATAGTCGCCCTGGTCGGTGCCGCAGAACTGGAGCACCTGCGAGGTGAAGGACAGGGTGAAGGCTCCGTCTGGCAGTTCGTCGGCGGCCTGGCTCAGGTCGAGCTTGCTGCCGACCTTGCCGCCCGAGCCAGTGTTCGCGGGGATAGCGGTGTTCATCGTCAGGCCAGGGCCGAGCCTGCGCGAGTACGTGCTGATGCACGAGTGGCCGCAATGGGCGATCGCCGCCCTGGCCGGGTCACCGCCGCTGGCCGACCGACCAAGCCCGAGGCCTAGGCCCAGGCTGACCACGGCGACCGCTGCCATGGGGTAACCGACCATGCTCATCCGCCTGCGCATTGCCAGATCTCCTCTCGTCGGCTCGTAACCGCGACAGCCCGCCCCCCGGGCGAATCGCCGGGGAACGGGCTGTCAGCGTCACTTCGGTGTCAGCTAACTCGGTGTCAGCTAACGGGGCCGAAGAAGTAAGCGAACTGCTGGTTGGAGCGGGCAATGCTGCCGACAAGCAGCTCACGCTCGATCTTGAGCTGGTTGGTCGGGTGGTTCGTGCCGGTGTCCAGCGTGAGCACCAGCGGCTGGCTGAAGTTGGTGTCGCCACCGTTGATCAGCGGGCAGAAGTTGACCGACGGGTCGCCAGGCGACACCGGCGGGCTCGCCGGGATCAGGCAGTTCGAGCCCTGGGTGCTGTGGATGCGGTCGGCGATCCACACCGTCTTGGGGGTGGTGCCACACGGCTGCAGCGTGACCTGGCGACCAGCGGTCGCCTGGGAGACACCAGCACACAGGCTGCTCTGGTTGCCGAACGGCGACCAGCTCAGCTCGATCACGGCGAACAGCGGGTAGTGCGTGCAGACGAACGACGTCGGCGAGAAGAAGTCATTCGCCAGGAAGCCGCAGAACTGGAACACGAATCCGGAGATCGACGGCGTGAAGTCACCGTTCGGCCGGAAGTTACCCGCGACGTGCATGTTGACCGGCGTGCCAACGCGGCCGCCGACACCGGTGTCGCCCTTGACGAAGGCGTTCATCGTGGTACCCGAGCCGAGCTGGTCGCTGAAGATGCTGACGCAGTTCGAACCGCAGGCCACAGTGTCCTTGGGACCCTGGGTAGAAGCGGTCGCGACCCCGGCGCTAAGCCCAAGGCTAGCCGTGATCACCGCCGCCGCCGATACCGCGTAGAACGCCTTGGTAAAGCGCATGCGCATGAGTGGTTCCTTCCTATGGATGCCGCTGCCGTATTCCGGGGTGCTTGGGCGGTCAAGACAAGTCCGGTCTGCGGCGTAAAAATGGTCTGGCAACGGTTGCTCTCGGTAATCTCCCGCCCTGCCAGTTCACTACACAACGTTAGCAGTGAAACTCATCCGGTAATCAAAACCGACTCCGATTTTGATTACGATTTGGCAGCGCCCGAAAGGTTCAAAATAGCTCTACATGCATGTTAACCTGGGACAACGCCATTAAAGATCGGTTCCTAAGAGGTTACTTCAGGACAAAGAGCGGCACGCTAATAGGATGAGTTCAAAATTAATTCAAGTATTTGCATTTGATTACAGATCGTAATCGGACATGGTCGCTACTGAGGCGAGACCGAGGCTCGCTTAGGGTATGGAAGACCGGGTCGCCATCTAGACGAAAGAGGCCAGCGTGACTGACGCCCTGCCGCAACAGGTCCGCGAGCACCTCGACGACCCGTTCGCCGAGCCGCTCGCCGGAACCAGGAAGCTGCACCTCGAGGTGGTCAGCAACGACCAGCTGTCGCCCAGCATGCAGCAGGTCGTCCTCACCGCCCCTGAGCTGGCCGGCTTCACCTACGCGCCCGGTCAGGACGTGATGCTGCTGGTAGCCGCCGACGGCAAGCGGCCGATCAGGCGCCGCTACACGATCAGGTCGCTCGACCCGGCCGAGCGGCTGCTCACGCTCAACATCGTCCGGCACGGCCAGGGTCCTGGCGAGCAATGGCTGCGGGCGGCGCGGCCCGGTGACACCATCGAGGGCATCGGGCCACGGGGCAAGATCTCCCCTTCTCCCGATGCGGACTGGCACATCTTCATGGGCGACGAGTCGGCGATGCCCGCGATCCTCGCGATGTCCGAGTCCCTGCCGGCAAGGGCGGAAGCGACGCTGATCATCGAGGTCCCGCAGCCCGAGGATGAGCAGGAACTAATTGGCGCCGCCGACCTCAGGGCCACCTGGCTGCACCGGCTCGGGCAGCCCGCTGGTGACCCGGCGCAGCTGAGTGCCGAGGCGGCCGAGGTCGAGCTGCTGCCGGGCGCCGGTCACCTTTACCTCTTCGGCGAGGCGTCGGTCGTGCTGAAGCTCCGCGAGGTCCTTGCCGGGCGCGGCGTCGTGGCCGATCAGATCTCGCCGAAGGCCTACTGGGGCCGAGGCCGGTCGAACGCCGGGCACGGGGAACCCCCGAAGGAGTCCTGAACCCACCCCATACCTTCAGCAATCACCAGCGTCGACCGGCGGCGATTCGGCTTTCGTTCTCATTTGGTGAGGCAATCTTCCCTAGACTGACCTAGGTAGCTTGTAATTCGCGCTGATGGGAGCAACTGGTGGCGTCGGCGATAGCGACCGAAGTGTCGACGGCCATCGCCAGCGCCTCCGCGCGGACGCTGACGCTCGGGATCGACAAGGCGGGCGTCATCCGTCAGCACGACCGCAGCGCCGCCGACGTGCTCGCCGACCCGGGCGGCTCGCTGCTCGGCACCGACCTGTGCTCCCTGATCACAGGCCCAGGCGATCCCTCGCGCACGCTGCTCGGCCTGATCGAGGCCACGCGCTCTGACCGGCAGAGCACGACCGTGCTGACGCTGCGGACCGCCAGCAGGTCGCTGGTCGACGCCGTGGTGACGATCGAGCCGCTCCGATCCGCCGACCCTGACCTGCTCGCCCAGGTGACCATGCGCATCCCGGCGCCAGCGGCCGAGCGCTTCATCGACCCGGCCCTGATGCGGCACGCGCTGCTCGACGGCGCGGTGCGCAAGATCGGCGGCGCGATCGACATCGACCAGCTCGCGCCTGAACTGGTCAACATCCTGGTGCCGCACTTCTGCAACTCCGCTGGCCTGCTGATCCTGGAAAGCCTGCTCGGCGACGGCGACCACGAGGAGACCGCGCGCGGCGGCACGCAGTTCGTCCGCAGGCTCGCGCTCGCCTACGACGACGGCGACGCCGGCTGGCACTCGGCCTTTCCTGTCGGGGAGATCCTGCGGTACCCGCCGGACAGCATCTACACCCGGTGCCTGGACACCAATGCGCCGGTCAGCGTCGTCATGACTCAGGAGGCCGCGCACGAACTGGCCGCCGCGTGGCGCCGTACCCCGGTGGCGCGGCTGATCGCCGGGACGTCGATGATGGCCCTGCCGGTCATGGCCGACACCACGCTGCTCGGCTTCTTCATCTGTACCAGGCAGCCGGGATTCCACCGGTTCGACGCCTATGACACCGAGATCGGGATGGAGTTCGCCAGCCGGGCGGCGCTGTTCGTCGACGGCGCCCGCCGCTACAGCCGTGAGCGCGCCACCGCGCTGACCTTGCAGCGCAGCATGCTGCCGACCGGACTGTCCCATCCCGACTGCGTGGACGTGAACCACCGGTACCTGCCGGGCAGCAAGCTGATCGAGGTCGGCGGCGACTGGTACGAGTCCATCGCGCTGCCGGGCGCCCGGGTCGCGCTGGTCGTCGGCGACGTGGCCGGGCACGGCGTGCGCGCGGCGGTCACGATGGGCAGGCTGCGCACCGCGATCAAGACGCTGACCATGCTCGAGCTGCCGCCGGCCGAGAGCCTGCAGCGGCTCGACGAGCTCATGCACGAGATCGGCGTCTTCGAGCCGCATTTCGCGACGTGCGTCTACGCGGTCTACGACTCCGTGATGGGCACCTGCGAGGTGGCGTCGGCCGGTCATCTGCCGCCGCTGCTGGTCCGCCCCGACGGCACCAACGAGTTCCTGGACGTCTCCCCGGCGCCGCCGCTCGGGATCGGGGCCAGCCCGATCGTGAGCCGCACCCTGGAGATCGAGGACGGCAGCCTGCTGGTCATGTACACCGACGGGCTGGTCGAGCGCCGCACCGAGGACATCGACGTGGGCCTGCAGCGACTGCGGACCATCTTCGGTCCCGACGCTCCCGGGCAGTCGCTGGAGGATCTGTGCCGCGCGGCCCTGGCCGACGTCTACGACGATCACCAGCGTGACGACATCGCGCTGCTGGTCGCGAGGCTCAGCAAGATCTCCAAGGACCGGCACGTGTCGTGGAAGCTGGCGGCCAAGCTGACCGCGTCCAAGCCGGGCCCGCTCGCTGATCCGCACCCCGCTGCGGCGCTGGGGTCTCGCTGAGCTGATCCCGCTGGCCGAGCTGGTCGTCTCCGAACTGGTCACCAATGCCGTCCGATACGCGCAAGGCACCATCGGCCTGCGACTGGTGTTCGAGGGCGGCCTTTTCATCGAGGTCTTCGACGATTCGGCGGCCGTACCCAGACTGCGTCATGCCGACAACGACGACGAGAAGGGCCGGGGCCTGGCCGTCGTGAGCCAGCTGGCGCACCGCTGGGGTACCCGCCGGGCCGGCGCGGGCAAGGTCGTCTGGTGCGAGCTGACCGTCCCCGCATCCAGCCGCCCGCCCAGCACCGACCAGAAGCCCGCCAAGCCGGCGGAGCCGCGCGCAGCCTGCAGCCGGCGAGCGCCGGCACCCCACCGGAACCCGCCCCGTCGTTGTGAGTTTGCTGGTGCTGGGCCAGCGTCACCCCAGCGGAACCGCCCCGTCGTTGTGAGCTTGCTGGTGCTGGGGCGCGGTCGTTGTGAGTTTGCTGGGCCTCAAGTTGTGGTTGAGGGTCGGGCTGGGTCGGCAGGCCGGGCCGTTCCCGTCGGCTCTGGAACTCGCGGGTGCGGGTTCGGCGTTTAGGACCCATCGGGCAGAACTCGCCTACCTCGCAGAACGTCTGCTCTGCCCTTCAGATGCGACCAAAACGCCGTAGTCGTAATGTCTTCTCAACTCGTCTGGTTTATGCTTCAATAAGTCAGATTATGATCGTTCGCTGGATCTGCCTAGTCCGTGTTCGATCATGGGGAGGAATCGAACAATATGAGCACTAGCCGACAGTCACCAGAGTTCACCAGGCTGCTGACCCCTGCTGAGGTCGCAGCCATGTTCCGCGTGGACCCCAAGACCGTTACGAGATGGGCTAAAGATGGCAAGCTCACCTCGGTGCGGACACTTGGCGGTCACCGCCGGTACCCGGAAGCAGAAGTCCGGGCACTGCTCGACCAGATCAGCGGGTCAGCACGGCCGTAACGCGAACGCGCGTCACCTGGGGGGCCCAACCGTTTCGGCGACAGTCGTCGCCGTATCTTGCAAGTCCAGGCGCAACTCAGAACGCTAAGGCTGTACTGCGCTAGCCTTTCGTCACTTTCCGTGACGGAAGGCTAGCGCAGAAAGCTAAGGTGACATTGCGCTGGCCTTCCGTTACGGAAGGCCAGCGCAATGGCCGCTATTCGCCGCTCGTCGCACACGGTTACGACGCGTGCGAGCAGGCGGTGGTCAGTTGCTGGGCACCTGAACCGTGCGTGTACAGCAGCAGCCAGTCGCCACGCTCGTGCCAGACCTTGGTGAAGGCCAGCGGGAGGCCCGCGATCGCCGGCTTCTGCTGCACTCCGGCCAGGGTCAGGGTCGCCGGGTTCGAAACGCAGTGGTTGATCTCTACCACCCACACCCGCCTGGCGGTACTGAGCCTTGACCTCAGCACCGACAGCGGCACCGCCGTGCCACCGAGCGTGCCCGAGGGGATCGCGGCCTGCTTGGTCGAGATGTTGGGCAGCTTGCGCAGGCCGTAGTTGTAGGCGGCGCCGAAGCTGTACGCGTTCGGATTGGTGTAGAGCACGACATCGCCCGGCTTGGCGTTGGCGGCCACGATCCGGTCGAGTGCCCTGATGTTGTCGTAGTGGCCGAACGGCTCACGCTGGGTGACCTGCACGGTGAAGCCGGCCAGCAGAACGAGCACCAGCGCGACCGGTCCGGCGACCCGGCCCAGCGCCACGATCGCCATGCCGCCGAGCAGCGCGCCGGCGGGCACGCACATCAGGATGTAGCGCGAGGTGTAGATCGGCGAGACCACCGAGGCGCCGAGCAGCAGCGCGGGCGGCACGAGCATCCACGGCAAGCTGAGCTCGGTGAGCTGCCAGCGCCAGGCGACCCTGCGCGTTCCCTGGGTCTCGGCGCTGAGCACCAGGGCCAAGATGACGATGCCGCCGATAACCGCTGTCACCAGCGTCGACCCGGCGAGCGTCAGCAGCGTGCTAAGGCCGGACGAGGACTGGTTGTTGGCAATCCAGGCGACCTGGCCGCGCTGGTCCCAGCCGAGCAGCAGCAGCGGGCTGGACAGCACCACGCCGCCCACGGCGGCCGCGAGCCAGCCGATGGCCAGTTGCCGGCCGTCAGCGCCGCCTCGACGCCGCCAGTACACGGCGAGCGTGACCGCGTGCGCCGGGATCAGCAGCAGCCCGAAGATGTTCAAGATGCCGAGGGCGCCCAGGCTGAGTCCGTACCAGATCAGCCACTTGCGCCTGGTCGGCAAGTCGGCATCGAGCACCCGGATGAAGACGTAGCTGGCCACGCAGGCCATCGCCACGACCATCTCGTAGGACCTGGCCTCCTGGGCGTACCTGGTCGCCACCGGCAGCACCGCGAAGAGCAGTCCAGCCGCGAGGCCGACCCAGGGGGACACCACCCGGCGGCCGATCGCGGCGATGAAGCCAGCCGCGACAGCGGCCGCCACGGCTGACGGCAGCCGCAGCACCAGCGCGCCGGTACCCAGCACGTGGGCGATCGGCCACATCATCATGTAGTACAAGCCATGCACGGCGTCGACATTGCCGAGCATCTTGACCAGCTCACCGAATGGGCGGCTGATCGCCGAGATCGTCGCGGCCTCGTCCCGCCAGAACGACGGCGTCGTAATCCCCCACAGCGCCATGCCCAGCGCCGCGATCGGCGGCAGCAGCAGCGCCCAGACCGGCCCGGAATCGTAGCCCTTCCGCTGCCCGCCTCCCTCGCCCGCAACCTGATCAGCAGTTGCGGTCCCGGCCGCTCGCCCCGGCTCGCCTGCTGCAGCGGCTGGCTTGGCCGGTGCTGACGGCTCGGCTGGCGGGGTCGGCTTCTCGCCCCGAGCGGACGCCTCGACGTCGGCCTCGGGTACGGCGCGCTCGCCGTCGGCCTTCTGTCCCACCGCGGACGATCCGCTGGGTGAAGTCATGATGTCTCAACCTCCGGATTCAACCGGGCAGGTACTGAAAGTGGATTCAACGCACTCATGTGCCGTAAGCCAGCGTCCCCAATCGTAGCCACGCGAGGTCATCTTCATGCCAGGTAGCGGCGAGCAGGCAGTTCTCCGGCGCCTGCACTCCCCGGCCTCCCCCGCGCTCTCGCCCGAGCCGCGCGAACAGCAGTATGGCCCTACTTGCTGCTGTTGGAGGCCGCACACCGACAGCAGCATGGTCCTACTTACCGTCGTCCCGAGAGCAGTATGTAGGACCATGGTGCTCCTGAAATCAGCCGGCTGCGGCAGCGTGACCCGCCTTGCTGCTCACCCTGGTCCCGGCACTCGGCCGGCGGGGTGGTGGCGAGGCGGTGCCGCTACGACCAGCGCCCGGGTGCTTACCCCGGGCGTATACGTATCAGAAAGGGATGCGAAAACTGCGTCAAGCCTGCGAGATGGCCCTGTAGCCCATCCAATGGCCAGGTAAGATCCGTTATCTCTGCTTAGATCGCGGGTAACAACGTCAGCCGAGCGCTGGCTCGATCCCTTGAGGACCATCAGCTATGCTGCGTCGCCGATCAGTCCGCTTGCGGATCGTCGTGCTCGTACTTGTCCCGGTGATCGCGCTCGTTGCGCTTTATGGAGTCATCCTTTCACTCACCGTGGGCTCGCTGCTGTCATTCCGGCAGGGCGCGCGAGTCGGCGCCGAGGTGACCACCCCGGTCTCCAAGGCTCAGCTTCAGCTGAGCATCGAGCGCGGGCTTGCCCTGCAGTACATCGCTGACCCGAGCCACGCCCGGCTCGCCAAACTGCTGAGCCAGGAGCCTAGGTCCGACGCTGCCATCCGGGTGTTTCAGCAGGCCAAGGGCGCGGCCGAGAAGCACGCCGGGCAAGGCGAACTGCGCGCGATGCGGGCCTGGGCGCACGATCTGGCGGCCCTGCACGGCCTGCGCACGACGGTCGTCAGCCTTGGCCTCAGCCGGCCCGCGACGGCGACCTCGTACTCGGCCCTCGTCGCCGGCGGCAACAACGTCATCAGTCAGGCGGTCCTGCCGCTGCTGGACACCCCGGGGGTCGTCCAGGCCAACGACCTGGTGACGCTCGACGAGTCGCTGCAGTCAGCCGCCGAAGAGAGCGACCTGTTCACCGCAGACCTGATCGCCCGCTCCTACCCCCCGGCGGATCAGCGTCTGGTCAATCAGCTGATCGTGCAGCGGGGTGAATTGTTCGAGCAGGGACTGCCCGGCCTAGATCGCTCGTACGAGAAATACTTCAAGAACGACATTTCACCTACTACATCTGCGACTCTGACAAATCTGGAAAATCAGATCGCAATCGGACCGCACCACGCGCTGCGGATCTCGCCGCAGGCGTGGGTCGCCACGAATACGGCTTACGACGTCTCGTTCCGCAAGGCGCTGGGCGACGGCGCGCTGGCGCTGCAGAACGTCGCGGTCGTCAAGGCGCGCGGCCTGCTGCTGCGGTTGCTCCTGGTCGGTGGCCTCGGCCTGCTGGCCATCGTCGTGGCCATCGTCATCGCAGTCATCGTCAGCAGGACCCTGCTCCAGCAGCTCACCGACCTGCGGCGATCGGCTCTCAGCCTGTCCTCGCAGCAGCTCCCGGCCATCATGGCGCGGCTGCGGGCCGGCGAGGAAATCGACGTCGGCGCCGAGACCCCGCAGCTTGAGGCGGGCACGAACGAGATCGGCCAGCTTCAGCGTGCCATCAACGTAGCGGCCCAGACGGCGATCGGCGCGGCGGTGGACGAGGTCGCGCTCCGGCGCGGCGTCAACGACGTGTTCAGGAACCTCGCCCGGCGCAACCAGTCGTTGCTGACCAGGCAGCTCGAGCTACTCGACGCTATGGAGCGCCGAGTGCACGACCCTGAGGAACTGGCCGACCTCTTCCGCGTGGACCACCTGACTACCCGCATGCGGCGGCACGCCGAAGGCCTGCTGATCGTGGCCGGAGGCACGTCGGGCCGGGTCTGGCGCGATCCAGTGCCCATCGTCGACGTCATGCGCGCAGCGGTCGCGGAAATCGAGGACTACACCAGGATCAGGGTCACGTCGCGGTCGAGTGCCTCGGTTGCCGGGCACGCCGTCGCCGACATCATCCACCTGCTCGCCGAGCTGGTCGAGAACGCCACGACCTTCTCCCCCGCCAATACCCCGGTACGGATCGAAAGCGACCGCGTGGCCAAGGGCCTGATCGTAGAGATCGAGGACCGTGGCCTGGGCATGGGCGATGATCAGATCTCCGAGATCAACGGCAAGCTCAACGACCCGCCGATGCTCGACCTGTCCGGCAGCGAGCAGCTGGGTCTGTTCATCGCCGGGCGGCTCGCCCGCCGGCACGACATCAAGATCACCATGCGGGGGTCGGCCTACGGAGGCATCACCGCAGTCGTGCTGATCCCGGGAATTCTGGTCATCGAGGCCGGCGTACGGGGAGCCTGCGGCCGTGATCGGGATCCGCGAGCTCGGCGGACGTCCGGTTCCGCAGCTGCCTGCCTCAGCGGAGCCCGAGGAAATGATGGCCGCGAGCACGATTTCGCCCGCCGCAGCCAGCTACGGCCCGAGCACCGGCTACCTGGTGGACCTCGAGACCGCCGCGACGCAGATCACCCCGGCAGCCCAGTCAGGCGCCGCCGACGAGGTGGAGCAGGGCGAACTGGTCGACGAGACCGCCAGTCCGCTCGGCTACAACTTGCCGACCTACAGTTCGGCCGAGTTCCGGATTTCCGGCCTCGACCATGCCGAAGCTGGTCACAAGCTCGCATCCGACTGGCCGTCCCTGCCAGGTACGCCGATCACCTCGACCACGCCGACGGTACCGGGCCTGCCCGGACCCGGCAGGTCGGCGCCCGGCAGGTCGGCGCCGGGCAGGTCGGCATCGGGGCTGTCGGTCCCGAGAAACGGCGCCGACTCCGATCCGCCCATGCTGGTACTCGGGCCGGTCACCGACCCGTCCGGGCCTGCCGCCGAATTCGGCCTGGTAGACGACCAGGCCCGCAAGACTGGCACCGGCTTCGGATCGGGCACCGACTACGGATCTGGCACCGGCACCGGCATCGGATCTGGCACCGGCATCGGATCGGGCACCGACTACGGGCCGGTCACCGACTACGGGCCCGCTAGCGACCTCGGCCGCGCCGACGAGTCCGCGGCCCCGGAGGCAGCCGATAATGCGGTCGGGTGGCCAGCCTGGTCCTCGTTCGCTCCGGGCAACGAGCGATCTGGCGCCGACAGCACCACCAACGGCTCGGTGGGCTGGCCGGATCCGACACCGACGGTGCCAGGCTGGCTCAACCTGCCAGGCAGCAGTCAGGCCGACAACGGCGGCGCAGCCGACAACGGCGGCGCAGCCGACAACCCGCAGCCGACCGCCAGGCGGAAGCGACCCGGCCGTTCGTCGAGTCGCCTGACCCCGACCCGCTGACCGCCAGCGGCTCGGCGAGGATCGCCCGCGAATTCGATCTCGATGACGGCCCCCTCCTGCCGAAGCGGCAGCCGAGGACCCCGAGCCTGTCGCTGGGGCCGGACGACCCCAGCACCGACAGCTTCGGCCCGCCACTGACCAACGGTGAGCGCGAGTTCCAGCCGGACTCCGAGCCTTCGGGTCCGCCTGAGCTCGACGGCCTGCCGATGCGCGTGCGCCAGGCCAATATCGCGCCGCAACTGCGTGAGTCGGCCTCGATCCGCGCCGAGCAATTCGTCGCGGCCCCGGAGATGCCGGTCGGCCCGGCATCAGCCGCAGACACCTCGCTGTTCGCGTCGGGCCGTTCGGCCGAGCCAGCACCGCAGCACCCGTCGTCAGGCGATCCCTCGCCTGAGGCTGCCATGAACTTGATGTCCGCCTTGCAACGTGGCTGGGAGCGCGGTCGCTCCCAGGCTGAGAATCTCACCGAAGAATCTGGTAGCGAGCAGTCGTAAAGGGCCGGTGCGGTCGGAAGTGACTGTACGGTCAATGGCAGCAGGAGGAGAACGATGAACACCGGTGGCAGCTTGGACTGGCTGCTCGATGATCTGGTCACCAGAGTGGCGAACGTGGACAAGGCGGTGATCTTGTCCAGGGACGGACTGGCGATCGGGGCGTCCTCTGGCCTGCGTCGCGAGGACGCCGAGCACCTAGCCGCCGTCGCAGCCGGATTTCAGAGTCTGGCTAGAGGGTTCGGGCAGCATTTCAGCTGCGGTAGCCCTCGCCAGACGATCGTCGAGCTGGAGTCAGCCTTCTTGTTCGTGACTGCCGCCGGGGACGGCAGCTGCCTGGCCGTCCTGGCCAGCCTGGGCGCTGACGCCGGCTTGATCGCTTACGAGATGGCTCTGCTTGTGAAGCGGGTCGGTCAGCACCTTGGTGTGCGGCCGCGCCCCGCGCAAGTCAGCTCCTAGATTTACGAGACGTTCGAATGGCCCCGAGGCAAGATCGCGGGAACCGCGCCAGTCGTGGTCCTGTCGTCAGGCCCTACGCGGTTACCTCGGGTCGGACCAAGCACACCGGCGAGGCGATCGACATGGTCGCGCTGGTGTCCGCGGTCCGCAGTATTAAGGTCGCCGACCTCGAGCCCGAGCAGAAGTCCAAGCTCGGGCCCGAGCATCTGCGGCTGCTCGGATCTTGTCGGCAGCCCATCGCCGTGGCCGACCTAGCTTCCGACCTTGACCTTCCGCTCGGTGTCGTCCGGATCCTCGTCGGCGACCTGCGCGAGCATGGTCTCGTCAGCGTTCGTCAGCCCGCCCCGTCTGGTTTCAACGATGTAGCCATACTCAAGGAGGTCGCCGATGCCCTTCGGAGACTCTGATGCCGTCACTGACAGCACGCGAGCTCCGGTCGCGATCAAGATCTTGATTGCAGGCGGGTTCGGGGCCGGCAAGACCACCCTCGTCGGCGCTGTCAGCGAGGTGCGCCCGCTCCGTACCGAAGAGAGCCTGAGCGAGCCGAGTTCGTTCATCGACCAGCTCGACGGAGTCGAGCGCAAGTCCACGACGACTGTCGCGATGGACTTCGGCCGGATCTCGATCAGTGACGACCTCGTCGTGTATCTCTTCGGGACGCCGGGCCAGAAACGGTTCTGGTTCATGTGGGACGAGCTGTCGTTCGGCGCCGTCGGCGCCGTCGTGCTGGCAGACACCAGGCGGCTGGCCGACAGCTTCCCGTCGATCGATTTTTTCGAGCGGCGCGGCATGCCGTTCGTGGTCGCGGTGAACTGCTTCGACGAGGCTCGGCGCTATCCGCTGGAAACGGTGCGCACGGCTCTCAATCTGACCTCCGACGTGCCGCTCGTGCTGTGCGACGCCCGCCAGCGCTCGTCAAGCCGCGACGCCCTCATAGCGCTCGTCGAGCACGCGGTCGCCCGGATCAGCGGCAGCGACCTCACTTCCGCCAGATAAGCACCAGACCTCGGTCGTCCGTGCCTCCGGTGTTATCTTCGAGCGCCTGGACCAGCCGCACCGCGCCGCCAGTGAAGCCAGCCACCACTAGCCGGTCAGCCTCGCCGAGCAGCCGGTCGATCCCGACATCGATGTCCACGCCGGGCTGCTCGATCAGGCCGTCGGTGTACAGCAGCAGCGCGTCGCCTGGCCGCAGCGCGCCGTGCTCGGGCATGTCCCTCAGGTCAGGCACGACCCCGAGGACGACGCCCCGCGCGCTGGCCAGCCTCCAGCAGCCCCGGCCAGACTCGAAATGCGCGGCCGGGGGGTGCCCGGCCGACGCGATGACGTAGTTGCCGGTAGTGAGGTCAAGGCACAGGTGGATGGCGGTGACGAAGCCCTCGGACGGCTCGGTACGCCGCAGGAAGGCGTTGCACGCGGGCAGGAACTCCGAGGCGGGCACGGAGCCGAGCAAGCCGCCGAAGGCACCGGACAGCAGGAGTGCCCGAGTTCCGGCGTCGATGCCCTTTCCCGAGACGTCCACGACGGCGACCTCAAGAGACTTGCCGTCACACACCGAGACGACGAAGTCGCCGCCGAAGAGCACACCCCCGGCCGGCCTGAGCACCGGACTCGCAGGCCCAGCCCTCGGGCACCCTCGGCATTGCGCTCTGTACCTTGATCCGGTCCCGAAGCTCGATCAGCATCTGGTCACCGCGCAGTCCCTGCAGCCCGAGCTTGGCCCTGGTCCGGGCGAGCACGTCGGCGAAGATCGCCACGATGACGATCGTGGCCACGATGCCGAATCCGGTGCGCTGCCCGGCCTCGGCGACGTCGTAGGCGAGGGTGGCGGCGGCGATCGCGAAGAGTATCCGCAGGGCACGCGGCCACAACAGCAGCCCGCCGGCCAGGATCGGCAAGATCATCAGGCCCGGGGAGAACCAGGAAGCCGAGATCCACACGGCGGCGATCCCGATCCCGACCACGGCGAGCGCCAGCACGAACGCCAGCCGCCTGTTCTGGGTGATGAACTGCCGCCGCGCTAGGCCGCGAAACGACAATGCTGCGGCATACGTCGCTGACCACAGCTGACGTGCAGAACCCGAAACCATGATGGCGAAACTGTACCTGTTCTGCGGGTGACGGCTAGACCCCAATTGGGGGGTTGGCGCGGATCGGCGTCTGCTGACTGCGAAAAGAAGTGGCCATATCCTGCTCGGTTAGGGTACGAAAGCCATCATGGACGCCAGCTACCCGATCCGGCCGATAGTCATGTCGGAATTGCCGCAATACATGCGTGTTGGTGAGCATGCATTCAACTCGACGCTGCCTGCGGAGCGGTGGCGAGAGTGGGCAGAGAAGCTCTTCGAGCCCGAGCGGAGCCTCGCTGCCTTCGACGGCGACGAGATCATCGGCACCACCGACATCCTCTCGTTCGAGCTGACCGTTCCCGGCGGCACCCAGGTCGGCTGCGCAGGGGTTACCGGCGTCGGGGTCATGCCATCGCATCGCCGCCGTGGCGTGCTCTCGTCCCTGATGCACAAGCAGCTCGCCGACATCGCCGCCGGTGGCGAGCCGGTAGCCGCGCTGTTCGCCTCGGAGTCGGTGATCTACGGCCGGTACGGCTACGGCATGGCCGCCGCGCAGTTCGAGTACACGATCAAGCGCGGCGAGGGCATGCTGCGCCTGCCTCACCAGCCGCCGAAGCTGCGGATAGCCGCACCTGAAGACGTCGTTGAGCAGATGGCAGCGGTGCACGACACGGTCCGGGCGTCGCGACCTGGCATGCTCACCCGGAGCGAGGCGTTCTGGGAGATCGTCGTCGCCGACCCTGAGTTCGCCAGGGACGGCGCGTCGCCCGAACGCTGCCTGCTGGCGCAGGACGAGAGTGGTCCGCGTGGCTATGCGCTGTACTCGGCCCGGCCACACTGGAACAGCGACGGGATCCCCGGGCACACGCTGACCGTGGACGAGCTCATCGCCGTCGACCAGGACGCGGCCACCACCTTGTGGGCCAACCTGCTCGATCGCGATCTGGTCGGCGAGGTCAAGGTCCGATCGAGACCGGTCGACGACCCGCTGCTGCATCTGCTGGCCGACCCGCGCCGGGCTCGCATCACCTATCACGACGGCCTGTGGGTCAGGCTCGTGGACGTGCCCGCCGCGCTGACCCGGCGGCGTTACAGCTGCCCGCTCGACATCGTCATCGAGGTCACCGACGACCGGCTGCCGCGCAACGCGGGACGGTGGCGGCTGCAAGCCGGCGGCGTGCTCGACGCGGCCAAGCCGACGTGCGAGGTGACTACCTCTGATCCCGACGTGACGCTGCCGGTCAGCGCGCTCGGTGCCGCGTACCTGGGCGACGCGAGGCTCGGTGGCATGGTCGAGGCCGGCATCATCACCGAGCACCGGATCGGCGCGGTCGCGGCGCTGTCCGCCGCGATGCACTGGGACCAGGCGCCCTGGGCGCAGACTCACTTCTAGGACGCCGCGACCCGCCAGAAGACCGAAGGGTTGGAAATTTGGCGGGGCTAGAAGAGCAGTGCCTTGAGTTCAAGGAACTCCTCGAGCCCGTGGACGCCGAGTTCCCTGCCGTAGCCAGACTGCCCGAACCCGCCGAATGGCGCCGCCACGTTGAACGCGCCGCCGTTGATCTCGACCTGGCCCGCTCGAAGGCGACGGGCGACCCGCACCGCGTGCTCCTGGTCGGCCGACCAGACGGCGGCCGCCAGCCCGTAGGGGGTGCCGTTGGCGATCGCCACCGCCTCGTCTTCGCTGTCGTAGCGCAGCAGGCAGAGCACCGGGCCGAAGATTTCCTCCCGGGCGATGCTCATGTCCGGCGTCACGTCGGCGAAGACGGTCGCCCGCACGTAGCTGCCGGTTTCCAGGCCGGCTGGCGGCTGTGCTCCCCCGGCGGCGATCCTGGCGCCTTCGGCGACGCCCCGCTCGATGTAGTTCCTGACCCGGTCGCGCTGGGCGGCCGACGCCAGCGGACCCAGCCGGACCCCTTCCGCGAAAGGGTCGCCGACCGGGTACTTCTCGGTGTTCCGCACCGCCAGGTCGACGGCCTCGTCGTAGCTGACGGCAGGCACCAGCATCCTGGTGAGCGCGTTGCAGGTCTGCCCGGCGTTCACGAACGCCTTCGCGACGCCGACCTTGACGGCCGTAGCGAGATCGGCGTCGGGCAGGATCACATTGGCTGACTTGCCGCCTAGTTCCAGGGTGACCCGCTTCACCGTGGCGGCCGCGACCTCGGCGACCTGCCTGCCCGCCTGGACCGAGCCGGTGAACGACACCGCATCGACGTCCGGATGCGCTGCGATCGCCGCCCCGGTCACCTTGCCGGTTCCGCTGACAAGGTTGAACACGCCTGGGGGCAGGCCGGTCTCGTGGAAGATGTCGGCCAGCTCGTACGCGGCGAGCGGCGCGACCTCGCTGGGCTTGAGCACCACGGTGCAGCCGGCGGCCAGCGCGGCGGCCACCTTGGCCACGACCTGGTGCAGCGGGTAGTTCCAGGGCGTGATCGCGCCGACGACGCCGGCCGGCTCGCGCACCACCAGCGCGTTGCCCACGCGCGAGCCGCCGAAGTCGTAGCTGGCCAGCAGGTCGACGTAGCTCGCGAGCACGGCCAGCGGCGTGCCCACCTGGACTCGCTGGGCGAACGTCAGGGTCGATCCCATGTCGGTGCTGATCGTCTCGGCGACGCGGTCGGCGCGCTCCTCGAGCATCAGCCGTACCGCTTCGAGGCGCTCGGCCCGGTGCTGCGGCGTCGTCACCGACCAGGTCTCGAACGCGGCCCTGGCCGCGCGCACGGCGACGTCGACGTCAGCTTCGTGCCCGGCCGGCACCCGGTCGATGACCGCCTGCGTCGCCGGGTTGACCACGTCGATCCCGCCCGAGTCCGCCGACGGCATCCAGCTGCCGTTGATGTAGTTCGACCTCATGGCTGCATTGTCCCGCAACCGACGCTGTCCCGCACCGGCCTGCTGCTAGCGACGCTGCGGGCTTCCCCGGCCAGGCGGCCAGATGTGCCCGGACCTTACGGAGTGATTTACGACTTACTTCGGCAGTTTCGGATATCTGGACATTAGTGCCCACCACGGCGGCCGCAGCTGATCAGATATGCGGTCGAAGACAAAAATGACCGGACAGAATTTCCAATGGCCACGAACGCGATTGTGATCCGTGATACAACGCTCTCGATATAGATGAGGTCTCCGCGCAGCCTGGACTCACGTTTTCGAGTCATTATCGCCCTGCTGCCGGACACTTCGTCGCCAGCGAAGAGCGGACACGAATGCGCGATGGACCTTTTCGATCGGAGCGCCTTATGCGGCATTCCCCGGCTCGGCGATCAATTCTCGGCCAGATAGGCCGCAAGGTCCTGTTAGCTGATCATGTGCACGAGTGTGTGCCTGCACAGATGCACCGGGCGCTACGGCTGGCCATCGCGATCTGTACCGCCGGAGCCAAGTTCTGCCTCGTGCTGGCGATGGTGTCCCTCGTCGTGGCGCTCAACGGGACCTCGGAGCCACCGGTCGCCGCCAGGCGCTCGTCGCCACCGCCAGTCAGCGTCAGCGCGCCAGTCACGCCGCCCGGCCCGGCTGCGCCGGTCAGCCACCGGACGCGGACCGTCCGGCAGGTAGTCCCCGACACCATCTACATCCGTTACGGCACCAGCGCCGACCGCATCAGCGCCATCTACCAGTACGTCGCCGAGGCCGAGCACTTTCAGTCCGCAGCTCCCGAGGCCGAACTGGCCGGCAAGTTCGCCGTCGCCACCATGGTCGCGTTCTATCGTGGCACCGGGCCGCGCGAGCTGCACAGCTTCCGGATCGCCGCACCAGGCGAATGGGGGATCTCGTGGAGCTTCCGCTGCGCGAGCCAGCGCCCGAGCAGCTTCGGCGTGCGCGAGACCGGCGGCCAGCCGCCGGCAGGCCTGACCGTGTCGGCCTTCGGGCCGAGCGGCCGGGGGCTGTCGTGGAACACGCTCGACCCCGGCACCCACGAGCTGTCGGTCTCGACCGGCTGCTCGTGGGTGGTCAGGATCGTGGCGCCCTAACTCAGGGGCGCCGTAAATCAAGGTCAGGACGGCCCTGAGCTAGTCGAAGATCGGGTCCCTGGTCCGGCTGCGCTTGAGCTCGAAGAAGCCGTCGGTGCCGGTGACCAGCAGAACGCCGTCCCACAGCCTGGCCGCCGCCTCACCGCGCGGGATCGGCGACACGACCGGCCCGAAGATCGAGGCGCCGTTGACCGTGATCACCGGCGTGCCGACCTCGTAGCCCACGCGGTCGATGCCCTCGGCGTGCGAGGCGCGCACCGCCTCGTCGTACTCGGTCGAGTCCATCGCGTCCGCCAGGTCAGCCGGAAGGCCAGCCTCGACCAGCGCGGCCTCGATCGTCGCGCGGGTGCGCTCGGCCTTGTCGTTGTGGAACTTCGTGCCGATCGCCGTGTAGAGCGGACCGACGTACTCGGCTCCGAACTTCTGCTCCGCCGCGATGCACACCCGGACCGGACCCCAGGCTTGCTTCATGAGTTCCTTGTAGCGGTCGGAGAGGTCGTCCTTGTTCTCGTTCAGCACGGCGAGGCTCATCACGTGCCAGTGCACCTCGACGGGCCGCACCTGCGTGACCTCCTCCATCCAGCGCGAGGTAATCCACGCCCAAGGGCAGAGCGGGTCAAACCAGAAGTCGACCTGGGCGGGAGCCTGCTCGGTCATGCCATCTCCTTCGACGCCTTGCAGATCATTGCAATGAGAGGCGCCACACGGCGCACTGAAACATCACAACCCGATGCACCTACTGGGCATTCCGCACAGTACCCGTGACCTGACCCGTGACATCATTGCGCGGTGACCAGCAACCTGACCCGCGACGAGGCGGCGGGCCGCGCCCGGCTCCTGACGGTGCAGTCTTATCGGGTCGAACTTGACCTCCACGGCAGCGACGACACTTTCGAGTCGCTGACCACGGTTCGGTTCGGCTGCGCCGAGCCGGGTGCCGAGTCTTTTATCGACCTGACGGCCGTGACCGTCGACCAGCTCACGCTCAACGGCCGGGAATTGCCGACGGCGCTCTACACCGGGCACCGCGTCACGCTGTCCGGCCTGGCTGCCTCCAACGAGCTGACGATCCGGGCCCAGTGCGCGTACTCGCAGTCGGGCGAGGGGCTGCACCGGTTCGCCGACCCCATCGACGACACCGTCTACCTGTACTCCAACTTCGAGACGTTCTACGCGCACCTGGTCTTCGCCTGCTTCGACCAGCCCGACCTGAAGGCCGCCTTCGAGTTCACCGTCCGCTGCCCGGGTGACTGGCTAGTCGTCAGCAACGAGCAGCCGGATCAGGCGCCCGCACCAGGGCAGCGAGCCGGCAGACAGCCCACGACAGCCTCGCCACCTGGCATTTCCCGCCGACGCCCCGGCTGTCCACGTACCTGACCGCCATCGCGGCCGGCCCCTACCACGAGGTTCGCTCCGAGCACGACGGCATACCGCTCGGGCTGTACTGCCGCAGCGCCCTGGCCGACTACCTGGACGCTGCCGAGATCTTCGAGCTCACCGCGCAGGCCTTCGACCACTTCCACGCCGAGTTCGGCGTCCGGTACCCCTTCGGCAAGTACGACCAGCTCTTCGTGCCCGAGTTCAACTTCGGGGCGATGGAGAACGCGGCCACCGTCATCGTGACCGAGGACTTCGTCTTCAGGTCACGGGTCACCCAGGCGCGGCGTGAGGCCAGAGCGGAGACGCTGATCCACGAGCTGGCGCACATGTGGTTCGGCGACCTGGTCACCATGACCTGGTGGGACGACCTGTGGCTCAACGAGTCGTTCGCGACGTGGGCGAGCATCGAGGCGCTCGTCGGTGCCACTCGCTTCACCCGCGCCTGGACCACGTTCAACCAGGACTTCAAGGCCTGGGCCTACCGGCAGGACCAGCTGTCGTCGACCCATCCGATCGTGGCCGACATCGCCGACATCGAGTCGGTCGAGCTGTACTTCGACGGCATCACCTACGCAAAGGGCGCGGCCGTGCTGCGCCAGCTCGTCGCCTTCGTCGGGCCCGACAACTTCCGGGCCGGGGTGCGCCGCTATTTCGAGCGCCATGCCTGGGGCAACGCCACGCTGACCGACCTGCTCGACGCCCTGGAGCAGACCTCGGGCCGGCAGCTGCACGACTGGTCGAAGACCTGGCTGGAGGTCGCGGGCGTCAGCACCCTGCGACCCGTCTATGCAGAGGGACCGGACGGCACCCTCAGCGACTTCGCCGTGCGGCAGGAGATGCCTTCGGACTCCGCAGACGACAGTCCGCAGACCGTGCCGGGCTGGCAAACACCGGCCGTGCTGCGACCGCACCGCATCGCTATCGGGCTTTACGACCGCCGCGACGGCAAGCTGCGTCGGCGCCAGCGCCTCGAACTCGACGTCACCGGCGCCCTCACCAGCGTGCCTGAACTCACCGGCGTCCCGCTGCCCGACCTGATCCTGGTCAACGACGACGACCTGACCTTCGCCAAGGTGCGGCTCGACGAGCGGTCCCTGCGAACCCTGCGCGACTGCGTCGCCGACTTCACCGACGAGCTCCCGGCCGCGCTGTGCCTGGCCGCTGCCTTCGACATGTGCCGGGACGCCGAGCTGCGACCACGGGACTATGTCGAGCTGGTCCGCAAGGCCGCGCCCGCGATCACCGATTGCTCGGTGCTGCGGATCATTCTCGGCCAGGCCGCCGCTGTCGTCCGCCAGTACACCGACCCCGGCTGGCACCAGACTGGCCTGGCCCAGCTCGCCGCGATGGTACGTGACCAGCTGACCAGCGCGACCCCGGGAAGCGACCATCAGCTCACCTACGCTCAGGCCCTCGCGGCCATCGCGACCACGCCGTCCGACCTGGAACTGCTCGCCGGGCTGCTCGACGGCACGGTCGAGCTCGACGGGCTCGTCGTGGACACCGACCTGCGCTGGCAGTTGCTGCACCGCCTGGTGAGCCGGGGAATGGCCGGGGAGACGGCGATCGACGCCGAGCAGGTGCGGGACAACACCGAAGCCGGCAACCGGTACACGCTGACCTGCCTGGCGGCGGTGCCTGACGCTGCGGCCAAGGAAGCCGCCTGGGCGAGCCTGCTGCGCGTCGACGCGCCCAACGCGACCTGCCGCGCGGTGCTCGCCGGCTTCGCCTCGCCAGACCACGACGAGCTGCTCGCCCCCTACGAGAGCAGGTTCTTCGAGGTCGTGGCCGACAAGTGGGCGCAATGGGGTCCGGACATGGCCGCGTACTTCGCCACGCGCGCCTACCCGCTGACCGTGATCACCCAGCGCGCGGTCGACGACGCCACGGCGTTCCTGGCCAATCCGGACCTCGAGCCCCCGCTGCGGCGACTGCTTGCCGAAGGGCGAGACGACGTCGCCAGGGCCCTGCGCTGCCAGCAACGCGACGCCCAGGTCAGCTAGGCCCCAGGTCAGCTAGGCCCCAGGTCGGCGCGCTCCAGATTGGCCACCGCCCTGGCCACGGACTCGACCAGCGGCTGACTCGCGAGGTCTTCGAGCAGCACCGGCTCGCCGTCGGCGTTGCACAGCGGAATCCGCCAGTTCGGGTACTCATCCGACGTGCCAGGAATATTCTGCGTCCGCCGGTCGCCCACCGCGTCCGTGAGCGCGACCCCGACCAGCATCGACGGCGTCCGCGCCAGATAGCCGTACATCGCGACGATCAGCTCGGCGGCCCGGGGCTCGCGCCCGCGCGGTAGCAGGTCATGGGCGCCGAGGGCGACTCGCCAGTCCGCGAGTGAGTGCTGGAGAGCGATGCGTTCAGACTCAGGGTTTGCCAAAAGACCGAGCCGGTCCCTGATCGTGATCTGGTCACCGGCGATGAACCCGGCGATAGGCGGCACGTCGTGGGTGCCCACCGTGGCCATGCACCACCGCCGCCACGCCTCGGGCCGCAGCAGCGACCCGTCGGGTTCGCGAGCGAACCACGCCATCTCCGTGCCGAGGATGTGATGATCGACCAGGTAGCGGCTGATCCACGGCTCGATGGTGCCGAGGTCCTCCCCGATCGCCAGCGCGTCGGCCTTCGCGGCTTCCCGGGTCAGGGCGCCGACCATGAGCCGGTGGTCGTAGCGCACGTAGGCGCCAAGCTCGGGCGACATCCCCTCGGGAATCCACCACAGCCGCGTCAGGCTCATCACGTGATCCATCCGCACCGCCCCCGCGTGCCGGAACGCGGCCGCCAGCAACTCGGCGAACGGCTGGCCCCCGGTGCTCCGCAGCCGGGCGGGGTGCAGCGGCGGCTGACTCCAGTCCTGTCCGCGCCGGTTGAACTCGTCAGGCGGCGCGCCGACGCTGATGCCCCGCACCACCAGGTCCTGGCGCGCCCACGCGTCGGCGCCGCCCGGATGCACGCCGACGGCGAGATCCGCGATCAGGCCCACGGACATTCCCGCGCTGAGCGCCGCCTGCTGGGCCGCTGCGAGCTGCTCGTCCGCGATCCACTGCAGCCAGGCGTGGAACGGTGCCCGTGCCCGCATGGCCTGTGCCGTCTGGGCCGCTGCCGCCCGGCGCGGATCGGCGACGTCCGCTGGCCAGCGTCGCCAGTCGGAGCCATGGATCTCCGCGAGGGCGCACCAGTGCGACCAGTCGGTGAGCGCGTCGCCTTCCCTGGCGAGGTACTGGTCGCGGGAGTGCTGGCGGCCTGGGGCAGGCCGGCGGCGAAGATCAGCTCGAGCGCCTGCCGCTTGGCCGTCCAGACGTGGTCACGGTCGATGAGGTCCGGGGTGCGGTTCTTCGCGTGGAGCGAGCCGGCTAGTTCGCTCACATGCTGGCGCTGCGGGGTGGTGAGCCGCTCGTACTCGGGGATGTCCTCGACGCGAATGTAGAGGGGACTGAGATAGCGCCTGGTCATCGGCAGGTAGGGAGAATTGCTTACCGGCGGCACCGGCTCGGCTGCGTGCAGCGGATTCACCAGGATGAAGTCCGCTCCGAGCTCCCTGGCTGACCAGCGCGCGAGTTCCGCCAGGTCGTGCAGGTCTCCGTGACCCCACGACCGCCTTGAGCGGACCGAGTAAAGCTGCACAGCGAAACCCCACGCGCGCCGGGCTGGCATGCGCGGCAGCGGTCCGTCCGGGCCGGCCAGTGCGCCCAGGCCGGCCAGTGCGTCCGGGCCGGCCAGTGCGTCCGGGCCGGTCGGGCTTGGGTAGCCGACGGCCGCCCGGGGCCGGTCGCCGGCCGTACGGGGCTGGTCGGCTCTGCCGAGCGCGTCGAGGATCGCCGCCAGGGTCTCCGCAGGTACCTGGACTTGCTGCTTGCGCCAGTCGCTGTAGGTGACCGAGATCCCGGCCGCCTCGGCTCGCCTGAACAGCTCGGTATCGGTCATCCACCTATGATCGCGGCTGCGTGCGGTCGGTGTCGGCTAGCATCCGCATCGCGCGGAGCGTGTCCGGGCTGCGGCCGACGCGGCCGCGGTCCGAACCATCATTTTCATGGACAGCAAGGTCCTACTTACCGCTATCCAGACGACAGTAAGTAGGACCATGCTGCTGTCCAAACCGGGTCTTGACGATCGTCCTGGTTTGGCTACTATGTAGTGCATGGTAGCTGGCGAAGCAGGGAACCTGGTCGCGCAAATGCGCCGGGGCGTGCTGCCCTACTGCGTACTGGCCATGCTCCGCGACAAGGAGCGGTACGGCTTCGAGCTCGTCCATTCGCTGGCTAGTAGCTATGGCCTGGTCACCGGGGAAGGCACGATCTACCCCCTGCTCGCCCGGCTCCGGCGTCAGGGGCTGGTCGAGACGAGCTGGCAGGAGTCGGAGGCGGGTCCGCCCCGCCGGTACTACCGCCTGTCTTCGGACGGCAAAGACGCGCTCGATGAGTTCTCGCAGTCCTGGCAGAGCCTGCGCTCCAGCGTCGACTCGCTGCTAGGAGTCGGGCCGGCGGCGGCCGGTACCGACACGACGACGGATTTAGCTCGATGAATCAACAGGGAGCGAACGCAGTGACCGACACCGACGACGAACTAGTCAGCGACTATCTTCGGCGACTCGAAGCCGTCGCGGCGCGGCTGCCCGCCGACCGGCGGCGCGAGCTGGTCGACGAGATCACGGCGCACATCGCCGAGGCCAGGGCGTCCTTGCCCGCCGACCCAGGCTGCGTCCGCACCGTGCTTGACCAGCTCGGCTCGCCCGAGGACATCGTCAGCGCCGCCGGCGCGAACCCCGCCTTCGCCGGCACCGAGGACGAGCTGCTGGCGTCTGGGCCGGGATCCGCTGACCGGATGGCGCCGCCCGGAGTGCTCGAGATCGTCGCCGTCATCGCGCTGCTGATTGGCGGTCTGATCGTCCCGGTGATCGGCTGGGTCGTGGGCCTAGTGCTGCTCTGGGTATCGAGCAGGTGGAGCCTGCGCGACAAGCTCCTGGGCACCTTGATCTGGCCCGGCGGCCTGCTCGCCCCGCTGATCGTGTTCGCCGGCATCGGCGCGGCCGCCGTCGTGCCCGGGTCGGTCTGCACCAGCAGCGAACCAGTCACGACCAGGGCCGGGTCGGTCCAGGTGTCCCACGCGGCGACCTGCACAGGGTCGGGCATCCCGCCCTGGCTGGCCATCACGATCGCCGTCGTGATCCTGCTCGCCAGCATCGCTGGCCCGATCGTGGTCGCCATCAGGCTGCTGCGCCACGCCCGCCGCCTCCGGCCCTCGCCCAGGCCGCCGAGGGACCGCTAGTCACGTCGATGTCCTAACGGGCCTGCTCAAAAGGGCCTATCCGGTGCGGCGACGCCCAAGAGGGACGTCGTATGCTGAATGGCATGACAGCACCGTACAGTTCTACGGTCATTACCGACGGCGAGGCGGCTCCGGCCAGCGCAACGGCTGCGGGAAAAGGCGGGCTGAGCGGCCTGCTGTCCAGGCAGCCGGTGCTGCTGGCCGGACTCGGCGCGGCGACGATCTCGTCGTCTCCGGTGCTCGTGGTGCTGTCCGGGGCGAGCGCGGTGAGCACGGCCTTCTACCGGTCGGCGGTCGCGCTGCCGGTGCTGATCGTCCTCGCCGCGATCGAGCAGCGTAAGCACGGCAAGCGCACACTGGCGCAGCGGCTGCGAGCGGTCACGGCTGGCGTGTTCCTCGCGGTAGACCTGATCTTGTGGACCCATGCGATCGCCAACGTCGGCGCGGGCGTCGCGACCGTGCTCGGCAACCTTCAGGTGCTCATCGTCGCGGGGATCACCTGGCTGATCTGGCACGAGCGGCCGAGCAAGGCGGTCGCGCTGGCGCTGCCCGTCGTCATGCTCGGCGTCGTGCTCGTCTCGGGACTGGTCGGCAAGCCGACCGCAGGAGAGCATCCGCTCGCCGGGATCTTGTACGGGGTCGGGACCTCCGTCGCCTACGCCGGGTTCCTGATGATCTTGCGACGGTCGTCGGCCGACTCGGTCCACGTCGCCGGCCCGGTCGCCGACTCGACCGCGGGTTCGGTCGGAGCGTCGCTGCTGGCCGGGCTCGTGCTCGGCGGGCTCGGCCTGCATCCCATCTGGCCGTCACTCGGCTGGCTGATCGTGCTCGGACTGCTCAGCCAGGTCGCGGGCTGGCTGCTGATCACCTCGTCGCTGCCGAAGCTGCCCGCCGCCGTCTCGTCGCTCATGCTGCTGCTCCAGCCCGCCGCGTCGATGGTGATCGCCGCCGCCGTCATCGACGAGCGTCCGACGCTGCTGCAGATCATCGGTGCCGGCCTCACCTGCTTCGGCGCGCTGGCCGCCAGCCTGGCCTCCACCCGAACCCGCACCCGGGCACCGGACAGCCCGCCGCTCGAGGCCGTCCTCACCGAGATCTGAGCACCGTCGGCGTGATCGCGCGCCCTAGCCACAATCCGACGACGCCGAGCACCGCCGCGACCGCGAGCGTCATCCCGACTCCGACGGCGGCGTAGGCGGGCAGCCCGGCGATCCCGGCGAGCGTCTTGGCGGTCGCCCCGGCCGGCAGCCCCCGCAGCGCGAGTTCGACCAGCACGGCACCCCACCCGGCCGCGCTCATCACGACCACGGCGCCCAGGCTGCCCGGCAGCCGCCAGCCACTCAGCCGGGTCGCGACTCCGCTGACAAACCCCACGACAAAAGGTAGGAACCATAGTCCCGCCCTCGCACCCACCGCGATCAGGCCGGCGCCCACGATGACAGCCACTATCGGGGTCCAGGCTGACCTCGACCGGGCAGGCCGGCCGAACGACGGCCTGAACTGCTTCGGCGGCCCCGGTCGCCCCACCCCCTGCGGTGCCAGCATGCCGAGCCGGTATGACCCGCGCTTGCCGAGCCTGCTCAGCTCGGATCGGCTGACCGGCTTGGTCATGGCGTGAGCTCCCCAGCGAACCTGATTCGCCGATCCGGCCGCTGCCCTAGGGCCTGGACGGGACGACCCCTGCGGTGTCGGTGTCGGGGTCGGTGGCGTCGGCGTCGTGGTCGGCGGGGTCGGGGGCGCGGACGGGAGCGGCAGGTAGGTGCCGCTCTGCCAGTCGGCGATGAGGTTCTCGTACCAGGGCGAGGCGGGGTTCTCGCTCTGCCCGCCCGGATAGATGCCCTCGGCGATGCCGTGGCCCTTGCCGCCGCGTCCCTGCCAGCGGACGATCATGCGCCAGCTCGGCCCGGCGGTGGCCACCGGCACGCCGTCGGCCGCGTCCACGGTCCACGGATCGCCGCCGGCGGCCGTCGGGCCGTACCCGAGCCGAGGCGAGCTGGTGAGCGAGGTGAACTGAATGCTGTGCAGCTTGCCCCAGGTCCAGCTGGCGGGCTGGCCCCCGAGCTCGGCGTGCAGCGCCGCCACTGCCTTGGTGAAGGCCGAGGTCAGCACGGACCTGGCGGTGCCTCGCGGTCCGCCGGGCGGGCTGAAGACAGGGTTGCCGCGGTCCGACAGCGTCCAGTGCTCAAGCTCCTGGACCAGGCTGATCTGGCTGGTCGAGACCGTCAGCGCGGCGGAGTCGAGGTGAACCGGCACCTTGGCCGCCTTCCACCAGGGCTCGAACGTCGCCGACAGGTAGTCAGTCCACAGCGTCCACCAGATCGCGGCGGCGGCTGAGTCCTGTCCCATGGAGTCGTGCCACTTGCCGAGCAGCTTGGCCGCCTGCTGCTGCGTCGGCGTGAGCTTGGCCTGGCGGAGCATGGTGCTGACCTTGGGCAGCACCCCGGCGGCGAGTTCATCGATCTCGCTGGACTGCAGCGCGGCGAAGGTGGCCACCTTCATGTTCGAGCGCCGGTCGAGGAAGGCGTACTCCCGGCTCGCGCGGTAGCTGGCGTCGAAGAAGTTCGCCGTCGTGCCGATGTAGTACGGGTAGGCGGAGGTGACCGGCCGCTGATTGGCCGTGGCGATGACGTGCCCTTTCGGGTCGTAACTGTGCGGCACCGCCGAGTACGGGATCACTCCGGCGACGTCGTCCGCGCCTGTGCCCGGCATCGGCAGCCACGGCATCCCATGCCGGACGACCGGGTAGTAGCCGGCCGAGATCGCGCCGATGTTGCCCTGGTCGTCGGCGTAGACGAAGTTCTGCGCGGGGGCGTGCCAGCCGGCCAGCGCCGAGCGGAACTGGGCGAAATTCCTCGCGGTGCTGATCTGCTGCAGCACCGCGATGTCCGGCGATGGCTGGTTGCCCATCCAGTCGACCGAGACGGTCTGGCCGACCTGGGTCATGACCGGGCCGTGCACGGTCTGCTCGACGGTGAGCTGGCGCGACGGCTCGCCGCGCACGTCGATCGTGTAGCGGAACCGCCGCATCGGTCGCCACCGGCCGTTCCAGAAGTACTGACCAGGCTTGGACTTGGCGGTCTTCTCCACGTAGAAGATCGTGGCCTGGTTCTGGGTATCGGTGAGCGACCAGGCGATGTGCTTGTTGTGGCCGAGCAGGACACCAGGCAGGCCAGGCACGCTGACCCCGGTCACGTCGAATCCTGGTGCGAAGATCCCGACCTCGAACCAGATCGACGGGAGCGTCTGCGGCAAGTGAGGGTCCCCTGCCAGCATGGCGCCGCCGCCGAGCACCTTGGCGCCGTTCGCTGCCCAGGCATTGCTGTCCGGGTAGCCGTGCAGCTCACCAGCCGGCAGCGCGCTCGCTGTCGAGAGCAGCGAGCCAGCCGCGCGCGCCAGCGCCGCCGACGGCGACTGGAGCTGCACGGTCGTCGTCGACGTCGACGTGGAACTGTGCTGCTGGTGTCCTGAGTGGCCGTGGGGCCGGCCGCGGTGCCTGGGGCTGGGCCTGACCTTGGACCCGGCGGGCGTGCCGGGTAGCGGTGCGATTCCGGCGGAGCGGTAAGGACCCAGGTCGTACGGGCTCTGCTTGCCAGTGGGCAGCACGGGGAACCAGGCCATCGTGTCGGCCAGGCCGAGCGACCTCGCCAGCACCTCGTAGTCCAGCGGCGCGGTGGTGAAGTCCAGCTCCTGGGTCAGCTCACCCTGGACCGCGAGGCTGTCCACGGGAGACCAGTACCGTGGATACACGCCGGCGAAGGAGAAAAGAGCCGGCCAGCGCTTTGATTCCTCCAACTGGTTGAGATAGTCGTTGACGCCTTCCGAATAGCTCACGAGCATGCGCGCGGCGGTGCTCTTCTTCGGCATTTGCGCCCATTCTCGCCGCGCGGTCCGCAGCAGCCCGAGGCGCAGCTCGAACTCGTCGGAAGACACCGCGGACGGCCCGACCAGCTGCGCGAGCGTGCCTTCGGCCTGCCGGCGTTCGAGGTCCATCTGGGTGAGCCGGAAGCTGGCGTGGGTGTAGCCGAGCGCCACCATCGCGTCGGCCTCGCTGGATGCGCTGATCGAGGCGAGGCCCTGGCTGTCGAACGAGACCGTGACCGGCCTGCTCAGCCCGGGGAGCTCGAGCGAGCGCGACCCTGTCGGCTGGCCCCCGGCCGCCGAGGTCCAGGCGCCGTGCCCGGGATCGAGCACTCGCCCGAGCGCGGGAACGGTGCGGAAACCGGCCGCGCACAGCACGAGGACGGCCAGTGCCGCGCACGTCGCGACGACGACATTGCCGACCTGCCTGACCAGCCGCCAGAGCGGATGGCTGAGCACGCGCAGACACCTCCGGATTCGGGCCGTCCCCCAGGCCTGCGGATCGCTGGCTCACGCCGAGCCACTTCAGATCGTAGGACCTGGCGGGGCGCACAGCAGTCACCCCGCGCACCTTGGTGATGCGCGGGGTGAGGGTGTCGTTCGTTTCGCGGTGTTCGCTACCAGATCGCCGGGTGCCTGTCCCGCCACGGCCTGGCCGCCTCGACCTGCGCGGACAGCGAGATCAAAGTGGCTTCGTCGCCGATCCGGCCGGCCAGCATGACCCCGATCGGCAGACCGTCGGCATTGACGTACAACGGCAGGTTCACGGCGGGCTGGCCGGAGATGTTGTAGAGCGCCGTGTAGGGCGTGAATCGCTTCTGCCGTTCGAAGTTCTCCGCCGGGTCGACCTCGTCGAAATAGCCGACGGGAACGGGCGGCGAGGCCAGCGTCGGGCTGAGGAACGCGTCGTAGGCGTTCAGCACGCTGATCGCGTTCCTGGTCACGCTCTGCAGGTACGCCTGGGCGAAAATCAGCTCGACCGCCTGCACCTTGAGCCCGCGTCCGCGCAGGTACCTGGTCAGCGGCAGGAGCTCGGCTTCCTGCTCCGGCTGGACCGGCGCCAGCGTCGCCATCGTGTACCACAGGTACTCGAACATGGGCACGGCGTCGTCGCCGAACGGCAGCTCCATGTCCACGATCTCGTGGCCCAGGTCGGCGAGCAGCTTGCTCGCGTCCTCGTAGGCGGCCATGCAGTCGTCGTGCACGGCGGCGCCGGGCACGACATTCTTCGCCGAGCGGCCGATCTTCAGCTTGCCTGGCTCGCGGCTGGCGTGGCCCAGGAACGACTCTCCTGCCGGCAGCGCCGGCACCGAGTACAGGTCGCCCGGGTAGCTGCAGGTCATCGCGTCGAGCAGCGCGGCCGCGTCGGCGACTGTCCTGGTGAGCGGTCCGTCGGTCGACAGGCCGAACAGGTCGGGCATCAGCGGCCCGCCGGAGATGCGGCCACGGCTCGGCTTGATTCCGAACAGGCCGCAGACGCTGGCCGGGATCCGGATCGAGCCGCCGCCGTCGCTGCCCTGCGCGGCGGGCGCGAGTCCGGCGGCGACGGCCGCGCCAGCACCGCCGCTCGAGCCGCCGGCGGACCTGGTGAGGTCCCACGGCGTCCGGGCCGGCGGGCCGATCTTCGTCTCGGTGTAGCAGGGCAGCCCGAATTCCGGTGTCGCGGTCTTGCCGGTGATGACGATTCCGGCCTTGCGCAGCTCGGCGACGACGTAGTCGTCTTCTTCGGCCACGTTGTCGGCGAGCAGCGTCGAGCCGAAGGTCGCGCGGACACCAGCGACCAGATTGAGGTCCTTGATCGGAATCGGGACGCCGGTGAACGGCGGAAGCGCGTCCTGGGTGCCTTGCTTGCGGCTGTCCGCGACCGCCTGCTCGGCCGCCTTGGCCTGCTCCCTGGCCAGGTCGGCGGTGACCGTGTAGAACGCGCCGGTCTGCTCGTTGAGCCGGTCGATCCGGTCGAGGTAGTGGTCGGTGATCTCGACCGGCGACAACTCGCCCTGCCTGATCGCCCTGGCAAGCTCAAGCGCGGTCTTGTCGTGTATCTGTGTCACGTTACCGAACGGTATTAGTACTGCACCCGGGTGTCTAGGGTGGCCCTGGCCCCTGACAGCCCCGCCATCGCAGGCCGCGCCGAAGCTAACGGCGATTCGGGCTTTGGCGTCATTCCGGGCGTGTCGTCAGCGGCTGCATGTTCAGCAAAGGCGTAATCGGTTACGCTCGACATTGTGGATGCCGAGGTTCAGCACGCGGCCGAGCAGCAAGCCGCGCAGGAAGAGCTGGCACTTCACGACGACGCGCAGCCCGGCTGGCGGTCGTGGTTCCGCAAGAGCGAGACCGAAGATCAGGCCGATCAGGACGCTGCCCTTTCGGGTGCCGACATCGACTCCGACGACTCCGGCAATGCCGATATCAACGACCTTGTTGTCGAGGGCGGCGCGGGTAATGACGATGTCAGTAATGCAGCGGCCGGATTTGCCCAGGGGCCATACGAAGTTGGCGCCGAGTACGCAGACGACGACCCGGACGTAGCGGTACCGTCCAGCTCGGAACCGGCGCGGGACGGCCGACCCGCCCGGCCCGCCCGGCGGAGCGCCCCATCCAAGCCGCAGCGCTCCAGGCGGCTGACCGATTCGCTGGTCACCGGTCCCCTGATCAGCCCCCGGCTCCGCTCCGATCCACGGCTTCGGGTGTGGATCAGCCGGACGGTCCTGTGCCTGATCGTCCTCGTCGCGATCAGCGTCTGGAAGGACTGGCGGTTCGGCATCAGCGCCGCCGCCATCATCGCCTGCGTCGACACCGTGTTCCGCTCCAGAATCACCGGCATCACGCCGTCCTCGGCCCGCGTCACCTCGGCCCAGCGCAGCACTGGCCGCCGCCTGCGCGTCCTGCGCGCAGCCGGCGACATGACGCTGCACACGCGGCGGATCCCCGGCACTGAGTCGATCATCGACCACATCGTCATCGGGCCGAGCGGCGTCTTCACGGTCGATGCCCAGCGAATGGATACCCGCCTGCCGGTCCGGGCGATCGGCGGCATGCTCTTCCACGGCCCGAAGCCGCAGGACACCAAGATCGACCACGCCCGCTTCGAGGCCCAGCAAGCCGCCACCCTCATCGGCGCGGAGCTCGGCCAGCGAGTCAGAGTCCGCCCGACCATGGTCATCTACGGCCCGAGCCTGCCGTGGGTAGTCATGCGGCTCAAGGGCGTCGACGTCTTCGACGGCGGTCACGTCAGCGCCTACTTCCGCCGCCAGACCAAGGCCACGGCCGGCCACCACCTGAATGGCTCCCAGGTAGCCCTAGTCTTCGCCGCCGCCGCCCACGCCCTCCCCTCCCTCGACTAACCCGCCACCGGCCGGTCGTCAGGTCCGCTCAACAGCAGCATGACCCTACTTACTGCTGTTCCCGGGCCGAACTCGACAGCACCATGGTCCTACTTACTGTCATCGGGACAACAGTAAGTAGGACCATGCTGTCGTCAGCCACCCACCCCGAACAGCACCAAGTAGGGCCTTACCGTCGCGCGGGGGCCTTACCGTCGCGCGCAAGCCTTGCCGTCGGCGCGGGGCCGCACGGTCGCGCGGGTGCGGCGCTGCCCGCAGGGGTGGGGGCGCGCTAATCTGTGAGCCTTCGCAGCGGATGAGCGGGTTGTGACGGGCGCGGGCAGCGGCCGTGCGGCAGATGGGCGGGGTCGTGACGGCGGCGAGAGTCTGGGTGGCCGGGGCACGGCCTCGTACTTTGCCGGCTGCCGTGGTTCCGGTCGCGGTCGGCACCGGGGTGGCGGTGGGCTGCGGCGGGTTTGCCGGGTGGCGGGCGGTGCTTGCTCTGGTCGTCGCGCTCGCGCTGCAGATCGGCGTGAACTATGCCAACGACTACAGCGACGGCATCAGAGGCACGGACGAGACGAGGGTTGGACCCGTCCGGCTCGTCGGGTCGGGTCTTGCCGCACCAAAGCAGGTGCTCGCCGCCGCGCTCATAAGCTTTCTGGTCGCCGGCTTCGCGGGGCTGGCGCTGGCTGCCGTGGTGTCGTGGTGGCTGCTGGCCGTCGGCGTCGCTGCTATCGGGGCGGCGTGGTTCTACACAGGCGGCAGTCGTCCCTACGGCTACCGGGCGCTGGGCGAGGTCTCGGTCTTCGCGTTCTTCGGGCTGGCGGCAGTCGTCGGCACCGCCTTCGTGCAGCTGGACCGGCTGACCTGGATCGCGCTCGGGGCGGCCATCCCCGTCGGGCTGCTGGCCTGCGCGCTCCTGGTGATCAACAACTTGCGCGACATCCCCACCGACGAGAGCGCCGGCAAGCGGACACTGGCCGTGGTCCTGGGCGACCGGCGGACGCGGGTGCTGTATGCGGGCTGCGTGCTCGTGCCGTTTCTCGCGGCGGCTGCCATGGCGCCTGCGGCGCCGTTCGCGCTGCTGGCGCTGGCTGCCGTGCCGCTCGCGGTTGTCCCGACCCGGCAGGTACTGGCCGGGACAACCGGTCGCGGGCTGATCACGGTGCTCGGTCAGACCGGGCGGCTGCAACTCGCCTTCGGCGCGCTGCTAACCGCCGGCCTGGCCATCCGCGTCTGACACCAGTGCCGGGCCTAGGTCGTTCGGCTTGGGCATCGTCCGGGTCTCGTTCAGGTCCACGCCAAGCACCGGCGGCTGGGGGCGCGACGGCGACAGCGACGGCATCGGCGACGAGGCGAGCGGCCGTGGCGGCTGGTCCTGCTTCATCGCCGGACGCGGAACCGGCACCGGATCGGCCTGGGCACCAGCACCACCAGCACCAGTCGCTTCGCCGCCGAAGGCCGAGCTGAGCATCCGCAGCGCTCCGGTGAGCTCGCTGGGGATCATCCAGACCGTGTTGCCTTCGCCCTGCGCGAGCTGCGGCAGCGTCTGCAGGTACTGGTAGGCGAGCAGCTTGGGGTCCGGATCGCCGTCGTGGATGGACTTGAAGACGGTCGAGATCGCCTGTGCCTGGCCTTCGGCGCGCAGGATGGAGGCCTGCTTCTCGCCTTCGGCGCGCAGGATCGCACCGCGCCTATCGCCTTCGGCGGTCAGGATCTGGGACTGCTGCAGGCCCTCGGCGTACAGGATGGCGGCGCGCTTCTCCCGCTCGGCCTTGAGCTGCTTCTCCATCGCTTCCTTGATCGTCTGCGGCGGGTCGATGGAGCGGATCTCGACTCGGGTGACGCGGATGCCCCACTTGCCTGAGGCGTCGTCGAGCACCCCGCGCAGCAGCGTGTTGATCTGGTCCCGGGAGGTCAGCGTCTGCTCGAGATCCATGCTGCCGATGACGCTGCGCAGCATGGTCGCGGCGAGCTGCTCGATCGCGCCGATGTAGTTGACGATCTCGTAGTCAGCCGCCCTGGGGTCGGTGACCTGGAAGAACAGGACGGTGTCGATCGCCACCACCACGTTGTCCTCGGTGATGACCCGCTGGCCCGTGAACGAGGCCACCTGCTCGCGCAGGTCGATGAGGTCCTTGACCTTGTCGATCATCGGCAGCACGAAGTTCAGGCCGGGCTGCAACGTCTTGTGGAACTGGCCGAGCCGCTCGACGTTCCGCGCTCGCGCGGGCGGCACCAGCCAGACCGAGCGGGCGATGAACAAGGTGATCATGATGATCGCGATAACCGCCACCACGAGGATGGCTACTGCAGCTCCCGACATTTGTTACTCCTTCGGGTGCACTAGAGCGGTAGCGCCCTTGATCTGCAGGATGTCGACCGCAGCTCCGGCCGGAATTACCGACTGCTCGTCGTATGGCCTTGCTGACCATTCCTCGCCGCCGATCTTGACCAGGCCCGCGTGCGGGGTGATCTCCGCCAGCACGTAACCGGTCGTGCCGACGAGCGCGGCTGGGCCGGTCCTCAGCCCGGGCCGACGGCGCAGCCGCCGCACCGCGATCGGCCTGATCACGACAATCCCGGCGACCGAGACGACGGCGAAGGTGGCGAGCTGAACGCCGATCCCCGCGCCGAGCGCGCTGGCCGCCGCCGCTGCGAGTGCACCAAGAGCGACGAGCGCCATCCCGAACGAAACAGTGATAACTTCCGCGATGGCCAGAATGGCAGCGGTGACAATCCAGATCACCCACAGGTGCACTGGTCGCTCCGGCTAATAGGATCGAATCCTGAGATCACCACACTATTCCACCGGAGCAAGTAAGAACGCGCTGAGCCAGGACAGTCCGAGCACCCCAGCTTCACACCTGGCAGCAAACCGGGCACGATAGTTGTCATGCCATCTCAAGCCACCACCGTGCACACCAGCGCCACTGGACCCGCACTGTCCTACAGCCACGGAGCGTCGAGCACGGTGCTTCTCGGCGAGACCATCGGCGCCAACCTGCGGCGGATCGCCGCAACCTACGCCGACGCCGAGCTGCTGGTCGACGCGCCGACGGGCAGGAGATGGACGTATGCGCAGTTCGACGCCGAGACCGACACGCTCGCCCGGGGCCTGATTGCCTCGGGGTTCGCGGCCGGTGACCGAGTCGGCATCTGGGCGCCCAACTGCCCGGAATGGGTCCTGCTCCAGTACGCGACCGCCAAGGCCGGCGTCGTCCTGGTGAACATCAACCCGGCGTACCGCAGCCACGAGCTCGCTTATGTGCTGCGGCAGTCGGGGGTGCGGCTGCTGGTCAGCGCGGAGAGCTTCAAGACCAGCAACTACCACGCGATGGTCGACGAAGTGCGGCCCGACCTGCCGGGGCTCGAGGACGTGATCTACCTGGGGTCACCGCAGTGGCGGGCGCTCGGGGCGGGAGGCGGTTCGGCGAGTTCCACGGACGGCGCTGGCGGGGCAGGAGCGGACCCGCTGGCCGAGCGCGAGGCCAGCCTGTCGTTCGACGACCCGATCAACATCCAGTACACCAGCGGCACGACCGGCTTCCCGAAAGGTGCCACGCTCTCGCACCACAATCTCCTGAACAACGCCTTCTTCATCGGCGAGGGATGTCGGTATACCCAGAAAGATAGAGTTTGTATACCAGTACCTTTCTATCACTGCTTTGGAATGGTTCTTGGTAATTTGGCGTGTACCACGCATGGTGCCTGCATTGTGATCCCAGCTCCGGGATTCGACGCCGCCGAGACCTTGCGCGCCGTGCAGGCCGAGCGGTGCACCTCGCTGTACGGGGTGCCGACGATGTTCATCGCGGAGCTGGCGCTGCCTGACTTCGCGTCGTATGACCTCTCGGCGCTGCGGACCGGCATCATGGCGGGCTCGCCGTGCCCCGTCGAGGTCATGAAGCGCGTGGTCAGCGAGATGAACATGACCGAGGTCACGATCTGCTACGGGATGACCGAGACGTCGCCGGTGTCCACCCAGACGACCGCCGACGACGACATGGAGCGGCGGGTCTCCACGGTCGGCCGGGTGCACCCGCACGTCGAGGTCAAGGTCATCGATCCGGAGACCGGGCGGGTGCTCCCCCGGGGCGAAAACGGCGAGCTTTGCACGCGCGGGTACTCGGTCATGCTCGGCTACTGGGACGAGCCGGACAAGACCGCCGAGGCCATCGACTCGGCCCGGTGGATGCACACCGGCGACCTGGCCGTCATGGACGAGGCCGGCTACCTGAACATCGTCGGCCGGATCAAGGACATGGTGATCAGGGGCGGCGAGAACGTGTACCCGCGCGAGGTCGAAGAGTTCCTGTACGCGCATCCGGCCATCGAGGACGTCCAGGTGGTGGGGGTTCCGGACCTGAAGTACGGCGAGGAAATGTGCGCCTGGGTCAAGCTCCGTCCCGGTGCCGAGCTGTCGCAGGACGAGGTCAGGGAGTACTGCCGGGGCAAGATCGCGCACTTCAAGATTCCCCGGTACGTGCGGTTCTCCGCCGAGTTCCCGATGACGGTGACCGGTAAGGTGCAGAAGTTCAAGATGCGCGAGACTTCCATCACCGAGCTTGGCCTTGAGGCCGCGAGCGCTACCAGGACGGCTTGACATGGCGAAGACCCAGTGGCAGCCCACCGAGGGCATGATCGTCAACGTGGAGAACGCGTTGGGCCGCCATGAGCAGAAATACACGATCGAGGTCCGCAAGTGGGACGGCCCGCTGATCCAGCGGGTGGTCAAGCACAAGGCGTTCCCGCCGTACGACGTGGGGACCAGGGTGAAGTGCCAGATCTCCGACGACAACGAGGTCAGGTTCGACCCGGATCACCCGGGCGAGATGGCGATCATCAGCTCCATGACGATGTCGGACCAGATCGCCGAGGCGGCGGCGGCGTTCGGGCGCGGGCCTGTCGGACCGTCTTTCCCCGAGTCGCCGTCCAGGCCTGCCTTCGGCTCGATGTCGAAGGTGCGGGGCGCCGAGGACGTGTCGTTCGTGATCACGACCTCGTCGGGCACTCCGGTCACGCTGGCGGGCAGCGGCATCGCGGCCGTGGTCATGGCCCTGTCCACCTCGCCGGGCGCTTCGATGCGGATGGAAGGACCTGGTGGCCTGGGCATCGACGTCGATCCGGCGGAGATCAAGAAGCTGGCCCACACAATGCGGTCATCCGATCCTGCGGAGCGCAAGGCCGCGATCGAGCGCTGGCACCACCTCAGGGAGCAGGCAATGGGCCGCGAGCCGCGCGAGGCGGGCGTGACCTCGGGCGGCCAGGGCGCAGGCAGCGTCGCCGACCGGCTCAGGAAGCTCGACACGCTGCTCTCGCAGGGGATCGTGACCCAGTCCGAGTACGACGCGCAGCGCCAGCGCATCCTGAGCGAGCTCTAAAGGCGCACCGTCGGCGGGCGGGCCGGCGCGCTGCGCACCTCGAGACTGTCCAGCAGTTCGCTGGTCGCGCGGGCGATGCTCTCAACCGCCGCGTTGAAGGCGTCCGCGTTATGCGCGGCCGGCGCCCGGAATCCGCTGATTTTGCGGACGTACTGCAGCGCAGCCGCCTTGACGTCCGCCTCCGTAACCTGCTCGGTGTACGGCTCCCGCAATGTCTTGATGCTCCTGCACATAGCTCCAACCTAGCGCGGGCCGCGCCGGACGCCACGGCGGACCAGAGCACGGCGCGGAACTGGCACCATGGAGATGTCATGACGCTTACAGACCGCCTGCCCGAATCGGCGGACCCCGACGCGCTCTACGCCGCCTTCACAGAATGGGCGCAAGAGCCAGGGACTCGCGCTCTACCCGCACCAGGACGAGGCGCTGATCGAGCTCGTCTCCGGCGCCAACGTGATCCTGTCCACGCCCACCGGCTCGGGCAAGAGCCTGGTCGCGACCGCCGCCCACTTCGCCGCGCTGGCAGCGGCGAGCGGCAGCTTCTACACCGCGCCGATCAAGGCGCTGGTCTCGGAGAAGTTCTTCGCGCTCTGCGAGATCTTCGGCGCCGCCAGGTCGGCATGATGACCGGCGACGGCAGCGTGAACGGCGGCGCCCCGATCATCTGCTGCACCGCCGAGGTGCTCGCCAACCATCGCGCTGCGCGACGGCGCCGAGGCCGACGCCGGCCTGGTCGTCATGGACGAGTTCCACTTCTACGCCGACCCTGACCGCGGCTGGGCCTGGCAGGTGCCGCTGCTGGAGCTGCCGCGAGGCGCAGTTCCTGCTGATGTCGGCGACGCTCGGCGACGTCACCAGGTTCGAGCAGGACCTGACCCGGCGCACCGGCCGGACCGACCGCCGTGGTCAAGTCCGCCGAGCGCCCGGTGCCGCTGACGCTTCCGGTACGTCGCTCGAGCCGCTGCACGAGACGATCGAGGAACTGCTCGCGACCAAGCAGGCACCGATCTACATCGTGCACTTCACCCAGGCCGCCGCGATCGAGCAGGCGCAGGCGCTGATGAGCATCAACGTCTGCACGCCGGGCGGAGAAGGACGCGATCGCCGAGCTGATCGGCCGGTTCCGGTTCACCGCCGGCTTCGGCAAGACCCTGTCGCGGCTGGTCAGGCACGGCATCGGCGTGCACCACGCCGGCATGCTGCCGAAGTACCGCCGGCTGGTCGAGACGCTCGCCCAGGCCGGCCTGCTCAAGGTGATCTGCGGCACCGACACCCTCGGCGTCGGCATCAACGTGCCGATCCGCACCGTGCTGTTCACCTCGCTGAGCAAGTACGACGGCAGCGTGACCAGGCTGCTCCAGGCCCGGGAGTTCCACCAGATCGCCGGCCGGGCCGGCCGGGCCGGCTTCGACGACGCGGGCACCGTCGTCGTGCAGGCGCCCGAGCACGTGATCGAGAACGAGAAGGCGCTGGCCAAGGCCGGCGACGACCCGAAGAAGCGCCGCAAGGTCGTCCGCAAGAAGCCGCCGCCCGGCTTCGTCTCCTGGGGTCAGCCGACGTTCGACCGCCTGGTCGCCGCCGAGCCCGAGCCGCTGAGGTCCAGCTTCGCGGTCACCCACGCCATGCTGCTGAACGTGATCGGCCGGCCGGGCGACGCGTTCAAGGCGATGCGGCACCTGCTGACCGACAACCACGAGGACCGGCCGGCCCAGCGCCGGCACATCCACCGCGCCATCCAGATCTACCGGGCGCTGCTCGCCGGCGGCGTGGTCGAGCGCCTCGACCGAGCCCGACGGCGAGGGCCGCAGCGTGCCGGCTGACCGTCGACCTGCAGGACGACTTCGCGCTCAACCAGCCGCTGTCCCCGCTCGCCCTGGCCGCGATCGAGCTGCTCGACGTCGAGTCGCCTGACTACCCGCTCGACGTGCTATCGGTGATCGAGTCCACCCTCGACAACCCGAGGCCCGTGCTGGCCGCGCAGCTGTTCAAGGCGCGCGGCGAGGCGGTCGCGGAGATGAAGGCCGAGGGCATCGACTACGACGAGCGGATGGAGCTGCTCGAGGACGTCACCTACGCCAAGCCGCTCGCCGACCTGCTCGAGGCCGCCTACGCAGATCTACGCGCCGGGGCCACCCGTGGGTCGCCGACTACGAGCTGGCGCCCAAGTCCGTCGCCCGCGACATGTACGAGCGGGCGATGACCTTCACCGAGTACGTCGAGCTGGCTACGGGCTCGCCAGATCCGAGGGACTGCTGCTGCGCTACCTGGCCGACGCGTACAAGGCGCTGCGCCAGACCGTGCCCGACGAGGCCGAAGACCGAGGAGCTGATCGACCTGATCGAGTGGCTCGGCGAGCTGGTCAGGCAGGTCGACTCCAGCCTGCTCGACGAGTGGGAGCGGCTGGCCAACCCCGACGACTCAGCCGGACTAGGTGGCCCGACCCAGGAGCTGGACGAGCGACCGCCTGCGGTGACCGGCAACGTGCGGGCCTTCCGGGTGCTGGTCCGCAACGCCATGTTCCGCCGGGTCGAGCTGGCCGCGCTGCGACGGTGGGACGAGCTCGGCGAGCTCGACGAAGAAGCCGGCTGGGACGCCGACGCCTGGGCCGACGCGCTCGCGCCCTACTTCGACGAGCACGACGAGATCAGCACCGGCGCCGAACGCCCGCGGCCCGGCGATGCTGATCATCGACGACAGCGATGCGGACGTCTGGCGGGTGCGGCAGATCTTCGACGACCCGGAGGGCGACCACGACTGGGGCTTCTCCGCCGAGGTCGACCTCGCCGGGTCCGACGACGCCGGCGAGGCCGTCATCTGGGTCACCGCCGTCGGCATGCTCTGACCTAACTGTCCGGCCACTCTGTCCGGCCGGCCCCAACCCTCAACCCCAGCTTGAGGCCCGGCAAACTCACAACGACCGCGCCCCAGCACCAGCAAACTCACAACGAGGCGCGGCGGGGGCCGACCTGCGGTGGTGCGCGGGCCGACCCTCACCTTTGCTATCGCCTAGCTAGGACAGGAACTCGCCGAGCTGCGGTGTATCGCTGGCGCTCCACGTGATCACCGCCGAGTACAGGACCCGGTCGGCGGTGGTGCCCTCGACGGGAGCGATGTTGTTGGGACCAGGATTGTAAGGCGTGCTGGTGATGGTGCTGCCGTTCTGCGCCACCCAGCCGTTGAGGAAGATCCGGCTCTGGCCGGCGACTTCCGAGCCAGTGATATCGGCCGTGCCGGGACCGCAGATGCCGGTCGACGCCTGATTCAGGAGGGTCGTCGCAGCGCCCGTCCAGCTCCAGATATTGGTCGACTTGTACCACTGCGTGGAGTAGTTGCACGAGTCGAAGTTGCCGTGGGCGACGAACAAGATGAACGAGCTGCCGTGCTGGATCAGCGTCGGCGCCTCGATGGTGTCGGCGAACGAGCCGAGGCTGGACGACAGCAGCTGCTTGCTGTCGGCGACCTTCGTGACGCCGTCCGTGGCCGACAGCTGGACCATCCGGATGGTGGCGTGCTCGCCCTGGGACGGATCGGCCTGGGTCTTATACAGCAGGAACAGCTCTTGCTGACCGCCAACGGTCACCAGGACCGGCGACGGGTCGATCACGCCTTCGCCGCGCGTCCGGTCACCGGGGTTGGCGTCCATGCCGTCGGCCGGGTGGAACTGGTCGAAGCAGACCAGCGGGGTCGGGTCGGCGGTGAACTTCCCGAGCGGCGACATGCCCTCCGCCGTGCCGATGCATCGCGCTCCGGCCGCAGGCGTCAGGTCCGCGCCGGGCGGATTACCGGCCGTACCGGTGAGGGCGGCCGAGAAATACACCACATACGTGTTCGACGTGGTCTTGATCATATCGGGCGCCCAGAGCGCCTTACTGGAGTCGGCCCAGCTCGGCAAGGCGCCGGTGAGCGTCTTGGCGGGTGTCGACCATCCCGACCCGGCCTCGGTGGCATTGAACTGCCTCAGGCCGCTGCCGGTCGAGAAGGCGTAGAAATGGTTGCCGTCGAGCAGCACACCCGGATCAGCGGTGTCGAAGTTGGTCCCGGCCGTGGTGGACACCGGCGACGGCGCGGTCACTGCTGCGGCCGCTGCGGCCACCGGGGCCGATGCGGTCGCCTCGCTGGGCAGGGCGCCGACCATGATCAGGGCACTCGTAGCCGTCGCCACGGTCAGGGCCTGGCCGGCCAGTTTCGTCCAGAATCTCATTGACTGCCTTCCGCTCTCATTGGATTGGTGGCACAACAATCTTCTGACGGTTGCCGGACCATATCGGGTTGCATCGTCATGTACCCGTAGATTACTAACCTAATCGACCGCCTCCGGCAGCGGGTCCTGGGCAGATCGCGACTAGCAAGAATGGCGCGGGTTGCCACCGACAGCAGTAAAGCGGGCCACGCCCCCGGACCACCGTAAATCCAACAGCAGCAAGGTCCTACTTACCGTCGTCAGGACAGCCGTAAGTAGGACCTTGCTGTTGTCGAATCGAACCGCTCAGAAGGCGTATGTACTGACCTGGTCAGCCGGGACGATCCGGACGCCGAGCGGCAGCAGCGAGATCGGGATCAGCTTGAAGTTGGCCAGGCCGAGCGGGATCCCGATGATCGTGATGCACAGCGCGATCCCGGTGAACAGGTGCCCGAGCGCCAGCCACCAGCCGAACAGGATGATCCAGATTATGTTGCCGATCATCGAGCCGACGCCCGCGATCTCCGGCGGCACAGTCGTGCGCCCGAACGGCCACAGCACGATAGCTGGCGATGCGGAATGCGGCGATCCCGAACGGGAATCGTGATGATCAGGACGCACGCGACGATGCCGGCCAGCGACGTAGGCGATAGCGAGCCAGAACCCGGCAGAGGACCAGCCAGATCACGTTGAGTATCAGCTCGCATGCCGCTAGCCCCCCTCAAGCCACCGCACGGCGACTCACACCGCGCCGTCAGCGAGACCCATGCCCGCCGGCGGCCCGTTCACACGTTGCTCGACGAGGCCGAGCAGCGCCTCAAGCCCGACGGTCAGCCCCGGCGGCAGCGAGCCGATCCCCCGCACCGCGACGGAGCACCCCTGGCATGAACGATGCCCGGTCGAGGGAGTCGTGCCTGATCGTCAGCGTTTCGCCGTGACCCGCCGAGCAGCACTTCCTGGTGCGCGACCAGCCCGGCCAGCCGCACCGAGTGCACGTGCACCTCGTCCACTACCGCGCCGCGAGCGCCCGGCAGCTCCGTCGTCGTCGCGTCGGGGCTCGGCCCCAGGCTCGCCGCCGCCCGCGCGGCGTTGATCATCGCGGCGGTCCGCGCCGCCGTCCCTGATGGCGCGTCCACCTTGTTGCGCATGGTGCAGCTCGATGATCTCGACGGACTCGAAGAAGCGGGCGGCCTGCTCGGCGAACTTCATCATCAGCACCGCGCCGACCGAGAAGTTCGGTATCACGAATACTTTCCCGGGACCCGCCCCTTCTGGGTCGCTCGTGCCCGGCGGCCCGCAGCATCAGGTCCGCCACCTGGGCGAGCCGGTCCGTCGTCAAATCCTGAGGTCCCGACCACCACGTCGACTTGCCGTGCCGCACGCACCAGCGCAAGTTGTCCATGACGGCCGCCGGGGTGGTGAAGTCGACCACGACGTCACAGCCAGCCAGGGCGTCCGAGCGAGTCGCCCATGTCGACCTCGGCGGTCGAGCTCGAGGTCCGCCGCCGCCCGCACGGTCTGGCAGACCAGCGATCCCATCCGGCCCTTGGCGCCCAGCACTCCGACCTTGATCATCCGGGCCTCCGCCCCGCAGCTCAACACTCCCGGCCAGTCCGGCCCGGTCCGACCTAGGCCGTGACGCTCGCCACGAACGAATCCGCGTCGTCGTACGGGCCCACGACGGCGAGCGCCTTGGGCCGGCAAGATCGCCTTGGCGACCTCGCGCACCTCGTCGAGCGTCACCGCCTCGATGCGGGCCAGGATCTCGTCGACCGGCTCGAGCCGGGGGTAGACAAGCTCGGACTTGCCGAGCCTGGTCATCCGCGACGCCGGGTCCTCCAGGCCGAGCACGATCGACCCGCGCAGCTGGCCCTTGCCCCGGTGCAGTTCCTCGTCGGTCAGGCCGTCGTCGCATACCTTGGCGATCTCGTCGCCGCAGATGGCGAGCACTTCGTCGGCCTTGGCGGGCAGGCAGCCCGCGTAGATCGCCCCACACGCCGATGTCGGCGTGCTGGGAGTTGAAGCTGTAGACCGAGTAGGCCAGCCCGCGCTTCTCCCTGACCTCCTGGAACAGCCGCGACGACATGCCGCCGCCCAGCGCGGCGTTCAGCACGCCGAGCGCGAACCTGCGCTCGTCGGTACGGGACAGGCCGGCGCAGCCGAGCACCAGGTTGGCCTGCTCGATCGGCCGCGAGATCAGCGTGACCCCGGTCCCGCGCCGACCTCGGGCCCGGCCGGGCCGGGCAGCCTGGCCGGCTGCGGGCGTCCGTGCCAGCATTGTCGAGCACGGCGCCGAAGTACCGGCCGGGTCAGCTCGACGACCTCGTCGTGGTCGAGCCGTCCGGCGGCCGACACGACGAGGTTGTCCGGGGTGTACCGGGCCACGTAGTGCTCGGCGATCTGGTCGCGGGTCATCGCCTTGATCGAGTCGACGGTGCCGAGGATCGGCCGGCCGAGCGGCGTGTCACCGAAGAGCTGCCAGCCGAACGCCTCGTGCGCGGGTCGGACGAGTCGTCTTCGGTCATCGCGATCTCTTCGAGGATCACGGCCCGCTCGGCGTCGACCTCGCTGGGGTCGAGCACCGAGCCGGTCACCATGTCGGAGAGCACGTCGATAGCCAGCGGCAGATCCTCGTCGAGCACTCGCGCGTAATAGCAGGTGTACTCCTTGGCGGTGAACGCGTTCAGCTCACCGCCCACGGCATCCATAGCCGCCGAGATGTCCAGCGCCGACCTCTTGCCCGTGCCCTTGAAGAGCAGGTGCTCCAGGTAGTGCGTGGCTCCCGCGTGCGATCACGTCCTCGTCGCGCGAGCCGACGCCCGCCCAGATTCCGAACGATACCGACCTGACCGCGGGCAGCGACTCCGTGATCACCCGCAGGCCGCCAGGCAGCACCGTCCGGCTGACATTGACGTCGCCGTCGCCGTCGCTCAGTTGCCCGTTCTGTCCCGCCTGACCTGCTGCCCGTCAGCGGTCATGAGTTGCCGGATTCCGCTCGCGGTCGCGATGCCTGGTCCGGTAATGGTCGCCGCCCCGGCTCGGTTCGCCCCGGTCGCCGCCCCGGGCCTCGGCGGTCGCCTCGGCCGCGGTCCCTGCTGCGATCGCCGCGGTCGCGACTGCCCGCGGTCGTCCCTGCCGCCGCCCAGGTCCTCGCCCGCCGCCTCGCGCTCGACGACCTCGACCGGCACCAGCGACAGCTTGCCGCGGTCGTCGACCTCGCGGATCTCGACCTGGATCTTGTCGCCGACCTTGATCACGTCGTCCACGTTCTCGATCCGCACGCCGCCGTGCAGCTTGCGGATCTGAGTGATGTGCAGCAGGCCGTCCTTGCCTGGCAGCAGCGAGACGAACGCGCCGAACGTGGTCGTCTTCACGACCGTGCCGAGGAACCGCTCGCCCACCTCGGGCATGTGCGGGTTGGCGATCGCGTTGATCGCCGTCCTGGCCGCCTCGGCCGACTTGCCGTCGGTCGCGCCGATGTAGATGGTGCCGTCGTCCTCGATCGTGATCTCGGCGCCGGTGTCCTCCTGGATCGAGTTGATCATCTTGCCCTTCGGGCCGATGACCTCGCCGATCTTGTCCACCGGAACCTTGACGGTGATGATCCGCGGCGCGTTCTCGCTCATGTCGGCCGGGGTGTTGATCGCCTCGGCATCACCTCGAGGATGGTCAGCCGCGCATCCCGGGCCTGCTTCAGCGCAGCCGCGAGCACCGAGGCGGGGATGCCGTCCAGCTTGGTGTCGAGCTGCAGCGCCGTGATCACGTCCTTGGTGCCGGCGACCTTGAAGTCCATGTCGCCGAAGGCGTCCTCGGCACCCAGGATGTCGGTCAGCGTGACGTACTTGCCGCCCTCGTGGATCAGGCCCATCGCGATGCCCGCCACCATGTCCTTCAGCGGCACGCCCGCGTCGAGCAGCGACATCGTGGACGCGCAGACCGAGCCCATCGAGGTCGAGCCGTTCGAGCCGAGCGCCTCGGAGACCTGCCGGATCGCGTAGGGGAACTCCTCGCGGGTCGGCAGGACCGGGACGAGCGCCCGCTCGGCGAGCGCGCCGTGGCCGATCTCGCGCCGCTTGGGCGAGCCCGACCCGGCCGGTCTCGCCGGTCGAGTACGGCGGCATGTTGTAGTTGTGCATGTACCGCTTGGTGCGCTCCGGGTTGAGCGTGTCGATCATCTGCTCCATCCGGAGCATGTTCAGCGTGGTGACGCCGAGGATCTGGGTCTCGCCGCGCTCGAACAGCGCCGAGCCGTGCACCCGGGGCACGACGCCCGCCTCGGCGGACAGCTGCCGGATGTCGGCGAGCCCGCGCCCGTCGATCCGCACGCCCTCGCTGATGATCCGCTCCCTGACCAGCTTCTTGGTCAGCGACCGGAACGCGCCGCAGATCTCGCCCTCGCGGCCCTCGAACTTCTCGCCGAGCCGCTCGGTCACGCCGGCCTGGATCCGGTCGGTCTCGTGCGCCGCGCTCCTGCTTGCCCGCGATCGTGAGCGCCGCGGCCAGCTCGGTCGAGGCCTCGGCGGCACAGCGCGTCGTAGACGTCCTGGCCGTAGTCGGCGAAGATCGGGAACGTGCCGGTCTCCTTGGCGGCCTGCCGCGGCGATCTGGCGCTGGGCCTCGCACAGCGTCTTGATGAACGGCTTGGCCGCCTCGAGGCCCTGCGCGCACGATCTCCTCGGTCGGGCGCTACCGCGCCGCTGGCCTCGTCGGCGATCAGCCGGAGCGTGCTCGGCGTGGACTCGGCCTCGACCATCATGATCGCCACGTCGCCGTCCTCGAGCACCCGGCCGGCGACGACCATGTCGAACGTGGCCTCCTCGAGCTGGCTGTGGGTCGGGAAGCCGACCCACTGGCCCTTGATCAGCGCGACCCTGACGCCGCCGATCGGCCCGGAGAAGGGCAGGCCGGACAGCTGGGTGGACAGTGAGGCCGCGTTGATCGCGACCACGTCGTAGAGGTGATCGGGATGCAGCGCCATGATCGTCTCGACGACCTGAACCTCGTTACGCAGCCCCTTGATGAACGACGGCCGCAGCGGCCGGTCGATCAGCCGGCAGGTGAGGATGGCGTCCTCGGACGGACGGCCTTCACGGCGGAAGAACGAGCCGGGAATCCGGCCCGCCGCGTACATCCGCTCTTCGACGTCGACCGTGAGCGGGAAGAAGTCCAGGTTTTCCCTGGGTGACTTGGAGACGGTCGTGGCCGACAAGATCATGGTCTCGTCGTCCAGGAATACGACGGCGGAACCGCTGGCCTGCTGGGCAAGCCTGCCGGTCTCGAATCTCAGCCGTTGCTGGCCGAACGCGCCGTTGTCAATAACCGCTTCGGCGGTATACACACCCTCCATAGGGTGAGACCTCCTCATGTGAGGTCCCGCGCTGTGCCCGCCGCCAGCGAAGCGTCATTCGTGTCCAGCACTGTGCTGGACCTAGCTGCCGACCGGTCTTCGATCGAAGCCCTCGGTTCGGCCACTCGCAGCGCAGAAGGCGCTGGGCAAATCCGAGAACCACTACCGAGGACCGGCCCTCAGGCACGCAGGACGCTCCTGGCCGGGGCCGCGGGACGTTTCTGCTTTTACGTCGGTATTCCAGCGCTTTTGGCGGGTCCGGCACGTGAAATTTCTAGTGCACCAGAAGCCCTGGATCAGGCATATTCAGTTTGAGTTCGGACGGTCGCATCGAACCATCCCGACCACCAATGTAGCGCCAGCGGCCGACGACGTGATACGTCGCGCCCCACGGGGCCGCGGGTCGATCCCAGCGGCCCCAGCGTGGCCGGACCTAGCGGCGCAGGCCGAGCTTCTCGATCAGCGCCCGGTACCTGCTGATGTCCTCACGGGACAGGTACTGGAGCAGCCGACGGCGACGGCCGACGAGCAGCAGCAGACCGCGACGGCTGTGGTGATCGTGCTTGTGCACCTTCAGATGCTCGGTAAGACCATTGATCCGCTTGGTCAGCAGCGCAACCTGGACCTCCGGCGAGCCGGTGTCACCCTCACTGGTCGCGTGCTCGGAGATGATCTCCTTCTTCATTTGCGTATCGAGCGGCAACGTTGAATCCCTCTAGATCGTTACGAATAGGTATGCCTGGCCATGACGGCGAACCGTCACACCAGAACTCAGGAAGGACGAAGACGAAACCGCCAGACGTCCAAGGTGGTCAGCCGCATGAGGGCGCAGCAAGACCCGGCTAGATATTTTCAGCCATAACTACGGTACCACGCGCGGACATCGGGCCGTACCGTCCTTGCGGACAGCCCGGCCAGCGCTAGTCCAGGGCAGCGAGCACCTGAGCCGACGCCGCCACGTCGGCGCGTATCTGCTCGACCAGCTCGTCGACGGAGTGAACCTGACCTGCCCGCGCAGCCGCTCGGCGAACTCGGCCGCGACGTGCGAGCCGTACAGGTCCAGGTCGTCGCGATCGAGCGCGTACGCCTCGACCGTACGCTCGGCCCCGTCGAAGGTCGGGTTCGTGCCCACCGAGATCGCCGCCCACCACCGCTGCGCCTCCCGGCCGTCCTCGTCCAGGCTGACCAGCCAGCCCGCATACACCCCGTCGGCAGGGACGGCGGTGTACTGCGGATGCTCGATGTTGGCCGTCGGGAAGCCGAGCGCCCGACCTCGCTGCTTCCCTCTGACGACGATGCCTTCGACTCGATGCGGTCGCCCAAGCTCGACCGCCGCGCCGGCCACGTCACCCTGGGCCAGCAAGTCCCTGATCAAGCTCGAAGTCACCGGTTCTCCGTGATCAGTGAGCAGGCTGACGCCCTCGGCGGTGAAGTCGTACTTCTCGCCAAGCTCGGCGAGCAGCGCGACGTTGCCGGCCGCCTTATGGCCGAACCTGAAGTTCTCCCCGACGACAAGGGCAGCGGCGTGCAGGCCATCGACCAGCAACGTGCGCACGAAGTCCTCGGCAGGCAACTGCGAGACCTCGTAGGTGAACGGCAAGCAGCACACCGCATCGACACCGAGCCGGCCAAGCAGCTCGGCCCGGAACCGAAGCGAGCACAGCTGCAGCGGATGCGAGCCCGGCCTGGTCACCTCGATCGGGTTCGGGTCGAAGGTCACCACGACCAGCGGCAGGTCCCGCTGCGCACCGATTTCGCCGCCCCTGGCAATGAGCGCCTGATGCCCTCGGTGGACTCCGTCGAACACACCGATCGTCACGACGCATCGATCCCAGGCCGCAGGCACGTCTTGCAAGCCGTTCCAGCGGTACACGGTCGCTTCCCTTCACCAGGCGGCCGATGGCGAGGCCGCCATCCGAACAACCGCCTCCCCTGCGCCCCAAGCCTGCCATGACCGCCCCGTGCCCAGTCCGCACACCACCCACTTCCCCCAACCCCCACCCCCACAGCCAAGCCAGCCGACCACCACCCGCCAGCCACCACCGCCCCCGCGACCCCGACCACCACCCGCGAGCCGCCGACCGGCCCCGCGACCCTGACCGTAGCTCGCCGACAGCAGTATGTCCCTACTTGCTGCTGTTGCCGGGCCACATCCGACAGCACCATGGTGCTACTTACTGCTGTCCCGACGACAGCAAGTAGGACCTTACCTGCTGTCACCTCCACCACAGTCACAGCAGCATGTCCCTACTTACTGCTGTCCACGAAGCAGTGGGCTCAGCACCGGCGGGACGGCACGCGGCCGCAGGCTCACCTGCACCAAGCCGCCAGCCGCGCCCGGAGCCGGCCGCTACCCGCGGGAGAAGGAGCAGGGGGGTGGGGGGGGGACGAGAGGGGTGTCGCGGACTGTGCCGGGCCTGGGCGGGCGAGTGAGTGGGGTGGGCTTGGTGCCCTCGGGCGGGGACCGGCCTGTGGGTTGGGGGTCGGGGCCCGAGGGCTTGGGGTTCGGGGGGGTTTACGGGACGAACACGGCCATGGGCTGGAGCTCGGCGTCGCGCTCGGCGATGAGGGCGACCAGGCTGCCGTCGGGGCCGAACGCGGCGATCGGGTCGCCTGGGGGCGGTGACTGGGGCTCGGATTCGCACGAATGGGCGACCGTGCCGTCAGGGCTCGCCACTGAAGGAACGACGCGGCTGGCGGTGGCTGACGAGGCGTGCAGCCGGGCGCCGTGCGAGAGCAGCCTGGTCTCGGCCTCGGTGAGCTGGAGGCTGGGGAACGCGTCAGCGGCGGCTCGGGCGATCGGGATGATCTCGACCCGCTCGGCGAGTTGCTCCAGTGTCCTGGCCTCGTCGAGGCGATAGGGGCCGACGCGGGTCCGGCAGAGCGCGGTCAGGTGGCCGCCGGTGTGCAGCGCCGCACCCAGGTCTCGCGCGATCGCCCTGATGTAGGTGCCGCTGGAGCAGGTCACCTCGACGTCGAGGTCTAGCAGGTCACCGACCTGCCGGGTCTCGACTAGCTCCAGTCGCGAGATCGTCACCGGCCTGGCGGCAAGCTCAGGTGCCGCGCCCGAGCGCGTCAGGTGATAGGCCCGCTGGCCGTTGACCTTGATCGCGCTGACCTTGGGCGGCACTTGCTGGATCTCGCCGGTCAGGGCGGCGATTGCCGCGTGCAGCGACTCGGCCGAGACCGAACTGGCCTTGACCGCGCCGTCTTCGGGTGCCAGCACCTCGCCCTCGGCGTCGTCGGTGACCGTCGACTGGCCGAGCCTGATCGTGCCCACGTAGTCCTTTTCGGTCAGGGTGAGATGGCCGAGCAGTCTCGTCGCCTTCTCGATCCCCACCACAAGGACGCCTGTTGCCATGGGATCGAGCGTCCCGGCGTGCCCTACCCGCCGGGTGCCGGCCAGCTTGCGCATGCGCGCCACCACGTCATGGGACGTCATCCCGGCCGACTTCGCAACGATCACCAGTCCGGACTCCGGCACTAAGCCGCTGTCTCCCGTCCGGCCGGTTTCCGCAAAGGTTGTCACTCATCCTCACCTTCGTCTGACGCCTCCACCGTGCGGTACGGATCGGCGTCGCCAGCGTGGACGGCACCGACCCTGGAGGCGGCTAGCTCGGCGTCAGCTTGCCGAGCCTTGGCTACCAGGTCCTCGATCGACTTCGCGCCCTCGGGCAGCGTGTCTCGCTTGAACGTGATCGAGGGCGTGTGCTTGATGCCGGTCTGCTTGCCGACCTCAGAGCGAATGACCCCCGTCGCGCTGGCCAAAGCGGCAGCGGTCGCCTCGACCTCGGACTCCGAGCCGTACACGGTGTAGAACACGGTAGCGTCGCGCAGGTCGCCGGTCACGCGAGTGTCGGTAATCGTGACGAAACCCAGGCGCGGATCTTTGATCCGCCGCTCTAGCATCTCCGCGACGATCTGCGTGATTCGCTCACTAAGCCGTCGCGCTCTCGCTGGATCCATCGCTGTCACTCCCCTTCATCATTGAACAGGCGCTGGCGCGCCGACAGCAACTCGACGCCCGGGCGAGTTGCGACGAACCGCTCGCACGCTTCGAGCATCTCGACAGCGTGCGAGGCGGTTGAGGTCACAACTGCCACGCCGATCTCCGCCCTGCGGTGCAAGTCCAGATACCCGGTCTCAGCAACGGCGAGACCCGGAAACTTCCTGTGCACCTCGGCGATCAGCGGCCTGACCGCTGAACGTTTCTGCTTCAGTGACCTCACGTCACCGAGCAGAACGTCCAGGGTCAGCGCTCCCACATACACACCCGGCCCCTTTTACTCGGCCCCGGCAAGCAGCGTCCTTTCAGGCGCGCGGCTTCTCCCGCATCTCGAAGGTCTCGATCACGTCGCCGACCTTGACGTCGCCGTACCCGACGCCGATACCGCACTCGAAGCCTTCCCTGACCTCGGTCGCATCGTCCTTGAACCGCCGCAGCGACTCGATGTTGAGGTTTTCGGAGACCACGACACCGTCTCTGATCAGGCGCGCACGAGAGTTCCTCGTGATCGTGCCGGACCTGACGATGGAGCCAGCCACGTTGCCGATCTTCGGGACCCTGAACACTTCCCTGATCTCGGCGGTACCGAGCTGAGCCTCTTCGAACTCGGGCTTGAGCATGCCCTTGAGCGCGGCTTCGATCTCCTCGATCGCCTGGTAGATGATCGAGTAGTACCGGATGTCGACGCCCTCGCGCTGGGCGAGCTCGCCGGCCCGGCCAGCCGGGCGGACGTTGAAGCCGATGATCACCGCGTCCGACGCGATCGCCAGGTTGACGTCGTCCTGGGTGATCGCGCCGACACCGCGGCCGATCACGCGCAGCACCACGTCTTCGCCGACGTCGATCTTGAGCAGTGCGTCTTCGAGTGCTTCCACCGAGCCGGACACGTCGCCCTTGATGATCAGCAGGAGTTCCTCGCGGGCACCGGACTTGAGCGCCGACTCCAGGTCTTCCAGCGTGACCCTCGGCCTGCGCTGGGCGAACTGCGCGGTCCGCTCCCTCGCCTCGCGGCGCTCGGCGATCTGCCTGGCCACCCGGTCGTCGGACACCGCCAGGAAGCTGTCACCAGCATCTGGCACGGCGGTCAGGCCGAGCACCAGGACCGGCCGGGACGGCGTCGCCTCCGCGACCTGGTCGCCGTTGTCGTCGAGCATCGCCCGGACGCGGCCGTAGGCCTCGCCGGTCAACGATCGAGTCGCCGACCTTGAGCGTGCCGCGCTGCACCAGCACGGTCGCCACCGGGCCGCGGCCCTTGTCGAGGTGCGCTTCGATCGCGACGCCCTGCGCCGTGCTGGTGCGGGTTGGCCCGCAGGTCAAGCTCGGCGTCAGCGGTCAGCACCACGGCCTCGAGCAACTCGGCGATGCCGGTGCCGTTGCGCGCCGACACATCGACGAACAGCGACTGGCCACCGAACTCCTCGGCGATCAGGCCGTACTCGGTGAGCTGGGACCGCACGCTGCGCCGGGTCGGCGCCCTCCTTGTCGACCTTGTTGACAGCGACGACGATCGGCACGCCGGCCGCCTGCGCGTGGTTCAGCGCCTCAGTGGTCTGCGGCTTGACGCCGTCGTCGGCCGCGACGACCAGGATCACCAGGTCGGTGGTCTCGGCACCGCGGGCACGCATCGCCGTGAACGCCTCGTGACCAGGCGTGTCGATGAACGTGATCGTGCGCTCATGACCGTCGACCTCGGTGGTCACCTGGTAGGCGCCGATGTGCTGGGTGATGCCACCCGCTTCGTGCGCCACGACATTGGTGTGCCTGATCGCGTCGAGCAGCTTGGTCTTGCCGTGGTCGACGTGACCCATCACGGTCACCACTGGCGGCCTGATCTCGAGGTCTTCCTCGCCGCCCTCGTCCTCGCCGAACTCGATGCTCGAACGTCTCGAGCAGCTCGCGGTCTTCCTCTTCAGGCGAGACGACCTGGACGTTGAAGTTCAGCTCGGCGCCGAGCAGCTGCAGCGTCTCGTCGTTGACCGACTGGGTCGCGGTCACCATCTCGCCGAGGTGGAAAAGCACCTGGACGAGCGACGCCGGGTTCACGCCGATCTTGTCGGCGAAGTCGCTCAGCGACGCGCCGCGCGACAGCCTGATCGATCTGGCCGTTGCCGCGCGGGACGGACACGCCGCCGATCGACGGCGCCTGCATGTTGTCGAACTCTTGACGCCGCTGCTTCTTCGACTTCCGGCCCCGCGACGGGCGACCGCCAGGCCGCCCGAACGCACCCTGGGTGCCGCTGCGGCCACGACCGCCGCCGCCGGGACGCGCGGGTGCGCCACCGGGACGCGGCGCTCCGCCGCCGCCGCCGCCGCCACCAGGGCCGCCGCGACCGGCACCACCGGGGCCGCCGCGACCGCCACCTGGCCTGGTACCAGCACCCGGACCGCCGGTGCCGCCGCCGCCACCAGGCCCGCCGCGACGCGGCGAACGGCCGGGGCGGCATGCTGCTCGGGCTTGGCCTCGGCCCGCCGGGCCGTGGTCCGCCGGGACGGCCGGCGTCGCCAGGACCGCCCTGTCCTGGCCTGCCCATCGGGCGCGGACCGCTCGGCCTCGGCCCGCCGCTGACCGGGCGCTGCCTGGCCGGCCCGTGCCCTGGCCGGGCGCGCCCCTGTGCTGGCAGCGCCGCCGCCAGGCTGGCCACCAGGACCTGGCCGTGCTCCGCGTCGCGCCGAGCCCATGCCGGTGGACGTCGAGCTGAAGGGGTTGTTGCCCGGGCGAGGACCTGGCCGCGGCGCACCTGGTCGAGGACCGGGCGTCGGGCCTGGCGTCGGCGCGGGCCGGGCGGAACCAGGCGCGGAACCTGGAGCAGAAGCTGGCGGAGACCTGGCCGGCGCCAGAGCCAGGTGCCGGAACCGGCGCAGGGCCGGGCCTGGCCGGGCCGCCGTACCCGGACGGTCCGGGGCGCGTGCTCGGCACCTGGCGGGACACCCGGCCGCGCCGGCGCTCCTCGCCGCCGGCTGGCGCTGGCTGCGGCCGCTCAGGCACGCTGGCGGCACCTGGGGCACTCCTGAGGACTGCCCGCCCTCGTCGCCGCGCGGCGACTCGGTGTGTCCCGACTGCTCGGCGCGGCCGCCGGCGGCTCCTCGACCGGGCCGGCTCGGTCTGGCTCGGCCGCGGCTGGCGGCGCCCGGCGCGCTGCCGCGCCTCGCCGGCACGCATTGCCGGACGCACTGCCGGTGGCGACGCGCCATTGAGGCCGCCTGCCGCCCTGCCGATGTCTTGGCGGCCGCTGCCTGGCCGGCGAACGCTTCCTTGAGCCTGCGTACTACCGGCGCCTCGATCGTCGAGGACGCCGAACGAACGAACTCGCCCATCTCACTGAGCTTGGCCATTACGGCCTTGCTCTCTACGCCGAACTCCTTAGCGAGTTCGTACACCCGGACCTTCGCCACTACGCTCCCTGCCTTGGCCCGGCTTTGTCCGGGCCACTCAGCCGGATCCGGGGCAGGCATGCTCCGTCCGGCGTCAGTTCTTGCTGCTCATCGCCGCTTGCTCATCGAGCGCTCATCACAATCTCAGCCCTGTCTCTCCGGCGTGTTACCGCCGCTCGTACCTGTGCCACGTGCCTCAACCCAGCCGTGCCGCCACTCCCGTGGTCGCAACGCCGTTCGCCTATGCCCGCGCGAGGTACCTGGCAAGCCCGCCATCGGCGAGTGGTCCCGTCACGCGTAGCGCTCGTCGGGAACGCCCGGCGGCGCCTGGCTCGCTCCAAGCATTCCTCGCTGGGGTGCAGATAGGCCCCCCGGCCCGGTCTGCGCGCCGCAGCATCAACGACGACCTCGCCGTCAACCGCCACCACGCGGAGCAAGTCGGACTTGGCGGCACGGGTCACCGCACCCCACGCATGTCCGGACCACTGATCCGGACACGACCGACAACGACGAAGACCGCATAGCCACCTGCTACTAGCTTACAGGGCCGGCGAGTCCGTGGCACCAGGCACCTTGTCGGCCCGATTCGCGCCTGCCCGATTCGCGCCCGCCCGCTCGGCGCCGTCCTATTCGCGTCGCCTCGATCGGCACGACCGGCGCTGCTTGCCGGGCCCGGATCGGTGCCCGCCTGGTTGTCCGGCTGGATGTCGATCCGCCAGCCAGTGAGCCGCGCGGCGAGGCGCACGTTCTGCCCCTCCTTGCCGATCGCCAGGGAAAGCTGGTAGTCAGGCACGATGACCTGGGCGACCCGGCCTGGCCTCGTCGATGATCCGCACCTGCGATACCCGGGCCGGCGACAGCGCGTGCCCGACGAATTCGGCGAGCCTCATCGGAGTAGTCGACGATGTCGATCTTCTCGCCGTGCAACTCGGCCATGACGTTGCGAACCCGGCTGCCCATCGGGCCGATGCACGACCCCTTGGCGTTGACCCCGGGCTCCCGAGCGATGACTGCGATCTTCGTCCGGTGGCCCGCCTCCCGCGCGATCGCCGCGATCTCGACCGCGCCGGAGGCGATCTCGGGCACCTCGAGGGCGAACAGCTTGCGCACGAGGTTCGGGTGGGTCCGCGACAGAGTGACCGATGGACCCCTGAACCCCTTGCGACGTGCAGGACGTAGCACTTGATCCGCTCGCCGTGCACGTACCGCTCGCCTGGTACCTGCTCGGTCGGCGGCAGGATCGCCTCGATCCGGCCCAGGTCCACGAGCACGGCCTTCGGGTCCTTGCCCTGCTGGATCACGCCAGCGACGATGTTGCCCTCCTGGCCGGCGAACTCACCGAAGGTCAGTTCGTCTTCCGCGTCGCGCAGCCGCTGCAAGATGACCTGCCCGGCCGTCGTCGCCGCGATCCGGCCGAAGCCCGCCGGGGTGTCGTCGTACTCGGTCAGCACGGCACCCGCGTCGTCGGTCTCGGCCGCCCACACGGTGACATGCCCCGTGCGCCGGTCGACTTCGACCCGCGCCGACGACGCCGCGCCTTCCGACTTGTGATAGGCGACCAGCAGTGCATCCTCGATGGCCTTGATCACCAGGTCCATCGAGATGTCCTTCTCAGCCTCTAGGCTCTTGAGCGCCGAGACGTCAATGTCCATCGGGTCCCTCCTCGTCCGGGCCACCGCCGTCAGCGATGTCCTCGCCCTGCCAGGAGTCATCGGCGTCGTCTAGTTGTGCATCGGGGTCTTCGCCGACCGCGTCGTCGATCTCGTCGAGGCGCCCGAACTCCACCTGGACACGGCCAGGGCCTAGTTCGCCAAATCTGAAAGTCCGCCGCGCGCCGTCGATCTCCAGGGTCACGCCATCGTGATCAGCACCGACAACGCGGCCTAGATACTCAGCACGAGTGGGAGCCGCATCCCGTTCACCCTGATCTTTCTGAACTTTCTGATCTTCCTGATCGAGCGGGCGGACGGTGACGAGCCGCCCGGCGGCGCGCCGCCAGTGCCTTGGCTGCGTCAGCGGCCGGTCGATGCCGGGTGAGGTCACCTCAAGTGTGTACGGCACCTCGCCCATGGCGTTCTTCGCGTCAAGCCGAGCCGACAGCTCCCGGCTGACCTCGGCGATGTCGTCGAGGCTGAGGCCGCCGTCGGCGTCGACCACCACGCGGAGCACGGCGCGGCGGCCGGCCGAGGACAGCTTGACCGCTTCGAGATCGATCTCCATGGCCCGCAGCACGGGCTCGATGACGCTGGTCAGCCTGGAAGTGTTCGCGGCGCTGTTTGCGGCACCGTGACCAGCCGGACGCTGTCCGCCAGGTGCGCCATAGCCTCGGCTCGCGGTACCACCGCGTGCGCCGCGCCGGCCGAACCCGCACCACGACCGCCAGGACGCGATGTCCGTGCGTCGGGGCGCGAGCTAGCCCCGCCTGGCGACCGCGCCGGTCGCGGCGCTCCGCGACGGGAATCCTCGCCCATCACGCCTCCTCGCCAGCGAGCTGTTGCTGTTGTCGTAACTAGGGCACTAGCCTATCCGGGACCGCCGCCCAGCGTTCTGACCTGTTGCTCTTCGCGGCCACGCGATGCCAAGTCAAACCCGGCGATTGCGCGATGGCACACCTGACCAACGAACGAGGTGGCATGCTTGTGCCCGCGAATTCGCAGGGCCGACGCGGACGGGTCAGAAGAACACGCGAATCGGGTCACTGGAACGCCTAAGCGTAAGTGACAACGGGAGGGCGGAGCACACGTGGCGGCTGAGTCGACGCGCCGGGTCCTGCTCGCGACCGCGCTAGCCGGGTTCGCCGGCTCGTTCGGGCTTGCTGGGTGCAAGGGCATCACCGCGCTGGGGCCGGTTCCGTCGGTCGGGCCTGACGTCGTCACGCTCGAGCACGCGATCGAGGCGGAGGAAGCCATGGTGGCTGCCTATCGCAGCGCCGCTGAGTCGGCCGCAGGCGCGGGAACGGCGGGATCGGTGATCGCCGCTATCGGGGCCGAGCACCGCAGGCACCTGGCCCGGCTGAGAGCCCGGCTGATCCTGCCGCCCAAGGACGCTAAGGACGCGAAGACCCGGCTGCGCCCGGTGCCGAGGGTGCCGCCGCAACTGCCCGCTGACGGCCGCGAGCTGATCAAGGCGCTGGCCGACGCCGAACGGGCCGCGGCGGCCAGGCTCACTGACCAGCTGGCGGGCGTTCCTCCGGCGCTGGCGCAGCTTATGGCCAGCATCAGTGCCTCGGAGGCGGCACACGTGGTGTACCTGCACAAGGCGGGTTCGGCGTCATGACCCAGGCTCAGCCTAGGAAGGCCAGCGCCGAGGTGACCGCGCTGCAGACGGCGCTCGCCTCCGAGCAGGCCGCCGCCTACGGGTACGGCGTCGCTGGCGCGCATCTGCACGGCGAGGCGTTCAAGCTGGCAGCGCTAGACTGCGTGCAGCATGAGCGGGCGCGCGACGCCCTGACCGCGATGATTACCGCGCTGGGAGCGGTGCCTGCACCAGCCGCGGTCGCCTACCAGCTGCCGGTCGCGGTCCATACGGCCGTCGAGGCCGCCTCACTCGCCGTCGACCTGGAGTCCGGCGTGGCAGACGGCTACCTGGGCCTGGCTGGGGTGCCCGATCCGGCGCTTCGCAGGCTCGCGGCGACCCGGATGCAGGAAGCGGCGGTGCGGGCCGCGCGCTGGGGCGGGGAGTCGCAGCCCTTCCCCGGGCTGGCGACCGGGCGCTAGTCGCTGGTGTCGCTGCCGGGATCGGCGGTCTCGAGGACTCGGGCCACCAGTGCCGCCGCCTCGCCGATCTCATCTCCTGGCGCGATCCGCTCCGCCCACGGCCACCAGAACCACCACTGGCCGTCCTGGCTGCGCCCGACATAGACATCTTCGGCGAGTCGCGACGCCTTCGGATTTACCACATGCAAACTCGGAACGCGGCCGCTCGGGGTCATCACCGTTGCCCGCAAACCGCGTCGGCCTAGTTCAACAGCCAGCCCTTCGAGCCGATCCAGGAACGGCTGCGGTCCCTGTGTAATGCCGGAATCGCCGTCGATCCGGCCAGCTACCAGTGTCACCGCGTCACCTGTCACTCAAAGTAATCACACGAACGCATCTAGTAATGCGTTCGTCAAAGAATGCTCCGCGTTACAGGATCTGTGCAAGTTCTATCGACGAAGTTACGGCACCTTGCCGTTTCGCTGCCCCGGCGTCGGCCGGTCCGTCCTAAATATCCTCGGCGCGCCGGCGTTACCCGCCGTTACCCATTGTTACCGGCAGGATCACGGCGGACTGATGCCCGGGATCGTGGTAGATCTCCTGGTCAGCCTTCCGCAGCGTGGTCGCCGTCGCCAGCGGCTCGCCCGAGCCCGGATTGCGCGCGTACCGAGGATGCGCTCCGCTGGACACTTGCAGCCTCATCGCGTGGCCGGCTCGGAACACGTAGGCGGTAGGCCACAGGTCTATCTGCACGCGGATGGTTCCGTCGGACTCGGGCTCGGGCTCGGCGGCCGGCTCGGGCTCCGGGGCCGGCGTCCCGTCCGTCCCGGGCGGCCCGGATGACCCCGGCGCTAGCCTTGTCAGCGCGTCGCAGACGCCGGTCGACCGACCCGAGGGGTCCACGTCGCACAGCCGCGCGAAGAAGTCCGTGTGCGCCAGGCTGGATCGCACGAACAGCTCGGCGGTGACCTGACCGATCACCTCCAGGTCGCTGCTGAGCGGCGCGGTGGTGTAGGTCAGCACGTCGGGCCTTGCCTCAAGCTCACGGTTGTCGGGCAGCGTCTCGTTGCGGATCATTCCCGGCGACAGCACTGGGCCGCCGACGCTCGGCGTCGGGTCCGCCGGATCGTAGGTGTACCGGTCAGGCTCGGCTCCCTCCGCCGCCTCGGGGGCTTGCTGGCCGAGGTGGCCGGCCGACCCCAGGTACCAGCGCTGCTCCTGCGACGGCGGCGGCCAGCTCGGCAGATCACGCCACTGCCCCACGCCGCCGACGAAGATGCGCACCGGCTGCGATCGCAGCTCAGCGGTGTCGTCGAGCAACTGGGCGCGCAGCCAGCCGACCGACTCGCGGATCGACATGGCGATCCCGTCGGCGTCCGTGTGCTGCCACGGTCCGATCAGCAGGCGGGGCTCGTGACCCGCCTCGCGCAGCGCCGCGTAGTCACGCAGCTGACCAGGCAGGAAGATGTCGTACCAGCCGCCCACCAAGCTCACGGGCGCACTGACCTGCGCCCGGGCGTCGGCGAACCGCCGCCCCGCCCAGTACGGCTCGCTGCCGCCGGGATTGGCCAGCCAGCCCTGCCACTCGGGCACGGCGCGACCGGTCGCCTTGCTGTCGAGGTCGGCGAGCGGCAGCTGGTTGTAGAGTGCCCGCAGGCGCTTGTTCGCGCCCGGCTGCCTCGCGATCGCGAACGACCGTTCCTGGCTCGCGACGATATTGATCCAGGTGAGGCAGGTCTGCAAAGAGAAAGATCCGCCTTCGTACAAAGATCGATAAGGGTCGGAACTAGTTACTAGTGCCGCCATCGCCTTGAGCTTCTGGGCCAGCCTCAGCGGCGATGGCCCATTGGACGATGCCGAGGTAACTGGGGCCAGCGGTCGCGAACGATCCCGGATACCAGTCTTGCTTGCGCATCCAGGCAATGGTGGCCAGGCCGTCGTCGCGCTCGGCAAACGGGTCGAACGCCCCATCCGACCCGAACGTGCCCCGGCAGCTTTGGACGAGTGCCTGCAGACCGCGTTCGGCGAAGAACGTGCCGAACATCGTGCCGAACATGTTCTTGCGGCCATAAGGCGACCGGACCAGCACGAGCGGCGCGTCGCCGCTGGCGGGGGTGCTGGCGCTCGCGGGGGTGCTGGCGCTCGCGGGGGTGCTGGCGCTCGCGGGGATATAGCGATCGGCCAGCAGGACGGTGCCGTCGTCCATCGGGATGCGCAGATTGCGCTCGGTTTTGATCGCGTGCGATTGCGCCGGCGGGAGTTTCATGACCTTGCCGAGAAATCTGCTGGAAAGGCTCATTGGCAGTCCTCTCGCCGTGGCACCGGGCGCGCCTCGCTGGCTTAGGTCCGGTTATACAGCAATAGCCCGGCAAAGTCAGGACCGTGAATAGCCGGGTAAGAGTCGATCCGCGCGTTTCCGCTCGGCCGGCATGGGGCCCGGCCTGGGTTTACCGCAGTATGTGCCTACCTGCTGTTGTTTCGGCCCGATGTTCGACAGAATTTGGCGGGCCGGGGCGAGGCAGGGTGAACCGGGGCGGGGGTTACTGGAGGCGGGTGGGGAGGGGGGAGCTGTGCAGGACCGTCAGCTTGGACACCGCGCGGGTGAGGGCGACGTACAGGCGCTGCAGGCCGCGGGCTTCGGCTGAGGCGATGCTGGCGGGCTCGACCACGATCACGTGGTCGAACTCCAGGCCCTTGACCAGGCCGACCGGCACGACGCTGAGCTGGGCGGACTCTGCTTCGCCGTCGAGGACGGCATGCGGCAGGCCGGCTGCGGTGAGTGCGGCGGCGGTGCGGCTCACGTCCCGGTCGGCGGTGATCACCGCGATGGAGCCGGCCTTGGTGAGCGCGTCGGCGCAGCTGCGAGTGAGCGCGTCGGCCAGGTCGGCGGCTGCTACTTCGGTGATGCTCAGGGAGCCCGCGTCCTGGCGAATCGACCGGGCCGGGGCGAGGTCCGGGGCAATGTCGACGAGCAGCCGGCTGGCGAAGTCGAGGATCTGGCGGGGCACCCGGTAGCCGGTGTCGAGCACTTCGAGCGCGGCCTCCGGCTTGCCGAGGTCGGCCAGCATCTGCTCCCAGCTCGTCGCCGCCCATGCCGTCGTGCCCTGCGCGATGTCACCGAGCACGGTGACCGACCCGGTCGTGCACCGGCGGCCGATCGCCCGGCAGGCCATCGCCGAGAGATCCTGCGCTTCGTCGACCACGATGTGGGCCAGGCTCGCCGTCCGCTCCATCAGGTCGGCGACCTCGTCGATGAGCACCGCGTCGGCGGCTGACCATCGGGCCGATCCTGGGCCGCGAGGGGGCTTGGCCCAGGCAATCGCCTCTTGTTCCGGCTCGGTCAGTACGCCCTCGGCGCACCTGGCGATCGCCTCTGGATCGGCCAGCAGGCCGAACACGACTCGTACCGGGTCGGTCTTCGGCCACATCGCGTCCACCGCGGATCTGACCACGCTTGTCCGGCGCACCGCCTCGTGGGTCCGGTCATCGCAGGTCTCCCCGGCCGCCTCCATCTGCGTCAGGATCGTGTGCGCGATGCGGTGCGACAGCATTTCGCGCCCGGTGCCGTACCTGACCCCGCGTTCCCTGAGCTCCTCGACGAGCCGGGCCAGCCGGTCCGCTGACACCCGCCAGCGGCGGGAGCCACGGGACAGCATGATCGACTCCGCTGGCGGCCTGATCCGCTCCCACAGCGCCCGGTGCAGGACGGCGGCCATCCTGGCGTCACCCTTGAGCCGGGCAGTGGACTCGGCGTCGGTGCCGCGAATCGGGACGGTGGCGAGCATTTCGGTGACCGACGCCTGCTTCGCGTCGAACTCTCCGAGCGCCGGCAGCACATTGCGGATGTAGGTGAGGAAGGCCCGGTTGGGTCCCAGGACGAGGACGCCGCCCCGGCTCATCCGCTCGCGGTAGGCGTACAGCAGGAAGGCCACTCGATGCAGGCCGACCGCAGTCTTGCCGGTGCCCGGTGCACCCTGAACGCACACCGACAGGGCGGCGTCGGCGCGGACGATGTCGTCCTGCTCGGGCTGGATCGTGGCCACGATGTCGCGCATCGCACCCGACCTGGGCCGTTCGATCTCCTCGATCATGATCCGGCTCAGCGGCTGACCAGCGAGGTCAGCCTCGGTCGGCCCAGGGCCGCTGGCGGCGAAGAGCTCGTCTTCGTAGGCGGTCAGCTCGCCGCCGTTGAAGCCGAACCGCCGCCGTCGTGCCAGTTCCATGGGGTCGCCCTGACTGGCGCGGTAGAACGGCCTGGAGACCGGCGCCCGCCAGTCGATGACGACGGGATGACCGTCCTGGTCGTGCACATGGCGGCGGCCGATATGGAACTCCTCGGCCGGCGTCCTGGCGTAGTCCAGCCGGCCGAAGAAAAGCGGCGTGTCAGGCAAGTCGCGCAGCGACTCGGCGCGCCGGTGCAGGTCGGCCTTGAGGTACTCCTGCGACACCCGGTCACCGGCCAGGGCGGGGAGCGACAGTACGTCCTGTCGCATGAGGCTGAGGAACTCACGAGATCGGGTGAGGTGCGCGCGCTCGTCGGCGAGTACCTGATCTGTTCCGGTATCGTCCTCCGTGGTTGCGGCCATGGGTCAGCTCCTTGGTGCGGGTGCAAGGCTTAGTGCGATTTCCAGGGCTTGGCGCGATTCCAGGGTCGGCACAAGGGCACAGGAGCCTAGCAAGAGCCCCGCGACCCGTCATCTGAATTTCCGCCCGCGCAATCCCGGTCCCTGCCGAGGCTTACGTCGCTGAGCAGCGGCAATGCTAGATAGCAGGGAGGGCAAATCATGGTTCCAGCTGTCCATAATTACTGGCTCGGCATCATGGCGCTGGCCTTCGCGATCGCGATAGTCGCCTGGATCGGGCTGGTCTTCTGGGCTGACCGTCATCCGCACGGCTACCAGCAGGACACGACGACGAGCCGTGAGGTGATGGGCGGCTCCTTCGTCGCGCGAGACGGAGGCCGCCAGGTCGTGCCCGACCCGCGCGAGCCACTCCAGCGCCAGGACGCGCAAGATGCGGAAAACCCGGTCCCGTCCCAGCGCCAGTCCGCCGACCCGCCCGCTGCCCGCACGGGCAATCCGCCGGAGCGCTAGAACAGGCCAGAGCGCTAGAACAGGACGGACATGAAGGTGCCGACCTGCTGGAAGCCGACTCGCAGGTAGGCGGCCCGAGCCGGGGCGTTGAAGTCGTTCACGTACAAGCTGACCACCGGCGCCATCACCTGCCGGGCGAGTTGCACCACCGCGGCCATCCCGGCGGCAGCATGGCCGCGATTGCGGAACTCTGGCGGGACCCAGACGCCCTGGATCTGGCACGCGGCCGGGGTGACCGCCCCGACCTCGGCCTTGAACACCACCTTGCCGTCCTCGATCCGGGCGAAAGACCGGCCGCTGACCACGAGTTCGGTCACCCGCGCCCGGTACATCGCGCCGCCGTCGGCCCCGATCGGCGAGACGCCGACCTCTTCGGTGAACATCGCGATGCTGGCGGGCAGCAAGATGCCGATCTCGTCCTTGCGCACCCGCCTGACCAGCGGGTCGGCCGCCACCAGCGGGTCGCCCGAGATCGCCATCAGCGGCTGGCGCACCCGGGTCTCCCTGGGCCGGTCCCAGAACGGGGCCAGGCGATCCCACAGTTCCCTGACCGAGTCGGCCGGGCCGGCGATCGAACTGCACCGGCGGCCCTGCAGCCTGGCCCGTTCGGCGAACGCGCTGATCGCGGCGGGCACCGCCTGCACCGGGACCAGATTGGCGCCGGAGTAGCAGGCCGACACCAGCCGGCCACCCTCGTGGTAGCCCCAGACCTGAGCCCCGAGGCTGACTGGGTCGAGCCCGCCGGACCTGATCCTGGCACCGACGAAGACGTTCGTGACCGGATCACGATCGCACAAGGCAAGTGCCTCGTCACGATCGCGATCGACGAGCAGGCGCAGCGCGGTAGAGCGCCCGGACCTGGTGCGCAACACGTCTTAAGACTAACGGCAGTTAGCCGCTCGGTACCGGATCGGGCAGAGTAGGACACGTCGCGTTGACCTGTCCTGGTGCCGTCGGCAACGCGCCACTGGCCAGATAACGGTTCAGATATCCGTTCACGCAGGTATTGGCGGGGAAAGCCAGCGACTGCCCATGGTTGCCGCCACCTTGCACGACCACCATGCGGGCGGTCGGCAAGAGCCGGTGCGCGCTCTGAGCGCCCTGGTAGGGGGTGGCCCCGTCCAGGGTGCCCTGCAGCATCAAGATCCCGGGCAGGCCAGGCGCCCCGATCTTCATCGGCTGGGCGGGACCCTTGACCGGCCAGAACGCGCAGGCGGCGTTGAACCACAGGTTGTCCCAGGCCTCGACCGGTGCCTTGGCGTAGATCCGCCTGGCGTCGGCGTCCCACTTGGCCCAGTTGCGCGGCCAGGCGACATCGGCGCACTCGACGGCGTTGTAGACCGCGAACTCGTTCTCGCTCTGCTTGCCGATCTGGTTGAACATGGCGACCAGCTGGGATGTCTGCCCGGTCTGCACGTAGGCGGCCATCGCCGCCGCTAGCCCTGGCCAGTAGCCGTTGTCGTAGTCGCCGACCAGCATGGTGTCGTCATACTCGTCCGGCCCGATCAGCGGAGCGCCCGAGGGGCCTGCGATGGGGTGCCTGGCGAGCTTGGCCCTGGCCTGGTACCAGGACTTGCGCACGGCCGCGACCGTCGAGCCCATGTGGTACGCCGTGTCGTACTTGGCCATCCAGGCGAGGAACGCGTTCTGCCTGCCCTGGAAGGCGTAGTCCTGGGCGACGTTGTCGTTGTACCAGACACCGGTCGGGTCAACCGTGCTGTCGAGCACCATGTGCTTGACCCGCTGGGGAAACAGCGTCGCGTAGACCTGGCCGATGTAAGTCCCGTACGAGTAGCCCAGGTAGCTGAGCTTGCTCTGCTGCATCGCGGCCCTGATCTGATCCATATCCCGGGCGACGTTCGCCGTCGTCAGGAACGGCAGCAGCCAGCCGAACCGCTTCTCGCAGTCCGAGGCGTAGGTCCTGGCCCGGTTGATCATGACCTTCTCGGCCGCCGCGCTGGCCGGGACGTAGTCAGGTCGCTCCTTGCTGAAGAACGTCGGCTCGCAGTGCAGCGCCGGCACCGAGGAACCGACCCCGCGCGGGTCGAAGCCGATGATGTCGTACTCGGATGCCACCTGCGGGTCCAGGCCCTGCGCGACGAAGCCGGACAGGCTCGTGCCGCTGCCGCCGGGACCCCCGGGGTTGACCAGCAAGATGCCCTGCTGCTGGCTGAGCGGCGCGGTGGCCGGGACCTCGGTCAGCGCGAGCGTGATCTTCCGGCCGCTCAGATGGGTGTAGTCGAGCGGCACCTGGAGCTGACCGCAGCGCTGGGCGCCGCCCGACGCGCACCCGTGCCAGCGGATCAGCGACGACGCGCCCGACGGCGGGGCGTTGCCGCCCGGTCCGGCAGGCCCGCCGCTCGTGTTGCCGGTCTGCGGCCTGAAGGACGTGATGTGCGTGCAGCCGGCGACCGCGATCAGCGTCGTCGCTCCGACGGCGAGGACGGACAGGAGACCGGAGCGCCTGCCAGGTCGTGCTCCCAGCCACGGCCTGGGCGACCGAGCCGGCTTAGGCATCGGTGACCGTCATGGTCTCGGCCAGCTTCATGGCCTCCTCGATCAGCCGCTCGACGATCTGCGACTCCGGCACCGTGGCGATCACCTCGCCCTTGACGAAGATCTGGCCCTTGCCGTTGCCGGAAGCGACCCCGAGGTCGGCCTCCCTGGCTTCGCCAGGACCGTTCACCACGCAGCCCATGACCGCGACCCGCAGCGGGACGTCCATGCCCTCAAGGGCGGCCGTGACCTCGTCGGCGAGCTTGTAGACGTCGACCTGAGCCCGGCCGCACGACGGGCAGGAGACGATCTCCAGGCCGCGCTCACGCAGGCCGAGCGATTCGAGGATCGCGGCGCCGACCTTCACTTCCTCGACCGGCGGCGCCGACAGCGACACCCGGATCGTGTCGCCGATCCCCTCGGCGAGCAGCGCGCCGAACGCCACCGACGACTTGATCGTGCCCTGGAAGGCGGGACCAGCCTCGGTGACGCCGAGATGCAGCGGGTAGTCGCAGGCGGCGGCCAGCATCCGGTACGCCTGGATCATCACCACGGGGTCGTGATGCTTGACCGAGATCTTGATGTCGCTGAAGCCGTGCTCTTCGAACAGCGAGCACTCCCACAGGGCCGACTCGGTGAGCGCCGCCGGGGTCGCCTTGCCGTACTTCGCGAGCAGCCTCTTGTCGAGCGAGCCGGCGTTCACGCCGATCCTGATCGGCACCTGGGCGTCCGCCGCTGCCCGCGCGATCTCGCCCACCTTGTCGTCGAATGCCTTGATGTTGCCGGGGTTGACCCGCACCGCCGCGCAGCCCGCGTCGATCGCCGCGAACACGTACTTGGGCTGGAAGTGGATGTCGGCGATGACCGGAATCTGGGACTTGCGGGCGATCGCCGGCAGCGCGTCCGCGTCGTCCTGCGACGGAACCGCGACCCGGACGATCTGGCAGCCGGCGGCGGTGAGCTCGGCGATCTGCTGGAGCGTTGCGTTGACGTCCGCCGTGAGCGTCGTCGTCATCGACTGGACCGATACCGGAGCGCCGCCCCCGACCGGCACCGCATGAGCACCCTTGCCGACCATGATCTGGCGAGACATGCGGCGCGGCGCGAGCGGCGCCGGCGCGATCTCGGGCATGCCGAGGTTGACAGTCATGAATATCGCCTTACTGAAGTTGGATCGGGTTAAAGATGTCCGCCGCGATCAGCAGCACCCCGAGGCAGACAAACACGAACAGGAAACCAACGCTAAGCGGGATCAGCCGCTGCATGTCTACAGGTCCAGGATCGGGCCTGCGCAGCAGCCTGGCAAACCAGGACCTGATCCACTCGAAGATCACGATCGCGAGCTTGCCGCCGTCCAGCGGCAGGAGCGGCAGCAGGTTGAAGATGCCGACGAAGATGTTGACCGAGGCCACGACCAGCAGGATGAAGGCGACCTTCTCCTGCCAGCTCACGTGCGGCGCGCTCACGACCTGACCGGTCGCCTCGCCGACCCCGACCACGCTGGACACCCCGCCGCCTGACGTGGCCCGGTTCGGCGAGAACAGCTTGGGAATCTCGCTCGGCAGCTTGCCGAGCCCCTCGAACGAGTTGACCACGACCGACCCGAACTGCGAGCCCGTCGTGGTGACCGCCGTGCCGAGGCCGACCCGGACGAACGGAACCGCCTCGATGCCGAGGAAGCCGCCCTTGCGCCAGGAGAGCGCGGCCAGCTTGATCTGCTTGGTCAGCTGACGGCCGTCCCTGGTGATCGTGAAGGCCACCGTCGTGCCGCCAGGATGCGCCTTGATCTTGTTGGTGAGCTGCGTCCAGTTGGTCACCGGCTGCCCGTCGACGGCGGTGATCTTGTCGCCGCCCCGCAGGCCGGCCAGCGCCGAGGGCGACAGGGTCGCGCCCGCCGGGCACTTGATCTGCGTCTTCTTAGCCGGGACGCACTTGTCGATAGTGATCGACGTGGTGTTCTGCACGCCGAGCGCGGCCGTGACCGCGAAGAGCAGCAGGAAGCCGATCACGAAGTGCGTGAACGACCCTGCCAGCAAGACGATCGAGCGCTGCCACGGCGGCTTGGCGCGGAAGGTGCGCGGCTCGTCGGCCGGGTCGACCTCGTCCAGGTTGCTCATCCCGGTGATGTCGACGAATCCGCCGACCGGGAGCGCCTTCACCCCGTACTCGGTCTCGCCCCAGACCCTGGACCACAGCGTGTTGCCGAATCCGACGAAGAACCTGGTCGCTTTCATGCCAAATGCCTTCGCGGTCAGCAGATGGCCGAACTCGTGCAGCATGATCGAGACCAGCAATGCCACTACGAAGACCAGTACGCCAAGCAGATAGCTCATCTGCGCTAGTTCTCCTCAGCCCCTCGGCACCTGCGCACCCGCATCACCTTCATCACGACAGCACCTTCGTCAGCTCGCGGGCGCGAGTCCTGGCCCAGTGGTCAGCCGCCAGGATCTCGTCGATTCCGCTCGCCGGTCCGGCCGAGCCGTCATGTTCAGAGATTACCTGCGCCACTGTCTGAACGATCCCGGTGAATGGAATGGCCCCGGCCATGAAGGCGGCCACGCATTCTTCGTTCGCCGCGTTGTAGGCCGCCGGCGCGGTGCCGCCAGCCTCGCCCACGGCCCGCGCCAGCGGCACAGCGGGGAACGCGGCCTCGTCCAGCGGCTCGAACGTCCACGTGTGCGCCGTCGTCCAGTCGACCGGCGAAGCCGCGTCGGGCACCCGGTGCGGCCAGGCGAGGCTCAGCGCGATCGGGATCCGCATGTCGGGCGGGCTCGCCTGCGCGATCGTCGACCCGTCGGTGAACTCGACCATCGAGTGGATCACCGACTGCCGGTGCACGACGACGTCGATCCGGTCGAACGGGATGCCGAAGAGCAGGTGCGCCTCGATCACCTCCAGGCCCTTGTTGACCAGCGTCGCCGAGTTGATCGTGATGACCGGCCCCATGCTCCAGGTCGGGTGCGCCAGCGCCTGCTCGGGCGTCACCCCCACCATGTCGCCGGTGGTCCAGTGCAGGAACGGCCCGCCGCTGGCGGTCAGCACGAGCTTGCGCACCTCGTCGGCGCTGCCGCTGCGCAGGCACTGCGCGAGGGCCGAGTGCTCGGAGTCCACCGGCACGATCTGCCCGGGCGCGGCCCGCCCGCTCACCAGCTCGCCGCCCATGATCAGCGACTCCTTGTTGGCGAGCGCGAGCGTCCGCCCGGCGTCGAGCGCCGACAGCGTAGCCGCGAGCCCGACCGCCCCGGTCACCGCGTTGAGCACGACGTCGGCGGGCTGGGCGGCGAGCTCGGCGACAGCCGCAGGGCCGCCGAGCACCGTGGGCAGCGCCACCGGCTCCGCGCGCCCTGAGCGGGCCACAGCCGCCTCGGCCCGCAGCGCCGCCTCGACGTCGGGAACCGCGGAGGCATTCGCCACCGCGACGACCTCGGGCGCCGAACTCCAGCGCCTGGCTCGCCAGCAGGCCGGGATTGCCGCCCCCAGCCGCCAGCGCCACGATGTCGAACTTGCCTCGGTTACGCCGCACGATGTCGGCGGCCTGCGTTCCGATCGATCCGGTTGACCCGAGCACGACGAGGTCGCGCTTGCCGCTCTCGGCAGCCGCAGCAGTGGGGTGCATGTTGCTGAGCTTAGCTAGACTCGCTGACTGGCAACCGCCTCCCCTGACCTCCGATTAGCGCAGGACAGATGACAGCGACCGCATCGCCATCCGGCGGCCTTGGCCTTGGCGCCGATCTCACCGACCTCAACGCGGCTAGTCAGGGTCTGCTGCTCAGCAGCTGGCGAGAGCTGCCGTTAGTGCAACAGCCCGAGTGGCCCGACCTGCACCACCTCAAGAAAGTCACCGACGAGCTGGCGGGCCTGCCGCCGCTCGTCTTCGCTGGTGAGTGCGACCTCCTGACCGAGCGGCTGGCGGCAGTTTCCAGGGGCGAGGCGTTCGTCCTGCAAGGCGGTGACTGCGCGGAGACGTTCGCCGGCTCCACGGCCAACGCCGTGCGGGCCAAGCTGCGGACGCTGCTGCAGATGGCCGTCGTGCTCACCTACGGCGCGAGCGTGCCCGTGGTCAAGATCGGGCGGATGGCCGGTCAGTTCGCCAAGCCCCGGTCCAAGCCGACCGAGACCAGGAACGGCGTCGAGCTGCCCGCCTACCGCGGCGACGCGGTCAACGGCTTCGACTTCGACGCGACGGCCCGGGTACCCGACCCGGACCGGCTGCTGCGCGCCTATCACTGCTCGGCCGTCACGCTGAACCTGTGCCGGGCGTTCACCACCGGCGGTTACGCCGACCTGCACCAGGTGCACGCCTGGAACCAGGACTTCGTGGCCGACAGCCCCACCGGGCAGCGCTACGAGCGGCTCGCCGGCGAGATCGACCGGGCGCTCGGCTTCATGCGGGCGTGCGGAGCCGAGCCGACCGAGCTGCGGTCGGTGGAGTTCTACTCCAGCCACGAGGCCCTGCTGCTCGACTACGAGCACGCCCTGGCCAGGGTCGACTCGCGGACCGGCCGGATCTACGACACCTCGGCGCACCTGATCTGGATCGGCGAGCGCACCAGGGCACTCGACGGCGCGCACGTGGAGTTCGCCAGCTCGGTGTCCAACCCGGTCGGGGTCAAGATCGGCCCGGGCACCACCCCAGCCGACGCTGCTCGGGCTGGTGCACAAGCTCAACCCCGACGCGCGTGCCCGGCCGGCTCACGCTGATCACCAGGATGGGCGCCAGCCGCATCCGCGAGGCGCTGCCGCCGCTGGTCGAGGCGGTCAGCCGGGACGGCTCGCCGGTCGCCTGGGTCTGCGACCCCATGCACGGCAACACCTTCGAGGCGCCCAGCGGCTACAAGACCAGGCGCCTGGACGACGTCCTCGACGAGGTCGCCAGCTTCTTCGCGGTGCACCGGGCGGCAGGCACGCATCCAGGCGGCATCCACATCGAGTTCACCGGCGACAACGTCACCGAGTGCACCGGCGGCAGCTACCAGCTGGCCCTGGACGACCTGCACCAGCGCTACGAGACCGCCTGCGACCCGCGCCTGAACCGCAGCCAGGCCCTGGACCTGGCCTTCACCGTGGCCGAGAGCTACCGAAGCTCCTGGGTCTAGCCCGGGCTAACTCGCGGCTGGGGGCTCCCAGTCGGGCCGCAGCGGCATGCCGGACTTGCCGTCCTTGTGCAGCTTCACGCCGAGCACCTGGTGCAGCTGGATCACGTTGCGCTCGAACCCGAGCTGCGAGCCGGCCATGTACAGCCGCCAGACCCGCGCGATCGGCTCGCCCACCTCGGCGACCGCCTCGTCCCAGTGCGCGTCCAGGTTGGCGCACCAGGCCTCGAGCGTCTTGGCGTAGTGCTCGCGCAGGTTCTCCTCGTGCCTGACCTCGAACCCGTTGTCGTGCATCGCCGAGACGCAGGTAGCCCGGCCCTTCGAGCTCGCCGTCCGGGAAGACGTACCGGAAGATGAATCCTGCTTCCTCGCTCGCCTTGCCCTTGTCGTCGGGCCTGGTGATGCAGTGGTTCAGCATCCGGGCGCCCGGCTTGAGCTTGCCGGCCATGAACGTGAAGTACCCGGGCACCTGCGCCTTGCCGATGTGCTCGGTCAGGCCGATCGAGCTGACCGCGTCGAAGTCGGTCTCGGTGACCTCGCGGTAGTCCAGGTGCCGCACCTCGGCCAGGTCCTCGAGCCCGGCCTCCTTGATCGCCTTCTGCGCCCACAGTGCCTGCTGCTCGGACAGCGTCACCCCCAGCGCCTTGACGCCGAAGTGCCGGGCGGCGTGCATCACCATGCCGCCCCACCCGCACCCGACGTCGAGCAGCCGCATCCCGGGCGCCAGCGCCAGCTTCCTGGCGACCAGGTCGAACTTGTGCTCCTGGGCCTGCTCCAAGGTGGCATCGGCGCTCGGATAGCAGGCGCACGTATAGGCCATCGAAGGACCAAGAACCCATTCGTAGAACGCATTCGACACGTCGTAATGATGAGAAATAGCGTTCGCGTCCCTGGTGCGGGAATGCCGCCTGCCGTGCAGCCACGAGCGATTGACGCGGACCTCTTGCGGTGGCGGCGCCACTCGCGGGAAGAGCAGCTTCGGCCCGCCGAGCTGGCGGAGAATGCTGAGCTTTTCCCCTGTGCTCAGATCCACGTCCTGGGCCTTGGCCAGCCTGGACAGCGCCGTGTACATATCGCCGTCCACGTCCAGGTGCCCGGACACGAAGGCCCTGACCAGGCCGATCGCCCCCGGCGCCTGAGCCAGGTACTTCACGGCCGTCTCGTCGCGGATCGCCACCGTGACCGGCGGCGTGCCCGGCTGCCCAGCCGAACTGCCGTCGTAGGCACGGAACTCCACCGGCGCATCCGGGCCAGCCACTTTCTCGAATACCTTGGCCAGCGACATGCGTCCTCCTCGCACTTTGAACCTGGCTATTTACCGCGCACGCATTTGTCGTAGAGGTTGGCCAGCCGGCCGCCTCCGTCGTACTCGCGCTTCAGCTCGTCGTAGGCGGGGCCGTTGTAAAGCCGCCAGAATTCCTCAGGCGTGTAGAACGATGTCGAGTACAGCCCCTTGTGCCCCTCTAGCTCGGTCACCTTGTCCTCGACCTGCCGGTTGAAGTAGCCGTCCTGCCTGCCTGCTGGCAGCGACACGTTGCCCCAGAACCCGAAGTTCACGTAGACCCGGCCGGGCGCCAGCGGATACAGCGGCCAGGCGTTGTCGCCGCGCAGCCGCAGCGGGCACAGCCAGACCGGGCTCATCCCGACATCGGCCGCGAAGAACTTGAGGAAGTCCGCGGAGCGCTCGACCGGGATCTCCACGTCCTGGATGACTGACTCCTGCGCAGGCTTGCCTGCTCGGGCACCGATGGCTGAGGTAAGACCGCGTTTCTTATCGAAGGCCACTAGCTTTCGGTAGACGTCGGACCTGCGGTACCGGCGCGGCCAGAGGTGGCGCACGAGCGGACGCTGCACGCCGAACGCCCGCGAGCACCAGAACCAGTCGGTGTCCCAGCGCCAGAGGTAGTCACGAATCGTGAGAAAGTCCTCGGCCGGGCCGCGCAGCGACTGGTAGTAGATCTGCTGGCCGGTGTAGTCGCTCACCCACGGGGCGACGTCGCTGAACGCGCCGAGGGTCAGGTAGACCTCGTCCGGGCTGAACGCCGTGCCGTCCAGGAAATCGGCCTGATGCCCGAGGTAGCTGCCGTCCCTGGCAATCTCGGTGATCGCCGTCATCGCGTCATCGGCGCTGCCGAAGCGGTAGTGGTGCAGGTGCACGTAGGGCTTGACCGGCTCGAGCTCGATCGTCAGCCAGAGCGCGTAGCCGAGCGTGCCGTAGGAGTTGGGGAACCCCCGGTACAGCGCGTCGTCCTTGCCGCCCGGGGCCGCCGTGACGACCCGGCCGTCGCCGGTCAGGATCTCCATTTCGAGCACGGACTCGTGGGGCAGGCCGCTCCGCAGCGAGGTGGACTCGATTCCCAGGCCGGAGACCGCGCCGCCCAGCGTGATCGTCTTGAGCTGCGGTACCACGAGCGGCATCAGCCCGTGCGGCAGCGTGGCGTCGACCAGGTCCTCGTAGGTGGTCATGCCGCCGACGATGGCCGTCCTGGCCTCGGGGTCGACGTGCAGCACGCTGGAGAACGCCGAGACGTCCAGGGTGATCACGTCGGCGCCGCTGTCGCGGAACCTGAAAAGGTTGGACGTGTTCTTGGCGAGCCGGACGCGAGCGTCGTGCGGAATGGCCGCGTACTGGTGGCGCAGCCGCGCCGCTGCCGCATGTCTGGAGGCTAGCTGGGCGCTTGCCTCTGCTGGGCTAGTCGTCGGCAGGCCATCTCGCGTCTGCGGCGCAGGTGTTTGCACCCGCCTATCCTACCGTTCAGTAGGTCGAATCCCCAGGTGCCGGTCACGGGACAGTAACACCCGCCCCCACCCGCGCGGCCAACCCCAGCTTGCCCCTGACCGCCTGACCCCGCGAACTCACGACGACCGCACCCCAGCCCAGCCCAGCCCAGCCCAGCCCCAGCAAACTCACAACGACCGCACCCCAGCCCCAGCAAGCTCACAACGATGCAGCCCGGCGCCGACGGCCCACCCCCGCCGGGCGTCGACGGGCAGCGCCGCACAACCCAACCGCCGCACAGCCCAACCAGGGCCACGCCCGGCCTGGCACCCGAAGTTGACGACAGTAAGGTCCCACTTTCTGCTGTCAGGACGACGGTAAGTAGGACCATGGTGCTGTTAGAAATGCGCCAAACACAGCAGTAAGTAGGGACTTACTGCTGTTCAACGGGCGCGGTGGGGTTGCTAGATGCCGGTCATGGCGTGGACGCGGCCTGAGGCGACCGCGTTGACCAGACGCTGGTGGTCGCGGTTATTCTGCTCGGCGTAGGCAGCCGAGAAGTCGGCGATCGCATGGTCGAAGGACTCACCGGAGCCCAGATACCCGGAGATCAGGCTGGCCCGTCCAGTCCTTGCGTGCGCCCGGGCCAGGGCCCAGCCGCACAGCCGCGCGTAGAACTTGAGCTGGTCTGGGTCCATGACCGGCACGTCCATGTTGCCTTTCATGTCGCGGAGCTGCCGGACGTAGTAGGCGCGTGGCTCGGTTCCGTCCGCCGGGACGCCGTTGGTCCAGCCCAGGAACGGGTCAGACGCGGCTTGGGTGACCCGCTGGCCTCGGACGACCCGTTCACCCTGGTGCTTGAATTCGCTCGGCCCGACAAAGGGCGCAAGTACCGAATCCTGCGCCTCCTTGAGCTGCAGGAACAGTGGCTCGTCCGGCCGGTCACCCATAAGCAGCAAGATGAACGCCTCGGTGCCCACCGAGCCGACGCCGACCACCTTGCGCGCGAAGTCGCCGAAGTAGTACCTGCTCAGCACCTCGCGGGCGTCGGCCTTGAGGGTCTGCTGGTACTGCTCGACCGCGCCGTGGAGCTGTTCGAAGATCGACGGGTCGAGCTCGACCGGGTACCGGACGACCATCGGGTAGTCGGGCTTGATCTTGTACTCGCCGTCGACGATCTGGCACAGCTTCAGGAACGCCTTGCGGCTGGTGCGCTGCCTCGCCTTGTCGATATCGCGCTGGCGGCGGCGCACGGCCTTCCTCGGCTGCAGCGCGTCGAAGATCTGCTGAATGCGCTCGACGTCGATCCGGGCATACCAGACCTCGAGGAACCGCATCGTCGCGAACTTCGCCATCTCGACCCGGTAGGTGCGGGCGCAGTTTCTGGCCGCAGCCGCGCCGACACCCGGCTTGAAGCTGTTGTCGTCGGCGGCGACGGCGAAACTGGCGGCGAGCCGCTTGACGTCCCAGTCGAAAGGACCGGGGAGCGTCTCGTCGAAGTCGTTCACGTCGAAGATCAGCCGCCGGTCGGGGGCGGCGAACATCCCGAAGTTCATCAGATGCGCGTCACCGCAGCATTGCACGCGGACATCCGTGGACGGCGTGTGCGCGAGATCCCAGGCCATCGGCGCCGCCGCGCCTCGGAAGTACGCGAACGGCGACTCGACCATCCGGCCGTACCTGATCGGCACGAGGTCGGGCACCCGCTCGCCCGCCTGCCCCTCGAGGATGGTGATCGGGTCGGGCCGGTCCGGCGGTTCCACCCACTGCGCATGACTAGACCTCGGCACCTCGGCACGCTTGGCGCGCCCCTGCAACCGGTATTCCTCCGGCGTGAACACCTCATGCGGCGGCGCGAGCACGCCTGGAGACATCCTGCTCATTCCTTGACCACCGCCCCCGATCGGTTGCGCACTGTAGGTGACCGACAAGCCGCAGCGAACCTAGCCCAGCCCCATCGGCCTTCCCCTCTGCGGGCCTCGCCCCCTGCGGGCCTCGCCCCCTGCGGGCCTCCCCCTGCGGGGCTCCCCCCTGCGGTCCCGCTGTTGGCCGCGTGCCCGCAGTCCCGCCTGCCTCGCCGGTCATGCTCTCGTAGCTGTACCCGCTACCAGCCCAAACGTCCCGCCTACTCTCCGCTGGTCTCCAATTCGCGCCCGGCCGCACCCGGACCGAAGTCCGAGGGCGAGCGAGCCCTAAGCGTCAGCAGCATGGTCCTACTTACTGTCGTCGGGATAGCAGTAAGTAGGACCTTGGTGCGGTCAGAACCGAGGCGTTAACAGCAGCAAGTAGGCACATACTGCTGCCTGACCGCGCCAGGATCCCCGGGTGCGGCGGGTTTCGTGGTGGGAGACCCGCTGGGACGGGTCTTGACTGGCGTGGCGGACAATGCTGGCGGGAGGAAGCATGGCCAAGGTCTACTCCGAGCTCGACAGTCACCTGATCAACTTCATCTCCAGCCAGCCGATGTTCTTCGTGGCGACGGCGCCCTGCCTGGACGAGTCCGGGTCCGGGGGGCACGTCAATGTGTCGCCCAAGGGGTACCGCGATACGTTCGCGATTCTTGATTCGCTGACGGTCGCTTACCTCGATCTCACGGGCAGCGGCGCGGAAACCATCGCGCACCTTCGGCAGAACGGGCGCATCACGATCATGTTCTGCTCGTTCGACCGCGCTCCGAAGATCCTGCGGCTCTATGGCACCGGGCGGGTGATCCTGCCTGATGATCCGAAGTGGCCGGAGTTCGCCGGCTATTTCCCGACGGATTCCGGCGACCTCAGCTCGGATTGCGCCCTGCAACGCGTCCTGGGCGCGGACGCTGACCGCGACACCGACTGCGGCCCGCACGATGGCTGGAAGCGATTCGGAGCCGTGATGGATCGAGGCAGTCGGCGGGCGATCATTGTCACTTCCATCGACCGCATCGCGGATGCGTGCGGCTACGCCGTTCCGGTCATGGACCTGGTCGAAGAACGCGATGTGCTCGCCCAATGGGCCGAGCGCCGGTCAGCCGGGGACCTCGCGGACTACCGGATCAAGCACAACAGCGTCAGCATCGACGGCCTGCCTGCCCTGGGCTAGTCCGCCGGAGCACAGTACTGACATGCCCGGCATCTCTTATGGTTGGGCGCATGCGATTCGCGTTGATCAACTCCGGCCTTGGGCTGCTGGCAACTGCCAGCGAACTGCACAAGCTCCGGCCGGACGCCGACCTGGTCATCGCCATGGATCCCGACGGGATGCCCTGGGGACCGCGTACCCCTGAAGACATCGCGGAGCGGTCGCTGGCCATGACGCGGGCCACGGCTAGTTACGAGCCCGACGTGATAGTCATGGCCTGCAACACCGGGTCGGTCCACGCACTGCCGGCAATGCGGGCCGAGTTCGAGCCGGAGATCCCCATCGTCGGAACGGTGCCCGCGATCAAGCCCGCTGCCGCCGCCGCTCGATCGGTCGCCGTCTGGTCGACGGTCGCGACGAGCCAGAGCGCGTATCTGAGCAATCTGATCGCGCAGTTCGGCGCCGCTTCAGAAGTGACGCCGGTGCCGTGTCCAGGTCTGGCCACCGCGATCGACGCCGGTGACAGCACCGCGATGGCCAGCGCGATCGCGGAAGCTGCTGAGCTGACTCCCGCCGATTGCGGTGCACTGGTGCTCGGGTGCACCGAGTACGAACTCGCCGCTGACCAGATCAGTGCCGCTGTACCGCGCGCCATCTTGTTTGGCACCGCGACAGCCGTCGCCGCCCAGACGCTTCGGCGAGTGGCGCAGGCTGGTCGAGACCTCGACCCAGTCGACGCCGCCGCGACCGGATCACTGACTGTGCTGCTCAGCGGCCGGACTGGCGAGCTGCCTCCCGCAGCGATGATGTACCGGCAAGGCCGAGAGCTAGCTCAGCTTGACGCCGGCCGCGACCCGACCGCCGGCCTCGCGGTCTAGCCAACGCAGTGCCGAGTGCTCCAGCTAGTCGACGTCAGCTGGCGGGGGCGGGGCGGGCGCTGGGGGCGCGGCGGGCGCTGGGGGCGGGGCGGGGAGCTGGCGGCGGGTTCGGGCGTAGCTTGCGGCTACTTGCTTGGGGGTCATCGACAGCTTGGCGGCTGAGGGCGGGAGGCCGGCGTGCAGGGCGTCGGCGATCAGCCTGGCCATCGAGTAGGCCGGGTCGGCTTCTAGGGCGCGCTCGATGGCGATGCTGGCCAGGGCACCGTCGCCGGCTTGCCAGGCGGTGAAGGCGAGCAGGGTCGCTGGCGCCGCCACGTACTCGGCTGGCAGGTCGCGGACCAGCCGCCGCCACAGTCGCTGGTGGGCATCGTTGTACTGGGGGTCCATCCTGGCCCAGGCGTCGTCCCTGACCCGCAGATCTGTGAGCGTGAAGGCCAGCCACGCGATCTCGTCGGCATCGGTCAGATCGTCGCCGCGCCGGCAGGCGGTGACGGCCCGGCGCACGGAGCGGCGGCCCGCGTCCGCGATGGGCTGCAGGATGTCGGCGGCATCGTGCTGGGCCAGTGCTCCCTCGATCAGGCGGGTGGCTCGGCGCTTGGCGCGCTCCAAGGCGTGCGTCATAGGTTCGATCGAGCCCGGGTCTCTGGCGAGCGTGCCCACCAGCGAGGCGCGGTCGGTGCGAACGGTAAGGCCGGCCGCAGCCAGCACCGCCGTGGCCGGGTGGCTGTCCGGGTCGTAGGGCATGCCGTCGGGCGGACAGCACGCGGGGTCAGGACACACGTAGGACCAGTAGCGGCCGTCCTCCACTCGGAGCGCGTCGTGCAGGGCGATGCCGCCTTCGAGCAGCGCGGGGGCGACCACGTCGATCACGGGGGTCACGGCTGGCCCGCTGCCGTAACCGACCAGGATCACCATCGTGAGGTGCTCGCGGGCTAGGACGACCGCCGCGTGCGCGGCGATGTCCTCGCTCAGGGCATGGTCGCCAGGGCTAGGCAGGTCGTACCGGAAGGCGAGCCTGATCCGCGCGTGCGGACCGCCGATGCCGAGCACGACCAGGCTGTTCGCCGGGTGGAAACCGAGCAGGTGCGGCACCACGGCCAAGATGCCGGCCGCCGAGCCGACCTTGACCTTGCAGCGTTGGCCGTCCTCCGTCGCGGCGTGCGGCTGGTCTTCCTGCGCCTGGTCTGCCTGACCCGCGCTCGCCTCGGCGGGCACCGAGCGTCGCACCTTGGCTCGGCCCGGGCCTCGGCCAGCTGATCCGGCTGGCCCTCGGCTTGGTGTCCGGCCCGGCTTACTTGGCTGTCCGGGCTCGTCGACGTCGCGGCAGTTCTCTGGCGGAGGTTCCGGTGAATGAGGTTCGTTCATGAGGCAAGATTCGCCGGAACGGGGGTGGGTGAGCGACGTGGGTTTTAGGGCTGTGGACAGTTTCTAGCCTGGGGAGAGGGGGGTTCTGGACAAGCAGGGGCCGTCGCGGAATCCTCCGCCGCGTTGGGGTTGATGGCGGGGTTTCGGGGGCGGGGCGGCGGTACGGTCCAGCCTGGGTGGCGGTTTCCGTGGAAGGTTCCCTGAGTTTCCGTGGTGACTTCTCACTCCGTGGGTACCTTTCGGTCAAATACAACTGAAAAGCGCCCACGGAGCGAGAACTACCCACGCAAACGACGGTCAGTAATCCACGATTATGAAACGCCCCTGAGCCCGGGCGGTGCAGCCGCGCAGCGCAGCCAGGGCGGTGCAGGCGCGCAGCGCAGCCGGGCCAGTTTGCGACAGCCCCAACGCTAGAGGCGTACGCCCAGCAGCGCGTCGACAGCGTCCCTGACCAGCGCGGCAGCCTCAGCACCAGCCTCGGCACCAGCACCAGCACCGGCACCGGCACCGGCACTAGCAGCGGCCTCGGCAGCGGCAGCGGCAGCGGCCTCGGCAGCGGCAGCGGCCTCGGCAGCGGCAGCGGCAGCGGCCTCGGCAGCGGCAGCGGCAGCGGCAGCTAGAGCGGCCTGGGCCCATTTGTCGACTACCGCCAGCGCGCCGGGCGCATCGAGGTCGTCGGCCATCCGCTCCCTGATGCCCGCGAGCACGGGCTCAGCGGAGGGCGCCTGCGGTGACGAGGCTGGCGCGGCGACCGCCGACCGCCAGCGGGCCAGCCGGGCCGAGGCCTCATCGAGGCACTCGTCGGTCCAGTCCCAGTCGCTGCGGTAGTGGTGCGCGAGCAGCGCCAGCCTGATCGCCATCGGGTCGACGCCCGCCTCGCGCAGCCTGGAGACGAAGACCAGGTTGCCGAGCGACTTGGACATCTTCTCGCCCTCGTAGCGGACCATTCCTCCGTGCACATACCGGCGGGCGAACACGTCGCCGTCGTGGTCGGCGAACGCTACCCGGGCGTGCGACGCGCTCATCTCGTGGTGCGGGAAGATCAGGTCCGAGCCTCCGGCCTGCACGTCGAAGCTGATCCCGAGGTACTTCCAGGCGATCGCCGCGCACTCGACGTGCCATCCGGGCCGCCCAGGGCCAAACCGCGACTCCCAGTACGGCTCCCCTGGCCGCCGCGCGAGCCAGACCATCGGGTCGAGCGGGTCCTTCTTGCCTGGCCGGCCTGGGTCACCACCCCGCTCGGCGGACAGTTCGAGCATGGTCGGCACGTCGTAGCCCGACACCGACCCGAACAACGGGTCGGCCGACTTGAATCCGTACACATCCGCGTCGAGTTCGTACAGCGCGTCCCGCTGCGCGAGGAGTGCGCTGAACTCCCCGATGAGGTCCAGCGCTTCGACCGCCCCGATCAGGTGGTCAGGCGGCAGCACCCGCAGCGCGGTCATGTCGGCCCGGTACCGCTCGGTCTCTCGCTGCGCGAGCTCACGCCAGTCCTGGCCGTCCCTGGCGGCGCGCTCGAGCAACGGGTCATCGACATCAGTAACATTTTGCGCATAACGCACTTCGTGCCCGGAATCGCGCCAGCTACGGTTGAGCAGGTCCCAGGCCACGTAGGTCGCCGCATGCCCCAGGTGGGTGGCGTCGTAAGGCGTGATCCCGCAGGCGTAGAGCGATGCGACGGGTCCCGTGGCCGCGTCCGCCAGCGCCCCGCTGGCCGTGTCCAAGATCTTCGTCTCGGGCGCCCGTCCGGGCAGGTCTGGAACTATCGGGGCAGGCCAGGAGTCCATGGCGGCAAGATTATCGTTCGGCTTGCGTGCTATTTGACGGACCGTACCTGTTCGAACGCGTAGGCCAGCGCGAGCAGCCTCGGCTCGCTCCAGGCCGCGCCCGTGAACGACACCCCCACGGGAAGCCCGGACACCTCGCCAGCCGGCACGGTGATCGACGGATAGCCGCTCACGGCCGCTGGCGACGTCGTCCCGACCGTGACGTGGTCACCGAGCACGTAGTCGGTGAGCCAGGCAGGGTTGCCGCTCAGCGTGAGCACCGCGTCGAGTCCGTGCTCGGTCAGCACGCCGTCGAGAACACCTCTGGCTAGTCCCCGTGCCTCGTCCCGAGCCGCTTTCCAGCCCTCGTCACCTCGGCCGCCCGTCTGCTCAGCCTGGACGAAGATTTCCTGACCGAACCTGGCCAGCACGGTGGTTGCGTTCCGACTGTTGAATTCGATGAGCTCGCCGAGCGACTTGGGGTGGTCACCGGACAGTCTGCCGAGATAGGCGTTCAGGTCGTCCTTGAATTCGTAGCCGAGGGCGGTGAACTCCGGCTTGTTGATCTCGGCCGCTCCGGTCAGCTCGACTGGGTCGACGATCACGGCACCCGCCGCCCGCAGCACGTCGACCGCATGGTCGAGCAGGGCTAGCGCGCCGGGGATCGCGTCCGCGCAGCCGGCCCGCCAGATGCCGATCCTCGCGCCAGCCAGCGCCGCCGGGTCCAGGAACCGCACATAGTCGGTGTGGACTGAGCCGACCCTCGCCGCCAGGTTCGGGGCGTCGTCGGTGGCCGGATCGTCGGGGTCGAGCCCGGCGATCGCGCCGAGCAGCGCCGCCGCGTCGGCCACGCACCTCGTCATCGGCCCCGCCGTGTCCTGGGCCGCCGAGATGGGCACGATCCCGGTCCTGCTCACCAGGCCCAGCGTCGGCTTCAGGCCCACGATGCCGCAGTTGTTCGACGGGCTGATGATCGACCCGTCGGTCTCGGTGCCGATCGTCAGCGGCGCGAGGCCAGCCGCCATGGCCACGCCCGAGCCAGAGCTCGAGCCAGACGGGTTACGGCCGGTGCCGTGGGGATTGACCGCCTGCCCGCCGAGCGTCGACCACCCGCTGGTCGAACGGGTCGACCGGAAGTTGGCCCATTCGGACAGATTGGCCTTGCCGAGAATGACCGCCCCTGCCGCCCGCAGCCGCCCGACGATGAACGCGTCCTTGGCCTCCGCCGACGCCAGCGCCGGCGAGCCGGCCGTGGCTGGTGAGCCTTCGGCCGAGATGTTGTCCTTGATCAGGACCGGGATACCCGCCAGCGGCCCGAGTTCCGCACCCGATGCCCTGGCCTCGTCGCTCGCGGCTGCCTGCGCGACGGCGTCGCTGCTCACCGAGATGACGGCGCCGAGACCGCCATTCAGCCGCTCGATCCTGCCTACGTAGAAGCGGGCGAGCTCGGCCGCTGTCAGCCGGCCCGAACTCATCGCCTCCTGGAGCCCGGCCACAGTGACCGACGCTGTATCTATGCCTGACTTACCGATCGTCTCGCTCAGGGATTGCGCTACTGACATGGTGGAAGACTAGGAGAGCCGACAGATTTGCGGCATCGGGGGGTACGGCAGATGGTTCCTACGGCGGGGCGGCGCAGCCATGCGCGGACAGCAGTGCTCCTATGCCTGCTGACCTCGGCGGCCGTCGTCGCCGGATGCAGCCGGGGCACTGACGGCCAGGCCGGACCCGCGACCCCGAGTCAGAACGACTACGAGCATGTCATCAAGAAGGTCCTGCCGTCGGTGGTCGAGATCGACGCCGGCAACCTCACCGGGTCAGGAGTCGTCTTCGATTCCGACAACGACATCGTCACCAATGCCCACGTGCTGGGAAACGCGGGCATCATCCAGGTCATCGTCTCGGCCACGGCCAAGCCACTGCCTGCGCGGGTCGTCGGAGTCTTCGCTCCGGACGACATCGCCGTCATCAGGGTCGTCGACCGGCACCACCTGCCCACCGTGCGGTGGGCCGACTCCGCGCGCGCCCAGGTCGGTCAGGTAGTGCTCGCGGTCGGCAGCCCGTTCGGCCTGGTCGACAGCGTGACCGAGGGCATCATTTCCGCCACGAACCGGACCGTCACCGGCCCGGCGATCACAGGCCGGTCGCCCACGGTGATCACCGACGCGCTGCAGACCAGCGCGGCGATCAATCCTGGCAACAGCGGCGGCGCGCTCGTCGCGCTGTCCGGTGAGGTGATCGGGATCCCGACGCTGGCCGCCCGCGACCCCGATCTCGGCGGCACGGCCAACGGCATCGGGTTCGCGATTCCGTCCAATACCATCAGGCAGATCGCCGACCAGCTGATCAAGACCGGGCACGTCACGCGCTCAGATCGCGCGTCGCTGCAGTTCAACGGCAGCACCGATGTCTCGCATGGCGGGGCGGGGATCGGAGTCGCGGTCGACGCCACGAAACCGGACGGCGCGGCCGCGATCGCCGGTATCAGGGCCGGCGACGTCATCCTTTCTGTCAACGGAGACCGGACCGAATCGCTCGCCGACCTGGAGAACCTGCTGATCGCCTGCCGCCCGGGCCAGCGGGTCCAGATCGAGGTCTGGCGGCACGGCCGCCGGCAACTGCTCTCGGCGAAGCTCGGCAGCCTGACGAGCGGCGGCAGGCCAGCACAGCCCTAGACTTCGGCCATGACCTTCAGCATCGGCAAGCTCGACTTCGAGCCGGCGGCGAGCTCGCCTGGGCTGCTCGCAGCCCCCGTCACCGCGTTCCTGACCAGCCCGGACTGGCCGCATCCGGCCGACGCGGTCGGCGTGGCCGAGATCGACCCGGACCTCGCCGACACCGCTGCCTTCTGCGAGCAGTACGACGTGTCGCTCGCCGAGTCCGCCAACTGCGTGATCATCAGCGGGAAGCGCGAGGGCGAGACGAGGTTCGCAGCCTGCGTGGTGCTCGCGACGACCAGGGCCGACGTCAACAACGTGGGACGGCGGGCACTCGACGTGCGCAAGGCCTCGTTCGCGCCGATGGACGTCGCCGTCGCCGAGACCGCCATGGAGTACGGCGGCATCACTCCGCTCGGCCTCCCGGTGAGCTGGCCGATCCTGGTCGACGCGGCCGTGGCGGCGACGGCGGAGGTCATCGTCGGGAGCGGGGTGCGCCACTCCAAGCTCGCGCTCGCCGGAGCCACCCTGGCCAGCCTGCCCGGCGCGGTCGTCGTCGAGGGCCTCGGCCGCTGACCCGGCCGCCGTCAGATCCGGCTGCCGTCAGGCCCGGCTGCCGTCAGGCCCGGCTGCCGTCAGGGGAGCCAGGAGACCTTGCCGTGCAGGGCGGCGTAGCCGATGAACGCGCCCGCGTCGATCAGCGTGTGGGCGATGACCATCGGGGTGATCCGGCGCCAGCGCCGGAAGAGCACGCCGAAGATCAGTCCCATGGCCGCGTTGCCGAGGAATCCGCCGAAGCCCTGATACAGGTGGTAGGAGCCGCGCAGCACCGCGCTGGCGAGAACGGCTTTCCACGGTCGCACGCCAAGCTGATCAAGTCTGGTCAGCAGGTATCCGAGCACCAGAGTCTCTTCGAGCATTCCATTCTGGAATGCGTACAGAGCCAGAACTGGCAGGCGCCACCATACGGCCGGCAGGCTTTCCGGCACGACGTTCAGGCTGAAGCCAAGATTGAACGCCACGACGTACAGCCCGAGGCCGGCGCCGCCGATGACTGCGGCCAGCGCCGCTCCCCGCGCCGCGTCCCGGCCTGGCTGCGAACCGTCGAGGCCGATCGTCTCCGCTGAGTCGCCCGGCCTGACGAGCAGGTACAGCACAAGGACGACTGGCGCGAGATTCTCGGCGATGGACGCCAGTCTGCAGGACTAGGTCGAGCCAGTGATTCGCGGCCTGCGAGCCGACCAGGAGTGCCTGCTGGCCCGATAGCGGCTGCGGCGCGAGCAATGACCCGATGAGCGAGAGCAATGCATTGAGGGCGCTAGCGCCGAGTGACACGGCGAATACCGCGAAGATCTCCCAGCGGATCAACGATGGGGATAGCGGGCGTACGCTAGTTTCCCTGAGTGCCACTGAAGGACTCTAGCTTGTGCGGGTGACCGCATCCGGTCGCCCTATGACTGCCGGTTAGCACGAAAGTCCTGACACTTAGCGTGTACAAGGCCGATGGTGTGGTAGGCCGGTGTGGCTAATCATGCGACATAATGTCTACTCACAAGGTAGACATGAATCGGCCGGAGCGAGCGAAGACGGGATGGTCCGATGAGCGCAGCAGGCGGCAGCCACGACGGCAAGCCTGCGTCCTCGGCCGTCGCGAGCCCTGAGCAGCCCGAGAAAGCTGAGCAGCCCGAGAAGGCTGAGCCAGCCGAACGAGCTGAGCAGGCCAACCGCGGCGGGCTCAAGTCGGCGTCCGCCGCGACCGGCGGATTCTTCCAGCGCGCCTGGCGCCGGAACTGGGTCAGGCACGTCGTGCTGGTGCTGGTCTACACCGGGGCGGGGATCGCCGCCACCTGGCCGCGATTCACCTATCTCGCCGAAGGCAAGCTGCCGAAAACCACGGACGTGGCGGCCTTCGTCTGGGGTTTCTGGTGGGTCGCGCATCAGGTCACGCACCTGGGCAACCCGTTCTTCACCAAGTACATGGCGGCGCCCGTCGGCATCCAGCTGGGCTTCAGCACGCTGATGCCGCTCGCCGGCCTGGTGATGCTGCCGGTCACGATGCTCTTCGGGCCTTCGGCCGCCTTCACGACGCTGACGCTCGTCACGCCCGGCCTGCTCTGCTATGCCATGTACCGGGCGGCCAGGCTCTGGCTGAACCAGCCGGGCTCCATCGCGGCGGGCGCTGTCTTCGGCCTGTCGTCGATGGTGCTCTGGCAGGTCTGGTACCACATCAACATCGCGGTCGGCCTGATCTTCCTGCCGCTGACCATCGAGGCGTGCATCAGGCTGCGCCGCACCCAGAAGCTCGCTCCGGCGATCTGGCTCGGCGTCGTGCTCGGCGCCGAGGTGCTGATCAGCCAGGAGGGCGCCGCCATCGCCCTGCTGCTGACCGCGGCCATCCTCGTCCCGTGGATCATCGGAAAGCTCGTCAACGACCGGGAGTCGCTGCGCAAGGCGCTGGTGCCGCTCGGCATCGGCGCGCTGGTCGCCTTCGTCGTCGCCAGCCCGCAGCTCATCGCGATGCTCCAGCAGATCGCCGCCCGCGGCGCGACCACCCCGCCCGGTACCCTCTCGCTGAACTACACCCAGTTCGGGGTGCCGCTGCAAACGCTGTTCGCGCCCTCCCCCAGACTCGGGTACTACGGACTGGGCCACATCGTCCCATCCGGCTGGGCCTTCAACGTCACCCCGAAGGACGGCGTCTCCGTGCAGCCCGGCGAAGGGCTGCCCGGCTTCGGCATCGTGGCCACCATCCTCGCCGCGCTCGGCGCGATCATCGCCTGGCGCAAGCGGACCACCTGGTGGTTCGTGTTGCTGTGGGTCGGCTGCGCGATCCTGGCGCTGGGCACCAGCATCACGATCGGCGATGCCTGCGTCGTCAACCAGGCTTCCCCCGGCAAGGTCTACGGCAAGTCCTGCCAGCAGTTCCTGCCGTTCCTCGGCAATCTGCACTACGTCTATATCCACCACGTGGGCGTCGACGCCTGGGAAAAGGTCATCGTCTCGAACCTGATGCCGTACACCTGGCTGGTCAGATTCGGGCCGCTGTCGGGGCTGCGAGAAGCGGACCGCTTCGCCCTCGTCGCCATGATCGGCGTCGCGCTGCTGGTCGGCATCGTGGTGCAGTGGCTGACCGCCCGCAGGCGCTGGATCTCGATCCCGCTGATCGCCGCGCTGACCGCCGCGTGCGTGCTGGAGATCGGCTGGGCTGGCGGCACCACCGGCCCGCCGATGACGCCTACCGAGACGATGCCGACGACCATGCCCGGCCTGACGAACATCATCAAGGCCGATCCCTCGCACAAGGCCGTCGTCGACGTGCCGTTCGGCCTGCGCGGCGGCCTGCGCCTCGTCGGGTCCGGCATCTCCGAGCGCACGATGCTGCTCGCCACGGGCGACGGCCATCCGAGGTCGGTGTCCTACACCGCCTGGGTGCCGTACCCGACCGTCAGGGCGATCACGAAGCATCCCTTCTACCGGTATCTGCTCAAGTACCAGAACGCGACCTCCTACCCGACGGTCGCCCAGCTCAGGGCGGCGTTCGCCGACCTGCACAAGATCAACGTCGGCTGGGCGATCGAGTGGACCAACCTCTGGCGCGCCAACCACCCGAGGCAGCGGCTTGGCAAGGTCGAGGCGTACCTGCGGATGCTGGGCTTCCGCCGAGTCCACCTCTCCTGCCTGGTGCCGCCGAAGCCGGACACGCTCTGCGGCGGGCGGCCGCTCGAACGCGTCTGGCTGCTCAAGTGGGTTCCGCAGGACGGCTTCTTCGGCCGGCCTGGCCATCACCACCACCTCGTGGTGATCCGCCACCCGAAGCACCACGCGTCCTAGCCGGACCCGGCTAGAGAACGACCCCGTCGACCTCGGATGGCGACTGGGCGAGCTGGGCGGTCAGCCTGGCCCACGCCAGGTCCGCGCCGCCGGCCAGGCATCCGTCGACGACCGCGCTCGTCCCGAGCGCGCTGACCTTGATCTCCGGCAGCACCGGCGCGATCTGAGCAAGCTCGGCGCTGACCGCCGCGGCGAACCCCGGCGCCTGGCCGATGCCGCCGCCCAGCACGACGAGCCCGGGGTCGATCACGGTGATGATCGCGCAGATTGCCTTGGCGACCAGTCGCGCCTCGGTGGCGACGACGCTGGTGGCCCGCTCGTCCCCGGCCGCAGCGGCGGCGAACACCTGCCGCGCCGACGTGGTCCGCAGCCCAGACTGCCGCGCTGACCGCACGATCGCCGACGACGAGCCGGCCGCTTCCAGCGCGCCGCGCTGCCGGATCTCCTGGTCAGGCGCTCCGGACTGACCTTCAGTAATAGGGAGGAACGCGATCTCCCCCGCGACGCCGTGTGCGCCCCGATGCAATCGCCCGTCGAGCACCAGGCCCATGCCGATGCCGCTGCCGATCGAGACGAACGCGAAGCTGGCGAACTCCCGGCCGTGTCCGTGGTCCCGCTCGGCCAGCGCGGCCGCGTCGGTGTCGTTCTCGACCATGAAGTTCGGCCCGAACGCGTCCCGCAGCCGGGACAGCACCGCCCGCTTGTCCCAGCCCGCCAGGCCACCGGTGAGTGCCATCGCATCCCGGCTCGGGTCGTAGACGCCCGGGCTGCCGAGCACGGTCTGGGTCACGTCGGCCCGGCCGATGCCTGCCGCCGCGCAGATTCCGTCGGCGAGCCTGATCAGCTCGCCGACTCGCCTGCTGACGCTGCCCGCCGGACTCCGGGCCTCGGCCTTGGCCCGCACCTCGCCGGTCAGGTCGGCCACGGCGCCGCGCAGGTACTCGTGCCCGATGTCCAGCCCGAGCACGTAGCCGGCGTCCGGCCTGATCTCGTACAGCACAGCGGATCGGCCCGGCACTCCGGTGCGCTGGCCGGCGATGCGGACCAGGCCCGACCGCTCCACGTTGGCCAGGGCCAGCGACACCGTCGGCTTGGACAGACCGGACAGCCGGGCGAGGTCGGCGCGTGAGCACACCCCGAGCTGGCGGATCTGGCTGAGCAGCAACTGCTCGTTCATCGCCCTGATGAGCTGCGGCCGGGCCGCCTGAGCCGAAGCCGAGGCGGGTGCCAGGGAGAGCGTCTGGTCGGTCATCTAGGCGAGATAGGCGAGGTGCTCGCCGTGCAGGTCGATGTACGCGGCGACCAGCTCGCGCGCGGCGGTGATCCCCGGCACCAGGGGGTGCTGCGCGAACGCCACCGCCGCCAGGCCCGCGTCGCCGGTCATGGCGGCGGCGACCACTCCCCGCTCGTACTCCTTGACCTCCTCGACGAGGGCGCGAGCCGAACGCGGCAGGTCAGGCTGCCGGCCGCTGGCGAGCCCTTCGGTGTCCACGGTCGCCGGAATCTCCACGACGTCCTCTGGATCGAGGAAAGGCAGCGCATCGCCGTTGCGCACATTCACGATCAGGGTGCCGGGCTGACGCCCGGAAAGGCCGTCGATGACTCGCAAGGCAAGCCCTTCGTAGCCGCCGATCTCCTCCGCCTGCATCGGCACGGCACCGCGAGCGGCGCGGCTCTCCCGCGCGGCGGCCTGACCACTGTCGCCCTCGGTGTCGGTTCGCATATACGTATCACGCCTGACCCCGAGCAGCTGCGAATACGCGGTCCAGGCCGTCGAGGTGTCACCGTCGGCGAACGCCTTGCCGATGGCGGTCAGGAGCTCGTCATTCAGCGCCAGGATGTCCTGGCCACGGCTCGTCCCGGCGCGAGCGACCCCGTCGACGTAACGGCGCGGGTCGTAGAAGTAGTACACGTACTCGGTCGGCAGGGCGCCGACCCGGCGCACCAGCTCGGCGTCGAAGGCGGCGAAGTGCCGGCCGGAGCGCTGCAGTTCTTCGAACTTACCCACGAGTTCGGGCATCAGCTCGACCCCGTCGACCTGGAACGACGTCACCCAGCCCAGGTGATTCAGGCCGCTGTAGCCGGCCTTGACGCTGCCGGGTTCCGCCCCGGCGAACCTGGTCAGCTCGGCGATCGTGCCCGACGGGGTGTCGCACACCCCCACCGCGCGCACCTTGCCCTGGGCGCTGATCGCCTGCGTGATCAGCCCGGCCGGGTTGGTGAAGTTGATCAGCACCGCGTTCGGCGCGCACGCGCTGAGCAGCTCGCAGTACCCGAGCACGACGGGAATGGTCCGCAGCGCCATCGCACCGCCGCCAGGCCCGGTGGTCTCCTGCCCGACGATGCCGCGCTGCAGGGCGACCTGCTCGTCGATGACCCGCCCCCGGTCACCGCCGACCCGGATCGCTGAGAACACGTAGTCGGCGCCGGTGAACGCCTGCTCCGCGTCGGCCGTCACCGTCACCACGCCGGGATGGCCGAGCACCGTGCCCACCTCGCTGGCCAGCCGCGCCGTCGTCGCCCGCCGGGTGGCGTCCGGCTCGAACAGGCAGATCTCGTCGAACATGCCTGGCCGGCCAGCCAGCACCGAGCGCACGAAGGCCGGCATCCGAACCCCGCCGCCACCCAGAATCGAGAGCTTCATCGGTCACCCCTCGTCGTGGCCATCTGGTGAAGAACCGTTGGTCGCAATGGCCAGCCCGCGCTGGTCGCCGATCCAACCTGACCGATGGCACCAAGCTGGCCGACGGCCTTGGATCCGGCGGCGTTGGCGGCCACGACGGCATCGGTGATCGGGGCTCCGGACTGCAGCGCGGCGATGAGCGCTCCGGCGAAGTTGTCGCCCGCTCCGGTCAGGTCGCGCACCTTCACGTCCCGAACTCCCTGCCGGACCTCGGTGAACGTGCCGTCGGGGTGCGTCACCAGCGCCCCGGCGGCGCCGCGCGTGACCACCAGCTGGGTGCCCCAGCCGGCGGAATCCGCCACGGCCTGCTCGATCGTGGCCGCACCAGTCAGCCTCAGCAGCTCGTCGGAGTTCGGCACGAAGATGTCGGCGAGCTTGATGCACTCGGTGATGATCTCGCCTTCCCGCTCGTCTCCCAGCGAGATGTCGAGCACGATCCGGCAGCCCAGTTCCCGGGCGTCGCGCAGCAACTCAGGCACGCCGTGCCCGGCGTGCAGGTAGCACCACTTGGGCCGCTGGGCCCGGAGCACGCCGCGCCAGCGCTCGATCTCCCGCTGCTCGCCCGGGGCGGCGGGTGGCACGTGCGTGACGAATCCCCGGTCGCCGGCGAAGTTCAGCACGACCGTGATCCCGGCCGCCGGCCGGCCTGTGTGCACGGAGGTGGACAGGTCGATGCCGGTCGCGGCGCAGTGCTCGGTCGCGATCTGAGATCCCACGTCGTCGCCGAGCCTGGTGCACACCGCCGTCGTCGCCCCGCCGGCCGCCGCAGCGGTCGCGCTCGTGATCGCCCCGCCGCAGGAAATGGCGAACTCGTCGGTGAAGACTTCTTCGCCCGGTGCGGGCAGCCGATCTAGCTGCCCGAACACAAGCTCGAGGAAGACCGTGCCGAACGAGATCATGTCCACGAAACGCACCTCCGTAGCCTCCGTCAGGCGCATCCCGCACCGCCCGCTGGGTCGGCAAACACCAGACTTCAGGCGAGAGGTCACGGTTCGGCCACGAACTCTGTTACCGTCCGGATAGTTAGGATACTGTCCTAACAATCTCACAGAATAGCGTTGCCGTACATCGTTATGACGCAGGGCCCAAGAAATCAGTAAGATCGACTTACTTCCGGACGTTCCTGATGTTCACGACATTCATGGTGGTAACCGGCAAAATCTCCAGCGGTAATCAGCGCAACCGAAGGGCTAAGCAATGAGACGCCTTATCAGATACGGGGTCGTCATCGCGTCCTGCTGCATAGCGGCGGCTGCCTGCTCAAGCAGCAGCAGCGGAGGCAGCGGCGGAGGCGGGACGTCTTCCGCCAGCGGTGTCCTGACCATCGACAACGAGAGCGGGGGCACCTGGTCGTGTAACTTCAACCCGTTCAACCTGTCCGACATCTCGTTCTCGCTGGGCACTGTCTACGAGCCCCTGATGTTCGTCAACACCCTCCAGAACTCCAAGACCTCGCCCTGGCTGGCCTCCAGCTTCGCGTGGAGCAATGGCAACAAGACGCTGACCTTCACGATCCGCGACGGCGTGAAGTTCACCAACGGCACCCCGCTGACGGCGGCCGACGTGGCATACACGTTCAACCTGCTGAAGGCCAACAAGACGCTGGATATCAACGCGATCTGGGCCGTGCTGAGCAGCGTCACCCAGCAGGGCAGCAAGGTCGTCATGCAGTTCAAGGCCCCGGCGGTCACGTACTTCTACTACATCGCCGATCAGGTCGGCATCGTGTCGCAGAAGATCTGGTCCAAGATCTCCGATCCGGAGAAATTCCCCGACACCAACCCGGTTGGCACCGGCCCCTACGAGGTCAGCTCCAAGACCTGCACCCCGCAGAACATCCAGTACAAGGCGAACCCGAGCTACTGGCAGAAGGGCGAGCCGAAGGTCGGCACGGTCAACTACCCGGCGTTCCTCAGCAACGACACCGCCAACAGCTTCCTGGCCAACGGCCAGGCCCAGTGGGGCAGCCAGTTCATCCCTGACATCGACAAGTTCCTGGCGGGCCAGCCGTCCATCAAGCACTGGTTCCCCCCGGTCGCGAACGTCTCGCTGTTCATCAACCTGACCGACCCGACCCTCAAGGACGTCGCGGTGCGCCAGGCCATGGCCTACGCGATCGACCGGGCCAAGGCATCCCAGCTCGGCGAGTTCGGTGAGGAGCCCGCGTCGAACCAGAGCGGCATTGTCACGCCGACGTTCTCCAGCTGGCTCGACCAGTCCCAGGCCGCCAAGTTCGGCAACAACTACGCCTACAACCCGAAGACGGCGATCTCGCTGCTGACCAAGGACGGGTACAAGAAGGGCTCCGACGGCATCTTCGCGAAGAACGGCCACAAGCTGTCCTTCACGATCATCAACAACGGCGGCTTCTCCGACTGGGTCAACGCCGTCAACGTGATCGTGGCCGACCTGAAGGCCGTCGGCATCCAGGCGACTCAGCAGGGCCTGTCCCAGAGCTCTACCAGGACAAGCTCTTCGCTGGTCAGTACCAGCTCGCCTACGGCGCCGAGACTGGCGGCCCCAGCCCGTACTTCGAGCTGCGGCAGTGGCTGTACTCGCCGAACTCGGCCGCGATCGGCACGCCGGCCGGATCCAACTTCGAGCGGTACGCCAGCCAGGCGACCGACGACCTGATCAACGAGTTCCCCGGCACGACCAGCCCGGCCAAGCAGCAGCAGATCGTCTCCGCGCTGGAGAAGGTCATGCTGACCGACGTGCCGGTCATCCCGGTGACCGAGGCGGTCGACTGGTTCCAGTACGACACGGCGGCCTTCTCCGGCTGGCCAACTCCGGCTAACCAGTACGCGCAGCCGGCGGCCTACAACTACCCGGACTGGGCGCAGGTCATGCTGCGCCTGGTACCGGCCAAGAAGTAGCTGGGCGATCCGGCGGGGAGGCAATTGCCTCCCCGCCGGATCCTCATGTCCGGGGAGATCTGCCGCCTGGTGCTAGCCGGATCAATCCCGGCGAATCAAGATAGGCCCAGCGAACCAAGTAAAACCGGGAAGGACGGGATATGAGATTCGCGCTTCGCCGCCTGGCCTTCTTCGTGCTGACCTTGTGGGCGGCGGTCACGCTCAACTTCTTCCTGCCGAGGCTGATGCCCGGCAACCCCGCCGTCGCGATGATCGCGAAGTTCAAGGGCGGGGTATCGCCGCAGGCGCTGCACGCGCTCGAGGTGCAGTTCGGCGTCAACAGTCACCAGCCATTGATCGGCCAGTACTTCAAGTACCTCGGCAACATCGCGACCGGCAACTTCGGCACGTCACTCTCGCAGTACCCGGCGTCGGTCGGGCAGATCATCGGCACCGCCATCTGGTGGACGCTCGGCCTGGTCGGCGTCGTCACGATCTTGTCCTTCATCCTCGGCACGCTGATCGGCATCCTCGGCGCCTGGCATCGTGGTGGCCGGCTTGACAGCATCATGCCGCCGCTGTTCGTCATCACCTCGGTGGTCCCCTACTTCTGGCTCGGCCTGGTACTGATCCTGATCTTCGCGAGCAAGCTGAACTGGCTGCCGGCCTTCTTCTCGCATGACTACACCCAGGCGCCGTCCTTGTCGCTGAGCTTCATCTGGGACGTCATTCGGCACGCCATCCTGCCCGGCGCGACCTTGCTGATCACCACGATCGGCACGTGGATCCTGACCATGCGCAACACGATGATCACGACGCTGGCCGAGGACTACGTCAGGATGGCCAGGGCGAAAGGGCTATCGGCAGGCGCATCATGCTGGACTACGCGGCCAGGAACGCGATCCTGCCGAATCTCACCGGCTTCGCGATGTCGCTCGGCTTCGTGCTCGGCGGGGCGATCCTGATCGAGTTCGTCTTCAACTACCAGGGTGTCGGCTTCTGGCTGCTCTCAGCGGTCGATAACGAGGACTACCCGCTCATGCAGGCACTGTTCCTGCTGATCACCCTGGCCGTGCTCGTCGCGATCCTGCTCTCTGACATCGCGACAGCATTGCTCGACCCACGGACGAGGGACGCGAGTTAGCCATGGCCATGATCCAGCGGATGGGCGCGGCTGGCCAGCCGACTGGCCGTGCCCGCGAAGGCCGAGCCGCTCCCCGTGCTGCGCGCGCTCCCGGAAGGGCAGGCCATCAGGTCGAACCGCAAGGCCACCTGGGGCGCCGGGCTGCTGCTGCTCTTCGTCCTCATCTCGATCTTCCCCTGGGTGATCGCACGCGATGACCCCACCGCGATCATCTACAAGCCGAGCCAGGGACCGTCGCTGCGCCACCTGTTCGGCACGACCGGCCTCGGGCAGGACATGTGGGCTCAGGTGATCTGGGGCGCCAGGCCAGTGCTGGAGATCGCGTTCGGCGTCGGGATCGCGGCCACGGCCATCGCCGTGATGATCGGCGTCGCCGCCGCCTACCTCGGAGGGTTCTGGGATGGCGCGCTGAACCTGCTGACCGACGTGCTGCTGGTGATCCCGCTCTTCCCGCTGCTCATCATCATCGCCGGCTACCTGCATAGCGCGGGCACCACGGTCATGATCGCGGTGATCACCCTGACCGGCTGGTCCTACACCGCCAGGCAGCTGAGGTCCCAGGCGCTGTCGCTGCGCAAGCGCGACTTCCTCGAGGCGGCCAGGGTGCGCGGCGAGCGAAAGATCTACATCATCGTGGTCGAGATCATCCCGACGATGACCTCGCTGATCGTGGCCAGCTTCCTGACCAACGCGCTGTACGCGGTGCTCTTCTCCACCAGCCTCCAGTTCATCGGACTCGGCGACCCGACCGCCGTGAACTGGGGATCTATGCTGCGATCCGCCCAGAACAACGAGGCGTTCCAGACCGGCCAGTCACTGTGGATCATCGCGCCTGGCCTGTGCATCGTCGGGCTCGGTGCCGCCTTCGCGCTGCTGAACTACGCCTTCGACGAGATCGGCAACCCGGCCCTGCGGCCGATCAGGCGCAAGGCAGTCAAGACGACCCGCAGCCCCAGGCGACCCGCGGAACTGATGAGGAGTGACAGTGCCAGCCAGACGAGCTGACCGTCAGGCGCTCGCGGTCGAGCCAGCGCAGGTCATCCAGTCGCCGGCCGACACGATCCTGGACGTGCGCGACCTGTCGGTCGAGTACCTGATGGACAGCGGCAGCGTGCTCGCTGTCGACAACGTGAGCTTCTCGCTCAAGCCGCGCGAGTTCGTCGCCGTGGTCGGCGAGTCAGGCTGCGGCAAGTCGACCATGCTGTTCGCCATCGCCCAGCTGCTCAGCCCGCCCGCCGAGATCGTCAGCGGCAGCGTGACCTTCAAGGGCAGGAACCTGGTCGGGCTCACCGACGACTCGCTCACCGCGATCCGGTGGAAGGACCTGTCGGTCGTGATGCAGAGCGCGATGAACGCGCTCAACCCGGTCAAGTCGATCGGCGCGCAGTTCAAGGACGCGATGCGGGCCCACGGCGTCACCTCCAAGAAAGAGATCACCGCCCGCTCGGCCGAGGTGATGAAGATGGTCGGCATCGACCCCGTGCATCTGCGGAGCTACCCGCATCAGCTCTCCGGCGGCATGCGGCAGCGGTCCATGATCGCCATGGCGCTGCTCTTTACCCCGGAGCTAGTGATCATGGACGAGCCGACGTCCGCGCTCGACGTCGTGGCCCAGCGCTCGCTCATGGTCCAGATCTCCGAGCTCCAGGACCAGTTCGGCTTCGCCGTCATCTTCGTCACCCACGACATGTCCCTGGTCAGCCACTTCTCCGACCGGCTCTTCGTGATGTATGCGGGCCAGGTCGCCGAGGCCGGGGCGACCAGGCAGCTCTTCGACTCGCCTAGACATCCCTATACAGCTGGCCTGATGGATGCGTTCCCCTCTATTCGAGGGCCGAAGGTCGCGCTGGCGGGCATCCCCGGCACCCCGCCCAACCTGGCGCGACGGGCGGAGGGGTGCTGGTTCGCGCCGCGCTGCCCGAAGGTATTTGACCGGTGCACCCGCGAACTGCCGCAGCTGTATCCGGTGGAGACCACGCAGGTGCGCTGCTTCCTCTACGACGAGCAGGAGGAGAGCGCGTCATGACCGAGCTTGCTGAGGAGGAGCCGCTGCTTCGGACCGAGGGCCTGACCAAGACGTTCAAGATCGGCAACGCGCTGTCCCAGCGCACCCTGCACGCCGTCGACGATGTCAGCCTGCGCATCGAGAGCAAGCAGATCGTCGCGCTGGCCGGCGAGAGCGGGAGCGGGAAGTCGACGATCGCGCGGCTGCTGGCGAGAATCTACAAGCCCACCAGCGGCGAGATCTACTTCGAGGGCGAGCCGGTGTCGAAGATCAGGTCGCGGGCCGACCGGCTGGGGTACAGCGGGATGGCCCCGATGGTCTTCCAGGACCCGTTCGCCTCCATCAACCCGGTGTTCCGGGTGTCACACGGGGTACTGCGCAGCCTGAAGCTGCACCGGCCCGACCTGTCGGCAGAGCAGCGGCTCGACGAGGCCAAGCGGGTCTTCGAGGTCGTGGGCCTGCACCCCGCCGCCGACGTGCTCGAACGCTACCCGCACGAGCTGAGCGGCGGCCAGCGGCAGCGGGTCGGCTTCGCCCAGGCGCTGGCGATGCGGCCGAAGCTGATCCTCGCCGACGAGCCGGTCTCCATGCTGGACGTGTCGATCAGGATCGGGCTGCTGAACCTGATGGTGACGCTGCGCGATACGAGGATGTCTCGATCCTGTTCATCACCCACGACCTCGCCAGCGCCCGGTATGTCGCCGACCGGCTGATCGTCATGTACGCGGGTCAGCTCGCCGAGACAGGACTGGTCGAGGAGGTACTGACCAACCCCAAGCACCCCTACACCCAGCTGCTGCTATCGGCCGCCCCCGACCCGCGAGCGCCCCTGGATATAGACGCCGAGACCGACCGGGGCGAGCCGCCGAAGGTCATCGACCCGACGCCGGGCTGCCGGTTCCGGTGGCGCTGCCCGCTCGCGATCGACATCTGCCACACCGTCACCCCGCAAACGCACCCCATCGCGGAAGGTCACGACGTCGCCTGTCACGTCGCCCAGTCCAGCACGGAAGTAAGGGCATTCGGATGAAACTCGCTGTTATCGGCGGAGGCTCCACCTACACCCCTGAGCTCGTCGACGGAATCGCCAGGCTGGCCGACCAGGTCAAGGTCACCGAGCTGGTACTGGTCGACCCGGACGAGACGAGGCTGGCTGTAGTCGGCCCCTTCTCCGCCAGGATCATGCGCGCCTACGGGCACCCGGCCCTGTGCGCTGGACCACGGACACCGACGACGGGCTCGACGGGGCCGGGGCCGTCTTGCTGCAGCTCCGCGTCGGCGGGCAGGCCGCCAGGGACCGCGACGAGACCTGGCCGCTGGACTGCGGCTGCGTGGGCCAGGAGACGACCGGCGCGGGGGCCTCGCCAAGGCGCTGCGCACCGTGCCCGTGGTGCTCGACATCGCCGAGCGGGCCCGCGCCAGGGCCGCGAGCGACGCGTGGATCATCGACTTCACCAACCCGGTAGGCATCGTGACGCGAGCCCTGCTCGACGCCGGGCACCGCGCCGTCGGGCTCTGCAACGTCGCGATCGGCTTCCAGCGGATTTCGCCGGCTGGCTCGGCGTCTTGCCTGAGCAGGTGAGCCTCGGGCACGTCGGGCTCAACCACCTGACCTGGGAACGCTCGGCCATGGTGGACGGCGTCGACCGGCTGCCCGAGATCCTCGCCGAGCACGGTGCCGAGATCGCGGCGCGGATCGAGCTCCCCGAGTCGGCGCTGCATCTGACCGGCGGCACGGTGCCGTCCTATTACCTGCGCTACTACTACGCGCACGACATCGTCGTGGACGAACTGCGCGGGCGGCCGACCCGGGCGCAGGTCGTCGCGCAGATGGAACGCGAGCTGCTGGAGATGTACGCCGACCCCGCGCTCGACCAGAAGCCGAAGCTCCTCGAGGGACGCGGCGGCGCGTTACTACTCAGAGGCCGCAGTCAACCTGCTCGCCTCGCTGGTCAACGACGTCGGCGATGTCCAGGTCGTGAACCTGCGCAACAACGGCACGATGCCGTTCCTGGACGACGACGCCGTGATCGAGGTGCCCGCCGTCATCGGGGCCGCCGGCCCGGTCCCGGTGCCCTTCGAACCGCTCAGTCCGCTCCTGCGCGGGCTGGTCGCGCACGCGTCGGCGTACGAGGAACTCGCGATCGAGGCCGCGCTGCAGGGCGGCCGGGACCGGGTGACGGCCGCGCTGCTCGCCAACCCGATCGTCGGCCAGTACGACCAGGCGACGGCGCTCGCCGACCGCCTGATCGCCGAGAACGCCAGGTTCCTGCCGTGGGCGGGCGGCACGCTGGGCGGCACTGCAGTGGGCGGCCCGGCAGCGGGTGGCACAGCGGCGGCCGGAGCACGGTGAACCCGCAGTCGCCAGCTGTTGTCGCCGTCGACGGCGGCAACAGCAAGACCGAGCTTGCCCTCGTGGCGGCCGACGGCTCCTTGCTCGCGGCCGTGCGCGGCCCCGGCATGCCGCACCGGCTGTCCCAGGCCAACGTGCGCATCATCGAGGACCTGCTGAGAGCGGCGGCGCGTTCGGCGGGCGCTAGCCCTGAGCTGGGCGGGATCGCCATCGACACGGTCGCCTGCGTCGCGAACGTGGACCTGCCCGAAGACGAGCGGCAGCTGGAGCGCATGCTCGCCGCCGAAGGCTGGACGCGCTCGACCCGCGTCGCGAACGATACCTTCGCCGTGCTCAGGGCCGGGCTGGACGACACCCCGGTCGCCGATGCGCAGCTGCGCTGGGGCGTCGGCGTCACCTGCGGCGCCGGAATCAACTGCGCCGGCGTTGCCCCTTCGGGCGGACGGCCGGCTACCTGGCGCTGGGCGCGATCACCGGCGACTGGGGCGGCGGCGGTGCCCTCGGCTACGAAGCGCAGTGGCTCGCCATCAGGGCGGAGGACGGGCGCGGCGCGCAGACCGTGCTGCGCGAGGCCGTGCCCGCCTACTTCGGACTGGCCACGCCAACCGACCTCGCGGTTGCCCTGCACCGGGAGACCATCAGCGAGTCCCGCCTTGGCGAGCTGGCGCCGCTGGTCTTCGAGGTGGCCGACGCCGGCGACACAGTCGCGCGCGACCTCGTCCGCCGGCTCGGCGACGAGGTCGCGACCATGGCGATCGCCGTGATCAGGCGCCTGGAGCTGACTGCCGCAGCCGTCCCGGTAGTACTCGGAGGCAGCGTGCTGGCCGCGCGGAATCCGCTGCTGATCGACACGGTCATCAGCCGGGTCACCGCCGAGGCACCGGCCTGCACCGTCCGCGTCATCGAAGCGGCCCCGGTCGCGGGGGCCGCGCTGCTCGGGCTCGACCGCATCGGCGCGCCGTGAGCGCGATGGGGAAGCTGCGGCAGGAGTTCAGCGGCCTGCTAGCCGTCGCCGCCAACAGCGACGCCTAGACCTCTAAACCCCAGGCCAGCTGGCCTCTTGGGTTGTGAGCGGAGGATTCTCGGGTGCCTACGTAACCCGAAATCCGCGCTGCTGCCAGTAGATGCCAACCTGAAAACTCGTAATTCGGTACAGTTTTGATACCGCTCATCCGCGCGTCAGCGCCTCCCGTGATCGAGAACCTTCGTGACTACCCCGCCAGCGCTATGCCCGGCTGACCACCAGGGCTGCCATCCGGTCAGCTTCGTCTGGTCAAGAGGGCCGGAGCAAGGCAGCGCAGGCGCCGCAAGCGCCGCCTGCGGACCAAGACCCTGGTGTTCCTGGCCGTGGGGTCGTGCCTGCTGCTCATGGTCGGGCGCGGCACCGCCCAGATCGTGAGCCACCTCGACTGCGCCAGCAAGCCGCTGGTGGTTGACGTCGCCGTGAGCACCGACATCGCGCCGGCCATCGACACCGTCGCGCAGGTGTTCAACCGTCAGCACCACCAGACCGGCGGCCACTGCGTCGCGGTGGAGGTCAATCCGGACACTCCGGCCAGCGCGGCCGATCAGATCGACGGCCAGCATCAAAGCGCCAGCCAGCCGTCGATCAACGCCTGGATTCCCGACTCGAGCCTGTGGGTGGACGAGGTCAGGAACTTCGCCACCGGCGCCCGGACGGTAGTGCCCGCCGGGTTTAGCATCGCCAAGTCGCCGCTGATGATCGTCATGCCCGAGGCGGCCGCGAAACGGACCCCGGCGTTCGCCAAGGACGGCTGGAGGCTCCTGCTGCCGCACGTCGCGGGCGGCCCGGACACGCCAGCCGACCTGCGGGTCGACCTGCCCGACCCGTCCCAGTCCGCCGCCGGGCTCGCGACGCTCATCGAGGTCACCAGGCTGCTCGGGCCGGGCAAGGCCGCCCGGCTGGAGTTCACCAAGTTCGCCCATGCATCTACCGTCACCTCGTACTTCGACGACCCGGCCTCGATGGCCTCGTTCGTCAGCCTGGCTCAGCCGCCGCTCAACGGCGACCCGGTGACGGTGACGACCGAGCAGGCGGTCCTCGCCTACGACGCGGCCAACCCGCACGACCCGGTCGCGGCCCGCTATCCCTCGGGCAAGAACCCCGCGCTGGGCAGCCCCGAGTTCGACTACCCGTACGTGCTGCTGACTACCTCGTCGAAGGAACAGCAGGCGGCTGCGACCGTGTTCGGCCACGCGCTGCGGACCCCGTATGCCGCCAGCGTGATCAGGTTCGCCGGGTTCCGGTCAGCGGGCCAGACGCCCGGCCTGCCCGACAAGTTCGCCCGGTCCTACGGCCTGGACAGCCAGCTCCTGCAGGTCGCGCCGGGCGCGTCGGCGACCGAGGAACCGACCGCGCTCCAGTCGTGGAACAAGCTCTCTACCGGGTCGAAAGACCTGACCATGGTCGACATCTCGGCCAACATGAACCAGTCGTCGCAGCCCGGTGCGCCGACGTACTCAGCGGAGCTGAGCCAGGCGGCGAGCCTCGGCCTCGCGCTCTTCGCCGACACGTCCAACCTGGGCCTGTGGGAGTTCTCGTCGAAGCTGAACGGCAAGCTGCCGTACAAGCAACTCGTCTCGATCGGCCCGCTGCCTGCCCAGCTCGGGGTGCTCACCCGGCGCACCGAACTGCAGCACATCGCGGCGCACCTGACCGCTACGAGCAACCCGCAGGTCGCGCTCTACGGCTCGATCCTGGCTGGCTACAAGTACCTGCGCAAGACGTACCAGCCGAAGCTATTCAACGCCGAGGTCGTGCTCGGGTCTGGCGTGGAGAACGCGCCGGGCGACATCTCCGCCGCCGACCTGATCAAGCAGCTCACCAAGCTGAGCAACCCGAACCGGAAGGTGGTTCTGATCCTCATCGTGTTCGGAAGCCCGCCGAACTTCAGCAACCTGCAGAAGATCGCGGCAGCGACCGGCGGTCAGGCGTACCAGATCACCGAGCCTGCCCAGGTCGACGAGGTGTTCTACCAGGCCCTGGCGCAGCGGCTGTGCAACCCGAGCTGCCTGGCGCCCTGATCGGCCTGGCGCCTGGGCTTCCCCCAGGCCCTGAGCCGCTAGCCGACGTCAGGCGGCGTGCTGGGCATCCAGCAGCGCGTGGGCCCGCTCGATCAGCCTCGGCACTGCCGGGCCTTCGCGCTCAAAGCCTTCCCCGACGGTTTGCTTCATCAAAAATCGGGCGTGAATGCCCTCGAGCACGACTGCGAGCTTGAAGCAGCCGAAGGCCATGTAGTAGCCGATCGAAGAGATGTCGCGGCCGGTGCGCGTCGGCGTACCTGGCGGCGGCCTCCGCCCGGTTCAGGAATCCGGGGATCGTGGTGACCGAGCCGCCTTCCGAGACGCGCAGCCAGTCCTCGTCACCGGGATCGGTCCAGTACATCAGCGTGAGGCCGAGGTCGGCGAGCGGGTCGCCGAGCGTGGACATCTCCCAGTCCACGACCGCCTTGACCGCTGGCGGCTGCACGGTCACGAGCATGTTGTCCAGGCGCAGGTCGCCGTGCACCAGCGTGCCGTCGCCGCTGGGCGGCAGGCCCTTGGTCAGCCGCTGGACGAGCTCGTCGTAACCGGGCACCTCGCGGTTGTTGGACAGCTCCCACTGACGTTGCCAGCGGGCAAGCTGCCTGGTCATATAGCCCTCGGGGCGGCCGAAGCTGGCCAGCCCGACCGCGTCGAGGTCTACGCCGTGAATGGCTGCGAGCATGTCGACCACGTACTCGGACAGCTTCTTCGCCTGCTCGGCGGTCACGTCCGCGCCGTGCTCCCTCGTCCGCAGCACCCGTCCGGGCACATAACCCATCAGGTAGAAAGGTGCGCCCACGACCTCAATGTCCGCGCAGAACGCTACCGGCCTGGGGACCGGGATGTCAGTACCGTCGAGGGCCGAGAGCACCCGGTACTCGCGGCTCATGTCGTGCGCCGTCGGAAGCACGTGGCCCAGCGGCGGCCTGCGCAGCACGATCGCGGTATCGCCGAAGTCGAGCCGGTAAGTGAGGTTGGACCGGCCGCCCGAGATCAGCGCCGCGCCAGTGAGCTCTCCGAGGTCCTGATCAGGCACATTAGCGCTGACCCAGGCTTGCAGCCCGGCCGGATTCTCGATTCCTGGAACACTGGGCACCTCGATACCGTAGGGCATATGAACCCCTCTCGCGCGCTCTCGACCACCGAACGTACAACTCTGCACCGGCTACGAGAACGCGGCGCGACCGACAGGTCCGAGTTGTACGCCGTGCTCGACGCGGGCCTGATCTGTCACCTGGGCGTGATCATCGACGGTTCACCAGTTGTGCTGCCGACCGGATATGGGCGGATCGGCGACATATTGTACCTGCATGGGTCTTCTGGGAACCGGTCGTTCCGGTTCGCTGAAAACCACGACATTTGTGTAACGGTAACCTTGCTCGATGGTCTGGTCTGCGCGAGGTCGGTGTTCCACAACTCGCTGAACTACCGCAGCGCGGTGATCTTCGGGACGCCACGGCCAGTCACCGACCCCGATGAACTGGTGGCGGCGCTGCGGGCGGTGTCTGAGCAGCTGATTCCCGGCCGATGGGACAATTCCCGGCTGCCGACCAAGAAGGAAGCTCGCGGCCACCAGCGTGATCGCGCTATCGCTGGACGAGGCGTCGGTGAAGTCGCGCGCTGGCGGCCCGTCGGACGAGGACGAGGACTACGCGACCGACTACTGGGCCGGCGTTCTCCCGATCACCCAGCGCGTCGGTCCGGCTGACCCCGACCCCCTGCTAAGGCCCGACATCGCCGTGCCCGCCCACATCGCGGCGCTAGAAACCCCCTGACGCCAGCCGGGCCGCACCCCGCGCACCTCCGGCACCCCGCGCACCTCCGCGCACCCGCGCCCCGCGCGCCCCGCGCAACCCGCGCACCTCCGCGCGCCCGCGCCCTGCGCACAGCAGCATGTCCCTACTTGCTGTCGTTGGGCGGACTGTTTCGACAGCAGCATGGTCCTACTTACTGCTGTCAGGACGACAGTAAGTAGGACCATGCTGTCGTCCGATTGCCGGGCCGGACCCGGTCGTGGCCCTCTTTACTGCTCACCACCACAGACCTCTGGCGGCGCGCACTCGCCTGGTGAGGCACTAGCGATCCGACGATGGGGACGATACGGTCTGGAAGACGACTTTCTCGGGGGGAGGTGGCGACCGGTGCGCCTATCCGGATTTGCCAGGCAAGTTGGTGCAGCCCTAATTGCCGTGCCATTGGTGACCGGCTCGCTAGCCGGGCTGTCGCTGGCCGGGCTTTCAGCGACCGTGCTCTCGTCTGCCACTTCGGCCTCCGCTTCGGTAGCAGCGCCCGGCGCCGACTCGGCATCCTTCAGCGTCCCGGGTCCCTCGCGGCGGTGGCGGCCCTCTCGGCCCGCGATGCCTGGGCGGTCGGATCGGCCGGCAGTTTCTCCAGCCCTAAGACGTTGATCGCGCGCTGGAATGGCACTTCGTGGAAGCGGGTGTCAAACGTAAGCCCCGCAAGCGGGAGCCTCGCCGGCGTGGCCGCGATCTCGGCCCGCAGCGCCTGGGCAGTCGGCTGCGACAACGGCTGCAGCAGCAACTCCAAGGCGCTGATCGAGCGGTGGAACGGCACTGCGTGGAAACAAGCGACGGCCCCGGCCCCAGCCGGCGCCGCACTTCACGGCGTGGCCGCGATCTCCGCGCACAATGTCTGGGCTGTGGGCGCTATCTTCACTCGGACCGGCAGCAAAACGCTCATCCTGCACTGGGATGGCAAGAGCTGGAAGCGGGTGCCGAGCCCCAGCCCGTCGCAAAGCGGCCTTTCCAGCGTGGCCGCCGTGTCGGCCAGCAGTGCCTGGGCGGTAGGCGGTACCTTCAGCGCCACCAGTCAGGGACAGGCGCTGATCGAGCACTGGAACGGCAAGACGTGGAAGCAGGTGCACAGCCCCGCGCCCGGCGCCGGCCTGCACAGCGTATCCGCGACCTCTGGCCGCGACGTCTGGGCCGTTGGCTTCGGGGGCACCGGTGGCGGTTACCTGATCCTGCACTGGAATGGGACCGCCTGGAAGACGATGCGAAGCCCGAAGGCTTCGGGATTCCTCCCCTTCCCCGCAGCGGTGACGGCCACATCGGCCCGTAACGCCTGGGTCGTTGGCTCAGATAGCAACAGCAGCACGCTGATCGAGCACTGGGTCGGCACCACATGGAAGCGGCAACCTGGGCCGGGCGGCAGTTTGTCTGGTGTCACGGCCACGTCCGCGCGGAACGCCTGGGCTGTCGGAGCCACCAGCGGCGGGAAGACACTCATCCTGCACTGGAACGGCAGCGCCTGGAAGACCGCAGCATAGTTTCTGACTTGGGACATCAGGCCACGACGAGTTGAACCGTCAGGCAGTGGCGAGTACGCTCTGCGCACAGAAGTGGCCTAGGCTAGGACAGTGACTGACCGACTGGTCTGGATTGACTGCGAGATGACCGGCCTCAACCTAGCTAGCGATGCGCTGGTCGAGGTCGCCTGCGTGGTCACCGACGGTGAACTTACCGAACTCGACGCCGGGATCGACGTCATCATCAAACCCCCGGCCGAAGCTCTCGACCATATGCCTGAGCTGGTGCGGCAGATGCACACGAGCTCGGGCTTGCTGACCGAGCTGGCCAGCGGGATCACGCTGGCCGAAGCCCAGGACCAGGTACTCGCCTACATCCGAGGGCACGTCAAAGAGGCGAGGCGGGTACCGCTGTGCGGCAACTCGATCGCCACGGACCGGTCGTTCATCGCGCGCGACTTGCCTAAGCTCGACGAGTTCCTGCACTACCGGATGATCGACGTCTCGTCGATCAAGGAACTCGCGCGACGCTGGTATCCACGGGCGTACTTCGCAAGCCCGGCCAAGGTCGGCGGGCACCGCGCGCTGGCTGACATCAGGGAGAGCATCGCCGAGCTTCGCTACTACCGCGAGGCTGTTTTCGTGCCGAGGCCGGGGCCAGATACCGCCACCTCGCGGGCGATCGCCTCGCGGATCGTGGCCGGTGAACCGGCTTCCGCCGCGCACAGGCCGCACCCGCTGCGGAAGCGGCTGTGGAACCACCGGAATCCGGTTCTGCGGACTGAGCCGTACCTGTATGCTTCGTGATGCTGCCGATTGTTCGGCGGTCATGGTGGGCGTAGCTCAGTTGGTAGAGCGCCAGGTTGTGGTCCTGGATGTCGTGGGTTCAAGTCCCATCGTCCACCCCAAGCATTTCCGCAGGTCAGAAGGCCCGGTCCCGGTTACCCCGGCCGGGCCTTCTGCCTTCCGGATGTCCGATTCTGGGAGCGAAATGGGAGCGGCTCTTGGCTATGGCCGCCTTCCGGTCGGGGCCAGGAGCCGTCGAGCACTGCGCACCGCGATCGCGGGCGAGCCGCGATCGCCCGGAGCGACCCTCCCATGTCCTTGCAGTCCGCCTTGAGCTCGGCCCGCATCCCGGGGCGCGATGTGCTGTAGACGCCCCGCATGCCGGGCACCTCGTGCCCCATCCGCTCGGCCTGCAGCACGTACCGGACGCCCATGTCGTCCAGCAGGTCTGGTGGCCGTGCCGCTGGCCGTGCTGGTCAGTCCGGTCCGCAGCGGGAGCCAGCACGCGACCGGCCGGCTCGGCCGGTTCCCGCACGTTCCCGCGCATAGCTCGGTCCGCCTTGTGACTGACGATCGTTCCGTCCTGGCGAAGCTGGGTTGCAGGCGCAGGCCGGGCACCGCCCGAATCCCTGCCGGGCCGACAGCCGGGCAACTCCACGGCCGGTCGGCGGCTCGTAGGGCTGTCCCGCGACGGCGGGCGGCCAGGGCGATAGGGGCACGCCAGGCCAGGCCGCGCTCATATCGGCCAGCACGGGCATGGCCGGGCGGCCGTATCGCCCGTCTCTAACCGGATACCAGGCGTCGTTCGCCGCCGGGCGCACGACCGGCGATCGTAGTAGTTCGATCGGCGGTAGTAAGCCTTGTCCGGCGTCTGGCGAACCGGACCGGATCGGATCGGTCCGCCATCTTCGGCAAATCGATCGGATTACCGGTCAGCTACCTCAGTAAACGCAATGGGCATGGAGTAGAGCTACCAGCGCGCCTGCACCAAGCAATTCATCCCGTTTGATCATTCCGCTAACTTCGTCAAGCGGAATCCAGGCGATCCGCGCCGTTTCCTCGGCATCCGTCTGCGGTTCCGACACTTTCGTAGCACCACGCCCTACGCATAGCGCGTGAGGTGAATCCACCATGCCTACCATCGGCTGAAATGTCAGCAGGTGCTGAAGCGGGCCTGCTGGCCGCCAGCCGGTTTCTTCCTCTACCTCTCGCGCCGCAGCATCGGCGGCGCTCTCTCCCGGCTCGACTATTCCGCCAGGCAGCTCCCATCCGAAACAGTTAGGAACGAACCGGCAACGCCACATCATTAGCACGCGAGCGCGACCATCGATAATGACGGCTACGGATACCGAGACAACCGCACAACGTGATGCTCAAATCGCGTGCCGTCTTTGGGCTCAACATCGACTAGTGCAAGCCGGAGCCACGGATTGTCGTAGACTAGGCGCTCACCCTGAATTTGCCAAGGCTCCGGTTCGGCGGTCACTGCCTTGCCGAGTCTTTTGGGTCGGTCGCGAAATACCCCCGGCCCTGCTCGCTTCGGATAAGCCCCTCAGCAGCAAGCTTCATCAAGACCAATCGTATTGTCGTACGTCCCGCGCCAGGGCGCGCGACTAGATCACGCTCTGACGGAAGCTGCCCATTCTCTCCCAGATCAGCTTTAACAATCTCGCGGATGGACCGTTCAACTTGTTTCTGTCTTCGTGCCCATATTAATCCTCCCTCAGTAGAGCGCATCGACGGCCGACACCTTGAGGCAGCAGAGATAGGCGCGTGTCGGTCACCTTGGTGCGCACCAGTCTAGAGTGCAAGCACGGACATGAAGTAGATGTATGACGAAGGCCGCAGGGAGCCAGAGAAACGGCCAAGCTCCGCGCCGGATGGCCCAACCTCGCTGGTGAGCCCAGCCGACGCGACGCCCCGGCCAAGGGACGTTGCCGAGCTACACGTCACCTACGTCTAGTCCGTTAGTGCCCTTTGCCTCCCGTCGCTGCTTAAATTCAGTGAATTGCGCGCTAAATACGTAGAGATAATCCAGGAGCGCTTCCGCTAGCGCGAGTGCATCCTGCGCATCTTCGCGCGACACTCGACGCCCGGTAAAATGTGCTCCCTCATTTCCGAGAACTCGCAGTTCCTCGGCCCATTCAAGCAACCTACCCTCAATAAGGCCCCCTCCTTTCATTTCCTGTAGCGCTCTAATCAGCGGCTGCTTCTTGATACCATTCTCTGCGCACACGCCTTCGAGCGTCCGGCGAACCATAACTACCGTTGCAGTATAAGCACCATTACTGAAGCATGACCGCGCTTCTTTATGTTCGAGTCGCAATGATTCAGGAACTTTAGAGCTCATTTCCCGTACCGCAATGGGCCACAGCACCTTATTGGCTCCCTAAAGCGGTACGCATTTTCTTCGTCCAGATCATGCCGTATCAGCATATACTCATAACATACTTTGCATTCGACAACGACGTGGACGCCATCCCAAGGCGAGAGGTCATCGATATTTATTATCTGCGTTCTTGGAATGGCCACAGTTTTCGTATTGCATTTAGGGCAGTTAACAAGATACTCATCGAGTTGGATCACACAGGCCATCCTAAACCAATCGACAGTAGCCGGCGATCATGGTTCGCTAGAGACTACAGATTTCCTGTAGTCTGATCAATTTCGGAAGTACGCTGTTCGCCCTCGTTCAACATTTCGATCACCTTAATAACTGCTGCGGAGATCGGTTCCGGCACTTCAACTCATCCTTAGTCGACGAGAGATTCGTGTTCTCTCGGCAGAATCAGGCTGGAAACTCGTCACCTAGAACTATGCGCCATAGTCGCTTTGCCTCGGCATGCTCGCCGTTACGTTCTGCCTCAAGGGCCTTCGTGCACCTATTTTTGGCCGCGCTGAATGAGGTTATGACGTCCTGACGTGCCTGCCATGTGAGGTAGCCGCTCAAATCTGCATTGTGTCCACCAGGATCGGCGACGTACATATATTTCGATGCCCACTCAAAGAAGTTCTCAAGATTCGATCGCTGATTCGCGCCTAGCTTCGCGAAGGTGTTGGCCGCGACCGTTTCCAAGTGAAAAGACTTTAGCCGTGACGAGTGTGCGCGGTTCCACTGCTTGACTAGCCGAATTAGGGGGCGCAGATTCTTTCCGAGCTGCACATTGCGATCTACAAACCAAGAATTAGCCTTAAACGGACTGGTGTAAATCCATGTACCATCCCCGGCGGGAAGAACGTAGTTGTCCCCAGTCGAGTAGAATACTGCGGCGACATCGACATGGCCTCCACCATTGAAGAAAATCCGGACAGCTTGACCACGAGCGCCAACCTGCTGAGTCAACGCGCTATTGCATGCCTGGCGAATCCTGTAAAGGAAGTCCTGCGAATTTCCCTTATATTTTGAGTATGCGTTCTTGGAATTCGAGAACACGGCCAGCACGTCGATATCGTCAAATGGCCTGATGATAGTTTTCTTTGCGGCCGATCCGATAAGGCTCACGCTCGACAGTGGCATGTCAGATGAACTCGCGAATTTTTCATTTAGAATCCTCTCGACGGTGTTTCGGCGACTCGGTATAAATGTTTCCGACTGATAGTCGGTTGGCTTCAGTCCCTTTAGAAACTCATCAAAAGCTTGGGCGGTGGTTGTGGTCATTGTGCACTACCCCATCGTGTGGCTCATCGATTGGCGAATAGGACCGTCGAGGCAAGTTCCTCTGCACGGGCGGACATCGCTCTTTCATTCTTCGAGGCGTCCAGCGATACAAAAAGTCGGGGACTAGCGATCCATCGCGCCGTAGGCGATAGATCTGATCTTGCCAGCTTCGTAGATCCTGCAGTTCGATGGCGTGAACTGGCCAAGCCCGAATACGCGCGGAAACGGCGTCGGAGAGCCTAGATCCAATGCCACTTAGCTTAAGTTGATCTTGGCTGCGGTGGTGAGGTGGCGGAGGTTGACCAGCCTGATCGTGGCGGGGCCGGGGTGGCGGGTGCCGTGGTCGCCGGGTCGTTTGACCCGGTAGGAGTTGTGGCGGGCTCGCTTGATCACTCGCGGGTAGGTGCGGTGCCGTCGCTGCGGGTTGAGGTTCTTGCTTCGCGGTGATGTCGGCCATGACCCGGCCAGGATGCGCTGCTGGTGCTCAGGGGGAAAGGCCGCCGGGTCGGCGGCCCGGCGGCGGATGATCCGGACGGTGCGCTTGAACTTGACCCGGTCCGGGTCGATGCCGGCCTCGGTGGCGGCCTGGCAGATCAGGGCGCTGATCGCGTAATGGGCCAGCAGGTAGCCGTAGATCTCCTGGCGGACCATGTCCGGGCTCTTGGACCGCAGTACCCGTCCGGGGCCGCGCAGATGGGTCTTGAGCTGCGCGTTCCCGGTCTCGTGCTCCCACCGCTGCTGGTAGGCCTGCGCGAGCAGCGGCGGCCGGGGCGGCGGTCAGCCCGGTGATCGTGGTGATCAGGGCGATCAGCTCGCCTTTCCGTCGCCGTCCCGGTCCGGGACCTCGTACTCGACCACCCGGACATAGCGGGCCTGGTCCTGCTCCAGGTCCTCCCCGCGCCGGGCCGCGCCGATCAGCGCGTCCCGGGCCTTGCCCCGGATCTTCGGGTTCACCAGCACCGAGGTACGACCCGTCGGGCAGCAGGTCCAGCACCGGCAGCCGCAGATCGGCCTTGACCCGCCACAGCAGCTCCGCGCCGGAATCCGCCGCGGCGCACCAGTCCGCCCAGTTGAAGAAGTTGCGGTCAGCGATCAGCAGCCAGTCCTCTTCCAGCCGCCGGTACAGCCTGCGGGCCAGCGACTGCTCCCCGGCGCCCTTGCCCGCCACCCCGCCGATCACCGCGCCGGTGACCGCGTGCGAGGCGCACTCGCTGATCGTCACCACCCGCACCTTCGGGAACGCCGCCAGGCCCGTCCTCCGCGCCGGCGCCGGAGAACCCGAACGCGGCAGCGTTCTCCTGGTGTCCGGGGCATCCCACTCGAACCCGTCAATGGCCATCAGCCGCCACGGCCCGAGGAACGCCCCGGCTGTCAGCTCGTCCGCGACCGGAACCGCGACCTCGGCGAACAGCTCCTTCACCGGCTCGGACCCCAGCCGCTGGCGGGCCTGGGTGATCCCGCCCGAGGTCGGCACGCTCCACGACCCGTCCCAGCAGCCCCACGCCGGCAGCGTCTCGGTCAGCCGGGCCGCGACCTCCTCATAGTCATCGTCGGCGAACAGCGCCAGCGCCAGCACGAAATACACCATCACATGCGGCGGGAGCTTCCCGTCCGACCGCCTCGCCCGCTTCCCGGCCGCAGCGACCGCGTCATCGACCGCGTCCCGCGGCACGAACGCAGCCAGCACGCCCAGAGATATCCAGTCCGTCAGCCGCCCGCCAGCCACCACGCCATGTCTGCCATAAGCCGCGATCATGCCGGCTCACCTGCCAGAACACCACGCAGCGACACACCCAGGAACAAAGATCAACTTAGGCTAAGTGGCATTGAGCCTAGATCGGTCGTCGGCGGCGAGTCTTGCAGCGTCCCATAGTTCCCTAGCATCGAGTACGGCGGGCAGAACGGGGAGCACGACTCCCATGAGGAATTGAGAGACGGTCAGGTTGAATGATATTGCTATCACTATTGCTATCAGACCCCAGCCCGCGCCGACTCCGAGCCATACGTTTGCGTGGTGTCTTAGCAACCTTTCGCTATACGCTAGATTGGCCTGCTGGGCGATGGCCACGGCTGGAATACCGGGGAGTTCCGGATTTAGGCTATACCAGCCCAGTAGGTTCTCCTGCTTGGCATGCTCAAGGAAGTCGTCATCTCTGATTATATCGGCAATTCGCTCCGGCTCGGGTGCGACGCTCGGATTACTCGGCAGGCAAAAGACAAACGTGTCAAACGCATCTTGCACACTCGCGGCTGGCCGCGCCCATTTTCGTTCACGCGCAAGGAACAGAGTTCTCGCCAGAAATATCCACGCGCCCGATATTGCTCCGACGAGCGTCGCTGACTGAGGGCGAACTATTGTAGCGATTGGTGCGCCAAGAGCTATAATTGCTATTCCAAATACGCGGAAGTAATTCCATAGCTTCGCGCGACTGTACATGCGGCGTTGAGCAAGCAGCCATCGCAGGGCTTGCGGCTCGTCTTGTCGGTGGAGAACTTCGGCTGCGGTATCTGCCGACGCTGACCGACCGGGAAAGGGTGATGGCACGGGCAAGATGGTACTTCCTGATGTCAGGTCAACCCAACATTGTCGTTTGCTATGCACACTCTTGCGAGTGGATGTACTAGTACGTGCAGAAATAGCCGACTAAGTCGATATTCCCGCGAAAGGCGTATGCTCAACGGCGCTTATAAGCGATGTGTGCTTGTAGACCCCCACGCGATGCTTAGCGGCATGCCGGCTGCCAGTGCTAGGCAAGCGCGCTCCAGTAGCGGCACATGGACCGAGTGCGCCGAAATAGGGCGATAATGTATCGATAACATCGCGGTCGGGCGCATAGTGGCCAAAACCGTCTTGGCCGGGGGACGCCTTTGATTGGCGGCGGGGGCGCGCGCCGACCTCTGGCGTTGGGAGTGAAGTGGGAGCGGCTACGCGCTCCCACCTGGGGTCATCGGGGAGGTCAGACTCGGCTTCGCCATGGCCCCACGTATCAACTGACCTGCCCGGACATCCGGTCAGACGCCGCCCACTCTCGCCCGATCTTTGTTGTGGTCCTGGATGTCGTGGGTTCAAGTCCCATCGTCCACCCCAAGTGTGATCTACAGCCTCCGCCCTGACATCTGTCTTCTATGCTGATGTCAGGGCGGAGTTGCTTGGCCAACGCACCGTGCAAACGATGTCGGCAGCGTGCCGGAAATTGCTCCGCCTTATCCGGGGCCACCGTCGCCGCCGTCACCGCTGTTGTCGCCGTTGACGACGCCTATGCAGCCCTCGCTGATCGGGACGTTGCAAGGACCCGGTGCAGGTAAGCAGTCGTTGAGCCCTGGCGGGCAGGGCCATACCGCCGTCGTCCCCACTACCGCTGCCGCCGCCAGAGTTGGCGAGGAAGTTGGTGTAGGCGGTGGGGGACGTGTGGGTGAGGTGGATGGGGTGGCCGTTACTGGCCAGGAGAGCGACAGCCAGGAAGGCTGCTGCCGGGAGGGCGGCCAGCCCAGTTCTTTTCTTCATACTCACATCCGTTGAGTCGAGCCAGTTATCTGTTCTCTGCTGGTTATGTGCGGTGGCACCACGTCAGTCACCGTCATCACCGCCGTCCTCACCGCTATCGCCGCTGTTGGTGGTGCAGCCGACGTCGACGGTGACGTTGCAGGATCCGCTACCGCCACCACCGCCACCGGCACCGCCCGCACCCCCGGTACCGCTGTCACCGGAGTTACCGGGGTTAATGGTGCAGCCGATGTTGATGGTGATATTGCAGGATCCGCTACCGCCGCCACCGCCGCCGGGCCCACCGGCACCGCCGGAACCGCCGCCACCACCGCCGCCACCGTTGATGGTGCAGCCGATGTTGATGGTGACGTTGCAGGATCCGTTACCGCCGCCACCGCCGCCGGGCCCACCGGTACCGCCAGAGCCGCCACCACCACCGCCGCCACCGTTGATGGTGCAGTCGACGTTGACGGTGCAGGAACCGCCGCCACTGCCGTTGCCGGAGTCGGCCATAAGACGGATGTAGGCGGGGCGAGAGATATGGGAGAGGTGAACGGAGTGGCCGTTGCTGGCCAGGAGCGCGACGGCCAGGATGACTGGTGCCAGGAGGGCAGTCAGCCAGGGTCTTTTCTTCATGTGCTCACTTCCGTGAAGTCGGGATTGCGCTCTGCAATCCGCTGGACTGATGGTTGGCTGTCTGCTGGCTGGCCTCCGTTCTCTGGGGGTCTTCGGGGCTGAGCGCGCCTGCGGGTAATGGCGGCGGTGGTCAGGAGGCTGAGGGCGGCCAGGGCGAGGAGCCTCGGGGTAGCCGGTGAATCCGGTGTAGCGGAACGTGACGCGGTGAGTTCCTGGCGGCACGGCGACAGCGGGCAGTGCGGGGGCGACCATCTGGATGGGGGCTGGCCTGCCGTCGATTGTGGCGGTCCAGTCCGGATCGAAGGAGGCGCTGAGCACGACGACCGCGCGCCTGCGCAGCTGCACCACAGTGGCCGCCGTGCCGTCGGCCAGGTCCGCGCGGGAGGACAGGACCGTACCCGCCGGCCCTCCAGGCCGCGAACCACGCCGCAAGGTAGGGGCGGCTATCCGGATGTAGCCGCTGTCGTCCAGCTTGTAGACCCGGAACAGGCTGTTGGCCAGGACCATGACCGCTCCGGTCAGCAAAGGCGCCGGTGATCGGTCCAGGACTGGGAGGACGAGGTAGCGGATGCCGAACTGGGGATAGTCCTGGTAAAGCCGGGGTCGAAGCGGTACTGGGGCGGGGTCGTCAGCGTTGCGGTGTGCGGCGTGTACCCGGCCGCATCGGCGTCGAGGTTCTGGAGATAGATGGACATCGGGACATAACCGATGGTGAAGGACTGGCCTGCGGTGGTCAGTGATCCGGCGTAAGCGCGTCCGTCGGGGTGGTGGCGCAGGTAGGTGGCCAGGGCGGCCAGTTGCGGCTGATCCTGGTCCTGGGCTTGCTGCTGGTAATGGATGGCGGCGGAGTTCAGGGCCGCGTAGGAGTCGAGGTCACTCCAGGCGGGGAAGAGCCAGGCGATGCCGACTGCGGTCAGCGCGGTGACCGGGACCCACGCCAGCCACGCCAGCCACCGCCGGGCATTCAGGAACCCGGCGGCGGCGGCGGCCAGTCGGGCGCCGTGCCTCACAACCTCGGCCGCCCCCAGGCCGGTCAGGTAGATCCCGGCCAGCTGGGCACCCATCAGAAACCGGCGGAAGAATACATCGGTGCCACCCGGAACGATGGCCGTCAGACTGCCGAAGGTAGTACGTCCGAAGGAGAGCAGCAGACAGGCGCAGAACAGTGCTACCAGCACCCGCCCCGGCCCAGCCCGACGCCAGGTCAGCAGGGCGGCGACCAGCCCCGCAGCCGCGAGCAGGCTCACCACGGGCAGGCGCCCGTAGTCGAACACCCGGCCGGTCACCAGCCAGCCTAAGGTGACCCGCGCCCCGTACCCGTTCGCTGACGGCCCGCCCGCGAGGGCCTGGTTGATGCCGGCCCACCGCGCGTAGCGCAGCAGCGGCACCACGATCCACGCGCTGGCCGCCAGCGCCGTGATCAGTAGCGCGCCCATCCTGGCCAGCTGCGCCCTGATGCCGGTGCGGATCAGGAACGCGGTGATCAGCACCGCCCCGAACGCCAGGTACCCGGTCTCGTCGTGGAAGGCAGCGGTCAGCGCTACCAGCGCGGCCGCCGGGGCGATGAACCGCCGGTCCGCCGCCGCCCGCCAGGTCAGCGCCCAGGCGAACGGCAGCGCCCAGGACCCCCACAGCTGGGTCCACACTCCGAAGCCGGTCCACATGTAGGCGTGGGCCTCGTATCCGATCCCCGGCACGCTGTGCAGCAGCGGCGAGACCACCGCGGCCAGCGCCGCCGCCGGCTGCCTCAGCCCGAGCAGCCGCGCGGAGCAGTAGACCGCGACTGGCCACAGGCACCACAGCAGGTAAAGCGACCACCGGAACGCTGTGTCAGGGCCTACGACTAGCCCCGCCAGGCCAGTCAGGATCGCCGGGGCGCTCTGGTAGTGCAGGAACTGCGGTGATCCCAGCCCCAGGTAGGGAAACCACCCCGTCAGCGGATCCCGCCCCGCCCCGAGCTGCCCGGCCGCGAACCGCACCATCTGATCGTGCACCGCGCTGTCGTTCAGGTACTGCGCGGGTAACACCGTCGCCCGCAGCTCCCACAGGCTCCAGGTCACCGTCGCCACCACCGCAGCCCACGGCCACCCGCCCCCAAGCTGCTCCCGCTCCCGCTCCCCCCGCCCCCCAACGTCCGCCCCCGCCGTCGGCACACCCTGCCCCGCCCGCTGCACCATCCGCACACCACTCACCACAACCCCTCACCCGGCCAGAATCAGTCCGTCCGCCAGCAAGCAACAATTCGCAAACACCACTGGACTGCTACTAAAGACGCCCCGATCCCGCCCCCGGATGACACCAGCAAGATCCGCGAAACGCAGATTAATAATGAAACCCACGGCCAAGTTGGATGAAATCGTGTCGTTCTGCAGATACGCGAGCATTCTGATAGGTGCTCGCGGTCGGCAAAGATGCCCGACGAACAGGTCGGGTATTCGGCCTTGCGATCTCATCGCTCGATTGGTTCATGCCCCCAGCGAGACTGAGGGCATGAACACAGACATGACGCCATGACTTATGGAGACTCGGGCGCCCTGTTCTGCCGTCGAGGCTTACTCCTCTGACGTCAGGGTGGCGTGCTTATTCACCTATCGCACAGATGATGGCCGCAATGCACTGCCAAATGCCGCCGCCGCTATCACCGGTGCTGCCGCCACCGCCTCCGCCACCGCCACCGCCGCCGCCTCCACCGCCGCCGCCACCACCGCCACCGCCGCCGCCACCACCACCTCCGCCGCCGCCGCCACCACCACCTCCGCCGCCACCGCCACCGCCACCGCTGCCTCCGCCGGAGTCGGCGAGGAAGTGGGTGTAGGAGGTGGTGGAGGCGTGGGTGAGGTGGACGGGGTGTCCGTTGCTGGCCAGGAGCGCGACGGCCAGGATGGCTGGTGCCAGGAGGGCGGTCAGCCAGGTTCTTTTGCTCATGTGCTCACTTCCGTTGAGTCGAGATTGCTGTCTGTTTCTGCTGGGCTGAGGATTAGCTATCCGCTGGCTGGCCTCCGTTCTCTGGGGGTTCGGGAAACGCGGGACGCTTTCGGGTCAGGACGGCGGCAGCGAGAAGGCTGAGGGCCGCCAGGGCGAAAAGCTCGGGGTAGCCGGTGAATCCGGCGTAGCGGAAGGTGATGCGGTGGGTGCCGGGCCCGACGGCGACGGCGGGCAGTGCGGGGGCGACCATCTGGACGGGGGCTGGCCTGCCGTCGATGGTGGCGGTCCAGCCCGGGTCGAAGGAGGCGCTGAGCACCACGACCGCGCGCCTGCGCAGGTGCACCACGGTGGCTGCAGTCCCGTCGGCCAGGTCCGTCCGGGCCGCCAGGACCCTGCCGGGTAGCCCAGCCGGCCGCGCACCCGGACGCAACGTCGGAGCAGCGGCGGGGGTGCCGGGCCAGGCGACGGTGAGGTACCGATCCCTGCCGGGCATGGGTGACCACAGGTAGGGGACGGTCCGGGTGCCGATGTCAGCACGGTTCGCGGTGATACTGCGGGTGGTGTCTGCTATCCGGATGTAGCCGTTGCCGGGGAGCTTGTAGACGCGGAGCAGCCTGTTCGCCAGGACCAGGACCGCGCCGTGCCGCGCCAACGATGGTAGAGGTGCTCGAGGGCGGACGACGAGGTAGCGGATGCCAAATAGGGCGTAGTCGCCGGGGCTAGCGGCGTCGAAGCGGTATTCAGGCTGGGTCATCAGCGACGCGGTTCGCAGGGTGTAGCCGATCGAATCAGCGTCCAGGCTTTCCAAGTACTTGAACAGGCGACATAGCCGATGGTGAAGTTCTGGCCTCCGGTGGTCAGGGATCCGGCGTAGGCGCGTCCGTCTGGGTGGCGGCGGAGGTAGGCGGCCAGGGCGGCGAGCTGGGGGTGGTCGCGGTTCTGGGCCTGGACCTGGTAATGGATGGCAGCGGAGTTCAGCGCGGCGTAGGAATCCAGGTCATGCCACGCGGGAACGAGCCAGGCGATCCCGGCCAGGGTCAAAGCCGTGACCGGGATCCACGCCAGCCACGCCAGCCGCCGCCTGGCCGTCAGGAACCCGGCGGCAGCAGCAGCCAGCCGGGCACCGTGCCGGACCGCCTCGGCGCCCCCCAGGCCAGCCAGGTAGATCCCGGCCAGCTGGGCACCCATCAGGAACCGGCGGAAGAACACATCGGTACCGCCCGGGATGACAGCAGTCAGGCTCCCGAAAGTGGTCCGGCCGAACGACAGCAGCAAACATGCGCAGAACAACGCCACCAGCACCCGGCCCGGCCCGCCCCGCCGCCACGTCACCACCGCCACCATCAGGCCCGCCGCTACGAGCAGGCTCACCACCGGCAGGCGGTCGTAGTCAAAGACCCGCCCCGTCACCAGCCACCCCAAGGTGACCCGCGCCCCGTAACCGTTCGCCGACGGACCCGCCGAAAGCGCCTGGTTGATTCCCGCCCACCGCGCATACCGCAGCAGCGGCACCACCACCCACGCCGCCGCCCCCAACGCCGTCACCAGCACCAGGCCGCTCCGGGCCAGCCGTGCCCGCAAACCCGCCCGCACCAGGAACGGGGCAACCAGCACTCCCCCGAACGCCAGGTACCCGGTCTCGTAGTGGAAGGCAGCGGTCAGCGCCACCAGCGCGGCCGCCGGGGCGATGAACCGCCGGCCCGCCGCCGCCCGCCACGTCAGCGCCCATGCGAAGGGCAGCGCCCAGGAACCCCACAACTGGGTCCACACCCCGAACCCCACCCACACATACGCGTGAGCCTCATACCCGATCCCCGGCAGGCTCCGCAGCAGCGGCGAGACCACGGCCGCCAGCGCCGCCGCCGGCTGCCCCAGCCCCAGCACCCGTGCCGACCAGTACACCGCTACCGGCCACAAGCACCACAGCAGATACAGCGACCACCGGAACGCAGCATCAGGCCCCGCCACCAGCCCCGCCAGACCCGTCACCATCGCCGGGGCGCTCTGATAGTGCAAAAACTGCGGCGACCCCAGCCCAAGATTCGGAAACCACCCCGTCAGCGGATCCCGCCCCGCCCCGAACTGCCCCGCCGCGAACCGCACCATCTGCTCATGCACCGAACTGTCATTCAGGAACTGCGCGGGTAACACCGTCGCCCGCAGCTCCCACAAGCTCCACACCACTGTCGCCACTACCGCAGCCCACGGCCACGCACCCGCACCCCCAGGCGCCCGCTCCCGCCCCCGCTCGTCCGCTCCCCGAACATCGACCGTCGGCACACCCCGCCCCGCCCGCTGCAGCACTCGCACACCACTCACCACGACCCCCTCACCCGGCCAGAATCAGAGCCGTCCGCCAGCAAAGTAACCATCCGCAAACACCACCGGACTGTCACTAAGGACGCC
>CAVTUG010000003.1:0-578296 GCA_963737865.1 uncultured Actinomycetota bacterium | reverse complement strand
GACTTGTCGTTTAACCTGTGTGGCTGGTTTTCTTTTTGCGCGGGTTCTTAGCTTTCTGCTGTTTTGGGGTGGTTTTGCCGACGGGGCAGGAGGGTGGCTTGCGCTTGTTCTTGGAGCCCCTGGGGCGCCCGGGTCCGGGCGCGGGGGGTTTCGCTGCCCTGGCGGGGGTGCCGGTGATCTCGCGGGCGCGGCGGAACCCGGCGCGGACCCGGCCGGGGGTCATGGCGGCGGCTGGCTGGGGTGGCTGCCAGGGCAGGCGGGTGACGGCGGCCAGGGTGCGGGCGAGCCAGAGCTGGGCGTAGCAGGCCACGAGCAGCCAGGTCCACCGGTCGGCGGCGGCGGGGTCGCGGAGCAGCGGCCGGGTCCAGCCGAGCTGCTGCTTGAGGAACCGGAAGGCGTGCTCGAGGTCGAACCTCCGGAGGTAGGAGGTCCACAGGAGCCGCACCAGGTCCTCGGCGGGAGCGGGATCAGCGGCCCAGAGCCAGATCGGCGCGGCCCGCCCGGGGGCGGACAGCCGGATCAGGGTGCCCTCGATGACGGGCAGGTCGGTGCCCTGCGGCCAGTCCTCGAACCCGCCGGTGCGGCGGTGCACCCTGGGATGCATCCGGTGCCAGGCCGCGACCTGGAACCGGCCCCGGCCAGGCCCCTCAGCATCCCGGTCCTGGTCCTGGTCCCGGGTCAGGGCCGGGTCATGCCAGGTACCGGGGTCATCGCAGCGCAGCAGCGGGCCGTGCTTCAGGCGGCGCCCGTTCGTCCCCGCAGGCCGGGCCGGGGGCGGGCGGTGAAAGGCCCGGTTCGACCGGACCCGCGCCGCCGGCAGCACCGGCAGGTCCCTCAGCAGCCACGCCAGCCGGGTCACGTTATAGCCCGCATCAGCCAGGACCACGATGTCCGGATCACCGTCCGCCCAGTGACCCGCCGCGACCAGCCGCCCCACGACCTCCCGCACCTGCGCGGCGGTCACCGCCCCGTCATCATCGGCCGGGCCCAGCCGCACCGCGTCGAGCAGCACCGTCCACGACGACGTCCCCGGCCCCAGCGCCGCCACGAACGAGTACGGCCACCCCGGGGTCCGGGTCCCCGCGTTCTTCCCCCGCCCCGCCACATGACAGAACGCCCGCTCCGGGCTCGTCCCCGCCTCCGGCCGCAGCCAGCAGCTCACATCCACCGCCAGCCGGATCCGCCCGTCCGGCCACGCCGGCAAAGGCACCCCCGCCAGCGCCCGCCGCAGCCGCCCCACCTCCACCCGCCCCGCGTTCACCGCGTCATACAAAGCACCATGCCCCCGCCCGAACTCCGGCACCAGCGACAGCCGCGCCAGATCCGTCACCCGCCCCGGCCCGCACAGCACCGCATCCCCCAGCCCGAACAACGCATCACCCCGCCGCGCCAAAGACCCGTAAAACTCCCGCCGGAACCCCCCGAGCCCCTCAGACCCCGCGCCGCCCTCGACTCCCCGCCCCGGCCACGCCATACTGAGCACCACGGCCACCGCCTCATCTTCACGTTCTGTGGAAGGAACGAAGATGATCACGGTGGCCGTCTGAATATCACGCCGACACGCCGCACAAACCACCCAAACCGACAACCGAGGTTAAACGGCAAGTCGGGACCCCAGCACATCATCGCTGAGGAATTCGCGGGCCTGTCCGACACCGAGCAGGTGCTGATCTTCGGATCCTGGGCGGCCCGCTACCACCAGCAACCCGGCTCACCGCCCCGTGACCTTGACGTCCTGGTCATCGGCACCCCGGCTCGTGAAGCCGTCTACGATGCCGCCGACCGCGCGGAGCAGCGCCTGGGCCTGCCCGTCAACCCCGTCATCCGCACCCCCGCCGCCTGGCATGACCAGCCCGACCCGCTCCTGCAGCAGATCCAGGCCAGCCCGAGTCTCGTCGTCCTGACACCCGACGACGACACCGGCCAGATGACCACAGGATCGGGCGATGGCTAGATGGGCACGCGGCGAAGCCGAGATCGAACAGCTCCTCAGCCGCAGAGACCTCGACCGCGTCACCGGCGCGGCCGCCGACGGCAGCCCACTGCTTGACCATGCCCGGACCACTGCGGCGACCGCAGGCACCCTTACTGGCACCGATCCCTACAGCGCCTACATCCTGGCCTACGACGCCGCCAACGCCTGCACTTCCCTGCTCGCCCAGCAAGGACTCCGGCCCACCACCGGCGGCGGCCACACTGCAGTGGCCACCGCAGTCCAGGCCCAGTTCGGACCGGGTTTCCGCGCCTACAACACCATGCGCCGCCGCCGAAACGAACTCGAATACCCAAACGTCCCGGGCGAAACCGCTACCACCAGCGAAGCCGCTCAAGCCGTCCAGGCGCCCTCACCCTCATCACGGTCGCCAGCCAACTCCTCGACCAGCTGCCCCTCTTCGGGCCGCCCTGACCAACCCACTGCCGCGTAACCCAGCCGCCGTTACGCCAGCGGCACCGCGCCCATACGCGGCCCAACAACTTTGAAAATCGGCGTCTACGTGAAGATGCGAACTCTCAGCGCCAGGCTATTCGGCGCGGTGGCCGCCATTTCTGTCGCTTTCTGCCAATCAGCCACCAGGTTGACGGCGGGAAAGGGCCTGTCGTTCTGGCTGGCGGAGCTGCCGGCGATCCGGCCACGACGGACCGGTCAGGAGGTCACCGGTTTGACAGGCGAGCCCAGTGGGCTTCGGCGTTATCCAGTGCCTGTCGAATTTGCTGGAGTTCCCGGCTGCCAGTGGTCGGCAGCCGCAGTAGTGGTATCTGGTGAGCATCCAGGATCTCGTCCTTGAGCGCGTCTCGCGCGCTCTGGTCCGGGTTGTTCTCGTGGAAGGCGAAGCCGTCGACCTCGATGGCCAGCAAGGGCTGGTTGGTTATCCGGTTGTATACGACGAAGTCAACTGACGCTCGATGTTGTATGTAGGCCCGCTGAGCCAGGGTCAGCCTGCTGAGGTCAGGAAGGAGGTTCCGCAGCAGCACTTGGGAACTCACCGCCAGGTGCGCGTAGCGCTGCTCAGCGAGGATGTCGTGCACCTCCACTCGCTGAGCCAGCGCTCAAGGACAGATGCTGGCTGCTGATCTCCCCGCCCCCGAATTCTCGCTATCCCCGCTCGATCTCGCCGAGCCCGGCGCGGGGGCGATCAGGCGAGCGGGTCGAACATGAACTCCCGGACCTCTTGCGCACAGCGGCAGGCGGCGGCGATCTTTGCGGCCCACTCAAGGGCAGCCTCCCGTGTGGGCACGTCGACGATGGTGACGCCTCCCAGCAGCTGCCTGGTCTGCGGGTAGGTTCCTGCGGCGACCGTCCCGTCAGCGGCCACCATGACGGCGCGACCTCCTCGTCCAGCCCGCCGGCGAGGAGGTACACACCGGCCTCTTTGGCTTCGTCCATGACCGCGTGCGCGGCCCTGTCCACCTCCGGCAGCTCCTCGTCGGGGATGTGATCCATCGCGTCGCCGGGGAACGAAATCAGGTATCGCGTCATCCCAAGGCTCCTCTCTTAGCCTGTGCGGCCTCGTCCGGCCGTCTGTCACTTCTTATCCGAAAGCATCACTCGGGATCCGGCACTCTTCCAGAACCTCCGGCGAGACGGACCATCGCACGCGCATGCAGGCACGGCGTCTCCGAAAGCACGAACCGGAACTGGCTGTTCTGCGTACGGTGAACGGTCCAAGGCGCAATTGCCTCGTGCTCGCTCATTGCGGAAGCAGATCGTCCGGAATGCGGTCTACGGTGACGGCATGACTCACAGCGACTACCCATGGGAACCACCCCTGGCCGGCACCGAGGCAGAGCACCTTGCCGGTGCGCTCGACCGGCTGCGCACCACGTTCCGGTTCAAGGCCGATGATCTCGACGCGGCCGGACTGCAAACCAGGATCGGCGCCTCGTCCCTGACCCTCGGCGGGCTGCTCAAGCATCTGGCCGTGTGCGAGGACTACATGTTCACCGTCAAGCTCACCGGGGAGCCAATCGGCCCGCCGTGGGAGGGCAACGACTGGGACGGCGACGACGACTGGGAGTTCACCTCCGCAGCCGCCGACACCCCCGAACAGCTCTACGCACTGTGGGACGGAGCCGTCGACCGGTCCCGCGCCAGGCTCACCGCCGCACTGGCCAGCGGTGGGCTCGACCAGCCCGTGCACCTCACCGGACCCGACGGCCGCCACGCAAGCCTGCGCAGGCTCGTCTGCGACCTGATCGAGGAATACGGCCGGCACACGGCCACGCCGACCTGCTCCGCGAAGCAGTCGACGGACGCACCGGCGAAGACCCGCCCGCCCAATGGCAGCCCAAGACCGGTCACTTCAGCACCACCGGCTGACGCTGGGCGGCGGCGTCTGCCGCTGGGCTGGGCAGCAGGGCCACCGGCACGCGACTTCGGCGAGCTCACCCAAGGAGACTGCATGCGCAAGATCATCAGAGTCCTCGCGATATCGTCGTGCTGGCGCCGTCGTCCCGGTTTGGCAGGTCGGCTGGGGAATTGCTCGTCTGACGAGCCCGCGAGGGGCCGGCCGATTATTTCGGCCTGGCCTGGCCAGTCTGACCTGTCAGGGATTGCGTCGTGGCGGCAGCTGCCCGGAGCCGGGCAGCGGCGGCCGAGAGGAGTGCTTGTGCTGCTGGAAAACAAGAACGCCATTGTCTACGGGGCGGGCGGAGCGATCGGCGGCGCGGTGGCTCGTGCCTATGCCCGTGAGGGCGCGCGGGTCTTCCTGGCGGGCCGCACCCTGGCGACGCTGGAGGAGGTGGCTGACGACATCCGCGCCCAGGGCGGTGAAGCCGAGACGGCCCAGGTCGACGCGATGGACAAAGCCGCCGTTGACGCGCACGCCGACTAGGTGGCGAAGACCGCGGGGAGCATCGACGTCTCGTTCAACGCGGTGGCCGTCGATGTCGTGCAGAACATCCCGCTGACGGAGATCTCGCTGGATGACTTCCTGGCCCCGGTCACCGGGATCTGCCGCACCAATTTCCTGACCGCGACCGCGGCCGCCCGGCACATGACGGCGCAGGGATCGGGCGTCATCGTGATGCTGACCGCGACGTCCGCCAAGGAAAGCCGCCACCAGATGGGCGGCTTCAGCCTGGCCAACGCGTCGGTCGAGGCACTCGCCCGGAGCCTGGCCGGCGAGGTCGGGCGGCAGGGCGTCCGGGTGGCCGGACTGCGGTCCAACTTCACCCCGGAGACCTAGCCCGGCGTCAGGGACGAGTACCTGCAGCCGCTGCTCAGGGACACGCTGCTCGGCCGCCTCCCCACGCTCGCCGAGCTCGCCGGGACCGCGGTCTACCTGGCGTCAGACGCGGCCGGCGCGGTCACTGGCGTGATGGTCAATCTCAGCTGCGGGGCCATCATCGACTGACCCCGCGCCCCCGGCTAGCATGCCGAGGTCGCGTGGGGCGATATGCCGACAATCGGCCGAGCCGACGGCAAAGTCGTAGTCTTGCCAGATGGCCGAGCCAGTCAACCTGTCGTTCCCAGCGGGACATCGCATCCGCTCGCTGATCTGGGCTGGTGACCGGAAGGACGACCCGGCCGCGCTCGGCCCTGGTGAGTCCTCGGCGTGTGGTCCATAACCGAGCGGCGGTGGATTGCGCGCAACACGACCGGCGGACACACCGGCACACTGCACGCCATCGGCAGCCGCGTGCTGGCGCTTTACGAGCACCCTCGGCTGCTCGATCCCATCACGGCCGCAGTCATCGACACCTGGCCCAGCCTCGCGACTGGAACCCAGACCAGCAGCTTCCTGCTCAACCAGCAGCCGGTGCCGCCGGTGGCGATCGACGCGACCAACAGCAGATTTGCGATAGCCAACGACAACATCGCGACCGTCATACAAGTGCCCCCTACCGGAACATAAGAGTTGACGACAACACCGGCGTCTGGCTCTTGACGGGCAACCTAGACTCTTTTCCGTGGATCCGTTCCAGTCGCAGATGAATAGCGGCTTCCCCGGGAATGGCGGTTTCGGGATCGGCGGCGGCTGGGGGCCACGCCGGCGGCGGCCCAGCACGCCTGCCGGCGTACTAGCCAGCGCGGTCCTCTTCGTCGTCGCCCTGGTGATCATCATCGCGATGTTTCACCACAGCCAGAGTCAGGGCGGCTCGGGCGGCGCTTGCATCGGAGGACCTGCTACCGGCGCGTCCGGCACCCCGGTCGGCCACGGCAATTACCGATTCCCCTGCGCCGACGGCGGCTCCACCATCGTCCACATCGGCAACTGACGACTCTCCGTCAGAAGTGCTGCGACCGCTACAATTCCTGGCAAGTGAGGCCGGAAAAAGGAGGACGCTATGTCGGGAGGCAGTCTTGGCCCCGTGCTGTTCTGCTTTGACGGCTCCGATGGATCACGAGGCGCGATGCAGGCTGCGGTGGACCTGATCGACCGGCCTGCGGACGCGGTCGTGCTCACGGTGTGGGAAACGGTCGAGACCCAGATGGCCCTGGCCGGGGCCTTCGCGGCGGGCGCCATCGGGGGCGCGGACCTGGACGCCGGTGAGGAGGCTTCCGCCGAGGCAGTGGCGCAAGAAGGAGCGCTCCGGGCGACCGAGCACGGATACAAGGCCACGGCGAGGACCAGGCAATCCTTCGACGGGATTGCCCAGGCCATCCTGGAAACCGCCGATGAGCTGTCCGCACGCCTGATTGTGTGCGGCCAGCGAGGCCGCGGTCCGCTGCGTGCCGCGCTGCTCGGCAGCGTCTCCCATACGCTGGCCTCTCATACCCGCCGGCCGATCCTCATCGCCCCGGAAGCCCCCGTCAGCGACGCCTGACTATCACGGCCGGGCGCACCACCGGACCCACTTCGCCACCGGCTACCTCGACCAGCTCCGGCAACTCGGCAGCCCAGCCGCATGACGAGCGTGCGAGTGTGCGAGTGTGCGTGCAGCCAGTATCAGAGGGCTGCCGCGACCGTGAGGTGGCGGCCGCCCCCAGCGTATGAGCCACCCCCAGCGTGGTAGCCCCAGCGCGCGGCCCGCGAACAGCAGTAAGTCCCTACTTACTGCTGTTCAGGGGCAGTCTCTCACAGCACCATGGTCCTACTTACTGTCGTCCTGACATCAGTAAGCAGGACCATGGTGTCGTTGCGTTCGGGTGGTTCGGGGGTGCGTGGCCCGGCTTGGTGCTGTTGCGAGGGGTGCAGACGGGTGCCGGCGGGTGGCGAGGGGGTGCGTGGCCGGTTTGGTGCTGCCGACGGGACTGCGGCGGTGGTGAGAACTGGGGTGGCCAGGTGCCGTCGCGCAGGCTGCCGATGCCGAGTACCCGGACTGCAGTCCGCTTAGGGCGGCCTGCTCGGCCTGGCGCACGTAGCCGGCCGGGTCCTACCCGAACCAGATCATCGACTGCCCATGCGAACGGGTCCAGGCGAGCGGTGTCCCGTCCAGCGCCAGCACGTTGCGGAGCGCGCCATCCGGCATTTCAGGCAGACCGTCATAGGTCAGGACGTCCGGGTCCTCGTTCGCGATCCAGTGCCCGGGCAGCGCGCGCACCACGCTCGCGAAGGCCTCCCGTCGCTGCGGCGGCACCTGGTACAGGACTGACGTGTGGAAGACCACCAAGGTGGCGTCGGCTGGCGCCTGCGCGGCCAGCGCTGGCAGGTCGTCCACCAGATCGCCGGGTACGAGCACCGGCGGATCGGCCGCGACGACGGCGGCAGCGGCCCGCAGCCGGATGACGCGGTGCGCGTGCTCGGGCCAGATCAGGGCCTCGAGCCACGCCAGGTCCGCAGGGTCGGTGACGTCGAGCGGGTTCAGGTCCAGGCCGGCCCGCCCCACGACCTCCGGCAGGCCAGCGGGCAGCGCTATGCCTGTGGCCGCGCAGTCGAGGACCGGAGCGCCTTCCCCGAGCTGGCGGTCGCCGTAGCGGTAGGAATAGCGGTCGGGGTACAGGCACAGGCCGGCGGACGTTCCGACCTCCAGCAGTGCGAGCGGCTGCGGCAGGGCGGCGAGCACCGGCAGGAGGAGGGCACACCGCCCGGCCTCGTTCGTCTGCGTGGACCGGGCGTGCAGCTGCGCCTCGATCGCGGGCCAGTTCGTCACCACGTAGTCGTGAAACGCGGCCGGGTCGTCGACCTGGCCGCCGAGGAACCGCACCACGCCGAACAGCAGGCCGGGCTGCCGCCTGGCGGGCGGGAGCAGGTCAAGCAAGGAGATCAGCTCGCCGTCGCGTGAGACTGCGACCGACAACCGCTCGTACGTCGGCGAGAGGCCGCGCGCTTCGCGGGCGGCGAAATCGGCGTACGTCGCGGCGATCGTCATACCTGAATAGCGGCTGCAGCCGATAGGATCCGGAATTCTCGCGGCCGGCCAAAGGAGGCCGGAGTTGTCTATCGCCTGCTCTGCGGCCAAATGACGACTCGCGCGTCCACGTCGATCCGCAAGTTCGTCCATAGCGAACAGCCTAGATGTATTATGATCTGGTTGATGAGCTCCGGCTGACCGATAATCAGGTGTTATGATAGCTGCGACAGCCACGGTCGGTCGGCTCTGGCGCAATCCGACGTTCCTCTTGCTTATCAGCGGGCAGACAATAAGTCAATGCGGGTCCGCCGTCACCATACTTGCCCTCCCGCTCATAGCTGTCGCGATTCTCAAGGTGTCAACATTGCAGGTTGGCATACTTATCTCAGCCGGCACGGTGGCCTTCTTGATAGCCGCGTTGCCCGTCGGAGTCATCGTGGACAGGTCACGCAAGCGCCGCATAATGATCTGGTGTGACGTACTCCGGTTCCTGGTAATCGGCACTGTGCCGGTCGCGGCAATTATCGGGAGCATCACCGTAGTCCAGCTTTACAGCGTAGCGTTCACCGCAGGATTGCTGACGGTCTTCTTCCAGATCGCATATCAGGCTTACCCGCCAGCTTTATTCTCGACTGAGCAGCTAGTTGACTGCAACACCATGCTCGGAACCTCCGGCTCAATCGCCCAGGTAGCCGGTCCCACTCTGGGCGCCATCCTGGTCAGTGCCATCGGAGCAGCTCGAACCCTGACAACTGACGCGCTGTCCTTCCTCGTCTCAGCCATTACCCTGGTGTTTATCAGGGAGTCCGGACCTGAAGCGGCATCGAGCGGCGCAGCGGCTTCCGGTGTACCGGAGAAGAAACCGAGCTATCGCATCCAGATCGCGGAAGGTCTTTCTTTCCTTCTGCGTCATCCAGTTTTGTCAAGGATCACCGCCAGTACCGCGATCATGAATCTATTGAATACCATGGCGACCTCCGTCGAGATGATCTATCTCGTGCGGGTATTGCATGTAGGAATCGCATACACAGGAGTACTGGTCTCCATCGCGGAGATCGGCGGAATAATATTCGGCCTCATGGCATCGTCGCTATCTCGCCGGATTGGCACAGCGCGCATCATCTGGGTGGCACCGCTAGTCCTCAGCATCCTCGGAGTTCTTATCCCGCTTGCGCAACCAGGCGTGCTCTCGGTTCTGTACTCAGTTGGCTGGTGGGGCTTCTCCGGGAGCGCCATTCTCTTTAATATATCGTCACAGACTTACCGTCAGATTGTGTGCCCGAGGGAGCTTCTGGGCAGGGTGGGCGCGAGCGGACGCTGGATAGTCTACGGAGTGATGCCTTTCGGCGGCATACTCGGCGGGGTGCTAGGTACCGCCCTTGGCGTTCGCTCGACCCTATGGATCGTGGTGATCTGCTCATGGCTGACGAGCCTGCTGCTGGTGAGTTCCCCGCTGCGAAAGATGCGTGACATTCCGGCACCCGTGCCAGTCACGCAGAGCTGATCGTGGCAGCCTAGTCGGTGGTGGTCGGTGGTCGACCATCCCAGCGACGATTGCAACCCGGGGGAGCCGTCCATCGCACCAGTACCAAGCAGGCGGAGTGGCAGGGCAGCTACACCGACGCCTTCGGCCAGGAAGCGATCAGCATCCACGCCGAGGACCGGACCCTCAGCGTGCGGATACGCGGCGTCACTTTCACAGGCGTGGATTTCGACGACCTGGAGGCCCCTGCCGACCTTGACCCGGCAGCGCCGTTCGACCTGCGGCACGGCTCGCTCTCACGCTACGACCTGCGGTGGGACATGCCGATCCAGCTCGACTCGGCAAGCGCGATATCTTCCGGCTCTGGGCGAGCCACACCGAACTCGTCCGCGAAACCCACCTCTGCCCCGAATACTCCCGGCGAGGCCCGCACGCCGGCTACCGGCGCGGCTTCCCCTAGCCCGCACGCCGCTACTCAGCCTGGCCAGTATGAGCATCTGGACGCCGGTGCGCACGGTGCGCCGCAGGTGGTCGCCGATCATCGCGTCGGCCTCGGCGACGTGCTGGACGGTGCGGCGGATGGACTTGCCGACGGCCAGCCTGGCCCGTTCCCTGCTGTCGGCGAAATGAGCGGGTCCGTCCCCGCAGCCCGGCGGCGGCGGAGAGCTCTGACGTGAGCCAGTCGCGCTCGGCCCGGGCACTCGCCGCCTGCCGCCGGAGCCGCGGTGTCGATCCGCCAGTTCAGCTGGGTCAGGCGGAGCCGGTACTGACCGACGGCGGCCTCGTCGAGAATGGGCTGGGCCGATCCGGCTGCCTGCGAGGCCGCCGAGCGCGGCCACGCCGGCGACGAGATCGACGGCGTCGATCTCCTGCCGCGGATTGGCCAGCAGGACCGCCAGGTGGAGAAGGCCAACGCGATGCTCGAGGCTGACGCTGCGCTGTCCCCAGTCGATCCGCCATCGACGACCATCGCGGGTGCAGGTAGCAGTCAGCCGCCGGCGGCGGCCCTGGGCTTGCGGTACGGGCAGGCCCGACCGCGGCGGCCTCATGCGGCGGCGGCGGCCAGCTCGCGCCCGGCATCGCGGGCGTCCGATGGCCGGGCCCGCGCGGTGAGCGCCTGCGCGAGCCGTCGCCGGGAGCTGACCACCGCCGGCCAGTGCGCCAGCGCGAGGTTCCGCGTGATCGCGGTACGCAGGTGCGTGACGGCCCGGTCGAGGTCTCCGGTGGTCAGGCAGGCAACCCCGAGGGCGTGGTGGACCGATCCCAGGCAGGTGACGCCCAGACTCGCCACCATCGGCAGGTCGGCGTAGGGACTGAGCAGCTCGTAGGCGCGGCCGGCGGTGTTCGCGTCCCCGAGCAGGTGAGCGGCCTCCACGACGCTGTTCATCGTCACCAGCCAGCTGCTCGACCTGGGCAGCTCGAGCAGGTCGCGGCCGCACACCGCGGCCAGCGCGCTCGCCGCGGCACGGTGGTCGCCAGCCGTCGCCGGCCGCCACGGCCAGCGCCGCCGTCATCGAGTGGTCGATCGCGCTGAGGGTCGGGGAGTGGACGATCCCGGTCAGCGCCGGCAGCGCTTCGCCCAGGCGGCCCTGATACCAGCGGATCGTTAAGCAGGTGCGCCGCGTGCCATGCAGGCGGCATACGGCGCGTCTCGTGCCTCGCCGCGCCGGGCGCAGGCCTCGCCAGTCGTTCGGCCCGCTCGAGATCGCCGCTGCGGATGGCGAGCATGACGTCCATGGCCGCGACCACGAAGCTCACCGCGCGATGATCTTCGCGCGCCAGCTCCTGCCGCAGTTCCTCCAGGTGGCGCAGCGCGCGAGGATCCCCATCGGCGAACAGGTCAGTGGTGCGGCAGAGCAGGCCAACCAGCAGGTCGCTGCGGCGTCCGGTACGGAAGCTCTCGCCGATGAGCTCGGTTGCCAGCTCCCGGCGCAGCCGGCTGTGCCCGGGCCCCAGCAGGCAGTGATGCGCGAGGCTGAGTGCTTCCGCTCGGGTCACCGGATCCCCGGCGGCGCGGGCTTCGCCGAGAGCGGCGAGGATCTTCGCGGAATCGCCGCTGCTGTAGTCAGACTCCCCGGCGAGCCTGACGCGCAGGCGCAGCGCGAGCGCCGAACTCGGATCGGCCGTCGACAGGGCCCGGCTCAGTCGCTGCTGTAGCAGCGCCGACCCGGCGGCCGTCCGGTACTCGTGCACCCAGAACCCGCCCATCCCCAGCGCGGCCAGCGCCATCGATCCTCGTCGCCGGCCTGCTCGGCCATCCGGTACGCGGCGTCGTACAGTTGCCGCGCGGCCCCCAGATCGCCTCGCCGGGTCAGCTGCGCTGGCACCGGCCGCGAGCAGCGCCCCTATCTCGGCACCCAGCTTCGGCGGTTCCAGGGTGTCCAGAATGGCATCAAGCATTCATGATCGCCTCGCAGAATATGATCTGGTATAGATGTAACATGGCCATATTTGGTATGGCCACTTGATAAGGAGGCGAGCGGCATCAGCGGCAACGGAGCAACCGTCGACAGGGTGGATCGCGCGCTGCTTGCCGAGCTTCAGCGGGACGCGACCCAGTCGTATGCGAACCTTGGTCAAGCTGTGGGCCTGTCCGCCGGCTCGGCCCACGAGCGCGTGCGCAAGCTGCGAGAACGCGGCGTCATCCGGCGTACCACGGTGGACGTCGACCCGGAGGCTGTGGGTCTTGGCGTACTGGCGTTCGTCATGATCGACGGGAGCGCGTGGATGGGGGACGCAGCTACCAGGGAGTCGCTCGCGGCCGTCCCCGAGATCCTCGAGGCGCACATCGTCGCCGGCACGGCCGCTGTGCTCGTGAAGATCAGAACCGGCAGCACCAGGGCGCTGCAGGAAGTCCTGCAGCGCATCTACGACATCGAGGGCGTCGCCGGTACCCAGACCATCGTCGTGCTGAAGACCTCCTTCGAGCGACCGGCCGGCCCTGAGGCCGGCGAACCCGGCTAGCGCAGCCAGGTCCCATCTGAACCAGGTACGCCAGCAGACGGCGCGAGCAGTGTCGCGCCGCCGCTGGCTTGGTGTGCGGGCTAGGTCAGGGGCAGGAGATGTTCGCCGGCTTCTGGCCGATGGTCAGGCTGACCGCCGATCCTGGTGCGACTTGCGTCCCAGCCTGCGGGCTCTGCACCTCAACCGTTCCCCGGAAATTGCAGGACGGGTCGTCCTGCGATCCCACGGAGCCGACTCGCAGGCCGGCGGCCTGGATCGCCGTGGTGGCCTGCGCCTGGTTCCTGCCGATCACGTTCGGCACGGTCTCCGCGGCGATGCCTGCCGCAAGGCCGCTCGCGCCAGTGAGCGACACCTGCACCGCCTGGGTGTTTCCGCCCAGATTGCCGGGGAGGGCGAACGGGGTCGGAGTCGGGGTCAGGATGTCGACGGAGAAGTTCTGCGCGCCCCAGAGATACAGCGTGCCGTCAGCCGACGCCGCAGCGCTTCGATTCAGGCCAGCGGAAATCTGGGTAATGCCCGCCAGTCCGATATTGACCGGGCTCTTCTGCTCCGTGGTTGCCCCGTCGCCGAGGCCCGAGCTGGCGTCGTCGCCCCAGGCCCAGACCGACCCGCCTGGCCCGGCGATCGCCAGGCTGTGGGTCTGGCCGGCCGCGACCTGCGTGACGCCGGTCAGCCCTGGCACCTGCACCGGGGAGGAATGGTTAGTGTTCGTCCCGACGCCGAGCTGGCCGAGCGCGTTGTTGCCCCAGGCCCAGACGGTGCCATCGAACTTCACGGCGAGACCGTGCTCGTAGCCGGCTGAGATCTGCTTCACTCCGGACAGTCCGGCAAGCTTGACCGGCGTAGGCCGGTTGGTAGTCGTGCCGTCGCCGAGCTCGCCGAAGCCGTTGTGCCCCCACGCCCAGACCGAGCCGTCGGAACCAAGCGCCATGCTGTCGTAGTAGCTGGCGCTCACCTGCGCTATGCCGGCCAGACCCGGGATCTGGAACGGAGTGGGCCTGTCGGTCTGCGTGCCGTCGCCCAGCTCGCGGAAGAAGTTGTAGCCCCACGCCCAGACCGTGCCGTCGGACTTCAGCGCAAGGACGTGCTGGTATCCGGCGGCGATCTGGATGACTCCGGTCAGGCCCGGCACCGGGGCCGGGTTGAGGCGGTAGACCGAGGCGGTCTGCCCGTCGCCGAGCTTCTCCATCGCCGTCGTAGCCCCACGTGTCGACGGTGCCGTCGGCCAGCAGCGCGGCGCCGAAAACCTGCCCCTGCGCGACCTGCTGCACGTTGGCCAGCCCGCTGATCTGGGCCGGCGCAACCGGTGCGGCGAAGCTACCGAGACCGAGCTGGCCCGAGTCGTTCGAACCCCAGGCGTAGGCGGCAGTCACCGCACCGACCGGCAACGGCACCGAGGCACTGGCGGGCGCTGCCGCCAGGCCGCTAGTCACGATGGCGGCCAGCGCGGCAGCCATCAGGCCAGGCCCGCCTATCCGGCGAGCCCGTGGATACGTCTTCGACATCTGTCTTGCTCCCTGTCATGAGTGGTGTGCGCCGCGACGGCGGACAGCCCGCTCTCGCGATGCCCTTCACTCATGACGGCGTGCCAGCCCGTGCCGGCGGACGGCACGAAGGGCGGCACGGCCCTGCTTTGTGACGCAGATCACCCCTGGAGGGGGACGGGGATGGCAGCTCAGGCCATCGAGACTTCGAGGTCGGCGGCGACTCCGCCGAGCATCGTGAAGTCGGTACGGGACTGCTGCAGCATGCTGCCGGGCACGAACTCGGACACCGGGCCGTGCGCCACCAGTCGCGCGATGAACCGCTGCCAGGAGTACCCGCCGCCGAGGTCCCCGTCGAGCCAGAAGCTGCGGTGCCGGGCTCCGAGGATGTCGCGCGGCCCGATCGTGTTGGCTTTCGGCGGCACCCAGGACCAGTCGCCGCCGAACGAGTGGAGCGCGTTCTGCATGACCGTCATGGGGTGCAGTTCCACCAGGCGGGCGCCGGCAGCGCGGTACGCGTCCAGGTCGCCGGCGAACTCAAATCCGAGATGCGGTTCCCAGAACGCGATGTGCCCGGCCCAGCCGATGCCGCCATAGCAGACGTCGGCTCCCCCGGCGTCCTCGATCTGAGCGCTGTAGGTCGCGATCTCGTCGCTGGTGGGGAAGTGGATCTGGCGGTCAGGGGGACGCAGCTCTGAATCGATCCGGCCGAGGAAGTTGTCCCACATGGCGCGCTGGAACGACCCGACCCAGGAGACTGGCGCGGTCGTTCCGTCCTCGTCGGCATACTCGTCCATGTTGAAGGTGTGCAGGTGCTCAAGGGAGATCCGGCGCTCGTTGATCGCCTGGGCAGCGATCTCGTACTGCGGCACCGGCCCGACCGGCAGGATCGCGACAAGCTGCTCGCCCGCTTCTCGGGCGGCGACGATCCGGTCGATGAGGTCGTCGGCGAACGCCTGGTAGAACGCGTCGTGATCCTCGATCACGCCGATGCTGAAGTCCGGGTTGGGATGCGTGGTGACGTCCTCGCGGCGGATCATCCTGACCCGTTCGCACGCCTCCCGGTCGCGGAACGTGCAAACGCTCGCGAGCTGGTAGGTGAACTCGGTGGTGCTGCTTGCCGTAACCATGTGCGCGGGTGACCCCTCACGGTAGAAGGCGGGTGGTTCTGGCTCGCAGCCAGGTGAGGCACGCGGTGAATCCCTCGGCGTGGGACACGCCGGACTGGTATCCGCGGTACTGGCTGCCGACCCGGGTCTGCTCGACGATGTCGACCCCGTCGTGGTCGCGCAGCCAGTCCAGCTGGCTGGCGTGGCAGCTCAGCGCGGCGAGTTTCGTGTCGAGGTCGGCGGAGATGTCGACGTACTCGGTAGGGGTGAATCCCACCCCGGCGAGGGTGTCGATGTAGTACACCGCCGGCACGAGGTCGTGCGCCGGGTGCCCGGTTTTCTTAAGCGGGAGAGTGGCGATGTGACTGGCGTCCAGTAGCAGCTTGCTCACCTCGTTGTGGTCGGCCATGTAGTCGTGCGGCCAGTGCGTCAGGATCACCTGCGGTCTGGCCGTCCGGATCAGGTCGACGACCAGGTCCCGCTGGACCGGGTCGGCCGCGTTGACCTCACCGTCGGAGATGCCGAGGGTGTGGTGCTCGGCGCCGACCACGGCCGCCGCCGCTCTCGCCTCGGCCAGGCGAATCCGGGCGATCTCCTCGGCGGTGTGCACGAAACTGCCCCGGTCGCCGAGCGCCACGTGGCACATGGTGACCTGATGCCCCTCGCGGACGTAGCGTGCCAGCGTGCCTCCGCACAGCATTTCCAGATCGTCGGGGTGAGCACCGACCGCGAGCACTCTCATCGGACCTCTTGCAGGTCTGGAAGGATCAGATCCTGTTCCAGGGTCTGCGTGACGCGGCGGATCGCACCGACCGCCACCGCTTCCTCGCCGACCGTCGAGGTGAGAAACACCGGCGGAAACGGCACCAGAGCGGCTACCTTCGCCTCCAGCGGGCGGCGGAGCAGCTGGTCGTCGGCCCGGGACATGCCACCGCTGAGGATGACCGCACGGGGGTTGAGCGCACAGACCAGGCTCGCGATGCCCTGAGCCAGATTGGTCAGCGCCTCGTTCACGATCATCGACGCGGCGCGGTCACCGGCGGCTGCCGCCCCGAAGACGACCGCGGCGCTGACCGCGGCCCGGTCACCGCCGGCGAGCGCCAGCATCGCCGCGCCGTCGGCGGTCCTGGCGGCCTCGGCGCCCTCGCGAGCCAGCGCGGCACCGCCGGTCACGGACTCGAACGGCCCGTACCCGTCGATGAGGCGCGGGAGCCCGGGACCGCGCAGTGCTTGCCAGCCCAGTGCTTGCCAACCCCGTGTTTGCCAGCCCAGTGCCGGTGTCTGCCCAGACTGGGGCATCAGGCCGATCTCGCCGGCGCCTCCGTCGGCACCGCGATAGGCGTTGCCGTTGAGCAGCAGCGCGGCACCGACCCCGATGCCGAGCTGGATGAAGAGCGCGTCGTCGAGGTCCTGCGCGACGCCGACCCACTGCTCGGCCAGCAACGACAGGATCACTTCGCGCTCGACGTGCACCCGGCATCCGAACAGCTCCGCCAGCCGGGCGCGCAGGTCAAGACCCTCCCAGCCGTCCAGCTGAGGTGCGATCGTGACCACTCCCCCGGCAGAGACGACTCCGGGAGTGCCGACGCCGACGGCGAGCAGGTCACTATCGGCAACCTCATGCTCGGCCATCAGCTCAACCGCAGACGCACGAATTAGCTTCAGCAATTCGTCCGGGCCGGCCTTGCGCAGTCGCGACGTATCTCGCCGGCGCTTGCCAAGAACGTGGCCATCCAGATCGGCGAGGACGATCATCAGCTTGTCCGCGCCGATGTCCACGCCGAGCACGCTGCGGCTGTCCGCGCAGAACTCGTACAGCGTGGGACGACGGCCGTCCGATCGCGGCTGCTCCGTCGTCAGCGGGCGGACGTGCCCCGAATCCCACAGATACTTCACGACGTTGGTGACAGTCGGTGCCGACAAACCGGTTATTCTGGTCAAATCCGCCCGGGACACCGGCCCTGACGCACGGATCTCGTGCAGTACTCGAGCCGCGTTGATGCGCCGCATCAACGCCGGAGAGCCGTTGCGGGCCATGGTCTCGCGCACGCTTGACACCTTGCCATAACTAATGATTAGTTACAAGCCTGCAAGGCGTCCAGTCCGGTACGAAGGGGACATAAGCGTTATTCGGACCTGAGGCGCGGCCGGAGGTGCCATCAGATGAACATTCGCGAGTTCCGTCCCGACGATACTGACGCGCTGTACGAGATCTGCCTGCGTACTGTGGACGCAGGCAACGACGGCACGCTGCTCTATCCGACCTATCCGGACCTGCCCGGCCACCTCGCGCTCGGCGCGAACCTCACCTTGGCGCCAGAGTTCGCGTTCGTCCTGCAGGACGGGACGGGCGCCCCGGCGGGGTACGTGGTTGGCGCGCTGGATACCCGCGCGTTCTACGAGAAGTCCGAGCAGCTCTGGTGGCCGCCCCTGCGCGAGCGCTACCCGGATCCGGTCGACGTGCCGCCCGAGCACCACACCCCGGAGCAGCGCCTGCTGCACGCGATCCACCAGCCGGTACTCGCCCCCGATGAGGTGCTCGACGGCTATCCGTCACACCTGCACATCAACCTCATGCCGCCCGCGCAGGGTCGCGGCTACGGGAAGCTGCTGCTGGAGACCCTCTTCGCTGCCCTGCAGGAGGCCGGCTCAAGCGGGATCTTCCTGGGCGTGCCGCCGGCCAACACCCGGGCGATCGGCTTCTACCACCGCATGGGCTTCAGCGAGATCCCGAATCTGGCACCGCACTGGAGCCTTCGGCTCGGCATGAAATTTCCGCCGGCGGGCACCGCCGATGCCTGAACGGATCAACGTCGCGGTGGTGGGCGCGGGCCGCAGGGCGGCGCAGTACTTCAGGTACGTGCCCGACGAGCTGCGCCCGCTGGTACGGCTGGTCGCCATCGCCGACCCGAACGAGTCGAACCGCGAGGCGTTCCAGCGGCTGTTCGCCGACGGCCACCGAACCCGCCAGTACAGCGACGCCGACGACCTGCTGGCGAACGAGCACCCCGACGCGGTCATCATCGCCTCGCCCAACTCCTATCACGCCCGCCACACCCAGCTCGCGCTCGAGGCAGGCGCTCACGTCCTGCTGGAGAAGCCGGTCGCGACCAGCGTCACCGAATGCCGGGAAGTGTGGCAGGCGGCGCGGGCAGCCGGCCGCGAGGCCAGCATCATGGTCGGATTCGTGCTGCGCTACACGGCGTTCTACAGCCGGATCCAGGAGATCGTCGCGTCCGGCGAACTCGGCTCGATCCTCGCGATCGACGCCGACGAGAACCTCGGCACCGGCCTGACCGGCCTGTTCCACAAGAGCTGGCGACGCCGCGACGACCTGTCAGGCGGCTTCCTGCTCGAGAAGTGCTGTCACGACTTCGACATCCTGAACTGGCTGGTCGGCTCGGCCCCGGACCGCGCGTACGCGATTGGCAAGCGCACCCATTTCGTGCCTGGCAACACCGATGACCGGCAGAGCCGGTTTGACCCAGAGGTCATCCGCCAGATCGACGTTGCCGACTTCGGCGACCCGGAAATCAACGCCGCGTTCCCCGTGCGGATGGAAGGCTCGCCGTACGACTTCCCGTCCGACGCGCCCGATCACGCAGCGGTCATCCTCGACTTCGCCTCCGGTGCCCTGGGCACCTTCGTGGCGTGCATGGGCCAGCCCCGTACCACGCGGCGAATCCGGATCTTCGGCACCAGCGGAGAGCTGGAGGGCAACATCGACGACTCGCGCATCGTGGTCCACAAGCCGCACGCCCGTGACAACGGCTGGGACGTCGAAGACCTCCCGATCGCGGCCGAGAATCACGATCACCACGGCGGCGACGGCGTGCTCGCCCAGGCGTTCTGGCGAACCGCCGCGAACCAGGCTGCCCCGTCCCGAGCCGGACTCCGCGAGGGGATCGAAGCGGCTCTGGTCGCGCTCGCCGCCCAGCAATCGGCCGCCTCCGGCCAGCCCGCCGACATCACCAAGCTGCGACACCAGGTCTTCCACTGACCCGATACTTGGTTGCTAGACCCAGAATCTATCGGCAAGCTTGGCAATCTGATTGTCGTATTGGTGTCTAATGAGTAGCGGTGAAACCTTGTAGCGGCTCGCGACTGCCTCTATGGCGGAGTCGTCTGTCTTAGCGAGAGTTGTGAGACACTGCCGTATGCCATCCGCTGGAGCCAGCAGTTCTGCGGCAAACGCCCGAGCAACTCTTTCATCATTTCCACGCGCTAGCGACAGAATGAAATGCCTTTGCCTTGGTCGCAGCAGAATCCGCCCGAGAGCCCTGGCCTGCCCGAATCTATTCATCGATATGCCAATCCGAGGCAACCCAAGTATCAGCCCACACCGGTCATTGCTCACGGTCGCGACGCCCTGAATGCCACCACTCGATGGCGCACTCGACTCACTGACTCGGACCCAGGGCGAAGCGTCGAACGGCTCCGTTGTGCTGATCTCTAGTTCACGTCTAACATTCGTAGCCATGGCGTAGCCGATCAGCCAAGGCATCTCGTCGTTCTCCCTGACCATCGACTCCATGTTGGGTCCGGAGTTAGACACGACCGCATCGTAGAGCTGCCCCAGACTCTCGCGTGCCTTGACGGAAGCTTTCTCAGCGGACGCTATCGCGCGCCTAGTCCAGCGGGCCGCAGTAGACAAAGCCGCAGGGTCCGCGCTGTCGAAGAAGTCCGATACCAAATCATCCGGAAGATCCCCAGCTATATGAATGATATCGTCGGCGACCTCATCCGCCACCGAGTACGGATCGAGGCCCAATTTCGCGGCCATCAGGCAGAACTCGCGCTCGTCCGGGCCGCTCCGAGCTATTGCAGCCCATTCGGCCGCCAGCCTGGTCTTCGGGAGCCCTTCCTCGGAGAGCCGTTCAAGGACGCGATTGACAATTGACGCAAGGCCCTCTATCACTTCATCCGTACGGACGACCACCGCGCCATCGGAAGCAAAGCGTATTGGTCTGCGCGCGTATTCGTAATCCGAGACCCAACGAATCTGTGTGAAATTGCCTTCGACTGCCAGCGTCAGATTGGGCCACGCCATGCCATCACCAGCGGCTCGGAAATTGTGGTTAACGAGCCACGGATAGGTGCGGATATTTGGCCATGTCCAGTACCGGGTTTCGACTGCAGAGGGCCGAATGTGCGCTATCAGGATCCACCAATTGGCTGCAATCCACTCCGCGAGCGGGTAGAGGGAGCCATAGACAGAGCGCCGCAACGTCCCGTCCGGAGTCTCGACCTGCGTTACGCACCGTCCGTGGACCCAGATCTCCTGCCTGGCCCAACTGGCCGCGAGTTCAGGTGTAGTTACTCCTGGCGCATCGAGCCATTCTATTCGGAAGTCAAGGGCATCACTCATGACAGCCAACTCGGCGCTTCATCGTCCTGTATTGGATAACCCTTGTATTGCCCCATGCCTGAGTTGCTCAGTCTCGCCTCGTAGACCTGTCCGTTAACCCGCCTCCACGCGTAACGCGGGAAATCACCTTCGAGCTGTGCGCTCATCTCACCATCGCGCACGGCGTCCTGCAACCACCGCACGACATCGTCGAGATCCAGGCCTCTGGGACAGGCTGATGCGTCGCTGCGAAGTCGACCCGGGCCTGCGCTGGTCAGGTAATCCTTGTGCTCGGGGCTTATGACGTAAGCCACCTTCTCGGACAAGGCCGCCAAGTCGAATCCCCGCGCAGGCACAAATCGATCAAGCCTGCGCGGTCGGTGTCGATGCGGCGCACGCATTCCGGCTCTCCTCGGCGGTTCGGCTCTTGGACTTGAGGCTCACAGGCACCGGTCCCCCCAAGCCGTCGGTCTCGAACTTCAGGGTATGAGCATTCTCTGTTACGTTGCACACCAGCGGCAAGATGGGCGCGATTCGGTCGGGGGATGACCCGCCCGTAACGCATGACGAGAGCCACTACCTCGCTCCGAGGGCTCAGTGCGACTCGCGCGGGACTTCGTGTCCTCGGCTTCCCAGGAGGAAGTCGAAGTCCGCTCCCTGCTCGGCCTGGAGAACGTGCTGGACGTAGAGCCAGGCGTAGCCCGAGGTCGGGGACCCCGCAGGCGGGGACCAGGACTCCCGCCGACGCTCAAGCTCGGCGTCCGATACCTCCACCGACAGGCGACGCTCAGGGACATCGAGCTCGATGATGTCACCGGTCCGCACGAGCGCCAGCGGTCCGCCAAGCGCTGCTTCCGGGGAGACGTGCAGGACGACCGTGCCGAAGCCGGTGCCGCTCATCCGCCCGTCGCAGATCCGCACCATGTCGGTCACCCCGGCCTTCAGCAGCTTGGCCGGCAGCGCGACGTTCGACACCTCGGGCATCCCTGGATAGCCCCGGGGTCCGGCACCTCGGATGACGAGGATGTCGTCCGCCGTGACCTCCAGGTCCGGGTCGTCACAGACAGCCTGGTACTGCTCCGGGGTGTCGAAGACGAGCGCGCGGGCCCGGTGCTTCATCAGCTGCGCGGAGGCGGCCGACTGCTTGATGACCGCACCGCCAGGGCAGAGATTGCCTCGCAGGACGGCGGTGCCCGAGCCCGGCGGCTGCAGCGGGTCTTCCATGGGCCGGATGACCTCCCGATTCCAGCACGTGGCATCGGCAACGTTCGCGCCGATGCCCTGGCCGGTCACGGTGATCTGATCGGAATGGAGCAATCCCGCATCGTCGAGCTGTCGCAAGACGACCGGCAGCCCGCCCGCGTAGCAGAAGTCCTCCATCAGGTACCGGCCCGACGGCATCAGGTCGACCAGCGTCGGCACCGGCCTGGCCAGCGTGTCGAAGTCGTCCAGGGAAAGCTCCACGCCAAGGCGGCCGGCGATGGCAAGCAGGTGGATGATCGCATTGGTCGACCCGCCGATCGCGGCGTTCGCCCGGATGGCGTTCTCGAACGCCATCCGGTTCATGACCCGGCTGGGCCGCAGGTCCTCGTCGACCAGCGCGACGATGCGCTGACCCGCCTCCTGCGCGATCTCCATCCGCCTGGAGTCCGCGGCCGGCCAGGTCGCCGATCCGGGGAGCTGCATCCCCAGCGCCTCGGCCATGCAGGCCATCGTGGAGGCGGTTCCCATCGTCATGCAGTGCCCGTTCGAGCGGGCCATGCAGCCCTCGGCGACGAAGCACTCCTCAGCCGTCATGCGGCCGGCCTTCAGCTCGGCCTCGAACCTCCAGATGTGCGTACCCGAGCCGACGTCCTCCCCCCGGTACTTGCCGTTCAGCATCGGTCCGCCCGTGACCATGATCGCCGGAAGGTCGACACTCGCCGCGCCCATGAGCAGGCCCGGGGTCGTCTTGTCGCACCCCGACAGCAGGACGACGCCGTCGAGCGGGTTCGCCCGCATCAGCTCCTCAGCCTCCATGGCCAGGAGGTTGCGGTAGAGCATCGCGGTGGGCCGCATCAGGGTCTCGCCGGTGGCCAGGGTCGGGAACTCCAGCGGGAATCCGCCCGCCTGCCAGACTCCGCGCTTGACCGCCTCGGCTACCCGGTGCAGGTGAGAGTTGCACGGGGCGAGCTCAGACCAGGTCGTGGCAATCCCGATGACCGGGCGCCCGTCGAAGACCTGCGGACCGAAACCCTGGTTACGCATCCAGGACCGGTACACCATGCCCGACCGGCCAGTCGCCCCGAACCACTCCTGGCTGCGCCGGTGGACCGGTGGCGCGTCGCTATCTTTCATACCTTCTCAACTATCCTCAGCTGGAACGGACCTCAGGGCGCGAAGACAAGACACACGGGGGTCGGCACCGCAGTAACGGAAACCTGCCGCAACACCGGCTCTTCTTCGTCGATCGCGAACGACACAATGGAATCACTATCCTGATTCGCGACGAGCAAGTACTTTCCGTCTGGTGTCTGGCAGAAGTCACGGGGCTCGCGGCCCTGCGTCGGCTCCACGTGCTCCAGGGACAGGGTTCCCGCCGCCTCGTCCAGCCTGAACATCGCGATGCTGTCGTAGCCGCGGTTAGAGGCGAAGACATAACGGCCTGAGGCGGACACGCGCACGGCTGCGGCCTCGCTGTGAACGGCGGCCGTCTTCGGCAGCGTCGACTTGGTGTCGGTCTCGACGAAACCCGTCCCGTCCCGTCGCAGCGTGACAAGGGTGCTGTTGATCTCATTGAGCAGGAACAGGAACTGCCCGTCGGGATGAAAGGCGAGATGTCGCGGGCCTGCGCCTGGCCTGGTGACGATGCGCTCCCCCACCCGCTCGGCCAGCTCGCCCGTCTCGCTGACCTCGTAGCTCAGGACGGCGTCTAGCCCCAGATCAGGCACCAGCACCCGGTCAGTCACGGGATCGACGCAGATCATGTGCGCGTGCGGCCCCTGCTGCCTGGCCGGATCGACGCTCGACCCGACGTGCTGGCGGTGGCCTGCCAGAGCGCCTAGCCCGCCCCGCTCGTCGACGGAGAAGCTGGCGACGGAGCCTGACTCATAGTTGGCCACCAGCACGCGCTGCTCGTCGCCGTGGAGCGCGACGTGCGCTGGCGCCAGCCCCGCCGAGGAAATGCTGTTGATCGCGCTGAGCGCGCCGGTGCTCACGTCGCGGGCGTACGCCGTGACCCCGCCTGTGGCCGCACCACCGAAGTCGGCGGTTTCGTGGATCGCGTAGACGTGCCGCCCGGACGCTGTGACCGTGAGCCAGGATGGGTTCCGCGCCTGAATCAGCAGGGTCGGAGCGCCGGTAGTGCCGTCGTGATAGGCGCAGCCCAGGATGCCAGGCGCCGTTCCGGTCACGAACGGCAGCCGCTCGGTGTAGGTGCCGACGAGCAGCTGCTGTGCCTTCACGGGGCGGTCACGTGGCAGGCCGCTTCGTGGCCAGCCGACGATGGCCGGAGCTGCGGCGTCACCTCCGAGCACGCCTGCACCGCCAGCGGGCAGCGCCAGCGGAACCGGCACCCCTCACCTGGGTCGATGACCCGAGGGGGGCCGCCGGAATCCGCTGACGAGATCGTGATCGGCGCTCGCGGATCGGGCACGGCCGAGAGCAGGAGCCGAGTGTAGGGGTGCACCGGGCTGTGCAGCACCTCGTCGGTCGGCCCGGTCTCCACCACGTGCCCGGCGTACATCACGACGACCCGGTCCGAGACGTATCGAGCGCTCGCGATGTCGTGGGTGATGAAGAGCACCGACACGCCCTCGTCCTCGCGAAGGCGGGCCATCAGGTTGAGCAGCCCGACCCGGATCGACACGTCGAGCATGGAAACCGGCTCGTCAGCCAGGACGAGCTTCGGCCCGTAGGAGAGCGCCTGAGCGAAGTTCACCCGCTGACGCTGACCGCCGCTCAGCTCGTGCGGATATTTCACCAGCGATTGCCTGGCCGGCACGAGGCCGACGGTTTCCAGCACCCGCTCGGCCTCGGCCTCCCGCTCGCTGCGGGTGAGCGCGGGCTGATGCAGCTTCAGGCCGCGCATCATCGCGTAGCTGATCGTGTGCGCCGGGTTCAGCGAGCTGAAGGGATCCTGGAACACCATCGGCACCTGACCGCGATAGGCGAGCACGTCACGGCGCGCCTTCAGGTCAGTGACCGGCGAACCTCGGAACCGGATGGTGCCGCTCGTGGGCTTGTACAACATTGCCAGCAGCCGGGCGACGGTGCTTTTCCCGCTTCCGCTCTCACCGACCAGGGCGACGATCTCGCGCTCGTCGATCCGCAGGTCGACGGAGTCGACCGCGTGGAGCATCGCGGCCGCGCAGCCCGCCGAGCCTGAAGTGACGGGTGAGCCCAGTCGTCTCGAGCAGCGGTACCACTGGCTCAGGCATCGCTGCCTCCTGCTGGACCGTGGCGGAAGCACCTGACCCTGCGGTCAGCGAGCTCGTAGAAGTCTGGCGGAGGGCCGGCGCACATCGGCATGACCTTCGGGCACCTCGGCAGGAACCTGCAGGTCGCCGGAGGGTTGACCAGATCAGGCGGCGCCCCGGGGATCCCGTCGAGATAGACCTTCGGGCCGTAGACCGAGGGGAACGCGTCGAGAAGCCCGGCCGTGTACGGATGCATCGGGTCGGCGAAGACCGACGAGGTGGCCCCGAGCTCGGCGAACTGGCCGGCGTACATCACGGCCAGCCGGTCAGAGAAATGGCTCACCAGCGACATGTCGTGGGTGACGAAGATGACGGCGAACCCGAGCTCGCGCTGTAGTTCCTTGATCTGGACCATGAGGGCGCGCTGCGCCACGACATCGAGCGCCGAGGTGGGCTCGTCCATCACGATGAGCTCGGGGGAAAAGAGCAGCGCCATCGCGATCATCGCGCGCTGCCGCATCCCGCCTGAGAGCTGATGAGGGAAGCTGCCCAGGTGCACCGGATCGATTCCGACCAGCGCGAAGACCTGCCGCGACCGGTCTGCGATGGCTTCCCTGGAGATCTTCTGGTGGGCTCGCATCGCGTCCGCGTACTGAGCGCCTATGGTCTTCACCGGGTTCAGCGCGTTCATGGCGCTCTGCATGACGATCGAGTAGTCCCGCCAGCGGATCGCCCGCAGTACCTTCTCCGATAGCTGCACCATGTTCGCGCCCTTGAAGATGACCTCGCCGCCCGTGACCACCGCCGGCGACCGCAGCAGCTGGGCGATGGCGAACAGCAGCGTCGACTTGCCGCAGCCGGACTCGCCGACGACTCCGAGGAATTCGCCGGGCATCAGCTCGAAGCTCACCTGATCCACGGCCCTGGCCGGCTCGCCGCGAGACAGGTATTCGACGCTGATCTCGCGCACGTCAAGGATCGGGCTAGCCACGGGCCCTCCGTACCGGGCGGAGCGATGGATTGCCGATCTCGTCGAACGCGTAGTTCAGCAGCGAGAAGGCGCCGCCCAGCGCCGCTATGGCAATCCCCGGCATGATGGCCCACAGCGGCGAGCCCGCCTGCAGCGCCTCGTTGTTTTCAGCCCAGAAGAGCATCGTCCCCCAGCTCATGCCATCCGGGTTGCCGAGGCCGATGAACTGAAGCCCGGCGGCGGCGAGCACAGCGTAGACCGCCGCGCCCAGGAAGTTGGCGACGATGAGCGAGGTCATCGTCGGGAGGATCTCGAAGACGATGATCCGCCACTGGCGTTCGCCGCGAACCCGCGCCGCCGCGAGAAAGTCGCGATTGCGGAGCGAGAGCGCCTGCGAGCGGAGCTGCCTGGCGCCATAGGACCAGCCGGTCACGACGAGGACCGCGATCAGGATCGAGTTGCCGCCGTTCTTCGAGTACGCGGCGATGACGACGACCAGGGGGAAGGCCGGGATCACCAGGAACACGTCGGTGAACAACGACAGTGCGCCATCGGTGATGCCGCCCCGGTACGCGGCCGTGACTCCGATGAGCACGGAAAGCACCGTCGCGAGGCCACCCACCACGACTGCGAGGAAGACCGACTCCCTGGTACCGAAGACCCACTGGGAGAAGATGTCCTGCCCGTAGGCGGTCGTGCCGAACAGGTGCGAAGCCGACGGCGCCGCCGAGCGCCGGTAGATCTCGGCGTTCGGATCGTCACGGGCGAGCAGCCCGGGAAAGACCGCCATGAACGCGAAGATCAGGAGCACCGTCAGCCCGGTCAGCGCCTTCTTGTTGCCGGCTACCGCCCGCGCGAGATTGCCCGAGGTACCAGCCATCAGCCGGTCGAAGGTGGCGCGCAGGCTCATGTCTGTGACCTGGTACGAGGATCGAGGGCCAGCGTCACGAAGTCGACCGCCAGGACCGCGAAGAGCACTGCGAGCGTGATGAGGAGGAAGAGAGTCTGCATCAGCGCGTAGTCCTCGTTCTGCACTCCCTCCAGGAGCATGTAGCCAAGTCCCGGATAGGAGAAGACGAATTCCACCAGGATCGCGCCGCTCACTACGAAGCCGAGCGACATCGCGAACCCGGTGAGGTTGGGCAGGATCGCGTTGCGGCCCGCGTAGTCGAGCATCACCCGCAGCGGTGACAGCCCCTTGCCGCGCGCCATCTGGACGTAGTCCTCGGCCAGCGTGGTGATCATGTTGTTCCGCATGGTCAGGATCCATCCCCCGATCGAGGTCACGAGGATGGTGAGGGCAGGCAGGATGGCATGTACCAGGACATCCGAGATGTACGGCCAGGTCCACCCGATCGTGTCGGTGTTGTCGTAACCGAAGCCTGAGGGGAGCCAGTGCCAGGTGATCGAGAACACCAGGAGGCTGAGCAGCGCTACGAAGAAGTAGGGGAAGGCGGAGGTAATCACGAAGATCGGCGGCAGGAGGCTGTCGATCTTGCCGCCTCTGCGCCAGCCGCTGATCATTCCGATCAGCGTGCCGAGCACGAAGGCGAGCACGGTCGTGAGCCCGACCAGGCCGAGAGTCCACAGGATCGCGGATCGCACGACCTGGGCGACCGTCTCGGGAAAGAAGGTCAGCGAGACGCCGAAATGTCCCGGTGAAGGTATTGCCCAGGTAGCTGAAATACTGCGAGATCTCGCTCTGCTGGGTATTGACGCCGAACGCTATCTCCAGCGCGTGGAGCACGCTCCCGTTCACCCTGCCCTTGAACCTCGCCATCATCGCGATGGCGGGGTTCCCTGGCATGAGGCGCGGCACCACGAAGTTGATCGTCAGGCACGCCCAGAGCGTGACTACGAAGAAGCCGAGGCGGCGCAGGACGTACTTCATGAAGGACCTCCTGCGCCGCCGCGCGCTGCCGTTTCCTGGTTACTCACAATCTCTGGCCGGCGTCATTTCGGTGTCAGGTGGAGAAGGACGACCTCGTCGTCCGGGGTGTTGTACGGAGCCGGCTGTGCGTACGGGTCCGCTGGGGTTGGCCAGCCGGCGTACTGGCTCGTGTTGTGCTCGTACCAGTCGACGAAGGCGGTGATCGGGATAATCGGCACGTTGGCGAGCATGATCTGCTGCAGCTGATCGACTATCTGGTGCTGCACCTGCGGGCTGGTGGTCGTGGCGTACTCGCTGATGAGCTTGTCCGTGGCCGGGTTCTGCCAGCGCTCCCAGTCCGAGGCAGCGGTCTGGCCGATCGGCGCCGAGTTGCTGCTGTAGAGCGCCTGCCTGAGCTCGTAGTACGGACCGGGGCCGCCAGACTCGAAGTTGTAGGCGATCTGGTAGTTGCCCTTGTAGAGGTCGTTGAGGAAGTCGCTGGTCGCGAGGTTGTCGACGGTGATCTTGATGCCGACCGACGCCAGCTCGTGCTGAATGATCTGAAGGTCGGCGACCCAGTCGGTGTTACCGCCCTCGTTGATGATCGTGAACGCAAGCGGCTTGCCGTTCTTGGCGAAGATGCCGTCGGCACCCTTGCTGTAGCCGTCCTTCTGCAGGATCGAGGCCACCTTGCCCGGGTTGTAGCCGTAGTCGTACTTCGCGAGCGCCGAGTTGTCGAGCCAGGACGCGAACGTCGGAGTCACGATGCCAGCCTGGTTGGACGCTGGCTGGTAGCCGTACTCCCCGATCTTGGCGACCTTGGCGCGATCGATCCCGTAAGCGATCGCCTGCCGTACGGCGACATCGTTCAGCGGTGCGACCGTCTGGTTGAGGAAGAGCGAGAGGTCAGCGATCGGCGGTGCCCAGAACTGGTTCTCCGGGCTCTTGGCAAGGTAGAACGTCTTGACGTTGGGGACGAACTGCCCGGCCCACTGCGCCTGGCCAGTCGCCAGGTACGTGTTCGCCGCGTCGTTCGAGGTGAACGCCGGGAACTCGACCTTGGCGATCTTCGGCAGACCTTGCTGCCAGTAGTGCGTGTTCGCTTCATAGGAGATGTTCTGGGGCGTGCAGTTGCCGATCTCGTACGGCCCGGAGCCGACCGGCTTGGGGTTGGCGAAGGTCACCGGGTTGCTGATGGACGACCAGACGTGCTGGGGCACGATGAAGGTCTGGTCGGCGACATAGTAGAAGTACGGCACGCCGGCCGTCTTGAACGTCAGCACGACCTGGTTGCCCTTCTGCACGACGCTCGAAAGCACCGACCACAGGGCGTTCAGATCGAGAGCCGGGAACTTCTTCATCAACTGGAACGTGAACTCCACGTCAGCGGCCGTGAGCGGCTTTCCGTCACTCCATTTCACGCCGTTGCGGATCGTGAAGGTCAGGACCTTGTTCGCGTCGCTCCAGGCGAAAGCCGAGGCTAGCCAGGGTGTCGTCTTACCGCTTTCCAGGGTGTTGACGTAGATGAGCGGCTCGTAGACAAAGCCGTTGGCGGACCCGTTGACCGATGGGTTGAATGGATTGAAGCCGCAGGTCCACAGGGCGCCCTCCTCGTTATCGATGGTGAGCGATCCAGAAGGTCCCGACGCGCCATGCGCGGCTGGCGGGGAGCTCGTCGACGATGAGCAGGCAGCCAGCGCTATAGACAGCAAGCCGATCGGAACAGCCAGATATGTTCTGAGCCTAGGTCGTTTCACGATAAGTTCCGTCCCTAATCTTTTAGTTTCCCGTATCTGCTGCCTTCGGGTCTGCACCTCCGCAGGCGCAGAGGAAAGATGTAGACGAGGTCATCGGCCGTGCCCATCATGCGCTCCTCTCGCGAACCATGCGGAGACCGAAACGACGAACACAACCCGGCCAGCTCCCGCCAGGCCAGGCACGCAGAACCTGGGAGTGACGGACCCGCCTCGCTCATACCGATTCGCGGTCCCTTTGCCCTGCTCAGCGGTCCGCGAGTGGTGCTGAACCCACCAGCTCCCCGGCGGCCCTACTGGGCGTGAAGTGCTCCGTAGTACTTGCTTTTCTTTTAGAGAGTTTCTAACATATTAGACAGATGCGGTCAAGGAGGACACCACGAAAACTCCAGCTGGATCCCCGAGCCTGCTGCGTCAGTGGAACGCGACTGTCGTTCTCCAGACGATCAGGGACCTGGGACCGATCTCGCGCACGCACCTGGCCAAAGAGGTCGGCCTCTCCAACAAGACCGTGAACGACGTGACGGAGTTCTTGCTGAACGAAGGCTTCATCAGGGACTACAACCCGACGCAGGAGGATCGAACCAGGCCACGTGGCCCGGTCCCCCGGCTCTTCACCTTCTGCGCCGACATCGGCCATGTCCTGGGCGTCGACGTCGGCGCTGACAAGATCGTCGCGCTGGTTGCTGACATGGCGGGACACGTCGTCGGCTCGGCCAGGCGGCAGACTAGCGGCACCAAGCCGGTGGAGATCCTCGACGAAGTCCGCCTGGCGATGACCAGCGCCTTGAGAAAGGCGCACGTCAGCCGGGCCAGCCTCAAGGCAGTCGCGGTCGGCACGCCTGGAGTCGTTGACTCGGGTCTGATCAGGCTGGCTCCTCAGCTCGGGGGCTGGGAGGGCATCAACCTCAGCGACGAGCTTGACCCGTCACTTCCCTGCCCGGTCCTGGTCAAGAACGAAGCGCACCTTTCCGTGCTGGCGGAACGGTGGCAGGGATCGGCACGCGGCATCGACGATGCGCTCTACATCCAGCTCGGGGTGGGCGTCGGGGCCGCGCTCCTCATCAAGGGCGAGGCCTACGGGGGAGCCACCGGCGCGGCCGGCGAGATCGGCTACATGCCTATCTTCCCCGAGTCCCGCGTCACCCCAAGCGACCCGGGACCGTTCGAGGCGGCGGTCGGCGGGAGCGCGCACGCCCGGCTGGGCGCGGAGGTCGCCGCTACCGACGAGGGCGTCCTCTTGCGAAAGCTAGCGGGAGGGGATCCTGCCGCTGTGGACGCGGAGATCGTCTTCGCCGCTGCGCAGCAGGGCGATCCTGCCGCTGGCCGGATCGTAGAGACCCTCACCGCTACTCTCGCGCGCGGCATCGCCACCGCCGCTGTCCTGCTCGACCCAGCCGTCGTCATTATCGGCGGCGGGCTCTCCCGCGCTGGCGAGTCTCTCATCGAGCCGCTCGATCGCCATCTGGGCAAGATCCTGCCATCTCCTCCCCGGCTCGTCTTGTCCTCTCTTGGCTCTGAGGCCGTGGCGCTGGGGGCGGTACGGCTCGCCTGCGAGTTCGCCGAGAGGCAGCTCTTCGAGTTCGCCTCAGCTGACGGAAATGGCGGGGAAAGATAGTGCACATCATCAGGTACACCTCGGGCGGATCGCGCACCGCGCGAGTGGGTGTGCTCATCGGCGACCGCGTCCACGAGCTCAGGGACGTTGAGGGACTCACCGCGCTGTGGGCACTCCGGCTGGCCGACCTCAGGGAGCTGCTCTGCGCACTCGACGGTGCCGGCGAGCTCGCGTTCTCCGAGGTGACGTTGCTGCCGCCGATCGATGGCCGAACCGAGGTCTGGGCCTGCGGTGTGACGTACGAGATCTCGCAGCAGGCACGGATTGAGGAAAGCGCGCAGGCGGACGTCTACCAGCGGGTCTACGACGCGCCGCGTCCTGAGCTGTTCTTCAAGTCCGCCGCCTGGCGAGTTGCCGGGGACGGCCAGGCCATCGCGATTCGCAGCGACTCGACCCTTGACGTGCCCGAGCCCGAGGTCGCGCTGGTGGTCAACGCCTTCGGCGAGATCGCCGGCTACACAGCCTGCGACGACGTGTCCTCTCGCTCGATCGAAGGCGAGAACCCGCTCTACCTGCCACAGGCGAAGGTCTTTCTTGGCGGCTGCGCCCTCGGCCCGTCCATCCGGCCGGCCTGGGAGGTCGCAGATCCGTACGCTCTGACGATCGGGCTCGCCATCTCGCGCGGCGGACAGGTGGTCTGGAGCGGCACGGCGAGCACCTCGCAGCTGCACCGAACCTACGACGAGCTCGTCAGCTGCCTCCTGCACTCCGATATCCACCCCGACGGCGTGATCTTGTCGACGGGGACCTGCCTAGTGCCGCCCATGCCCTTCAGCCTTGAGCATGGCGATATCGTGCGGATCGACATCAGCGACATCGGCACGCTCACGACCTCCGTGGTCAGCGGCCTCGACGCCATCAAGACCACCTTCGCCTAGCTTGCGCCGACGGGGAGAGGCCCGACCTGATGACCTTCACTAGCGTGAATCCGCACGATCCCGCCGACGTCCTCGGCGAATGGCAGCCAGCCGGGCCGGCGCAGGCGCAGGCCGCCGTCAGCCGGGCCGTCAGCGCGGCGGCGCTCTGGCGGGAGGTCCCGGGGCCTGGCCGCGCGAGGGCACTGTCCGAGGCGGCGAGCGCTCTCGAGCAGCGGTCGGCGGAGATCACCAGCCTCGTCGTCCGCGAGGTCGGCAAGCCGCTATCCGAGGCGCGCGGCGAGGTCGCGCGGGGGGTAGCGATCCTGCGGTACTACGCGCAGGCCGCACTGCTGCCTGACGGCGAGACCATCCCGGCTGCCGCAGCCGATCAGCTGCTCCTGGCGCGGCACGTCCCCGTCGGCGTCGCGGCGCTGATCACGCCGTGGAACTTCCCCGTCGCCATCCCGCTGTGGAAGGCCGCGCCTAGCCTCGCTTACGGCAACGCGACCATACTCAAGCCGGCGAGCGCGGCGGCTGCGACGGCGCTGGCCCTGGCGGACATTCTCGGCGGCTGCCTGCCGGCGGACGTGTTCGGTGTTGTCCTCGGCGGTGCGGCAGCGGCCGGCGGGCTTATCGACCACCCCGATGTCGCGGCCGTCTCCTTTACCGGATCCTCCGGGGTGGGCAGGGAGATCAGCCGCCGCGCGGCCGGCCGCGGCTGCCGGGTCCAGGCCGAGATGGGCGGTCAGAACCCGTCCGTCGTCCTGGCCGACGCTGATCTGGACCGCGCCGCCACCGCCATCGCCTACGCGTCGATGGGCTACGCCGGCCAGAAATGCACCGCGACCAGCCGGGTGATCGTGGAGCGCGCGGTCTACCCGCAGTTTCGCGACCGCCTGGCGGCGGCGGTCGACGCCCTGCAGGTGCTCGACCCGTCCGACGAGCAGACACTGGTGGGTCCGGTCATCGACCAGGATTCGCGGGCGTCAGCCCTGGCAGCGGTGGCTAGCTCTGGCGGCCGGGTGCTGACCGGCGGTAAGACGCTCGATGCGCCCGGCTATTACCTGGCACCGACGCTGGTGGAACTGGACCAGCCTGAGGGTCCGCTGGCGACCGAGGAGGTCTTCGCGCCCGTTGCGGCACTGATCCCTGCCGAATCGGCGGACCAGGCGATCTCGATCGCCAACGCCGTCCGCTACGGGCTGGTCGCCGCCGTCTTCACCAGCGATCTCGGCGGAGCGCTACGCCTGACCCGGCAACTGGAGGCGGGAATGATCCGCGTCAACGCGCCGACCTCAGGCGTCGATTTCCAGGCGCCGTTCGGCGGCTCCAAGGACTCCAGCTACGGCCCGCGTGAGCAGGGAATGGCTGCTCGCTCCTTCTACACAGAGTCCCGCACCATCCTGATCGCCCCCTGACCAGTGAACAGCAGCAATGCGGGCCACGGACGCCGAGCCAGCCGAACCTGACGACAGCATGGACCCGGCCGCCAGCACCTCCGGCTCCTGCCCGCACCTGCCCGCGCTGGCCAGGCAGCACCCCCTGGCAGTGCCCGTTTCCCCGTCCTGCGGCGGCGGACCCGAGCACGCCGCCGACGCCGGTCGCCGCGAGGGCAGGACCCAGGCTGCCCGGCGCCAGCCGCCCCAGGAGGATTCCCGGGTCCTCCGGGGAGAGTTACCGCATGCAGGAGACTTAGGGGTGCTATCACGCGGTCAACTTTCCCCGACGCGGAACGCCTCCCTCAGGAACCCGAAAACCCTTCCCCGACGCGGAACGCCTCCCCCAGGAACCCGGAAAACTCTCCCCCACCCGGAAAACCTCCCCACCCGAACCGGAAAACCTCCCGCGCCAGCCCGGAAAACCTCCACCCAGCCAGAACCCTCCCGACAGCACCCGAAAACCCTCCCCCCAGACAACAACCCGCCCCCGCACTTGCCTCAGGGCTCCCCTAAACCAGGCCATCGCAACTCAAGATCAACCTGCGCCTGCAGGATCAGTGAAGTCAGGTTAGGTTCAGAGGCTCAGGTGCAGACGGACGGCGGCATCAAGCTCGGTGAGCAGGACCGGGGGGACGCGGCCGACTTGCCGTCCGATGCGCTCGATGGCAACGGAGCGGATCTGCTCGGCCTGGGCTTTGGAGTCGGCCCGGAGCCCGGTCGCGGCGGCGGGCAGGAGAACCTGGAACGGGTAGACACGGCCGGTGTCCGAGGTCACCGGGACCACGGTGACCACTCCGCGCCCGAGCCTGGTCGCGGTGGCGTTCGCGGCGTCGTTGCTGACCACGACCGCCGGGCGGGACTTGCTGGCCTCAGATCCGCGGGCCGGATCCAGATTCACGGTGACGATGTCGCCCCGGCGCACCTCAGCCGCCGATACCGTCGCCGGTCACGTGCTCCCACGCCCCGGCGTCACCCGAGGACTCCCATGATTCCCAGGCGCCGGCATAGGAGTCCTCAAGCTCGATGGCCCGCAGCAGCCCGACGGCCTTGTGGAGTACCGCCGACCGTGACTCGATGCCCTGGGACTGCGCGTAGGAGTCAAGGTACCTGATGTCATCCTCAGGCAGGCTCACACTAACCTTCATACCGCCCATACTACCCTGCGTACTACCACAGTATCAACAGAAGAGACGCCGACGAGCTGCCCTCCGCAACACAGGGTACGGGCAGCGGTGATCACGGAAAACTGCCAGTCCGGGAGGCTGCCTTTGCAGGCGGCCTGCCGATTAGCTCAATGATCCCCAGCACCACGAGGAGCACGATGGCGATGACGAGCACGGATAGGCCGGTCGGTATGCCTGCGAAGACAAGTACGAGCGCTGCGACGGAGACGGCGGTGACTCGCAGCGCGGTGCGGTACCTGTAGACCCAGGCACCTACCGGGCCGGTAGTGAGGCCGGCCCGGTCGCCGGCGCCTCGGATCCAGGCGAAGCCGGCCTTGAAAGCGTCCCTGGTTCGCACGGCAGTGACTGATGGTCCGGTAAAAAAACCCGCCAAGGCGACGACGAGGCCCAGAACGAGCAGGACTCGCAAACCTTGCCGGATGAAGCGGACGATGGTGTCGAACACAACGACTGCCGCCGCCGCGTTGACGGTCCCAGGGAGATCGTTCAGGTAGAGGGTCCGGCTGATGGCCAGCACCACGCCGAGCACGACCATCGAGGCGGCGAGCCCGAGGCCGGCGCCGATCAAGGCCCGGCGATGCCGCCGGGCAACGTAAACACCCGCAGCGAGGCACGCAAGCGCCGCGAACGGCAGGATCCACTTCAACGCCGTCAGCCACCGATACAGCGTCTGCGCCTTGACCAGGTACTTGGCAGAAAAGAGCGGGAAGGTCGGGTTGATCGGGGGCAGCTTGTTGACGATCGTCAGTCCCCTGGCGGCCAGGTTGTGCTCGACCTGGCCGACGATTGGGCCCAGACTCACGACGACCTGTCCGTGCGAGACGTTGATCGCGCTTTTCTTGCCGGATAGGGCCAGGACGAGTTGCTGATGGATGGTGCGGTTGCCCTGGATCCACAGTCGCCGCACCTGATTGGTCGCGACGATCTTGGCGACGGTGGTGTGGATGAAGCTGTCGACGCCGCTCGCGATCGATCCAGAGAACGTGCTGAGGAGCGAGCCAAGTCTCGCAAGCCCGCGCTGCGACAGCTGGGTCGCTACCTGGTCGGACAGATGCCGTACGTCGATCTGCTTGCTGACCGCGGTGCTGATCCTGTCGGTCAGCGCGCTGCGCACGGCTGGCTCGCTGATCAGCGGGGAGATGTTCGCCACGTACCGGTCTGTGTTGGAGACCTGGTTGGCGCCCCAGACGGCGACGACCGAGATCGGGGCCAGGACGCAGCCGAGCACAATCAGCAGGATCGCGACCCAGCCGCGCCAGCCCATCCGCCTCCGGGCTGCGGGCGCGGCAGTTCCGGTCCGCGAGTCGGCGCGCTTGGCTTGCTCGGCTGCACGCTCCGCCGCTGCGGCCGCCTGCGTCTGCGTCTCGACGTCGGCTAGCTTCGCCCGAAGTTCGGCGACCTCGCCACGGAGCTTGTCGAGTTCGGCCGGTGTCTTGCTTCTCAGCCATCTCTCCCTCCAGGCGGGCGTCCAGTCGGGCGTGCGCTGGAGGCGGTCGTTGCTCCATTCCCCGGCATCAAGATTCCCCGGCATCAAGGCAGCTATCTCACCCGCAGAAGATGACGTCTCCAGCAGGTTGCGGTCATGCGGCCTAAGTGTCGGGTGTGAACGGTACGGTGCCATCCCTGGCAGCGGCCTGGAAGTCGGCGTAGTCGCGATCGTTCTGGTCGGCGTAGGTACCAGCGAAGTCGGCTATGGCGTGGTCGAACTCTGCGGACTTGCCCAGGTAGGCCGCCATGGCAACACGGTCACCAGACCGGGCATGCGCCCGGGCGAGGCTCCAGCCGCACATGGTGGCGTAAATCCGCATTCCGGAAGGAATCATCCGCTCGATAGGGGCGGAGAACTTCCAGTCCTTGAGCTGGCGAACGTAGTAGTCCCGCTCGGGCTCGCCAGGCACGGTAACGCGGGTCCAGCCGAGGAAGACGTCGCTCTCGGCCTGCATCAGGTGCTGGCCAGCAACGACTCGCTCACCCTGGTTCGCGTACCTGCTTCGGCCGCAGTAGCTGGCCAGAACCGATGCCTGGGCCTCCTTGGCCTGCAGGAGCAGCGGCTCGGCCCCGGCGCCGGCGGTCATGAGAACGACCCATGCGCGGGTGCCTACGCTGCCGACGCCGACCACCTTGCGGGCGACCTGGATCAGGCTGAACTGGTCGATCAGAAACCGCCGGTCGGACTGCAGGGTGCGGGTGTAGCCGCCAAGCACACGGCGGATCATCTCGTAGAGCGCACTCGCCTGCTCGTCGGCGAAGACCTCTTCCACCGGCATGATTGTCGGCGGATCGTTAATGATCTGGCGGCGCCCGTCGGTCACCGTGCTGATCTTGTCGAGGGCCTGCGTGCTGTCGTGCGTACGCGCCTTGGCGGTCATCGCCTCGGTGGCCTGGAACCGCTTCGGCTTCAGCTGGGACCTGAACTCGGCCAGCGCCTCTTCGACGTCCAGGTGCTGATACCACGTGTCGAGGAATGGCAGCTTCGCGAACCGCCGCATCGCAGTGCGGTAAGCCTCGACCGAGGCCAGCACGACCTTGCGGCGTGCCTTCGGGTGGAAATCGTTGTCCCGGCCTGCTACGTCCAGGCTCGCTGCCAGTCGTTTGACATCCCACTCGAATGGACCTGGCAGAGTCTCGTCGAAGTCGTTGACGTCGAAGACCAGCTTCCGTTCCGGCGAGGCGAAGGCTCCAAAGTTGGCCAGGTGCGCATCGCCGCATAGTTGCACGTGCAGCCCTGAGGTCGGCGTGGTGGCCAGGTCGGCTGCCATCGGCAGTGCGGCGCCGCGGTAGTAAGCGAACGGCGATACCAGCATCCGCCCGTGGCGAATCGGCACCAGCTCGGGTACTCGCGTCTTCGCCTGGCCGAGCAGCAGGCCGATCGGGTCGCGCCGCGGGTTCGCCCGGAATTCTGCCTGCGACTCCAGCGGTACCTGCGGCCGGGCATCCCTGCCCTGCGCTGTTCGGTCCGCCCGGCTAGCGCTCTCGTGTGCGTCTAGCCTGGCCCCCGCCCGGTCAGACACACGGGCGCCCTGCCGTCGGCTTGCGGTGCGGCTAGTAGTCGTTGTCATGGTTGCCCCCAGGTTCCGGCTGCCCGCTCCATGGACATAGCGCTTCCGGCGGGTCACCCGACTAGCCCGTGATCACCGTTCGGATAGCGTTCCAAACTCCGGCCGTCAGGTCAGGCCACGGCTCGTCTCGGCAGCTGGCCCTCCCTGCTGCCCCTGACCAGTGAACAGCAGCAATGCGGGCCACGGACGGCGAGCCAGCCGAACCTGACGACAGCATGGTCCTACTTACTGCTGTCAGAACGACAGTAAGTAGGACCATGCTGCTGTTAGAACAGCCCTCCTCAGGCACCGATCCTTACCAGGAACATGTGCCCCTTCGTGTACTCGACCACGGCCGCGCCCTGACCGCCGCCGACGAACTCGAATTCGAACGGCACGCTGAGCTTGCCGCTGCTCTTTCCGTTGCCCGCGAGCTTGCTGATTGTCGAATTGGCGCAGGTGAGCGCCTTGCAGCTGGCAGCTACGGCGAGCAGCCCGGCCGAGCTGCCGGCGATAGCTACGTCGTTCTTGGGCAGTTGCACGGACGAGATTCTGGCGAGCGTCCTGGTGGAGATGCCGTCAAGGAACGGGTGGTCGCTGTTGCTGCGGAAGGCCAGCTCGTACAGCTTGCTGCCTGCCAGGATCAGCGGCACCTCGACCTGGCCCTGGTGCGCGCGGGTCGTGCCGCCCGGGGTCACGTGAACCAGGAATCCGCTGTCCCCTCCACCTCGGGCGTCCTCGTAGAACAGCCCGCCGGAGTTGGCCGCCATCTCAGCCGGGTAGGCCGCCTTGTCGACGATATGGACCGCCGATGAGGTGATATTGATTCTGCTCAGCCGGGCGAATTCGAACCCGCTGCCGTCGGTGGACCAGTCGGTCCACGACCACAGCGTGCTGCCGACCAAGATCAGTCCGGCGGCCGTGATCGGGGTGAAAGGACTGGTCACCGTCCAGTGCCGCACGGCCGAGCCGTGCGACCGCGAGTACTCGGTGATCGTCAGCCCTACCTCCGCGAACAGATCCTTGGCGTTCGCGGCCAGGGCCAGCACCTTACCGGACGCGTGCAAGGCGACTGCGGGCGCCGAGTTACCGTCGACGACGGAGACGACGTTGCCGTTTGCGAAAAACACGGCACCGTCCGGCGCCTCGGTAAAGGCGTTCTTGAAGATGCTGCTGGTGGCGCCCAGGGCAATCCGCGCCTTCTGATGCAACGCCGGGCTGGCCGGGCTGGCCGGCCCAGCCGCCATAGCAGGCCCCGCGCTGACCGCCATGAGGCCGGCCAGTGCCGGGATCATCGCCGGTACGAGAGCTCTGGTGCAGACAGTCCTGAATGACATGTTGTTGTCCCTCCCGGACTGATCATAACATCAGGCACATATCCCACAGCAGCCTACAAAGCACGTCATGCTCTTGACGGACGCCGATACCCGCCATATCGTTCTCGGTAAGCTACTATTATTTTAATTTAACACAGGCCCCGAAATGACTCGCAGCTTATTATGCGCCTTGGCGCTGCGCACTACCGGACCTAGTCCGCTCTTCTTTTCATGGCTCAGCATTGACGATTCCATGGGAGGGAGGTGACATTAGTGAAGATTCGCAAGGTAGCCGTTCGCAAGACCAACCCGCAGCTCCGCTAGAAGTAATTCTGTGGCTGTGCGGCGCCTGATACCGCACAGCCACGGGCAGGCGTTTCCCCAGCCAGGCCCAGAAGACGCAGGCCCAGAAGACGCAGACCCGGAAGCAGCAGACCCGGAAGCAGCAGACCCGGAAGTATCGGCGCGCGGGAAGGCGAATGGCGTATGCAGCAGGCATCTGATTCCCTGCCGGTCAGACCTCGGATCAAATTAATTTATGATGCCTTCTACTTAACTGGCCGGATCCGGCTGAGCTCCGGTTTCGCCTCCGCTTTCGAGATCGAGGACCCGACCGGCCGCTACGCCCGGCTCATCAAGCTGATCGACGGCACGCGGACAGTCGCCGAGATCGCTGCGACCGTGAGAGCTCAGGGCGGGTTCGAGCCGGGCGAGGTCACGGACGCGCTGGGCACGCTGCAGGACGGCGGCTTTCTCGAAGACGCCGCCGAGACACCGCCGACCGACCTCACCGGGCGTGACATCGAACGCTACGCGCCGAACCTGAACTTCTTCCGCTACCTGGCGGCACCAGGGGAAAGCTGCTACGCGCCGCAGGTGAAGCTCAAGCAGACCAGAGTGACGGTCTTCGGGATGGGCGGGATCGGCTCGAACGTCTGCATGGCGCTCGCCGAACTCGGGGTGGGTTACATCAGGGCCATCGACTTCGATCGCGTCGAGCTCAGCAACCTCAACCGCCAGGTGCTGTATTCCACCTCTGCCATCGGCCTGCCAAAAGCCGAGGTCGGCGCGCAGCGCATGAAGGAATTCAACCCCGACATCGAATTCGTGCCCGAGCAGCGCCGGCTGACCAGCCTGGACGATGTGCTGAGCGTGGTCGACGACTCCGCGCCGGACTTTCTCTTCTGCCTGGCTGACAAGCCCCAGGGTTACATCGACTGGTGGGCCAACGAGGCGAGCGTCCGCCGGGGTATTCCCTACGCCGCCGCGAGCATCAGCTCCCCGATCGGGACCGCGTATAGCGTCCTGCCCGGGAAAGGACCCTGTTTCCAGTGCCGCAGCGACAGCGAGCTGGCCGGAGGAGCCGGAGCTCGCGGAGGAGCTGGAATACATCAGGGAACACGAGATCAACGGGAAGAACGGCGCGCTCGGGCCGGCCTGCATGATGCTCGCGTACTTTCTCTCCTACGAGCTGCTCCGGTATCGTCTCGGGCTATGCCCGATGCTGACGGAAAGCAAGCTGCTGGAGATAAATTTCGTCACCTTTGCCCAGCAGTGGCATGAATTCTCCAGAAGACCCGATTGCCCGGTCTGCGGGTGATTCCGCCTTGGACCCCGCGCCCACGGCGCCATGCCGCGCCCACCGCGAACGCCGCACCCCTTCGCGGTAACCGCGACTTTCACCTTACTTTCTGGTCGCAGGCGTGCGCCGATTACTGTGACCAGTTCCTGCTGGTAGCGCTGACCTGGGGAGCGCTGCACGAGCTCGGCGGCGCGGCCCTGGGCATCATCCTCGCGTGCTGGACGGTTCCCAGGGGCTGCTGCTGCTGGTCAGCGGGGTCTTCATTGACCGGTGGGACCGGCGCACGATCGCGGCGGGGGTCAGCGCCGCGCTGGCCGGGCTTGCCTTAGCCACGGCATTCGTCAGCCGGATCGACCAGCTGGCGGCGTGGGCCGGCGTCGCGGTCGTCCTGGGCGTCCTGGACGCCTTCAGGCTGCCGATCGGCGCCAGCATCTTGCCGATGGTCGTGGCCGAAGAGCACCTGATCCACGCCAACCGCTGGGTCAGCCTGCGGGAATGGTCGGCGTTTACCGTCGGGCCGGCGATCGGAGGCGTGCTTGTCGCGACAGCGGGGGTCGCGGTCACCTTTACGGTCACGGCCGGGCTCTACGGGATCAGCTGCCTGCTCATGGTCTTCGCGCCTCGCATGAAGGCGAGAGCGCAGGACGCGACGACCCGGCTGCTGGCCGACCTCAAGGACGGCTTCCAGATGGTCACCAGCCATCCCAGGCTGCGTGTCCTGCTCCCCATCTTCGCGGCGACGAACCTGTTCGTGCTCGGCCTGATCGGCGTGGCGATTCCGCTCTTCGTCAAGGAAGTACTGCACGCCGGGCCGAGCGGGCTCGGCTTCCTGAGCGGGTCGTTCGCCACCGGGATCATGGCGGGCACCCTGGTCTGCACCAAGCTGCCTGCCCGCTGGCAGGAGTCGCAGGTAGCCATCTTCGGGATGTTCGCGCTCAGTGACGCACTGCTGGCCCTGGTCGGGGGCGCCCCGGTGCTGGCCGTGGCCTGCGTGCTCTATTTCCTCAGCGGCTTCGCCGGCGGACCGCCGGCGACCTTCTACCGCACATTGCTGCAGACGCTGCCGCCCAAGGAATACCTCGGCCGCGTCAACGCCCTGGCCAGGGCGACGTCGTTCGGCCTCGAGCCGGTGTCCACCACCTCGGTCGGCGTCCTGTCGGCCCGCGTCTCAGCGTCCGTCCTGCTGCTCGCGGGTGGCGGCTGCGCGACGTGCGTCGACCTGTTCGGCACGTTCCTCAGCCGCAGAGCCGCCCGGCGCGGGCCGGTCAACGACGCACCAGACGCACCAGACGCACCAGACGCACCAGCGCAGGTCTCCACGGAGGTGGCCCAATAGCGCCATCCTCCGCGCCCGGAGCAGCGGACCTGAGCGTCATGAAGGCCGCGGAAACTCGCCGCTGGCATGGTGCCGCCGAGCGCTTGTCGCCGCTCCGCCGGGTCCTCGCGGGCGAGTTCAAGGGCCGGGTCCTGCAGCAGAGCCTCGCCCCGATGGCGGTCTACGACCGGATCGGCGGCCCCGCCCTGATCCTGGCGGTCCCCCCAGGATCAGACCTGCCCTGCCTGCTGACCGACCGTCCCCAGCCTGACATCCTCCTTGATTTCGCCCGCAGGACGAGCCTGGCACCGAGCGGCTCATCGGGGACCTGGTCGTCCCCCCAGCCGGGAACACGGTGTACTACACCGTCGACACCTATGGCAGCGACCGTCACCTGGTGCGCGCCTGCGAACTGAGCAGGCCAGCACAGACGCGAACCCTGGCGCAGGGCGCTGGCCCGACGCTCGCCTGGGATGCCCGCAGCGGAACCGTGCTGTTCACCCTCCTCGACGACGCGCATGTCCCCGTCGTCGGTGCACGTGGCGGATCCCGCCGCCGGCCCTGCCCGGCAGATCTACGCCGTGGCGTCGGAGAGCGAGTTCGCTGACGTGCGGATGAGCAGCGACGGGACGGCCGTGCTGCTCACCGCGCAGACGCACAGCAGTTCCCGGATGTGGCTGCTCAGCGAAGACGACCGGCTGATCCCACTGGAACCCCCGAGCCAGCCGACCGGGTGCGCGCCGACTGCTGGGCCGATTCCGCCGCGATGATCTGGTCAGCCGCAGGAGAGCCCGACCGGCTCTACCCACCTCGAGCCTGCCCGGCGCGACTCCGGACGCCCGGCGACCTGGCAGTGCTCCTATGCGGCACCGGCGGCGCCTGCCTGGAGGACCTGGTCTGCGCCGACGGCATGTGCTCCTGATCGAGCGCGCCGACGGCGGTCAGCGCCTGATCCGCGTCGGCCTGCACGGCCAGCGCGCCGAGGCGGTCGAGTTCGCCGCCGCCGCGGCCCGGCAGGCCGACGACCGAGCATCCATCGAGATCGTGCCCGGGCTGCGGCAGCGCGGCGTGACCGACCTCCTGCGAGAGTCGTGGCAGGACCCGGCCGAGCTGGTTCCGGCTCCGCCCAGGTGACCAGCGTCGGCGCACCCAGCGACAGCACTCGGGCGGCCGCCCGCGTCGCAGGGCCGGCGGCGGCCGTTCCGTCGGCAAAGTGAACATCATCAGGCTGAAATTTCCGTCGACCGGCCAGGTCGCCGTTCCGCTGACGTTGCTGAGGCCACCCGGACGAGAGGCCCGCTGCCGACCGTCCTGTACGGCCACGGCGCCTACGGCGTCCCCCTCGACCCGATCTATATGCCGTTCCGGCTGTCCTTGCACGACCGGGGCGTCGCCTTCGCCGTGGCCCATGTCAGCGGCGGTGGTGACCTCGGGGCCGACTGGCACGAGGCCGGCCGGGGCCTGCGCAAGCCCAACGCGGTCGCTGACTACCTCGCTGCCGCCCGTTACCTGGTGGATCAGGGCTGGGCTCCGCCGGGCCTGATCATCGCCCGGGCCCGCAGCGCCGGGGCGGTGGTCGTGGGAGCGGCCGTCAACCAGGCTCCTGAGCTGTTCACGGCGGCCGTGCTGGAAACGCCCTTCCTCGACTGCCTGCGATCCTGCTGGACACCGATGCGGCCCTCACCGGCCCCGAATGGGACGAGTGGGGAAATCCGCACACCGACCCCGGAGTCCGGGCGATGCTAGCGGGAATTTCCCCGCTGGAAAATGTGCATCCTGCCCCCTACCCCGCGTTCTTCCTCACGGTGGGGAACGCGACGCGCGCGTGCAGTGGCCGAGTCGCTGCGCTTCGCCAGCGCCGTCCGCGCGGCTACCACCTCAGCCAGGCGACGTCCTGCTCCGGATCGATGACACCGGCCACCTTGGCCATTCCTCAGTCACCGAAGATAGCCAGGACGAGGCCGATGTCCTGGCTTTCATACTTGATCACCTCGGCCTTGGCATTTGAACCCAGGTGCACTAACTCGGCCCGGTATGTAAGTATTGACCGGGACCGACAGCGGATTCCGATTGGCTGGGCGCGCACAAACGGCAGGGAGATCATGTCCAGGACAAGGATGCTCTTTTGCGCCATCAGCACGGCTGCGGCGGCGAGCATGATGGCTGGCGGCGGGAGCGGAGCCGCGGCGGCAGCTAGCCGGCCGCCGGTCACGCCCCTCGCCGGCAGCGTGGCGCCGTTCACGAACCATGCCAGGGCAATCGGCGAGGTCGCCAGGTCACGCAGGCTTTCAGTTCAGGTGTGGCTGAGGCCGCGGGCGGCGGCGCAAAGATTCGCCATGGCGGTAAGCACGCCTGGCAGCCGTCTTTTCCACAGCTACCTGAGCCCGGATGGATACTCCGCGCGCTTCGGACCGACGCGCAGCGAGGCGAGCAAGGTCGAAACGTGGCTGCGCGCCGAGGGCTTCAGTGCCGTCCATGCCGACTCGCAGCGCTCCTATGTGCGGGCAACCGCGACAGTCGCGAAGATCGACGCGGCCTTCCGGGTGCGGCTGAAGCTGTACCGGGCATCAGCGAACGCCAACGCCGGAACGCACCGGCTCCGTGCGAACGACCGGCCCGTTTCGATCCCTGCCGACCTTGACAGCAGCGTGCTCGGCGTCACCGGCCTCGACAATGCCGCGCCCGTCCTCCCGTTCACGGAGCCGGGTAGTCAGCCAGCCCGAGGCGTGGTGCGAGGCGTGGTGCGACGGCCCGCCGTGACAGCTGGCGGCAGTCCGTCCTGCTCTCACTATTACGATCAGCACGAAGCGTCCGGATTGCCGGAGCAATTCGGGGTAACGGCATTTCCTACCGAGCAGTGCGGGTATACCGCCAGGCAGCTAAGAGCGGTCTATGGCGCTAATGCTCGCAACACCGGCGAAGGCCAGACGATCGCCTTGGTGGAGCTCGGCCTGACCCCGGACATGTTCCTGACCCTCCAGGACTACGCGAGGGTCATGGGGATACCCGCCCCTTCGGCCAGCCATTACGCGGAAGTGTTGCTCGGTCGCGGAAATGCCTGCGGTGACCTCGGCAACATCGAAGAGCAGCTCGACGTCGAGGCGTCTTACGACATGGCTACGTCGGCGAACCAGCTCGTGGTCGGCGGTGACGGCTGCGACAATGGTAACTTCGGGTTTCAAGGGCTATTCGACGCAGACCAGGCGATTCTCGATGGGACCGGCGGCCACCCGCTCGCCTCGATCGCCTCGAACTCGTGGGATGGCGGGGGCGAAGATCAGCCCGCCATCCTGACCAAGATCGAGCACTCGTTCCTGGTGCAGGCTGCCGCTGAGGGCGTCGGCATGTACTTCTCTTCCGGTGACAGCTCTGGCACGCAGACCCCGGCCAACGATCCTTTCGCCATCGCGGTGGGTGGCACCACGCTCGGGATTGGCCAGCAGGACAATCGCTTGTTCGAGACCGGCTGGTCCACCGGGACGTCCCTGCTGCAGGGCAGCCAGTGGGTCTTCGAAGGCGAGCAGGGTGCCAGCGGCGGCGGGCCCAGCGTGATCTGGCCCGAGCCTGCCTACCAGAAGCAAGTGGTGCCGACGGCCCTGACCCTGAGCCCCGGCTCGGCTGAACCAGGCCGGGTGGTGCCCGACATCAGCGCCGACGCCGACTCGTTCACAGCGTTCGGCACCGGGCTGCTGACCTTCGACCCCAGCGATCCCAGCGCCCCGCCCAGTTTCGGCCTGGCTCCCATCGGCGGGACTAGCCTGTCCACGCCGCTCATAGCCGGGATGGTGACCGCCGCCCAGCAGGGTCAGCCCGAGCCGTTCGGGCTGATCAATCCGGCACTCTACCGGCTGGCGGGGACCGGCGCCGTGCACGACGTCCTGCCGCTGACCGCAAGCACCCCCGCGCTCTTTCGGGGGATAGCGTGCGTCGACGCCCTGTGCGGCGGCCAGCAGCTCCTGACCACCTTCGAAGACCAGGACCCCGGCATGGCCGGCTACACCGGGCAGGTCACCCTGAAGGGCTACGACAACATGACCGGCATAGGAACGCCCAACGGGCAAGACTTCATCAACGCCCTGCGCATCCTGGAGAACCCGCGCAACCTGGCGAATTAGCAAAGACCAAGCCGCCGCGTCCGCCTCCTGGGCGCCGACGGGCGCGCGCGGCGGAAAGCCGGCCGCAGGCTTTTGCGAGCGCGCCCCCGGGCCACACCCGGGGTCGCCCCGGTCGGCCAGGCTCGGCCGGTCGGCCGGCCGATCTCGACGACACCATGGTCCTACTTACTGCTGTCAGGACGACAGTAAGTAGGACCATGGTGCTGTCAGAACCACCCCGCCAACAGCAACAAGTAGCACCTTCCTGCTCTTGGCTGTCCCGCTACGACCCGGACTGAGGCCCCGGCGAAGACCCTGCGAGCCCGCCAGCACGAACCAGGGCTGGCCCTCACTTTCATCCGCAAGTAGCTTGCACTACACGGTAGTGCACTATGCTACGTTGGACTACATGAGCCTGCCGCTGAGCGTCCGCCTGAGCGACGCCACCCTCACTCGCCTCGGCAACCGCGCCAGACGCGCGCACCTCCCCCCGCGCACCCTCGCCCAGCGGTACGTCGAAGAAGGTCTGAGGATGGACGAACACCCCCTCGTCCGCTTTTCCGACGGACCCGCAGGCCGCCGGGCACGCCTCGTCGGCACCGGAAAGGACGTCTGGGAGATCATCGCCGTCGTCCGGGACAACGACGGCGACCACGCAGAGGCGGCCCGCTACCTGGAGATCCCAGTCGGCCTCATCCAGGCCGCCATCTCCTACTACGGCACCTTCAAAGCCGAGATCGATGAGCTCATCGACCTCAACGACCACGAAACCACCGAAGCCCACAACGCTTACATTGCCGGCCATGAAGCACTCAGACGATGAGGCTCCTCCTCGACGAGATGCTCACGCCGGCCATAGCCCGCGAGTTGCGGGAACGCGGACACGATGCCGAATCCGTCGCCGGTCACCCCGACCGCGAGGCTCTCTCCGACCCCGACGTCCTCGCCCTCGCCCGCGCCGAGCACCGCGCCATCGTCACCAACAACCTCCGCGACTTCCGGCCACTCCACCACGAATCCATCACCCCCGGCGGACCCGGCCACTACGGCATGATCTTCATCCCCGACACCTACCGCCGCACCAAAGCCGACACCGGCAAGATCATCACCGCTCTCGAGAACATCCTCACCCAGTACCCGGGCGACAACGACCTCGCCAACGGAGAGGCATGGCTCTAACCCAGCAAACTCACAACCACCGCGCGGCACGGCCCCGCACCCCCGGACCGAGCCCCAGCAAACTCACAACGACCGCGCCCCAGCACCTGCAAACTCACAACGACGGGCCGGGGGCGGGGGGTCTGGAGCCGGGCCGGAGCGGAGGCCGGGGTGGGGCGGAGGCCGGGGTGGTTACGGGGCGATCGTTCTCGTGCGGGGCCTGGCTCTGACCAGCATGTTCCGGCGCAGCTGAGCCCGGCCAGACTGGCAACCAGTGTTGTTTAACAGTTGTTGTACAGTTGGGTCATGAGCGTTGGATTCCGCCCCACCGAAGAAGACCTCCGCGTCATCGAAGCCAACCGCCGCGAGGACGAAACGACCAGCGACGTCATCCGCCGTGCGCTGCGACTGCTAGACCGCGAGGCATGGGAGCAGCGTGCCCGCGTCGACATGCGAAGGCTGCGGAGCGAGGATCTCTCCGCCGAACCGGACGCGTGGGAATATGACGCCGATGGCAGGATCCAGATTGCCGGCACCAGCCTCACGGTTCAGGCCAGGCCGCAGGACCGCGCATGATCCGCGGTGCGGTCTACCCGGTAGACCTGGGAGATGCCAAACGTGGCCACGAACAGCGCGGTCGGCGACTCGGGCTCGTCATCAGCCTCGAGCAGGACGCCTGGTCAACGGTGACCGTCATCCCGACCTCGACCGGGGCGCAAGCGTCCGTCTTCAGGCCGGAAGTCGTCATCGCGGGGCGCGCGACGAAGATCCTGATCGACCAGGTCCGCACCATCGACGTCTCCTATGTCGCCGGCGAGCTCGTGGATTACCTCTCGCGGGATGACCTGGCACAGGTCGAGCATGGTTTGTCGCGCTACGTCGGTCTCCTGCGCTGACGCGGACTGCCGGCGCGGATCAGCGCGTTGCCGGCTTGGCTTTCCTGGCGGGCTGGGGGTGACGCTTGTCACGGACATAGATAGCACCCGGCCTGCCGTCGCCTGAGCTGCGGCGGTCAAGCTCGAAGAGCGTGGTCGCGGCCATGAGATCACTGAGCTTGGCGTACCCGTAGCTGCGCGAGTCGAAGTCCGGCTGCTGCTTGGTGATCAGCGTGCCCACGTGGCCTAGGGCAGCCCAGCCGTCATCGTCCGACCCCGCCTCCACCGCCCCGCGCAGCTGGCTCACCAGTGCGGCGTCGCGCTTGAGCTGAGCCGCCGAAGCACGCGGCGCCGCAGCCGGTGCCGCATCGGGCGACCCGGCATCGGCAGCAGCCTCGCGGCGCAGGTTTTCGATGTAGATGAACTTGTCGCAGGCGGCGACGAACGGCTTAGGCGTCTTGCGCTCGCCGAATCCGTACACTGTCAGGCCCGACTCCCTCAGCCGGGCAGCCAGCCTGGTGAAGTCGCTGTCACTGGACACCAGGCAGAATCCGTCGAACCGATCCGAGTACAGCAGATCCATGGCATCGATCACCATGGCCGTGTCGGTGGCGTTCTTCCCGGTGGTGTAAGCGAATTGCTGCACCGGCTGAATAGACTGCGCCAGCAGCTGATCCTTCCAGCCCCGCAGGCTCGTGCCGGTCCAGTCCCCGTAGGCTCGCTTAACGTGAGCGGTCCCGTATTTGGCGACCTCCGCCAGCAGCCCCTCAGTAATGCTCGGCTGGGCGTTGTCTGCGTCAATCAGCACCGCCAGCCTGACCGTGTTCTCGCTCACCGGTGACCTCTTTCCGCCCGCTCCAGGCAACAAGATCCTGGCCGTTGTCACCAGTCCCACGTCGGCAGCATACCGACCTGCGCGGGATGCGCAGCCCCCGCGTCGCCTGCGCCGCCCGAGAGCAGGCAGTCGCCAGCGTAGTCACCCCAGCAGAACGACCTGTAGCACAAGGCCGCCGCGTTTACCTTCATTCGCGAGAGAATCATCATTGATCAGGGAGATTCTTGCGAATGGACCACTAGTTAGCGCGGCAACGGCTAAGACCGCCAACTGGCTGGGCATAATGGCCGCGGACGTCAATGTGTCCGCAGGCCACAGACGTAGGGGGAATGGTCATCTGGAGCTGCCGGGGGCACAGTTCCTGCTTCGGGGTGAATTCTCTTGATCTCTGCTCTCTTTATGCGACAGATCACGCTAAAACAGCGAGAGCTGTCACAAAATCGCGCCGTGCGCCTGCACCTGACCTGCCGCGTCCTCCCGCATTGAACGACCTTGCGCGTGACAGGGATCTAATGGCTGGTCCCTGCCGCGCTATGCGAATGGAAAGAGGGGGATTTTCATGTCCTTTGGCCCAGCTTCACTATTCTCGCCTGGCGGCAGGATGCCATTAAGGCGTGCCGCCGCCGCCCTGTCCGCGAGCACGCTGCTCGCCGCGCTCGCCGTGACCGCCCTAGTCGGCGCGGCCGCGCCCGCACAGGCCAGCACCGGGGACCGGCTCGCCTACGTCGCGAACGTGGGCAGCGGCACGGTCTCGGTCATCGACACGACGACGGGCACGGTGACCGCGACCATCCCGGTCGGCGCCGACCCGATCGACGTCGCCGTCTCCCCGGACGGCTCCACCGTCTACGTCGCCAACGAAGGCAGCAGCGACGTCTCGGTGATCGACGCCGCCACGGACACGGTGACAGCCACCATTCCAACCGGCGTGGTTCCTGATGCCGTGGCCGTCTCCCCTGACGGCTCCCTGCTGTACGTGGGATGCGATCTCAGTCTCGGCCCGGTCGTCGCCGGAATCGACGTCATCAACACCAGTACCCTTGCGATCACCGCGGAAGTCCCCACCGCCGACCAGCCGGACGGCATCGCGTTCACTCCCGACGGCACCGAAGCGTACGTGGCCAACTTCGTCGGCAGTTCGGTCTCGGTGATCGACACCGCTACGTCCACAGTCACCGCGACCATCGCCAGCCCCACCGCCGAGACCCCGACGTCCGTGGCGATCACTCCGGACGGGACGACCGCCTACGTAGTCAACTTCAACAGCAACAACGTCTCCGTGATCAGTACCGCGACGAATACCATCACGGCCACCATCGGCGGCCTCAACGGTCCTGAGGGAGTGTCGATCACCCCTGACGGCACCACCGCCTACGTCACCAACGCGAACGGCAACACTGTGTCGGTCATCGACACCGCCACCGGCACCATTACCGGCACCATCCCCGTCGGCTCGGCACCAGACGGCGTCGTAGCCGACCAGCTCGGCGGTGCCGCCTTCGTGGCCAACATCGGCAGCAACAGCGTCTCCGCCATCGACACGGGCACGAACACCGTCACCGGCACCATCGCCGTGGGCAGCCTGCCGTTCAATATCGCCATGGCCCCCGCACCGCTCGCCGTAACCTCGGTGAACCCCGGCCAGGGAGCGCCGTCCGGTGGCGGCACCGTCACGATCACCGGCACCGGCCTGGCAGGCGCCGGCAAGGTGATGTTCGGCGGCACCCCGGCCACCAACGTGACCGTCGTCAACGCCTTCAAGGTCACCGCCACCATTCCGGCCCACGCCGCCGGCGCGGTAGACGTCACGGTCACCACCCCGGCCGGCACCAGTCCGGTCACCAGCGCCGACCAGTACACCTACGTCCGTGCCACCCCGACCCTGACCTGGGCGACGCCGGCTCCCATCACGTTCGGCACGCCCCTGTCCGGCACTCAGCTCGACGCGACGGCGTCCGTGCCCGGCAGCTTCAGCTACAGCCCGCCAGCCGGCACCGTACTGCAGCCAGGGACCCATACCCTGACCGCCACCTTCACCCCCGCTGACACTGACGACTTCGCCACCGGCACCGTCAGCGTCCAGATCACGGTCAACTTCCCTCAGCCGTGCATCACCACCACGCGCAACGGCCCGCTGAACATCCTCGCTGGTCAGGCGGTCTGCGTGGACGCAGGCGGCAGGATCAACGGCCCGATCACCATCTTCGCTGGCGGAGCCCTCTACGTGAACGACGGCACGATCAACGGCCCGCTGACCGCTGCTAAAGCAGCCGCACTGACCATGTGCGGGGCGCATAGCTCAGGACCACTGACCGCCGTCGGCACCACGGGACCTGTCCTGATCGGCGGCGCGGACTGCGCGGGAAACATCATCACGGGCCCGGTTCAGATCACTGGCAGCACCGGCGGAGTGAGTTTCGTCGCCAACACCGTGCACGGCCCGCTGACCATTACCGGTAACACCGGAGGCTTCACCTACTCCGGCAACACGGTAACCGGACCAGTCACCGTCTTCGGCAACCACTAACGATCCCCGCAGGACACAACGACAGTAATGCCCCGCCTGGCGATGCCATGCGGGGCATTACTTACGTAGGGCAGTCACCGCGTCCGGGGAGACCGGCCAAGACGCGCATACTCGACTTTCGCGCCGAGATAACTGCTATCCGCCAGACACCTGGTTTAGTTCTTGCTAATCTCCTCAGAATGGGACGGCTACAAATACTCCCGCTAAGCGCTGCCATAGCTGCTGTGGCCGTGGCCGCGACACCAGGGCTCGCCGCCGCGAAGCCGCCGGAAAGGCGCGACCACGGTCCAGCCGTGTCCTTCCCGTTACTTGCACTTCCGGCGAAAGGCGGTGGCGCGGCACCAGCAGCCCACTATTCCCACTCCAGCCATGCTTCTCATAGCTCGCATTACTCTCATTATTCGGGCTCGCACAATTCACATGCCTCGCATAGCTCGCACACCTCCCATTTCTCGTCAAGCCCTGTAACCCCATCGCCGACGCCGACGCCGAGCCAAACTCCATCGCCTCAGCCAAGCTCGCAGGCCGCCTCGTCACCACACTCGCGTGCGCGCCAGCATCAGCACACGTCACCGGGGGCAGGATCGCTGAACCACAGATCAGCGTCACCTTCGAGCATCCCCCGCACCCCGATCGCGACCATCAGCCCGCGGCTCACGAGCAACCACGGCAAGCCTGATGATCCCGATGCGGGCGCCGAGACAGCCGTGGCGGTGACGATGCTGGCCGGCCTGACGGTCTCATCATCTACCGCCGGAAAAGGCATCCCAGATGAGCAACGAGACTTGCGGCGAACCGACGCTGAGGATCACATTCGACGAGGCCACAGTCCAGCTCGACGCGTTGCAGCGGGCGGTCTATGCCGTAGCCGACGTGATGACCGTCGATATCACCCGCTCGGACGGCAGATTCGTCTGCTCCCTGTACGCCAGGAACCGAGCCGAGGATGACCATGAACTAGCCCATCGCCTTCGCACAGAGGTCATCGACCAGACGCTGCGGATCCGGATAGCGGACCAGACTGAGCCGTTGCGTAATCTCATCTTCGCGCTTGCCTTCTCCCAGACTGGTCTGGGTCGAGGCCGGGGAAACGGCTTCATGACGACACTGATCCCTCGTCAGGTGACGGCGATTGGCCCCGGCAGCTGGGAGTTGCTGCCACTGCGGTTCCACCGGTTTGACGACGGTGTCATCCTGCTGACCAATCTGGTAGGCGAGCAGGTCTTCGTGAGCGAAGCGCAGTTCCTGGCGATCCTTGACGGCACCTGCACTGACCAGGGAGTCCTCGCCGAACTGCGGGCCAAGCACCTGAGTCCAGCTGCCAGGTGAACGCCTTCCGGCAGAACTGCTCGCGATCAAATTGAGGACACGCCTGCGCCGGCTGTCCGAGTCGACCGGACTCCATATGTTCGTCGTCACCTTGCGGTGCGAGCACACCTGCCGCTATTGCCAGGTCTCACGTCAGTCTTCGGCACACAGCGAATACGACATGAGCGAGGAGACTGCGGCCAAAGCGCTTCGGCTCGCGTTCCGTTCCCCGTCCCCGCACCTGAAAATCGAATTCCAGGGCGGCGAGCCCTTGCTGAATTTCCCGCTGGTGCAGTGGATAACACGGGAAGCCAGGCAGCTGAATGAAGACCGCGGCAAGCAGCTCGCATTCGTGATCACTACGAATCTCGCGCTTCTGGATGATCAGGTCCTGGATTTCTGTGCCCGCGAGGAGGTCTACCTGTCCACGTCCCTCGACGGGCCGCAGGACCTCCACAACGACAACCGGAGACGACCGGGTCAAGACAGCTGGCAGCGAGCAGTCGACGGCATCCGCGCGGTTCAAGACCGTCTCGGGCCGGATCGGGTGAGCGCCTTGATGACCACGAGCGAGGCAAGCCTGGATCGCGCCCCGGAGATCATCGACCTCTACGCGGAACTGGGGCTGCGTCATGTCTTCCTACGACCGATCTCGCCTTATGGTTTCGCGCTTCGCAAGCGCGGTGGCGCAGGCTATGGCGTCAGCCGATGGCTCGCGTTCTACGAAAGCGGACTCGATCACATCATCAGCTTGAACAAGCGCGGGATACCGATGGTGGAGACCTACGCCGCGCTCATCGCAAAGAAGATGTTCAGCAACGACGACCCTGGCTACGTCGATCTGACCTCGCCAGCCGGCATCGGGATAGGCGCGCTGGTCTACAACTACGACGGCGACATCTACGCCTCAGACGAGGGCCGGATGCTGGCGGAGATGAACGACCACACCTTCCGGCTCGGCAATGTCGAAATGAGCAGCTACGAGGACATCATGCTCTCTGAGAAACTCTTGCTGCCGCTGGAGCAGTCCCTGACACTAAGCGCTCCCATGTGCAGCACCTGCGCGTTCGAGCCTTACTGCGGAGCGGACCCGGTCTTCCATCACGCGACCATGAACGACTTCGTCGGCCACAAGGCCATGTCTGCGTTCTGCCAGCGCAATATGGGAGTCTTTACCGCCATCCTCCGGAGGACACGCGAAGACCCTTATGCGCGAGACCTCTTCTGGCGATGGGCTCAGCGATGATCAAGCTGTCGGGGAGAACGACACCGCAGGACCTGGCCGAACCTATAACACCGGACCTCTGGCGGATCGGCCATGCTGATGAAGACGCCGAGGGCCTGCCCCTGGCGCGCCTTCTGAGCCGATCGGAGGCCGGGACACCATCGCGCAGCCCCAGGCTTGCGTTCAGTACGACCTCAGCCGCTGACGCGATCATTCAGCTGCCGCCAGAACTCGACCACCTCACGGCGGGCGATGTCATCGCAGTCTCGCCAGACGGCCGGAGACTCAACGTCCTGTGGAAGAGCACCGCTACCCACAACAGCCTGCTGCTGACCGAGCAATGCGACAACTACTGCCTGATGTGCTCGCAGCCGCCCAAGGACCGCGACGACAGCTGGCTGTTCGAGCGCGCCATGCGCATCATCAGCCTCCTGCCACCGTCAGCGCATAGCCTGGGCCTTACCGGCGGGGAGCCGACACTCCGCGGCGACGCCCTGATCGAGCTGCTCGAGCACTGCCAGCGCACTCGTCCTGATCTTTCCATTCACCTTCTGTCAAATGGCAGACGCTTCGCTGACCCTCACTACGCTCATCGTTACGCCCAGGTCGGCCTCGCCGACATCATGGTCGGCATCCCCGTCTACGCCCCCGAGCCTGCCCTGCATGACTACATAGTCCAGGCCCAGGGTGCCTTCACGGAGACCATCCACGGCATCCTGAATCTAGCCTCGCTGGGCCAGCGCATAGAGATCCGCGTCGTCGTCCAGCGCCACACTGTGCCGATTCTCCGGGATCTCGCTGTCTTCATTGCGCGCAACCTGCCGTTCGTCGACCAAGTCGCGCTCATGGGCCTGGAGATGACCGGACTGGCCAGGCCGAACTCGCGTGAGGTCTGGATCGACCCGGTCGACTACCAGCCTCAGCTCGCCGAGGCTACCCAGTGCCTGACCGATGCGGGCATCAGCACCAAGATCTACAACCACCAGCTCTGCGTGCTCGAAAGCCGCCTATGGCCGTTCGCAGTCCGCTCAATCAGCGACTGGAAGAACGACTACCTGCCGGTATGCGTCGCCTGCTCGGTGCGCGAGGAGTGCGGGGGTGTCTTCACAACCAGCGGATCGCGCCTGAGCGCGCACCTGCATCCCGTCGAGCGGCCCTAGCAGGCGCGAGTATCCACCCGTTCATCCGCATTGTCGCTGGATACCAGGCAGCACCCGCCGAACCGGTCCGAGTACAGCAAGTCCATCGCACCCGGCGAGGTCGTACGCCGCGCCGGCAATATCATCGGCAATGCCGGCGGGCGACCTTCGGCCCGAGCCCGGAGGCGAGCATGTAGCCGGCCTCGTCGACGACCCGTGGAGGGAAAGAAGGTTGTCCGTGAACAGCGGCGGGACGCTCACGATCCGACGACGACCGGCAGGGCCACGGAACACCGGGCTGGCCAGAGCAGGCCGGGCCTGCGCCGCCGGCCTGGCGCTGACTGCCGCGCTGGCGCTGCCCCCAACCCGGGCGACGGCTTCGCCGGGCAAGGCCGGTCAGGCGAGAGCGGCGGCCCAGAGCGGGAAAGTCACGATCCGGATTCGCACGATCAAGGTCGGCCGGGGACCAGACGCAGTGGCGGTCGACACCGTCACCGGGCGAGCTTACGTGGTGAACAGGCTGGACCAGACCGTCTCCGTGGTCGGCCTGGGAAAGCGCAAGGTGCTCGCGACCATACCGGTCAAGATCACGAGCTTCTTTCCTTCCATAGCGGTGAACGACAAGGCCGACCGCATCTATGTCGGCGGCACCGATGGTCGCACGATCACGGTCATCAATGGCGCCACGAGTAAGGTCATCGCCGCGATCCCGGTCGGCTTCGCGGGGCTCCCAGCCCTGGCCATCGACCCGAAGGCAGGTCGCGTCTACGCGGCGGGCGGCAACAGCCGGGCCGCCTCCGGCGAGTTGCTCCGGGTCATCAGCACCAGAACGAGCAAAGTCGTGGCATCGGTCCCGCTGCCTGTCCAGGCGAACGCACTGACCGTCGACCCGGCGACCCACCGCCTGTACATAGCGGGCTACGGCTATGCCTGCACTTCCTCTGACTGCCGGGGCATCGTGCTGCCCATGAACGGGAGGAATCACAAGCTGGGCACGCCGATCCTGCTCGGCACCACCCTCGGGCCGAATTCCATCGCCGACGATTCCGCCAGCCGCCAGCTCTTCGTGACCGTGGTCGGGCCTGGCGCCAAGGACGGCGGCCTCTTCGCCGTCAGCACTCGCACGGACAAAGTCATCTATACCAGGGCAATTTCTCCCCAGGCCCCCGAATGCACGGCTGCCAGCCCGCGACTGCGCCTTCTCGGCATCGCGCTGCACACGCCGCATTCAGGCGGCGAACTGCAGATCTTCGATCCGGGCGACGGCCAGGCCCTCGCCACTGGGCACCTCGGCAAGATCCCGGCGTTCCGCGTCTCCGACTGCCTCACTGCCCGCAATGGCACGTTCTACGTCACCAGCGAGGACGCGAACACCCTCTCCGTCGTCACCTTCGAAGCTACATCCGGTGACTGACCCATGACAAACTGTGGTTAGGCGTTACTCGAATCAGGCGCGAGTGTCCACAGGGTAGAGATGGGCCATGCACGAAGCCGTTCGCCGAACGACAGGGCCTGACCTCCTGCGTGAAGAACGATCCCGGCCAGAAGCTGGTCGCCGAATCGGCGGGCGAGTTGCCTGATGCCTCGGAAGTCCTCGGGCCGGACGGTTTCGGCGGCCTTGACTTCGATGGCGATCACTCGCCTGAAGAGGATTCGAGCACCGCATCGACTTCTTAGTGGTCGCGGTCACGGTAATGCGGCCTCTCACTGGCCACCGCACAGATCATCGTTCGACCATACGCTCGCCGAGATCCGAAAACTACGGGTCACCCCGTGACGAGGGCGGCAGGCGGCTGGAGGCTAGCTGCTATCTGGAGGTCTGGGTGGGTGAGCCACAATGCCCCATCGAATCTGGCCTGGAGGTTACTGACCAAGCGCGCTACCGTGTTTCCGCACGTCCCGGCATCTAGATAGATGCGCATCCAATCGCGTCCCACTTCTACCCTCATGCGGCGCCCGATGTGCAGATCCACGGCATCAACGAACGCCTGGTCGCCAACCACGACTGGCTGGCCCCACAATCGGAACGGTGCCTTCGAGCTGAATACCTCCTCGCAGAACCCAGGCAGGTCTGCGATCTGGCGTGAGAACCTGATACCAATCGGCGTTCCAGTGAATGATGCACCCACGTAGTCACCAAGCGACGCTTCATCTGCAAAATCCTGCGCCACGACAGCGGCCACAGGTAGCTGTCTGAAACCGAGCGCCATTGCCTCAGCAGTCTCGACAAATTCCGCGTAGCGGCCAATCGCGCTTCGCACAAACTGCGCATGGTAGGCGAAGTCATCACCGCGCGCCGCGAACAACCCTGAGCGTTTCACGGCCTCGCGGAGCACGCCGAATTCCGGATCGTCGAGATGGATCTCCACGCTGCTGAAGCTCACCGAAGCGCGGTACTCAGGCATTGCGGAAATCTGGTCAAGCAACCGCTCGGCGTGCGAGCCAGTCAACTGGACGCGTAGATCGGATGCGGCATCGCCGTCCGCAACCAGGCTAGTGCCGTCGAAGTCGGTACGAACCCGGTGCGGCGCCGCGCTGGGCGCAATGTGTCGCAGGTGGCTTGACGGCAGCCACATCCAGTCCGTGTCCCGCCGGGACTCGACTTTGTCCGTCAGCCATGAAGCAGCCGCAGCACCGGGCATGATGGTATGGAAGATCCAGAAGCGCCGGTTCAGGCGGTCAACCCAGAACTCGCCCGCAGAGGGCACGAAGATGCGGGACAGGTAGGCATCCTGAGTCGGCTCGACGTTGCCTCGGCCCGCGATCTCACTCAGGTAGCCGGGCGGATCGTCGGTATGCACTTCTAGGACGAAGCTCTTGGCAGGGACAACGCCGTCCAGGGGTACGCGCCGGGCAAGATCAGCCCTTGTCATCATCGCGCGAAGCCTCCTTCGTAGCTGTCTGCTCTCGATCTTGCCGCTGTCGCAGCGCTGTTGGCACATCCACATCACCAGTCTCCTGGCGAATTGCTACGTTATCGCTGCTGTCACTACCACTTTCGTACACTTCTTCGGAAGCGGCTAGCTCTGCGTCGTCCAGCACGCTGAACAAATCCAACTGCTCCGGAACCTGCGGAGTTGGCCGACGGCGATTACGTCCGGCGAAGACCGCCTGGTAGCCCTGTGTCCTGCCTCGCCGGTCGAACTGCTCCGGGGACCGTATGATGATTATTCTCGCCTCGGTACTGCCTGTCGCCGGCTGGAACCGCAGACGTTCCGGGTCGGCTGTTGCCGCCCGTCGCACCGCTGCAGCGACTTTCTTGATGAGCTGGCCTTGTGCCCTACGACCGTACACCGGGAAGTGCGACGTGACCTGCTCGGCGAGCGCTCGAATAGTGACCGCTGAGCGGCCTCGGGCCATTTCTGCAATCAACTCTGCTCGGACTGGCTCATCGAAAACTACATCCGGTGACTGATGGTCAAACCGGATTATGCTAGCGATCGGATACGCCAAGCTAACCGCGCCACCGAGCGCCGCGGCCAGGTCCGGACTTGCCGAACTCGGGCCGACCATGCTCGCCGAGGCAGACGAGCAATGGCTCGCACCGGAATGGCACTGCTCGAGGCACTGTGATGCCACCGGCAACGATCAGATCCTGCGGATCGATAGCGGCGAGCTTGCGAGCCTGGTCGGTTTCGACGTTCGCTCCGGATTTTGCCTCAATCGCCAGGATATGGCCCGTAGCTTCATTGAACAACACCACGTCACAAACTACAGTCCCTGTTCCCGCGAAAACCGGCACCTCCAGGCCCGAAACTTGCCATCCCGCACCTGCCAGCGGAGCAGGATTGAGACCGTCGGCGATCGTGAGATCCAATACGGCGTTGACGGGCAGGAGTCGTCTGTCCATCGCTCACTTCCGCACCGACGTGGGCGTGGTTCGCACATTACTGGGCGAAGCCAACCAGAAGGCGTAGGTCACCTAGGCAATATATCCGCTTGCTGGATGATCGCGCGCAAAGAAAATGACAGCGACACCTATCCAAGGCATATCAAATGAAAACAATATAAGACACAGATTGCGGTTAGGCGTTACTCGAGTCAGGCGCGGGTGTCCATAGGGTAGCGATGGGCCATGCACGAAGCCGTTCGCCGAACGACCGTGCTAGCTCACCGAGCACGAAGGTCTCTATCGGCGGTCCGACTGGCGCGGTCGGGTGGCGCGCGCCGCAGGCTCAATCAGGTCGAGCAGGTCCAGGTGGCGCTTGACCGTCGGGCAAGAGATCGGGGATGTCGCGCAATCCGGCTAGGCGAGCCGATCCGGTTCGCAGAAATCTGCCAGGACGCGAGTCAACGTCGACCTCGTGCTCAATGGCCAGGAACCGTTCCGGTACCCGCTGTACCTCGTCGATGACCAGCAGGCTGCCGCAACAGATTACCCGCGGAGTGGCGGATCTGCCGAACTACTCGTGGCTGATCTGCCGAGCATGGCTTGGCTGATCTGCCGACAGGTCCTTGGTCATCTCGCCGACTCTGCGGGTACCACGTTCATCTCCATTTCGCCTGTCATCCCCGCCGAGCGTCTGCTGCTGTTTACGAGATTCGTGTTGCCTTGGGTGGTTTCGTTACGTCACTGGTGAAAGGACGTGGACGTCATCGACGCCAACAACTCAGACCACCGGGAAGATGCAGCCAGCCCGGCTGAGTCCGGCACCGACTACAGCACACCGACGCCGTTCAAGGAGGCCGTCTCCCGCCGCAGGTTCCTCAGCCTGGGCGGCACTGCCGCCGGAGTGGCGATCACCGCGGGCGCGGGCGCACAGCTCAGCGGGATCGCCCGGGCGCCGAGGTCGCTCGCGGCAGCAGCAAGGTCGAATCGCCTGACCGGCACGATCCGCGATCTCAAGCGGGTCGTGATCCTCATGCAGGAGAACCGCTCGTTCGACCACTACTTCGGCAGCCTGCAGGGCGTGCGCGGCTTCGCGGACAAGCAGGCGCTGAGGTACCAGAACGGCACCAGCATCTTCCAGCAGCCGGACACCAAGCGGACCGACGGCGGCCTGCTGCTGCCCTTCCACATGGACTCGACGAAGGTCAACGCCCAGAACGCGGGCGACCTTGACCACAGCTGGACCGGCGACCACAGCGCCCGCAACAGCGGCCTGTGGAACAACTACATCCCAGCCAAGACCGAGCAGACGATGGGTTACTTCACCCGCGCCGACCTACCGTTCCAGTACGCGCTGGCCGACGCGTTCACCATCTGCGACGGTTACTACCAGGCGATCCTTGCCCCGACCAGCCCGAACCGGATGTACTTCTGGACCGGCACGAGCGGCGGCTTCATCACTAACCCAGCTGACTACGCTGCGGTGTTCAAGGGCGCCAACGCCCTCACGACCTATCCTGAGCTGCTCCAGGGAGCGGGGATCACCTGGCAGGTCTACACCAACCACGAGGTCGGGGACGGCGGCGGCGTCAACGCCTGGGTCGGCGACTTCGGCGACAACCCGCTGTGGTTCTACCAGCAGTACGAGGACTCGGAGAACTCGACCACGACGGCCGGACAGGAACTGGCCATCCGCGGCGCCGTCCAGCCCTGGCAGCCGAGCGCCGGCACGCCGCTCGGCCCGAACCACGTCAACCACGTGCTGGCCCAGTTCGTCGCCGACGCCACCGCGGGAACGCTGCCGCAGGTCTCGTGGATCGTGGCGCCCGACAACTACTCCGAGCACCCGGCGGCGAGCCCGAGCTACGGCGCGCACTACGTCCGGACGGTGCTCGAGGCGCTGATGGGCAACCAGGAGCTCTGGAACTCCACCGCGCTGTTCATCACCTACGACGAGCACGACGGCTACTTCGACCACATGGTGCCCCCGGCGCCCGACGCGAGCGTGACGACGAGTTCATCGGCGGGCTGCCGATCGGCTTCGGCAACCGGGTGCCGATGATCATCTGCTCGCCCTGGACCCGGGGCGGCTTCGTGGACTCGAACACCTACAACCACACCTCGATGCTCCAGTTCCTGGAGACCTGGACCGGGGTCCGCGCCGCCAACATCACCGACTGGCGGCGGTCGATCTCTGGTGACCTGACGGCCGCCTTCGACTTCAAGAACCCCGACTTCTCCATCCCGAACCTGCCGGACACGGTGCCGCTGATCACCCAGTCCGACGCCGAGAAGGCCTTCCCCAAGGTGGCGACGCCGCCCGAGGGCCAGCAGACCTTCCCCGTCCAGGAAGCCGGAACCCGGCCGCACCGGCCCGCCTGAACATGACGCAGGCGGACGTGACCGTCAACCGCACCAGCGGACTGGTCACGGCCAAGCTCTCGGTCCGCGGGAAGGTCGGGGTCTCGCTCGCCGTCTACCCCGACAACTTCGTGCCGCAGACCGCCACTCAGTTCACGGTCACTCGCGGCCACGACCAGCACTACACCTGGGACACCACCGCGACCGGCGGCAACTACGCGTTCTCGGTTTACGGCCCTGACGGCTTCCTGTCCTCGTTCGCGGGCGCCGTGGTCCCGGCCAGCCAGACAAGGCCGCGAAGGTGCCGAAGGTCACCGCGCGGCAGCGCAGACGGCCACAAGCGCATGCTCATTCTCACCCTGGAAAACGACGGGCATGAGCCGGTGCCTTCAGCCTCACGCCCAACGACTACTCCGGCCAGCCGCAGAGCGTCACGTGGCGGCGGCCACAAGCAGACCGTCCACTGGCCAGCGAACGCCGACGGGTACTACGACGTGACCGTCACGGCCGACAGCGGCGACGGATTCCTGCGCCGCTACGCCGGCCGTATCGCCTAGCCGACGCCGCTGCCTCGGCAGCATCGACTACAAAGTCACGGTCGCCGGGAGCCCGAGGGATTTCGCCTCGGGCTCCCGCAGCCACTGCACTAGTAAGGCAGGAAGCAGAGCCCGGAGCGTTGAGACGCCGCCGCAATACTGGGTGTTGTCGAAGTTGTCGCTGGCGATCCACAGTCCGGCGCTGGTCGTCATCATGTAGTCAGCGCCGAGCCCTCGGTCGTGGCTGTAGTAGCCGGCGGTGCCGGCCGCGTTGATGTACAGCGCGCCGTTCGCCGGGTCGAGCCCCTCCATGCCCGGGGCGTTGTAGGCGCCTGGACCCTGCGCCGTCGCAGTCCGCCGGGTTCATCGACCACCGCTCGTGACCACCGAAGTACGCGGCCTTGGTGTCGGCTGCCACCGAATACAGGGAGTCGCAGCCGGTGTAGTTGGTCCACAGGGCGCTCACCGCGGTCTGCGTGGTCGGGAAGGCCAGCGCGGCGTCACAGGGCCCGGTTCGCGGAGTGGCGCCGACCGGCACGCCGTTCGGGTGGTAGCCGGTGGTGCCGAAGTACACGGTGGATCCGTCCGGGCTCCAGGCCCCGGCCTGGACGTAGAACGGCTCGACCGTGGCGCAGTTGGTGTTGAACTCGGGCGCGTTCCAGCCGGTCACCGTCGCAGACGTGCCGCTCACGCTGAGCATGAACGCCTGCTGCCTGGCCTGGCCGCCCACCGTCGTGAAGTCGCCCTCCACCAGGTCAAGGGTCTGGTCGGGGCTGAGCTGCTGGCTGTACACGTGCGTGGCGTTCGATGACACCCCGGCGAACTGGTAGTTACCCGAGACGCTCAGGTGCAGGAAGCCGTCGCTCTTGCCGGTCGCCGGACTCAGGCTGGCCATGTACGGGTCGGTGGTGTCGCCGTTGATGCTGGTGAAGCGACCGCCGACCAGCAGATGACTGCCGACGCCGAGGATAGTCTCCACCACTCCGGAGGCAGTTCGACTTGAACGTCGTGACGACGTTGCCGGTGGTCGTGCTGATCTCGGCGATGTTGTTCACGGTCGTGCCGTTCACCGAGGTGAAGTGGCCGCCGATATACGCGTCAGCGCAGTTGCCGTTGACGAACGCCGATCGTGTTCAGCGTGTTGCTCGCATTGGACGTCGTGCCGTAGGTACCGACGACGTTGGGCGCCCAGCTGGTCACCGCGTACGGCGCGGTGGCGCTGAAGCTGAAGATGTTGTTGCGGGTGTAGGTCGTGCTGTTGCGCCTGATCGTGGTGAAGGTGCCCACCGCATACATCGTGCCGCCGCACTGGACCACCTGGCGGATCTGCTCGACCTGACTCGTGCTGGCGGGAAGGTGCGGGACACTATTCGGAGGCGTGGGCGATACGACGCCGGCAGGCGGTGACTCACCGCCTGTCCCTGCCTGTGCCGCCGGGATGGCGATTGTCAGCAGCCCGGCCGCCGTTGCGAACACGGCCAGATACCTATACCTCTTCACGATGTCCTCCCCCGGCCGACTACCTTAGGTAATCGATCCTGCTAAACGCGTGAATCGACCATATCTGCTGGGGATTTCAACGGGAAGCCTCCGTGGCGAGCCAGCTTGGCTATCCCGCGCCAGCGCTGAGCTGCTCAGCGATCATGTGGTGACGGCAAGGGCGAAGGGCAGCACGGCGGGCGCGCCGCACTCGCGCAGCAGCCTCGCGCCCACCGTCATCGTCCAGCCGGTCTCGACCCGGTCGTCGACGAGCAGCACCGGCCCGTCCGACGCCGCCAGTGCGACCCGCACCGCCTCCGGCACCATCAGGATGCGCCACAGCGCGGCGAGCCGCTGGGCGCTGTTGTACTGGCGCCCCGGCGAGCCTTCGCCCGCGTAACCGAGGCGGCCGAGGTAGGTGAGCTTCCCGGTCGAGGCGATGCGCTGACCAAGGCTGTCGATCAGGGCGGGGCGAGTCCGCGACGGCATCGTCACGACAGCCACCGGCCGCTGCTCCCAGCCCCACCCGGCGAGGACCTGGACGACGGCACCGAAGAGCTCGTCGGAGACAGGCGCGTCAGGCTCGCTGTCAGTCAGCGTCCTGCGCAGGGTGGTCCCCCAGCCGATGTCGGTCAGCCGGCCGACACTCCGGCCGGGCTCGGCCACGGCACCGGCGGCGATCCGGCCGGTCACTGCGACGCCGAGTTCCTTCATTCCGGATGGCCAGGTCTTCCTCGGCGCGATTGGCACGCCGGGCTGCCGCAGGTTCTTGCGTGCGGCCGTCTCGCTGGCCCTGGTGACCTCGGCCGCAGGCGCAAGGCCAGTGCAGTTGTCACATCGGCCGCAAGGCTCGGCGTCCGGGTCGTCGAGCTCGCGGCGCAGGTACTCCATCCGGCAGCCGGCGGTACGGACGTAGCCGAGCATCGCCTCTTGCTCGCGGGACCGCTCGGCAGCGACGCGGGCATACCGCTCGCCGTCGTACTCCCAGGGCTGGCCGGTCACCTCCCAGCCGCCGCGCACCCGCCGGACCACGCCGTCCACGTCGAGGACCTTGAGAAGGGTTTCCAGCCGGCTGCGGGACAGGTCGACTCGCAGCTCGAGCGCAGGGAGCGAATGCGGGGCGCCCGGGCGCGCGAGCGCGTCCAGAGTCGCCCTGACTCTGTGTTCCGGCGGGAACGCGAGGCTGGCGAAGTAGGCCCAGATGTCACGGTCCTCGGCAGCCGGCAGCAAGATCACCTCGGCGCGCTCGACGCCCCGGCCAGCCCGGCCGATCTGCTGGTAATACGCCACGGGCGACTGCGGCGCGCCGAGATGGATGATGAAGCCAAGATCAGGCTTGTCGTAGCCCATGCCGAGCGCGCTCGTCGCCACGACGGCTTTGAGCTTGTTCGCCAGGAGGTCTTCTTCCACCCCGAGGCGCTGCGCCGGATCGGTCTGCCCGGTGTACGCCTCGACCGCGTACCCGCAGTCCCGGAGGAAGCTGGCGACATCGTGGGCGGCCGCGACGGTCAGGGTATAGACGATGCCCGAGCCCGGCAGCTGGCCGAGCTGATCGGCCAGCCAGGCCAGCCGCTGCGCCGCTGCCGACAACCGCACCACGGACAGATGCAGGCTGTCGCGGTCCAGCGGACCACGCAGCACGAGCGTCGCCGGAGGCTCGCCCGGCCGGTGCTCGCGCCCGCCAGTTCCGAGCTGCTCGGCGACGTCGCGCGTGACCCGGGCATTAGCGGTCGCGGTGGTCGCGAGCACCGGCACGTCTGGCCCCAGTCCGGCGACCACGGTCCGCAGGCGGCGGTAGTCGGGGCGGAAGTCGTGCCCCCAGTCGGAGATGCAGTGCGCTTCGTCGATAACGACCATCCCGGCCGAGCCCGCGAGCTTCGGGCAGGACGAGATCCCTGAAGTCGGGATTGTTCAGCCGCTCGGGACTCACTAGCAGCACGTCCACGTCGCCGGCCTTGATCTGGGCGTGGACCTGCTCCCACTCCCCCACGTTGGCCGAATTGATGGTGCACGCCCGGATGCCCGCGCGCTGCGCCGCCGCGATCTGGTTGCGCATCAGGGCGAGCAGCGGCGAGACGATCACCGTCGGCCCGGCACCACGTTCACGGAGCAGCGAGGTGGCGACGAAGTACACAGCGGACTTGCCCCAGCCGGTTCGCTGGACGACGAGGGCCCGGCGGCGATCCACCACCAGGGCCTGAATCGCGCGCCACTGATCCGGGCGCAGCCGCGCCTGCGGTCCGGCGAGCGCGCGCAAGCATCGTTCAGCCTGTTCCCTGTCGTCCATGGCCTCATTGGTATCAGCTGCGCAGTGCAGTCCAGTGTGACACCCAAGCCTGGCCCTGCATGGTCCTCGCCCGGGCGGAGTGACACTTCTGCGCGACTTGGCGCTGAAGGACTTGAGATGAACACGCGCCACTCCCACCGGATCACCCGGAGGTCCGCCGAGCACCTGCTCGACGGCTCGGGTGACATCGTCAACGACCCCCTAGCTCGTGCCCTCGCTGCCTCGGCGGCCCCTGGGCGTGCGGCCGAGCTCGGCGGTGAAGCAGCGGCTGTGGCCGCGTTCGAAGCACATCATCTCGGTCCCGTTTCTATCCACAGGAGAGGGCAGATGATCAAATCCCCGCTTGCGAAACTTCTTACCGTCAAGGCGATCGCCGCCGGCCTTGCGGTGTGCGTGACCGGTGGCGTGGCGGTCGCCGCCAGCACCGGCGCCTTGTCCAGCCACTCGGCGGCCGGCACCACGGCGGCGAAGACCAGCGATCCGGCTCCGAAGACGAAGACTAAGACCGACCCCGGCACTGGCCGGCCGGTCGTCAAGTCCCCGCAGGCCACCAAGGCCAATCTGGGTCCGGCCCAGCTCTGCCGCCAGCTCGCTACCAAGGTCGCCTCGACCGAGGCCGGCGCGAGCGGCACGGTCAGCAAGGTGCTCGACCAGACCGGCCTCGAGCAGGCTCTGGCCAGCCCGGTCGTCCGCCAGGTGGTCAGCGATCCGGCGTTCGCGTCCCTCGTCTCCGCCGTCCAGAACGCGACTGCGGTGCCCGACTACTGCGCGCTCCTGCTGGTCCTGCCGAAGCTTCCGCAGCCGGGCGACCTGACGCAGCTTCCCGCCTCGATCGTGGCCGAGCTCCTGCCGGGCCTCCCGGTCCCGGTGCTGGCGCAGATCCTGACCAGCCTGCCCACGACCGTGCTGTCCCAGGTCCTCACCGCCTTGCCGACCGCGACCGTGACGCAGATCCTGACCAGCCTGCCCGCCTCGGCCCTGTCGGAGGTCCTCACTGCGCTGCCGGCTTCGGCCCTCTCGCAGGTCCTGACCAGCCTGCCAGGCAGCGCGCTGGAAACCGTGCTGACGGTCCTGCCCGCGACCGGCCTGTCCCAGGTGCTGACCACGCTGCCCGCCGCCGCCCTGGATCAGGTCCTCACCACGCTGCCCATGGCGGACCTGGGGAGCATCCTCACCACCTTGCCCGCGACCAGCCTCAGCCAGATTCTGGCCATCCTGTCGGCTGGGGACCGAGCGGCCCTGCTCACCAGCCTGCCCGAGGCGGTGCTCACCAGGGTTCTCACCACGATCCCGACGCAGGAACTGACGCAGGTGCTGACCAGCCTGCCAGCCGGCGCCCTGTCGAAGGTCCTCACCAGCTTGCCGACACCGGGCCTGACCCAGATCCTGACCGCCCTGCCCACGTCGGCGGTCGGCAGGGTCCTCACGACGCTGCCTGCGGCCGGGCTGACGAAGGTGCTGACGGCCCTGCCGACGTCGGTGGTGACCCAGCTGCTCGGCGAGCTGCCGACTTCGGTCGCCACGTCCTTGCTCGGCGAGCTGCCGTCGTCGGTGCTCAACGGGCTGCACCTGCCGTCGTCACTCTTGTCCGCTCTGCTGGGCTAGATCGCCTCGGTCAGGCAAGTGTTCCAAGGGCGGGACAGCGGCCCACGTGGTCGCCGTCCCGCCCGTACCCGCGAGACCAGCTTCCCCGGCTCCCCGGAAGCTGTCGGCCTTGGCTGAGGAGCCTCGATGTCGGTGAATGCGCCCTGCGTGCTGGCGCTGCGCGTGAGTCCACCCTGCGATCAGAGCATCAGTTATCTGATGAGCCCCGATCCCGGTCAGGTGTGCCGGGCTCGCGAGCACGTCCGCGAGGCGCTCCCCGCCCTGGGCTTACTCGAGCACGGCGAGCTCGCCGAGCTCGCCGAGCTCATCGTCAGTGAACTGGTGACCAACGCGATCGTGCACGGCAGCGGCGTGATCGAGGTCCGCCTGTCGCATGAGGACGGGTCGCTGCACGCCTGCGTGCACGACCAGGGTGACGGGCGGCCCGTCCGGCGACACCCGGCTGACGACTGGGAACGCGGCCGGGGCCTGGAGCTGATCGATGGATTCATCGAGCTGTACGGGGGCAGCCGAGGCGTCGTCGACGACGGCGATCGCCTCGGCAAGACCGTGTACGTCACGCTGCCTGTGCAAGCAAACACCGGCAACTACCCGGAAGGGACCCGATGATCCTGGTCTGCCGAGCGCCGGGGGGCCTGCAGCGGCTATGAGCCCGCAGCATCGACCGCTGGCCTTCGAGGTGGCCGCCACGGACCCGGACCTGGACGAGATTTCAGCGCTGGTGGTCCGGGCCCAGCGCGGTGATTCCGACGCCTTCCGCGCCCTGTACCGCGATACCCAGCCTCGCCTGCTGCGGTACCTGCACGCGCTGGTCGCCGACGAAGCCGAGGACGTCGCCTCTGAAACCTGGCTCCAGGTCGCTCGCGACCTCGAAACCTTCCAGGGCGACGGCGACAGCTTCCGTGGCTGGGTCACCACCATCGCCCGGCACCGGGCCCTGGACCTCATCCGTCGCGCCAGCCGCCGCGTCCGCGCCGTCACCGTCCCCGTCGAAGAACTCTTCGGCCTGGCCGCCAGCGACGACACCGCCGTCTCCGCCATCGACGCGGTCGCCACCGCCAACGCCGTCCGCCTCATCGCCACCCTGCCCGCCGACCAGGCCGAGGCCGTCCTGCTGCGCGCCGTCGTCGGCCTCAACGCCGCCACCGCCGCCGAAGTCCTCGGCAAGCGCCCAGGAGCCGTCCGCACCGCCGCCTATCGCGGACTGCGCACCCTCGCCCGCCATTTCGAGCAGGCGGAGGAAAGCAACGCCGCGAGAGCCATATCAACGGCAGCTGAGTCGGTCGTCTGGACGCGGCCAGCACCGTAAGGAGGAATGACCAGGTGAAAAGAGCCCCGGTGCCTCAGGTCCGGATGACTCGCGGTGAAGTGGTCAGGTTCCGGCGGATGCGGTCCGCGTCGATGACGGACCCGGCCTTTCCTACCAGCCCAGGCAGCAGCGAGGTGGTCTGGGTTTATGCCGTCACCACCCACGTTGACCCGGCGAGGCTGGCCGGGCTCACCGGCGTCGCCGGGGAACCAGTCAGGCTGGTGAACGAGGGCCTCCTGTCAGCCGTCGTCGGCTCGGTCAGCGATACCGCGTTCGGCGAGATGACGCTCCCGAGCTTCCTCGCCGACCTCACCGCGATCGAGGAAGCCGGACGCGCGCATCACCGGGTGATCTCGCGGGTGGCCGGTGAGGGTCCCGTGCTGCCGCTGCGCCTGGCCACCGTCTACGCCGACGACGAGACCATCGCGGCCCTGCTGGCCCGGCGATACCTGGAACTCGCGACCACGCTGGAGTCGTTCCGTGGCACGCAAGAGTGGGACGTGAAGGTGTATCTCAAGCCGTCCAAGCACGCTGACGACCATGGTGTACTCGACCTGACCAGCATCGACGGGGCCGGGGAGCCCTGCCAGGCGGGCGACGAGCTGCCGCCCTGGACGACGCTGGAGGCTTGCGCTGACGAGATCGGCCGGAAGCTGAGCCGCATCGCCGTCGCCACCCGCCGCCGCCCCTCGCCACTCCCGAGCCCGGCCGACAACTCAGGGTGGGTAGTTCTCAGCAGCGCCTACCTGGTGGACACCGAGCACGCCGCCCGGTTTTCCGAGATCGTGACGACGGTCACCGCGGCGCACACCGCGTTGCGCGCCGTCGTCACCGGACCCTGGCCGCCGTACTCATTCGCTGACCGGTAAGGAACTTGCGGACGGCGGAAATTTCCTCCAGATGGTAGGAATGGCCTGGTGAACCAGGATCGGCCGTCGGCGCTCGCGGTGCTGCCGAGCGGACCTGGCGTGTACCGGTTCCGGGACGGTGGCGGGCAGGTGCTGTACATCGGCCGGGCGACCGTTCTGCGCAGCCGGGTAGCGTCGTACTGGTCCGGCCTAGGTGGGCGCAGCCATCTGGCGCCGATGGTGGCCAGGGTCACCCAGGTCGAAGCGGTGAGCTGCGATTCGGTCCACGAGGCCGGGTGGCTGGAACGCAACCTGCTTGGACGGCTCGACACCTGGTCGCAACGACCATGCAGTCTGGCCGCCGCGAGCCAGGCTCTCGCCGTCACCCCGCCCGCCTGGCATGAGTTCACCCGCCGCAATGCCGAACTCGCGGCCAGACTGCGCTCACCTGGAGATCCGGATATTCGTCACCGAGGTGAACTGACAGATCAGCGCCGCCGCCAGGAATACGAGCCCAAGCGCGATCTCGTTGAAATGCCGAAGCTCCCGGCCGCTGGCGGCAAAAATGAACATTGCCATGGCGGCGACGGTCAGGACGAGGGCGAGCAGATCCATGCGGTCTCCCAGGGGATAGCCGGCTAGCCCCAGAGGTCTGGGCGGTAGCGTTCGGTTGCTTCCAGCTCGCGGACATACGCCTCCGCACCCTCGCGGGGAAGGGACCCGTATTCCGCCGCAACGTCCACGAAGGCAGCGCGGACAGCGTCGCGCATCGGACGCGAACCGCAGATATAGACATAGCCGCCGGCGCCGAGAAGTCGCCAGGTTAGCGCACCCGCCCGTCGGATCCGATGCTGAACGTACTCGCGGCTCGGCTGATCGCGAGACGTCGCGAGGTGAATGTGATCCAGTACTCCTTCGGCGGCAAAACGCTCGATCTCGTCCCGATAGAGGTAGTCAGAATCGAGGGAGCGGATGCCGTTGAAGAGCGCCGCTTCTGCGAGCTGCACGCCCGCTCGCCGCATCGCCAGTCGTTCCCAGAGGAAGGCCCGCATCGGAGCGAAACCCGTACCCGCAGAAACGAAGATCATCGGCTTAGTGACGTCTTCCTGCAAATGGAAGCCGTCGGCGCTGTCGTGGAAAACGTTGAGGCGGTCGCCGTCGCGAAGCGCGTGCACATAACGCGAGCTCATGCCGCCGAAGTCGCGGCCAGGCAGACCCGGCAGGCCAGGCACGGACGTGAGCTCGAGCCCGACCGTCACGTGCGCCACGTTGTCGCCGTGGATCCGCGGGCTTGAGCAGATCGAGTAGTAGCGCGGCCGGAGCGGTTGCGCGACCTGCAGGAACTCGAAGATGTTCAGCGAGCAGGATCCGCACTCGGCGAGCAGCCTGAGGACGTCGTAGCCGCCGGCGTTGATCTCGGCCCGCAGCGGCGAGCCGGGGCCACCCGGCGTCTGCAGCACTTCCCTGATCTGCGCCAGCCGCGACCATTCCGAAGGCTCGCCCACCTTCTCGAGCATGAGATCGAGCAATGGCACCGTCGGCCGGCCATTGATGTCGACAAGGTTGGTGAGCACATTGCGAACCTGCAGCACGACGCCTTTCGGCACTGCCCGCACGTTGACTGTCTTAGGCACGGTGAAAAGGCCGTCGAGCGCAGTGCCCAGGTACCGGGCGAGCCGCTCGACCTGGTCCGCATTGTTCCTGGGGCAGATGCCAAGGTGATCGCCGGCCCGGTAGGAAACTCCGGGCGGCAGGCTGACCTCCAGATGCCTGGTCCGCTTCGGCGAGTTCGCGGGCTGAAGGTCCCGTACGGCTAGGACACGGGCCTCGATCGTGGCCATCCCGACCGCGTTGGTGAGAATCGTCGGGACGAGGAAAGCCCTCGGCTGGGTACTGCCGGTATCAGCCGATCCCGGCGACATCGCTCGCATGACCGAAGAAGCGCTGATGGTCGGGGTTCGGCCTGCCTGCGCCACCACGACCTGCGGAGCCTGAAGCGACCTGTGCATCGCGGTGGCTGAGTCGGTGCCGGTCAGGGCGCCCGCTGACGCCTTCTCGGTGGCGAACCGCGCTGCGGCGGCCTCCGTTGGCCGCGCGCCCGATAGCTGAAGGAGCCCTGGCCAGATCCGGGCGTTCCAGTCCAGGAAGGTCTGTTCCCACGCTGGCGTGCCGACGTCGGCGTACGCGAAGTCCGCCAGGGCGATGGCCCCGAGGTCTGCGAGCTTCTTCTGCACGAACCGGGGAAAGGCAAGGAAGGCGTTCCACTGGGTGTTGCCAAGTCCCCAGACCAGGTACCTGCAGTGCCGCCACAGCTGGTCGCCGGCCTCGCGCCGCTCGATCCACGAGCTTGAAGGCGGCCGCGTTCGACGGCGGATTCGAGGTGTAGGTCGAGGTCATGACGACCAGCAGCCAGGGCTCGGTGCGCGGCGGCGAGGCCGCGAGCTCATTCAGCGTCAGCACCTCGGTCGCGTGGCCCTGGAACCTGGCCCGCTCGGCGAAGCGCTCGGCGAGTTCCTTGTTCGCGCCGAAGTTACTGCCATAGGCGATCACCAGGTGGCGGTAGGCGCTCGTCTCGGGAATCTCGGTCGGTGCGCCCCAGTCCGGCGGCGCGCGGCGATCGCGCGAGCACCGGGCTGGTCCCGGGCCACGGCCCGGGCGCGTGGGCGCACGTCGTGCTGGCGCGGCAGGCGCACGACCGGAACCGCGGCCGGCTTCGTCGTCACGATCGTGTTCTTCCTGACCGTCGCGCCCGGCGCCAGTCGCAGCCGGTAGTGGGTATAGATCACGCACAGGACGACCCTGAGCATCATGAACGTGACCTCTTGCGCCATGCACTGCCGTTTCCCGATCGAGAACGGGACGAAGGCGTGGCGCGGCCTTTCGATAACTTTCTCTGGCGCGAACTGCTCCGGGTCGAAGGCGTCGGGATCCGGTCCCCAGTAACGCGGGTCGCGCTGCGCGGCGAGGGTGCCGACCAGGATGATGTCGTCTTTGCGCACCCGGTAACGGCCAAGCATGCCGTCCTTGAGGCTGCGGCGGATCGTCACCGGCATCGGCGGGTAGATCCGCATCGTCTCCTTGATCACCTGCGTGGTGTAGGTCATCGACAGCAGGTCGTCGTACTGCAGGTCGTAGTCCGGGTCACCGCCGGTGATCTCGTCGATCTCGGCGATCACCTTCGCCTCGACGTCGGGGTGCGTAGCGAGCACGTAGGCGAGCCAGGCGCCGGTGATCGACGGCCCGTTGAAGCCGTTCGACAGGTGCATGAGGAGCTGGTCACGCATGGTCTCGACGTCGAGGAACTCGCCAGTCTCGGGATCCGGCGTGCTCAGCAGGCGGCCGAGCAGATCGGTCTGCTGCCCGGCGGGCACGGTGTGCAGGCGGCCGCGCACCAGCGCTTCGGCCGTGCTGAACAGCTCCCGGTTGTGATGCCGGTAGCGCTTCCTGCGCGCGCCGGCGAGCCGGGCCCGCGAACAACGTGAAGTCGGGCCGAGGCTCGGCGACGCGCAGGATGCTCTCCTTGGTGCTCTCCGGAACGGCCGACCGCGAACGGATGCGGCTCGCCACCGCCGTCGAGCAGGCCGAAGTCGTAGCTGCACGCGCCCCGCCCCGAGACCTCCAGCGTGTACCGCTCCATCCAGGCCGCGCGCGTCGAGCGGCTCGTCGTCGGAGATCGCCGACCACGCGGCGACGAGCTTGCGCGCCTGCTCCTGCATCCGCGCCAGCTGCGTCCGCTGGTGCGACGGCGCGTACCAGGGCAGCATCACGCGGCGGATCTGCTCGTAGTGCTCGCCGTCGCCGATCACCGAGATCCCGCCGCCTCGGGAGTTGCTCAGCTGGGCGAAGAAGTTGATCTCCTCGACCCGCTTGCCGAACTGCTCCTCGTCCGCCGCCACCTCGTCGAGCAGGTCGGGGTCGGAGACGACGACCAGCCGCCACTTCTTAGTCGGGACCCCGACCGCATAGATGTGGCCGAACCTGCGGTAATAGTCGAGCTGGGTGTCGTTGTCGTTCAGGATGTCGAAGTTCGCGAACCGCTCGCCCCTCGGCACGAGCCAGCGGATCGCGTACGGGATCTCGTGCGTCCCCACGTCGCCATCGTCCGGCAACGCCGCGTCCGGCAACGCAGCAGCCGACGATGCGGCCGGCCTCGCTTCTTCGACCGTGCAGGTCAGATCCAGTCCGTCGACCGGATTGCCCAGCCTGACCAGGCACTCCCCGCTGATCTCGAGCCGGCCTACCCGTTCAGTTTCGTGGAAAGTGCCGTTCGTGCTGCCGTTGTCCAGGAGAACCCAGGTGCCGTTCTCGATCCGCAGCACGGCGTGCTGCCACGACACCCTCGGGTCGTCGAGCAGGACGTCGCTCTGCGGATCTCGGCCGATCAGGTACGGAGCACCCGGTTGCAGGCTCCGGTCAAACCCAGCGGACCGCACCACCAGCAATGGCCCGGCAGCCGTAGAAGAGGACCTTTCGTCGTCCATCTCCCCACTGTAGAAGCTATTGCGTGAGTTGTCCGATCTTGTACTCATAGGGGATCGCGATGACGTCCGAGCCTGCCAGCCCGTCGAACAGGGACTCGTTGTAGGCGGCGAACACGTCGACGCCCGGCGGCACGTCGAACTCGTAATAGTTGAGCTGGCCGTTACCGGGCAGGTCGTCCCGCCCGTTGCCGCCGGTCAGCGTCCCGCTGAACCCGCCGCCGCCCTGGCCGGCGGGTCAGCGTTAGCGGTCGTCGCACTGAGGCTCCTTAGGAGAAATGGCATAGTCGCAAGATGATTGTCCATTACACGAGCAGTCAGACGGTGTGGTTCACTCATCCGAGATGTCAGCTGGTACCGCGATCCGGCGACCAGCACCCGGGGCGCGCTCGGGACGTAATCTGCGGTCAGGCTCCTGCCCGATGAAATTTCCCGAGCAATTTACAGTGCGATTGCGACTAACGCTCGGCGCATCAAGAACAGCAACAGCTTTAAGCCATAGCCGCCACAGTCAGTAACGGAAGCATCAGCAAATGGCTATTGGCCTTCGCTAACGGCTGGGTTATGTTGAGACCAGCAAGAGTATGCGACAAAGCGCCCCGAGGAGGTGATCGCATTGAAGCTGAAGAAGATCCTTACGTATGCAGGGATTGCCTTCGTTATCTATTACCTTGTTACCTCCCCTCAAGGTGCTGCTAACGTAGTCGATGGTGCCCTTAACTGGCTGAAGTCAGCCGGTAACTCGCTGGGAGCTTTCCTCAACGACATAAAGCTGTAGCGTTTAAGTCGCGCCGCAACAGAATTCTCACTGCTGCCTCTGGCTAGTCAGCAGGTGCCGGTGATTCCGAAATTCAGCGGGACTGCAAGGTGCTGGCCGGGGACTATCAAGGTTGAGCTGCCCAGGCGGTTCATCCGCTGGAGTGCTCGCACTGTCGTCTCGTAGCGGCACGCCAGGGCGCTCAGGCTGTCGCCCGCCTGCACGGTGATCGACATGACCGGCCGCAGCTTCAGCAGGCCGGTCGAGCTGAGCGGAGGCAGCGGCAGCGGTGAGGGCAGCGTCACCCCGGGCAACGTGCTTGGCACGGGATTCGGGACCACCACCGGCGGGGTCGCGCCCGTGAACGGCGGGTTGGCGATCGTCAAGGGCGGCGGCGTGTGCGACGAACTCCACGCGTGCAGGCCGAGGAGCGCGACGATACCGGTGACGATTCCGACCGCGATGTTCAGCGTGCGGATGGTGCTGAGCCGCTGGGTCGTGACCAGATCCGCGCCCGTCACGATCCGCACCGTGCTCGTCGGCCCGATGCCGACCCGCCCGAGGTCGGTCAGCCCGTGGGTCCTGGCTTTCAGCAGCGAGTCGACCGGCGCCGACGCCGCCGGGTCCAGTCGCAGCGAGGCGAGGTGCAGTCGCAGCCTGGCCACCTCGGTCGCCGGCCGGTGAATCGCCGCACCCACGAGGTCCGTGAGCTTGTCGGCTCCGATGTCGGCCGCGATCAGCCTGCTCGGCCCGGTCCAGGACACCGCCCATTCGGCTCGTCGCGTTTCCACGAGGTAGTGCCCGGTCAGGGCGTAAAGGGCGGCTGCGAGCATGGCGGGCGCGATGTCAGGCACCTCGCCCCTGTCCTCCGCCAGCGCAGCGGCCAGCTCCGAGCCTTGGCCCGCCGCAAGCAGGTCGAGCACCGTAGCGAGCGTCGCGGCAGAACCGCCGGTCAGGCGACTGGCAACGCCGACGAGCCCGGCGGCGGGCGCCGTCGCCCGGAGCGCGGCCGCGGTGCTGACCCACTCCTGCCACGACAGTTCCCGTCGCTCGGCTAGGCGATCGGCGAGGCGGGCGCTGAACATCTCCCGGTGCAGCCGCCGGCCGACAGACTGACGCTCGTCGCACGAGAGCAGCTCCGCCGCAGGCCCATCCGCCCTCGCCAGCCCATCCGCCCCTGCCGGCCCATCCGCCCTCGCCGGCACAGCCGCTCCCGGCGACATCACCGGCGCCGCCACGGTGGTCAGGGCCGCCAGGCGCTGGGTCAGCGTCGGATGCGAGTCCAGCCGCGACACCGGCCGCTCCGCTGGCGATACTCGCAGCTCAGCGAGCACGTCACGGTAGTCCGGGTCGCAGAGCATCGCCTCGAACGCGCTGAAGGGATCATCGGGCAGATACCCGGCCTTACGCATCGGCTCCAGGAAGCCGTTCTGGAACCGGCTCCACGCCACCGGCAGCGCATGCGCTGCCCGCAGCGCGTCCGCCATGACCGCTCGCCCGTAGAGCTGCGCGGCGAAGGCGTCGGCCTGAAGTTCCTGACGGCGCCGAGCCGCGAACGAGACCCGGTCGTACAGGGCCGAGTAAGCCGCGAACACGCCGAACGCGACATAGGCGTATAGCGAGCGCAGTCGCCACAGCACCCGGATGGCTGACCGGTGGCTGCCCGGCTCGCGGGCGGCCCGCAGCGCCTGGCAGCTGTTCCGCAGCGCCACCGACCCCCGGTAGACCTGGGCTCCGAGCCGGGTATGGCCGCCCGCGTAATGACCCAGCTCGTGGGCGAGCACGGCCCGCAGTTCCGCCTCCGTCGTGCCGAGCAGCAGCGGCAGCCCGATCGTGAGGCAGCGCTGGCCGACGGCGAACCCCAGCAGGCGGGTCTCCTCGAAGACCGTCGCGTTGGCCAGCGCGGCCACGCGCAGCCTCGTCGGCGGACGAGTACGGATCGCGGCCGCTACCGCGTCGACCGCCTCCCACAGCTCGGGCGCGTCACCAGGCGCGACGTCGATCGCGGGGTAGCCGTCCGGAGCCCGCCGAAGCGTAAACACGCAGTAGTAGATGAGCATGAGACCCGGGATGCTGCCCACCGCGACGAATTCCGCTCCGATCAGCACAGCGGTGTTCACGTGTCCGCCCAGAGCCAAGATCACGGGCAGAAACAAGCTCGCGCCCAGCAGCACCAGGAGCCCGACCATGACATAGAGGCCGGCCAGTAAACAAATCGCGAGTAACAGGCTGGACCGACCCCGGCCCTGCTTCGTCGTCTGGGTCATTCGCCCTCCCCCGCATCCCCGCCGGTCCTGCCGGTCCCCGCATCCCCGCCGGTCCCGGCGGTCCCGGCGGTCCCGGCGCGCATCCGCTCGCGCCACGTAGGCCGGAGACCCGGGCGCCGCCTGCCGGCCGCGCCGGCTCGCACCGCCGCGCCGAGTGCCGGCATCGTAGCCTCGTCGGCCGCCAGCCCGGCGCGCAGCCAGCTCTCGGCCGTCCGCAGTTTCCTGGCGAGCGGGTCCTCCGAGGCGAGACCCGGCCCATCGAACATCGACACCGGGCCGGCGACCCGCGCCAGCGGCTGGACGAGGTGCCTTTCCTGGGTCATGCCCAGCGTCTTCTCCAGCAGCCGACGGGCCGAATGCAGGTAGAAGGCGACGGTACCCCGGGCAAGGCCGAGTTCCCTGGCGACCTCTTCTTGCGACAATCCGTTCAAACAATGCATGACCACTACGAAGCGAAGTCGGCCCGGAAGGCCCGCGAGCGCCGTGATGACGGCCCTGGCCTCGGCGGTCCGTTCCGGATCGCCAAGCGATCCAGACGGCACCGTGAGATCGACGCCGGAGGGAACTTGCCGGGAAGCGCGGCGCGACGACGCCCACAGCCGTTGCCGCATAACCTTGTACACCCAGGCTTCCGGTGATTCGTACGAGCCGATCCGATGCCAGGCGCGCAGCGCCTCGGTATAGGCCTCCTGCACCGCATCCTCGGCTTCCTGACGATGCCCGCTGAGCAGAATGCCCTTGGCGAGCATTCCCGGGCCAGTGCTCGCGAAGAACGTCTCGAAATCCTCCGCCACCGCCTGCCCTATCACTGGCCGCTGCGCTTTCACTGAATACCTCCGTATTCATGGTGGCCTTTTCCGGCGTCGCGTGTCCAGATTGCCAGCACGTCACCGTACGCGGAGCGATCCATCATCGTCGCTTCCGCCCCGACCGTTCGCGCGAGCACCTCCAGGCTCCGGCGACGGGCGCGGTCACTCCGCAGTTGCAGCCAAGACCAGGCCACGCCGCACGCCAGCCTGACCACTCCGGCTGTCAGCACCAAGATCAACGAGCCAGCCATCTGATCACCTTCCTCTCAGCAGACTCCACAGGTGCTGAAGACAGCAGGAGGACCCGGAACTGTTGGTCGGCCCGGCGGATCTAGTTGGTCGCCCGGCGGATCGAGTCAGTGCGAAGCTGGCTGAGCTGAGCCGCGCCAAACTCTCAACCCCAACTTGAGGCCCAGCAAACTAACAACCACCGCGCCCCAGCACCAGCAAACTCACAACGACGGGCCAGACCCCGCGGCCAGGCGGAACCCCAGCACCAGCAAACTCACAACGACGGGGCGGGCCGGGCGGCCGGGCGGGACTCCAGCACCAGCGAACTCACAACGACGGGGCGGGGCCGCTCGCTCGTTTCCGCTTCCGTGAACCGGTAGACAGGAAATTAGCTAATTTACATAATGTCTGGATGGTCGAGGTTGAGTTGCTCAGGGCGCTTGCGAGCGACAAGCGCATCCTGGTGCTGGAGTGGCTGCGTGACCCCGAGGCGCACTTCCCGCCCCAGGCCGATGGTGACCTGGTCCGCGAGGGGGTGTGCTCGTTGGCCATCGCCCAGAAGCTCGGCGTCAGCCGGGTTGCCTGCGCCCAGCACCTTCGGGTTCTGCACGAGGCGGGCCTGATCCGAGGCAAGAAGACCAAGCGGTGGGTCTTCTACCAGCGCGACGACGACCGGATCGCCCAGGTCAAGCAGCAGTTCGCCCGCGACTGGTGAGGGTCGCCCGCCACCTTGATGACCCGATAGGTACATATTTGTTCCTTGACAGGCGCACATCGGAGGTGTTTAACCAAATTGGCGGCGGTTTAGGCGACCTTGCCTGCCCGTTGCCCGGACCTGGAGGAGGGGTTTTGAGCAAGATCAAGCGCAGTTTCGGCGCTTTAGCAGCGGTAGCGCTCGCGACGATGGGCGTCAGCGGCGGGTCGGCCCTAGCGGCGACCCATCCAGTCGTCAAGACGAAGGCGGAGTGGCGGGCGGCCATCTCGAGGGTAAAGCAGCCGGGCGCTGGGTGCTTCCACGCCTCGTATCCCGTCCTGAAGTGGCAGTCGGTCAAGTGCGTGGCCGCACCGAAGATTCCCCTGGTACCGGGACCGGCCACCCAGTCGGTGCGGCGCGGCGGACCACTGGTCGTCGGTGACGGTACCGACTTCTCCGCCGTGGTGACCGGCAAGATCTCCAAGGCTGTGGGAACGTTCACCGGCGTCAGCGCGGGCATTACCGAAAAGGGCGCGACGGGTGGCGCCGGCGGGCAGACGTCGAACTCGTTCTCGCTGCAGATCAACAGCCAGTTCATTTCTGGCGACACCGCGTGCGCGCATGCGGCAACGCCGTCCGCCTGCCAGGCGTGGCAGCAGTTCGTCTACACCTTCGAGAACAGCCACAGCGGCGAGATCTTCATGCAGTACTGGCTGATCAACTTCGACGCGACCTGCCCCTCAGGCTGGATGGCGTTCGAGAGTGATTGCTTCACCAACAGCAACGCCGCCACGGTCACCACCGTGACCGCAGCCCAGCTGGCCAGCGTGAACCTGACGGGCAGCGCCGCGACCGGCGGCCTCGACAGCGTCTCGGAGTCGGTGGGCACCGGCCGGGTCACGAGCGTCACCAACGCCGACACCAAGATCAACCTCGCTTCCTTCTGGAACACGACCGAGTGGGGCGTGTTCGGCGACGGCGGCGGCAGTGAGGCGAACTTCGGCGCCAGCACGACGCTGTCGGCGCAGACCGTCCTGACGGCCACCAGCAGCACCGCGCCTACCTGCGTCGCGGAAGGCTTCACCGGCGAGACCAACAACCTCAAGCTCACCAGCACCCCGGCGCTCGGCACCGAGCCCTCGCCCACGATGTCCAGCAAGCAGACGAACGGCACCAGCGGAACCGCTGGCTGCGCCGTCGCCGGCTAGACACCAGAACCAGAACCAGGCAAAACGCCGGGCTGAGCTCCTCAGCCCGGCGTTCTGTTCCGCCGCCAACGACAGTAAGGGCCTACTTGCTGCTGTGATCGGCCCAGTTCGGACGACAGCATGGTGCTACTTAGTGCTGTCGGGATAGCAGCAAGTAGCACCATGCTGTCCACGAAATGATGGGCTCGACCGGAGTGTGGCCCTGGTTACTGCTGTCGGACCGCTGCCCTCGGGCTCGACCGGGGCGTGGCGCTGGTTGCTGCTCTCGGACCGCTGCCCTCGGGACCGGCTCGGGCGCGGTGCGGCTCGCTACTGGCCGAGGCGGCCGTCGATTCGCTCGCGCAGCAGGTCGACGTGACCCATGTGACGGGCGTATTCCTGGATCAGCCCGAGCAGCACCTCGCGCAGCGACATCGGCCCTCCGCCGCTGCCGTGCTGATTCAGCGGATCGTCGGTAGTGATGTCGAGACTGGACGCCTGCGCCACGTACTGCTCGCCGAACTCGACCTCCGCCCGCCACGCGGCCCACGCGTCCGCGACGACCTGGGGGTCGGCGACCGCGCCGTCGAAGTCGCCGTCGCGGTCGGCCTCGGAGCAATACAGGCGGGGCACCTCCTGGCCCGCCATCAGGGCCCGGAACGTGGCCCGCTCCCCCTCGGCGAGATGCCGCACGAGACCGAGCAGCGACATGGTCGACGGCTCGACCGCCCGCCGCGCCATCGCCTCCGCATCCAGGCCCGCGCACTTCATTTCCAGGGTGAGGCGCTGACAGCGCAGGGCTTCGGCCAGCGTGCCTCGCTCGTCGCCCAGCCGGGGCCCGTGCTCACGCGGGTCGTCGTCTGACGGCTTGCCGTCCTCGGTGAACATGTCCGCTCGTCGGGTCGTGGTCATGGCTCAAATCGTCGGCGAAACGCATGCAACCTTTCAAATGAAATAACCACTCCCTCAGTTCAAAGACCCGCAAATGTCCGATTAGGGAGTATCTGAAGATGGCCTCGCTTGGTAATGATCATGAAGGTGCGGCTGAACCATCCTCGTCCAGTCCCAGCCGGCGCGCTTTCCTCGGCGTCGCCGGCGCACTAGGAGTCGCAGGCGCGGCGTTCCAGGTAATGCCTGCTAGCGCAGCCGAAGTGACGCGAACCCTGCGGGGAAAGGAAGCCTCGGAGGCGACCAAGGCGGTCGCTGCGGCGCCGGCGGCCACGCAGACGCCGATCCTGAGCTTCGCGGGCGCGAATCGCGGGGCCTTCGGGCCGATGCTCACCGATCCCCCGGTGATCACTCCCCCGCCCACCGCCGTCCGCTGGTACCTGGATGCCGAGACCTATCCGAACACCACCGGCTACGGGGCGGTCAGCTGGCCGAATATCACCACGCAGTACGGCAGTCCCGCTCATGCTCTCGTGTCCATCCGCCCCGACCTCGACCTGCTGAACGCCGGCGCCTTCGACGCCGACCTGAGCACCTTCATGCTCAGCGCGCCGGGCGGTCCCGCGAGCCTGCTCACCATCTGGCACGAGGCCGCGACGTTCAACCTCACGAATCCCAGTTACCCGCAGGACTCCGCCGCGTTCATCACGGCCCTCACCCACCTGCAGAAACTGGCGTCGGGGAAAATCCCGCCCTACCCGTCGACCGACGTCAGGATCGGAGTCATCGACGTCAATCCTTCGGCGCTCCCGCTCAAGAAGTACCCGAGCAAGCCAGCCGACGCCCAGGACGTCTACAACCTGTGGATGGCGCCCAATCTCGACTGGTACGGCTGCGATCTCTACGACAACGCCAGCTTCGACCTCTCGGCCTTCGACGAGCTGAACGCGTTCCGCACCTGCATCAACAACCTGCCGGGGTCGGACGCGGGCGCTGACTGGCCCGTCAATATCCCGGAGATCAATTCGGCCGTCGTCTCAGCCACCGTCTCCACTAACCAGGTGACGACGAATTCACCGACGGGCTACCGGCGCTCGGACTTCTTCCATTTCGCCTGGGCCTGGCTCCAGAACATCGGACCCGCCAGCCATTGCTCCGGTCTTCTCGGCTTCTGGAACGGCCCGGGGAACGAGGGCTCACCGTGGCCGCCCGCTGACCTTCCTGCGGGCAGCCTCGCGGCGATGGTCACCGAACTCGAAGCCCAGAACGGCAATTCCGCGCCCTAGTAACAAACAGGCTGGGGTGGGCTGTGCGGTCTGCGGACATGTCCCCAGACCGCACAGCCGGTGTTTGCCTGCACAGCGGGCTCCTACGGCAGCAGTTCGACGTAGCCGTCAGTTCCGTGCACGCGGATCCGCTGCCCATCCCTGATCAGCTGGGTGGCGTGCTCCACTCCCACCACGGCGGGCAGGCCGTATTCCCGCGCGATCACCGCGCCGTGCGTCATGAGACCCCCCACCTCCGTCACCAGCCCCTTGATCACGACGAACGCGGGCGTCCAGCTTGGGTCGGTATAGGCGGTGACCAGGATGTCACCGGCTTCGAGATCGGCCTCGCCCATGTCCAGGATGACGCGAGCCCGTCCCTCGACGGCTCCAGCGGACACGGGCAGTCCGGTCAGCGCGCCGGCCGGGACGTCGGCGTGCCGGTATCGCCCGGCCACGACCTCGCCGTCGGAGGTGAGCACCCGGGGCGGCGTGAGCGCCTGATTCAGCCTGAACTCGTCCTTGCGCTGGCTGATCAGCTCGTCGTCCACCTGATTCGTGCGCACGACGTCGTGCAGCTCGGCGACCGTGAGGTAGAAGATGTCTTGTGCGTCATGCAAGACGCCGTCAGCCGCGAGGCGCTCGGCGTCGGCCAGGAGAGCCTGCTTGTAGACGAAGTAGCGGCTGATCATGTGGTACTTGGGATACTCCCGGTACCCGATGAAGGTGCGGATCCGGTCGATCAGCCCCTTGGCCTGCGCAGCCTTGTGCTCCCCGTCCGGCAGGGCCCGGAGCCGCGCCAGCAGTTCCTGTTCCTTCTCCATGGCGTCGCGGCGACCCTGCTCGAAACGCCGCTCGGCGGCTCCCGGCTCGAAGTTCCTGACGTTGGCGAGGATCATCGGCACCAGCGTCGTGGGCCGCTCGCTCCAGCGCGGCTTGGTGATATCGATCTCGCCGACGCAGCGCATGCCGTACTTGTCGAGGTAGGCGCGGATGGCGTCACGGGCCTCGCGGCCGCCGGCGATCGCGGGCAGCTCGTCCAGGAAGTTCTCGCCGGTGACCTGCTGCAAGTAGGCCACCACGTCCGGATGCGGCCTGATCGCGTCCGCGACGTCCAGGAGCGCGAGCCCCATCTCCGACGTGACGTTGCCGGGCACCGACTGCGTCAGCGCGTCGACCGCGTTCTTCTCGCCCAGCCACTCCTGCACCTGCTCGTTGAGCGACCAGGTCGACTCCATGCCGGCCATGATCGCCTGGAAACTCTGCGGGTAGAACAGGATCCGCCTCAGTTCCTGCAGGTCCTCGAGGATGTAGTCGAGCAGCGCTGGCCCGGACTTCGCCTGGATGTCGCGCTTCAGCGCGGCGAGCGAGACCTCGCTGCGCTCGATCAGCCCCGCGACGATCGCCGGGTCGGTCTCGAGCGGCGCGGGCGGCGCGGGCGCGTCGGCCGCCGGCCCCGGCCCCGGCGCCTCGCCCGGGACGTCCGGGGCGATCGGGGCGATCGGGACGATCGGGACGATCGGGACGATCGGAATGAAGTCTCGGTCGATGACGGTCTGCAGCGCATCCCCGATCAGCGGATCTGATCTCCCCACGAGCTGCACCAGGGCGGCCCGGCTCGCCGGAGCCGCCAGTTCCCTGGCGATGTCGACGAACAGGCGGCTGCCGGCGACGGGCATGGGGCGCGGGGTCGTCAGCTGCCAGACGGAGATCCCCAGCGGCTTCATCGCGTCGGTCATCATCTGCTGATGGCCGACGGAGATGTAGACGTGGTTGTCCTGATCGCTGGCCGGCGGGATCGGGAAGAGCGTGGTGATCGGGCGGCTCTGCACGATCTGGAACTCGCCGCCGGCCAGGCACCATTCGATGTCCTGCGGCTGGCCGAAGTGCGCTTCGATCTGGCGGCCCAGCTGAGCGAGGTGCACCGCCTGCGGATTGGTCAGCAGCGGCTGCGCGACGGGCCTGGCGACGACGTCTTCGTCCCGGACCTCGTAGCTGTCCGGGGTCACCAGGCCGGAGACCAGGGCCTCGCCGAGACCGGCGACGGCCTCGATGGCGACGACCTTCCGGTTCGAGGTAACCGGGTCGGCCGTGAAGAGGACGCCGGAAGCCTGCGGGGCGAGCATCCGCTGCACGACCACGGCCATGTAGACCTTGCGGTGGTCGAAGCCGTTCCGCAGGCGGTACGCGACGGCCCGCTCGCTGAACAGCGAGGCCCAGCACCGGCTGACCTGCTCCAGGATCGCGGGCAGCCCCACGACGTTCAGGTACGAGTCCTGCTGGCCCGCGAACGAGGCTCCGGGCAGGTCCTCGGCCGTCGCGCTGGACCGGACGGCGTAGGCGGCTTGCGCGCCCAGCCGCGTGACCGCGCGGCTGATCGCCTCCGCCAGGTCAGCAGGGATGGGCACGCCTTCGATCAGCCGGCGGATCTCAGCACTGAGCGCGCCGATGCCCTGCCGGTCATCGGGGGTCAGGCGCGACAGCCGGTCAAGGTGCTCGTCGATCCCGGGCACGGTGGTCATGACCCGCCGGAAGGCGTCAGTGGTCACGCAAAGGCCAGCCGGCACCTGGATGCTTTCAACGCTCAAAAGGTCCCCTAGATTCGCGCCCTTGCCTCCCGCGAGCGCGACCTGCGTCCTATCGAGTTCCTCGAGATTGCACACGTAACGCTCGATCACCGCGACACCTCCACATGCACCTTCAGATCACCCATTTCATCGTCCAGGCCCCGGTCCAGCCTGCGATTATGCAGCATGACCCGGGCCTTGCGGCAAGCCCCCGGGTGCGCTATATATTGGAAATGGCAGGGAGTTAAAAAACTCCCTGCCATTGCTATTTAGCGCTCGGCCGCTGTTAGCCGCGCTGGGGATCGAGCAGCCCGTCGGCATCGGTCAGCGGCACCAGGTCCGCCTCGGGCACCGACTCGGCGATCGGCCACTTCCTGAGCTCGACCTGCGGGATCAGCCAGGTGGCGAGGAAGGCCAGCGCCGCGACCGGAACCGCCACGACGAACACCGTCTGGATCGACTCGGCGTAGCCGAGCACGAACCCTCGGTGGATCGCGGCCGGCAGGTGCGACAGCAGCGCGGGCGTGACGTTCGCGCTGGAGAAACCCGAGGGGAGCGGCACTCCGTGCAAGTGCCTGGCCAGATTGGTGACCAGCACGTTGGCGAAGATCGCGCCGAAGATCGCCGTGCCGAACGAGCCGCCGATCGACCGGAAGAACGTCGCTCCTGAGGTCGCGACCCCCAGCTCGCTGTGCGGGACCGCGTTCTGCACGATGATGACGAGCACCTGCATCACGCCGCCGATGCCCATGCCGAGTACCAGCATGTAGAGGGAGTCGAGGAACGACGAGGTGCCCACGCCCATCAGGGATAGCAGGAATAGCCCGAGCGTCGTCGCGCCCGCTCCGGCGATTGGCCAGAACCGGTACTTCCCGGTCTTGCTGATGATCTGTCCCGAGCCGATCGACACCAGCAGCAGGCCCGCCATCAGCGGCAGCAGCTGGACCCCGGACAGCGTGGGCGAGACACCCCTGACCACCTGGAAGAAGGCCGGGAGATAGGTGATCGCGCCGAACATCGCGAACCCGATGATGAAGCCGACGACGCTCGTCACCCAGAAGGCGCGAAGCCGGAACAGGTGCAGGGGCAGCACCGGCTCTCTGGCCCTCTGCTCGACCAGCACGAAGACGCCGACGAACAGCACGCCGCACACGCCGAGGATCCAGATGGGAGCCGAGTTCCAGGCGTAGGTGGTACCGCCGAGGCTGGTCAGCAAGATGAACGCCGTCGCCGCCAGGGCCAGCACGAACGTCCCGAGGTAGTCGATGAAGTGGTGCACGCGGCCGAGCCGGCCCGGCACCTGGCTGGCGACCACGGCGAGCGCGATCACGCCGATCGGCACGTTGATGTAGAAGATCCAGCGCCAGGTCAGGTTGTCGACGAAGACCCCGCCAAGCAGCGGGCCGATGATGCTGCATACTCCGAAGACCGCGCCGAACAGGCCCACGTACCGGCCGCGCTCGCGGGGCGAGACGATGTCGCCGACGATCGCCTGAGCGCCGACCATCAGTCCCCCGCTGCCCAGGCCCTGGATCGCCCGGAACGCGATCAGCTCGACCATGGACTGGCTGATGCCGGACAGGACAGAGCCGACGAGGAAGATCACGATCGAAGCCTGGAAGAAGATCTTCCGGCCGTACTGGTCGCCGAGCTTGCCCCACAGCGGCGTCGACACGGTGGCCGCGAGCAGGTACGACGTGATCACCCAGGCGATATGCGAGCCGCCCTGGAGGTCACCGACGATCGTCGGCAGCGCGGTCGAGACAATGGTCTGGTCTAGGGCCGCGAGCAGCATGCCGAGCATGAGCGCGCCGATGATGAGCAGGATCGAGCGACGGGACAGGCCGGGAAGCGCGTTGTCAGCTGCCCCCGTGGACGAGCTCATCTAAAATGTTCCCCTTCGGCGGTGCCTGCTCGATCGCGATCCGCGTAAAGGCGGACCTAGAGGGCACAGTCCGAGTCTAGGCAATATTTCATCCTGAGAAATTAAGCTGCCGGGCCGCGAGAGTCCACGGCCCGGCAGCGGTGCGGCGAATGCCGAGGGTCAGCCGCCGATCTTGCTGAGGACGAAGCTGGCCGCGGCGTTCTGGTACCGGTTGAGGTAGGTCAGGTGGACGTTGAGGTTGGCACCGGAGGCGCAGTACGGGTCAGCGGTGTCGCACCAGGCGGCGATCTTGCTGCTGCCGAAGGTCGAGAGCCGCTGGATCTGGCTGCTGCTGCGGGGGAACAGCCCTCTGGTCGTCGACGTGCCCAGGTCCCAGGGCTCGTTCACCACGTGACCCGGGTCGCCGAAGTTCGCGATCGCGACGACGTGGCTGCTGATCGAGCTGCTGACGGCGGCGACTGAGCCGCCGACCTCGGAGTTCCCGGCGATGACGTCCATGGAGACTTCGGCGCCCTGGGAGTATCCGAGCAGGACTTCCTTCTGGTTCGGGCAGTTCTGCACGGCCGTGGTCAGCTCCTGCTCGGCGTTGGTCACGCCCTGGCCCTCGCTGCTCGCGTAGTTCGTCAGCGTCGCGGGGTAGACGACGGCCTCGTGGCTGACCGTCTGCGTGCTGCTGTTGACGATCTGGGTCACCAGGCTGCCGGTGACGCCTTCGCCCGGCGACTCGGTGGAGGCGCGCGCCGTGATGATGTTCACCGCCGCGCAGCCGCTGGACGGTGCGGTGACGGCATTGGCCCGGGGCGCGACGAGCGCGGCCAGGGCCAGGCAGGATACGGCGGTCAGCGCGACGAGGCGGCTCGCCGGCGTGCGCGGTGTACTTCGGGTTCGGTGGCGGACAGCATGCGCGGCTCCTTCGGGGTTTGGCCTGTCGAGCGCGGTTACTAAGCGCTTGCTTAGTAAGCTACGCCGGGTACCGCCTGTCGGCTAGAGCCCAATTCCGAGGGATCCGATACCGTTCGGAGCGAGAGAGGAAGCCACGCCGTGACCAACGAGGCAGCGCCGCAGGCCGAGAGCGGTATCGATGCCACTTCGCTTCCGGGTTCCCCTGCTGGCGACGGCACGGCTGCGGCCCTGGAGCGCCTGTTCGGGCGTTACCACTTTCCCGCAGGTCCCCGGCGCATCCTGCTCGCGGCGGCGACGGCCTTCGCCGACCGCGGCTTCCATGCGACCACGACGCGGGACATCGCCGCCCAGGCTGGGCTGAGCCCGGCCGCGCTCTACGTCTACTTCCCCTCGAAGGAAGACGTCCTGCACCAGATCGCCACGTCGACCCTCGACTTCACCATCGAGGTCGTCGCGAGCGAGGCCAACCGCCCCGGCTCGCCGGCCGACCGGCTCGCTGGCCTGGTCCGGGTCCTCACCCTGTGGACCACCTACAACAGCCAGGTCGCCCACGTCGTCCTGTACCAGACGGGCGCGCTCAGCCCAGCCCACTTCGACGACATCGCCGCCAGGGAGCGAGAAATCGGCCGGATCGTCCGGCAGGTCATCGAGGACGGCATCGCCTCGCGCGACTTCGACATCGGTGAACCCGGCGTCGCCGCCATCGCCGTGCTCTCCCTGTGCCTGGATGTCGCCCGCTGGTACCACCCAGGCCACCGCCTCACCCCGCAGCAGCTAGGCGACTTCAACGCAGCCGCCGCCCTCCGCATCGTCGGCGTGCGGTCGGCCTGAGCCGCCATAACCGGGACTCGGGCGGGTCCGGGCGGGTCCGGGCGGGTCCGGGGCAGACCGCCGAAGGGGAGGCGCCGCCAATCTGGCGGCACCTCCCCGGAAGGCGTGACCGGGGTTATCCGTCGGTCACGTGACCGAAGACGGCCTGGGCGAACTCGTTGCCGCTGACTGTGAGTTTCAGCACGACGTCGATCTGCCAGAGTCCGGCAACCGGGCTGGTGGTGGTCGAGCTCGGTGTCGCCGACCACCTGGCCGTTCACCGTCTGCGGCGTGCTCGCGGTGGCCACGACCGTGCCGCTCGGGTCGACCAGGAAGTAGCTGAACGGGTTGTCCGCGCTGTCGTCGGTCGCGTGCAGCGTGACGCTCAAGGTCCGGCCGCCCGGCCGGGACGTTGATCTCGTAGGTGTCGATCTGCCCGACGCCCCGGGCACTCGTGCCGATGATCGCTGCCCGGAAACTACCTCCGCCGGAAGGGATCAGGGTCCGGCGCGCGATCGGCACCGAGTCCGCCGCGCCGCTGCTCGCGGACAGCTGCACCGACTCCGGGTGGTCGCCCGGCCGCGACAGGCATCGCGACCCTGAGCGGTACCGACACGCTGGAGCGAGCCGGGATCGTGACCGGGCGGATGGCCGGTGCGGTGCGGTAGTCCTGCCCGGACACGCGGAACGACATCGGACCGCGATAGCTGCCGGGCGCGGCCGGGGCGACTTCGACGAAGTCGTCGATGCCGCCCCACAGGAACTTCGCCGTCCACCGGCCCGGGGTGGGATCGGTGACCTCGGCATGCTGGATGTTCGGCGACTGGCCGGCCTGCCCGGAGTGGCGTCATCATAGGACTCCTGGACGATCGCACCCTGCGGGTTGAACAGCACGAACTCCAGCACGTTGCTGTTGGTCGGATCGGGCCAGATCATGTCGGCGTCCAGCCGGCTGAGCTGCGGCGGCACGTTGAACGTGATCGTCTGGCCGCCGTCGCGCCCGCCTCGGGAACCGGCTGGCTGGGATCAGGCGCACTGACGTTCTCGGTGACCACCCGGCTGATCGGGAACTCGCGGCCGATCCAGCGGTAGCTGCCACTAACCCTGGTCGGGCGGGTGCTGGCGTTGTAAAGGCTGACGGACTGGTCGCTGACCGACCCGCCGTTCCCGGTAATGTCCAGCTGCGACGGCGACGCGATCAGGCTGGGTGCGTCGCCCGCGCTGTGGCATCGTGGTGCCCGGCATCTGCTGCGCAGCCCTGACCGCCGCGTAGACGTTGAGCAGGCCCGCGCCTTGCTGGTCGGCTGGCGCGTCGATGCTGGTAGCGGTGCCCGTCAGGATTTCCTTGATCATCGCGGGCGTCGGGCTGGCCCCGTTGTGCGTCTGCGCGGTAGGCCTGAATCACGTCCGCCGCCGCGCCGGCGATCAGCGGCGCCGCCTCGCTGGTACCTGCCGCCACCTCCATCGGATAGTTGTCCGGGCAGCCGTTGATGAGCGGGGCGCAGTCGGTTTCGCCGCCGAACCAGTCGGACGCGACGAGGTCCACGACCTTGCCGGTCGGCGCGGTAGCACCCGAGGACTGCGCGGCCATGTTGTTGCTGACATAGCTTGGTAACCGTCGTTCAGCGCCATGATGTGGAGGTTGTCCACCCCGCCGGCCGCGATCACCGCGGGGTCGTCGGCAGCGGTGATCATGGTGCCCTGAGGCCCGCTGTCGCCGGAGGATTCCACGACGGTCACGCCCGCGGCAACGGCCGCGTTGTCGGCCTGCGGCCAGGAGCGCGCCCGACCGGCTGGTCGGCAGCGACGTGCTCCCGAACGACTCGGAGATCACGTCGGCGTGGACGGTCGTCACGGCGTTGTCGATCCCGGCGATGACTTGGGACAAGGACAGGATCGGCGTGTCGATCTCGCACAGGTCAACGAGTGAGGCGTCAGGTGCGTCGCCCTTGATGGTGAACGTGCAGCCGGGCGACACGTTCGAGAACGGCAGCGCCTTGGAGTACTGGTAGACGATGAGTCCCTGCGCGGCGACCGACGCAGCGTCCTCGAAGGTCTCGTCGTTGCCCTGGTCAGCGGTGTAGTCCGGGGCGTCGATGACCACGTGCGAGCCGTCGGCGCGCTGCAGGTCCGGGTTGCCCGCCAGCGCGTCCATCCCCTCGTTGGCGACGATCACGCCCTTGCCGGTGGCGATGGAGTTCGCCCTCATCCGGCGCGTTCGGGTTGCCGTCCGAGGCGTGGATGTCGGCCACTGCCTCGGGCTCCTGCACCGGCCTGGACGGGCACTTCGCGCGGGATGACGTGAGTTCGCAGCGGCGGGATCGTCGACCGGCCCGCGCACCATGACCGGGCGGCCTGCGGCTCGGCCTGACGCTGACGTGGTCAGCGCGAGCGGCCAGCGGCGGAGCGGTCTCGGTGTGCACCTGCGAGACCTGTATCATCGCGTCGGGCACGATCTCGTCGACCGCCGGATTGTCGCGCAGCTGGGCGACCTCGGCGGCGGACACCGTCGCCGCGACCGCATCGGGGGCCACCAGCTGGGTCACGCCGGTGCCTCCGTGGGACCGGATGGAGGCGACGATCGGCGCCTGATCGGCATGCGCGGCAGCGATCCGCTGCCAGGCCGCGTTCTCAGGTTCATGCCGGCTTGCTGCTGCTTCAGCACCACGATGACCTTGCCGCCGCCGCAGACCCGTTAAACGCGGGCGCGACGGGCGCGGCAGCGGCTGGGCTGGCGCACTGGCCGCGCTGGCGAGGGTATCCGCCCGAGATGGCCAGTGCGATGGGTAGCGCGAGCGCTGATGAGACGCCGAGCAGCTTACGCCGCGACGACCGGCCGGAGAGCACTAATGGCTTCACCATTCCGTTCCTCTCTCGAACGACGGCGTCTCCTATCCTTAGTTATGCTAACAAACATAAAGAAATTCCAAGTCACGAGGAACGCGGCCTTGCCCCCTAAGTCGGCCAGATCAGGTGAATCCGACCGGGTCGCCAGCCGAGCCGCGAGGGCCGAGGTTGCACCCTTGCGCTAGGCAGGCTCGCCGCCGCGAGCGAAGGCGAGCCCGGCTACTGCGTCCAGGTCACTAGCCACTAGGAGAGCGCGGCGAAATGGCTGGCCTCGTCAGGGCCGGCAGCCCTCGCCAACGACAGCAAGTAGGGCGGTACTGCTGTTCGCAGGCCGGTCCTGACGACACCATGGTCCTACTTACTGCTATCCCCACAGCACTATGTAGGACCATGGTGTCGTTGGGTTCAGCCCCTCAGGCCCGCAATTCTTTGCTCGCGCCTCAGATTTTAGGCGGGCAGCCCGTCGTACCGCTCCTGGCAGTTCGAGCAGACCGGGAACGCCGCGCACTTGCGTACTGGCAACGATTGGACCGATGCCGGTGCATGAACTACCACTTAGTAAGTGGTACTGAGTAGAGCGGAGCACCCGTGCACGGCAAGTTCGACGATCTCGGCCGGTTCGCTGACCCTTCGCTGCTGATCCTGACCAGCCTCGCGGACGGACCCAGGCATGGGTACGCGATCATGACCGACGTGGCCGGGTTCAGCGGCGTAGAGCTGGAGCCTGGCACCCTGTACGGCGCGCTGTCGCGGCTGGAACGCCGAGGCTGGGTGCGTCCGCTCGAGGTGCAGGAGCGGCGTCGGCCCTACGAGATCACCGCGGCGGGCCAGAGCGTGCTGACCCAGCAGCTCGCCAGCATGCAGCGCATCCTGCGGGTCGGCCATCAGCGCACCGCGACCGCGTGATGTCGTCGACGCTCGCCACCCGGCTGTCCCGCGCCCTGGTCAGCTGCTACCCACGACGCTGGCGGCAGCGTTACGGCGACGAGGTGCTCGACGTGCTCGACCAGCACCGATCCGGCGCACGGACCGTGCTCAACCTGGCGGCGAGCGCCCTGAGCACCCGCCTCGACCCGTCCTACCGCGCGGAACGGCCCGCCATGACCGGCTGGCGCCGCGTCGCCCTGATGACCTCGATCGTCGCCGGCGCGTGGGTGCTGGCCGCGTTCCCCGTCGGCCTGTACGCGCACGCCCAGTTCGAGAACGACAACCACTGGCACATCGGCATCGAAGGTGGCGTGAACGCCATGGCGTTCTCCCCCGCGCAGCCGGACATCCTGGTCACGGCCACCTCCGGCGCTCCTGACGGCCTGGACACGCTCTGGAACGTGGCCAATCCTGCCCATGCGAGGAAGCTGGCCGATTTCGAGGGCGGCGCGCCGGCCGCGTTCGCGCCGGACGGCCGCACGGTGGTGACCGTGTCCTTCCACGACCAGCCAGCCCTGTGGGACGTCACCGACCTCAGCGCGCCGAGGCGCATCACGACCTTGGCGTCGGCTGACCGCAACCTGCTGTGGGGCGAGGCGTTCTCCCCGGACGGACGAGTACTCGCCGTCGCCTACACCAAGCGCTCGCCGTCGTCGCGAGCCTCAGCTCACCGCCGTCCCAGGCGGCCCGCGATTACGCCTTCCTGTGGCACGTGACCGGCTGCTCGCGCCCGACGGACACGCCGTGGCCGCAGGGGCGCCCTTCAGCCAGTTCGGGGTGACCCTCTGGAAGCTGCCTTCCTGAGGGTCACGCACTGGTGAGGACGACGAGTTGCTGGGTGGCTCGCGTCATCGCGACGTAACGGTCGACCGCACCCTCGATGCCAGTGCCAAAGCTCTCCGGATCGACGAGCACGACCAGGTCGAACTCGAGTCCCTTGGCCAGCTCCGGAGTCAGCGACCGTACCCGCCCCGACCGCACCAGCCCGGACCGCACCAGCCCCGCCAGTGCCGCCCCGGCAACATCGCGATCACCGATGACGCAGGCGATCCCCTCGGCGTGCGCCTCCAGCCAGCCGTCCAGGATGGCGGCCAGCTCAGAGGAAGCACCGAAGCGAACTGGGACACCGCTGGCGCGGACGGAGGCCGGCACGTTGGCATCGGGCAGCACGGCCCGGATCACCGGCTCGGCTTCGGTCATCACCTCCTGCGGCGTCCGGTAGTTGATGCTCAGCGACGCCAGCCTGGCCGGGCCGAGCCCGACGCGCTCGAGCCGTTCTGACCATGATTCGGTGAACCCGTGCCTGGCCTGAGCCCGATCCCCCACGACGGTGAAGCTCCGGGACGGACACCGCAGCAGCAGCATCTGCCACTCCGCGTCGGTGAGTTCCTGCGCCTCGTCCACGACGATGTGCGCGAACGGGCCGGCGAGCACATCCGGATCGGCGCTGACCAGCGCGGCCTGGTCGACAAGAGAGTCGGAGAAGTCCTCGACGCGCAGCATCGACACCAGTCCGACGCCGTACTCGTCGTCGCCGGCCTGGGCAAGCTCGTCCACGACCCTGGACCTCACTTCCCGCTCGGCCGCCTCGGCTGCGGCCCGCCGGCGCTCACGCGCAGACGCCTGCGGATCACCGAGTCGCTGCCGGGCCGCGTCGAGCAGCGGAAGATCGGACACCGTCCAGGCTTGAGGGTCCCCCCGCTGCAGCTTGCGCACTTGCGCTGGACTGAGCCACGGAGCGCACAGCCGCAGGTAAGCCGGCACCGACCACAGGTCTCCCACCAGGTCGGCCGCCTCGATCAGCGGCCATGCCCGGTTCACGGTCGTGAGCAGTTCCTCGTTCTGCAGCAGTGACCGGCGAAGGAGGTGCGCCGGAGCGTCGCCGTGGTGGTTATCGACCAGGATCGAGAGCAGCTGCGCCACGATCTGATCGCGGGCCTCGTTGTGCGGGGTGCCGAGATCGGGCGTCCCGAACGCCTCGGCCCAGTCGTCAGCCGTCAGCACGATGGCGGACCAGGGGGTCTGCACCACCATCGGCTCGACTGGCGGGTTCTCGTAGAACCTGACGGCCGGCTCGATCGCCTGCACCAGTTCGGCGGACGACTTCAGCCGAACCACGTCCGGATCGGACTCGATCCCGGCGCGCGCTCCCTCGGTGACCAGGTCCCGCAGCGTGCAGGTCTGCACTCCTTCCTCGCCGAGGCTCGGGAGAACGTCGGCCACGTAGGCCAGATAGGGCTGATGCGGACCGACGAACAGCACGTCGCCCCGGTGGCGCCGCAGGCGCGGATCGGAGTAGAGCAGGTAGGCGGAACGGTGCAGCGCAACGACTGTCTTCCCCGTCCCCGGACCGCCGTCGACCACGAGCGCGCCACGGGATCCGGCCCGGATAATGGCGTCCTGATCGGCCGCGATGGTGCCGAGCACGTCCCGCATCCGCGCCGATCGGCTGCCGCCCAGGCTCGCGATGAACGCGGACTGGTCGTCCAGCGCGGCATGCCCCGTCAGTCCCTCGGCGGTGAATACCTCGTCCCAGTAGTCATTGATCCGGCCCCGGGACCAGCGGTACCTGCGACGGCTCGCCAGCCCCATAGGATTGGCGTGCGTCGCTCCGAAGAACGGCTCCGCCGCCGGGGACCGCCAGTCGATCAGCAGCCGGCGCCCGGCGCTGTCGGTCAGCCCGAGCCGTCCGACGTAGCCGGGCTCAGGGTCGTCCTGCCCGTGTTGGCCTGCACTGACCATGCGTCCGAGGCACAGGTCCAGGCCGTACCGGCGCAGAAGCCGCAGCCGGGCGCCCAGCCGGTGGACCTCCAGATCCCGGTCCAGCGCCTCCTGGCCGATGCCCCCGGGTGTCTTGAGCATCGCGTCGAGGCGATCGGCCAGCTCCGCGATCGACTGCGCCAGGCTCTGCGCTATGGCCGCGAAGTGCTGCTCGTCACCATCGATCAGCGCCGGGTCGGCCTTCGCAGCCAGCCGGTCTGGAAGATCGAACACGCTGGTGGTCAGGAAATTCACCCATCAACTCCGTTCTGAGTTAGCCCCGGCCTGCGATTATGCGCCCCACCCCGGGGCTTGCCGCAAGCCCCGGGGTGCGGTATAGATTAGAAGTGGAGAGGTACGCTCTTTCTTCGAGCGCCTTTAGGGTTGGAACGTATTGTTCTTCGCGCCACCCTCGCTTCTAGGTGACTGACCGGTCCGGACGTCGCCCATCGCACCGCCCGCGCCGCCACCCAATCGCACCGCATCGCAGACGTCGCGCCCGCGCCGGGTGTCTGCGTGCCCCAGCTGACAGCAGCATGGTGCTACTTACTGCTGTTGGCGGGTGGATTCTGACAGCACCATGGTCCTACTTACCGCTGTGGGGACGACAGCAAGTAGCACCATGCTGTCGTTGAAATCGGGTGGGTCTGGGGCTGTGGCCCGCTTTTGGGTGCTAGCGGTGAGTCCGAGGGGGCGATTGCCTTGAATGACCGGTTGTCCCCCAGTTAGCTTGAGGTCCTGAGGATTCGGCGGGCTGAGGAGGACCGGTGGCGCGCAAGCTTGGGATGTACGCGGGAGCCGCGGTCCTGGTAGCGGCCTTGCTGGTGCCGGACGGCGCGGCCGCGGCGGGCCCTCGCGGTCCGGCGGCGACGGCCTGCAAGCACTGGGTCCAGACGAAGAGCCCGAACACCGGGACCGGCGACAACAACCTCTACGGGGTCGCCGCCACCTCGGCTCGCAACGCCTGGGCGGTGGGCGAGTCCTTCTTCGGCGTCAACACCAAGATCCCTGGTCGAGCACTGGAACGGCAAGTCCTGGCGAGTCGTCAAGAGCCCGAACAGGGGCACGGGCGACTCGCCTCAGAGTCGGTCTACGCCGTGTCGGCCGACCAACGTCTGGGCGGTCGGCAGCTACTTCAACGGCACGGCCGGGCGGACGCTCATCGAGCACTGGAACGGCAAGTCCTGGTCGGTCGTCCAGAGCCCGAACCTCGGACCCAGGTCGAACGAGATCACCTCGATCCGAGGCACCTCGGCGCACGACATCTGGGCCGCGGGCGACGCCGTCACCAGCTACCCGGTGACCAAGACCGTCCTCCTGCACTGGAACGGCCAGCACTGGCGGATCGTCCCGAGCCCGAGCGTGCCGGCCGAGCCGAACCTCCTTACCGGCGTCCGGCCGCTGTCTCCCGCGCACGCCTGGGCGGTCGGCCGCCAGGTCAAGGGCATGACGCAACAAGACGCTGATCCTGCACTGGAGCCAGAGGCACTGGCGAGATCGTCCCCAGCCCCAACGTCGGGACCGGAACCAACTCGCTCCGCGGGGTGCGCGCCACGTCAGCGACCGACGCCTGGGCGATCGGCGACTACTACAACGGCATGGTCGACAAGACCCTGATCCTGCACTGGAACGGAAGCACTGGCAGGTCGCCGCCAGTCCCAACGTCGGTTCACGGCAGCAACGACCTCAGCTCCATCGGCGGCACGTCGCCCGCGAACCTGTACGCAGTCGGCCAGTCCGTCAGCGGGTCCACGTCGGACGTTCTCATCGTGCACTGGAACGGCAGCCGCTGGCGAGTCGTGCCGGGGCAGAATCCCGGGTCAGCGGGCAACACGCTCGACGCCATTTACCCCCAGATCGCCGACCAGCATCTGGGCCGTGGGAGCTTCGGCAACGGCCATTTCAACCGGACGCTTATCGAGCACTGCGGCTAGGATCGCGACCGGACTTCGAAGGCTAGGTGGGTACGACGACGACGGTTTTCGCCAATGGCCTGTTCCTCGATGTCGAGACCGGCTCGTACCGGGATGGCGACCTGCGGGCGGACGACGGGCTCGTCACCGAGACCGGCGCCGGGCTCGCGGCGCCGCCGGCGCGCGGTCGGGTCGACCTCGGCGGAGCCTTCGTGCTGCCTGGCCTGATCGACGCGCACGTGCACGTCATGGCCAGCACCGCCAATCTGGCCGACCTGGCCAGCTGGCCGGTCACCTACAACGCGCACCACACCGCGCGGCTGCTCGGCCAGATGCTCGACCGCGGGCTTCACGACCGTTCGGGACATGGCTGGCGGCGACTACGGCACGTGGCGCGCGCTGGAGGAAGGCCTGATCCGGGGGCCCCGGCTCTTTTACGCCGGGCGGGCGCTGAGCCAGACCGGCGGGCACGGCGATCACCGCGGGCCGGGCGAGCACCTGCTGGACACCCATCCCGGCCTGCGGCGAGATGTCCACCATCGTCGACGGGGCCGACGAGGTGCGCAAGGCCGCCCGCGAAGAACTGCGGCGCGGCGCCCATCACATCAAGGTGATGGCCGGCGGCGGGGTCGCCTCGCCCACCGACCGGATCGACTCGACGCAGTTCTCGGTGGCCGAGCTGGAGGCGGCGGTCGAGGAAGCCACCGCCGCGCACCGGTACGTGGCCGCGCACGCCTACACGCCGGAGTCCATCACGCGGGCGCTGCACGCCGGGGTCCGCACGATCGAGCACGCGAACCTGCTCGACGCGGCCACCGCCGAGCTGGTCCTCGCGCAAGCAGGCTTTTCTCGTCATGAACCTGGTGACCTACTGGGCGCTGCAGCACCCAGGGCCGCGAGTTCGGCCTGCCCGAAGCTCCTGGCGAAAAGTCGCCGAGGTGCTCGACGCCGGGCTTGCACGCGCTCGAGCTCGCCCACGCGCCGGGGATCAAGATCGGCTACGGCACGGATCTGCTTGGCGGCATGCACCGGCACCAGAGCCAGGAGTTCGTGATCCGCGCCGAGATCCAGGCCCCGATCGACGTCATCAGGTCCGCCACGACCGTCGGCGCGGAGATCGTCGGCCTGCCCGGCAAGCTCGGCACGCTGGCGCCAGGAGCGTTCGCCGACCTGGTCGCGCTGACCCGCGACCCGCTCGAGGACATCGCCGCCCTGGCCGACCCCGCCGTCGATCAGCTACGTCGTCAAAGGCGGGAGCGTCGAGCTGGCCAACCTCGGCTAGCCCCGTCGTTGTGAGCTTGCTGGTGCTGCGCCCCGGCCGGCCACCCCACCTCGCCCCGTCGTTGTGAGTTTGCTGGTGCTGCGCCCCGGCCGCCGCCCCACCTCGGCCCGTCGTTGTGAGTTTGCTGGTGCTGGGGCGCGGTCGTTGTGAGTTCACTGGGCCTCAAGTCGGGGTTGAGAGTTGACCCGAACTTTCGGTCGCTCTCGCCCACAACGGAATTTTCGGCGGGCGGCGCGGCCTTGTAGCCCGGGGGTGCGATCAAGCGCAGGTGAATGAGGATGTCGTGGAGTCACGGATCAGCCAGAAGGTAGCGGTCGGCGTCGTCTTCGTCGCCGCCATGTTCATGTCGATCATGGATGCCACGATCGTGAACGTCGCGCTGCCGACCATCGGCCGTGATTTCCACGTCAGCCCGACCGCGATCGACAGCATCGCGATCTCGTTCCTGGTCAGCCTGGCTGTGTTCATCCCGGCCTCGGGATGGCTCGGCGACCGGTTCGGGGGCAAGCGGGTGCTGCTCGTCGCCATCGTGGTGTTCACCGTCGCGTCCGCGCTCTGCGGCATCGCGACGAGCCTGGGTGAGCTGGTGGCGTTCCGGATCCTGCAGGGCGCCGGCGGCGGAATGCTCGCGCCGGTCGGCATGGCCATGCTGTACCGGGTGTTCCCGCCGGAGGAACGGGTCAGGGCGGCGGGCATCCTGACCGTGCCGACGACCCTGGCACCCGCGCTCGGACCGGTGCTCGGCGGGCTGCTGACCACCGACCTGTCCTGGCGCTGGATCTTCTACGTGAACCTGCCCATCGGGACGGCCGCCTTCCTGTTCGGAGCGCTGTTCGTCCAGGAGAATCGCCAGTCTGGTTCCGGGCGCTTCGACCTGCCGGGTTTCCTGCTGTCAGGAGTCGGCCTCGGGCTGCTGATGTACGGGGTGTCCGAAGGACCGGTCAAGGGCTGGCGCTCGCCCGACGTGCCGGCCACGATCGCGGCCGGTGCCGTGCTGCTCGCCGTGATGGTGGTCGTCGAGCTGCGCACCGCCAGGCCCATGGTGGACCTGCGCCTGCTGAGCAATCGCCTGTTCCGCTCGAGCAACGGCGTGATGGTGCTCTCGTCGGTAGCCTTCCTCGGCACCTTGTACGCGATCTCGCTCTACTTCCAGGACGGCCGGGGGCTGAGCGCGCTGGGCTCGGGCCTGAGCACGTTCCCCGAGGCGTTCGGCGTGATGGGCGGGGCTCAGCTGGCGACGCGCTGGCTGTACCCGCGATTCGGCCCGCGCCGGCACATCACCGGCGGGCTGATCGGCGTCGCGATCTCGATCGGCCTGCTCGGCCTGCTCGGACCGGGCACCAGCTTGTGGTGGGCGCGGCTGCTGATGCTCGCCCTTGGCCTGGCGATGGCGCAGGTCTTCGTGCCGGTGCAGGCGGCGGCGTTCGCCACGATCACCCCGGAGGCGACCGGCCGCGCGTCGACCATGTTCAACACGGTCCGCCAGCTCGGCGGCGCCGTCGGCGTCGCGGTGCTGACCACGGCCATCGTCGCGGTCGGGCCGCTGCACCAGGTCGGCGGCCACCCGGTCGCGAACCTGACCGCGTACCGGGTCGCGTTCGTGCTGGCGGCGGCGGTCGCACTGGCGGCCACGGCGTGCTCGCTGACCATCCACGACTCCGACGCCGCGCGGACGATCCCCGCACCCCGGAGCAGGCAGGCGACTCGCAGGCAGGCGGCCCGCAGCGAACTCGACGTCGCGCCCAGCCTCGTCGACTAACCAGCCTCGTGGACCAGCCAGCCTCCTCGGCTGAACGCGCCGCGCCGTCGCTGCGGGCCGCCGCCGTTCGGGGGCGATTTAGGTAAAGCCAACATTCAGCGAGAAGTGCCCGAGCCGGATGTGGAGCACTCCGCCTCCAGCCCAGTGCACGATGAATGCCAGCAGGATGATGGCCAAGATAGCGACGACCACCCAGAAGAAGAACACGATGATGCCGGGCACCGCGTGCCCCGCTATTGATCTAGCTGTTCCCACGGCCGCCAGCTACCCGCCACCGCCCGACTTATTCGTTATTGCGCAAGCAGCGCTTCCAACAGGCAGATCGCTACCTTCTCGCCATTACGCGCACGTTACGCCGCCCGGGTTGACTCCGGACAGTAGCAGCTGCGACAGATGGAGTGATCATGTCAGCTTCCTTGCGGATAAGTGCGCTGGCGGCCGGTGCGCTGGCGGCGGCGGGCGCGGCGACGGCGGTGAGCCCGCCGCTTGCCGCCGGCGCCGCCGTGACGCGGCCAGCGGTCCAGCCCGGGCGCACCGCCAGCCCGATCGTGCTGGACAGCAACGTCCAGCTCAGCGGCTACGACGTCGCCTCCGGCCCGTCGGGTAACAGCTACATCGGCTGGATCTCGTCGAAGAACAACGCACGCAAGGTCCACCTGTGCACGCTGCCGCCCGGCGCACGGCGGTGCAAGGGCGGCATCCAGACCATCAACTCGCTCGGTGCCTCGTCGGCAGCGGGTCTGAAGGTGCTGGTCAGCACGCACGACGAAGTAACCCTGGTCTGGTTCCACGACACCACCGCCTCCACCATGGGTCCGCAGGGCGGTGAGCTCGCGACGGCAACTTCCAACGCGGGCGGCCCGCTCTCCCCCGGTTTTGACGAGGGTTCCGCACCCAGCTTCGGGGCGCTGCTCGACGCGCGGCTTGGCCCTGGCGACAAGGTCTGGACCGTGGCCGCGCCGCCGGCTGGCAAGAAGGGCCTGCAGATCCGCGACGACCTGAATACCCCGGGCAATCTCGTGACAATCCTGCCGACCCCGTACGTCGTCGGAGCGGCCAGGATCCGGTTCCACGGCAGCACCGCCGTGCTGGCCATCCAGAAGTTCGGCGCGATCACCAGGCCCGTTTCTTACGCTTCGAATACGAGCGGGCACTGGACCGCGCTGCACGTCCTCAGCCACACCTGGACCTCGGACGCCGGACTCGGCCTCGCCGGCACGAAGTCCGGGATTCGCCTGGTCACCAGCGTGAACAACGCGCACTACTTCCCGGTCGTCTGGAGCTGGAACGGCACCAGCTTCGGCCATCCCACCCTCACCGGCGACACCAGCCATTGCTCGCCCGCCAGTCACGACCTGGTCGCGGACGCCAGCGGCCGGGTGGCGGACGTGTCCCGTGAGTGCGGGCAGCTCGCGATCGCGAACCTGCCCGACACCAGGCACGCGGCCGTGGTCAGGTTCAGTGTCCACGGCACCTTCGCCGGCGGTGACCCGCAGCTCACCACCACCCCGCGCGGCAAGGGCTGGGTCGTCTGGTCGATCGAGCCGTCCACGCAGGACAAGCTGCTCGCCGCGCCGATCCTGCTCCCTGGCCGGGACGTGACCGACGCGAAGACGGTCAGCGGCAACCGGGCCACCGTCACCGGACCTCAGTCGTGCCTGCCGCCGGTCAGCATCGGAATCGGCGTGACCGCCAGGCCGGCCGGGCACTGGACCGTGGTCAGCAAGACGCTCAGGCTCGGCGGCACGGTGCTGCACAGTCCGACGCTGAACGGCGCTGGCCTGAACCCAGGCCAGCTCTACCGGCTCACCGGAACCGTCGAGTTCGCCAACGGCTCCCGGCACATCACCGTCAACGCCGCCATCAGATTCCGCTCCTGCCCGAACTGACCCCCGACTCCCGACCGGCCGCACGCATCGTCACCGCACCTGGGGACCCCTGGTGTCGCTGGAACAGCACCGGGGGTCCCCAGGTGCGCGGCGGAATGCGGCTCCGTGCCGTTAGCTAGCGAGCAGCGGATAGGTCGGCGCGACGGCCTGCACCTACACCACGAACGGTTCATCGGGGACATTCACGCTCACGGCCTATGTGCCGTCTGGTGATGGCCAATTTGAACGGGGAGCAAGCGTGCTGCTGCCAGCGACGGTTCTGGTGCTGGCGGGCCTGGGCGCGGTCATGATGACCGGCGTCCAGGCGCTGCGCTCTCGTGGTCCGGCGGCCGGAAGCTAGCTTTCGGATCAGAAATGGGCTGGGGTGTCCCGCAGGCTGCTCATCCGGGTCTGCGCGTAGTTGCATTCGGCGACGACGGCGGCGATCCTCCGCCCAAGGCGGGCTAGCGGACTCGGGGTCCCGTGCGGCTGCTGGTAGCTCATCGTTCCTCCTCGGATTCCGGCCGGCTTCGTTGCCGGTTAGCACCGAGTCTCGTCGTAAGGCCACCGGCACCGCATCGGAGAAATTCCTCATTTTGGCCGCCGATCCAGGTCTTAGCCCGCGCCCCAGCCTCAGCAAAAACTCACGACAACGCACCGGCGGTAAGCCCAGGCCGGGCCTCCAGCACCAGCAAACTCGCAGTGACGCGCCGAAACAGCAGCATGAACCTGCTCGGTGCTGTTAGCCCCGGACTTCGAACAGCAGCATGGTCCTACCTGCCGTCGTCCTGATGACAGTAAGTAGCACCATACTGCTGACGCTCACCGGCCGTTTACAGCAGAAGGTAGGCACATGCTGCTGTAAACCTGGCCGGCCTGGCCGACCCGGCGGGCGGCGCCGCAGGCACCGCGCTCGTCCAGGAGGACTGCTACGGAGATCCCCGGTGAGCTTCTGGGGATTCAATTAACACTAGGAAATCAACTAATTCCGGCTAGCCGCGCCCGCAGCTGGCCGGTGTCGGGGTGGTGGGTCTGCTCGAAGACTTCGAGCGCCTCCTGCCACAGGTCTCGAGCGACCCGCAGGGCACCGGCCGCCAGGTGGGTCTCGCCCAGGTTGATCAGTACGTCGGCGCGGTTCCAGACCGACCCGAGATCGGCGTAGAGCGCGACGGCCTGCTGATAGCAGCTGACCGCCGCCTCGTAGTGGCCCTGCAGGTGCCGCACGAAGCCGAGGCTGTCCCAGGTGGCGGCGGCGACCACCTGGTTGTCGAGTTCCTGGGCCAGGGCCAGGCCGCGCTGGCAGTAGGCCAGGCCCGCTTCCCGGTCGCCGAGCGCCGCCTCGAACCAGCCGACAGTATTGAGTGCGGCGGCCAGGCCAGCGCGCTGCTGACCCGGCAGCTCGAACAGCTCGCGGGCGCGGTGCGCGTGGGTACGCGCCCGCTCGCTGTCACCCATGTAGTGCACGAGGCAGGCGAGGTTCAGGTGCGCGCGCGCCTGGCCGTCGATGTTTCCCAGTTCGGTGAACTGCTGCAGGCAGCGCTGGAGCTGGACATGGGCGTGGTCATAGCGTCCGAGCCTGGCGTAGGCGCCGCCAAGACCCCGCAGCGCGAAAGCCCCGGCTTCCCGATCGCCGGCTCGCTGGGCGGCCGCCAGGGCGATGGAGTTGCACGCCGCCAGATCCTCCCAGCGCGCCGACCGGTCGAGCAGGCCGGTCAGCGCGACAGAAAGCTGGCCCGCCTGACGGTCGAAGCACAGGTCAGCGGCTAGCTTGATGGCCGCCATCAGGACCGGATGGTCAGCTTCGAACCAGCTCGCGGCCTCCCGCCGATCGGCGAGGCGGCCGAGCGTGACGCCCCTGGTGCTCAGGACCGGCTCGATCGTGGGCTGCTCCGGTTCGATCAGCGACCGGGCGGCGAGCGCGGTCTGCAGGTAGTGGTCGAGCATCCGGTGCAGGGCCGCGCGCCGGCTGGCCTGCGTACCGGTGGACTTCACTCGCTCCGCCGCGTACTCGCGCAGCAGATCGTGCAGCGTGAACCGGCCTGGGGCGGGCTCGTCGACCAGGCGCGCGCCCACCAGCTCGCGCAGCGCCCGTTCGGTCACCGGGAGCGGCTGCCCGGCGAGACTGGCTGCGGCCTCCGACGACAGGACGGGACCTGGATGCAGGGCCACCAGCCGGAACATCCGCGCCGCCTGCGCCGACAGGCTGAGATAAGACCAGGAGAAGACCGACCGCACGTCGGTCGCCGAGTCGCCGGTGGCCAGCGCGTCCAGCCGGTTACGCGCCGCGCGCAGCTCGGTGGCCAGGCTGTCGAGAGGCAGGTGCTGCTGCGCGATCGCACGGGCGGCCACGATCACCAGGGCGACCGGGAGGCCGGCGCACAGCCTGATCAGCTCGGCGAGCGCCTGCGGCTCCGCCGTCGTCCGCCGCCGGCCCAGGCGGCCGGTCAGCAGTTCGGCGGCCTCGGCGTCGTCGAGCACGTCGAGGCTGAGCTGGCGGGCACCCTCGGACGCGACTAGGCCGGTCAGCCAGGTACGGCTGGTCACCACCACCATGCAGCCAGCCGATCCGGGCAGCAGCGGCCGTACCTGCGCCGGGTCGCGGGCATTGTCGAGCACGACGAGCATCCGCTTGTCGGCCAGCAGGCTCCGGTACAGGCCGGCCTGAGCCTCGGCGGCCGCCGGGATCATGTCCGCCGGCACCGACAGCGCGGCCAGGAATCCCCGGATCGCGTCAGCGGCGGCGACCGGCGGGCCTGACGGGTCGAACCCTCGCAGGTTCACGTAGAGCTGGCCGTCGGGGAAGCACCGGGCGACCTGGTGCGCCCAGTGCACGGCCAGCGTCGTCTTGCCGACCCCGGCGACGCCGGTGATCGTCATGACCCGGGCGCGCTCTCCCGGTCCGGCCTCGGCCAGCGCCGCCGTCAGCACGGCGGACTCGACGGCCCGGCAGGCGAAGTTCGGCACCGTCGCCGGCAGCTGCCTCGGTGCGGGAGTGATCAGGGAGTCGAGCAGCCGGCCGGTCGACTTCGCCGGCACGTCGTGCCGGAGCACGCGCTGCTGCGCGTCGGCGAGCTGGCCCCCGGACGAACGCCGAGCTGGTCGTCGAGGCGGCGACGCAGGTCGTCGAACAGGGCGAGCGCCGCGGCCTGCTGCCCGGTACCGGCCAGGGCCAGCATCAGTGCCGCGTGCGCGCTCTCGTTAAGCGGCTCGGCCGCCGCGAGCTCGCGCAGCAGGGGCAGGACCTCCTCGGCCGGCCCGCCGCCGTAGCTGCCTCCGCGTACCGGATCACCAGGTCCGACCGGCGCTGCCGCAAGGCCACGACCACTGGGTGGGCGTGCAGGATCTCAAGGTCGGCGAGCGGCTCGGCCCGCCAGATGCCGAGGGCACTGGAATAATGGTCGCAGGCTTCGCCGAGCTCGCCGGCTGCCTGGGCTCGCGTCGCGCGGCTCGCTCGCGCCGCGAACACCGTCAGGTCGAGCTGCCCGTCGGTCGACACCAGCTCGTAGCTGGTTCCGGCGGACGTTTCCAGGCGGCCAGGATCGAGCAGCCGGCGCAGCCGGTTGACGTACACCTGGACGAGGTGCACGGCGGTCGCCGGAGGGTCGTCGCCCCACAGCGCGTCGATGATCGTCTTACGGTGCACGGCGACGTTCGGCGTGAGCGCCAGCAAGCCAAGCACCGCTCGCTGACGAGCCGGGCCGAGGCCGATCCGCACCCCGTCGCGCCAGGCGGTCAGCGGCCCGAGCACGTCGAGCCTGAGCCCGGGTCCCAGGCTCGGGTCGGATCGCTCGGTGGCCGCAGGTCTGGCCGCCCGGGCGAACTCCCTGGCCCGGCCCTGGTCCAGGACCATCGCATCGGCGAGCCGCCGGACGGATTCGGCGCGCAACCGCGAGGTGCGGCGCTGCTCGAGGTCCCGCACGACGCCGATGCTCACGTGAGCGAGTTCCGCCAGCCTCCGCTGGCTCAGGCCCGCTGCCCGGCGATATTCCCTCAGCAGCGTCGCCGCCTGCGCATGGTCGCCGTGTGTCATCACCGCCTCATTGAATCGCGAACCTTGCGCCTGGCACACGCCCGAATTCCTGTAGGCCGGCCCGGGCGGAGTACCGGGCGCGGCTCCGGGCATCGCCCGCAGGCAGTCCGATCACCGGTCATGCCGACGCGGAGTACAGGAATGGGCGTGATCAGGAATTGAGCGTTCCGGCCCGGCTCGCTGAGATGCTGGCCGCCAAGGAGGCACTATGCATCGAATCCGGTTAATGACTGCGGCGGGCACTGCTGCGGTCTTTGTCATGGCTGGCCTCGTCGCGCCGGCCACCGCCGGAGCGGCCAGCGCTCCGTCGGCGGCTGGGTCGTCGGCGACTGGGCTCGGCGCCGAGGTCCGGCCCCAGCATCGTCACGCGGCTCAAGCAACTGCCGGGGGTGACGTTCCTGGGCAGGAATCCCAACTCACCGCCCGGTTACAAGGTCTACGAGCTGGAGATCCGGCAGCCGGTAGACCACCACCACCCCCACGGCGCGACCTTCGAGCAGCACCTCGAGCTGTACCAGCGCAATGTGGACGCGCCGATGGTGATGTTCATCTCGGGCTACTTCAACTACACGTTCCTGAGCCCGCAGGACATCTACCTGTCCGATGCTGCCACGATCGTCGGCGGGAATCAGCTCAGCGTCGAGCATCGGTTCTACGGCGACTCGGTACCGCACCCGACCCTGTGGAAGGACCTCGCCGTCTGGCAGGAGGCTGCCGACGAGCACCACGTGGTGCAGGTGTTCAGGAAGCTCTACCAGGCGAAGTGGCTGGTCACCGGCGTCAGCAAGGGCGGCGAGACCTCGATCTTCCACGACTTCTTCTACCCGCACGACTTCGCAGGCACGTTCGCCTGGAGCGCTCCAAGCATCACCGATACGTTCAGTCGCCAGTACGACCATTTCCTCGCCAATGTTGGCACCGCAAGCTGCCGCATGGCGCTGCTGAAGGCGCAGACCCGTGCGCTGAAGCACCGGGCGCTCTTCGAGACCAAGATTGCCTCGGAGGCCGAGGCGGCGGGCGGAACCTTCGCGACTGGAAGCACGGCCTCGACGAAACTTCGAGCTCAGCGTCCTGGCGACACCATTCGTATTCTGGCAGTTCGGCGGGGACTGCTCGACGATCCCTGGTCAGAAGGCGTCGCTGGAAACGCTCTACCAATGGTTCGACCTGATCTCCGGCTGGCTAGCCGCCGACGACCAGGAAAACGCGCCGTTCCTCTCGTACAACGTTCAGGCTCAGACCCAGCTCGGCTATCCGATCCTGCACGACCAGGCCGAGTTCGGGTCGCTGCTGCACTACTCGCTGTCGGCACAGCAGCCCGAGGAAGACATCGCGCCCGACATTCCGATGGGATCGCTCAGCCAGCACCTGATGCGGGCCGTGCATCAGTGGGTCCGCAGCCACGGAAACCACCTGCTCTTCCTCTACGGCCAGGACGATCCGTGGTCGACGCAGCCGTTCACGCTCGGCCCTGGCACGCAGGACAGCGCCATCTACACCATCGCGGGCGGTAACCACCTCAGCCCGTATACCGGCCCTGCCCGCCGCCCAGGTCAAGTGCCTTCGTGAAGGCACTGCGCACCTGGGCTGGGCTGTCCGCCTCCGCCCCGGCGGTGCGGACCACCGAGCCGACCCCGGCCTTCGTGGCCAGAGTCGGAGGCTGAGCAGCCCAGTTCAGCCCAGCTCAGCCCAGGAAGGCTTGACCAAACGATTCGCGAACGCGGCGAAGCCGGGCGATCTTGATCGGATCGCCCGGCTTCGGTCGTCCTGCCGCGCCGCACCGAGCTCAAAGACGATCGCCTGAACAGCAGTAAGGGCCTACATGCTGCTGCTGGAAGAGCGGGATCTCTAGCGCACCAGCGGTTACCGCACCAGCTCAGATCCGGTCCGGCTCGCCTTGACGCCGAAGTAGTCGCCGCCTTTGTGCCTCGGGTTGTCGGTCCCCCAATGCCGCACCCGCGATTGCGGCACCAGCAGCGGGATGTGCTTGGAGCAATGGATGTATGCCTCGGTGACGTGGATCAGCACCCATTGCACCGGCCGTTTGCCCGCGTTCTCGTTCTCGCCTAGCTCGATGTTGAACTCCAGCATGTGCGCCGGCGGGACGATGCTGGCCTGGCCGTTGACGTGCAAGCCGATGAGGTCTCGCGTGAAGTCGGCCATGAAGATGCCGATGCGCGGGTTCTGCAGCATGTTGCCAAGGCTCGCCATGACGCCGTTGCCACGCAGTTCCGGATAGGCAATGGTGCGCTCGTCGATGATCCTGATGAAGCCGGCCTGCCAGCCCGGAAGCTGCAGTCGCACTCCCCGGCGGCATCGCTGGTAGCGATGAATGCCATCTCCATCCGCTCGATGAACTGCTGCATCTCCGGGGTGAGGTAGTCGGTGACCTGGTTCTGGTAGAACTGCTGGGCTCGCTGGGTCGTGCCGAGCCGCTCCTGGAGTATGCGCTCGCCTTCCGAGCCCGGCTGGCGTCGGGCACGCTGGCGCCGTTCGGGCTGGCGCCGTTCGGGCTGCCGCTTGCGTGTCGTCAGCAATGCTCGGGCCGCTCCTAGCATGGTCACTGCCCTGCCCCTCCGCGATCTTGGCCTCCGATCGCAGCACCAGCGTGCGCCAGGGATAGTGACGCACACCTTTCACAAACCTTGACGCCTGCCTTGCATCGCAGGTCAGGGTCTAGGCGCAGGGAGCGGAGGTCGGCTCAGAGCGGCGCGGGGAATCCGCACGCGTCAAGCAGCTGGAACAAGGCGTCTTCCACGACGCCTTGGCGCCGCTTGCCCGGCGGTACGCTGACGAGATGGACGAGAACCGGGCCTTGCGGGTCAGCGACGCGCTCCGAGATCGCGGCATCGACGCGCATCTAGCCCGCCTGGGCGTCGGAGCCTACGGCGTGCGCGTCAGCCTGAACGGCGGGCGCAACGCGATCTGGGGCAGCGAAGGCGGCACCTCACTTGAGGCCGAGGTCCTGCTCGACGGCGATCTGGTCGGGTTCATCCCCGAGATCCCTGGCTCGGAGGAGTTCGACGAGGCGCAGATCATCGACGCCATCGCCCGAGCCGACTACGACCAGCCCGAGGGACGGGAACGGGACGTCGCGCCACCGCCAGCGCCTTCCCTGCCCAGGGAAGGCGGCGTCTTCCGCCGTTTCCTCGGCGGCTTCCGCGAGAACTAGGGCCGACGGACCGGGTCAAGCCCGATCCGACCCAGGTCAGGCGGCGGCTGCCATGCTGTCGGCCGTCTCGATGTCCTTGAAGAACCGGCGGTGGACGCGCAGCGTCTCGCTGCCAGCCGGGATCTGGTGCCACAGCCCGGTGCCTGGCCCGAGCCGGGTCGAGCGCGGGAGTTCCGTGACCACGCTGCGCGCCTTCGACATGCTGACCTTGCCCGCGTCGAGCACGAGGATCCGGGTCGGCGTGACGGCCAGGATCCGGTAGTGGTTGAGGCCGAGGAAGACGAACACGCCGGTCAGCGCGGCCAGCCACTGGCTGGCGGTCTGGGCACCGATCACGGCCTGGATCGGCTCGCCCGGCTGGAGGAACTGAGCGGCCGAACTGCGCATGGTGTCTCTGAGTGCCACGAAAGTGCCCCTTAGTAATCGAGAGCTGGCGCGTCGGGACGCGTGAGCTCTGTGAATTGGCTTCTACCTCTATGGGCGGTCCATTGCGTGCCATCCAGTTCCATCCGCCACGCGGCGGCCGATGCGCGCGGCGTGATCAGCTCGGCCAGTAGGAGCACCGGATGCCGGTGTGCACGCTCTGGCTCAGGTGATCCCCGATCACCGCGTCGGCCTCGGCGATGCGCGCGAGCGCGCGGCGGATCGCCTTGCCGGCCGCTACCCGGGCTCGTTCGGCCTCGTCAGGAAAGGCCCTCGGACGCCCGCTGAATCCCGTCGCGCTGGCGAGCTGGGCCACGAGCCATTCACGGTCAGCCCTCGCACGGTCGGCCCGCGCGCGGTCGGCACCTGCCGGACCCTCCCCCGATTCCAGGCCGTCGATCTCCGTGTCGAGCTCCTCAGCCGGCTGCGGTACTCGCCGATCGCCTCGTCGTCGAGCACCGGCTGAGCTGTCCGGCGGCCGCTGGTCGCGCTGGCGAGCCCGGCAAGCCCGGCGAGCCCGGCAACCAGGTCAGCCGCGGGGATGTCCTGGCGCGGGCTGGCGATGAGCACAGCGAGATGCAGCATGCCGACGCTGTCGGGCACCACGATGTTCCGGTCGCGGAGAGTGATCCGCCACTTCCTGCCCACTCGCTCGCATTCGGCGACGCCGGTGCCGGCCAGCTCCGAGCTGCCGCCGCCGGCGACAGCGAGCCCGAGCGCCGCCGCCTCGGTCGCTGCCGCGTCCAGTTCCCGCCCGGCGGCTTCGGCGTCACCAGGCTGCCCGCGCTGCCGGCAGGCCTGGGCGAGCCGCCGCCGCGCGGAAATCACGGCCGGCCAGTGGGCTAGCGCGAGGTTGTGCTCGACGGCCGCGCGGCAATGGTCGACAGCCTCGTCGGTGTGCCCGAGCGTCATCGCGGCCACCCCGAGCGCCTGGCGCACCGACCCGAAACAGGTGATGCCAAGACCGCCGACCATCGGGAGGTGAGCATACGGACGCAGGAGCTGATAGGCCCGCGCCGCGACCTCGGTGTCGCCGAGCAGGGCGGCCGCCTCCACGATCCCGTTCATCGTTACTAGCCAGCTGCTGGATCGCGGCAGCTCGGTCAGGTCGCCCGCCCGCAGCACAGCCAGGCAGCTCGCAGCGGTGTGCCGGTCGCCGTGCTGCGCCGCCGCGACGGCCAGCGCCGCGACCGAGGAGTTGTCGACCGCGCTCAGCGCCGGGGAATGGATCCGCTCGCGCAGCATGGGCAGCAGCTCCGTCAGCCGGCCCTGGTACCAGCGGATGGTCACGAGCTGCGCGCCCGGCCACCACTCGCTGTCGACGTCGCCAGCGGTGACGCCGTTCTTGGCGCAGATGGTCACCAGCGACTCCGCGTCCCGTAGCTGGCCGGCCCGGATCGCCAGCATGACTTCCATCGCGCTGACGACGAAGCCCACAGCGGCGTGGTCGCGCTGCGCGAGCTGATCGCGCAGTTCGCCCAGGCGCCGTCCGGCGTGCGGATCGCCCGCCGCATAGGAGTCCACCGTCTGCCACAGCAATCCCATCAGGCGATCGCTCCGGCGCTCGGTGCGGAAGCTGACCCTGATCAGCTCGACAGCCAGGTCACGGCGCAGGGTCAGGTCGTCGGGGCCGAGCAGGCAGTGATGGGCCCCGCTCAGCGCCTCGGCGAGCGCGAGCGCGGCACCAGTCGCCCGTACGTCGCCGGCCTGCCGGATCTCATCGAGCAGGCGAAGGATGCGTTCCTGCTCGCCGGTACGGTAGTCGGCTTCGGCGGCCAGCCTGATCCGGATCCGAAGCGCGAGCGGAGACGCGGCGTCGAGCACCGCCAGCGCCCGGGCGAGCCTATCTTCGAGCATGACCGCGCCGGTGACGGTCCGGCGCTCACTGACCCAGAGCCCGGCCAGCCCCAGGGCCGCCAGCGCCATCGAGTCCTGGTCACCCGCCCGGGCAGCCAGGTCGTAGGCGCGATCGAAGCTCAGCCGGCTTGCGGGCAGGTCGCCGTCGGTGTGCAGCGCGCGATCGCCGTCAGCCAGCGCAGCCTCGACGTCCCCCATCATGACGCCCAATGTATTAGTGCAGCTTTTGTCCCGTCGAGCGATGTATAAGACCAGGTCATGACAATCAGCGCTGATGCCCAGCTCGGCCCGGGCTCGGGCCCGGGCGGGCGGCATGCCCGCTACAGGCCGAGGACCTGGCGCAGGCCGCGATCAACTCGCTGCAGGAGAGTGGCCGGGAGCTGGCCTACGGGCGGATCGAGGTCGGTCTTGTCGAGGGTCACCAGGGCGGTGACGTTCACCACGGAATCCTTCGGAAGGCCAGAAGCACTCGCCGGCAGGAACACGTTGCCGGGCATCGCAGCGAGCTTGGTGCTAGAGGTGATGACGGCTACCAAGGTCGTGTTGAGCCGACTCGCGTTGTACGGGTCGCCCTGGATCACCAGCACCGGGCGTCGCTTTGCGGGCTTGCTTCCGCCAGGCTCCCCTAGATCTGCCCAGCAGACATCACCGCGACGGGTCACCAATCGCCCTGCGCCGCGAGTAGCCGCCGGCCTGCAGCCATAGCCGCTGCGCCGGAGTCGTCGTCGGCGGTGAAGTTCAGCGCCAGATCAATCTCGCTGGTCAGCGACTCGCTCGCAAGGTCGTCCAGGTAGCGCCTGGCCGCTCGCGCGAAGAACTCTGACCTGCTGAGACCCAGCGCAGCCGCCTGCCGGGACACCTGCTCGAACGTCTCGTCCGGAAGGGAAATCGCAGTCTTCACAGCTCTCAGTATAACCGGGTATTACTGCAACCGAGTTTAGTCACAGTCCGGCTCGCCAGTCGGGTAAGCGCGCCCCCCAGCCCCCGCTGCTGGGATGCTGGTGGCATGTCGAATCCCGTACCGGCCCGCACCGAGGATGTCCTGCGCGAGCCGCTTCGCGCTCAGCTTGAGGTGTTCATCGACGAGCACCGCGACGGTCTCAGCCAGAGCCTGGACGGCCTGACCGAAGAACAGGCCCGCCGTTCCCTCGTGGCCTCCCGGACCACGCTGCTCGGACTGGTCAAGCATGTGACCTTTGTCGAGAGGGTCTGGTTCGACGAGGCCATCACCTGCCGGCCGCGCGCGGAGATCGGGATCGCGGCGAGCCCGGACGAGTCGTTCATCCTGGACGACTCAGACACCATCGCCAGCATCCGGCAGGCACACCGGGAGGCCTGTGAGTCGTCGCGGCGGGCCGCCGCCTCGCTGGGGCTGGACGACCTGGTCCACGGCAACCGGCGCGGCCCGATCCCGCTGCGCTGGGTGTATCTGCATATGCTGCGCGAACTCGCTCAGCATTGCGGGCACGCGGACATCCTCCGCGAGCAGCTCCTGAACCCCGAGAGCGCCGACGGCGCTGGTGGCGAATCGAGGTCAGCCGACAGGTAACGGTTTTTCTTTTAGCCGGTGCATTGTCATCCACACGGCATAGCTCGGCGTCACCTTTCTGGTTTCTTCTGACAGACGAGCAAAGGTGCACGCTGATGAACACTCTGCGGGTTCGCCGGGCCGCCGGCGTCCTGACCAGCCTGGCCATTCTGGGTCCCGCGCTGGCGGTCTTGACCACGGCCGGGCCGGCCTTCGGCGCCGGGTCGGCCTTCCGCGCCGGGTCGCCCGCCGGGACCATCACGACCGTGGCCGGGAGTCTCGGAGGCCCCGGCCAGGTGCAGACGGTGGGCATCAGCCCGTGCGCGGTCACCTATTCAGGCGGGTCGCTGTACGCCACCGACGTGCTGTCCACGCCGATCATGAGCGACGCGGCGGTGATCAGGAAGATCAGCATGTCGACCGGCGCGCTGACGACGCCTGCGGGCAACGGCACCGCACCCACCGTCTTCGAGGGCTTTGCACCCCCTGAGCCTGACGTTCCCGACGGCAGTCCGGCGACGTCGGCCGAGCTGACCCCGTCGTGCGGCGTCGCGGTCGACAGCCACGGGAACCTTCTGATCTCCGGCGGAACCAATTACGAGGACGGCGCGTCCGAGGGACTGGCGTCCGGCATCCGGGTCGTCGCCGCGTCCACGGGCACCTTCTACGGCCGGTCCATGCACCGGGGCGCCATCTACACCATCGTCGCTCCCGCCAACCCGGTCTTCCGCCGAGTCGGCCTTCACCCCGGCGCTCTCGCGCTGGACCAGGCGGGCAACGTGCTCTTCACCACCGACGCGGACCGGGTGTACGCGCTGGCGCGGCGATCCGGCACCTTCTACGGCAAGTCGATGAGCAAGGGGAAGGTATACGTGGTGGCCGGCGGCGGCCATTCGCTGCAGAACGGCGCGGCGGCGACCACGGCATCCCTGGATCTCGACGTCGAGCACCTGAACGGCTTCCTGGACTCGGGGATCCGGATCGATCATCACGGCAATCTGGTGATCGCCGACCAGGGCGACTGCCTGGTGCGGGTCGTCGCTGGCCAGTCAGGCCCCTTCTACGGGCAGGCGATGCGGGTCGGGCACATCTACACCATCGCCGGCAACGGCACCTGCCGGCGATCTCTCACTCCGCCGTCACCAGGTCGCGTTCTGGCCACGAAGTCGCAGCTCGGCGCCGTGGCGGGGATCGCTGTCGACCACGCGGGCAACGTCGTCGTGATCGGGGGCGACTGGATCGAAGTCGTGGCGACCGCCACCGGGCGCTTCTACGGCGCGGCCATGCGGAAGGGCCACGCCTACCGGATCGCCGGCGACGGCTCGGCGAACCTGGGCAATGGCGGGCCGCTCTCCGGGCCGGCCTGAACAGGCCCACCGGCATCTCGGTGGACGCCGCCGGGAATGTGATCGTCGCCGAAGCGGACGGACTGCGGCTGATTCCGGAACGAAGCGGCCACTTCTACGGTGTCCGCAGCGTACTTGCCGGCGACATCTACGCGATTTCAGGACCGGCGTTCTCCGGCGATTCCGAGCCAGCCGCCCAGGCCGAGTTCGACGTGGGTCAGCTCAACCGGGCCGGTACCGAGGCACCGCTCGCGAGGGACTCGGCCGGCGATCTGTTCGTCATCAACCAGAACGAAGTCCGGATGATCCCGGCGGTTTCCCGAACCGTGTTCGGCGAGCAAGAGCGCGCCGGTCACGTGTACCGGATCGCAGGCCAGGGCCTGGACTTTGCCAGTACCCCGCCAACCAGCGGCGGGCAGGCCCTCAGCGCGACCCTCGGCGACCCGGCGGGCATCGGCACCGACACCCACGGCAACCTGATCATCGCCGACACCGGCAGTTCGCTGGTCAGGGTCGTCGCGGCCCAGTCAGGGACCTTCTACGGCCAGCACATGACCGAAGGGCACATCTATACCGTGGCCGGCGGTGGCAGCGAGACAACGACGGGCGGGCTGGCGACCGACGCGCAGCTGACTGATCCGGTTGCGGTGGCGACCGACCACAGCGGGACTCTGCTGATCTCGGTGCGATGCCAGATCCTGGCCCTGCCGACCGCGACCGGTACCCAGTACGGGCAGCCGATGACAGCCGGCCACCTTTACGCCATCGCGGGCTCGAGCACCTGCACGTCGCCGGGCACCGGCGGACCGGCCGCTGACCTGGCCGGCACCGGTTCGCTCACCGTCGACGCGGCGGGCAACGTGCTGAACGGGACCGGCGGCGGCATCGTCGCGATCGCGGCGAGCACGGGCACCTTCTACGGCCAGCCCATGACGGCGGGCGACGCTTACCTGGTGGCTCCGCCGATCGTGGACAACACCAACGCGTTCGGGATCGACTTCACGGTCGACCACTGGGGCAACCTCGTCGAGACCAATCCCTCGCCGGAATCCGTCTCGGTCATCGCCGAGAGCAACGGGTCCTTCTACGGCACGCCTATGACGGCCGGTCACACGTACCAGATCGGCGGCGACGGCCAGATGGGCCACAGCGGTCTCGGCGGCCCAGCCATCAAGGCCCCGCTGGACGACGTCGGCGGGGTCGTCGCGACGCCGGCGGGTGACCTGATCATCACCGAGGATCACTGGCTCAGCCGCATCAGCGGCTGAGCCCGGCGCTCGGACTACCGCGAGTTCTTCCCTGCGCGATCACGCAGTCCTTCCGCTGCTGATCGTGCCGATTCAGGCATGCCGCGACCCTCCGCGCTCTGCGACGGTGACGTCAGCACCGAAGGAGCTTGCGTCATGACGACACCCAAAGAAGGCGTCGACAAGATGAACGTCGACAACCTGGTGGACGAGCCCGACATCATCGTGGGGTCTGAGCCAGAAGAGCCAGAGAGTGTCCGCCGAAGCGCCGTCGACCATCTTGAAGGTCTCGACCCCCGAGTCCTGGCGATCGCCAAGAGGAACGCCAGGTTCACGCTGAACCAGTACAAGAGGTTCAAGACGGCCACTTCCGAGGTGCAGGACGAGCGGCTAGAGCCGGGCAAGGAAGAAGTCAGAGTCTTCTACCGGGAGCTCGATAAGGAACTCACCAAGTCGAAGACGCGGAAAGACACGTTCAAGAAGGTCCGGGGCACGAAGCGTCCTGCCAAGACATCTGGCAAGAACGTCAATTTCACGACCGTGAAGGATTCGGTCAAGAAGCACGTTACCGGCCCCGACAAGGTGGCCAGGCCGTGGGGTCAGCAGAAAGGCGCGCTGAGCCTCGGCACCGACCGCGTAGAGGCGCTTAACCCGGTCCTGAAGATCGGCACCCAGACCGAGCAGTTGCTCGGCCACATCTCCGAGCTGCTCATGGCCAAGGTCAGTGACATGGAAGTCGAGGCGATGCTGGCGAACAACCGCGTCTTCGTCTCGGCGAACACCCAGGCGAGCGCACGCGGCATGGCGGCCCTCAACCTGCAAGCGCTACTGCAGGAGGCGGCGAAGGCATTCGTGGCGGACAACGCCGCGAGTCCGGCATTGCGCCGGTACCGCATCGGCGTGGTCGGCGAAGCCCTCGCGGTCATGGACGATCAGAAGCCGCTGACCACGGAGCAGCAGCAGGGCGCCGAGTTGCTCGGCGAATTCCAGTTCGGCTACCACGTCGACTACGACGTCCGGGCTGACCTCGGCGAGATGCTGAAATTCCTGCAAAAGCAAGTGCGCGGCCGGCTCGACATCCAGGGCCCCTTCTCGACCACCGAGGCGGCCGCGAAACTCAAAGACAGCGCATTCGAGGGCCACGTCATCTCAGTCCTGCCGCCGGACGACAAGTCGCACGCGGAGCAGTACCTGGCACTGACACTGGTCGAGGCCGGATACAAGGGACGTGCCGTGATAGCCGGCACGAAGAATCCCTGCTCCTGCTGCTGGCTCACCCTGACCCTGGTTCTCCAGCACGGCTTCGGCGTGCAGTTCAACAACTTCGCCGGGGCCTACTGGCCGAAGGCGGCCCGAGGTGTCAGGCTCGTCGCAGAAGCACTCGGCGTCGATGACGTCGGCACGCTGATGGAATATTTCGCCAGCTCAGTCGACATGACGGGGACCACCAACTTCAAGCAGCACGTGACGGCGCTGCGAGAGGTAGGGCTCAAGGTGACGGTCCCAGCTAAAGGCGGCGGCATGAGCGACATGCACCTGACGCAGGACCAGACCGCGAGATCAACCTTCTTCGTCAATAACCCGGTGTTCACCACCGAGGAACTGCCCGATACGTACGGGCCGGTCCCAGACAGCCCGCCGCGGAGCTACGGCACGCCACTGCACGACCAGGAGTACATGGAAGAAGACAACGCAGACAAGGAGTATCAGGAAAACTACAAGAAGTGGCAGGCACAATACGACCAGGCTGAACTCCAGAAGCAGGCCAGGGAGAAGCGTCAGGCCGAAAATAAAGACAAGGAAAATACCAGTTAGGATGGCGTGACTCAGGCTGGTGGCGAACACCGGTGTAGTAACCGGATCAGCCCTATCCGGGCCGCCACCTCGCGTGCCTGCGCCCGGTTGTGCACGCCGAGCTTACGGAAAATGGTCCCCACGTGATGGTCGACGGTCCGGACCGAGAGCACGAGCGACGCCGCGATCTCCGGATTGCTCAGCTCGTCGGCGAGCAGCGCGAGCACTTCGCCTTCCCGCCGGGTTAGTCCGGCCGGGTTGGCGGCCGTGCCCGCTCGCGGCCCCCGGGGCACGCCCCGCTCGCCGAGCGCCCGGAGCCGGGCGGCGACGACGGCAGCCGCCGGTCGCGTCCCCAGCCGGCCGAACGTATCCAGTGCCTTTCGCAGCAGCTCAGGATCAGTCGAGCTGACCAGCGCCAGCGCCGCCTCGTACGGACAGCCTCGGTCTCGCCACCAGCGAGCAGCGCCAATCTGGTCGCCCGTCGCCTCCAGCAGGTAGGGCTTGGCAAGCCAGCCGGGATCATCGAGCCAGCCGGGGTCTTCCATCCCCAGCCCGGCCCGCCAGCGCCAGCACGCCGCTTCGCCCGGGAGCCTGGTGTGGCCAGCGCGCTCGACCTCGTCTGCCTCCCGCGCCTCGGCACTGATCCGGGCGGCGGGTGCGCGCTCAAGCCAGGCGGCCTCGGCGCGGGCGGCGGCCACCTGCACCACGCACTGCGGCACCGTCATCGATCTGGCCAACTCGGCTGCCTCGTCGAGCAGCACCCAGTATCCGGGCTCGCCGCGCCGGGCGAGGGCGCGGGCCGCAGTCGTGAGCGCGACGGCCCTGACCTGGCCTGACCGGTCAGCGACGCCGAGTCGTCGCCTTCGGTCCGCTCCTGCAGCACACGGCCTCCCCACCGAAGCTCGCCCTGGCGCTGCGGGCCGGCAAAACCCCAAAGACTCAAGACAAGAGGCAGGAACGCATGCCGACCAGCTGATCGCGCCTCTAGGTGCGCCAGGTCCCCGGGCGCTCCCCACGCCCGGTCTAAACTGCACTATTGCATAGTGGGGTTAATGAGTTAGCTGCCCCATAGGCCTGAGCGAACGGAGCGGCACGGTCGGTGCCGTCACTGGGGTGGCTCGCCTGACTTCTTCTTGGCTGCCTCTTGCTCGGCCAGCTTCTTCCTGGCGGCTTCCTTCTTCTTGCGCTGCTCGTCCGCCTTCTTGCTCTGCGCTTCCCAGTCCTCGCGCTGCTTGGGGAAGCGGTCTATGAGCATCTCGTCCCGCTCGACCTCAGAATCGTCTTCGCGCCGGGGAGAATTGTAGGAGTAGACCGGGCTACCGGGGTAGGCGACGAAGTCGTCCGGCAGCTTGTCCTTGCTGAAGGACGGATTGTCGACCATGTAGACGCTCCTGGCAGACTGGTCCTGCGTCAGCCCCTTGTCCTTCAGTCCGCCGCCGGACTTCGGTATATCGACGATCAGGTCCACCTCCCTCAGCGCCGTCAGGTGCTGCAGGAAGCGGTCTTCGTCGTTGGTGAGCTTGTTCGCCTTCTGGAAGTACTCCATCAGGTAACTGATGTCCGTCACCCCCAGAGCCTCGGCGACGAGCTTCACGCCGCGCGCCGACTTCGGCCAGTAGAGTCCGGCCGTGTTGTTGAACTTCAGGTCGTAGTCATGCTGCAGGACCAAGGTCAGCGTCAGCCAGCAGCACGAGCACGGGTTCTTGGTGCCGCTGATGACCGCCCGCCCCGTGTACCCGGCCTTGACCAGCGTGAGGGCGAGGTACTGCTCCGCGTGCGAGTCGTCGTCAGGCGGCAGGACTGCGATGACGTGGTTCTTGAGCTTGTCGTCCTTGAGGGCAGCCGCGGCCTCGTCGGGGGAGAGCGGTCCGTGCACCTTCATGCGGGATCTCACCTGGGCTTGCAGAATCTTGAGCGCGTCTCGCAGCTCCTTGCGCACGTCGGCGTCGACATGATGGCCAACCGACAGCTCGGACAGCAGCTCAGCCCCTCTCTGCTGCTGCTTGCTCAAGGCCGCGCCCGGGTCGATCGTCCCGAGCGCCGACGCGAGGGCCCCGATCGAATACGCCCGCAACTCCGGGCTGTCAGCGTTGTCGTCGACGATGCCCTTGGCTGCCTCGGTCAGCATGTCCTGCAGGAAGAGCGCGGACACCTTCTCCACGTTGGCGGTGTTGTTCGCGCTGACGAACCATCTCTGATTGACCAGCATGGTTTCGTATTCCATGTCGCTGGCTGCCCTCATGAAGAGCTGCGACACCCGGCCGAGCAGCTGCTCGGTCTGGCTGCCGATCTTGATGACCGGGTTGAGTGCTAGCACGTGGCCTCGCTCACGCAGTGCCCCTCCCTTCTGCTGACCGTAGGGTCGCGCGACCTTCTCGCCGCCAGTGATGTGTTCGTCGATCGCATCCTTGACTGACCCGAAGCCCACCTTCCTCGGGTCCTCGACCTTGCTGCTGACCTTCGTCTTCCTGGCCTTGCCGAACTTCTCCCGCCGATCCTTCGACTTGTCGAGCTGCTTGGCGACCTTCGAGTAGAAAACGCGAGACCCTTCGTCCTTTTTCGACGCCAGCCGCTGGCTCTGGACCTCCGGCTTCGACGCCTTGAATCTCCCGATCTCCGTCACGCATTCCCGGGCGGCCTTCTTGGCGATATGGGACACCCTCGGGTCCAGGCCCTCGAGATTGTCGGTCAGGATCCTGCGCTTCCTGGTGGGCTCGACCGGCTCAGGACCCGGAACGATATCCGGCTGGGCGATGATCTCCATGAGGTCGGATTCGCCTTCGACGACGGGCTCAACCTTGTCCCCGAGTCCTTCTGGTGACGACATCGCGCTTGTTCCTTTCACCCCGACTGCTACGAACCGTCACTGGCCGTAGGTTCTACGGTGCGGGGTGTGCACCATTCCTCGCTTGCGCCTAGGAGCAGGATCGGCGGCGCGAAAGCTGCGCGAATATCCGCATGACCGCGCATACCGCACCCCGCACACCCCCGCCAGCCCCGTCGATGTGAGCTTGCTGGTGCTGGGGCGCGGTGGTTGTGAGTTTGCTGGGGTAGGGCAAGAGGGCCTCACGGCGATCCATCCCGGGCGGCCGCTTCGGCCCTGGCTGGGCGAGGCAGCAACTCAGAGCGGGCCGCGGTCCGCCCAGAGGGGGTTGCCGACCTGGAACAGCAGCAAGTAGCACCATGCTGCTGTGCCGGCCACGGCGGATGGCGCGCCCCGGCTCGGGGCGGGCCACGCTTGCGGGCGGTGATGCAGGGGGTTCGCTCAGCTAGAACGCCGCCTAGGCGGCGATCTCCGTCGCTAGCCTGACCGGGCCGCACGCTCTGGACCGGAAAACCCGCCCGAGTTACTGTGAGCGTTAACAGGGCTGATAGTGCTGGTCGGAAGAGGTAGAGCCGCATGATTGCTGTAGGACCCTTAACAAAGGCGGTCTTAGCCACGACGCTCGCGGCGGGCTGGGTAGTCGCGGCAGCGCCGGCCAGCCCTGCGGCCGCAGCCACCACGACCATTAGCGTGAACGGCACCCAGGGCGGCCGGGTCTTCGACGGCATCGGGGCGATCAGCGGGGGCGGCGGGAACACCAGGCTGCTCACCGACTATCCGGCGGCACAGCAGTCACAGATCCTCGATTATCTCTTCAAGCCCGGCTACGGCGCTGACCTCCAGATCCTCAAGGTAGAGATCGGCGGCGACACCAACTCCACCGACGGCTCAGAGTCCAGCGACATGCACACCGCAGCCACGGTCGACTGCAACACCGGCTACGAGTGGTGGCTGATGCAGCAGGCACAGGCCCGCAACCCGAGCATCAAGTTCTACGGCCTTGCCTGGGGCGCGCCCGGCTGGGTCGGCGGCGGCACGTTCTTCTCCACGGACATGATCAATTACCTGGTCAACTGGCTGAACTGCGCCAAATCCAAGGGCCTGACCATCAGCTATCTGGGCGGCTGGAACGAGCGCGGCTACAACATCTCCTGGTACGAGCAGCTTCGGACGGCCCTCAACACCGCCGGCTACACCGGCGTGCAGATCGTCGGCGCGGACACGGACTGGACCATCGCGAACGACCTGGTCTCCAACAGCGCCTTCGCCAATGCGGTCCAGATCGTCGGCGCGCACTACCCGTGCGGGTATCTGTCCAGCGAATCCTCCTGTCCGAGCACGGCGAACGCGGTCGCCACCGGCAAGCAGCTCTGGGCCAGCGAGAACGGCTCCCAGGACGTCAGCGGCGGTGCCGCCGCGATGGCCCGAGCCGACAACCGCGACTACCTCGACGGGAAGATGACGGCCACGATCAACTGGCCGATCGTGGCGGCGATCTACCCGGACCTGCCCTTCAGCACCGACGGCCTGATCGTCGCCAACCAGCCGTGGTCGGGCGCGTACACGGTGGGCAAGCAGCTCTGGGTTACCGCGCAGACCACCCAGTTCACCGCGCCAGGCTGGACCTACATCGACTCGGCCAGCGGCTACCTGCAAGGCAACCGGGCCGACGGCAGCTACGTGACGCTCAAGTCGACGAACGGCTCCGACTGGAGCTCGATCCTCGAGACGATGGATGCCACGGCGGCCCAGACGGTGACCTTCACCGTCTCCGGCGGCCTGTCCGCCGGCACCGTGCACGTGTGGACCACTAACGTCAGCTCGGCCAGCCCCTCCACGTGGTTCGTGCATTCCTCCGACCTCACGCCGACCGGAGGCAGCTTCTCGCTGACGCTCCAGCCAGGCATGGTCTACTCGCTGACCACCACGACCGGGCAGGGCAAGGGCACCGCCGCCAGCCCAGGCCCTGGCACCTTGTCCCTGCCGTACTCCGACAACTTCGACACCGACGCCGTCGACCAGCAGCCCCGCCTGCTGTCACAGCAGCAGGGCGCTTTCGAGGTCGAGTCGTGCGCCGGCGGCCACACCGGAAGGTGCCTGCAGCAGCAGGCGACCGTCAAGCCCATCGAGTGGGACAACAACGCCAGCCCGTACACGATCGGCGGCAACCTCTCGTGGGCCAATTACACGGTCTCCGCCGACGTGCTGCTCCAGCAGGCCGGCGCGGTCCAGCTGCTGGGCCGGGTCGGCACGCAGACCGGCTTCTCCCCCGCCGACCTGAACGCCTACTACTTCCAGGTCGCCAATACCGGAGCCTGGTCGATCTTCCGCAACAACACCAGCGGCACCATCACCACACTCGCCAGCGGCTCAGCGACGGCGCTGGGCACCGGGTCGTGGCACCACCTGGCGATGACCCTGAACGGCTCGAGCATCAGCGCGGCGATCGACGGCACGACGGTCGGCACCGTGAGCGACTCGACGTTCAGGAACGGCATGATCGGCTTGGGTATGAACGGTTATCAGAGCGACCAGTTCGACAACCTGTCAGTAGTGCTGGCGGGCTCGGCGACCCCCGCCGGCCCCGTCGTGGCCGGCGTGAACGCGAGCAAGTGCGTCGACGACAACGGCGACTCCGCCGCCAACGGCACCCGCGTCCAGATGTGGGACTGCAACGGCACCGCCGCCCAGAGCTGGACCATGGCGGCCGACGGCACGGTCCGGATCAACGGCGCCTGCCTGGACATCACCGGCGCGGGCACCGCCAACGGCACCCTGGTCGAGCTGTGGACCTGCAACGGCGGCGCGAACCAGCAATGGCTGCCGGTGAACGGCATGCTGGTAAACCCGGTGTCGGGCCGGTGCCTGGACGACCCTGCGTTCACCACCACGAACGGCACGCAGCTCGATCTCTGGGACTGCAACGGCGGCTCGAACCAGCAGTGGGCGATCCCGTAAGCCCGGCCCGGCTACCGTCGAGCGGCCACCTTGACCCGCACCGCCGACAGGAAGAACGTCCGCCACTGGCCCGCGCGAGCGGGCGATCCACTCCCGCAGATGATGCGTGCACCAGGAGGACGACTGCCAGGCGGAGGAAATTTCCACGCCTGGATTGTTCGTCGCGACCAGCCGCAACGCCTCCTGAGCGTCGCGGTGCTTGGCGCTGCGCGGCGCCGAAGGGCCAGCGCGCCAGGTCGCGCCGGCGCGGCGAAGATTGCGGCAGTAAACCCTTCCCAAAGCACCCGAAACCCGGCACCCGAAAATGATCTGCCGCCACTCCGCCCCCGCCGTCGCGTAGCGAGGAATCGCCCGGCAAGCTGGCCGAGCTCGGCGAGGCGGACGAGGACCGGGCAGGGGCGGCCGCGCAGCGCAGCCGGCCAACTCTCAACCTCGACTTGAGGCCCAGCAAACTCACAGCGACCGCGCCCCAGCACCAGCAAACTCACAACGACGCCCCCCGAAACCACCCGCGCCCGGGCTGACGGGGTTCGGGGCGGACCGGCTGGCTCGGGAGGGTGTGCCCGGGCATAGCCGGCGGGGCCGGGTCTTACCGCGGTATGTGCCTACTTGCTGCTGTTGGAGGTCGCCGAGTGTCAGCAGCATGGTCTTACTTACTGTCATCAGGACGACAGCAGGCAGGACCTTGCTGCTGTTCGAAGCTGGCCGCTGACAGCAGCGTGGCCCGCCCTGCTGCGCCTACCCCGGGTCGGGCGGGCGCCGGGGGCTGCTGGGCTGGGTGAACGTAGGGTACATTTCTGGAGTTCGCTGACACCCTGAGAATCTGGACGCCGAGGCGAGGATGAGCGAGACCGACACCGCCACTGATCCGGTCATGGAGGATCTGAGCGGTGATTCATCACCGCCATTCCGATATCGGGCCCAGCTCGCGGGAGAGATAGAGGAACGCTGGCAGCGGCAGTGGGCCGCCGATGGCACTTTTTACTCGCCGAACCCCGTCGGGTCGCTGTCCGAAGGCTTCGAGAAGATGGCCGGCCGGCCAAAGCTCTACGTCGTCGACATGTTTCCTTACCCGAGCGGCAGCGGGTTGCACGTCGGTCATCCGCTGGGATACATCGGATCGGACGTCTACGCCCGCTATCAGCGAATGACCGGGCATCATGTGCTGCATACCTTCGGCTACGACGCCTTCGGGTTGCCGGCCGAGCAGTACGCCATCGAAACCGGCCAGCACCCGGCGGTGACGACCGAGCACAATATTGCCAATATGCGGCGGCAACTGCGCCGGCTTGGCCTGGGCCACGACACCCGCCGCGAGATCGCGACCACCGACATCGCCTTCGTCCGGTGGACTCAGTGGATCTTCCTCAAGATCTTCAATAGCTGGATGGACGACCGCACCGGACGCGCTCGTCCGATCGACGAGCTGGTCGCGGAGTTCGAGCAAGGCGAGCGCGAACTGCCCGACGGCCGGCCGTGGGCCGACCTGAGCGCGATCGAGCGCCGGCAGGCCGTGGACGACCATCGGCTTGCCTATATTTCCTCCGAGGTCGTCAACTGGTGCCCTGGGCTGGGCACAGTGCTCGCGAACGAGGAAGTCACCGCCGACGGCCGCAGCGATGTCGGGAACTACCCGGTCTTCCGACGGCCGATGCGGCAGTGGATGCTGCGCATCACCGCCTACGCGGAGCGGCTGATCGAAGATCTGGAGCTGGTCGACTGGCCGGAGTCCATCAAGCAGATGCAGCGCAACTGGATCAGCCCGAGCGACGGGGCGCGGATCTCGATGCGGGTCGTCGGCCGGGACCAGTCCATCGTCGTCTTTACCTCGCGCCCCGACACCATCAGCGGGGCAACCTATGTCGTGCTCGCCCCGCACCATCCGCTCGTCGACGAGCTGGTGCCGGACGACTGGCCGGATGACAGCCCGCAGACCTGGCGCGAGCCGGGCGACGGCGTCGTCAGGACGACTCCGAGGGAGGCGATCAGCGCGTACCGCGAGTTCTCCGACCAGCTCAGCGACCAGTCAGGCGCGGCCGGTGACCGCGACAAGACTGGCGTCTTCACCGGCGCGCACGTCGTCAATCCGGCGACCGGCGAGTCGATCCCTGTCTTCGTCGCCGACTACGTGCTGCTCAGCCACGGAACCGGCGCGATCATGGCCGTCCCGGCACACGACCAGCGCGACCTGGATTTCGCCCGGCGCGCCGGCCTCGAGGTCCGGGCGGTGCTCGAGCCGCCGGCCGAGTGGTTCGCCGTCGCGGGCGGCGGTGACCCGACGCCGGCCAGCGAGTGGCCCGAGGCGTTTACCGACGAGGGCAGCTACCTGCCCGCGCCCGGAGTGGTCGCGAACGGGCTCGACCTCACCGGTCTGAGCAAGGCTCGCGCCATCGCGGCCACCATCAGCTGGCTGGTCACGACCGGCCAGGGTCGCGCCACCCGCTCGTACCGGCTGCGCGACTGGCTGTTCTCACGGCAGCGGTACTGGGGCGAGCCGTTCCCGATCGTCTTCGACGCCCACGGGCTGCCGATCGCGCTGCCCGAGGACCAGCTGCCCGTCCGCCTGCCGGAGATGGCCGACTTCCGGCCTGGTGCGCTGGAGGACGAGCAGGGCGACCCAGTGCCCCCGCTGGCCCGGGCGCTGGACTGGAAGCAGGTCACTCTCGACCTCGGCGACGGCCCGCAAGCGTATGCGCGAGAACTGAACACGATGCCGCAATGGGCCGGATCCTGCTGGTATTACCTGCGCTATCTGGACCCCGAAAACGACGAGATTTTCGTGGATCCGCAAATCGATCGCTACTGGATGAGCGCCGTCGAGCCGCCGGGCCGGTCCGAAGGCGAAGGCGGCGTCGACCTTTACGTCGGCGGCGTCGAGCACGCCGTGCTGCATCTGCTCTACGCGCGATTCTGGCACAAGGTCCTGTACGACCTCGGCTATGTCTCCACCAGAGAGCCGTTCCGTCGCCTTTACAACCAGGGTTACATTCTGGCCGACGCGTTTACCGACAGCCGGGGAATGTACGTCCCGGCGGCGGACGTACTGCAATCGTCCGCGCATGAATTCACCTACGAGGGCGAGCCGGTCAGCAGAAAATCCGGCAAGATGGGCAAGAGCCTTAAGAATGGCGTGAGCCCGGAGGAGATATACCACAGCTACGGCGCGGACACGCTGCGCCTGTACGAGATGGCGATGGGCCCGCTGGACACCAACCGGCCGTGGAGCACGCGCGACATCGTCGGGGTGTACCGGTTCCTGCAGCGGCTGTGGCGCTGCCTCGTCGACGAGCAGACCAGGGAACTCCGCGTCAGCGACGCGCCGCTGGGCGAGGAGACGGCCCGCAAGCTGCACCAGACCATCAAGATCGTGCGGGAAGACTTCGGCGGCCTGCGCTTCAACATCGCGATCGCGCGGCTGATGGACCTGACGTCGCACGCGGTCGGCATCGTGACACGGGACCAGGCCCTGCCACGGCAGCTCGCCGAGCCCATGATCTTGATGGTGGCGCCACTGGCTCCGCACATCGCCGAGGAACTGTGGAGCATGCTCGGGCACGCCGAGACTGTGACTTTCGCCCCGTTCCCGGTCGCCGATCTGAGCCTGGTGCGGGAGGCGACCGTCGAGCTTCCCGTGCAGATCAACGGGAAGGTCAGATTCTCGATCGAGGTGCCTTCCGGAGCGAGCAGCGAGCAGGTCGAGGCCGTGCTCCGCGAGCACCCCGGCTACGGCGAGCTGACGAATGCCAGCCAGGTCAAGCGGCTGATCGTCGTGCCAGGCAAGATAGTCAGCATCGTCGCGGCACCGCTCGCAGGGTCATGATCGGCCGGGGTCGCCGGGGTCGTCCGGCTCGAAGTCGATGCGCATGACGACCCGCCTGACGGTCGGCCGGTGGACCTCGCGGAAGCCCGCTTCCTCGAAGACCTGCCTGGCGCCGACGTGCAGCTCGCCCCAGGTGATTTCCTTGCCCGGCTGGGTGAGCATCGCGTAAGCCTCGATCGCCCTGGCACCGTGCGCCCGGGCGTAGGCGACGGTGGCCTGCGCGAGCGGATAGGTCAGGCCCCGGCCCCGGTAGCCCTTCCTGACCACGATGCAGGTGACCGCCCAGATCTGGTCGTCGTCCTTGTCCTCGTCCCGGCCGGTCCACGGCACGCGCAGCGTGCGCAGCTTGGCGTACTCGGTCCGGGGCTCGACCGCTACCCAGCCGGCTGGCTCCCCGTCCAGGTAGGCGACCAGCCCGCTGGTGCGGGTCGCCTCGGGCTCGTCACAGCCGGTCTGCTCGCGCAGCCTCGCCGTCCGCTGCTCCAGCGTCGAATCGCGCCAGATCCAGCCGGTGACCTTGAACCGCTGGCACAGGCAGCGACTCGCGTAGTCGGCCGTGCCGAAGATCGCGGCCAGGTCCGCCCAGGACGCCTCGCTGGCCGGGAGGATCCTGACCCGCTCGGCGGCGATCGGCCCAGGCCCAGGCCCAGTCCCACGCTCAGGCTCAGGCTCAGACCCCTGCGAGGTCATAACGGTCATGCAGGCCACCCTAGGCCGAATACCGGACGTTCTAGCTCCGGATTAGAGTGCGAGGGTGAATTCTGAGGCGAGCCCCACGGCGCGGGCGCTGCTGACACTCGAACTGGTCCAGGGCAACCCGGGCATCACCGCCGACCGGCTCGCCGGCAAGCTCGGCGTGTCCGAGCGGGCCGTCCGGCGGTATGTCGACATCCTGCGCGAGGCCGGGATCCCGATGGAGTCCGTGCGCGGCCCCTACGGCGGCTACCACGTCGGCCGGGGACTGCGGCTGCCTCCGCTGATGTTCAGCGCCGCGGAGGCGCTCTGCCTGGTGATGGCGGTGCTCGACGGCCACCACGACGCGAGCGATCCCGCCGACCCTGTCGGCGGCGCCCTCGGCAAGATCGTCCGCGCCCTGCCTGAGGCGATCGCGGCGCAGGCCGAGGCGGTCCGCCGGGCCACCGCGCCCGCGCCCGACCGCGCCGCCGCAAGGCCCGACCAGGGCACCACGACCGCGCTGGTCCAGGCGTACGCAGAGCGCCGCCGAGTCCGGTTCGGCTACCGGTCCGAGGCCGGCTCGCAGTGGACCATCGACGCCGACCCCTGGGCGGTCGTCGTCCGGCACGGCCGCTGGTACCTGCTCTGCTGGTCGCACACGTCGAGTGCGCGGCGGGCTTATCGCATCGACCGGATCAGCGACGTCCAGGGGCTCGACGACCGGTTCAGCCCGCCGGCCGACCTGAACCCGGTCGCCGTCCTTGAGGAACATCTCGCGGTCGGGTGGGAGTACGACGTCGAGGTCGTCGTCGACGCGCCGTTCGCGAAGGTGGCCCGGTGCCTGCCCCGCGCGCTCGGCAAGCTGACCGCCATCGACGACGAGCACTGCCGCCTCGTCGGCAGCACCAGCAACCCGGCCTGGTACGCGCAGCAGCTCACGGCCGCTCCGGCGGCGTACCGGATCCTGGGCTGCCCGCAGGTGCAGCGGGCCGCGCGGGTACTCGGCGAGCGCCTGCTGGCGGCCGCGAATCCAGCCGCCGGAGCTACAGTTCCCGGTACATGATGTGCAGGCCGACCAGCCCGTGCTCGGAGTGGTTGTAGGCCGCGGGCACCGTGCCGATGATGCGGAATCCGAGCGACTGCCACAGGTGCACGGCGGCGGCATTGACCTGCACCACCGCGTTGAACTGGATGCTCGCGTAGCCAGCCGAGCGGCACCAGTCCAGGACGTACGCGCCGAGGGCCCGGCCCACGCCCTTGCTCTGGCTGGCCGGGTCGACCAGGAACGACGCCGTCGCGACGTGCGAGCCTCGCCCGGGCCGGTTAGGTCCCATCTTGGCCGAGCCCACTATCGCGCCGTCGTCGCTCACCGCGACCACGGTGTGTCCTGGCGGCGCTTCCATCCACCAGGGCCGGGCCTCCTCCAGGGTCTGGCCCTCGGGGAACGCGTAGGTCTTGCCTTCCGCCATGATCGCCGCGAAGAACGGGTAGATCAGCGGCCAGTCCTGCTCCGTCGCCTGCCTGATGATCACGACTCGGACAGTACCGCCTGACCGACGGCGAAAACCACCCGGCCTCGCAACAGCAGTAAGTCGGCACATGCTGTCGTCGCGCCCATAGCGCTTTCCGCCGGCTACCCGGAAATGACAGAAAGCAGACGAATTTAGCCAGCTCTTGCGTCCTTCCGAGCGAACGGTGTATTTCTGTAATGGCTCGTGACAATCGCGGCAGCTTGGGTCACGAGAAATAACGGATTTAGCCGGCTTTTTGGGGGGCGTCATGGGCTGGAGAGCCGTTTTCGCAATGGCTGCTGCTGTCGGGCTGGTCCTCGCCGGGGCGGTGCCGTCACTGGCGCAGCCGACCGGCGCGGGCGGGCGGCCGTCGGTGCAGGTGAGCGGGCTGCGGCCGGCGGCGAACGGGCCGGTCGAGCCGTGCTTCGCGGCCAGCTTCCCCGACTGCACCAGCACCGATCCGCAGGCGACGTTCGCGCTGGGCAGCACCGGGGACACCTCGGGCTGCAGCTTCGCCGGCAGCGTCGACTGGGGTGACGGGCAGAGCACCAACCAGGACTTCCCGGGCGGTGCGGACGGCTCGCTGCTGGTGACGTTCACCCACACGTACAAGCAGACTGGCAGTTACTCGATCAGCTGGTCGGCGGACGTCACGAGCGGGACGACCTGCAACAGCAATTCAGGGTCGCTCGGCTTCACCTTCGCGCAGGCGCCGACGGCCAAAGAGCAGGGCGCCGACGATAACCCCAGCGAGAAGCCCGCGAACTGCTCCGACCTCGCGCCGGTGAACTGCGCGACCGGTGATTTCTGGCACCAGTTCACCGACTTCCAGGTCCCAGGTCTTGGCCTTCCGCTGCAGTTCACCAGGACGTACTCCTCCAGCCGTGCGGGGACCAGCGGGCCGCTCGGCTTCGGCTGGACCGACAGCTACGCGATGTCGCTCGCGGTCGCCGCCTCCGGTGCGGTCACCGTGACGCAGGAGGACGGGTCGCAGGTCTCGTTCCAGCCGGACGGGCACGGCGGATTCACCACCCAGGCCCGGGTGCTCGCCGCGCTCAGCAAGACCGCGAGCGGCTTCACCTTTGTCCGGGACGCCGACCAGGTGAAGTACGGGTTCTCTCTCGCCGCCGGCTGACCAGCGAGAAGGATCTCGACGGCTACACCACCAAGCTGGCCTACGGCAGTTCCGGTCACCTGACCTCGGTCACCGACGCGACCGGCCGCAAGCTAACCTTCACCTACTCAGGTTCGCACCTGGTCAAGCTCACCGATCCGGCCCGCCGCGCCTGGACCTACGGCTACGACAGCCACGGCAACCTGACCAGCGCGAAGGACCCGCTCGGCCGCAAGTGGTCGTTCACCTACAGCGCCGGTCACCGGCTCCTGACCATGCACGACCCGCGCGGCGGGGTCACGACCACGAAGTACAACCCCCACGGCCAGGTGACCTCGCAGACCGACCCCGATCACGGGAAGACGACCTGGAGCTACACCGGCAGCGCGGCCAGCCCGACCGGCGGGGTCACCACCATGACCGACCGGGACAAGAACGTCACGACCTTCACCTTCGCCAGCCTGGAACTCGTCTCGGTCACGCACGCCGCCGGCACCGCGGACGCGGCCACGACCAGCTACACCTACGATCCGGCCACGCTCGGGATCACCTCGGTGACCAACCCCGACGGCGACCTCACGACGAGCACCTACGACAGCCTCGGCAACCTGCTCAGCACGACCGATCCGCTGGGCCGGACGACGACCTATACCTATAACCAGTTCAACGAGATCCTCACCAGGACCAGCCCGCTCGGCGAGGTCACCACCGACACCTACGACAGCCGGGGCAACCTGACCAGCCAGACCGATCCGCTCGGCCACGCGACCACCTATGCCTATGGCAATGCCGCCCGCCCGGGCGAGGTCACGGGCGTCACCAACGCCGACGGCGACGTCATCACCTACGGCTACGACTCCCACGGCGACGTCTCGGCCAGGCACGTCGTGATCTCGGCCCAGGTCTCCGACACCACCGGCTACGCCTACGACGCCGACTCCGAGCGGACCTGCGTGGCCGCGCCGGACGCGACCAAGGCTGGCATCTCCTGCCCGGCAGCCGGCCATCAGGCGGTAAAGGGAACCGCCGCCACGACCTACGACGCGGACGGTGAGGTGACCTCGCTCACCAGCCCGGCCGGCCACGTCACCCGGTACACCTACGACGGCGACGGCAACGTCCTGCAGATCACCAACGCCGCCGGCCAGGTCACGACCTACGCCTACAACGGCAACGACCAGCAGACCAAGATCACCCGCGCTGGGGGCACGACGCAGGTCAGCACGTACGACCCGAACGGCAAGCCGACGTCGAAGACCGACAGCGCGGGCAAGGTGACCCGGTACAGCTACGATTCGCTCGGCCAGGTCGTCACGACCACCAACCCGCTCGGCCTGGTGACCACCGACAGCTACGACCTGGCCAGGCTGATCACCACGACCGACCCGGCGGGCCGCGTCACCTCGTACTCCTACGACGCGGCGGGCGAGCGCATCGGGATCAGCTACGCAGTCAGTCACGACGCCCGACGTCGGCTTCAGCTACGACGGCGACGGCCAGCGGTCGGCCATGAGCGACGGAACCGGGACCACCTTCTACTCCTACGACGCCGACACGCGGCTGACCGGCGTCGCCAACGGGGCGGGCCAGACGGTCAGCTACGGCTACGACCCTGCTGGCCAGCTCACCAGCCTGAGCTACCCCAGCGGTCAGGTGGTGACCCGCACCTACAACCCCGCTGGCGAGACTCACCGCCGTGACGGACTGGCTCGGGCACAAGACGACGTTCAGCTACGACCCGACCGGGAACCTCACCGGCGAAGCCTTCCCGAACGCAGTCAAGTCCGCGCTCGGCTACACCGCCGACGGCGCCCTGACCTCGATCAGCGATACGAAAGCCGCGACGACGCTGGCGGGCTTCCGGTATACCCGCGACAAGCTGGGCCAGCTGACGGCAGTGGCGCAGCGAGGTGCGTTCACCGGAACAGAGCATTTCTCGTACACCAAGCTGAGCCAGCTCTCCGCTGACGGGGCGGGCAAGTACAGCTACGACAAGAACGGCGACGTGACCAGGCTGGCCAGCGGCGCGGTCCAGGCGTACAACGCCGCCGGGGAGCTGACGTCGGTCACGCTGAAGAACACGAAGACCAGCTACAGCTACGACAAGAACGGCAACCTGACGGCCATCAAGCCGGCGGCAAGACGGCCACGGCGCTGACCTACGACCAGGCGAACCGGCTGGTGGCGTTCGGCGGGACCGCAAGCTATTCCTACAACGGCGACGGCCTGCGGATGAGCAAGACCGTCGGCGCGACCACGACGGCGTTCAGCTGGGACCAGTCGGGGCCGGTGCCCGCGCTGCTGACCGCCGGCCCGACCTCCTACGTCTACGGCCCGGGCGGCCAGCCGATCGAGCAGGTCACCGGGAGCACCCCGACCTACCTTCAGCTTGACCAGCAGGGCAGCGTCCGCCTGCTCACCGACGCCAGCGGCAAGGTCGTCGGGATGTACGCCTACGGCTCCTACGGGACACTCCTTCGGCACACCGGCACCGCGACGAGCGCGCTGGGCTACGACGGCGAGTACACGGACTCCGAGAGCGGCCTGGTCTACCTGCAGGCTCGGTACTACGACCCGGGGACGGCCCAGTTCATCTCCGTGGACCCAGCCGTCAGCCTGACCTTGACCCCGTACGGCTACGCGAGCGGCAACCCGGTCAACGCCGGCGACCCGACCGGCCTCGTCACCTGGTGGGACCCCCGGACCTACACCAAGGACACCTGGAGCGCGATCGGCACGACCGCCACCTACGTTGGCATCGGCGCGAGTCTCGTGCTGATCTGCGTCGCCACCGCCTGCATCGGCACGGTCGCCGCCATCGGCGGCGCGACCACCCTGGCCGAGACGCTGACTGCCGCCGAGATCGCCGGCAACATCGCCACGGTCACGTCCGAGATCTCCAGCGCGGTGGGCACCGTGGCTGGCCTCGGGGAGGCCTACCAGAGCTGTGTCGGCGCAGGGGCCAGCCTGGGCGGATGCCTGACCAGCGATGGCGGGCTCGGCCTCGACGCGCTGCTCGAGTTCGGCGGGTCGAAGATTCCCGAGGGCCTGGCCAGGGACATCTACGACGTCGGCGCCGGTGCCGCCTCGCTCCTGTACGACAAGCTCACCGAGCAGCCGGAGCAGCAAGAACTGAACTGCTAACCCGCGCGCAGCATCCTGATCCGGGCTCCGTCTCCGATGACGAGGTCCCCGGCGGCATCGACGGCTGCTGACTCGGGATCTTCCAGGTTCGCTTGCAGCGCCGGTCCGGTGTCTCCCGAGAATCCCCGGACGCCGGTGCCAGCCACCGTGTAGATCTCTCCCGACGTCATCGGCACCCCGTAGAACGTCCCGTTGCCGGCTGCGACGACGCGTACCCGCTGGCCGCCGGGGATGACGATGTTGCCGTTCGGGTCGATCAGGATGCTCAGCCCGGGCACCAGGCTCGCCTGCAGGGCGGGAACGCCACTGCCGGATTCGTCTGTTCCGCCGCCAGCGATGGTGTAGATGCGGCCGGCGAGCATGGCCTGCCCGTAATAGCTGCCCGACGCAGTCGCCACGACCCGGATGCGCCCCGCGCCTGTGGTGCGCTCATCGCCCGTGCCGAAAACGACGTTGCCTGCGCTGTCCAGAGCCAGCCCCTGAACTCCGCCCAGGTGCGCCGCCGTCGCCATGGCACCATTCGGCGGGTTTCCGAAGTCGCCGGTGCCGGCAATGGTGTAGATGTCCCCGGCCGTCATCTGCTGGCCGTAAAACAGGCCTGTGCTCGTCGCCACTACCCTGATCCGATCGTCGCCAGCGTCGGCAAAGACGATGTTCCCGGCGCTGTCGAGGGCGATCTGCTCGGGCACCCGAAAGACAGCCTGAAGGGCGGGGCCGCCGTCGCCCGAGCCCGGGGCACCGGAACCGCCTCCGGCGATCGCATAGATGTCCCCGGCCGTCATCTGCTGGCCGTAGAAGGTGCCCGAACTGTTAGCGATCACGCGGATCTGGTCGTTGAAGACGTCCGTGACGATCAGGTTGCCTGCCTGATCGACGGCCGCGCCGAACGACTCGATGCCTGCGGTGAGCGCTGGTCCGCCGTTAGCGGGCAGGCCGGGGTCGCTGGCGCCAGCGATCAGGTAGTAATGACCTTTGACCATCGATCGGCCGTAGAAAGTTCCGGTCTGGCCTGCGATGGCGGCTAGCTCGCTGCCGTTCCAGTCGGTCATGATGAGGTTGCCGAAGCTGTCGATGGTCATCCCGGATTGCTCGCCCAGCTGAACGCGCGGGGCGAGCCAGCCATCCTGGTCCAGCCGAGAACCCGAGACCGTCGCCCCCGCGATGTCGTAGATATGGCGGAGCTTCATGTGCTGCCCGTAGAAGGTCCCGGCGCTTGCCGCTACCACCTGAACCTGGTCAATATCGGAGATCAGCAGGTTCCCGGATCCGTCGAAGGCCAGCGGGCCCGGCAAGATCGACGCGTGCTCCGCGAGACCGCCGTTGCCGGTCAGGCCCTCGCCATGATCGCCTGCCAGCGTGTAGATATGCCAGGCCTTCATGGGCTTGCCGAAGAAGGTCCCCGAGCGGGCCGCCACCATGCGCACGCGCTCGTTGCCTACGTCGGAGATCAGCAGGTTGCCGAACCTGTCGACGGCCACGGCACCCGGACGACGAATCGATGCGCGCAGCGCAAGCCCGCCGTCACCGTGGAACCCGCCCGTAAACCAGGCACCGTTCTGATTGACGACCGTGTAGATGTCGCCCTCGCGCATTCGCTGACCGTAGAACCGCCCGGTCTTGACGGCCACGACCCTGATCCTGCTGTTGACCGTGTCTGCGATGACCAGATTGCCGTGGTGATCGACCGCCAGATCCTCGGGCCCGTAGAGCTGTGCTCGCAATGCCGGACCGCCGTCGCCCGTCCGGCCATGAGCGCCTGAACCGGCGACCGGGTACGACTGCCCCTTGATCATCGACCGGCCGTAGAACTTGCCTGAGCGCAGGGCCAGCACCAGGATCTTGTTAGCTGACGGGTCGACCAGGACAACATTGCCGTTGGGGTCGAAGGCCGACGCTGAGGCACCGTGCGGCAGTCGAGCCACGGCGTAGATGTGACCCTTGACCATCGAGCGTCCGTAGAAGCGGCCGGCCTTGCGGGCTACTACGAGCAAACGACCCGGCACCGACAGCACCTGGTTGCCCGGCCCGGTCGATCAGGACCGCGTCCGACGTATTCACGAATGAATTAGCCGGCCCGCCAAGATGGCCCAGGTTGCTGAGCACCGGCCCGACCGGAGTGGTCATGACATCGGTCGTGGCATTGACCTCGCGGATCTCCTGGTAATCGGCGAAGTACAAGTCACCGTGCGCGAAGGCCAGCCCCGCAGGATCGATGCCGACATTCGTGGCCGGTCCCGGACCCCCGACGCCGCCGGCGATAGACGTGATTGTTTCCGCCGGGACCCCGCGCACTACGGACGTCGTCGCAAGCGCGCCCGGAAGTCCGCCGGCGAGCGCCGTGGTGATAGCCACGCTCGCCAGCAATCCCCGTGCTAAACACCGTCGCGAAGGTCTAGTCATGATCTGCTCCCGCACCTGGCCGACGGTGTCCCAGCCGTCCCAGGATAGCGCTCAGTAAAACCACGTTGCGGGGCGCCAGGAGCGGCGCTTATGGTCAGCCGCGTGAGCTGTCACTGGTGGCCGCTGTTCGACGTGCGGCTGACGACGCCGGACCTGGAACTGCGGCCGCTGCGCGAGGCCGACCTCGACCTGGTCGCGAGCCAGCTGCCCGACGACCACGAGCAAGACCCGCGCGCGACGAGGTATCCCGACTACGACCATGAGACCAACCGGGGCGTCATCTCGCATCAGGCGTACTGGTCGGCGTGGGGGCGCTGGCGTCCCGACGACTGGCGCCTCCCCTTCCTGGTCACCCATCAGGGGCGCTACCTCGGCATCCAGGAACTCGAAGGCACCGAGTTCGTGCTGCTCCGCACCGTCGACAGTTCCTCATTCCTGATCAGGGAAGCACGCGGCCGGGGCTTCGGCAAGCAGATGCGGCGCGCCGTCCTGGCCCTTGCCTTCGGGCCGCTCGGCGCCGAGGCGGCGATCACCTCGACCTGGCACGACAATCTCGCTTCGCTCGGCGTCTCGCTCGCGGTGGGTTACCAGCTCAACGGCGAATCGCGGCACCAGCGCGACGAGGGGGTCGACACCTTCGTCCACCTCCGGATGCTCAAAGGCGACTGGCTGGCCACCGGTGCCGCCGACGACGTCACGATCACCGGCATCGAAGACTGCCTCCCGCTGTTCGGCCTGCCCGCCACGCCAGACCGGCCAGAGATACCTGAGTAAGATCCGCAGAAAGGCGAGAGCAGGCGGGAGGACTTCGTGACGACTCCCGCACCGCAGGTGGCCGAGCCTGGTCCGACCCTGTCGCGGCGACACGCGGCGGGGGCGGGGAGCGCGCGGGGGCTCCTGTTTACCGTGCTGGGCGAGTTCGTTCTGCCGACCGGGGGCTCGGCCTGGACGTCGGCGTTCATCGACGTGTTCGGCCGGCCGGGGTCGAGGAGAAAGCCATCAGGCAGGCGCTGGCCAGGACCGGCGCCGACGGCTGGATCTACCCCGAGCGGCACGGCCGGCGCACCCGCTGGTGGCTCACGCCCGAGGGAGACCAGCTGCTCACCGAGGGCACCGAGCGGATCTACGCCTTCGCCAGCTCGCAGCGCGACTGGGATGGCTCGTGGCTGCTCGGCTGGCCCGGGTGCCCGAGAGCGACCGGGCGACCCGCCACCAGCTTCGCACCCAGCTGAGCTGGGCTGGCCTGGGCAGTCCGGCGTCCGGAATCTGGATCACTACCCATACGGAACGCATGGCGGAAGTCGAACTCGTGCTGGATCAGGCCGGCGTCACCGACCGGCAGATCTTCGTCGCCGAGCATCGCGGTGGCGGTGAGCTAGGAAACCTGGTCGCCCAAGCCTGGGAACTCGCCGCCATCGAGCAGCGGTACGAGGCGTTCCTCGACGAATTCGCGTCGCCTTCGGCGCCTGACCCGCTGATCCGGCTGATCGAGCTGGTGCACGCCTGGCGCCGCTTCCCGTCTTTCGACCCCGGCCTGCCCGGGCGGCTGCTGCCCGCCCGGTGGAGCGGCACCCGGGCGGCCAGGCTCTTCGCCGCCCGGCACGCTAAGTGGTCAGCAGACGCCGTCAGAGACTGGCTCGACCTCAATGCACGGGAGTAGCGCCACATGAGCAGCGAGCTGTTCAGCGAGGAACGGTCGGCTGACGTCGTGGCCGCCAGCTTCGCTCAGACGCCCGATCCCCGGCTGCGGGAGGTGCTCAAGTCCCTGGTGCGGCACCTGCATGCCTTCGTCAAGGACGTCGAGCTGACCGAGGCCGAGTGGGAGGCGGCGATCAGGTTCCTGACCGAGACTGGTCATAAGAGCGACGAGCGGCGGCAGGAGTTCATCCTGCTGTCCGATGTCCTCGGGGTCTCGATGCTGGTGGAGACCATTAACCACCGGGCTGGCGGTGCCGCCACCGAGTCGACTGTCCTCGGCCCGTTTCATCTGGTCGAATCCCCGCCCCGCGAGCTGGGCGACAACATCGCCCTGGACGGCCTCGGCACTCCCTGCCTGGTGTCCGGCCAGGTCACCGGTCCCGACGGCGAACCGCTCGCCGGAGCGCTCGTCGACGTCTGGCAGGCCAACGCCGAGGGGTTCTACGACGTCCAGCAGCCCGGCATCCAGCCCGAGCACAACCTGCGCGGGCTTTTTACCGCCGACGAGGACGGCCGTTTCTGGTTCCGCTCGGTGGTGCCCAGGTACTACCCGATCCCCGACGACGGGCCGGTCGGCCCGCTGCTCGAGCGTGACCGGCAGGCACCCCTACCGGCCGGCGCATCTGCATTTCATCGGGTCCGCGTCCGGCTACCGGCCGGTGACCACGCACGTGTTCGTCGCCGGCAGCCCGTACCTGGACTCCGACGCGGTGTTCGGCGTCAAGGACAGCCTGGTGCGCGAGGTGCCGGAAGTGGACGACCCGGAGCGCGCGGCCCGGGCTGGACTGGCCAACCCGTTCCGCGCGCTGACGTTCGACCTGCGACTGCTCAGGAGCTGAAGAAGACTGGCTCCGGGTTCTCGCTGAACGCGTCCGGCGGCGCCGTCACGAAGCCGCTGCCCATGTTAACGCTCGCGGTGATCGTGTAGCGCTGGTGGCCGGTCTTCACACCCGCTGGCCTCGGGATCGAGCAGGTGAAGAACTTGCTGGCCGGAACCCAGGTGCAGCCCGCGACGACCGGCGAGATGCCGGGCCCGGCGAGCGTGACCCGCACGTCGTGATGTGAGCCCAGGCTGGCCTCGTTCGACGCCCCGATGTGCTGGCCCTCGCCGTTCGCGAAGAACAGCTCGACGGTGATCGTGGCCGCCGACGCCTTGAGCGTGCTGCCGACGTGCGGGGCGACGAAGCCGCCGAGCTCGTACACCAGCGTGTAGTGGCCCATGACCGTTGCCGCCACGTTGCCGGCCTGGTCCGTACCTCCCGAGCAGGTCAGGCTGGTGATGCCCGAGCCGTCGGCCCGGCTGGCGTCGATGGTGAGACCGCCGTGGAGCGCGAGCCCGGACCCCGAGTCGCTCGTGACGCAGTCCGGGTGGACCGGCTGCTGGCCGATCGGGTAAGTCGCGCCGTTGCGGAAACCGGTGAGCTTCTGCACGGGCAGGGTGGTGTCGATGTCGACCGGCACCTGGTCCGTGCCGGTGTTGCCGACCGAGTCCGTGCACGACGCGCTGATGACCGTGCCCTTGCCCTGTCCGGTGCTGCTGGTCGTGGCCGGGCAGTTCGTCCCGAGGTTGTTGCTGTCGATCCAGAACCAGGTGACGGTGACGCCGGAGGTGTACCAGCCGTTGTTGCCCTCGGTCCCGGCGGTGATCACCGGCGTCGCCGACGGGGTCGTGACCGCGACCGTGCTGAGGCAGCCTGCGGTGTAGAAGTCGGCGCTAGCCCCGTTCGGGCAGGTCGCATCGGTCCAGGTAATGCTGTCCTGGGTGATCCCGGTCAGCGTCGCGCCGAAGAGATTCGCACTGGTGAGGTCGGCGCTGGTGAGGTCGGCATTCGTGAGGCTGGCGTGCTTGAGGTCGGCGCCGATGAGCTTGAGGCCAAAGCCGGACACCCCGCTGAGATCGGCCGACTCGAGGTTGGCGCCATTCAGGAACACGCCGGTCAAGGTCGTCATCGTCAGCGTCGCGCCCTGGCCGTCGGCGCCGCTGGCGACGGCCGACTGCAGATTGGCGCCGTCCAGGCTCGCGTTCACCAGGTCCGCGCCCGCGAGGTTGGCCTGCTTGAGCGTGGCGTCTTTCAGGTTGGCTCCGGCCAGGTTGTCGTCGCGCAGGTTGGCGCCAGTCAGGTCGCAGCCTGACCAGTCGACGCCCGCCGTCGGAGCCTGCGTCACCGCGCCCGTGCCTGAATCGACCGCCGGGCAGACCACGGTCGCCGACTCGGCGGCCGAGCTTGCCCCGGTCGCCGCCGCCGCCAGTGCCACCAGTCCGGCCGTGACCAAAGCCGGAACGGCCAGGATCCGCACTGCCCTGGCTCGCCGATCACGCGTCATTGTGATAACCCTTCACGGCCGCTGCCCGGGCCGGTAACTAGGACGAGACCTACATTCTCATAGCACTCGGGTATTGCCTGGTGCATACCTGGACGGGTTCGCCGCCTATGTACTATACGGAGCGAGCGTGCGCTCTGCACGTGCTGGATTGTCCTTCGGAGGCACCTGTGCGCGCACCGCTGCGCTGGCGAACACCGGCTGTGGTCGGCTCGGTCGGAGCCATTACGCTGTCGTTGCTCGGCTTTCCGGCAAGCGCGGCCCAGCCGGCGCGGGCGACTCATTCCGCAGCCTCTGGCGGCCTCACGTGTCCGGCCGCCACCGCCATCGGCAAAGCCTCCTGCCTGGCCACGCTGCGCCAGGTTTCCTCTGGCCACGACGGCCCTGCCTCGCCTGCGATACCCGGCTACACCCCGGCCAGCCTGCGAAGCGCGTACGCGCTGGCCAAGGCCGCGACCACCGGCGGCAGCGGTGCCACCGTCGCCGTAGTGTCGGCCTTCGGCGACCCGACCGCGGCCTCCGATCTCGCGACGTACCGGTCGCATTTCAAGCTCGGAGCCTGCACGGCGGCGACTGGCTGCCTGAAGATCGTCAACGAGTTCGGCAGCACGAAGAACCTGCCCGCCGTCAACAAAGACTGGGCGGCTAGCGACGCCATCGCGCTCGACGTAATTTCCGCGCTGTGCCCGAAGTGCCATCTTCTGCTGGTCGAAGCGAAAAGCGTTCAGCTCGCCGACCTCGGCCGGGCGGAAAACCTCGCGGTCGCCGACGGCGCCCAGTTCGTCGACAACGGCTGGAGCGCCATCGACAGCCTCGACGAGGGCACCTTCGCGCATTTCTTCAACCACCCGGGGACAGCGGTGGTGTTCGCGGGCGGCAGCGGCGGCTACGGCTCCGTCTTCCCGGCCGCGCTGCCGTTCGTCACAGCCGTCGGCGGGACCACGCTCAAGCGCAGCACCTTCAACGAGCGGGGCTGGGGTGAGGCTCGCGTGGGCCAGCTCGTCATCCGGGTGCGCCTCGCTGCAGCCCAAGCCGTCCTGGCAGCGAGCGGACGCGCAAGCCAGCACCGGCTGCCTGAACCGGACCGAGAACGACGTCGCCGCCAACGCCGACCCGACCACGGGCGCGGCAGTTTTCGACACGACCGGGACCACCGGCTGGAGCCAGGCCGGCGGCATGGCGCTCGCCTCGGCGATCGTGACTGCCACCTACGCGCTCGCCGGGATTCCGGCGGCGGGCACCTACCCGGCCAGCTATCCGTACGCGCACTCCAAGAACCTGTTCGACGTGCAGTTCGGATCCGGCGGCGGCTTCTGCGAATCTAGCCGGCAGTACCTGTGCAACGCCCGGCCGCACTACGACGGCCCGAGCGGACTGGGGACTCCGGACGGGACGGCCGCGTTCTCCGCAAATGGCAGCGGAACCGTGACGGTCATGGACCCTGGGACGCAAGACGAGCAGGAGGGCTCCAGCGTCACGATCAAGCTCACCGGGCTGGACAGCCGCAAGGGCGCCCGCCTCAGCTACACGGCCACCGGGCTGCCCGCCGGGCTGTCGATCGCGCCGCTCGCCGCCTCGGCCGGCGCCCAGATCACTGGCACCCTGCCGTCGACCCTGAAGTCGTACTCGGTCGCGGTGACCGGCACGGACGCCAAGACCGGCCAGAGCAGCACAACCCACTTCTCGATCGTGTCGGCCGCTCGCTGACCCCGGCCGCTCCCGTGACCGCCGCTATCACCACGGACACCAACGACACGATCGGCCCCCCCGAGGGCAACTGCCTGGACGCCGAGGCGGCGACCGCCGGCACCCTGGTCGACGTGCAGAACTGCACGGGCACCGTCGAGCAGCTGTGGACCCACCTGCCGGAAGGCGCGCCCGGGGCGCCGGCTAAGCTCTTCAACAACGGGCTGTGCCTGGGGCTAGACAACGACAGCCTCGAACTGCAGACCTGCGACCTGGGCAACGCCGACCAAAGCTGGGTGCTGCTCTTCGCCGGGACGTTCAAGAACGCCGGGACCGGCACCTGCGTCACGACCACGAACTTCGGTGATCCGCTGGTCATGAGCACCTGCAACCCGAGCCAGGGTGCTCAGCAGTGGACACTGGTCGGAGCCAGGCTCCAGTCCGCCCTGCCCGGGATGTGCATGTCGGTCGACGACGACGGCTTCCACTCCGCCCCGTACACAATCGAGCCGTGCAACGAGCCGTTCGGCACCGTGGGCTTCGGCTTCGACCTGAACGGCGACGTCGAGAGCAGCCTCGACCGGTGCATGATCGGCGGCGTCGCCAGCCGCCGGATCGACGGCGAGGGCATCGCGAGCGGCTTCTGCAACCAGGGCGCCGCCCAGGAATGGCTGGCCTGCCCGAACGGCGAGATCATCAACGCCGGAACCGGGCTGTGCCTGGACGACCCGGGCAACTCGAAGGTCGCCGGTACGCAACTCGTCCTCAACGACTGCTACGGCACCCTAGGCGAAATCTGGGCCATCTCCTAACCCAGACAGCACCCCTCCCCGCAGCCGCACCCTGTGCCCCAGAGCCGGAACAGCACCATGGTCCTACTTACTGCTGCTGGCGGGCCGGAGCCGACAACACCATGGTCCTACTTACTGCTGTCGTGATGACAGTAAGTAGGACCATGGTGCGGTTGAAACAGCCCTCCCAACAACAGTAAGTCGGGACATGCTGCTATTGGCCCGAGCGCGCCGCAGGAGCAGCGGGCGGGCGGCGGGGCGGCGGGCACGGCGCGGCGCGGCCGACGCGGGCCGACGCGGGGCGGGGCGGCGGGCGCGGGGCGGCGCTGGAACATCTACCGGCAGCGCCTTTGCCATCGCTTCCTGAACGTTCATGATCGACCTGATCTGAGCGGGGATAACCCCAGCTTGAGGCCCAGCCCAGCCCTCAACCCCAGCTTGAGGCCCAGCAAACTCACAACGACCGCGCCCCAGCACCAGCAAACTCACAACGATGCGGCAGGCCGGAGCGGAGCGGAGCGGAGCTGGGGAGTGGGGGTGGCGGGTTAGCCGTAGGTGGGGTACTGGGGCCAGCCTTCCGGGGAGTCTTCCCAGTCCTCCTGACGGCCGTAGACAGTGAGGTCCAGGATGTTGTTGGCGAACAACAGCCGGTCTACGCCCCGGGCGCGGGTGTTGTAGGTGCGGTAGATCTCGTCGCCGTCGCGCAGGAACGTGCTGAACATGAAACCCGCGTCGGCGCCGCAGTCGGCGGCGAACGGCGTGCCGTGCGACGATACGAAGGGCATCGTCCAGCCCTTCTCTGCCTTGTAGGGCTCGATCTGGGCGAGGGGCATGTCCGACACGGTGGCCCAGCTGACCCCCGATCTGGCGAGCGCGTCCAGACCAGCGACGTTGTTGCTGAAGTGGGTGCAGCCCGGGCAGAACTTGCCCGGCCCGACATTCATGAACTGGTACACGACGAGCAGGTCACGGCCGGCGAAGAGATCGAGCAGGCTTACCGGGCCGTCCGGGGATGCGAACTCGTATCTGGAGTTGTCAAACGTGACCATCGGCAGCCTCCGGCGCCGTGCGGCGAGCGCGTCGAGCGCCCTGGTGGCCTCTTTTTCCGCCTTGAGCAGCTCGTCACGCTGCTGCTGCCACTCCTGGGCCGACACGATCGGCGGCTTCGCTGTCATCTGACACATCCTTCGCAGTCGACTGTCCCTCACCGAAGTAGACGGGCGGGCGAAACAGAATTCATCGGCCTGCCCTGGAGGACTTAGGCGCGACCGGGACGAAGCTGGCACCCGGGAGGTCCCGAGCTATTCGCCCATTCTTCCTCATGATCTTGGCTGCAACCTCCCGGTTACCGGAGCCGTGCTGGGCACGTAGTTGCCGCGCCGGGCCATCGCATCACCAGCTCAGCTGACCTCTCCGCTCGCGGAACGGGGTTTCTCACCGCCAAGGCAGCGTTGGCCCCGACTTTCGGCCGTGAGCAACAGCAGCATGGTCCTACTTGGTGTCGTCTGGATAGCGGCAAGTAGGACCATGGTGCTGTTGGATACCGGGCGGTAACAGCAGTATGTAGGACCATGGTGCTGTGGTGGCTGGTGTCCGCGAAAGCCGCCGCAGCGAAGTCAGAGATTCGCCACGGCTGTGCCGGAGCCGCTCTCTCCACGCCTGTCTCGGGCTGGGGCCGGGCCTAGCTCGGCCCCTCGTTGTGAGTTTGCTGGTGCCCCAGCGCGGTGGTTGTGAGTTTGCTGGGGGTCGGACGAGGGCGGACGAGGGCTGAATGGCGAGAAGTGGTCCATTCAGCAGGCGATCAGCGAGTAGCCCGTGCTTGCCTGCCGCCGGTAGGCTGCAAGGCGACCCGGACGGCACTGCATAGCGCGGAAGGACGGGCATGAGCGACGCGGCGACGATAGCCGGAAAAGACCAGGCAAGCACAGGCCAGCACAACGAAGAACAGGCCAGCACAGGCCAGCACAATAAAGACCAGCACAACGTGGTGTTGCGCGCCTGCGGAGTGCACAAGGAATACGGAGAAAAAGACGCCCTTATCCGCGCCGTGGCTGGTGTTGATCTGCAGATCTATGCCGGAGAGACCGTGGCCATCATGGGCCCGAGCGGCTGCGGGAAATCGACGCTTCTGCATTTGCTCGGCGGGCTGGACCGGCCGTCCTCCGGAGAGATCTTCCTCGCCGGGGAGCGCATTGACCAGGCGAGCGAGAAGACCCTCGCGAGACTGCGCGGCAGCTCGATCGGATTCGTGTTCCAGTCGTTTTATCTGCTCGACGAGCTGACGGCCCAGGAGAATATCGAGCTCGCGCCGCTGCTGGCCGGCCGGACTCCGAAGGTCGCCAGGCAGCGGGCCACGGAATTGCTCGACCGGATCGGGCTCGCCGACCGGGCTAAGCACCTGCCCTCGCAATTGTCTGGCGGGCAGCGGCAGCGAATCGCGATTGCCCGGGCGCTCGCCAACGAGCCGCTGGTCGTCCTCGCCGACGAGCCGACCGGCAACCTGGACAGCGCAGCCACGGACGACGTGCTGGAACTCTTCCACAACCTGCACGACACCGGACAGACCCAGGTCATCGTGACCCACGACACCAGGACCGCGACGGCTGCCGACCGGGTGGTCACGATGCGCGACGGCGTGCTGACCGACGAAGCCGCTAACCGCGGCGCGACCGCACCGCTCACCTCGGTCGCCGGGCTGGACGACTAGCCGACCCGGCGGCCCGGCGGCCCGGCGGCTGGGTGGCTGGGCGGTGCTGGCTACTTGTTGGTGCCGAGCAGTTGCTCGAACTTGCGCTCCCAGGCGTCGTGCTTGACCTTGGAGCTGCGCACCATGCTGGTACGCGCGAGCGCTCTGATGAACGCCTTGTTGAGCTGCGAATACGGCGCCGATAGCGGTCTGGCCACGTCCAGCAGGAGCACCGCCCGGGTCTCGGACGACCTATTCCAGGCTTCATGGCGGTAGGTGTCGTCGAAGAAGAAGCCCGAGCCCTCGGTCCACAGCGCGGTCTTGCCGCCGACGCGGATGCCGCAGCTGGATCGATCGTCGGGCACCTTGAGCGCGAGGTGGTAACGCACGATGCCCCGGTAATAGCCCCGGTGCGGCGGCAGGTGCTTGCCTGGTGCGAGGATCGAGAAGAACGCCGTGATGATGTCCGGGATCTCGCCGAGCAACTCAGCCGTCCTCGGGCACTCGCGGCAGTTCACCTCGGACCAGTGACCGAATCCGAGGAAAAAGAAGCTCTTCCACCTGTCGTCCTGCGACAGTCCGTACTGGTCGGCCGAGATGTCCTGGACATTCGGCAGCGACTCGTAATGCGCGAGCACCTTCTCGAGCTCGGCGCGTATCTCGTCCCAGTGCTCTTCGAGGGCGACTGCCCACGGGAACTGCTCGTTCGGAATGAAGGGGCTTGTGTCAACCTTGGAATGAGCCGAGAGCTGCTTTTCGAACCACCCGAGGCTGCGAGATAGGCCCGTTCGGGCGACGCCCTTGATGCTCACTGCGCCCCATTTCACTGCGCCCATTTACTGCGCCCATTTATAAGAATGTGACATTGGCACCGAAATATAATTCGAGCCTATTCGGGCGAGCTTGAATCAGGCAAGGTTACGGTAGCCGACGTTCAACTGCGTCAACGCATCAGTTGAACACCAGCGGCTAGTTCTGCCAGCGGGTCAGGCTGGCTCTAGCCGAAGGATCTCGGCCACCGGGCGGCCGCCGCCCATGCGCGCGGGAATGGCCGTCAGCCCGGCCACCACGAACGGCGTGGCGACCAGCACTACGGCCAGCCACCACAGCGGCGGGATGCCCCCGCCGCCGCTGTTGACCAGCGCGAACAGTCCGATCCCGGCGGGGATCCCGACGATCGCGGCCGGCACTGCCGGGAGCACCTGCGCCACCGACAAGCTGACGATCACTTCGCGCGGCGTCGCGCCGAGCGCGCGCGCAATCGCCGACGCCCGCCTGGCGTCCAGCACGGTCGCCCACGCGATGAAGATCGCGTTCACTGCGGCGAGCACCAGCCCGACGATGGTCAGGACCAGCAGGACCTGGCCGAGGCGATCGGTCACCGGGCTATTCAGCCCCGTGGAACTGAGTTTTTGCTGATCGACCTGAGCCCGGTAGGTCAGCACGGCCACGATTGCGGCGACAGTGACCGCGATGCTCGTGGCGCTGAGCACGGCCCGGCGTGGCCGCCGCGCCAGCAACCGTAGCCCGAGCAGCAAGGCAACAGGCAGTGCAGCGGAGACAGCGATCGCCGCGGTACCGCGCCTCGGCAACCTCGCGTAGTTGGCCAGCGCGGCGATCGTGCTGACCCGGGCGGCGCGCAGGGCAGGCACCGCCGTCGCGACCAGGGCAACCGCCACCGCCACGCCGATCGTCAGGCCAATGGTGCCGCCGCTGAGCGACGGTGAGTTCGGCGTTCCCACCAGGCCCGCGCCAGGGCTGGTCAGCAAGGGCGCGATCAGCCGGCCGATGACCAGTCCGACGATCGCGGCGATGATCGCGAGCACGAGATTCTCGGCCAGCAGGACAGTGGCCACGAGCCGTGGCGTAGCCCCGACCGCCTTGAGCAGTCCGACCCGCCGCGTCTGGTCCGCCATCCGCCCGCCGACGAGGACAGCGACGCTGGCCACGGCCAGCAGGGCGAGCAGCCAGCTACCGGTCAGCAGCACCTGTCGCTCGTCCGCGATCAGCAGCGCATCCGCATCGCTGACGTTCTGCCACGACAGCAGGAACGGCCCGGCCAGGTGGGCGGCATTCTGCGCGTTGGCGAATCGCTGAGCTTGCGCGGGATGCTGCAGGCGCAGGTCGAGCTGATAGGACAGGGGCAGTGCCCGGGTCGCCAGGCTGCGGGCATCGTGGGTGGTCAGCCAGACCAGGCCGGTGTCCCTCGCGACGAGGTTGGTGCTGTTGAACGACAGGTCGCAGAAGAAGGAGCACAACTGCGGGTACTCCGGCAAGGCAGCGCTCACGGCGATCCCGTCGATGCGGAACCGATGCCCATTCAGCGTGACGGCCTGGCCGACCCGGGCACCGGACGCGGCCGCGAAGCTGCCCTCGACAACCACCCCGCCCGGCCGAACCCAGGTGCCCTGGATGACCTTCGGCTGGTCGAGCGAGGCAAGCGCCTGATTCTGGCCCTCGGCCATCACGGTGGTCCTGATCGAGCCGGCTCGCAGGAACGCCCAGCCCACTGGATACGGCCCGGCGTGCCCGGTGACGCCTGGGGCCTGCTCGAGGTCGAGCGCCTGCGCGCGCTGCGGCGGCAAGAACGCGGCCACGACGTCGGGACCGGCCGTGGCTGCCCTCGTCTGCAGGAAGGGATTGCTGGTCACGCCTCTCAGTACCAGCCCGAGGGTGAGGGTCACCGAGGCAACGGCCAGTGCCAGCAGGACCAGCACCACCTCGCCTCGGCGCCGCTGCAGGTCACGGACCGCAAGACGGTAAATGACCAGGAGCCGACCCATGACGTCAACCTTCCGTGCTGATATTGCCTGCCGATGCTGCTATTGCCTGCCGACGGCCCCCGTGATTGCCCGCTCTGAGCCAGCCTAGGCGGCTTTGCCGCCCAAAGCGAGCGACCGGCCGCGGCTATCGGAACGCCGAGGCGACCACACCGCTAGTCAGGCCGTCTCACTAAGCCGCTCGCCATTGACACCCGACGGGACAGTCCAATAATTTACCTATTGGTATTCGTAAAACGCTAGCCGGTCCATTAATTCGACCGATATCAGCGCCGCCAGAGAATACCAGGCGCCAGAAGATATACGATGCCCGGCGGCTTACGCTAGATGTCACCCCTGGAGCTATGACATGGCTACTGATTCGCCCCTAGCGCAGCAGGTCCCGGTGCTGGTCAACGGCAGCGGCTACGCCGATGTCCTCGAGTGGACGAACGCCAATCCCGAGTGGGACAAGGCGCTCTGCACGTACGGGTCGATCCTGTTCCGAGGGTTCCCCGGAGCCGACTCCGCCGTCTTCGACGCGGCCATCGACGCGCTGATGCAGCCATCATTGGAGTTCGCCGAGGAAACTTCGCCGAGAAGCGCCGCCGGCGCCCGGATCTTTACCTCGACCGACTATCCTCCGGCGTTTCCCATTCAGTTCCACCACGAGTTTTCTTACCGGCAGGTCTACCCCGAGATGCTGGCCTTTTACTGTATCCGACCGGCGGCCAAGGGCGGAGCGACCCCGCTCGCGGACTCGCGCAAGGTACTGGAGCGGCTGCCTGACTCGATCGTGGCCAGGTTCGAGGCCGAGGGCATCACCTACACCAGGAATTTCACCGGGCTCGGAGTCTCCTGGACGGACTCCTTCGGCACCACCGACAAGGCCGAGATCTCCGCATACTGCGAGCGGCACGCCATCGACCATTCCTGGTCGGGTGAGGATCTGCATACCCGCCAGTCAGCCCCGGCCGTCATCACCCATCCGCTGACCTCCGAGCGGACCTGGTTCAACTCGGTCGTCAACCTGAACGTGCTTGGGGTGGAACCTCCCGCCGTCCGCGAGGCACTCCGGGGACTGCCCGCCGACTCGATTCCCACCAACACGACGTACGGGTCGGGCCACCAGGTCGAGTCGGACGTGATCGAGCAGATCAGGCAGGCTTACGCCGACGAGGCGATCAGGTTCGACTGGCAGGCCGGCGACCTGCTCGTCATCGACAACATCCTGACCGCGCACAGCCGCGATCCCTTCGAGGGCGACCGCCGCATCCTGGTGGGGATGGGCAACCGCAAGCCCTAGGAACTGAGCCATCCGGCCCGGTCCCGCGAGCCGATCGCGACCGGACCACCACCCGAATCACACCTGCGCTCCATCTGCCCTCCACATCGTCCGGGCACACAGTCACGTCATAGACCGCATACCGCGGCTTCCTTTGCGACCTGTGCCAACCGATCGTTTTGTGGTCGCGGTTTGGGGGATCAGTGAACATCCGGCGAACTAAGAACCGGCTATTTGCAACTGCGGTGACTTCGGTCATCGCGCTCGTCGCGGTCGGGTGCAGCAGCGGCGCGGGCGGCAACGCGGGCGCGCAGGCGGGCTCGACACCGTCGCCGTCGGCGTCGCCGCAGCATTCGGTGAGCTCGATCGCGGCTCAGGTGCCGAAGGCGATCAGGAACAAGGGCACGCTCGACGTCGCGGCGGACGCGACGTACGCCCCGAACGAGTTCATCGCCCCGAATGGCCACACCGTGGTCGGCATGGACGCCGACCTGGCGCGCGCTCTCGGGCAGGTGATGGGCCTGCGGGTCAACGTGATCAACGCGACGTTCGACACGATTATCCCTGGCCTCGCCTCAGGCAAGTACGACCTCGGCATGTCGTCCTTCACCGACACCCTGGACCGTCAGAAGACGGTCGACTTCGTCACCTACTACAGCGCAGGCACCTCGTTCTACGTCAAGACCAGCGGCGGGCCCCACATCGGGTCGCTAGCTGACCTGTGCGGTCACAGCGTCGCCGTCGAGAAGGGCACGACCCAGCAGGAAGATGCCCAGGGCCAGGCGACTAAGTGCAAGGCGGCCGGGAAGCCGGCCGTGACCGTCCAGGTCTACAACGACCAGAACGCAGCCAACCTCGCGCTGTCCTCGGGCCGCGCGCAGATCGCCATGGCTGACTCGCCCGTGGCCGAATATCAGGTCAAGAAGTCGGGCGGCACGTTCAGGCTCACCGGTTCGCCCTACGGGACCGCGCCGTACGGGGTCGCGATTCCCAAGCACAGCGGGATGACCACCCCGGTCCTGGCCGCAGTCAAGCACCTGATCGCCAACGGCACTTACCTGCGGATCCTGACCAGGTGGGGAGTGCAGCAGGGCGCCATCACCAACCCGGCGATCAATGCCGCCAAGAGCTAGTGACCCAGCCACGAACTGCGCCGACCACTGGCCAGCCGGGGTCGCCTGAGGAAATCAAGGCGATCCCGGTTCGCCATCGGGGCCGATGGGTGGCCGTGGCCGTCGTGCTGGTCCTGGCCGCGATGCTGGTGCACACTCTGGCGACTAACCCGCGCTTCGAGTGGGACGTCATCGGCAGCTACTTCCTGTCCCGCCGGGTCCTGGACGGCCTGGGCCTGACGATCTTGCTGACCGTGGTCGCCATGGTGATCGGGATCGTCCTCGGGGTGATCCTGGCGGTGATGCGGCTGTCGGCCAATCCACTGCTGTCGAGCGCGAGCTGGTGCTACATCTGGCTTTTCCGTGGCACGCCAGTGCTGGTCCAGTTGCTGTTCTGGTTCAATCTGGCGTTTCTTTTCCCGCGACTGTCGCTCGGCGTGCCGTTCGGCCCGTCCTTCGTGGAAGGCAACGCCAACCACTTCATCACCGCGATCAGCGCGGCGATACTCGGGCTCGGTCTCAACGAGGGCGCCTACATGGCCGAGGTCGTACGCGCGGGCATCCTGTCCGTCGAGCACGGGCAGACCGAGGCGGCGCAGGCACTCGGCATGAGCCGGCCCAGACGCTCCGAAGGATCATCCTGCCCCAGGCGATGCGCGTGATTATCCCGCCGACCGGCAACGAGACGATTTCCATGCTCAAAACCTCGTCGCTGGCCAGCGTGATCACCGTTACCGAACTGCTCTATGCCGTGCAGCTCATCTACTCGGTGAACTTCAAGACGATCCCGCTGCTGATCGTGGCCAGCATCTGGTATCTCATCGTGACGTCGATCCTGACCATCGGCCAGTACTACGTGGAGCGGCACTTCGCCCGGGGTTCGGCTCGCCAGCTGCCGCCCACGCCGTGGCAGCGGGTGCGGAGCCTCGTCTTCGGCCGGAGCGCCGAGCCGCCGGCCCAGGCCATGTCGCTCGCGGCCGGGGAGAAGCGGTGAGCGCCCCGATGGTGCTGGCCGAGGCGGTGCACAAGAGCTTCGGCCGCCTCGAGGTGCTGCGCGGGATCGATCTGCAGGTGGCGCGGGGGGAGGTCATGTGCATCCTCGGCCCGTCGGGTTCCGGCAAGTCGACGTTCCTGCGCTGCATCAACCACCTCGAGAAGATCAACGCGGGGCGGCTGTGGGTCGACGGCGAGCTCGTGGGCTACCGGCAGAGCGGAGACAAGCTCTACGAACTGCACGAACGTGAGATCTGCGCGAAACGGGCCGAGATCGGGATGGTGTTCCAGCAGTTCAACTTGTTCCCGCACCTGACGGCGCTCGACAACGTGATCGAGGCACCCATCCGGGTCCGGGGCGTCCCGAAGCCGCAGGCCACCGAGCAGGCCCTGCAGCTACTGGAGCGCAATGGCCTGGCGGACAAGGCGGGCTCGTACCCCAAGCAGCTCTCCGGCGGTCAGCAGCAGCGCGTCGCCATTGCCCGCGCCCTCGCCATGCAGCCCAAGCTCATGCTCTTCGACGAGCCCACGAGTGCCCTGGACCCTGAGCTCGTCGGTGACGTGCTCGCAGCCATGCGCGACCTCGCCACCAGCGGGATGACGATGATCGTCGTGACCCACGAGATCGGTTTCGCCCGCGAGGCGGGTGACACTCTCGTCTTCATGGACGGTGGCATGGTCATCGAGTCCGGCCGGCCGCGCGAGGTGATCAGCAACCCGCAGCACCCGCGCACCAGCGAGTTCCTGTCCAAGGTGCTGTAACGGCGTCCGTCCGATGGCATCAGCAACTCTTCGTGTTCGCTGAGATGATGTTCGCGAAGTAATTCTTGGCAACGTAGGTTCCTGAGGCGTCGTGGTAATAGACGAGCATGCCCTGCGAGGTGGCGCGCGCCGGGATGGTAGCTGTTATGCCGAGCACCATGTTGAAAGTTCTGCCCGGCGCCAGCCGGAAGCCATGGACCGGCTGCCGGTGCTTCCATCCTGGAGGCATACCTGGATACTTTGGCGGCCAGCGCACACTACCGATCGCTATAGTTCCTGGCACGGCGTACGAGCCGATCAGGCGCTGGTGGCGCGGATGCAGCAAGACAACGCGATCCAGGACCAGGGCGGTACTCCCATAGTTGGTGAATACCTGATCACCGAAGGACTGGGGCCGCCCGCCGGGCTCGCAGACCGATCCATTGGGAATCGAGCCGTACCTGCTACTGCCACTGCTGAGCGGACCGTCGGCGGCGAGGTTGCTGCCGCTACTGCACCCTGCCAGCGCGCAAGCCAGTGCCACCAAGGCTGCCAGAGCTAATGGCAGTGGCTTCACGCGCATCGTTCCTGCTCGCATGGTCCGCCCTCTCCCCGATCGGCCCGCTGGCGCTGTTGCTGACTGTCACCGACTGATCTCTGCCGTCCTCGCAACCCGGAGCGATCAGCCGGTGACCATTCTGCGTCCGACACTGCCATACTACGATCAGACCGCGAGTAAAAGATTGCCTGGTTGCGGCTACGGTCTGGAGCCTCGCACTACCACTATTGGAGCCCTGGATGGGTCTTTATCTGTGCCGCAAGCGAATCCCGTGCGTCCGAAATGGAATTTCATGAGGGCGTTGCTGTCATAGCCAGTCTGTGCCGAGCTGCTGAAGCTGACCTTCGCCTTTACGCCCTTGATACCGGTTGAAGCGCCGATTTCGTAACCGCTCGACCACTGGACAGCCTTCTCCTTAGAGGTCTTGAATGTGGTACCCGCTTGCTGTTCGGCGCAGAATTTGCCGGGCGTGTTAGGAATCGGCTTTGGACGAACTACGGTCGCCCCGCCAAACCAGCCCGTGGACTTAACCATCCAAAGACACTTGCGCACACGAAAGACAGTACCATCTGAATTCGTGAACGTGTGCGGACATTTGCCCGACTGTTTCTCGTGGGGAACGTGCTTGCCGAAGCCATAGCACACCGCTCGGAACTGTCCGACGCTGAACATTGTGCGGAACCACGTGTTAGTAGGCTCGTTCGGATAGTCCTCGGAACCCGTGGCGGTCGATGTGCTGGCGCCGGAACTATTGTATCCGGCATCGAATCCGGACCCAGATATTCCCAACCCCAGTGTCGAAGTCTGATTTTGGTCGGTGGTCTTGTTATATTCGAACTGCATATAGTCACCGGCAGTCTTCTTCTGCCGAGCGACATACCCCTGACCGACCACCGCCCACGCCGGCTTGCGCTCGCGCAGCTTAACCCAGCCGGTGTTTGGATAGACGTGCCCGCTGGAGTCCGTGCCACAGAGATGCTTGCGGCGCTTGGCGCTGAAGTTAACGGTCACCGGTGCTGGCGGCCGGGCAGGCAGCGTGCCGGAAGGATACGACAAGAACCAGATGTCGCCCGCAGCGCTGACGATCTCAAGGTTCGCATAGCCGGACTCCACTGCCGCCACCCGGAGTTTTTCTGACGGAACCAGCAGCATGAACTTTCCGGCACTGTTCGTAGCAGTAGCTGCGAGCAGCGCCGTCGGTACGAGCTGACCTACCTTCATCGCCCTGACAGCCGCGTCCGGCGGCCACGCATACAAATCGACAGCGACACCAGGCATCGCCGCGCCATTGGTGCCGGTCAACGTGCCTCCCGCGACCGCCACGTCAGATGCTGTACCTGCGCCCGGGGAGTAGCCGACCCTGACTACAGCATCGGCTGTGCTCACCATCAGCGATACGGCTAACAGCGTCCCGAACGTCAGTATCGCCAGATTGCGTGCGCGAGCCAATAACATCAACAAACCTCCGTGTTCTCCTGCGGCGTGTATTACTGCATGAATGGACATAACCAGCAGGCACCGGCCGGTAGACCCAGGCATCAGGCGTTGACCGACGGCTACTGATTACGCGGAGGCATCCGAACCTGAGTCCATGCAGAAAACCGCATTCGACGCACAGATAACCGGAACGCGAGGTAAGCGCCCCGATAGTCGCGCATATAGACGCGCGCGCCCACAGACCATTGTTGTGGCCCCCGTATATATCCACGCCTGGCAGCGTAACCTTCATCTGCTTAATCCCGCAAGAGCGAATATTAGGGACCACGATCAGGGCAGACCGGCTCCGCCACCTCGGCCGCGCCGCGAGCACCGGCCCGGACGTGTCCGAGCGATGCGGGAAGTGCGGGCGCGGGACCGCCGCCATCCCCGCCAGGTCATGACCGGCCGCCGGCGGTGACCCGGCCCGCCTCGTCCGCGACCGGCGACAGCAGGTAGGGACATGGTGCTGTTGGCCGGAATCAGTTCTTGAACCAGGGCTCGATTCCGGTCCATGCCTGCTCCAGCAGGTCAGGGCGGGACAACTCGGCGTGTGCGCAGGGCAGCCGGACCTCGGAGATTTCTCCGGTGACGAAGGGCTGCCATCTGTGCAGCGGGATCCCCGCGTCCTTGCCGTGCTCGGCCGACACGACTAGCAGGTTGCCATCGAACCTGGGGAACCTGTGGGCGCGGAGGATGCGCAGGTTGTTCAGGTAGATGCTGGCGAGGATCTCGAGTTCAGCGTCTGAGACGCCGCTGAGGCTATGGCCCTGCTCGCTGCGCATGGTCGCCATCACGGTGGCGAGGTCCGTCTCCACGCTGGCGGTCTCGGCGGCCGGCGCGAGCGAAGGGTCGGGCGGGTAGGAGTCCAGGATCACCAGCGTGGCTACTTTCTCGCCCGCCGCCTGGAGCTGGGCTGCGATCTCGTGCGCCGTGATGCCGCCGAAGGACCAGCCGAGCAGGTGGTAGGGGCCGTGCGGCTGCACGGCCCTGAGCCGCTCGGCGTACTGGGCGGCCATGTCGCTCAGTGAAACGGGAAGGTCGCCCGTGCCCCGCAGGCCAGCGGCCTGCAGTCCGTAGATCGGGTAGTCCTCGGGGACGTACCGCGCCAGCGGGAGGTAGCACCAGCTGAGACCGCCGATGGGATGGACGCAGAAGATCGGCGGCCTGTCCGGCTCTCCAGCGCCCCGACCAGCAGGCCGGATCGGCAGGACCATGCCGAGCGCGTCCTGCATGGAGGACAGGCTGGCCCGCTCGATCAGCTTCGACACCGTCGGGGCCTCGATCACGGTCCGGACGGCGACAGCCAGGCCGAGCGCGCGCAGGCGCTCGACGAGCCGCATCGCGAGCAGCGAGTGACCGCCGAGCGCGAAGAAGTTGTCGTCGCGGCCAACCCGCTCCAGACCAAGGGTCTGCGCGAACGCCGCGCACATCGCATCCTCGAAGCCCGACGGCGGTTCGGCGTCGGGCGTCGCCGCCGTGATCGCGCTAGACGGCTCGGGAAGCCGGGCGCGGTCGACCTTCCCGTTCGGGGTGAGCGGGAACTGGGCGATGGTGACGATATGGCTGGCGGTGAGGTAGGGAGGCAGGTGACTGGCGGCGTAGTCGCGCAGGACTACCTCCAGGTCAGCATCCTGACCGGGGTGGGCGGGGGTGAGGTAGGCGATAAGCTGCCGGCCCGCCTGGGGGTCCGTGCGGGTGGTGACGTACGCCTGGGCCACGGCGGGGTGAGCGGCCAGGACGGCTTGCAGGTCGCCGGGCTCGACCCGGAATCCCCGGATCTTGACCTGGTCATCGGACCGGCCCGCGAACTCCAGGACACCGTCACTGGTCCATCGGGCCAGATCACCCGTACGGTACATCCGCTCCCCCGCGCCTGCGTACGGGCAGGCCACGAACCGCTCGCCGGTCAGCGCGGGCTGATTCGCATACCCGCGCGCCAGTCCGAGCCCGGCGGTGTACAGCTCCCCGACCGCTCCGGGCGGCACCGGCTGCAGGTAGTCATCGAGCACTAGCACCCGGGTCCCCGACACCGGCGACCCGATCAGCACGTCCTGCGCCACCGAAATCGGGTGGGTCGTGGTGAACGTCGTGTTCTCCGTCGGCCCGTACCCGTTGATCAGCCGCACGTCCGGCAACTGATCCAGGACCACCGCGCAGTGCGCCGGCGAGAGCGCGTCACCGCCGGCCAGGAGCAGCCGCAGGCCGGCCAGGGCCGACACGTCCGCATCGACCACCTCGTGGAAGAGTCCCGCCGTCAGCCACAGTACGCTCACCCCCTGACGAGCCAGGAAATCTCGCAGTTCCGCCAGCGATAGCACGCCGGGCGGCGGCACCGTTACCGTTGCCCCGGTCGCGAGCGCACCCCAGATCTCGAACGTCGCCGCGTCGAACGACACCGACGAGGCCAGCGCCACCACGTCGCCAGGGACCAGCTCGGCGAAGCCGTTCGACCGTACGAGCCGGTCCACGGCCGCGTACGGCACCACGACGCCCTTCGGCACCCCCGTCGAGCCCGACGTGAACATCACGTAGGCCGCCGACGCCGGAACTACCCCAGCTACCGCACGTTCGCGAGCTGGCAGAGGGCCAGGGTCGTCGATCAGCACGACCGGCACCTCGCCGCACGGCACCGACCCCGCCAGCGCCCGGCTGGTCACCACGCAGACCGGCCGGGCCGCCGCCAGCATCGCGCGCACCCGCTCGGCCGGGTAGCCCGGGTCCACCGGCAGGTACGCCGCGCCCGCGAGCACCGCACCCGTCATCGCGACCACGAACGAGGCCGACCGCTCAAGCACCACCGCGACGACCCGCTCCGGGCCCGCCCCGCAGCCCGCCAGCACCGTCGCCAGCCCCGAAGCCGCCCGGTCAAGCCCGCCGTAGGTCAGCACCCGCGAGCCGTCGGTGACCGCTACCGCGTCTGGCGCCGCCGCGACCCGCGACCGCAGCAGCTCATCCAGCGTCATCGATCCGGCCGACCGCGCCCGGCGCCCCACCGGGCCACGAGGTCGAGGTCCGCCTGCGACAGCACCGGCACCCGGTGCAGCGGCCGCTCGGGGCCGTCCCGCAGCGCCTGCGCGATGCCGGTCACCGCCGCCACCAGCTGGTCGCACACCTGCCGGGCAACCCCCGGCGACACCACGTCACACGACACCGCGAACCCGGACCCCAGATCGTCCACCGAGACGGTCACCGGATAGTTGGTCCGGTCCCGCCCGAACACTTCCTCGATCCCAGCCAGGCCACCGCCGCCACCAGCGCCACCATCACCACCGCCGTCCGGCCCCGCTGAGTGCCGGAAGTTGAGCAGCGAGGTGAACAGCGGCAGCGGCGCCGGAACCCCGCTCATCCGCTGCGCCAGCGCCAGCGCCGCGTGCTCGTGCGCCACCAGCCCGGCCAGTACCGACTGCATCCCAGACACCGCCGCCGCCGCGCCAGCACCCGCGCCATCGGCCCGCACCGGCAGCGTGTTGATGAATGGACCCGTCACCCGGTCCGCGCCCCGGCCCGACTCCAGCCGCCCGAACAGCACCGTGCCGAACACCACGTCGCAGCGGCCAGTCAGCGCCGACAGCACCCGCGCCCACGCCACGTGGAACACCGCCGCCGCCGTCACACCCAGTGCCCGCGCCTGCTCCCGCACCAGCGCCGCCACCGGCTCAGGTACCTGCGCCCGCGCCCGGACCACCGCCGACCCGTCGCCCCACACGTCGAGCACCCCGAACGGCGCGGTCGGCTCGGTCACGTCAGAAAGCAGCTCTCCGAAAAAGCGCTCGTGCTCGTCCCGCGCGACCCCCAGCCGGGCCTGCGCCACGAACTCACGGAACGGCAGCGCCGCCCCGAGCTCGGCCTCCCGGCCGGCCAGCACCAGCCAGATTTCCTCCAGCACCACCTCAAGCCCGGTGTGGTCAAGCATCAGGTGATGAACAAGCAGCAGCCCCAGCCACCGCCCAGGCTGATCCGGGTCAGCGGTAATCACGACCCGCAGCATCGGCGCTCGCGTCAGATCGATCCAGCCCGGACCGGCCGCGAGCAGCCGGCTGACCACCTCGCCCGAAACCGAAAGACCCAGGACAACCTCGGTCACCGGAAGCTCCGCCGCCCGCCAGACCACCTGCACCGGCTCGGGCAGCCCGTGCCACACCACCGCCGTACGGAAGATGTCGTGCCGGTCAGCGACCACCCGCAAGGCGTCCAGGAAGCCATCGAGCCGGGAGCGCGACTCGAACCTCAGCACGAACGGCTGCAGATACGCATCCTGGCCGCCGTCCTCACCCATCAGGTGGTGGTAGAACATGCCCTCCTGCAGCGGCGCCAGCGGATACACATCCAGCAGGTTCGCCGCCCCGCCCGGCACCCCCGCGACCACGCGGTCGACCTCAGCCTGGGTCAGGTCCACCAGCGGCAGCAGCTCCGGCGTGATCGCGTCAGCCCCGGACGGGATCGCCCGAGCCGGCACCTCGACCTGCGGCCGCCCGGCGACCGCCGCCAGCCCGGCCGGCGTCGGTGCCTCGAACAGCACCCGGACCGCGACCAGCACACCGCGCTCGCGCAGCCGCTCCACCAGCGTCACGGCGAGGAGCGAGTGACCGCCAAGCTCGAAGAAGTTATCCTCGGCGCCAACCCGGTCCAGCCGGAGCACCTCGGCGAACGCCGAGCACAGGATTTCCTCGACCACCGTCTCCGGTCCGCGTCCGGTCGCTGCCCCTGCGGCGTAGTCGGGGGCGGGCAGCGCCCGCCGGTCCACCTTGCGATGCGCCGTCAGCGGCAGGTCAGGCAGCACCATGATGACCGCCGGCACCATGTACTCGGGCAGCCGCCCGCTCGCGAACGCCCGCACGGCCTCGGCGAGCTCCCGGTCGGCATCGGCATCCAGCCCGGCCTCCACCCCGGCCAGGGAAACCCCGACGCCTGGCACGACGGCACCCGGCACGACGTAGCCGACCAGCCGCTGGTCACCGGGGACGTCCTCGCGCGCCACCACCACGGCCTGGGCGACCAGCGGATGACTGGCCAGGACGGCCTCGACCTCGCCGGGCTCGATCCGGAATCCCCTGATCTTGACCTGGTCGTCGGACCGGCCGCCGAATTCGAGCTGGCCCGCGCCGTTCCAGCGCACCAGGTCACCCGTCCGGTACATGCGAGCGCCCGCCGGGCCGAACGGGTTCGCCACGAACCGCTCGCCGGTAAGGCCAGGCCGGCCGGCGTACCCGCGAGCCAGGCCCGCGCCCGCCAGGTACAGCTCTCCCGTTACCCCGGGCGGCGCCGGGCTGAGCCGTTCGTCCAGCACATACGCGCGGGTGTTCCAGATCGGCCGGCCGATCGGCGGATCGGTGTCGAGCGGCTCGCCGGGCTCGATCCGGTGATCCACGCTGCCAACCGTCACCTCGGTCGGCCCGTAGTGGTTGACCACGGCGATCCCCGGGTGGCGCTGCCGCCACGAGGCCAGCACGCCAGACCGCAGCGCTTCACCGCCGAGCATGAGCTCGCGCTGCGGCACGCACTCGGCGCCCGCGAGGTCGAGCAGCGGCAGATGACTCGGCGTCGCGTTGAGGAAGGTGTACCGGGCACCGCCGCGCCGGCCGGGCAGCACCGGCGCGGTCCACGCCTCGTCCAGCGCGGCGACGTGCACGCACCCGCCGGACACCAGCGGCCCGTACAGCGCGGTCAGGCCGGCGTCGAACGAGGCGGGCTGATGCCACAGTGCCAGGCCCGCCAGCGCCGGGTAGGTGGCCCGGTGGTGGGCCAGGTAGTTCACCAGCGCCTGGTGCGGCACCACGACGCCCTTGGGCCGCCCTGTCGATCCCGAGGTGTAGATGACGTAAACGGGATGCGCGGGCAGCAGCGCGCCAGCGCGGTCGTCATCGGTCAGCGGCGTGCACGACTGACAGCCGAGCGCGGTCGCGGTGACCGCGTCGTCCAGCGCCAGCACCGGCGTAGCGACCCTGACCGGCAGCTCGTCGGCGACCTCGGTGGTGGTGACGATGACGGCGGGACGGGCATCGGCCAGCATGTAGCTGATCCGGTCGGCCGGGTAGGCAGGGTCGACCGGCAGGTAGGCGGCGCCGGATTTCACGACCGCCAGCAGCGCGGTGACCAGGCCAGCGCAGCGCTCCATGACGACCGCGACCACGGCCTCCGGCCCGGCGCCGTGCTGGGTGAGCAGCCTGGCCAGCCGGTTCGACGCGGAGTCAAGCTCGGCGTAGGTCAGCGCCGTCTCCCCCGACACCACCGCGTAGGCGTCGGGCGTCGCGGCGGCCTGTGCCTGGATGAGCTCGTGAACTCCGACCACCGCAGGCACCGGCATCGCCGTGTCGTTCCACCCCGACAGCATCTGCGCCCGCTCGGCGGCCGACATCACCTGGACCTGGTGCACCCGGACCTTCGGATCGCCGGCCACCGTGGCCAGCACTCGCTCGAAAGACCGGGCGATCCGCCCGGCGGTTGCGGGATCGAAGAGGTCAGCCGCCGCCGTCAGGGTCCCGGCTATCCCGGCGGGCTGCTCCCGCGCGTCGAACGATTCCCCCACCGTGATGTTGATGTCGAACCTGACCGTCGGCTCCCCCGGTGTCAGCGCGCTGACCTCCAGGCCAGGCAGGTCGAGCACGACCTCGGCGGTGTTCTGCATGGTCAGCTCGACCTGGAACAGCGGGTGGCGGCCGAGCGAGCGAGCGGGGGCGAGTTCCTCCACGAGCCGTTCGAACGGAACGTCCTGGTGCTCCATCGCGCTCAGGCCGGCCTCGCGAACCCGGCCGAGCAGCTCGGTGAAGGCAGGATCGCCGGACAGGTCGGTGCGCAGCACCAGCGAGTTGATGAAGAACCCGACCAGGTCGTCGAGCGCCTTGTCGGTGCGGCCCGCGATGGGCGAGCCAACCGCGATGTCGGTGCCCCCGCCTAGTCTTTCCAGTGTCAGGGCCAGCGCCGCCTGGATCACCATGAACATCGTGACGCCCTCGGCGCTGACCAGTGCGGCCAGCCGACGGTGCACCTCGGCGGGCACCCGCACCGGCACCGCGTGGCCACGGTAGCTGGGGCTGGGCGGCCTCGGGTGATCGGCGGGCAGCGTCAGTTCCTCGGGCAGTCCCGTCAGCTGCTTGGACCAGTAGCCGAGCTGGCGGGCGAGCACGCTGCCGGGGTCGTCCTCGGAGCCGAGCAGCTCACGCTGCCACAGCGCGTAGTCCGCGTACTGCACCGGCAGCGGCGGCCACGACGGCGCCTGCCCGGTCCGCCGGGCCACGTACGCGGCCGAGATGTCGCGCGCCAGCAGCCCCATCGACCACCCGTCCCCGGCGATGTGATGCAGCACCACGACGAGCACGTGCTCCGCCGGACCCAGCACCAGCAGCCGCGCCCGCACCGGGATCTGCTCCGACAGGTCGAAAGGATGCCCGGTCACCTCGGCGAGCAGGTTAGCTAGCTCGCCCGCACCGCCAGCCGTCATCACTTCCAGGTGGAACGCGGCCTCTTCCCCGCTCATGATCTTCTGATAGGGCTCGCCCCCGGACGCCGGGAAAACCGTCCGCAGCACTTCGTGCCGATCCAGCACGTCGGTCAGCGCGGCCCGGAGCGCCGGGACGTCCAGGTCACCGGTCAGCCGGAGCGCGACCGGGATGTTGTAGGTCGCGCTCGGCCCTTCGAGCTGCCCGATGAACCACAACCGCCGCTGGGCGAACGACAACGGGATCATCACGTCTCCTGCCTTCGCATGGGCCGGAGCGCCGGCCTAGCTGTCGTGGGACTGTCGAGCTGACGGTCGAGCTGACGGTCGAGCTGTGCGGCCAGCCCGGCCGGCGTCGGCGTCTCGAAGAGCGCTCGCATCGGAACTTCGGCTCCCAGGGCGGCGCGTACCTCGTTGACCAGGCGCATGGCGAGCAGCGAGTGGCCGCCGAGCGCGAAGAAACTGTCGTCGGGACCGACCCGGTCCACCCCCAGGACCTCTGCGAACACCCGGCACAGCGTCGCTTCGGCCGCAGTAGCCGGCGCCCGCCCGCCCGTGGTCGCACCGCCGGTGGTCCCGCTGCCGGTGGTCCCGCTTGTGGGTGCGGCCGGGGCGGGCAGCTTGGCGCGGTCGATCTTGCCGTTCGGGGTGAGCGGCAGGCGGGTGAGGATGACGACGTGGCTCGGCGTGAGGTACGGCGGCAGCTGAGCAGCCGCGTGGTCGCGCAGCACCCGCGCCAGCTCCGCCTCGTCGCCAGGAGCACCGTCGGCAGGAGCATCGTCGGCAGGAGCGGCCGGAGTGACGTAGGCGACGAGCTGGCGGCCCGCCGTGGGGTCGGTCTGGACGGTGACGTAAGCCTGGGCGACGGCCGGATGGGCGGCGAGTACGGCTTGCAGGTCACCGGGCTCGACTCGGAAGCCCCGGATCTTCACCTGGTCATCGGCGCGGCCCGCGAACTCCAGCACGCCGCCAGGAGTCCATCGGGCGAGGTCGCCGGTCCGGTACATCCGCATCCCGGGGGCACCGTCAGGGCAGGCCACGAACCGCTCGGCGGTCAGTCCCGGCTGGCCGGCGTAGCCACGGGCCAGCCCGGAGCCGGCGGCGTACAGCTCCCCGACCGCCCCGGGTGGCACCAGCCTCAGGTACTCGTCAAGCACCAGAACCCGCGTCCCGGACAGCGGCGCTCCGATCGGCACCCCGGCCGCCGTCTCGGCCGCCGAGATCACGTGCGTGGTGGTGAACGTCGTGTTCTCGGTCGGGCCATACCCGTTGATCAGCGTGAGATCCGGCAGCTGGTCGAGCACCACCGCGCACTGTGCGGGCGCCAGCACATCGCCGCCTGCCAGCAGCAGCCGCACGCCTGAGAGCGCGGCCACGTCGGCGGCCACCACCTCGTGGAACAACCCCGCCGTCAGCCATAGCACGCTCACCTGATGCCGCGTCAGGAAGCCTCGCAGCTCCCCCAGCGACAGCGGCCCTGGCGGGGCCACCGCCAGCACCGCGCCCGACGCCAAAGCTCCCCAGATCTCGAACGTCGCCGCGTCGAACGACACCGACGACGCCAGCGCCACCACATCGCCAGGACCCAGGTCAGCGAACCCGTTCTCCCGCACCAGCCGGTCCACGGCCGCGTGCGGCACCACGACCCCCTTGGGCACCCCCGTCGACCCCGACGTGAACATCACGTAAGCCGCCGACTCGGGCACTACCAGGGGTCCTGATGGAGCACTGTCGCGTCCCGGAAGGTTCTCCGCGCTATAACGCGGACAATCCTCCCCAGCTCGAAAAGTCTCCCCCGCAGCCGAGGCACGGCCGGGAGTCGCCACGGTCAGATCCTCGATTTGCACTACGGGCACCTCGACCCACGACACCAACCCGGCCACCGCCCGGCTGGTCAGTACGCAGACCGGGGTTGCCGCCGCGAGCATGGCCCGGACGCGCTCCGCCGGGTAGCCCGGGTCTATCGGCAGGTATGCCGCCCCGGACAGCACGACGCCGGCCACGGCCACGACGAACTCGGCCGACCGTTCCAGGGCGACGGCGACCACCTGATCGGGACCGGCTCCCAGGTCGCGCAGCGCCAGGGCCACTCGCCCGGCGGCTGTCAGCAGCCCGCTGTAGGTCAGCACTCGCTGCCCGTCCGCCACGGCGACGGCGTCCCGCCGCGCAGCCACCTGGCCCGCCAGCAGGTCGCCCAGCGTCGCCGACCCGGCCGACCGCGCCCCGATGCCCCACCGCGACACCAGGTCCCGGTCCGCGTCCGACAGCACTGGCACGCAATGCAGCGGCAGCCCAGGCTCATCCCGCAGCGCCTGCGCTATACCGGTCACCGTCGCCACCAGCTGCTCGCACACCTGCTCGGCAACCCCCGGCGACACCACGTCAGCCGACACCGCGAACCCGGACCCCAGGTCGTCTACCGAGATCGTCACCGGATAGTTGGTGCGGTCCCGGGAGAACAGCTCGTCGACTCCGGGCAGGCCACGCCCTGCGGTCGCCGGCCCGCCGGAGTGCCGGTAGTTGAACAAGGACGTGAACAGCGGCAGCGGCGCCGTGACCCCGCTCATCCGCTGCGCCAGCGCGAGCGGCGCGTGCTCGTGCGCCACCAGGCCGGCCAGCATCGACTGCATCCCGGTCACCGCCGCGCCCACCCCCGCCCCGGCACCGTCGGCCCGCACCGGCAGCGTGTTGATGAACGGACCGGCCACCCGGTCGGACCCTCGCCCGGACTCCAGCCGCCCGAACAGTACGGTCCCGAACACGACGTCCGACCGACCCGTCAGCGCCGACAGGACCCTCGCCCACGCCAGGTGGAAGACGGCCGCAGCGCTCACTCCCAGTGAGCGGGCCTGCTCCCGGATCAGTGCCGCCACCTCGTGCGGTACCTGAGCCCGCGCCCGCACCACACCCGACCCGTCGCCCCACACGTCGAGCACCCCGAACGGCGCAGTCGGCTCGGCGACATCCCCGAGCAGGTCGGCGAAGAACCGCTCGTGCTCGTCCCGCGCCACCCCAAGCCGAGCCTGCCCCACGAACTCACGGAAGGGCAGCGCTGCTCCCAGGACGCCGCCGGCCATGATCGTGCCGATCTCCTCCAGGACCACGTCGAGCCCAGTGTGGTCCTGGATCAGGTGGTGCACGAGCAGCACCCCGGTCCAGCTCCCGGAACCGTCGGGACTGGCGGCCACCAGGCCGCGAATCAGCGGCGCCTGGCCGAGGTCCAGCTGCGACCCGCCCAGCTCGAGCAACTGCTCGACGGCGTCGCGCTCGGAGGTCAGGGTCACTTCGGTGATCGGGACCGTCGCGTGCTGCCAGACGACCTGGACGGGCTCGGGCAGGTCCTGCCAGGCGATCGCGGTCCGGCAGATGTCGTGCCGGTCGACGACCTGCTGCAAGGCGGCGAGGAAGGCGTCCATCCGGTCGCGCGAGTCGAACCCGAGCACGAAGGGATGCAGGTAGGCGTCCTGGCCATAAGGACCGGCCATGAGGTGGTGGACGAACATGCCCTCCTGCAGCGGCGCGAGCGGGTAGACGTCCAGCAGGTTCGCCGCCCCGCCCGGCACCCCGGCCACGATGCCGTCGAGCTGCGCCTGGGTCAGGTCGACCAGCGGCAGCATCTCGGGAGTGATCGCCTGCGCCCCGGCCGGGATCGCCCTCGGCGGGACAGCCGCCGGAGTCCGGCCGGCCGACAATGCCAGCCTCGCCGGGGTCGGGGATTCCAGGAGCGCCCGGACCGGGACGGGCACGCCGCGCTGGCGCAGCCGCTCGACCAGCAGGAGCGCCAGCAGCGAATGGCCACCGAGCGCGAAGAAGTTGTCGTCCACGCCGACCTGCTCCAGGCCGAGGATGTCGGCGAACGCGTCGCACAGGATCTCTTCGACCATCGAGGCCGGACCCCGCCCGGCTGCGGCTAGCTCCGGAGTGTAGTCGGGGGCGGGCAGCGCAGCCTTGTCGAGCTTGCCGTTCGCCGTCAGCGGCAGTTCGGTCAGCACGACGATCGCGGACGGTACCAGGTACTCCGGGAGCCGGGCAGCGGCGTGCTCCCGGACCACCCGGGCGAGCGCGTCGATATCGGGGTCGGTGTCGGCGGGGACTAGGTAGGCGACCAGGCGGCGGTCCCCGGGCTGATCCTCGCGGGCGACGACAGCAGCCCGCGCGACCAGGGCATGCGCGGCCAGGACCGACTCGACCTCACCAGGCTCGACCCGGTACCCCCGGATCTTCACCTGATCATCAGCCCGGCCACCAAACTCCAGCACCCCAGCCGGAGTCCACCGGGCCAGATCACCCGTCCGGTACATCCGGCGGCCCGCCCGGCCGAACGGGCACGCCACAAACCGCTCCGACGTCAGCCCAGGACGGCCGCCGTACCCACGAGCCAATCCGGCACCCGCCACGTACAGCTCACCCAGCACCCCCGGCGGCACCGGCGACAGCCACTCGTCCAGCACGTACAGCTGAGTACCGGCGATCGGGACGCCGATCGGCACGCTCCCCAGAGCGGCGTCCCCCGGCACGGCGTACACGCAGCAGCCCACCGTGGCCTCGGTCGGACCGTACTCATTGACGATCACCGACCCCGGCGCCGCCCGCCGCCAGACAGCCACGTCAGCACCGGACAGGGCCTCGCCGCCGACGACCAGCACCCCGGCGGACCCGGCACCGGCCGCCAGCACCGGCAGGTGCGCCGGCACGGCCTTGAGCACCGCGAAGCGCCCGGCGGCCAGCACCGCGCCCACGCCGTCGACACCGTCCCGCACCACCACCACCGAAGCACCGCCAGCCAGCGGCACCAGCACGCTGGTCACCGCCAGGTCAAAGCCCAGCGACCCGAACCACGGCGCACCCGCACCGCCAGCCTGCACCCCGTACGCCCGCGCCGCCCACGTCACGTAGTTGAGCGCCGCACCGTGACCCACGACGACGCCCTTGGGCACCCCCGTCGACCCCGACGTGTAAATCACGTACGCGCCATCGCCGTCGCCCACCGCCACTTCCGGCGGCGTAGCGGGACAGCCCGCGATCTCGGCGTCGGCCACGTCCACCAGCCGGACGCTCTCGCCCAGCAGGACCGCGTACTCCGGCGAGGACACCACCAGCGCGGCCCCCGAGTCGGCGACCGCGAACGCCAGCCGCCCGGCCGGCCAGGACACGTCAAGCGGCAGGTACGCCGCTCCCGCCTTCAGCACCGCCAGCAGCGCCACCACCAGGTCAGCGCTGCGCGGCAGGCCCAGAGCCACCACGCTGCCCCGCTCAACGCCCAGCCCGCGCAGGAACCACGCCAGCCGATTGGCTCGTGCGTCCAGGTCCGCGAACGACAGCACCGAGCCGCCGTCTGCCAGCGCCACGCCGTCCGGCCTGGCCAGTGCGTGCGCCTCGATCAGGTGGTGCACGCCGACGGCGGTTGCCGACCCGGTGTTTGCCAACCCAGCGGCGGCCGGTCCCGTGCCCCACGCGGCGACCTGGCTACGTTCGGCCGCCCCGAGTACCTCGACCTCGCTCACCCGGATTTCGGGGTCGGCCGCCACGGCCGCCAGCACCTGGCCGAACCACCGCGCGATCCGGTCCGCCGCCGGCGGGTCGAACAGGTCAGCCGCGACGTTTACCGAGCCTTCGAGCCCGGCCCGCCCGGCGCGGGCGTCGAAGACCTCGGCCACCGTGATGTTCAGGTCGAACCTGGAGGGGGTGTGGCCGGCGGCACCGTGCCGACTTCGAGTCCCGGCAGGTCGAGCACGGGCTCGGCGGCGTTCTGCACCGAAAGCATGACCTGGAACAGCGGGTGCCGGGCGAGCGAGCGGACCGGGGCGAGCACTTCGACGAGCCGTTCAAAAGGAACGTCCTGATGCTCGAGCACGCCGAGCCCGGCTTCGCGAACCCGGGCGAGCAGCTCGGTAAAGGTCGGGTTTCCCGAGGTGTCCGTGCGCAGCACCAGCGTGTTGACGAAGAATCCGACCAGGTCGTCGAGGGCCTCGTCGGTCCGCCCGGCGACCGGCGAGCCCACCGGGAGGTCCGTGCCCGCGCCGAGGCGGGTCAGCAGCACTCCGAGCGCGGCCTGGATCACCATGAACATCGTCACGCCCTGGCGGCGGGCGAGCCCGGCCAGCTGCTGATGCACGCCGGCCGGGACAGCCAGCGGCACTACATGGCCCTGGTGGCTCGCCGTCGCCGGGCGCCGGTGGTCGGCCGGCAGGGCTAGTTCCTCCGGGATGCCGTCCAGCGCTTCCCGCCAGTAGGCGACCTGCCGGGACAGCAGGCTGCCAGGGTCGGCTTCGCTTCCGAGCAGGTCCCGCTGCCAGAGCGCGTAGTCGGCGTACTGCACCGCGAATTCCGGCCACGACGGCGCCTGCCCGGCGAGCCGGGCCGCGTACGCCACCGAGATGTCCCGCGCCAGCGGGCTCATCGACCAGTCGTCCCCGGCGATGTGGTGGATCACCACGACGAGCACATGCTGCGCCGGCCCGAGCTTCAGCAGCCGCGCTCGCACCGGGAGGTCGCGGGACAAGTCGAACGGAATCCCGGCGACCTCCGCGAGCTGCGCCGCCAGCTCGCTCTCACACGCCGAGGTCACGGGAAGCTCGAGCACCGCGTCCGCCGCCGCGAGCACCTGCTGGTAGGGCTCGCCGTCGAGCGCCCGGTACACGGTGCGGAGCACCTCGTGCCGCGCCACCAGGTCGGCCAGCGCCGCCCGCAGCGCGGTGACGTCCAGCTCGCCCGACAGCCGCAGCGCGACCGGGATGTTGTAGGTCGCGCTCGGGCCTTCGAGCTCGCCAAGGAACCACAGCCGCTGCTGGGCGAACGACAGCGGCACCAGCTCGGGCCTGATCCCCGCCACCAGTCCGGCCCGGCCCGCGCTGGCCTGGGTCAGCCGGCCGAGCCCGGCGGGTGTCGGCGCCTCGAACACGTCCCGCACCGGAAGCTCGGCGCTCAGCACCACCCTGATCCGGCTCACCAGCCGCATCGCGAGCAGCGAGTGGCCGCCGAGGTCGAAGAAGCTGTCGTCGGGTCCGACCAGGTCCAGGCCCAGGATCTCTGCGAAGGCCCCGCACAAGATCTCCTCGGTGACGGTCGCCGGTCCCCGGCTGACCGCCGCGCCGGTGGCATAGTCGGGCGCGGGCAGCGCCCGGCGGTCGACCTTGCCGTTCACCGTCAGGGGCAGCTCAGGCAGCACGACGACCGCCGCCGGCACCATGTACTCGGGCAGCCGGGTGGCCAGGAAACCGCGCACCGCGCCGGCCAGGCCCTCGGCTTCCTCCTGTGCGGGCACCACGTACCCGACCAGGCGCCGCTCGCCGGCCGGGTCCTGACCGGCGACGACCGCCGCCTGCGCGACCCCGGGGTGGCTCGCCAGGACGGCCTCGATCTCGCCGGGCTCGATCCGGAAGCCCCGGATCTTGACCTGGTCGTCGGCGCGGCCGGCGAACTCCAGCTCGCCGCCGGCGGTCCACCGCGCCAGGTCGCCCGTCCGGTACATGCGGGCGCCGGCCGGGCCGAACGGGCAGGCCACGAACCGTTCGGCGGTTAGGCCGGGCCGGCGGACATAACCCCAGCCCAGGCCGGCTCCGGCGACGTACAGCTCGCCGGTCACCCCGGGCGGCACCGGCGCGAGGTACTGGTCGAGCACGTACAGCCGGGCGTTGCCGATCGGCCGCCCGATCGGCGGCGCCTGCACCAGGTCGGGGTCGACGTCGCCGGTCGTGACCATGACCGTGGTCTCGGTGGGTCCGTAGGTGTTGACGAGCCGCCGGCCACGGGACCACTTCCTGGCCAGCTCGGTCGTCAGCGGCTCGGCGCCGAGCAGCACGGTGGCCAGCTCGGGCAGCTCGTCCGGGTCGAGCGCCGCGACCAGGGACGGCACCACGCTGGTGGACTGCACGCCGGTGGCGGCCATCATGGCGGTCAGCTGCTTCAGGTCGGTGCGCTCGGCCGAGGTCGCGATCACCAGGGTCGCTCCGGCCGCGAGGGTCACCATCACGTCGAGCACGGACGCGTCGAAGCTGAACGAGGCGAACTGCAGCACCCTTGTGCCTGGCTCGGCGCCGAGCACCGGCCGCAGCGCCGCGCACAGGTTCGTCACGCTGCCGTGACTGACCGCGACGCCCTTGGGCCGGCCCGTCGACCCTGAGGTGTAGATGACGTAGGCGAGCTGCCCGGGAAGCACCCGGACCTGGGGCGGCTCCGCCGGGCAGGCCGCCACGGTGACGGCCAGCGCCGGGTCGTCGAGCCAGGCCACCTGCACGCCGGCCGGAATGCCGTCGCCAGCCAGCAGGTCACACGCCGCCGACCGCTCGGCGATCAGCACCTTCGCCCGGCTGTCGGCCAGCATCAGCGCCAGCCGGGAAGCCGGGTACCCGGGATCGAGCGGCAGGTAGGCGGCGCCGGTCTTGAGGACCGCGAGGATGGCGGCGACCAGCTCGACGCTGCGCGGCAGGCACAATCCGACGACGCTGTCCGGTCCGACGCCGAGCCCGCGCAGGTAATGCGCCAGGCGGCTGGCCCGCTGCTCGAGCCCGCCGAAGGTCAGCGCCGACTCGCCGCACACCACGGCGACCGAGTCGGCGGCAGCGGCGGCGCGGGCCTGCACCAGCTCGTGCACGCCGCCGGCGGCCGGAGCCGGCTGGGCGGTGTCGTTCCACCCCGAGGTCACCTGGGTGCGCTGCGCCTGGGTCAGGATCGCCGCGTGGCGCAGCGGCGTGTCCGGAGCGTCCCGCAGCATCTGGACCAGGCTGGTCACCGCCGCGACGGTCAGGCCGGCGACCTGCTCGGGCGCGACCGGAGGCACCACGTCGACCGCGACCTCGAATGCCTGGGTTGGCAAGCACCGGCAGTGCGGTCCGTGGACGGCAGTCCGCGGACCGTACTGCGACGTGTCGTCGATCGCGACCGAGATCGGGTAGTTGGACCGCTCCTGGGCGAACACGACCTCGATGCCGGGCAGACCGGTCCCGGCGGCCTGGTCAGGCCCCGGCGCCGACGACCCCGACCCTCCGGAGTGGCGGTAGTTGAAGATCGAGGTGAACAGCGGCAGCGGGGCCGGCACGCCGCTGGCCTTCTGGGCGAGCGCGAGCGGCGCGTGCTCGTGCGCGATCAGGCTGGCCAGCTGGGCCTGCATCGCCGCGACCGCCGCCGCTGCCCCGGGTCCGGCGCCGTCCGCCCTGACCGGCAGCGTGTTGATGAACGGGCCGGTCACCCGGTCCGCGCCGGCCCCGGACTGCATCCGGCCGAACAGCACGGTGCCGAAGACGACGTCGGGCTGACCGGCCAGCGTCGCGAGCACCCGCGCCCACGCCACGTGGAAGATCGTCGCCGCGCTGACCCCCAGCACCCGCGCCTGCTCCCGCACTAGGGCCGACACGTCGTCCGGCACCGCGCACCTGGCGCGCCGGACGGTCGAGCCGTCGCCGAGCACGTCGAGCAGCCCGTAGGGCGCGGTCGGCTCCGTGACGTCGCCCAGCACCTGCGCGAAGTACCGCTCGTGCTCGCTGCGCGGCACCCCCAGCCTGGCCTGCGCCACGAAGTCGCGGAACGGCAGCGGCGCGGGCAGCTGGTCGCCGGCTCCGCTCAGTACCATCGCGATCTCGCCGAGCACCAGGTCCATCGCGGTGTGGTCGAGGACCAGGTGGTGCACCTGGATCAGGGCCAGCCACCGCCCGGGCCGACCGGGGTCGGGCGCCACCAGTGCCCGCAGCAGCGGCGCGTGCCGCAGGTCCATCCTGGGCGACGCGACCGCGAGCAGCTGACCTGCCGGGTCATCGCCAGGGTCAAGCGCCGCCTCGGTGACTGGCACGGTCGCCCGCCGCCAGACCACCTGGACCGGCTCGTCGAGCCCCTCCCAGGCCATCGCGGTCCGGTAGATCTCGTGCCGGTCCACGACCTGCTGCAGCGCGGCGAGGAACGCGTCGAGCCCCGACCGGGAGCCAAAGCCGAGCACCATCGGGGCGAGGTAAGCGTCCGGCCCGTCCGCACCAGTCATGAGATGCAGGAAGAACATGCCCTCCTGCAGCGGTGCCAGCGGGTAGACGTCGGCGACGTTGACCGCGCCGCCCGGCACCCCGGCGACGATGCCGTCGAGCTGGGCCTGGGTCAGGCTGACCAGCGGCAGCTGGTCCGGGGTGATCGCCGTCGCGCCGTCGGGGATCGCCCGGGGCGGCACGGCCACCTGCGGACGGCCGGCCGCCACCGCCAGCCCGGCCGGCGTCGGCGATTCGAACAGCGCCCGCACCGACACCGTCGCGCCCCGCCGCCGCAACTGCTCGACCAGGACGATCGCGAGCAGCGAATGGCCGCCCAGCGCGAAGAAGTTGTCGTCGGCCCCGACCCGGTCCACGCCGAGGACGTCGGCGAACGCCGTGCAGAGCAGTTCCTCGGCGGCGGTCGCCGGCCCGCGCCCGGCCCCGGCCCCGGCGGTGTAGTCAGGGGCGGGCAGTGCCCGCCGGTCGATCTTGCCGTTGCGGGTCAGCGGCAGCTCGGGCAGCACGACCACCACGGCCGGCACCATGTGCTCGGGCAGTCGCCCGGCCACGTAGCCGAGCGTCGCCTGCGCCAGCCCGGGGCTGGCGTCGACGCCGGAGGCAGGGGCCGCCGGGACGACGTAGCCGACGAGCCGGCGGTCACCGGGACGGTCCTCGCGCACCATGACGGCGGCCTGGACGACGTCGGGGTGCGCTGCGAGCACCGCCTCGACCTCACCGGGCTCGACCCGGAATCCCCGGAGCTTCACCTGCTCGTCGGCGCGGCCGGCGAACTCCAGCCGCCCGTCGCCCGTCCAGCGGACCCGGTCGCCCGTCCGGTACATCCGCGCCCCGGCCGGCCCGAACGGGCAGGCGACGAACCGCTCGGCGGTCAGCCCGGACCGGCCCGCGTAGCCGCGCGCCAGGCTGGCGCCCGCCACGTAGAGCTCGCCGGGCACCCCGGGCGGCACCGGGTCGAGCCAGTCGTCAAGCACGTAGCCGGCCGTGTTCCTGATCGGGCGCCCGATGCTGATCGGCTCGGCCTGCGCCAGCGGACCGGTCATGGTGGCGCAGACCGTGGTCTCGGTCGGCCCGTAGGCGTTGACGAAGCTGCGGCCAGGCGCCCAGTGCCCGACGAGTTCCTGGCTCGCGGCCTCGCCGGCGGTGACCAGGCCGAGTACCGAAGGCAGGCTGCCGGGGCGCAGCCCGTCGAGCACGGCGGGCGGCACGGTCAGGTGGGTCACGTCGTAGCGGGCGCAGACGTCGACGAGGGCCTGCCCGGCAAGCAGCTCGCTCGCCGCAGGGACGACCAGCGCGGCGCCGTTCGCCACCGCCATGATCAGCTCGAAGATCGAGGCGTCGAAGCTCGGCGACGCGAACTGCAGCACCCGGCTGCCAGCCTCGACCGCGAACCCGTCGAGCTGGCTTTCGGCCAGGCTGGACACGCCCCGATGGGTGACGACGACGCCCTTCGGAGCCCCCGTCGAGCCCGAGGTGTAGATGAGGTAGGCGGGATGGTCATGGCGCGTCGCCGTCCCCCGCGTCGGCGCTGCTCTGCCGCGCCAGGGCGGCGGCCGTCGCCGGGTCGTCCAGCACCAGCACCGAGGCCCGATCGGGGACCGGCAGCGTCGCCGCGAGCGCGGCAGTGGTGAGCACGCACGCCGGACCGGCGTCGCCGAGCATGTACTCCACTCGCTCAGCCGGGTAGCCGGGATCGACGGGCAGGTAGGCGGCCCCGGCCTTGACCACGGCGAGCAGCGCGACGACGAGCTGCGCCGAGCGTTCCAGCGCGACCGCGATGACCGCCTCAGGGCCGGCGCCGTGCTCGGTCAGCAGCCGCGCCAGCCGGTTCGCGGCGCGGTCGAGCTGCCGGTAGGTCAGGCTGCCGGATTCGCCGATCAGGGCGACGGCGTCGGGCGTCTGCCCGGCCTGTGCCTCGAACAGGCCGCTCAGGGTGACGGGCGGGACGGGGTCAGCGGTGTCGTTCCACCCGGACACGAGCTGGGTCCGCTGCGCCGGGGCCAGTAGCGGCAGCTGCCGGACCCGCAGGTCCGGGTCGGCGCTGACGGCGTCGAGCACCGCGCAGAGCCAGCCGGCGAACCGCTCAGCCGTCGCCTGGTCGAACAGGTCGACCGCGACGTTAACCGAGCCGTTCAGCCCGGCCGGGCGGCCGGCGTCGTCGGCGGTTTCGGTGGCGCTGATCTCGAGGTCGAAGCGGGCGGGGTGGTGGCTGACCGGCAGCGTCGTGACCCGCAGGCCCGCGAGGTCAGGCAGCGCCGGCGGGGTGTTCGCCACGATCAGGTGGGTCTGGGACAGCGGATGCCTGGACAGCGACCTGACCGGGGCCAGCAGCTCGACCAGCCGCTCGAACGGGACGTCCTGGTGCTCGAGCACCCCGAGGCCCTGCTCGCGGACCCGGCCGAGCAGTTCGGCGAAGCTCGGGTCGCCCGAGGTGTCGGTGCGCAGCACCAGCGTGTTGATGAAGAACCCGACCAGCCCGTCGAGCGCCTCGTCGGTCCGCCCGGCGACCGGCGAGCTGACCGGGATGTCGGTCCCGGCGCCGAGCTTGGTGAGCAGCGCCGCGAGCGCGGCCTGCAGCACCATGAACAAGGTGACGCCGTGCTGCCGGGCGAGCCCGGCCAGCCGCCCGTGCACGTCGGCGGACACCCGCAGCGGTACCGCGACCCCCTGGTGACTGGCCACGGCCGGCCGGGGCCGGTCCGCCGGCAGCGCCAGCTCGTCCGGGATCCCGGCCAGGGCCTGCCGCCAGTACGCCACCTGCCGGGCCGCCACGCTGCCAGGGTCGGCTTCGGACCCGAGCAGGTCGCGCTGCCACATCGCGTAGTCCGCGTACTGGACCGGCAGCGCAGGCCAGGCGGGCGCGCGACCAGCCCGCCGCGCCGCGTACGCCGTCGAGATGTCCCTGGCGAGCAGTCCCATCGACCAGCCGTCACCGGCGATGTGGTGGATCACCACAACCAGCACGTGCTCGGCCGGCCCCAGGACGAGCAGCCGCGCCCGGAAGGGGATCTCCGCCGACAGGTCGAAGGCGCGATCGGCGGTCTGGGCGATCTGCGCCGCGAGGTCGCCGGCCGCACTCAGTTCCAGGAGGAAATTTGCGTCGTCCGCACTGAGAACACGCTGGTAAGGCTCGCCGTCCACGGCGGGGAACACCGTGCGCAGCACCTCGTGCCGCGCCACCACATCGCCCAGCGCGGCCCGCAGCGCGGGCACGTCGAGGTCGCCGGACAGCTTCAGCGCGACGGGAACGTTGTAGGTCGCGCTCGGACCTTCCAGCTCGCCAAGGAACCACAGCCGCCGCTGCGCGAACGACAGCGGCACCCGCTCCGGCCGAGGCCGGGCGACCAGCGCAGCCCGGCCAGGACCCGCGAGCCCGAGCCGCGCGGCTAGCCGGGCGGCCGAGGGCGCCTCGAACACCAGCCGCACCGGCAGCTCGACCCCGAGGACCGCGCGCACCCGGCTCACCAGGCGCATGGCCAGCAGCGAGTGTCCGCCCAGGTCGAAGAAGCTGTCATCCGGGCCAACCCGGTCCACGCCGAGGATCTCGGCGAACGCGCCGCACAGGATCTCTTCGGTCACGCTGGCGGGTGCCCGTCCCGTGGCGGCCCCGGCCGAGTACTCGGGAGCGGGCAGTGCCCGGCGGTCGAGCTTGCCGCTGGCGGTCAGCGGCAGCGCGGCGAGCACCGTCACAGCCCCGGGCACCATGTAGTCGGGGAGCCGCGTGGCGGCGAACCCCCGGAGGTCGGCCGGCAGCGCGGCCTGGTCGAAAGCCTCTGCGGCCGGCACGACGTAGGCGGCTAGCCGCACGTCGCCCGGTCCTTCCTCGCGCGCGGTGACCACGGCCTGCGCCACGAGCGGATGACCGGCCAGCACGGCTTCGATCTCGCCGGGCTCGATCCGGAAACCACGGACCTTCACCTGGTCGTCGGCCCGGCCGCCGAATTCCAGCAGCCCGTCCCCGGTGCGCCTGGCCAGGTCACCGGTCCGGTACATCCGCGCGCCGGCCGGGCCGAACGGGCAGGCCACGAACCGCTCGGCGGTCAGGCCGGGCCGGCCACCGTAGCCCCGGGCGAGCCCCGCGCCCGCCACGTACAGCTCGCCGGTCACCCCGGGCGGCACCGGCGACAGCCACTCGTCCAGCACGTACACCTGGGTGTTGGCCATGGGGCGGCCGATGGGGGTGACCGCGTCGTCGAGCCGATCCCCTGGATCGATGTGGTAGTCGATGCAGCCGACCGTCACCTCGGTCGGCCCGTAGTGGTTGACGAAGGTCAGCTCCGGACAACGCCGGCGCCACTGGGCCAGGACGCCGGGGCGCAGCGCCTCGCCGCCGATCATGAGCTGGCCGGTCGGCAGGGACTGCTCCCCGACGAGCTCGAGCACCGGCAGGTGGCTCGGGGTGATCTTGAGGAAGCTGTAGCGGACCGGCTCGGCTGCGGTGCCCGGCCCAGCCTCGGCGCCGTCCAGTTCTCGTCCAGCGCCGCCACGTGCAGGCAGCCGCCTGCGGCCAGCGCGCCGAACACGGCGGTCAGGCCGCCGTCGAAGGAGACCGACGCGTGCCAGAGCGTCGTCCCGGACAGCGTCGGGTAGGCGGTCGCGCAGTGCGCGAGGTAGTTGACCATCGCCTGGTGCGGGACCACGACGCCCTTGGGCGTGCCGGTGGAGCCCGAGGTGTAGATGACGTAGGCCGGATGCGAGGGCAGCAGCGGACCAGCCCGGTCAGCGTCGGTGATCTCGCTATCGGCCAGCCCGTCCAGCGCCGCCGCCGTCGCCACGTCGTCGACCACCACCAGCGGCCATTGCGCGCCGCCCGCCAGCTCCGCCAGGCCGGCCGAGGTCACCATGCACGCCGGCCGGGCATCGGCCAGCATCGCCCGCACCCGCTCGGCCGGGTAGGACGGGTCGATCGGCAGGTAAGCCGCCCCCGCCTTCAGCGCGCCCAGCAGGGCGACGACCAGCTCAGCCCGGCGATCAAGCAGCACGCCGACGACTCGCTCCGGTCCGGCCCCGGTTCCGGCCAGCAGCCGCGCGAGCCGGTTCGACGCATGGTCGAGCTGCCGGTACGTCAGCACGGTGTCGCCGGCGACCACGGCGATCGCCTCCGGCGTCGCCGCCGCCTGGGCGGCGAGCAGCCCTGGCAACGTCGCCGGACGGACGGCGACCGCCGTCTGGTTCCAGCCGGAGGTCACCTGCTGCTGCTCGGCGGCCGACAGCAGCGGGAACTGGTGCACCCGCAACCCGGGGTCGGCGGCGACGGCGGCGAGCACCTGGCCGAACCACCCGGCGATCCGCTCGGCCGTCGCCAGGTCGAATAGGTCAGCCGACGCGTTGAGCCCGAGGTCGAGCCCCGTCTGCTGACCGTCAGCGCCGAAGGTTTCGGCGGCGGTCAGGTGCAGGTCGAAGCGGGCGGGGTGGTGGCCGGCGGGCAGGAGGGTGGTGTGCAGGCCGGGGAGGTGGAGTTCGGGGAGGTTGTTGTTCTGCAGGGCGAGGTTGACCTGGAACAGGGGGTGCCTGGCCAGGGATCGGGCGGGGGCGAGGAGCTCGACGAGTCGTTCCAGGGGGATGTCCTGGTGTTCCAGGGCGCCGAGGCTGACCTCGCGGACGCGGGTGATCAGGTCGGTGAAGGCCGGGTCGCCGGTGGTGTCGATCCGCAGGACCAGGGTGTTGATGAAGAATCCGACCAGGTCGTCCAGGGCCTCGTCGGTGCGGCCGGCGACGGGGGACCCGATCGGCAGGTCGGTCCCGGCGCCGAGCCGGGTGAGCAGTACCGCCAGGGCGGCCTGCAACACCATGAACAGGGTCGCCCCGTGGCTGCGGGCCACTGCCGCGAGCCGGGCGTGGACCTGGGCGGGGATGTGGACGGGGACGGCGTGGCCCTGGTGGGTGGCGCGGGCGGGGCGGGGCCGGTCGGCGGGCAGGGCGAGTTCCCCGGGGATCCCGGCCAGCGCCTGCCGCCAGTACCGGACCTGCCGCGACACCACGCTGTCCGGGTCGTCCTCAGATCCCAGCAGTTCCCGCTGCCACAGGGCGTAGTCGGCGTACTGGACCGGCAGCGCGCCCCAGGCCGGCACCCGGCCCGCCCGGCGGGCCGCATACGCGGCCGAGACGTCGCGGGCGAGCAGCCCCAGCGACCAGCCGTCACCCGCGATGTGATGCAGCACCACCACCAGCACATGCACAGTGCTTGCCAATTCAGTGCGGTCCGCAGACTGACGTCCGCAGACCGCACTGCCGGTGCTTGCCAGTTCAGTGCGGCCAGGCGGGCCCACCACCAGCAGCCGAGCCCGCACCGGCACCTCAACCGCGAGGTCGAACACTTGCGTGGCGATCTCGGCGACCCGGGCGGGCAGGTCAGCCTCGGCGACCGGGGTCACCTCGAGGTCGAAGCCGGTCTCGGCCACGTCGAGCACCTGCTGGAAAGGCTCGCCGTCAGCGACGGGGAACACGGTCCGCAGCACCTCGTGCCGCCCAGCCACATCGCCCAGGGCGGCCCGCAGCGCAGGCCCGTCGAGGTCTCCGGTCAGCCGCAGCGCGACCGGGATGTTGTAGGTCGCGCTCGGACCTTCCAGCTGGCCCAGGAACCACAGCCGCCGCTGCGCGAACGACAGCGGCACCCGCTCCGGTCGTGGCCGGACCGAGAGCGCGGTCCGCCCCGATCCGGCGAGCGACAGCCGCCGGGCGATTCCGGCGGGCGTCGGCGCCTCGAACACCAGCCGCACGGGCAGCTCGACCCCGAGCACGGCCCGCACCCGGCTGGTCAGCCGGATCGCGAGCAGCGAGTGCCCGCCCAGGTCGAAGAAGCTGTCGTCCGGGCCGACCCGGTCCACCCCGAGGATCTCGGCGAACGCGCCGCAGATCAGCTCTTCGACCTCGGTCGCCTGACCGGCGCCGCCAGACCTCGCGCTGCGGTAGTCAGGGGCAGGCAGCGCCCGGCGGTCCACCTTCCCGTTCGGGGTGAGCGGCAGCTGCGCCAGCACGACCACGGCCGCAGGCACCATGTACTCGGGCAGCCGGGCGGCGACGAACCCGCGCAACTCCGCCGCCAGCACCGCCTGGTCCGCAGTCTCAGCCGCAGCCGCAGCCGCAGCTGCCGGAACGACGTAGGCGGCGAGCCGCACCTCCCCCGGCGCGTCCTGCCGGGCAGCGACCACCGCCTGCCCCACCAGCGGATGACCCGCCAGTACGGCCTCGATCTCGCCGGGCTCGATCCGGAATCCCCGGACCTGCACCTGGTCGTCGACCCGGCCCCCGAACTCCAGCACCCCGTCCCGAGACCACCGCGCCAGGTCACCCGTCCGGTACATCCGGGCCCCGGGCGGGGCGTAGGGGCACGCCACGAATCGCTCCGAGGTCAGGGCCGACCGACCCCGATAGCCTCGCGCCAGTCCTGCCCCCGCCACGTACAGCTCACCGGTCACCCCGGGCGGCACCGGCGACAGCCACTCGTCCAGCACGAACACCCGCGTATTGGCGATCGGGCCGCCGATCGGCACGGTCGCCGACCCCGGCTCGCACCGCCAGCTCGTCGCGTCGACGGTCGTCTCGGTCGGGCCGTAGGTGTTGAACAGCACCCGTCCCCCCGCGCCAGCATCAGCCGACCCAGCATCAGCTGACCCAGGATCAGCCAACCCAGGATTAGCCAGCACTGACCAGCGGGCCATGACGTCGGGCGGGCAGGCTTCACCGCCGACTTCGAGCACCACGTCGGCCCGGACGGACCTCTCGTCCATGGTCGCCAGCACGGCGGGCGGCAGCGTCGCATGGGTGACCCCATGCTCGGCGAAGAAGCCGGCCAGATCGTCGCCGAGCCGCCGCTCGTCCGGCACGACGGCGAGCGCCGCCCCGGTCATCAGCGCCAGCGACCATTCCGAGCCGAAGTTGTCGAAACCCGGCGACGCGAACTGGGCGACGACACTGCCAGGGCCGGCTTCGAAGCGCCCATGACTGACAATCAGGTTGGAAAAATTGCCGTGCGTCACGGTGACGCCTTTAGGTACTCCGGTGGAGCCCGAGGTGTAGATGACGTACGCCGGGTGCGAGGGCAGCAGCGGACCAGCCCGGTCAGCGTCGGTGACCTCGCCGTCGGCCAGCCCGTCCAGCATCGTCGTCGTGGCCGGGTCGTCCAGTACGACCAGCGGCCAGCACCCGCCGCCCGCTAGCTCGGCGAGGCCCGCCGAGGTGACCACGCACGCCGGCGCCGCGTCGGCCAGCATCGCCCGCACCCGCCCGGCCGGATACGACGGGTCTACCGGCAGGTAGGCCGCCCCCGCCTTCAGCACGGCCAGCAGGGTCACGATCAGCTCGGCACCCCGGCCCAGCAGCACCGCAGCCACGCGCTCCGGCCCGGCCCCGGCACCGACCAGCAGCCGCGCCAGCCGGCTCGACGCCCGGTCAAGCTCCCGGTACGACAGCACGGCACCGCCCGAAGACACAGCACCGCCCGAGATCACGGCCACGGCGTCCGGCGTGGCCGCCACCTGGGCCGCGAACAGCTCGGGTACTGTCGCCTCTCCCACCGGCCGAGCCGTGTCGTTCCACTTCGACAGGACCAGCTCGCGGTCGCGGCCGGACAGCACCGGCACCTGACCTACCCGCAGCCCGGGATCGGCCGCCACCGCCGCCAGCACCTGGCCGAACCAGCCCGCCAGCCGCTCGGCGGTCGGCTGGTCGAACAGGTCGGCCGACGCGTTGACCGACCCGTTCAGCCCGGCGGGCCTGCCGTCGGCGTCGAAGGATTCCGACACGTCGACGTCGAGGTCGAGCCGGATCCCGGGTTCGCCGGCCGGGAGCATGGTGATCCGCATTCCCGGCAGCGCGAGCATCGCCGGGGTGTTGTTCTGCAGGGTGAGCATGACCTGGCAGAGCGGGTGCCGGGCGAGGGAGCGGGCGGGTGCGAGTAGCTCGACGAGCCGCTCAAAGGGAATGTCCTGATGTTCCAGGGCATCAAGGCCCGCCTCACGGACCTGGTCGAGCAGCTCGGCGAATGCCGGGTTGCCGGACACCTCCGTGCGCAGCACCAGCGTGTTGACGAAGCAGCCGACCACGTTGTCCAGGGCTTCGTCGGTCCGTCCGGCGAACGGCGCGCCGATGGGAATGTCGGTGCCCGCGCCGAGCCTGGCCAGCAGCACGGCGAGCGCGGCCTGCAGCACCATGAACACCGTCACGCCGTGCGCCCGCGCGACGTCGGCTATCTGCTGGTGGACGTCGGCGGGTACAGCCAGCGGGCCGGCGTGCCCGCGACCGCTCGCTTCCGGCGGCCGAGGCCGGTCGGCGGGCAGCACAAGTTCTTCCGGGATGCCCGCGAGGGTGTGCCGCCAGTACTCGACCTGCTCGGACAGCATGCTGTCCGGGTCGTCTTCGCTGCCGAGCAGGTCGCGCTGCCACAGCGCGTAATCGGCGTACTGGACTGGCAGTTCCGGCCAGGACGGCTCCGTGCCCGCCTGCCTGGCGACGTAGGCCAGGGAAATATCGCGGGCCAGCAGCCCCATCGACCAGTCGTCTCCGGCGATGTGGTGGATGACCACGACCAGCACGTGCACTGTGTTTGCCAATTCGTCCGGCCGCAGGGCGAGCAGCCTGGCCCGCACCGGCAGGTCAGCGGACAGGTCGAAGGGCTGGCCGACGACGGCCGCGATCTGCTCGGTCAGCTCGCACGCAAGCGCCGGGACCACGTCGAGCTCGACGTGGCTGGTCCCGGCTTCCAGCACCTCCTGGTACGGTTCCCCGTCGGCGGCGCGGAAGACCGTGCGCAGCACCTCGTGCCTGGCCACCACGTCGGCGAGGGCGGTACGCAGGACCGTGACGTCCAGCTTGCCTTCCAGCCGCAGTGCGATCGGGATGTTGTAGGCCGGGCTCGGCCCGTCGAGCTGGTCGAGGAACCACAGGCGCTGCTGCGCGAACGACAGAGGGATCATGAGGCTCCTACCCGCGCCTCGGCCGAAGCGCGCTCCGGCGCCTGGCCGGTGCCGTCGGCGCCACTGCCGCCTGCAGGTCGAGCCGCTCCGCGAGCTGGGCCGGGGTCGGCGCCTCGAAGACCAGCCGCACCGGCAGGTCGGTGCCGAGCGCGGTGCGGATGCGGCTCACCAGCCGGGTGGCCAGCAGGGAATGACCGCCGAGCGCGAAGAAGTTGTCGTCAGGCCCGATCGCGTCGATGCCCAGAATCTCGGCGAACGTCGAGCACAAGAGCTCTTCGGTCGCACTGGCTGGCGACCGCCCGGTCGCCGCCCCGGCCGCGAAGTCGGGGGCGGGCAGCGACCGGCGGTCGACCTTGCCGTTCACGGTGAGCGGCATGGCCGGCAGCACGACGACCGCCGAGGGCACCATGTGCTCGGGCAGCCGGGCGGCCGCGAAATCCCTGAGCTGGTCGGCTAGGTCGCCTTCGGAGCCGGGCTCGCCCGCCTGCGCGGCGACGACGTAGCCGACCAGACGCTGGTCGCCCGGGGTGTCCTCGCGAGCGGTCACGACCGCCTGCGCGACGCCTGGGTGACCGGCGAGCACGGCCTCGATCTCGCCCGGCTCGATCCGGAAGCCCCGGATCTTGACCTGGTCGTCGGCCCGGCCGCCGAATTCCAGCTCGCCGCCCGGCGTCCACCTGGCCAGGTCACCCGTCCGGTACATCCGGCTGCCCGGCGGGCCGAACGGGCAGGCGACGAACCGCTCGGCGGTCAGCCCCGCCCGGTCGGCGTAACCGCGCGCCAGCCCGGACCCGGCGACGTACAGTTCCCCGGTGACGCCCGGGGGCACGGCATCCAGCCAGGCGTCGAGCACGTAGGCCTGGCTGCTGGCCAGCGGCCGGCCGATCGGGCTGCGGTTAGTCGCGCTGGGGCTAGTCGGGCTGGGGCTAGTCGGGCTGGTCGCGCTGGGGCTGGGGCTCAGCGACTCGGCCACGGTGCTCATCGCCAGGGCGAGATGGGTCACGTGCACCGTCGTCTCGGTGATGCCGTACATGTTGACCAGGACCGGGGCCTCCCCGTTGTGGCGTGCGTACCAGTCCTTGAGCTGCCGGACGTCGAGGGCCTCGCCGCCGAAGACCACCCACCTAAGGGCCAGCTCGGAACCGGCTCGCTCGTGCGCCTGGTCGACCTGCAGGAACTGGTAGAACGCCGACGGGGTCTGGGACAGCACGGTGACGCGCTCACGTTCGACCAGCTCGCGCAGGTCCTTGGGCGAGCGGGCGGTGTCGAGGGGCACGACGACGACCCGGCCGCCGTGCAGCAGCGCCCCGAAGATCTCCCAGACCGAGAAGTCGAAGGCGAACGAGTGGAACCACGTCCAGACGTCGGCCGGGCCGAAGTCGAAGTGCCTGGCGGTCGCCGCGAAAAGGCTCAGCACGTTCTGATGGGTGACGACCACGCCCTTCGGCCGGCCGGTGGACCCCGAGGTGTAGATGACGTAGGCCGGGTGCGCGGGCAGCAGCGGTCCGGTCCGGTCGGCGTCGGCCAGGTCAGTCGCGAGCTGGCTCGCCAGGTCGGCCGTGGTGGCCTGGTCGTCGAGCAGGATCAGCGGCAGGGCAGTCCCCTCCGGCAGGGCGGTCCCCTCCGGCAGGCGGCTCGCGAGCGCGGTGGTCGTGACGACGCACTGCGGGCGCGCGTCGGCGACCAGGTAGCCGATTCGCTCGGGGGGATAGCCGGGGTCCACCGGCAGGTAGGCGGCGCCCGCCTTCAGCACGGCCAGCAGCGCGGTCACCAGGTCGGCTGACCGGTCGAGCAGCACCGCGACGACCGACTCGGGTCCGATGCCCAGGCCCGCCAGGTGCCGCGCCAGCCGGTTCGCTGCCGCGTCGAGGTCCCGGTACGGGACCGAGGTGTCGTCGCAGACCACGGCGATCGCGTCCGGCGTCGCCGCCACTTTCTCGCCGAACAGCTCAGGTACTGTCACCGTCGCACCGTCTCTCTCGCTGTGACCTTGACTTGGTGTTCGAGTCCTCAAGCGGACACCTCCCGCGCGGCGTCGTTCCATCCAGAGACGACCTGCTGCCGCTGGGCGGGGGACATCAGCCGCACCTCATGCACCCGCAACCCCGGATCGGCCGCCACGATGGTCAGCACCCGGTCCAGCCAGCCGGCGAGCCGATCGGCCGTCGCCGCGTCGAACAGGTCGGCGGCGACTGTCACCGACCCGTCCAGCCCGGCCGGGCCGTCCGCGTCGAAGCACTCGGTGGCCGCCACGTTGAGGTCGAACCTGGCCGGGTGGTGGACGATCGGCAGCGGCGTGATGCGCAGGTCGGGTAGGTCGAGCACGGCGGGGGCGTTGTTCTGCAGCGTCAGGTTGACCTGGAAGAGCGGGTGCCTGGCGAGCGAGCGGGCCGGGGCGAGCAGCTCCACGAGCCGCTCGAAGGGGACGTCCTGATGCTCGAGGGCGAGCAGGCCAGCCTCGCGAACCCGGCCGAGCAGCTCGGTAAAGGCCGGGTCGCCGCTGGTGTCCGTGCGCAGCACCAGCGTGTTGACGAAGAACCCGACCAGGTCGTCCAGGGCCTCGTCGGTGCGCCCGGCCACCGGGGAGCCCACCACGATGTCGGTGCCGGCGCCCAGCTTGGTGAGCAGGAGCGCCAGCGCCGCCTGCACGACCATGAACAGCGTCACGCCCTCCGCCCTGGCCAGGCCAGCCAGGGCGCGGTGCACCTCAGGGCCGACCCGCAGCGGGGCCGCATAACCGAGGTGGCTGGCGACTGCGGGCCGGGCGTGATCGGCGGGCAGATCGAGTTCGTCCGGGATCCCGGCCAGGGCCTGCCGCCAGTAGCCGACCTGGCTGGACAGCAGGCTGCCCGGGTCGTCCTCGCGGCCGAGCAGGTCGCGCTGCCACAGCGCGTAGTCGGCATACTGCACCGCAAGCTCGGGCCACGACGGCGCGCGACCCAGGCGACGGGCCAGGTAGGCCGTCGAGATGTCGCGGGCCAGCAGCCGCATCGACCAGGCGTCGCCGGCGATGTGGTGCAGCACCACGACCAGGACGTGCTGGGTGTTTGCCAATTCAGGCGGGCCGAGTACGAGCAGCCGGGCGCGGACGGGGATCTCGGTCGACAGGTCGAAGGCACGGTCGGCGGTCTCGGCGAGCTGCGCGGCGAGATTCTCGGCCTCGGTCACCTCCAGGCGCAGGTCGGCCTCGCTGGCGGTCAGCACCCGCTGGTACGGCTCGCCGTCGAGGGAGCCGAACACGGTGCGCAGCACCTCGTGCCTGGCCAGCACGTCGGTCAGCGCCGCCTGCAGTGCGGCCACGTCCAGGTTTCCGGCCAGGGTCAGCGCGACCGGCACGTTGTAGGTCGGGCTCGGGCCTTCGAGCTCGCCGAGGAACCACAGCCGTCGCTGCGCGAACGACAGCGGCACCCGCTCCGGCCGTGGCCTGGCCTGCAGCGACGGCCGGCCAGGACCGGCCACTTCGAGCCGCCGGGCCAGGGCGGCCGCCGACGGGGCCTCGAACACCGCGCGCACGGCCAGCTCGACCCCGAGCACCGCGCGGATGCGGCTCACCAGCCGGGTCGCGAGCAGCGAGTGCCCGCCGAGCGTGAAGAAGCTGTCGTCGGGCTCGACCCGGTCCAGGCCCAGGATCTCGGCGATCGCGCCGCACAGGATTTCCTCGACCGCCGTGGCCGGCGGGCGGCTGTCGCTGTGCTCAAGCTCGTACTCGGGCACGGGCAGTGCCTTGCGGTCCAGCTTGCCGTTCGCCGTGAGCGGCAGCGCGGCCAGCACGACGACCGCCGACGGCACCAGGTACTCGGGGAGCCGCCCGGCCGCGAACGCCCGCACGGAGGCCGGCAGGCTGCTCGCAGCCTCGTCGCTGGCGGCACCGGCCACGGGCACGATGTAGCCGACCAGCCGCGGTCGCCCGGGGTGTCCTCGCGGGCTACCACGACCGCCTGGCGCACCAGCGGGTGACTGTCGAGTACCGCTTCGACCTCACCGGGCTCGATCCGGAAGCCACGAATCTTGACCTGGTTGTCGGCCCGGCCGGGAATTCCAGCAGCCCGTCGCTGGTCCAGGTGGCCAGGTCACCCGTCCGGTACATCCGGGCTCCGGCGGGACCGAACGGGCAGGCGACGAACCGCTCGGCGGTCAGCCCGGACCGGCCCGCGTAGCCGCGCGCGAGGCCGAGGCCGGCCACGTACAGCTCGCCAGGAACCCCGGGCGGCACCGGCGTCAGGTACTCGTCGAGCACGTAGACGGCGGTGTTCAGTACCGGCTCGCCGATCGGGACGGTGGTGAACCCGGGACTGACCTTCCAGAACGTGGCGTCGATCGTCGTCTCGGTCGGGCCGTACGAGTTGAACATCGTCCGGCCCGCCGACCAGCGGGACAGGACCTCGGGCGGGCAGGCTTCACCGGCGACGAGCAGCACGGCGTGCTGGTCGATCGAGTCCTCGCGGAGGGTGGCCAGCACGGCCGGCGGCAAGGTGGCGTGGGTGACGTCCCGCTCGCGCAGGAACACCGGGAGATCCTCGCCGAGCCGCCGCTCCGTCGGCACGATGACCAGGGCCGCGCCGGTCAGCAGCGCCATCGACCAGTCCCAGCCGAAGGTGTCGAAGCTGGCCGACGCGAACTGCGCCACCTTGCGGCCAGGCCCGGCTCCGAATCGGCGGTGACCGGCGCCCAGGCTGGGCAGGCCCGCGTGGGTGACGGTGACTCCCTTCGGCTGCCCCGTCGAACCCGAGGTGTAGATCACGTAGGCGGGATGGGCGGGCCGCAGCGGGGCGATTCGGTCAGCGTCGGTCAGGTCAGCGTCAGGCTGGACGGCCAGCGCGGCCATGGTCGCCGGGTCGTCGGTGGCCAGGACCGGCGTGCCGATGCGCACCGGCAGATCGTCGGCGATCTCGCTGGTCGCGACGATGACGGCGGGCCGGGCGTCGGCCAGCATGAAGCTGATCCGCTCGGCCGGGTAGCCAGGGTCCACCGGCAGGTAGGCCGCACCGGCCTTGGCCACGGCCAGCAGCGCGGTCATCAGGCCAGCCGAGCGCTCCATGACCACGGCGACCACGGACTCCGGGCCGGCGCCGTGCTGGGCGAGCAGCCGGGCGAGCTTGCTCGCCGCGCGGCCGAGACCGGCGTAAGTGAGGGTGGCGTCCCCCGCCGACACCGCGATCGCGTCGGGCTGGCTCGCGACCTGGTCGGCGAAGAGCTCAGGCAAGGTGGCCGCCCGGATCGGGCTGGCCGTGTCGTTCCAGGTGGTCAGCAGCTCGGCTTGCTCGGCCTGCGACAGCACAGGGACCTGGTGGATCAGCAGTTCCGGGTCGGCGGCCACGGCGGCGAGCACCTGGCCGAACCACCGGGCGATCCGCTGCGCGGTCGCCTCGTCGAAGAGGTCGGCAGCGGCGGTCACCGACGCGTCGAGCCCGGCCGGGCTGCCGTCGGCCTCGAACGCCTCGCGCACGTCGATGTCGAGATCGAGCTTGGCCGTCGAGTCACCGGCCGGCAGCACCGTGATCCGCAGGCCAGGCAGGTCGAGCCGGGCCGCAGCGGTGTTCTGCAGGGCCAGCTTCACCTGAGCCAGCGGGTGCCGGGCGAGTGAGCGGGCGGGGGCGAGTAGCTCCACGAGTCGTTCAAACGGAATGTCCTGGTGTTCCAGGGCGCCGAGGCCGGCTTCGCGGACCCGGCCGAGCAGGTCGGCGAAGGTCGGGCTGCCGGAGGTGTCCGTGCGCAGCACCAGCGTGTTGATGAAGAATCCGACCAGGTCGTCCAGGGCCTCGTCGGTGCGGCCCGCGACGGGCGAGGCGACCGGGATGTCCGTCCCGGCGCCGAGCCTGGTGAGCAGGACGGCGAGGGCGGCCTGGACGACCATGAAGAGCGTGACGCCTCGGGCTCGGGCCAGCGCGGCGAGCTGGCGGTGCACCTGGGGCGGGATCCGCAGCGGGATCGCGTGGCCCGCGTGGCTGGCGATCGCGGGCCGCGGGCGGTCGGCGGGCAGCGCGAGCTCGTCGGGGATCTCGGCCAGCTGCTGCTGCCAGTAGTCGACCTGCCGGGCGAGCAGGCTGCCGGGGTCGTGTTCCTGGCCGAGCAGGTCGCGCTGCCACAGGGCGTAGTCGGCGTACTGCACGGGGAGCGCCGGCCAGGCCGGGGGACGGCCAGCGCTGCGGGCCTCGTAGGCGGTGGCGATGTCCCTGGCCAGCAGGCCCATCGACCAGCCGTCACCGGCGATGTGGTGCATCACCACGACCAGCACCTGCTCACCAGGGCCGGTAACCAGGAGCCGCGTCCGGGCCGGAATCTCCGCCGACAAGTCGAACGCGTGGCCGGCGACCTCGGCGATGCCGTCAGCGAGTTCCGCCTCGGCGACGCGGGTGACCTCCAGGTCGAAGCCGGATTCGGCCAGGTCGAGCACATGCTGGTAGGGCTCGCCCTCGGCGGCCGGGAAGACGGTGCGCAGGACCTCGTGCCTGACCAGCACGTCGGCGAGGGCCGCTCGCAGTGCTGGCACGTCGAGGTCGCCTTCGAGGCGCAGCGCGGTCGGGATGTTGTAGGTCGCGCTCGGGCCTTCGAGCTGGCCCAGGAACCACAGCCGCCGCTGCGCGAACGACAGCAGCACCCGGTCGGGTCGCCAGGCCGGCGAGCGAGCGCGACCCGGCCAGGTCCGGCGAGCGAGAGCAGGCCGGCCAGGCGCGGCGAGTCGGCGCCTCGAACACCATCCGGACCGGCAGTTCGGTGCCGAGCGTGGCGCGGACCCGGCTGACGAGCCGGGTGGCCAGCAGCGAGTGGCCGCCCAGGGCGAAGAAGCTGTCGTCGGGGCCGACCCGGTCCAGGCCGAGGATGTCGGCGAAAGCACCGCACAGAATTTCCTCGGCGACCGTGGCCGGGGCGCGGCCGGGTGCCTGGGCGGCGGCGTAGTCCGGGCGCCGGCAGCGCCCGCCGGTCGAGCTTGCCGCTACTGGTCAGCGGCAGCGCGGCGAGCACGACGACGGCCGATGGCACCATGTACTCGGGGAGCCGGGCGGCGGCTAGGTCGCGGACCTGCCCGGCGAGGCTTTCTCCGGCTCCGGCTCCGGCTCCGGGGTCGGTTGCGCCGTCGGTTGCGCCGTCGGTTGCGCCGTCGGTCGCGCCGTCGGCGGCGGGGACCATGTAGGCGACTAGCCGCTTCTCGCCTGAGGCGTCCTCGCTCGCGGTGACGACGGCCTGGGCGACACCCGGGTGGGCGGCCAGGGCCGCCTCGATCTCGCCGGGCTCGATCCGGAAGCCGCGCAGCTTGACCTGGTCGTCGGCCCGGCCGAGGAACTCGAGCACGCCGTCGGCGGTCCACCGGGCCAGGTCGCCGGTCCGGTACATCCGCGCGCCCGGCGCGCCGAACGGGTCCGCGACGAACCGCTCGGCGGTCTGGTCCGGGCGACCGGCGTAGCCTCGGGCCAGTCCGGCGCCGGCCGAGGTACAGCTCGCCGGTCACACCAGGCGCGGCCGGGCCGAGCCGCTCGTCAAGTACGTAAGCCTGGGTGTTGTCGATCGGGCGGCCGATCGGCACCGGGCCGGTGACCGGTCCGCGCGGGCACGGCCAGGCGGTCGAGTCGACGGCGGTCTCGGTCGGGCCGTACAGGTTGTGCAGCTCGACGTCGGCGGCGGGGAAGCTGTCGTGGAACCGGGCGACCTGAGCGGCGGTCAGCGCTTCGCCGCTGCAGACGACCCGCCGCAGGCTCCACCGCCGGTCCAGGCCGGCTGACCCTTGAGCGGCACGCCCCCGGCTGGCCCCTTGGGCGGCACGCCCCCGGCTAGCCCCTTGGCGGCACGCCCAGAGGAAGGCGTCTAGCATCGAGGGGACGAAGTGGACGGTGGTGATGGCCGCCGCCTCCAGCAGCCCGGCCAGGTAGACCGGGTCCTGGTGTCCGCCCGGGCGGCCACGACGAGCTGCGCGCCCTCGAGCAGCGGCCAGAAGAACTCCCAGACCGACACGTCGAAGCTGGCCGGCGTCTTCTGCAGCACCCGGTCTTCGGGATGCAGGCCGAACTCCGCCTGCATCCACCGCAGCCGGTTGACAATCGCGGCGTGGGTGATCACCACGCCCTTCGGCTGCCCGGTGGACCCCGAGGTGTAGATAACGTACGCGGGATGGGCCGGCTGCAAGGGGCTCGTGCGGTCGGCGTCGGCCAGGTCGGCGGCACTGAGGTTGGCGGCACTGAGGTTGGCGGCACTGAGGTTGGCGGCACTGAGGTTGGCGGCACTGAGCTGGCTAAGCTCGGCGGCGGCGGTGTCGAGGCTGATCACCGGTACCGCTGCGGCGGGCAGCGGCTTGACCGTCGAGCTGGTGAGCACGCAGGCCGGCCGGGCGCTGGCGAGCATGGCGGCGATCCGCTCGGCCGGGTAACCCGGGTCGACCGGCAGGTAGGCGGCGCCGCACTTGACCACGGCCAGCAGGGCGGTGACCAGGTCGGCGGAGCGTTCGAGCAGCACCGCGACCACCGACTCAGGACCGGCGCCGTGCCGGACCAGGAGCCGGGCGAGCTGGTTCGCGTTCGCGTTGAGCTGCCGGTAGCTAAGTGCCCGGTTTTCGAAGACCAGCGCGATAGCGTCCGGGCTGGCGGCGGCCTGAGTTTCGAAGAGACCCGGCAGCGTCGCGGCTGGGACTGGCCTGGCGGTGGCGTTCCAGCCCGTGATCGCGAGGTCCCGCTCGGCTTGGGTCAGGACGGGAAGGTCGCGAAGCCGGAGGCTCGAGTCGGCCGCTACGGCGGTCAGGGCACGGCTGAGCGCGCTGCCGATGCGCTCGGCGGCGGGCCGGTCGAAGAGATCGGCGGCGACCGTCACCCAGCCGTTCAGGCCCGCTGGCCGGCCCGACGCCGTGGCCTCGTCCAGGAAGACGCTCAGGTCGAAGCGGGCCGGGGCGTGGTCCACCGGCAGCGGCGTGATCGTCAGCCCGCGCAGGTCAGGGAACCCAGGCGCGACGTTCTGCAGGGTCAGCATGACCTGGAACAGCGGGTGCCTGGCGAGTGAGCGGACGGGGGCGAGCAGTTCGACCAGCCGTTCGAAGGGAACGTCCTGGTGCTCAAGGACGCCGAGCCCGCGTGCGCGGACCCGGCCGAGCAGTTCGGTGAACGTCGGGTTGCCGGAGGTGTCCGTCCTGAGCACGACCGTGTTGACGAAGAATCCGACGAGTTCGTCAAGCGCCTCGTCGGTCCGGCCGGCGACGGGTGAGCCGATGGGCAGGTCGGGCCGGCGCCGAGGCGGCTGAGCACCATGGCCAGGGCGGCCTGGATCACCATGAAGAGCGTCGCGCCGTGCGCACGGGCCAGGGCCGTGAGGTCGCCGTGGACCTGCGGGGTGATGTGCAGCGGCACCGCGTGGCCTCGGTGGCTGGCCACCGCCGGCCTGGGGTGACCGGCCGGCAGCGCCAGTTCTTCCGGGACGCCGGCCAGCTCGGCCCGCCAGTAGTCGACCTGCCGGGCGAGCAGGCTGTCCGGGTCGTCTTCCTGGCCGAGCAGGTGACGCTGCCACAGGGCGTAGTCGGCGTACTGCACGGGGAGCGCGGGCCAGGCCGGGGGACGGCCAGCGCTGCGGGCCTCGTAGGCGGTGGCGATGTCCCTGGCCAGCAGGCCCATCGACCAGCCGTCACCGGCGATGTGGTGCATCACCACGACCAGCACCTGCTCACCAGGGCCGGTAACCAGGAGCCGCGTCCGGATCGGAGGCTGTGCCGACAGGTCGAACACCTGCTGCGCCGCCTCGGCGGTGCGGTCGGCAAGCTCCGCCTCGGTGACGGGCGTCACCTCCAGGCGCACGCCGGCCTCGGCTGGGTCGAGCACCTGCTGGTAGGGCTCGCCGTCGGCGGCGGGGAAGACGGTGCGCAGCACCTCGTGCCTGGCTACGACGTCGACCAGGGCTGCCTGCAGCGCGGGGACGTCGAGGTCGCCTTCGAGGCGCAGCGCGGTTGGGATGTTGTAGGTCGCGCTCGGGCCTTCGAGCTGACCGAGGAACCACAGCCGCCGTTGCGCGAACGAGAGCGGCACCCGGTCGGGTCGCGGTCCTGGGGTCAGCGCGGTGCGACCAGGACCGGTGGCGTCCAGGCGCTCGGCCAGTACCGCCGGCGTGGGCGCGTCGAAGACGACCCGCACGGGCAGCTCGGCGCCGAGCAGGGCTCGGACCCGGCTCACCAGGCGCATGGCAAGCAGGGAGTGGCCGCCGAGCTCGAAGAAGTTGTCGTCGGGTCCGATCCGGTCGAGGCCCAGGATGTCGGCGAAGGCGCCGCACAGGATTTCCTCGACGACCGTCGCCGGGCCGCGTCCGCTGGCGGACAGTCCGGCGGCGTAGTCGGGGGCTGGGAGTGCCTTCTTGTCGAGCTTGGCGTTCGGGGTGAGCGGCAGTTCGGTCAGCACGACGATCGCGGACGGCACCAGGTACTCCGGGAGCCGGGCAGCGGCGTACTCCCGGACCACCCGGGCAAGCGCGCCGACATCGGGGTCAGTGTCGGCGGGGACTAGGTAGGCGACCAGGCGGCGGTCCCCGGGCTGATCCTCGCGGGCGACGACAGCAGCCCGCGCGACCAGGGCATGCGCGGCCAGGACCGACTCGACCTCACCAGGCTCGACCCGGTACCCCCGGATCTTCACCTGATCATCAGCCCGGCCACCGAACTCCAGCACCCCAGCCGGAGTCCACCGGGCCAGATCACCCGTCCGGTACATCCGCGCCCCCGCCAGGCCGAACGGGCACGCCACAAACCGCTCCGACGTCAGCCCAGGACGGCCGCCGTACCCACGAGCCAGACCAGCACCCGCCACGTACAGCTCACCCAGCACCCCCGGCGGCACCGGCGACAGCCACTCATCCAGCACGTAAAGCTGAGTACCGGCGATCGGGACGCCGATCGGCACGCTCCCCAGAGCGGCGTCCGGCGGCACGGCGTACACGCAGCAGCCCACCGTGGCCTCGGTCGGGCCGTACTCATTGACGATCACCGACCCGGGCGCGACCTGCCGCCAGGCCGCCACGTCGGCACCGGACAGGGCCTCGCCGCCGACGACGAGCACGCCAGCGGACCCGGCACCGGCCGCCAGCACCGGCAGGTGCGCCGGCACGGCCTTCAGCACCGCGAAGCGCCCGGCGGCCAGCACCGCGCCGGTGCCGTCGACACCGTCCCGCACCACCACCACCGATGCACCGCCAGCCAGCGGCACCAGCACGCTGGTCACGGTCAGGTCAAAGCCCAGCGACCCGAACCACGGCGCACCCGCACCGCCAGCCTGCACCCCGTACGCCCGCGCCGCCCACGTCACGTAATTGAGCGCCGCACCGTGACCCACGACGACGCCCTTGGGCACCCCCGTCGACCCGGAGGTGTAAATCACGTACGCGCCATCGCCGCCGCCCACCGCAACCTCGGGTGGCGTGTCGGTGCAGCCCGCGAGGCCGGCCTGCACCATCGGGTCGTCCACGGCCACCATTCGCGCCCGGCAGGCGGGCAGGTCGCCGAGCTGGTCTTCGAGCCCGACGACGACCGCCACCCGCGAGTCGGCGATCGCGAACCCGAGCCAGGCCGGCCAGGAGACGTCGAGCGGCAGGTACGCGGCGCCCGCCTTCAGCACGGCCAGCAGGGCGACCACCAGGTCAGCGCTGCGTGGCAGGCACAGGCCCACGACGCTTCCCCGCCCGACCCCCAGGCCGCGCAGGTACCAGGCCAGCCGGTTCGCCTGCGCCTGCAGCCCGGCGAACGTCAGCGTCCGGCCCTCGTCGACCACCGCGACGGCGGCCGGGGTGGCCTGCGCCCACTGCTCGACGAGGTGGTGGACGCCGCCGGCGGGCACGGCTATTTCCTCGCCTGAATTCCACTGCGCGAGCTGCCGCAGTTCGCCAGCCGACAGCAGCCCGACCTCATGCAGCGGGGTGTCGGGAGCGTCCCTGAGCACCCGGGCCAGTTCGGCCAGCGTCGTGAGGATGAGCCGGGCTAGCTGGTCGGGTACGACCGGGGCGACCGCGTCGATCGTGATGGCGAACCCGGGCCGGTGTCGTCCACCGCGACGGACAGCGGGTAGTTCGTGCGTTCCAGCGTGTACAGGACGGTGATGCCGTCCAGGCCGCCGCCCTGCGCGTCGCCGAGGCCGAGTTCCGGGCTGTGCCGGTAGTTCAGGACCGAGGAGAACAGCGGCAGCGGGCGCCGGGACGCCGCTGGCCTCCTGGGCCAGCGCGAGCGGCGCGTGCTCGTGCGCGATCAGCCCGGCGAGCTGGCCTTGCATCGCGGTCACGGCGGCGCGGCCGCGGCTGGCCAGGCGCCGTCACTGCGCACCGGCAGCGTATTGATGAACGGCCCGGCACCCGGTCGGCGCCGGCGCCGCGGCTCATCCGGCCGAACAGGACGGTGCCGAACACGACGTCGTCCCGGCCGGCGAGCACGGCCAGCACCCGCGCCCAGGCCACGTGGAACATCGTCGCGGGGATGACCCCGAGCGGCGCGGGCCTGCTCGCGCACCCGCCCGGCCAGCGTCGCCGGCACGCGAGCAGCCGCGCTCGGTGGCGGTCCCGTCCCCGTGCACGTCGGGCAGCCCGAACGGCGCGGTCGGCTCGGTGACGTCGCCGAGCAGCGCGGCGAAGTACCGCTCGTGCTCCTCGCGCGGCATGCCCAGCCGGGCCTGGGCCACGAAGTCGCGGAACGGCAGCGGCTCGGCCAGCCGATCGCCCTCGCCCGCGCATGATCGCGCCGACCTCGTCGAGCACGACGTCCATGCGCGGTGTGGTCCACGACGAGGTGGTGCACCTGGACCAGCGCCAGCGCCAGCGGGTCCGGTGCCGGCGGCTCTGGTCGGCGGCGCTGGTCGGCGGCCGTCGGCTCGGAGCAGCGGCGCGCGGCTGAGGTCCATGCGGGGCCCGCTGACCGCCAGCAGCGCCGGCGGCCGGGTCCGCGCCCCGGCGCAGTGTCACCTCGGTGACCGGCACCGCGGCGCGCCGCCACACCACCTGGACCGGCTCGGCCAGCCCCTGCCAGGCCACGCGCGGTCCGGAAGATGTCGTGCCGGTCGACCACCTGCTGCAGGGCGGCCAGGAACGCGTCGAGCCGCGCCCGGCGAGTCGAAGCCGCAGCACGAGGGCAGCAGGTACGCGTCTCCGCGTCGGTCGCCGGCCATCAGGTGGTGGAAGAAGATGCCTTCCTGCAGCGGGGCCAGCGGGTAGATGTCGGCGACGTTGCCGGCGCCGCCGTCGACCCCGGCCGTGATCGCGTCGATCTGCGGCTGGGTCAGCTCGACCAGCGGCAGCATGGCGGGGTGATCGCCCGGCGCGTCGTCCGGGATCGCGCGCGGCGGCACCGTCCACGCCGGCGCCGCCCGGCCGCGACGGCCAGCCCGGCCGGCGTCGGCGACTGGAACAGCGCCCGCACCGGGACCGCCATGCCGCGCTCGCGCAGCCGCTCGCACCAGCGACACGGCCAGCAGCGAGTGGCCGCCGAGCGCGAAGAAGTTGTCGTCGGCGCCGACCTGGTCCAGGCCGAGGACCTCGGCGAACGCCGGCGCAGAGGATCTCCTCGCGCGGCGTGGCCGGGCCCGGCGGCCGCCGTCGGCCGGCCGCGTAGTCGGGGGCGGGCAGCGCCCGCGCGGTCGACCTTCCCGTTGGCGGTCAGCGGCAGCGCGGCCGAGCACGACGACGGCCGACGGGACCATGTAGCTCGGGCAGCCGGCGCGCCGGCGAAGTCGCGCACCGCCGCGGCGGTCAGCGTCGCCGCGCGTCGGCGCGTCGCCGGGGACGACGTAGCCGACCAGCCGCCTGTCGCCGGGCGCGTCCTCGCGGACGATGACGACGGCCTGGCGCGACCGCCGGGTGGCCGGCCAGCACGGCCTCCACCTCGCCGGGCTCGACCCGGAAGCCGCGGATCTTGACCTGGTCGTCGGCCCGGCCGAGGAACTCCAGGACCCCGCCGCGCGGTCCACCGGGCCAGGTCGCCGGTCCGGTACATCCGCTCCCCGGCCGCGCCGAACGGGCAGGCGACGAACCGCTCGGCGGTCAGCGCCGGCCCGGCCGCCGTAGCCGCGGGCCAGGCCCGCACCAGCCACGTACAGCTCGCCGGCCACGCCCGGCGGCACCGGGTTGAGCCGGTCGTCCAGCACGTAGAGCTGGGTGTTGCCGACGGGCCGCCCGATCGGCACTCGCCCGCCGGCCAGGTGGTCGGCGGTCAGCTGCGATGGTCGCGACGCCGATGGTCGTCTCGGTCGGGCCGTAATGATTGACGACCCGGCGACCGCCGGCGGCGGCGAGCAGGTCACCGGCCCACTGCGCGGAGGGCCTCGCCGCCGAGCACCAGGGTCTCCGCCGGGATCAGGCTCGCCAGGGCGCGACGTCGGCCAGCGCCGCGAGGTGCGACGGCACCACCTTGAGGTAGTCGACGCAGCGCGCGGCCAGGTAGTCGCTTACGGCCGCCGGGTCGCTGGCGGCGTGCGCGTCGACGACGTGCAGCACGCCGCCGGTGACCAGGCTGGTGAACATCGTGGTGTTGCCGAAGTCCGTGCCCGGCGCCTGGAGCAGCGCGTACCGGGCCCCGGGCGCGCCGAGCCCGATCCGGTCCGGCACCGACGCCACGTAGTTCACCAGGCCGCGCGTGAGTGACCTGCACGCCCTTGGGCGCGCCGGTCGAGCCTGAGGTGTAGATGACGTAGCCGAGCTGGCCGGGGTCGACGCCGGCGACCGGCGGCGTCACCGGGCACCCGGCGAGGACGCCGGCGCACCATCGGGTCGTCCAGCGCGATCATCCGGGCATGCCCGGCCGGCAGGTCGTCCAGTACCTCGCCTGGTCCGACGACGACGGCCACCCTGCTGTCGGTCAGCATGTAGCGCAGCCGCTCGTCGGCAGGGCGGGGTCGAGCGGCAGATAGGCCGCGCCCGCCTTCAGCACCGCCAGGATCGCCACGATCAGCTCTGTGGTACGCGGCACGCACAACCCGACGACTGCCGTCCGGGCCGGCGCCCGGCCGACGCAGATAGTGGGCCAGGCGGTTCGCCCGCTGGTCGAGCCCGCGATAGGTCAGCGCGGTGCTGGCGGCCACCACGGCGACGGCGTCTGGCGTCTGCGACGGCCTGGATCTGCGAACAGCTCGTGCAGGGCAGCGGCCGGCAGTCGGCTGGGCGGTGTCGTTCCAGGCCGTCGGTCACCTGCTGCCGCTCGGCGGCCGACAGCATCGGGAACTGGTGCAGCTTGCGCCCGGGGTCGACGGCGACGGCTTCCAGTACCTGACCGAGCCATTGCGCGATCCGCTCGGCCGTGGTCAGGTCGAACAGGTCGGAAGCGGCGTAGCAGCGAGCCGGTCAGGCCCAGGTGGCGCGCCGTTGCCGACGCAGCTCGTCCAGGATGACGTTGAGGTCGAAGCGGGCGGGGTGGTGGCCGGCGGGCAGGACGGTGGTGTGCAGGCCGGGGAGGTCGGAGTTCGGGGAGGTTGTTGTTCTGCAGGGCGAGCGTTGACCTGGAACAGGGGGTGCCGGGCCAGGGATCGGGCGGGGGCGAGGAGCCTCGACGAGTCGCTCGAACGGGATGTCCTGGTGTTCCAGGGCGCCGAGGCTCGGCCTCGCGGACGCGGGTGAGCAGGTCGGTGAAGGCCGGGTCGCCGGCGGTGTCGATCCGCAGGACCAGGGTGTTGATGAAGAATCCGACCAGGTCGTCCAGGGCCTCGTCGGTGCGGCCGGCGACGGGGGACCCGATCGGCATGTCGGTCCCGGCGCCGAGCCGGGTGAGCAGTACCGCCAGGGCGGCCTGCAGCACCATGAACAGGGTCGCGCCCGTGGCTCGCGGGCCACTGCCGCGAGCCGGGCGTGGCAGCGTCGGGCGGGGATGTCGGACGGGCATGGCGTGCGCCCCGGTGGCTGGCGCGGCGCGGGGCGGGGCCGGTCGGCGGGCAGCGCGAGTTCCCCGGGGATCCCGGCCAGCGCCTGCCGCCAGTACCCGACCTGCCGTGACATCACGCTGTCCGGGTCGTCCTCAGATCCCGAGGAGCTGCCGCTGCCACAGGGCGTAGTCGGCGTACTGGACCGGCAGCGCGCCCAGGCCGGCGCCGGCCCGCCCGGCGGGCCGCGTACGCGGCCGAGACGTCGCGGGCGAGCAGCCCCAGCGACCAGCCGTCACCCGCGATGTGATGCAGCACCACGCACCAGCACATGCACAGCCGGGCCCGACCACCAGCAGCCGAGCCCGCACCGGCACCTCCACCGCGAGATCGAACGCGTACTGCGCCAGCTCGCTGATCAGGTCCGGCAGGTCCGCCTCGGCGACCTCGGTCAGCTCCAGGCCGACCCCGGCCTGCCACGGAGGTGCAGGACCTGCTGGTACGGCTCGCCGCCGACCGCGGGGAACACGGTGCGCAGCACCTCGTGCCGGTCCACCACGTCGCTCAGCGCGGCCTGCAGCGCCTCCGCGTCCAGCGCGCCCGCAGCCGCAGCGCGACCGGGACGTTGTAGGTCGCGCTCGGACCCTCCAGCTGGCCCAGGAACCACAGCCGCCGCTGCGCGAACGACAGCGGCACCCGCTCCGGACGCGGTCCGGCGAGCCTGGGTCCGGTCCGGCCAGGTGCGGCCAGGGCAAGCCGCTCGGCCAGGGCGGCCGGGGTCGGCGCGTCGAACACCATGCGCACCGGCACCTCCGCGCCCAGCACGGCCCGGACCCGGCTGACCAGGAGCATGGCGAGCAGTGAGTGACCGCCGATGTCGAAGAAGCTGTCGTCGGGTCCGACCCGGTCCACGCCCGAGGACGTCGGCGAACGCACCGCAGAGGATCTCCTCGACCACCGTCGCCGGGCCGCGCCCTCCGGGGGTGAGCCCGGCGGTGTAGTCGGGGGCAGGCAGCGCCTTGCGGTCGATCTTGCCGTTGCGCGGTCAGCGGCAGCTCGTCCAGCACGGACGAACGCGGATGGCACCAGGTACTCCGGCAGCCGCGCGGCCGCGTACTCCCGCAACTCCGCGGCGTCGCCGCCGTCTGTCGCGATACCAGGTAGGCGACCAAGCGCCGGTCCCCTGGCTGGTCCTCGCGCGCCACGACCGCCACCCCGGTCACCTGCGGGTGACGCGCGATGACGGCCTCGACCTCGCCGGGCTCGACCCGGAAACCCGCGGATCTTGACCTGGTCGTCGGCGCGGCCGGCGAACTCCAGCACCCCGTCCCTGGACCACCGGGCCAGGTCACCCGTCCGGTACATCCGGCTGCCCGCCGACCCGGAAGGCGAAGGGGCACGCGACGAACCGCTCCGACGTCAGGCCGGGCCGCCCGGCGTAGCCTCGGGCCAGGCCCGGCCCGGCCACGTACAGCTCGCCGGTCACCCCGGGCGGCACCGGTGACAGCCATTCGTCCAGCACGTAGAGCTGGGTGTTCGCGATCGGCGCTCCGATCGGCACCGCGCCAGGACTGACCTCCTGCGGCACCGTGAACCAGGAGCACCCGACCGTCGTCTCGGTCGGCCCGTACTCGTTGACCACGACCGACCCAGGGGCTGCTCGCCGCCACAGCTCCACCTCGCTGCCGGTCAGCGCCTCACCGCCGAGCACCAGCACCTGCGCCCCGCCGGCCTGGCCGAGCGCGCCCGCGATCATCGGCACCTGCGCGGGCACCGCCTTGACCAGCCCGAACCCGCCCAGGCCAGCAACCTCGGTCACCCCATCGGGACCCTGGGGCGCCACGACGACCGCCGACCCAGCCGCCAGCGGCACCAGCACGCTCGTCACCGTCAGGTCGAAACCCAGGGACCCGGCCCACGGAGCGCCCCAGCCCCCGGCACGGCCCGGTACGCCCGCACCGCCCACGACACGTAGTTCGACACCGCGCCGTGGCCCACCACCACGCCCTTGGGCAGCCCCGTCGACCCCGACGTGTAGATCACATACGCGCCATCGGCGTCGCTGAGCTGGACTTCGGGCGACCCGGCCGGACCGGAGGCGATCGCCGCGTCGCTGACGTGCACCACCTGCACGCCGTCGCCCATCAGCCCGCCATGATCTGGGTCGGACAGCACCACGTCGACCTTGGCGTCGGCGGCGATGAAGCGCAGCCGCTCGACGGGCAGCTCCGGGTCCAGCGGTACGTACATCCCGCCGGCCTTCAGGACCGCCAGCAGCGCTACCGCCAGGTCAGCGCTCCGGGGCAGGCACAGGCCCACGGCGCTCCCCCGGCCGATGCCCAGGCCCCGCAGGAACCAGGCCAGCCGGTTAGCCCTTGCCTCCAGCGCCGTGAACGACAGCACCTGGCTCGCGTCCACGACCGCGACCGCATCGCCTGCGGTCTGCGCCCAGTGCCTTACCCGATCGTGCACACCGCCGGCCGGCACCGCGTTGAGCGACCCGGAACCCCAGCCGTGTACCCGCTGCGCCTCGCTCTGCGGCAGGACCGTGAGCTGGCGCAGCGGCGTGTCGGGAGCGTCCCTGAGGATGGCTGCCAGCTGGGTCACCGTAGTCAGCATCAGCGCGTTGACCTGGGCTGCCTCGATCGGCGGCACCGCATCGGTAGTGATCGAGAGCTCCGGCCCGGTGTCGTCGACCGCGACCGTCAGCGGGTAGTTGGACCGTTCGAGCGCGAACAGCAGCTCGACCCCTTCCAGGCCGGCCCCTGGTTCCTGACCTGCGGTGTGCCGGTAGTTGAAGATCGAGGTGAACAGCGGCAGGGGCGCGGGGACGTTGCTGGCCTTCTGGGCGAGCGCGAGCGACGCGTGCTCGTGGGCGATCAGCCCGCCCAGCTGAACCTGCATCGCCGCGACGGCAGCGCCGGCGCCGATGCTTGCCCCGTCGGCACGGACCGGAAGCGTATTGATGAACGGCCCCGTGACCCGGTCCGCGCCGGCGCCGGCGTGCATCCGCCCGAACAGCAGCGTCCCGAACACCACGTCGGACTGGCCGGCAAGCACCGAGAGCAGCCGCGCCCATGCGACGTGGAAGACGGTCGCGGCGCTGACGCCGAACGCGCGAGCCTGCTGCCGCACCAGCTCGGTCACCTCTGGCGGCACCTCGAGCCGGACCCGGTCGGCGTCGCTGCCGTCCCGGCGCACGTCCAGCAGCCCGTACGGCGCGGTCGGCTCCACCACGTCACTGAGCAGCTCGGCGAAGAACCGCTCGTGCTCCTCCCTGCTCACCCCCAGCCGCGCCTGTGCCACGAAGTCGCGGAACGGCAGCGGCTCGGCCAGCTGATCGCCCTCGCCGCGCAGGACCGCGCCGATTTCGCCGATCACGACCTCGAGGCCGGTGTGGTCCAGGATCAGATGGTGGATCTGCAGCAGCGCCAGCCAGCGCCCAGGTCGCCCGGGGTCCTCGGCGACGAGCAGCCGCAGCAGCGGCGCCCGGTCCACCGCTATCCGCGCGCCGCCGAGCGCCAGCAGCTGGCCGAAAAGGTCAGGGTCGTTCTGCAGTGTCACCTCGGTGAGCGGGACGCCCGCCCGCCGCACGACCACCTGGACCGGTTCGGGCAGGCCCTGCCAGGCCAGCGCCGTCCGGTAGATGTCGTGCCGGTCCACGACCTGCTGCAGCGCGCCGACGAACGCGTCCAGCCTGGCCCGGGAGTCGAGGCCGAGCACGAATTTCTCGAGGTAGACGTCGCGGTCGTCGTCACCGGCGAGGTGATGGAAGAAGATGCCCTCCTGGAGCGGGGCCAGCGGGTAGACGTCGGCGATGTTCGCGGCACCGCCCGGCACGCCTGCGGTCAGCAGGCCGATCTCGGCAGTGGTCAGCCTGACCAGCGGCAGCATGGCCGGAGTGATGACGGTCGCGTCGTCCGGGATCGCCCGAGGCGGGACGACCAGTTCCTGGCGGCCGGCCGCGATCGCCAGGCCAGCGGCGGTCGGCGACTCGAAGAGCGCGCGCACCGACACCATGACGCCCCGCTCGCGCAGCCGCTCGACGAGCGAGACGGCCAGCAGCGAATGCCCGCCGACGGCGAAGAAGTTGTCGTCAGGCCCGACCCGCTCCAGGCCGAGAATGTCAGCGAACGCGGTGCAGAGGATTTCCTCGACCGCGTTCGCTGGCCCTCGTCCGCCGGAGATCAGCGCGGCCGCGTAGTCCGGGGCGGGCAGCGCCCTGCGGTCGATCTTGCCGCTGGCGCTGAGCGGCAGCTCGTCCAGCGCGACGAACGCGGACGGCACCAGGTACTCCGGCAGCCGCGCGACCGCGTACTCGCGCACGGCCGTGGTCACGCCGCCGGTCAGCGCCGTCCGCGCCGGACGATGTAAGCGGCCAGCCGCCGGCCGCCCGGCCGGTCCTCGCGCGCCACCACCGCGACCCGCGCCACGTCCGGGTGCCCGGCCAGCACCGCCTCGATCTCGCCGGGCTCGACCCGGAACCCGCGGATCTTGACCTGGTCGTCGGCCCGGCCGGCGAACTCCAGCACCCCGGCCCGCGTCCAGCGGGCCAGGTCACCGGTCCGGTACATCCGGCGCCCGGCCGGACCGAACGGGCACGCCACGAACCGCTCGGCGGTCAGCCCGGGCCGGCCGCGTATCCGCGGGCCAGGCCCGCCCCGGCCACGTACAGCTCACCCAGCGCACCCGGCCGGCACCGGCGACAGCCATTCGTCCAGCACGAAGACCTGGGTGTTGGCGATCGGGCCGCCGATCGGCACGCTCGCCGGCACGCTCGTCAGGCACCTCGAACCAGCAGCACCCGACGGTCGTCTCGGTCGGCCCGTACTCGTTCACCACGACCGACCCAGGGGCCGCTCGCCGCCACAGGTCCACGTCGCTGCCCGTCAGCGCCTCGCCGCCGAGCACCAGCACCTGCGCCCCGCCGGCCTGGCCGAGCGCACCGCGCGATCATCGGCACCTGCGCGGGCACCGCCTTGACCAGCCCGAACCCGCCCAGGCCAGCAACTTCGGTCACGCCGTCCGGACCGGGCGGGGCCACGACGACCGCCGCACCAGCCGCCAGCGGCACCAGCACGCTCGTCACCGTCAGGTCAAAGCCCAGCGACCCGGCCCACGGAGCGCCCCACCCGCCGGCCGTGACCCCGTAAGCCTCCGCAGCCCACGACACGTAGTTGACCGCCGCGCCGTGGCCCACCACCACGCCCTTCGGCACCCCAGTCGACCCCGACGTGTAGATCACGTAGGCGCCATCGGCGTCGTCCACGGCGACAGCGGGTGGCGTGCCGGGACAGCTCGCGATCTCCGCCCGCACGGCCGGGTCGTCCACTGCCACCATCCGGGTGCGGCCGGCCTGCAGATCTCCCAGGGCATCCTCCAGCCCCACCACCACCTGCGCACCGGCCATCATCAGCGCCAGCCGCCCCGTCGGCAGCGACGGATCGAGCGGCACATACGCCGCGCCGGCCTTCAGCACCGCGAGCAGCGCCACGACCAGGTCAGCGCCCCGAGGCAGGCACAGGCCCACCACCGACCCCCGGCCCACGCCCAGGCGGCGCAAGAACCCCGCCAGCCGATTGGCCCGCACCTCAAGCGCGGCAGACGACAGCGCACGGTCGCCATCGACCACGGCGACCGCGTCCCCCGCAGTCCGCGCCCAGCGCTCCGCCAGCCGGTGCACCCCGCCCGCCGGCAGATCGCGCACCAGCCCGGAGCCCCACTCCGCGACCTGGCCCGTCTCGCCCGCAGCCAGCAGCGGCACGCGGGTTACCAGCTCGTCGGGGGCCGCCGTGGTCAGCCAGTCGAGAACCGTCCGGTAGCGACGGGCGACCTCGGGGACCTCGTCGGCGGCGTACAGGTCGGGGTTGGCGTTGAAGGCGAGCTGCACGCCGCCGTCGACGGACCGGTCGTGCACCGCGATCAGCAGGTCGTTGACCGGGCCGTTGGAGAGGTTGCGGAAGGAAACGACCCGGCAGTCACCGTAGGTGAACTCGCTGGCGAAGGCCATCACGTTGATGATCAGGCCGAACAGCGGCCGGCCGTCGGTCACCTTGAGGTCCCGGCGCAGGTCCTCGTAGCGGTAGCGCTGACGCGGCAGGGCCTCCCGCACGGTCGCCGAAACCTGGTGCAGCAGGTCGTCGAGCGTCGTCCGCCGGTCTACGTGCAGCCGGATCGGCAGGATGTTCGTCGTCATGCCAGGGATCCGGCGCAGCCGCCTGGACATCCGGCCGAGCACCGGCAGGCCGAGCACGACGTCATCGGCCCCCGTGCTGCGCTGCAGGTAGATGGCCGCCGCAGTGATCATCAAGGTCGCGAAGCTGGTCTTCAGCCTCGTGGCGGCGGCCCGCAGCCCAGCGGCATCGTCGAGGCTCAGCTCGTCAAGCTCGCGCACCGGCAGGCGCGGTACGACCTCCAGCTGCCGGCCGCTGACACTGGTCACGTTCGGGAAGTCGGACAGCTGGCGAAGCCAGTACTCGCGGTCGTCGGCGAAGTCGGCCGACGCCCGGTACTGCTCGTCGGCGTCGAGCAGAACGGAGACTGACTCGAGCCCGCCGCCGGCCGCGCTCTCGCCCGCCAGCATCGAGGTATAGACGGCCGCGGTCCGGGCGGAAATCACGGCGCCGCCGAATCCGTCGACAGCGAGGTGATGAGCCCGCTGGTACCACAGGTACTGGTCGGGTGCGGTGATGAAGATCGCGCTGGTGAACAACGGCCCAGCCGCGAAGTCGATCGGGCGGCGCAGGTCCGCCCACATCCAGTCGTCGGCTGCCGCGCGCGGATCGCCGCTCCCGGTCAGGTCGACGACCTGGAAGTCCCAGCCCTCGGCGGCGCCGACGTGCTGCCGCAGCTGGTCGCCTTCGCCGGTGAACCGAAGGTGACAAGCGTCGGCCTCGCCCAGCACGGCGCGCAGGGCGGCCTCGAAGACCTCCAGGTCGAGGTGGCCGTGGATCTCCTGGTACTCACCGATGTTGTAGACGGAGTCGTCGGAGCTCAGGTACTGCCCGTACCAGATTCCGAGCTGGCCAGCCGTCAGTTCCCGGTAGTCACGCATCGATCGAGACATCAGCTTGCACCCAATTCACGCGGCAGACAGACCATCAGCCGATGCGCGCGCCGTCGGCGCGCGCATCGGCGGACACGACAACCTCTAGGCTGGGGCGGGCACCGTCAGGTGCGATGAACCTCACTGCCTGCTGCCTGCTGGCTCTGCGCCATCGCGGCGATCAGGCTTCGCGGACGCATGTCACGCCAGGACTCCTCGATGAAGTCCAGACATGCCTGCCGGGCCTCCGGGCCGAAGGCGACCTCCCAGCCCTCGGGCACGTCGGCGAAGAGCGGCCACAGCGAGTGCTGACCTTCGTCGTTGATCAGCACCTTGTACTCAGCGTCTGGATCCTCGAACGGGTTGACCATCATGTGCTCCTTCTCTGGACTTGCTCGCTACCAGCGCCATTCGTGCTGGCCGAAGAGGTGGTCGGCCTTGATGCCGTTGCTCGCGCACCAGGTCATGAACTCCTCGACCTGCTTGAGCTGGACCGAGTCCTCGTTGTAGCTCGTCGCCATCACGTGGCTGACCAGCCAGGACTCCTCACCCATCGCGTAGATGTAGGCTTCGGCAGCGCCGAGCTCGGTCAGGATCGCGCTCGCCTGGGCGGCGTTGGAGCCGGACAGCGTGCGCGAGTCGCTCATCTTCTTGGTGACCGGCTTGGTCAAGATGGCCTGGTAGAGCCACGTCAGCGGAGCGCCGGCGCATTCCATGCCGAGGAACGCCACGTCGACCTGACCCACGTGGCTGCGCATGTACCGGTACAGGCCAGGATCGATGCCGGAGGAGTCGGCGCCGATGAAGATCTTCCTCCCGGCCTGCTCCAGGCAGTAGGTGGACTTGGCCCGGATGTCGAGGTCAGCGTGCTCGCCGAGGAACGGGGTGGCAGTGACCTTGCCGCCGGGGAACTCCACCTCGGAGAAGTCGTCGACCTCCACGACCGGGAAGCCGATCTTGGACAGGTAGTGCGCGAGCGAGGGATCGGCCATGCTGCCGCGCCCCGAGCGTGGCACCACGATCGCGCCGATGCGACCGCGCAGCTGCATCAGCGTCTCCAGCACGATGTGGTCCTGGTGGCCGTGCGTGATCAGCACCAGGTCGATGAAGTCAGGCAGGTCCCGGTAGGTGTACCGGTCAGGGGCGCAGGCGTCCGAGCTCACCCACGGGTCGGTCATGACCGCCGCCTGCGGGCTCTGGAAGACCAGGCAGGCGTGACCGAAGTACCTGATCCGGCCGCCGCTGTCGATGTGCCGGTCGGTGGCCAGGTCCGGGGCGTCGGCCAGCAGCCCGCTCAGCTCGGCCAGCTGCTCGTCGTCCAGCTCGAGCGCCTCGCGCAGCCGGTCGAGGGTGGTGCCCTGCGTCCTCGCGCGGAACAGCTCATCGAGCCCCGGGTGCCGGAACGGGATCCGGAGGTCGAGCTTGCCCGGCTCGGGCAGTCTGGGCGTGCTCAGGATGAACGGCCGCTCGACGCCGGTCTCCAGCGACAGCTGCACGGACTGCCGGTCTTCTGAATAGACCGGGCTCTCGTAGACCAGGGGCTCGAGGAAGCGCATGGCCGCCTGGTTGTCGGCGTCGTAGGCCAGCTCCACCAGGCCGGAGAGCTCGGCCGGCAGCTTGGGATACAGCGGGGTCAGATCGAAGCCCGTGGCACCCTCGTGCACCAGTTCCGACGCCTGGGTGACGGCTGCGGCGAAGCGCAGCATGTCGGCCCGGTCCCGGCGGATGGAGTCGAGCAGCGCCCGCACCTCGCCGGCGCGGCTCTCTTCGATATTGACGAAGAAGCCACCGCGCAGCGCCGGGTTGCGGCTCGCGTTGATATGGACCTGAGGCGATTGCAGATAGGACTCGAGTAGCGGGACCTGGACCAGCGCCAGATTCATCGCCGCCTGGACCGGCGCCACGTTATGGAGCCACGCGTAGAAGCCGTCGACCAAGGGCTCGATAATGACGTCAGGCCGGAGATACTTCCGCTCTTCACTCATTTTCGCTCACTCACCCGGCAACTCCATGACAGGTATCAGCGCGAGATCACCGCACAACGCAGCCATCGCGTCCGGCTCCGCCTAGGAGGGCCGCAAAATTTCGCAGGTTTTCGATTCCGGCTAACCGATCTTGAGCTCTCGGCGCCCCCGATCGGGCCTCACTATTACATAGGCCGAGATCTATGAGCAATATCGCCCTGACTTACCACCGCTCGGCACACTATCAGGAGGAAATTTCCGCTAGCACGAGTCGCCCGGTACCCGCAAGGGTGGCGAGATCGATATCGGCGACGCACCGAACCGGATCGTCGTTCAGCGTCAATGCGCCTTCGATATGGACCATTCCGCTGCCCTCGTCGAAGTCGGCTCCCGTGACGTCCGAAGCAGCATGATCAAGGTTGAAACCCAGGTCGGTGCCGCCGTGCGTCTGGGTGAACTTGATAAAGACGTAGCCGACTTCCTCGACCCGTCGCCTCAGATCGCCGAGTGAAGGCCGGGAACCACCAACGACAACGGCCTGATCTGTGCTGAGACGCTGGGTCAGCTCGTCCATGGTGCACCTTTCGCTATGGGTCAGGAATTTCGCCATTGACCCGGAAGACTTACCACGGCGGCGAGCCGGGCAGGAACCCCGCTCCGGCCTTGGCGCCGATTCAGGTAGCCCCGGTCCAGCTGTTCAACTGCGGCAGGGGCATCAGTTGAACGTCGGGCCGGCGAAGAAGCCCAGAAGCGACGCGTTGACCGCGTCCGGCCGCTCCAGGCAGCCGTAATGCCCGCAGCCGGGGAGCTCGTCGTACTTGCAGTCGGAGATGTAGTCAGCCAGCTCACGAGACAGGTGCGGCGGAACGATGAGATCGTCGCCGAACGCCATGACCAGGCACTGGCTGGTGATTTTCCGGTAGTGCTCGAGCCTGTTCTCGATGAGATCGAGTCCGTGCTGAGCCCGGCTGGTCCGGGGATCAGGCGGCACCATCTCGAAGACGTCCAGCCAATCCCGGATCTGTCGCTCGTCGCTTCTCGTGGTGGCCGACAGATACAGCATCGCCTGCATTGCCGCGGCGTAGCCGGCCGGCAATTCCGTGCCGCTGTCCAGCAACGCGCCTTCGGCGGCGACCAGAGCCCGGCGCATCGCATCGGTCCGGCCACGCGAAGCCATCAGCACGGCCTGACTGATCAGCTCCGGATGGGTGAGCAGAAGCTCCTGAACGATGATCCCGCCGAGCGAGAAACCGACGATGCGGGCCGGGCCGACCTTGAGATAGTCGATGAGGCACGCGGTATCGGTCACCATGTCGGCGATAGTGAATCCGCCGGAACAGAGTTCGGTCGGAGGCACTCCCCTGTTGTCCAGCGTGATAACGCGGTAACCAGCGGCGGTCAGCGCCGGCACTTGATGCGGAGTCCACATCTGGCCACGGCCGCCTGATCCGGTCACGAGCACGACCGGTTTCCCGGTGTCCGGTCCGTGGTCGGTGAAGTTCAGCGCTATCCCGTTCAGCTTGACTATCGGCATCCGCCCACGATCCCGCAATCCGAATTGAGGTTCAAGCTAGGCGTGCGGACGGATTTCAGCTACCCTGCCCAAGCTGCGACGGGAATCCAGTATTGGCCTCGTAAATTGCGTAGCTGTTTCTTGCCGGTTATTTAGAGCTGCTGATAGCTTTCGGCTGATCGCCCGGCGCTAGCTAATAGACGAAGCGGGTTGGTGATGCGATGAATGGCTCGCAGCGCACGCGAGAGAGTCGGTTCGAGCCCGTGGCGATCACCGGACTCGGCGCTATCGTGCCCGGTGCCTCCACGGCGCAGGAGTACTGGAAGCTGCTGTGCTCGGGGCGCTCGACGGCCCAGAGCCTGGATCGGCTGGCCAAGGCCAGGTTGCCGGTGCGGATGGGCTGCACGGTCGCGCAGACCGCCGACGAACTGGTCGGCCGCAGGGCGGCCCGCCGTCAGGACCGGGTCTCGCAGCTCGCTATCGTCGCGGCGCGCGAGGCGCTGGAAGACGCCGAACTCGACCACGCGGTCAGCCCGGACCGGTCGGGCATCTTCGCCGGGACCGCCTTCGGCGGAGCCGACGCGATCCAGTCGGCGGCCGAGCACCACTGCGCCGGCAAGCGCCCGCCGCCGCTGTCCATCCCGCAGATCATGCCCAACGGCACCGCCGCCGAACTGGCCATCGCGCTCGGCTGGACCGGGCCTTCGGTCAATTGCGGCAGCGCCTGCGCTTCCTCGCTGCTCGCGCTGGGTGACGGGGCCAGGGCGGTCGCGGCCGGAGAGGTCGACGTGGCCATCGCCGGCGGCGCCGAAGCTCCGATCGCCCCGTTCTGGGTCGACGGGTTCGCCAGGCTCGGCGCCATGTCCACCCGCAACGACGATCCCGCCTCGGCGTCCCGCCCGTTCGATCGTGACCGCGACGGCTTCGTCATCGGCGAGGGAGCGGCCTTCTGCGTGCTCGAGCGGCTCTCGGACGCGCTGGCCCGGGGAGCACGGCCGCTCGCGCTGATCACAGGCTATGGTCGCAGCGCCGACGCGTACCACATCGTCGCGCCGCCGCCGGACGGCGCGGGTGCCGTCGCGAGCATGCGCCGGGCGCTGGCCTCCGCTGGGATCGAGCCTTCTGAGGTCGTGCACCTCCAGGCACACGGGACCTCCACCGCCCAGAACGACAGCGCCGAGGCTACCGCGATCGGCACCGTCTTCGGCCCGACCACGCCGCCGGTCGGCGCCACCAAGGGCGCCGTCGGGCACCTCATCGGGGCCTCAGGCGCCGTCGCCACCGCTGCGGGCATCCTCGCGATGCAGCACGGGCTCGCACCCCCGGTCGCGAACTTCCACGCGGGCGACCCGGGCAGCGTACTGGACGTCGTACACGGCGAGCCGCGTCCCATTCCCGCCGGACCGGTCCTGATCAACTCGTTCGGGTTCGGGGGGCACAACTGCAGCCTGGTCATCGCCCCAGCGCCCTGATCAGCTCGTTCATCCGCACGATCACCTTTGTCTGGCCAGGAACGGAGCACACATGACGTCGATGCCTGATCTCGACCGCATCGTCGAGTCGCTGCAGAACATCGTCGACGATGCCGTCGTCGACCCCGATACCCCGCTAGCGCGGCTGAGCGTCGACTCGCTCGACATCCTCGACTGGCTGCATGCCCTGGAGAAGAACTTCGGGCTGTGCCTCAGCGACGAATCGATCGCCGCGATCAGCCCGCAGCAGTCGGTGTCCGACGTCTACCGCATGCTCGCCGGGCCGCAGGCGTAAGGGGGCCGGCCAGACGATGATCGGTAGCCCATTCCCGATAAGGCTGCGCATCGGTGACTCGATCACCCGCCAGCAGGTCAGGCCGGGCACAGTCCGCCGGATCGTGCCGTACGCGCTGCGTTACCGCTGGTCACTGACGTTGCTGCTGAGCGTCAGCTCGCTCGACGCGGCGATCGCCGTCAGCATCCCGCTGATCCTGCGGTCCATCATCGACGACGGCATCCTGCCGCACCGGCTCCCGATCGTCGTGACCCTCGCGCTCGTCGCCGCCGGGCTGGCGCTCGTCGACGCGGTCGCCATGTACGTCGAGTCGCTGCTCTCGGCCCGCATCGGCGAGGGCCTCGTCTACGACCTGCGGACTAACGTCTTCGACCACATCCAGCGGCAGCCGCTGGCCTTCTTCACCCGCGCCCAGACCGGGTCGCTGGTCAGCCGGCTGAACACCGACATCCTCGAGACGCAGCGGGCCGTGACCTCACTCCTGGCCCAGGCCGTGTCGAGCAGCCTCACGCTGCTGGTCGTGCTGGGCACGATGGTCTACCTGTCGTGGCAGATCAGCCTCATCGCCGTCGTGCTCATCCCGCTGTTCGTGCTGCCAGGCAAGCTGATCGGCAAGCGGCTGCAGCGGCTGACCCGCGAGGAGATGCAGCTCGACGCCGAACTCGGCTCGATGACGAACGAGCGCTGCAACGTCGCGGGCGCGATGCTCGCGAAGCTCTACGGGCGACCGGCGGACGAGTCACGCTCTTTCGCGGGCCGTGCGGCCCGGCTGCGCGACATCGGCGTGGTGACGACCGTGTACGGGCGGGCCTTTTTCATCGTCATTGCTCTTGTCGCCGCGCTGGGCACGGCGCTGGCCTACGGGCTCGGCGGCGACCTGGTGATCGCCGGCACCCTGAAGATCGGCACGCTCATCGCGCTGATCACGCTGCTCGCCCGGCTCTACGGCCCGATCAACCAGCTGTCCAACATGCAGATCAACGTCATGACCGCGCTGGTGAGCTTCGACCGGCTGTTCGAGGTACTCGACCTGCGCCCCCTCATCAGCGAGTCACCCACCGCGCACCCGCTGGGAACTGCGAGTCAGCCCGGCAAGCCTGCTCAGCGCACCGCTCCGGACATCGAGTTCGACCACGTCTGGTTCCGCTACCCGGCCGCCAGCGAGGTGTCGCTGCCGTCGCTGGAGTCGGTCACGCTGCCCGCACCGGAGCGAGTCGACAACGGCTGGGTGCTGCTCGACGTCAGCTTCCGGGCGCAGGCCGGCAAGCTGACCGCGCTGGTCGGCCCGTCGGGCGCCGGCAAGACCACGATCAGCCACCTGGTACCCAGGCTGTACGACCCGAACTCGGGCACCGTGCGGTTCGACGGTCACGACGCCAGGGACCTGACCCTGCAGTCGATCCAGGACACGGTCGGGGTCGTCACCCAGGACGCGCATCTCTTCCACGACACGCTCAGGAGCAACCTGCTCTACGCCCGCCCGGACGCGACCGAGCGCGAGATCGTCGAAGCCTGCAAGGCGGCCAGGATCTGGGACCTGATCTCGTCGTTCCCCGACCGGCTCGACACCGTCGTGGGCGACCGAGGCTACCGGCTCTCCGGCGGCGAACGCCAGCGGGTCGCCGTGGCCAGGCTGCTGCTCAAGGGACCGTCCGTCGTCGTGCTCGACGAGGCGACCGCGCACCTGGACTCCGAGTCCGAGGCCGCCATCCGCCGGGCGCTCGAGATCGCGCTGTCCGGCCGCACCTCGCTGGTGATCGCGCACCGGCTCTCCACGATCCGGGAAGCCGACCAGATCCTCGTAGTGAACGCCGGCGCGATCGTCGAACGAGGCACCCACGAGGAACTGCTCCTGGCCAGCGGCCTGTACGCCGACCTGTACCACACCCAGTTCTCCCGCCAGGAGGTCGCCGAAGCGACGGCCACCGCCGCCACCGCCACCACCGCCACCGTCGCCGCCGCGAGATCCGCCACCCCGTAACCCTCCGCCGAGCGGCGCGGGCCCCCGGCCGCGCCACCGCCGACAGCAGCATGTCCCTACCTGCTGCTGTTCCCGGGCCGCCTTCGACAGCACCATGGTCCTACTTACTGTCATCGGGACAGCAGTAAGTAGGACCATGCTGTCGTCAGACACCAACCCGGAACAGCAGTAAGTAGGCCCTTGCTGTCATTGAGACCGGGCCAGCGCGGGCGGGGCTTCCGGCGAGGGCGGGCGGGGGCCTCTAGCGGCCGCGCCACACTGGGGGGCGCTTTGCTGCGAAGGCTCGGGGACCCTCGATCGCGTCTTCGCTGCGCAGGCGGCGCTGCTCCCACCAGAACCTGGTCGCGAACGCCTGCTCCAGCGGCATGTCGACCGACTTCTGCACGGCCTCCTTGATCGACCGCAGGCTCAGCGGTGCGCAGGCCACCAGGTCGGCCGTCCACTCGGCCACGCACGCGTCCAGTTCCGCGCGGGGCACGACCTGGTTCACCAAGCCGAAGGCAAGCGCTTGCGCGGCGGTCATCCGGCGGCCGGTGAGCAGGTAGCCCATCGCGACCTTGAGCGGCAACTGCCTCGCCAGGCGGAACGCGCCACCAGCGCCGGGCACCAGGCCAAGGCGCGCCTCGGGCAGGCCGAACACGGCATCCTCGCTGGCGACGATGATGTCGCAGGCCAAAGCTAGTTCAAAGCCGCCGCCAAGAGCGTAACCGCCGACCTTCGCGACGACCGGCTTGCACAGGGTGAACCGCTCGGTCAGCCTCGGAAACCCCGGCTGGTCGAAGCTGCCGAAGGTAGCCGGCGGCTGCCCGCGCTCGGAGAGCGCCGCCCGCTCGCGCAGATCCATGCCGACCGAGAAGGCGCGGTCACCGGCGCCGGCCAGCACCGCGACCCGCAGGTCGCCGTCGGCCTCGAAGTCGTCCCAGACCTCGGCTAGCTCGCGGTGCATCTGCAGGTCCATCGCGTTGAGCACGGCCGGCCGGTCCAGCGTCACGTAGGCGACGTGCTCGCACTTCGCGTAGCGCACCCGGGGCACGCTCAGGTCGTTCATCAGGGCTCCCGTGCTCGTCCGTGCTCCTGCGCTCATCAGGGCTAGCGCGCGAACCGCCCGACCTTGCCGATGACGTCCGCGCTGTACATCCGCAGCGCCTGCGCTAGCGCGAACTCGGCCAGGTAGCACCGGAATTCGTCCTGCGGCTCGTCGGCCAGGTTCAGCATGTGCCGGTTCGAGATGACGGCCGGCCCGGCCAGCATCCGCAGGCTGCGGTCGATCGCCTGCGGCAGGTCAGCGGGCTCGATAACCTCGTCGACCAGCCACTTCGCGGCCTGCTCGCGGGCCCAGATCCGCCGGCCGGCCAGGATGAGCTGGCGGGCCATCCGGGTGCCGACGCTCCGGGTAAGGCGGAAGTTCGCCGCCCCGGGGACGATGCCCTCCTGCGCGGCCGGCAGGCTGAGGTAGGCATCGGCCGCCGCCAGCACGTAGTCGAGCACCAGCAGCAGCTGCATGCCGCCGCCGATCGCGAAGGTGTCCACCACGCCGAGCCACGGCTTGCCGAGCGGCGTCCCGTGCCAGCTCGCGGCAGCACCGCTCAGCTCCAGACCGCCCGGCTCAAGGTCCGGCGTGAGGTACAGGCCGCGGACCAGCTTGTGGATATACCCGAGCTCGCGCTGCAGCAGGAACTCGACCAGCGAGATCTCCCCGGCGTGCAGTGCCTTGAGGTTGATGCCCGCGCTGAAGACGCGCTTGCCCTGGTATTTTGGATGGCTCATCTCGCCGCCGCGCAGCAGGCCGACGGTGACGTCCGGGTCGAGCAGAGCCAGGTCGACCGCGATCTCCATGTCCCTGACCTGCCGGTTGTCCTCGGCGTTGAGACAGTCGTCCCGGCACATGGTCAGGTGCGCGACCCCGTCGCGCCGACTGAGCCGCACCGAGCCAAGATCGGCCTGGCCGGTCCGGCGGAACTCGGGCAGCAGCTCGACGGCCCGCGCGGTCGGCCGGCGCATGGCATCGAGCAGATGCGAGCCGGCCGTCGGCGAGCGGAGCAGCCAGCAGAAGAACACGCCGTGGGCGATCTCGTGGCCTTCCTTGTCCGCCTGCGGCCGCCCCTGCTCGGCGGCCAGCTGCTCGGCCGACGGCACGAGTCCGGGGAAGGCGACCTGCGCGGCCGCCACCAGCTCCGGCAGTCGCAAGTACCGCCGGAAACCCTCGGTGAGCTGGCAGTACACATCCTCGGCCGACCAGGACATGAACTGCCAGCGCGCGGCCATCGCCGCGTCGAGTGCCGCCTGTGCCTCCGCCCGCTGGCTGGCCGACCGCCGCGCCGGCGGAGGCAGGCCAGCCGACCGCTGGTCGGCCTCGCCGACGGCAGCGGTCAGCGCCAGCTGGGCGTCGGCGAGGTCTTCCAGCCCGATCACGGCGACACCGCCCCCGACATCCGGCGCAGCTCACGGTCGCAGGCGGCGAGGTGGCGGCCTAGGGCGTCTTCGAAGCTCAGCGTCGGGGCGTCGAACATCAGCTGCCGCCTGATCGCGACCTCACGCCCGGCGAACGAGCCAGCCAGCCTGGTCACCCCGGCTAGCGCGCTCGTCACGTCGTCCGCCAGCTCGTCGACCAGCTGCCAGGCGAGCGCTTCGCTCGCCTCGATCGGCACGCCGAACAGCGCGGCCGTTCGCACCGAGCCCCTCGATTGCCTCGCCAGCCGGTACAGCGCCATCCCCGGCCAGGTAGCTCCGGACGCGACCGGCACCAGCAGGCGCAGCCCGCTGGCCGCGATGCGGTAGTCCGTGGCCAGCAGCACGTCGAGGGCCAGGCCACCGCAGTCACCCGTAGCCAGCGCCACCGTGGTCGCCGGCAGGCGCTCGAGCCGCCGCAGCGCCCGCTCCCACTTGCTGACCAGGGCAACGCTCGCGTCGTACGGCGGTGCCTGCGGGCTCTCCGGAGCTCCCGACACGTGCACGACCACGAGCCCGTCCGCACGATCTTCGGCGGCGTCGCACACCGCGCCGATGGCCGCTACCGACTCGGGGGTCAGCGGCAGGCTGCCGTCGACCTTGATCTCCAGGCCAGCCGCGTCCTGGCCGGCGGCTGGCCGCAGCGCAGCCGTCGCCTCGTAGCCTGGCGTCACCATTGGATCAGCGCGGCTTCGATCGTCGAGCCAGGACCCATCGTCATCATCACGCCGTAGTCACAAGGCCCGGTGACCCCGTCGCGCAACAGGCGCTCGAGCGAGAAGAGGAACGAGCCGCTCGACACATTGCCGTAGTCACGCAGGACACCGATCGTGTGCCGCAGGTCGTAACCCGTCAGGCCCAGGTTGACCAGTACCGCGTCGATGACCTTCTTGCCGCCCGAGTGGACCAGCCAGTGGCTGATCGCACTGCGGCGCAGGCCGGCGGCATCGAGCAGGCGGTCGACGACTGCCGTGGCGTTCGCGCCGACCACGTACGGGATCTCCGGGTCGAGATAGAAGCTGAACTTGGCCTGCTCGCTGTCCCAGTCGTAGCGCATCGCGTCGAACGCATCAGTGATGATCTTGCTGGCGAAGGACAGGATCCGCACGCCGGCGCCATCGGTGTTGCCGAAGCCGTCGGACCGCAGCGCGATGGCGGCCGCCCCGTCCCCGAACAGGCTGTTGACGACCGCCGTGCGCATTGTGTTGTCGAAGACGTAGGCCGCTGAGCACGCCTCGGCGCACACCATGACGGCCAGCTCACCCGGATGCGCGGCGGACCAGCCAGCCGCGACATTCAGTGCGTTGAGACCGCCGTTGCACCCCATCCCGACGATGTCGGCGCGGCTGCACTCGGGCGGGATCCCCAGTTCGCGGATCAGCATCGCGCTGAGGCCAGGGGTCAGGAACCCCGTCGACGTCACGCAGCACAGGTGCCGGAGGTCGCGCAGTTCGGCGCCCGCGTTCGCCACGCACCGGCGGACGGCCTGCGCCGCCATCGCGGTCGCCAGCTGCGCGTGCCTGGCCAGCAGCTCACCCTGGCCCTCGTCGGCACGCCGGCCGTCCGGGCCGACGGCCGGGAGCGTGAGGAAACGGCGCTGGATAGCGCTGCCGGTAAAGATCGACCGAATTTTTGGGTTGGAAATTTGGAATATCTCCAGCAGGTCTTCCTGGGAATAGCTCGCGCCAGCGACGGCCGTGCCGACTCCCACGATCTGGCACAGTGCATCCTTCGCCAGGGCATCCTTCGCCAGGGCATCTTCGCCAGTGCATCCTTCGCCAGTGCATCAAGGCAAGTGCTGACAGTCATCGGTAGGTCCACCCCCACCGCCGGGGCCTACTGCGTAGACGGGGCGTTAGCCTGATCATTCCGCATCCTTTCTGAGGCGATCTCGGTCTGGATAAAGTCAGTCAGCCTGGCTATTCCTTCGTCAATATCCGCCTCCGTAAGACTGCTGATCGACAGGCGGATACTGCGCTCGCCGCCGCCGTCGGGGTAAAAGTACGCCATCGGCGTCCAGATCACGCCGAAGTTCTCGACCGATCGGATCAATGCCTCGTTACCAGCCAGGAACGGCACCCGCATCGTCAGGAAAAAGCCGCCGGCGGCTTATTCCAGCGAACCCCGAGTGAGTTCCTGAGTTCCTCGGGCAGGCACTCGTCGAGACGGGTGAGAGTCGACTTCATCGCCGTGTCGTAATAGTCGGCATTTGCTTTATTGACAGTGGTGAGGCCGCCGCCGGAATCGAGCAGCAAGCCCGCAACGACGGCCTGGCTCAGCGACGAGGTATTGACCGTAATCATGCTCTTGATCTTCGCCAGCTCGTCGGCGAGCACGCTGGTGTGCCCGTCCTCGCCGACCACGACCTGGTCGGCGACCACGTAGCCGAGCCGGGCCCCGGGGAAGGCGGTCTTGCTGAACGAGCCGAGCAGCAGTACCCGGCGGTGCTCGTCGAGCGACTTCAGCGACGGCACCTGAGCCCCGGGACTGACCAGCCGGTACGGGCTGTCTTCCAGGATCAGCAGGTCGCGCTTCGCCGCAACGGCCAGCAGTGCCCGGCGGTCGGCGAGCGTCATCGTCATCCCGGACGGATTCGAATGGTCGGGCACGACGTAGAAGGCGCGCGGCCGACGGCCGGCCGCCACCTCGGCGTCGATGGCGGCCTCGACTTCGGCCAGGCAGAACCCGTCGTCCCGTTCGGGAACGCTCCTGACCGCCAGGTCCAGCAGCCGCGCGGCACCGGTGATCCCGACGTAACACGGGCTCGAGACCAGCAGCACGTCGTCGGGCAGGGCCATGACTGCCCGCAGCGCCAGGACCATGGCCTCCTGGCAGCCGACGGTGACCACGATCGACTCCGGCGGTACCACGACGTGCTCGTCCTGGGCCAGCGCCGCCGCGATCAGGTCCCTGATCTGCCCGGCCGTCGGACCGTACTGAAAGACGGCGTCGCGGATCTCGTCGGCCGAGCGGTTCTGCTGAGCTAGATGGTCGACATAGCGGCGCAGGTAGCCGACCACATGCTCGACCTCGAAAGAGCCGTAGTAGGGCCGTCCGGGTGCGAAGGAGATCGCGTGCGGATAGCGCAGCGTGATCTCGTTGAGGAAGTTCATCGTGTCCATGACCGGATCACTCACGCAGGCGTGCAGATCACCCCGCCGCAGCCCGGTATCGGGCATCACGTCAACCGACCTCCGTACCTAGCACTTTGATGAACGTCAAGCCGATAGAACGTGCCGTAAGTTCGCCTTTTCCTCGTCGGCGTCCAGGCTTCGCGCGTAGTCCTCGAGCTCCTGGGCGAAGGCAAGCCACATCCGCGCGTAGTGGCGGGCGAGCTGGGACACCAGCGCCGTGCAGTGCGGCGGCACGGTCGCGATCACCCGGGGTCGCTCCTGGGCCCCGAACGCCCGGTCCTGCAGCCAGCGCAGCAGCCAGCGACCCTGCTCGCTGTGCCTGATCGACGGGTCGCGGCGAAGCTTCTCCAGCACGGTCAGCGGCGTGGGCTTGGCCTTCCAGTTCGCGTGCAGGGCATCGGCCGCCAGTCGGCCTTGCCCGGCCGAGGACTCGTGACTGGCCGAGGTCCGGCGCACCGACCCGGCCTCCTGGCCGTGCTCGAGCCGCTTGCGCACGTCGTGCGCCGTCGCGAGCGAGATGCCTGCCCGCTGGGCGATCTCGCGCAGCGAGGCATTCGGGCTCTCGGCGAGCAGGTCGGCGGCGCGGCGCCGGCCTTCCAGGCCATTCAGCGGCCTGACCTTGCCGTCCTTGCCCACGCGAGCGTTCAACTGCGGCACCGCATCAGTTGAACGGCGGCGGATGCTGGCGACCGTCCGGGCGGCAAGCCCGGTGGACTCGGCGATGGCACGATCCGACATCTGCGGATGCGAGGCGACGATCCGGGCGGCGGCAGCCCTGCGGTCGGCCTGAGATAATGGCAGGCCGTGGCGGACGTTGGCTTCGACCGCGCGCAGGAAGGCCTCGGCCTCGGTGCCGTCGAAGTACTGGACTTCGATGTCCTCACGGCCCTTGAGGGTGGCTGCCATCAGGCGGTGCATTCCGTCGATCACGAGCCCGCTGCGACGATCGACGAGGATCGGGGGAAGCGGCATCTCGGTCTCGGCGAGCCAGGCGATGTGGGCCTTGTTCTCGCCGTCGAGCCGGGGCGAGATACCGGTCTTCAGCGAGGAAATCGGCACGGTTACCGTCTCCGGCCGGGAGGTCAGGCTGCGCGCGGCCGGGCTGCCAACCGCGATGTCATTCACCGAGCAAGGTAGAACCGTATCGTCACAAGCCACTCTATGTCTCCGTCGAATTCTTGTGCCTATCCCGAGACGCCATGCCAGGGTAAGCGTCCGGTTTGAGAGTCCCCCTATACAGGATTAATGAGCCCTACTAGCACCAGTCTTCGCACGAGCGCACTCGACCGGACTCTGTATCAGCAGCCTTGAGGTCACCTCCCGCATCATCACGGAGCATGGTTCGCAAATGCCTTTGATCGGACTTTTTCGATCAAAATTTATCAGGCTCGGAGGGTTTTGACGAGACCGATCGGTCCTCACGTAAGCCATAAGCTGACTACGCGACAAGAAACACCGCGCGAACAGATTGCATCAAGCGACGCCGGAGGAAAACTAGTCGCTCTAGACGACTCGACAAATGCCAGAACAGCCGGACGCACGGAACTGCCTGGAAACACAGAACCGTCCGGCGAATCAAAAATGCAGCACAAATGAATGCAGCACGAAAGCATCGAACTGGGTATTAGCCAATAGCGCACCGTTACATGTGCAATGACAAGCAGATGATGGAGGCTTAGACGCCGGGCTTGCCGTCGAAGAACCCGGTCCCTAAGTCAGGATCATCACCTGCTGGCCGCACGAGGCGCCGCCAGCCGTCCGGAGCATGGTGCCGCCACCCTCACTCAACGCACTCCCGGTAATCCAGGTTCCGCGCGAGAACAGATTGCAGCTGAACTCAACCAAACGTCATATCAGGGTAGCAGAACGGCCTAGGCCAGGCAGCCGACCGTGTCAGCGCCCGAACTCTCCCCCGGCCCGCTCTCCAACGACACCGACCTGCGCAGCGGCAAGGTCGTCGGCGCTGATCGCGCCAGCGAGCCGAGCGCGGCGGGGTTAGTGCAGGCAGTTGTTGACCCGCTCGAACATCCGGGACGCGCGTTCGAGCGCTGGCGCCGAGATCTTCGGCAGCAGCGTCTGCTGCTCGCGCAGCAGGTAGCTGGCCAGCCGGTACCGGTCGGGTCCGGCGAGGTCGTTGTCCCTGAAGTACTGCGCGAGCCGGGCGACGATCCGGGGCTGGCGCGACTTCAGGTCTCCCGGCTTGATCGAGCCTTGCGGCAGGTCCTTGCCGTAGGCGCCGGACACGATCTCGCAGAAGCAGGCCGGGTCGATGAGGTCTTCGAGGTCCGCTTCCTTGCCGACCGCGAAGTCGCTGACCTGGATCAGCGCCGAGGTCTCCAGGTGACCGCTCTGGGTGAGCGACTTGACCCGCGACTGGTCCCTCGGGTTGCCATCGACGAGCACCGCGACGTCGAGCTTCGGCGACCCGCTGAGGCCGACGAAGGCAAGGACCTTGTCCGCGCCGCCGACCGGGGTGACCACCCATCGGGGGTCGAGCACGGGCAGTCCGGCGTCACGGCACGCCTGGCTCAGCAATTCCACGTACAGCAGGTCGGCGGGCGACCCGACGAGCAGGCAGTGCGGCCCGGTGACCAGCGTCTGCGCCAGGCCGAAGCTCAGCGCCGCCTGGAGCGGGAAGAGCGTCTCGCTGTTCGTCAGGTAGCCGTCGGCGGTGATCGCCGTGCCCTGGTCGTCTAGATCCTGGACCATGCGCACCCGGTCCATCCGGTGCGGGTCGATCAGGAACGGCGAGTGCGTCGTGTAGATCACCTGATGCTTCGGCGCGAGTTTCTGCTCGATGAAGGTCAGCACGTCGCGCTGCGCGGTCGCGTGCAGGCTCACGCCCGGCTCGTCCAGCAGCAAGATGGTGCTGCGCTGCGGGTCCTCGGTGATATTGCTGAAATACGCGTAGAAAGAGAAGAACCATACGAAACCGCGCGACCGCTCGTCGAACGGCACGGTCACCGAGTGCTTGGGGTTGTAAATCCGGAGGTTGACGATCGGGCCGCGATTCATCGGCGGCTCTTCGGCCGGGTTGCCCGGCGACATCTGGATCGTGACGCGCAGTCCGGGGTTCTGCCGCCAGTAGGTGAAAGCATCCCGGGTAATGCCGTTGGCAGCACCTTCAAGCTCGCGGGTAAGCGCCTCGAAGTCCATTTCCTCGAAGTCGGAAAGGTCGGCGTCCACGGTCTCCAGCAAGGACAGGAACGTGCGGTCGGCCTCGTCCATGAGGCCGGTCGCTTCCTTCGCCTTGAGGTCGGGGAGCGAGACCCGCCCGCGCATCGTGCTGTAGTCGGAGAAATAGAAGAACCTGGGCAGCCATTCGTCGAGGTAGCTGTCGACCAGGTACACCCCGAGCGACAGGTCGTGCCAGGACTCCAGGCGGGCGATCAGGTCGGTGACCGACTGGTGCGGCTCCTTGACGGCGGTCAGGGCATCCATGAGCTCGGGGATGGTGCCCGCCGCCTGTACTGGCTGCTTGTCGGTGGCCGACAGGTCGAGCCCGGTCGTCAGGTGCTCGATCGCCCGCTCGACGTTGTAGGCGGAGCGATACCGGCGGCGGCCGTCGTAGCCCTTGACGACGGTCACCTCCCGGCTCTTCATCACACCGTCGCCGAGGTCTTCCTCGATGACCTTCAGCTCGTTGTCGGTAAGCTCGAAAACCGCCGTGACCACGTCGGCCGGTGACTCTTCCCTGACCTTGCGGTAGGCGGAGAATCTCCGGCTAGGGAAGTCCATGACGTCGTCGAATCGCGTCTTGCCGTTGATCGGGTTGAGCGGGTTGAGCAGATGCAGCGCATGCAGGAATGCGGTCTTCCCCGACTCGTTCTTGCCGACCATGCAGGTGACATCAGCTATGGGCACTACCCCGGAGTCCTCGATGCTGCGGTAATTCTGAATGCGTACTGACTTCAGTTCCAAGGATCCGTCCCTCACTGATAATGCGAACCACGCCAGGCAGCTCGGCGTCACGGCGTCACGGCACGCTCGGGGTCGGCCACCGGCGGTCCCCCCTGAGCCTTCGTCCGTGTCGCACTCTACCGAGCACCATGATTGGCTTAGCACCGATTCGCTGTAGCAGAGGAGGGAACGTGGCAGACAGCCGGTTCGGAACGACTGAACTGGGCGAATTGCCGGAAGACCTCGCCGAGCGGGTAGGCGCGATCGCCGCGAGATCCGGATTCGTCCCGAACGTCTTCCGCGCGCTGGGTCACCGCCCAGCCGAGCTGCGCGCGTTCCTGGACTACCACGACGCGCTGATGGACCGGCCAGGCGGGCTGAGCAAGGCCGAGCGGGAACTCGTCGTCGTCGCCACCTCGGGCGCCAACCACTGCACCTACTGCATCGTCGCCCACGGCGCGATCCTGCGGATCAGGTCCAAGGACCCCCAGCTCTCCGACCAGGTCGCCGCCAGCCCGTGGCAGGCCAGCCTCGACCAGCGCAGCCGAGCCATCGTCGACCTCGCGCTCGCCCTGACGCGGACGCCCGAGCGGTTCGGCGACGAGGACGTCGCCAAGGCGCGGACGTCGGGGCTCACCGAGGACGAGATCTGGGACGTCGGCGCGATCACGGCGCTGTTCGCCCTGTCCAACCGGCTCGCTCACCTGTGCGCGCTGCAGCCCAACCCTGAATTCTACCTGATGGGCCGCAACCCGGCGTGAGCCACCGAGCCGAGCAACAGCCGAACCAGGGCCACGCTCCGGTCGGCGACCCAAGCCGAACAGCACCATGGTCCTACTTGCTGTCTTCGCGAGGCAATGCCGTTTGGCTTGGGTTGATCTTGAGTAGTGATGGCCTGGTTTAGGGGAGCTTCGGGGCGGGTGCGGGGGCGGGCTGTTTGTCTGGGGGGAGGGTTTCGGGTGCTGTCGGGAGGGTTCTCGCCGGGTGGAGGGTTTCCGGGCTGGCGCGGGAGGTTTTCCGGTTCGGGTGGGGAGGTTTTCTGGGCGCGGGAGAGTTCTCGGGCTCCTGGGGGAGGTCTTCGGTGCGGGGGAGAGTTTTTCGGGTTCCTGGGGGAGGCGTTCCGCGTCGGGGAGAGCTGACCGCGTGATAGCACCCCTAAGTCTCCTGCATGCGGAAGCCCTCCCCGGAAGACCCGGGAATCCTCCTGCGGTCTCACGTTGCGGCGGCCGGCGCCGGGCAGCCTGGTCCTGCCCTCGCGGGGACCGGCGTCGGCAGCGTGCTCAGGTCCGCGCCGCAGGACGGGGAAACCGGCCTTGTCGGCGGGTGCTGCCTGGCCAGCGCGGACAGGCGCGGGCAGGAACCGGAGGTGCTGGCCGGCCGGGTCTGCCGAGGTCACGCAAACGCGCAGGTCGCAAGCTTGCCTATACCACGGCACCTGACGCCAGCACCACAAAAACAACCACAGCCAAACCAGCACAATCACGAGAACCGCAGAAAACCAGCCTGCTCCGCAACTCCCCAAGCCACCCACCTCAGCCCCAAGCCACCCACGCCAAGGCAATCCAAAAGGCCAAGCCAAGCCACCCACGCCAGGGCACCCACGCCAGGGCAATCCAAAAGGCCAAGCCAAGCAGGAGCGCGGGGCAATCGACAACAGCAAGGTGCTACTTACTGCTGTTCTCCCCCCGAGTCGAACAGCACCATGGTCCTACTTGCCGCTGTCAGGACGACAGTAAGTAGGACCATGCTGTCGTTGAAACACCCGCCGGAACAGCAGCAAGTAGCACCATGGTGCTGCTGGGCGATGGGCTGGGCAAACTGCCGGACCTGCGTATCACGATGTCTGCGGGGATACGTCCCGGCCTAGGACGCCGGTACTGGATCATGGACTGATGCAGACGTATCGCAGGGAGCAGGTGCTCGGCCTGGCGCCGGATGCCGCTGCCGCGAAGGCCGGGCAAGGGCAGGCCACCCGAGCCAGGTGGCCGACCCTCGGTCACGACGAGCAGGCGGTCTGGGGCGAGTGCAAGGGAAGCGGCTCGACTCCCTACCGGTGCCAGGCGGCGCTCGCCGACACCGCGACCCGGTGCTCGTGCCCGAGCCGCAAGGTGCCCTGCAAGCACGCGCTCGGCCTGCTCCTGCTGCTCGCGGACGGCGAGGTGCCGCAGGCCCCCTGCCCCGACTGGGTGACCGAGTGGCTGGCCAGCCGGACCGCCGGGCAGGCCAGGCGGGAAGCGCGAGCCAGCCGCGCCGCCGCCGGAGAGGGGCCCGACCCGCAGGCCCAGCAGCGCCGGGCGGCCGCCAGAGACAGCAAGGTCGACGCCGGGGTCGACGAGCTGCGGCGCTGGCTCGCCGACCTGGCCAGGTCCGGCCTGGCGACCGCGCAGGCGCAGCCATGGCGCTGGTGGGAACAGCTGACCCGGCGGATGATCGACGCGCAGGCGCGCGGGCTGGCGAACCGGGTCAGGCGGCTTGCTGAGATCGCCGCCGCCGGCGCCCAGCGCCCCGACTGGCCGGAGCGGATGCTGGACGAGATCGGTGCCTTGCACTTGATGTGCGAGGCGTGGACCAGGCGCGAGACCCTTGCACCCGAGACCGCGCAGGCGCTGCGGTCCCGGATCGGCTTCACCCAGCCAGCGGCCGAGGTGACGCAGTCCGGACGGCGGATCACCGACACCTGGGCGGTGCTCGGCCAGCGGTGCGGCGACGACGGGCAGCTGCGGACCCTGCAGCAGTGGCTCTACGGCGAGACCAGCGGCGAAGTGGTCAGCTACCTGGCGTTCGCGGTTTCCGGGGCGGCGCTGGACCCTGGCCTGCCGGCCGGCGCGAGATCGCGGGCCACCGTCGCGGTCTATCCAGGCAGCCTGCCGCACCGGGTGCTGATTCTCGATCGCGCCGACGACGTCGCCGGGCTGCCGCTCGGCCCGCTGCCCGGCGCGGCGGGCTGGCGCGACGCCCTGGTCCGGGTGGCCGAGGTCCTGGCGGTCGACCCGTGGGCCGACGTGCAGCCGGTCGCCGTCCGCGAGGTGAGCGTGCTGCCGTCCGATGGCCAGCGGCCGGATAGCCAGTGGCTGCTGCGCGACAAGGCCGGCCGGGTCGTGCCCGTGGCGGCGTCGCCTGACTTGCGGTGGCGGCTGCTCGCGTTGTCCGGCGGGCGGCCGGTCGACGTGGCCGGCGAGTGGGACGGCTTCGCGTTCTCACCGCAGGCCGCCGCGCCGGCCGGGCAAGACGGGCAGCTGGTCGCGTGAGCTTCTGGCCTGAGCTGGTCGATGCGGCCGTGCTGGGATCCGGGCGGTCCGCGCCGCCGGCCCCGACCCCGGCGATCGCCGGTCTTGGCGCGGCGCCCGCCGGACCCGACGACCCAGCCTGGCGGGAAGGGACCGGCCTGCTGCACTGGGCGGCGGTCGGCTCCCGGTCCCGGCGAGCCGGCTACCTGCCGACCGCCTCGGCGCAGCGGCCAGCCCCCGAGCCCGCGCCGGCCGACTGGCGGCCACCGGTGCGCCCGGCCGCCCGCCAGCGGCTGTCGGCACTGCTCGACGATGACCAGACCGAGCTGGTCGCCGAGTGGCTGCGGCTGCTGGCCCGTACGGGACGGCGGCCACCGGACGCGCTGCTGCCGCCGCTCCTGGACCTCGCGACCAATGACCAGCAGCTCAGGAGCGTCCTGGCGGCTGCGCTCGGACCGCTGGCGGCCTGGCTAGGCGCCGCGAACCCGGCGTGGGCCTGGGCGGCCACGGCGCGGCCCGTCCGCCAGCCTGGCCGCCGGTACGAATCCAGTCAGCCCGACGAGGACCCCGACGAAGACACGGTGCGGGCCGCCTGGCGCCGTACCTGGACCACCGGCAGCCACCGAACCCGCCGCGAGCTGCTCGACTGGGTACGGCACCTCGACGCCGACGCGGGCCGCGACCTAGTGGCCGCGACCTGGTCAGGTGATTCGGCCCGGGACCGGGCGGCGTTTACCGCTGGCCTGGTGACGGGGCTGAACTCAGGCGACGAACCGCTGCTCGACCAGGCGCTGGCCGATCGGTCCGGCGAAGTGAGCCGCGCCGCGGCCGTCCTGCTGAGCCGACTGCCCGGCTCGGCCTATGCGGCCCGCGCGGCCAGGCGGGCGGCGGGCGCCGTGCAGGTCCGCGATACCGCCGCTGGCCTGCGGCTGGAGGTCGCGCCGCCGGCCCAGGGCAGCGCGGAACTCGCGGCCGACGGCATCGACACCAGCTCGCCGCGCGGCGTCGGCCGGCAAGCCTGGCTGCTGCAGCAGATCGTGGCCGCCCCGTCCGCCGGGTGGTGGCCGGACCACACCGGCCTGCCTCCCGACCGCCTACTTGAACTAGCCGCGTCAACCGACTGGGCCGCGTCCTTGCAGGCCGGCTGGGCCGATGCTGCCATGCGGGACGCCCACCGGCCCTGGATCGGCGCGTTCCTCGACCTGCCGTCCGGCCGGCTTCGAGCGCATGGGCGACGGGACGGCGATCTCGCTGTTCCGCGCCCTGACCGATGCCGATCGGGACGGCTGGCTCGCGGCCCATCCCGACAGCCCGCTGTTCAGCGCCGCCGAGCTGGTGCCTGGCCCGTGGTCGGCCGAACTGTCGGCGACGGCCCGCAATCGGATCGCCGCGCTGGCGACCGCCGACCCCGGCCGCTCGCCGCAGGCTTACCGGCTGTTCCGGGTGGCGGCTATGCGGCTCGACCCGCCCCTACCACTCGAACTTGACCCAGCCCAGGTGCACCCGAGGCTCGCCGACCGCTGGGCCGAGCTGACGAGCACCCTGTCCGTGCGCGCGGCGATGCGCCGCGAGCTTGCCGAGGAGGCAGCCCCGTGACTACCAGCCCCGTGACTACCAGCACAGTGACTACCAGCACAGCGACTACCAGCCCCATCTCCGTGCTGCGGCCGCACGCCGAGCAGGAGTACGCCGCCGAGCTTGAGGCGCTGCGCGCCGAGGACGACAAGGCTAGGCCGCCTTCCTGGCGGCTCTCGCCCTGGGCCGTGGTCACCTACGTGCACGGCGGCACGCTGCGGGACGGCACCGTGATCATCCCTAAATACGTGGGCTCCCGGCGACTGCTGGAAGTCGCGGTGGCCACGCTCGCGACCGACCGGGCGCTGCTACTGCTCGGCCCGCCGGGAACGGCCAAGACCTGGCTGTCCGAGCATCTGGCGGCCGCGATCAGCGGCGACTCGACGCTGCTGGTCCAGGGCACGGCTGGCACGGCCGAAGACGCGGTCAGGTACGGCTGGAACTACGCCAGGCTCATCGCCGAAGGGCCGTCGACGCGGGCGCTTGTCCCTTCGCCGGTGATGACCGGGATGCGGGACGGCAAGGTCGTCAGGATCGAGGAACTGACCCGGATGCCGGCCGAGGTCCAGGACGCGCTGATCACCGTGCTGTCGGAAAAGACGCTCCCGGTGCCCGAGCTGGGCACCGAGGTACAGGCGGTACCGGGATTCACGGTCATCGCCACGGCCAACGACCGCGACCGAGGCGTCAACGAGATGTCCAGCGCGCTCAAGCGCCGGTTCAACACCGTCGTGCTGCCGCTGCCGGACACCGCCGACGAAGAGATCGAGATCGTCAGCCGCCGGGTCGCCGAGCTGGGCCGGGCGCTGCAGCTGCCCGCCGAGCCGCCCGCGCTCGCCGAGGTCCGCCGGGTGGTACAGGTCTTCCGCGAGCTGCGATCAGGCGTGACCGGCGACGGCCGGACCACGCTCAAGGTGCCCACCGGCACGCTGTCGACCGCCGAGGCGATCAGCGTGCTGACCAACGGCACTGACCCTGGCGGTGCACTTCGGCGACGGGCAGCTCCGCGCGCCCGACGTCGCGGCCGGGCTCGTCGGTGCCGTGATCAAGGACCCGGTGCAAGACAGCGTCGCGTGGAACGAGTACCTGGAGGCGGTCGTCAAGGAGCGCGAGGACTGGCACGACCTCTACCGGGCCTGCCGCGACCTGTCGGTCGCCGCCGGGTAGCCGAGCGGTGCTCTGTGACGACGACAGTTCTCGGCGTCCGGCACCACGGCCCGGGCTCAGCCCGCGCCGTCCGGGCGGCGCTGGCGGCCATCGACCCTGACGTGATCCTCGTCGAAGGCCCGCCTGAAGCGAACGAGCTTGCCCGGTACGTCGGTTTGCTGACCCCGCCCGTCGCGGTGCTGGCTCATGCGCCCGACCAGGCGGGGAGAGCTGCGTTCTGGCCATATGCGAGTTTCTCGCCGGAGTGGCAGGCGATGAAGCATGCGGCGGCGAGTCAGGTGCCGGTGCGGTTCATCGATTTGCCGGCGGCTGTCACGCTGGCGGCGGTCAGCCCGGACGACGATGCCGACGAACCCGGCCCGAGGCCGGCCGTCGCGGCCGACCCGCTTGGATGGCTGTCGCGAGGCCGCCGGACACGACGACCCCGAGCGCTGGTGGGAGGACGTCGTCGAGCACCGGCTGGGCGGTGACCCGCTGGAGCTGTTCGCCGCGATTGCCGCGGCGATGACCGAGTTGCGGCAGGTCGCGACCGAGGAAGGCTGGTCACCCGGGCCGCGCGAGCAACGCAGCGCGAGGCGGCCGATGCGCACCGGCATCCGCGCCGCCGTGCGGGCCGGTCACGAACGGATCGCGGTGGTCTGCGGCGCCTGGCACGCGCCTGCGCTGACCGAGTTGCCGAGCGCCCGCGCCGATGCCGACCTGCTGCGCGGGCTGCCGACGGTCAAGACCCGCGCCACCTGGGTGCCGTGGACGGCGCAGCGGCTGACCCAGGCCAGCGGCTACGGTGCCGGGGTCGCGTCGCCCGGCTGGTACGCGCACCTGTGGGAAGTGCCGGACCGGGTGACGGAGCGGTGGGTCGTCAAGGCGGCTGGCCTGCTGCGCGAAGCTGACATGCCCGCCTCCACCGCCGCCGCGCTCGAATCGGTCAGGCTGGCCGAGGCGCTCGCCGCCGTGCGCGGCCGGTCGCTGCCCGGCCTGGCCGAGCTGCACCGACGCGATCGCGGTCCGTGCTCTGCCACGGCGACGACACCCCGCTGCGGCTGATCAATGGCAGCTCGTCGTCGGGCGAGGAACTCGGCGCCGTGCCGCCCGACGTGCCCGTCGTCCCGCTGCAGGCCGACTTCGAAGCGCCGATGCAGGCGGCTGAAGTTCAAGCCCACGGCGGCCGACAAGGACGTCGAGCTCGACCTGCGCGGTGACACCGACCGGGAACGCTCACGCCTGCTGCACCGGCTCAGGCTGCTCGACGTGCCGTGGGGCCGGGTCACGACAGCGCGGGGCGAGGGCACCTTCAAGGAAGCCTGGCGACTGCGCTGGCAGCCGGAGTACCTGGTCGGCGCTGATCGAGCGAGCCAGGTACGGGACGACCGTCGCAGGCGGCGGCCGCCGCGGTCGTGGCCGAGCAGGCCGCGTCGGCGGCCCGCTGCCGGCCATCACCGCCCTGGTCGAGGCGGTCGTGCTGGCCGATCTGCCCGCGGCGCTGGCGGCCGTGACCGCCGCGCTCGAGCAGCGGTCGGCGCGGACCGGCGACGTTGCGCAGCTCATGGCCGCCGTGCCGCCGCTCGCCCGGGTGATGCAGGTACGGCAGCGTTCGGCAGACCGACGCCGGCGTGGTCCGGGCGGTCGTCGACTCCCTGCTGATCCGGGTCTGCGCCGGGCCTGCCGGCCGCATGCGCTTCGCTGGACGACACGGCGGCCGCGTGACATGCTCGCCGCGATCGAGGCGGCGCACGAAGCGCGTCACGCTGATCGGCACCGACGCGCAGCTCGCGGCCTGGCGAGCCGCGCAGCGCTCGGTCGCCGACCTGGCCGGTGCTCCCGGCCTGAGTCGCCGGCCGGTGCGTGCGACTGCTGCACGACGCCGAGCTGCTCGACCCGCGAGCGAGGTCGAGCCGCCGCGCTCGCCCGCGGCGCTGTCCGCGCGCGACGCCGCGGCACGTGGCCGGCGCTGGCTGGAGGGATTCCTGCGCGGGTCAGGGCTCGCTGCTTGCTGCGCGACGGCGCGCTGTGGCAGTTGCTCGACGACTGGCTGTGCGGGCTGCCCGGCGCGGCGTTCGAGGAGGCGCTGCCGCTGCTGCGCCGCGCGTTCGCGCAGTTCCCCTGGCCGGAGCGGCGGCAGATGGGCGAGCGCGTGCGGCTGGCCGCGGCGGCGGCTCGGCGGCGACCGACAGCCAGCTGCCGCGAGCCGACGACTGGGACGCCGACCGGATCGCGCAGATCCTGCCGGTCCTCGCGACCGCGCTGGGCGTGGAGGCGCCTGGCTGAGGCGACCGGCACGGCCGAGCGGGCCGACCTGCCGAGCGGGCGGAGCGGGCTGCGGCGCTGGCGGCTGGTGCTCGGCAGCGCGGCGCGACCGGGGGCCAGACGGAGCAACCGGCCGCCGGGCGAGTGACAGCCAGGGCATGGGCGGCGGCCTTTCCGACCGGGATGCTGGCCATGGACCGGTGCGCTCGCCGCCGTGTACGACGAGCGACCGGACGGCGGCCGCCGCAGCGGCGGGCTCGGCAGTTCGGCGCCCGTCGGTGCACCGCTGGCTCGGCGACATCCGTACCTACTTCCCGACGCCGGTGGTCCAGGTGCTGCAGCAGGACGCGATGGACCGGCTCGGCCTGCGCCAGCTGCTGCTCGAACCGGAGCTGCTCGCCGCGGTCCAGCCCGACGTGCACCTGGTCAGCACGCTGCTCGCGCTCGGCTCGGCATGCCCGAGCAGACCAGGCAGACGGCGCGGATCGTCGTCGGCCAGGTCGTCGCCGAGATCGAGCGGCGGATGCAGACCGAGCTGCACCGGGCCGTGCTCGGCGCGCTGGACCGCTCGGCCCGCACATCGAAGCCCGGCTCGCCGACGTCGACTGGCCCGCGACGATCCGCGCGAACCTGCGGCACTACCAGCCCGAGCTGCGCACGATCATCGCCGAGCAGCTGATCGGCTACGCCCGCCGCCGCCGGATCGCGCGCTGCAGGACGTCATCCTGCTGGTCGACCAGAGCGGGTCGATGGCGTCGTCGGTGGTCTACTCGGGCGTCATGGCCGCCGTCGCTCGCCTCGCTGCGCGCCGTGCGGACCCAGCTCGTCGTCTTCGACACCTCGGTCGTCGACCTCACCGATCAGCTCGCCGACCCGGTCGACGTGCTGTTCGCCACCCAGCTCGGCGGCGGCACCGACATCAACGGCGCGGTGAGCTACGGGCAGTCGCTGGTGACCAGGCCCGTCTGACACGATCATGGTGCTGATCTCCGACCTGATCGAGGGCGGCGACCAGAGCGCGCTGCTGCGCAGGCTCGCGTCCCTCGTCGACAGCGGCGTCCGCCTGATCGTGCTGCTCGCGCTGTCCGACGATGGCGCGCCGTCCTACGACCACGAGCTCGCGGCCGCGTGCGCGGCGCTCGGCGCGCCGGCCTTCGCCTGCACCCCCGACAAATTCCCCGAGCTGCTCGCCAGCGTCATCCGCCGCGAAGACGTCGCCGCCTTCGTCACCCGTCACGGCCTCCCCACCGCCAGCTAACCCCCGACAGAGACCCACCCGCGAGCAAGACCCACCCCCGGCTAGTCCCACCCGGACCAGACCCACCCCCGGCTAGACCCACCCCGGCAAAACCACCCAGCTAGACCCACCCCGAGCTAAACCCACCCCCGGACCAGACGCATCCTCGGCTAGACCCGCCCCCGGACCAGACCCACCCCGATGAGGTCGGTCCGGCGACGACGCGCAGCGACAGCAGCATGGTCCTACTTACTGTCGTTGGAACGGGTGCGACGACAGCAGCATGGTCCTACTTACTGTCGTTGGGACAGCAGTAAGTAGGACCATGCTGTCCACGTTTCGTGCGGGTTTACAGCAGTAGGGGGGACCATGCTGCTGTTAGGACAACGGCCGGCCACCGGCATAGCCAAACACCTATCATTGACCTATCATTGTGATATCAGTTTTTGGAAGCGCTGCCGGAGGACCTGACTCAGCCGGGTCTCCTGACAGAGCACCGCAGGAGGTATCCGATGGACGACCCCGGCGACACAGCCATCCCTGCAACATCACTACCACCAGCAACACCAGCGACCACCGCCCCGGCCGCTTGGAGCGCGGCCAGCCCAGCGGCCCCAGCCAGCCCGGACCCAGCCACCCGGACCCTGCGGCTCCTGTCCGGGCGACCCCGAGTCCCCTTCCCGCATCGGTCTGGGTCGTCGCAGCGATCTTCGTCGCCCTGGAACTCGCCGTCAGCGGCCGGTACGGCTTCATGCAGGACGAGTTGTACTTCATCGAAGCAGGCCGTCATCTCGCGCTCGGCTACGTGGACCAGCCGCCGCTCATGCCGCTGCTCGACAAGACCACCGCCATCTTCGGCCTGAATCCGACCGCGATCAGGGTCATCCCCGCCCTCGCCGGCGGTGCCGTGGTCGTCACGGCGGCGCGGTTCGCGGCTCTCTTCGGTGCCCGCCGCTCGGCCAGGTGCTGGCAGCCATCGCCATGGCCTGCACCCCGGTCCTGCTCGGCGCCGATCACCTGGGCAACACCACGCCGCTGGAACTGCTGGCCTGGTCGATGGTCCTGCTCTGCGCGGCGACCGCACTGCTCCAGGGCAAGCCGCGCTGGTGGGTCGGGGCCGGCATCGCGGCGGGTATCGGGCTGGAGGACAACTATCTGCTGGTCACGCTCCTGCTCGCGCTCACCGCCGGTCTCGCCGCCTCGTCAGATCGCGGCGTGCTGCGCACCCGCTGGCTCTGGATCGGCGCCGCCATCGCGGCCGTCATCTGGGCGCCCACCCTAGCCTGGCAAGTCACGCACGGCTGGCCGCAGCTCGCTATGTCCTCGGCGTTGCACCAGCAGAACGACTCAGCCGCCGCTTACCTCGGCGGCATCCCAGCCCAGTTCGTGTACCTCGGGCTGCTGGCGGCCCCGCTCGTAGTCGCCGGCTTCGTGCGGCTGTGGCGGACGCCGGAGCTGAGGTTCCTCGCCGTCGCCAGCACGCTGGTCATGGCATATGTCCTGGCCTGGGTGCCCGGCAAGCCGTATTACGCCGACGGGCTCGCCCCGGTGATCCTCGGTGCCGGGGCGGCCGCCGCGCAGGCTTGGGCCGCCCGCAGCAGCAGACCGGGCACTCGCCGCATCCTGGCGTTCGCCGCCCCGCTGGTCGGCGCGGCCCTGATCCTGCCGATCGGCATGCCGCTGATCCCGGTGACCGCAGTGCACCGGCTGCCGGCCTCCAGCCAGCAGAACTCCAACGTGGGCGACACCATCGGCTTCCCCCAGCTCGCCCGGGCCGTCGACGCCGAAGCCAGCGCCCTGGCCAAGGCAGGCGAGCCGCCTACCTCGATCTTCGCCGGCTACTACGGCGAGGCCGCCGCCATCCAGGTGCTCGGCCAGCCTTCGAAGCTGCCGCCCGTCCTCTCCGGCCACAACGCTTACTGGATGTGGGGACCGGGCACGGTCTCGGACAAGGCAGTGCTCACGGTAGACGCCCTGCACATGCTGAAGCCGTACTTCGCGAGCTGCCGCCCAGTCGCCACCTACCACGCTCCGTACGGCGTGCACAACGACTGGACGCCCGTCATCATCGGCCTGTGCACCCAGCCGTCGGCCAGCTGGCGCGCCCTCTGGCCGCGCCTGCGCCACTACGGCTGAGACTATGAATACTGCTCAGCCAGCATCTGGTCGTTCGACGAGGAGTCCGTATACGACCCGACGGCCATGCAGGCGCGGTCGGAGTTGCACGACAGGTCAGCCGGCGTCGTGGACAGCGCGCCGGCCGGGAGCTGCATCGGCTGCCTGCCCCACTTCTTACCGTTCCAGTGCTCGCCGAACGCCACGAAGTCGGAGCCGTTCTGGAAGCCTGCGGCAAAGCACGAGCTGGCATTGACGCAGGACACGGTCGCCAGCCCGGTCGGACTCACCGAAGCCGGGACGTTCTGCGACGTCCAGCTCTTGCCGTTCCACCGGTCGGCCAGCGGCAAGATCTTCGATCTGTGCGAGAAATCCCCCACCATCGTGCACGCGCTCGCCGAGGTGCACGACACGTCGAAGAGGAACCCGCCGCTGCCGCCCTTGGGTACCGGGACCGACTGGGCCGCCCACGTCTTGCCGTTCCACCGCACGACCAGCCGGCCGAGCGCGGATGCCCCGACCGCCACGCACGACGTCGCCGACCCGCAGGACACCGATCCGAGCTCGGTGCTGAGCGAAGTACCGCCCGGATCAGGCGTGCGCTGGATCGTCCAGGTCTTGCCGTTCCACCGCTCGGCCAGCGTCGCCTGCTTGCCCTTGCGGCCGACCGACTCGCCGACCGCGGTGCACGCGCTGGAGGACGTGCACGAGACGGCGAGCAGGAAGCTCCTGGCCGCGCTCGCAGGGCGAGGGACACGCTGCGCCACCCACCCGACGCCGTTCCAGCGCCATGCCTTGACAACGGGAAGGCCCCCGACGAGAAGGTCCCCCACCGCGATGCAGGAGTTCGGCCCGGTACAGCTAATCCCAGCCGCGTTGCTGATCTTGGCCTGGGGCAGCAGCGCAGTCGACCAGATGCTGCCGTTCCAGGCTTCGGAGAACGCGTCGAACCCGCTGGCCTGCTCGAAGGTACCGACCGCGACGCAGGCTCGCGGCGCCGCGCACGACACGGCGCTGAGGTCGGCGGAGAACACGTCGTTCAGCGGCGGCGGCGACACATCCTGCCAGCGCAGCGCGAAATCCTCGGCGAGCGCACGGTTGCCGTTCACCGGGTCGTGATAGAAACCCACCGCCGTGCAGTCCTGGGCCGTCGTGCAGGACACGGCGGACAGGCCGCTCGAGTCCTCCGACGTCGTGATGGGGACGGCGGCGACTGACCACGACGAGCCATTCCAGAATTCGGCGGTGCTGTTCTCGACCCCGTCGATGAAAAAGAAGCCGACGCCGTAGCAGACCCCGGCCCGCACGCACGACACGCCCACCAGATCGGTCCCGCCGTGCGGGCTGGGGATCGTCTCCAGCGACCATTTCTTGCCGTTCCAGCGCTCGGCCAGGCCGTCCCCGCCGGCCATGCAGGCGCTGGCCGAGGTACAGGACACCGAGTCCAGCTGGCTGTCCTTGCCCTGCGGCCGATCGGGCGTCTGCTGCACTGCCCACTTCGAGCCGTTCCAGACCTCGGCGAGCGCGGACGTCTGACTGCCCTTGGTGCTGTCGCCGACCGCCACGCACCGCGTCGCTGACGTGCAGGAAACGCCGTTGAACTCGCTGCGGGTCCCCTTGGGCGGGCTCGGCGGGGTCAGCAGGCTCCAGTGGTGACCGTCCCAGCGCTCGGCGAACGACAGGTCGCGGCTGCCCTTGGTCACCGCGCCGACCGCGACGCACCTGGTCGCCGAGGTGCACGACACCGCGCTGAGGGAGTGCTGGGTCGCGCCGGGCAGGACCGGGGTCGCCTGAATCTGCCACGTCGAGCCGTTCCAGACCTCCGCGAGCGGCAAGGTGGCCGCGCCAGGCTGGCGAGTTACCCACCGCCTCGCAGCGCGTAGCCGAGACGCAGGAGACGCCGCTGAGCACGCTGCCGAGCGTCGGCTCGGGAACCGTCAGCACCGACCAGGCTCCCCGGTCCTTCAGCTCGGCCAGCGGCTGGGTGCTCGGAGCCATGGCTTCACCGACCGCCATGCAGACGTTCGGCGAGACGCACGACACCCCGGCCAGGCCCCAGAAGCTGCCCCCGCTGACCGGCGGCGTGGTCTGCTCCAGCCAGCCCGCGTTCGCGGCCTGAGCGGTGACTAGCAAAGCGGGCAACGCCAGCGCCGAGGCCACGCTGATCCCGACGCCTCGTCGCCATAGTCGTTTCCTGGGGGCAGCGGGGCGGACGATATTTCCACCTGGAAGACCCATGACATTCAACTCCGGAAATGATCGCCGTCCTGGCCAGGGGAGTACCCCGCCATAGCCGCCTTTTGCGCGCTAAGCGCCGTGATGCCATGAGTAGTACCACGTTTAGACCGTCGACGCCGGACTTAGCCTTGACCGGCGACGTCCATCGGGGTGCCGTTAGTGATCTTGACCAGCTCGTCGAAGCAGGTCGGGAACATGGCCTGCTCGTGACCGGCACCTGCCCATACCACTTGGAACGGGTCCAAGGCCACGTCGACCACCGTTCGCAACGGGATTGGATGCCCGACCGGAGCAACGCCTCCGACCTGCTGGCCGGTGTGCGTCAGGACGAACTCGGGGGTGGCCCGGCGGATCTTGCCGGTGCCGAGGTGCTGGGCGACCCTGGTCAGATCGACCCGGTGGGCGCCGCTGGCGAGGATCAGCAGCGGGACGCCGCCCGCATCGAAGATCAGGCTGTTGGCGATGGCGGCCACCTCGCAGCCGAGTGCGGCGGCGGCCGCGACCGCCGTCGGCACGGGCTCGGACAGTACGAGCACCTCCCCCGCCGCGCCGAGCGCGCGCAGGGCCTGCCTGACGGTCGCTACGGCTGCGTCTGTTTCCCACGGCATCTGTCTCCACGGCGCAGCACGGTAGAGGGCTGCGCGGGCCGGCCGCAACTGATATCGGCGATCCGGTTCACTCGGTGACTCACCCGCGCCGGGTGATGCCGCGCTGCAGACAGCCGGGAAAGCATGACGAGTTCGACCCTGAGAAAGCCGAGGTACTCGCCAAAGCTCGCATTTCGCGGGAATTCCGAACGGGAGGCGTCATGGCGGAAGCGGTGCCGTTCACGATCGGCACGAAGGTCAACTGCTCAGGTGAGCCGTGCGGCGGGCTGATCAGAGTCGTGGTCAACCCCGTGTCGTGTGTCATGACGCACCTGGTGGTCGAGCCTGAGCACCGGCTCGGGCTCGCGCGGCTGGTCCCGATCGAGCTAGCTGCCGTCGACCCGCACGGGATCAGGCTCAGCTGCACGCTCACCGAGTTCGAGCAGCTCGGCTCGGCGGAAGAGACCCAGTTCGTCCCCGGGACCAGGGGCTACGCCGTATACGGGCCTGAGCAGGTACTCTCCTGGCCGTACTACAGCCTGGACAGTCCGGCCATGGCCGCCGCCGAGATGGGCCAGGTCTCCCAGACCATCACCTACGACACCGTGCCGCTCGGCGAGGTATCGGTGCGCCGGGGCGAGCGAGTGCAGGCGACCGACGGCGCCATCGGTCACGTCCACGGACTGGTGATCGACCCGGGCAACGACCACGTCACCCACGTATTGCTGCAAGAAGGGCATTTGTGGGGACGCAAGCAGGTCGCCATTCCGATCGCCGCCGTCACCAGCGTCGAAGACGGAATCACCCTGAACCTGAGCAAGCACCAAGTGCAGGACCTGCCGCCCGTCACCGTCGCCGCATTAGCGGCTACCATCACATTTGATGAACTCATCGCGGGACAGAGGAATTCTCCCGCGACTAGCCGGGTAGCGCGAACGCCAAGATCCCGCCCAGGCTAGTAAAGGAGTATCAATGTCACAGAAAGTACAGACCTTCTTAGTGGACGACCTCGACGGAAGCGCCGCTGAGTCGAGAATCCGCTTCGGATTCGAAGGCACCGAATATGAGATCGACCTGAACAACGCGCATCTGGCACGGCTCAGGCAGACGCTGGACAGGTACATGGATGCCGGGCGAAAGGTCACCAGGACCGCCTACCGCATGAGCAACGGCGCAGGCAGCAACTGGCCAGCCTCGTCTGAGGTTCGCCGGTGGGCGCGCAACCAGGGCCTGGAAGTCAAGGATCGCGGCAGGCTGCCAGCCGACATGAGGGCAAAGTTCATCGCTGCCGCCGGCTCCTAGTCACGCCAGCCTGGCCGAGGCTGGCCGAGGCTGGCGTCACCAGTTACCGGCGGACTGCGCCGACCCGGCCTGACCGACCGATCCGGCCGGGTCGGCGCAGAAGCTGACGACCGCCGTCACGCCGTGCGCATCCTGACGCACCAGGGAGCGGTCGCTGATCTGCCTGACCAGCCACAGGCCGTGGCCTGGCTTGGTCGGCCAGGGGAAGTCACCGCCGTTCACCGTCGACGGATCAGCTGACTGGACTGAAACGCCTGCCTGAGCTGGATGGCCGGTCTCGGCTGAAGCGCCGGCCTGAGCTGGATGGCCGGTCTCGGCGGAAGCGCCGGCTTCGGCTGAAGCGCCCGCCTCAGCCGAATCACCGGCCTGGGCAGAAGCGACGGCCTGAGGTGTAGCGGCAGTCTGAGGTGCATCGGCGGCCGGGGGCGTGCCGTCGTCGCTGACCTCGCAGATCATGGTCGAGCCCGAGCGCCACACCCGGACCCGGCCGTGACCGGGCCCGTGCCTGACCGTGTTGGCCGCCAGTTCGTGCACGGCCATGACCAGGTCGTCGCGCCGCTGGCGCGAAAGACCGGACTCGGCCGCGTGCGCCGCGACACAGGCACGGAGCTGGTAAAGCGAGTCGGCGTCGAACGCCTGCTCCACCACTGGGGGCAGGCCGCCAGTCGCGCCGTCGAGCCAAGACCCGCCTGGTACCTGGGGTACCCGAGGTATGCCCTGGACGCCAACGTCATCCTTCATGCACGTGCCTCCGGCCTCCAGCGCCCCCGGGGGTTACCGCCCAAACCACGGACCGCATCCGGTTACCCCAGATGACAGCCATCATTCGTGAACACTTGGGTGAAAAGTCCCGCCCGCCTCTATCGGTATCACGGCGTTACACTGCCGGTTTCCGGCAGAGCCGTCTTATCGGGTATGAAGGTAAGAATCAGTCAACGGGGAGGCAACGTCATGAACAGGGTCGTCACCGGCTTCGACAAATCCGGCAGCCCAGTCATCGTGCAGCAGGGTCAGCCGCCCACGGTCATCTACGCGGGCCGCTACACCACGACCGAGCTCTGGGTCACTGACCGTACGCCGCCGGTTGCGTTCGACGCCGATACCACGACCGGGACCTGGGCACTCGAGCCCCCGCAGGGCGGCACCTGCTTCCGCATCGTGGAGATCGCCCCGGCCGTCGAGCCAGAGAGCGATGGCACCCTCGACGCGGGGGCGGAGGGCTTCCAGGCCGCTCACGCGACCGACACGCTCGACTACGTCACCGTGCTGAGCGGGCAGGTCACCCTCGTCGTCGGCAACGCCGAAGTCACCCTCGGCCCAGGAGACTCAGTCGTGCAGCAGCCCGGCGTCCCGCACGACTGGCAGAACCGAACCTCGGAGCGAGTCATCATGGCCGGCGTCCTGCTAAGCGCCCGCGCCTAAACAAACTCCGGCCCGGCCCCTTGGCCCCACGCCGCCGACCCGCCCGAAGCCCCGCCCGAAGCCCAGCCCGAAGGCCCGCCCGGCCCGAAGGCCCGCCCAAGGCTCCGGCCCCGGCCCGGTCCACTCCGGGTCCCGCCCGACCCCGGCCCGTCGTTGTGAGTTTGCTGGTGCTGGGGCGCACCCCACCCCGCCCGACCGGCCCGTCGTTGTGAGTTTGCTGGTGCTGGGGCGCGGTCGTTGTGAGTTTACTGGGCCTCAAGTTGGGGTTGAGGGTTGACCGAAATAGGAGAAATGATTTCTTATGGGGCTAACGGGCCGGGGCGGAGTGTCTTCGACGTAAGGATCGGCGACCTTGGCGCGGCCGCGAGGGCGCCCGGCTAGCGTGAGGGCTGGCGCTGCGGCCGGGCTGCGGCTGGCGCTGGGGCTGGGGCTGGGGCTGGGGCCGGGGCCCTCGGGTGGGGCGGGACTGGGGCTGGGGCCGGGGCCGGGGCTGGGCTCGGGTCTACGTTGGGTGATCGTTAGTCCTCGCCTCGGTGGGGGGCTAGGAGTTCGTGCGGGTCGCCGGCACCGGGCACTGGCGCTGGATCGGCGTGGACTAGGGCGGCGGACAGGCGCGGGAGCGCGTGCAGCAGCGAGTGCTCGGCTGCCACCGCGGTCTGGTGGGCCTGGATGGCGGTGGCGAGCGAGTCGACGATGATCTCGCATTCGGCCCGCAGCCGGTGCCCGATCCAGCGCAGCCTGACCTGGCCCACGTCTAGCACTCCCGGGACAGCGCGGAGCGTCTGCTCGGTCTGCTCCACGATCGCCGGGTCGACCGCGTCCATCAGGCGACGGTAGACCTCGCGGCCCGCCTGTCGGAGCACGGCCAGGATGGCGACCGTGATGACCAGGCCGATCACGGGGTCGGCCCAGTTCAGGCCGAGGGCGACGCCACCGACGCCGAGCAGCACGGCCAGTGAGGTGAAGCCGTCGGTTCTCGCGTGCAGCCCGTCGGCGACCAGCGCCGCCGAGCCGATGGTGCGCCCGACTCTCATCCGGTACTGGGCGACGATCTCGTTGCCGGCGAAGCCGATGAGCGCGGCGATGGCGACAGCCACCAGGTTGGTCACCGTCCGGGGATGCGCGAGCCGATCCACCGCCTCCCATGCGGCCGCGATCGAGGACAGGGCCATGACCAGGACGATGACGACGCCGGCCAGGTCCTCTGCCCGGCCGTAGCCGTAGGTGTACCGCCGGTTCGGCGGTCGCCGTCCAGCGACGAACGCGACGGCCAGGGGTACTGCGGTCAGCGCGTCGGCTGCGTTGTGCAGCGTGTCGCCGAGCAATGCCACCGAGCCGGACAGCGCCACCACCACGGCCTGGAGCGCCGCCGTGACCACGAGCACGGCGAGCGAGATCCACAGTGCGCGCATACCCTGCGCGCTGGCCTCCATCACCGCGTCGACCTTGTCGCCGGCCTCGTGGGAATGCGGCCTGACCAGGTGCAGCAGCCGCCCGATCAGCCCGCCATCATGATCGTGGCCATGCTCCCCGTGGCCGTGCTCCCCGTGGCCGTGCTCCCCGTCGCCGTGCTCGCCATGAGCATGGTCGCCATGGTCGCCATGGTCGTGCTCGGCGTGCGCCTGCTCGGCATGATGGTGATCACCGTCCTCGTGATCACCATGGTCGTGCTCGGCGTGGTCGGGGTGACCGTGGCTGCGATCGATAGCTTCGCTCACGCTGCCAGCATGCCCGAAATCCGGGCGGCTGGCCGCACGCCAGCCACCCAGATTCCCGCGAGGTCGGTGCTCCGCTCAGACGTTGCCGAAGATCGGCCCTACCGAGGCACACGAGGGCTGGAAGCCGGACGAGTCAGGACCAAGGACGTTGATCATGTCCTGCAGCGCGTTCGAGTCGTACGGGATCGAGATGTGGTCGCTGGCATCTTGCGGGCACTGGTTCTGCAGCGTGATGTTCTGCACGTTGGGACCGGCAGGCAGGAAGGCGTTGGTGAACGGCGTCACGACCTCGTCGTCCTGCGTCTCGATCACGACGTACTTGACTCCCGGCACGGTCGGCTGCTTGTTCAGGCTGGTCAGAAACGACGACCCCTGCAGTTGCTGCACGCAGGCCGTGCAGGTGACCGACAGCAGCGCCGAGTCCAGGCCGAGGACGCCCAGGTTGGCCAGGAACGTGGTGAGCCCGTCCACGGTCGTGCCGAAGTTCGACGGCGCGAAGCCGACGAGCATGTTCACCTTGGCGGCACCGCCCAGATTGTCGATGTAGTACCTGGGCAGCATGCCGCCCTGCGACCAGCCGACGATGTCGACCTTGCTGGCTCCGGTCACGGACAGCACGTGGTTGACCTCGGCCGACAGTACTGCGGCCGACGTGCGGATGTCACCGGTGGCGTAGATGCCCGTGCCCAGCAGCGTCTGCCCGAAGTTGAAGGCGAACACGCAGTAGCCATTGTTGACGAGGTCGGGGGAGACCGCGCCGAAACTGTTGGACATGCTGGCGAAGGTGCCTTCGACCAGCACCACCGGGTCCGGATGGGCTGCCGACGGCCGGCACGGCACGTTGGCACCTGGTGGTGAGGCGTTGAAATTCACCGGCAGTGTCGAGGCGAAGAACGCAGCAGACTCGCCTTCCAGCGGCAGGCTGGCCGCCTGCGCCGGAGCGCCGCTGATCGATAGCACGATCGTGGCCGCCGCCGCGATCGCTGGCGTGCCAGCGAGAAATCGCTGAAATCGCCGATACCTCATCGACCCTCCTAAGGTCGTAACCGAGCCATTGCTTCGACCCGGTTCGAGGCACGGCGGCGCTGATCGGTAACCCGACAGCCGCCCTTTGGCTCCCATTGTCACCAATAATCATGATTATGGTCTGGTGACCTGGCCTGTCAATGACAGGCCAGCTGCCAATGACAGGCCAGCAAGACGCGTCCAGGCGTATGCCATGCTGAAGAGCATGGGCTATAGCGATGCGCCACCAGGCTGGTGGCGTAACTTCGTGCTGGCGACCCCGGCGAGGACGGCGAAGCTCGCCGTCGTCCGGGCGGACGGGCGCCGCACGTGGCGCCGGTCTGGGTGGACCTCGACGGCGACGAGATCGTCTTCATGACCTCGGCCGACACCATCAAGGGCAAGGCCCTGCTCCGCGACCCACGGGTGTCACTGTGCTGGGACGACGAGCAACCGCCGTTCAGCTTCGTCACCGTCGCGGGCACGGCGAGGCTGTCGCAGGACCCCGGCGAACTGCTGACCTGGGGAACCAGGATCGGCGGCCGGTACATGGGCGCCGACCGCGCGGACGACTACGGTCGCCGCAACGGCGTGCCGCCCGAGATGGTGGTCAGGGTGACGCCGGTCAAGGTGGTCGCCAAGATCGACATCGCCGGCTGAGTTGCTGGCGCTGAGTTTGGGTCGAGCCGCCCAGCATCCGGCGGCTACGTTAGTCCGGAGGCGCCCGCAGCGGCGACGTCGTGGTCCTGGTCGACCGAGCCGCCGCTCACCCCGACCGCGCCGACGACGGCGCCGTTCTCGGTGAGCGGGATGCCTCCGGGAAAGATGACCAGGTGCCCCTGGTTGCTGGCCTGGATGCCGAACAGCGGCTGACCCGGCTGGCACAGCGGGGCGAGGTCCTTGGTGGACATGTCGAAGGCGCGGGCCGTGTAAGCCTTGCCTTGCGAGATGTCGATGCTGCCCAGCCAGGCGCCCTCCATCCTGGCGAACGCCATCAGGTTGTTGCCCTCGTCGACGACGGCGATGTTCATCGGCACGCCGATCTGCTGCGCCCGCTGCCGCGAGGCGTCCACGACCCGCTGCGCGTTCTGCAGGGTGATCGTCGGCTGCTGGGTAACCATCGGCTAGCTCCCTTCGGTGCACGTCGCTGACCGGCGCTAGGCCGCCGGCCGCAGGATGACCTTCGTGTAGCCGTCGACACGCTGGTCGAACTTGCTGTACGCGCCCGGCGCCTGGTCGAGCGGCAGCTCGTGCGAGACGACGAAGCTGGGCTTGGCCCGGCCGGCCGTGATCAGGTCACGCAGCTGCCGGTTGTAGCGCTTGACGTTGCACTGGCCGGTCCCCATCCGCAGGCCCTTCTCGAACATGCGGCCGATCGAGACCAGCAGCTGGCCGTGCGACGCCTGCTCGTCCACCCCGCCCGGGTCGGTCGGGACGTACAGGCCGGGCACGCCGAGCCTGCCGGTCGCGCGCACGGTGTCGATCAGCGCGTTGAGCACCCCGGCCGGCTCTTCCCGCTGTCCCTCGTGGGCCTGCGCCTGGTAGCCGACGGCGTCCACGCCCTTGTCGGCGCCTTCGCCGCCGAGCTGGTCCTTGATCTGCTCGGCGGGATCACCCCGGCTGAAGTCCACTGGCGTCGCGCCGATCTGCTCCGCCTTGGCGAGGCGCTCGGGCACCCGGTCCACCACGAAGACCCTGGCGGCACCGCGCAGCAGCGCCGAGTAGGCGGCCATCAGCCCGACGGGACCGGCGCCGTAGACGGCGACCGACTCACCGGGCGAGACCTGAGCCAGCTCACAGCCGTGGTATCCAGTCGGGAAGATGTCGGCGAGCAGCACGTAGTCCGAATCCCGCTGCTCCCCCGGCGGTAGCTTCAGGCAGTTGAAGTCCGCGAAAGGCACCCGCAGGTGCTCGGCCTGTCCGCCGACGTACGGCCCCATGGCGACGTAGCCGTACGCGCCGCCGGCGAAGCCAGGGTTCACGGTCAGGCAGAAGCCGGTGAATCCCGCCACGCAGTTCTTGCAAAACCCGCACGCGACGTTGAACGGCATCACCACCCGGTCACCGCGCCGCAGGCTGACCACCCCGGACCCGGCGTCCTCGACGGTGCCCAGGTTCTCGTGCCCGAACACCAGGCCGGGCGACGCCGCCGTGCGGCCTTCGTACATGTGCAGGTCCGACCCGCAGATCGCGGTCGCGTCGACCTTGACGATCACGTCGTTCGGATGCTCGATCGCCGGATCGGGCACGTCCTCGACGGCTACCTCGAACGGCTTCTTGTAGACGACAGCGCGCATGCGAAGCCTCCCCCCAGGCTCAGAGCACCTGACCTGCCATGATGGACAGCAGGGGGATACCGCTGTCGAGAGCTACGCAGCAAGCGGCACCATCTGTGTCGCAAGCGGCACGGGGGGCTGGCCATGCGACCCGGATCAGACTGGGAAGCTCGCGACCGGGCGACCGCGACTGCCCGGGAACGATTCGCCACAGGGCAGGACATCGGGGATGGCTCGGTGCGGCCGGAGATCGCGCGGTCCTGGCGCCGCTGCCGGGACGGCTACGGCGTCGATCCAGGCGGGGCAGTCGCCCCGGACGCCGACGACTGCTGCGACCACCCGCTGCAGACCGACCAGGTGCTGGCCGAGCTGGGCAGTGCGGGCGCCGCACTCGCGACCGACACCGGCCGGGCACTGGTCACCGTCACAGACGGGCAAGGGCGGGTCCTGGCCACGCTTGGCGACCACGCAATCCGCCGTCATGCCGACCGCACCCACCTGACGGCCGGGTCGGCCTGGTCGGAGAGCGCCTTCGGCAGCAACGGCGTCGGCACGGCGCTCGAGTCCCCCGACGGCGTCCTGGTCAGGCGCAGCGAGCACTGGTGCGACGGCCTGCAGCAGTGGTCGAGCGCGGGGATCGCGGTCCGGGATCCGGCCACGACCAGGCCGCTCGCCGTGCTGGCCATCTGCTCGGGCTGGATGTCCCTGCCGCACGAGGTGCTGGCCTGGCTACGCAAGGCGATCAGCGGCATCCAGCGAGACCTGCGCGTCCAGGCGAGCCGTGACGCCGCCGACCTGGCAGCCGCGCTGGAGTCCGCCCGGAGTCGACCAGGCCCCGGCCAGGCCCTGGTCGCACTCGACAACGGCGGCACCGTCGTGGCGGCCAGCTACCTCGGCGAACCCAGATCACCGGCCCCGAGGCTGGGCCGGGCGCTGGACTATCCCGCGCTGCGCGAACTCGTCAGGGACGGAGTCGCCAAAGCCCGGCACGACCGCTCCTGGGTCGGCTTCGCCGAGCCGTTCGTCCCGGCCGTCGGCGACATCGTCCCGCTGACCATGCACCCCGTAGTCGAGCACAACCGGGTCATCGGCGTGCTGGGCGAACTCGGCGAGCGGCCCGGGCCAGCCGGGGAGCACCTCCGCTTCGAGTCCGGCGCCGCGACGTCCGACCCTGAGCAGCGCGTACTCGCGATCAAGGGCAACCGGCAGATCGTGCTGCGGCCTGAGCAGATCATCATCGCCGAAGCGGAAAACAGCACCGTCTGGCTGACGACCGACCGAGGCCGGGTCCGTGCCAGGGACCGCGGACTCGATCGGCTGCTCGCCGGGCTGGCCGGCCGGGGATTCATCCGCGCGCACCGGCACTTCGTGGTCAACGGCCGGCGGGTCAGCGAGATCGAGCACGGCTTCCGTGGCCAGCTCTCGCTCGTCATGGACGGCGGACCCCGGCGCATCGTGCCGGTCTCGCGCCGGCGCGGCGCGGCGGTACGCCGCGCCCTGGCCAGCTAGCCCGAGCTTCCGCAACGGATCGGCGCCGTGCTCGGTCGTAGGCAGCTCGGCTGCTCAGGTCCATGAACCTGATCACCCCGCTGCTGTCCACCCAGATGTCAAGCTGAGCGATCGGCTGGTCAGCCAGCCCCAGCGACAGCAGCTGGGTGTTCAGGCCCGAGACGTTCGTCGCCCTCAGGTACTCGACCTTGACCCCGTCTACGACCTGCTGGCCGAGGTCTTCGAAACCGGCGGTGGCCCGCAGCGCGCTCAGCAGCGTGCGCGGGTCAGGCACCGTCTGGCCACCGCTCGTCTCCGTCGTCGACAGATACCACTGCAGCGGCTGCCCGGGCGGCGGGTCGCCGAAGAGGAAGATCCGTCCGCCGACGACCCGCTCGGTGAACGGCTGGGAACTCCCCTGCCGCGAAACGCTATTGAAGTTCTGGTTGGAAAAAGTGATGTCCAGACTGCCCGCTCCATCTGGGTACTTCCCGAGCACATCGGTGTATGTCACGAACACGTGGCCGGCGGTGGCCAGGGCGAGGTCGGACGCCCTGGCGATGTGCCTGACCATCGCCGCGGTGAGCCTGACCCCGTGGACAGCGTGCTGCGTGCGGTGCTGCGGCCTGGGCGGCGGTGCTGCCTGAGACCGGACCGGACTGCCGCCGAGCTGCACCCCGGTCACGACCAGGCCAGCGACTACCGCCGCCGCTCCGACCACCGCCGCCACCTGGACGCCCCTGGGCCGGAGCCGCACTACGTTGCCGGCGGTGGCACCGGCCCGCCGCTGCGCCAGTTCGGCCGTCGTGATCGTCGGCGCGCGTTCTTCGATGAGCTCGGCGAGCTGCGGGTATTTCCTCGTGGTCATTACTAGCTCCCTGTCTGTATGCCGAGGCTGGCGCGCAGCCTGGCGAGCCCGCGCGCGGCGTGAATCTGGACCGACGAACGGGTGATGCCGGTGCGCCGCGAGCCCTTGGTCTTGCCCACCCGGTAGAGGTAGCCGGGCAGGTTGGCGACGGCCCTGAGCTTGTCCCAGTGTTCCCAGGCGTAGGCGAGCGCTTCGGCCGCCGCGTCCCGTCCCTCGTCGAAACCGAAGGTCGCCACGAGCGCGCGCCGCAACGCAGGCTCTACGTCACGGACGAACGCCTCGAACTCGTCGGCGACTGCCACGGCTACCGTCGGGTCGTCTGCTGTCTGCATTGGCCGGTTACTCCAGGTCGGTTGAGTCCGTCACCTGGATAGAGCAGCAAACCGGGCGGCTGCATGACAGAGCTGCCATGCTTCCGCAGCAGTATGTACCTGCCTGCTGCTGTTGAAGACCGGTAAGCGTCAGCACCATGGTCCTACTTACTGTCGTTGGGACAGCAGTAAGTAGGACCATGGTGCGGTCGGAACCGGGGCGTCGACAGCAGCAAGTAGGTACTTACTGCTGTGGCTCGGTTTCGCTGAGTGCCTTGCTTATCCTTGTCTCGTCATGATGTCGTCGGAGTAAGCGAAAGGCGGGTACATGACCGGGCACCAGCTCAAGCAATATCCGTTCCCGGTCGCCTATCCGGCCCGCCGCTTATCGACCGCGACCGACCCTGCGGACCGGGTCGTCAAGGCGCAGCGCCTCGCCGAGATGGTCGCGGCCACGTTAGGGGTCATCGCCTTCGGCTGGTGCCAGGCCCGATTATTCGACCCCGGCGGAACGCGCGACTGGCATCACAAGACCGCGCGGAACGGGCCGGGGCTCGAATCCTGGATCAGGGCACTGCGCACGATGACCAAGGCCATGCGGGACCAGCCAGACGATCCCGTGGCCAGCGCGATCCGATTAGCCAGCAAGGCGGCCGGCCCGGCGCTGACCCGCTGCCGCCTGCACCGCACGATGTACCTGCTCGGCCGGCAGATCTCGCTGCGATCCGGGCGGGAGACGGGCGCTGACGAAGCCAGCGCGACGGCGGACGCGATCATGGACGCGGTCGAGCCGCTCGCCCACGTCCGGTTAGGGCTCGTCCGGCGAGTCGCCCGCAGCGGCCACTCCTACCTCGCCGCCCTTGATGTCCTAGCCGGGCCAGGAGCACCGTTTCCCTCGCACAGCCTGTTATGCCAGTCCCCGTACGACGCCGGAAGCGTGATCGCCTACCACGAGGGCCACCCCGACTTCGCCGTCGACCTCACTCCGTACTGCATCTGGCGGCGGTGCCCGGCGTGCGGCTGCGAGGAGCTGTTCTACCTGCAAGGGCAGGGCCGGAGCGACGACCTGTACGTCAGCTTCACGACCGGTCACGAGATCGCGGAGAAGGCCGAACGCCCGCCCGCGCCAGCTACTGCCGCCGGATGGTCGCGAACCAGGACTGGGCCTCGCCTTCGGGGTAGAACTCCCGGTGCACCGTGAACGCATCGGCCACGATGTCCTCGACGGTCCAGCCGTCGGCGAAGGCGCCTCGCAGCTCGTCCTGCGTGACTCGCCTCGGTCCGACGTCACCAGGCTGAAGCTCGCTGAAGCACATCAGGTACAGGCTGCCGCCTGGCCGCAGCACCGAGCCCAGGCTCGCGACATAGCGGTCCCGGTTGTCGTCGCCGAAGACGTGGAAGAGTCCGCTGTCGAGCACCGTGTCGAAGGTCGCCCCGAGGTCAGCCAGGTTCAGCGCGCTCGCGACCTCGAAGCGAACGCGCAGGCTGCGCTCGGCGGCCTTGGCCCGGGCCCGGCCGATCGCGGTCGTCGCTATGTCGACCCCGGTGACCTGCGCGCCCGAGGCGGCCGCGAGCAGCGCGTGCTCGCCAGTACCGCAGCCGGCGTCGAGCAGCTGACCAGTCAGCAGGCCCTGGTCGGCGAGACGCCTGAACCTGAGCTGCGGACGGCCTATATCCCAGGGGGCGGGCGTATCGCCCGTGTAGGACGAGTCCCAGCTGTCAGTCGGTGTTGTCATGGCCTCCCCGTCAGTGTTCTCTCCCCATCAGTGGTCAGTTCCGCCGGCCTGAGCTACCGGTGCGGGTTCTCGGCCTGGTCGGGCGCGGCGCTCCAGCCCCGGTTCGCTGGCTCGTAGATCATGCTGTCACCTTGTCGGGCCGCGACCAGGACGCCGCGCTGGGTGAGCGAGTCGAGCTTGCCGCGCACCGTGTCCTGGTCGAGGTCGGCGGCGGTGGCGATGTCCTGCGCGGTGACCTGTCGTCCGATGAACTCCAGGGTCGCGATCGCCTCGTAGATATCGGTCTCGACGTCGTTGAGCGTCTCTCGGTCGGCGAACGGCTCGTCGCTGCTGGCTGACACGGCTGCCATCTCCCATCAGGTTCGGGTGCGGTCCCGCTACCCATCCTGAGCCCCGCTTAACCTGCGCTTACCTCGTCAGCGCGCTGTCCCCCGCGCCGCCATACAACTCGGCGGCCCGCCAGCAGTACCACGCGACCACCGACCGGTAGGGCTTGAACGGGTCGCCGAGCGGCTCAAGCTCCTTAGCCGTCGGCGTAGCGATCCCCCAGGCCAGTCCGAAACCCTTGCGCACCCCGAGGTCGCCGGTCGGCCAGACGTCGAGTCGCTGGCACTGGAAGATCAGGAACATCTCGGCCGTCCAGCGCCCGATGCCGAGCACCTTGGTCAGCCGCTCGGTCACCTCGGCGTCACTCTCGACCTGCAGCCCGGGCGATGCCAGCACCACGGTGCCGTCCAGCACCTTCGAGGCCAGGTCACGCAGCGACGCCGCCTTGCGGGCCGAAAGCCCGGCGGACCGCAGCGCCCCGTCCGGCAGCGCCAGCAGCCGCTCGGGGTCTGCCGTACCGCCGAGCGCGGCGATCAGCCGCCCGTGAATGGCAGCCGCCGCCGCGCCGGCAAGTTGCTGGTAGACGATCGCGCGCACGAGCGCCCCGAAATGTGACTCGGCTGGCGGTCGCACGTCGGGCAGTCCGGCGTCGGCGACAAGTCGCCGGAGCACCGGATCCCGCGCGGCGAGGAACTCGGCGGCATCAGACCAGCTGGCCATGCCTCAGCATCGCACACCGAGCCTCGCTCACCTGCGGTGCCAGGGGCCGACTACCAGTTGTACCAGCGCCGCCTGCGACCTGCCGTCTCCGCGCCCCGCACGACGAAGCCGAGCAGCCACACGACCAGGGCGATAATCGCGAGCCACCACAGCAGATGCAGGGCGAAGCCCGCGCCGAAAAGAATAAGAACGACGATGAGAGCCACTACCAGAACAGGCATTGACTAACCTCCATTTCAGCCGGTTACGTCCCTCCAGCTACCCAGCGCAACCGCCCTAAACCGACGCCCCCCAGACTTGCCGCCCGGCTAAGCACCGACTCGAAGCAGCATTCCCCGCGCTCAGACGCTGGTCCCGCATCTGCGAAACCCGGCGCGAGGTCACCTTGCATCATCGTCTCGCGGCCCGGGACGGCAGGCTCCAAGCACATGGCGGGCGAGCAGCGCCGAAACGCCCGGCGGCTTCGGCTCGAGAAGCGTCGCGCGTCTTTCTTCGAGGCGGACTCCAATGATCACCACAACGACGAGCATGGCGCCAATGCCTAACCCGCCAGCGGCAATGAACACCAGGAGCATGAGGACTGTCATAGCGCGCTCCTTCCCGCTCAATTGTGCATCCGCACACGCATGTTGCACATGCAGATGCACAAATTACCCTGGATTTTCGGCTGGGAGCTTGCCCGCAAGCATTTCGCGGGCAAGCTCCCAGCACTAATCCGGGCCACGCGGGTGCAGCTTTGTCCGTTCGGAGGACAGCATGGTCCTACTTACTGCTGTCCTGATGACAGTAAGTAGGACCATGCTGCTGTCGTTCCAGCGCCCGTAACAGCAGTATGTAGGGACATGCTGCTGTAGGGGCGGGGCGGTTGGGGACGGCGCAAGGGCGCGAGGGACACTCTGTATTTTTGCCGGACGTCCGTCTAACATCCAGGCGTAGTGTACGACCGGAACGCGGCCGAGCTGTGCGCAGCCCGCGAGCAGCTCGTCGCCTACAGTGAACGCCTGCTTGACGACGGACTGGCCGTCGGCAGTGCGGGCAACCTGAGCGTGCGCCTGGGCGACCTCGTGGCCATCACGCCGAGCGGCATCAGCTACCGCGAGCTGCGTCCCGACGAGATCGCCGTCGTCGGGCTCGACGGCACCGAGGTCGACGCGCCCGCAGGTGCCGTCCAGCGAGACCCCGATGCACCTGGCCATCTATGCCGCGACGAGCGCCCGGGCGATCGCGCATACCCACTCCCCCGAGGTCATCGCGCTGTCAGCCGGCCGCGACCAGCTGCCGGCGATCCACTACGCGATCACCACGCTCGGCGGGCCGGTGCGGGTCGCGCCGTACGTGCGGTTCGGCTCGGACGGACTCGCCAGCGCGGCGACGGCAGCACTCCGAGACCGGCGGGCGGCGATCCTGCGCAACCACGGCGCGATCGCCTACGGGCGGACGCTGGCCGAGGCGTTCGACCACGCGCTGCTGCTCGAATGGCTGGCCGGCGTCTACCGCCGCGCCCTGGCCTACGGCGAGCCGCGCATACTCTCCGACGCAGAACTGGCCGAGGTCACCGCCGAGGCCCGCCGCCGCAACTACGGCACCCGCCGATGACCAGCGCTCTTTCGCCCGGCTGACCCCGGTGCTGGCCCAAGCCGACTGGGCAGCCGGGGTCAAGCCGGTCGACGACCTGGTGGACCGATGTTCGGGCCAGCCTGCGATCCTTGAGCTATGACCGAGCGCAAGCCAGCCGGGATGACCTTCGGGTCGTGGATCGATCAGCAGATCGCGCAGGCGCAGGACCGCGGCGCCTTTGACGACCTGCCGGGTGCTGGCAAGCCGCTGCCGCCCGGCCGAGCCGAGTTCGACGCCCAGGCGTGGGCGCGGGACTGGGTCCGCCGGGAAGGCGGCTCGCCCGAGGACTGCCTGCCTACGCCGCTTCGGCTCCGCAAGGAGCTTGAGCGACTGGACGCCGACGTCGTCGCGCTGCGCTCGGAAGAGAAGGTGCGCGAGCACGTGGGCGACCTGAACAAGCGCATCCTCGCCTGGCGGCGGCTCCCGCTCGACGGCCCGCCCATCCACGTCCCGCTCGCCGACCCCGAAGCAGTAGTCACCCGCTGGCACGAAGCCCGAGCAGCAGCGACGGCGACGGCGCACACTGCGGTCGAGCCCGACCCAGAACCAAGCCCGAGGCCATTCTGGAAACGCCGCACCCGAACCTAGCCCCGCACCCCCGGCAACAGCACCAATCGGGGCCACGCGCCGTCTGCGCGCTGATTGCTGTTAGCTCACGCCGCTGGGTCAAATGGTGGCTCGGGGCGCCACGGAAACCAGTCAGGCAGATCCCGGCTCGGCGCCAGCGACCAGCGAGCGGGACGCTTTTCCAGAAACGCCGTCACCCCCTCGGCGGCGTCGGCCATTCGCCCGGTCTCGTAGATAGCCAGCGAGTCGAGCCGGTGCGCCTGCATCGGATGGTCGGCGCCGAGCAGCTGCCAGATCAGCTGCCTGGTCAGCACGGCCGAGACCGGGGCCACGCTGACCGCGATCTCCCTGGCGAGCCTCGTCGCCAGCGGCAGCAGCTCATCAGCCGGGCAGACGGTGCGGACGAGTCCCCCGGCCAGCGCCTCCTGCGCCGGGAACACCCGCGCCGTCAGGCACCATTCGAGCGCCTGGCTGACTCCGACGACACGCGGCAGGAACCACGTGCACGCCCCGTCCGGCACGATGCCGCGAGCGCCGAAGACGAAGCCGATCCGGGCCGTGTCGGCGGCGAGGCGGATATCCATCGGCAGGGTCATCGAGGCGCCGACTCCCACGGCCGGGCCGTTGATCGCCGCGATCACCGGCTTGAGCGACCGGAAGATCCGCAGCACCAGCTCGCCGCCCGAGTCGCGGGGCGTCGGCTGCTTGCCCGGCTCGCCCGGGTAGCGGAAGGTGCCCTCGCCCCGGCCGAGATCCGCTCCCGCGCAGAACGCCCGCCCGGCGCCGGTCACGATCACCGCCCGCACGTCGTCGTCGGCGTCGGTCTGGTCGAAGACCTCCATCAGCTCGCCGAGCATCGAGCGGGTGAACGCGTTGAGCCTGTCAGGCCGATTCAGCGTGACGGTCGCCACGCCCTCGCTCACCGAGAGGTCCACCCGCTGCGCCATCGATGCTCCTTGAGTCGGCTTCAGCAAGTATGACCGGTTCGAAGGACTTTTCCGCGGCATCGACCACGCCCAGGTCGGCCCTGATGTGCAGTTCGGCGGCCGTGATCAGCAGCGCGTCGACCGCGCCGCCGTCGGTGTCTTTGGCCTGGGCCAGCGCGTGCAACTGCCGGAGCAGGTGGGCTCGCTGCCGGCTGAGCACCCCGGCCAGCGTGTCCCGGTCGCCCGATTGCACCGCCGCCATCAGCTTGAGGAAGAAGTCGTCGCGGTAGCCACGGGCGCGATCACTCGGCGCGGCGAGCCAGCGGTCAAGCTCCGCCCTCCCGGCGGGCGTGATGTGGTGGACCACCCGGTCGGGCTTGATCGGCTGCGGCTGCCGCTCGGAGTCGATCAGGCCGTCGCGGCTCAGCCGGTCCAGGATCTGGTACAGGTGCCCGATGTTGAGGCCACCCCACTGGTCGCCCACGGCTCGCTCGAAGCTGACCTTGAGCTCGTAGCCGTGCGCGGGCTGGTCGGCCAGCAGCGCGAGGACCGCGTGGTGCAGCGCCATGACTTGTGTCGATCCTCCCGCGAGTTACGAACCCATCTCATCCTTGCATTGTCACTAGCTAAGCAGAACATTTTCGCCTTACATTGTCACTAGGTAAGCGAGGAGATGCAGATGACTCACGAGGCGGCTGCCGGCCCAGCGTCGGCCCGTACGGCAATCGAGCTGCGCGAGGTCAGCAAGAGCTACGGGCTCGGCAAGGACCAGCAGATCCACGCCGCCGACCACGTCAGCCTGACCGTCAGGTCCGGCTCGTTCGTGGCGCTGACCGGCGCGTCGGGCTCGGGCAAGTCGACATTGCTGCACCTGATCGGGGCAATGGAGCGACCAGACTCTGGCTCGATCGTGGCCGGCGGCACCGACATCACCTCGTTGCGCGGGACGAAGCTGGCCGCCTACCGGCGGACCGTCGGCTTCGTGTTCCAGCGGTATAACCTGCTGCCGGCGCTGAGTGCGCTCGACAACGTCATCGCGCCGTTGCTGCCGTACCGGACCAGCTTCAGCAAGCGCGAGCGCGGTCGTGAGCTGCTCGCCGCCGTCGGTCTCGCCGGTCGCGAGCAGTCACTGCCGGGCAAGATGTCGGGCGGTGAGCAGCAGCGAGTCGCCATCGCCAGAGCGCTCATCAACAATCCGGCGCTGCTCCTGGCCGACGAGCCGACCGGCAACCTGGACTCGGCCAACGCCACCGAGATCCTGCGGCTGCTCGCCAGCTTCCGGCAGGACCGCCAGGTGACCGTTCTCCTGGCGACCCACGATCCGCAGGTCGCGGCTCAAGCTGAGCGGCTGATCCGGCTGCGGGACGGGGCCGTGGTCGACGACCTCGACCTGACCGACGGCTATCCGGTCGACGACGTGCTGCGCGGCGTCGGACAGCTCGGCTGAAGGCGGACGGCTATGGGAAAACTGGCGTGGTCGCAACTGCGGTTCCGCACCGTGCGACTGCTCGCTCTGGTGGCGGGCATGGTGGTGGCGACGGCTGCGTTCACCGTGCTGACCTCGGCGTCGTCGACCGCCCAGCTCCGCACCGTCGGCACCGTGACAGCCCACTTCGTGCCCGCCTACGACATCCTGGTCCGGCCGCAGGGCGCCAAGACGGGGCTCGAGCGGAAGCAAGACGACAGTGCAGCCCAACTTCCTGTCCGGCATCTACGGCGGCATCACCATGGCGCAGTATCAGAAGATCGCGCGGATTCCCGGCGTCCAGGTCGCGGCGCCGATCGCGATGGTCGGCTATACGCTGCTGGTCGCCGGGCTCGACCACCCGCTTCCGGCGGCCGAGTACGCCGGGCCCGGCCGTGCAGCTCTACCGGATCTGCACCACCTGGGTCAGCGACGGACGGCACGTCACGCATGTCCCGCCGCCGCCCGTACCTCTACGTGACGCCGAGCCAGTGCAGACCTACCAACTCCAACGCTGCCATCGAGGAACTGCCAGGCGGCGCGGCAGTGACCAGCCTGCCCTCCCGCCCGTGCCCCCGAGAAGGCGAATCCGTTCGGCACGGCGGCCCAGTCCGAAGACGCTTGCTGGTCCAAGGCCAACACGAATGGACTTCGGCGTCTCCGTCGGCATCCGCGCGCTACCGCGGAGTACTCGCTGGGTGATCCCGGTGCTCATCGCCGCCGTCGACCCAGACGCCGAGGCAAAGCTCGACGGGCTGGATCACGCGCTGATCTGCGGCCGCTACCTGACGAGAACGGACAGGACTCGGTCCGGCCGGACCTCGGCGGGTCCGGATCTCGTCCGTTCCCGGTGCTCGCCGCGTCGGCCAGCGGCATGAACGAGTACGCGCTGACCCGGCTGGAACGGCTGGCGGCGCCCGGCCGCGCCGCCGGTGCTGGACCAGATCTGGATGGCGCAGGAGGCCACCGCGCCCGGTCAGGTCGTAGCCGGCAAGGACCAACGCGCAGCAGGCCTACCGCAGCTGCTCGGCGAGATGACCGACAAGGGCCCGACGGTGCGCAGTCGGCATCATCGGCTACTGGAGCGTCAGCCCGAGGCGACGTATCGCCGCGGCGCCGTCGGGGCGCTCGACGCCCGCGGGCGTGCACCAATCCGCCCTCGGTCTGGTAGTTCGGCTACGGCACGCAGACCGCATGGACAACGCCGACAACCAGTACCGCAAGCTGAGTCCCGCACGGCCCCGACGGCGGCGCCTTCACCGGCCGCTTCGCCAGCCCGAAGCTCGTCGGGACGTACGACGCGGCGAAGATCAAGTCGTTCGACCCGCTGTCGCAGGTGCCGCTCGGCGCCTACCAGCCGATGGTCGCGGTGCCAGCTGACGCCGCGAGCCGGGCCGCGCTGCACGGCCTGGACCTGCTGCCCAACCAGAACCTCGGCGGCCTGGTCAGCCAGCCGGTGACCTGGTCACGTCGCTGAGCGCGCTGCCCGCGCTCTGAACACCGGCTACTTCGGCAACAACCTGCCGACCGCCGACCCCATCAGCGCCATCCGCATCCGGGTCGCGGGCGTGACCGGACCGGACCCGGTGTCGCTGGAGCGGATCCGCGAGGTCGCCCAGCAGATCGCCGTCAGCACCCATCTGACCGTCGACATCGTGGCCGGTTCCTCGCCGGAGCCGGTGACCATCGCCGTGCCGCGCGGGCAAGTTCGGGCAGCCCGCGCTGACCCTGTCGGAGAACTGGGTCAAGAAGGGAGTCGCGGTCGCGCATCCTGACGCGCGTCGATCAAGCAACAGCGTGGTCCTGTTCGTGCTGATCCTGGTCGTCTGCGCGCTGTTCGTGGCCAACTCCGCCTCCGCCGCCGTCCGCGGCCGACGCACGCGAGCTGGGCGTGCTGGCCTGCCTGGGCTGGACCAGGACCGCGCTGTTCCTCAGCCGCGCTCGGCGAGCTGGCCGGCATCGGCCTGCTCGCAGGCCTGCTGGGCGCCGCCGCCGCCCTGCCCGCCGCGGCGCGCTCGGCCTGCACGCCTCGGCCTGGCCGCGCCCTGCTCGCGATCCCGGTCGCGGTCGCGGTCGCAGTGCTGGCCGGCACGCTGCCGGCCTGGCTCGCCGCCCGCGCGACCCGATCGCCTCGGTGCGCCCGCCCGTGCTGGACGTCCGCCGCGGCAGCAACCCGCGCACTGTGACCACCATGGCCGCGCATCAATGTGGCCCGCTCGCCCGGCCGGGCCCTGATAGGAACGGCCAGTCTCGCGCTCGGCGTCGCGGCGCTGACGGTGCTCATCGGGGTCACTTCGCGTTCCGCGGCGTCGTGGTCGGCTCGCTGCTCGGAGACGCCGTCGCGTGTCCAGGTCCGCGGCGTCGACTACATCGCCGTCATCGTCACCTTGACGCTCGGCATCCTCGCGGTCGCCGATGTGGTTTACTCAACATCACGGAGCGGTCCGGCGAGCTCGCAACCCTCCGCGCGTTCGGCTGGCGCGAGTCCGCCCTCGGCCGGCTCGTCGTCACCGAAGGCGCCATCATCGGGCTGGCCGGATCGCTGGCGGCGCTGCGCTCGGCCTGTCGGCGGCGGCCGAGTTCACCGGCCAGCTGCCCGCCCGGCTGTTCGTGCTCGCGGGCGTCGCCGGGCAGCCGGGGCCGTCATCACAGCCTGCGCCGCCCTGCTGCCCGCCAGGCGCCTGCGCCGCCTGCCCACCGCCCAACTTCTCGCCGAGGAGTAGCTCCGATCCTGGCCTCGGACCACCCCGCGCCCCGCGCCCCGTAACAGCAGCATGTACCTACCTGCTGTCGTTCGGAGGGGTGTTTCGACAGCACCATGGTCCTACTTACTGTCGTCCCGACAGCAGTAAGTAGGACCATGGTGTCGTCACGCCTCAGCCCCCCAAGAGCAGTAAGTAGAGACATGCTGTCCTTCGCGCTGGGCTGACCGGCATCCGGTGTGATCGCGGGGTGACGCGGCCGCATACTGGGATTTGTGGGGAAGCGGACTGGGCGGTGCTTGTGCGGGGCGATCTCGTTCGAGGTCAGCGGCGAGCCCGGGATGTTTTCAACTGCCACTGCCACCGATGCCGGCGGTTCACCGGGCACCACATGGCCGCGACCGCCGCCGACACGGCCGACTTGAAGCTCGACGACAGCGGCGGCCAGCTTCGCTGGCATTGCCCCGTGCCCGAGGCGGCGTACGGTTTCTGCGGAACCTGCGGGTCGTCGCTCTTCTGGCGGTCTGCCGCCGTGCCTGCCCGCATCTCGATCTGCGCCGGCGCGCTCGACCCGCCGACTGGGCTCGTCACGACGCGAGCCTGGTGGACGAGCGAGGCGAGCGACTATCACCCGCGCCCGGACCTGCTCGAATTCGGCACTGAGTAAGGATCCAACGCGGAATGACCACGCCATGGCTGGGCAACGTCGACGTCGGCTGCTATGACCTGGAGTCGGTGACCAGTCTTGATCCGGCGCGAACGACAGCATTCAGGCGGTACCTCGCGCAGGAGTACGAAGGAGCGTTCAAGCCCGATCAAGGCTCCTGCGAGATCCTCGATCTGGTGCGCCGTTTCGTGCCGCCCGGACGCAGGCTTGACGTCGGCGGCGGCACGGCGTCGCTGTTCTGGATCCTCGGCGCGGCCGGTCCTGTACTGACCACGGCCTCCGACGTCGAGCCGGAAGCCCTCGCTATCCTCAGGGATTTCCTCGCTAGCCCCGAGCCGCTGCCTGCCTGTTATTACCAGGCCGGAAAGCTGTTCGGCGTCACAGCGAGCCGGGTCGACCAGCTGCGACGGTCCATCGACTCGTTCCTGATCTTCAACGCGCTCGGCCACTGGCCCGCCGAGGTGACCAGCAGGCAGTTCGACTCGGTGACCGCCTTCGGCTGCTTCGCGATCAGCGGCTCGGCAGAGGGGTACGAGCGATGCTTCGGCAACGCCGCCCGGGCGGTCAGGGCGGACGGGCGCATCGTCGGGGCCGACTGGATCAGGCACCAGCGGCTGCAGCAGCGGGACTACTCATTCATCACCGAAGACGACCTCGCAGCGATCGGCACCCGCCTGGGCCTCCGCGTGCTGCACCTGCAGGTTGTCCCGGTGCGAGGCGACGACACCTACGACCGCGTCGTCCTCTGGGCGTTCGAGCGACCGGGGCCCCGGCAACCATGACCGCGCTGCTCTTCGACTTCGACGGCACCATCGCCGATACCTCACATGCCTGGACGCAGACGACCCGAGCCAGGTTCGCCGAACACGGGATCGACCTCGCGGAAGAGACCTTCCATCGTCTCCTTGCCTATCCCTGGCACGAGGTGCTCAGCCACATCCACCGCGAGGAACTGCTCGTCATCGAGCGCGAGATCGTCGCGACGATCAAGGACGCGTACCTGGCCTGCCGGCCGGCCGTCGGCCTGGATCGGCTGCTCCGCCAGTTCAGCCACGTGCCCAAGGCGATTGTGACCTCGTCGTACCGGGAGCGGCTCATCACGCCCTACCTGCACGAGCACGGACTCGCGAGGCATTTCCCGATCGTGGTCGGCTGCGAGGACACCGAGGAACTCAAGCCGAGCCCCGAGCCGGTCCTGCTCGCGCTGCGCTTGCTCGGCCAAGACAGCGACACAGGTCCCAGCGACACAGGTCCCAGCGGCACTGCGTGGCTGATCGGAGATACCGAAGCGGACATGTCCGCCGCCAGGTCAGCCGGGATCGGGGCGATCAGGTTCGGCCGCCGCGACCTCGCCGCCGACCACGGCGCGGATTCGATGCACGCGCTCACGGCTCTGCTCGTCACCCTCCTTGGCCAGGACGTAGACAGTCCGCAGCGCTGAGAGCGCGCCTCCATACCCGGGCAGCGCCGCCAGCACGTCCAGGCCACGCGCCTCCGCCAGGGCGGCGATCTCCGCACCCGAGTAGCTGGCCAGGTCGAAGTCCAGCTCCAGAATCTGCGGCTCGGCTGCTTCCGGCGTGACCTCCGCATCCCTGTCCCACACCGCGTAGCGCATCTCGAACTGGACGCCGCCCTCGATCAGGCGCTGCCGCCGGTGCCGCCGCACCTTGAGGCGGCCATCGGGCGTAGTCCTGGTCCAGTCCGCAGCCCAGGAAACCTGGCCGGCCCGGTAGTAGTCAGGCGGCGCATCGGCGGCGACCGGCTCGTGCGGCCCGAACCGATACAGGTCGATTACCACGAGCCCGCCGGCGCAGCGCTGCCGCCATCGACCCGAGCGCAAGCCAAGCGTCCGGGCGCGCGACCAGCTGGAACGCCTCGCGCGGGCAGATCACCAGATCGAACTCCGCAGCCGCGCCCAGCGACCGCAGGTCAGCCACGACGGCTCGCGCGCGGCCCCGATGAGTCGCCGGGATCTTCGCCTGAGCCTCGCGCACCATCGACTCAGCCAGGTCGGCGAACACCACCTGCCCCGGTGCGGCCTCCAGCAGCGGCGCGACATTGCGCCCCGACCCGCACGGCACTTCGAGCAGCCGGCCAGGGCCGACGGCCGCGACGACCCGCTTCAGGAAGTCGTGATCAGAGGTGTCCGGGTAGTCGAGGTCGTAGAACCCGGCCAGCGGATCAAAATCACCCACGAGGACCCGCCGCCGCCCCAGCCGGCCCAGCCAACCCAGCCGCCCCAGCCAACCCAGCCGCCCCGGCCCGCAGCCGCAGCTCTTCCTGGATATGCGGATGCACGACCGCCCCGTCCCTCGTCACCTGACCCCGCCCCGACACCGAGTCAGGCGCCCCGCCGTAGGCGGCCTCAGCCAGCGACAGCAGGTAAGGAAACGCCGCCCGGCTCATCGCCGCCGTCGCCGTCAGGTAGACCAGCTTGGGCATGCAGTCGTTCTTCAGATGCACCACGCCGTGCCGCACATAGGCGTCGGTGAGCTCACGAGTCCGATGATCGGCGGTCGGCAGATACCCGGGACCGTACCCGCACGTCACGTCGATGATGACCGACCCGGGCCGCATCCGGGCCACCAGCTCTTCAGGGACAATCGCGGCGGTGCCATGGTTCGAGACCAGGATGGCGCCGATGATCACATCGGACTCCGGCACCAGCTGCGCCATTAGCTCAGGCGAATTGACCGAGCACGTCACATTCCCGGGCACCGTAGCAGCGAACCGCCGCAGCCGCGCCAGCGACGTCCCGACCACGGTCACGTCAGCCCCGAGCGCCGCCGCCGTCCGCGCCGCCGCACCGCCCGCGTTGCCGTGCCCGATCACCAGCACCCGGGTCGGCGGCACTCCGGGCATCCGGCCCAGCATCTTGCCGCTGCCGCCGAGCTGGTCCTGCAGATGGTAGGCGGCGTAGATGACGGCCATCTGCCCCGAGATCTCCGAGTCGGTCGTCATCAGCGGAAACGACCCGTCGTCGGCCTCGAACATCTCGTACGAGTACGCGTTCACCCCCCGGCCGGTCAGCACTTGCGCCAGGTCAGGCTTGTCACCCAGGTAGAACGTGGAGCTCAGATGCAGTCCCGGCCTGAAGTACCGGTACTCAGCCTCCGACGGGCAACGGCACTTGAAGACGACGTCGCTAGAGGTCCAGGCCTCGTCGGTGCCGACGACCAGGGCACCGGCCGACCGGTAGTCCTCGTCAGTCGCGCCCTGCCCGATCCCGGCGTCATGCTCGACGAAAGCCCGGTACCCCTGCTCCACGAACGACGCCACCTCGCCCGGCAAGGCAATGACCCGCAGGTCGCCGTCCCGGGATTCCTTGAGAATCGACACGCTCTTGCGGCTCGAGGTCATCGGGGTTGCCTTTCCTCTTGAAAATCTTCCTGCTTTTCACCGGACATGATCGTGATCGCCGCGCCAGCCGTGACGATCAGGCATCCAGCCACCGCGAGGACGCTCGTGGCCGCGTGCTGGAACGCCCACGCCAGGACGGTCCCGAACAGGGCATAGCTAATGTTCAGCGCCATTGCCTTGGCAACCCCGATTTTCCTGATCGAGTGGTACCAGATCGCGAACGAGTAGCCGCCGACAAAGCCGGCGATCGTCAAGGGCACCACCAGGCCGGGGGTCACCAGCACGGCGTGGCTCACCGAAATGCCGCCGGGAACGGCCGCCACGATCACGCCGAACATCACCAGCGAGAAGAGCTCGCGGACCGCCATCGCGGTGTCAGCGTCGACCGTGCTCATGGCGTGGGTCGCGACGATGCCCTCCAGCGCGAGCCCGGCCGCGGCCGCGAGCGCGATCCCGACCCCGATCAGCGTCCGCACCCCGTCGACCGCCGACGTCGCGTCGAACGCGGTCAGCGCCGCCCCCGCCGCCGCCAGCGTGACGCCCAGCCAGGCCATCGCGGTCAGCCGCTGCCGCAGCAGTCGCTGCGCGAACAGCGCGCCGAACACGGGATACGTCGCGGTCGCGGTCAGCGCGTAGGACGGTCCGGCCAGGACAAGTGCCACCACGTAGCCGCCCATGAAGACCGGCCCGCCCAGTACCGCACAGGCGGCGATGGCGACGGAGTTCCTCGACCCGATCAGCGCCGTGACCTTGCCGAACGTGCCAGTCAGGCCGGCCCGGGCCAGCAGGAAGACCGTGGCCGCGCCGTCGTGCAGCGTCGCGATCACCAGCGACGTGGCGACCGCCGAGTACTCGGCCATCCGAGCCGACACCCCGGCCAGCAGCACGGCGACTAAGCCCCAGGTAGCGCCTGAGATCAGCCCGTCGGCATAACCGGAGGCGCGGCGCACGGCCACTCACCCCGGACCTCCCCGATCGATGATTTGCGCCGCGACGTGCGCGCCGGGAAACCGTTCCCGCAGCAGCGCGATCGCGGGCTCGGGGTCGGCCTCCCCGCAGACGAAGACGTCGAACGCGATGAACTCATGCTCAGGCCACTCATGCAAGCTGATATGCGACTCGGCCAGCACGGCAATCGCCGTCAGCCCGTGTCCGCTGCCGAACTCGTGCGTCTCGATCCGCAGCAACGTAGCCCCGCACGCCTGGGCCAGCTCCGTCAGCAACCCGATCGCCGTTGCCTCGTCGAGTGGCTTGGCCACCCCGCTGACGTCCACGATGGCATGCCGCCCAAGCCGCCTCATACAGTCACGTTACCGGCAGCGAATCCCGTTCAGAACGGCTCGATGAACGTCCGCCCGCAGCGCGGCGATCTCGGCCAGGCGCATGGGGTGCACGCCGTTGGTGAGCAGCACCACGGCAACTCCCAGCGCAGGCGACACCAGCAGCGAAGTCCCGGTGAAGCCGGTATGCCAGATCGTCCCCGGCGGCCAGTCACCCCAGTTCCACGACGAGCCGGCCGCCAGCCGCCAGCCGACCGCACGCACGTCGTCGTCCGCCTGCGCCTGCGCGCTGGTCATCAGCTCGATCGTCGCGGCACTGAGCACGGGATGCTCGGCCAGGCCGCAGCAGCGCCCCGGCGAACCGGCCGAGGTCACCCGCCGGGCCGAACACGCCTGCGTGCCCGCTCACCCCGCCAAGCGCGTAGGCGTTGCCGTCGTGTACCTCGCCCCACACCAGCCCGCGACCGCGCCGCTGGTCGCCGTCGTCCTCGGTGGCCGCGATCCGTTCCAAGGGCAGCGCAGGCAGGTAGCCCGTCTCGGTCATCCCGAGCGGTCCGAAGATCTCCCGGCCGGCCAGCACGTCGAGCGACTCCCCCGCGCAGTGCTCGACCGCCCAGCCAGCCAGCAGGTACCCGAGGTCGCTGTAACACACCGGCCCGCCGCGAGCCTCGGCGAGCTCGGCCACCACGGCGGCCCTGATCGCGGCGGCGTCAGCGCCCGAGGTGTAGTACGGCCGGTGCGGCACCAGCCCGGACGTATGAGTCAGGCACTGCCGGATCGTCACCGCCGACTCCGGCGCCCCGGGCAGCCACCGAGCCACCGGATCGTCGAGCCGCCAGGCCCCGCGGTGCTCCAGCAGCATAGCCAGCGGCACCGTCACCAGAATCTTGGTCAAGGACGCTAGGTCGAACGCGGTCTCAGCGCCGCACTCGACCGGAGCAGCGGACTCGTTCCCCAGGCAGGCAAGCCCGCCCGCCCAGGCGTAGCTCGCCTGCGCCACCGAGGTGATCACGACCAGGGAAGCCGCGGGCGGCGCGCCGGCGGCCACCGCCCGCTCCAGCACCCGCACAAGACCACAGGTTAGACAGCCAGCGCTTACTCGCGGAGGCCGGGACGGCGCCTGACCCGGCGGCGCTTGGCCTGGGCGGCCTCGAAGGTACGTTCCAGCGCGCTCATGCTGGCCGGCAGTTCGTGCTGCGCCAGCACGACGAACAGGCAGTCCACCACCGTCAGCTGCGCGATCCTGCTCGTCATGGCCCCGGATCTGAACACGGTCTCCCGAGCCGCGGTGAGCAGCACGAAGTCGGTGTTCATGGTGATCGGCGAGCGGGGGAAATTGGTGATCGCCACCGTCTTGGCACCGTGACTCCCGGCCTCGCGCAGGGAGTCGATGGTGTCGGCGGTCGTCCCGGTGTGCGAGAGCGCCACGGCGACGTCGTCGGGACCGAGCAGCGCGGCCGAGGTGATCGCCATGTGCGGGTCCGGCCAGGCGAAGGCCGGCTTGCCGATGCGCTGCAGCTTCTGCTGAAGGTCGAGTCCGACGTAACCGCTCGCGCCGACGCCGTAGATGTCGATCCGCCGGGCGCTGGCCAGGACACCGACGACCAGCACCAGCGTGTCGATGTCCAGGTGCCTGGCGGTCTCGGTGACCGCCTTGGCGTCCGCGTGCGCGATCTTCTTCGCGATGGTCGCAGGGTCGTCGTCGCCGATGATGTCGTGTGAGCCGTCGGCCGATCCCGCCCGCCCGGCGTGGGCGGCTGCGGCCGCGAGCGCGATCCGCAGGTCCGGGTACCCGCGCAGGCCGACGGCGCGGCAGAAGCGCACGACGGTCGTCGCCGAGGTATCGCAGGAGGCGGCGAGTTCGGAGATCGACTGCAGGGCCGTGCCGAACGGGTCGGTCAGCACTTGCTGCGCGACACGCTGCTCGACCGGCGCCAGATTCGGCAGCAGAGCCCGGATGCTGACCAGGATGTCCGAATCGGGTTCCGCCACTGCCTGCCTCCTGGGGTTATCCGCTGGCGCTTTCAGTGCTTCTTGGAATTCAGTGCCTTCTGGAATTCAGTGCTTCTTGGAATTCAGTGCCTCGCGGACGCTGCCGTCGGCGGTCGCCAGCGCGGCGGCGGCCTGGTGCGGTTCTAGCCCGGACAGCAGACATAGCAGAGCTAGCCGAACATTGCCCGCACACCGGATCAATTCGTCGCGGCAGGTTTGCTCGTCGGCGCCGGTCGCCTCCGTCAGGATGAGGAGCTGGCGCTGGGTGAGCTTGGCGTTGCGGCCGGCCAGCGCCACCATGAGGTTCGAGTAAGTGCGGCCCAGCCTGACCATGACGGCCGTGGACAGCGAGTTGAGCACAAGCTTCTGGGCCGTCGCCGCCTTGAGCCTGGTCGACCCGGCGATGGCTTCAGGCCCGGTGTCGACCAGCAGGGCGTAGTCAGCTAGTTCCGCCAGCGGGGCGGCGAGGTTGCTGCTGACCAGGGCAGTGACCGCGCCTGTTGCCCGGGCGGCGGTCAGCGCGCCGGCGACGTAGGGGGTCCGGCCGCTCGCGGTCAGCCCGATCGCGAGGTCGCCCGAGGTCAGGTCCGTAGCGGCCTGCGTCCCGAGCCCGCTCTGGTCCTCTGCCCCCTCGATCGCCTGCCGGACGGCCCCGTCGCCCCCAGCCTGGTGCGCGACGAAGATGCCCGGCTCGACGCCGAACGTCGGCACCACCTCGGCCGCGTCGAGCACGCCGATCCGCCCGGACGTCCCGGCGCCGAAGTAGTGCACCCGCCCGCCGGCCTTGAGCAGTCCGGCCGTGACGTCGACGAGCTCGGCGAGCACCGGGATGACCTGCGCGACAGCCCCGGCGACCAAGGCGTCCTCGGCGTTCAGAAGGCTGAGCAGTTCCGCCGTCGGCACCACGTCGAGGCCGGTCGTGCGCTCGTTGCGCCGTTCCGTCGAGGGTAGCCCCATCCCTTGCGCGCCGCCTCTCCGCTACCAGAACCTTCGCCGCCACCAGAACCCCGCCCGCCACCCCCAGCTCGCCCGCCACCCCAGCTCGCCCGCCACCCCAGCCTCGCCCGCCACCCCAGCCGGGCCGCCACCCCAGCCGAGCCGCCACCCCAGCCTCGCCGCCACCCCAGCCGGGTCGCCACCCCAGTGTCCCCCGCTACCCCAGCCGGGCCGTGTTACTGTTTGCCGTCGTGAATTCCGGAATTGTTGCAGATTCACGATCGCGCTGGGTGCGGATGCTCGGCTGCATGTCCGGGACCTCGGTGGACGGCATCGACGTCGCCTGCGTGGACCTGGACCTGGACGGCGACGAGCTTGCTTGTGCGTACCGGGGTGTGCACAGCGAGCCGTTCGACCCCGAACTGCGAGACCGGATCGTCGCGGCGCTGCCGCCCGGAAGGCCGGGCGCGGGCGAGTTGGGCCGGCTCCACGCGGAGCTGGGGTCGGCGTACGCGCGCGCCTTCGCCACCGCGAACCGTGATCTCGCGCGCGGTCGGGCCGAGCTGGCGGTGTTGCACGGTCAGACGTTCTTCCACTGGGTCGACGACGCCGGCCATGCCCTCGGGACGCTGCAGCTCGGCAACGCCAGCGCGGTGGCCGAGGCGCTCGGCGTCCCCGTGATCTCGGACCTGCGCAGCCGGGACCTGGTCGCGGGCGGCCAGGGCGCACCGCTGGTCGCGATGTTCGACCGGCTGCTGCTAGCTGGCCGGCCCGGCCCGAGCGCGGCCGTCAACCTCGGCGGGATCGCGAACCTGACCGTGGTCGACCAGGGCGAGGTCGTGATCGCTTACGATCTCGGCCCGGCTGGCGCGCTCCTGGACCCCGCTGCCGCCCTGGCATCCAGCGGCACGGCCCGCTACGACCCCGACGGCGCGCTCGCTGCCCGGGGCGTGGTCAGCGAGCCGCTGCTGGCGAAACTGAAATCCGAGCCGTTCTACCTGCTGCCGCCGCCTCGCAGCACTGGCCGGGAACTGTTCAACGCCGACTACCTGCAGGCACGGCTCGCGAACCTCGGGCCGATGCCAGGCGAAGATGTCGTAGCGACGGTCACCCGGCTGCTCGTGGACCTGCTCGCCGGATCGGTCGCCCGGCACGGCCTGCGCGAGCTGATCCTGTCGGGCGGCGGCAGCCACAACCTGACGACGCGACGCTGGCTCGCCGAGTCCGTGCCCGGCGTCCCGGTGCTGACGACGGCCGACCTCGGAATACCAGCCCAGGCCAAGGAAGCTGTCGCCTTCGCCGTACTCGGCTACCTAACGTGGAATGGCCTGCCCGGCAACGTCCCAGCCGCCACCGGCGCCCGCAATCCCAGGATCCTAGGCACCATCCAGCCAGGCGCCGCCCCGCTCAGGCTTCCCGAGCCCGCGAGAATCCCCCCACGCACCATCCGCCTCACCAGCCCCACGACCTAGCCGCTCCCCGGCCTGGTCCCCTCAGAACGACCCCCAGCAAACTCACAACGACGGCGCTATGGCACGGGCAAAGTCACAACGAGGGGGCTGACCGGGGCAAGGCCGCCTACCTCAGCACCAGCAAACTCACAACGACGGGGCGGGCCGGAAGCGCGCGGCGGGGCAGGCGGGACGGAGGTGCGCGGATGCGGCGGGCGGGACGGAGGCGCGCGGACGGGGCGGGCGGGACGGAGGCGCGCGGACGGGGCGGGCGGGGCGGAGGTGCGCGGGCGGGGCGGGGGGACGGGGTGGGTGGGGTTCGGCGGAACGGGAAGGGGGTCATCATCGTTTCCTCATCAGTGATCTTGATTCCGGTATGGCGAGGCGGTGGGCCCTGGTGGCTAGCGATGAAATGACTCAGCGGCGCTGGGACACCGAGCAGGCGCTACTGGGGCTCGCGCGGGATACCTCTCGGGCGGCGTTCGCCGCAGGCGGGCTCGGGACGGTCGCCGTGGCACCGACGGTCAGGATCGTGGTGCTGCCTGGCGATCCGGCCGCGATCGCGCTGCCGGCCCAGGATCCGCAGGCGGTGATCCCGCCTGTCATTTCCGTGCCGGGCGGCGGGCAGCTGCCGGGTGCCGACACCGTGCGGGGGACCTCCAGCGGCTATGTCAGGTTTCCTGACCCTGGCAAGGGGCGGCCGTGGCCGAGGTTCGTCGCCGTGCACTGGCATGGCGGGGTGGACTTTCACCTCGGCGAACTCGGCGGACGCGACGCCAGCAGCGCCCACGACCTGCCTCGCCTGATCTGGCTGCGCCGGACGGTCGCCTGGACGTGGGGCGCATTCGGCTTCCAGCACAAGATCATCCGCCGCTACGCCGTCGGGGGTCCGTTTCGCGCCGTCGTCGCCGTGGCGGACACCGCGGCGGCGGGTCTGGGTGACCTGGGCACCGGCTGGGCCGAGCCCGGCGGACCCGGCTCTCCCACCGCCCCGGCGGCCGTGGACCAGCAGGTGCTACTGCAGGAAGACCTCGCGGAATGGCCAGATGCCGAGGGGATCAAGGAACTCGCGCTGCGGTTCGGGGCCCGGCTGGACCTGGCATTCGGCGGGCCGGGCGACCGGCATCTGGACAAGACGGGTCCGGACGCAGGCGAGTTCAGGCCGCCGCAGTTCTAGTTGCCGCAGTCGGCGGGCCTACAGGAAGTTGTTCGGCCAGATCATCGTCCGCCACATGTGCGCGACGGGCGAGCCGTCGAAGCCGAGTCCTTCGGCCGGCTGGCGGAAGTTCCGGCCGACGAGGTCCTCGAAGTCGTCGAAGCTGACCACGACGCCCGGGTCGAACGAGTAGACGTCGTTGATCGTGACCAGCCTGGACGTCATGTACCAGCGGTGCTTGCGGGCCGCCTCGTGCTCGGCCTTGATGAACTCAGGCGGGTCGTAGTCCGGGCCGAAATACCTGACGTACGCCTCGGGGTAGGTGTAGCCGACCGACTCGTCAGCGAAATACCGCAGCGGCTCGTGCTTCTCGACCGCCCAGGCCACCTCCTCGGCCACGTACGGCCCGATCAGCTGGGCCGCCCAGTAGCCGTGGTTGGCCGACAGCAGCCCGGCGACGGCGATGTCGTGCAGCAGGCAGGCCAGGACAACCTTCTCGTCCAGCCCGTGCAGGACGGCGAGCCGCGCGCTCTGCAGCATGTGCGACTGGCCGATCTTGCTGAGGCGCAGCTCGAAGAAGTTCCTCAGCGTGGGTTGCTTCGGCATCACCGGCAGGTCGGGGTTGTCCCCCATCATGAAGATCGTGTCGTCGTGCCTGGACTCGTTCATGAGCGGCACGTGATAGTCGTTCAGCGGCGTGCCCATCGCGGCGGCGGCCGGCGGCATGATGATCCGGCGACGCCGGTCCACGGCGTCGTCGAGTGGTTCCCTGATCCAGTTGTCCAGGCCGGCGTCGCGCAGCGAGTCCGGCAGCTCGTGCGGCTGGACCTGGATCGGCGGCGGCTCTGGAGTCGAGTCGGGCATCTGCTGACCTCGGCTCAGGCCAGCGCGACCTGCTCGTACTGCGCGCGAGCGGTCGGCTCGGAGAAGAATTTGTGCGCGTCGGTCCAGTCCTGCGTCGCCGTGAACAGCTCAGGGGTGTACGGCAGGAAGACGATGCGCTCACCGACCCCGAACATCCGGACGTCGACCTGGTCACGGTACTTCTCGGGCACCGAGTGCAGGTGGTGGTGCTTATGCAGCTCAGGCCGGGCGTCGATGTCCTGCTGAGCCCGCTGCAGCGCGGCCAGGTACTTGTGGACGTCGTCGGCGCCGACCTCGTCGCCGGTGATCAGGAACCCGACCATGAACGTCGCGTCCACCACCTTGCGGAAGCCGAGCGCCTCGGCGATGTAGAGCGGCACGCCGAACATGGTCGCGGCCTGCACCTGCCGTCCGAGCAGCGCTTCGAGCCGCTCGTTGGGCGGACCGGAGAACGTCAGCTTGAGGTCGTCGGCGGCGAGCACGCCTTCGAGCGCCTGAACCGTCGCGAAATGGCTGCCCGAGTGGTAGCCGACGCCGATGGGCACCCCCGCCAGGTCTTCCGGGGTACGGACCGGCGATTCGGGCGGCACCATGATGCCGCAAGGGGCGACGGAGTAGGCGGACGTGACCAGCCGGCCTGACCGCTCGCTCGCGGCCGCGTTGGTCGCCCAGTGGCACGCGCAGCTGACGTTGGCGCCGCCCCGCCCGGCCCCGAAGGTCTCGAAGGCTCCGGTCTTGATCTGTCCGGTCGTGTCCTTGCCCGGCACGCTCACCCCGTAGTCGCCTTCGGGGAGGAACTCGTAGTCGAGCCCTTCGGCCTCGAAGTAGCCCTTCTCCTTGGCCACCCACTCCTGGAGCCGGCCGTGCGGCATGATCTTCAGGGCCATCGCAGAACCTCCTGGACTCGAACACTCCTACTCTAATGAATCGGCACTGTAACGAATCGGCCGATATAGGCCCAGGCCGTCAGCGGAGCGGGAAGGACTGGCCCTTCTCCGATTCGGGGCGCGGACCGAAGATGCGCCGGTCGGGTTCGGCGATCGGCACGTCGTTGATGCTCGCCTCGCGGCGCCGCATGTAGCCCTCGTCGTCGAACTCCCAGAGCTCGTTGCCGTAGCTGCGGTACCACTGCCCGTTCGCGTCGTGCGACTCGTACTGGAACCTGACCGCGATCCGGTTGCCGTCGAACGCCCACAGGTCCTTGCGCAGCGCGTAGTCGAGCTCGCGCTCCCACTTGCGGCGCAGGAACTCGACGATCTCGGCCCGGCCCGCGACAAACGCGTCCCGGTTGCGCCAGACCGAGTCTTCCGAGTAAGCGCCCGCGACCCGCTCAGGGTCGCGGGTGTTCCAGGCGTCCTCGGCAGCCTGCACCTTCTGCCTCGCCGTCTGTTCGGTGAATGGCGGCAGCGGCGGTCGGGGCGCCATCGATCCCTCCCTCACTGGGCAGTGTGTGCGTGCCTACCATAACGGGCTGGCCGCGCGAGCAGTTCAGGCGTGGGCGCCGATCGTGACCGGCCCGATGGTGAGCGCCGGCGTCGCTTCGAGGATCTCGCCGACTCGTTCAGCCTGGGCGTGCAGTTCGTCGTGCTGGGTGGCGGTCAGCTCGGCGAAGGGCTCGACGGTGATGCCGAGCCGGGTCCCTGACCGGCGGTGATGCCACAGCCCAGCCACGATGCCGTCGACGAGCAGCACGGGGAAGTTGCCGGCCTGACCTCGGGCCAGCGCCCGCTGCCGGGCCGCGCCCGGATACAGCAGCTCGCGCGGATGGCTGCCGACCACGTAGGCGTCGAAGTAGGGCACCAGCCTGACGCCGCCGGGCACCCGGTGCTCCCACAGGTCATCTTTGACCCCGAAGGCGAGCACCTCGCCGATCCTGACCGGCTCGAGCTGGCCGGACATCGAGTCGAACAGCTCGGTCGCCCACCGCCGAGGCGCGGTGAGCCACCTGGCGAAGTGCTGCGGGGCAGCCGGACCATAGCTGCGCAGGTACTGCAGCACCAGCTCTGGCAACGCCGTGCGCTGCTCGCAGGGCGGGGACTCCGGTAGCCAGTGCCTGGGGTGGGCATAGGTCGCCAGCCGCCCCCTGGCGGGTCCGAAACACAGCGCTCCGCTGTGCGCAGCGGCCACGATGCCGCGCCGCCAGCGGGGCCACGCGCCGCCGAAGGCAGGCACCACCGGATCGGCCGCCCAGGGACCGGTCTGCGCGATCACCTGGGCGCCGAGTTCGTCGGCGGTCAGGCCGGCCTCGGTCGTGCTCCCGCCGCTGAGGACCGCGTCGATGGCAGCGACCACCTCACCGGTCTGCGCCTCGGTGAGCAGAGGGTCGCCGGCGAAGGGGATCGCGGACAAGGCGGCGTGCCACCTCGGCAGGTCCCTGGCCGCCAGCAGATGAACGGTGCCGCGCGGTCCGTAGGTCTTGACCAGGCTGCGCTCGGTCCACAGGGCGGTCCGCACGTCGGCGCGGGTCGCCGCGGTCAGCCGCAGGCACACCGACAGCTCGGCCGCCGCCATCACCTGGGCGTGCGCACCGCACATCGCGGACACGACGTCGGCCGCAGTGGCGTCGGCTGACGGCTGCGACAGTCCGTGCCGGTCCAGGCGACGCTCGCAGATCCGCATCCACGGCACGCTGGCCGGCACGGTGTCCCCGGTTGTCATCGACGGCGTCCGCCTAGAAGCGGACAGGAGGGGGACCGCATTGCGTTCATCGCGTGGTGTAGTGAGGGCATCAGCCCCATCCTGCCCGGCTTGTCGCGCCCGTCGCGGCCATCTGGAGATCACCGATCTGCTGTGGCCGCTCGACGCTGCGCACCACCGGCTGCCCGTGGTCAGGGCCGACGTGCTGGGCCGGCTCGACGCGCTCGGCCAGCGGCGGGCGCGGCGGATCGTCGGGCGGATGCCCGCGCCTGGCGGGGTGCTCGACGCGGCCTACCTGGACGCGCTCGGCATCCGCGTGCACTGTGAGCTGCAGCGACTCGAGGAAGAGCTGCAATTCGGCCGCCGGGTCGCGGCGCTGCTCGGGCCGCTGATCGCCGGGCTGACTGAGCAAGGGGCGAGCAGCCCGGCTCGGGTCGTGGATGTGGGCTGCGGCCTCGGCTACGTGGTGCGCTGGCTCGCCGCGACGTCGGCACTCGGCGCGGACACCGAGCTAGTCGGGGTGGATCTCAACCCGGTGCTGGTCGCCCGGGCGAGTGAGCTTGCGAGCCGGGAGGGGCTGGGCTGCCGGTTCGTGCACGGTGACGCGTTCGCACCTGGCGTGGCGGTCGACGACGGCGGCCGGACCCTCGTCGTGTCGAGCGGGCTGCTGCATCACGTGGGCGAGGGGGAACTTGAGGGGTTCTTCGCCGGGCAGGAGCGGCTCGGGGTCGCGGCGTTCGCCCACTGGGACATCGCGCCGTGCCTGTGGTCGACGGCCGGGGCCTGGATCTTCCATCAGGGGCGCATGCGCGAGCCGGTGTCCAGGCACGACGGCGTCCTGTCGGCGCGGCGCGCCTATCCGGCCGAGGTGCTGGAGGCGGCGGCGCGTTCGGGGGCGTCCAGTTACAAGCTGGAGGTTCGGCAGGGACCGCGCTGGCGGCCGAGGGCGATCGACGTGCTCAGGCCCATGGTGGGGATCCGGCGGTGAGCACGGCGTCCACGGTCTGGATCGCGGCTGGGCTGGTCGTGTTGGGGCTGCTGGACGGGGCGTTGTCCGGGTTCCGGGCGTCGGCTGGGCGGACGGGGCTGATCGACCACCGGGGTTCGGACCGGGTGGCGGCGTGCCGGGGCGGTCTGCTGGCGGGCGGGCTGCTGGCCCTGATCGCGGTGCTGGCGGGCGCCGACCTGTGGCTCGGTCACGCCAGCCTGGCCGCATACACTCGCGCCGGGCTCGCCATGCTGGTCGTCTACGGCCCGTACGGCGTGGTCGTGCTGGCCGCGCTCGGCGGCTATTGCCTGCTGAGCTGGCGGCTGCGATATCTGGCGACCGCGCTCATCCTGGGCCCGTTCACGCTGCTGCGGCCAGTCGTCGCGAGCGCGGGCGGCGTCGCCGCCGTCGTGGTGGGGCGGAACCTCGGGGTCGGGGTCTGCGCGGCACTGGCCGTGGTGGCGATGCTGGTCGTCGAGCCGGTAGCCGGGCGGCGCTGGTACGCGGGCGAAATGGTGCGCGGCGGTCTAGGCGGTGACCTTCCCCCAGGTCACGGATGCGACGACGGTCAGTGCCAGCATGCCGTCGACCGCGTAGGGCCTGGTGAGGTCCCGGACGGCAGCGCCGAACTCGGCGATCTCGGCGTCTGACATGTGTTCCCTGGCGAGGCTGGAGGTCGAGTGCAGGCCGTCGAGGTAGTGCTCGACCGACTGGCGGAAGGGCACCGGTGTCGTGGTGCGCTCAGCCGCGACCTCGTAGAGCCCTTGCGCGGCGAGCTCGTCGGTCAGGCTGAAGTCGGGGTTGTAGTTACCGCTGCGCGAGTGCTTGCGGATGACCTCCAGCAGACCTGGCTTCCAGGGCACGTCGTAGCTGACCCGTTCGACCATCGCGAGCTGAGCCTCCTCCGTCATCACGGCGGCCAGCCGGGTCAGCGTCGGCCTGGGTTCCATCCAGTGCAGGCTCTCGCCGGCCGTTACCAGTGCATACGGCCCGCCGAGCGGCGCCGTCTCCGCCGCGCCGACGATCCAGCGCAGGTTCGGGTGATCACCGCCGGGGCGGTGCTTGCCCGCTTCGATCATGGCCGCCGAGACGTCGAGGGCGTCCACCCGGCCGACCCGGTCGACCCGCTCGGCCAGCGGCCTGGCCAGCGATCCTTCGCCGGCTCCGAGATCAAGCACGAGGCTTGGCCTGGTCGAGATCAACCCTGTCAGAAGGTCGAACACCTCGTCCGGATAGGGCGGCCGGTACTGGTAGACCTCGGCGACGCCCGGATGGGTGAACATCGCGGCGAGCTTACGCCTGTCGTCGATCATGACTGCTTTCCTCGGGACTACTTCAGGTTGGCTACTTCAGGTCAATCCAGAACCGGTCCTGGCCGTCGAGCGTGACGTCCTGGACGCCGCCGTTCGCGAGGATCACCCGGCGCGAGGGCTCGTTGGCGACGTCGCAGGTCAGCAGGACCTTGGCCAGGCCTAGGCGGCGGCACTCGACCAAACCTTCGGCCAGCATCGCCGTGGCGTGGCCCTGGCGTCGCCACGCCGGGGCGATCTCGTAGCCGATATGGCCGCCGTTGCGCTCCAGTTCGGCGGTGAGCTGATGGCGGATGACGAGCTCACCGACGAAGGTGTCGCCAGAGATGTACCACCAGACCGAACTCGGCACATTCCACAGCACCCGGATGCCCTGCCGCACGGCCACGAACCGGGTGAAGTCCGCCTCGGCCTGATCGAGCACGTCGGTCGGCCCGGCGTCCTGAGCGCGGGCGGCCCGCTCGGCCGCGAGCCAGGACGCGCGGACCGTGATGGTGGGCTTCCTGAGCTGCGGAGGCGGCCGGAGTTGCTGATGCACCCGTCCATCCTGTGCACACAGGGGCGAATGCCGCCAGCGGTTTCCTCGGGCGCAGTGCCGGGAGCAGTAACCAGGGCCACGCTCCGGCCCGGGCCTTCGATTCGTGGACAGCATGGTCTTACTTACTGCTATCCCGACGACACCAAGTAGGACCAAGGTGCTGTTGAAACTGGGCCGACAACAGCAGCAAGTAGGGCCTTACTGTCGTCGGGATAGCGGTCGGTCGGTCGGCTGGCCGGCCGGTCCGCCGGCGGACGGTACGCCGGCGGACGGTCCGCCGGCGTCGGCCGGTCCGAGTCACTCGCCGGTGGCGCCGTCGATCCGCTCGCGGAGCAGATCGGCGTGCCCGAGATGCCGGGCATACTCCTTGATGAGGTACAGGTACACCCAGCGCAGGCTGTAGCTGCCGGACGTGCCGAACGTGTCGGCTAGTTCGTGGCTGCTCATGATCTCCCGCGACCGGGCGCAGTGCTCGCGGTAGATCCGCAGGTCATCGGCGACCGCGTCGCTGGTGACGCTCTCGAAGTCGCCTTCGGGGTCGTCGTCGGTGCAGTACAGCAGCCCGAGCCCGCGCTCGGCCAGCCGGTGCGCGAAGGCCCGCTCCATCTCGGTCAGGTGCCTGACCAGGCCGATCAGCGACATCGGCGACGGCTCGCAGGACCTCTCGATCAGCTGGTCGGGCCCAAGGCCAGCGCACTTGGCCAGCACCGTCGCGCGGTAGTAGTCGAGCCAGCCGTCGAGCGAGGCCCGCTCGTCGTCGAGCCGCCCGGGTTCGACGCGTTCAGGATCGGTGACCGTCACAGCACACTCCACGGTTCGGGGTAACAAGGGTTCGGGGTAACAAGGGTTCGGGGTAGCAGGGCAGGCTAGCTCCCTACCTGGCTCGCGGCCAGTTAATCAGTCGCGTTTCCGCCGCTTGCCCGCCCTTACGCCCGCTGCGAAATCGCTTCGGCCGGCCGCCCGCCGCTCGGTACCGTTCTGGTGAGGACGCGGCAAACCAGTGCAGCCCGGAGAGGAACGGCCATGCCTGACCCGACCCCGATCGGCAAACTGGATCCGCCTGCGCGGGACCCGCTCCGGATGCCCCTGCTGCGGACGACCGTCGGCGACGTGCTCCGCCGCCTGCGCCTGGAGCAGAGCCGGACGCTGGCCGACGTCGCCAGGTCCGCGAATGTGTCGATGCCCTACCTGTCCGAGCTCGAGCGCGGCCGTAAAGAAGCCTCGTCCGAGGTCCTCGCGGCGCTCTGCGCCGCCCTGGGCATCGGGCTCTCCGACCTCATCGAGCTGGTCGGCCACGACCTCGCCGAAGAGCAAGCCCGCCGGGCCCCGGTGATCAGGCTCGACCGCGCGCTGCTGAGCCGCCCGGTCGCTCGCCCGGGCCAGGGTCAGCCCGCCGGCCCCGCCGGTATGGGTTCAGCCAGCGCTCTCTGCCTGCTCGCCGCCTGAGCCCCCGCCCCCCGCAGCCCTACGAGGCGTTCGCGAGCGACGCGACGCTCGCCGAGGCGCCGCCCTTGCGGCTCGCGATCACGGCGTCAGCCAGGCCGTAGTCGACTGCCTCCTGAGCGCTGAACGTCTTGTTCCTGTCGGTGTCAGCCCTGATCTTCGCGACCGAGTGGCCGGTGTGCAGACTCAGGATCTGGTCCACCTCGGCCCTGACCCTGACCACTTCCTTGGCCTGGACCGCCAGGTCAGGCAGCGCCCCGCGAGCCTGGCTCGAGGGCTGATGCAGCAGTACTTTCGCATGCGGCAGCACCGCGCGCCGGCCAGGTGCGCCGGCGGCCAGCAGCACGGCGGCCGCCGACGACGCCTGCCCCATGCACGTGGTGGCCACGTCCGGCCGGATGAACTGCATCGTGTCGTAGATCGCCGTCAGCGCGCTGAACGAGCCCCCCGGCGAGTTGATGTACAGGCTGATCTCGAGCTCCGGGCTGACCGACTCCAGGTGCAGCAACTGGGCCATGACCACGTTGGCGACGCCGTCGTCAAGCTCGGTCCCGATGAAGACGATCCGCTCGGCCAGCAGCCGGGAGTAGATGTCGAACGCCCGCTCCCCGAGGGGCGTCCGCTCGACCACCGTCGGAATCGTGTACTGGCTCATCCTGTGCTCGCCCGTCGTCACAGCGCTCGTCGTCACAGCGCTCATCGTCACAGCCCCGTCCGGCCGGCGCGGACCGCGACCGACGGCCTGATGTCGTCGAGGCGCTCCACGATGTGGTCAACCATCCCGTAGTCGCGCGCTTCCTCCGCGCTGAACCATCGATCCCGCATGCTGTCAGCCCTGACCGTCTCGACCGGCTGGCCGGTGTGCTCGGCGATCAGCCTGATCATCGTGTCGCCGGTGCGCTCGAGCTGGCCGGCCCAGATCTCGACGTCAGCCGCCGTGCCGCCAAACCCAGCCGAACCCTGGTGCATGAGCACCTGGGCATTCGGCAGGCTGTAGCGCTTGCCCTTGGCCCCGGCACACAGCAGGAACTGCGCCATGCTCCCGGCCAGCCCCATCGCCAGCGTGCTGACGTCGTTCGGGATCAGCCGCATCGTGTCGTACATGGCCAGGCCCGCGCTGACCGAGCCGCCGGGCGAGTTGATGTAGAGGCTGATGTCGCTGCGCGGGTCCTCGGCCGCGAGCAGCAGCAACTGCGCGCAGATCCGGTTCGCCACCTGGTCGTCCACCTCGGCCCCGAGCAGGACGATGCGGTGGTAGAGCAACCTGGAAATGAGCTGGTCGTCCAGGGTTCCTGAGCTTGTGCCTGGTTCGGCTATCGCGTTCTGCATGCTCACACCATCACCGAAGGCACAGTCGGGAACCAAGACAATCTGCTGGCAGCAGAGGAACGCAGTGCCGTCCCCCCGCCCGACCGGATTAGCGCGAAGCCGCTGAAGCCGACCTCTCATACCTGAGCAGGACGACTCCGCTGCCGAAGGTGCGGGTCTGCACCAGGCGGAGACTGGCCTTGGCCTGCGACAGCGGGAAGAGGCGGCTGCCCTCGCCGATCAGGCTGGGCTGCACGTAGATCCGGTACTCGTCGATCAGGTCGAGCCGGCTGAACGTGGCCGCCAGGTTGGCGCCGCCGAGCACGAGGTCACCACCATCGTGCGCCTGCAGGGCGATGATCTCGGCGGGGTCAACCGTGCGGCGGATCTCGGTGTTCCACTCGGCCTGGTCGAGCGTGCTGGAGAAGACGATCTTCGGCATGTCCCGCCAGATCCCGGCGAACTCGACCACCTGCGGGGAACTCGACGGATCTGCGTCGGCGGTCGGCCAGAAGCCGGCCATCAGCTCGTAGGTGACCCGCCCGTCCAGGAACGCACCCGCCGTGCCAAGCCAGTCGTTGAAGTGCTGGTGCAGTTCCTCATCGACGACCTGCCAGCCGAGATCGCGGCCCGGCCCTTCGAAGAACCCGTCGACCGACACTGACATCATGAAGATGATCTTCCGCATCCCGCCAGCCTAACCAGCACCGTAAAGGTCCTGACGGATCCGCAGCCCCCGCACTCTCTAGAGATATATAGTTCTGATAACTGTACTTCTCTAAGGATAAGCATGCAGAGGCCAGCCGACATGTTCGACCGGGACCGGGAGTGGGAGCTTCTCGGACGGTTTATCGAGGACGAGCAGCAAGGGGCTTCCCTGGGGGTGGTGTCCGGGCGCCGCCGCCAGGGCAAGAGCTTCCTACTGGAAGCCGTGTGCGAGGAGGCCGGCGGCTTCTACTTCTCGGCGCAGGAAGCGACCGAGGGGGAGTCGCTGAGCCTGATGGGAGCCGCGCTGACGCGTTTCCTCGATCCGGTTGTCCCGTTCACGCCGAGTACGTGGGAGCAGGTCATCGACGTGCTGCTGCGCATCGGGCGGGAGCGCAACGTTCCCGTTGTCCTCGATGAGTTCCCGTACCTCGCGCGGGTGTCTCCGTCCCTGCCGTCGGTTATCCAGGGCGCGTACGCGCCCCGGCGGAAGGAAAGGCTCGCGTCACGGACCCGCCTGCTGCTGTGCGGCTCGGCGATGTCGTTCATGGGCGGGCTGCTGTCGGGCAACGCCCCGTTGCGGGGACGGGCCTCCCTCGACCTGACTGTTCACACCCTGGACTACCGCCTGGCGGCCGGGTTCTGGGGCCTTCGCGACCCGCAGCTGGCCTTTTCGGTCTACGCGGTCGCGGGCGGGACTCCGGCGTACCGGACGGAGATGATCCGGTACGACGCGCCGCGCGACCTGGCGGACTTCGATGACTGGGTGGTCCGGGCGATCCTGTCCCCGGGGAGCCCGATGTTCATGGAAGCGCGCTACCTGCTGGCCGAGGAGCCCGATCTGCGCGATCCGGCCCTCTACCATTCAGTCCTCGCCGCTATCGCCGAAGGCAACACGATGCGCGGGGCGATTGCGAACCACATCGGACGGAAAACCAACGACCTCGGGCACCCGCTGAATGTCCTGGAGGACGCAGGGCTGATCCGCCGCGAAAGCGACGCGTTCGCCGCGAACCGCAGCCATTTCCAGATCAGCGAGCCCCTGCTCAGCTTCTATCACGTGATGATGCGGCCGTTCTGGCCGCAGCTGACGCGGGCTGCCGGGACGGACCGGATCTGGAAACGTGAACGCCAGCGGTTCTCCGCGAACATCCTCGGCCCCCGCTTCGAGGAACTGTGCCGTGAGTGGGTCTTCCGGTTCGCGGACGACCGGTTCGGTGGCTGGCCCGCCCAGGTAAGTCCCGGTATCGTCAACGACCCGCAGCTGAAGAAGACCCACCAGGTTGACGTGGCCGTGGTGGGCCACGCGGAGAAGGGCCAGCCGCCATTGCTGGCCCTCGGGGAGGCGAAATGGAACGAGGTCATGAGCACGGGGCATCTTGAGCGGCTCACCCGCGTCCGCGACCTGGTCGCCGGCCTCAAGAAATACGACACGACCCGGACCCGCCTCGTCTGCTTCTCCGGGGCCGGCTTCACCCCCAGCCTTGCCGCGGCCGCCGCCGACGGCAAGGTCGACCTGATCAGCCTGGCCGATCTTTACGGCACCCAACGAGCACCGTAAAGGTCCTGCGGCGTGACGAGCACCACGCTGGAATCGGCGCTGGACCGCAAGTCGCCTGCGAATCCGGCCGCCGAGTAGCAGGCGAGCCGTCCTGCATCATCGCTCGCGCGGCCGGGTCAGCGGGCTTCAGCCGAGGCTGATCCGATCGGGTGGGCGCAGGCGTTCGGCCAGCTGGACTACGACCATCACCGTGAACCCGACGAAGAAGACCGCCTCGGCGACGCCGCCGAGCCGGTTCGCCAGGTACGCGACGCCGAGCAGCGGGTAGGCGAGCACCGCGGCGGCGGCGAGGCCGCGGTAGCTCCAGGCGGTCCTGGTGCGGTCGCGCCGGGTCCTGCGCAGCGCGAGCAGCAGGGCGAGCGTGATGCTCGCGAACTCGATGACCCCGGCGCCGTCGTGCATGTACTGGCTGAGTGGCAGCTCGAAGTGCCGTTCGAGGCTCATGCAGGTGGCGCTGATGCCGTCGGCGCACACCTGGGGGAACAGGCCTCCGATCGCGCCCGCCATGGCGAACGCGACGAAGCACAGCCATTCTCGGCGAGCCCCCGGCAGGCTGCGCATGCCCGCGAGGCCGAACGCCAGCAGCAGCAGCCCGCCCGCAGCGATGTCGGAGTGCTGCATCAAGGTGGCGTAGGGCTGGCCGGAGACCTCCAGGTTGCTGAAGAACTCGTCGGGCGAGCGCATCAGCCCCGGCTTGAACGCGGCCAGCAGCCACCAGTTGTACGCCACCAGGCCAGCGATGGCCGCGACCCAGGCCGTGATGCGGCGCCAGGTCCGGGTTCCCTCCCGGCTAGCGCTCGCGGGCCGCCGGATCAGCAGCGTCCCGGCGGACTGGTCTTCGCGTTCGGCGGCGGTCACCTACGGGCCACGCCGTCGTTCATCGTCAAAGCTGCACCTCACCGAGTCGTCAGGGTCGAGCCGTTCGGGAAGCCAGTTATCCGGAGGCATGCCTCCAAATTCACTCTAACATCATCCGGAGGATCGCCTCCGAATCGCCTACCATGGTCCGATGACGATGTGTGACGGGTCGCGGCGGCTGCGGGCCGACGCCACCCGGAACCGGGACGCGATCCTGGCCGCCGCTCGCGAGGTCTTCGCCGAGCACGGCCTCGGGGCCTCGCTCGAAGAGATCGCGGCCCGAGCCCAGGTGGGCATCGGCACGCTGTACCGGCGGTTCCCGTCCCGCCAGCACCTGGTGTCTGCGGCCCTGATCGACAAGGTTGCCCGGTACGCCGAGGCCGCCGAGGCCGCGCTGGCCATCGAGGATCCGTGGGCGGGGTTCTGCTGCTACGTCGAGACGATCTGCGACCTGCAAGCCGGGGATCGCGGCCTGGCCGACCTGCTCTCGATGACGCTGGCCGCCGACGAGCAAGTCGAGCAGTTGCGCCGCACGGCCAACGACCATGTCCGCACCCTGATCGACCGCGCGAAGGCGGCCGGCCAGCTACGGCCGGACTTCGTCGGCGAGGACCTGCTGCTCCTGCTCATCGCCAACGCGGCCATCGTGCACGTGACCCGCTCGCTGGCGCCGACGGCTTCCCAGCGGCTGGTCGCGCTCGCACTCGACGCGTTCGGCCGCTCCGGCGGGCCGGCGCTGCCCGCGCCGCCGTCCACCGCCGAGATGACCGCCGCCATGTGCGGCCTGGCCCGCGCCCGAGGCTGCGGCGCAGCCCTCCCCGACCCCCTCCCGGCGCGCGAAACCGGCTGATGGCCGGTCAGCTGCGGACCAGTGCGGTCTCGAGCGCGGTGCCGCCGGCCAGCGTCTGGTAGACGACGCAGTAGCGCTCGGTCAGGGTGAGCAGCTTGTCGAGCTGCTCAGTGCTGGCGTCAGTGTCCAGCTCGAAGCTCAGCCTGATGTTCGTGAATCCGACCGGGGCGTCCTTGGCGACGCCGAGCGTGCCACGGAAGTCCAGGTCTCCGTCGGCGGTGACCGTGCCGCTCCTGATCGGGATGTCCAGCGACGTCGCCACGGCCCGGACCGTGACGCCCGCGCAGGCGACCAGGGCCTGCAGCAGCATGTCGCCCGAGCACGCGAGGCTGCCGTCACCACCGGTCTTGGGATGCAGGCCGGCCACCGCCATGGCCTGACCCGTGGCGACCGAGCAGCTGATGCTCTCTGCTCCGAGGGCACCGCTCGCGGTCAGGGTGATGATCGCCTGGTGCGGGTCCTGGCGGTAGGCATCCTTGAGCGGCTGCTGCGTCGCCCGCAGCACGGTCCGGTCGAGGCCTCCCCCGTGAGCTTCTGACATCTCAGCAGGATACGGCGGCACCGCAAGGCCGCCGACTCCATCTGGGCTGCATCCCGATCAGACGCGGCATGAACATCACGCCTGTTCACTCCCATTCATCGCGCCGGAACTCGCTCGCGCGATCCAACGGAGGGAAAGGCGTTGCACCTCATCGGTAACCACGACCCCGCCTACGACGAGGCAAGGGCCGTCTACAACGGGATGATCGACAAGCGGCCCGCGGTGATCGCCCAGTGCGCCACAGCACAGGACGTGACGCACGCGCTCGATCTTGCCGTGCGCGAGGGCTACGCGGTCGCGGTCCGCGCGGGCGGGCATTCGGTCGCCGGGATGTCGGTCAACGACGGCGGGCTGGTCATCGACGTCAGGCCGATGAAGCGGATCGTGGTCAATCCGCAGGCCAGGACGGTCAAGGTCGGCGCGGGCGTAACCTGGGCCGAGTTCGACGCGGCGACGCAGGCGCACGGCCTGGCGACGACTGGCGGGCGGGTCTCCACCACCGGTGTCGCCGGCTTCACCCTGGGCGGCGGCTCGGGCTGGACCGAGCGCAAGTTCGGACTGGCCTGCGACAGCCTCATCTCGGTCGACCTGGTCACCGCCGACGGGCGCGAGGTCACGGCCAGTGCGAGCGAGCATCCTGAGCTGTTCTGGGCGCTGCACGGCGGCGGGGGGAACTTCGGCGTCGCCACGGCCTTCGAGTTCCAGTTGCATCCGCTCGGGCCGACCGTACTCGCCGGCCTGCTCGGCTGGACCGCCGACGCCGGGCCCGACGTCGCGCGGGTCTTCCGTGACCTCGCCTACGACGCGCCGGACGAACTCGGATCCGGGCTGGTGTTCCTGACCGGGCCGCCCGAGGAGATCGTGCCCGAGCATCTGCGCGGCCAGCCGATGACCGGCCTGGCGGTGCTCTGGGCTGGCGACCCCGGCGAGGGTCAGGACGCCATCAAGCCATTCACCGACCTGCACCCCGAGGCGAACCTGGTGGCGCCGATGCCGTATACCGACTTCCAGCGCCTGATCGATCGAGCCGGCCTGCGCAATTACTGGACTGCTGACTTCCACGACGACTTCAGCGACGACGCCATCGGCGTCTTCCTCAAGTACGCCGGCGAACGCAGATCGCCGCTGACCCAGCAGATCCTCTTCCCCTGGGGCGGTGCCGTCGCCGAGCCGGACGGGGACTCGACGCCGATGGCCAACCGGTCGGTGCACTGGATCACGCACCCATTCGCGGTCTGGGAAGACGCCGCCGACGACGACGCGAATATGGCCTGGGCACGCAATTACCGGCGTGACATCGCCCAGTACACCAATGGCGGGGTCTACCTGAACTTCATCGGCGACGAAGGCCAGGATCGGGTCAGGGCGGCCTTCGGCGGCCCGAACTACGACCGGCTCGCGAGCGTCAAGGCCGCCTACGACCCAGGCAACGTCTTCCAGGGCAACCAGAACATCCACCCGGCAAGCTAACGTCCGACCTGGTCCGCATCGTTGTGAGTTTGCTGGTGCTGCGGCGCGGGCGTTGTGAGTTTGCCGGGGGTCGGTCCGGGGTTGGGGTGAAGGTTTTACGCTAAGGCGATGTCCAGCGGCCTGATCCCCGATCCGGCGCTTGTCGTGCTGGTCGGGCCGTCCGGTTCGGGAAAGTCCACCTGGGCCGCCGCCCGCTACCGCTCGGCCGAGATCGTGTCCTCTGACCAGCTACGCGGCATTGTGGGCAGCGGCGAGCACGACCTGGACGCCTCGGTCGAGGCGTTCTCGGTGCTCGACCAGATCGTCAGGGCCAGGCTGCGGCGCGGGCTGACCACGGTGGTCGACACTCTCGGCTTCGACGTCGAACGCAGGCGAGCCCAGCTCGACCTCGCCCGCCAGTCCGGCTTGCCGGCAGTCGCCGTGCTCTTCGGCACGGACCCGACCGAATGCAGGCGAAGGAACCGGCAGCGCGACCGGCAGGTGCCTGCCCCGGTGCTCGACGCCCAGTTCCGCCGCCTAGCCCAGGCCAGGGACCAGCTCGCTGCCGAGGGCTGGACGCTGGTGGAGTCGGCCGACGACCAGAACCTGATTGTCGAGCCCTCGCACAGCACGGGCAGTCAGGGAGCGGCAACCAGCCAGCAGGCCGCGCCGGCCGCACTGCGCTTCGTGCTTCAGCTCTCCCGGTTCCCCTGGGACGACGACCCGGCGAGCTGGCTCGCCCAGGTCGTGTCGGCGGCCACCGAGGCGGGCATGGCCGGGATCGCGCTGATGGATCACCTGATCCAGATCCCGCAGGTCGGCCGAGCCTGGGAGCCGATCCCCGAGCCGTGGGTGACGCTCGGCCTGCTCGCCGGGCTCACCGCAGGGCCCGAGTCAGCCGGGCGCACCGCAGGCCACGGGTCGCGCGGGCTCACGCTCGGCACGCTCGTCACCCCGGCCACGTTCCGGGCGCCAGGAATCCTGGCGAAGACCGTCGCGACGCTGGACGCGCTGAGCGGAGGCAGAGCGTTTTGCGGGGTGGGCGCCGGCTGGTGGGAACGCGAGCACGCCGCGTTCGGGCTGCCCTTCCCGGCCGCCAGGGAACGGCTCGACCAGCTTGAGCTGACGATCGAGACGTTGCGCGCGCTCTGGGCGCCGGGCACCAAGGCGTACCACGGCGAGCGAGTCAACCTGCCAGAGACCACCAGCTATCCGAGGCCAGCAGGCGACATCAAGATCATCGTCGGCGGTCAGGGCGACCGCACCCTGCGCATCGCGGCGACCCTCGCCGACGCCTGCAACCTGCCCGCCGACCTGGCCCTGCTCGACCGCAAGCTGCCGGCCCTGCGCACGGCCTGCGAGCAGGCGGGCCGCGATCCCGCCGACGTCGCCGTCACCGTGCTCGACCTGCCGGTGATCGGTCGCGATCGCGACGAGAGCGCCAGCCTGGTCGAGCGGCTGCGCGGTCGCACGTCGGCGGCGGCCTATGCCCGCGCCCACCACGCGGGTACCGCCGCCGACCACCTCGGCCGCTACCGGCTGCTCGCCGAGCGCGGCGTGACCACGGTCTTCGTGGCCCTCCCCGACCTGACCAGGCCAGAAGACCTGCTCAAGCTAGCCCCGATCACGTCCGCCTTCGCGGGCTAGCGACGGCTCGAATACGTCTCGAGCACGTGGCTAAACGCCCACTTCGCCTGCTTCACGCCCGAGCACGTGTTGCTGTCGATCTTGCCAGGACAGCCGCCGTTGTCGCGCTGCAGCGCCCAGATCGACAGCAGGTTCAGCTGCCTGGCCCGCGCGAAGCCCATGATCGTCTTGATTCCGGACAGGCTCGTCACCTCGGTCTTGCGCGGGTAGTCGTCGATCCCTGGCAGCATCGTCAGGCCGAGCAGCTGCCACCGGCGCGCGCCGCTGAGCCTCGGGTAGATCGCGGCGAGCTGCGAGTGGACGGTCAGGGCGGCCTCGATCGCCAGCGCCGACATGTTCAGCGGCTTCTTCTCGGTGCCGAGGTAGTAGTCGAAAACCATCAGGTTGACCGTGTTGACCTTGGCGCCGTTCTTGACCGCGTTGGCCAGGATGCCGAGGGTGCCCTTGTCGAACCCGGACGGCTCCACCCCGAGGGTGAACTGCACCCACAGCCGCCGGTGGTGCGCCGCCGCCCACTTCTGGAGCATCGCGATCGCCTGGTCGCGCCGGTCGATGCCGCCCTTGTTGGTCAGCGACTTCGCCTCGATGTCCATGTCAAGGCGGTCGAGGTTGTAGGTCGTGACGAGTTGCTCGTACGCGGCGGCGATCTTCGGGACGCTGTGGCACGAATCGGCGATCTCGGTGCCGCCGTTGTCAGCGCTGAACCCGCCGAACGACACGATCGCGTCACCGGTCCGCTGCAGCAGCCTGATCCCGGCGCTGAAATCCCTCGCGCTGATCGGCTCCTTCTTGTCGCCGTTCCAGGTTAGCGTGCAGGCCCCAGGCCCGGTCTTGCTGGCCGCCTGCACGAACGCGAGCGTGGCGTACCTTGCCCCGGAGCTGACGATCGCCTTGCTCAGGCTGCCGGGCAGGTAGGCCTCGTAGTACGGCGCGTAGACCCGAGCTGGCGACGGCGTCCGCATCGAAGCCGAAGCCGAAGCGCCGCCGGGCGCGATCGCCGCGCCGACGAGGGCAGTGCTGGTCAGGACCGTGCTGGCGGCCATTGCGGCGGCCACTCTCGTCGCCCGTAGCTGTCGTAGTCGCAACGATCTTCTCCTTCGGCCGGTGCGGCGAACCCGTCCATCTCCAATAGTTTGTATACTTTCCAAACAAAACGTCAAGGTCAAGACCCCAGAGGTCGGAACGCGGCCTTCTTCGCGCGATCCGCCGTTTCCAGGTTGCTCGGCCGGCGGCGCTACCCCTCGACCCCGGGCGTCCGCGCAGCCACCGTGATCGGAGCGCTGACCGACTGCCCGTGCACGTCGGTGGCCAGCACCACGGCCTGGTAGTTCAGGCTGACCTTGCGGACCAGCACGGTGAACTCGGTGGTTCCCGCCTTGCGCAGCCGGTGCGCGCGGAGCACTCGCCACGGACCGCCGTCCGTGGAGACCTCGAGCTCGACCACGTCGCCACGCTGGGCCAGCGGCGAGCTGACGACGAGTTGGTCCGCCCGGTGGCGGGCCACCGCGATGCTGAGCGACACCGGCGGCACGACCACCACGGTTACCTCGCTGCTGCGCGCGCCGTGGCTGTCGGCGATCAGGAAAGAGGCGTTCTTCGTCACGGACGGCACGGTCAGGGCCAGCTGACCCTGTGACCCGGTCCGGGCGTGGGCGACCCGCTTCCAGGCGGTGTGACCAGCGAGCTGTTCGAGCAAGGTCACCTTGACCCCGGTCCCCGGCTGGCCATTTCTGGTGAGCGACGCCGTGAACTGGACGCTGTCGCCGGCCACGATCAGGGTCTGGGCGGCGGTCAGGGTGAGCTTGACCGGCCCCGTGGGCGACGGGCTTCCTGGCGAGCTTGGCGTCGGGGACGGGGACGGACCGAGCCGGGGCGAGTGGTGTTTCGGGCTCGGCGAGGCCGACCTGGACGAGGTCGTTCCGTGGCCGGGCGACGGCGACGTCGGGCCGCCAGTCGCGGGCGGGGGGCTCGTCGGCCTGGTGACTGGATGCTGGGACGGAGTGGGGCCGGCCGTCAGCGTCGAACTGGGCGAGCCGGGCGGGTTGGGCACGCCGGCGAACCCCAGGATCTGGTGCGCGACGTGCTGCAGCGGCGGTGGCAGCACCTCGGCGTAGCCGGCCGCCGCGAAGCCGAAGGCCGCCGCGATCACGGTCGCAGCGGCGATCAGCCTGCCGCCGACCCGGCTCGGGCTCCGCACCGGTGCCTTGCGAGTCCGCCGGGCGGTGCTGCGCCTAGAAGCCGGCTGGCGTGGTGGGGATTGCGTTACGCCGAAGGTCCTTGTCTGGGTTCTTGCAGCGCTGACGGCCGCGAACATTGCCCTCGCGGCCTGCTCACCGGCCAGTTCGTCTGAGGTTCCGGGGCTGGTCAGCTGGTCGAAGAGCGCGCTGACGCCGGGATCGCGCGAGCCTGGGTCGTCGAGCGGGTCCCTGGTCACCGGGCTCACCTCCGCGCCGGCTCGTCGGCGAGCGCCCGGATTTCCGGGTTCTTCGACAGGGTCCGCAAGCCCCGGTGCAGGGCGACCCGCACCGCGCCTTGCGACTTGCTCAAGATGCCGGCCACCGCTGCGGTGTCCAGGCCGGCCAGCACCCTGAGCGCTACCGCTTCGGCTTGATCGGCTGGCAGCGCGGCCAGGAGCCTGACCGCGCGCCTAACCGACAGGGCGTGCAGCACCTGATCCTCGACCAGTTCGTCATCGGCTACAGCAGCCACGCTTTCGTTGATGGGAATCGCGGGCCGGCGTTTCCGTGCCCGGGCGTCGTCAATCGCCCGGTGCCGGCCAATTGTAAACAGCCACCGCCTGAAATCTTCGTCACCGCCGGTGAACCTGGGCAGGTCACGTACAACCTGCAGCCAGGTCTCGCTGGCGACATCGTCAGCGCTATCACTGGCAAGGACTCGCAGATAGCGCAGCAGACGGGGCTGCAGCTCATGCCACAGCTCAAGGAAACCCGCTTCATCACCTGACCGGGCGCGGGCTAGCGCGCCACCCAAGTCATCCGTTGTCACCATCGCGCCTGTTAGGGTCGCACGCCGGCGGGAGTGCCCGGGCCGAAGTTGCGGTTTTCGGGCAGGCCCAGACCCCCGCCGACGTGCGAGGCTTCCAGGTGCTAGGCCTTCGGCGCCTTCAAGACGACGACGGCGCTATGGCTGCCCTTGAAGATCGGGCCGCCCTTGAAGACGAGCACGTAACGGGTGCGCGTGGTGGGGGTAACCGTGAAGCGCACAATCCCGTGCTTGCCGGTCTTGGCCGAGCTCACCATCGCGAACTTGGTGTGCGCGGTCCTGCTCCACAGGCTGACCGTCCGGTTGCGGAGGTTGACGCCGTGCGACCTGAGCAGGCCGACGATCACGTCGGACTTGTGGCCGGTCTTCGGAACGGCGTGGTCCCTGACGAACAGGTGCGACGAGAGCCGGTGGTGATGAGCGGGGGCGGCGTTGGCCGCGCTCACTGGCGCAAGGGCACCGGCAAGGGCCAGGCCGGCTACCGCAGCGGCCGAGCCGAACTTGGCGATCATGGACACTCGCAATGAGCGCATACATCTCCTTCGGTGAGGCCCCAGTTTCCTGAGGCGTTCGTCGAACACCTAGACAGCGATACGGCGTCTTGTGGCGTTACTGCCCTTCGGAGATTTCTGCGCCCGTCGCTATGAACTGGCGGGCGACGTGCCGATCAGCACGGTGGCGCCGAGGTCGTCGGCGGCGGTCAGCCTGAGGTGCAGGCCCTGGTTGGCGAACGCCGCCAGCGCGGCCGGAGCCTGGCGCTCGCCGGCCGTCATCGCTGGCTCTCGGCTCGCCCGGCCCGGGAGGCGGCCTGCGCAGTGTGCAGCATCAGCGTCATCGTGGTGACCGGCCCGACACCGCCAGGGACCGGAGTCAGCGCGGCGGCGGCGCTCGCGCCGTCGGCGTCTACGTCCCCGGCTAGTCCGCCGTCGGGCGTCGCGTTCGTGCCGACATCGATCACCACGGCGCCTGGCCTGATGTGCCCGGCGCCGATCAGGCCAGCTCGCCCGAGGGCAGCGACGAGGACGTCGGCCTCGGCGCAGACGGCGGCGAGATTGGCCGTCCTTGAATGACAGATCGTCACCGTGGCGTTCTGCGCGAGCAGCAGCAGCGCGAGCGGCTTGCCGACGACCGTGGACCGCCCGATCACGACGGCGCGGGTGCCGTCCAGGGGCACCACTTCGCTGCTCAGGATATGCAGGACCGCGGCGGCGGTCGCCGGGGCGAACGCTTTCGTCCCGGCGGCAAGCCGGCCGAGGCTAACCGGACTGGCGCCGTCGACGTCCTTGCCCGGGTCCAGGTACTCGGCCACTTCGTGCAGGCTGATGCCGGGCGGTAGCGGCGTCTGGCAGATAATGCCGTCCACCGCTGGATCGGCTGACAGCTCATCGAGCCTGCGAGGGATCGTCTGGCCGTCGTGGCCGGCCAGGTCATCAACCCGGCAGTCGATCCCGACCCGGGCGGCCGTGCGCTGGATGGAGCGCACGTACCAGCGGGCGGCCTCGTCGCCGGTCGGCAGCACGACCGCGAGCGCTGGCGGTCGGCTGAGGCCGGCGATCTCGGCGGCGACCTCCGACTGAAGCGCGGCGGCGATCGCCCGGCCGTCGATCAGGCGCACCTACTCCCCCGAGCCAGTCGCGATCCGGTACCGGACGGCGGCGACCACGCTGTCGGCCATGGTGGCGGACGCGTCGTGTTTGTCGAGTTCGTCGCGGAGCGCGGCGCAGGCCGACTCGTCCCGCAGCCCGGCCAGGTTGATCTCGACATTGACAACGGCAGCGTCGAGCGCCGCTTTGGCCGAGGCAGCCGCGACGGCAATGTCGGACAGGACATTGACGTTGGCACCAGGCTGGATCCGATAGGCGAGCTGGATCACCTCGGCGGCGACCTGCGCCGTCTTGACTGGCACGTCGGCCGCCCCGACGAGGGACGCCTGGATGGACTGGTCTCTGATCGCCTTGTCAGCGTCGGTGCTCTTCGGGAGCCGGTAGGCCTCGGTGACGGCGCCAAAGGCGATCGCATCGGCGTCGGCGAGTCCGGTGGCGCGGATCCGCAGGGCCGTGGCCGTGGCGAGGCTCGTGCGCATCAGGTTGTCGTGCTCGGCGTACCTGGGCTTGCCGATGGTCAGGTTGCAGACCATCTCGACCAGTGCGGCAGCGATCGCCGCGAGCATCGCGGCGGCCGACCCGCCGCCCGGAGTCGGCGCACCGGAGCCAAGCGCTTCAAGCCAGCGTCCGATCTGTTGATCTTGCATGGTTGTCGTTTGTAGCACCTTTGCTTAACCCGCATGCACGATCCCGCCCGGCCGCCAACAGCACCAAGTCCCTACTTACTGCTGTTCTTGCCCCCATTTCAATGACACCATGGTCCTACTTACCGTCATCAGGACAGCAGTAAGTAGCACCATGGTGCTGTTGACTCCCGCCCTCCGCCGGAGCGTGGCCCTAGTTAGTGCTGTTCCCGGGCGGGCAGGAGCGGGAGTCCCGCTTACCCGCCAGGTTTCCTTCGTTGCTGTCCCACGGCAAGCAGCCACTGCTGCTGTTCGCCGGGCAGAAAGGCGCCGGCCCGCTGGGCGACGGCTGCACCGTGGCGCGCTACCCGCGACCCCCCAGTGGTCGATCCAGTCGTGGTCGTTGTCGAGCAACTGCGTGTTCTCCAACGTGGGCTTCGGCAATGCTGCCGAAAGCAAGTCGGGGCAGCTCTCGGCCGCCTGGGCAGGCGGTTCGGGTGCCGAATGCCGGATCGGCACCTCGCCGAGGCCAATGACCAGTCGGGTAATGGCCACATGTACGCGGCGTTCGACCGGTTCTTCTCCAAGACGGCCAGCAAGGACGGCGTGTACGCGAAGGACCTGACGAAGAACAGCCCGGTCGTGAAGGCACCGCAATCGGCCACGGAGGGCGTGAACGTCTCCAACCAGCGCGTCGCCATGGCCGCCGTCGCCCGCAAGGGCGGCGAGGTCTACCTCGCCTACTGCGCGAACGCCGGCACCTGCAACCAGGCGGTGCTGTGGAAGGTCGGCTCGAAGAAAGCCCTGGTCATCCCGCACTCCAGGCAGGCTGTAGGTCTCGCGATGTCCCAGGGGCCGAGCGGACGGCTCTGGCTCGCCTGGTACAACGAGGCAGCCACCACGACGATCCGCGTTACGAGCTGGGCCGCGCCAAGGTTGCCGCCCTTACGGTTCTATCCGGCGCTAGCCTCGCGAACTCGTCCGGACGGGTCCCGTCCCGATCAGCACGGTGGCGCCGAGGTCCTCGTCGGCGGTCAGCCGGGGGCGCAGGCCGTGGTCGGCGAAGATCGCTGTCGCTGCCGGGGCCTGACGCTCGCTGGTCTCGATCAGCAGGTGCCCGCCTGCCGCCAGCCACTGCGCCGACCCGGCAACGACCCGGCGCAGCAAGTCGAGCCCGTCCGCGCCGCCGTCGAGCGCGACCGTCGCCTCGTGCAGCCTGGCCTCGGCGGGCATCAGCGCGATCTCGCCGGTGGGGACGTAGGGCACATTGGCGACGAGGACGTCGACACGCCCGCGCAGCCGGTCAGGCAGCGGCTCGAACAGGTCTCCCAGGTACACCGCCCCGCCGACCGCCGCGACGTTCCGGCGGGCGCACCGTACCGCCGCCTCATCCACGTCGACGGCATGGAGCTCGCTCAGCCTGACCGCGCCGGCCAGGGCAACGCCCATCGCTCCCGACCCGCAGCACATGTCCACGACCACGGCGTCGGCCGGCGTGATCGCCGCCGCCTGGCTGACCAGGTACTCGGTGCGGCGGCGCGGCACGAACACGCCCGGGTCGACGGCGACCCGCAGACCGCAGAACTCGGCCCAGCCCAGCACATGTTCCAGCGGCAGGCCGGCCGCCCGCCTGGTCACCATCGAGTCGAGCTCGGCCTGGTCGCGAGCGGCAGCGCCGAGCAACCGCGCCTCGTCTTCAGCGAAGACGCAGCCTGCGGCCCGCAGTCGCGCGACGACACCGGGGTCTGGATCACTTGCTGGCGACGTGGACTACTCCCCCGACCCTGATCCGATGCGGTACCTGACCGCGCCGACGCATAGTTGTTGTTGTTGTAGCACTATCACGCGATCGTTGTCGCTTTGACGGGGGTGCCGCTCCTGGGATTATGGACAAAGGACGGTCTTCGTTTTGCCCGGGGTCATATTCGCTGGGGGCTTTTGTGCGGAACTTGAGTGCGTTCGCTAGCGCCGGTCTCATGACTCTGACGCTCGGGCTGCTGCCCTTGACCTCGACGCAGGCGGCGGCCAGCCAGCGCCCTGCCGCTGACCTCGGCTCGGCGACTCCCGGACCAGACATCGGGAAGGCGGGTCAGCTGACTGGCAGCGGGACCGGATCGCTCGCGTCGTCGACGTCTGACGACTGGTGGGTCATCTATCCGGCTACTCCAGGCGGTTCGGTCACGGTCTCGGTCAAGAACACGGCACCGGCGAGTTCGTGCGACACCCTGACCGCCGCCCTGGACGCGAGCAACGGCAGTGCCGCCGTGGTGGAGGGCGTGACCCTGGCCCGGACGGACAGCCACGACCTCTCGGGCGCGATCCCCGCATCGGACCGCTACTTTGTCGAGGTCAAGACGGCTAGCTGCCAGCCGCCGCAAGGCGAGCCTGTGACGTACTCCCTGACGCTCGCCAGCGGCGGCGGCGGTACTGCCACGGAACCCGCCGCAGGCTCGATCCACGCCGGCACCTCGCTCGGCACCGCCTGGCCGCCGCTGCAGGGCAAGACCTCCTACACCGGGACCGTCACCAGCGGAAGCTCGGACGACTGGTATGTGCTCTACAAGAAACCCGACGCCAGCCCGGCCACGGTCCGGGTCGAGGACACGACCGTCGCAGGAACCACTACCTGCGCCACCCTGTCGGTCAGCCTGGACGCCACCGACGGCAGCGACGATGTCGTCAGCTCCGCCAATCTCGCGGACAATGCCGCCGAGACCTTCCCTGTGCCGGGGCGGAGCGCCACTGACACGACGGGCCTGTACTACCTGGAGGTCAAGTCGCCCGGCTGCCCGTCTGGCGGCATCTCTTACCGAATCGAGCCGGAGAAAGGCGCCGAGTGGCTGAACCCGGCTAAGCTGCCGACCGCCAAGGCACCGCCAGGCACCTCGGTCGGCGACGCCTGGCCACCGCTTAAGGGCGCGACTACCTATGACGGCACGCTCGACGGCGGCGCCGACCAGAACTGGTACATCCTTGTCAGGAAGCCAGGCACAAGTCCGGTCACGGTCCGGGTCGAGGACACCACGGTCGCCGACTCGACGTCGTGTCCCGGCGTGAGCGTCAGCCTAGACGCCGCCGACGGCAGCGGCAGCGTCGTGGCAGGCGCGACGCTCGGCGACAATAACGCAGTCACGCTGCCGATACCGGCGTCGGGCACCCCGGACTACCTAGGTCGCTATTTCCTCGAAATCCGGGCGGCCGACTGCCCGTCGGGCGGTGCGACCTATCGGATCGAGCCCGAGCCAGCCACCGGCTGGACCAGCCAGGCGAAGCCAGCCTCCGAACGACTGCCCGCGGGCGGCGATCAGGAGAAAGCTGGCGGGCCGCTGATGGGCGGTGTCGCCTACCAGGCCGCGCTTGCCAACGCGAGCAGCCAGGACTGGGTGTTCTTCGAGGCCACCGGCAAGACGCCGCTCACCGTCAGCGTGCAGGACACGACCCCGAACCCGGACAACTGCCAGGAGGAGAGCGTCAGCTTGCTGGACAGCGACGGCACGGTGAGCGGGGCGACGCTCGGTGACGACGACGGCGCCGAACTGGTCGCCGACAGCGCGCGGACCTACTATCTGGAAATCTCCGTCGCCGGCGAGTGCCCGCCTGACACCCCGCTGACCGCCACGGTCACGCTGACACCTTCGCAGGCCGCGTGCTCCTGTAGCTGCCGCGCTCCTTCCGGGCAGAGCCCGGCCGCCACCGCAGCCGCCACGATCGAGATGGACAAACCGGGCGGCGGCACGATGCCAGTGTCAGGGAAGACGACGACAGTCGGCGTCGGCGAGCCGATCGATCTGTCGCTGACCTGCGGGCCGCACGCGACGCTCACCGGACCCTACAAATGGCAACTGCCCCCAGGATCGGGCTATCCAGTCACGCTCAGCGGCTACGACATCAACGACACCGTGAGCGCCGCATCCACCACCTTGACGAAACTGACGAAGTTCACCGGTCCGACGTTCAGCTTCTATGTGCTCAAGCCTGGTACCTACCAGGTCAAGGTCACGGCGACGGTCAACGGGGCCAGTACGCCGGTCACGGCTAACTTCGACGTCAAGGCGCCGGAATCCGAATTCAGCGCGAATACCTGCAAAGCCGGGCTCAATACGCTGTGGACCTACGACCTGCCGGTCGGCAAAGTCACCCCGAATCGGCTGACGCTGGGCTTCAACAATCAGTGCGTGACAGTCCCTGGCCTTGCCTGGTCAGCCAAGGCCACGCTGAAGGACAAGGTTCTCCCGGCAGGCGACCTCGCCGTCGTCCAGGTGGTGAAAGGCACCGTCAAGCACAGCACCCAGTCCAGCGCGTGCATCACGACGAACGGCAAGGAGGAGGCCGACGGCAGCGCTTTCTACCCGACCTCCACCGCCAAGCCAGTCATCCACGGGCACACTGTCACAGGCTTCACTACAGGCCCGGACATGGTGACCGTCACGGCAGGCGCGACCAAGGCGCTCAGCAGCTTCGACTCGCCGTCAACTGTCCTGCACAATGGCGGCACCTGGACGGCCGACCTGACGTTCACTGACTACTTCATGTACCGGCCGAACTACCACACTACGGCCGCAGGGCATTTCGGGATCTGGGTTGCCCTGCGGCACCTGAGCTGGACCTTCAAGGCGTCAGCCGACTTCGACACCAAGACCCGCACGTGGAAGCTCGGCAAGGTCACCAGCCCGAACGCCAAGACGATCGGCTCGACCGCCAGCCCGACCGAACCCGAGTTCGCATCCATCGCGACGCCGCCCGCATCCTGCCCCTAGCCGTTCACGGACCCAGGAGGGTCACTCCCCCGAACCAGAGGCGATGCGGTACCTGACGGCGGCGACGACGCTGTCGGCCATGGTGGCGGACGCGACATGCTTGTCGAGTTCCTCCCGGAGCGCAGTCCTGACCGGCTCGTCCTGCAGCCCGGCCAGGTTGATCTCGACGTTGACGACGGCGGAGTCGAGCGCCGCCTTCGCCGACGCGGCCGCGACGGCGACGTCGGACAGGACGTTGACGTTGGCGCCGGGCTGGATCCGGTAGGCGAGCTTGATCACCTCGGCGGCGACCTGCGCCGTCTTGACCGGCACGTCGGCGGCACCTGCGAGGGTCGCCTGGATCGACTGGATTCTGAGCGCCTTGTCCGCGTCGGTGGTCTTCGGGAGCTTGTAGGCGTCGGTGACCGCGCCGAACGCGATCGAGTCGGCGTCGGCGAGTTCCGTGGCGCGAGTCCGCAGGGCCGTGGCCGTGGCGAGGCTCGTGCGCATCAGCTCGGCGTGCTCGGCGTACCTGGGCTTGCCGATGGTCAGGTTGCAGACCATCTCGACCAATGCGGCGGCGATCGCCGCGAGCATGGCTGCGGCTGAGCCGCCGCCCGGGGTCGGATCGCTGGAGCCGAGGGCTTCCAGCCATGGGCCGATCTGCTGATCTTGCATGGTTCTTGTTTGTAGCACCTTTGCTTAGACCTCGCTGGTGGTGACGCTGCGGGCACGAGGACCGTGTCGGCCCGCTCGAACGCTGTGCCGGACACAGCCGTCGCCCCGCAGCATTCGTTTTGGGCGGCTTTGTTCCTGTGACCGGTCAATCGACACCGCCATCGCCGGCGCTGTACTCGCCCGCCTCGCGGGCTAACAGCAGCAAGGCCCTACTTACTGCTGTTTTCGCCCCTATTCAACAGCACCATGGTCCTACTTACTGCTGTCCCCACGACAGTAAGTAGGACCATGGTGCTGTCGACTTCCGCCCTCCGCCGAAGCGTGGCCCTAGTTAGTGCTGTTCCCGGGTGTGGATCGGGTGGTGGCCGGGCTCGGGGTCGAAGGCTTCCGCCATTGACCGGGAGTTGCAGGCTAGATAACGTCCGCTAGAACACGTTCCAGTTTCAGCATGCTCACCCATCCTGGAGGCGGCATGACGGCCTCAGCAGCGGACCGTTCCCCGGGCGAGAAGGTCAAGATGACCGTGAGCGAGCGCACCGCGGAGTCGCTGACTCCGGCGCTGCGCGACTGGCTCGCGAGCCGGCTCGGCACGGGCGAACCGCCGGAGATCAGTAACGTGCGAGTCCCGGAGTTCGGAGGCTTGTCGAGCACGTCGGTGCTCTTCGAAGCCCATTGGACCATCGGCGGGAAGCAAAGCTCAGGCGCCTATGTCGCCCGCATGGCGCCCGAGGCGAGCGCGGTTCCCGTCTTTCCCCGTTACGACCTGCCTGGTCAGTACGACCTGATCGCCCAGGTGGCAAAGCGCTGCGGCGTCCCGCTGCCGGCTCTGCGCTGGAACGAGCCCGGAGGCGGGCCGCTCGGCACGCCGTTCTTCGTGATGGATCAGGTGCAAGGCCGGGTGCCGCTGGACAACCCGCCGTACGTGTTCGGCGGCTGGCTGCATGACGCCAGCCCGGCCGAGCGGGCCGCGCTGCAGCGCGACAGCGTCGCGATCCTCGCCGCCCTGCACGCGATCGGTGACGCCGGCGCAGGCGTTCCCCGGGCTGGTGCCTGCCGGCGGGCGGGGCTCGCTACGGGCGCATGTCGAAGGGCAGCGGCAGTATTACCAGTGGGCGCTGGCTGGCGACGGGATCCGGATCCCGCTGATCGAGCGGAGCCTTTCCTGGCTCGAAGAGCACTGGCCTGCGGAACCGACAGCCGACGTGCTGAGCTGGGGTGATTCCCGCATCGGCAACATCATCTACGACGGATTCACCCCAGTGGCGGTGCTCGACTGGGAAATGGCCTCGATCGGGCCTCGCGAGATTGATGTGGCGTGGTTTATTTTCCTCCATCGGTTTTTCCAGGACATCGCGGAATTCTTCGAGCTGCCTGGGCTGCCGGATTTCCTGCGCCGCTCCGACGTCGAGCGCACGTATACCGAGCTGAGCGGACATGCGCTGGCTGACATGGACTTCTACCTCACCTATGCGGCGCTGCGGCACGCGATCGTCATGGCGAGGATCAAGCGCCGGATGGTTCATTTCGGCGAGGACCAGGTACCCGACGACATCGACGACTACGTCATGCACCGGGCGAGCCTGGACAAGATGCTCGCCGGCACCTACCGATGGGATTAGCCGTGCCAATCGCCCTGGACGAATTCCCCATTCACCAGACGCCCTTGCCGATGAACCGGGTCGTCACCAGCGACCGCAATTTCTACGACCGCTGCTACCTGAACGTGCACGACTCCGCCGGCGAGATCTTCATGGTGACCGGCCTGGGGGTCTACCCGAACCTGGGCGTCATCGACGCGTACGCGGCGGCGCTGACCGGGGATCAGATTCACAGCGTTCGGTTCTCCGACGCGCTGACCGAGCGGAGCCTCTCGCAGAAGGTCGGCGGCTATCAGATTGACGTGATCGACCCGCTGAAGGAACTCCGGGTTCGGTGCCAGTCGCCCGACGGCAGCCTGGACTTCGACCTGCGCTGGCAGGGCTCGTTCGACGCCATGGCCGAAGAGCCGCATCTGCTGCTCGGCGGGAACCGGCCGATCCTCGACGCGTCCCGGTTCTGCCAGCTCGGGAGCTGGAGCGGGCAGCTCACGGTCGGCGGCCGGGAGTTCGAGGTCACGGCCGACCGGTGGGGAGGAGCCCGGGACCGGTCCTGGGGGATCAGGCCCGTGGGCGAGTCCGAGCCTGCGGGGCGGCCCGCCGACGATCCTGGGTTCGGGTTCTGGTGGGTCTACATGCCGCTGCGGTTCGAGTCCTGCGCGGTGATCCTGATCATTCAGGAAAACCCGGACGGGTACCGGACGCTGTCCAACGCCAAGCGGGTCTTCGCCGACGGGCGGGTCGAGCAGCTCGGCTGGCCGCACCTGGCGATCAGGTACAAGCCGGGCACCCGGCATCCCGAGGGCGCGACGATCGGGCTCACCGACGCCGCCGGGCAGCCGGTCCGGCTCGAGGTCGAGACGGTCACCTCGCTGCCGCTGCACGTCGGCGCCGGCTACAGCGGCGACCCGGACTGGAGTCACGGAAAGTGGATGGGGCGTGACTACGCGTCGACCGCCGTCTACGATCTCACCGACCCGGCCGTCGCCGGACGGATACCATTCGGCGTGACCGACCACCTCGCCCGGGCCGTCCTGGACGGTGAAGCGGGCTGGGGCATGTTCGAGCACGCCAGCCTGGGCCGCCACGACCCCTCCGGCTTCGCCGACTGGACCGCCGTGGGGTGACGCCCGGCTAGCTGCGAGTGCTCGCCAACCACGGGGAGTGGCAGCTTGGAGATCCGGGTCGGTCCGCCGACGGTGACGATCCACGCCGACGACCAGTTCTGCGTGTGCACGGCGAACGCCGAGATCTCGAGCACAGCCGAGCAGGGATATTTCGCCGCCGATACGCGGCTGGTGTCCGGGTACCGGATCAAGCTGGGGCGAGCCGGCTGCGGCTGATCAACTCGGCCGCCGTGGCGCACCATTCGGCGCGGTTCGAGTTCACCAATCACGCCACGGTCGGCGCGAACGGCAGCCAGCTCCCCGAGAATTGCCTGCATCTGCGGCTCGACCGGACCATCGGCTCGGGCATCCACGAGGACTACGAGCTCACGAACTACTCGCGCGAGCCAGTCGAGGTCGATCTCGAGGTCAGCATCGAGTCCGACTTCGCCGACCTGTTCGACGTCAAGGACCACCGGCCGCTGCTGCGCGGAACCCTGCACAGCTCGTGGGACAGCGCGCGGCTGTCGATCGGCTACCAGAACGACCAGTTCGAGCGAGGACTGGTGATCGAGCCTGCCGAGTCCGGCTCGCACGCCCGGTACGCGAACGGGGCGCTGCTGTTTCGGATCCGGCTGGAACCCCGGCAGCAATGGCACACCTGCCTGCTGTGGCGGCCCGTGCTGGAGTCAGGCATCGGCACCCCGCCGCTGGGCTGCCACGACCTGATGGGCGGCAGCGGGCACCACGAGGCGGCGCGGGACTGGGTGAGCCGGGCGACCGCGTTCACCACCAGCTCGCCGGTGGTCACCCAGACGGTCAGCCAGGCCGTCGACGACCTGGCCGGCCTGCGGATGCACCGGCACGACCCGGACGCCGCCCAGGGCTCGGGCGTCCTGGCGGCGGACTCCTGGGTACCGGCGGCCGGCGTGCCCTGGTTCGTCAGCCTGTTCGGCCGGGACTCGCTGATCGCCTCGCTGCAGACGCTGACCCTGTCTCCCCGGTTCGCGGTCGGCAGCCTGAACGCGCTCGGCAAGCTGCAGGCCGACGACTACGACGACGCGCGGGACATGCAGCCGGGCAAGATCCCGCACGAGATCCGGCACGGCGAGCTGGCCGCGCTGAAGCTGATCCCGCACACGCCGTACTACGGCACGCACGAGGCGACCACCTTGTACGTGCTGGTCGCGGCGCAGGCGTGGAGCTGGCACGGCGACCGGGCCGCCCTCGACCTGGTGCGCCCGCACGTCGAGCGGGCGCTGGCGTGGATCGACAAGGACGGCGACCCCGACGGCGACGGGCTGCAGGAGTACCAGGCACGGGCCCCGCACGGGTATTACAACCAGGGCTGGAAGGACGCCGGCGACGCGATCCTCCACGACGACGGGACGCTGGCGACCCTGCCGATCGCGCTGTGCGAGATCCAGGGGCTCGCCGTGGCGGCCAAGCGGGCCTGGGCAGACGTGCTCGACCAGGTGTACGGGGACTACTTCGTGGCCACGAGGCTGCGCGAGCAGGCGCAGCGGCTCGCCGAGCAGATCGAGACCCAGTTCTGGTGGGACGATGAACGCACCTACTATCTCGGGCTCGACGGGGACAAGCAGCCCATCCGTTCGGTGGCATCTAACGCCGGGCAGCTGCTCTGGACCGGCGCGGTCCCGCCTGAGCGGGCCGCGCAGGTGGCTGGCAGGCTGCTGGAACCCGACCTGTGGAGCGGCTGGGGCATCCGTACGCTGTCCGACCGGCATGTCGCGTACAACCCGTTCTCCTATCAGCTTGGGTCGGTGTGGCCGCACGACAATGCGCTGATCGCGGGGGGACTGCGCCGCTATGGGCTCGACGCTCAGGCCGCGCAGATCGCGCGCGGGCTGTTCGACGCGGCCGAGCGGTTCTCGTCCCGGCGGCTGCCCGAGTTGTTCGCGGGACTGCCGCGCGACGAGGGGGCGTTCCCCGTGCAGTATCTCGGCGCTAACGTGCCGCAGGCGTGGGCGTCGGGTGCGGTCATCCACCTGGTGGCGATCCTGCTCGGGCTGGAGGCCGACGCCGCGGCCGGGGTGCTCAAGCTGCGGCCCGCGCTGCCTGACTGGCTGACCGAGGTGCGGCTGGAGCGGCTGACCGTGGGCCGCGCGAGCGTGGATCTAGCCGTGACCCGCGACGCGACCGGCACGCACAGAATCGACGTGACGCGCCGCGAGGGCCAGCTAGCCGTCACCACCGACGAGCCCCCCGCCTGACCCGACCCCGCCCCGAGGTACCCCAGCAAACTCACAACCACCGCGCCCCAGCACCAGCAAGCTCACAACGACGGGCCGGGGTTGAGGGGTTTTGCGGGCCGGGCTGCGGGTTTTGCGGGCCGGGCTGCGGGTTTTGCGGGCCGGGCTGCGGGTTTGCGGGCCGGGCTGCGGGGTTTCGCGTTGACTGCGTCGGGCGCTCCGGAGTACAAATGCGAGTCATGCGACTTGCGCGGATCTGGGCGGGATTCAGGCCGACGGCTGCGATCGTCGGCGTAGCAGTGGTTTTCGTCGCCTCCGGCGGCACTGTGCCGCAGCCGGCACTGGCCTCTTCGCCCCACCGGGTCCAGGCTCCGGCCGAGGCGCGGAAGCCCTCGGGACCGAAGTTCTTCACCACGATCAAGCCGGGCGGCAAGCTGCCGTCGGGTGCGCAGTGCGCCAAGTGGGTGCTGTCGCGGCCGATCAAGGAGAACAAGGGCGTCAACCGCAAGTACAACCACACCACCGGCCAGCACGTCGGCAAGCACTTCTTTTCCGGTGACAAGCCGGCCGCCAACAAGCTGATCGCCCCCCGGGTGAACGGCGACTTCACCGGCACCACAGCCGAGATCCTGCGCTGGGCCGCATGCAAGTGGGGCATCAACCAGAACATCGTCTTCGCCCAGGCGGCGGTGGAGAGCTGGTGGCGGCAGACGACCATGGGCGACTGGGAGACGAACGGCTGCCCGCCCGGGCACGGCCTCGGGGTGGACGGCATGCCCGGCCAGTGCCCGCAGAGCTGGGGCATCCTGCAGAACCGGTACCCGTTCGAGAAGTCGAGCTGGCCCGGCATCATGAAGTCCACCGCGATGAACGCCGACCTGGCGTACGCCATCTGGCGCACCTGCTACGACGGCTACGAGACCTGGCTCAACGGGCAGCAGCGCGGGGCAATCTACAAGGCCGGCGACGCCTGGGGCTGCGTCGGCCGGTGGTTCGCCGGACGCTGGCGCACCACGGCCGCGCTCGGCTACATCAAGTTCGTCAAGAAGTACCTGAAAGAGAAGATCTGGACCACGCCCGACTTCCAGCAGCCGTAGAGCTTCTCTTCGTCACTGCGCGTGATCATCGGCTTGTGGCCGCCCACCTGGAATTTCTCTCTCATAACCGCCAACACCGCCAACACCGCCGGCACCCCGGCACCCACCCCGACCCCCCGCACCCCACCTCACCCCGGAACCCCACCCGGCGCCCCGCAACCACCGAAAGAGGGCCACGCGCCCGATTTCCGTTCGGCTTGAACGACACCATGGTCCTACTTACCGCTATTGGGACGACAGTAAGTAGCACCATGGTGTCGTCGAAAACCCTGCCAGAACAGCAGTAAGTATGACCATGCTGCTGTTCAGCAGGCGCGGGGGCCGGCGCGCGCGGTCCGGCAAACCGGGGCGGGCTAGCTCCGTTCGTGGTCGGGGCGGCGGCGGACGGGCTCGCGACCGGGTGGCTGCCTCGGCCGGGCTCTGGGTAGCAGGCTGGGGATCGGGCATTCTTGCGGCTGGTCGACGCTGACGTGCACTGGCTCACCATGGTGGCTGAGCGTCAGCGGACCGCCGTCGGTGATCTGATACTTCGCTGACTTCATGGTCACCTCGACGCGGAGCCGGGTGCCCTTGCTCATCACGGTGAACGCCAGCCTGGTCAGGCCTTGCGGCAGCCTGGGCGTGAAGCTGATCATGCCCTCGACTCGCCGCAGGCCGCCGAAGCCGCAGACCAGCGCGAGCCAGGCCCCGGCGAGCGAGGCCATGTGCACGCCGTCGCGCGTGTTGTCCTCCAGATCGCGCAGGTCCATGAGCGCGGCCTCGCCGAGGTAGTCGTAGGCCAGGTCGAGGTGCCCGACCTCGGCAGCGAGGATCGACTGCGTCGAGGCGGACAGCGAGGAGTCGCGCACCGTAATGGCCTCGTAGTAGTCGAAGTTGCGCGCCTTCTGCTCGGCGGTGAACGAGTCGCTGCACATAAACATGGCCAGCACGAGATCGGCCTGTTTCACCACCTGCTTGCGGTACAGGTCGAAGTACGTGTAGTGGAGCAGGAGCGGGTATTTGTCGGGGGTCGTCCTGTCCCAGTCCCACGCCTGGTATCGGGTGAAGTCCTCCGCCTGCGGGTGCACGCCGAGCGTCTCGTCGAACGGGATGTGCATGTCCTTGGCGGCATCACGCCAGCCGGCGGTCTCTTCGACGTCGACGCCCAGCTCGCGGGCCCGGTCAGCGTGGCGGTCGGCCGCGTCAGCGGCGGCGCGGAGGTTCCGCTTCGCCATCTCGTTCGTGTACACGTTGTCGTCGGCGATCGCGCTGTACTCGTCGGGTCCGGTCACCCCGTCGATGTGGAACCTGCCCTGCGGGTCGTGGTGGCCGAGCGATCGCCACAGGCGCGCGGTCTCGACCAGCAGCTCGATGCCTGGTCCTCGTTCGAACGCCTCGTCCCCGGTAGCGTCCACATATCGGACGACGGCGTCAGCAATATCAGCATTGACATGGAACGCGGCCGTGCCCGCTGGCCAGTAGCCCGAACATTCCTGGCCTGCGATCGTGCGCCATGGGAACGCCGCCCCGGCCAGTCCGAGCTGCGCGGCCCGCTCTTTGGCCAGCGGCATCGTCCGGTGCCGCCAGCGCAGCGCGCTCGCCACCGCATCGGGAGCGGTCACGTTCAGCAACGGCAGCACGAAGATCTCGGTGTCCCAGAACGCGTGCCCGTCGTAGCCGGGGCCGGTCAGGCCCTTGGCCGCAATCAGCCTGTTTTCCCCGCGCACGCTCGCCTGCAAGACGTGGAAGAGCGCGAACCGCACCGCCTGCTGCACCTCGGTGTCGCCGTCGACCTCCACGTCGGACCTGGCCCAGAACTCGTCGAGGAAGGCGCGCTGGTCGGCCACCAGGCCGTCCCACTTGCTCTGCCTGGCCCCGCTGAGCGCCGCCCAGACCTGATCGCGGACGGCGGGCAGCGAGCGCTCGCCCGACCAGCCGTACGCGACGAACTTCGTCACGGTCAGCCGCTCCCCCGGTTGCAGCGGCGTGGCCGCCGTCACGATGCCGCCGTCCTCGAAGGACTTGCACTCGGTCAGCACGCCGGACGGGCCCTCGATCATGTGGTCCATCGCCGCCCCGACCCGCAGGTTGCTCCGCTTGGTGCAGTGCACCAGCACGACGGCCTTGTCCTCGGCCCGGTGAAACTCGGACTCGAGCGGCTGGTCGAGCGCCGCCGCGACCCTCGGGTCGGCCGAGGTCTGCGGCAGCGGCTCGTTGGCCAGCAACTCTGACTGCACCGCGATGCGGACCGGCTGGTCAAGCGGCGTCACCTCGTACCTGATCGCCGCGATGGCCCGCTGGGTAAAGGAGACGAGCCGGGTGGAGGTGATCCGGACGCCACGGCCTGCCGGCGAGATCCACTCGACGGTCCGGTGCAGGAGGCCCGACTTGAAGTCCAGGACCCGCTCGTGCGAGCGAAGCTCGCCGTACCGGACGTCGAACGGCTCGTCGTCAACGAACAGCCGGATCAGCTTGCCGTTCGTCACGTTGATGACAGTCTGACCGGACTCGGGTAGCCCGTAGGACACCTCAGCGTAGGGCAGTGGCCTGAGCTCGTACACCCCGTTGAGGTAGCTGCCTGGCAGTCCGTGCGGCTCGCCTTCGTCGAGGTTCGCGCGCCAGCCGAGATGCCCGTTCGATAGCGCGAACACCGACTCGGTCTGCGCCATGATGTCCAGGTCAAGCTCGGTCTCCCGCAGGCACCACGGCTCGACGGTGAAGGCGCTCTGCCTGATCATGCGAGCTCGGAGAGGTCCTGGACGACGACGTCGGCGCCGTGTTCCTTGAGCGCGCCGGCCTGCCCGTGGCCGACCCGGTCCACGCCGACCACGTAACCGAAGCCGCCCGCGTGCCCGGCCTCGACGCCGGCGAGCGCGTCCTCGAAGACGGCGGCCTCGGCCGGCCGCAGGCCCAGTGCCTTGGCCCCGGCCAGGAAGGTGTCCGGTGCTGGCTTGCCCTGCAGGTGCTGGTGCTCGGCCACGATCCCGTCGATTCGCTGCTCGAACAGGTCGCTGATCCCGGCGGCGGCCAGCACCTGGGCGCAGTTGGTGCTCGACGACACGACGGCGCGGCGCAGGCCGGCGTCCCTCGCCGCCTTGACGTACTGGACCGAGCCCTCGTAGGTCTGCACGCCGTGCTCACGCATGAGGCGGAGCACGATCGCGTTCTTACGATTGCCGAGACCAGCGATGGTCTGCGCGCCCGGCGGATCGTCGCCGCGTCCGTCGGGCAGGTCGATGCCGCGCGAGGCCAGGAACGACTTCGTGCCCTGCGCCCTCGGCTTGCCGTCCACGTACTCGTCGTAGTCGGTGACCTTGTCGAACGGGACGAATGGCTGCCCGGTCTGACTGGCCCGCTCGCGCAGGAAGTCGTCGAACATCTGCTTCCAGGCCGCGTCGTGCACCTGCGCGGTCTTAGTCAGGACGCCGTCCAGGTCGAACAGGCACCCGCGCACGTGCTCCGGGAGACCGAGCCTGGGCCCGCTCATGCTGCCGCCAGCAGGTAGTCGACCAGGGCTTCGGGCTGCGAGAGCGCGTTGAGGTGACCGCCCGGGATCACGTCGGCCTCCACGCCGAGGCGAGCCTGCGCTACCTGACGCTGAAATCCGGCCGGGAAGAACCTGTCCTGCGCGCCAGAAGCCACCCGGATAGGAATCGCCGGCCAGGCGTCGAACTCGCACGGGGCGGCGAAGACGTTCTCCGTCTCGGGTCTGGGCTGTTCCCCGGTGGCGAGCGCGTCGGCCGGAACGTCGTGCAGGAAGTAGGTGTCCTCGTCGAAGTCCGTGGTGTAGCCGGCTTCCTTGGCGGCGTCGTCCTTGGCCTGTTCCCAGCCGGTGTTGTCCCACCAGGCTCCTGGCGTCTCGCCCGGCACCGGGATCATGGCGTTGACCAGGACAAGGCCACTGACCTGCCCGGCACCGAGCTTCAAGGCCGCCAAGGGCGCCGTGAACCCGCCAAGCGACTGAGCGACGAGAACGATACCGCCACCATCACCGCCCGCGCCGCCCCCTGCGCCAGCGGCAGGAGTCGCGGCGGCGGCAGGCGTCCCGGCGGCGGCAGGAGTCCCGGCGGCGGCAGGCGTCGCGGCGGCAGGCGTCCCGGTCGTGGCCGTCGCGGCGGCAGGCGTCCCGGTCGTGGCTGTCGCGGCGTGGGCGACCAGGCTGGCGTACTCGGACAGGCTCGCTGCGGGGTCGTCGGCAGGCAGGTCGACGGCGATCGCCGTGTGCCCGGCTGATTCGAGCAGCGGCACGACCCGATGCCAGTACCACGCCGCGCCGCCGGCCCCCGGTATCAGCACGAACCTGCTCATCGGCCCACCCTCGAAGTCGAGACCCGCGCGCAGCGGGAACCAGTGTCTCCTACCCAGCCGACTCCCCCGCACTCCCCAAACCACCCGCCGCACTCCCGAAACCACCCTTACACGCTCCCGAAACCACCCGCCGCCGCCCCGTACCCGGTTCATCGACAGCACCATGGTCCTACTTACCGTCGTCAGGACACAATGCCGCTTAGCTTAGTTTGATCTTGGTGGGGGGTCGGGGGTTCAGGAGCCGGATGGCGGGTGGTCCGGTGTGGCGGGTGCTGCTGGCCTGGCCGGGTTTCTTGACGGGGTAGCTGTTGTGGCGTGCTCTTTTGATGGCGCGGGGGCTGGTGCGGTGGCGGCGGGCGGGGGCCAGGTTGCGGGTCCTGGTGATGTCGGCCTGGATGCGGTGCACGATGGCGTGGTGGTGGTCAGGGGGGAAAGGCCGCCGTGGCGTGGCGGCGGATGATGCGGACGGTGCGCGGTGAACCTGATCCGGCCGGGGTCCAGGCCGGCCTCGGTCGCGGCGGCGGCGATGAGGGCGCTGATGGCGTAGTGGGTCAGGAGGTAGCCGTAGATTTCCTGGCGGACCATGTCGGGGCTGCGTGATCGCAGGACCCGGCCGGGGCCGCGCAGGGTGGTCTTGAGCTGGGCGTTCCCGGTCTCGTGCTCCCACCGCTGGTGGTAGGCGGCGGCCAGGTCCGCCGCAGTGGCCTGGGCGGGGCTGGTGATGGTGGTGACCAGGGTGATCCGCCTCGCCCTGCGACCGCCCCGGTCCGGGAACGTCGTACTCGATCACCCGGGCCAGGCACGCGATGTCCGGGTCCGGGTCCTCGTCCCGGCCGGCGGCGGCGATGAGCGCGGCGCGGCGGGCCTGGTTCCCTGACCTTCGGGTCGATGAGCACGGTCAGGTACGACCCGTCGGGCAGGTCCCGCAGCACCGGCAGCCGCAGCCGTGGAGACTGACCCGCCACAGCAGCGCCGCCCCCGTGCCGGCGGCGTGCCTGCCAGTCCGCCCACCCGTAGAAATTCCGGTCCGCGATCAGCAGCCAGTCCTCTTCCAGCACCGGGAACAGGCTGCGGGCCAGCGTCCGCTCCCCGGCGCCTTTGCCCTTCGTCGCCCCGATCACCGCCGCTACCGTCGCATGCGAGGCAACCTCGGTGATCGTCACCACCCGCGCCTTCGGGAACGCCGCCCGGGCCCCCTGGCTCCCGCCCCGCCGGTACCCGAACTCCGCCGCATTTCAGGTCAGTGTCCGGGACGTCCCACTCCGTCCCGTCGATCGCCATCAGCCGCCACCGCCCCAGGAACGCCCCCGCCGTCACCTCCTGCGCTACCGGCACCGCCACCCGCTCCAGCAGCCCCCGCCAGAACCTCCGCACCCCAGCCGCTGCCGCGCCTGCGTCAGCCCGCCCGACGTCGGCATCCCCCACCACCGGATCCCAGCACCCCCACCCCGCCAGCGTCCCCGCCAGCCGGGCCGCGACCTCCTCATAGTCATCATCAGCGAACAACGCCAGCGCCATCGCCAAATACACCATCACATGCGGCGGCAGCTTCCCGTCCCGCCGCAGCGCACCCCGCCCCGCCGCCGCCACCGCCTCATCAACCGCATCACGCGGCACCCACGACGCCAGCACCCCCAGGGACACCTGATCCGCCAGCCACCCGCCACCGCCACCCGCCGCACCATCAGCCGCCATGCCCAGCGATCATGCCGGCCACCACCCAGCGCCCCGAACCAACACACCCCAAACCAAGATCAACTTAAGCTAAGCGGCATTGCGTCAGGACAGCAGCAGGTGGGACCTTGGTGCTGTTGAATTCCCGCCCCGAACAGCAGCAAGTAGGCACATGCTGCTGTCCGACCCGGCTGCTGTCCGACCCCGGCTGCTGTCCGACCCCGGCTGCTGTCCGACCCGGCTGCCAGTCGGAGCCCGGCGCAGCCTTCGCCGTCGCACCCGGGGAGCCCCGGTGTCGTCGGGGCGGCACCAGGGGTCCCCAGGTGCGGTAACGGCCGGCGGATGGTCGCGTTTCGAGGGCTGAGGCTGGGCGGATTGGGGCTTGAGGGGGTCGGGTAGGGCGATCTTCATGCGAGCTATGCGAGTCGATCAGCCAGGTGGCCGAGTTCGGATGGAAGAGGTCCCGACACCAGCTCCGGGACCGGGCGAGGCGCTGCTCGAAGTGCATGCGGCGGCGCTGACCGCCGGGGAGCGGGCCTGGCCCCGGCACTGGCCGGCCACGCTAAGCCACGAGGTGTCGGGCACGGTCGTCGAGCTCGGCGAGGGCGCGAGCGGGCCGCCGGTGAGCGAGCACGCCTTCGGGCTGGTCAGCTTCGACCTCGACGGGGCGGCGGCCGACTATGTCGTGCTTCCCGCCTCCGACCTCGCCGTGAAGCCTGCTTCCATCGATCACATCAGCGCGGCCAGCATGACGCTCGCGCCGCTGACCGCCTGGCAGGCGCTGGTCGACCACGGGCACATCGAGCCCGGCCAGCACATCATGGTCAACGGCGCCGCTGGCGGGGTCGGCAGCTATACGGTGCAGCTCGCCTCGGCGCTCGGGGCAAGCGTGACGGCGACGGCGTCGGCGGGCGACGCGGACTTCGTGGCCGACCTCGGAGCTGAGCGAGTGCTCGACTACACCAAGCTGCCCGACGGACTGCCTCATCGGGACGTCGACCTCGCGGTGGACCTGGTCGGCGGGGACGCGATGGCGATGCTGTGGCCGAGCATGCGACCGGGTGGGACCGTTATCGGGATCGCTGGTGAGCCATCGGCCGACGAGGCGGCGGCGCATCAGGTGCGGGGCGAGTACTTCATCGTGGCGCCGAACGGCTCGGAGCTGGCCGCCCTGGCGAGGTTCGCGAACGGCGGGTTGCTCCGCACGACGGCGAGCCGGGTCTTTCCGCTCGATCAGGCGCAGGAGGCCATCGACGCGGTCGACCATCAGCACAATCGCGGCAAGGTAGTGCTCGCGGTGCAGGCAGGCTGAGGGTGATTACGCCGGGACGGTGAGTGCGGCCCAGACGGCCTTGCTCGTCGCTCCGAGCATCATCCAGCCCCAGGTCGCGGCTAGTGCCTGCACGACCTGGAGGCCGCGGCCGGACTCGGCGTCCTGGTCGGCCGCGCCGAGCAGCGGCGGCAACGGGCTTTTGTCGGTCACCATGCAGATGACCCGGCTTGGCTGCCGCTGCCAGGCCAGCTCGACCTTGGCATCGGCGCAGTCCTCGGCAGCAGCGGCGCAGCCGCCGTGCCTGATCGCGTTCGTCACGAGTTCGGAGGCGATCAGCACCGCCTCGGAGATCACTGCGTCAAGCTGCCACTCTCGCAAGGTCGACTTCGTGAAGTCTCGAGCGGCCTTCGCCGCCTCGGGCCCGATCGCCAGCAATGCCTGGCGAAGACCGACTGGACCGGCTGCCACGTTCGCGCACGTCGGTGCCTGAGGGGGCAGCGAAGCGGCGACCGCCTGGCGGGCCGACACCAGGCGCGGGGCAGGACCGGCTGGCGACGCCAGCCGAGTCGCGGCAGCGCGGGCGTCGTCATCGACGCCGTAGCTCAGGTCCCAGGTCTGCGCGAATGTCACCTGATGTCCCTAGTGCGTGTTTGTCATATGCGAGGACGTCACTGTGCTGGGTCCTTACCGTTGCCGGCGGGGAACCCTAGTGGAGCTTTCGTCCGTTACGATGCCATTAATGGCGTGCACATGCAAGTGCTGTTGCACAGAACGGCTTCAGCCCGTGGTCATCCAGTCTCCCGGGCACAGACAGGCGCTTCCAGGTACTGAATCACCACGGCGGAAGGATAGATGGTGGACACGGTTTACAACGGGGTGCGGGCTTCTCTGCTGCACCGCGCTGACTGGCACAAGAGCAGCTACAGCAACCCGAGCGGTAACTGCGTCGAGACAGCCCAGTTGCCGGCCGGCGAGGTCGCCGTCCGCAACTCGCGGTTCCCTGACGGACCCGCTCTGATCTTCACCCCAGCCGAATGGGAGGCCTTCGTGCTGGGTGCCAGGGACGGCGACTTCGACCTGCCCGCATGACCCGTGAGCAGGCGAGAAGCTAACTCGCGGGTAATTCCTGTGGTACAGGGAGTTTTCAGCATTCCGATACCGCTTACGCCTTGCTTGTAGCTCAATGGCGGGTGTCCGTGGGAGACTCCATTGGTTGACACCATTGCAAGGGCGTTCGCGGGAGGACGCATGAGCGCAACAGCCGAGGCAGACGGCGACCCAGTACGCAGCTTGGTCCCAGCACCGGGCAGCGGCGGGCCGACAGTGCTCCGCATCTTGCTCGGCGCACAGCTCAGGCGATTGCGGGAAGCTAAGCGCATCTCGCTTGAGGAAGCTGGCAACGTCATCAGGGCGTCGCACTCGAAGATCAGCCGGCTTGAGACAGGCCGGGTGGGCTTCAAGGACCGCGACATCGCTGACCTGCTCACGTATTACGGCGTGACCGACGAGACGGAGCGGCAGGCGCTTCGCGATCTCGCGAGCCGCGCCAACGTTCAGGGCTGGTGGCACGACTACTCGGACATCCTGCCGACCTGGTTCGAGGCGTACGTTGGTCTCGAGGAAGCCGCGACGCAGATCCGCGCTTACGAGGTGCAGTTCATCCCCGGGCTGCTGCAGACCGGTGACTACGCGCGGGCGGTGACGCTGCTCGGTCATCCGAGCGCGGCGGGACGCGAGGTCGACCGCCGGGTTGGCCTGCGCCTTGCGAGGCAAGTCGTCTTCACCAGGCCGGATCCACCGAACATCTGGGCCGTGCTCGACGAGGCGATCTTGCGTCGCCCGATCGGCGGTGCCGAGGTCATGCGCGCTCAGGTCAGGCACCTGATCGACCTGGCCCAGCGGCCGAACGTCACGATCCAGATCATCCCGTTCCTGGCCGGCGGCCACGCCGCTGCGGGCGGGCCGTTCAGCATCCTGCGGTTCGCCGAGTATGACCTGCCCGACGTGGTCTACCTGGAGCAGCTCACCAGCGCGCTGTACCTCGACAAGCAAGAGATCCTGGACAGCTACCTGATGGTCATGGACCGGCTCTGTGTCGAGGCGACGACTCCGGCAGCGAGCGTCAAGCTGATGCGCAACCTGCTGAGGGAACTCTGACCGCGACCGCCATCGTGGCGGCTAGTGCAGGTCGCGGAGCGCGCGGCGGAGCCTGGTCAGGTTGCGCAGCCGCGCCTCGTAGGTAGCGCCTGCCCAGAGCAGGATCGCTCCGAGGAGCGCGATCGGCACCCAGCCGGGCAGCGCTTGCGTCAGCGTGCGCACTTCGGGCGCGAGCTGGCGACCAGCATCGAGCGCGGCGACCGCTATACCGAGCAGTAGCGGCGCCTGCAGCCTGAGCTTCGCCCCGGCCAGCGTCACTCCAGTTGCGGCGACCCCGAGCAGCGCGGGCCGCAGCCAGCCCTGCGCTGTGGTCGGCGCCGCCTGCCAGGCCGCGCCGAGGCTCGGGCCGAGCAGCACCGCGATCCCGGGAGCGTAGGCCAGCCAGGAGGTGAGCTCGGGCTGACGCCGCGCACATTGCCAGCCGAACGCGGTGACGATGACCCCAGCCGGGATCGTGTACGCCTCGATGGTGCGCACGCCGAGCGAGGCCAGCCAGACGCACCACGCGACTTCGAGCAAGGTCAGGCCGACCCAGAGCCCGGGGCGGCGGTCGCGCCGCGCGGCCGAGCCGACGCACAGTGCGCCGGTGATCGCGACGGCGGCACTGGCAGTGGCTGGCCGATGCAGGCACGCGGCCGTTCCGGCGATGGCGACGAAGGCGGATGCTAGCTCGATCGCGGAAGCCATCAGGGTCTGGCCGACTGGAGCCGGGCTACGGCCGCGCCCGGGAGCAGCGCGAACTGTCCGCTCAGCCGGGCTGCGGCCAGCAGCCCTGCGGCCGCTACCGCTAGCACGGATAGTCCCACCTGGCCGGGTGATCCGCCTGCGGCGAGAACGGCCGCAGCGGTGAATCCGGCGGCGCTGAGCACGGTGAGGCTCGCGCAGACCGAGCGGCCAGCTGGTCGCGGGCTTGGGACCCGCCACACGCACAGCCCGTAGGCGGCGGTGAGACAGCCGAGCGCGATCAGCGTCGGCGTCCGCGCCGCGAGCGCCCAGTCGAGCGTGAGCAGCGTGGCGACGATCGCGCCGCTCGCGGGCGCGAAGCTACCGGTGAACGCAGCCCAGCCGGTCAGTGCCACCGCCAGCACCAGCAGGCCGACGAGCACAGGGACGTAGCCGAAGCCGCTCGCGAGGGCAGCCGGCACCACGATCACGGGCAGCGCGACCGCGAGCGCGTCCAGGCTGGAGCGGCGCTGACTCCGCCAGGCACCGCTGGCTGTGATCGCGGACGCAAGAACCATGGTCAGAACCGCGACGGCGAACGGCAGTCCGTGCTCGGACTCGGCGCCGATCAGGGGGTAACCGTGCCAGGGCCGAGCTTGGGGAGTGAACCAGGCGGCCACCAGCGGCCGCGACTGCGCGAGCACGGCGGCGAGGCCGGCGACGCCGGCGGCAACGAATGCGGCCGTGCGCCGCTGACCGTCGCGCAGCCACGCGGCGCCCGACGCCAGCAGCGCGCTCAGCGCTGCGACCAGCGCGAACGAGGCCGCGCCCGCGCGGGCCGCGACGATCGCGGCGGTCAGGGCCGCAGCAGCGGCGCCGACATCGAGGACAAGGCCCTGGGCCGGCCGATTCCGGAGCGGCCAGCTAGCGAGCACGATCGCGATCGCGGCGACCGCGACAGCGGCCAGCGCCGCCTGACCGGCTGGCCAGCCCGCAGCGATCGGGGCCGCGAACGCGAGTCCGGTGGCGGAGGCAAGCGCGGCGGCGGTGAGGGTGAGGGAGGCGAGGGGGTTCCGCGCTGGGGCCGAGGCGGCGGCGAAGGCGAGCAGGAGGGCGGCTAGTTCGGCGACCGTGGTCGGGGCGGCGGTGAGGGACCAGGCCAGCGCGGTGACGGCGAGGATGAGCGCCGCGAAGATGCAGGTGAGGGGAAGGGCGATCGACGGTGGGGCGGTCTCGGGGGGACCGGCCTCTGGGTGGGGGGTCGGTTTGCCTGGGCGGCGTCTGAGTGCGCGGTCTCGGGGGGACCGCCTCTGGGTGCGCGGCGCTGGCAGCGAGGACGGCCGCGATGACGACGCCGGCCGTGAGGATCGCCAGTCTCGCCCAGCCGCCGACCTGCAGGGCAACCGGGAGCGAAGCGACCGAGGCGGCGGCGGCCGCCACTGCGACTGCTACGAGTACTGGGTGCCGCTCTCCATTTCCCGGGCGCATTCCCGCTTCCGGGCGCATTCCGGCCTCCGGAGCTTTCCCCGGCGCACCGGCGCCAGCCAGGCGACCGACCCGAGCAGCACCAGGACGATCAGCGTCGGCCAGCCCGCGCTCGACCCAGCACCCACGATCGACCCAGCACCCACGATCGACCCAACGCTCGCCCCCACGCCACTGTGCCGGAACGGCTCGACTACCTCCCGCACGACGCCCGGCAGTACGTAGACGGCGGCACTGCCAAGGATCGCGGCAGCCCCTGATGCCACGAGCTCGAGCCGAACCCGGTCGTCGATCAGCGAGAAGCCGGCGGCCTTCCCTCGCAGCATCAGGGCACCGGCCACGACGGCAGCGCTGACTCCTGCGAATGCCACGACCCGCCAGCCAGCCGGAAGCGCGACAGCGACCGGCGAGGCGACCCCGGCCAGGGCCGCGCCGGACAGGACGGCGATCAGCGGAACGGCCGGCGCCACGAGGTCGTTACACGGCCACAGCCGGCCCCGCAGACGGCGGCCACCGCGAACGCCACCGCCCCCCAGCCGGCGCTCGCCAGGTCCGGCCCGGTTACCTCGACGACCAGCGCGAGCGCCACCGCACCGAACCACATCACGGCAGCCAGGAGCGAGCACGTCAGTGCCTCGGGGCGTCGTCCCCGCCGAAGCGCCGCTCCGCCGAGGAACATATCGGCACCCGCCGTGACGGCCAGTCCTAGCGCCAGCGGCCCAGCCACGGGAACTCCCGGCCCGCCGAGCCCGCGCACCAGCCCGTCGACGAGATACAGGCCAGGCACCTGCGCCAGCCCGATCGCGGCCAGCCAGGGTCCCCGCAGCCCGGACACCCGCCCGTACCCGGCCCACAACCCGGTCAGCGCGGCGGTCACGACGGCGACGCCGAACGGCTGGCCGTGCACCTGCAGGTGCAGCAGCCGTACGACCAGGTAGGCATCGGCGACGGTCAGCGCCAGCCCGATCGCCGCCACCGACTCGGCGGTCGCGGCCAGGCCCTTGCGCGTCAGCGGCAGCGGCCCGAGCAGCATCGCCGCGCTGACCCCCAGCAAGACCGCGCAGCGGCCGAGCGGCCCGATGCTGCTCCAGTTCGCCACGGTGAACGCCGCCGCCGCGATCACGACCAGCACTGCCCCGGCGGCGAGCAGGAGCCGGGCGATGGCCCGCCCCGACAACTCGGTCCGGTCGGTCCGCTCCGCGTCCGGTTGCGGCGACGGCAGCCGCAGCGACGGCAGCGCGGAGTCGCCCGGCGACGTCGGCTGGGTCGGCGGGGATGATGAGGGAGAAGGCTGCGTTCCTACTGAGGCTTGAGAAAATGCGGTCAGCTCGGCCAGCAGCACCATCCGGCGGTGAGTCAGCCACGCGCGGGCCTTGTCGACCCGGGCGAGCTCGCCGTCAATCCAGCGCAACTCGGCAACCTGGGGCGCGTCGAGCCTGACCCCGCACTCCGCGCAGCGGTCCCGGCCGGGCGTCGAAGCGGCAGCGCAACGCGGACAAGCGACAGGCACACAACCCGCATTAGCGTGAACACTATCCATGCCACCACTCTGCCGCCACGCTCCGCGCGTCGGCATGAGGCGACTAGCGCAACCACAGTCACGCGGTACTCAGGATGGCCTTGAGTAGCCTGGCTCAGAGCCGAGAAATCCGGCAGTGGTTTAACCGACATGTCGTAAGCCTTTTCCAGGTGGCCAGCGGCGTGGGATTATCGCATCGTGCTTTCCCGCATTCCCAGTCCCTCTGGCCTGGCCGACGCCTATCCCTGAGCTAATGACAAATCTGCAGGCTCCCCTGTGGCGGTCGATCGCGGCGTTCCGGTTCGCCTCGCTCGCCTATGCTGCGATCCTGCTCGGGCTGCGCAGTGACTCTTACTCGCACTGGGGCTGGGCGATGGCGATCCTGGCCGGAATGATCACCTGGACGATCTTCACGACCGTGCTCTACTCCTCGCCGGCCCGGCGTACTTATTGGCTGCTCGCCGTGGACCTGGCGATCACGGCCCTGGCGGTGCTGTCGACGGCACTCGTGCAGTATCCGAATTTCGTTCACCAGGGCGCGATGCCGGTGACGGCCACCTGGCTGGCCGGCCCTGCGCTTGCCTGGGCCGTCATGACTGGCGTGCGGGCCGGAGCGATCGCCGCGATCATTATCGGCGCGTGCACCGTCGGCCTTCGGCACCTCCCGCCGAGCAAGCTCGTCTCGAGTACCGACCTCGATGGCCCGGTCATCTTGCTGATGGCCGCGATGCTCGCCGGCTACATGAACAAGCTGACCACCCGAGCCGAGCAGGCCATGCAGCGAGCGACCGAGGTCGAGGCGGCCAGCCGCGAGCGCGAGCGGCTCGCGCGCACGATCCACGACTCGGTGCTGCAAGTGCTGGCGATGGTGCAGCGGCGTGGCACCGAGATCGGCGGCGCCGCAGCCGAGATCGGCCAGCTCGCCGGGGAGCAGGAAGCGGCGCTGCGGGCGCTGATCACCGCGGACGACCTGGCGCCAGCTCCGGCCGGAGAACTAGACCTCAGCGCCGTCCTCACCCGCGACCCGCGAGCGAACGTATCGGTGATCACGCCCGCCGCCCCCGTGCTGCTCAGCGAGCGAACGGCGCGCGAAACGGCGGCGGCCGTCCGCGAGGCGCTCGACAACGTGCGCAGGCACTGCGGAGAGTCGGCCAAAGCCTGGGTACTGATCGACGACGAGGGCCCCGAAGTGAGCGTCACCATCAGAGACGATGGCCCTGGCATTCCGCCCGACCGGCTCGCGGAGGCCGCCGTCGAAGGCAGGCTGGGAATCAGGCTGGCGATCAGCGGGCGGATGCGGGACATCGGCGGTTCAGCGGATATCAGCAGTACGCCGGGCGCCGGCACCGAGGTCCGATTGCGGGTGCCGCGATGCGCGTGATGATCGTCGACGACCACCCGATGTGGCGGGACGCGGTAGCCCGCGACCTCGCCGAAGCAGGCTACGAGGTAGTCGCCACAGTAGGCGAAGGCGCCCAGGCCCTGCGGATCGCCGGGTCAGTGCAGCCCGACGTCGTGGTCCTTGACCTGCAACTGCCCGACATGTCAGGGGTCGAGGTGACCAGGGGGCTGCTGGCCGCTTTCCCGGGCGTGCGGGTGCTGATCCTCTCGGCCAGCGGCGAGCAGCGCGACGTACTCGACGCCGTGAAGGCGGGCGCGACCGGCTACATGGTCAAGTCGGCGAGCCGCACCGAGCTGATCGACGCGGTGAAGCGCACGCAGTCGGGAGACGCGGTGTTCTCCCCTGGGCTGGCCGGGCTGGTGCTGGGCGAGTACCGGCGACTGGCGGTGGCTCCGACCCCGACACGCCCCGGCTGACCGAGCGGGAGGCCGAGGTGCTGCGGATGGTCGGCACTGGGCTGTCGTATAAGCAGATCGCCGAGCGATTGGTGCTGTCCCATCGGACAGTTCAGAACCATGTCCAGAACACCCTGAACAAATTGCAGCTGCACAACCGAGTGGACCTGGTGAGGTACGCCATCGAGCACGGCCTGGACACAGACCCCGAGTAGAGCCGTAGCTTCCTGATGCCGAGAAAGGCAGCTTCGTGGTCGAAGAGCGCCTCATTCAATGGCAATTGAAGCAGACCCCGCGTGCTCGCCTTTGGCCCGGCCAACCTCGCCTCGCGCTGCCCCGAAACCGGGGTTAACCGCAGCAGGGCGGGCCACGCTGTTTGTTGGCGGCCAGATCCGAACAGCAGCATGGTCCTACCTGCTGTCGTCCTGATGACAGCAGGTAGGACCATGCTGTCGTTGATACCGGCCCGCTAACGACAGCAGGTAGGCACATACTGTTGTGGGCGGCCCGGATCAACCTGGCGGAATCGTCTGGAGAGCCGCCAATCGGGTCAGTCAGCGAGCGGTTGCGATGCGGACGAAGCCTGAGCGGCAGGCCGATGCACCCGCTGGTCAGCGTCAGCCGAACAAAATGGATCAGAATTGGACTAAGCAGTACTCGCGCTGCTTGGATAAGTCGCATGGACCAGCCGACAGCCAATACCCGACCGCGAGATCGGCCCCCAGAGGCCAGTCGCAAGGAAGCTGACCAGGCTGCCAACGTTTCCGCACGTCAGACCAGTTCCGATGCACGCGCGGCGGAGGTCGGGCGACTTGGCCAGCGCAGGTCCACCGAGGTACGACAGAACGATACAACCCCAAACAATACGGCAGAGTCGGTACGGAACGACCACCGTCGCGACACAGTTGGCTTACCACCCCGGCCAGACACAGCCCGCAACCCGGACCGACAACGCCTCGCCGAACGCCTGGAGCGAATAGAAAACCCGCCAAGCTCCCGGGACGCCCTACGCGGTCGACTGAATCAACTAGAACCAGGACACCCCTCATCCCCCTGGCACGAAGACGGCTCACCGCGCCCACCAGCACCAAGACTCTCAGACCTAGAACGCCTAAAACCCCCACTAAACGACTCAGAGTACGCCGAACACAAACTTGAGATCGCCGACCGCCTGCGAGAAGCACACGCCGAGGGCCGATCCACCAGCGATCAGAATACTATTAACCCAGATAAAGATATATGGACCGCTGAGAGAATAGCCCGTCAAGACGACATATTGAATGAGATCTATGCCGGGGCGTCGGACGTCCCATGTGACGGGAAAGCCATTATCGCCGGCGGTCTCGGCGGTTCCGGGAAGACGACGATCCTCGAACGACACGCCGGAATAGATCTGTCTAACTATCTAACAATAAATCCGGACGACATCAAGGAAAGGATGGTGGAACACAAAATGCTTCCCGCCATCCCGGGTCTGTCGCCTATGGAGACATCCAGCTTGGGCCATGAGGAATCATCATATATCGCCCGCCGTCTCGCGAATCGCGCGTACGCGGAGGGCAAAAACATAATTTGGGACATTACAATGTCTCAACCGGGATCAGGCACGGGGCGCGTTGAAGAGCTTCGCGCAGCGGGATACCAGGTAGTGGATGGAGTATTTGCCGATATTCCCATAGAGACAAGTGTCGCGCGCGCCGAAACTCGACATAGACGAGGTCATGACGCCTACCTGGCGGGCGAAGGCATGGGCGGCCGATACGTACCACCGGAGATCATTCGCTCTCAGACAGACTCGCACTTTAGCAGCGTCAACCGCCGGGAGTTTGAGAACACAAAGCCATTATTTGACAGATGGATCATATATGATAATTCAGTTGACCGCAGACCGGCAGTAGCCCTCGAAAACAGTCACGACAATAGCTCGAACTGGAGCCACGGTAATGACCAATGAAGTAAAGGATCTTCTCAACTCACTGCGCGCCGGAACCGCAAGTATTGAGGAAGTGGCCGATAGGTTCAGAGCACGTCAATGGGTGCGCCGGCCAGGTCGATCGCTTGGAGGCAACTCGGACATAATGGCCACGGAAATTCGAGATCCGGACACCTACCTAGCTGGATCATTTGACGATGTCATCGCAGCATACGATCAGCAACTGATCACTCGGGAGCAACTTCAAATCCTCAGCGAGGCGGTAGCTGATGCGCAAAAGTCCGAGGATAACACAACAGATCTATAGCCCTTTGAACTCATAGCGTGAAGCGGGTGCCTACTGTGTTTGGGAGGTAGGCGGTCGGGAACCTCGCGGCGATGGCGTGGCTGGCACGCCAGCCTGTGCAGTGGGCTGGAACTATGATTGCTGGGTCCATCTCAGCCAGATCCTCGAGAACCCTCGGGATTAGCGGTTCGAAGACGGGGCCGTTGAGGTGGAGGCCGCCTAGGACGGCGTAGAGCGGCAGGTCGCCGGTCAGTCGCCTGGCGTAGCGGCAGATGTTGATCACGCCTGCGTGGCCGCAGCCCGTGATGACCACCAAGCCTTTGGCAGCAACGTTTATTAGCAGGGCCTGTTCATCCAGGACTAGCGGGTCAGGTGTCCAGGCTCCGCCGAGCCAGGCTTGCTGTGGCGGGAAGCCCGGCTCGTAGCCCGTCACGCGCGGGACCTCACCGGTGATCAGCACTGAACCGTCGAGCAGAAAGCTCGGCTGACGGTCCTCCACGATTTCGAAGCCGGTTTCGACCAGTGCCCGTCGGCTCGTCGTCGGCAACTCCAGCGGTTCGCGACCTGGAATGGTGATGCGGCGCCGGTGCCAGAAGTCCGGGTGAATGAGCACCGGCAGGCCAGCCCGCCCGAGCACGCGGGTCAGGCCCTCAAGTCCGGCGGTGTGGTCGAAGTGGCCGTGGCTGCAGACGATCGCCTCGATGGAGCCAGGGTCGACGTCGAGGCGGCGCATGTTCTCCACGACGCCGTCGGGGCTCGTTCCCGCGTCGAACAGCAACCGGTGCGTGCGCTCGCCTTTGGTGACCGTGACCAGCATGGAGAAGCCGTGCTCGGCCACGAGCGGGTCCGGTGCCCAGCCCTGTTCCATCAGCCCGGAGGGTCTGGTGCGGGAAAAGCTGAACGGTGCGCGATGCGCTGGCCCTTGATTAGGTATGAACGCATCGGTGAAGTTGTCCATCAAGCTGAGCAGCTCGACGGAGTCCACCGGCTCAAGTTCTATCACCGTAGCCGGGTCGATGTCGTGCAGGACAGGCTGCGACATCACCGGAGCGTGTCCACCGTCACACATACCGTCGATGATGTCGCACAAAGCCCCGGACGGCGAGCCGCTCTACACACACCCGGGGATCCCTGGTGCTGTTCTGGCCGCACCGGGGATCCCCAGGTGCTGTGCTCGGTGGCTGGTGCGCTGGACCCGTGGTGGCCCGTGATACGACGAGGCTGGCAATGCTCGGCGGCCGGCGGTCGGCGCCGCGATGCACGATGAGAGCGAAAAGCCTCCCGGATGAAGGGCGGCACCGAGATGTCGGAGGGTTTACGGAGTCCTGCAGGAGAGTCACCGTTTCCGGGAGAGCTGACGGACCCTACGAGGAGCATTTCCGGGTCCTCGGAGGAGAGTTGTCGCAGGCTGGAGACTTGTCCGTGCTATCCGACGAGAACTCTCCCATACACGACAACGCTCCGCCAGCAACCCGAAAAGTCTCCGCAATGACCGGGTCAAGCGCAGCAAGGCGGGCCACGCTGCTCTCAGCGGCCAGGCTCGGACAGCACCATGGTCCTCCTTAGTGTCGTCCTGATGACAGCAGGTAGGACCTTGCTGCTGTCGCTCAGCGGTCCTGGACAGCAGCAAGTAGGCACATACTGCGGTAGGACCCCGACCGGGCCAGGCCGAGCTGCCCGGAGGGCCGGCGGGCGGGAGGGGCGATGGCCCGGACGGCCGCCGCACGGGAGAGCCGACGGACGAGAGGGGCGGCGGACAGGAGAGGCGACGGACGGGAGAGGCGGCGGACGGGAGAGGCGGCGGACGGGAGGGGCGGCGGACCGGGGGCAGCGCACAGCGGGACGCGGGGGCGGGGGGCAACGGCAGCAGCCTGCGACTCGCTAGGGGTGGCTGGCGGGTACCTGGTCGGGGTGGGCGGATGGCGATAGGCCCTCGGAGCGGAGCAGCATTCGGCCTGCTCGGGCGGCGGCCGCTGGGCGGGCCAGGGCCAGGAGGATCCCGGCGGCGATCCACGCGATCGCCACGCCTGGGCCCCACCAGCCTGCGCCGCTTGGAAACGGCCAGACGTTCCTGAACAGGGTGTAGCCGAGCACGATGATGCCGAGGACCGGGACGGCGATCTCCCACCTTCGCACGGTCCGATCGCCGGAGAAGAACACCAGCTTCATCATCCCTATCGTCGCCAGCACATAGACCACCAGCAGGATCAGCGTGCCGATCACGCCAGCCTCGACGAACAGGCCAAAGGGATCGCCCCGCAGCACGAACCACGTGAACGCGATGATCACGTACGCACCCAGCAGCACCACCCCCGTAGCCACGGTCGGCGTCCGGCGGCCTGGCGCGATGTGGGCGAGCCGCCCCGGCAGCATCCCGTCCCGGCCGAGCGCGAAGTTCAGCCGCGCGGCGCCGACGCAGCAGGCCAGGGCGCAGCTGAACGCCGACACCATCGCGCCGAGCGTGATGATGTTGCCGATCCACGACGACACGTACAGGCCGCCGAGGTCGCCGATCAGCGACGGTGAGCTGATGAACGCCTTGATCCCGCCCGCCGACGTCCCGAAGGCCATCGCCTCGACGGCAGTCACGACCACGAAGTAGACGCCGCCGAAGATCGCGACACCGAGGATCGCGCGCGGGATGTCGCGGCGGGGCTGCTTGGTCTCCTCGCCCAGGGTCGACGCCGCCTCGAAGCCCGCGAAGGACAAGAACCCGAACACCACGCCGAGGAACACCGCCGTGATCGGGGTCCCGGACGGCACGCTGAAGACCGACCAGTTCACGCCCAGCTTCCCTGGCCCGGCGTGCCCGAGCAGCTTGGCGAAGACGGTCACGATGACGACCACGATGAGCAGCACCGTGATGCCCTCGGCAGCGAGCAGCACCCGCGTACCGCCGCGAGCAGGCGTGATCGCCAGCCACCAGACCAGGACCAGCCCAGCCGCGCCGAGCAGGAAACCGGCCCAGGTCGGCTGGCTGTTCCAGACGCCGATCGAGTCCAGGAATCCGGCGGCGAACCGCCCGCCCGCCATCGCAGTCACGACCGCGTAGAACATATACGTCCCGGTCAGCGCCCAGCCAGAGATGACTCCGGCCCGAGGCCCGAGCGTCGCGCCCACGAACCCGTAGACCGACCCCGAATGGTGGAACCGCTGGGTCAGCCGCACGAACGTGTACGCGACGAGCAGCACCCCGACGAACGCGATCGCGAACGCCAGCGGCACGGCTCGCCCGATGACGCTGGCTGTCCCCTGCGGGTTGATGCTCGCCGCCATCGAGGGCGCCATCAGAGCCAGCGAGATCCCGATCGCTTCCCACACGCTGAGGTTGCGGCGCAGCTTGACTGGCTCGGTCTTCGTCTCAGTAGCAGTCACGGCGTCCTCCGTGGCTAATCAGTCAGATCCCCATCGTCACCCGATTGCCCCGGTCCGACAAGACTCAGCGGCCCGACAAGACTCAGCGGCCCGACAAGACTTAGCGCGCCCAGGTACCCCGCCAGCAGCGCCTGGGCCGCCTGGCCGACTAGCTCGTCGCCCGGCAGGAACTCGGGATGGTGCAGCGTGTGCCGCCCGCCCGAGCCGAGGAACATCATCAGCGTCGGCGCGCTGCCCGTGAAGTAGGAGAAGTCGTCGGCACCGCAGGACCGCAGCGTCCGGTCCACCGTGAACCCAGCGTGCTCCAGCCACGGCCAGGTCGCCATCGTCAGGGCCTCGTCGTTGACCAGCGCGGGCTCGCCCTCTTCGATCGTCACTTCGCCCTGGCAGCCCATCGCCAGGCAGGCGTATTCCACCGTCTCGCGCAGCAGCGACCGCAGCCGGGGCCGGTCACCCTGGTCGAGCATGCGCAGCGTGCCGTGGGCGACAGCCTCGTGCGGGATGACGTTCGCCGCCTGACCAGACTGGATCATGCCGACCGTGAGCACGACCGCGTGCGTGGGATCAGAACGCCGGCTCACGATCTGCTGGAGCGCCACGATGGTCTGGCACAGCGCGACCACCGGGTCGGCCGCCAGCTGCGGGTAACCGGCGTGACCGCCCGTCCCGTGCACCCGGATCACGAAGTCGTCGGTCGCCGCGTTGACGGTCCCGACCGCGGCCGCGACCGTCCCCGGCGGCAGCTGATGCTGCAGGTGTACCGCCACGACCGCAGCCACGGACTGCTCGGCCAGCGCCCCGGACGCGACGATATCGCGCGCCCCCGACGGAATCGTCTCCTCACGTGGCTGCAAGACCGCCAGCGCCGGCACGGGCAGCCCGACCCGGCTCGCCGCCCGCCCGAACGCGGCCAGCGCCGCCAGATGCACGTCGTGCCCGCAGGCATGCATGGCGCCAGTCGTCGAAGCCCAGGCCACGCCGGTCTCTTCGGCGATCGGCAGCGCGTCGAGCTCGGCCCGCAGCGCGATGCACGGCCCGTCCGCGCTCCCGATCCGCACCAGCCGCCCGGCCTGGGCGACCACCTGAGCCTCGGGAACGCCCAGCGCAGCGGCGACCCGGGCCCCCGTGGCGTGCTCGGACCCGGACGGCTCGGCCGCCGCGTGCAGCTCGTGCCGCAGCTCGACCGCCGCGTCCAGCTCGTCGGCGAGCGCCGCCTGGAGCCGCTTCGCGAGCCGGCCCACGGCCTCGTCGTCCAGCCCGGTCCCGGCCAGCCCGGCCCCGGTCAGCTCGCTGGCAATCGCTTCGGACTCCGCTGGGGCTGAGCAGGTCACGGCACGTCCAGCTGGTAGACCCGCGCGGCATTCTCAAAACCAATCAGATGCTGAACGCGACGAGCATCCGCACTCGTCCAGTCTAGGTTGGCCACGAATCCGCTGGTCACCCTGTCGTAGTCGCGGCGGAACCCGATGGCGCCCAGATAATGCAGCTCAGGCAGCCCGAAAGCGTCCGACGAATACAGCATCTTGTGGAACGGCGTCAGCTCGAGCGCCTCGGCCAGCACGGCCGTGGACCGGGCGCCGACGTGGTTCAAGATCGCGCCGAGGTCCATGTAGACGTGGGAGAAGATGTTCGCCAGGAAGCCGGCCTCGCGCTGGAACGGGTAGCAGTGCAGCAGCATGATCGGCGTGCCGATCGGCTCGGTCGCCAGCATGAAATCATGCAGCAGCGACGGGTTAGAACGGTGCAGCCGCACATCGGTGTCCCCGAACCCGACGTGGAACTGCAGCGGCATCCCGATGTCGATTGCCGTCCAGATCAGGTGCCGCAGCAGCACCGGGTCCTCGATCCTGGTCGACGGGTCGTCGTCCAGCGCCCGCAGGAACCAGCCCGGCCGCGTCGGCGACTTCGGCGGCCTCCGGCCGCACCGGGTTGAAGTCGAAGCCGAACCGGTACGCGACAACTGACTTGTAGCCCACGGCGTCGGTTGGACTCCGTGACCCTCGCCAGCGCCGCAGCGAAGGCGCTGGCAAACCCCGAGGCCGACGTGCCGGCCCGGGCCACCTGCTCGGCGACGGCCTCCAGCCGGACGATGTGCCGGGACGGGGTGCCGCTCACGTCCGCCAGCTGCTCTGGCGTGGTGAGCTGGTCGCCCTGGAAGCCGGTGTCCACGAGCCACATCCCCACGCCCGCCGCGGTCAGCAGCCGCTTGTTGACCTCAATGACCCCGAGCTCAGACCGGCGCTGCAGGTAGTCCTCGGCAGGCGCGGACGGCTCGAGGTCGAGCACCGGCGCGCACCAGCGCCGGACAGCGAACCCGAGCTGGCTGTCGAACATGGTCATCCCGGCCGCCGGCGCCGCTGGCGCCTCGGTCAGCAGCGACTCGAACTCGGCCCGGTCCAGGTCCTTGGTGACCACGCCGTGCACGTGATGGTCGATGAGCCCGGGGCAGTTCATGGGTCCTCCCGCGTCGTCTCGATGGTTCCTGCGAACAGTGCGTCGTAGCGGGCCATGCGGGCCAGCGGCGCCGCGCCGAGCGTGTCGACCAGCGCCGCGATCACGGTCTCGACCAGCGCCAGCGCGGGAGTCAGCGCGTCGAACGGCGACGGCGACTCGACGCTGGTGGTCAGGATGACGTCGGCGCGGCTGGCCAGCGGCGACAGGTACGGGTCGGTGAACGCGACCAGCGTCGCGCCCTGCTGCTTGGCGGTGAGCGCGAGCCGCACGGTGTCGTGCTGGTACCGGCGGTAGTCGAAGGCGACGAGCACGTCCCGGCGGCCGATGTCGAGCATCGCGCTGACGCGGTCCGCGCTGGCCGAGGAGATCACCCGGACGTTCGGCCGCAGGATGCGCAGGTGCGCGGCCAGGTACTCGGCGAGCATCGAGCTGAACCGGCCGCCGATCAGGGTCACCCCGCGCTTGGGATCGGCGAGCAGCCGGACCGCCTGGTCGAACTCGGCGCGGGGCAGCCGGGCGAAGCTGGAGGTGATGCCGTCGCACAGCACCTGCTCAGACCGGTCGAGCGCGTCGGCGTCAGTGCCGGTGCCGGTGCCGGCGTCGGCACCTGACCGGTCCGGGTGCATGGACAGCGGCGACGACAGCCGGGCGCTGACCTCGGCCTTGAGCGACTGCTGGAACCCCGCGTAGCTGTCGAAGGCGAGCTTGCTGACCAGCCGGACCACGGTCGGGGCGCTGACCCCGGCGTGCGCGGCAAGCTTGGCGATCGGCTCCAGGCCGCGGACCGGATACTGGGCTAGCAGGACCCGGGCGACCTTGCGTTCGGCGGGGGTGAGGTCGGCGATCCGAAGCTGCAGCCGCTCGGCGACGGTCTCCCCGGCCGGGGTCACCATCGCCAGCGAGTGCGGGCGACGACGTCGTCGGGGCTGGCCCCGTCGAAGATCTCGACCTCGGCGCGGCGCACCGCGAGTATCGCCTCGAACATCGGATCGCCCATGGCGCCCCGCAGCGTGGCGCTCGCCTCGAACGCGTCAGCGGACTCGGTCAGCGACTGCGGCAACCGGACGATCCCGCGCTTGGCCAGCACGTCCTCGCCGAGCCCAGCCGGGTCCCCGGCGATCTCGTCGGGCAGCGAGCCCTCGCCCGCGAGCCCGGCGGCGAGCAGCGAGCCGACCACGAGATACGGGTTGGCGGCGAGGTCGAAGCACTTCACCTCAAGGTTCGCCCGGACGTCGTGCTCGCCCGTGGAGCCAGTCACCAGCCGCAGCGCGGCCTCCCGGTTCTCCCGGCCCCAGACCTGGTACACCCCGGCCCAGTGCGACGGCACCAGCCTGATGTAGCTGGCGACGCTGGGCGCTCCGACGGCGACCAGGGCCGGCAGCGCCTTGAGCAGCCCCGCGCCGAACGCCTCGCCTTCGGCGGTCAGGCCGTACCGGCCAGGCCCGCCGGCGAGCAGGTTCGCGCCGTCGCGCCACAGGCTCAGGTGCACGTGCCCGCCGTTGCCGACGTAGCCGGCGATCACCGAGGGCGCGAACGACGCCTGCAGGCCGTGCTGCTGCGAGACCGCCCGGATCGTCTGCCGCACCAGCATGCTGTCGTCGGCGGCGGCGACAGGGTCGTTCGGCGCGATCGAGACTTCCAGCTGCCCGGCCGCGTACTCGGGGTGGAACTGCTCGACCGCGATCCCTTCGCGTTCCAGCGCCTCCACGACGTCCCGGCCGTAGTCGGACAGCTCGATCACCCGGGTCATGCCGTACGCGGGCCCTTCGCACGCCGGCACGAACCTGCCGTCCTGCTCCGTCCCGACGGCCCACTCGACTTCGAAGGAGAGTTGGGCGGTAAGGCCGCGTTCCAACATCTTGTCGGTCATCTTGCGGGCGAACGTCCGCTGACAGCCGATGTAGTTGCGGCCTTCCTGGGTGTAACGGTCGACCGGGGCCAGCGCCCAGCCCGGCTGCGCCGCGAGCGGCACGACCCGGTTCAGGTCAGGAATCGAGCCGCAGGTCACCGCCCGGGCCGCCGATATGCGGGCTGGTGGTGATGCCGTCGTCGATCGTGAAGACGTCGAAGACCGGCGACATGCCGATCCCCCAGCCCGCGGCGCGCTCGAACCGGCTGATCGGGACCGCCTTGACGCGGGTGACCCCCGTGTTGTCGATCCAGCACAACGCGACCATGCTGACCGAGTCGTCCTTGAGCCGGGCGACCACCTCGCCAGCTTGCTCAGTGCGCCTGACCCTGTCGTCGACATTCAGGGTAATCGGGCCGTCCGCCATCCATGCGGTCACAAGGCACCTCGATTCGCAGCCCCTACAAGTGTGGGAAACGTTACAGACCCGGCACCGAGTGAGTCAATGCGTAACAGATACCTCAGCCGCGCCCACCGCGCCTACCAGCCTCGGAGGTCGATGGGCCAGACGTCTATTACCTCGTCGTCTCGGACGACGTAGGCGCGCTCGTGGTAGGCCATCGTGGGATCGATGTGGGCGGGGGTCAGCCTTACCCGGGCGCCGACTGGCCTCGGCGGGCTGAACACGGTGTGCTCGTCGGAGCAGTACCAGATTGCGGAGTCGTCGAGTGCGGGGTTGCCGTGGTCCATGCCGAACGCCTTGAGGCCGGCGTTGGCGACCGACCATTCCTTGCTGGCTGAGATTACCGTGGCGAGCACGAAGAGCGCCTGGCCGAACGGCAGGCCGAGCTTGCCGTAGGCGGTGTCCATCAGGGCGTACGAGCCGGCCTGGATCTCGTTCGCCCAGGTGTTGAGCGCGTAGGTGCCGGTGCCGCCGGCCGAGACGAGGTCGCCGCCGACCTCGGCGTGTGCCTTCATCAGCAACTCCATCGACGTCTTGCACTGGGCGGCGCGCTCGGTGGCGTCTTCGAGGCCGACGACGTGGCCCTCGTAGCCCATCACGCCCCGGACCCCGAGGCCCTTGCCCCGGGCCAGGTCGGCGAGCTGACCCGCTTCCTCCAGCGGGCAGCCGCAGCGGGGCAGGCCGACGTTGACGTCGATCAGGACTTCCGTGACGCCGCCGGCGGCGGCCGCGCTGACGGTCTGCGGCGAGTCGACCGCGAGGGTGACCCTGGCACCGGCCTGGACTAGCGCACCGAGCCTGCGTCGCGTCGAGCACCTCGTTGGCGAGCAGCAAGTCGTCGCCGAGGCCCGCCGCGACCATGCCCTCGCACTCGCGGATCGTCGCGCAGGTGAAGCCGGCGTGCCCGACCGCTGCCTGACGTCGGGCCAGGTTGGTGCACTTGTGAGCTTTGACGTGCGGGCGCATCCGGGCGCCGGGCAGAGCGCCGGCCATCTCCGCGAGGTTGGCCGTCAGCACAGCCTCGTCGATCAGGAGTGCCGGGGTGCGAAGGTCAGCTGTCGTCGTCATAGGTACCTCCGCTGGCGGGCTCGGGCCTGTGCGTACGCGTGCTGGGCTGCTGCCACCGTATCGAGTTCGGACACCTCCGCGATGGGCACATCCCACCAGGACTCGCTGTCTGGCGCCGAGATGAGCGGATCTGTCTCGATAGTGATCACCACCGGACCGTCGGTGACCGCCTTCGCCTTGGCCAGCGCCTTGGTCAGGTCGTCGATGGTCGCCGCCCTGAGCACGTGCGCGCCGAGGCTCTGCGCGTTCGCGGCGAGGTCCACGGGCAGCTGGCCGCCCTCGAGCCTGCCGGTCGCCTTGTCCCGGTACCGGTAGGAGGTGCCGAACCGCTGTGCGCCGACCGACTCCGACAGCGCGCCGATCGAGGCGAAGCCGTGGTTCTGCACCAGTACGACGATCATCTTCAGGTGCTCCTGCACGGCGGTGACCAGCTCGGTCGCCATCATCAGGTACGAGCCGTCGCCGACGAGCACGTAGACGTCCCGGTCCGGGCGCGGCCAGCCTGACGCCGAGGCCGCCCGCGATCTCGTAGCCCATGCACGAGTAGCCGTACTCGACGTGGTAGCCCTTGCTGTCCCGGGTCCGCCACAGCTTGTGCAGGTCGCCGGGCATCGAGCCGGCCGCGCAGACGACTACGTCGCGGGGATCCGAGGCGGCGTTGACGGCGCCGATCACCTCCGACTGCGCCGGCCTAGGCGAGTGCCCGAGCTGATAGGCCCGTGACACGGTCTGGTCCCAGTCGCGGGCGAGGCTGGTCGCCCGCTCCCGGTACGCAGGGGCGACCTGCCACCCGGAAAGCCCCTCGGCGAGCGCCTGAAGCGAGGCTCTGGCGTCCCCCACGACGGCGACCCCCGCCTGCTTGGCCGCGTCGAAGCTCGCGACATTGCAGTTGACGAAGCGGACCCCGGGCGCGGCGAATGCCGTACGCGACGCGGTGCTGAAGTCCGACCAGCGGGTGCCGATGCCGATCACCACGTCGGCTTCGCGGGCGAGCGCGTTCGCGGCCGGGGTGCCAGTCGCGCCCACCGCGCCGACCGACTGCGGGTGGTCATAGGGCAAGGACCCCTTGCCTGCCTGCGTCTCGGCGACCGGGATGCCAGCAGCCTCGGCGAAGGCGCGAAGTTCCGCGCAAGCGTCGGAGTAGATCACGCCGCCGCCGGCGACGATCAGGGGTCTGCTGGCATCCCGGAGCACGGCGACGGCCCGCGCGACCGCGGCTGGATCTGGCACCGGCCTGGCTACATGCCAAACCCTTTGTCTGAACAGCTCGTCCGGCCACTGCCAGGCCTGAGCCTGGACATCCTCGGGCAGGCAGATCGTGGCTGCCCCGGTCTCGACCGGATCGGTGAGCACGCGCATCGCGCCGAGCAGCGCGTCGGGCAGCTGCTCGGGCCGGTCGACCCGGTCGAAGAACCGCGACACCGGCCGGAACGCATCGTTCACCGACACGTCACGCTGACTCGGAAGCTCGAGCTGCTGCAAGACAGGATCGGCGACCCGGGTGGCGAACACGTCGGAGGGCAACAGCAGCACGGGCAGCCGGTTCACCGTGGCGAGGGCGGCGCCGGTGACCATGTTGGTCGCCCCCGGGCCGACCGAAGTCGTGCAGGCCAGCGTCGCGAGCCGGTTGCGCATCCTGGCGAACCCGACGGCGGCGTGCACCATCGCCTGCTCGTTGCGCCCCTGGTAGTACCTCAGCGCTGGGTCGGCATCGGGCGGCGTCGAGAGCTCGGCTTCCAGCAGCGCCTGACCTAGCCCGGCGACGTTGCCGTGCCCGAAGATCCCGAAGCAGCCCTGGATCAGCCGCTGCTCGACGCTGTCCCGCTCGCTGTACTGGGCGGCGAGGAACCTGACGATCGCCTGACCGACTGTGAGTCTCATGACCGGCGCTCTCCTGACGGCGCTCTCATGACGGCCCCTCCGAACCATAGAACGGCAGCCTGGGGTCGACCGGCTCGTTCGCCCAGGTGTCCCTGACCCAGGCGTGCGCAGGGTCGTCGCAGATCAGCCAGCGTCGCTCGCCCGGGCCGGCCATCACGTTCAGGTAGTACATGTCGTAGCCGGGCCCGGCCATCGCCGGCCCGTGCCAGCCGTGCGGGACGAGCACGACGTCGCCCGAGCGGACCTCGGCGAGCACGTCGACAGGGCGGTCCTGGGTGCCGTAGACCCGGTGGTAGCCGATCGGTGCCGCAGCGGCCGGACCCGAGAAGCTCGAAGTAGTAGATCTCTTCCAGCACCGACTCGCCCGGCCGGTCCTCGTCGTGCTTGTGCGGCGGGTACGACGACCAGTTGCCCGCCGGGGTGATCACCTCGCAGGCGAGCAGCCGGTCCGCCTCGAACGCCGTCTCGGTGCAGAAGTTGTTGACCTGCCGCGAGCACTGGCCGGCGCCACGCAGTTCGACCGCCACGCCGCCGGCCGGCCCGTACCGGAACGGCAGATCCCGGTCGGCCCTGGCCCCTGGCAGCGCGAACCGGCCGCCGCCGGCGGACGCGGTCACGTGCGCGGTCACGTCGCGCGGCACGTAAGCGAAATCGGTGACGCCCGCGAAGACACTGGCCCGCCCGGTCAGCACGAACTCCTGTCCAGCGCAGCTCACCGAGGCTGACCCGGCCAGTGGCAGCACGAGCAGCTCGTCCTGGCCGGTCTCGATCTCCTGCGACTCGCCCGGGCCGAGGCTGAGCACCCGCAGCGAGGTCCAGGACCAGCCCGCGCGCTCCTGATCAAGGTCGACCGCCAGGCGTCCGGCCGCCAGCGAGCCGTTCGGCCAGTGCAAGGTCATAGCGTCACCTCCGCGTCGTGGCTGCCTGCTGAGCCCGGACGAGCAGAGCTTCCACCTCGGCCGACGTCGGCATCGCGGTCGAGCACTCCAGCCGCGACGCCACGATCGCGCCGGCCGCGTTGGCGAAGCGAATCACCCGTTCCAACGGCCAGCCTGCCAGCAGCCCGTGACACAGCGCACCTCCGAAGCCGTCCCCGGCGCCGAGGCCGTTGAGCACGGTGACCGGCATCGGCGGAACGGTGACGGTTTCGGCGGCGGTCATCGCCAGCACTCCGCCCGGGCCTTGCTTGATCACGGCAAGCTCGGCGCCCAGGTCGAGCAGCGCCCGCGCCGCCCGCTCAGGCTCGGTCTCCCCCACGGCGGTCAGCGCCTCGTCCAGGTTGCCGACCGCGACCGTGACCTGCGGCAGCGCCCGGGCGACCGCGTCGTGCGCGGCCTCTCGCGAAGGCCAGAACATCGGGCGGTAGTCCAGGTCGAGCACGGTCAGCGGCGCCGGCCCCGGGCGGCCCAGGCCGCGTGATGAGCGTCCCGGCTGGGCTGCTGCGACAGCCCGGTCACCGTCGCCCAGAACACCGACGCCGACCGGCACGCGTCCAGGTCGAGCTCGTCGGCCTGGATCTCCAGGTCAGGCGCCTTGGGGAACCGGTAGAACCACAGCGGGAAGTTGTCGGGCGGGAAGATCTCGCAGAACGTCACCGGCGTCGGCAGCCCGGGCACCGAGGTGACGAACGCGTCGTCTACCCCGAGGTCGATCAGCGCCCGGTGCACGAACCGCCCGAACGGATCGTCGCCGGTGCGGGTGATCACCGCTGACCGCCGGCCGTGCCGGGCCGCCGCGACCGCCACGTTGGTCGCGCTCCCGCCGAGGAACTTGCCGAACGTCGTCACGTCGGCCAGCGACAGCCCGGCCTGCAGCGGGTACAGGTCGATCCCGACTCGTCCCATCGTCAGCACTTCGTAAGGCACGGCGCCCGCCTTACCAGCCACGCTCGCGCAGGTAGACCCGGTTCGCCGCCTGGTCGTCGCTGGCCTTGCGGTAGGCCTGCACGCTGCGCGGCAGCACGTCCTGCTCGATCACGATCCAGCCGTCGTAGGAGCCGGCCGCCAACGCGTCCAGCACCTCGTCGACCCGGCCGGCCCCGGCCCCGAGCGGGCAGAACACGTCGCCTTCCCACAACTGCATCGCGTCGGTGAAAGGGCCGGCCGACGAGCTGTCCTTCAGGTGCACGTGGCTCACCCGATCCCACCAGCCGCCCAGGATCGCGAGCGGGTCACCGCCGGCCGCGACGAGGTGCCCGGTGTCCAGGCACAGCGCCGCCGAGGTGGATTCGAGTACCCCGACGACATCGTCCTGCGAGGCAATCTGAGTTCCGACCTCGTTGTGCAGCACGCTCTCGTAGCCACGGTCCGCGCAGTAGCTCACGACGTCGCCGACCACGGACTTGATTCGCCCCCAGCGCTCACCAGCATCTGGCGACCCGATCAGGGCCACCGTCGGACGCGGCCGCAGCACCCGGTCGACCCCCTCGGCAACAGCGTCGAACTGGTCGCACACCGCCCTCAGCTCCGCCAGCCCGGCCGCCTCCGACCCGGGAGCGGTCACGTCGATCTCGACGTAGCCGCCGCAGAGCAGCAGCCCCCGCGACGCGAGCGCGTCCTGCAGCCCGCTGCGCAGGCCCAGGTAGCCGACCGGCCCGAGGTCGATCCCCGAGTACCCGGCGGCCTGCACGGCGTCGAGTACCTGACCGGCTCCCGGCACGCCCTCGTGCTTGCCCACCGTGACCTCGAACGCACCGTAGCTGACCGGCGCGTTGCCTATTTTCACCATTGGCGGTCTCCCTTGTACTGCTAGCTTGCGGCGGCCAGCTCGGCGGCCTTGAGCGCGGCAATGCCATCGGCCGCCCGAGCACCAGTTCCGGTGCCGGTTCGCACCAGCCGCGCGAAGTCCTCGACCTGCAGGCGCAGTGCCTGGTGGAAGACGCCTTCCCCGCCAACCGGTGGCAGGAGCCACGAGTCCGAGGTGCCCTTGGTGCCATACACCTCCACCTTGCAGCTGTCCCCTGCCGGATGCCAGCGGCCGAGGCTGACCATGGCCGTGCTCCCGCCGTCCAGCTCGCACGCGATCTGAGCGCAGTCCGGGTCGTCGTCGACCGCCCCCGGCACGGCCCGCGCCGTCCTGGCGGTCACGAACTCCTGCCCGGTGAGCCAGCGCACCTGGTCGAACTCGTGCACCCCCATGTCGGCGAAGATTCCCGCGCTGCTCGCGCGGAAGGCCAGCGATGGCGGGGCGAGATCCCACTGCGCACAGTTCACCGCCAGGATCTCGCCTAGCTCGCCTTCGGTGATCTGCCTGCGCAGCTCGACCAGCGAAGGCACGAATCGCCGCCAGTAGGCGATCTGCAGGACCAGCCCGGCGCTCTCGGCAATGGACGCGCACCGCGTCGTCTGCGCGGCGTTGACCCCGCACGGCTTCTCGCACAGCACGGGCAAGCCAGCCGTCATCACCTGGTCGAGCACCGTCACATGCTGGTCGGTCGGGACGGCGATCAGCGCGCCGTCGATCTCGCACGAGGCCAGCAGCTCCGCCAGCGTCCCGAAGACCGGCGCGCCGCTGACCTTGGCCTGGGTCGCCGGATCGGGCTCGACCACGCCCTCGACCACCACCTGGTCAGACCCGCTGATCGCGGCGAGGTGAGTGCGGCCCATGCGGCCAGCGCCGATGACCCCGAGGCGGAATCGGCCGCCGGACGGCGATTGCTCCTGCGTGCCTTCGTTCCCCATCGGGCTGGTCCTCTCAGCTTCTGCTCGGGCACGGAGAGGTCGCTCGCCTGCGCGAGGAAGGCCGCGACGGCCGCCTCCCGGGGTTGGCTACTCGATTGCGGGTTAAACGATTACATCACCCGAAACAGTAATGTCAACCCCCGAACAAGACATCGAATAACACGCCCTGACATAAGCCGCTTATGTCACCCCAGCCCGCCCGTCACCGGACCCCCGCACGACCCAGTCGACCCGCCCAGCCCCGAAACCAACAGCACCATGGTCCTACTTACTGTCATCAGGACAGCAGTAGGTAGGACCATGGTGCTGTCGAACACCGCCCCCGAACAGCAGCAGGTAGGACCACGCTGCTGTTGCAAGAGCAGCGAGGCGGGCGGGGGCGGCTGAGGCGGGGGAAATGCGGGCTGGCGCAGGCGATCCGCTTCCGGGTCGCCTGCGGGCGGGAGGAAATACGGGCGGGTCGCCTGCGCCAGCCGCTGGCCGCTAATGCGGCAGCACGGTCTTAGCCGAGACCGGGCAGGCCGGGCAGGCCCGGCAGGCCGAGGCCGCCGCAGCCCACGCCTACGACGGTGCCGTTGGCCTCGACGGTGGCGACCGAGCACGTGGTCGAGGCGCCGGTGGTACGGCTGGTCAGGGTGACGTCGTTCAGCGCACTGACGTTGATACCGCCGGGTGCGTCGCAGTTGCCCATGCCGATCGCGAGGATGGCGAGAGTAGTCACGGTGTCACAGGTCACCGTCACCGGGTCCGCGGCCGGGGCCGCGACGTGGACTGGGGCCTGGACCTGGGCCTGAGCTGGCGCGACGACGGCCGCGAAAGTGAGCGGAACCACGGCGAAAGCCGCCGAGGTCATGACGATCCTGCGTAGGTTCATGACGTTCTCCTAACGTGGAATCGGAAGACGGAATCCGCAGCGCGGAATCCGATCGCACGCAGCTTAGGATTGACTACTCTTCGTAATCGCGAGAACGCCTGGCATGCCAATCGCGGCGGTCGAACCTCCCCGTCCAGCCGGCAGTAACCGCGCCCGTCAGGCCGTCGCGCTGGTGAGGTGGTCGAGCATGCTGATGCAGGCATGCAGCGCCTGCACCTGCGGCACCTCGACGCCGAGCGGCCGGCCAGCTCCACGACCGCGCCGGTCAGGCAGCCGACCTCGAGCCGCTTCCCGGCCTCCAGATCCTGCAGCATCGACGTCTTGTGATCGCCGACCGCCAGGCCGGCCTCCAGCCGCCGCTCCAGCGACACCGGGAATCGCACGTCCAGCCGCCCAGCCACCTCCGCGCACTCGGCAAACACGGCCTGCAGCAGCGACACCATCGACGGCACCGTCCCCAGCTGGCCCAGCGTCGCCCTGAGTCAGCGCCGTCACCGGGTTGAACGCCACGTTTCCGATCAGCTTCAGCCAGATCTGATCGCCAAGCCGCGACTCGACCGGCGCCCGCAGCCCGCCGGCGGCGAACGCAGCGGAGATCAGCTTGCACCGCTCGCTAGCGACGCCTGACGGCTCCCCGATCGTGAACCGGGTCCCCTCGATGTGCTTGATCACGCCCGGCGACACGATCTCGGTCGAGCAGTACACCACGCAGCCGATGTTGTGCGACGCCGGCACGGAGGCGGCGATCACGCCGCCGGGGTCGACGCTTTCGAGACCGGGCTGGTACCACCAGGGGATGCCGTTCTGCGCCCAGATCACGCCGGCGTCCGGCGCGAGCAGCGGCCCCAGCCGGGGCGCGATCTCGGGCAGGCTGTACGCCTTCAGCCCGACGAGCACCACGTCAGCCCCGGCCACCGCCCCGAGGTCGTCGGTCACCGGCGGGCGGGCGGTGAAGTCGCCGCGCGGCGACAGCACCCGCACGCCGTGAGCGCCATCGCGGCGCCGTGCGCGCCCCGCGCGCGATCAGCGTGACGTCCGCCCCGCCGCGTGCCAGCGCGGCGCCCACGTACGCGCCGATCGCGCCGGCTCCCAGGACCACGAACCGCATCGCGCTAGTCGCCCTTCGCCGTCAGCCCGGCCGTCAGCCCGGCGACGAACTCGCCCACCTTGCGCCGCTGCACCTTGCCGGTCGCCGTACGCGGGATCTCCTCAAGCACCCGGATACTCGCGGGAACCTTGAAGGCAGCCAGGCGTTCCCGGCAATGGGCGGTCAGCGCCGCGACGTCCGCCTGATCCGACAGAGTCACCGCAGCGCCAACTAGTTCCCCGTATTTCATCGTCCGGCACGCCGAAGCAGACGGCGTCGCGGACAGCCGGATGGTCGAGCAGCACCTGCTCGATCTCGGCGGGTGAGATGTTCTCACCGCCGCGCAGGATCATTTCCTTCAGGCGGCCTTCCAGGTACAGGTAGCCGTCGCGCAGCACGCCGCGGTCGCCGGTGCGGAACCAGTCACCGAAGAACGCCTCGGCCGTCGCCCGCGGGTTGGCCACGTAGCCCGACATGACGCCGGGGCCGCGAATCACCACCTCACCGGCCTCGCCCTCGGGCAGCAGCGCGCCGTCCTTCGCCGCGATCCCGATCTCCGTCCCCGTCGCGATGCCGACCGACCCGGCGTAGTGCGGCGCGGGCGGCAGCGGGTTGGACGCCATCTGATGGCTGGCCTCGGTCATCCCGTACGCCTCCAGCATCGGCACCCCGTAGCCGACTCCGCACGCTCCAGCAGCGCCGGCGACAGCGCCGAACTGCACGACCGCGCGAACCGCAGCGTCGCCGGCGCCCCCCCGTCGTCGGCCGCGTCGAGCAGCATCTGGTGCAGCGTCGGCCCGGCCGACAGCCACGTCGCCCCGTGGTCCCGGGCCTGCGGCCAGAACCGGCGGCGGCGTCAGCCGCCGGGGCACGACGACCGATCCGCCCTGACCCGAGGGCCGAGAAGGTCGAGGCGACCAGCCCGTGCACGTGGAACAGCGGCATCACGCAGAACGACACGTCCTGCGAGCCAAGCTGGTAGTGCTGCCCGATCGTCCGCACCGACGCCATCAGGTTGCGCTGCCGCAGTGGCACTTGCTTCGGCCGGCTCGTCGTGCCGCTCGTGTGCAGGACGATCGCGACGTCGTCAGGCTGGCCCCTTCGAAGCTGGCCTTGGAAAGAACCTCTGAGCCTTGAACGGATAGTGCCGGCGGCCCTCCATCCGTCACTAGGCCGCGTCGTGAGCACGGTCACCGACCAGCTCCTCGGCGGCCCTGACGGCGGCGGCGGGCAAGCTGGCCGGGAGCACGGCGAGCCGTGGCGCGATGTCGGTCAGGTAGAAGACGAACTCGCCCTGGGTGTAGGCCGGGTTGAGCGGCGCCGCCGCCGCCCGCCAGCGTGAGTCGCGAGGAACAGCTGCATGATCTCGGGGCCGTTCGGCATCACCAGCGCGACCTTGTCGCCCCGATGCACGCCTGCCGCCGCCAGCCGGCCCGCCAGCGTCTCGACGCGGTCGCGAGCTCGGCGTGGGTGAGCACCGAGCCGTCCTCGCCCGTGATCAGCGCCGGGGACCGGGGTCGGGCCGGTCGAGCAGCGCGGTCAGCGGTTCGGCGGGGGGGTCGTCGTCTGGTCGTCATGGCTTCGCTTGCGCTCCTGTCTCGGTCAGGTCGGCCAGCTTGGACGTGTGCCGTCTGCTCTTGCGCCAGCGCGCCTCGGCCTCGCCCATCGGCGTGGACGGCGGTCCCTGGACGAACGGCCAGATTTCCTCGGCGATGCCCGCCAGTTGGCGGTCGCCCTCGAGCTCGCCGAGCACGGCGAACAGGCCGAGGTTGATCCGCTGCAGCACTACGTACGATCGGGGAACCACCATGTACTCGGCGACCGGACTGCGCACGTCGAAGAACCGGCGCACCACCGCCGAGGCGTACTCGGGCGTCATCGTCAGCGGCTCTGTTCTCGCGGATCGTCGCGTAGAAGACGGCCAGGTGCTCGACCACCTGGTCGGTGCTCAGCGGGGAGCCCGGGGTGCAGGAACCCGGCGATCTCCATGCTGCGCCGGAACTCCTCCGGGTCGTTCTCGACCGCGAGGTTGCGCGCCATGTTCATCAGCGGCAGCAGCTCGGTGTCGGTGAAGTGCTTCACCAGGCCGAAGTCGAAGAACGTGACCCTGCCGCCGCCGTGGAACAGATAGTTGCCCGGATGCGGGTCGCCGTTGAAAGCGTGCAGGTCGTACAGGCTGCGGAAGACGAACCGGTAGATCGTCTCGGCCGCCAGATCCTGCTCGTCCTGCGACCAGGTCTCCAGCTCGGCGAACCGCGCGCCGACCGCCAGGTCGCTGGTCACCAGCCGCCTGGTGCACAGCTCGGCGACGACCCTCGGCACGGTGATCGTCGGATGGCCCTCGTAGTAGTCCGGGCGAACAGTTCCTGGTTCTCCGCCTCGCGCCGGTAGTCGATCTCTTCGAGCACCCGCTCGCGCAGTTCGGCCAGCAGCGCGTCGACATCCTGGCTGGGCGCGGTGATCTTCAGCATCCGGCGCAGCAGCGAGACGTTGGCCAGATCGGCGGCGATCGCCTCGGCGATGCCCGGGTACTGCACCTTGACCGCGACCGCGCGGCCGTCGCGGGTGATCGCCCGGTGCACCTGGCCGATCGACGCGGCGGCGATCGGCTCGGGATCCCATTCGGCGAACACCTGCTCGGGCTCGTCGCCGAGCTCTTCCCGGTCACGACCTGCGCGGCCAGCTTCGCGCTCATCGGCGGCACGCTGTCCTGCAGGCGGCTGAGCGTCCGGCGCACGGCGGGCGACAGTCCCTCGTCGATGTAGCTGGCCATCTGGCCGATCTTCATCAGGACGCCCTTCATCGCGCCGAGCGTCTCGCGCGACGTCCTGCGCGGTCTCCAGGGCCAGGTCCTGACGGAGCTGCTGCCTGGCCTCGCCGGCCGCCGCGAACAGCTTCGGCGCGTTGCTCGCGTACCGGGCGCCGCCGCGGCGACCAGGTGCAGCGCGGCCAGGCCCCGCTCCAGCCGGACGCGTGGCCGGGCCGTCGCGCGCCAGTACTACGGCTGCCGCGCACCGACCAGCCCGGCCAGCGCACCCGCACCGCGACTACCGCGCCGCCAGCAGCCTTCGGTCTCATGAAGCCAGCGTACGTACCGGCCCGCACGACACGGCGCTCGGGCTTTGCCGCAATGTCGCGCATCGACTGCTTTCGAGTGCTAAAAGTGACGTGCTAGGGGAGGGCACATGAAGAGCACGCTTCGCTGCTGCAGCGGCTCTGGGCTGGCTGCTCGTCCTGACCGGCTGCAATTTCGCATAGCGGCTCGCCGCCGACGCCGAAGCACACGGTCACCAGTACCGTGACCGCAGCGTCGACCTCGGCCAGGGTCGTCCGGCCGCAACCCAGGTCTCCGACGCCGGTCCCGACCCGAGCACCGCGCCGGCGCCGCTGACTGACTTCACCGTTGCATCACCCCGGTGGTGACCTGCCAGGGCGAGATGAAGAGCCAGCCTGAGAAGATCGTGCTGTCCGGCGACGGCTCCGCGTTCGTTACCGGCCTGAGCTGGACCGGCTGGGGGCAGGAAGGCGCGACCGGCTCGGGCACGCTGAAGATCGACAACTGCAAGCCGAACTGCGCGCAGGGCGGTTTCACCAGCTACGAGGCGACGATCGTGCTGTCCGACCTCACCCTGTACGGGAACGACAAGCAGGCCTACGACAACATGAACGTCGACGCGCCTGGCTCGCCGTTCGGCTCCAAGAAGTACCAGCACCTGGCGCCTTAACCCGGCCGCTACGCCCGGGCCGCGCGCACCTTGGCGGTGATCCGCTGGCGCGCTTCGAGCACGCCCGGCTCGCCGAGGTACACCGCGTCGAGGACGCCGAGCGCCTGCCGGATCTCGGTCTGGCGGGCCTCGGTCAGCGGCTCGATCTCGTAGCCGTACAGCTCGCGCGCCCAGTCAGGCAGTGACACCACCGCGCCGTCCCTGATGTCCTGCCAGATCTCGGCGATGTCCTCGTCAAGCCCAGGCGGGTCGAGCAGGTAGGCCATCGACTCCTTCGCCGCCGGCGTGCAGGCCAGCTCCGGTCGCACCGACTCCAGATAGGCAGTCGAGTTCGGCCACGGTCTCCGGCACCTGGTCAGCGCGGCACCCCGATCAGTTCGGCGGCGATCAGCCATCTCGGCTACGTAGCTGTCGGCGTCGGCGGCGCTCAGCGGGGTGCCGAACAGCGTCCGGGCGACCAGCGTCGAGTCGACCAGCGCGGCGTGCACCCAGAGCAGCAACGCCGGGTCGCTCGCCGCGTAGGGCTTGCCGGTGAAGGTGTCGGTGCCGGTGACCTTCTCGTGGATCCGCCGCACCGAGGCGGCGATCCGCTCGGCGGCCGCCTTGTCGCCGAAGCTGACCGTGGCGAGGTACCGCGAGGTCGCGGCCAGCCGGCCGATCGGGTCCTCGCGCCAGTCGCTGTGCTGGTCCACCCCGGCCATCGCCAGCGGGTGCAGCGCCTGGATCAGCAGCGCCCGCAGCCCGCCGATCGGCGCCGACAAGTCCCCGCTCGCCCGCCAGGTCATGCTCGCCGGGCCGAAGAATCCGTCGTCGGCCGGGCGCTGCGGCACCCCGGCGGAATATGCCGCCGCCGACCGCTCGACCAGTCCGGCCGCGTCCGCGTACACGTCCATACCTTCAGCGTACGTCGCCGCCACCGCGCACATCTCGGTGACCCGTCCGTCACGGCCGCGCCCACGGCCGCCGTCCTAGCGATCCACCGTCGGGAGTTCTGGGTTTCGCCGCTCAGGTGATCAGGCCAGACTTGGCCGGTGAGCATCGAGGTGATCAGTTTCAGCGAGCAGCCGGAGCTTGTGGGACAGCTCGAAGACCTGTCCGACCAGGTCTGGCCCGAGTACAACCTGCACGGCGACGTGCTGAACGGTACTGGGGCCGGCTCTACGACGAGTTCGCCGCAGTGGCAGTTCATGCTGTTCGACACCGACGAGGAGGTCGCGCTCGCCGAAGGCCACACGATCCCGTTCAGCTGGGACGGCACCGACGCCGGGCTCGGCCCCGGAATCGACGCCGCCATCGCGAGCGGGTTCGCACTGCGGGCAGCGGGCGAGCCCCGACGGCGCTGTGCGCGCTGGCCGCCGAGATCCCGCCCGAGAACCGCCGGCGCGGCCTGTCCGAGCAGCTCCTTCGCGCGATGGCCGGCCTCGCCCGCGAGGCCGGGCTGGCCGCATCTGTCGCGCCGATCCGGCCGAACCTCAAGGAGGCTTACCCGACGATCCCGATCGAGCGCTACGTGCGCTGGACCAGCGAGGACGGCATCGGCCTTTGATCCGTGGCTGCGGACCACACCGGGCCTGGGCGCCCGGATCGGCCCGCCGATGCCGGAGTCCATGGCGATCACCGGCTCGGTCGAGGACTGGGAGTCGTGGACCGAGATGCGTTTCCCCGAGACGGGCGACTACGTGTTCCCTGAGGGGCTGGCCCCGGTCCGCATCGACCGCGAGCGCGACCTGGGCGAGTACTAGGAGCCCAACGTCTGGCTCATCCACCCGATCGCCGGCCGCTAAGTCAACCCCGGCAAACTCACGCCGACAGAGAGCGCGGTAGGCCCGCTCGACCGGGCCGTCCACTCTCTGAACCCGATACCCGGGCCTGCCCGCCGATGTCGCCCCCAGCCCCGCCTCATCCACGCCGATTCCGCCGGCAACACATCTACGAGTCACACCTGCCCGCGCTGCCGTCCAGCCCGACCCCCAGCACCGGTGTCAGCACCGAACCACCACAAACGTTACCTTAGGGTCACGCTGAGCCAGCTCGGGGCATGACAGCACCAGGTCCTCCTTACCAGCCATCCAGACGTCCAAGTAGACCTCCGTGTCGGTCAAGAAACCGCGGACCTACAACAACAGCCAGTAGCTCCATGCTGCTCCGGGCCGAAACCCACCAGCGCCTGGGCCCGCGCCGCGGGCCGGACCAGGCGCGATCGGATCTCGCGAGCACGCGGGCGGCATCCCGCAGCAACCTCACATATCCACCGCGCCCCAGCACCAGCGGACTCACATCGGCAGGCCGGGCGCGCAAGTCAGATTTGCCGCACCCCAGCACCATTCAGACTCACAATAACGGGCCGGCGCGCCCTCAAGTCTAACCCCCGGCACCCGCAACTCACTCGAGCGGGGGCACAGGAAGGACTCCGGAAAGTACTTGCCTAGCAGGAAAGTATCTGATTTACTTTCCTTGTCGGAAAGTACTTGCCAACAGTGGGAGGCCCAGTTGCGCAGAGCCGCATCCCGAGGAAGCCAGCGCTTCGCTCGCCAGATCCAGGCCGTCGCCAAGCCCAGGCGATTCAAGCGCTCCCTCGTCCCGATCTGGTACTGGTGGGCCGTGGCCGCAGGCATGGTGGCATCGGCGTCGCCGCCGACATCCTAAGCCCGCTCGTCCTCGGCATCGGCATCCCGCTGCTCGCCCTCTTATCGCCGGCCTGACTGGTTCGATGATCTTGGCGACCGGGCGCGGGGCAGGATCAAGAGCGAGCGAACTGCTCGGCGGACGGGGCGCGCTTCTGATCCTCGGCTTCGTCTGGCTGCATCGCGGCTCACGCTGGGCCTCGGGTTCGGCCTCCGGGCCGCCGGCACGCCCGGCGCCGGCGACGATCTCGACGGCAGCGGGCGCTGCCTCTGCTCGCGCTCATCGGGACCAGCCGTAACCCGCCGCCTGAACCGCTCATGCTCGCCAACCGGGCTGGGTTGGCCAACCTCAGCAGCCGGGCTGTCGAAGTGACCGGGCAGCAGGGGACCGGGCAGCAGGAGTCGCTTCCGGCCAAGTTCGACGACTGATCCACCCGCCGACCCGCCTCGCGATCGTCTCGCTGCTCGCCGCCACCGAATGGGCCGACTTCAAGTTCATCCGCGACGAGGTCGGGCTCTCGGACTCGGCGCTGTCCAAGCAGCTCACGACCCTGGAAGGCGTCGGCTACATCGAGATTCGCAAGGGCTTCGTCGGCAAGCGGCCACGCACCTCGGCCCAGCTGACCAAGCTGGGCCGACAGCCTTCGATCACATGTCGCCGCGCTCCAGGAGATCGTCGAGCGGCAGGCGCATCGGTTCTGCCGCGCTGAGCTTGCCAGGGCTCTTTGAGTAGCTGGAGCTGGGACCGGCCTCACCGGCTGGTGAAAAACCGCTGGGACGAAAGGTGATCACGTGGCTACGCTCCCCACTATGCCGCCAGCCGATCGCCTGCTCGCCTTCGCGTTCCTCGCCTTCGTCTTGATCATCATTCCGGGGCCGAACGTGCTGTTCGTGATCAGCCGTTCGCTCATGCTCGGGCGCGCCGCAGGCGTCGGCACCGCCGTTCGGCGGCCAGTGCGGCGCCTGCACGCAGGTCGTCGCGGTCGCGTTCGGGGTCGGGGCGCTCGTCGAGCGGTCGCTGGTGATCTTCACCGTGATCAAGCTGGCGGGTGCCCTGTACCTGGTCTATCTCGGCGTCCAGGCGGTGCGCCACCGGCATCAGCTGTCGGCGAGCCTGACCGAGACACTGCAGGACAAGAGCCTCGCCCAGATCCTGCGGGACGGCTACGTGGTCGGTGTCAGCAACCCGAAGCTGATCGTGTTCTTCACGGCCGTGCTGCCGCAGTTCGTGTCGCCGGCCGCCGGCGGCGTCACGGCGCAGATGCTGGTGCTCGGGCTGATCTTCATCACGATCGGCGTGCTGTCGGACTCGGTCTGGGCGCTGGCCGCCGGCTCGGCACGGGCCTGGCTCGCCCGCTCGCCCCGGCGGCTCCAGCTGATCGGCGGCACGGGCGGCCTGGCGATGATCGGGATCGGCGCCAGCCTTGCGCTCACGGGGCGCAAAGACTAAGACGGCGGCATAGCACGGATTGGTGCTGCGAATTAAGAGGTTTTGCCGGTTATACCGGTGGGAATCCGACGCTAACCCGTGCTATGAAGGGCCGGGCACCAGCCCCAGCGAAGATCGCCTTCCGGGCACTGATGACGAGACCGGTTATCGGACGATAAAGTGCACGCCATGTACCGAAGCGATAGGCTCACCCGGACCAGCAAGTGGCGCACCCAGCTCGCCTGGCGCCGGAGGCACCTGCTGGTGCTGGGCGCCTGCGGCGCACTCGCCGTCAGTGCCCTCGCGGCGCCGCTCCCCGCCAGCGCTGCGGCTAAGTGGACGACGAAGGTGTTCAGCGTCAGCTACGACGGCACCGGCAAGTACGACTACAACTCCCAGGGCGCCAACGGCGACAGCGGCTGCCACATGAATGTCAGCCAGAACGCGACCTATTCGTTCGATCAGCTCTGGACGATCAGGATCGCCTTCAAGAGCCTGGGCAAGGGCAAGTTCGACACCAAGGTCGTGTCGATCAACCACCAGGACGGGCCGCAGAACTTCGGCGACAAGGCCGACTCGCACCTGGAAGGCAAGCAGACCGCGCTTCCGGACAACGCGTGCCAGGACATCACCATCACCGATAACACCGGCAAATTCGACTGCACCAGCACGAAGGTCACGCTGACCGCGGTCCCGAACCCGCAGATGAAGATGAGCCGCATCAGCGACGACATCGTGATGCAGGGCCGTGCATTTATTGACGGCTTCTGGAGTTACAAGGGCACGGACACGATCCCCGGTGACACGAAGGGCTGCAAGACTTACGAAGACGGCATGACCTACGGCAGTGACCTGATTCCCGGCATCATCGCTACCACGAAGGTCTCTTTGGGAGTCAAGGCGCTCAACAACCTCGGGAAAAGGAAGTCGATCACGGTGCCGATCGCATTCGGCAAGAACACCGAGTTCCCCCGGCAGAGCGTCTGCGACTCGACCTTCGGCAAGCCGAACGTCTGCGTGATCCACAGCCAGTCGCTGACCGCGACGTTCAAGGTGACCAGGGTCGGGCTGCCTCGCAAGCCCTAGCCAGCTTCAAGGAGAATGGCCTGCAGCGCGCACTGACATCGCCAACGAAGGAGCGGCAACCGCAATGGACAAGACCGCGCTGCTGGTCATGGACGTCCAGAAGGGCATTGTCGGACGATTCGCCGACGACCCGCAGTACTTGCCCCGCCTGAAGGAGGCGACGGCAGCCGCCCGCGCGGCCGAGATTCCCGTCATCTACGTGGTGATCGGATTCCGGGCCGGCCACCCAGAGATCAGCCCGAGAAACAAGACCTTCGCCGCGATCATGGAATCCGGCGGATTCGCGCACGACGACCCGGCGAGCGAGATCCACCCGAGCGTCGCACCGGAGCCGGGCGACATCGTGGTCACCAAGCGCCGAGTCTCGGCCTTCACCGGCAGCGACCTCGAGGTCGTGCTGCGCGGCCTGCAGGTCACGAGGCTGGCGCTGACCGGCATCGCCACCAGCGGAGTCGTCCTGTCCACCCTGCGCCAGGCCGCTGACCTGGACTACCAGCTGGTCGTGCTGTCCGACGGCTGCCTGGACGGCGACCCGGAGGTGCACCGGGTACTCACCGAGAAGATCTTCCCGAGGCAAGCCGACGTCCTGAGCGTCGCCGACTGGTCAGCCAAGCTGGCTTAACCGGCGCTGCTCGGCTTGCTCGCGCGCTAGCTGCTGGACATCCAGCCCGGTGTCTGGCAGCGCCGGGGAAAACACCCACAAGACCCTCGTCGGCTCCCCGGTAGCCGGCACCCGGAACGTGTGCTCCGTGCTCGACGGGAACGTGAACGCGTCGCCCTCGCTCAGCAGCAGCCGCTCTCCGGCGACCACGATCTCCAGCTGGCCGGCGAGCAGGTAGACGAACTCGACGTCGGTCGGCAGCGCATAAGCCTCGTCGCCGCTGCCGCCGCCGGGCTCGATCTCGCTGAGCAGCGCCTGCACCCGCTTCTCGCCCGCCGGCGTCAGCTGGTACTCCCTGACCCCGACTCCGCCGAAGTTGATCGGCGGGTACTCGCCCTTCCTGACGACCTCGCCCTTAGCCGCCTGGAAGAGCGACCCCACCGAAATGCCGAGCGCATCGCACAGCCGGATCAGCGAGGCCACCGAGACGCTGGTCAGGTCTCGCTCCAGCTTGGACAAGAACCCCTTGGTCAGCCCGCTGGCCTCCGCTACCTCGGCCATGCTCTTGCGCGACGCCAGCCTGGCCGCCCGCAGCTGAGCCCCCACCGCAGGAGTGCCTTCACTCATTGAGACCTGCTACTCCCCACTCCGGCCAGTGACCACTCAGTCTGACATCACTAGGGCTGGCATCAATAGGACAACACGGCTCACCATGAAACAAGTGTTGACAATCATGCAACGTGGGTCCACAGTCGTCTCAAACTTCGCGGGCGGAAGCGGGTGAAGGGCGACATGGCTACCGATGCCAGACCGGCTAGCGGCACCGGCGCGACCGAAGGTGCGCTGCTCAACCAGATCGAGGTGCACTCGATCGACTGGATCCCCGACACCGAGCGGCACGGGAAGAACTGGCAGCAGGCCATGCTGTGGTTCCTCGGCAACTTCCAGTACTTCACGATCCCGATCGGCTTCGTCGGCCCGGGTCTCGGCCTGTCCCTAGGCTGGTCGATTCTCGCCGGCTTCCTCGGCATCGCGTTCGGCACGCTCTTCATGGCGTTCCACGCGACTCAGGGTCCGATCTTCGGCCTGCCCCAGATGATCCAGACGCGGGCGCAGATGGGCTACCGGGGCGTCGTCGTCGCGCTGTTCGCCGTGCTCTTCACCTACATGGCGTTCAACGTCGCCGATCAGGTGCTCATGGCCGAGGGCCTGCACAGCGCCTTCGGATGGAGCGCCGGCCTCGTCGCGATCGGCACCGCCGTGCTCGCCGCGCTGCTCGCGGTCTTCGGCTACGACTGGGTGCACCGGGTCTTCCGGTTCCTGCTGATCATCTCGCTGCCGTGCTACCTGATCATCTCGGTCGCGATCCTGCTCGGCGACGCGGGCGGCGTCGCGCCGAAGAACCCGGGCGGGTTCGTGTTCTCGGCGTTCATGGCGCAGTTCACCGTTGCCGCCGCCTACAACATCACCTACGCGCCCTACGTCTCTGACTACTCCCGCTACATGCCGAAGAACACCAAGCCGCTCGGCATCATCACCGCCGTGTTCTTCGGCGCGTCCGGCTCGGCCTTCTGGCTGATCGTGCTCGGCGCCTGGCTGGCGACCAGGCTCGGCGCCACCGACGGCCTGGTCGGCCTGCAGACGGTAGGCGACAACGTGGCCGCGCCGCTCGGCTCGATCACCGCCGTGCTCTCGGCCACTGCCCTGATGGCCACCATGGGCATGAACGCCTACGGTGGCATGCTCAGCGTCCTGACCGGCATCGACTCGTTCAAGAAGATCAGCACCAGCCGGGCCTGGCGAGCGGCCACGGTAGTCGCCCTGGCCCTGATCTGGTACCTGATCGGGTTGTCGATCTCGAACTCGACCACGGCGGTCAGCGCGGTCTTCGACTCGCTGACGCTGATGCTGTACCTGCTGGTGCCGTGGACCGCGCTGAACCTGGTGGACTTCTTCTTCGTCCGGCACGGTCACTACGCGATCACCGACATCTTCCGCCTCGACGGCGTCTACCGCCGCTGGGGCTGGCGCGGCCTGACCGCGTACTTCGTCGGCTTCGCCGTCGAGATCCCGTTCATGGTCCTGCCGCAGGTCGGAAGCTTCGTCTACAAGGGCTTCTTCGCCACGCACTTCTTCAGCGGCATCGACTTCTCCTGGGTCGCCGGCCTGATTGTGGCCGGAGTGCTCTACCTGGTGCTGTCCCGCAGCCTGGATACCTCGGCTGAGCAGGCCGCGATCCAGGCCAGCGACCGTGAGCTCCAGGCGATCGACCTGGCCGCCGGCGGCGCGGCTAGCCTGGCCTGATGATCAAGCCCCCGCCCCGGGTCGGTGACGGCGACATCGTCGGCCCGATCGACGCCACCAAGATGCCGAGGTTCGCGGGCCCGGCCACCTTCGCCAGGCTGCCCAGGATGGACGAGGTCGCCAGGCCGACGTCGCCGTGCTCGGCGTCCCGTTCGACAGCGGCGTCACCTACCGGCCGGGCGCGCGGTTCGGCCCGGCGCACATCCGGGAGTCCTCGCGGCTGCTGCGGCCCTACAACCCGGCGCTCGACGTGTCGCCGTTCGCCGACTCCAGGTCGCCGACGCCGGCGACATGGCGGTGAACCCGTTCAGCCTCGACGAGGCGATCACCACATCGAGCACGGCGCCCGCGACCTGCTGGAGCATGCGCCGCATCGTGCTCACCCTGGGCGGTGACCACACTATCGCGCTGCCGCTGCTCCGCGCGTTCGCGGCCGGCGCACGGCCCGGTCGCCGTCGTGCACTTCGACGCCCACCTCGACACCTGGGACACCTACTTCGGCGCCGCCGTACACGCACGGCACACCGTTCCGGCGCGCGTTCGAAGAGGGCCTGATCGACGGACGGGCTGCATCCATGTCGGCATCCGCGGACCGCTGTTCGACGGCGGCGACCTCCAGCGCGACGCCGAGCTCGGCTTCCAGGTCGTCTCCGCCCCGGAGGCCGACGACCTCGGCATCGCGGGCATGGCCGAGCGGATCGCCGACCGGGTCGGCGACCGCCCGATGTATGTGTCGATCGACATCGACGTGCTCGACCCGGCGCACGCGCCCGGCACGGGCACCCCCGAGGCCGGCGGACTGACCAGCCGCGAGCTGCTCGGCATCACTCCGCACCTTCGCGGCGCTGAACCTGGTCGGCGCCGACATCGTGGAAGTCGCCCCCAGCCTACGACCACGCCGAGATCACCGGCATCGCGGCCGCCCACGTCGGCTACGAACTGCTGTCCGCGCTCGCCAAGGGAAAGAGCAAAATAGTAGAGCGGTAACGCTATCCCTCTTGCGGTGCTCGCCCCCGGCAAAGGAGTCGCCCATGACGGCTGACCGCTACGACGTCGCCGTGGTAGGCGCTGGAATCGTCGGGCTAGCCGTCGCCAGGGAACTGCTCGCGCGCCGCCCCGGCGCGCGAATCCTGGTCATCGACAAGCAGCCGGCCGTCGCCCAGCAGCAGACCGGTCACAACTCGGGCGTCATCCACGCGGGGGTGTACTACCCCCCGGGCTCGCTCAAGGCCCGGCTGTGCGTGGCCGGCTCGAAGCTGATGTACGAATACTGCGCGGCGAACGATGTTCCCGTCGACCGCTGCGGCAAGCTCATCGTGGCGATCAGCGACGACGAACTGCCCCGTCTCGCCGACCTCGAAAAGCGCGGTCACGCCAACGGCGTCCCTGGCTTGCGCCGCGTCAGCGCGGCGGAGATCACCGGATCGAGCCCGAGTGCCTGGGCGTGGCCGCGCTGCACTCCCCGGCGACCGGCATCGTCGAGTTCGCGGCGGTGGCCAGGGCGATCGAACGGGAACTGCGCGCGGCCGACGTCACGTTCGCGCTCGGCTGCTCGGTCATTCTCCGTGCGCCATCACCGTGACGCGACGGCGATCGCGCACGCCAGCGGCGAGTATCTGGCCGACTGGGCGATCGTCTGCGCGGCCTGTACTCAGACCGGCTCGCGACGTCGTCGGGAGCGGCGGCCGATCCTCGGGTCATCCCGTTTAAGGGCGCCTACCTGCGGATCCCTGCCGACCAGCCGCCGGTGGTGCGCGGCCTGGTCTACCCGGTGCCCAACCCGGCCCTGCCGTTCCTCGGGGTGCACGTGACCAGGCACATCGGTGGCGGCGTGCTGCTGGGTCCGACCGCCCTGCTGGTCCCGCGCCGCGAGGGTTACGCCGACGTCCCGGCCGGCCCCTCGCGGGCCGCCTCGCCGAGGCGGCCCGCGACTCCGCCGCCACCCTGACCTGGCCGGGCACCTGGGCCGTGGCCAGAGAGTTCTGGCGGACCGGCGTGAGCGAACTGGCGATGGCGGCCAGCCGCAGGCGGTTCATCGCCAAATGCGCTCGGTACGTCCCGGCCATCGAGTCAGCCGTGATCGAGCCGAAGGCCATCTTCGGCATCCGCGCCCAGACCGTCAGCCGCACCGGCAAGCTCACCGACGACTTCGCGATCTCGACCACCCCGGGCGCGACCCATGTCCGCAACGCCCCATCCCCGGCCGCGACGTCCTCCTTCGCCCTGGCCAAGGTCATAGCCGACCACTACGAATCAGCCACAGCCTGACCCCCCGACAACCCCACCCCGGACTCAACAACACCAACCCGGGCCACACCCCGGCCGCACCCCCAACTCAACAACACCAACCCGGGCCACACCCGCCGACCGAGCGAATTTCAACGACAGCATGGTCCTACTTAGTGCTGTCGGGATAGCAGTATGTAGGACCATGGTGCTGTCGAAACACCCGTCCCAACGACACCAAGTAGGACCATGCTGCTGTTCCGAGGCGGGCGGCGCGGGTGGTGGGTGCTCGGGGTCAGGGTGCTGCGGTGATCTCGCTGACCTGGACCCAGCGGGCGTCGGTGGCGGAGCGTTCCATGGCTTCGCAGACGGCCTGGACTGCGGCACCCTGGGCGAAGTCGGGGGTCCACGGCTGCTCGGGCCAGCCTTCTAGCAGGTCAGCGACCTGGTTGGCGAAGGTCGAACCGTAGCCGACGCCCTGGCCGATGGGCCACCAGTCGGCCGCGTACGGGTGGCTTTCGTGCTCGGCCCGGATCCTGGTCAGGCCGTAGCGCGAGGGATTGCTTTCGGCGGAGCCGTACCAGAGTTCGTTGAGGCGGGAGTAATCGAACATCAGCGTGCCGGTGCTGCCGTTGACCTCGACGGTGAAGTCGCACGGCCGGCGCACGGCGGATCGCGCCAGCTCGACCGTGCCCCGTGCCCCCGAGGCGAACTTGATCAGCGCGGACGACGCGTCGTCGACCGTGACCTGCGCCAGGCCGGTTTCGCTGACGCCGTCGTCGAAGGTCGAGCGCTCCCGCACGAACGTCTCTGACTGGGCGCAGACCGCGCCGATGCCGCCGGCCATCCACAGCGCCAGGTCCACCAGGTGACTGCCGAGATCGGCAATCGTCGTGCCGCCCATCGCCCGGTCGAACCGCCAGTCGAAGGGCGTCGCCGGATCGGTGAACTCATCCGACAGCCACGTCGCCCGCCACAGCCTGACCTGCCCGACCGCGCCGTCCTCGATCATCTTCCGCATCAGTGCCACTGCCGGAAGCCGGCGGTAGTTGAAGCCGACGGCGTTGTGCACGCCTGCGTCCCGCACGGCCGCCGTCGCGGCGCTGGCCTGCGCGTAGGACACCGCGAGCGGCTTCTCGCAGATGACGGCCTTGCCAGCGGCAGCGGCGGCCGCCGCGATCTCGGCGTGCGTGCCCGGCGGCGTGCAGATGTCCACGACGTCCACGTCGTCCCTGGCGATCAGCGCACGCCAGTCGGTGACCGACTCAGGCACGCCGTAGGAATCGGCAGCCGCGGCCACCGCCACCTTGTCCCGCCCGGACAGCACCGTGACGACCGGCGTCACCGGCAGTCGCCGCAGCATGGGGGCGACCCGGTATCCGTAGCAGTGCGCCCGGCCCATCATGCCGTACCCGACAATGCCGATCCGCAGTTCACTGGCAGCCGGCATTAGGGAAGCTCCGTTCGAAGTTAAGCGACGGCGGTCGGGGTCGGGATGGGCTTGCCGAGCCGGTAGCACGCGATGATCGACTCGCACAGCGCGATGTCGGCCAGGCCGTCGTAGCCCGAGGTCGCTGGCACCGCGCCCGTCGTCACGCAGGAGTGGAACGCTTCGAGCTCGCGCCGGAAGCCGCTCTCGTAGCCGATCACCTCGGCGCTGCGCCACGACCGGGCCGTGCCCGAGTCGCCGCCCTCGACGACGAGGCTCGCTGGCTCGTTGCGCAGGAACGGCGAGGGGAACTCCAGGGTGACCCGCCGGTCGGGCGAATACATCGCGAACTCCATCTGATACCTGGCAATGCCAGGAAGGTCGACCCAGTGGATCGCCGCCCTGAGCTTGCCGAAACGCAGCATCACGGTCACGTACTGCTCGGACAGGTCGACGTAGTCGAGCGTGTCGGGCTCGCCCAGCAGACCTCGCACCGAGTTGATCTCGTGCACCAGCGTATCGAGCAGCACTTCGGCGTAGACGCGCCGCTCCAGCTTGGTCGCCGACCCGATGGCCTCGCTGACGCTGGACTCGGACGCCGCGAGCAGCCGGGCCGAGACGTCCTCGTCTGGCCGGGCGGACGCAAGCAGCGAGTAGTGCGCCAGATAGGGGCGGATCGGCGACTCCATCGTCGTGACCCGCAGCAGCCGGGCGTCGTCCAGCTGGCCGACCTCCTGGGAGAATCTGGCGTAGGCGAGGTCGTAGCGCTTGGGGTAGCCGACCATGAGCGTCACGCCGGCCTCGGCCGCCGCGATCACCATCGCCTTGCCCTCGGCCACCGAGAGACACATCGGCTTCTCGGTGAACACATGCTTGCCCGCGCCGGCGGCGGCGATCGCGATCGGCGCGTGACTGCCCGAGGTCAGCACCAGCACGGCGTCGACCGACGGCGAGGCGACCAGCTCCTGCCAGTCCGTGTACGCGGCAGCGATGCCGAACCGGTCAGCGCAGGCCCGCGCGTTCGCCTCGACGAGATCGCAGATCGCGGTCACCTCGAACAAGTTGGAGAAGCTCGGTGAGATAGTGCAAATGCATCACCTGGGCTATGACGCCGGCGCCTACCACCCCGACGCGGAGCCGCCTGCCCGACCCGCCCGACCCCTGCCCGCCAGCCATCAGTCTCCCTCGCACTCTGTCGCCCGGTGCCGCTACGTTGCATGATGGCATGAGAGTATGTCAATAACTAATGACAAACCCTGGGTCAGCAAACTACAGAACCACCACGGGGCATGAGGAGACACCTGGTGCTGGACGAGCAGCGGCGCATCATCGGCGACGCCAGGGCGCACAACCCTGCGGCGGTGGCGAAGGCCGCCGCCACCCGCAAGCGCCGGCCCTGGCTTGGGCCGGCGGGCAAGCTGATGATCATCGCCGCCGACCACTCGGCCCGGGGCGTGCTCGCGGCAGGCGACCGGCCGATGGCCATGGCCAGCCGCGCGGACCTGCTCGACCGGATCCTGCTCGCCCTGGCCCGGCCCGGGGTCGACGGGGTACTCGGCTCGGCCGACATCATCGACGACCTGCTGCTGCTCGGCGCGCTGGACGACAAGGTCGTGCTCGGCTCGATGAATAGGGGCGGCCTGCCGGGGTCTGCGTTCGAGATCGACGACCGGTTCACCGGCTACGACGCATCCGCGATCGAGGCGGCTGGCCTGGACGGCGGCAAGATGCTGCTGCGGATCGACCCGGCCGACCCGGCGACCGCCGGCACGCTGCACGCCTGCGCCAACGCGGTCACCGACCTCGCGCGGCGCGAGCTCGTGGCGCTCGTCGAGCCGTTCATGGTCACGCGGGCCGGCGAGCGGCGGGCCAACGACCTGTCACCCGACGCGGTGATCAGGTCCATGGCGATCGCATCCGGGCTCGGCACCACGTCCGCCTACACCTGGCTCAAGATCCCGGTCACCGGCGACATGGAGCGGGTCATCGAAGCCTCGACGCTGCCCGCCCTGCTGCTCGGGGGCGAAGTGGGCGACCGGCCGCAGGAGATGTTCGAGCAGTGGCGCAAGGCGCTCGCCGTGCCCGGAGTGCGCGGCCTCGTTGCCGGGCGTAATCTGCTGTACCCGCCCGACGACGACGTGGCCGGTGCCGTCGACCTCGCGGTCAGCCTGCTATGACGCCCTGCCGAGGCGCGACGACCAATCGCGGCACCCCTATAATCTGGCCAACGCCCCAGGCCAGCGCACCATGAGGACAAGACGATGAACGCCAGAGCGGAACCGCCGGCCGCCACGGGGACGATCAGCATCGACCGGGCGAGTCCGGTGCCGCTTTATTTCCAGGTGGCTCAGCATTTCGAGACCGCGATCAGGTCGGGTGCGCTCAAGGCCGGGTCCAGGCTGGACAACGAAGTGGAGCTGGCCGAGCGGCTCGGGCTGTCCAGGCCGACGGTGCGGGCCGCGTTCGCCTACCTCGCGAACAAGGGCATGGTGGTACGCAAGCGCGGCGCGGGCACGCTGGTCGCCAAGGAGCGCATCGACCGCGATGTCGAGCTGACCAGCCTCTACGACGACCTGGCCGCAGCCGGGCGGGGGCCGGCTACGCAGGTGATCCGCAACGAGGTCGGCCACGCCAGCGACGCGGTCGCCCAGGCGCTGCAGCTGCCCGACCGGGCGCTGGTGATCTGCCTGGAGCGGATCAGGCTCGCCGACGGGGAGCCGATCGCGCTGATGCACAACTACCTCCCGTCGGCGCTGATCCACCTGCCCAGCGAGATGCTGGCCGAGCATGGCCTGTACGAGCTGCTGCGCGCCTCCGGCATCCGGCTCGGCTCGGCGACCCAGCGCATGTCGGCCAAGAACGCCACGACGGCCGAGGGCAAGGTGCTGCACGAGACCAGGGGCGCGGCGCTGCTCACCATGGAGCGGATCGCCTACGACGACGCCGACCGGCCGATCGAGTTCGGGCAGCACCTGTACCGGGCGTCGCGGTACGCGTTCACCACGACGCTGCCCGGCGCCGGTCCTAGCCGGTCCTAGCCGGTCGTGAGCAGGAAGTCCAGGCAGGTCCCGTCGTCGGCGAGATCCACCACGGCCCCGCGCAGCACGCCTGAGGAGTAGTCGCTGCCCGGGTTGATGCACACCGTCCGGCCGATCTTCTGGACGCCGCGCGACTCGTGGATGTGACCGTGCAAGGCGACCCCGGGCTGGTATTTCCTGATCGCGTTCCGGACGGCGTGGCTGCCGACCGGCACGATGCTCGGCCGGCCGCCCCGGATCACCGGCTTGAGCGTCTCGTCAAGCTCGGGCGCGTCGTCCAGGGTCGACCCGTACGGCGGGCAGTGGAAGTTCACGATGAGCCTGGTCTCGGGAGCGAGCGGTTCGAGCAGGTCGTCGATGCGCTTGGCCAGCTCTTCCTCGGAGCACTCGCGTTCGGTATGCCAGGGGGTGGTCGGCACGATGCCCACGCTCGCCATCACGAACGGTCCAAGATCACATAGTTTGAACGAAGGGAATTCCACTCGGTCAGAAGCATCGAAAACCGAATCGGCTTCCCACGGATCGTCGTTGCCTGGCGTGATGATGATGCGGATCTTCGGATCGAGTCGCTGCGCGGCCAGCTCGCACCAGCGGGCCGCCTGGGCCGCGATCTGGTCGCGGAAGAGCTGTTCGAGCGCTACCGGGTCGGCGTGCAGCCGGGCGAACTCAGCGTCGTCCATCGGGACTGGGTAAAAGCCGCGCTTGGTGATGTCGGCTGCCAGCTGGTCGTACTCGTCCGCCGGCGTCGTGGTCTCCTTGCCGTCGAACTTGGTGGACCAGCTGTCGCCGCGCCGCAGCACCGGGACGATCGCCTTGCCGGCGAAGTCGCCGCCGAGCAGCAGCACGTCCGGCTGGTACACCTTGGCCGCCGCCAGGAACTTGCGGAAGCAGACCTCGGAGCCGTGGATGTCGCTGACGAAGAAGAGGCGCAGGGCGCGCCCCTTCTTCGTCTTGCCGAACAAGGGCATAGTCCGTTACTCCGGCGGCAGCTCGTGCATGGCCAGCGCGAGGTCGAGCGAGTTCCGCTGCCGCCTGATCGAGCGGGCGATCGCGTAGATCACGGGCCGGCGCCGAGCACGATGAGCAGCGTGAGGATCGACTCCCAGCCGAACTTGCCGTACACCGAGGTATGGCTGACGATCTCGAAGATGGTGAACAGGGCCAGTACCGTCGTCGCCCCGCCCACCACCGTCACCTTCCGCAGGAATGCCTTCGCACGGTGCTCATCACTGGCGGCCAGGCCCGCCGGGGTGATCAGCTCTGGCCGCCGCAGCGGCAGGAACGTCGCCGCGATGCCGCCGGCCAGCAGGATCAGCGCGAAGAACAGGCTCTGCAGCGCCACGATGTTGCTCAGGTTGACGAAACTGGTCAGGTAGCAGAACGCCGCCCCGATGACGAGCACGATCGCGATCGCGACGTTGGGCGCGTGGTTGCGCTCGCTCACCTTGGCCACGTTGACCGGCAGCAGCCGGTCGAAGGCCTGGGCGAACAGCACGCGCGTGGTGACCGTGACGAACGCCAGGTTCACGGCGATCTCGGCGAGCGGTACCGCCGTGGCGAAGAGCAGGCGGGCGATCGGGTTGCTGGTCAGGATCATGCCGTAGCCGAGGCCGCCAGACACCGAGCTCAGGCCGGTGATCTTGGCGTAGGCGGTCGGGTTGCCGACGCCGACGTTGGCCTGGGACTGCATGAACGGCAGGCCCACGTGGGCGCGCAGCAGCGCCCAGACGCCGCCCCACAGCACCACGAGCACGACCAGGCTGATCACCGATGCGTACAGGTAGGTGCGGCCGGGCCGGCGCAGCTCGCCGCCGACGTAGTAGCTGTACAGGACGCCGTTGTAGTTGAGCACCATGAACGGGATGATCGCGACCATCGAGGCCACCGAGCTGCCGATGGCCACGCCATTGGCTTTACCGGCAGCGAGAATGGCCTGGTAGGCACCGGGGTGGTGACTGAAGGCCGCGAATGCCGACGCGAAGTCGGCCTTGGAATTGGTCGCCAGCACGAGCATCAGCACGACGAACGCGACGACCTGAAGCACGATCAGGCTGAAGATGATCCGGGCGACCAGCTTGACGGCGGTCAGCGAGAGCAGCGCGACGATCACCATGATGATGAGGCTGATCACGAAGATCCAGCCGTTGCTCGTCACGTGGGTCGCGGCGCTGGTGAGGGCCGTGCTGTGGAAGACGGCCCCGAACCCGCTCAGCATGAACGGCGTGAACTGGGCCGCGAAGTGCGCGTTCGTCGACAGGACGTACGTGAACACGACGGCGATGCCGAGCCCGGCGATCGATCCGACGACCGGGCTGACGATCCGCGACAGGTAGACGTACTCGCCTCCGGCACGCGGCACGGCGCGCAGCAGGTTGCGGTAGGCGAACATCGCGACCAGCCAGATCACCGCCGCCGCGACCAGCGGCAGGAACATGTCCGCCTTGGGGAAGGCGGTCAGTCCCGCGTTGAAGTTGATGAAGGTGTTGACCACGGCCACCGAGGCCAGCGAGATCCCGATGGCCGCAGGGATGCCCAGCTCCCTGACCAGTCCGGACGTCTGCCGGACGAACAGGCGCCCGGACTCGCCGCTCTCGGCCCGCGCGGTTCCTACGTCGCTGCTTGCCACCAGCTGACCTCCTCCTGGTGTCGCCGGCTCAAACCGGTCAAACTCCGGCTTTGGACCCATGCTTTAGTTATGACAAGAGATTGTCAATACCTATGGACATACAGCGATGCGAGACCGCCTTTTCGGCTCACCTGTCACAGTTGAACCTGTAATCCGATCGACGCGTGGTCCACATGTGCGGCACGCAAACGCAGTACGGTTGCTCCAGGTCAGGACGCAACTACCAGGTGTTGGAGTCCAGGTGAACGCAGGAGATTTATGTCGGTAATAGCGCTATTCGCCTGGGTAATCACGGTTCTTGCTGGGTTGTTCCTACTGGCGATCTGGTTGATCGAGTACGACCCCGACTTCCAGCGGGCGGCGGCGACCCGGCTCCCAGTACCCGTCATCTCGGCTCACGCCATCCTGGCCATCGGCGGGCTCGGCGTCTGGGTCACTTATCTGATCACCGACGAAGACGACTTCGCCTACGCGACGCTCGCGATCCTCGCCGGCGTCGTCACTCTCGGGATCACGATGGCCGTCCGGTGGCTCAAGGTGTACCGGTCAAGCTCCAAGCCGGAGCGGGCGCCCGTGCGCACCGAGGCGCCGGCCCCGAGCGTCGCAGGCCGCAGCGTCTTCGAGCCCCACGACCCGGTCGACAGTCCTCAGCCGGCCAGCGCCGACCTCGTACCGCCCGAGCGTCATTTCCCGCTGCCCGTCGTCGTCGGTCACGGCGTCTTCGCGTTAACGACGCTCATCCTCGTGCTGCTCACCACGTTGCGGGACCTGCTCCACGTCAGCTGAAGCCGCGCTGGCCGTCGGGTGCGGGGATGTCGCGCACCCGGCCAAGCGGCGAGAACAGCAGCCAGAAGCCCGCAGTCCAGGCGCCGATCACGCCCAGCCAGAGCGTCGGGCGGATGCCGAGCACGCTGGCGCTGCCCAGGATGCCGCCGAGCAGCCCGCCGAGCGGCAGGGTGCCCCACACGATCCAGCGGATCGCGGCGTTCATCCGGCCGAGCAGTTCGGGCGGGGTGATCATCTGGCGGTAGCTGAGCTGCGCGATGTTGTAGACCACGGCGGTGAAGCTCAGCCCGAAGCCGGCCACCGGGAACAGCACCAGCCGCCAGCCCGGGGCAGTCAGCGGCATCACGAGCGTGGTCGAGCCGAACACCAGGACCGAGAACCACATGATCCGGGCCGTGCCGATCCAGCGCGAGAGCCGGCGCGACAAGATGCCGCCGAGGATGCCGCCGAGCGCGCCGATGCTGATCAGCACGCCGACCTCGGCGGGCCTGACGTGCACGATCCGCACCAGGAAGATGACCTCGAGGGTGCCGGAGAGCGCGCCGAACAGATTGCCGGTGCCCGTGCAGGCGGCCACCTTGCGCAGCACCCGATGACCGAGCACGAAGCGAAGGCCCGCGAAGACCTCTTTCATCAGGCCCGGGCGGTCAGCGCGGCCGGCGCGGCCGGCCGAGCTGACGTGCGGCTCCTGCTCCGGCTGGCGGGCGAGGCGCGTCTCGGACGACCTGATCAGCCAGAGCGTCACCGCCGACACGGCGAACGACGCCGCGTCCAGGCTCATCGTGCTCGCCTTGAGCAGCCCGAACAAAGTGCCGCCGAGCCCCGGGCCCGCGACCATGGCGAACGACTGGGTAGCGCCGAGCTTGCCGTTGGCGTCATGCAGCTGAGAGTGGTCGACTAGCGAGGGCACGTAGCTCTGGTAGGCGACGTCGAAGAAGACCGTGGCCAGCCCGGCCAGCAGCGCGACCGCGAACAGCTGGATCATCGTCAGCACGCCCAGCGCAGCCGCCACGGTGACCGACCCGATGATCGCCACCCGCGCGAGGTCGCAGGCCAGCATCAGGCGCCGCTTGGCAACCCGGTCGACGACCAGACCGGCGGGCAGCGCGACGAGCAGGAAGCAGGCGGTGCTCGCCGCCGTCAGCAGGCCGACCTGAAAGGTCGAGGCATGCAGGAGCACGACTGCCGTCAGCGGCAGCGCGACCATCGTGACCGACGACCCGATCTCGCTGATCGACTGCCCGCCCCACAGCAGCATGAAATCGCGGTGTCGCCACAGGCCGGGTCCAGATGGCGCGGCAAGCTCCCGGGCACCGTCAGCCTGCTCGGCTAGCTCGCCGTCGAGTTCGGGTACCTCGGATACGGCATCGTCGGTCACTCCTGACTCGGTCATGGCGCCATAGTGGCGGACCAGCGCCGCGAGTCAACTCGTTTTAGGCCAGACCGAGCCTCTCCCGGGGCTCAGGCGACCTTGCCGAGGTCGATGCCGCAGAGGCGGCCGAGCGCCTCTTCGCCGGACGGCGTCACGGCCACGGCCCGGCTGCTGCCGGTCCTCCTGATCCAGCCGCGGGCGAAGAACGCCGCGCACATTGCCGCTCCCGCTCCCCCAGCCAGATGCGGCCGCCGCTCGGTCCAGTCCAGGCAGGCCCTGGCCACCGGTCGCTGAGCGGCGGCGAGGCCGGCGACGTCGACGCCGAGCGGGTCAGCCAGCCAGGCAAGACCAGCCGGCGTCAGCATGAACCCGCTGCTCTGGTCGATCAGTCCCGCGCTCGTCATCGCGTCGGTGACCGCCACGCCGAGCCGCCCGGCCAGGTGGTCGTAGCAGGTGCGGGCCAAGGTGAGCGCCCCGGCTTCGCGAACCCCGCGCAGGGTGCGGACGCTCTCCTGAGGCGGACCGGCCACGGTGCCGAGATCCTCCAGAAGCTGGGCGACCCCGGGGTCCGCGAGCCGGACGTAGTGATGCCGGCCCTGCCGCTCCCCGACGAGGATCGCCCCGTCCACCAGCCGCGCGACGTGCTCGCTGGCGGTCGACGGGGCTACGCCGGCATGCCGGGCGAGTTCGGTCACCGTCCACGCCCGGCCGTCGAGCAAGGCGAGACAGATCGCGGCCCTCGTCCGGTCGGCCAGGAGCCCGGCCAGTGATGCGAGTTGCTCTGCTGTCATGAATTCATCATGCCCGTAAGACCGTTCGGTCAGCACCGACGCGTCGAAGTCGTACGGTAGCCGCATGCCCTCAGACGTGATCTCCGACCGCGCCGAAGTTCGCGCCATCCTGACCGACCCCGGTTACGTCGTGCCACCAGCCCCGGCCGTCCCCGACGACGGTCCAGAAGACCTCGCCTGGCTGCGCGCCCACGTCGCCCGGTTCTGCGACGGCGAGGCCCACACCGGCCGCCGGGCGCTGGCCGAGCACGCCCTGTCCGGGCTCGATCCGGCCAAGCTCCGCGCGGCGGCGGCCGACCTGACCGAGGACGAGCTCGCCAAGGCCGGCGCCGAGCCGTTCGACGCGATGCCGCTTGCCCGGCGAATCCCGGTGACGGTGCTCGCCGTCGCCCTCGGCGTGTCTGACGAGCAGCGCGACCAGGTTGCCAGCGCCGTGCTCGCGGCAGCCTCTGGTTACCCGAACCCCGACCAGGCAGGCCCGGACGCGGACGCCTCGGTGGCGTATCTGGCTGCCGTCGTCGGACCCGATGGCCATCCGGACGCACTTGCCGGCCGGATCGGCCTGATGATGCAGGCCAGCGACGCCACCTCAGGACTGATCGGCAACGCGCTAGTCGCCGCGTTCACCGATGAAAATGAGGACGTGGACGAGATCATCGCGGCCACGCTCCGCGACGACCCGCCGGTGCTGCGCACCCGTCGCCTCAGCCCGGACGGCGAGCTAGTCACCCTCGACATCTCAGGCTGCACGTTCGGCGCCGGACGGCGGCCGTGCCCCGGCGCTGACCAGGCCACGGCCCTCGCCGCCGGCGTTCTCGACGCGATCGTGCCCGCCTGCGAGCTGGCCGACCAGCAACTCGATTACGTGCCGTCGCCCAACCTGCGGATCCCTGCGAAGCTGCTGATCACCCTCAGAGAGCAGGACTCATGATCGCATCCAAGGCAGCCGTGCTGACCGAACCAGGCGGCGACTGGGAGATCTACGAGATCGCCGTCGAGCCGCCGCGCGCCGGTGAGGTGCTGGTCAAGCTCGCTTACGCGGGCCTGTGCTACTCCGACGAGCATCTGCGGTTCGGGGCCGGTGCCCAGCTTCCGATCGTCGGCGGGCACGAGGGCGCCGGGGTCGTCGAGGCAGTCGGGCCGGGAGTCACCACCGTGCAGCCGGGCGATCACGTGGCCCTGACGTTCGTCGCGATCTGCGGGCACTGCCACTGGTGCTCGTCGGGCCGGTGGAGTCTGTGCGAGAGCGGTGGCCGGGCGAACATCGGGGCGATGGCGGACGGGACGTTCAGATTCAAGGGCGGGCCGGCTGGGTTCCCCGCCGCCGGATTCGGCGGGTTCTGCGGCGTCGGGACGTTCTCGCAGTACGCCGTGGTCTCGCAGAACGCTGCGATCAAGGTCGATCCTGACCTCCCGCTGCGCGCGGTCGCGCTGGTGAGCTGCGGCGTGCTGACCGGCTGGGGTTCGGTCGTCCGGACCGCGAATACCCAGATCGGCGACACCGTCGTCGTGATCGGCGCGGGCGGCATCGGGCTCAATGCGGTGCAGGGCGCGCGCATGGCCGGAGCGAGCATGATCATCGCGGTCGATCCCGTGCAGGCCAAGCGTGACCTGGCCATGGAACTAGGCGCGACCCACAGCGCCGAGACGGCCAGGGAAGCGGGCAAGCTCGCCGCTGCGGCCAACCCGGTCGCCCGGGGCGCTGATGTCGTGATCGTCGCCGTCGGCAATCTGAGCACGGAAGCGGTGACGGGAGCGTTCCGGGCGTCGGGGCGAGGGGGCATCGTCGTCATCGCCGGCCTGTCCCACGATCCGCTCGAGCTGAACGTGCAGATCCCCGGGAGCGTGCTCGCGGTGACGCAGCGGCGGATCGCTGGGTCGTTCTTCGGCTCGTGCAACCCGGTGCACGACGTCCCGCTGCTGCTGCGGCTGTACGCGAGCGGCGCACTGCAGCTGGACAAGCTGGTCAGCAGGCACTACGCGCTGAAGGACATCAACACCGGCTACGCCGACCTGGCCGCCGGCCGGAACGCACGTGGCGTGATCGAGTTCTAGCTCTGGGCCAGTGTGGCTGGGCCAGTGTGGCTGGGGCAGTGTGGCTGGGTCAGTGCGGCTGGGTCAGTGCGGCTGGGTCAGTGCGGCTCGGTGGTGCGGGGCGGTCCAGTCGAGCAGCGGACCTTCGGGCACGATCCGGCTCGGATTGAGATGCGAGTGGGTCGTGAAGTAGTGCCGCTTGATGTGGTCGAAGTTCGTCGTGTCGCCGAACGCCGGAACCGAGTACAGGTCGCGGGCGTAGCCCCAGAGGTTCTGGTACTCGGTCAGCCGCCTGATGCTGGCTTTGAAGTGGGAGTAGTACACCGAGTCGAACCTGGCCAGCGTGACCCAGAGCCGCACGTCGGCCTCGGTGAGCCGGTCGCCCATCAGGTAGCGGCGGTCGGCCAGGCGCAGCTCCAGCGTCTCGAGGGTGCCGAACAGGTCGGTGACGGCGGCGTGGTATGCCTGCTGGGAGGTCGCGAACCCTGACCGGTAAACGCCGTTGTTGACCGTGCGGTAGACGAGGTCGTTGATCTCGTCGATCTGCGGGCGCAGATCCTCCGGGTAAAGCTGAATCTCCGGGTTCGCCCAGGGGCCGAACTGGGTGCCCAGGTCGATCGTGATGTCCGGGAAGTTGTTGCTGACGATCTTGCCGGTCTGCTTGTCCCACAGGATCGGCACCGAGAAATGCCCGTCGTAGCCGGGCTCGGTCGCCTCGTACGCCTGCGTGATGAACTCGAAGCCGTTGACCTCGTCCAGACCGTGGCCTGGTCCTGGGCGGAACGCCCAGCCCCGGCCGTCCCTGACCGGATCGACCACGGTCATCGAGATGACATCCTGCAGGCCGAGCAGTTCGCGGACGATCGCGGTGCGCTGCGCCCAGGGACAGGCCCAGGAGATGTAGAGGTGATACCGGCCGGCCTCGGCGGGGTAGCCGCTCGATCCGTCGGCGGTGATCCGCCCCTGGAACGGATAAGGCGCCCTGACGAACTCGGCTTTCGCAGGCTCGGCCTTCGCAGGCTCAGCTTTCGCGGGCTCGGCTTTCGCGGGCTCGGCTTTCGCGGGCTCCCGGGTGCGCTTGAAGCTGCCGTAGTCGCCGTAGGTCTCGAAGTCGACCGGACCGGCCCCGTGGCCGGCGACCGTCTGCTCACTCGTAACAGTCATGATGACCTCCCGCAGCCCAGTTAAGTCCGCACTTCGCCGCGCTGTCCACCCACCCCACCCCCGCCGCCCGCCTCAGCCCGAGCCGAGGCCCAGCAAACTCACAACCACCGCGCCCCAGCACCAGCAAACTCACAACGACGGGCCAGCCCGACCCGGCCAGCCCGGCCGCAGCCCCACCAAACTCACAGCGACGGGGGCGGTCCGACGCGGCTGGCTGTCGGTCACGGTCGCGGACTCACGGTCGTTACCCAGCCTTTGCTCGACAAGTCGCTGCTCGCCAGGCACTACTCCCCGGCGGTACTCCCCGGCGGTCCTTTGCTTCGGCGACCGCCAGAGCCATCTGGGTCGGTCCCGACCTGGCGCCGCTTCCGGCCTGACGGACCGGAGCAGACATCGAAGCGGCCGACCAAGGGCACAGGTACGCTAGAGCATAGTTAGCCAATGAAATAAGTTGGACCGGCGGCGGGTTCATACTTGACGTCGCAGGACAGACCCGCACGATCACACCAGTGAGGCCGATACAGACTTGGCTACGTCAGACCGCAGCACCGCAAACGGCGGCACCGCACATGACACGACCACACCTGACGCTAACGGCACACCTAACGCTAACGGCTCGGTGACCGAAGGCACAGCACCCGAGGACCAGCGGGGCTTGCGCGGAGCCAATTACAAGTGGACAGCGCTCTCCAACACCACGCTCGGCATCCTCGCGGCCACGGTGAATGCCTCGATCGTGATCATCTCGCTGCCCGCCATTTTCCGTGGCCTCCACCTCAACCCGCTGACCCCGGGCAACATCAGCTACCTGCTGTGGATGCTGATGGGGTACCTGGTCGTCTCGGCCGTCCTGGTGGTCACGCTCGGCCGCCTCGGCGACATCTACGGCCGGGTCCGCATGTACAACCTGGGCTTTACGCTCTTCGGGCTCGGTGCCCTCGCGCTGCCATTCGACCCGCTCAAGGGCGGGTCTGGCGCGCTGTGGCTCATCGGCTTCCGCATCATCCAGGCGGTCGGCGGCGCCATGCTGATGGCGAACTCGCCGGCCATCCTGACCGACGCGTTCCCGTCCAACCAGCGCGGCATGGCAATGGGGATCAACCAGGTCGCCGGCATCGCCGGGCAGTTCATCGGCCTGATCCTCGGCGGCATCCTCGCCGCGGTCGACTGGCGCCTGGTCTTCCTGGTGTCGGTGCCGATTGGCATCGGCGGCGCGATCTGGTCCTATGTGAGCCTGCGCGAGATCGGCGCCAAGACCCCCGCCAAGATTGACTGGCTGGGCAACGTCACCTTCGGGGTGGGCCTGATCGCCCTGCTGACCGGGATCACCTATGGGATCCAGCCGTACGGCGGGCACACGATGGGCTGGACCAGCCCGATCGTGCTGACCGGCCTGATCGGCGGCGTCACGCTGCTGGTGGCGTTCTGCTTCATCGAAGTTCGGGTCGACTCGCCGATGTTCGACCTGCATTTGCTGAAGCTCAGGTCGTTCTCGACGGGCGTGACGGCGGCGCTGCTCGCGTCGATCTCTCGCGGCGGCATGCAGTTCATGCTGATCATCTGGCTGCAGGGGATCTGGCTGGTGCTGCACGGCTACTCGTTCATCGACACGCCGCTGTGGTCGGGCATCTACCTGCTGCCGCTCACCGCTGGGTTCCTGGTCGCCGGGCCGCTGTCCGGGTTCCTGTCCGACCGGTACGGCGCGAAGTTCTTCGCGTCCGGCGGTCTGCTGGTGACGGCGATCTCGTTCCTCGGGCTGCTGCTCGTGCCGACGAACTTCAGTTACCCGGTGTTCGCCATCTTGATCTTCATCTCGGGTGCGGGAATGGGGCTATTCTCGGCGCCGAACGCGGCCGCAGTCATGAATAGCGTGCCGCCTAAGCAGCGTGGTGCGGCGGCCGGGATGATGGCCACGTTCACCAACTCCGGTTTCGTGCTGTCGATCGGCATCTTCTTCTCGCTGATGATCGCTGGTCTGGCGTCCTCGCTGCCGACCACCATGTCCAGGGGCCTGATCGGCCAGGGCGTCCCGTCCGGGCTCGCGCACCAGATCGGGGGGCTGCCGCCGGTCGGCAGTCTCTTCGCCGCGTTCCTCGGGTACAACCCGGTGAAGACGCTGCTCGGCCCGACCGGCGCTCTGAACCATCTGCCCGCGCACAACGTGGCGGTGCTGACCGGCAAGACGTTCTTCCCGCAGCTGATTTCGGGGCCGTTCCATCACGGCCTGGTGATCGTCTTCTCGATGGCCATGGTGGTGCTAGTCATCGCCGCGATCCTGGCCCTGCGCCACGGCGGCAGCGAGATCGTGAAGGAGCGCGTCGCCGCCGAGCAAGCCAACAGCCCGGTCCTGGCAACCGCCGCCTCAGCGACCGCCGCGAGTTCGAACGGCGCCGGCTCGAACGGTGCTGCGGCGAACGGTGCTGCGGCGAACGGTGCTGCGGCGAACGGCACCGGATCGAACATCACCGGCACGAACATCACCGGCTCGAACGGCACCACGTCGAACGACACCGAGGCCGCGCACGGCGCGACCGCGATCAGCGAAGAGGAACGAGCCGAGACCGCAGCAGCCGAGGAAGAGATCCGCGAAACGGACACCGTCCACTCCGCTGACTAGCGCCACAGCTGGCACTCAGGTCCATGGGGCTCCGTCGTCACCGACGGAGCCCCCACCCATCTTCGCTCGCGCCTAGCCCAGCCGGGAGCGACACTCGCTGGTTGAGGACCACGAGCATGAGCAGCATGTCCCTACTTACTGCTGTCCCGGGCGGGGATTCAACAGCACCATGGTCCTACTTACTGTCATCAGGACAGCAGTAAGTAGGACCATGCTGTCGCCGGGGTCCGCTCGCGGGACGGCGGGCGCGGCACTGTCGCCGGGGTCCGCTCGCGGGGCGGCGGGCGCGGCACTGTCGCCGGGATCCGCTTGCGGGGTGGCGGGCGCGGCACTGTTGCCGGGGGCTGCTTGCGGGGTGGCGGGCGCGGCTGTACCGGGCTGATCTGAAGGCCCTAGCGGAGGTAGGTCAGGGCGGCGCGGGAGAGGATCTCGCTGAGCATGATGATGTCGCCGATCGAGGTCCACTCCTGAGCGGCGTGCTGGTTGCCTCCGGTCGAGCCCATCAGCAGCGTCGGGATGCCGGCCGCCTGCATGAGGGCGGCGTCCCGCCAGGCGTTCAGACCGGTGACCACCGGGCGGCTGCCGAGGACCTCCTGCATGGCGCTGACGACGACGGCCTGCAGACGTTCGTGGCCCTGGGCCACGAAGGGCTCGCGGTTGAGTTTGACCTCGATCTCGCCGTTGAAGCCTGGCTCGGCCGTGGCCACGTCGGCGAAGATCGCCTCGATCTCGGCGATCCGGTCCGACAAGTGCTCCCCGGGCTGGGTGCCGATCTTGATACCCAGCCTGGCGTAGTCGGGATACGTCGCGTAGTCGGTCCCGCCGCTGATCGTCGCGGTGTGGAACACGGCGCGGCCGTTGAGCAGCGACGGGTTCTTCGTCCGGTCCAGGTGGTGCAGCCGGGTGACGACCTCGGCCATGTGCACGATCGCGTCGACACCGATCTCCTGAGCGGAGCCATGGGCTGCCACGCCACGGGTAATCAGGTCGATCCAGCCGAACCCCTGGTGCTCGATGACCAGGTGGCTGACCGGCTGCGGCTCGATCACGATCGCGGCGTCGATGCCGCAGTGACTGGTCCCTGGGTGGCCGGCGGCCGCCTGGCCGACTAGGTACTCGGTACCGATCGACAAGCCCTCGGCATCGGCGACGAAGGCCAGCAGCAGGTCGTCGGTCAGGCGGGCACCTGACCGGACGATCGTGTCGAGCGCCAGCATCGCCGCCGCGCAGCCGGACTTGTCGTCGGAGGCACCGAGGCCGTAGAGACGGTTCCCGGCGACGCGCGGCACCAGCGCCTGGCCTGGCTGCCAGCTGCCGTGCCCGACGGTGTCGGTGTGGGCGTTGAAGCAGAGGGTCCGTCCGCCGCCGCTCCCTCGCAGCCTGGCGATGACGTTGGGCCGGCCCGGGGCAACTTCGACGACCTCGACTTCCACCGGATAATCCGCGAGCCAGCTCGCGATGAACCGGGCGATCTGTTGCTCGCCAGAACCGCCGGGGACAAGCCACGGCGAAATGGACTCGATCCTGACGAGGGAGTCAAGCAGATCGATGACCTGCTTTGTCGTAGCAGACATCAGGCTACCGCTGCAGATCTGGCTAGTCTTACCTCTATCGGACGAGCATGACGTCGCCTATTAAAAATAGGCGTCAGATAATAATAGAGCCAAGCCAAGGAAACGTGCTCCCTATCCCAGGGCCGGTCCCTAGGGAACATTTCACCACGTACAGAGTATGGCTAGCATGCCGTCCGACTAGCGGAGTGTCAAGACCTCACGATGGCTAATGCGGGGGATCAGAGATATCACGGAGCGACCTCGCGGGCGAGCAGGTCTTCGAAAGTCTCCCGGCGAATTGCGATCCTGGCCGTCCCGTTATTGCAGAAGATCACGGGCGGTCTGAGGGCGGCGTTGTAATTGTTTGCCATGGTGTAGCAATAGGCGCCAGTCGCAGGAACTATCACGAGATCACCTGGCCGCGCGGCAGTCATTACGACATCCGGCGTAATGACATCTCCTTCTTCGCAATGCTTGCCAACGAGATCAGTTAGTAGTTTTTCGTCATCCCACTTGCCGACCACGAACGGGGCGAATCGCTGCCCGTAGAGCGAAGGCTCCAGGTTGTCGCCCATGCCACCGTCAACGGCCACATGCACCTTGCCGCCGCGTTTGACAGTCACCACCCGGTAAATGGTGTATCCCGATCGTGCGACCATGGACCGGCCTGGCTCGATGATGATCTCGATACCGGTGCCGAGGTGCCGGTGCGCGACCGCGACCAGCCGCGCGAGATAGTCCTCGACGCTCGGGGTCGTGTCTTCTGGCACGTACCGGACGGCCAGGCCGCCGCCGAAGTCGTAGACGCCGAACCGCTCGAGGCTCGCGAGCGCCGCCACGGCGGCCTCGAACTGCTCGACGGCGGCGATCTGCGAGCCGATGTGAGCGTGCAGGCCGCGCAGGTCGATGGCCGGGATTGCCCGCATCCGGGCAATCGCCTCCGGCACCTGCTCGACTGGCACGCCGAACTTGGAGTCCTTGCCGCCGGTCGCCAGCGCCGCGTGGGTCGCCGAGTCGATGCCCGGGCTGACCCGCAGCAGCACCGGTGTGGCACGGGTGGCGATCCGCTCGATCCGCTCGATCCGGTCGATGTCGTCGAAGCCGTCCACGACGATGTAGCCGATCCGGGCTTCGAGCGCCGCTGCGATGTCAGCGTCTGACTTGGCGTTGCCGTGCATCACGATCGTTGCGGGATCGGCGCCCGCCCGCAAGGCCAGCGCGAGTTCACCGGCCCCGACGACGTCACAGCCGAGCCCGGCTCGCACGAGTTCCCGCACGACCGAGACCGACGGGTGAGCCTTCACCGCGAAGCAGACGCGGCCGTTCGCGTGCCTGCTGGTCAGCGCGGACAGGTACTCGTGCGCCCGCGCGTGCAGCGCCTCGGTGTCGAACACGTAGGCAGGTGTCCCGAACCGCTCGGCCAGCTCGCTGACCAGGCATCCGCCGATCCGCAGGTCGTCGCCCTCGACGAGCGCCGACGGTGGCAGCAGCGACAGATCGGGCATGCGCAGCGCACTCTTCCTTCCGCGACTCCTTCAGCGTCTCCTTTAGCGACTCCTTCAGCGACGCCGGTCGGCCGCAGGCCCTACGGGATCGTCCCGATCTCGGTCACCACCGCGCGATACGTCACGATCTTCGACCCGCACTGGTTGTGACCAGCTTTTTTGAGCCGTCCGGAGATCCTAGTGGAGAAGGTTCCGCTGAATCGATGCCCCTGGTACGCGCCGGTCGCGTGGCTGACCCTGAAGGTGCCGGCCTGCTTCTCGGTGAACCGGCAGGTGCTCAGCCTGGGCGGCGAGACCGACGAGCTCGTCACGTGCCTGCGCACGACAAGCTTGCCTTTCGGGAACACCACCATCGCCTTCTTGCGCACGAAGTACCCGGTCGCATGGAATGCCCCCTTGGCGAAGACCTTCGCGTGCCGGGGACCGGGCTTGGTATCGATGATCCTGATCAGCACGTGCCCATGCAGGGACTCCCCTGCGGTCGGAGCGTGGTAGCTGCCGAATCCGCCGGTGAGGGCGGTGAGCGCGGCCATGGCGACCCCGGTCAGGCTGGCGGTGCGCAGCACCGAGCGCGTCGTGCGACGCATCTTTCCTCCATTTGAATTTAAAAGTAGCGGACCGCGAGCGCGGTCGCGATGACGGCGACCGCCAGCAGCAGCGCTCCGTCGAGCCGCCGCCAGTAGACGGCCCTGAGCAGCAGCTCCAGCTGCCCGGCCGCGGTCACCGGGCCGCCGACGGTCGGCGTGGCCAGCCCCCGGGTCGCGCTGACCGAGCCGACGGACGGCTGTCCAGCCCGTGGGTCGCGCTGACCTCTGCCACGTCGCGGAGCAGCGCGACCGCGCGGGCGGACGAATGCGCCAGGCCGATCGCCGCCGCGAGCAGGACAGCCTGAGAGGAGCCGGCCACTGTCGCAGCCGCCACGGCCAGCGGCAGCAGGCCGAAGCCGGCGTAGGGGTTGCGTGTGACGAAGCCGGGTCCCAGCAGGGCACCCCAGACGGCGACCCGGCGAGCTGGCGGCGCGTCGATCATCATCGTCTGCGGCACCTGCCAGCGCCGGCCAGGTACCGGAAGCACCGGAAGGCCGCGCCCGCCGGCGAGTTCGGACAGGCCGTAGCTCAGGCCGTAGGCGGCCGCGCCGACCAGGCCCGCACCGGTCAGCGGCAGCGCCGCCAGGCAGAATCCGAGCACCGTCCAGACGACAATCGCGGGAACCACGTAGGCAGCGATCACCAGGCAGCGGACCGAGGGCCTCCCGACCGGAAGGCCGGCCGCGAGCGAGGCGGCCGAGTTGACGCCTCAAGGCGAATACGCCTTCGAATAGCCGTTGACTACCGCGACGACGAGCGCGAGGGCACCAAGGCACGTCGCGAGCTGGGTCACGTCAGCTCGAGGTGCTGCAATCTGAGCTGCTCGGCCCGGATGTCGGCCGGGCTCGCGCAGTGACAGCAGATGCAGGCCGACAGGCACGTGCACCAGCCTTCACAGCCCGCCGCGCCGATGCAGTCGTAGCAGACCTTGTAGCCAAGGCCCTTGCCCAGGTTCATGCAGGCGATCCAGTTGCCTGACGGCCATTCGCACCTGAAGCCCTGCGTATTGAAGCAGTTGCTCGTGAACGAGCCCTTGCACAAGTGGTACTTCGGCGGGCACCCGATATCCGGGCAGTGCGAGCACCGCCTGGTCGGCCCGCACGCGCAGGTCGCCGCGTCGGCCGGGCTGCCGCCGACCGCGAGCGCGGCCAGCCCGGTCGTGCCGCCCACGATCACCCGCCGCAGCGCGTCCCTGCGATTCATGCTGCGCGCCACCCGCTCAGCGAACGTGCCTGATCTCACCTTGCCCATGGCCGTGCTCCCCCCTCACTCCGCCGTCTTGGCGACGGCCTCCACTGGTGCCGGCGACGCTAGCCGTGCACTTGCTGGCGCCTGCCCGGTACAGGCCGCCAGATAACGGCGCACCTCGGGCGCGCGCGTCACCGAGCCAGCCGCCCGCACCGTCCCGACGCCGTCGACGGCGACGAGCAGCGGGGTACCGGAGACCCGGTAGAAGTCCAGGCCGGTCCGGTCGGCCGGACGCCCGATCTCCAGCGCGGTCGCGCTGAAAGCCTCGGAGATCTGCAGGTAACTCGCCGGATCGGAGATCAGCAACAGGATCCGCACGCCGGCCAGCTCGGAACCGGCCGCCATCGCGTCCAGCGTCTGGACAAGCTGCTCGCACGAAGGGCAGGTCGGGTCGACGAACGCCATGAGCGCGGGCTGGCCGTCACCGGGGACCAGCCGTCGGACGGACTGCTCACCCGGCCGAGTGTAGGTCAGCGACGTGGCCTGGCTGCCGAGCGGCGGCCCGAGCTCGCTGCCTCCTGCTCCCGACGCGCGCATCAGCTGTCCAAGCTGCCTGAACAGCACGATCACCAGAACGCCGAGCGCACCGAGCAGCGCCCATTGCGCGACGGCCAGGTACAGCGGTATCCGCAGCATTACGCCCACCTCGTCCCTTCCCGGCGTCCGCCCGTCGCCGCAGCAGCGCCGAACGCCGCGACGGCGACCAGCGCTCCCGTGCCGAGCAAGCCAAGCTGACCACCGAGCCCCAGCGCGACCGCGATCGGCGGGACCGGCACCAGGGCGACGCCGGCCGCTAGCACGAGCCCGGCCGTGCGCCCGATGCCAGCCGCGCTGAAGGCGCTGCGGGACAGGCCGCCGAAGCACTGGCAGGCACGGCCACGATGCCGGGCGAAGCCGATGATCCACACCGCGAGGAAGCAGCAGCAGATGGCGAGCACGATCGGATTGATCCAGCCGGCGCTGGGCAGCGCGAGGCTGCCCGCTCCCGCCGCCAGCTCGGCCGCCGCGATCGCGGGAGCCGCTGCGGCGGCGAACCAGTCCGGCGCGGTCGTCGGCCCGAACAGCCGGACAGTCGCCGCGAATCCGGGCAGATCGGCCAGCTTGGCGCCGCCGGCCGTCAGCAGCAGCACGGCGAGCGACGCCTTGCAGCCGAGCACGACGACCTGCACGACGACCTGCGCGGCTACCTGCGCGGCGATCGGGCTGGCGATCATGCCTAGGCCGCCGTCTCGGTCAGCGACGAGGACGGGCCGAGCTGGCCGGCCTCGAGCGGCAGCGCGGCGACCTGGCTCAGCTTCGCTACCTGCCAGTCGTGATTGACCAGGCTGGAGGCCCGGACCAGACCAGCGGAGTCCACGAAGATCGCGAACGGCATGACCCGGACGTTGTAGTCGGCGTAAAGCGCGGGCGACCCCGTCACGACGGGGATCTCCCCCAGGCCGAGCTGGCCGATCAGCTCGGCGGCGCTCGCACCGGAGCCACGCGTCAGGATCACGATCTCCGGGCTCAGGTGCTCCCCGCCAGCCCCGCCCGCACCCAGCGCCCGCAGACCTGCCACCACGGAGGGGAACGACTTCAGCGAGTGATCAGCGAACATGATCAGCTGGAGCGGTCCGGCAGGCGGCGAGACCCGCGTGACACCGCTCGCGTCAGCGAGTGACCATCTCGGCGCGCGCTGGCCACGCGGCAGGCCATCGCGTTCGATCGCGTCGGCACCGGAGAGCGCGAGCTGGCCAATTCCGAGCAAGCCAAGGAGCGCGGCAGCGAACAAAATTATTGCAATTCCGATGAATCCGAAAGTGATCGCTATCACGCTTTCACCACAGGATTGCTAAATACAGGCAGCGCAGGCTGCGGACTGCCGTCCGCAGCCTGCACTGCTGACCTGCCGGAGTTCATGCCCTGAACCCAACCATCCACGGCCAGCCGTGGTCAAGCAGGACGGCCAGAACACGCGGGGTGGCCGATATGCGGCCCGAACGGCGGCGAATAGCCGGATGTTTTAACGCACTCAGCGCCGCCGAGTTGACCAGCGCGGGCCGAAACACGCCCACTCGATGCCCCAGTACGTCATTCTCCGCCGGTCGCTGACCCACCGCACCAGCCAGGCGAGCAGCAGCGCGAGCACCGCCAGGGCGGTCGCGGCCAGCGACTCCACCGCCGCGACGCGGACCCCGACGACGCTGGAGGTCAGCGGGCGCTTACCCGTCATCTGGCCATCCCGGTTGACCCAGATCTTCACTACGGAGCCAGGCGGGGTGCCCGGCTGAGCGGGCACGAGCCCGGTGCGCCTGGCGCCGGACGGCGCGTGCCATCGCCCGGGCACCCAGACGGTCATCTGCGAGTTGTAGCCGTAGAACTGCGGAGGGGCGCGCTGCACCAGGACGGCGCTGACCTCACGCCACGAGCGCTGCGTCCGGACCTCGGACAAGCCGGCGGACTTGGCGGCCTGACCGGCCATCGGCGCCACGATCGGCACCGCGACCAGGAAAGCCACCGCGAGCAGCACCCAGAGGGCACGCTCGGTCCGGTCGATGCCCCGGCGCAGCGGATTGCCGTCGATGCCTGCCCAGCGAGCGATGCGCCGCGTCAGCACGCGTGCCGACCGGCGTGAGCTCCGGTCCCCCGTCCGTCGCACACGCACAGCATTCCCCTGTTCAGATGTTTCCACCCTGCGTTGTTTTCCGCCGCCGAGTTCGCATTCGGCCAGGCCACGACAAGCCCGCTACCAGCGCAGTTACCCGTGGGCGGGCGCTGACCGTGGTAGCGTGCGCGACGAAGACGGGGGGTCTGCGGTTGTACGGGGGGCCAGGCTCAGGGTCCGTTCGGGATCCGCTCAAGATCAGGCGCTTTTTCCTTGCCGGCGTCGCTGTCGGAGTAGTGGTCATGTCAGCGACCGGCTTGGCGGCGGCCAGGCTGATCGAGTCACCGGCGCAGCTCGCGGCGCACACGGCCGCGCCTGCGGCGTCGGTCATCACCGGGGTTGCCCGGATGCGAGTGCTGCGCGACGGCATCGTGCTGCCCGCGATCGTGCGGCCAGGCAAGACCATCGAGGTCAAGGCCGCGGCCCCGTACCGGTCGGCCGTCGTCACCAAGGCCACCGTCAAGCGCGGCAGCCAGGTGGGACCGGGGAAGGTCGTCACCGAGGTCGACGGCAGGCCGGTGATCCTGCTCAGGGGCAGGCTGCCCGCGTACCGGAACCTGCGGATCGGTGACAACGGCCCTGACGTCCGGGAACTGCAGAACGCCCTGATCGGCCTGGGCTACTCCGACTTCGACCCTGCTGGCTTCTTCGGTTCCAGCACGGCGCTGGGCCTGCTGGAGCTGTACCGGAACCTTGGCTACTCGGCACCGACGTTCACCCCCAAGGCCAAGAAGACCGCGCCGTTCCCGCCCGAGCCCCAGGTCTACCTGCCGATGGACGAGGTGAGCTACCTTCCGGCCAGCTCGGCGCTGGTCGTGACAAGGCCACCGAAGGCGGGCACCGAGCTGGCCAAGGGCACGACCATCGTGCGGCTGGCGGTCGGTCATCCGTACATCGCCGGCACGCTGACCGCGCATCAGGCCGCCGAGGCGAGAGCGGGAATTCCGGCCAGGATCGGGCTCGCCACTCCCGCCCGGGTCGCATCAGGGAAGGTCACCAGGGTCAGCCCGCTCGGCACCCCGGCAGGCGGCGGGACCCTGGACTTCGGCGTCGCCGTCGCCTCGCGGCGGCCGCTGCCCCAGCGCAGCATCGGCAGCACCGTCCGCCTCACCCTGCTCGCCCCGGTGACCAGCGGACCGGTGCTGACTGTGCCGCTCACGGCGCTCGCTTCCGGCCCGCACGGGTCGACCTACGTCGTCACGGTCGCCAGCAACGGGCACCGGAAGAAGGTCGCCGTCTACACCGGCCGCCAGGCCGAGGGCCTAGTCGCCGTCGAGGGTGTCAAAGCGGGCACGCTGAGTCCCGGAGACCACGTGCAGATCGGCGCCACCCAATGACCGTCCACGTCGTCCCCAGCTCAGGCGACTGGCCTGACGACGGCGACCGCACCCCGGTGCCGGGGGCGACGGGCCCGGTCCGGGCGGAGCCGCACGCCCCGCCGGTCATCGAGCTGCGCGGCCTGCGCTTGCCGGTCGCTGGCTCGAAGGACCTGCTTGACCTGGTCGTGTGGCACGGCGAGCTGGTCATGCTGACCGGTCAGCCACGCTCGGGCCGGTCCGCGCTGCTCAACGTGCTCGGCCTGCTCGACCGGCCGGCGGCGGGCAGCTACCTGCTGAACGGCACCGACACGGCCACCTTGCGGGACCGGGACCGGTCGGCGCTGCGCGGGCGGCAGATCGGCTTCGTCTTCCAGCGCCGGATGGTGCTGCCCACCAGGTCGGTACTCGACAACGTGATGCTGCCGCTGCGGTACTCGGGCCTGCGCCGTCGGCAGCGCGCGACGATGGCCATGCAGAGCCTCGAGCGGGTGGGACTCGCCGAGCAGGCCTACCTCATGGCCTGGCAGCTGTCGGCCGGCGAGCTCGCGCTGTGCGCGATCGCCAGGGCCCTGGCGACCCAGCCGAGCCTGCTGCTGTGCGACGACCCCACCGCCGGACTCGACCAGGTCACCGCCGCCCAGGTCATCGGCCTGCTGGCCGGCCTGCACCGGGAGGGCAAGACCGTGCTGCTCGCCACGGCCGAGCAACTGGCCGCCGCCTACAGCTCGCGCTCGGTCCAGCTCGGTCCGCCGGTGACCACAGCGCTGCCGCTGCCACCGCGCAGGCCGGGGCCGGCCGCTCACCGACTCGGGGGCTGGTCCGCTGCCATGAAGCAGGTCATTGCCCGGCGTACCACCCTGCGGCCCTCGGACGCGATGGGCGAAGCCTTCACCTCGATCGTCGCCCGGCCGCTGGCCGCGACGGCGATCAGCGTGACCGCGTTGCTGGCGGTCGCCTGGTTCGTCGCCGTGCTCGGGCTGGTCAGCACGGCCAACGGCCAGGTCAGCGCGGCATTCGCGCGACGGCTCCCGACCGCGATCTGGGTGACCGCTCCGGTGTCGCGGCTGCCAGCGGCTGCGCTGCCGTTCCCGCCGAACGTGGAGCAGCGACTCGACGCCCTGACCGGCGTCGTGAGCTCGGGGGTCTACTGGCGGATCAGGCTCGGCCGGCCTATCCTCATCGCGCCACAGCCGCCGGACCGGGCCGCTGCCCGGCTCGGAGCCGTGCCGCCGGCGCCGTCGCGCGGGCACGGCAATCTGGTCCTCGCGGTGACGCCCGGATTCCTCGCCGCCGCTGGAGTCACGACCAGCGAGGGCAGGCCGTTCGGCCACTGGGACGAGGCGCATGCTGCGCCCCTCTGCCTCGTGGGATCGGTCGTCGCCCGGGCGCTTGGCATTTCCGGAATCGCAGGTCAGCCTGCTATCTACATCAATGGAATGCCGTGCGTTCTCACTGGAATTGTTTCTCATGCCGCTGCGCAGCCGTCGTTGCTGCGGTCAGTCATGTTGCCGGCGTCGACCGCGACCGCGCTCTTCGGGCCGCCTGACCAGGCGGCGGGCGCGCGGCCGACGGTGCTGATCCACGTCAGGCCAGGGGCCGGGCCGATGGTCGCCAGGCAGGCGCCGTACGCGATCAGCCCCGCGAAGCCGCAGCGGCTGACCGTGCGGATGCATAGCGGTCCTGAACTGCTGCGCCATCAGGTGACCAGTGCGCTGGACGGGCTCTTCGTCGCGGTGGCCTGGGTCGGGCTGGCCGTCGGAGTGCTCGGCATCGCCGGCCTGACGCTCTTCTGCGTGCTGCAGCGCACGCCTGAGTACGCGCTCCGGCGGGCGCTGGGGGCTCGCCGCCGGCACATCGCGTCCCACGTGCTCTCCGAATCGGTGATCCTCGGGCTGCTCGGCGGGCTGGCGGGCGCCAGCCTCGGCATCGCCGTCGTCGTGCTCGTCGCCCGGGCGAGTCACTGGACGCCGGTGGTCGCCCCGCAGGCCCTGTGGCCGGCGCCGCTGGTCGGCGCGGCGGCTGGCATGCTGGCCGGACTCGTGCCGGCTATCCGGGCAGCCTGGGTTCGGCCCTCGATCGGGCTGAGCAGGTTCCCGCCACTGTAGCGCGGCCTTTAATTAAGTCAAGATTTCTAGATGAAATTTCCTGGTCCAGCATGGTCGACGGCAGGCCGCGCGAGCGTACCGGCTGGTCTACTTAACTTCGCCCATCCGGCGCAGACACGCCCGCCTCGCGGGAATTTACAGCAATGGCCGGTCTTGCGCTCGCGCACAATCCGGAATAATGACGCTGCGAAATCGAGCTTGCTCCCTTTTGGGACCCTCTTGAACTAACCACTGCCCAGCTCGGCGTGCGCGCTGATTGAAGGCCGGCGCTAAGCGCCATAAGCTCCCCTCACTATTTACGTCACATGTGGATGCGCAGCCGGACAGATTTGGCCGGCTGTGACCATCGGGGGAAGCGGGGCAAGGTGGGAAGTCACTCCTATGGTTTGCAGTGGCCAAGTACGATCTACAAGCCCCGAAACCCGCGCGGACGGCATTCCGCCAGTTCGGCTCACCGGACGGTACCAGCGCCGGCAATTCGGCCGCACGCGGCGAGCACCACCGGGATTACCTCACTGCCAAGGCTCGTCGTGTCAGGCGTGCTCTGCGTCATCACCCTCGGGCTCCTGATCTTCCAGTACCAGCTCAGGCATCTCGAGGCGACCGCCGCAGCGGGCCTGTACAACGTGCTGACGCCCACACTGGCCGCCAGCAAGGCGCCGATCATCTGGTTCGACCTCGGCCGGCCGGGCGCCTTCGGATTGCTGATCACGCCCGATTGCAGCGTGGCCTTGCTGACTCGTGCCGCTGCTTTTGCTCGGCACCGGCCTGGTCCTGCCGGTCAGGCTGATGCTCGCCCGGGTGGTCGGCGCTATCGCGGCGGCGGCGGCGGTGCTGGTAACCGGGAACCTTCTCAGGATCGGCGCTATCGCCATCGCCGTGAAGGTCGCCGGCCCGAGTTTCGGGTACGAGGTCGGGCATCTCGTTATCGGCTCGGCCATCAGCGTCCTTTTTATTGGCGCGAGCCTGATTCTTCATTACCTTCATGATTACTTCGCGTCCTGAGCAGCTCACAATTCCGCCCGCAAGCCGATGATCGGGAAGGAGACTCATGACCAGCACAATAATCCAGGTCGCGATCGCGGCCGCACAGGCCACCGCACTACTGATGAGCGTGGCTTTCATTACCTATGTCATCGTTCTGATTCGGCCCTTCATGCGCGATCGGCCCCGGCGGGCCGGTGACGCGCAAAGCCTGGCCTGGCACTTTTTCGTGCCTGCGCTGAACGAGGAAAGGGTCATCGGCCAGACCATCGACCACTTGCGAGCGACGTTTCCCGACATGACGTCTGGGTCATCGACGACGCTAGCGAGGACAGCACCGCGACCGTCGCCGGGGTGGGCGCCGGCAGACCCTTGGTGCATCTGGTGCGCGGCGCTGCCCGAGGCGCGCACCGGCAAAGGCGACGCGCTCAACGCCGGCTACCAGGCGCTGAGCGACTGGCTGCCGGCCAGGACCGACCGGTCAAGGACGATCATCGGCGTCGTCGACGCGGACGGCAGGCTCGCGTCCAACTGCCTGGACGTGTGCGCGGGCACGGAGCTTGTTCGGCGACCTGGGGTCGGCTCGGTCCAGGTCCATGGTGCGGATGCTGAACCGGCCGATCGCTATCCGCTCCCGACCGCGGCCGGTTCACGAACGTGCTCGGGCACGTGCTGGTCCGGCTCCAGGACCTGGAGTTCCGGGTGCCGATCTCCGCGATCCAGATCACCCGGCAGATTCACCCGGAGGTCGGCCTCGGCGGCAACGGCCAGTTCACCCGGCTGTCCGCGCTGGACCTCGTGGCCGACGACCAAGGGCGGCCGTGGCGAGGCGCGTTGCTCGACGACTACGAGCTCAGCCTGCACCTGCTGCTCACCGGGCACCGGAACGCGTACACCCAGGACACCTACGTGGACCAGGAGGCGCTGCCTGACCTCCGGCGACTGGTCAGGCAGCGGACCAGGTGGGGTCAGGGCACCATGCAGTGCGGCGGCTACCTGCGCCAGCTGTGGACGTCACAGCACGTCTCGACGATCGGCGGCGCTGGAGGCCACCTACTACCTGATCCAGCCCTGGCTCCAGCTGGTCGGCACGTTCGTCTACCCGGTACCGCCATCGTGTTCTGGCCAACTACGCTGGCGGGCCCGGCGGCGATGAGCTTGTGGATGGTACGGCGGGCGGATGGATGATCCGCTTCTACCTGGCCGCCGGGCTCGGGCCGTTCGTCCTCTGGGGCCCGCTGTATAAAAGGCGCTGCGAGCCCGAGCCGAGCTGTTCCTCCGGCAGTCGGGCTCGGCTTCGGCTACGCGCGCTTACGTCCTGATCTTCTACATCACATCTTGGCGGGCTTTCTGCCGGATTTTGCTGCCGGCAGAATGGTTCAAGACGCGCCGGAACGCCGAGTTCTATCGGTGACTTCAGGTTTGTCCGCCCCCGGTGGAATAACCGTACTCAGAGAAATCATGGAGGACAGTCAATGACACGTAAAATTCCTGGCATCTCCAGGATAGCCGAGCGTTGTCGCACTGGCGGGCGCGCTGTCGATGGTGGCGATCATGCCAGCCTCTGCGGCATCGCCCAACGAGGCGTTCGTCGCGCAGGCCACGGGCCTGATCTCGGCCGGACCGATCGGCCTGGCCACGTTCCCCGGCACGTCGCCGACGACAGTGGCCAACGCCAACATCGCCGGCTTGCTCACGACCGGGATCGGGACCGACACGGCGGATGCCACCGACGCCTCGTCGACGATCGCGGGTGTCGGCGTCACGCTGAGCGTGATCGCGTCGCTCGCGGCCGACGCGATCACGTCGTCGTGCACGTTCAACACCAACACGGCGGTCGTCAGCGGGACGTCCACGCCTCGCCAACGCGGCGTTCACCGTTCTGGGCATCCCGACCGTCCCGCTGGCGGCCAACCCGGCCCCGAATACGGTGGTCGGAGTGCCAGGAATTGCGACGCTGACCCTGAACGCGCAGTCGACCGCACTCGACGGCACGCTCACGGTCTCGGCGGTTTCAGATCTCGCTGATCGGCAGCACCCAGACGCTGTCGCTCGCCACGTCGATCTGCAACGCGGCCGATCTCTCGCCAGTGCCCATGCTTCCCGGCAAGACCATGTCGGTGACGCTCGGGGCCGCTGGACTGCTCGGCCTGGCTGGCGCAGGGCTGCGCCTGCGCCGCCGCAATCGAGGCCAGGCTGGCCTGATCACCTCTGCTGTGCGGGCGGGCGGCAGACCTGCCCGCACAGTGCAGGCATTAACGCAGCAAGGGGGCGGAACGGCGGGCTACCTTACGCGAGGAATCGCCGCAGCAGCGCGGTGATTCGCTGGCTCGCCGTTCCATCTCCGAAGGGACACGGTATCGCTGCCAGGCGGGCCGTGAGGTCCGGATCGTCGATCAGCCGCCGGGCCGCCTCACCGAGAGCCTGACCTGGCTGGACGAGTTCAGCGAAGCCCGCCTCGACCGACTCGGGCCGCTCGGTGGAATTCCGCACGACGAGCACCGGCCGCTTGAGCACGGTGCACTCCTCCTGAATGCCGCCGGAGTCGGACACGATCAGCCTGGCGTGACTCGCCAGCGCGAGGAACGTGCGATGGTCGAGCGGCGGCATGGTGACCAGCCGGTCGAGTTCCTCGGTCAGCCCGTGCCGCCGCACCGCCTGGCCGGTCCGAGGGTGGACCGGGAGCAGGACCGGCAGCCCGAGCTTGGCCAATTCGGTCAAGATCGCGCCCAGCCGCGCCGGGTCGTCGGTGTTCTCCGGTCGGTGGATGGTGGCGAGCACGTAGCCGTCGGGCTCGAACCCCGCGTCGGCCACGATCTGCCTGGCCTCGGGGTCGCCCGGGAGCATCTCGAGCATCGCCTCGACGATGGTGTTGCCGGTCAGCACGATGCGCCGCACGTCGATCTGCTCGGCGTGCAGGTTGGCCGCGGCCCGCAGCGTCGGCGCGCAGTGCAGGTCGGCCACCACGCCGATCACGCTGCGGTTCGTCTCCTCGGGCATCGTGCGGTCGAACGACCGCAGGCCCGCCTCGACGTGGACGACCGGCACCTCACAGCAGTTCGCCGCCTGAGCGGCGGCCGACGCGGTGTTGGTGTCACCCTGCACCACGACGACGGCCGGCCTTCAGCCGGGCGAACTGGCCGCCGAACTGCTCAATCATCCGGCCGAGCTGGGCGTACCTGGCCTGTCCGCAGATGTCGTGCAGCAATTCTGGCTCGGGCAGCTCGGCCGCCGAGAGGAACACGCCCGACAGGTCGTCGTCCCTGTGCTGTCCGGAATGGAGCAGCGCGGCCTGGTGGCCGAGCATCCGGACGATCGGCGCCAGCTTGATAATCTCCGGCCTCGTCCCCATTACGACCGCGATCTTCTGATCGCCAGCCACATGCCGCATCGCTGCCCCCCGGCGCCGCGTCAGCCATTCCCCGCTCACCCTACAGTCACGTTTCGCATTCAATCAGTTGCTCAAAGTAATAGACCGGGATGCCGGAACTGCCCGCCGGCTTGGACGACAGACCGTGCCGCGAGAGGATGACGAGATGGCCTGTACCGCGCACCTGCCCTGGACCGACCGGCTGATCAGCTACGACTTCGGCCCTGGGCATCCGCTCGCGCCGGTCAGGGTCGAGCTCACCGATGGAGCTCGCTCGCGACCTCGGCGTGCTCGGCAGCGAGGGCCTCACCATGGGCTCACCGCAGCCCGCCACCGACGCCGAGCTGGCGCTCGTGCACGATCCTGCTTACATCGCCGTGGTCAAGCGCGTGAGCGGGCCAGAGGTCAAAGACGGAGCGCGAGAGCTGTCGTCGATCGCGGGCGGGTTCGGGCTTGGCACGGCAGACAATCCGATCTTCCCCGGCATGCATGAGGCGTCCGCGCTCGTCGCCGGCGCGACCCTGGCTGCCGCTCGCGCCGTCTGGTCGGAGCAGGCGGACCACGGTGTCAACATCGCCGGCGGCCTGCACCACGCGATGTCCGGCCACGCCAGCGGGTTCTGCGTGTACAACGACCCGGCCATCGCGATCAGGTGGCTGCTCGACCAGGGCGTCGAGCGAATCGGCTACGTCGACATCGACGTGCACCACGGCGACGGCGTCCAGGCCGCGTTCTACGACGACCCGAGGGTGCTCACGATCAGCTTGCACGAGAGTCCGGCGACGCTGTTCCCCGGGACCGGACGCCCGTCGGAGACCGGCGGCCCCGAGGCGGCGGGAACGGCGGTCAACGTCGCCCTGCCCGCCGGGACTAGGGATGCTGGCTGGCTGCGCGCCTTCCACGCCGTGGTCCCGCCCCTGCTGCGGGCGTTCGGGCCGCAGTTCCTGGTGAGCCAGCACGGCTGCGACACCCATTGGATGGACCCGCTGGCCAACCTCGGGCTCACCATCGACGCCCAGCGCACCGCGCACGCCGCGATCCACCAGCTGGCGCACGAGACCGCCGGCGGCCGCTGGCTGCTCACTGGCGGCGGCGGCTACGAGCTTGTCCAGGTCGTGCCCCGGACCTGGACCCACCTGCTCGCCGAGGCGCTCGGCCGACCGGTCGACCCGGCCACGCCCACCCCGCAGTCCTGGCGCGACTTCGTGGAACGCCGGACGCGGCACCGCGCCCCCGAGTCGATGACCGAAGGCGCCGAGGCAGCCTTCGCCGACTTCGAGCAGGGCTACGACCCTGACGACCCGGTCGACCGCGCGATCCTGGCCACCCGCACCGCGATCTTCCCGCACCACGGACTGATGCCCTAACCCCGTGGTGCGAGCCGAACTCTCAACCTCAACTTGAGGCCCAGCAAACTAACAACGACCGCGCCCCAGCACCAGCAAACTCACAACGACGCCTTCCCGACCGGGGCTAGGAGCGGCCCGGGAGCGGGGCGGGGTAGGAGCGGGGCGGGGTAAGAGCGGGCCGGGAGCGGAGCGGGGTAGGAGCGGGCGGGGAGCGGGCCGGGAGCGGGCGGGGTAGGAGCGGGGCGGGGCGGGAGCGGGCGGCCGGGGCGGGGCGGGAGCGGACGGGGCGGCGATGAGTCTCCCCGCCCGGGTCGGTCAGCAGTAAGTAGGCACATGCTGCTGTCAGCGCCCGGGTTCTGACAGCAGCATGGTCCTACTTACTGTCGTCCTGACAGCAGTAAGTAGGCACATGCTGCTGTCGGTCACCGACCTGCAACAGCAGTATGTAGGGCCTTCCTGCTGTTAGCTCGCTAACAGCAGCGGCCTCCAGCCGAAAGGCGCAGGCAATAATCTTGCGGTGCGTCATGGGGCGCGAGATCTGCACCAACATCTGCTTGTTAGCGCGCCACCGGAAATAGCACTACACCCTAGATTCGACGTGCGCACTAAACCGCACCACTGTGGTCAAGTGCGCCCGGTTGCCGATTAGTAATGGGTGGCGTAATGGACTACCAGCGCGTGGCCACGTTCGACGAGCTGATGAGCGACAGCACGGCGGTCGAATTCCACGGCAATGTCCAGTACTTTCCGGTCGACAAGAACCTTCGTGAATTCACGGAATGGGTCGACGCCGACGCTAAGCCGAACTGGGGCACGGAGTACGAGCCGATGCTCTCGGCGGTGAAGCGCCTGGTGTCTGAGTCCGACCTCGCCTATGCCGACGCGATCGCGAAGATCGCCGCGCTGCAGGAGGCCGCCGACGACGCGAGCGAAGAGGGCGAAGACCCCAGGGACGGCGAAGACGACCCCGAGGACGACGAGGACGACGACGAGGACGACGAGGAAGATGGCGAGGACTACGCGGAGGACTCGGAGGACGCGGACGGCTATGTCGAGGACGGCTACAGCGAGGATGGCTACAGCGAGGACAACCCAGAGGACGGCGAGGTTCCTGTGCCGAATGAAGCGGCCAGGATCGCGGCCGAGGAAATAGCCGTAACGATCATCGCCCAGCTCCAGGAACAGTATCCGGAGATCGCCGCCAGGCTCACTTCGGAGCAGCTGACGGCCGCCGCGATGAGGGCAACCGCCGCTGCGGTGAGCGAAGTAACCGGCTAGCCAGAACAAGGAGCTATGAATGGCCGAGAAAGACATCTCCGCTGCCGAGCTGACCTGGCTGGACGACTTCCTGAAATACGAGGCTCGAGAGCTATCGGAACTTCCGAGCTGGCCGGCAAGGCCGCACTCGAACTCTCGAAGGCACTCGGCGGCACGACCCGTCCCAAAGATGTCGAAGACTTGCTCAGCTCAGTCCCGCAGGTGATCGAGAAGGCAGCTAAGAAAGCCGTCGAGGAGCCGGTGCTCGAATCCGAGCCTGAGCCGGTCGAGATTTCCGAGGAAATCTACGGCGAGCTGGCGCAAGCGCTGGCGGCCGACCTGGTCAAGGCCGTCGAGGACGGCGAGCAGCAGCTGATCGAGCTCCTGCTCAACGACGAAGACGGACTGTGGGCGCAGGTGCGCAAGGAGATCATCGAGGAACTGCAGACCCAGGACCTGTCCGAACTGTCGCCCGAGACGATCAGCGAGGCACTGAACGCCTATGCGCAGGATTCGCTCGACTCGGCGCTCGAGGGGCTCTGGGAAGGGATCGCGGAAGCTGGCGGCTACCTGTGGCTGCTCTCGCCGAGCGAATAGTGACAGGCACAAGAGCGGAGCGTCGTCATGCGCAAGAAAATCTTCAACCTGACGAAGGGCTACCTCAAGTCCAAGGGCAAGGCATACGTCCTTACCAAAGCCTTTCTTAAGTACAAGAAAAAGGTCTTCATCACCAACTTCAAGACTCCCACGCTCTACAGCATGCTGAAGAAATACGGCATCCCCCTGTCCGAGACCATGGAGATCACCGAGGTCGAGTCCTTCGACCCCAGGCTCATGGTCAAGGTCAAGGAAGTGCTGCCACAGTTCAAGGGCTTCAAGGCGCCCCGGCTGACCGCGTACATGAATATCCCGAACTCGATCACCGGCGACACGGACTGGACCCAAGTCATCATCGTGAGCGCGACGCGCCCGCTCGGCGAGCGGGAACAACTGGTGCAGCTCTTCCTTTCGTGCCCCAAAGGCAGCTACGGACATTACGCCGGCCTGATCTTGCGGCTCATCGAGCCACTCGTCGGCGATTTCGCGTCCGATGCGATCCACCTGTTCTTCGCCGAGATCATCGACGAAATCGCGGAACTCTACACACACGCGCTCAACGTGCGGCTCTCCACTAAGGAAACTGAGCGCTGGAGCAAGTCCGAAGATCCGCTGGCTCGCGAGGCCGGGACCGTGATCCGGGAGAAGGGACGCCAGCGCTCGATCCAGATAGCCGTCCTGCTCGACACTTTCCTGAACGGGAAAAGCTACGCCAAGCTGCTCGAGCAGAAGAAGGTGACGGCGCTGGACTCCCAGATCAGGAGCGAGGTCAAGCGGGTGGTGGCCGAGATCGACAAGCAGGTGGCCGAGTCGGCGGAGCAGGACAAGTCCGTCGAAGAGCAGCCCAAGGAGCAGGACAAGGTAGGCGGCGACTCGGACAAGTAGCCACCTGGCCTCCGACGCCAGCCTGATCGTTGCGCACCTGGGGATCCCTGGTGTCGTGGGGGCAGCACCCGGGATCCCCAGGTGCGGCGGGACAACCGCCGGGGGCTGATTTCCCGGCACCGCCCGTAATCCCGTTGCTGCTGCGGACCCCGCGGCAGCTGAGCAGCGAAAAACCAACAGCACCATGCTGTCGTCAGGACCGGCCCGCGAACAGCAGTACCGCCCTACTTGCTGTCGTTGGCTAGGGCTGAGAAGGCGCCTGGCTGTCTGGTGGCCGAGGCATGACATGCGCGCCCACCACGTAGGCGACCACGACGGCGAGGATCACCAGCGGCATCACCACCAGCCCGTCCGAGGCCAGCAGCAAGGTTGCGAGCAGCACCGAGGTCAGCGGCAAGCTGAGCATGACCGCCGACATCGCCCCGATGCCCATCGCCGCGCCCGTCACGGGGTCGAGGCCCGGCAGTTGCGACAGGAGCAGCCCGATCGCCGCGCCGATGAACATCGAGGGGAACACCGGGCCGCCGCGAAAGCTGCCCAGCGAGATGCTGTAAGCCAGCCCCTTGCAGGCCACGAGCAGAAGCAGCGCGAGCGCCGAGTAGCTGGCGTTGCGCACGATCAAGGGCCCGAGCGCCGACTGCCCCGAGTACAGCACCTGGTTGCCTGACTTGCCGGAACCCTCGGCGTAGGCGACGGCCAGCCCGGCCACGGCCAGCCCGGCGAGTGGCAGCACCAGCAGCGCCCGAGCGGATTTGACCCGTTCCCTGAGCCTGATCGCCGTCCGCCTGAGCACCGCGCCGACCAGAGCGCACCCGATGCCGATCACGATCGCCCACCCGAACTCCGACGCTCTGGGCGAGCCCACGTGCGGCAGTCCGGAAATGGCTAGCGAGAACGTGCCGAGCCCGGTCCAGTGGCCGAGGCCGGTGAAGATCAGGTCGCCGATCCCCGCCGCCAGCAGACCGGGGACCAGCACCAGCCCCATGGCCTGGCCACCGAGGCCAGAAGCCTCCATGAGCAGGAAGGCACCGACGATCGGCGAGCCGAGCAGCGCGCTGATCGCCGCGAAGCTGCCGCTCGCCCCCAGCACCTGGACGGCTTGCGCAGGCAGCTCCCGCCCGCCCCTGACCTTGGCGGCCAGCCGGGTCGCCGCGAAGACCAGCCCGCTGCCGATCGCGATCAGCGGCATCTCCGGTCCGAGCACGATGCCGAACACCAGCGTCGCCAGGGCAGCCAGTACCACACCCGGCAGTTGCGGCGGCGTCGGCGGCGGGTGCAGGGCGAACCCGTACGCAGGCGACGGGCCGCCTTCGCCGGGCAGGAACCTGATGGCCAGGGCGGCGAGCACCGCCCCGGCGAGCAGCATGGGCACGGGCCACCAGACCGGCGCCGAGGAGAAGCCGAGCCCATGCGGGAGGTGGACAAGCACCTCCGTCTGCAGATAACTGACCAGGGCCAGGAAGCCGAAGGCCACCGCCGAGATTGGGAAGCCGAGCAGCGCGGCCAGCGCGAGCACCGCGAGGTAGCCTCGGGACCGGAGCAGGGCTACCGGATTGGCGATGGGCCTGGTCACCAGACGGATTGTGACGCCCGCGCCGGCCAGCCGGGATCATCCCGTGCGGGTGACTTCAGGAGTGACTTCGGCGCTCCAGTGCCTCCCCTACGGCGTACGGCACAATCAATCTCATGTCCGACACCACTCTTCCGAGAGAACCCGCTGCCACGTCCGCGACGCCGCGAGCGATCGCCGACCGTTACGTAGCCGCGCTGACCGAACTGGACCCGCTGCTGTCGACCAGGCTCGGCATCCGCCCAGGCGAAGACCGGCTGCCCGACCTCTCCCCCGCCGGGACGCAGGCCACCGATGACCTGAAGCGTGCGACGCTCGCCGAGCTGCGCGCGGCGCGACTGACGGTGACGACGACGACCGCCGGTGCGCCAAGCTGCTGCGCGAGCGGCTCGAGACCGCGCTGGCGCTGAACTCCCGCGGCGAGCACCTGCGCAATGTGTCGAATCTGTTCGGGCCGCCCCAGCGGATCCGGAGCATCTTCCTCGACATGCCGGCCGCGACCACGGACGACTGGGCGGCGATCGGCCGCCGGATGGCCAGGGTGCCCCGCGCGCTCGCCGAATACCGGGCCAGTCTCACCGAGGGCCTCAGCCAGGGCCTGGTCGCCGGCCCTCGGGTCGTGCGGACGGTCATCGGCCAGTTCGGCGACTGGGCGGCGGCCGGCGGCGGCAAGGGCTGGTTCGCCGAGTTCGCCTCAGGCGCCGACGGGCCGGACTCGCTGAAGTCGAGCCTGACGCAAGCCGCCCAGTCGGCCATTTCGGCCGTCACCGAGCTGCGCGACTGGATGCAGGCTGACTACCTGCGCCGCGCCGCCGACCAGCCCGATGCGGCGGGCGAGCAGCGTTACAAGCTGTGCGCGCGGCAGTGGACGGGCGCCAACCTCGATCTGGCCGAGGCCTACTCCTGGGGCTGGTCGCAGTTCCTCGAACTCCGCGAGGAAATGCAGCAAGAGTCGGAACGCATCGTCCCCGGCGCGACCGCCCGCGAAGCGATGGACTATCTGAACGCTCATGGCGAGGCCATCGACGGGGTCGACGCCATCAGGGCGAGGTTGCAGCAGATGATGGACGATGCCATCGCCAGCCTCGACGGCACCCACTTCGACATCGCCGAGCCGATCAGGACAGTCGAGGCCAGGATCGCGCCCGAGGGCAGCGCCGCCGCGCCGTACTACACGGGTCCTTCGGCGGACTTCTCCCGGCCTGGCCGCACCTGGCTGCCGACGCTCGGCCGGACTAGGTTCCCGCTGTGGAGCCTGGTGAGCACCTGGTACCACGAAGGGGTTCCCGGCCACCACCTGCAGCTAGCCCAGTGGCGCTACCTCGCCAGCCGCCTGTCGGTGTACCAGACGTCCGTCGGCCAGGTCAGCGCCTGCAGCGAGGGCTGGGCCCTGTACGCCGAGCGGCTGATGGACGAGCTCGGCTACCTGACCGGGCCTGGTGACCGGCTCAGCTACCTGGACGCCCAGATGGCGCGGGCCGTGCGCGTCATCGTCGACATCGGCATGCACACCGGGCAGCTGATCCCGGCCGACTCCCCGGTCGGCGCGGGCCAGACGTGGACGCCTGAGCTGGCGCGGGAGTTTTTCGGCCTGCACTCCGGCAGGCCGGCCGCGTTCCTGGACAGCGAGATCGTCCGCTACCTGAGCGCACCGGGCCAGGCGATCAGCTACAAGATCGGCGAGCGGGCCTGGCTGGCCGGCCGGGACGCCGCCAGGGCGGCGCACGCGGCCCGAGGCGAGGAACTCGACCTCAAGGCGTGGCACATGGCCGCGCTGTCGCTCGGCGCGCTCGGCCTGGACGACCTGGCCGACGAGCTCGCCCGGCTCTAGCAAGCGGTGCGCCCGCCGGTCCGCGAGGGACCGGCGGGCGCACTCACATCTGACTGGATCAGGGATACGACACCACGTCGCTAGGACCGCCGAAGCTGGAGCTGACGGCCGCTCCGGTTCCGTTGATCACCGACTGGATCCCTCCTGAGCCGTTCAGGAACACGGTCAGCAGGTCATGGAAGGTGACCCCAGCTACGTTGGGTGCCTGGAATGCCATCGAGTTCTCGATCGCGGCGCCCTGGTTGAAGAAGCTGTAGCTGCCCATGCCGAATCCGCTGAACGAGGTGACGTTGCTCGCCACGAAGAACGCCGGGAAGCCGTTCTGGGTCGCGCTCGCCATCCAGGCCGACTGGCTCGGTACCTCGTAGGGGTTCTCGTTCTGGAAGAAGATGACCTCACCGCCCTGGCCGTTCCAGATCACCTCGTCCTTGACGAAGTGCTCCACGAACAGGCCGGTCGCGAGGACATTGCTGCCGTTGACGATGAGCCCGGTGTTGGACGTGTCACCGGTGAAGGTGCCGGCCCCGGCGCCGTGGTCGGCCCGCCAGGCCCAGACGTCGTCGATGATGGAGTTGTTGCTGTTGTCGATGAACGCCGTCGCCGCAGTCCCGGCGGTGGCGCCGCCGATCCGGAAGAAGACGTCGTCGATCGTGACCGGGTCGGTCGCGTGGCTCACGGTCGAGCCCTGCGTGCCCACCTGGAGCAGTGCGGGAGAGCTGGTCGTCCCGGCGTCGAAGATCACTCCTGAGACGTTGACGCCGTTGACGTCGGCAATGTTCATGGTGACGTTGCCGGCGGTCGGGACCAGGGTCGGGAAGCCGAGACCGATGATCTTGGTGTCAGCCTTGGTGACGTTGATGGTCGAGCCGATGTTGTAGACGCCGGGGGTGAAGATCAGGTTGTCCCCGTTCGCCAGCGCCGCGTTGATCGTCGCGACCGAGCTCGACGGCGAGGCGATGAAGAACGTGCTCAGCGGCAGGGAAGTGCCCGGGGTGTTGGTCGTGGCCGTCCAGGTCGGACCGGAGGAATTGGTCTGCAGGGACGGCACGAACACGTTGAAGTTGCCTGAGGCGTCGGTGTAGAGGTAGGGCTCTTCCTCGCTGTGCGGGCAGGTGGCCAGCGTGGTGTAGGAGGCGGGGCCGCCGCTGTCACCCGAGTTGGCGGCGAAGGTCTGCGCCGGAGCGCCCGGGTCACCGCAGAACACCTGGTTCCACACCGAGTTGCTCCAGCCGTCCAGGCTGCTGTCGCGGGTGATGAACTGCTGCTGCGAGCCGTTGGTGACCGTCCCGCCGGTGAACCGCGAGTCGGCGATGAAGCCGCCGCTGGCGAAGTCCGGCGAGCCGGTGCAGTAGTCCATCAGCGACAGGTTGCCGTTGATCTGGACCCGGCGCATCGGCGCGGCCTGCGAGACCGCCCAGAAGTCGTCGCCTGCGTAGCAGCCGGTGTTGCCCATGACATTGATCGTCAGGTTGGACATCGACCGCCAGAAGTTGTCGGTCGCGTTGCAGTTGGTCTGGACGCCGCCCGGGCACTGGTTGAAGGCCTGGAACGCGCCATTGATGACGACCTGGCTCGGGTTCTGCCCGAGACCGGCGACGCTGGTGTAGTAGCCGACGGTGAACATCAGCGGCGAGGCCGCCGAGCCGTACGTGCCCGGCTCGAAGAAGATCGCGTTCCGCTGCGTGCCGAACTGGTTCGTCACCTGCTGGTTGCTGATCGTGTTGAGCGTGGACTGGATCGTGGCCTCGCTCATGCTCGGGGTGAAGATCGTGACGTTGGCGCCGAGGCTGCCTCCGGTGGGCGGAGGCGGCGGCGGGGTGGTGCCGCCCGAGCCGTTGGTGAAGACGTTGAACTCGGCCAGCGACCACCAGCTGGTGGGGCTAGGGGCGGTCAGGACGACCCTGATGTACTGGGCCGTCTGAGCCGTGAAGGTCGCCGTTTCCGGCGAGGCGGTTCCCGTGCCGGTCGCCACGGACGTGAACGTCGTGCCGTCGGTCGAGACCTCGACGTTGAAGCCGCGAGCGTAGTCGCCGGTCGAGGGGCCGGAGTCCATCACGATCTGGTTGAAGTTCTGCGTCGAGCCCATGTTGACCTGGAAGAACATGCCCGAGGCCGCAACGGCGTCCGAGGAGAACCTGGTGTTGATGTTCCCGTCGATCGCGTTCGCTGGGACGTCGGCGCCGGCTGCGGCCGTGTTGGTGCTGGTGACCCAGCCCGTGCGGCTCAGCGCGGTCTCCGCGCTGCCGTTGAAGGCGGTGAAGGAGGCGATCGACCACCAGCTGGTGGGGCTGGGTGCGGTGAGGACGACCCTGATGTACTGGGCAGTCTGGGCAGCGAAGGTCACTGTCTCAGGGGAAGACGTTCCAGTCCCTGTGGTGACCGACGTGAACGTCGTGCCGTTGGTCGAGACCTCGACGTTGAAGCCGCGAGCGTAGTCGCCGGTCGAGGGGCCGGAGTCCATCACGATCTGGTTGAAGTTCTGCGCCGAGCCCATGTTGACCTGGAAGAACATGCCCGAGGCCGCAACGGCGTCCGAGGAGAACCTGGTGTTGATGTTGCCGTCGATCGCATTCGCAGGAACGTCCGCGCCGGCTGCGGCCGTGTTGGTGCTCGCGACCCAGCCCGTCTCACTCAGCGCGGTCTCGGCGGCCTGCGCCGACGAGCCCATCGCGACGAATTGCACTGTACACAGCGCCAGCATGGCCGCCAGGGCGCCAAACGCGCCGCGCCCGACTAACGGGAACCGTTTGCCCATATGCATCTCCGAGTTATTCCAAAACTTGAACTAACTCGTGAAGTTACTCTCCTGGAGACCCAAGTCAAGACCTGTTCCTGCTGCGGCTGCGACCGCCCCGGGCCCGACGCCGGGTTCGCCAGTGCGGTGTTCGCTCATCAGTGCCTTGTACCACCGCGCGCTGGCCTTCTCGATCCGGCGCTGGGTACCGAAATCTACGAAGTAGAGCCCGAACCGGCGGCTGTACCCGTCGGCCCACTCGAAGTTGTCCAGCAGCGACCACACCAGGTATCCGCGCACGTCAACGCCGTCGTGGATAGCTTTCATCGTCTCGGTTAGATGTTCGTCTAGGTATCGAACCCGGTCGAGGTCGTTGACCACGCCGTTCGGATCCACGTAATCGTGGAACGGCGCGCCGTTCTCGGTGATGTACAGCGGCAGCCTCGGGTACTCATCGCGCAGCCTGCGCAGGATCCGTCCGAGTCCGGGCGGCGAGGCGTCGATGCCGCCCGCTGTCAGCCGCCCGGTCGCCGGAAGCACGCGCGCCTGATGGTAGGGCTCGTCGGGATCGTGGATCACGGTCTTGGTCTCGTAGTAGTTCACGCCGCTGAAGTCGAGCGGTGTCGCGATCACCCGGAGGTCGCCGTCGCGGATGAAGTCGATCGGCACCTGCGCGGCGTACCAGTCCAGCATGTCGGCTGGGTAACTGCCGCGAAGAACCGGGTCGAGGAACCAGCGGTTCTCGTAGCCGTCGAGTCGCGTGGCGGCAGCTACGTCGGCAGGTGCGTCCGAGACCGGGCTGATGTCGGACAGCAGCACCGAATTCCCGGCCTTCGCCCCGGGGGCGGCGGTCCTGATCAGTTCCATGGCGTGGCCATGCGCGAGCATCAGATGATGGGACGCCGCCAGCGCCGACCCCAGGTCGACGATGCCCGGGGCGTGCCTGCCTTGCAGATGGCCGATCATGCCCGCGCAGAACGGCTCGTTGACCGTCACCCACAGCGGCACCAGTTCGCCGAGCGCGCCCAGCACGGCCGCCGCGTAGTCGCAGAACCAGCCCACGGTGTCCCTTGTCGCCCAGCCGCCGGCGTCCTGGAGCGGCTGCGGCAGATCCCAGTGGAACAGCGTCGCCATCGGGGTCAGCCCCCGGCTGAGCAGGCCATCGACCACGCGCCGGTAGAAGTCGAGCCCGCGCTGGTTGACCTTGCCCCGCCCGTCAGGAATCACCCTCGGCCAGGCTACGGAAAAGCGGTAGCAGTCCAGCCCGAGGCTGGCCGCCAGATCGAGGTCGGCCTCGATCCGGTGATAGTGATCGCAGGCAAGGTCGCCCGTATCGCCGTGGATCACCCGGCCCGGCGTATGCGAGAACGTGTCCCAGATGCTAGGGCCACGACCATCCTCGCAAACCGCTCCCTCGATCTGATAAGCGGAGGTCGACGCGCCGAAGACGAATCCCGGCGGAAAGTGTAAGTCGGCCAACGACGGCTGCTCCTTCGCACCAAGATCACGAAATTCGCTACTTAGACTAAGGTTCGAGAAAAGTGCGCCTTTGTCAAGGCAACGCGCCCCGCACCCCCGCACCACCGCACCCCCGCACCCCCGCACCCCCGCACCCCGGAACAGCAGCATGTCCCTACCTGCTGTCGTTCGGAGGGGTGTTCCAGCAGCACCATGGTCCTACTTAGGAAGCGGTAGGAATTTAGTTGTGTTTGGCGGGCGTGTCGGGGGCTGGGGTGATGCCGGCGGTGGTGGCGAGGGTTTGCAGGGCTGTGGTGGTGCGGGCTGGGCGGGGGCTGGGGGTGATGGTGGTGCCGGCGTGGGTGATCAGGTCGCGGGTGGCGCGGATGGCGGTGCTGATGGTGGTGGCTGAGACGCCGAAGAGGGGGGCGATGGCGGTGGCGGGGGCGTGGTGGCGGAGGTGGATGAGGGTGGCGGTGATCTGCGCGGGGCGGGCCAGGCGGGTGCGGGGGTCGGGGCCGCTGCGGGTGGCGCGGGTGCGGTTGCGGTGGCCGCGCCTGGCGTGCAGGCCGCGGGCGCGGGCGGCGGCCTGGGCGGTGTGCAGGCGGGTGGTCAGGGCGGTGGTTTCTGCGGGGGTCAGGCCGGTGAGGGCGGGGTGGGCCAGGGCGGCGTGGTCGTAGCCCGGGGCCGGGGCGGCGGCGGGCTGGCGGGCGGCGGGCGGCGGGGGTGCGGGCTGTGGTGGTGCGGGGGTGGTGCGGGGGGCGGGGCGCAGGGTGTAGTTCCAGTCGCCGTGGAAGCCGTGGCGGGTCAGGTACCGGGCTTCGAGGTCGGCCATGGTGTCGTCGGGGATCTTGATGCCGGCGGGGTAATCGCTGGTGTCCAGGGTGGCGGTGATGGTCAGGCCGGTCGTGGTGGTGGTGGCGGCGATGGTGGAGATGACGGTGTCGTAGCTGGTCAGGGGGCGGGCCCGCCAGCTGCGGGTGATGTGGCAGAACAGGCGGTGCTCGATCTTGTTCCACTTGGAGGTGCCGGGCGGGAAGTGGCAGACGGTGATCTTCAGCCCGGCCTGGCGGGCCAGGTCCGCGAGGCCGGCTTTCCAGGCCCGGGTGCGGTACCCGTTGGACCCGCCGGCGTCGGCGGTGATCAGCAGCCGCCGCGCGGCCGGGTACCGGTCCCTGCCGACCTGCTGCCACCAGCGGCGGATCGACTCGACCGCGAACGCGGCCGTGTCATGATCAGTGCCCACGTTCACGAACCCGTCGTTCGCGGCGATGTCGTAGATCCCGTACGGCGCCGCGACCGGGGTCCCGGGAGCGGCGAAATCATGACCGGCGACGGCGACCGGATCACCGGCGGGCCGCCATTCCCGGCCCGGCTGGGCGAACAGCCCGATCTTCTCCTTCTTCTTGGTATCGACGCTGATCACCGGATCCCCGGCCGCCAGGTGATGACGGGCCTGCGCGGAGATATACCGGAACTGGGCATCCCGGTCCGGATGCGAGCTGCCCTCCAGCATCTTGGCGTTCCCCTGCGTGCTGTACCCCTGGGCATGCAGCAGCCGCAGCACCGTCGGCTTGCTGCACCGGTGACCCCGCGCCGTCAGCACCAGGGCCAGGCTCTGCGCGCTCTTCGCCGTCCACCGCAGCGGCGAGACCGGATCACCCCGGCACTCATCGCCGATCAGCGCCTCCAGCGCCGCCGGTAACCCCGGATCCGTCACCTCCGCCCGCGGCCGCCCCGCCCCCGGCCGCCGCACCCGCCCCAGCGGCTCCGCCCCCGCCTCCAGCTCCCGCGCCCCCGCCCGCACCGTCGTCCGCGACACCCCCGCAGCCCCCGCCACCACCGCCAGCGCCCGCTCCCGCCCCAGCCCCTCCTCCAGGGCCAGCGCCTCCGACCCCAGATACAGCCGCCGCTCCCGCTCATCCAGATGCGGCAGCAGCCACCCGAACTTCACCGCCAGATCATCACCCAGCTCACCCGCACCGCTCATACCACAATCCTGCCCCCAAAACCCCCGCACATCAGGTAAATACCTACCGCGCCCTTACTGTCGTCCCCACAGCAGTAAGTAGGACCATGGTGCTGTCAGACACCGGCCTCTAACAGCAGTAAGTAGGCCCATGCTGTTCTTCGGCCAGGTGCGCGCGCCGACTTTCGCTTCGTGGCCACATCGGCTCCCGGCCTACGGACAGCTGATCACGAGAGGCGGAGGTTCGCGCGGGCCGGGAAGGAGGTGCTGCCGCGCCGCTTCCGGTGCTCGGGCCTAACGGCCCTGCGCTCCGGGTCGGCTTGCCCTCGGATTTTCCTCGGGCTCGGCTGTCACGGGCTAAGGTCGCCGGCCGGGGGTGGTCTCCGGTATTTCGGGCCTGCGGAGCTTCCCGCCGTCACTGCGCGTGATCACCGGTTCCGTATCCGCTTACCTGACTATCCCGCAACCCCGCAACCCCGCAACATGTCCCCACTTACTGTCGTTCGGAGGGGCATTTCAACAGCACCAAGGTCCTACTTACTGTCGTCCCCACAGCAGTAAGTAGGACCATGCTGTCGTCAGACACCAGCCCCCAACAACAGCAAGTAGGCACATACTGTCCTTCGCCCGCCCGGGGGGGGCGGCAGGGGCGGGGCGGCAGGGGAGCGGCAGGCGCGGGCGGGGCGGGTGGCGGGCGGGGCGGGGTGGGTTAGGAGACTGGGCGGCGGGTGGCTGCTGGTCTCATGGCGCCGCAGTTGAGCAGGCGGGCGACCGGGAGGGTGGCGCCGCCCAGGGCTACGGCGTCCTGGCCTAGCTCGGCCCGGACGATCTTGACGCCGCTGAAGGGCAGTCGCAGGGCCTGGGCCTTCGCGGCCTCGGCTACCCGGGCGAGCAGCGGCTCGCTCAGGGCCTGGCCGAGCCAGCCGCCGACCACCACTCGCTCGGGGTTGAACAGGTTGACCAGGTTAGCGATGCCCGCACCGAGATAGGTCACGACCTCGCCGAGTACCTGGTGGGCGAGTGGGTTGCCGGAAGCGATGAGGTCAGCCATGGCCCCTTCGAGGTCGGCTGGATTCGCCGCGGTCTGGTCGCCGCTGAGGTCGGCGTACCTCGCCGCGATCGCGGCGGCGCCCACGTAGGCTTCCAGGCAGCCGCGCGCACCACACCGGCAGAGGCGGCCGCCGACGACGACCGTGGTGTGGCCCCATTCGCCGGCGCTGCTGGTCGCGCCCCGGTACACGTCGCCGTTGCTGATCACGCAGGTCCCGACGCCGGTGCCGAGCAGCACGATGATCGCGTTGTCACTGCCGCGCGCGGCGCCGAACCACTGCTCGGCCTGACCCAGGGTCTTGGCGCCGTTGTCCACCAGCACCGGCAGGCCGACTAGGCGTCGCAGCATGGTCTCGACCGGGACGGCTTCCCAGCCGACGCTCTGGCCGTAGACGACCGCGTCGTCCCCGTGCTCGACTAGTCCGGGCACCGCGACGCCGACGCCCACGATCGCGCCGGCGGAGACGCCCGCCTCGGCGATCACCGCCTTGATGCCGTCGGCGACATGCGCCATCGTGTCACCTGGGTCGAGCACGGCGGTATCGGTCGCCAGCCGGTGCCTGGCCTGCGGCCTGAGCCTGACGTCGAAGAGCTCGACCAGGACCGCCGTCTCCCCGATGTCGACGCCGATGACGTAGCCATAGCCAGGGTCGACTTCGAGCAGCCCGCGCGGCCGCCCGCCGTTGGAATCCTCGAGTCCGACCTCGGCGATGATGCCGTCGGTCACCAGATCGGCAACGAGGTTGCTCACCGTGGCCGGACTCAGCCCGGCCTGGGCGCCGATCTCCTGCCTGGTGAGCGGTCCGTCGAGGAAGACCTGCCACAGCGCTCGCGACCGATTGCTGCGTCGCAGGTCACGCACCGTAGTCGTATGAAATCCGGCCATTGCCTGCCTAGCGATCGAGACTGGACGACGTGAAAGAACTAGGATAGTTCACGACGTGGAGGAAGTCTGACTGCGACCGAATCGCGCGTCGCAGCCTGCTCTACGGTACGTCGCCGAGGAGGACTCTTATGTCATTAATCCGCCGTTACCTGAGCGTAGCCGCCGCACTAGCCGCTGCGTCGTATGGCGTGGCCATGCTGGCTCCGGCGGCGAATGCCGCGAACCCCGCACAAGCTTCGGCCGCGCGCGCCGCAGCGATCCGGGCCAAGGCCCCGCAGACCCACGCCAAGACTCGTCGCCCTGCTCCGGCCAGGCAGCTAGCTGGCACGCCCGCGTTCGGCCCCAATGTCTATGTTTTTACCCCTTCGATGCCGCAGAGCCAGATCCAGGCGACCGTCGACTCGATTGCCACCCAGCAGGTGCCCAACCAGTTCGGGACGCAGCGATACACCTTGCTGTTCGAGCCCGGCACCTACGGCAGCGCCGCTGACCCGCTGATCTTCCAGGTCGGCTTCTACACCCAGGTTGCCGGGCTCGGCGCGACGCCGGGCGACGTGGTGATCAACGGGTCGGTCGACGTGTTCAACCAGTGCTTCCCCACCGGGGATCCGAACACGACGAACTGCATCGCGCTCGACAACTTCTGGCGGTCGCTGTCCAACCTGACCATCAACCCGGTCGGGTTGCAGGGCTGCCAGGCCAACACGGAGTTCTGGGCGGTGTCGCAAGCGGCACCGTTGCGGCGAGTGCAGGTGAACGGGCTGACGTCGTTCATGGACTACTGCTCGGCGGGTCCGCAGTTCGCGAGCGGCGGGTTCGTCGCCGACTCGGTGTTCGCCAATAACAGCATTGTGAACGGCTCGCAGCAGCAATTCATCGTCCGCAACAGCAGCCTTGACGGCTGGTCGAACGGCGTGTGGAACCAGGTCTTCTCCGGCGACACCGGCGCCGGCACTCCGGCCCAGGCGTTCGGCCAGGCTGGCGGTGCCGGTCCCTACACCACGCTGGCCACCAGCCCGGTGACCGAGGAAGAGCCGTTCCTGTACACCGATGCGAGCGGCGCCTTCCGGGTCTTCGTCCCGGCCGTGCAGCACGACTCGTCCGGTCCGACCTGGACCAGCGGGCAGACGCCGGGCACGTCCGAGCCGATCAGCCGCTTCTTTATCGCCGATCCCAGCACGTCGGTCGCCAGGATCAACCTCGCGCTCGCGCTCGGGCAGAACCTGGTCCTGACCCCCGGCGTCTACAACCTCAGCCAGCCGATCATCGTCAGCAGGCCGGACACCATCGTGCTCGGACTTGGGCTGGCGACGCTGATCCCGACCAACGGCAATTCATCCATGGTGGTCGCCAGTCCGTCCGGGGTGAAGATCTCCGGGCTGATCTTCGACGCCGGCCCGATCAACTCGCGGGTACTGCTCGACATCGGGCTCTCACCGCTCCAGGGCAGCGCGGCCGCGCCGACCCTGGTGCAGGACACCTATTTCCGCATCGGCGGCGCCGAGCCGGGTGAGGCGACGACCAGCATGGTCGTCAACAGCTCGCACGCCATCCTCGACAACATCTGGGGCTGGCGCGCCGACCACGGCAACGGCGTCGGCTGGACCGACAACGTGAGCGACCACGGCCTGATCGTCAACGGCAACGACGTCACCGCGTACGGGCTCTTTATCGAGCACTACGAGAAGACCCAGGTCATCTGGCGCGGCCAGGGCGGCACGGATATCTTCTTCCAGAACGAGCTGCCCTACGACCCGCCGAGCCAGGCCGCGTGGATGGCCAACGCGACGACCAACGGGTATCCGGCGTTCGAGGTGACGAACAACGTCCGCACGTTCTCCGGGTTCGGACTGGGCAGCTACAGCTTCTTCGAGCTGGGCATCCCGATCATGGAGTCGGAGTCGTTCGAGGTTCCCTCGTCGGCGCCGGGCGTGCAGCTGCACGACCTGCTGACGGTCTTCCTGAGCGGCTCAGGCGGCATCGACTCGGTCATCAATGGCGTCGGCGCTCCGGTAATGGAGGGCAACGGCGGCCCCAGCGACGTCGTGACATTCCCCTAATGTGAAATAACCCGGCCGGGCTGGTCGGCCTTCCTGAGGCAAGTCACTCCCAGGAGGCCGGCCGCCCAGGCCAGGAGGATTTCCGGGTTCCTGAAGGAGACTTCCCGCTTTAAGGAGAGTTCCCTCGCCGTGGAAGGAGGGATTCCGTGCTCCTAGAGGAGCCGTTTCGCGCCCCGGAGACTTTTCCGGACTATACGACGACAGGGCTCCAGCATGCGGAATCCCTCCTGCAGGTACCCGAAAAACCTCCGCAACGCGGCGGGCCGCGCACAGCAACTAGCAGGCAGGGCCTGCTCCAGGGTGATTCCGGGAGCAGGCCCTGCGCTAGTTGATCGAAAATCGCTGGACCGGGCTACTTCCTGGGCTTCAGGTGCAGGATGACTACCTCGTCAGTGCCTGAGCCTGGGCCGTTGTTGGTGCCGGACGGCTGCCCGGTCTCGTAGGGGTTGCCCTCGGTGGGCCAGCCGACGAAGTGCTGGCTGTTGTACTCGAACCACTGCGAGGCCGTCGTGGTCGGGATGATCGGCAGGTTCGCCGCGACGAAGCTGGCGATCGGGGCGAGGTCGGCGGTCTGCTCGGCCGTCGTCGACGCGCCCTGCAGCTTGGCCAGGGCGGCATCGATCGACGGGTTGCTGAGCCGCTCGTAGTCGCCCGTGGCCGCCGAGCCTGAGGCCAGTGCGCTGTCCAGCCAGCCGTCGTACATGTTGTACGGGGTCAGGCCGCCATTGGACCAGTGCATGGTCATCTCGAAGTTGCCGCTGGCGATGTCGGAGTTCCAGGTGGTGACCGCCTGGCCGGAGAAGGTCGCGTTGATGCCGGCTACCTTCAGCTCCTGTGCGACCAGCGCGTCGTCCTCGGCGTAGTCTGTGTACGCCGACGGGTCGGTGATCGTGATGTCGACTTCCTTGCCGCCCTTGCTGAAGAAGCCCTTGCTGTTCAGCGTGTAGCCGGCGGCCTTCAGCACGGCCTTGGCCGCGGTCGGGTTGGCCGCCGCCGAGTTGACCTTAGATGCGACCGGGCCGCTCCAGGCGGCGAACGTCGGCAGCGTCAGGCCCGTGGCGTTCAGCACCGGGTTCTCCAGGCCGGCCTCGCCCTCCTGGGCGATCAGCGAGCGGTTGATGGCAAGGCTGATCGCCTTGCGCACCGGCAGCTGGTTGGTCGGCCACTTGTTCAGGTTCGGCATCAGGCTGTTGGTGCCGCCCGGGGCCTCCCAGAAGTGGTGGAACGCCTTGTTGGTGTTGACGAAGTTCTTCTGCAAACCGGGGATGAAGTTACCCGTCCAGTCGATCTGCCCCGAGAACAGCGCGTTGAGCGCGCCGGTGTTCGAGGTGTAGACCGGGAAGAAGACCTTCGGAATGGCGACCTTGGAGGCCTGCCAGTAGTTCGGGTTCTTCTCCAGCGTGAAGCCCTGCGGGGTGAAGCTGGCCAGCTTGTAAGGCCCGCTGCCCACCGGGTTCGGGTCGGCGAACGTCGACGGGTTCTTGATCTTGCTCCAGATCGACTGGGGCACGATCGCGACGCCGGCGATCTCTTCCAGGTTGGTGTACTGCGCGCTCGGGAAGGTGATCGTGACGTTGTTGCCTGAGGTGGTCACGCTGAGGATCTTCAGGCCGTCCAGGTTGATCGCGGCGTTCGACTTCATCAGGTTGTAGGTGAACGCCACGTCAGCCGGGGTCAGCGGGGTGCCGTTGCTCCACTTGATGCCGGATCGGATCGCGAAGGTGATCGACTTGCCGCCCGGGCCCCACTTGTAGCCGGTGGCCAGCCACGCGTAGTTCTTCGGCGGCGCGGCGAGGTTGAACTGGATCAGCGGCTCGTAGATCAGGCCAGTAGCGCCCATGCCGTACGGGGCCTGGGTCGGGACGAACGGGTTGAAGGCCTGGGTGATCGCCGTCTCTGGCGAGCTCTCCATCACCAGGGTCGGGATTGTCGACGACGAAGACTTACCAGCTCCGGGGCCTGAGCTTGACGCGCAGGCCGCGAGTCCGGTGCAGATTACGGTGACAGCCGCGAGGCCCGCTAGGCTTCGGCGCCCCAGCAGTCTTGCCATGCTTCCTCCTGCATTACTCTGAACGGGGACTGTTCATTCCGGCTGCCATGCCCGGCAGCCGAGGGGGTGGGATTTAGGCCTGCCTTTCTTCTGCTTGAGCCAGGACGTCTGCGTGAGCCATGACGTCTGCGGCGGCGACATCGAGTCGCCAGCAGGCAGCGGACCGCAGCGCGGACACTGGCTGCAATGGCGGGTTCTCCATCCGGCAACGGTCGTCAGCGAACGGACACCGGGGGCTAAACGGACAGCCGGCTTCCGCCGGCCCGGTGAATTCCTGCTGGGTGCGGGCCGACGCCGGGCTAGTTATGCCGGGGCCCGCGCGCAGCGTGCTTCCCAGGTTGTCTGGATCTGGCGCCGAGGCGACCAGCAGCTGGGTGTAGGGGTGCGCTGGATGCTGGGTCACTTCCTCGGCTGGGCCGCGCTCGACGACCTGCCCCGAGTACATGACGAGGATCTCGTCGGCGAAATACCGCGCCGAGGCGATGTCGTGGGTGATGTAGAGCATGGCTAGCTGGAATCGCTTCCGCAGGTCATCAAGCAGGCTCAGCATCTCCAGCCGGATGGAGACGTCCAGCATGGAGACCGGCTCGTCGGCGAGCAGCACGTTTGGGCGGGCGGCCAGCGCGCGGGCGAAGCTAGACGCGCTGACGCTGGCCGCCGGAGAGCTCGTGCGGGTACTTGGCGAGGAACTGATCGGCCGGGCGCAGGTGCACCTGCTCGAGCAGCGACGTGACCTCGGCCTCCACCTCCGCCCGCGAGCTCTTGTCCTGGTGCAGTCGCACCGGGCGCTCAAGGTGGTAGCGCACGGTGTGGATGGGGTTGAGCGAGGCGAAGGGTCCTGGAAGACAAGCTGAACCTGGCTCTTGTACTGCCGGAACGCCCGTCGGCTACTGAACGTCGACAGGCTCGCCGTCGAGCAGGATCGAGCCCGAGGTCGCCCGCTCCTGCCCGGCGAGCATCTTGGCGACCGTCGACTTGCCAGAACCGCTCTCGCCGACCAGGGCGACGACCGCACCCCGGTACAGGCTGAAGGAGACGTCCCTGACCGCGCGCAGGATCTTGCCGCGCGCCAGCCTGAAGTCCTTGTGCAGGGCGACGGCCTGCATCGCCAGCGGACCCCTCGCCGCCGCCGCTGACTGAATTTCTAGGGTGAACGCGGTGTCGCTGGCACTGGTGTCGTTCATGGCTGACGCTCCAGGTGCGGCTCGGGCTCGGCCGTGGATTCGGCTTGGTCGCGGCCAGGAACTAACGACGCCGGCGCGGGAGTCTCGGGAAGCACGAACGGGCAGCTCGTGACGTGCGTGAGGTCGGCCGACGTCCGGACGGGCTGCAAGGTCATCGGCACCTGGGAACAGGCTTCGGTGGCGTACCCGCAGCGCGGCACGAACGGGCAGCCCGACGGCAGGTTGCGCAGATCAGGAGGTGAGCCGGGGATCCCGGCCAGGTCCCGGCGCGGCCCGTGCAACGAGGGGAAGCTGTTGAGCAGGCCCTTCGTGTAAGGGTGCGCCGGAGCGTGCTGCAGCTGGTCGGCCGAGCCGATCTCCATCAGGTTCCCGGCGTACATCACCGCGATCCGGTCGGCGAGCTCGAGCAGCAGCGACAGGTCGTGGGTGATGAAGAGGATCGGAGAACCCGAGCTCGTCCTTCAGCTCGACGATCCGGCGCGAGGATGTCGCGCTGCACCACGACGTCGAGCGCGGTGGTGGGCTCGTCCATGATGACGATCTCGGGGTCGACGGCCAGCGCCATGGCGATCATGACCCGCTGCCGCATGCCGCCGGACAGCTCGTGCGGGTAGCTGCCCAGCCGGGAGCGCGGGATGCCGACCAGGTCGAGCAGCCAGGCCACCTTGACGGCCGCGTCGGCTTGCTGGTCTCGCAGTGTGCGCGTGGATCACGTCGAGGAGCTGGTCGCGGACGCTGAGCACGGGATTGAGCGCGTTCATCGCGCTCTGGAAGACGATGGCGATCTCACGCCAGCGCAGTCGCTGCAGGTCGCGGGCGGGCAAGCTGCGGTGATGTCGACCGGCTCGGTGACCCGCCTGCCCTGATAGCGGATGCTGCCGCCGGTGATGAGCGCGGGCGCGCGCAGCAGGCGGCAGGCGGCGTAGGCGAGGGTGGACTTGCCGGAGCCGCTCTCGCCGGCGATGCCGATGACCTCGCCAGGGTGCAGGTCCAGGCTGACCTGGTTGACGGCCTGCACGTCGCCGCCCGGGGTCCGGTAGACGACCGAGAAGTCGCTGATCTCGCAGCGTGGGGTCGCGCGGCGGTCATCGCTGGCCTGCCTTGCCGTTCGCCTTGCTGTTCGCGCGTCGGCGAGCGAGGAGCGGGAGAACGAGTGCAGCGCTGGTGACGGGCCGGCGGGCGGCGGGACCGTGGACCGCAGACCGGGGTCGGGTCGGCGGGCCGCTGCCGGTGGCCGTCGACGCTGACGCGCTGGCCGCCTCGCGCAGCCTCGGATTGCCCAGCTCGTCGATGCCGGTGTTGAGCAGCACCAGGGCGGTGCCGATCAGGGCGACGGCCAGGCCCGGCGGCACGAACCACCACCAGGCGCCGAGCTGCAGCGCCTGCTGGCTCTGCGCCCAGTAGAGCATGGTGCCAAGGCTCCAGCTGTTCAGGTCGGCGACGCCGATGAAGGCCAGCGCGACCGAGGCGCCGATCGCGTAGAGGACCGTGTTGACGAAGCTCGCCGCGATCAGGCTCACCTCGTTCGGCACGATCTCGAAGGCGATGATCCGCCAGGTCTTCTCGCCGGTCTCGCGGGAGGCGGCGATGAAGTCGCGGCGCCGGATCGCCAGGGTCTGGGCCCTGATCACCCGGGCGCCCCACGGCCAGCCGAGCCCGCTGAGCACGATGATCGTCGCCGACTGGCCCTTCTGCGGCACGTAGCCGAGCAGCAGGATCAGCAGCGGCAGCGACGGGATGACCAGGAACGACGTTGCTGGTCAGCGACAGCAGTTCGTCCCACAAGCCGCCGAGGAACGCGGCCGTGACCCCGACGATGACCGACAGCGCGGTGGCCACGACGCCGACGACGATCGCCAGCTCGAGCGTCAGCCTGATGCCGACAGCAGCTGGGACAGCACGTCCTGGCCGCTCTGGGTGGTGCCGAGCAGGTGCGCGGCGTTCGGCGGGTTGAGCGCCAGGCGCTGAACGACGGGTTGGTGAACGACGGGTCGTACGGGGTGACGAGCGGGCCGATGATCGCGGCGAGCACGAAGACCCCGAGCATGACCGCGCCCGACCTTGGCCTTGAGCGGCATGCGGCGCCAGCGACCAGCTGCCGCCTGGCCGGATCGACCAGCGCGGCCGGGTGGTGGCGACGGGCAGGGCGCGACGGTCATCAGGATGCCTCCCTCGCCCGCACCCGCGGATCAGCCAGCGACGAGCACCAGGTCGATGATGAGGTTGGCGAACAGCACGGCGAACGTGATCACCAGGAAGATCGCCTGCATCAGCGGGAAGTCGTTGGCGCTGACCGCGTTGAGCAGCAGCAGGCCGATGCCCGGGTAGGAGAAGACGATCTCCATCACCAGCGCGCCGGACACGACGAACCCGAGCGCGAGCCCGAAGCCCTGGAGCTGCGGCAGCAGCGCGTTCCGGGCGGCGTAGGTGTAGACCACCCGGCGGCCGGGCAGCCCCTTCGCCTGAGCCGCCACGCACGTAGTCCTCGCCGATCGTAGTGATCATGACGTTGCGCATCTGGAGCATCCAGCCGGCCACCGACGTGATCACGATGGTGAACGCCGGGCAGCAGCGAGTGGTACACGGCGCTGCTGATGAAGGCCAGTTCCAGCCGGGGATCAGGCCGCTCGCGTAGCCCTGGCCGATCGGGAAGACGTGCCGGTGCACCGGCCAGCAGCTCGATCAGGATCAGCGCGAGGAAGAAGTACGGGACCGCCTGGAAGAACATCAGCCCGGGCAGCACCCGGTCCAGCCCAGCCGCCGTGCCGCCAGCCGGCCACGATGCCGAGCCCGGTGCCGAGGAAGAACGCGATGACCGTCGCCGTGCCCACCAGCGCGAGCGTCCACGGGATCGTCTCGCCGAGCAGGGTCGACACCTTCGCCGGGTACTCCAGCGAGTCGATGCCGAAGTTGAGGTGGACGACGTCGTCCAGGTAGGCCACGTACTGGTGCCAGAGCGAGCCAGGGTGGCCGACGCCGAGCAGCGCCTCAAGCGCCCGGTAGGCGGACGGCTGCAGGTTGGGGAACTTCGACATGATCGCCTCGACCGCGTTGCCGGGCATGGCGCGCGGGATGAAGAAGTTCACGGTCAGCGCGACCCAGGCGGCGACGACATAGAAGGCCAGGCGCCGGAGGATGAAAGCCATCGCGGCTCCTAGCTCGTTGCCTGCGTGACCAGCCGAGCGGGATCGGCTGCACGCGCAGGCGCGGCACCGGCTGGCGGATCATGGTGCCTGGCGGGCAGCCGCAGCTCGACCGCAGCACCAGCTCGGTCGGCAGCACCTCCACCGCGCGCGCAGCTCCGGCCTGGCGATCCGGTCGAGCAGCCGGGTGCAGGCCCGCTCGCCGAGCAGCCGCATCGGCTGGTGCACGGTGGTCAGCGGCGGATCGCACAGGCTGCCGGGGAAGATGTCGTCGAAGCCGACCACGGCCACGTCTTCGGGCACGCGCACGCCCGCCCTGGCGAAGGAATGCAGCACGCCGATCGCCATCTGGTCGTTCGCGCAGACGACCGCGTCAGGCAGCGGCGCCGCTGGCCAGCAGCTGCTGCCCGGCCTCCTCGCCGCTGCCGCACGCTGAACTGCCCTTGCGAGGTGCCCACCAGCTCGCACTCCGGGTAGCCGCGCAGTACCTGGGTGAGCCCGCGCCGCCGCTCCTTGGCGTCCGGCGCGGTGCTCGGCCCGTCGATGAAGTAGAGCCGCCGCCGGCCGTGGACCTCGATCAGGTGCGTCACCAGGGCGACCGAGCCTGACCGGTTGTCGGCGGTGACCACGTCGGCCGCGCGCTCGCGCGGGTTGCCCGCGATGACCAGCACCGGCAGCCGGTGCGGCCAGCCGGGCGACGAAGTGCGCCGGGCACGACGCCCTCGCCGATCAGCATGCCGTCGACCTTGCCGGACAGCGACAGCAGCCGTGGCCATGTCGGGCTCGCGTCCTCTTCGAGGTAGGTGATCAGCAGCGACCAGTTGCGGTGCGCTGATCGTCGACTCGACCCCGCGCAGGATCTCGTCGTAGAACAGCAGGCTCATGCTCTCGATGTCGTACTGCTTGGGCGCACTGCGCTCGACGCAGACCAGGCCGATGACGTCCTTGCGGCGGCGGGACAGGCTCTGCGCGGCGCTGTCCGGCACGTAGCCGAGCTGCTCGATCACCTCGAGCACCCGCGCCCTGGTCGAGTCCTTGACCCGGTCCATGCCGTGCACCACCCGGCTCACCGTCGCGGTCGAGACCCCGGCCATGGGACGCGACGTCGTAGAGCGTGACCACGCCGCCCGCGTTCTGGCAGCGCCGTTGCTCGCGGCGCCGTTGTTTGCGACGCTGCCGTTCGTGGCGCCGTTGTCAGTGGCGCCGGTGCCAGCGGTGCCCTCCGGCATGTCTGCGGCCCCTAAGTTGCGTCGAACCCCTTACTGACCAGGGAAAAGATCTGAGAATTGACGTGGCAGACTGCTCGTGAAACCGCTTAGACAACCGTTGTCTAAGCGGTTGCATTCTGCCGATCTAAGCGCTTACTCTAAGACTCGGCACAAGTGCCGTCAAGGTCTCCCAGTTCGGTCGAGATCGGCCAAGCTGGGCTTGGCCGGACCCCGAAGCCCGCCGCCAGGGAGGTCGTGGATGTCACAGGAAGCGCCAGCCGGATCCGGATCGCAGCTCGGCAGCATCGCCTTCCCGCCGGGCTTCACCTGGGGTGCGGCCACGGCCGCGTACCAGATCGAAGGCGCCGCGCAGGCCGACGGCAAGGGCCCGTCGATCTGGGACACCTTCAGCCGGGTCCCCGGCAAGGTGCGCGGCGGCGACACCGGCGACATCGCGTGCGACTCCTACCACCGGTACGCGCGAAGACGTCGAGCTGATGGGCTCGCTCGGCCTGAACGCGTACCGCTTCTCGATCTCCTGGCCCCGGGTGCAGCCAGGCGGCTCGGGGCCGCTGAACACCAAGGGCCTCGACTACTACAAGGCCCTGCTCGACAAGCTGGCCGAGCACACATCGCGCCGACGGCGACCCTGTACCACTGGGACCTGCCGCAGGAGCTGCAGGACGAGGGCGGCTGGGCGGCCCGCGACATCGCCGGGCGGTTCGCCGACTACGCGGCGGCGATGGGCCGAGGCACTCGGCGACCGGGTCACCCGCTGGATCACGCTGAACGAGCCGCAGGTCGTCTCCAACCACGGCTACCGCGAGGGCATCCACGCCCCCGGGCTGCGCGACGCCTACGCGGCGTCGGCGGCCACCCACCACCTGCTGCTCGGCGCACGGCCAGGCCGCCCTCGCGCTGCGCGCCACCGTGCCGGGAGCGAGCGTCGGCATCACGCTCGACCTGCATCCGGTCAAGGTGCTCGGACGACAGCGCCGACGAGGCGCGTCGAGCGCGCCCGGCGGGTCACCGACGCCAACGCCAACGGCCTGTACCTGGAGCCCTTGCTGCTACGGCCGCTACCCGGCCGACGCGAGCGCGGCCGTGCTGCCGCACGAGGCCCTGATCGTCGGCGGACGACCTGGACGACGATCAGCCAGCCGCATCGACTTCCTCGGCATCAACTACTACGCCTGCGTCTACCTGCGCGCGGGCGACCCCGCCGACCTGCGGCGTCACGAGGCGGCTACCGATATCGAGCTGCCCGGCGTCGTGGAGTTCCGGCCGCCGTGGCTGGAGCGCACCGCGATGGACTGGCTCGTCGACGCCGACGGCCTCTACGACCTGCTGATGCGGCTGTCCAAGGACGCGCCTGGCCTCCCGCTGTACATCACCGAGAATGGCCGCGGCCAGCGAGGACTACGTGAGCCCGGAAGGCGTGGTCGACGACGTCGAGCGGGTGCGCTACCTGCACCAGCACCTGAGCGCGGCCGCCAGGGCCACCAGCGACGGCGCCAACCTGGCCGGCTACTTCGTCTGGTCGCTGCTGGACAACTTCGAGTGGGGCTGGGGTTACCAGAAGCGCTTCGGGATCGTCTTCGTGGACTTCGGCACCCAGCGCCGGATCCCCAAGTCGAGCGCCCGCTTCTACGCCAAGCGTCGTCCGCGCTAACGCGGTGCCCATAGCGCGGCCCTGAGGTCAGCGACCTGCCTCTCGATCGACCATGAGGTCGGCGACCTCGTGAGCCTGCGGGTCGGGCTCGTCCCGAAGCGCGGCGATCACGTTGGCCCGGTCCTGGTCCGTGCGGTTCTGGCTGAGCTTGTCCTTGGCCTCGATGCGGGCGATCCGAAGTTCCACCCCGATGATCGCCCGTAGCTGGCCCGCGATGAACTTCTCGGGCGCGTCGGTGACCCACCAGCGATCGGGGCGTCCGGCCTCGTACCGCTCGGTCAGCCTGGTCACCACGTCACTCAGCCAGTCCGGGTCCGTGTGGAAGGTGAGCGGGCCGGTGAAATGCACGGTCGTGTAGTTCCACGTCGGCACCGTGCGGCCGTGCTCCCTGGTGCTCTGGTACCACGACGGCGAGATGTACGCCTGCGGACCGCGCACGATCGCGAGCGCCTGCGCGCCCGGTGCCGCCGTGCTCCACTGCGGGTTCTGCAGCGCGAGGTGCCCGATCAGCCGCCCGTGAGCCGAGCCGCCGTGCTCTGCTGCCTCAGGCTGCTGCGGTCGCTCCCAGATCACCGGCAAGAACGTGGCGATCGGGCTGGTGCCGTCGAACGTCACTAGATCGGCGGTGCCGACCCGGTCGACGAAGGCCGCGATGTCCGACAGGTCACCGGCGGCGAAGTGCGCGGGAATGTACATATCACCAGGCTAGCGGCCAGAACCTGGCTTAGACGATGCCGGACCGGGGAGGGAATGACGAAACACCTTCCGGCGAACGGGGGCACCGATGAAGGCTGTAGTCGGCGACGAGCTGACCGTCAAGGGACGCCATCAGGGCGACGGGGACAGGCACGGCGAGATCATCGAAGTCCACGGCCAGGAGGGCAACCCGCCCTACCTGGTGCAGTGGCAAGACGGGCACGAGACCGTGTTCTTCCCCTCGGCCGACACCATCGTCGCCAAGCACCGACGCCGGAACCGGAGCGGCAACGGGCGGAAGCGGCAGTCAGGCCGGTAGCCCCGACGGAGGCAACCATTGATCACCAGGACCGACGCCGACGAGCTTCGGGGCGCGCGCGCCAGGAACTCGGCGGTGATCTCGCTGTACCTGAACGTTCCCGTCGACATCGCCGAGCATCGCGGGCTGACGACGAGAGCCCGTGAGCTGATCAAGGACGCTGGCCGACGCGATGCCGGCTCGCGCACGGCGGCCTGCGCCGACGCCGACGCGGTCACCGACCTGGTCGTCGAGGGAAGTCTCGACTGGCTCGGCCAGACCGTCGCGATCTTCGTCAGCGGCGAGCTCGGGCTGGCCGAGGCGATCCCGATGCCCGGCCGCTGGCCGGACGGGGCCATGATCGCGCCGAGACCTTACCTGCGGCCGCTGCTGGCGAGCCTGCAGCGGCATCCGAAGTACCAGGTCGCCGTCATCGACGCGAAGCACTCCTGGGTGCTGGCGATCGCCGACGACGAGATCGACACGCTCGCCCAGCGCACGGGGCAGGAGGTGCCGAGCACCGGCTTCGCCGGCTGGTACGGCCTGGAGGCTTACCGGATTCAGCAGCGGGTCATGCAGCTGTCCCGGCAGCACTACAAGGACACCATCGGCGTGCTCCAGCAGAATCCGGACGCTCAGCAGCGACCGCTGGTGCTGGGCGGCCACGAGATGCAGATCAGCCAGTTCATGTCGATCCTGCCCCCTGCTGTCCGGCAGCGGGTGGCTGGCAGCTTCAGCGTCGACGTCCAGTCGGCCACCCCGGCGAAGGTGCGCGACCTGGCCGCGCCGGTCATCGCGGGCTGGGCGGAGGCGTCCGAGGCCCAGCTGGTCAACGACATCCTGAACGAGCCGCCCGGCACGTCGGTCACCACCAGCCTGGGCGAGTGCCTCGCAGCGGTCAGGAGCCGGGCTGTCTCCAGCCTGGTCGTCGCGGACGACCAGGTCATCCCCGGCTATGCCTGCGAGGACTGCGGCGGCCTCGGCGTCGGCCAGACGAGCTGCGACTGCCCTGACCCTGCCGCGTCCTGCCAGCCGGTGCCCGATGTGCTTGACGACCTGGCCAGTCAGGCGCTCGACGGCGGCAGCGAGGTGACGGCCGTGCGGCAGGCGCCGTTCACCGCGGCGGCCCGGCTTCGCTTCCAGGTTCGCTGAGCTGCACCCGCCTGGCGAGCGCCCAGCCGCCGATCATGCAGGACGAAGCCGCCCGCGATGATCACCGCGCACATCCACCAGGAGTGAGCGGGCAGCAGCACCAGCGCTAGCTGGTCGCGTAGCCACGGCAGGGCGAACAGCCCCGCGAAAATCGCGGCCAGCGCCGCGACCATCGCGCCCCGCCAGCTCAGCAGCGGGCGCGCCAGCGTAGCCAGCACGGCCAGGCTCAGGCAGACCGTGACGATCGTCGCCCCGGTGCGGGCCGCGCCGAGCCCGAGATCAGTGTCGCGCACCACCAGGAACGCGGTCATCGCCGCGAAGGCCACCACGACCCCGGCCGGCACCGAGAACCGCAGCGCCCGCGCCAGGAATCCTGGCGCGATCCGCCTGGCGTTCGGCGCGAGCGCGAGGAAGAACGCCGGCACTCCGATGCTGAGCGTCGACACGATCGTCAGGTGCCGGGGATAGAAGGGGAACGGCACGGCGACGGCGGTCACCGCCAGCGCGATCAGCAGCGTGTAGCAGGTCTTGGTGAGGAAGAGCCGCGACACCCGGTCCACGTTCCCGATCAGCCTGCGCCCCTCGGCGACCACGCTGGGCAGCGTCGCGAACTTGTCGTCGAGCAGGACCAGCCTGGCCACGCCCCGGCTGGCCGGGGTCCCCGAGCCCATCGCGATGCCCACGTCGCAGTTCTTGAGCGCGAGCACGTCGTTGACGCCGTCGCCGGTCATCGCCACCACGTGACCGAGCCGCTGGAACGCCGCGACGATGGCCTGCTTCTGACGCGGCGCGACCCGGCCGATGACGGTGGTGTCCTTCACGGCCTCGGCGAGCCGGTCGGGGTCCTCGGGCAGCTGCCGGGCGTCGGCCGGCTGGTCCGCATTCGGCAGCCCGAGCTTGCGCGCGATCGCGCCTACGGTGACCGGATGGTCGCCCGAGATCACCCGGACGGAGACCTGCCTGGCTCGCGAAATACTCGAGCGTGGCCTGCGCATCGGGCCTGATCCGCTCCTGCAGCGCGACCAGGGCGACGGGAGTCACCTGGTCAGGCACCCGCTCGGCCCGGACCGGGGTCATCGACCCGGCTAGCAGGAGCACCCGGTGCCCGTCCCCCGCCATCGCGGTCGCCTGGTCGAGCACGGCTGCCCGCTGCCCGCCACTGTCCGCCCCGCCTTTGGCCAGGATCATTTCCGGCGCCCCGATCAGCCAGGAGCCCTCATCGGCGTAACTGACCGCGCTCCACTTGCGGGCCGAGGAAAAGGCGGTGGTCCGCGTCGGCTGCCAGCCCGGATCGGGGAACTCGTCGGCGAGCGCGAGCATGGTCGCGTTCTGGCGCGGGTCGGCCGCTGCCATCGCGCCAAGCACCCGTCCGACCTGGCCGTCCTGCGCGGCCGAGGCTGATCCTTCGATCGGCTCGACCGCGACCACAGCCATGCTGCCCTCGGTGAGCGTGCCGGTCTTGTCGCAGCAGATCAGGTCGACCCGGGCAAGCCCTTCGATGGCCGGGAGGTCCTGCACCAGCACCCGCCGCGCCGCCAGCCTGACCACGCCGACCGCCATGGCGACGCTGGTGAGCAGCACGAGTCCTTCCGGCACCATGCCGGTCAGCCCCGCCACCGAGCCCCGGAGCGCCTCGGCCGCCGTCAGTCCGGAGGTGAGCTGCCGGAACACCAGCAGCGGCCCGGCGATGACCAGGATCCAGCTGATCCAGGTCAGCACCCGGTTGATGGCGTCGCGAATCTCAGATCTCGCCGGACGGTACCCGCGAGCCTGCTTCGTCAGCTGGGCCGCGTAGGACTCGGCGCCGACCTTCGTCGCGGTCATCCGCCCGGTGCCCGCCACCACGAAGCTTCCGGACAGCACGTCGTCGCCCGGTTCCTTGCCGACCGGGTCGGACTCGCCGCTGAGCAGCGACTCGTCGATCTCCAGGCCGCCGGACGAGAGCACCCGCCCGTCGGCGACCACCTGGTCGCCCTGCTGCAATTCGAGTACGTCGTCGAGCACCACCCGGGAGGCCGGCACCTCGGCGGGCTTGCCGTCCCTGACCGCCCGCGCGGTCGGGGCGTTCAGCACCGAGAGCCGGTCGAGCGTCCGCTTGGCCCGCAGTTCCTGGATGATGCCGATCGCGCTATTCGCGACCAGAATGAACCCGAACAGGGCGTCCTGGACCGGGCCGACGATCAAGATCACGGCCAGCAGCCCGGCCAGGATCGCGTTGAACCTGGTGAGCACGTTGGCCCGGAGGATCTGGCCCACGGTCCTGGTCGGCTGCTTACCCTGGTCGTTGGTCAGGCCGCGAGCCACCCGCTCGCTGACCTGCTCGCTCGTAAGCCCCGTTGCGGCCAGGTCAGTGGCAGCACTGACCCGCATGAGACCGGCCCCCCGCTCCATGTACCCATCATGCTTGCTGCGGGTTACCGCGAGATCAGCGGGACCTGAGGGCAACGTCAGACTTTGGCCCAGGTCAAACCTAGGCCAGGCTCTAGGCCAAGGTCAGGAAGAGCTTCTCCAGCTCGGCCGTGCTCATCGGCGACTCGCCCGCGACGCACTGCCGCATGGTTCCGGCCACGATCTTGAACCCGGCCCGGTCAAGGCCCGGGAGACGGCCGCGAGCTGGGTCACCACCTCGCGGCAATCCCGGCCGTCCTCGACCATCGCGATCACCCCGGCGAGCTGCCCCTGCGCCCGGCGCAGCCGATTCAGCACGGCCGCCCGCTCCGCCAGCTCAGCGGCGCCTGAATCTCCCGTGCCCGCATTGCCCAGGCCGGGAAGGTCAGCGCTGCCCATCGCTGCTGGTCTGCCCGTCGCTGGACGGACCGTCACCGGTGACCGCGCCGTTGGCCTGCTGCTGCGCGAGCTCGGCCTTGACCTCCTCCATGTCCACCGCACGGGCCTGGCTGATCAGGTCCTCCAGCGAAGGTTCAGGGAGCGCCCCCGGCTGCGCGTACAGGATCACCTTGTCCTTGATCACGACCAGCGTCGGAATCGAGGTGATGTTGAACGCCTGGGCGAGCTCGGGCTGCGCCTCGGTGTCGACCTTGGCGAACACCAGGTCCTCGTGCTTGTCCGAAGCCCGCTCGAATACCGGGCCGAACATCCGGCACGGCCCGCACCACGATGCCCAGAAGTCGACCAGGGTCAGGTCCGCACCACCGACGATCGTGTCGAAGTTCTGCGTGGTGAGTTCCACGGTTGCCACTGTTATGCCTCCATTCACGGGTTCGCCCGATTAATACCCGTAGGGGTATCAACAGAAGCGCCGGCAGAGGTATTCCCGCCCCTGAGGGTGACCGGGCCGACCGCGGGCAGGGTGCGGGCCGAGCGCGGGCAGAGTGCGGGCCGGGCTTGCGACAGCAGGTGGCTACTTGCTGCTGTTCCTGGCCGGTGCCCAGCAGCAGCATGGTCTTACTTGCTGTTGTTGGGATAGCAGTAGGTAGGACCGTGGTGTCGTTCGGGCCCGCCCGCTGGCCTGGCCGTGGCCCTCGTTACTGCTGTCCGGCGAGCTCAGGGTGCTGGCAGCTGGCTGGTGGCGACGCGATGGCCGACGCGCCGCAGCAATTCCGCCGCCCGGGCCATGCTGACCGCTGGGTCCGGCTCTAGCTCGGCGAGCGAGTAGGCGGCGGCGAACCCGGCGGCGGCGACCTCAGCCTCATCCAGCACCACCCGCCCCGCTACCGCCACCACGGGAATGCCGTGCCGCGCGGCTGCCCTGGCCACCCCGACCGGCGCCTTGCCGTGCAGGCTCTGGGCATCCAGGCTGCCCTCCCCCGTGATCACCAGCTCCGCACCAGCGAGCGCGGCGTCGAAGCCGATCAGGTCCAGGACCAGGTCAGCCCCTGGCACCAGCCGGGCGCCGAGGTAGGCAAGCGCACCGAAGCCGGTCCCGCCGGCCGCACCGGCCCCGGCCGCACCAGCGACGTCGCGACCGACAGCGGACTCGGTCAGCCGGGCAAATCGCCCGAGCGCCGCATCGAGCACCTTGACGTCGGCTGGCGTCGCGCCCTTCTGCGGACCGAAGACAGCAGCCGCGCCCTGCGGACCGAGCAGCGGATTGTCGACGTCGCTTGCGACCAGCAGCGCCGATGTTTGCCAACCCAGGCCGTCCAGCAGGTCGTCCAGCCGCTGGTCAAGCCCCTCGACGTCGATGCTCGCGAGTTCCGCGAGCGCGGCTCCGCCTCGGCCAACGTCGCAGCCGGCCTGGTCGAGCAGCCTCAGCCCCAGCGCCTGCAGCAGGCCGGCCCCGCCGTCCGTGCTCGCGCTGCCGCCGATGCCGAGCACGATCTCGCGGGCGCCGCCATCCAGGGCGGCGGCCATCACCTGACCGACCCCGTAGGTCGAGGCGGTCAGCGGTGCCAGCGGCCCGGGCAGCCGTCGCAGCCCGGCGACGTCGGCGAGTTCGATCACAGCCCGCGAGCCCCGCCGGGCGAACGACGTCCGCACGCGCTCGCCGGTCGGCCCGGCCGCCGTCACCGGCACCGCCGTGTACCCGGCCGACAGCGCCGCCGCCAGCGTCCCCTCACCTCCATCCGCGACCGGGATCCGGACCACGTCGAGGTCGGGCCGGACCGACGCCAGGCCGTCGGCGAGCGCCCGTGCGACCTCGGCGGCGCTGGCGCTGCCCTTGAACTTGTCCGGTGCGACAACGACCCGCATCGCCAGCCTTACTCGCTCAGCCCGAGCGTCGCGATCAGGCTGCGGGCCGCCCGGCCGCCGGTCTCCTCCGCGATGTCGAGCGCGGCGCTCACGCTTAGGTCGTCGCGCAGCGCCGCGAGGATCGCGGATCCTGCCGCGTCCTGGGCCGCGTCGCTCGCCGCACTCCGGCCCGCAGCGAGGTAGAGCCGTTCGAGCCGGGACGACGCGGCGTCGAGTTCGGACTCGGAGTAGTCCCAGCCCTGCGCCCACGGCCGGTCGAGCAGGCACAGTCGCAGCGCGGCCGCACTGTGGCCCGCGAGCACGTCGCTGACCAGCACGAGGTTGCCGGTCGACTTCGCCATCTTGGCGCCACCCAGGCTGACGACCCCCACGCCCAGCCGAGCTCGGGCGTGCGGCGAGACTCCGGTGACGGCTTCGGCCATCGCCACCTGGTAGGCGTGATGGGGGAACCGCAGGTCGTCGCCGCCGCAGAGCACGTCGACGGCTGGCCCGAGCACCGACAGGGACATCGCGGCGCACTCGGCGTGCCAGCCGGGCCGGCCGAGACCCCAGGGCGAGTCCCAGCCCGGCTCGCCTGCGGCGGACCGCCGCCAGATCGCGACGTCGAACTTGTCGTCCTTGGCTGGATCGTCGAGCCTGGCCCCGTATTCGGCTGCCAGGCCGGTCGCTTCCTCCCGGCTCAGCCCCGCCCGCTCCACGACCTGAGCGCCCCTGAAGTACACGCTGCCGTCGCGCGAGTAGGAGGCACCCGAGTCGAGCAGAGCGCCCGCGAGCCTGATCACCTGCTCGACGTTGCGCCTGGCCCGGGGCGCGTATCTGGGCTCCCGGACGCCGAGCGCGGTCATGTCCTGGTCGAACCGGTACTGCTGCACCGACGCGAACGCGTCGTAGGCCGACCCCGAGCGCTCAGCCGCTTCGAACAACACATCGTCGACGTCGGTGACGTTCCTACACAAATCGGCCTTAGCTCCGAACGCGGCGAGCACTCGGGTCAGCACGTCGACCCAGACGAAGGTCGCCGCATGACCGAGATGCGTGACGTCGTAAGGGGTGATGCCGCAGCAGTAGATCCGGGCCCGGTCCAGGACCGCCAGCCGCGTCTCCCCGAGTCTGAGCCCAGCCGTCATCGGTTCCATGTCCTGCAGTATTTCGGATGGTGCTCGCAGCGCAGTCCCGGCCCGTCCCGGCGAGCCGAAGGGCGCCTAAAAGCGCCCGGGGGCGAGCGGTGTTCGCAACTCAGCGCTAGGGTCGCAGCGGACACCTCCGGAATCGAGAGGAACAAGCGACGTGACCGCACCGCTGCGCAGCCGGCCAGCCTGGGCCGCACTCGCCGAGCATCGCGACAAGATCAAGGATCTCCAGCTGCGCGACCTGTTCGCAGCGGACCCCGATCGCGGCGAGCGGCTGACGATGGAAGCGGCAGGCATCTTCCTCGATTACTCCAAGAACCGGATCACCGACGACACGCTGCGGCTGCTCTTCGAGCTCGCCGCGCAGTCCGAGCTCGGCGACCGGATCGAGGCCATGTTCTCCGGCCAGAAGATCAACACCACGGAGCACCGCTCGGTCCTGCACGTCGCCCTCCGCATGCCGCGCGAGGAGACCCTGGTCGTCGACGGCACCGACGTAGTCGCGCAGGTCCACGAGGTGCTCGACCGGATGGCCAGCTTCGCCGCCAAGATCAGGTCAGGTGAGTGGCGCGGGCACACCGGCAGGCCGATCACCGCCGTCGTGAACATCGGCATCGGCGGCTCGGACCTTGGACCGGTGATGGCGTATGAAGCCTTGCGCTTCTACAGCGACCGGCACCTCACGTGCCGTTTCGTCTCGAATGTCGATCCGACCGATTTTGCCGAGGCCACCCGCGATCTGGACCCCGCGCAGACCCTGGTGATCGTCTCGTCGAAGACCTTCACGACGCTCGAGACGCTGAGCAACGCCCAGGCCGCCAGAAACTGGCTGGTCAACGCACTGGGCGACGAGGCCGCCGTCGCGAAGCACTTCGTCGCGGTGTCCACCAACGCCGAGAAAGTCGCGGCGTTCGGCATCGACACCGCGAACATGTTCGGCTTCTGGGACTGGGTCGGCGGCCGCTACTCGATGGACTCCGCGATCGGCCTGTCCACGATGATCGCGATCGGCCCCGACCGGTTCGCCGAGCTGCTGGCCGGCTTCCACGAGATGGACGTGCATTTCAGGACGGCGCCGCTAGCGTCCAACCTGCCGGCGCTGATGGGCCTGCTGTGGGTCTGGTACGTGAATTTCCTCGGTGCGGCCAGCATCGGCGTGATGCCGTACGAGCAGTACCTGAAGCGGTTCCCCGCCTATCTGCAGCAGCTCACGATGGAGTCCAACGGCAAGCACGTCACGCTGGACGGCACCACGGTCGACTACGCGACCGGGCCGGTCTTCTGGGGCGAGCCTGGCACGAACGGCCAGCACAGCTTCTACCAGCTGCTGCACCAGGGCACCGAGCTGATCCCGGTCGACCTGATCGGCTTCGGCCGCTCGCTCAACCCCATCGGCGACCAGCACGACCTGCTCACCTCGAACGTCTTCGCCCAGGCCCAGGCGCTCGCCTTCGGCAAGACCCTGGAGCAGGTGCTCGCCGAGGGCACGTCAGCGCAGGTGGCGCCGCACCGGGTGATGCAGGGCAACCGGCCGAGCAACGTGCTGATGGCCGAGATCCTGACCCCCAGGCTGCTCGGCGCGCTGACCGCACTCTACGAGCACGCGGTGTTCACGGCCGGGACGGTCTGGGGCATCGACTCGTTCGACCAGTGGGGCGTCGAGCTAGGCAAGCAGCTCGCAGCGGTGATCGGCCCCGAGCTGATCTCCGCAGCCGAGCCCGAGCTTGACCATGATTCGTCGACTAACGCACTGATCCGCCGGTATAGGAAAATCAAGGGAGCGTAACGCTATGACCACAGAGCACCCGATGCAACTAGGCATGGTCGGGCTCGGGCGGATGGGCGCGAACCTGGTCCGCAGGCTGATGCGGGACGGACACCGCTGCGTCGTCTTCGACGTGAACCCGAGCGCGGTCGCCGATCTCGTCGCCGAAGGCGCTGTGGGCGCCGAGTCGCTCGCCGACTTCGCCGCCAAGCTCGAGGCGCCCCGGGCCGCGTGGCTGATGCTGCCAGCCGGCATCACCGGCAAGATCATGGAGGAGCTGACCGAGCACTTCGAGGCCGGCGACACCGTGATCGACGGCGGCAACAGCTACTACCGCGACGACATCGCGCGGGCCAAGGCACTGGCGCCCAAGGGCATCCACTATGTGGACTGCGGCACGTCTGGTGGCGTGTGGGGCCTGGAGCGCGGCTACTGCCTGATGATCGGCGGCGACAACGAGGCCGTCGAGCGGCTCGACCCGATCTTCAAGACCATCGCCCCTGGCCTCGGCGACGTCGAGGCCACCGAAGGCCGCAAGCACGGGGGCACGGCCCAGGAAGGCTACCTGCATTGCGGCCAGGCCGGCGCCGGCCACTTCGTCAAGATGGTCCACAACGGCATCGAGTACGGCATGATGGCCGCGATCGCCGAGGGCCTGTCGATCATCAAGCACGCCAATGCCGGCCTGGATGAGCAGGAGACCGACGCCGAGACGACGCCGCTCACCGATCCCGAGGCGTACCAGTACACCATCCCGGTCAACGAGGTCGCCGAGGTCTGGCGGCGCGGCTCAGTCGTCAGCTCCTGGCTGGTCGACCTCACCGCCAACGCCCTCGCCAAGTCCCCTGACCTGGTCGAGTTCACCGGCCACGTGTCGGACTCGGGCGAAGGCCGGTGGACCGTGCTCGCCGCCGTGGAAGAAGGCGTCCCGGCCCCGGTCATCACGGCATCGCTGTTCCAGCGGTTCGAGTCGCGCGGGCTAGGCGAGTTCACCGACAAGCTGCTGTCCGCGATGCGGAGCCAGTTCGGCGGACACGCCGAAAAGAAATAAGCCCTCCGGAGGGCCGCCCGGCCCGCCCCGCCCGGGCGGCCCCCGGCCCTGCCCCGCCCGGCCCCCGGCCCTGCCCCGTCGTTGTGAGTTTGCTGGTGCTGCGCCCCGCCCGGTCCCCCGGCCCTGCCCCGTCGTTGTGAGTTTGCTGGTGCTGGGGCACGGTCGTTGTGAGTTTGCTGGGCCTCAAGCTGGGGTTGAGGGTTTGCTCGGCACGTCCGGCTGGCTGCGGGGGACGGCTCAGCTGGGCAGGATGCGGTGCTCGACCTTGTCGTCGTGGCCGATCAGGATGTCGGAGGTGATCGACGGCTCGAAGAGGCCGTGACCGGTGACCCCTGGGGTCGCGGCGAGCCAGGCCGCCAGCTGCGGCCGGGTTGTCGACCGGTCCGTGGTAGTCCGCGATCACGCCGCCGTCCGGGCTCGGCGGAGCGCCCTCGCGCACGGTGACCTGACCGGGGTGGCCCTGGCTGAGGTGGCGCAGCGTGGCCGGCAGGCCGAAGCTCAGCAGCTCGACGGGGACGGGCGGCCGCAGCTTGTCGACCGGCTTGGTGGAGTCGGCGATCACGACGAACCGGATCGCGGACACGGCGACGACCTTCTCGCGGGTGTGGGCGCCACCGCCGCCCTTGATCAGCCAGCCATCCGGGGTGATCTGGTCGGCGCCGTCGATCGCGATGTCGAGCACGTCGAGCGCGTCGACCGGGTCGACCTGGATGCCGAGGTCGGCGGCCTTGCGAGCGGTGTCGATCGAGGTCGCTACGCACCTGATCGACAGGTTCCTGCGGGCGAGCGCGGGGAGCAGGAAGGCCACGGTCGACCCGGTGCCGAGTCCCACCGTCATGCCGTCGGTCACCAACTGGGCGGCCGCCTCGGCGGCCTGCTGCTTCTGCCGGTCGATGTTCACTGCGCCAGTCTGGCTGATTGCCAGCACACAAGCAGGCATCAGGCCTGAATCTTCCGCTTCGCGCGCAGGACAGACATGGCACTATTGGCCCCATGCAACCGAGCAACCATGTGCCGCACAAGCGTCCAGACGACCACGTCATCGTGCTTTTCGGCGCGACCGGAGACCTCGCCAAACGCAAGCTGCTGCCCGGTCTGTTCCATCTGGCCAAGTCTGGGTTGCTGCCCGTAGGCTACCGGGTGATCGGCTCGGCACCTGCTCAGTTCGCTATGACAGACGACGAGTTCAGGGCGCACGCGAAGGCGGCGTGCCTGCAGTTCGGACTCGCCAAGCCGAACGGTGCGGCCTGGCACGAATTCGAGAGCCGACTGCATTTCGGCGCGGCCGATCCTGATGATCCCAAGCCGCTCATCAGCGCCGTGCTGGCGGCCGAGCAGGAGATCGGCGGCAACCCGCGCCGGATCTTCCATCTCGCGGTGCCGCCGGCGGCGTTCGGTTCGGTGGTCACGATGCTCGGTGACACCAAGCTCTCGGAGAATGCCAGGGTCATCATCGAGAAGCCGTTCGGCTACGACCTCGCATCGTGCCGCAAGCTGACCGAAACCGTGCATTCGGTCTTCGCCGAGCAGGACATTTTCAGAATCGACCATTTCCTCGGCAAGGAATCAGTCGAGAACATTCTGGCTTTTCGATTCGCTAACGGTCTCTTCGAGCCGATCTGGAATCGCGATCACATTTCGCACGTCCAGATCGACGTGCCGGAGCGAATCAGCATCGAAGGCCGGGCCGATTTCTTCGAAAAGACCGGCACCTTCCGCGACATGGTCGTCACCCACCTCTTCCAGGTGCTCGGGTTCGTGGCGATGGAGCCGCCGATCACGTTCGACGCCAAGTCGCTGCGGGACGAGAAGTCGAAGGTGTTCCAGGCCATGCGGCCGATGGACGTCACCAAGGTCGTGCGCGGCCAGTATGCCGGCTACCGGGGCGAGCACGGCGTCGCCGCCGACAGCCAGACCGAGACGTTCATCGCGCTGCGCGTGGACATCGACAACTGGCGATGGGCCGGGGTGCCCTTCTACCTGCGATCAGGCAAGTCGATGGCGCAGCGCAGGCAGACGGTCACGCTCGGGCTCAAGGAGCCGGTGCTGCGGATGTTCCCGGTCGCCGCCAGGACCCGCCAGGACGCGCGCGGCAACGAGGTGGTCATCGACTTCGACGACCCCGGCTGGATCGCGGTCTCTTCATGACCAAGCAGCCCGGCCCGCAGATGCGGCTCAAGGAGGTCGAGATGACCTTCAAGTACTCGGACTCCTTCCACCGGATGCACGAGCTCGAAGGTTACGAACGGCTGATCCTGGAGGCGATGGTCGGCGACCAGTCGCTGTTCACCAGGTCAGACGAGATCGACCGGGTCTGGGAAGTGGCGACTCCGCTTCTGGAGAACCCGCCGCCCGTAGAGTTCTACGAGCCAGGCACCTGGGGCCCGCAGCACCCGATCAAGCACCTCATCGCACCGCACCACTGGCATCTGCCTGACGGCCACGAGTAGGAGAATCCGCCATGCCTACCTTCCACCGGCCGACCGGCCCCGCCGCGACCTGGGAACCGCAGCAGGCCAGTGCCAGGCTGTCGATGACCGCGGGCGCCAGCCCGGACGGCATCTTTACTTCCGACCTTTCGGTAGCCGAGTACGCACTGCTCGGCGAGGCGGGCTTCGAGCCGCTCGGACTCGTCGTCGGCTCGACGATCTACCACGTCGGCATGCAGCCTGGCCGGTGGAATGACAACTTCGAGCTCGAGGTCCTCACCCAGGCGATGTACAACGCCAGGGAACTGGCCATGTCGCGGATGCGGGCCGAGGCTCAGCACCTCAACGCCGACGGCATCGTCGGCATGAAGCTCGCCATCCAGGACTACGCCTGGACCGAGGACGTGCTCGAGTTCATGGCCGCCGGGACGGCGGTCAGGGCGATCGGCGGTCAGGGCGGCGGGATGCGCGCGCCCGACGGCGGGCCGTTCACCGCCGACCTGTCGGCGCAGGACTTCTACCGGCTGCTCGCCACCGGGGCGACGCCCGTCGCGTTCGTGCTCGGCACCTGCGTGTATCACATCGCCCACCAGTCGTTCCGGCAGATGCTTCAGCAGTCCGGCATGAACACCGAGATCGTACTGTTCACCCAGGGTGTCTACGAGGCGCGCGAACTCGCGCTGTCCAGGATGCAGGCCGAGGCCACCGAGGTCGGCGCCCACGGCATCGTCGGCGTGAACTTCGAGATCAACAACTACATCTGGGGCGAGCACGGCACCGAGTTCTTCGCCACCGGCACCGCCATCCGCAAGCGCCCCGACGCCCAGCGCATGCCAGCCCCCACCTTCACCCTCGGCCTGGACAGCTAAGAGCAGGATGGTCCTACTTACTGTCGTCCTGACAGCAGTCAAGTAGGACCATGGTGTCGTCGAGACCGGCCGGTCGACGGGGCGTGGCCCGAGTTGGTGCTGTCGGGGGCCTCCGGGTGCGGGGCCACGCTGGCGGGTTCGGCCCGGACCGGGCCAAAGGGAGCGCAGCGACTGGCGGCGCACAGCAAGCACAGCGTTAGAAGGATAGGGGCCAGTCGTGGACTGGCTGGCCCGTATTCATCAGCTCGATGTAGTCCTGGGTCATCTGGCGCAGGGCCTCGTCCCGGTCCAGGCCACGGGCCTGCATCTGCCGAACCGACCTGATCTGCCAGGTCGCGCCGTTGATGCCGGTCACGCAGCGCTGCTCGATGATCCCCAGCAGCCGGCTGATGTCGGCTGAGTCCACGCCCCACCGCGCGAGGCCGCGCGCGGCCATCGGCAGCAGCCGGCGCAAGGTCAGCTCGGCCACGGGCACCATGCCCACGCCCGGCCAGTACACCTCGGCGTCGAGCCCGTACCTGGCGCCGGCGGCGAGATTGGAAGCAGCGGCGGAGAACGACATCTGCGACCAGATCGGCCGCTCGGCCTCGGCCAGCTCGCCCACCAGCCCGTAGTAGAACGCCGAGTTGGCGATGACGTCCACGACGGTCGGGCCGGCGGGCAGCACCCTGTTTTCCACTCGCAGGTGCGGCTTGCCGTCGACGACCGCGTACACCGGGCGGTTCCACCGGTAGACCGTGCCGTTGTGCAGCGTCAGCTCGGCCAGCTCAGGCGCCTCGCCTCGGTCGAGCATCGCGACCGGGTCCTCGTCCTCGCTCAGCGGCAGCAGCGCGGGAAAGAACCGCAGGTTTTCCTCGAACAGGTCGAACACCGACGTGATCCAGCGGTCACCGAACCAGACCCGCGGCCGGACGCCCTGCTCGCGCAGTTCCTCCGGCCGGGTGTCGGTGGCCTGCTCGAACAGCGGTGATCCTGGTCTCCCGCCACAGTTCCTGGCCGAACAGGTACGGCGAGTTCGCCGCCGTGGCCACCTGGATGCCGGCGATCGCCTGCGCGGCGTTCCAGTAGCTGGCGAACGTCTCGGGACTGACCTGCAGGTGGCATTGCAAGCTGGTGCACGCCGCCTCGGCCAGGATCGAGTCCACGTAGGTGTGCACGCGGTCCTGGCCCTCGATCGAGATCCGCATCTCCTCGCCCCGCGCGCCCAGGATCTCGTCGTTGAGCAGCTTGTACCGGGGGTTGGCCGACAGCGCTTCCTCGCCGACGTCGCTCTCCCGCAGGCTCGGCAGGATGCCGACCATCGACCAGCCTGGTCCCAGTCGGCTCGACCCGCTCGCTGGCCCGCGTGACGATCTGGCCGACGGCCGATTCGAGCGCGCTGAAGACCCCGCCGGACAGAACCTCAGGATCGGAGGCCAGCTCGATGTTGAACTTGCCGAGCTCGGTCTCCCACGCCTCGTTCGCGATCATCGCGAGCGCGTCGGCGTTCGACATCGTCGGATAGCCGGCCTTGTCGACCAGGTTGAACTCAAGCTCCAGGCCCACGTGCTGAAAGTCTGTCTCGAACCGGGATTCGTGCAGCATCCTGGCGAACACGTCAAGGCAGGTACGCACCTTCGCGCGGTACGCACGTCGATCCCGGCGACTTATCGTGATCGCCGGCACATCCCTGCCCATCAAGCCCTCCAGCTGCGATCAGCCGCCCAGATGTTATTTACCCAGATTTACATGGAAGGGCCATGGTGACCAGGCCCAATATGTTTTGGGTTACGGCTGTTGCGGCGGCAAACCGGTATTTGCCGTGATTCAGCCGACATCGAGCGCAGCAGGCAGTGCAGACCTTGAGTAACGACAAAGCGGCCAGTTAGCTACTGCCAGGCGGCCGCCACGAACCCGCTCGTCAGTTTGCTCGGCCGGTTGCCGCCCTGCGACACGTACAGGTCATTCCCCGCCAGGTACAAAAGCCACTGACCAGTTGAGTCAGCGTCCAGGCTGGTGTGCTCGAGAGTCGGGAAGCCGATCGCCACCTGGTGCACGAGCGCGCCGCTGACCCCGACCTCCCACATCAGCCGCGAGGTGTTGTGCTCGGGGAAGCCGCCACAGCACGCCCGGCTGACGAACAAGTTGCCGTCCGGCAGGAAGATGCCCTCCCGCAGGTAGCTCCGCTGCGGCGTCGGCGACCCGGTGACCGGGACGAAGGTCACCCCCGGGCTCGGTTCCTCGTAGTACTTGGCCACCGACGTGTCGACAAGGTAGACGTTCCAGCCTTCGTTGTCCTGCACGGCCGACACGGAAACGGCGATCCTGGTGTTGTCCGGTGCCCACGACAAATGCGAGATTGGTGAAAACAACCCGCCCCGACCGACCTCCGGTGGCAGCGGCAGAATCTGCTCGGAGCCTGAACTCACGGTCCTGATCACCAGCTTGAACTGGCTGGCGAGGTTGCCCGACGTCGGCAGGCAGTTGTCTTTGGTCACCAGCGGCTCGTCGGCGAACGCCAGCTTGCTGCCGTCCGGGCTGACCGCCGGCAGCGACCCAGGGGCGATCGGCGTCAGGTCGCCGCCGTCGATGCTGACCGACTCCACCTCGGTGTGGCAGCCCGCGGCCTCGGCGAAGTACACGGTCGAGCCGTCCGGGCTCACCGAGATCTCGTCGGGAATCACGCCGCTCGGCACCAGCGTCTGCGTCACGCTGCCGCTGCTCGGGTCGAGTCGCACCAGCGCTCCAGCCGTGCTCACCGCCACGATCCCGGGCTCACCTCCGGACGCCCCTCCGGGCTGCGACGACGATCCCCCGCCCAGCGAGCCACCGCCGCCGCCACCGCTCGACGGCGGCGGCGCCGTCACGGTCACCGTGGTCGATGACGACGGGGTCCCGTTCGGTCCGCACGCGGCGAGAAAAGGGGCAATGAGCAGCGCAGCCGCGACGAGCGGCGTCAACGAGCGGGACATGAGGGACCTCACCAGTGGTGGGCAATACAGAAGTGGGTAATAAGGCACGATGGTGACAGCACGGCGACACTCGGGCAACTATCGCGTGCTGTGTCTTTTAGACGCCCAACTGACCCCTGCGGTTGGACCCCGGCTAACGGCCGACGGCCGCAGCCATCCGCCGCACGGCCTCGGTGATCAGTTCCGGTGAGGTGCCGATGTTGAGCCGGGCGAACCCGGCGCCCTGACGGCCGAAATACGGCCCGCCAGTAAGCGCGACCCGCCCGCGCTCCAGGAAGAGCTCGGCGGGATCCTCGCCCAGGTCGAGCTTGCGGCAGTCGAGCCAGGCCAGGAAGCTCGCCGCCCCCGGCGAGTAGCCCACCTCGGGCAGTTGCTCCGCCAGCAGCCTGGCTAGCAGCGCCCGGTTCTCGTCGAGCTGAGCGACGACCGCGTCGAGCCAGTCGAGCGCCTGGGTGAACGCGGCCACCGACGCGAGCACGCCATGGTGCGAGGCGAGCAGCGCCTCCCACCGATCGGTGAGCAGCGCGGCCATCTGCTCGCTGACCGCGACCGCGACCCCGCACTTGAGGCCGGCGATGTTCCAGCCCTTGGACGCCGAGTTGAACGTGTAGGCGCGCCGCGCCATCGGATGGTCGAGCGAGGCGAACGGCACGTGGGTGGCGCCCGGCAGGACGAGCGGCGCGTGGATCTCGTCGACCAGCAGCTCGACGCCGTGCCGCTGGCACAGCTCGGCGATGGTCAGCAACTGCTCGCGGCTCCACACCTGGCCGAGCGGGTTATGCGGGCTGCACAGCAGGTAGGCGGCGATCCCTGGCCGCCCGAGCACCTCGTCAAGCACCTCGAAGTCGAGGTCGTAGCCGCCGTCGGCGTCTCGCCGCAGCGGCGCGTCGACCACTTCCCGGCCGAGGTAGCCGAGCCTGAGGAAGAAGGGGCCGTAGACCGGGGGGTTCACCACGATGCCCGAGCCCGGCGGCGTGATCGCGAGCAGCACCTCGGCGATGCCCGTCATGACGTCCGGGATCGGGAACACCCAGTCCGGCCTGACCGTCCACCCGAGCCGCGCCGCCGCGAACGACGTGAACGCCTCGCCCAGCTCACCGGTCTCCGGATAGCCGGTGTCGCCGAGCGCCAGCGCCTCGGTCACGGCAGCCACGATCGGCGCGGCGACCGTGAAATCCATCTCGGCCACGAACGCGGGCAGCACGTCGGGCGGGTAGTGCCGCCACTTGTGGCTCTTCCGCCTGGTCAGTTCTTCTAGCGAGCAGGTCCCCAGCAGCGCATCCACCTAACGGATCGTAACTCCGGCTCCCCCAAGTCGGACAGGCAGCTCGATATCGCCAGTTAGGTAGCGCTCGATCGTCGGCCCGAGCGTCGCCGCCAGTTCGTCCACACTCGCCTCCGCGACCATCGGCAGCCGCAGTACCAGCCTGGTCAGCGCCAGCCCCAGCATCTGGGTCGCCACCATCGCGACCCGGTACTGCACCTCTTCTGGGCTGCCCCCCGCCGCGTTGAGCCCCGAAGCCTGGGCGATCGTGCCGAGGATCGAATCGGCGATGAACTCGCGCAGCATCGCCGCCGCCTGGTCGCTAGTCACCGCCGACCTGAGCAGGCCCACGAACGTGTCCTTGAGCGCATCGGACTCCCAGAGCAAAAGCGCCGTCCGCACCATGAACTCACCGCGCGGCCCGTCCGGCCGGCTGGCCAGCGCCTGGGTCAGCACCACGCTGGGCACGATCGGCATCCGCATCGCCGCCGCGAACAGCGCCTCCTTGGTCCCGTAGAAGTGGTGGACCAGGGCCGGATCGACGCCCGCTGCCGCCGCGATCGCCCGGATGGTGGCCCCCCGGTAACCATGCTCGGCGAACTGGCTGCGCGCGGCGTCGAGGATCGCCTCGCTAGTGCCGCTGTCACCGGCCCGCCTGCCTGGCCGGCCTGCTCCGCCTGGGCTCATGCCGCTACATCCCGTTCCACGCCCTGGTCTTCTCGGTTTCGCCGCGAGGTCAGCTCGAAGAACCGCTCTTCCAGCGTCGCCGGGACAGCCCGCACCGTCGCCGGCAGGTCCCCGAGCGCCTGGCGCACCTCGTCGGCGTGCGCGCCAGGGACCCGGACCCCGCGACCGGCTAGCGCGACCGCCAGCCCGGCGGCCTCCAGCCGGTCGAACGCCTGCGCCCACGACCGCGCCTCCACGAGGCTAGCCTGCCGGTCCCCGACGATCTCGGCGGCCGAACCCGAGGCGACCACAGCGCCGTCGGCCATGATCACCAGCCGGCCGCACTCCCCTGCCTCCTCCATGTAGTGGGTCGTGACCAGCACGCCGACTCCGGCCTGGGCGGCTCCGGCGATCGTCTCCCAGAGCCGCGCCCGGCCGAGCGGGTCGACGCCTGAACTGGGCTCGTCGAGAATCAGCAGGTCGGGGTGGTGCGACAGGGCCTGGGCGAACGCGACCCGGCGCTGGGCGCCGAGCGGCAGCGACCCGACTGGGGTGCTCGCGTAGGGCGCGACGTCGGGCGGAAGCGGCTCGCTGGAGCCGAAGACCGCAGCGGAGAACTCGAGGTTCTCGGCGGCGGTGAGGTCCTCGTAGAGGCCGAGGCCCTGCGGCACGTAGCCGAGCCGGGCGCGGGTCTGCCGCGAGGGTGCCTGCCCGAACAGCTCGACGGTGCCCGAGGACGTGCCGATCAGCCCGAGCAGCATCCTGATCAGCGTCGTCTTGCCCGCGCCGTTCGCGCCCAGCAAGCCGACGATCTCCCCTGGATGGACTTCCAGGTCCACCTCCCGCACGGCGGTGAAGTCGCCGAACCGCCTGGTCGCCTTCCTGACCTCCGCGAGCGCACTCATGACCGGACCTCCCTGGCAATCGCGGCGACCGTGACCGCGTCGGTCAGGTCGGGCTCGATGCGGTCGGCGGCGGGGACCGGCGCCGTCGGCTCCCAGATCCGCCAGCGTCCGCCGCGCCGCCACGCTCTCGCGCCCGCGTCCCCGTCCGGCCTGGCGTCCGCCGCGCGGATGGAGCCGGGCATCGCGGCGATGATCTCGTCGCTGGTGCCGCTGGCCAGCGCGGCGCCCTCGTCGAGCACCAGCACGCTCGCGCAGCGCTCGGCCTCGTCGAGATAGGTCGTCGCGAGCACCACAGCGCAGCCCTCGGCGGCCGCGCGGGCGATCAGCCACCACAGGCCGCTGCGGCTGACCGGGTCTACGCCCGTGGTCGGCTCGTCCAGCACCAGCAGGTCAGGCTGGTGCAGCAGCGCGGCGATCACGCCGAGCTTCTGCCGCATCCCGCCGGAGAGCTGCCCGGCGAGCCGGCCGGCCGCCGCCGTCAGCCCGGCCCGCTCGACATACTGCGCCGCCCGGTCGCGGGCCGCCTGCCGCGGCATCCGGTACGCGGTCGCGCGGAAGTCCAGGTTCTGGGTCACGGTCAGGTCGGGGTACACACCCGAGCTCGACGGCAGGTAGCCGATCCGCTCCCTGGCCGGCCGCCGCACGGTGCCGGCGTCCGGCGCCAGCGCCCCGGCCAGGCAGCGCAGCAGCGTGCTCTTGCCGGCGCCGTCGCCTCCGACCACGGCCGTCACCTCCCCGGGCAGCGCTTCGATGCTGACGCCCGCGAGAGCGACGGTTTTCCCGTAGTGAACGAATAGATCTCGCGCACTCGAAGCCTCTAGGCGGGTGCCGCTGCCGGTCATGCCCTGACCTCCTGCGGCTGGACGCTGGCCTGGCGGCGGTGCCGGCGATTATGGCCGGACGGAGCCAGGTAGCTGCGGAATCGCAGCGTAGCCCCGGTGACGACGACGACTCCCAGCACGGCGAGGAAGACGAATGGCTGCCATAGTGCGCCGATAGGCTCGGCCCGAAGCATGACGCCTCGGGAGATCTCGTTGAAGTAGGTCAGCGGGAGCAGGTAGGCGATCCAGCGCACCCCGGCGACGATCGAGCTGAGCGGGAAGATCAGCCCGGACAGCAGGATCTGCGGCAGCAGCGTCATCATCGCCAGCTGGATCGCCTGACCCTGGTTCTGCGAGACGCTGGAGATCAGCACGCCGAACCCGAGAGTGACGAACAGGAAGAGCAGCGCCCCGAGCGCGAACGTGGCCGGCGAGCCGCGGAACGGGACGCCGAAGACCGCGATGCCGACGCCGAGCACGATCGCGAGATCGACCGCCGCGACCGCGAAGTAGGGCACGATCTTGCCGAGTACGACGTCTCTTGGCTTAAGCGGCATGACGGCGAGCTGCTCCAGGGTGCCCGACTGGCGCTCGCGCACGACCCCGAGGCTGGTGATGATCGTGCCGACGAAGACGAGCACGACGCCGCACAGCCCGGGGATCATGATGTCCGAGGTGTTGAGGCCGGGGTTGTAGAGCACGTCGACTTTCGGCTGAGCGGCCGGGGCGGTCTGGGCCTGGGTCTGGGCCTGGGCTGCGAACGCGGCCTGGGCGGCCTTGGCGGCGAAGAGCTGGCTGCCGTCGAGCAGCACCAGCGGGCGGGGTCCGCCGGTGACGACCGCCAGGTCAGCCTTGCCGTCCCTGAGCTGGTCGGCCGCCCAGGCCCTGCCCTGGTCCGGCTGCACCTCCACCACCGTGAACGGCTTCCTGACCAGGTGCGCAGCGAAGAGCTTCGCTTCCGGGCCGGCGACGGCGACCGAGATCGACTTGACGTCGAAGCTGGCCGCGTAGCCGAGCACGACGAGCAGCAGCACCGGCAGCACGATCATCATTGCGAGCGTCCTGCGGTCCCGGCGGATCTGCCGGAACTCCTTCACGATCATCGCCCACATAGGGCTCGCCGCCTTCCTTGCGGGTAATTCAACATGCGTTGAACTCTACAAGTGTTGAATTCTTCCGGTCAAGCCGCCATTCGGCTCGCCCGTGGGGTACACAGGAGGTATGGCGCTGACTCGGCATGCCGGAGAGTGGACCATCGAGGACAAGATCGAGTCGCCCTGGCACTACCTGCCGGTCGAGGTTCCGGCCGGCGCCAGCGCGTTAAGGGTCGAGCTGGAGTACAACGCCGCCGGCGCCGGGCTCGACCTGGGCTGCTTCGGCCCAGCCGGGTTCCGTGGCTGGTCCGGTGGCGCGCGGCGGACCTTCATGATCAGCGCCAGGTCCGCGACGCCCGGCTACCTGCCTGGTGAGCTCGAGCCCGGGGTGTGGCAGATCGTGATCGGACTGCACCGGATTCCCGCCGCCGGCGTCCGGTACGAGGTCAGGGCCGAAGCCACCACCACGATTCCCGTCGCTGAGGTCGCCGAGCCGCCGCCGCCGCTGGTCGACCGGCCGCCCCGCCGGGAGCTGCCTGCCGCCGCCGGGATCCGCTGGCTCGCCGGTGACCTGCACTCGCACACGGTGCACTCCGACGGGGTACTGACCGTGCCGGAGCTGGCGAGGTTCGCCGTGGAACGGGGGCTCGACTTTCTCGCGGTGACCGACCACAACACGACCAGCCACCACCGCGAGCTGCCGGCGGCGGCCGCCGCCCATGGCATCGTGCTCGTGCCCGGCCAGGAGGTCACCGTCGAGCGGGGACACGCCAACGCGTTCGGCGACCTGCCGTGGGTGGACTTCCGCGAGTCGCCCGACGAGTGGCTCACCCAGACCGAACAGAGCGGTGGCCTGCTGTCGGTGAATCATCCCTACGGGGGTCAGGTGGCGTGGACAGCACCGATGCGGCGGCGGCCGCCGCTGATCGAAGTCTGGCACTGGAGCTGGCTCGACCTGCGCTGGACCGCGCCGCTGAGCTGGTGGCTGGCCTGGTATCCCGAAGCGATCGCCGTCGGGGGCAGCGACTGGCACCGGCCGGGGTCCGACGCTCCCCCGGGCTCGCCGACGACCTGGGTGCAGTCCTGCGCGGCTGATCCGGCCGCCGTGCTCGACGGGATCGGACTTGGGCAGGTCGCGATCTCGGCCGGACGGGACGGGCCGGTCCTGCTGCGGGTGGACGGGGAACTGGTCGCCGTCGACGCTGACGGGCTGATCCTGGCGTCCGCCGACGGTCCCCGGCGCCGGGTGTCAGGCGCGGTGGCGCGGCTCGGTGACGCATCGGGATATCACCGGCTTGTCGACCCGGCCGGGACGACGCTGGCCCTGACCAACTAGGGCCAGCACAGACCAATTAGGGTTCGCTCATGACAGCACGCGCACCCCGGTGGGGGCTGACGGTCCCGCTCCACGGCCACTCGCTGCCCGAGCAGCAGGAGCTCGTCGCCTCGCTGGCTGACCTCGGCTACACCGACCTGTGGTCAGCTGAGCTGGCGGGAATCGACGCGTTCACGCCGCTGGTGCTGGCGTCGCAGTGGGCGCCTTCGCTGCGGCTGGGCACGGCGATCGCTCCGGTGTACACGCGCGGGCCAGCATGCCTGGCGATGACGGCGGCCACGCTGGCTGACCTGGCCCCTGGGCGGTTCATGCTGGGCGTCGGCACCTCGACGCCGGTCGTCGTCCAGCAGTGGAACGACATCCCCTTCGAGGCCCCCTACCAGCGCTCACGGGACATGCTGCGGTTCCTGCGGTCAGCGCTGGCCGGGGAGAAGGTGACTTCGGACTACGAGACGTTCTCCGTGCGGGGCTTCCGGCTGGAGCGGGCGCCTGCGGTCGCGCCAGCGCTGGCCCTCGCTGCGCTGCGGCCGCAGATGGTGAAGCTGGCGGCGGCCGAGTCGGACGCGGTGATCACCAACTGGCTGTCGCCGGCGGACGTGCCGCAGGTGCGGGCAGTGGCGGGCGGACTCCGAGCTGATCGCGCGGATCTTCGTGATCCCGACGACCGACCCCGAGACCGCTCGGATGATCGCGCGGCGGGCGATCACCGGGTACCTGACGGTGCCCGCGTACTTCAAGTTCCACCAGTGGCTAGGCCGGGGTGACCTGATCCAGCCGATGATGGACCTGTGGAACGCCGGCGACCGGCGCGGCGCGGGCGCCGCGATCCCCGAGTCCGTGGTGGACGACCTGGTGATCCACGGCGACTTCGGCTACTGCCGCGAGCGGGTCGACGCGTACCGGGCCGCTGGTCTCGACACCCCGGTGATCGCGATCCTGCCCACGCCGGGCGTCGACTCCATCGACGCGGCCCGCGCCCTGACCCCGCCATAATGAACTGGTGGCGGTGACCCGCAAGACCAAGCCTGACCGGGGCGAACGATCAGCCCGGCGCGACGACGTCGTGCGGCTCGCCGGCCAGCTTTTCGCGCAGAAGGGTTACCGGGCAACCACGGTGCGCGAGATCGCGGACGCGGCCGGGATCCTCTCGGGCAGCCTGTACCACCACTTCGACTCCAAGGAGTCGATCGGCGACGAGATCCTCAAGCGCTTCCTGGACGACATCCTGGCGGACTACCGGGCCGCGGAGGCGACCGGCGGCGATCCGCGCGCCGTGCTGGAGCAGATCGTCCGCACCACCAGCAAGACACTGGCCGGCAACCGGGCCGCGCTGTCGATGCTGCAGAACGACTGGAACTACTTCAACACCCAGCCGAGGTTCGGCTACCTGCGGCAGGCCCTGCGCGAGGTCGAGAGCACGTGGATCAGCCAGCTGGAGCGAGGCGTGGCGGACGGGGTGTTCCGGCCGGAACTAGACCCCGCCCTCACCTATCGCCTGCTCCGCGACGTGCTGTGGATCCCGGCCGCCTGGCACCGGGCCGGTGGCTACCCGACCGACCAGGTCGTGGACGCCTTCCTGGCGCTGCTCTTCAACGGGATCACCCAGCATCGCTAAAGCACGTGGCCGCTAAGCGCGCGGCTCGCCCCGGTAGGTGCCGAACGACCAGCGGTTGCCCTCAGGATCGGTGACCGCGAAGTCGCGCGACCCGTAGTCGGTGTCGTGCAGCTCCATGATGATCTTCGCCCCGGCCTCGGTCGCCCTCTTGCAGAGGCCGTCCGGATCGTCGGTCACCACGTAGGCGCCGAAGCTGCCCGGCTTGATCGGCCAGGGGTCGCTGTCGTCGGCCTCGCCGGCCGAGCCCATCATGACCCCGCCGCCGAGCGGCCAGGACAGCTGAGCGTGGTCTACCTGGTCACCCTCGCCGTAGACCACGGTTTCCTCGAAACCGAACGCCTCGACAAGGAACTTGATGAGTTCCCGGGCATTGCGAGCCCTGAGCGTCGGCCAGACCTGGGGTGGTGGTGTGTTCTGCGTCATGCTCTTCAGACTGCCGCTGGGACCGCGCCGGCGGCTTGGAAATTTCGGAACTCCCGTCGCACCCAGGTCGTGGGCGCCGAGCCGGCCATCGCCCGAAAGTCCAGGTCAAGGTGGGCCTGGTCGTAATATCCGCATTCGGCGGCCAGGTCGGCCAGGTTGAGTTCCTGGCCGCCCTGGGCTCGGTGCTGCACCGCGAGCCTGCACCGGTGAAAGCGGATCACCCTCGCCGCGGCCTTAGGGCTAAGACCAATTTCGCTTTTGAACGCAGCGCGCAGGTGCCGATCGCTCCACCCGGTTTCGGCCGCCAGGTCGGAAATCGCCGCGTCGCCGCCAACGGTGAGCAGCCGCTGCCAGGAGTAACTGACCTCGGGGCTCGGCAGCGCATGGTCGCGGGCCAGCCGCTCGCAGAAGACCTGGTCGAGCACGGCGAACCGGTCCGGCCAGGTCGGCGCGGCCCTGATCCGCTCATGGATTTCGGTGGCGAGCGCGCCGAGCACGTCGCTGCCGTGGACGTCGATGATCGCCAGTTCCCCGGCCGGCAGGCCGAGCAGCGCCCGGGCGCCCAGCGGGCTCAGCGCGAGCTGGATGCCGGATTGTGCGCCCTCGTGGGTGACGAGCGCCGGACTGGCATGCAGGCCGCCAGCCAGCGTGACGTACTGGGCGGCGGGCTGGGCCGGATCCGCGTGCTCGGCGACGGTCAGCGGCTCGTCCAGCGTGAAGATCAGCGTCATATAGGGCGACGGCAGGCCGCGATGCTCGGCAGGCTCGATCCCCGCCTGCCGATAGCCGCTGTAGTGGTCGATGAAGCCCCGCAGCGGCCCAGCGGGCACCCCGGCCACCCCTTCGCTGACCTCTGCGCCCATCCCCCCATTCTCCCCGCCCCCCGAGCCGCCCCAGCCCAGCCCCAGCAAACTCACAACGACAGTCCCGAGGGGACGCCGCCGCCCCAAGCTGAGGCCCAGCAAACCCACAACCACCGCGCCGCCGCCCCCAGCTCGAGGCCCAGCAAACTCACAACGACCGCGCCCCAGCACCAGCAAACTCACAGCGACGGGCCGGTCGGGCGGGGCGAGGCGGCTCCCAGCACCAGCAAACTCACAACGACAGTCCCGAGGGGCGCCGCGAATCTGGTGCCGGGGCCGGGTTCGGGGTAGTCGCGGGTGTCGGTTGTCGTGCCCCGGTGATTCCGGGCGGGTCGGTGATTCCGGGCGGGGTTGGTGATTCCGGGCGGGTCGGTGATCATCCGGGGCCCCACTGCCCGGGTTCGGGGCGGCTGGGATCGTGGAGCCCTGAGCATCGTTTGCGTGGGTGGTTTTCACTTCGTGGGTACTTTTCCGTACTATTTGCCGGAAAACTACCCACGAAGTGCGAAGTCACCACGCAAGCTCAGGAAAACCCTCCGCGCAAACCCCCGCCCCAAGGCGCCCTAGCCCAGCCCCAACCTAGGCCCAGCAAACTCACAACGACGGCGCCCCAGCACCAGCTAACTCACAGCGACGGGCCGGTCGGGCGAGGTGAGGCGGCCCCCAGCACCAGCTAACTCACAACGACAGGCCCGGTGACCAGGCGCGGGTGGCGCGGGTGGCGCGGGGCTACGGGGCGGCGCTTTCGCGGCGGGCGGCTCGGCGCCAGAGGACGCGGGCCAGCTGGCGGATCACGGCACCCCGGCACGGGCCGTGGTAGATGATGAACTCGTCGTAGGTGTGCGCGCCCGGCTTCGACGCGACCGCACGGGCCGAATCCCTGACCTCGGTCAGCTGGGCGAGCGTCATCTGGAGCGGAGGCTCGTCGGGCTGGTACCTCGTGCCGATCGGGTAGTCGCGGCCGGCCCGCCTGCTCATCTCGATGTGGCAGCCCATCACGTGGGTCACCGCCCGGGCCGCCGCGAAGTCCGCCAGCCGGTCCAGGCTCGCGGTGAACTCCTCGAACTCGAACGCGTACAGCCGCCCCGGATATACCGTGTCGCCGGTCAGCAGGAATCCGCTCCACGGGTCGTATACCGCGATCGACGCCGCGTGATGCCCGGGAATCCCGGTGATGTCGAGCACCCGCCCGCCGAGGTCGAACGTCACGGTCTCGCCGGGCCACTCGGTGAACCCGAAGAACTCCCTGACGTCCTGCACCTGCCGCCCTACCACTGTCGTATCGGGACGACTCGCGAAGTGCTCGTCCCCGGCGACGTGGTCACCGTGCCCGTGCGTGTGCGCGACGACGAGGTGATAGCTGTCCCTCGGGTTGCGGGAAAGCCAGTCCGCCGCCACCCGGTCGACCGCTTCCACCACGTCCGGGGTCTTCGTCGCGCCGGAGTCGAGGAGGATCGCCCGGTCGTTGCCGAAAAGCAGATAGATGAAAGGTGCCTCGTAGGTAACCGCCTTGGACTGGCGCAGCACGTAGGTGTGCTCGTCATAGGCATGCACCTGGAACACTGGGTCGATATCGGCCGCGCCCGCCCGGTGCCCGTGGATCCAGCGGACATCCAGGCTGCCGGTGACGGGAGCGCCTGTCGCGAAGTCGATCACACCCGGGCCGTGTCCTTCCTGAATCGCCAGACCGCGCCGGAGACGAACAGCACGAACCACGCGACGGCGTTGACCAGCCACATGACGTCGAAGCTACCGCCGATCAGCGGCGCGTGGACGAGCTGGTTGAGCCCGTACAGCGGCGTCCACTTGGCGATGTCCTGCAGGATCTGGGCCGCGTTGTTCAGGGTAGAAGAGTCCGCCGGCGAACGCCAGCACGCCCACGACCAGGCCGAGGATCTGCATCACGTTTTCCGACGGCAGCAGGTACCCGATGAACAGGCCGAGCGCGGCGAAGACCAGCGAGCCGATCCAGACCAGCAGCGCGGAGACGAACCAGAGGTAGGCGTAGCCCGGGTGGGTCTGCGGGACGCCGGTGATCTTGCCCACGGCGAAGACCGCTACCACCGACGACAGCCCGAGCAGCATGGCGACCATGGCCTTGATCAGGATGTAGTTGAGCGGCGACAGCGGCGTCAGGCGGAGCTGACGACTCCAGCCCTGCGCCCGCTCGATCGACACCATCGCGCCGCCGGCCGTGGTCGCGAGGGCCGCCCCGTACAGGGCCATGCTCACCACGAGGAACATCGACAGGTTGCCGTGGCCCTCGCTCTGGCTCTCGAACTGCTTGTTGGTCCCGACGAACAAGAAGAGCACTACCGGCAGGACCAGCGCGAAGATCACCGTCCGGCGGTTGCGGAACAGCCGCCTGACCTCCAGCCGCAGCACGGTCAGGTTGAACCCGGCGGCCCGTACGCGCCGGGCGTCGGCGACCGATGGCGCGCTCATCGCGAGCCTCCAATCTCGACCTGGGCGTCAGCCACCACAGGACTCGTCGCGGTCTGGGTGTCGCTGGTCAGCGCGATGAAGGCGTCCTCGAGCCCCCGGGCGGTAATCTCGAGGTCCTTAGCCGAGGTCGTCGTCAGCAGGTGCCTGGCCACCGCGTCGCTGTCATTCGCATGGATGAGCACGGTGTCCCCGCGTACCTCGACGGTGTCCGCGCCGGGGATGGCCCGCAGCCTGGTCCTCGTCCGCGTCCGGCAGCGTCGCCCGTACCGTCCGGCCGGCGGCGAGGGCCTTCACCTCGGAGCTGGTGCCGTCGGCGACGACTACGCCGTGCCGCAGCAAGATGATCCGGTCGGCGTAGGAGTCGGCTTCCTCGAGATAGTGCGTCGCGAACAGGACGGTGCGGCCCTGCTCGGCATCCTTCCTGATAGACGACCAGAAGCCCCGTCGGCCCTCGACGTCCATGCCGGTCGTGGGCTCGTCCAGGATCAGCAGCTCAGGATCAGGCAGCAGGGCCATCGCGAACCGCAGCCGCTGCTGCTCGCCGCCAGAGCACTTGCCCACCCGGCGATCGGCGATCGCGCTGATGCCAGCGCGTTCGAGCACCTCGCCGACCGGGCGCGGGCTGGCGAACAGGCTCGCCGTGTAGGTCGCGGTTTCCTCGACGGTCAGGTCCTTGAGCAGCCCGCCGGTCTGCATCACCGCCGAGACGAGCCCTCGGTCGATGGCCTCGCGCGGCTGCATCCCGTAGACCGACACGGTGCCGGCGCTCGGCTGGGACAGGCCGAGAATCATGTCGATCGACGTGGTCTTGCCCGCCCCGTTCGGCCCGAGCAGCGCGACGATCTCGCCCGGCGCGATCGACAAGGTCATCCCTCGTACGGCCTTGACCTGCTTGAAGTTCTTGTGTACGTCAACGAGCCCAATCGCAGACGTCATCGCGGCCATGACCCCCATTCTGGCATCGCCATAGTGAGCAGTCTCCCTATTTGCACCCGACTCAAGATACTACGCAAGATGTCGACTTTGAGACCCGGATCGGCGGATCGCCGACAGGGATTGCCAGACGGCATAGTGCTCGCTGTAGGCTCACCAAGCAAGCGTTTGGTTCGGTGTCGTTCGGTTCGGTGTCGTTCGGTTCGGTGTCGTTTGGTTCGGTGTTGGTTAGTTCGGTGTCGTTGCTCGGGAGGCGCCTCATGGGCCGGCTGGATGGCAAGGTGGCGCTGATCACCGGCGGCGCCCGTGGCATGGGCAAGTCACACGTCAGGCACTTCGTCGCCGAAGGGGCCAGGGTCGTCTCGGCAGACGTGCTCGACGACCTCGGTCAGGCGGTCGCCGACGAACTGGGCGAGTCCTGCCAGTACCTGCACCTGGATGTCAGCAGCGAGGCTGACTGGGCGCACGCGGTCCAGACCGCCGTGGAGCGGTTCGGCCGGCTCGACGCCCTGGTCAGCAACGCGGGCATCTTGATGCAGGCACCGATCACCGAGATGCCGCTCGCCGACTTCCGCCGGGTGATCGACGTCAACGCGGTCGGCTGCTGGCTCGGCATGAAGTCGGTGGTCGAGCCGATGCGCGCCGCAGGCGGCGGCTCGATCGTCAACATCTCCTCGATCGAGGGACTCACCGGCGCCGCGCACTGCACGGCCTACGCGGCCAGCAAGTTCGCGATCAGGGGCATGACCAAGTCAGCTGCCCAGGAACTGGGCCCGTTCGGCATCCGGGTCAACTCGGTGCATCCAGGCGGCATCGTCACCAAGATGATCTTCGACACGGCCGAGACGCTCGACCCCGAGCGAGGCGAGCGCTACCTCAAGGCGCTCCCGCTCGGCCGGTTCGGCAAATCGGCTGAGGTCTCCAAGCTCGTGCTCTTCCTGGCCTCCGACGAATCCTCGTACTGCACGGGCAGCGAGTTCGTCGTGGACGGCGGCATCCTGTCCGGTCCTGGTTACTGAGCGGGAGGCACCATGGCGGTCGATCTCACCGGCAAGACGGCGGTCGTGACCGGCGCGGGCAACGGCCTGGGCCTGGCCGAGGCCATCGGCCTGCACGCCTGCGGCGCCAACGTGGTGCTGAACGACCTGCCAGGGCCAGCCGTGGAGGCAGTCGCCGAGCTGCTCGGCCGCGACCGCGCGGTGGTGGTCGCTGGCGACGTGTCGGAATGGTCGACGGGCGAGGCGCTCCTGGCCGCCGCCGTCGGGACGTTCGGCGGCCTGGACATCGTCGTCAACAACGCCGGAGTGCTGCGCGACCGGATGGTCTTCACGATGTCCGAGCAGGAATGGGACACGGTCCTGCGAGTGCACCTGCGCGGGCACTTCGTGACCACCAGGCTCGCCACCGGCTACTGGCGCCAGCAGAGCAAGCGGCAGGGCGGCCCGGTCTACGCCAGGATCGTGAACACCTCGTCCGAGGCGTTCCTGCTCGGCTCGGCCGGCCAGCCGAACTACGCGGCCGCCAAGGCGGGCATCGTCGCGCTGACGGTCGCGACGGCGCGCAGCTGCGCCAGATACGGCGTGCGGGCCAACGCGATCTGCCCGCGCGCCCGGACCGACATGACGGCGGCGCTGATGGGCGAGGCGCCTTCAGCCGAGGTCGACCCGCTCGCTCCCGAGCACGTCGCTCCGCTGGTCAGCTACCTGGCCGGGCCGGGAGCCCACGCCATCAACGGCGAGGTCTTCGTCGTGCACGGCGGTGTCGCCGCGGTGCTTGAGCCGCCGAAGCTCAGGGCGGTGTTCCAGGCCGGCGAGCACGGCTCTGACGACGGGATGTGGACGCTCGACTCGATCGCTTCCGCGCTCGGCCCGGCCTTCAGCGGCGACGGCGACGGGGCCGGGTTCGCCTGCGAGGCGACGCTGCCGCTCGCGAGCAAGACGATCGGCTTCACCGGGCCATGAAGCAGCGTGACCTCGTCGCGATGACGCCAGCGGAGGTGACCGGCCTGCTGGCCAGCCAGCGCAAGGTGCAGCTGGCCACCAACGGGCCTGACGGCTTCCCGCACCTGGTCACCATGTATTACGTGCTCACCGATGGCCAGATCACGTTCTGGACTTACCGCCGGTCGCAGAAGGCATTCAACCTCGAGCGAGACCCCCGGATCAGTTGCCTGGTCGAGACGGGCGAACGATATTTCGACCTCAAGGGTGTTCTTGTCCAGGGCGAGGCGAGGCGCATCGAGCAGCCGGCCGAGATCGCCGCGATCGGGCGGCAGATCTCAGCCGTGGTGGCGGCCGCCGATACTGATCCGGGACCGGCTGGCGACACGGCGCTGGCCGAGTACGCGGAGCGGGCGGCGGGCAAGAGGTTCGGTTACGCTGTCGAGCCGAACCGGATCATCTCCTGGGACCACGCCAAGCTGGTGTCCGGCTCCTGACCAGTCGGCCGGCAGCAGCGACTAGCTGGCAACCGCCTCCCAGCATCGCGAGACACATGTCATTCTTCGAGCATTCAGAGATCATCTGGCAGGACTTTCCCGAGCTTGTCCCCGGAGTCATGGTCGTCGCCGGCATCACGCCGGACGTGGCGGTCGGCGCTCAGGCTGAGCGGTTCTCGGCGACGGCCGCGACCCGGCTAGCCGGCCGGACCGAGAGCGAGCTGCCAGAAATCCAGGCCTGGCGGCGCACCTTCGGCAAGATGGGCCTGAAGCCGACCCAGTACCGGTGCGCGTCGGAGTCCTTGCTCCGCCGGTTCCGCAAGGAAGGGCAGCTGCCCTCGCTGCACCCGCTGGTCGATCTCTGCAACGCTGTCTCGCTGGCCTTTGCCACGCCCATCGGCGTGTTCGACGTCGCGCGGATCGACGGTGACCTGGTCGTGCGCTATGCCACTGGGGACGAGGACTACCTGACGTTCGGCGGCGAGCACGAGCATCCCGAGGCCGGCGAGGTGATCTTCGCCGACGACGCTGGCCAGGTGCACGCCCGGCGCTGGACGAACCGGCAGAGCGGGCGCTCAGCGATCTCTGGCTCGACGACCACCGCGCTGGTCGTCGCCGAGGCCGTGCACGCGGATGCGGCCGCCGACCTGCCCGAGCTGGTGACGACGCTGGCGGGCGAACTCGGCGCGAGCTGGGCGGTCAAGGGCGCCACGGTGCTTGACAGTTCCTCGCGCAGATTCGAGTTCACCGTGGGCTAAAAGCGGCCCACGGTCTAATTTCGGGTCAGCGCGGCCCGATCCAACGGCGCGTCGCTGCGGGCCGACAAGAGGCACGTAATGAGTAGAACAAAAGGCTAACACGATCCTAACAGCCATATATCAGGCACCGGCATAACATAACCACGTCCAGGGCGCCTGGACGCGGGAGCTAACGATGACTGCTTGCACCCAGCCTGGCTGTGCTGGGGAAATTCAAGATGGTTACTGCGAGGTCTGCGGAATGGCCGCGACCTCGCCTGCGCCGGTCCTTTCGGCGAATACCGGATCGGCCAGCACGGGGTCGGCCAGCACTGGGTCGGCCAGCACGGGGTCGGCCAGCTTCAGTTCTGGCAGCACGGGGTCCAGGCGCACGGGTTCGGGCCGCACCGCGCCGCGTGGCGGGTCGACCGGGACCACGAGGCGCGGGCTGCTCGGCATCGGCCTGGTCGAGGTACCGCCCGTCCCCTACCGGGACCCGGCCACGGCGATTCTCGCCGACCCGCAGGTGCCGCCGCACAAGAGGTTCTGCAGCCGGTGCGGCAGCCAGGTGGGGCGCGGCCACGACGGCCTGCCTGCCAGGTCGAGCGGCTACTGCCGAACCTGCGGCAACCGGTATTCGTTCAGCCCGAAACTCGTCGCTGGTGACCTTGTCGCCGGCCAGTACGAGGTGCTTGGCTGTCTCGCCCACGGCGGTCTCGGCTGGATCTACCTCGCCCGCGACCGGAACGTGAGCGACCGATGGGTGGTGCTCAAGGGCCTGCTCGACAGCGGCGACGCCGATGCCATGGCCGCCGCGATGGCCGAGCGGCAGTTTCTCGCCTCCGTCGAGCATCCGAACATCGTCAAGATCTACAACTTCGTGCAGCATCCGGATCCGGATACCGGTTTGCTGGTCGGCTATATCGTCATGGAATACGTCGGCGGTCAGTCGCTCAAGGAAATGGCGGCAAGCCGTCGCCTGCCTAACGGGCGTCCCGACCCGATGCCCATCGGGCAGGCCATCGCCTACGCGCTCGAAGTCCTGCGCGCTCTCGGATACCTGCACAGCCTGGGATTGGTCTACTGCGACTTCAAGCCGGACAACGTGATCCAGACCGAGGAGCAGCTCAAGCTGATCGACCTGGGAGGCGTGCGCCGGATCGACGACGAAGAAGGCGCGATCTACGGCACGGTCGGCTACCAGGCGCCCGAGGTGGCGCAGGACGGTCCATCCGTCAGCTCCGACCTCTACACCGTCGCACGCACGCTCGCGGTGCTGACCTTCGATTTCCGTGGCTACTCCGGTGACTATGCGACGAGCTTGCCGCCGCAGGCCGACGTGCCGATGCTGGTCGAGCACGAGTCCTTCTACCGGCTGCTGCGCCGGGCCACTGATCTTGATGCGAGCCGGAGATTCGACTCGGCTGCCGACCTGGCCGAGCAGCTCACAGGTGTCCTGCGCGAGGTATTGGCTGCCGAGGATGGACGGCAGCGACCCGCCAGCTCCAGCCTGTTCGAGCCCGAGTTGCGGACGGTAGCGATCGCCGACCGGCTGCCGGGCCGCGCCGAGGCGGCCAGCGGCCTTCCCGCGCCGCTCGCCGACCCGTCGGACCCAGCCGCCGGGTATCTCGCCGGCCTCAGCTCGGCTCCGCCGGCCGAGGTCGTCAGGCGGCTGACGCCGCCGCGCGTGACGTCGCCCGAGGCGAGCTTCCGCCTGATCAGGGCGCTGATCGAGACAGGGGAGCACGATCGGGTGACCGCTGCGCTCACCGACCTCGACGACCTCGACGACTGGCGGGTGGACTGGTATCGCGGGCTGGCCGAGCTGGCCGCAGGCCGGCCTGCGAGGCAATGGTTCGACCAGGTCTACGACCTGCTGCCAGGCGAGGCGGCACCCAAGCTCGCGCTGGCGGCTGACGCCGAGCTGTCAGGTGACCTGCGGGCGGCCGCCACCTACTACGAGCTGGTGTGGGTCACCGACCATTCACACGTCACCGCCGCCTTCGGGCTGGCGAGGGCGAGGCTCGCGCTGGGCGACCAGCTCTCCGCCATCGCCGTCCTGGACGCCGTGCCAGCCGCGTCGTTCTACTACACCCAGGCCCAGGTGGCGGCGATTACCGCCCGGGTCGAGCTGGGTCGCCGCCCGAGGTGATCGAGGCCGGTCAGCGGCTCGAAGCGCTCGGTCTCGACGCGGAGCGGCGCGAGCGGGCGGAGGCAGCGGTGCTGGAGTCGGCACTGTCGATCGCGCGGGCCGGTAACTGGCCGAACGGCGCTACCGGCTGGGATCGGCGGATCCTCGGGCAAGGGGTGTCCGAGCATGACCTGCGGCGCGGCCTCGAACGGACCTACCGAACCCTCGCCCACCTCGCCAGGACCGCTGATGACCGGATTGCCCTCGTCGAGCGGGCGAATTCGGTCCGGCCGCGGACCTTCGTGTAGTCGCCGTCTTTCCTCAGAAAGGCACCTGAGTTGATCACGTCGTCCCCCGAGGCGCCAGCCGCCCCTGCCCGCCGGGCTCCGAGCCGAGCCGTCAGGCTGTTTCGCTGGAGGAACACGCCCGAGCGCCTCCGAGGTCTGGTCGCGCTCACGTTGCTCGGCGCAGTCGCGCTCGGCGCCGTCATCGCGGCCGTGTTCAGCGGCGTGGCCGGCGGCGCCCGGGTGATCGGAACCCAGGCCGCCCCGGAGGTGCGCGCCACCACCGATCTGTATTTCAGGCTCAACGACATGGACGCGCAAGTAGCCAACATGCTGCTCGTCGGCGCAGCCAGCAACCTCGGGTCGAACCGCCAGCAGGCGCTGCGCACCTACGAGCAGGACCGCGCGGCGGTCGACAAGGACCTGCGGCTAGCGGCGGCGGTCGCGGGTTCCGGACCACGCGCGAGCCAGGCGCTGCAGGCGGTTCTCGACGGTCTAGGCAGCTACGAAGCGATAGTGGGGCAGGTCGGCTACCTGGAAAGCGCTGGACCCGGGCATCCCGGCCGGCCGCCGGCGACCGCGCTGGCGCTCTACCGGCAGGCGACCGACCTGCTCCAGCAGCACATCCTGCCCGCCGCTCATAATCTGACGTCCGCGAACGCGGCTGCGCTCGCAGCCGTCTACCAGGCGCGCCGCTCGCTCACTCTGCGCGGCGCCGGCCTGGTGGCCGTCATCGGCCTGGTCCTCGCTGTGCTTCTCGTCGGCGTACAGTTCTTCATCACGGCCACTCACAACCGCCTTGTCAACCCCGCGCTCGCCGGGGCGACTCTCGTCACGATCCTGCTCACCGCGACCGGAGCGATCTCGCTGGCCGCGCAGGCTCAGCACCTCCTGGTGGCCAAGCAGGACGCGTTCGACTCGATCCTGGCGCTCTCGCAGGCCCGCGCGCTCAGCTACGACGCTAACGCCGACGAGAGCCGCTACCTGGTCGACCCGGGTCGGGCCACGCAATACCAGCAGGCATTCGAGACCAAGTCCGAGGAACTCGCCGACGTGAACGTCGACGGCATCTTCCGCTACGACGCCGCGCTCGCCCACGCCATCAGCGCCTACCGCGCGAATCATGCCGACGTGCTCTTCCACGGTTATTTCGGCGTCGAGTTCCGCAACATCACCTTCCCCGGCGAGCGCGCAGCGGCGGAAAAGACACTGTTGGCCTATCAGGTCTACGAGCGCTATGACCGCCACCTGCGAGCGCTCGCCAGCGGTACGGTCTGCGGGCTGAACTCCGCGGACCGTTCTGCCGGTGGTTGCCAACCCAGCGCCAGCCTGTCCGGGGCGATTAGCTTCGACACCAGCCTCGCACCTGGCAACTCAAACTGGGCCTTCTACCGCTACGACAAGGCGCTCGTCGGGTTGATCGACATCAACCAGCGCGCCTTCAGCCAGGCGATCAGCGCCAGCCAGAGCGGCACGTCCGGATGGACCGGCCTGATCCCGGCTGGCGCCGTCCTGGCCATCATCGTCCTGGCCCTGGCCGGAGTGCGGATCCGCCTCGCCGAGTACCGGTGACGCCGGGACCCGGTCTCAGCGTGAGTTCGCGGCCAGTTTCCTGGTGAGCCAGAGCACGGGCTCGGCGACGTTGATCGGGTGGATATTGCCTCGGATGCGCTGCCGTCCTGGGTCTCCTGGCACCGGCTCCAGGTTCGTCACATCGTCCGGACTGAAGCTATCCGTGCTCGGATCTACGTGGAAGCCGATCGACGAGGTCACGAAGTACTTGATCCGGTCCGGCCTGAAGTACTGGTCGATGGTCTGCATGATCAGGTCGGCGTTGCCGCTGCGCGAGTAGCGGCACAGGTGAGTGAAGAAATATCGGCAGTCATCTTCATAGACGTGCGGGAACCCGAAGCGGTCACCGGCATCGAAGGTCAGCAATCCGAGTTCCCTGGCTGACCTGTATACCCGATCATCGTCAAATTTCGAGATGCACACGGCGATGAAGTGCGGCAGGTATCCGTCGAAGGACGAATTCGCCTCGCTCATCCGCTGCGCCAGTTCCGCCACGACTCCGAACAGATGCGCGAACGCGTCACCACGCTGCTTTTCGCTGACCGGATCGAAGAGGAAGATAATTCCCCGGCTATCCAGCAGGGTGTCAATAAGCTCGCCCCGATACGAATACCTGTTCCGGGCGAGTTCGCCTGCGGTGTCGGCCAGTTCGAGGTCGAACTTAAGGTAGGCGGAACGGCGTCGCGCCTCGAGGAGTCGCCGGTCAACCACAGATACCCGGCCGCCAAGCTGGAAGCGCAGATGCTGCACCCCGGACGTCGGCGCGGGAAAGCCGCGACTGCTGCTCAGCGCCCGGGTCATGGACGTCAGGTCGTCATTGGAGCGGCTGTCGGCGCCGATAATCGACCAGCGCCGCAGCGCGAGCTCGCCACCGCCAAGCGCCGACACGACTTCCTCGTCCCGGGCCAGGGCAATGCTCAGCGCCGCGACAAAGGTGGTCTTGCCGCTGCTTGGGGCGCCCAGCATCGTCAGCGGGATCCGGTGGTCCCCTCGGTTGAACCGCCGGCTGAATCTCCAGGCCAGCGCAGCGCGGGAGGATCCGGTCCGATCCGTTCCCGGCCGGCTGCGCAGCGGCGAGAGCGGCCTGGCCAGCTCGGTGCTTACCCATCTGGTCGCGGCGCTCGTGGCGATCCGGCGGTAGGACCCGCCCATGTTGAAGAGCTTCCATCGGGGGACCCAGGCATAAGGCCGCCTAGCTCTGCCAGAAGACTTGCCGGGCGTGGCCGGCCCGCCGACCGTCGCGACGTACCCGCCCTGGATGGGCTCGCGAGCCAGCTGCTCCGCTACCAGCTCGCTGACTCGCAGCGCCTCCGACCGCCGCACGGTGCCGCGAAGCAACTCGTCCACGCCCGGCAGGAATTCGAAGCGCGGCCCAGCCTCATCCTCGCCGGGCGACGGCTTCGCCATGCGCAGCAAGCCGCCTAGATAGACCTCGGCGAGCGGCAGCGAGCGTGAACCCGGCAGCATGGCCTTTTGGACGTGCCGCATGAGCGGGAGGCTGAGCGGTACGTCGGCGAGCAGGCCGGCGAGCTTGAACGCGTCGTGCGACGCACCCGCCCTGAACCTCTCGACAATTTTCCTTGGGCTAGCGTCGTCGCCGGATCTTCGCTTCGTCGTCCGTGGTGCCGCTGCTGTCTCCACACAGAAGGTAGCAGCGGCATCGACAGGCTCCGTGCCCGAGACAAGGCGGGCCCACGATGCGAGCCAGTCAGCCTCGCATTCTAGGATTGGAACGACGACCGGGCCCGCTCGTTCCGCCGGGCGATTGTCGACCGTCAACCTTCCATTCGGTGCTGCGGCGTATGGCGAGCACAGGCGAACTTGGCGCCACTGGACGGCGGATCGCGACCAGAGGTCCTGCGAGAGCGGCTGCAGTATTGCCAGTGGCGCGGTGCGCGCCCAGGTCTCCACGGCCCGCATTGCCGCGCCGCCGGGTTTCCATCGGTCGGAGACGCAATCACTGACCACCAGAACGAGCTGGCGACCGGCCGGATCGATCAGCTCGCGTGCGCTGCGCGGTGCCGCCGGTGAACCGGGTGGCGCAATCGCCGCGACCCCATTCTGGACGCTCAGCTCCCAGATCTTGATCATCTTGAACGCGCCGAGCTGAGCCATCAGCTGCCCGAGCTCGGCGACGAGGCTCTTCCACAAGATCATCGATGGCGCGGTATCTACGACTAGCGCCAGGCTGAGCCACCGCTCACTCGCGTTCCGCCAGACCGGCACCACCATGCCCCGGTCTGTGTCGGCGCTGCAGGTCACCGTCGCCTCTTCGTCCAGGATTGCTGCGGCTCCGGTGCGGACGGTGCGCTTCAGCGGACGCAGCGCACGCTGCAGCTCAAGCGGTGCCCGGATCTCACGCTGGTCGGGGACCCGGAGCGGAAGAGCGTCGCCGCGCGCGGACTGGGTCAGGCCACGCTCAGATGTCGCTGGATGGTAGAGCGGGACAGCAGGTACCTTCAACGACACGCCCACCGGCGGCGGAACGGGATCAAGGGCCTCTGGCGGCATCGGCGGCGGCATCGGATCTGGCTCAGGTTCACAAGGCTTTGATACCGCTACAACTGAGTCGTCAGCGGCCCGCGCTCCGACCATTTGCGCGGTCAGCCACAGTGCGTCTGAGATCTCCCAGTGCGTCGCCTCTACCCCCGGCTGCACCAAGCTCGCAAGGAGGTCTTCGACTTCCCTCACGCCTCACCTTAACTAAGGTCGGTCAGTGACCGCAGCAACAGCCGCTGCAGATCTTGTTTCTCGCGTTCTTCAAGGTCGTTACGGCAGGTCAGAACGATCGCGTTGAAAAGCTGATCGGTCGCGAGATCCTTTTCCTGCGACTGCTCGTGGAATCTCTCGATCAGCTCGCTCTCGTCGTCGCCCAGCACACCGAATTGTGCCTCGACAATCCTGCGCAACTGGCCGGCATCGGGAAGCTCGATGTCCAGCCGCAGGCACCTGCGCAGAAATGCTGGAGGAAACTGGCGCTCCTGGTTGCTCGTCATCACCACGATCGGGAACTGGCGGCACTGAACCCGGCCTTTGACAAGCTCGGTCCAGCCGACCTGGCCGTCTGGACGTAGGTCGGCCGTCGTCACCCGGACCCTCTCGTATTTGTCGGCAACCCTGACCAGCTCAGGCACTTCGTACTGGCCTTCCTCGAACGTGCTCAGCAGATCGTTGGGCAGGTCGATGTCGGCCTTGTCGATCTCGTCGATGAGCAGCACTCGCGGCGTAGGAGACGGCAACAGCGCTGTGCCCAGCGGACCGAGCCGCAGGTAGCGGCCGATCTCGGTAGGAACCGCCGAGGACTTCATGTCCACGGCCTGGAGCCGACCGATGGCGTCGTAGCTGTAAAGACCGTCCTTAAGCACCGAACTGCTGGTAATGGACCAGCGCAGCACCGGGGGCAGCCCGAGCTCGTAGGCCAGCGAGTAAGCCAGCGTGGACTTTCCGACGCCCGGCTTGCCAGTGACCAGCAATGGCCTGCGCAAGTAGATGGCGGCGTTGATCGCATTGAGCATCTTCGCCGTAGCCCGATACGAACGTCCTCTGGCGAGGTCGGTCTCGGTCCAGCCTTCATGGCTCAGATCGGCGCTCGGCGAGCCAGCGACGGGATCGAACGTTCGCCAGGGAGGAGGCCGACGCAACCCCGTAATGCCCTCGTGGGGCTTCCCATCACCTTGGTAGATCAGCCAATTACTCATTTACGCATCCGTTTCGGAGGGCGAGGGGCCCTGGAGTTCGAGCGGCTCCGTCCAGGGGCGGCGCGACGGGTCATCCCACAAAAGGGCGATGCCGTGACCTGGATATCCCTTGTCTTTAAGGTGTTTCACCGAGTTGAGACGAACCTCCCGGATCCGCTTTGGCAGATGCTGGAATTCAACGTCGGCCAGATCCTGGGCGATCACGCCAGGGAAGTCGAGACGTCCGCAGGGGATCGCGATGTCAGGCCTCGCGTGGTCCAGACAGGGGCTGTGATGCCACAAGATGATCGAGGCACCGGCGTGGCGCGCCGCGTGCACAGCCGCCGGGACCGTATTAGTGCCATTCCACGAGTGCCAGGCCGTCATCCCGATGACTGGCATGCAGCCTGCCTGCCCCAGCAGGACGTTCAGCTCTCGCCAACCGCGCTTGTCGCCGCAGCGGACCCACAAGCCGTTCCAGTCAGGGCTGCCGAGCGCAGGCGTACGCCCGTTCTGGAACTCACGCTTCCTGCCCAGCCAGTTCTCCTCGGCTTCACTCTCCCGGCTGCCGAACCGCACCACCACTGGGTAGTCCTCGCCGAGCAGCGGCGAGTCCTCGTCTCGTTCCTGCTCGGCCCGGCAGCCGCTCCGCATATCCCATTTCTCTACCGGTTCGTCGAGAAGTTGATCAGGAAGCACGAACTCGATGAGCGGCCGCCCACCCAATCCACGCATCGCACCCTCCAGGGCTCCGGTGACAATCTTCTCGAGTTGTGAAACGTCATATGGGCCACGCTCACATTTGGCCTGGCCCGCAGAAGTGCTACCGCGTCCGTAAGTCCAAACTGTAAGGTCCACTTGGGAAAGCCGATGCGGTGAATGCTCATCGAGCTTGACGACGATGACCGGCATCGATTTCTTGGGGTCGTTTCTCGCATCTTTCTTTGCATTCTTCAGGTACTTGCGCAGCGCTGGCCGCTGACGTCTCGACTTCGCGATCTCCCTGGCCCGATCCAGATAGCCATGACTGCTCTGGCGTTCGGCTTCGATCTCAAGCTGCACGAACAGCCGGGCATACGGGTCGAGTTCGCCCGGTGGAGCATCCGTCAGCGCGTCGGCGAGATCGAGCAAGCTGTCGAGGTCATCTTGGAGTTTGGGCCCTAGGTCCCCGACGATCGCGCGCCACAGTCTTTCGAGATCCCGTCGCTTTAGCCTAAGCATCTCCTGAGCTCTGAGGAGTGCCTGATGCTGCTCGGCCCGGAGCCGAAAATTGGGATTATAGCTTCTCAGCTCGGCTTGACATTCGTTCCATTTCTCCTCGTCGCGGCTCGCGCGCTGATTCCTGTTCCAGGCATCAGGAAAGGTCGCCCGAAGGGCATCAGCCGGGATCATCAGCCCGCCCATCGTCGTGACCCTCTTGCGCTGGGCCTTCGCTATGCCACACACGACCCCGCTACTCAGATCGAGCACGGGACCGCCGGACATCCCAGATGCGATCTCGCAGTCCTTCAGCTGCCACATCCGACCGTCGTCAGAGTCTTGGGGGCCGTCGAGTTCGCCGCTCTTGCCTTGAAATTGGTCTTGATGCTGGTCGTAGATTCCGTTGAAGCCGGTCAGGTAGACCCCGGTGCCGAGAATGTCCCGCAACTCGCCGAGCACGACGCAAGGATGCCTGGGTACCGGCTTGTCGAGCTCGATGACGCAGAGATCTGGATAGGGCCACAGATCCGAGGTCGAGGACTGCGGATGTGCCTGTACCTGACCTGGCAGCTGCTGGCCGTTCCAGGCGACCACGGCGCGCCGCGCCACGGCATTCTGGTCGGTCGAAACGACGTGCGCGCAGGTGAGCACGAGACCTGGCGCGATAAAGGATCCGCTGCCGCCGTGCACGCCATTCCCCAGAATCTGGACGGTCCTAGCGTCCATGAGTCGTCGCAGCTCGTTGCTGTGATAACTCTGTGCCCCCCGTGGATCGGTCATGACTCGTCGGGACTCGAATCGTCGGCGTCTGCCTCGTCTGCGTCTGCCTCGTCGGCGTCATCCTCGCCGCCGAGGATGGACTTGGCCACCGAACCACCGCTGTCGCCGTGCCATTCGAGCCTGACCTTGACTGACGCCTGCGTCCCGGCATCGGCGATCAGCGCCAGCAACTGCGAGCCCTTGACCGCCAGGTCAAAGCCGAGCTCGACTACCACGACATCTGGCTTGGCGGCTTGCAGCGCCTTGTGCAGCTCGCCAGCCAAACCCCGGATTGAGGCGCTGACGTGCGAGAAAGACAAAGATCCGCGCCGTCCCGCATCGGCTGGCGCGTCTGATTCAACTTCGATTGCGCTGGCTAGGACAAGGGTTCCGTCATCCAGGCAGAACTCAACCACGTCGAAATCGCTCATGACCCCACCCCTAGGCTCACTTTGCGTGAAATGCCTGAGGGCACATTATCTCTAAACGGCCCGCGACGCCAAAAGTAAGGTGAAAAGTGGCAGCCGACGGGTGAGCCCGCCCTCTGGCGAGCCCACCCGCCGGACATCAATCCGCTGCGCCTGCGCATCTCCGGCGAACGGCGACAGCGAGAGGTCGTTGGGAGGTTCAGCGGCCGGATCAGAAACCGCTGATGCCTATGGTGCCCGTGCGAGTCACCTTTGTCAGGCGTAACGCGCTAGAGAAAGGCTGGTCTTTCGCCGCCACCGTGGACGGCGAGGGACGCCCCGCTGATATGGCCGGCCATGGGCGACGCCAGGAAAAGGCACGCATCGGCTACATCCTGCGGAATTGCCATCCGCCCGAGCGGCACGCTCGCCGCCGCAGCGGCCATTTCCGCCGCTCCCCCGTAGTGGACGGCCGACGTCGGCGTCCCGACGAGTCCCACCACCACGGTGTTGACCCGGACCTTCGGCGCCCACTCCACGGCGAGACTTACCGCCAGGTGCGCCAGCCCGGCCTTGGCGGCACCGTAAGCCGCCGTCCCCGGCGAAGGCCGGGTCCCGCTCACGCTGCTGATCATGATGATCGACCCGCCATCGGCCGCCTGCATCACCGCGTTGGCCGCCTGGGACACATGCAGCGCGGCGGTCAGATTCAGCTCGATGACCTTGGCATGCAGCCGAGGCGACGCGTCAGCGGCCAGCACGGGCGGCGCTCCGCCGGCATTGTTGACCACAACATCAACCCGGCCATACCGATCGACCGCAGCAGCGATCAGCCCGCGGGCTTGATCAGCATCCCGGACGTCAGCCGCGACGAAGTCGGCGCTCACCCCTCGGGCGACCGGCAACTCGGAAACCACGTTCCGCCCGCACACGAGCACTCGCGCCCCGGCAGCCAGAAACGAGGCGGCCACGCCGGCCCCAATGCCCCGAGTCCCGCCGGTGACCACGACCGCCTTGCCAGCGAAGTCGAGCCCGCTCATTCGGCGATCTTAGCCAGCCGGCGTCAGCGGATTAGGATCGACAAACGACCGCGATCCATCATTGTACGAATAGATCTGCTGACCATCGACGAACGCCCGCAGCGCCCGGCTCAGCACGTTCAGCGGATCCCCCGACCACACGACCAGATCCGCGTCCTTGCCGACCTCGATCGACCCGAGCCGGTCGGCGATTCCCGCGATCCGAGCCGGATTGATCGTCAGCGCCTCCAGCGCGGTTTCTGCGGCGAGTCCCTCACGCACCGCGAACGCGGCCTGGTGCACGAGGAAATGGATCGGCACGACGGGATGGTCCGTGGTGATCGCGATGGTAACGCCCGCCTGAGCCAGCCGGCCAGGGTTCGCCAGCGACCCGTTCCTCAATTCGATCTTGGATCTGCTGGTGAAAAGCGGCCCGATGATCACGGGAATGCCTTTAGCCGCGATGACATCGGCCAGAAGGTTCGCTTCCGTTCCGTGGTCGATGACCAGCTGGTAGCCGAATTCCTCGGCGATCCGCATGGCGGTGGCGATGTCGTCGGCGCGGTGGCAATGCTGACGCCAGGGGATCTCGCGGCTGAGCACCCGGCCGAGCGCCTCCAGCTTGAGGTCACGGTCGACGTGCTTGCGGTCGGCGGGCGACTTGCTCGCTTCGAGTTCGATCCGCGCGAGGTAGTTGGCCGCGTCGACGAAGGCGCCCCGGATGACGGCGGCGGTACCCAGCCTGGTCGCCGGGGTCTTGCGCTGCTCGCCCCAGACGCGCTTCGGGTTCTCGCCGAGCGCGGACTTCAGGCCGGAGGGCTGACGCAGCACCATCTCGTCGACGCTGCGGCCCCAGCTCTTCAGCGCGACCGTCTGCCCGCCGATCGGGTTGCCGGAGCCCGGGTTGACGTTGACGGCGAGCACGCCGCCGGTGATGGCGTCACGGAAGCCCAGGTCAGCCGGGTTGATCGCGTCGATGGCCCGCACCTGGGCCATGACCGGGTCGGTCATCTCGTTGGTGTCGTTGCCGGCCCAGCCTTCGGCCTCCTCGTGCACGCCGACGTGCGCGTGCGCGTCGATGAATCCGGGCAGCACCCAGGACCCCGAAGCGTCGACCACCTCGACGCCGTCGGGGACAGCGACCGACTCGCCCACGGCGGTGATCTTGCCGTCCTGGACCAGGACCGTGCCACCCTCGATCGGCTTGCCCACGATGGGAACCACCCGACCACCGACGATCGCTACCGCACCGCCTGCCATCCACCCTCCCTAGTTTCTATTGTCGGCTACGGCCCAGTACGAGGACGCCGCAGGTGGCGAACATGCCGCCGTTGCCTAGGACGGCGCTGATCTCGGGGCCGTCGACCTGGGCTGCGGCCTCGCCTCGTACCTGGCGCACCGCTTCCAGGATGGCGAACATGCCGTACATACCCGTGTGCGTGTACGACAGGCCGCCGCCGTTGGTGTTCAGCGGCAGCGCGCCACCCGGCTCGGTGTTGCCGTCGGCGATAAAGCCAGCCGCCTCGCCCTTGGGCACGAACCCCAGCGCTTCGAGTCCGTAGATCGGCAGGTGGGCGAACGCGTCGTAGATCATCAGGTGATTGACGTCACTGGTAGTGATCCCCGCCTGGGCAAAGGCGTCGGCGCCCGCCCGCCGCATCGCCTGACTTTCGGTGAAATCAACCATCTGCGAAATCATCGGCGTCTCTGACGACTCGCCCGCACCGAGCACATGAACAGCTGGCTTGGGGAAATCGCCAGCGCGATCCGCTGACGTGACGATCAGCGCGCCGCCACCGTCGGTGACCAGGCAGCACTCGAGCAGGTGAAACGGGTAGGCCACCAGGCGGGAGTTCAGGACGTCGTCGACCGTGATCGGGTCGCGGAACATCGCGCGCGGGTTCTTGGCCGCCCATCGCCGCTGGGCGACCGCGACGTAAGCGAGCTGCTCGTGGGTGAGCCCGTAGTCCTTCATGTACCGGAGCACGGGAATCGTGAACGCGGTCGTCGGGCCGAACACGCCGTAGGGCGCCTCGAACTGTCCTGGCGGCGAGGACAGCGCCGAGGCATAGCGCGTCGCCCCGACCCTGCTCCGGCCGGATTCGCCGTGGGTGATCAGCACGGTGCTCGCCTGACCGGCCGCTATAGCCGCGGCCGCGTGCCTGACATGCAGGAGGAACGAGGTGCCTCCCACGCCGGTGCCGTCTAGCCAGCGCGGCGTGATCCCAAGGGCATGGGCGACCTGGACCGGACCCGGCGCGCTGACCGTCGCGATGCCGTCGATGTCCTTCAGGGTTAGTCCCGCGTCCGCGACCGCGTTCATCGCGGCCTCGAGGTGCAGGCCGAGCGTGGAGATGCCGGGCAGCTTGCCGAGCTCGTTGGTCTCGGCCGCGCCGGCGACGATGACTCCGGTGCTCATGCTTGCCCCCCAGCCGGCGTGAACTGGGGCAGGCGCACGTCGCCGCGCTGTTCGAAGGTGACGCGCAGCGGCATGTCGAGCTCCAGCGCTTCGGGCGTGTTCGGCACGCCGACGAGGTTGGTCATCATGCGCGGGCCTTCGGCGAGCTGGACGACCGCGATCGCGTAGGGAGCGTCCGCTTCGAACCCGGGCGCCGGGCGATGGTTGATGACGTAGGAGTAAAGAGTGGCGTCGCCGCTGGCGGTGAACCACTCCACCCGCGCCGACCCGCACGCCGGGCAGACTGGGCGCGGGTAAAAGTAGGCGCCGCCGCAGTCCAGGCAGCGCTGGAGGCGCAGCTCGCCAGCCGCGCAGCCGTCCCAGAATGGCTGAGTTTCCGGCGTCGGGACCGGCACGGGCTTGCTCTTGGTACCGCCGCTCACCGGCCCTCCCGCTTGAGCACGGGTCCGAAGGAGCGCTCCACCTGAGCGGCCAGGCTGTCCAGTTCCCACGGTCCCTGGCCGATGATCCTGACCACGGGCTCAGGGTTGCTGTAGAGGGCTATCTCGTAGCCGGCCGAGTGCACGATGCGCCCGTTGATCCAGCCGGATTCCGGGCTGGCCAGGTAGCCGACAACTGGCGCGATGTTGTCGGGGGATCGCTCTTCGTCGCTGGTCGTCCTGGCGCGGCGGCGCTCGGACGGGACCGAGTCCGTCATCCTGGTCGACGCGCCGGGCGAGATCGCGTTGGTCGTGACGCCGTACTGGTGCAGGGCATTCGCACAGGAATAGGTCAGCCCGACGATGCCCATCTTCGCGGCCGCGTAGTTCGGCTGGCCAGGTGCTCCGTGCAGGCCGGAAACTGAGATGAAGTTGATGATCCGGTTCTGAGCACTCGGGTCGCGCTGCGCGCGCCAGTGCGCGGCGGCGAACTTCGAGGTGTTGAAGCTGCCCTTCACGTGCACCCGGATGACGTCGTCCCACTCCTGCTCGGACATGTTGAAGATCATCCGGTCCCGCAAGATGCCGGCCACGTTCACCAGGATGTCCAGGCGCCCGAAGTGGTCGATCGCGGACCGCACGAGTTCCTCGGCGGCCGCGTGGTCCGAGACGTCGGCACCGTTCACCGCCGCCTTGCCGCCAGCCTTGGCAATCTCCTCGACGACCTGGCCAGCAGGGCTGGCGTCGCTGCCCGAGCCGTCCACGGCCGAGCCCAGGTCGTTCACGACCACCGACGCGCCTTCGGCGGCCAGCAAGAGTGCGACCGACCTGCCGATGCCCCGGCCCGCGCCGGTCACGATAGCAACGCGCCCGTCCAGACGACCCATGGCCAGCTCCCAATTACTAGAATTATCTTCTGGAATTATCTTCTAGCGGCGAACCTGGCACAGTGAGCCTTGACCCGTCAAGCAGCAGGTAGTCCAGTCAGGAGAGATCAGCTGTGAGTGCAGAGGCAGCGGCAGGCAAACACAGTGTTAGCAAACACAGTGATAGCAAACACAGTGGTGCCTGGCAGTGGGGGCGCACGAAACAGACTCAGCGCGCGCTGCTCGACGCGGCCAGGGACGTCTTTACCGAGCAGGGCTTCTCCCACGCCAGCATCGCCGACGTGGTCGAGCGGGCTGGTTCGAGCGTCGGCAGCCTGTACCACCACTTCGGCGGCAAGAACGAGCTGTTCCTCGCTCTCTGGCAGGATCACCAGTTCGCGCACGAGAAGTCCGCGAGCCAGGCCGTCGCAGCCTCCCGGTCGGCCGGCGAGACCGACCCGACCGCGCTGTTCTGCATCGGTGCCCGCGCCTTCCTCGAGGGCAGCTGGCACCGGCGCGACCTCGCGATGCTGTTCGTCTCAGGCGACGGCCCGCCCGGCTTCGAGCTGATGCGCCGCGGTCGGGTGCACGAGTGGATCAGCCAGAACGACGCCCTGCTCCGCCTCGCCGACACCTCGCTGGACCGTCTCTACGCGGCGATCCTGACCTCGGTCATCGGCGAAGGTGCCCGCGAGGTAGCCGCCGCCCGCACCCGCCGCCAGGCGGGCGAAATCATCGACGCGGTCATCGAGTACGCCCGCCGCATCATGGCCGACGGCCCAGCCAAACCCGCCTGAAATCACTAACAGCGCTTGATCCACGTCTAAGCGGACCAATGTTAAATCTAGTTTCAGAACAAACAGCATCAATTTCTTGACAAGCCCCGCCTGATTCCTTAATGATAATCAGCAAAGCTGGCTAGAAGCGCCCGGGCATCTGGCGCCCATCAGATGCCGACCTTTCGGCAACCACTCCCGGACGTTTCAGTTACGGGAGGAAGCGAGCAATGCTCACAGGGAGAAGCCTGCGCCTAACGCGCTTAGCCGCGTTCGCAGCAGCCAATCTGGCCGCACTGGGCGGCACGGTCGCCTTTACGGTCAGCGCTCAAGGCGCAACGGCCAGGCCAGGCTAGGTCGTTATCGGCCATTTCACTATCAGCGACTAAAACCATGACAGTCCAGATACATCTGGCAACGGCTACCGGACCGGGAAAGTTATTCATCTATCTTGAGATCCCCAAGAACTTCAACAGTCTGGACATCCCGCAGCAACTCGACGAGGTCCCGCTGGGAACGATACCTCTCACGACCGCAGGAGCACTGATGGTCAGGCTCCCCATCACCAGACAAGTCGTGGCCAATACAACGTCGGGTCTCGCGACGTACACGTTCGTCGCCGTCTTCGGTGATCGCCGGGCCGTCTCAGAGGCCTCAGTTCCCGTAGCCCCCGAGCCGGGCAATGCCGCCTCAATAGTCGGTCCGATGACGACCATCACCTTCTCCTCCTTCGACACGATCAAGCCCCTGGGCAATCCGAATCCGCCCGAGTGCGTCCTGGTCGCTGACGGCAAGGCCGTAGAGAAGACGAATCGAATCGGGCAGATGCAGAACGGCGACGGCAAGCACACGTCGGCGACGTTCAACTACTCGACCAGCGCAGACAGCACGTTCGGCGTCGGCACCTCCAATTCGCCAAACGATAACTACACGCTGTCAGGAGACCTTACAATCACGAATTCTTTCGGAGGCAGCGGCTCATTCACCCGTGGACCCGGTTTCAACGACTTCGTCTTCGGACATTTCTATCGGCAGCGCTACCGGATACCGGCCGTAGAGACCGGTATCTGCGGACGTAAGTTCAAGGCCGAATACGTTCAGGCCGCCGGCGACGCCTTCCCGCCGGGAAAGAAACTAAAAGAGCAATTCGGTACCCCCAAGAAAGACCCCTACGGCCGCTGCGGCAAGGACCCATTCGGCCTCGTTGTCGTCACCCCAAACGGCGGCTGGAATAAGGATCGCGCAAAGGCGGTCACGCTTTCGGCTTCAGCTACGATTTACAATCTCGACGTCAGCGGATCGACGGGATTTACCGACGATATCAACATCGCCTACAGGAATAACGGCAAGAGTCCCGCGTTCGTCTGCGGCAACGCGGACCTGCCAGATACGCCCATCTTGTGGTCGAACGATCTGCAGGGCAAATGATGCGTCATGCGCCTCTGGTCCGACCAGCACTGATAGCCCTCATCGCCATCAGTCTGGTCGGACTGACCACATCCTGCGACGGTCAGGTAATCGGACTCGACGGGAGCCTCGGGGAGGACGCTGCTGCCTGGCTGTCTACCACCCCGGGTCGGCCCGCCGATTACACCACCTTCCTGGTCAATCACACCGGGCATGTCGTCATCCTTGAATCCGCGACGCTGATGGCGCTCAAAGGCTTCCGTCCGGCCCGACTGGTCCACGAGGCCATCGAACCTCGGCTGCGCTATGCGACCTCGGATACGGGTTGGCCGCCCACGAAGCCGCGGATCATGCTGAGGAAATTCGCCGGGTATCAGATACCGCCAGGCCACCGGGTCAACATCCTGTACTCCGTCGTGGCCAGCAAGCTCGGCAACTATGGCGCCACCGGCATTACGGTCACTGTACTTGTCAGCGGACGCCGGGCCACAGCCGACCTCATCAGCGTCGCCGGCACCTGCATAGTCCCGACCGAAAACCAGAGATGCTCGGACTCGTTTGTAAAACGAATAGAAAATGCAGGAAATTCGTAATACGCATAGAATTCAGGATAATACGCTCAGGGTTGGCGATCCTTGTTGCTGCCGGCGTGGGCGGGCTGGTCACGGCCTGCAACAGTCAGGTGATCGGTCTCGACGGAACCCTCGGTGAGGGCGCATCGGCGACGGCTTCGTCTAGCCCGGGACGGCCTGTCGAATACACGGGCTTTCTGATCAATCGCACTGGACATGTCGTCACCTTGGAATCCGCGACGCTATTGCCGCTCAAAGGTTTCCCGGCCGCACGACTGGTCCACGAGGCCGTCGAACCGCGCCTGCGCTATGCGACCTCGGACAGGGACTGGCCACCTGACGAGCCGAAGTTCCGACTGTGGAAATTTCTCGGATATCAAGTACAGCCAGGTCATCGAGTCAACATTCTGTTCTCCGTGGCCGCGCGCAAACTCGGAAACTACGCCGCCGACGGCTTCACTCTCACCGTACTGATCAGTGGTCGCCGAGCTACGGTCGACATCATCAGCATCGCCGAAACCTGCATTTACAAGATCGAGAACCGAAGCTGCCCAGATTCGTTCATCGAGCGCCTTGAGAACGCGTCGAATTACTAATCCAGAGATTTCCGGCGGCCTAGAGTGCCCGAACCCTTGAGCGGACCACCTCGACAACGACACCATGGTCCTACTTACTGTTATCAGGACGGCAGTAAGTAGGACCATGGTGCTGTTGCACACCGGCGCTAAACAGCAGTAAGTAAGCACATACTGCTGTCGTCGTCGCGGTCTGGCCCCGGCGGGCCCGGACGCAGCGGGCCGGACCGGCGGGCAGTCGGCGGGCGTGCCTGCGCTTGCGCTGGTCGAGCCAGCCCTGGTCATGCTCGCTGCTCGCGAGGCCCGCACGCAGGATGGCTGCCTCGGCGCTGACGGCGGCGGCGTTGCCCGGGCGCTCCGAGCAGTCCTTGCTCGTCAGCCGGGCCACCAGAGCCCGGACCTCTTAGTGCGCACCCGCCAGGCGGCGAGGCGGTTGAGTGCATCGCACTTGTGGTCTTGGGCTCGCCCGCGTGCCGGCGATGGCCGGTCGGCTAGGCCCGGCCTGTTTCATGTCATCCGCGTGACTGGTCACCGAGGGCGTGCCCGGCCACGCGGTGATGCTGCCGGACGGTCGTAAGATCTGAGAACGTGGCCATGCTCATCGCTGTCTGGGGAGCCTCTCCGGGGATCGGCAAGTCCACGTTGTGCGGCGGCTTGTCGGCGTGGCTGTCGGGCGCGGGCCTGCGAGTCGACCACTTCGAAGAGGAAGAGATCCTGACCAGGCCGCAATACGCTGAAGTGGCCGGGCATTTCCTGGCGACTGGCGAGGTCGAGCGGGATGCGCTGCTGTCGGCAACCGCCCGATTCGCGGACTCGGTCCGGGCAGCCGGTACCGACGTGGTGATCGCTGACGCTGTCATGCCGTATGTGCCGTCCCTGCTGGCCATGGGTCACAGCGAACAGGCCATCACAGCATTCATGGCCAGCCTCGCTGACATTCTGGCGCCGCTCCGGCCGGTCATGATCTTTCTGGACGGGGATCCCGGTGTCGCGTTGGCGCGGGCCGCGGCCCGGGAAGAACCGGGATGGCTGGAGTGGTACGTCAGCAAGCTCGCCCGATATCAGGTCCAGCCGGAGGTTCGCGACGTCGCATCGGCGGCGGAGTACCTGCGACGCGAGCGAGCAATTACACTCAGCCTCGTCAGCCGCCAGAACTGGGGTCTGGTCCTGATCGGGCACGCAACGGACCTGACCCCGGCTGAGGTACTGCAAGCCGCCCGGCAGGGCCTGAGCCCATGGCTGGCAGACATGCCGGGCTAGCCGTCGCGGCGCGGCGACCCGATGCCGTCCTCACGCGCGAGACACTATCTGCCATGCGTGACCAGGAATTAGTGTGCAAGCTCGCCCGCCACAGGCCCCGAACCCGCAGGTCAGCGCAATAGTCGTGGCGCGAGTTCATGACCGTGAGCCAAGTCGGGTTACAAGGTCGAGAACCGGAGCTGTCCAGATTCGTTCGTCAAGCGCCTAGAGGACGCGTCAAATTACTAAACCCGGGATATTTCCGGCGCATAGGCGGGATCGAAGTCCCGAGCGGTGACCTCCACAACGACAGCATGGTCCTACTTACCGTCATCAGGAAAGCAGTAAGTAGGACCATGCTGCTGTCGTACAGCGGCGCTGAACAGCAGTAAGTAAGCACATACTGCTGTCATCGATCGCAGGCTGACCGCAGCGGGCCGGACCACGCCGGGACGGCCACGCCGGGACGGCCACGCCGGGACGGCCACGCCTGGACGGCCTGGCTGGGGCGGCGGCTAGCTGACGGGGCAGTCTACGAGGGTCGCGGCGACCGGCAGTCGGCGGGCGGCGTGCCTGCGTTTGCGCTGTTCGAGCCAGCTCCGGTCGAGCCGGCCCTGCTCGAGCCGGCCCTGCTCGAGCAGGCCCTGCTCGAGTCGGCCCGGGTCGCGCCAGTCCTGGTCGTGGTCGCTGCCTGCGAATGCCGCACGCAGGATGGCTGCCTCGGCGCCGACTACGGCGGCGCTGGCCGGACGCGCTGAACGGTCCTTGCTCGTCAGCCTGGCCACCAGAGCCCGGACCTCGAGCGGCACCGTCGCGGGAAGCGGCGGCAGTTCGCGAAGCTGGTGGGCCTGCGCGATCTGCATCAGCGTGCCCGAGAACGGGCGAGTCGCGGTCAGGCACTCGAACATGACGACGCCGAGCGAGTACAGGTCGGAGGCGACCGTGGCTGGCTCCCCGACGAGTCGCTCTGGGGCAAGGTAGGCAACAGTGCCCAGGACGGTGCCGCGCGAGCCGACGGCGCCGGAACCAGCGTCGCCGGAACCAGCGTCATCAGAATGGGCGATCCCGAAATCCGTCAGCTTGATCTCGCCGTCCGGACCGACGAGCAGGTTGGCCGGCTTGAGGTCTCGATGCAGGATGCCGACTTCGTGCGCGGCCTGGAGCGCGCCGGCCGCCTTCGCGACGACGTCGAGGGTCTGGCTGACCGTGAGTGGCCCGCGGGTGAGTACCTGGGCCAGCGAGGCGCCGTCCACCAGCTCCATCACGAGGAAGGGCCGGTCGGCCGCGCCGAAGTCGTAGATCGTGACGACCCCGGGGTGGCGGACCTGTCCGGCACACCTCGCCTCGGCTCCGAACCTCGCCAGCGCGGCCGGGTCCTCGCGATAGCGGTCACGCAGCAGCTTGACGGCCACGGTCCTGGACAGGGCCAGGTCCGATCCGCGCCAGACCTCGCCCATTCCGCCGATCGCGATGCAGCGCTCAAGGCGATAGCGATTGGCAAGTAACGTCGCCGACATGAATGGGCACTACCCATTCGGCTGCGTTTAACCACCTCGCCGAGGCGTCTTCGTCGCCGGCAGGTAGCGCGAGTCACCATGAGCCTCGTCCGCCTAGCCGCCTTGACAACGCTGCGCGGCATGCGTTCTCATCGGATCTAGAATTTGATTCTAGGATTTGGCTCTGGACCCTGAGCCTGGGAGCTGGGTTCGGCGTCGACGCGCGTGGCGGGAGCGGACGCATGGATCTTGACCTTGGCCCTGAGATTGCCGAGTTCCGCGCGGACACGCGGGCGTGGCTGAAGACCAGCGCGCCGGACGGCCTCGCCGAACTGGCCGACTGGAACATGGCGGTCACCGCCGGCGGTTACCGGGGCGGCGAGCTGGCGAGGGCGGCCGAGCATCCCTCCTACAAGGACTGGGAAGAGAAACTGGCCGGCGCCCGGCTGATCTGCCCGCAGTGGCCGGCCGAGTTCGGCGGCCAGGGCCTGGACGGCGTGCGGCTGGCCGTGCTGAACGAGGAGTTCCACGCCGCCGCGCTGCCGCGAGTACGCCGAGGGATGGGCGAGAGCCTGGTCGGCCCGTCGATCATCGTGCACGGCAGCCCCGAGCAGCAGCAGCACTTCCTGCCCAGGATCATCACCGGCGAGGACACCTACTGCCAGGGCTTCTCCGAGCCCGACCACGGCTCGGACCTCGCCGGCGTGCAAACCAAGGCTGAGGTCGACGGCGACGAGATCGTGGTCACCGGGACGAAGGTCTGGACGTCGGGGGCGGCGCGGGCCAACATGATGTTCGCGCTGTGCCGGAGCGATCCGGCCGCGCCTAAGCACGCCGGGCTGTCGTACGTGCTGTTCCCCTTCAAGGCGCCTGAGGTCACCTACCAGCCGATCAAGCAGATTTCCGGGGCGGCCGAGTTCTGCCAGGACTTTATCGATCACGTCCGGGTGCCGGTGTTCAACGTGATCGGCGGGCTCAACAACGGCTGGAAGGTCGCCATGACCACGCTCGGGCACGAGCGCGGTGGCGCCGTCACCGTTCAGCATCTCGGGTTCGAGCGGGAATTCTGGGAGCTCGTCGAGACCGCACGCAAGCGCAACCGCAACAGCGACCCGCTCGTCCGCCAGGACCTGGCCAAGGCCTACACCGGCGTGCAGATCATGCGGTTCAACGGGCTGCGGGCGCTCGCCGCCGCCGCCGAAGGCCGACCGCCCGGTCCCGAGGCCTCGATCGCCAAGCTCGTCTGGAGCGAGTACCACAAATGGCTTGGCGAGGTCGCGATGGACATCGTCGGCACCGACGGGCTAGTCAGGCCCGACGGCCCCGGGTACCCGACCTCGGAATGGCAGAACGTCTTCCTGAGCAGCCGGGCCGGGACGATCTATTCGGGCACCAGCGAGATCCAGCGCAACATCGTCAGCGAGCGGGCGCTCGGCCTGCCGAAGGAGCCACGGCAGACCTCCGCTAATGCCGACCGCTGAGGCCAGCACGCCGGCCGAGGTCGCCGAGGTCGCGGTCAGCCTGGTCTCCCCTGCCAGGCTGGCCGAGTTCTTCGCACCGAAGTCGATCGCGGTCGTCGGGGCGTCGGAGACCTCGGGCTGGGCGCGGTTCCTGGTGGCCAGCGCCGCGACGGCCGGCTTCACCGGGCCGTTCATTCCTGTGCACCGCCGGCACAAAGAGGTCTTCGGCCGCCCGGCGCTCGCCAGCCTGCGGGACCTTGCCGAGCCGGTGGACCTGGCGTTCATCATGGTGCCGCTCGAAGCGGTCGAGGACGTGCTCGACGACGCGGCGGCCGCCGGCGTCCGGGGCGCGGTCATCCTCGCCTCCGGCTACCGCGAGGTCGGCAGCGACGGCACGGCCCTGCAGGACCAGCTGACGGCGAAGGCGGCCGGGCTCGGCATCACCATCCTCGGCCCGAACTGCCTCGGGTTCCTCAACGCCCACGCCCATACCGCGCCGTTCGCGCTGACCATTCCACCGCCGCTTCAGGCCGGTCCACTGGGGATCGCGCTGCAGAGCGGGGCGCTGGCCAGCGTGCTGCTTAGCTTCGCCCGTGCGCACGCGATCGGCGTCAGCACGCTCACCTCGCTCGGCAACGAGGCGATGATCTCGACCGCCGACGTGGTGAACTACCTGGTCGAAGACGAGAACACCAAGGTCATCTGCCTGTTCCTTGAGGCGATCTCGGACCCGGTGGCGTTCGCCGCCGCCGCTCGGCGCGCCGACAAGGCCGGCAAGCCCATCGTCGCGCTCAAGGCCGGCGCCAGCCAGGCGGGCAGCGCGGCCGCCCTCGCCCACACCGGCTCGATCGCCGGCGACGACGCTGTCGTCGACGCGGCGCTCCGCCAGCTCAACGTCATCCGGGTGACCAGCATCGAGGAACTGCTCACCACCGGCGCCGTGCTCGGCTACTCCCGCTGGCCGCGCGGCCGGCGGATGGGCGCGGTCACGACCTCGGGCGGTGCCTGCGACCTGATCGCGGACCGGGCCAGCACCGAGGGCATCGAGATCCCGCCCTTCACGGCCGCCACGGCGGACGCGATCGCCGAGCACCTGCCGCCGTTCGCCGACGCGCGCAACCCGCTCGACGTCACCGGGTACTTCCTCGCCAACCAGCGCACCAGCCTGCTCACCCCGTCGGACGCCGCGCTCGAAATCGCCGCCCGTGACCCAGGGCTGGACTTCGTCCTGTACTCCGGGCTGACGCTGCCCGACGTGCGGCCGGCCGACGACCGGCTCGCCGCCGCGTTCGAGGCCCGGGCCGCCTGGCTGGCCCAGCAGATCGCCGCCGCCCCGATCCCGGTCATCCCGATGGGCTCGACCTGCGTCAACCTTTCCGACTACGGCCGGACCGTGCTGACCGAGCACGGCATTCACGTGCTCGGCGGCATCGACCTCGGCGTGCGCGCGGTCGGCAACGCACTGCGCTGGCTGGACGGTCGCGGCCGAACCGGACTCGTCCCCTCCTGCGTCACGCCACGGCCGGTGCAGACCGTGGGCACCTGGAGCGAGGACGACAGCCGAGCTTTGCTCGAAGCTTTCGGCGTTCCTTTCGTCCCATCCGTCAGGGTGAACGCAGTTGACGCCGCGATTAGCGCCGCCACTAGGTTCGGGTTCCCGGTGGCAGTCAAGATTTCGTCGGCGGCCATCGCGCACAAGTCCGATCTCGGTGCGGTCGTGCTAGGAGTCAGGTCCGCCGCCGAGGTCGCCGCCGCTTACGACAAGGTGACCAGGGCAGCGGCCGGATACCCCGTCGACGGAGTCACCGTCTCCCCCATGCGCGCCCCCGGCGTGGAACTCCTCACGGGCATCACCGTCGACCCCACCTTCGGCCCGGTGCTCGCGGTCGGTCTCGGCGGCATCTGGGTCGAGGTGCTTGGTGACGTGGCGCTGCGGGTGCTGCCGGTGGACCGGGCCGAGGTACTGCGGATGCTCGGCGAGTTGCGGGCGCTGCCGCTGCTCACCGGGGCTCGCGGCCTGGCCGCCGCCGACCTGAATGCGCTCGCCGAGGTCATCGCGTCGATCGGTGACGCGGCGCTGTCCCTGGGCAGCGCGCTGACCTCGCTCGAGGTGAACCCGCTGCTGGTGCGGGGTGACCAGCTCGAGGCGCTGGACGTATTGGTGATCACTAAGGAGTCATAGGTCATGAAGCTTGCGATGAGTGCCGAGCAGATCGAGTTGCGTGAGTCGGTGCGGCGGTTCCTCGCCGACCGGGCGCCGCTGAGCCGGGTGCGGGAGATCATGGACGCGCCTGGTCACGACCAGCAGGTCTGGGACCATGCGGGCAGCCAGCTTGGCCTGCAGGCCATCGCGATCCCCGAAGAATACGGTGGCGCGGGCTTCACGTTCACCGAGCAGGCGATCATCCTCGAGGAACTCGGCGCCGCCCTGTACCCGGGGCCATATCTGGCCAGCGCGGTGTTCGCCGCGACGGCGCTGCTGGCTTCCTCCGACGAGGCGGCGAAGCAGGACCTGCTGCCCGGGATCGCGTCGGGTGAGACGGTCGCCACGGTGGCCTTCACCGAGGATGACGGCTCGTGGGAGCCGGACGCGATCCGGCTGACCGGGACCAAGGACGGCGATGGCTGGGTGCTCGACGGCCACAAGAACTTCGTGCTGGACGGCGCCGCCGCCAGCCTGCTGCTCGTCGTGGGCCGGACCGACGCCGGGCTGGCCTTGTTCGCGGCGTCATCGTCGGCTGAGGGCCTGTCGCGCACGGGGCTCGCCACGCTGGACCAGACGCGCGAGCTGGCCCGGTGCGAGTTCACCTCGGTGCCCGCCCGGCTGATCGGGTCCCCTGGCGACGGGTCGGCCATCTTGGCCCGGGTGCTCGACGTGGCGGCGATCGCGCTGGCCGCCGAGCAGCTGGGCGGCGCCCAGCGGGCCATGGACATGGCGATCGAGTACGCGAAGATCCGGCACCAGTTCGGCCGTCCGATCGGCAGCTTCCAGGCGATCAAGCACCGCTGCGCCGACCTCCTGATGGAGGTCGAGTCGCTCCGCTCGGCCGTGACCTACGCGGCCGCGGCGGTGGCCGAGGACTCCCCCGAGGTACCGACCGTAGCCTCGCTGGTGAAGGCGCTGGCCTCGGAGACGTACTTCCATGTTGCTGGCGAGAACATCCAGATCCACGGCGGCATCGGCTTCACCTGGGAGCACGACGCCCACCTGTACTTCAAGCGCGCCAAGTCCAGCGAGCTCTTCCTGGGCGACGTCGCCTACCACCGCGAGCGCCTAGCCACCCGAATCGGCGTGTAGCGGCCCCGCCTCAACCCGAATCGAGGCCCAGCAAACTCACAACGACCGCGCCGCAGCACCAGCAAACTCACAACGACGCGGCGGAGGGAGCAGGAAGCTGACGACAGCAAGGTCCAACTTAGCGGGCGGGGATGGGGTGGCCTAGCTCGGTGAGCAGGTCGATCGAGTAGGCGATGCGGCCGGTGCGGGTCTTCGGGTCGGTGCTGCACAGGGCTAGCGCGGCGGCGGCCATCACGGTGGGCGGCTCGGAGTTGGGGTTGTCCTCGGTGGTCAGCTGGTGAAACAGCGTGCCCGGGGTCGGGACGACCTTGTTGGGCGCGAGTGAGTTGACGGCGATGTTGTCGTCGTAGAGCTCGGCGGCGAGGCCGGTGGAGAACCGCTCGATGGCCGCCTTGCACATGCCGTAGACAGTGCCGCCACGGCCGCCCCACGCCGTGGGCGGGATCTCGGGGTGCACGGCCGCGATCGAGGAGATGTTGAGTATCCAGCCCGCGCCGCGCTCGCGCATGCCGGGCAGTACCAGGGTGGCCAGGTGCACCGACGCCACCACCTGGACGTCGAACATCAGCGCGTACTGCTTGGGCGTGAAGTCCTCGATCCGCTTGAAGTACGTGACGGCGGCGTTGTTGACCAGGATGTCCGTGGTGCCGAGCTGGGCCGTCGTCTCGCTGACCAGGTGCTCGCGGTCTTCGGGTCTGGCCAGGTTGGCCGCGATAGCGATGGCCGTGCCGCCCGCCGCGCGGATCTCGTCGGCGGTCTCGTTGATCGTGCCGGCGAAGGGCGAGGTGCCCGGGTCAGTCGTCCGAGCCGACACCGCGACCGCCGCGCCTTCGGCGGCAAATCGCTTGGCGATCTCGGCGCCGATGCCACGGCTCGCACCGGTGACGATGGCTACTCTTCCGTCAAGCAGGCCCATGGCGGCGCTCCAAGCCTTGTCTGAGGTACTGCCGGGCCAGCATAATTCTAGAACTGAATTCTAGACAAGGCCGGGCTCCAGGAGGTTCTTGATGGCACTGCACCACAGCGTGATCGGACAGCCCGGCGAGCCGCAGGAGCGGTCCTGGACTTCCAGGGACTCCCTGCTCTACGCGGTCGGCGTCGGGGCTGGCCTTGGCGATCCGCTGAGGGAACTCGAGTTCACCACCGAGAACTCCGAGGGCATTACCCAGAAGGCCTTGCCGACCTACGCGGTGCTGCTCGCCCAGGCGTCGATTGGCCAGAGCTACGGCGACTTCGACCGGGCTCTGCTGGTGCACGCCGAGCAGTCCTTCGAGTTGCACCAGCCACTGCCTGCCGCCGGCACGGTGCGGACGACGGCCACGGTGACCGGCATGTACGACAAAGGCTCGGGGGCGCTGGTCGTGACCGAGAACGTCGCCGTGGACGCGGCGACCGGCGAACCGCTGGTGACGTCCCGGGGCAGCGCGTTCATCAGGGGTGAAGGCGGCTTTGGAGGCGACCGGGGACCGAGCGACTCGTGGGCGAAGCCGGACCGCGATCCCGATCACCGGGTCACGTACGAGACCCGGCCCGAGCAGGCGCTGGTCTACCGGCTGTCCGGCGACCGCAACCCGTTGCACGCCGACCCGAAGTTCGCCGCTCGCGGCGGCTTTGACCGCCCGATCCTGCACGGCCTGTGCACGTACGGGGTGACCGGGCGGGCGCTGCTGCACGCCGTCTGCGGGTCCGACCCGGCGCGGTTCCTCGGCATGTCGGGCCGGTTCAGCCGACCGGTCTTCCCAGGCGACTCCCTGGTCGTCTCGATCTGGCTCGAAGCCGGCGAGGCCCTGTTCCAGACCGCGACCGAGAACGGCGCCGTCGTCATCGACCGAGGCCGCATGCGGTACACCCCCGAAGCCGACGCCGCAGCCCCGCCCACGGAAATCCAGGCCGCCTAGCGGCCGGTCCCGGCGGGGCCGGGCCTAGCTCGCGGCTCATCGTTGTGAGCTTGCTGGTGCTGCGGCACGGTCGTTGTGAGTTTGGTGGGGGTCAAGCTGGGGTTGAGGTTTCGGCGGCGTGTTAGCCTGCCGAGCAAACGCTTGGTTGGGTAGGTGGGCGGGTTCCATGGCGATCGAGGTCAGCGCGGGCGACGGAATTGCCGAGGTGGTGATCGACTTTCCCCCGGTCAACGCCCTGCCCGTGCAGGGCTGGTTCGATCTCGCCGAGGCTATTACCTCGGCTGGGGCTGACGCCGGCATCCGGGCGGTCGTGCTGGCCGCGAACGGGCGCGGGTTCTGCGCCGGGGTCGACATCAAGGAGATGCAGCGGACCGCCGGGCACGACGCGCTGATCGGCGCTAACCGGGGCTGCTTCGCGGCGTTCGCCGCCGTGTACGAGTGCGCGGTGCCGGTCGTGGCGGCCGTGCACGGGTTCTGCCTCGGCGGCGGGGTCGGGCTGGCCGGAAACGCTGACATCGTGGTGGCGAGCGAGGATGCCTCGTTCGGGCTGCCCGAGGTTGACCGGGGCGCACTCGGGGCGGCGACGCACCTGTCGAGGCTGGTGCCGCAGCAGCTGATGCGAACCATGGTCTACACCTGCCGCACCGTGCCCGCGATGCAGTTGCACGCCTACGGGACCGTGCTCGACGTGGTGCCCGCAGACCAGCTCCGGGCGACAGCACGGGCGGTCGCGGCCGAGATCGCCAGCAAGAACGGCGAGATCATCCGGCTCGCCAAGCAGTCGCTGAACGGCATCGATCCGGTCGACGTCCGGCGTTCCTACCGCTACGAGCAGGGGTTCACCTTCGAGCTCAACCTGTCCGGCATCGCCGACCAGGCCAGGCAGAGCTTCGTCAACCGCGAGCCAAAAGAGGCGGCGGGCTCGTGACTGAGCAGGTGCTCGGCATCGACGACGTCGTAGGGACGATCAAGTCCGGCATGACGATCGGGATCGGCGGCTGGGGGTCGCGGCGCAAGCCGATGGCGCTGGTGCGGGCGCTCGCCCGGACGGGCGTGACCGACCTGACCGTGGTCTCCTTCGGCGGGCCGGACGTCGGGCTGCTGATCGCGGCCGGCGCCGTCCGCCGGGTCGTCTGCGGGTTCGTGTCGCTCGACTCGATCCCGCTCGAACCGCACTACCGGCGGGCCAGGCAGGCGGGCGCGATCGAGCTGACCGAGTACGACGAGGGCATGATGCAGTTCGGGCTGCTCGCCGCGACCCAGCGGCTGCCGTTCCTGCCGACCAGGGCCGGACTCGGGTCCGACGTGCTGCGAGTCAACCCGCAGCTCCGCACGGTCCGCTCGCCCTACGACGACGGCGAGGAACTGGTCGCGGTGCCTGCCCTGCGGCTCGACGTCGCGCTCGTGCACCTGAACCGGGCCGACGCCGGCGGGAACGGGCAGTACCTCGGGCCTGATCCGTACTTCGACGATCTCTTCTGCCTGGCGGCGGACCGGGCGTTCTTGTCGTGTGAGCGGATCGTGCCGGCCGGGACGCTGCTGGACACGGGACCGCCACAGTCGCTGCTGGTCAACCGGGCGATGGTGCAGGGCGTGGTCGAGACTCCGGGCGGGGCGCATTTCACGTCGTGCGTGCCGGATTACGGCAGGGACGAGTCGTTCCAGGGCGAGTACGCGAAGGCGGCCGGGAGCGACGAGAGCTGGGCGGCGTTCCGAGCGAGTTACCTGGACGGTGACGAGGTTTCGTATCAGGCCGCTGTTCGGGCGAGGCAAGCGTGACCGGCCACGGGGGCGAGCCGGCTTCGCTCGCGGAGCGCTGCGTCGTGGCCTGCGCCCAGGCCTGGCGTGGCGACGGCGCCATCCTGGCCAGCCCGATGGGCCTCATCCCCTCGCTCGGCGCGAGGCTGGCCCGGCTGACGTTCGCCCCTGAGCTGCTCGTCACCGACGGGGAAGCCATGCTGCTCGACGCCGACGACCAGGTCGAGGGCTGGATGCCCTACCGGGACGTGCTCAGGCTGGTCGCGACCGGGCGGCGGCACATGATGATGGGCGCCGCCCAGCTCGACCGGTACGGCAACCAGAACATCTCGGCGATCGGCGACTGGGCCAGGCCGAAGGCGCAGCTGCTGGGCTTTCGCGGGGCACCCGGGAACACGATCAGCCATCCGGTGAGCTACTGGGTACCCAGGCATTCCCCGAGAGTGTTCGTCGAGCACGTCGACGTGGTGTCCGGGATTGGCTACGACCGTTCGCCAGCCTGTCACGAGCTGCGGCTGGTGGTCACCGACAAGGCCGTGCTCGACTTCGCGGCCGCCGACCACTCGATGCGGCTGCGGTCCGTGCATCGGGGAAGCACCGTCGACCAGGTCCGGGAGCTGACCGGGTTCGAGCTGGTCGTCCCCGACGACGTGGCAGTCACCCCGGAGCCGACCGACGTCGAGCTCGCGCTGATCAGGGAGCGACTCGATCCCGCCGGGCAGCGCGACAGCGAACTGCGATGACCGGCCTGGGCTCCGGCCCGCTGCCGGAGTTCCGCACGCCGCTCACCGACTTGCTGAAGATCAGGTATCCGATCGTCCAGGCCGCGATGGGCTACGTGGCCGGCGCCAGGCTGACCTCGGCGACGTCTTGCGCCGGCGGACTCGGCATCATCGCGTCGGCGACGCTGAGCGTGGCGGCGTTGCGTTCAGCGATCAGGGAAGTGAAAGCTCGAACGCCGGCGCCGTTCGGGGTCAACCTCAGGGCTGACGCGGCCGACGCCCGGGAGCGGATCGACCTGATCATCGCCGAGGGCGTGCCGGTCGCCTCGTTCGCGCTGGCGCCGAAACCAGACCTGATCAGCAAGCTGCGCGACGCTGGCGTGGTCACGATCGCCTCGGTCGGGGCGCGGCGGCACGCCGAGAAGGTCGCTGGGTGGGGCATCGACGCCGTCATCGCGACCGGCGGCGAGGGCGGCGGGCACACCGGGTCGGTGCCGACCAGCCTGCTGATCCCGCAGGTGGTCGACGCGGTCGGGATCCCGGTGATCGCTGCAGGCGGGTATTTCGACGGGCGGGGGCTGGTTTCCGCGCTCGCCTACGGCGCGGCCGGGATCGCGATGGGCACGAGGTTCCTGCTGACCTCGGACAGCCCGGTCGCCGAGGCGGTCAAGGCGGTCTACCTGGCCAGCGACGTCACCGGGACGGTCGTCACGACCAAGGTGGACGGCGTGCCGCATCGGGTACTGCGCACGCCGCTGACCGAGCGGCTCGACCAGGCGGGGCGGGTGTCCGGGCTGGTGCGGTCGGTGCGGGCGGCCGGCGCGTTCCGCGCCGAGTCGGGACTGAGCTGGCGGGCCTTGATCAGCCAGGGCCTTGCCATGCGCCGGGCCTCCGAGCTGAGCTGGGCCCAGGTGCTGATGGCGGCCAACACGCCGATGCTGCTGCGGGCGGCGATGGTGGACGGGCGGCCCGAGCTGGGGCTGATGTCCTCCGGTCAGGTCGCCGGGCTGATCGACGACCTGCCGTCCTGCGCGGAGCTGATCGAGTCGATCATGGCGCAAGCGCACCAGCGGATCGCGGAGCTAGGCGGATCGCGGAGCTAGGCGCGTCGCACCCGGCGCCTGATGCCCGGCCTGCTGGGTTGTTGATCGCGGAGACTTGACCGCGCTTTGCGTGGGTGGTTTTCACTTCGGGGGTACTTTTCAGCTATATGTGCGAAAAAATACCCACGAAGTGCGAAGTCCCCACGGAAACCGCGAACCCGGACTGGACCCGGCGCCGCCCATCCTCGACATCCGCGACCACCCCGAACTCGGCGCAGGATTATGCGACAGTCCGCCGAAGATTACCGTAACCTCACAAACCAGCCTCGGCGTGCTGGAGTAAGTAAGGTAATGGCGTGGCTGACGAGAATGATGCGGATAAGCCCGATATTTCATTGGGCTCGGGGCCGGTGCAGGCGTCCGTCCTGACGCTGCGGTTCCTGAGTGAACTCGCGTTGCTCGCCACGCTCGCCGTCGTCGGCGCGAAGGCCACCGGACCGATCGGCATCAGGATCGCGCTGGCCATCGGCGGCGCCATCGTCGCCGCGATCATCTGGGGGCTGGTCATCGCCCGGCAGGCCAGGCGGCGGCTGCGGGACCCGTGGCGGCTCGCCGCCGAGATCGTCCTCTTCGGCGTCGCGACGATGGGCCTCGTGCTCGAAAGCGCGCTCATCGCCGCCATCATCTTCTGCGTCCTGACCGTGGGAATCGCTATCATCGCCAGATTCGTCGCACCGGAAGGCTGAAGCGCCTTGACCGAGCAGATTCCTCAGAACATCCCGTTCTTTTCCCCGACCACTCCAGCCGACTCGCGCACCGAGGTCTTCGTGAGGTACCTGGAGTTCTTCAGGTCACACCTAGCCGACAAGCTGCGCTGCCTGCCGGCTGAGGAGTTGCGGCGCAGCCGCCTGCCGTCCGGGTGGACGCCGCTGGAACTGCTCAAGCACCTCCGGTTCATGGAGCGGCGGTGGCTGGTGTGGGGATTCGAGGGGCACCAGGTCCCCGAGCCGTGGGGCGATCACGTGGACGACCGGTGGTTCGTCGCCGAGAGCGAGACGCTCGACAGCCTGCTAGCCGACCTCGCCGAGCAGGCGACGACCAGCACGAGGATCATCACCTCCCACGACCTCGATGAGATCGGGCAGCCGGGCGAGCGCTGGAACGGCGATCCGCCGGCGTCCCTGGAGCGGGTGCTCTTTCACATGACGCAGGAGTACGCGAGGCATCTCGGGCACCTGGATGTCGTCACCGAGCTGAGCACCGGCGAGGTCGGCGAGTAACCGCCTGAGCCCTAGCCGACTCGCTCGATGATGGTGACGTTGGCCTGGCCGCCGCCCTCGCACATGGTCTGCAGGCCGATCCGGCCGCCCGTGCGCTCCAGCGCGTGGAGCAGGGTGACCATCAGCCGGGCACCGGTCGCGCCGAGCGGGTGACCGAGCGCGATCGCGCCGCCGCTGACGTTGACCCGGGCGGGGTCGGCGCCCGTTTCGCGCTGCCAGGCCAGTACGACCGGCGCGAACGCCTCGTTGATCTCGACCAGGTCGATGTCGGCTATCGACAGGCCAGCCCGCCGCAGCGCATGCTCGGTCGCCGCGATCGGCGCAGTCAGCATCAGGACCGGGTCATCGCCCCGGGCCGACAGATGCCTGATCCTGGCCCTCGGCGTGAGCCCGTGCTCGGCAACCGCCCGGTCCGACGCGATCAGCAGCGCGGCCGAGGCGTCGGCGATCTGGCTCGACAGCGCCGCCGTGGTCAGGCCGTCCGGCCGCAGCGGCGCGAGCTTGGCCATCTTCTCCGGCGAGGTGTCCCGACGAGGGCATTCGTCGGTCGCGACCGGCCCGTAGGGTGCGATCTCGGCCTCGAAGTGACCGTCGTCGACGGCCGCGATCGCGCGCTGGTGGCTGGCCAGCGCGTACCGCTCCAGCTCGGCTCGGTCGATCCCCCACCTCGAGGCGATCAGGTCCGACGCCCTGAACTGCGAGATCTCCTGGTCCCCGTACCGGCTGACCCAGCCGTCCGACCCGGAGAACGGGTCCTCGTGGCCGTACGCCTGCCCAGAAGTCATCGCCGCAGCGATCGGGATCTGGCTCATGTTCTGCACGCCGCCAGCGATCACCAGATCCGAGGTACCGCTCAGCACCGCCTGGGCGGCGAAGTGGACCGCCTGCTGCGACGACCCGCACTGCCGGTCGACCGTGACCCCCGGCACCTCCTGCGGCAGCCCGGCCGCGAGCCACGCCGTCCGCGCGATGTCGCCGGCCTGCGGCCCGATCGTGTCCACGCAGCCAAAGATCACGTCGTCCACGGCGGCCGGATCGATCCCGGTGCGGCTGACCAGCGCGGACAATACGTGCGCGCCCAAGTCGGCGGGATGGACCTCGGCTAGCCCGCCGCCACGCCGCCCCACCGGCGTCCGCACCGCACCGACAATGAACGCCTCACCCACGCCAGCCTCCGGCCCCAGCAGCGAACTAGAACGCGTTCTAGTCTAGGTGACTGCTCGCGGGGAGCACGATCTCGCATTTCACCCCGGTCGCTCTCGCGAGGCGCATGTCCAAAGTGGCCAGCCGACAGCCCAGGTACTCGGCAAGGGCCACGTACCAGGCGTCATGGCAGGTGACATTCGCGCGCAGTTCCCAGATCCGCTCCGCGAACGGCCAGTAGGGAAACAACTCCACTCGCAGATCACTAAGGTCGGCGTGCGCCAGTGCCGCCGCGTCGGCCGAGATCAGGCCAGCCGCCGCCGAGCGCCGCAACACGCTGGCTACCTCCGCTGGCAGGAGATGTGGCGCAGCCAGCGGCCCGGAGATCAGCAACTGCTCCGCCCAGCGCCCCGCCGGCCCGTTGTCCACGAGAGCGGCCACGACCGCCGAGGCGTCAAGCACGACGCCATCTCCGGTCATCGGCGATCCTCGTCCTTGAAGGCAAGGATCTGCTCCGGAGAGAGCATCGACCCGGTCGCCGCCTTGTGCAGCTGCACCCTGGATAGCAGCACCTCGACGTCGGGGCGACGCACGATGTCGATGAACGTGGAGCGCAGGTACTCCTGGAGCGAACGACCCGTCATGGCGGCCCGCGCCGCCAGCTCATCCCGCACTTCGTCCGGGACGTCGCGCACAGTGATCGATACGGTCATACCTGCATTATGCATGTGGTGCAGCTAGATTGCAAGCATTAAAGGTCGCGGCGCAGGGGTCTGGGCAGGTAGGCGGCGCCCGGGCCGCCACTGCGGGCCGTGTCGGCGGGGTTCGAGATCGCGCAGCGGGCCAGCGAGAGGCAGCCGCAGCCGATGCACGAGTCCAGCCCGTCACGGAGCGCTTCCAGCGCCTTGATCTGGTCGTTGAGCCGCTCACGCCAGCTTCGCGACAGGCGGCTCCAGTCGGCGCGGTTCGGGGTGCGCTGGGCGGGCAGCGAGGCCAGGGCCGCGGAGATCTCGTCCAGGCTGAGGCCGATGTTCCGAGCGGCCCTGATGAAGGCGAGCCTGCGCAGCGTGCTGCGCTCGAACCTGCGCTGGCCGCCCGAGGTCCTGGTCGCCGTCAGCAGTCCTAGCCCTTCGTAGTACCTGACCGCCGACTCCGCGAAGCCGCCGCGGCGCGCGATCTCGCCGACCGTGAGCAGGTCCGTGCTCTGCACGGTGCACCTCCGTCGAGAGTTGACTTCAAGTTGACTTCAACTATCAGTATGGCAGGTAGCCGACAGCAAGGAGAAATCTGATGCCCACCGCCCTGATTACCGGCGCGTCCAAGGGACTAGGCCGCGCCCTGACTCACGCGCTGGCCGAGCGCGGCTGGTCGCTGATCGTGGACGCACGCCGAGCCGACGAGCTGCGCGCGGCCACGGCCGGCCTGGACCGCGTCGTCGCCATCCCGGGTGACGTCGTCGACCCGGCGCACCGCGCGAGCCTGGCCGCCGCAGTCAGCGAGCTCAGCGAATCCCGCCAGCCCCGCCAGCCCGGCCAGCTCGACCTGCTCGTAGCCAACGCGAGCACCCTGGGCCACAGCCCGCTCCCCCAGCTGGCCGACTATCCGCTCCACGAGCTGCGCACCGTCTTCGAGACGAACGTGATCGCGCCGCTGGCCCTGTTCCAGCTGCTGGCCCAGCCGCTCACCCAGGCCGGAGGCACCGTCGTGCACGTCAGCTCCGACGCCGCCGTCGAAACGTATCCGGGCTGGGGCGGCTACGGCTCGGCCAAGGCCGCCCTCGACCAGCTGACGAACGTGCTCGCCGAGGAAGAGCCACGGCTGCGCTGCTACGCCTTCGACCCAGGCGACATGCGCACCGAGATGCATCAGCTCGCCTTCCCCGGCGAGGACATCTCGGACCGCCCTGAGCCGGACACCGTGGTTCCCGCTTTCCTGCGCCTGCTGGACGAACGCCCGCCGAGCGGCCGGTACCGCGCCAGCGACCTCCTGGCCAGCGAGGCGATCGGAGCGCCGCGATGAGAGCCTCAGCGACGAGGCCGCCAGAAGCCCGAGGCATCGCCAGGGACGGCGTCCGCCTGCTCGCCGCCACCCCGGACGGCCTGCAGCACGCGATCTTCAGCGACCTGCCCAGGTACCTGCGCCCCGGCGACCTGCTCGTCGTCAACACCTCGGCGACCATCGCCGCCGCACTGGACGGTCGCCGCGAAGACGGCCGCCCGGTCACGGTGAACTTCTCCACCGCGCTCGACGACGCCACCTGGCTCACCGAACTGCGCACCAGCGCCCCGGACCATGGCCGGGTGCTCGACGTCTGCCCGGGCGAGCTGATCAGGCTGTCCGGCGGGCTCTCGGTCACCATGATGTGCCAGCACCCTGGCAGCAACCGGATGTGGCTCACGAGCCTGGACTGGCCGGACGACGTCCTTTCGGCGCTCGCCCGGTACGGCAGGCCGATCAGGTACTCCCACGTTCCCGACCCCTGGCCGATTTCCGACTATCAGACGGTGTTCTCCCGCGACCCAGGGAGCGCCGAGATGCCGAGCGCCGGACGCCCGTTCACCGGCGAGCTGGTCACCAGGCTGATCACCCGTGGCGTCAGCTTCGCGCCGATCACGCTGCACGCCGGCGTCGCCTCGCTGGAAACGGGCGAGCCGCCGCTGCCCGAGCGGTTCACGGTGAGCGAGCAGACAGCGCGGCTGATCAACCTGACCCGCGAAGCCGGCGGCCGGGTCGTCGCGGTCGGAACGACCTGCACCCGGGCGGTCGAGAGCGCCACCGACGAGGCCGGCACCGTGCGCGCCAGCGCGGGCTGGACCGAACTCGTCCTAGGCCAAGACCACCCGGCCAGGGCGGTGAACGGCCTGATCACCGGCTGGCACGACCCAGAGGCTTCGCATCTGGCCCTGCTCCAGGCCGTCGCCGGGGCCGAGCTGGTCAAGGCCGCCTACGCCGAGGCCGAGCAGGCCGGCTACCTCTGGCACGAGTTCGGTGACAGCGCCATCCTGCTGCCGCCGGGCTAGTGGCCGGCCGCGCGCCTGGCTAGAGTAGAACACGTTCTACCTAGTCGGGCGCGCGAGCGGCGCGGAGGGCGGATGCACCTTAGCTACACCCCAGAGCAGGAGAAACTCGCGGCCGAGCTGCGCGGGTACTTCGCCGAGCTGATGACGCCGCAGCGGCGCGAGGGGCTGGCCAGGTCCGAAGGCGACTACGGTGACGGCACCGCTTACCGTGAGGTCGTGCGCCAGCTCGGCGCGGACGGCTGGCTGACGCTGAGCTGGCCCGCCGAGTACGGCGGCAGGGGCGCGTCGGTGACCGACCAGCTGATCTTCACCGACGAGGCCGCGATCGCCGGGGTACCGGTGCCGTTCCTCACGATCAACACTGTGGGGCCGACGATCATGCGGTTCGGCACCGACGAGCAGAAGGCGTTCTTCCTGCCGAGGATCGCCGCTGGGGAGCTGCATTTCTCGATCGGCTACTCAGAGCCCGAAGCGGGCACCGACCTCGCCTCCCTGCGTACCCGTGCGGTTCGCGACGGCGACGAGTACGTGATCAACGGCCAGAAGATGTGGACCTCGCTGATCAGCTACGCCGACTACGTCTGGCTCGCCTGCCGCACCGATCCGGACGCACCTCGCCACAAGGGCCTTTCGATCATCATCGTGCCGACGAGCGCGCCCGGCTTCTCGTGGACTCCGGTTCCTACCCTCGCCGGCGTCTCCACCAGCGCGACCTACTACTCCGACGTCCGGGTACCGGCCGCCAGCCTGGTCGGCGCGGAAAACCAGGGCTGGCCGCTGATCACCAACCAGCTCAACCACGAGCGCGTGGCGCTCACCTCGGCGGCACCGCTGCAAGCCGCCGTCCGCGACGTGCGGGACTGGGCCGCTGCCGCCACCGGGCGCGACGGCCGCCGGCTGCTCGACTCCGAATGGGTGCAGGTCGCCCTGGCTCGGGTGCACGCCAAGACCGAGGTGCTCAAGCTGCTCAACTGGCAGGTAGCGGGCCAGGCCGATGCCGGGCAGCCGCTGCATCCGGCCGCCGCGTCGGCCACCAAGGTCTACGGCACCGAGCTGACCATCGAGGCGGGCCGGCTGCTGATGGAGGTGCTCGGCCCGAACGCGACCGTCAGCCAGGGCTCGCCCAGCGCGGTGCTGGCCGGGCGGATCGAGCGCATGGCCCGGTCCGCGCTCATCCTGACCTTCGGCGGCGGCACCAACGAGATCCAGCGCGACATCATCGCGGCAGCCGCGCTGGGCCTGCCGTACAAGAGGTAACGACGGCGCACCGGAGCATAGTGATGGATTTTTCTGGAACGAATGCCCAGTCCGAACTGTCTGCGCTACGCCGGCGGATCCTCACCGACCACGCGACGCCGAGCAGGCTGGCCGAGGTCGAGCGCGCAGGCGACGGCCTGGACGCCGAGCTGTGGACCAAGCTCGCAGCGGCAGGCGTGCTGTCGGCCGCCCTGCCCGACGTCGTCGGCGGCGACGGCTTCGGCCTGGCTGAGCAGTGCTCCATTCTCATCGAGGTCGGCCGCGCGGTCGCGCCGGTGCCCTACCTCGATTCGATCGTGCTCGGCGCGAGCGCGATCGCCAGGTTCGGCTCACCCGGCCAGGTGGCCCGCTACGCGACAACAGCGGCCGCCGGAGATCTGGTGATCGCGACCGCGCTAGCCGACCAGGACGATGGGCTGGCAACCACCGGAAGTACGACCGCGCGGACGCCCGCCGGGCCGAGCGCATCGCAGGCGGCTGGCGGCTCAGCGGCGCGAAGACGACGGTCGCCGCCGGGACCTCGGCTGGGTTGTTCCTGGTGTCGGCGGTGACCGACGAGGGGCCGGCGTGTTCTGCGTGGAAGCCGGCGACGCGACGGTCGTCGTCGAGCCGCAGCGGCTGATGGGCCAGCCGGGCGCGGCCCGGCTAGCGCTCAACGAGGTCGAGCTCGGAGCCGACAGTCTGCTCGGCGCGCACAACGGCGCAGTCGGCTGCTGGCTGACCGAACGCGCGACCGTCGGCCTGTGCGCGCTGCAGCTCGGCGTGACCGAGCGCGCTCTGGAGCTGACCGCCGAGTACGCGCGGAACCGCCAGCAGTTCGGCCGCGCCATCGGCGCCTTCCAGGCGGTGGCCCAGCGACTCGCCGACGCCTACATCGACGTCGAGGCCATCCGGCTGACGATGTGGCAGGCCGCCTGGCGGCTGGAGACCGGGCTGGACGCCGACGCGGAGCTGGCTACGGCCAAGTTCTGGGCGAGCGACGGCGGTCACCGGGTGGCACATACGACCGTGCACGTCCACGGCGGCGTGGGCATCGACGTCAGCCATCCGGTGCACAGGTATTTCGCCGCCGCGAAACGGCTGGAGTTCATGCTGGGCGGGTCGACGGCGCAACTGCTTCGCCTCGGCGCCGTGCTGGCCGGATAGGGCTGGCCGGATAAGCAGCAGGCCCGCCCGGTTGCCTAGTGCCAAGGCGGCCGAGCGGGCCAGACGCTGGAAGAGAAACACAAACGGTGCTTGCTCCGGCCACGAGTCTCCCGACTCACAACCGGCGGCATGGCTAGTCGTTATCACTCCCCTTCAGTTTTCCACGGCTCCACCAGCATGGCCGACCAGCTGCGGGTGGTCCATGAGTTCTTACCGGCAGAGTTTGTAGAGGACCTCGGGTATAACTCGCTGACCTGCGGCGATTCAAGCTCGGCCATCGCGGCGGCGATCTGCTTGGCCTCGGGCACACCCAGCCGGTCGGCCAGCTCGTAGGCGCTGGTCAGGCAGGATCGAGCGCGCTCCAGCCGCCCGGTGTCGGCGAGGGCGAGGCCGAGCGCGTTCCACGCCGCGGACTGCTGATACTCGTCGTGGTGGCGCAGGCTGATCTCCAGGGCTTGCTCGGCCGACTTGACCGCGTCCTCGCACCGGCCGAGCCGGCGGTAGGCGTCGGCGAGCAGCGACCGGCCCAGGCTCTCGCCCCAGTGGTCGTCGGCCTCGTCGAGCAGGGCTAGCCCCTCCTCCATGCAGTGCACCGCGTCGTCCAGGCGGCCCACCTCGGCGTGGATCATGCCCAGGTTCATCAGCAGCCGGCCCCGCCGCGTCAGGTCGCGATTCAGGGCCAGGCAGCGCTCGAGGTAACCGGTCGCGTCGTCGTAGCGCTTGAGTTCCTTGTAGGCGATGGCCGAGTTGCCGGTCGCCGAGGCCTCGCAGACCACGTCCTGCGCCACTTTGCTCAGCCGGATGGCTTCCTCGAACTCGGCCAGGGCCTGGACGTGCGAGCCCCGGAACATCATCGCGACGCCCAGGTGGTTGCGCAGCCAGCCCTGCAAGGCCGGGTCACCCGACACCGCCGTGCTGGCGATGCCAACGTCGAGCACCTGAAGCCAGCCGTCCCACGGGCTGCGCAGGAAGCTCCGCCAGGTCACGTCGGCCAGCTCGGCGCAGATCTCGTGCAGGCCGAGCCGCGAGGCGAGCAGCACCGCGCTGACGATGTTCTCCCGTTCGCCGTCGGTCCACTGGGCGGCCGCTCGTGGCCGGCGAAACTCGAGCGGCTGGATCCCGGGCGCGGGGGGCGGTCGTTCCTTTTCGTAGCTGCGCCGCAGCTCGAGCACGGTCAGCGCGTGGTCGGCGCTGTGCAGGTACCACGACAGGACGCGGAGTACGGCCTCCTGGCGCGAAGCTCTCGGCTTCCTCACGCTCGGCCCGCTCGGCCGCGAACACCCTGATCAGGTCGTGAAAGCGATACCGATGAGCGGCCCGCGTCTCCAGCATGTGCATGTCGACGAGTCGTTCGGCCAGCTCAGACGCTGGCTCAACGTCCACGCCGAGCAACGCTGCGGCGGCCTGCAAGCTGAGGTCCGTACCTGGCCACAGGCCAAGCAGCCGGAACACGCGCGGGTCAGGCAGATTCGCGTAACTGTACTATCCGAAGGTCGCGCGCACCGCCAGGTCGCCGACCGCGAGTTCGGACAGCCGCTGACGCTCGTTGCGCAACCTGTTCGCGAGCGCCCCGACCGCCCAGGCCGGCCTGGAGACCAGCCGGGCCGCCGCGATCCTGATGGCCAGCGGCAGGCCGCCGCAGGCAGTCAGCACCGCATCGGCCGCCTCGGGCTCCGCCTCGACCCGCTCGGCTCCGCAGATGCTCGCGAACAGCGCGAGCGCTTCGGACCGATCGAGCGCCCCGAGCACCAGGGCGCGCCCGCCCTCCAGTTCGGCGAGCCAGCCCCGGCTGGTGACCAGCACCGCGCTGACGGCGTTGCCTGGCAGCAACGGTCGCACCTGCGCGGCATCACGGGCGTCATCCAGCACGACCAGCATCGCCAAACCGGCCATCTGAGTGCGGAACTCGGCCGCCCGCCCGGCCGCGTCGGCGGGGATCGCCGTATCGGCCATTCCCAGCTGACGCAGCAGCCTGGCCAGCACCTCGCTGGTCGAGACCGGCTGCTCGGATGACCCTTGCAGCTCCACGAATAGCTGCCCGTCACCAAATGCCGCGCCGACCTGATGGGCGACGTGAATGGCCAGGGCCGATTTGCCGACCCCCCCGGCTCCGGTGATCACGGCGATCCTGACCGGCTGACCGGACCCGGCGAGCAGCGCGGTGAGCGAGTTCACCTGCTCAGTCCGCCCGGTGAACTCGGCGATGTCCGCCGGCAGCTGCGCCGGCCGAAGCGCCTGATCGGGCTGCTCAGAAGGGATCAGCACCGCACTGCCCTGCCGCGCCGCGCGCATCAGGGCCGCGCTGGCCTGCTCGGAGAGCCCGAGGGCGACACAGAGCAGCTGGACCGAGCGCCGGTAGGGCTTCGTCGTGCGACCAGCCTCCATGCTGCTGATCGCCCGGACGCTCAGGCCGGTCACTGCGGAGAGCTCTTCCTGCGTCAACGCCGCATCAAGCCGAAAGCGACGAAGCAGCGCGCCAAATCTCTCGCCTTCGCCAGTACCCACCGTTCCGCTTTCCACCAGAGGTAACTCCATCGTAGATTCCCCATACACGTATAGGCGGGATACTGACGGAATGCCAATAAATGGGGATGGTTAGGTGATTGCCGCAGGCGGCCGCGCCCGGCGCGTCAATCCGACGACAGCAAGTAGGGACATGCTGCTGTCGCTGGGTGCGGGGGGTGCGGGGTGCGGCCCCTAGCCGAGGTTGCCTCGCGGCTCGCGACGTCGGCTGCCTCGGCGATCAGGTCGGCCATCACCTCGGCGACCGGGCGGACCGAGTTCATCCGGCCGACGATCTGGCCGACCGGCATCGGCACGACCGACGGGTCGCCGGACTGCATCAGGCGCTGGTGCGCCTCGCTGACCAGCAGGTTCTGCAGCGGCATCGGCAGCGGCTCGGGCGCGCCGGGCTCGTCCCACGCATCGGTCCACTCGTTCTTGAGCAGCCTGGCCGGCTTGCCGCTGTAGATCCGCGAGCGCACGGTGTCCGACGAGTCGCGGCGAGCAGCGCGTCGCGCAGCGCGGCGAGCCCGGACCCGAGCGTGTACTCCTGCGTGGTCAGCCAGTACGAGCCCATCCACACCCCGGCCGCGCCGAGCGCGAGCGCGGCGACGATCTGGCGGCCCGAGCCGATGCCGCCGGCCGCGAGCACCGGGACGTCGGCGCCGACCGCGTCGACGATCTCGGGGACCAGCACCATGCTGGCGATCTCGCCGGTGTGCCCGCCGGCCTCGTAGCCCTGCGCGACCACGATGTCGACGCCCCTGCCGACGTGCCGCGCCGCGTGCTCGGCCTTGCCGGCCAGCGCGGCGACCGCGATGCCCTGCTCGTGCGCGCCTCGATCACGTCGTCCGGCGGCGAGCCGAGCGCGTTGGCGATCAGCTTGACCGGATGGGCGAGCGCGACCTCGACGTGCGCCCGGGCGACCGAGTGCAGCCAGCCGAGCACGCCGTCGCGCCGTTCGCCGTCCGCGGCAGCGGCGGCACGCCGAGCCTGCAGCAGGGTCTTCTCGACGAACTCCCGGTGGCTCGCCGGGATGAGCTGGCTGAGATCGACCTGGCGTCCCTTCGGTCGGGCACCTTGGCCGGCATGACGATGTCGACGCCGTACGGCCGGCCGTCGGTATTGCGCGTCCATCCAGGTCAGCGCCGCTTCGAGGTCGTCGGCGTCGTTGTAGCGGACGCAGCCGAGCACGCCGAGCCCGCCTGCCCGGCTGATCGCCGCCGCGACGTGCTCGGACGGGGTGAAGCCGAAGATCGGGTGCTCGATGCCGAACCGCTCGCAGAGCGGGGTGCTGCATCGGAGTTCGCCTTGCCATGGCTCGGCCCCGCCGGCTTCAGCCAGCTGGCATCGGCGAAGCGCGGCCCAGACGTAGTCCGCCTTGCCGCTGGGGTGCGGCCGATGCTGGTCGGTGAGCCAGATCGTCCTCGGCACCTTGTAGCCCGCCACGCTGGGCGCGCACGGACGCTCGAGCTCGGCGAGGTCTACGTTCTCGCCTTCGCGCGGCTGGACGATCGCGGCGACCCGCTGCCCGAGCCGCTCGTCCGGGATGCCGATGACCAGCGCGTCGAACACGGCGGGGTGGGCCTTGATCGCGCCCTCCACCTCTTCGGGGAACACCTTCTCGCCGCCGGTGTTCACGCAGGTGTTGCCTCGGCCGAGCAGCGTGATCGTGCCGTCCGCCTCGACGCCGGCGAAGTCGCCGGGTACGACGTACCGCTCCCCGTCGACCTCGACGAACATGGCAGCGGTCTTCACTGGGTCCTTGTAGTAGCCGAGCGGGATGTGCCCGCCTCGCGCGAGCCGGCCGATCTCCCGGGGCCGACCCGGCTTGCCGTCGTCGTCGATCACGATCGTGTCGCGGGCCGGGGCTGACCCGCGGGCCGCCCTTCTGCTGGACCGTCCTTGCTCGACGAAGCTGATCCCGGTAAAGCCGGTCTCCGACGAGCCGATCGCGTCGGTGATCACGGTGTTCGGCAGCTGCGTCAGGCACGGCGTCCTTGACCGACTGGGAGAACAGCGCGCGCGCTCGAGGACACCGAGAACACCGACGACGCGTCGTACCTGCTCGGGGTCGAACGCCTCGATCAGCGGCCGCGCCATCGCGTCGCCGACGACGACCAGCACGTTGACCTTGTGCCGCCCGACCGCCTGCCAGATCTCGTGGGTGTCGAAGGCGGGCAGCAGCACGACCGTGTCCCCGACGAAGAGGCTCATCAGCGTGGTCCATTGCGCACTGCCGTGGATCAGCGGCGCGAGGCAGAGCTTGACCATGCCGCGGGCTGCCCATGCCGTTGCGCGACTGCACCCATTCGTCGGCCAGCGGCTCGCCGGACATGAAGTCGATGCCGCCGCCCAGGGTCCGCCAGACGTCGGCCTGCCGCCACAGCACGCCCTTGGGGTAACCGGTCGTGCCGCCGGTGTAGAGCAGGTAGATGTCGTCGCCGCTGCGTTCGCTCGAAGTCCCGCTCGGGCGACGCGCCGGCCAGCGCCTCGTCGTACGGCACCCCGATCATCTCGGCCGACCCGCCTTCGGCGCCGATGACGACAGCACCCCGTACCCCAGGTGCGTCCGGCAATACCGCGCTCACCAGCGGCGCGAACTGGCTGTCGTACACCAGTGCCACCAAGTCAGCATCGGTGAACATGTAGCGCAGCTCGTTTTCAACGTATCGGTAGTTGATGTTGACCGTTCTTGCCCTGAGCTTGTACGTGGCGATCAGTGTCTCGACCGCCTCGATGGAATTCCGCGCGTACATGCCCACGTGGTCGTCCCGGCCCACCCCGAGGCTGGCCAGGTGGTGGGCGAGCTGGTTGGTGCGCTCGTCGAGCTCGCGCGTAGGTCGCGCGCCGATCGCCGCAGGCCACGGCGATGCGGTCGGGGAAAGCATCGGCGGCGTGCTCGAAGAGGTCGGCGATGTTGAGAGCCATGGACGCAAAACTAGAACCTGTTATCGTTTCAGGCAACCCAGCCCAGCGAGGAGCGCGCGGATGACGACGAGCGAACCGCACGCGCTGATCGAGCGCCACGGACACGTGCTGATCGTCACGATGAACCGGCCGCACGCCCGCAACGCGCTGTCCTCGGAAATGATGGCGCTGATGCGCGACGCCTGGGACCAGGTCGACGCCGACCGCGACATCAGGGTCGCGATCCTGACCGGCGCGGGAGGGGCGTTCTGCGCGGGGGCTGATCTGAAGGCCATGACGGCGTCGCACCCGGGGGACTCGTTCAGGTCGGGCGGCCTGGACCTGTCGGTGATCGGGCCCGCTGCTCAAGGGGCGGCGACTGACCAAGCCGCTGATCGCGGCCGTGGAAGGGCCGGCGGTCGCGGGCGGCACCGAGATCCTCCAGGCGACCGACATCAGGATCGCCGGGCAGAGCGCCCGGTTCGGGGTGTCCGAGGCCAGGTGGGGGCTGTTCCCGCTCGGCGGGTCGGCGGTGCGCCTGGTACGGCAGCTTCCCTACACGGTCGCCGCCGATCTCCTGCTGACCGGGCGGCACATCACCGCGCCCGAGGCCAAGTCGATCGGGCTGATCGGCGAGGTGGTGCCCGACGGGCGGGCGCTGGAGCGAGCGGTGGAGGTGGCCGAGCAGGTCGCTTCGAATGGTCCGGTCGCCGTGCAGGCCATTCTGCGCACGATCCGCGAGACCGAGGGCATGGCCGAGAACGATGCGTTCGTCCTCGAAGCGCAGATTGGCATGGAAGTCTTCAAGTCAGCCGACGCCAAGGAAGGGCCGCGCGCGTTCGCTGAGAAGCGGAAGCCGACCTTTACCGGCGAGTAGGCTCGGCGAGATCGGCGGTACCGGACGGCTTCAGGCTGGCGAGCCAGAGAATGACGAAGCCGGTCAGGAAGACGAGGCCCTGGCCGATCATCCAGCCGATCAGATGGTCCACATGAGCGGCCAGCGCACAGTCCTGCGGGGTGAGGCCGAGAACCTGACGCGCCCCTAGGCCGCACAATCCGTTCCACTGCGGGAGCGTACCGCCCTTGAAGCTCACCTGCGTGAGCGCGAATCCGACTTCGAAGAGGATTATCCCGGCGACACCGATGCCTTGCCTGGTCCTGGCTGGGATCGCCTGGCTAAGGGCACGTCTGCTTTCCGGCCATGTCATAAAGTCAAGACGCCCGAGGACCGTATCTGGGTGACAGCAATCACCAAGATCAGCAAGATTCCCTCTGCCAGGTAAGACTATTACGGGCAATATGGTGTCGGAGCAGGTAATTCTTGCGATTCGGAAAAATTCATGCCTCGGCGTTTGTAAACCGGTTCAGGAGTGAGGGCGTCGTATTAGGACAAGCGCCGTAGTGGCGCTTCGGGGGACGGCAGCGACCGCCGCACGAAGCACGCGAGGGGCAAGCTTCATGTCGACACACGTACGGGAATTGGTGCCGGACCTGGCGACTGCGATAGGCAGGCCAGTGCCGTCGCAGGAAGGCCCGGCACAGCAGGGCTCGGCGGCAGGCCCGCTGCCGTGGGCGGCGGTGCTGCTCGCGGTCACGTGGAATCTGTGGGAGTTACGGGCGACGCTGCTACCGGCTCAGTTCTTCAATGACAGTTCTGTGCATGAGCAGATGGTGCGGTTCGCCGCCACGCGGATCGCGGCGGGGCATGACCCGCTGACGTCGTGGTTCCCGTACCTGGGGCTGGGTTCTCCTCAGTTCCTGCACTACCAGAGCGCGCCTGCGATCCTGACCGGCCTCGCCGGGCTGGCGGTCGGCCCGGACGCGGCGTTCCGGTGGTCGCTGTACTTGCTGTGGTGCCTGTGGCCGGCCGCCATCTACGCCTCGGCCCGCGTATTCGGCCTGAGCCGCGGCGCGGCGGCGGGAGCGGCGGTGGTTGCGCCGTTGCTGCACAGCGTGCAGGGGATCGGGTACGAGCAGCACGCATACGTATGGGCCGGGTTCGGCGTGTGGACCCAACTGTGGGCATCGTGGACGCTGCCGTTCGCGTGGGCGCTGACCTGGCGGGCGATGACGGACAAGAGGTTCATCGCCCCGGCCGCCGCGCTGATCGCGCTGACTGCCGCGTTCCACTACGAGACCGGGTACCTGGCGCTCGGCGCGATCCCGCTGCTGGCGCTGCTGGTCCGCCACGGCATCGGGGCCAGGCTGGCCCGGGCCGGCGTGCTAGCGGTGGTGGCGCTGGCAGCCAGCGCCCCGGTCGTGGTGCCGCTGCTGGTCTACTCCCGGTGGGCCGCCGTCAACCAGGCCCTGGCCGCCGGGCCGTCGGCCAGCGGGTTCGGCGCCCGGACCACCCTGGGCTGGCTGATCACCGGCAACGTCTTCGACTCCGGTCACCTGCCAGTGATCAGCCTGCTGGTGGCGGCCGGCCTGGCCGCCACGGCCGCGCGGTGGCGGCAGGCCGGGCCCGAACGGGCGCTGGCTGTCCTGCTATTCGCGTGCCTGGCGCTGTCGTTCGGCCGCACCACTTACGGCGCCCTGGCCGACATCATCCCGGGCCACGCGGACGTGTTCTTCCGACGGTTCCTGATGGGCACCCAGCTCGCCGGCATCTACCTGGCCGGCCTCGGCGCCGCCGCCACCGCCCGGCACGCCACCCTCGCCGCCCGCCGCTGCGCCCGCCGCCTCACCCGGTGGCAGCCAGCCAGGCTGGCGCCGGCGGCCGCCGCCATCGCCGCGGCGGCAGCGGCCGGCTACCTGTACCCCGCCTGGCACTACGTCGCCACTTACGACGCCACCAACGCCTACCTCGTCCAAGCCCAGCAGTACGCCCAGGCCAGCCCTCTGCAAGCCCGCGCGATAGCCGCCATGACCGCCGTCATCGCGCGCCACGGCCCCGGCCGTGCCTACGCCGGGTCACCGCTGGACTGGCAGCAGTACCCCACCATCGGGCTCGTGCCCATGTACCAATACCTGGAAAGCCTGGGCATCGACGAGGTCGGCCAGAACCTTCGGACCGCGTCCCTGATGTCCCAGCCCGAAAACGAGTTCCACCCGGCCAACGCCGGCGACTACGCCCTCTTCGGCATCCGCTACGTCGTCCTGCCCACCAGCCTGGCCGCCCAGCAGGCTCCCGCCAAGCCGCCACCCGGCGCGGTCCTCATCCACCGCGACGCCGTGCTGCGCGTCTACGAACTGCCCGCCAGCTCCTACATCCGCATCGCCGACACCACCGGCACCATCACCGCCAACCGCGCCGACATCGGCAGCCAGAGCGCCGCCTACCTGGACTCCGCGCAGCCCGGACGCGACAAGTACCTCACCGTCGCCTACGCTGGCGCCCGCGCCGCCCCGCCCACGCTGCCCGCGGGAGCCTCCGCCACCGGGCCACCAGGCACCGTTCTCGCCGAGCACCCCGACCTCGCCGGCGGCACCGCTGCCACCACCGTCCGCCTGCACAGGAAAGCCGTCGTCGTGCTCGCCGTCTCCTACGACCCCGGCTGGACAGCGACCATAGACGGCCACCCCGCTGCCACCGAGATGATCGCTCCCGCACTCACCGGCGTCACCGTCCCGCCCGGCACCCACCACATCACCTTCCGCTACACCGGATACACCCGCTACCCCGAACTCCTCGCCCTCGCCGCCGCAGCCCTCCTGGCCGCCGCCGCGCTCACCCGCAAGAGGTCCCGTTCACCAGTAACCGAATCCAACTAGTTAGGAAGACCGCATGAAAAGACGCTCGCTGGCGACCTTGGCAGCCCTGGTTGCCTTGCCCGCCGGAATACTCACGACCGTCGCCGTAAGTTCCGCTGGCGCCCAGAGTATCCCGCATATCCACGTCCTAGATGCCACTACCGCCAATAGGGTCAGGCCGGTCAATAGGGTCGGGCCCGTCAATAGGGTCATACACACCAAAGCGCATTGCGTCGCCAAGAACATGAATCACGCACACACCGCCACTACCCTGAAGTGCGTGGGCGACAATGTCAGCGCAGGGGCTGCCGCAACCGCGGCGGCCCAGGTCACCCAAACCTCCAATACTCGTATCGGGACGGCGGCTGCCGACAGCGGTGCCTGGTATTGCATAGTGCAAAACCAAGTCATTAACCCGGATGGGACCATCTCAACCACCTACTACTGCTGGTGGGACCCCTACGTTGGCGGCGGTGGCGGCGGCGGTGGTGGCGGCGGCAGCTAACCGGCGCTGCGCACCCCCGGCGGCAGGCTCTATGCCAGGCGCCGGGGGTGCTGGTGCGATCTGCGAGCCGAAGCGGCTCGCGACAAGCTCATACAACTCGTCGATCTCGACACGCTCTACGCATAGCTAGCCCGTGATCACAGCTACCACGCGGTGCCGGGGGCCAGTGAGCCCTCCTGGGCCAGGGCGTAGAGACCGTAGAGCATCTTGGCGACATAGACCCAGTCGAGCTGGATTGCGTGGCGGGCCAGGAAGTCCTCGATGAAGGCATCGAGGTCCGCCGTCGTTTGAGGGCGAGTAACTTCAGGCCCGCACCAGCCCCCCGCGAGTTTCCCACCTGCACGCTGCTGGACGTCGTTAGCCCGTAACGACGGCTACTACGCGGGTGCCTGGAGGGAGCGCGCCCTCGTGAGTTAGGGCGAAGATGCCGTACATCATCTTTCCGACGTACACCCAGTCGAGGGTGATTGCATGGCGTGCGGCGAAGTCGTCGATGAACGCGTCGAGTTCGGCCGTGCGGCGGGCGAAGCCGCCGAAGTGGAAGCGCTGCTCGATGCGCCAGTTCCCTGACCCGGCACCGAAGGTGCGGCGCTGCAGGTTGGCGACGGCTTCGTTCAGGAAGGTCGTACCCTTGAGCACGGCGAAGCCGACCGCCCGTTGCCCAGGTCCGAGCCCGGCGGCGATCCCGGCCAGCGTCGCCCCGGTGCCGCACGGGCAGCAGACCACGTCGAAGCCCGGCCTGCCGGAGGCCATCCCAGCCGTGACGTCGCCGACTCCGCCGGAGCTGAGTTCCGCCCGGAAGCCGGCGGCCAGCTCGGGCGGAGCTCGGCGCAGCCGCGTACGGCTAGCTCGTTGCTGCCGCCCTCGGGGAGCACGTAGCACGGGCCGAACTCGCTCAGCAAGGCCTCGATCACGTCGGACTCGGTCTTGCGGCGGTAGTCCGCGCGATTCAGGTAGTAAAGGCGCATGCCGTGCCGCACCGCGACCGAGAGCGGGTCGTTGAGCGGCAGGTGTTCCTCGCCCCGGACGACGCCGATCGTCGCAAAACCGTAGCTGGCGCCGACGGCGGCGACCGCGCGGAGATGGTTGGAGTAGGCGCCGCCGAAGGTCAGCAGCGTGTCAGCTCCGCTGGCCGCGGCCTGCGTCAGGTTGTACTTGAGCTTGCGCCACTTGCTGCCGGGCACGTCGGGGTGGATCAGGTCGTCGCGCTTGAGCCAGAGCTCGACCCCGGCCGCCGCCAGCCGCTCGTCGGGCACCCGCTCGACCGGCGACGGCAACCGCGGTGCTGGCCAACCCAACCACGAGTCGAAGCTGGTCAAAGGGCACTCCGGGGCAGCCAGGGCTAGAGCTTACGCGGGCCTATCTCCTGGCTGTAGACGACGACGTTGCTCAGGTAACTACGGGTGCTCGGGTCGAACGTGCCGCCGCAGGTGATCAGCCTCAGTCCAGCGTAGGGCACGGGTCCGTACACCGCCCTGGCCGGGAAGGCGGCCTTGCGGTACTGCCGAACCTGGGTGACCTTGAAGACCGCGAGCGTGCCGTTGCTACGGAGCACGAACGCGCGGTCACCGGGACGCAGCAGGTGCAGCCTGAAGAAGATGCCCGGCCCCTGGTAGGAGTCCACATGGCCGGCGATGATCGACGACCCGATCGCGCCCGGGCGCGGACTGGCGGTGTACCAGCCTGCCACCTTCGTCGTGCTCGGTACCGCCATCGCGCCCGCGCTCGTCGTGCCGAGCCTGATCAGCGGCGTCCGCACGCCGATGGCGGGGATCACCAGGAAGACCGGGCTCGGCACGTGCCGGTGGCTGGCCGCGTCTGGCACCTGCTCGACCCGCCCGCGCGGCACGGCCACGTGCGGGACGGGTCCGGCCGCGTAGGCGCTCCGGCCCTCGGAGTTGCTCACGATGATGCCTGTCGCCCCCGACAGCGTCACCAGCGCGCCGACCAGCAGCAAGATCAGTCCTGCCGCCGGCAGGCGCACTGGTGCCGCGTGGCGCCCGCCTGACCTCACGTCACCTCGGGCTTCATCGAGTGCCGCTGAGCTGGCGGCGGTTGCGGCGGAACGTGACCAGCCCGAGCGCCGTCACGCCCAGCCCGAGTGCCATGACGGCTCCCCAGGGCAGCAGGGACGGGCCGGGGATCGGCGCGGTCCCGCCGAACCCGGTCGCCGGGGCGGTGGTCGGGATCTTCTTGCTGCCGACCGCGTCGGTGAGGTCGACGATCTTCAGGTGACCGGCCGAGTCGAGGATCACCAGGGTATGGATGCTTCCCGAGGCCAGCTTGACCTTGTCGCTGACCGACTCCGTGCCGCCCTTGGCGCTGACCGTGTAGTTACCTCGGGAGATCGGCTGGAAGGCCGTGGCCGTCGCGAAGTCCAGGTCGTGCCCTAGTACCTCGCTCTTGGTCCGCACCGTGATCTGGCGCTCCTGCATCGAGGCCTGGATCACCCGGACCATCGACCGGCCGGCCGGCGCGGACAGCTTGTCGTCGAGGACGACGAGCCGCAGGCCGGCCGTGGTCCCATGCCGGCGACCGTGTAGGCGTGACCAGCCTTCACCTTGACTCCGGTGGAGATCACCGGCGAAGACGACGCTGCCGCTCCAGCGGCGCGCATCGCCACCGTGTAAACCCCGGCAGGGGCCGGCAGGTACGGGGACACGGTTCCGTAGCTGACATGGTGCAGCACCACCTCAGCCCGGGGATTCCCGAGCGAGTACAGGTAGACGTCGACAGCGGGAGTGTTCGGTGACAGGTGCGCCAGGCGCAGCCAGCCGTCGTGAGCCTCCGGCACCTTCGGTGCCTCCTGCGAGACCGAAGCGGCCGACGCGGCCGACGCGATCGCAAGCAGTCCCATTGACGCCACACAGGCCACAAACGCACCTCTGATAACAGTTCTGGACAATATTAATCTCATGGTTCCCCTTTTCATGGTTTGCGTAAATTCGCGAAAGAGAGCTTCGGCGATCGCGCCCTACCTAGGCGGCTTCGCTATCGGCATGGTCTGCGCCGGTGTGCCGTCGAATACCCCGAATTGAGTCGGCGCGCCGAAGTCCACCTGGACGACGATCTGGCCGCTGTCGGTCGACCAATGCGCGACGTGATCTGGATTCAGCGGCGCGATTTGCGCCTTCAGGAATCTCAGGATCTTCGTCACGGCCGTGTTGATCGCGGCTTCCCGCGCGCCAGCCTCGAGCGAGTCACCGATCCGGGCAGGCAGCGGCGTGATGTCCATCGACAGCAGCGGCATGCCCGGGCTCGCACCCGGCCCGCGACCGCCGAACCCCAGGACGGCGACCGGGGTGTCCAGGTGGGCCAGCGTGGCAAGGTTCGCCAGCAGCCTGGCATCCACGTCACCGGCCGCCAGGTCCCGCCGCGCTTGCCCGCTCAGCATGATCGCCGAGTTGCGGAGCAGGGCGGTGCCGGCCGAGCGTCTCGCCGCGACATCGGCACGCAGCGCCCGCTCGTAGTTGGTCGCTCCCGCCGCTACGACCCTGACCTCGACTTTCGTGCTGCCAGAGCCGAAGCTGGCGAGGACCCCCGGCGCGTAGACGTGCGCGAGCCGCCAGGCGCCGAACTGGGTCCTGACGACCGGGGTTGCCACCACGATCACGGCATCGAGCGGGTCCGGCACGCCCGGCATGATCTGCGAGACCTCGCCGTAAGCGACGCTATGGGCGACGAGAGCGCCGCACATGGTCGGATCACAGGCCACGTCGGCGCTCGCCGAGACCCACCTGGCGATCCACCCGGCCGCCAGGTTCCGCGCCTTCGCCGCCGCCGAGAAGCTCGGGATCGGTGCGCGGCCTGCGGCTGTGCGACACCTTGTGGCCGAGCGCACCAGGCACGATCACTGCCGACGCCGTCGCCGCGAGGCCCATCACCACGACGAGCACCAATACCCGCTGACGCAGTGCCCGGGCCGTCAGGGACCGGGCATGCCTCGGATAGCCGCGAGGATCGGTATCGCCCAGCCGTCCGGCCGTCGCGATGTCGATAGCCCGATCGCCATCGACGTCTGGGCCAGGCGGAAAGGGCCGGTATTCCGGTTGTGCCGGTCCCCTTAGCTGCCGAGCGGAAGCGGGTTTTGCACTCACCACGGCACGCTCGCGCCTGTTAGTGTCGATTTCGCCGCCATATGCCTCCACCTGGTAATCCGCGCACACAGGATGAATGAGATATAGCATGTGGCTACGCAGCGCATGGGGACGTTCACAGAAACTGACAACCATGCGATGAGAAATTGCAGGACGAGGCAATCCGCCCGGTGCCGGCAATGCATTTACCCTGGGCCGCTAATCGCGTTCGCCCGGTGGATAATGATGCCCATGACGAAACCGAGCGACGTCCCCGCGGTCTCGCTTCCCGGCGGCCAGATGCCCGTGGTTGGCCTCGGCACGTGGAAGCTGCACGGCGACGAGTTGCGCAGCGCCGTGCCAGCGGCTCTGGCGACCGGCTACCGGCACATCGACACCGCGACCATGTACGGCAACGAGGACGAGCTCGGCCAGGCCGTGGCCGCCAGCGACGTGCCCCGCGACGAGCTTTTCCTGGTCACCAAGCTCAGGCCGAACGACGCGAGCAGCGCTGAAAAAGTGCTGCACCGGTCGCTTCGCGCGCTCCGGACCCAGTGGCTCGACCTGTGGCTACTGCACTGGCCGCCGTCCAGGTCACAGGCCAGCAGGCAGACGTGGAACGAGATGCTGCGGCTGCGTGACACCGGCCTCGTGCGGTCGGTCGGCGTCAGCAACTACACGCTCGCCCAGCTCGACGACCTGATCGAGGGGACCGGCGAGGCCCCGGCCGTCAACCAGGTGCACTGGGATCCAGCCAGGCACGACGCCAGCGTGCTGGCCGGGCACGCGGAACGGGGAGTCGCGCTGGAGGGCTACAGCTCCATCAAGAACGTGCGGCTGCGCGACCGCGGGCTCACCGAGATCGCGCAGGCGCATGACGTCAGCACCGTCCAGGTCATCCTGCGCTGGAATCTCCAGCATGGCATCGCCGTGATTCCCAAGTCGGCCAGCGCCGACCGGATCGCCACTAACATCGACCTGTTCGGATTCGAGCTCGACGAGCGCGAGATGGGGCTCATCGACTCCGGCCTCGGCAGCTAGAACGTGTTCTAGATTAGGGTGCGCTCTCGGCCGATGATAAGGCGCGCGGTATTGCCTCGCACACTGAGAACATGTTTCACTTCCATGCGTGAGCCAGCCAACCGCGAGCCCATCGGCCGCGAGCCAGCCACTGCATGCCCCGCTCGAGATCTCGTTCGACTACACCAGGTCGCTCGGCCCGACGCTCGGGACGTTCATGACCGGCCTGGCGCAGCGCCGGATCCTCGGAGCCCGGGCGCGCGACGGGCTGGTGCACGCGCCGCCGTTCGAGTACGACCCGGTGACCGGGGTCCCGCCTGCTGACTTCGTCGAGGTCGGGCCGGGCGGCACGGTGGTCACCTGGTCCTGGATGCCACGGCCGGTGGAGGGTCAGCCCCTAGCCCACGCGTTCGGCTGGGCCCTGATCAGGCTGGACGGGGCCGACACGGCGCTGCTCCACGCCGTCGACGCCGGCTCAGCCGAGCAGATGCGGACCGGGATGCGGGTCCGGCCCCGCTGGTCAGCGCAGACGGGGCACGGCATCACCGACCTCGAGTGCTTCGAGCCAGGCGAGCCCGCCCCGGCGGCGACCGCCGAGCCCGCAGAGCCGGTCACGATGATCACGACGCCCATCCGGCTCGGCTACGACCACACGGTCTCCCCTGGCGAGGACGCCTTCCTGCGCGGCCTTGCTGAAGGCAGGCTCGTCGCGCAGCGGTGCCCGGCGTGCGGCAAGGTGTACCTGCCGCCGCGCGGGGCGTGCCCGACCTGCGGCGTGCCCACGCAGACCGAGGTCGAGCTGTCCGACACCGGGATCGTGACCACGTTCTGCGTGGTGAACGTGCCCTTCCAGGGCCAGCAGGTCCCCACGCCCTACGTCGCCGCCTCGGTACTCGTCGACGGCGCCGACATCGCGATCCAGCACCTGATCCTGGGCTGCTCCCCCGACGAGGTACGGATGGGGATGCGGGTCAGGGCCGTCTGGAAGCCGCGCGCGGAGTGGACGACCTCGATGCGGAACATCGACCACTTCGAGCCGACTGGGGAGCCCGACGCCCCGTACGACTCCTACGCCCACCACCTGTGAGGACTTCGTGAGCGACGTCGCCGTCATCGGCTTCGCCCAGGCGCCGGACGAGCGGCGCTCCCCGGCCACGACCAACGGCGTCGAGATGCTCGTGCCGATCTTCGGTGAGGTCTTCAAGGCGACGGGGCTGACCAAGAGCGACATCGGCTTCTGGTGCTCGGGCTCCTCGGACTACCTCGCGGGCCGGGCGTTCTCCTTCGTGTCCGCCGTGGACGCGATCGGGGCGTTCCCGCCGGTCATGGAGTCGCACGTGGAGATGGACGGAGCCTTCGCCCTGTACGAGGCGTGGCTCAAGATCCTTACCGGCGAGGCCGAGATCGCCCTGGCCTACGGCTTCGGCAAGTCGTCGGCGGGACACCTGCGCCGGGTGCTGACCCTCCAGCTCGACCCGTACCTGGTCGCGCCGCTGTGGCCGGACTCGGTGTCGATCGCCGCGCTCCAGGCCAGGGCGGGCCTGGAGGCCGGCGACTCTGGACGCCTCGCCGCAGATCCCGGCGCAGATCGCCGCGCGCGGCGCGGATCCGGAGATCACAGCGGACGAACTGCTGGCCGCTCCGTTCGTGGCCGACCCGCTCCGGGCGCACGACTGCGCCCCGGTGACCGACGGGGCGGCCGTCGTCATCCTCGCCTCGGGCGACCGGGCCCGCGACCTGTGCGAGCGCCCGGCCTGGATTACCGGCTTCGAGCACCGCATCGACTCGGCCGAGTTCGGCGCCCGCGACCTGACCGTCTCGCCGTCCACGGCGAGCGCGGGCAGCGCGGCCGGCGCTACCGCGGCGCAGGTCGCCGAGCTGCACGCGCCGTTCACCCACCAGGAGATCATCGTGCGACGAGCGCTCGAGCTCGGCGAGGAGGTCGAGATCAACCCGTCGGGCGGTCCGCTGGCAGGCAACCCGATGTTCGCGGCCGGGCTGGCGAGGATCGGCCACGCGGCGACGCGATCATGACCGGCCGCGCGGACGTGGCTCTTGGCCACGCGACCAGCGGACCGGCCTTGCAGCAGAACCTGGTGTGCATGCTGGCGGCAAGCACTGTGGCAGCGAGCACGGTCGAAGCAAGCACGGTGGAGGGCAGATGAGCACCAAGCACCGCGCGGCCGTCCTCGGCACCGGGCAGACCCAGCACCGGAGCAAGCGGACCGACGTGTCCATCGCCGGCCTGTGCCGTGAAGCGGTCGGACCGGGCGCTCGCGGACGCGCGGGCTGACCGCCGACCAGATCGACGCCGTCGTCGTCGGCAAGGCGCCCGACCTCTTCGAGGGCGTGATGATGCCCGAGCTTTACCTGGCTGATGCGCTCGGAGCGGTCGGCAAGCCGCTGCTCCGGGTCCATACCGCGGGCTCGGTCGGCGGTGCCACGGGGATCGTCGCGACCAGCCTGATCCAGGCCGGCGTCCACCGGCGGGTGCTAGCCGTGGCGTTCGAGAAGCAGTCCGAGTCCAACGCCATGTGGGCGCTGTCGATCTCGCCGCCCTTCTCGATGCCGGTGCTGGCCGGCGCTGGCGGCTACTTCGCCCCGCACATCCGCGTCCTACATCAGGCGCAGTCGGGCGCGCCCGGCCACATCGGCGCGATGGTGGCCGCCAAGGACCGCCGCAACGGCGCCCGCAACCAGTACGCCCACCTGCAGCCAGGCCGACATGACGATGGAGAAGGTGCTCGCCTCCATGATGCTGTGGGACCCGGTCCGCTACGACGAAACGTGCCCGTCCTCGGACGGCGCCTGCGCGATCGTGCTCGGCGACCAGGCCGCTGCCGAAGCTTCGGAGCGAGCCGGTGGCGTGGATCAGGGCGACGTCGATGCGGACCGAGCCGACGATGTTTTCCGGAAAGGACCACGTCAACCCGCGTGCCGGGGCCGACGCGGCCAAGGCACTCTGGGAGTCCGCCGGGATCAGCAGCCCAGCGGACCAGATCGATGCGGCCGAGATCTATGTTCCATTCTCGTGGTTTGAGCCGATGTGGCTGGAAAACCTCGGCTTTGCCGAACCTGGTCAGGGCTGGCGGCTCACCGAATCAGGCGCGACCGAGATCGGCGGCAGCTTGCCAGTGAACCCGTCGGGCGGGGTGCTCAGCTCCAACCCGATCGGCGCGTCCGGGCTGCTGCGGTTCGCCGAGTCAGCGATGCAGGTCACCGGCAAAGCAGGCGAGCACCAGGTCCCCGGCGCGAGGACGGCCCTAGGCCACGCCTACGGCGGCGGCTCCCAGTACTTCTCCATGTGGCTAGTAGCCGACACCCCCGCCTGACCCAGTCCGCGAACCGCAGTATGTACTTGCCTGCTGCTGTTGACGGCCGGCGGGCAACAGCACCATGGTCCTACTTACCGTCATCAGGACGACCGCAGGTAGGACCATGGTGCTGTTCGAAATCGGGGGCCAACAGCAGCAAGTAGGGTCTTGCTGCTGCTCGGATCGGGCTGCTGTTCGGATCGGGCGGGGCGGGCGGCGGGGCAGGCGGAGGGTCAGGCGTAGGTGACCGGGAGGCGCTTGATGCCGTTGAGCCAGCCGGATCGCAGCCGCTCCGCGTCGCCTGCCCGGGTGATCGAGGGCATGGCGTCGGCGATCGCGTTGAAGATCAGGTCGATCTCCAGGCGGGCCAGGTTGACCCCGATGCAATAGTGCGCCCCCGTGCCGCCGAAGCCCAGATGCGGGTTCGGATTCCGCAGGACGTCGAACTTCTCCGGCGAAGCGAACACGTCCTCGTCGAAGTTCGCCGACCGGTAGAACAGCCCGACCCGCTCGCCTTTCCTGATTTCCTGGCCGCCGAGCACGGTGTCCGCCTTCGCCGTCCTCTGGAACGCCGTGACCGGAGTCGCCCACCGCACGATCTCGTCGGCTGCCGTCGAAGGCCGCTCGGCGCAGTACAGCTCCCACTGCTCCGGGTGGTCGAAGAAGGCGAGCATGCCGTGCGAGATAGCGTTCCGCGTGGTCTCGTTGCCTGCTACTGCCATCAAGATCACGAAGTAGCCGAACTCGTCCGATCCGAGCTGGTCACCGTCGATCTCGGCGTTGACGAGCTTGGTGACGATGTCGTCGCGCGGGCACTGCTTGCGGTCTTCGGCCATCACCATCGCATAGCCGACGAGCTCGGCCGCTGCCAGCTGGCCGGCGCTCTCGAATTCGGGGTCGTCGTAGCCGACCATCACGTTCGACCACTCGAAGATCTTCTTCCGGTCCTCCTGCGGCACCCCCATCAGGTCGGCGATGGCCTGAAGCGGCAACTCGCAGGCGACGTCGGTAACGAAGTCGCCCGTGCCCGACTCGATCGCGGTCCGCACGATCTGCTCGGCCCGCTCGGCGAGCCGGTCCTTGAGGTTGCCGATGGCCCGGGCGTGAATCCCCGCGACACGATCTGCCGCAGCTTCGTGTGCTGGGGCGGGTCGATGTTCAGAAGGATCAGCCGCTGCAGGTCGATGCTCTGCGCAAGATCGCCGCCGTGCCGGATGATCGCCGTGTTCTCCCAGCTCCCGAACAGGTCGCTGGTGCGGGAAACCTCGACCACGTCGGCGTGCTTGCTGACGACCCAGAACCCCTCGTCGGCGAAGCCCGCGCCGGGCTGGGAATTCCACCAGATCGGAGCCGCCCGCCGCAGTTCGGCGAACTCCTGCGTCGGCACTCGCTGCGCGTACAGGTCAGGGTCGGTGAAGTCGAACCCAGCAGGGATCTGTGGTCCGGACATAGCTGCCTCCACTGGGTTGGCAAACACCTGCTGCCGAGCGACCGCTGCCTTGACCTCTGATTAGACCAGAAAACGAGAACACGTTCTACTATTGGGAAGACACTCAGCGAAAGGGCAGCCATGGGCAACGCCGTCATCGTCGAAGCCGTCCGCACCCCGATCGGCAAGCGCAACGGCACCCTGTCAGGACTGCACGCCGCCGAGCTCCTGGGCGCGGTCCAGCGCGGGGTGATCGAGCGTGCGGGCATCGACCCGGCGCTGGTCGAGCAGCTCGCGGGTGGCTGCGTCACCCAGGCAGGCCAGCAGTCCAACAACGTCACCCGCACCGCCTGGCTGCACGCGGGGCTCCCACAGCAGGCCGGCTGCCAGACCCTGGACGCCCAGTGCGGCTCGGCGCAGCAGGCCGTGCACCTGATCGCCGGACTGATCGCCGCCGGGGCCATCGACGTCGGAATCGGCTGCGGCGTCGAGGCGATGAGCGGCGTGCCCCTGGGTACGGCCGCGATGGCAGGCGGGACACCGCCCCGGCCACTGTCCTGGACAATCGATCTGCCGAACCAATTTGCGGCCGCCGAGCGGATTGCCTCTAGGCGAAACTTGACCAGAGCCGATCTTGACGCCTTTGGCCTGGCGAGTCAGCAGAAGGCAGCGCGAGCCTGGGCACAGGGTCGCTTCGACCGCGAGGTACTCGCGGTCAAGGCCCCCGTGCTGGACGCCGACCGCCAGCCGACCGGCGAGACCGCGACGGTCGACCGCGACCAGGGCCTGCGCGAGACGACAGCCGACGGGCTGGCCAAGCTCAAGCCGGTCTACGAGGGTGCCCTGCACACAGCGGGCACGTCGTCCCAGATCTCCGACGGAGCGGCGGCGGTCCTGCTCGTCGAGGAGTCCCGGGCCCGCGAACTCGGCCTGCGGCCCCGAGCCCGGATCCTCGCCCAGGCCCTGATCGGCGACGAGCCGTACTACCATCTCGACGGCCCGGTCGCCGCCACCGAGCGGGTGCTGCGGCGCACCGGCATGACGATCAGCGATCTCGACTTGTTTGAGGTAAACGAGGCGTTCGCGTCGGTCGTACTCTCCTGGCTGAGCGTGCACCAGCCCGACCCCGACAAGGTCAACGTCAACGGCGGGGCGATCGCGCTCGGACATCCCGTCGGCAGCACGGGGTCCAGGCTGCTGACGACGGCGCTGCACGAACTGGAGCGGCGCGACGGGAGCACGGCGCTGGTCTCCATGTGCGCGGGCGGCGCGATGGCCACCGCGACGATCATCGAGCGAATCGGCGCCTAGGTGGCTTTGGCGGAACTGTTTCGGCGGCGGGGGTGGTTGCTGCGAGTAGGTGGTCGCGTCCGGGCGGGTGCGGGAGAGATTTCGCGTGCAGGAGACTTGCCGTCGTATAGCGCGGTCAGGTCTCCCCGATGCGGAACGGCTCCTGCAGGAACCCGGAAACCCTCCGGCCAGGGCACGAGAATCCTCCAGCACGCGGGAAACCTCCCTCACGAACCCGGCAGCCCTCCCGGCCAGGGCTGACCGGCACCCAGCAGGAAAGTAGTCAGGGACGCAGAGCGGCAGGGCGCACGGCCGCGGGCCGCAGGGCGGCAGGGCGCAGGGGCGCAGGGCCGCAGGGCGCAGGGCCGCAGGGCGCAGGGCCGCAGGGCGCAGGGCCGCAGGGCGCAGGGCCGCGGGGCGCTCGCGATCTCGCCCAGCCTGTCCTACGCGCCAGTCGTTCACACTTCGGCCATCGTTGCGCCAAGCTCACCTAGTCGTCGACGACGGTGATCCCTAGCGCCTGCGCGAACGTGATCGCGAGCGCCATCGCGTCCGCGCTCGCTATGCTCGCGCCGCGCAGGCTCGTGACCCCGATGATCCCGCTCAGGTCGCAGCCAGCGAACCGGGTGTCAGCCAGCCGCGCCCCGGAGAATTGCGCGCCGGACAGATCGCAGTTCTCGAACCTGACGTTGGTCAGCTCGGCGTCACCGAAATTGGCCTGGTCGAGCCGGCACCCGGTGAAGACGACGTCGGCCAGCCTGGTCGCCGAGAAATAGCCGAGGTCGATCCGGCACCCGTCGAAGGTCACGTCGGCAATGCTGCCGGTGATCCAGGTGAGCCCGGTCATCCGGGACGCACTGAAGCTGGCTCGCCGGATCGAGCTTTCCCTGGCCCGCAAGTTCGCCAGATCGCATTTGTCGAAGATCACGTCTTTGACGGTCGTCCGCCGGAGCCGGACCTGACCGAATCCGACCGAGGTGTAGCGGCACTGGTCGAACTCGGCACCCGCCGCCTCGCGATCGGACAGATCCAGGTCACGAACATCCAGGCCAGCGTGGAGGACACCGTCGACGAGGTCGGCGTCGGGCAGGTCAGCCCGGGCGAGTTCGGCGGGCAAGTCAGGCGGAGCCGGCCGCCTGTCCCTGGCACGCCGGCTACTCGCGGTTCGTTCTGACCGCCCAGCCACCGGGCCATCTTAGCCATCGCCGCGACAACGTCCGCCTAATGACAGAAGAGAACCTGGAAAGACACCGCGTTCCACGCCTTCCAGGGTTAATGCGGTACTGCCCACTTTCCTGGTTTACTGTCCTATTCGATCGGATCGCTGGGGGATCATCATGAGAAAAGCAGGCTTGCGCGCGGGGGTCATGGCGGCCGCGCTGACGGCTGGGGTGCTCGCGCTGTGCGGGACGGCGGCGTTCGCGGCCAAGGGCGACGCTGGCTGCCAGCCCGGGTCTGGAAAGCAGCTCGCCGGGCAGCACCTCACGGACACTCAGATCACCGAGTTCCAGCCCGGGCAATTGCGCTGCGCGAACCTGGCGGGCGCCGACCTCTCCGGGCTCACCCTCTCTCAGGTCGACTTCACTGGCGCGAACCTGAAGAACGCCGATCTGGAGCACGCCGACCTGACCCAGGCCACGCTCGATGACGCGGTGCTGTCGGGCGCGAACCTGACCGATGCGACCTTGATCCAGGCCGAGATGAAGAGCGCCAATCTCAGCGGCGCGAACCTGTCCGGCGCCGACCTCACCCAGGCCGACCTGACCGGCGCCAACGTCACTAAGGCCAACCTGTCCGGCGCGAGCTTCGACCAGACGACGACCGATCAGGCCAACTTTGAGGGCGCGACGGGGGTGGCCCCGTGGTACTTGTTCGTGGGTCTCGCCGCCGTGCTGTTCTTCCTGATCCTCGCGGCGGCCTCGATCAGGCGGGCGCTGCGGGGCTCACCGCGCAATCCGGCCCTGCGGCTGCTGCGTGGCCTCGGCGGTTCCCTGGTGGTGGCGCTCGGGTTCAACCTGACCGTCGGCGGCTTCCTCGGGGAGATCCTGAGCGCGTCGGGTCCGCCGGTCTCCGAGACCTGCCAGGCGGGGGTGATCTGCACTATCGGGGTAGCGAGCGGCTTCATCGGGCTCTTCGGCGGCGTGGTGCTGATGATCGCCGGCTTCGTGCTGTGGAGCATGCGCAGCGGGGGGCAGCCTGGCCCTGCAAGGTCAGGCTTGGTCCGGTCAGTTCTGATCCGCTTGCGGCTCAGGGCTTGCGGCTCAGGGCTTGCGGCCGACGCCGGCGAAGAACCAGGCTCGCTCCGGGTCTTCCTCCAGTTCGGCGTCCGACCGCCACAGCGGCAGGTACACCAGCCCAGGGTCTACGAGCTCGAAGCCGGTGAAGAACCGGGCGATCTCCTCGCGGGTCCTGGTGTGGGCCGAACTCGTGGCGTTCCGGTACAGGTCGACGACTTCGGCCGCCGCTTCCGGTGACGAGTCATGGGTGGCGTGCGAGATCGCCAGGTAGCTGCCGGACGCGAGGGACTCGGCGAATCGGGCGACCACGCCCTGGGGGTCGGCATCGTCCGGGATGAAATGCAGGACGGTGACCATCAGCAGGCCGACAGGCTGGTCGAGGTCGATCAGCCTGCGTACTTCGGGGTGCCGCAGGACCGCCGCCGGGTCGCGCAGGTCGGCGTTGATCACGGTGGCCAGCGGGTTGCCGCGCAGCAGGTGCTTGCTGTGCGCGACGACGCCGGGATCGTTGTCGACGTAGACGACCCGCGCCTCCGGATCGTGGCGGTGGGCGATCTCGTGCACGTTCTCCTGGGTCGGGATGCCCGATCCGAGATCGAGGAACTGGCGGATGCCCGCGTCGCTGAGGTAGCGCACCGCTCGGCCGAGGAACGCCCGGTTCTCGGCGACGATGTACTTGGCGTTGGGCTCGGCCTGGAGCAGCCGGCGGCCGAGTTCGCGGTCGGCCGCGTAGTTGTGCTGACCGCCGAGGAAGAAATCGTACAGCCGCGCGACGCTCGGCCGGTCGGTCTCGACGCCCTCCGGCACGACTCCGGTATCAGTCAAGGCAGTCTCCGTTCCTTCTCACTCTCGCACCGCGTCATTCTCAGGTTGGGGCGCTCGCCTCGCTCGCGGCCCGCGCCTTACGGTATTCGGCGAGCTTCTCGTCGAGGTCGCGTACCGCTGCCGTGTCGTCGGCGCAGCGCAATTCCCGGCGCAGCGCGGAGATCCGGGCTGAGATCCGACGCGAGCTATTCAGCGTGGTAAGCCTGGCGCAATCGCCGAGCATTTCGCACGCCTCGCTGATCTCGTTCTGCTTGATCAGTGCCTCGGCTCGGAAGGCGAGGGTCAGCGCGCTGTTGTGGCAATTCACCGGCGCGAGCAGACCGAGCGAGCGGCGGGCGGCGTCGCCCGCATCGACCGGCATGTTGAGCTTGAGCGCGCATTCGCTCTCGGTGCCCCAGTAAAAGGAGCGGTCGTAGAAGTACCACCACGGCGCGCGCGGCGTGTCGAAGGCGATCTTGCCTAGCGCCTCCTGCTCCCGGTCGAGCGCCGCCTGGCAGCGCCCGACCTGACCGGCATAGGCGTAGGCGCGGGCGGCCACGTCGGCGGCGTAGGCCATCGCGTAGGGACTGCCGCTCGCCTTCCCGGCGACCTGCGCGGCCTGCGCGTGCTCGATCGCGTGCGCCTGGCGGCGGGAGGCGGCGAGCTGGCTGGCTGCCGCGAGGGTGTAGGTGACCAGGTCGTTGTTGCCTGCGCGATAGGCCGCGGCCCTGGCGTCGTCGTAGTAGTACCAGGCAGCCTTGTGGTCGCCGAGGTTGAACAGCAGCCAGCCGATGAGCTGAGTCAGGTCGCCGTAGGCGGTCAGCGCCTGGGGCGTGACGACCTCCGGGACGCTCCTGGCCAGGGCCGCCATCGCCGAGCGCAGCGCCATAGCGGGTTGCAAGGTGATCCTCGGCCCGACGGTACCGCCGAGCCTTCGAAGGCCGGCGACGACCTCGCTGGTGTAGTTCACGATGGCCAGATCCGCACCGAACCGGTCTGGCTTGCTGCCCGCGACGAGGCGCGGCACCTCGAGTACCGGTGCCGCCGCGACGACGGCCAGCGCACTGCTGGCTTCGAGCAGCAGGGTCCGGCGCCGCAGCCGTCGCCCTGGCTCTTCGGCCACGCTCCCCGCCTGGATCAGCTGGGTGATCTGCGCTCGCCTGATCGTCTCCAGAGCCGCCTGCAGCGCGGCCGACGAGATCGCCGGCGCACGGTCCGCAGGCGTCTCCTCGGCCAGCCCGCGGGCCCGGTCGGACAGCGGGAGGGCGTGCGCACGGTCGGCTGGCCTGCCGACCAGCGTCTGGCCCGGCGCCAGTCTGGGCGCGGGAATGCCAGGTACCCGGTACTGCTCGCCGGCCCGGTCGTGCACCTCCAGTGCGCGCGACGGCCTGGGGCTGTAATCCTGGCAGTCACCGAGCAGATCGGTGATCCGGCACTGGTAGAGCCTGGCCAGCCGGTCGAGGGTCTCCAGCGACGGAGCGTGCCCGGTCTGCCCTGGCCACTGCTCCCAGTAGGAGAAGTTCTTGAAGGTCTTCGGATCGTCCGGCCAGAGGTCGGTCCAGCGTTGCGCCGCCTGCGGCTGGCTCCAGCCGTGCGCCTGACGCAGCGCTACCCGGGGATTGACCCGATAGGCCGATTGAAAGATCACCCCTATTTCCGCCCAAGTGCGACCTTCATCGCGCAATTGCGTCGCATGCAACGCTTGCGCCTGTCGCACACTGCGTGGCTTACCGCTCACAACTGTTTCCTTCGCAGCCAGCCTTAGCTGTCACGGCCATTAGTGTCGCGATGCCCAGACATTTTTGTCGGGGTCGGACACTACTATCCCAGCCGGTTGGTCTGACAGTAACCCCTGAATCGGGGGCAGTGTGGGAGTTGCCAACTGTTCCTCCCATGCGAACCGGGAGAATCTGATGAGCACGTCCGGTTCTCGGGAACTGAGTGAAGATTGCCATTGCATGGACGGTTCGGCAGGCCGAACGTGCAATGACAGTTCGGCCACACCAGAACCCGAGAAGACGGCGAGTGCACGAGTTTCGCAGCTGCAACGGTCACTTATGACCGTTGCAGCGAACTACACCGCGCGGGAAGGGACTATGACGTCTATGCCTGAAGCGGGACTCGCGTACCGCACGCGAGCGGCGACTCGGCAGAGCAGCCTTGAGCTCGCCGTCAGCCCGGCTGCGGTGCGCACGGCCAGGCACTGGGCGGCCAGCGTGCTCGCGGGCTCGGATCCGGGGAGCGGAAACGAGCTCGTCGACGAGGTCGTTCTCCTGGTGTCCGAGTTGGTCACCAACGCGATCGAGGCCGCCAGCACCATGCGGCAGTCGGCGAAGCCCAGGGTCTGGCTGGCCATCGCCGGCTCGTGCGAAGCCGTGCGGATCGAGGTGCACGACAGCGCCCAGGTCGCCGTGCCGGCGACCTGCCACCGAGACGACTACGAAGAGTCGGGTCGCGGGCTTGAGGTCATCTCGGCACTGGCGACGACCTGGGGCTGGCAGCCTGAGCCGTGCGGCAAGGTCGTGTGGTGCGAACTCGCCGTCAGTGCGTAGCGACTCAGTGCGTAGCGATCCAGTTGCTGATCAGGTCGAAGGACTGATCAGCGGTCGGGTGCAGGGCGATGTCGTGCCCGGTCGACGGAATCACGTCGAGCGTGAGGCTCGCGGCTTTCGCGTAGTAAGCCTGCTCTGACTGGAGCAGGGACACCGGGTCTGAGCAGTCGAGCAGGGGCGGATCGGTGCAGAAGATCGCGTCCTCCGCACCGATGACGACCAGCACCGGCGCGGTGATCGCATCCGAGACGTTCAGCAGCGGCGGCAGCGCCCACGTCGTGGCCAGCGTCACCAGGTCGGTAATGGGCACCACGTCCTTGTGAGCTTCGTCGTAGGCGATGACGGCCGGGTCGGCCGAGCTTGAGTAGAAGTCCGCCAGGCGGTCACCAGGAATGGTGGTGAGATAGGCAGGGTCGAGCTTCAGCGCCGTGAACTGAGCGTCCTGGATGGCCGGATAGAGCAGTGAAGCGAGCGTCGAGGCGAAGCCGATGCCCACATGCGGTACGTGCAGCAGGCCGGTCACGACCACGCGGTCGACATCAGAGTAGGTACCGGCTTCCTGGATCGAGATCACCGAGCCGAGCGAGTGGCCAATCAGGTTCACCTGGTCGTAACCGACGTCGTCGCGCAGCCAGCTCACGATCTGGTGTAGCACGTAGGCTTCGGAGCTGATCGTGAGCAGCAAGCTGAACGGATGCGACTGCTCACCGGTGCCCACCCGGTCGTAGTCGAACGTCGCCCTTCCCGCCGCGAGGGTCTTGTCGACGTAGGAGTAGAGCGCCGGGTCGACCGGCCAGTTCCAGTACGTGCGGTTATAGGTAGCGCCAGGCGTAAGCACGTCGACCTCGTGCGGCCCGCTCGCCCACGTAATGGGGCGGCAGTAGGTGCCCGCCACAGTCTGGTTCGCCCGCCCGCCCCTGCTCAGCGCAACCGGCAACTCGACGTTCCGACAAAAGCCGAAGTCAGCCGCGCCGGGCCGGGTCACGCCGGGCCGGGTCACGCCGGGCCGGCCGGTGGCCGGCTGATCCGCGGCCGGCTGGCTCGATGCTCGCTGGGCTGCTGCCGCGGGCGCGACGGCAGAAGTCGCGCTCAGCGTCATTGCCGTCAATAGCCCCATCGCGGCGAAAGCCGCCCGAATCGTCGCGCGCCGTGGCGCGCGTTCCCCGTCTTCATTCTGTTTCGCATCCCCGTGAAAGAGAAGTTTCCCACGCGATACTTCGCGCGGGAAATTGGCCGAACCCGAAACGCGACTCCGCTAGCCGCGCCGCATTACGGTAAGCGACTTAGCCGGGCTCTGGCTGGTGCTTTCCAAATCACGAAGGACGATTGACCTAGCGCTGGGTTTCCGTACCTGAATTTCACCCGCTCGATCGACTCCAACGACAGTAAGGCCCGACTTGCTGTCATTGGCGGCCGGCGTTCGACGACAGCATGGTCCTACTTACTGTCGTCCAGACAGCAGTAAGTAGGACCATGCTGCTGATTAAATCGGGGCGGTAACAGCAGCAAGTAGGGTCATGCTGCTGTCGCCATTCCCCCCGATCCGTCAGGCGCGGCCATTTGCGGGAGAATGGACCTGTTCCGCCGCCCTGACCTCCTGAAGGTCAGGTGCGTCCACGGCGGTCGGTCCGCCCGTTGTTGGCGGTCATGAGAACTTCCAGGTGGGCAGCCCGCGAAACCGGTGATCACGCGCAGTGACAGCGGGAAGCTCCGCCTGCCCGAAGGCGCTGAGACTACCTGAACCAGCAACCTCAGCCCGTGACTGCAGAAACCCGAATTCATCCGAGGGCAAGCCGACCCGGAGCACAGGGCGGCCAGGCCCGAGCACCGGAAGCGGCGCGGCAGCACCTAATGCCCAGCCCGCACCGACCGCCACCCCTAGTGACGAACTGTCCGCCGGCCCGGAGCCGAAGTGGCCGCGAAGCAGGAACCCCTGCCCGCGCACCTGGATTTTCTGATGGCCGCTATCACCCGGAACCGGCACGAACCAGACACCCATCATCGCCGGCGTCACCCTGTTCGTGGAACCGGGCGAACAGGTGGGATGCGCCAGAGCGAGCGCGCCGACGACGCCGAGGCCGGGGCACAAGTTGGTGTGCAAGTACCACTGGTTAAGGCAGCCGCCAGGCTGAGGGGTCGTTCCGTGGGGTTGGTGATATACATCGCCGCCACGAGCACCGCGCCTTCCGGGGTATTGGCGTAGCCAAGCGACTGGGCTGACCGGTATTCAGCACGGGTCCACGAGTCCGCCAAGGACCGTCGAGAGGTAACAGCGGCGATTCAGATAATGGACGACCGGGCGCCAGCCGACGTGATCGGTACGTATCCCGCTAGCACTCAGGCCCGTTAAACCCTACGGATGCTGGCTGCTGACCGAGATGACCTCACCGGTCAGATACGAGGAATAGTCGCTGGCCAGGAACACCATCACAGTGGCCACTTCCCACGGCTCCGCTGACCTGCCGAAGGCTTCCCTGGTCACCAGGTCGCCGAGCACCCCGGGCTCCATCACCTTCTCCAGGAACGGGTGCATCACCAAACTCGGCGCCACCGCATTGACTCTGATCCCGTGCCCAGCCACGTCCATGGCCGCGCACCTGGTCAGCGCCATGACCCCGGCCTTCGCGGCGGCGTAGTGCGCCTGCCCGGGCTGGGCCCGCCAGCCGAGCACCGAGGCGTTGTTGACGATCGCGCCGCCGTGGCCCTGGGCGATCAGCTGCCGCAGCGCCGCCCTCGTACACCGGAACGTGCCGTTCAGCGTCACATCGAGCACCCGTAGCCACTGCTCGTCGGTCATCTCCACGACCGACGCCGTCCCCCCGAGCCCCGCGTTGTTGATCATCACGTCGATCCGGCCGAATCGCCCGGCCGCGCCCGAGATCAGCGCCCGCACCTGCGCGTCGCTGGTCACGTCGCACGGCATCGACCACACCCGGTCAGCGCCGTACATTCCGGTCAGTTCCTCGGCGGTGCTCGCGAGCCGTCCCGCATGTGCGTCGCTCAGCGCGAGGCTGGCCCCCTCGTCCAGGCACCGCCGCGCCACCGCACCACCGATCCCGGTCCCGGCGGCCGCCGTCAGCACGACCACCTTGCCGGCCAGCAGATCGCGGGCGGGCGGCTGGATCGGCGCGGTCACGCCCGGCCGCCCGGCCTGAGCCCGAAGGCCCGGCCGGCCACGATGCCGAGCTGAATCTCGTCCGAGCCGCCGTAGATCGTGTCAGCCCTGCTGAACAGGTATAGCCGCTGCCAGGCATCGAGGTCGTACGGCTCAGCCAAGGCCACCATTCCTTCCGCTCCCGCCACGTCCATAGCAAGCTCGCCCAGTCCTTTGTGCCAGCGAGCCCACAGCAGTTTCAGAACGGATGCTTGCAGTCCACTGTCAGCCTCTAGGTGCTCGCTGTCGGGGACAGCGTCGAGGGCGTAGGCCCGCAGCACCTCAAGTCCGACATAGGCCCGGGCGATCCGGTCGCGGATCAGCGGCTCGCTCGCCGCGCCTGATCGCTTCGCCCGCTCGATCAGGTCGGCGAGCTCTCGACGGTACGAGATCAGCTGGCCGAACACGGCCGCACCCCGCTCGACACCGAGCAGGAACCTCGCCACCCGCCAGCCATCGCCCGGCTCGCCAAGCACGTGATCGGCGTCGGCGTGCGCGCCGTCGAAGAACACCTCGTTGAACTCGCTAGTACCCGTGAGCTGGCGGATCGGCCGAACCGTGATGCCGGGCTGGCACATCGGCACCAACAGCATGGACAAACCCGCGCTGCGCCGCGAGCCTGCCTGCGTCCGCGCGAGCACGAAGCACCAGTCGGCGACGTGCGCCAGCGAGGTCCACACCTTCTGACCGGTGATCACCCACTGACCGCCGTCGAGCCGGGCCGTCGTGGCAACGGAGGCAAGGTCCGGCCGGCCCCGGGCTCGGAGAATCCCTGGCACCACAATTCGGTGACCGAGGCGATCGCTGGAAGGAACCTCGCCTGCTGCGCAGGCGTCCCGAACTCGACCAGCGCCGGCCCGAGCAGTTGCTCGCCCAGATGGCTGACCCGGGCCGGCGCCCGGCGCGGGCGTATTCCTCGTGGAAGATCAGCTGCTGCCGCAGCGTCGCCCCGCGCCCGCCGTGCTCGCGCGGCCAGCTCAGCGGAGTCCAGCCGGCCTCATGCAGCGCCCGGTCGAAGGCCAGCCGCTGCTCGAACGCCTCATGCTCGCGACCAGGCCCGCCAGCCCCGCGCAGCCCCGCGAAATCGCCAGTCAGATGCTGCGCCAGCCAGTCCCGCACCAGGAAGCGAAACTCGTCCTCAGTCAAGGTACCTCCGGGACTAAAGCCTCAGCGTAACCCTCCGTCCCACCCCGCGACCCACCCCAGCAAACTCACAACGACGGGCGGATCCTGGGCTGGCTAAAGGCACGCGAACCGGCGGCCGGTGCCCCGCCCCGCCCGGCGGCCGACCCGATCCCTAGCGCCCGCCGCCCCGCCCGGCGCCCGTCGCGCGGCGCCCGTCGCGCGGCGCCCGTCGCGCGGCGAAGGACAGTATGTGCCTACTTGCTGCTGTTGGGGCTGGTCTCTGACGACACCATGGTCCTACTTGCTGCTGTGGGGACGACGGTAAGTAGGACCATGGTGCTGTTGAAACACCCCGCCCAACGACAGTAGGTGGGGACATGCTGCTGTTGCGGGCCGGGTGGCCGGCGCGGGCGGGCGGCCGTGGCGGGGTGGGGGTGGGTGGGGGTGCCTTTGGTGGGGTTCGGGACTAGTCTCCCTACCAAGCACTTGCTTGCCTGGGAGGCCCGGTGACGAGCACGGTTCCGGCTGCGGTCGATGCGGCCGCGCGGGACTTCGGCGACTTGGTGGCAGTCGCCGAGCCGGGCGGATCCGTGCTCACTTACGCGGAGTTGCGCGGTGCGGTCCGCGCGGTCGCCGGGGCGCTGATCGCGAGCGGAATCGACCGGGGCGATCGGGTCGCTATCTGGTCGCCGAACACGCATCACTGGGTGCTCGCCGCCCTCGGCTCGCTCTATGCGGGCGCGACTGTCGTGCCCGTGAACACGCGCTACACGGGGCACGAGGCGCTCGACGTGATCACGCGCACCAAGGCGAAGGCGCTGTTCGTCGCGGGTCCGTTCCTCGGCGCTGACCGGCTCGCGCTGCTGACGGACACCGCCGGCGGGGCGGGCCTGCCCGAGTTGATCGTCAGCATCCCGGTCGAAGGGTCCTTGGGCGACGCGCTGAGCTGGGCCGACTTCACCGGAAGGACCTCGGCCGACGACGTGGTCGACGAGCGCGCCGCGATGGTGACTCCCGACGACGTGAGCGACATCTTGTTCACCTCGGGGACGACCGGGCGCAGCAAGGGCGCGATGTCAGCGCACCGGCAGGCGCTGGGCGTCGCGCGGGCATGGGCCGACTGCGGCGGGCTGACCAGCGCCGACAAGTACCTGATCATCAACCCGTTCTTCCACAGCTTCGGCTACAAGGCGGGCATCCTGGCCTGTCTGCTGGCCGGCGCCACCATGGTGCCGCAACTGGTCTTCGACGCGGGCGGGGCGATGAAGCTGATCGAAACCGAGCGCATCACGGTGCTGCCCGGCGCCCCGACGCTGTACATCTCGATTCTCGACCATCCCGACCGCGCCCGGCTCGACCTGTCGAGCCTCCGGCTCGCCGTGACCGGCGCGGCCGTGGTTCCGGTCGCGCTGGTCGAGCGGATGCGGGCCGAGCTGAGCTTTGACACTGTGCTCACCGCCTACGGCCTGACCGAGGCGGTCGTCGCGACGATGTGCCGGCCGGATGACGACGACCAGACCATCGCGACGACCTCAGGCCGGGCGGCGGCCGGCTTCGAAGTCACGATCGCGGAGGACACCGGAGAGATCCTGCTGCGCGGGCCGAACGTGATGCTGGGCTATACCGGCGACGAGGCAGCCACCGCCGAGGCGATCGACGCCGACGGCTGGCTGCACACCGGCGACATCGGGCACACCGACGAGCGCGGCTACCTCACGATCACCGACCGGCTGAAGGACCTGTACATCTGCGGCGGCTTCAACGTGTACCCGGCCGAGGTCGAGCAGGCACTGGCCCGGCATCCGGCGGTCGCGGAATCCGCGGTGATCGGGGTCGCTGACGAACGCCTCGGCGAGGTCGGCAAGGCGTTCGTGGTGCTGCGGCCAGGGGCGACGCCGTCGCCGGACGACCTGATCGCCTCGTGCCGCGAGCGGCTTGCGGGCTTCAAGGTGCCGCGCCAGATCGAGTTCGTGACCGACTTGCCGCGCAATCCGGCTGGCAAGCCGCTGAAGCGAGTTCTCCGAGGAGAGAGCCGATGACCGACGAAGACCCCGTGGTGCTCTACGAGCAGCGCAGCAGTACTGCCCTGATCACCTTGAACCGCCCCAGGTACCGCAACGCGCAGAACTCCGTGATGACCTACGCGCTCGACGCCGCGTTCGAGCGGGCGGTCAACGACGACGAGGTCAAGGTCGTGATGCTCGCGGGGAACGGCGACCATTTCTGCGCCGGCCACGACATCGGCACGCCCGGCCGGGACGTGCACGTCTCCTACGAGCGCAAGGCCGTGCTGTGGTGGGACCATACCGACAAGCAGGGCGCGGACGCCAGGTACGCCAGGGAGATGGAGGTCTACCTCGGCATGTGCCGGCGCTGGCGGGAGATCCCCAAGCCGTCGATCGCCATGGTGCACGGCGCCTGCATCGCAGGCGGACTGATGCTGGCCTGGGTGTGCGACCTGATCGTGGCGTCGGATGATGCGTTCTTCGCCGATCCGGTGGTGCGGATGGGGATCCCCGGCGTCGAGTACTTCGCTCATCCGTGGGTGCTCGGGCCTCGGTTCGCTAAGGAGATGCTGTTTACCGGGGATAAGTTCAGCGCGCAACGGGCGTACGAACTCGGAATGGTCAACCGGGTCGTGCCACTCGGCGAACTCGAGGACACCGCATTCGCTCTGGCCGATCGAGTCGCCGCTATGCCCGCGTTCGGACTATCGCTTGTCAAAAGAGCCGTGAATCAGTGCGAGGATCTCATGGGCCTGCGCCCTGGAATGGACTCGGTGTTCGGCCTGCACCACGTCGCGCACGCGCACAACGCCGAGGTGGGCGGGGATTCGCTGGCCGGGATGGACGCGCGGTCCATGAAGTCGGCCAGCGGGTGAATCTCGACCCCGCCGGCCGACGAGGCGTTCCGGGCCGAGGTTCGCGCCTGGCTGGCCGAGCACGTGCGGCGGCTGCCGTCAGTCAGCACGGCCGAGGGGTTCGCGGCCCATCGGGCCTTCGAGCGTGACCTGCACGACGCGCGGCTTGCCGTGGTGTCCTGGCCAGAACGCTACGGCGGCCGGGACGCGTCCCTGTCCCAGTGGCTGATCTTCGAGGAGGAGTACTACCGGGCGGGCGGGCCGGTCAGGGTGGGCCAGAACGGGCTGTTCCTGCTGGCCCCGACCCTGTTCGCGCACGGCACGGCCGAGCAGCTCGACCGGTACCTGCCGGCGATGGCGGCCGCCGACGAGGTCTGGGCCCAGGCGTGGTCGGAGCCGGGGCCGGCAGCGACCTGGCCGCGATCCGGTCCGGTGCCCGCCGGGTGGACGGAGGCTGGCTGCTGTCGGGGCAGAAGACCTGGAGTTCGCGGGCGGCCTTCGCCGACCGCGCGTTCGGGCTGTTTCGGTCAGACCCGGAGGCCCAGCGGCATCGCGGGCTGACGTATGTGCTCTTCGACCTGCGGGCACCAGGAGTGACGGTGCGGCCGATCGCGCAGCTCGACGGGGAGCCGGGGTTTGCCGAGATCTTCCTGGACGATGTGTTCGTCCCCGAGGCCGACGTGATCGGCGTGCCTGGTGAGGGCTGGCGGATCGCGATGTCGACGGCCACCCACGAGCGGGGCCTGTCGCTGCGCAGCCCGGGCCGGTTCCTGGCGGCGGCGCAGCGGCTGCTCTCGCTCTGGCCGGACTCGGGCGCCGAGCCGGAGCGGGTCGCTGACGGCTGGATCGCCGCCCGGGCCTACCAGCTGCACACGTTCGGGGTCGTGAGCGAGCTGGCGTCGGGCGGGTCGCTGGGGCCTGAGTCCAGCCTGGGCAAGGTCTTCTGGTCCGAGCTCGACGTCCGGCTGTGCGAGACCGCCCTCGACCTGCTCGGCCCGCAGGCCGAGGTAGATCCTGGCTGGGCGGACAGCTATCTGTTCGCGCTGGCCGGGCCGATCTACGCGGGCACCAACGAGATCCAGCGCACGGTGATCGCCGAGCGGCTGCTCGGGCTGCCGCGATGAAGTTCACGCTCAGCGGCGAGCAGCGCGAGTTCGCTGCCGCGCTGCACGAACTGCTAGGGGACGGCGAGGTGCCGGCGGCGGCGCGAGCCTGGGGTGACGGCGACCACGGGCCAGGGCTCGCGATCTGGCGCGCGCTCGCCAAGGCCGGGGTAACGGCGCTAGCCGTGCCCGAGTCGTGCGGAGGTCTCGGCGCGAGCGCCGTGGACCTAGTCGTCGCGGCCGAGGAACTCGGCCACCATCCGGTGCCTGGGCCAGTCGCTGAGTCGGTGGCGGCCGCTCCCCGGCTGCTGGCCCGCCTGGCGGCCGCGCCGCCCGCGCCGGGCGCGCCCGCGCCGGGCGCGCACCTGGGGACCCCTGGTGCTGTCCTGGCCGCACCAGGGGTCCCCGGGTGCGACGAAGCCGCCGACCATGCGCGGAGCTGGCTGTCCGGTTTGGCGGCTGGTGAGCTGATCGCGACGGTCGCGGTGCCGCCGCTCCTGCCGTACGCGCTCGACGCGGACGTTGCCGGGCTCGTGCTGATCGTCGAGGGCGGCCAGCTTTCCCTTGCCAGGCGGCGCTCGGCGGAAGTCGATGGACCCCGCGCGGCGGCTGTTCGAAGTCGAGCCCGCCCAGGCCCTCGGCGCGGCGGCGGAGGACGCCATCAGCTACGGCACGCTGGCCAGCGCGGCGCTGCTGCTCGGCGCGGGACGCGGGCTGCTCGACGCTGCAGTGGCCCACGCGAAGACCAGGGAGCAGTTCGGCAAGCCGATCGGCTCGTTCCAGGCGGTCAAGCATGGCCTGGCCGACGTGCTCATCGCGCTGGAATTCGCCCGGCCGCTCGCCTACGCCGCCGCCATCGCGCTCGATCGCGGCGCGCCGACCGCTGACCGGGACGTCTCGGCGGCCCGAGTCGCCAGCGCGGACGCGGCCCGGCTGGCCGCGCGGACCGCGCTGCAGGTGCACGGCGCCATCGGCTACACCAGCGAGTGCGACCTCAGCCTCTGGCTGGCCAAGGTCAGGGCGCTGTCGTCGGTCTGGGGCACCCAGGCCGAGCACCGCGCGACCGTGCTCGCCGCCCTCGCCGGGGCGAAGACCGGCCCGTGGAGCTGACCCCGTGAAACTCACCCCGTGAAACTCACCGCAGAGCAGCGGGCGCTGGGTGAGTCTGTCGCCGAGGTGCTGCGACGACATCCGCCTGACCGGGGCGGCGACCACGATCCGGAGCTGTGGCGGCTGCTGAGCGACGTCGGCGTCGCCGCACTCGCGATCCCCGAACGGTTCGGCGGCGCAGGAGCCGGACCAGTCGAGGTCAGCGTCGTCGCCGAGGAACTCGGCAAGGTCCTGGCCCCGACGCCGATGCTCGGCTCGGCCGTGCTCGCCGCCCAGGCGATCCTCGCCTCGGGCGACGTCGACGCCTGCGAGCGGCTGCTGCCCGGAATCGCGGACGGCACATCGATCGGCGCACTGTGCTGGACCGGGCGGCGCGGCGGCTGGAACCCCGCCGGGGTGGCCTGCCATGCGGCTCGCCGCACCGGCGGCGGCTGGACGCTGACCGGCACCGCGCACTACGTGCTCGACGGTGACCGCGCCGACGTCCTGATCGTGGCCGCGCAACTACCCGACGACAGCGTCGGCCTGTTCGAGGTCAGCCAGCCGGGCATCGACCAGCAACTGACCACGACCATGGATCAGACCAGGCCGCTGGCGACAGTGAGCTTGGCTGCCGCAGGCCGGCCTTTCTCTTTCGACGGCAGCCGGGCGCTGGCCAGGGCCAGGGATCTCGCGGCGATCGCCCTCAGCGCCGAGCAGGTCGGTGCCGCCGCCCGGGCGCTGGAGCTGACGGTCAGCTATACCAAGGCGAGAGTCCAGTTCGGCCGGGCGCTCGCCAGCTTCCAGGTAATCCAGCACCGGCTGGCCGAGCTGCAGGTGCTCGTGGAGTCGGCGCGATCTCTCGCCTACCGTGCCGCCCACGCGGCTGTGGAGGGCGACGCCCAGCTTCCGGTACTCGCCGCCGCCGCGAAGTCCTACTGCTCGGAAGCCGTCACCAACGTCGCGGCCGAGATGATCCAGCTCCACGGCGCGATCGCCATCACCTGGGAACATGACGCCCACCGCTACTTCAAGCGCGCCCACAGCTCAGCCCAGCTCTTCGGCCCGCCCTCCGCCCAGCTAGCGAGCATCGCCCGCACGGTGATCGACGATGGTCCAGACGCTCGCTGAGCCATGTCGATGTCGGGGCTATTGCAGCAGGTGGAGCTGGCGGGTGCGAACCCGTCACATCCAGTCGACGTGCTTGGGCCAGGCCAGCATGGTCTCGACCACCTCAGGCGGACCCTCGGCGTCAGGGACCACCGAGGTGGCGTACCGGCCCCGGTAGAACAGCAGCGGCAGGCGCGGCTTGACCTCACCGAGCTCCCGCACCAGGCCGACGACGACGTAGTGGTCGCCCACGGTGAGAACGTCCTGCACCTTGCAGCTCACCCAGGTCAGCGCATCGTCGATGATCGGCGACCCGGCCCCGTCCGGCACCCAGCTGACCTCGGCGAACCGCTTCGGATCGCTCCGGCCGAACAGCGTGGCCAGGTGGCCCTGCTCGGCGGTCAGCATGTTGGCGCAGAAGTAGCCCGCCCGCTCGATCCTCGGCCACGTCGACGAGCTCAGCGCCGGGCAAAAGAGCACGAGCGGCGGGTCAAGTGACAGCGCGGCGAACGCCTGACACGAAAAGCCGATTGGCTCGCCGTCGTCACAGGCTGTGATAATCGTGATCCCGGTACAGAAATGACCGAGTACCTGACGGAACCGCTCTGGATCTGGCTCGAAGCTGTCCGGCACTTGTCCCACGAACATGCCGAGCGCCCGGAAGCCGCGGTTCATTCCCGCCCAGGCCACCCGATTCGAAAGACCTACATCGAGAAGACGTGCCCCCAGCTGCTGACGGCGGTAGTTTGCCTGCTCACCCACGTCGCGTCGGCCACGAGCAGCCCGTCGGTTCCGTATTCGATATCGAAGCCGCCTGGCGTCCGCACGTAGAACGAGACCATGTTGTCGTTCGCGTGCCAGGCCGAGGCTCGCGGCGAGCTTGCCACCGCGCCTGGTGCACCGGTCCATCGCCCGGCCCACGTCGTCCAGCGACGCCACCTCGATCATCACGTGGACGCACCCCGACGGGCTCGTCATCGGCGCGAGCGCGAGCGAGTGATGCCGGGGATTGACCCCGAGGAACCGCATCATCGCGGGCGGACCTCCGGCCGGCCGGCCGAACAGCTCGGGCGGCATCGCCATCGAGTCGCGCAGCCGGAACCCGAGCACGCGCGTGTAGAAATCCATCGCCGCCTCGTCGTCGGCGGCGGGAATCACGACGTGTCCCATCCCGTAGTCGCCGGTCACGAACCTGACCCCGTACTGGCCAAAGGCGGGCCGGTTGTCGAGCGAGGCCCCCCAGAACACCTCGAGCTGGTGGCCCGAAGGGTCGTCGAAGCTCATCATCCCGGCCACGCGCCGGGCCGCGAGGTCTTCAGGGCTCCCCGCCTTCACCGGCACGCCAGCCTCCGCGAGCCGCTGGGCCAGGGCGTCGAACGACCCCTGCGACCCCGTCTCCCACCCCGAGGCCAGCAGCCGCTCCGCCTCGCCGGGCACCACCACGAACCGGGCGGGGAAGTCGTCCATCCGCAGGTAGACCGCGCCGGGCTCAGGCCCGCGCCCCTCGACCAGGCCGAGCAGCCTGGTGCCGAACTCGCGCCAGGCACCCGGGTCGGCGGACTCGATCCGCAGGTAGCCCAGGGACCGGATCTCGCTCATCGGCCGCCTCCGAGGAAGTCGAGAGCGAGCCGGTTGAACTCGTCGAACTTCTCCAGCTGCGCCCAGTGCCCGCAGCCGCCGAACACGTGCAGCTGCGCCTTGCGGATCTGCTTGAGCGCGATCAGCGCGCCGTCGAGCGGGTTGACCCGGTCCTCCCGGCCCCAGATCAGCAGCACCTCGTTGCGCAGCCGGTGCGCCTCGCGCCACAGCATTCCGTCCTGCGCGGTGGCCTTGTCGAAGAAGGACATGCCGAGCGACCTCATCGCCGCGATCGCCTCCGGCCGGCTCGCCTGCTCGTACCGCTCGTCGACTAGCTCCTCGGTGATGAGCTTTTGGTTGAACACTAGTGACCTCAGGAAAGCCGCCATTTTTTCCTTGCTCGGTCCCGGGGGAGCCGCGAACTGAGTGAGGCGGCTGACTCCCTCGGTGGGATCAGGCGAGAAGACGTTGAGGCTGAGCCCGCCGGGCCCCATGAGCACGAGCAGCCGGCCCGCTCCGGGTAGTTCAGCGCGAACCGTACCGCCGTGCCTCCGCCGAGCGAGTTGCCGACCAGGTGAACTCGGTCGATGCCCAGGTGATCGAGCAGGCTCGCCAGCGCCCGGGCCGAGAACGTGAAGTAGTTGCCTTCGACTGGCGGCGCCTCAGACTCAGCCGACACCGATTGCCCGAAACCGGGCTGGTCCGGCATGAGCGCACGGTACCGCTCGGCGAAGACGGGCAGGTTGGGGCCGAAGTTGGACCAGGCCGAGGCGCCGGGACCGCCGCCGTGCAGCAGCACGACCGGGTCACCGGCGCCGGCCTCGTGGTAGTGCAGCCGCAGCATCGCCGTGTCGGCGAACGTGCTGGTCGCCTCCGCGCTCAGGGCACCGGCGGTCATAGCATCGCGTCCGCGGCCGGCGGCAGGCCGAACTCGCCCCGGCCGTACATCGACAAGGCCCGCTCAGGGTCGTTAATCGCGTGCGCCCGGCCCGCGTGCACGTTACGCCACGCTCGCTGGATCACCGTTCCCGAGCGCAGCGCCCGGCCGCCGGAGTTCTCGAAGAGCAGGTCGACCGCGTTGACCGACCGTTCGGTGCCCAGCACCTGGTCGCGCCTGATCCGCAGCCGCAGCGGCATCGGGATATGCTCGCCGGCGTTCGCATGCGCCATCAGCTCGGTCATGTTGCGGTCAAGCGCCAGCCAGGCCGCGTCGATCTCGGCGGCCGCCCGCGCGATCCGCGTCTGGGCGAACGGGTCCTCGGCGGTCTTCTGGCCGAGGTACGCGGTGCTGACTCGCTCGCGCTGGTAGGCGACATGCGCGTCGTAGGCGCCGGTCGCCATTCCGATGATCGGGGTGGTGATGGTGCAGGAGAAGACCGACCCGAACGGGATCTTGTACAGCGGCGCGTCGTTGACCTCGTGCCCTGGGCAGTCGCACTTCGTGACGTCGGCGAACCCCAGCGACCGATGCTCAGGGACGAACGCGTTCTCCACCACGATGTCATTGCTCCCGGTCCCCCTGAGCCCGACGGTGTCCCACACGTCGTCGATCTGGTAGTCGCTGCCGGGCAGCAGGAACGTCCTGAAATCGACCGGATTCCCCTCGGCGTCGGTCACGATGCCGCCCAGCAGCACCCAGCTCGCGTGCGCGCAGCCCGAGGAGAAGCTCCAGCGGCCGTTCAGCTTGTAGCCGCCCTCGGTCAGCTGCGCGCGGCCGGTCGGCGCGTAGGACGACGACATCCTGGTCGCCGGGTCCTCGCCCCACACCTCCTGCTGCGCCTGTGCCGGGAACAGCGCCAGCTGCCAGGCGTGCACCCCGATCACCGAAGCGACCCAGCCGGTCGATCCGCAGGCGCTCGCGATCATGCGGACCGCCTGGTAGAACGTCATCGGATCGGCCTGCAAGCCGCCGAACCTGACCGGCTGGAGCAGCTTGAAGTACCCCGCCTCTTCCAGGGCCTTGATCGACTCGGCGGGCACGGCCCGCGCGTCCTCGGCCTCCTGCGCCCGCTCGGCCAGTACCGGCAGCAACGACTCGACAGCGTCAAGTACCGACTGCCCGGCTTTCTCGGTCACGTTTCCTCCCCGCCTGCCAGCCCGCCCTTGGCCTAGACTAGAACCTGTTCTAGTTTGGATCTAGTCTAGGGCTCATCGCCGACGACAGGGGGACAGTCCGGATGAACGACCGGCTCGGGGTCAGGACGATCGACGCCGGGACGCTGCCGACCAGGTACGCGCGCGGCTGGCACTGCCTCGGCCTGGCGGACAAGTACCGCGAGGGCGGACCGCACGGGATCGAGGCCTTCGGCACCAGGCTCGTCGTCTTCGCCGACTCGTCCGGTGCGCTGCACGTGCTCGACGGCTACTGCCGGCACATGGGCGGCGACCTCACCCAGGGCACGATCAAGGGCGACCAGGTCGCCTGCCCGTTCCACGACTGGCGCTGGGGCGGCGACGGCAAGTGCGCCCACATCCCGTATGCGCGGCGGGTGCCGCCGGCCGCGCGCACCAGGTCGTGGCTGACGCTGGAAGAGAACAAGCAGCTGTTCGTCTGGAACGACCCCGAGGGCAATCCACCGCCCGCCGACGTGGTCATCCCGAAGATCGAGGGCGTCTTCTCTCCCGAATGGTCGAACTGGACGTGGGACTCGATCCTGGTCCAGAACTCGAACTGCCGCGAGGTAGTCGACAACGTCGTCGACATGGCGCACTTCTTCTACATCCACTTCGCGTTCCCCACGTACTTCAAGAACGTGCTCGAAGGGCACGTCGCCGCGCAGTACCTCAACACGAAGTCGCGCCCTGACGTCGAGGTCGGCAACTACGGCGCCGAGACCACGCTGCGATCCGAGGCGGCCTACTACGGACCGTCGTACATGATCGACTACCTGTGGCACGACTACCACGGCTACACGATGGAGAGCGTGCTGATCAACTGCCACTACCCGGTCACGCCGAACTCGTTCCTGCTGCAGTGGGGCGTGCTCGTGAAGCTGCCGCCGGGCATCGACGGTGAGCGCGGCGACCGGATCGCCGCTAAGTTCGCGGACTTCATCTCGCTTGGCTTCGGCCAGGACGTGGCGATCTGGACCAACAAGACCAAGATCGACAACCCGCTGCTGTGCGCCGAGGACGGCCCGGTGTACCAGCTGCGCCGCTGGTACGAGCAGTTCTACACCGACGTCGGCCAGGTCACGCCGGACATGGTAGAGCGGCACGAATACGAGATCGACACGACGCGGGCCGTAGCGTCCTGGGAAGCCGAGGTCGCCGCCAACCTCGCGGCCCGGATGCCGGCTGACCAGCCCGGCGAATGACTAGCGCCGGCACCGACGAGCGGCCCTGGCGGTATACGCCGGTCGCCTGCGGGCAGTGCGGCGTGATGGTGCAGGTCGCGAAGTTCAGCCTGCAGCACACCAGCGTGCAGTGGAGCGGCCAGGCCGTGCGAGGTTGCGCCGAGTTCGCCGCCGCCGCGGCCGCCGGGAGCAGCTCGGCGCTGATCCCGACCTGCGCGAGCCTGCGGGACAGCATCGAGGACGCGGTCGCCGGCGGGCGGGTCGAGGTCCTGCCGCCGTGAGCGCGCGCCGCACCTACTACCAGGTGCCCGTGGCCGAGGTGATCGCCGAGACCGACCAGGCCAGTTCGTTCGTGCTGGACGTGCCGGGCGACCTGGCTCAGGCTTTCGCGTACCGGACGGGGCAGTTCATCACCGTGCGGGTGCCGACGCCTTCTGGCGGCTCGGTGGCCCGGTGCTACTCCCTGTGCAGCTCGCCCGTGGCCGGTGAGCCGGCTCGCTTCACAGTCAAGCGAGTGGGGATTGGTTATGCATCGAACTGGTTGATCGGACATGTCGAGGGCCGGCACAGTACTCGACGTGCTGCCGCCAGCCGGGACCTTTACCCCCCGGTCGCTCGACTCCGATTTTCTCCTGGTCGCCGGGGGCAGCGGGATCACGCCGATCATGTCGATCCTCCGGTCGGCGCTGCTGGCCGGGCGGGGCCGGATCACGCTGGTCTACGCCAACGCCGACGAGCGCTCGGTGATCTTCGCGGCCCGGCTGCGGGAACTCCAGGCGGAGGCGCCCGGGCGGCTGGTCGTCGTGCACTGGCTCGACGCCGTCCAGGGCCCGCCGACCCCCGAGGCGCTGCGCGAGCTGTTCCGGCCTTACTCGGGGTACGAGGCATTCGTCTGCGGACCTGACCCTTACATGGCGGCGGCTCGCCAGGCCCTCGGCGACCTCGGCGTCCCGGCCCAGCGGATGCATGTCGAGCGGTTCCTGTCGCTGGCCGACAACCCGTTCGACGCCGAGCCGGAGTCCGGCGGGGTTGCGGCCGTCCTCACCGTCGCGCTGGACGACGAGACGCACAAGCTGGACTGGCCGGCCGGGGAGCGGATGCTCGACGTGCTGATAGAGGCGGGCCTGGACGCCCCGCACTCGTGCCGCGAAGGCGTCTGCGGCGCCTGCGCCTGCCGGCTGATCTCCGGCGAGGTCGAGCTAGCCCACAACGAGATACTCGAAGCCCAGGATCTAGCCGACGGCTACATCCTGGCCTGCCAGTCCGTAGCCCGCACCCCCCAAGTAAGCATCGACTATAGCTAGCGGCCCCAAGTCCAACGACACCATGGTCCTACTTGCCGTCGTCCTGATGGCAGTAAGTAGGACCATGGTGCTGTCGAGGCGCTGGGGCTAGAGCTTGAGGACGCCGGTCATGACTGCGCGGTAGGCCAGGTACCCTAGGCCGCCGAACAGCGCCGGGTCGAGCACCCACAGCTCAGGCTTGGTGCCGGTGGTGAACGCGAGCGGCTTGGGCAGCAGGCGGAAATGATGCTCGCTAAAGGGGAACAGCAGCGGGCAGCCCTCGTCGGTCAGCATGTCACCGACGACATGGGTCGCGGTGCCGACGAGGACGGCGATCTCCATATGCAGCAACCCGGTGCGGCTGACGATCATCGCGATGGCGCCGGCGATCGCGAGCAGGTCGGCGAAATGCCCGTGCACGCCGAACGCGTACAGGCCGCTGGCGATGATCAGCGACAGGAAGATGCCGAGGCCGATCTTGCCGGCCAGATCGGGGTGGAACTTCACCGCCAGCCAGGCGAGCAGCGTGAACAGCCCCACGCCGGCGATGGCATGGGTCAGGTGCCGGTGACCGCCCGAGATCCGCCCGATCAGCCAGGCGAAGGCCTTGGTCAGGAAGCCGAAGCAGTGCGCCAGGCTGGAGTTCGGGTGGTCGATGTCCGGCAGCACGGCCGCGCCCGCGGTCAGCCCGGTGAACAGGAGCAGCTGACCAGCCGGGTAGTGGGTCACGTACAGGCCAACGGCGGCACCCGCCACCACCCCGGAAAGGGCATGGGTATGTCCAAGGCACACGGCTGTTCTCCGGGGGTTGTCAGCGTCGAGTCACGGCAGCCTCGGACATTACCGGTCGAACCCGCCGTATCAGGGCAACGACACGCTAACTGAAACCGGGTGACCAGTCTGTGCTCCCGCGAGACTCCGAAGCACCATCAATCTCAGCGACGGCGACCGATCTCTTAGCCAGCCGCGTCCCGACCGATTGTGCCACTTCACGATGCGATCGCGAAGCTCCACGTTGTCCTCAAGACAACTAGGTACTGTTAGTCCTTGCCGCCTACCCTGCGGTGTCACGACGGAAAGAGTGAAGCAAGCGACGTGAGCGACGATCGAGAGCCGCTGGTTGAGGTCGATGACGAAGGCCGAGACACCGGTGTAGAGCTAGAGCAGTTGGATGACATAATAAATGAGCCATTCGACCCTGCAGAGATTGATGTTCAAACACGCAGCATGACTGTTGACTTGCTTATGTCGCGATTGCGGCGAGGAGTCTTGGACCTTGCCGCCGACTTTCAGCGAACGGCAGGGATCTGGAGTGACATAAATCAGAGTCGCCTCATTGAATCGCTGCTCCTGCGGATCCCGCTACCCACTCTCTACGCGGCGGAAAGCGGTGAGGAGAATTGGGTGATCGTCGACGGTATTCAGCGACTTTCTACCATTGCCCGATTCATCGAACCGAAGACCGTCAACGCCCGGCCGCTTAAACTCCGGAGACTGGAATACCTGCAGCAGTATGACGGACGCCAATATTCAGAGTTGCCATCCGCCCTGCAAACTAGAATTAATGAAACCGAACTGATAGTTCATCTGATCCGGGCAGGAACTCCGGAGCCGGTTAAGTTCAATATATTTGCGCGCATAAATACTGGTGGTCGCCCCCTCACCCCGCAGGAACTGCGTCATGCCCTGATTCCAGGGCGCGCACGCATGCTCCTGAAGGAACTCTCGGAAAGCGAACCTTTCTTGTCGGCAACCCTAGAGAGTGTATCACCAAGCAGGATGGCAGATCGAGAGATGGTCCTGAGATTTCTTGCTTTTCGGCTCATCCCTCCTGAGCAATACAAACGTGGCGATCTCGATGCTTTTCTCCGCCAGGCAATGAGGGATATAGACGCATTGCCTGAGACGGAAGTCAAAGACCTGGTAAGAGAATTTACGCTAGCCATGAGAGCATCAACCACTATCTTCGAGCAGAATGCATTCCGAAAGACATTCAGAGGCCAGTACCGGCGCCTTCCAGTGAATAAAGCACTCTTCGAAGCGGTGTCTGTGAACCTAGCCAAGATGACGCCAGGCGAACTCTCGCTACTGGCGGACCGACGAGAAAGAGTTCGGGATCAGTTTCTTGGTATTATGGATGACGTCGGATTCCTTCAGAGTATCTCCGGCGGTACCGGCGATGTCGAGAAAGTTCGCAGAAGATTCGCGACCATTGACGATCTCTTCGGAGGGGTGATCAGATGATCAATCACCTTCAACTCACCAACTTCAAGGCGTTCGCAGCAGTCGATATCCGCCTGGCCCGGTTCACGTTACTGTCTGGACTGAATTCGTCTGGCAAGAGTACAGTGCTTCAGGCATTGGCTCTTCTGCGCCAAGGACAAGGCTTCTTGCAGGATGTCGATGAATTCGGCGGTCTTCCACTAAATGGAGATCTCGTAGACCTCGGGACGGGAAAGGACATCCTCCACGAGGATTTCGCAACCGAACCCGGGGCGGAACCCGAGATTGGCTTTCGCGTTACGAGTACTTCTAATCTATCGTACGAATGCCGCGTGCGCTACGGCCGTGAAGATGATTACCTGCAGCTAAACTATCTTACCCCATCTAGCATTGATGAGATTTCACAGAACGGCGAAGGTCTCTCCGATTTCACGCTATTCAATCCGGGTTTTCAATATCTGAGGGCCGATCGGATCAATCCGTCAACAACCTATCCGCGGTCGGAGCAAATATCGGTAAGACGCAGGTTCCTTGGTACGCGCGGTGAATACACAACAAATTTCCTCAGACATTACCAAGATGAGCCCGTACGATCTGCCGCTCTACATGACAAAGGCGCGACCCCGCGACTGCTCGATCAGACAGAAGCTTGGATGAGTGAAATCTGTCCAGGTACACGAATCCATGCTACCGCAATCGAACAGACCGACCTCGTGCGACTCGGCTTTCAGTTCACGAGAGCGCATCAACTGACAAGCGATGTACGGCGGCCAACTAATGTCGGGTTCGGCCTGACCTATGTGTTGCCTGTGATCGTCGCATGCCTGACTGCCAGCCCTGGTTCTTTGGTGCTCATAGAAAACCCCGAGGCACACATCCATCCGCAGGGCCAGAGTGCCATGGCACGACTGACTTGTGCCGCCGCCGCGATTGGCGCCCAAGTCGTCGTAGAGACACACAGCGATCATATACTTAATGGCGTGCGATTGGCCGTGAAACACGGAGATCTTTCGGCACAGGACGTCGCCCTGCATTACTTTAAGCGCGAAGACGATGGGATTCATATCGATAGTCCTGCGATGGGGCCAGATGGAATGCTATCTAGATGGCCTCGCGGCTTCTTCGACGAGTGGGACCGGTCGTTGGATGAACTCCTCGGCTAATACATAAAATTTCAAATCGGGAGGCGAATATTGGGTATCTTACTTTTCCTCAATGAGTTGTCGTGCGACACACCGCAAATACAGGCGCACATAGACGAAGCTATGGCCGAGTTCGTCGGATTGTTGAGGCGGGTCAGGGGATGGCGAGCGGATAGCGCCCTTGTTACCTCCGTACAACGCGATAGTCTCGAACTTGCCCAAGGCTACTATATTAGTCAGTGGATTTCTTCTAAACCGCGTCACCTTGACTTGTGGCGCGTCGTTCGCAGTATGCAGAACCGTGCTCCGTTTAGCGACGTGCTGCCGGGCGGGGCAGAGGAAGCAGCCGAATATTCATGGAACGGCAAGCTCGCCAAGGCTATCGGGGCTGCACATCTTATGGATGGGCTACTGATTAGCCTGCTTGTGGATACCGCATGGGACACCACTTGGCTCCAAGCCAATTGCGAAGAGTTGATTGAGTCAGTTGACGGCGAACTCCAGATTGTTAAAGATCTAGTCCAAGTGCGCCACGCTGCAAGGCAAGAACATGTCGAATGGCATGAAAAGTGGATCAAAGAATCTGGCCTTTCAGCCTTCACCCAGGGCTCCGAAATATGGGAGGCACGAGGTTCGCTCTACCCAAACCTACAATTTCTCCCTGGGGTCGAGGGTCAATTGCGCAATCTGCGCCCAGACTGGGTGGTATCAGTGGCTTATCAGCTTCGGAAACTCGATGACGCCACAGGAGAGTGGGATCCGGCAGCTAAGAGGGAACCTGCATGGAGAACTGAGGTAACACCCGAAGCAGAGCAGCGTAAACGTCTTTATTGTAGGTTCGTAGATCTCGATGGAACTGTGCGAGTGTTTGATTTGCACAGCCGCTTCAGACCAGGTCAAGGCAGAATGCATTTCCGCCTCAATCCAGAACTAAGTAAGATAACTATCGCCTACGTTGGGCTTAAATTGGGCATCTGAGACCCCTTATCAGGATTTGATGGCCTCCTCCGGGCCTGAGATTTGTCCTAAGGCCCGGCGGCTCGATGTCGTGTCCTCACAAAACAGCGAAGCGCGCACGGGGCGCGTCGGCTCGCGAGGTTGTACACCACATGAAGCGTCACTGCGGCTGCTCCAGCTCGTCCCTGGCCTGGGCGAAGGCCGTCGCGGCGAGTTCCAGGTCGTCGGTGCTGTGCGCGGCCGACAGCTGCGTCCGGATCCGGGCCTTGCCGAGCGGCACGACCGGGTAGGAGAAGCCGATCACGTAGACGCCCTTGCTCAGCAGCAGGTCGGCGAGCCTGGCCGCCTTGGCCGCGTCGCCGATCATGACCGGGACGATCGGGTGGTCGCCGGGCAGGATGTCGAACCCGGCCCGGTCATCCGCTCACGGAACACAGGTCGTGTTGTCGCGCAGCCTGGTCCGCAGGTCGTCGCCGGACTCCAGCAGGTCGAGCACCTTCAGCGAGGCGCCGACGATCGCCGGGGCGAGCGAGTTGGAGAACAGGTACGGCCGGGAGCGCTGGCGCAGCAGGTCGACGATCTCCGCTGCGGCCGCTGGTGTAGCCGCCGCTCGCGCCGCCGAGCGCCTTGCCGAGGGTGCCGGTGATGATGTCGACCCGGTCGGCGACGCCGTGCAGCTCAGGCGTACCGCGCCCGGCCGGGCCGACGAAGCCGACCGCGTGCGAGTCGTCGACCATGACCATCGCGTCGTAGCTTGTCGGCCAGCTCGCAGATCTCGCGCAAGCGGCGCGACGTAGCCGTCCATCGAGAACACGCCGTCCGTGGCGATCAGCCGGCGGCGGGCGTCCGCGGCCGCCTTGAGCTGCGCCTCCAGGTCGGCCATGTCGCGGTTGGCGTACCGGTAGCGCTTGGCCTTGCACAGCCGGATGCCGTCGATGATCGAGGCGTGGTTGAGCTCGTCGGTGATCACCGCGTCCTGGTCGCCGAGCAGCGTCTCGAACAGGCCGCCGTTGGCGTCGAAGCAGGACGGGTACAGGATCGTGTCCTCCGTGCCGAGGAACGCGCGAGAGCTTGGTCTCGAGCTGCTTGTGCAGGTCCTGGGTGCCGCAGATGAAGCGGACGCTCGCCATGCCGTAGCCCCAGCGGTCCAGCGCGTCCTTGGCCGCGGCGATGATCCGCGGGTCGTCGGCCAGGCCGAGGTAGTTGTTGGCACACAAGTTCAGCACCGGCGTCCCGTCGGCGACCACGATGTTGGCCCGCTGCGGGCTCGCGATCACGCGCTCGGGCTTGAACAGGCCCTCCGCGCGGATCTGGCCGAGTTCCTCGGCAGATCTGCGGTTGGAACGCTGGTGAACATCCTTGGGATGCCGTCCGGTGCTGGAACTAGCTGGCGGAGTCGCGCCCAGTCGAGCACCACCTTGCCGCATTTGCCCGCCCGCACGGTGTCGAATGCCGACGGCGAAGTCGGCGGCATCGAAGCGGTGGGTGATCACCGGGCTGATGTCCACGCCCTGATTGCGTCAGCACGGACATTGCAGTACCAGGTCTCGAACATCTCGCGGCCGTAGATGCCCTTGATCGTGATCATGTTCAGCACGACGTGCGCCCAGTCGATCGCGAACTCGCTCGGAGGGCAGGCCGAGCATCGCGACCTTGCCGCCGTGCGTCATCGCGCCGAGCATCTCGCGCAGGGCGACCGGCCTGCCCGACATCTCCATGCCGATGTCGAAGCCCTCCCGCATGCCGAGGTCGGCCATGACTGCGCCAGCGGCGCTCCGGACGTGTCAGCGGCGACGGTGACGCCGACCTTGCGGGCCAGCTCGAGCCGGTACGGCGACACGTCGGTGATCACGACGTGGCGGGCGCCCGCGTGCCGGGCGACGGCCGCGGCCATGATGCCGATCGGCCCGGCGCCGGTGATCAGCACGTCCTCGCCGACCACGGGAAAGTCAGCGCGGTGTGCACCGCGTTGCCGAACGGGTCGAAGATCGCGGCGACGTCCAGGTCGATGTCGGGCGGATGCCGCCAGACGTTGGTCGCGGGCAGCGCGATGTACTCGGCGAAGGCGCCCGGGTGGTCGACCCCGACGCCCTTGGTCGCGCGCGCACTGGACGCGGCGGCCGGCCAGGCAGTTGCGGCACCGGCCGCAGACCAGGTGGCCCTCGCCGCTGACCAGGTCGCCGACGGCGAGGTCGTGCACCTCCGCGCCGATCTCGACGATCTCGCCGACGAACTCGTGGCCGATGACGAGCGGGGCGGCGACGTTGCGCCTGGGCCCAGCCGTCCCACTCGCAGATGTGCAGGTCGGTGCCGCACACCCCGGTGCGCAGGACCCTGATCAGCACATCGTCCCGGCCGACGGCAGGCTCGGGCACGTCCTCGAGCCACAGTCCGGGCTCGGCCCGGCCTTGACCAGTGCCTTCATGTCGCTCGCTCCCCAGCTGGCAAGGTGACCCTGGCCGGCCCTTTACGGGACTGGTCTGGCACGACAGTACCGAGCTCGGCGGCCATAGCGGCCCGCCTGCGCAGGCGTTGGATACTGCCATCACACGGCGAATCGAAACGCCCGACGCAAGGAGGCGCCATGGCCGCTCGCATTGACCTCCGCTCTGACACGGTCACCAGGCCGACCGACGAGATGCGCCAGGCGATGGCAGGGCCGACGTCGGCGACGATTGCCTTGGCGACGACCCGACCGTCAACCGGCTGCAGGACCGAGTGGCCGAACTGGCCGGCCGCGAGGCCGCGCTGTATCTCCCGACGGGGACGCTGTGCACGCAGATCGCACTGCACACGCTCGTCAGGTCGGGCCGGATGGTCGTCTGCGAGGCGTCCTCGCACGTCTGCGGCGTGGAGCTGCACTCCTGCCGCCGTGCTGTCCGGCGTGACCTTCAGGCAGCTGGCGGGACGCACGGGGATGCTCGCGCCCGGGCAGGTCGCCGCCGCGCTTGCAGCCCGCCTTACGACGTCACCGTCGTCGACCTGGTCACGATCGAGAACACCCATCAGATCGGCGGCGGCATCGCGCAGCCGGCCGCCGAGTCCAGGCGGTCGCCAAGTCTGCGCGGACGCCGGCGTTCCGCTGTACCTGGACGGTGCCCGCATCTTCAACGCCTGCGCGGTCACGGGTGCGACGATCGCCGAGTACGCGACGTCAGTGGACGCGATGATGTTCTGCCTGTCGAAGGGCCTCGGCGCGCCGATCGGCTCGATGCTGGTCGGTGACGCCGACTTCATCCGGGACGCTCGCCGGCTCAAGATGCTGTTCGGCGCGGCCTGGCGGCAGGCCGGGATCATGGCGGCGGCCGGCCTGATCGCGCTCGACGACGGCCCCAAGTCGGCTGCACGAGGATCACGAGAATGCGCGAGTGCTCGCCGAGGGCGTCGCCGAGCTGCTGCCCGGTGCATCGACCCCGGCGTCGCTGCCGAACCAACATCGTCTTCGTGGACGTGGCGGGCACGGGCCGGTCGCCGCGCGGAGTGGGCGGCCAGGCTGGAGGAAGCAGGCCTGCTGGTGACCATCACCGCGGGCAAGGTCAGGATGCTCACCCACCGCGATGTCGATGCCGACGATATCGCCGGGCGCTCGCGGCCTGGCGGCGGGTCGCGGAAGGCAGGTAACGAGGTCCGATTCCGAGCCATGCCAGTGTCAGTTATTACCGCTGGCATGGCCCAGATTCCACATTGGCGCCTGAGCCTGCCTTTACCCGATCTCCCCTAGGTCAGCGAGGCCGCGCCACTGAAATTAGTCCAGCCCGATGCCGATGCGTGCGCCTCGCATATCTTGTCACCTCCTCGCAATCGATTGAATGGGGCGTAAGCGCCGGTCGGCACGGTGAATAGCCGCGTGGACCGGCGATATCTTGAGGTCTGATGACGTTTGTGGATAACTCTTCCCTGAAATTAATTCGGCGCCAGATCAGAGTCAAGGCATCGGATGCGCCTTACTTACTGCGTTGTCCGTAGCCCGAACCTCGGTATCACCACCTGGGTCATTGACCGGCCAGATGTCCGTCTGTACCGTTTTGAAACGTACTGCCCTGACGGGTGACCACCAACGACGCCCGTGATAACTGGACGGTGACGCGTGGCGAAAGTTCCGGATGGTACCGAAAAGGTCGTCGTCCAATTCGCCGGCGAGGGAGCTGGCCGAGGCGGGCTGAGCTGGGGCCAGCAGCTCTTCTGGCGGGAATTCGAGCTGATGGGAGCGCCGATCTGGCTGACCGGGTTCAGGCCAGCGCCGCCGGGCAGCACTATCGCGGACGCGGCCGGCGAGCTGGCGTTCGTCATGAGCCGCAACCAGTCGATGCGCACCAGGATCGAACAGCATGACGACCAGCCCGTGCAGGTCGTCTATGACTCAGGCGAGATCTGCCTCCAGGTCCTCGACGTCGCAAGCGGCGACGATCCCCGGCTAGCCGCACAGGAACTGACGCGCGTCTGGAAAGAACAGGAAAACGCCTATGACTTCGCCGCCGACTGGCCAGTGCGCATGGCCGTCGTCAGCCATCGCGGCAAGCCCGCCTTCTTCGTGCGCGGAACCAGCCACATCGTGACCGACGGGTTCGGCGCCCTGGCCATGCACAGCGACGTCCTCGCCCGAGATCCCGTCACTGGCAGCCCGAGTGGTCCCAACCTGTCGATGGAGCCGCTCGAGCAGGCGGCCTGGCAGGCCGGCCCTTCGGGCGACCGGTGCACCCGGCTGGCCGAGCGGCACTGGGAACGGCTGCTGCGCGCCATCCCGGCCCGGAGGTTCGGCGACTTCCCCAGGCAAGACGACTGCCAGTTCGGGCAGCTCACCTTCGATTCCCGCGCGGCCTTCCTGGCGACCCAGGCAATCGCGGCCCGGATCGGGGTCACGACCTCGGCGGTGCTGCTGGCCGCGGTAGCGGTGGGCATGGCGAGGGCGACTGGCATCAACCCCATTGTTCCTCGCCTGTACGTGAGCAACCGGTTCAGGCCCCGGCTCGCCGCGACGGTCAGCCCCATCTCCCAGACCTGCCCGTGCGTCATCGACGTCGCCGGCGCCACCTTCGACGAAGCCGTCAGGCGAGCCTCGTCGGCATCGCTGAGCGCCTACAAGAACGCCTACTACGACACCGCGCGAATCAGGGCGGTAGTCGCAGCCATCGGCGCGGAGCGCGGTGAGAAAATCGACTTGTCCTTCATCTACAACGACATCAGGATGAGCACTCCCCGCCACGGCACGAGCTCGATACCTAGCCAGGCAGAGATCCAGGCCGCCGGGCCCCTGACCAGCCTCACCTGGGAGGACCTGCCCGAGCTTGAGGCCTACTGCAATCTGGACTTCATGGACTCGCCCGACACGACCAGGGCACTGCTGATCATCGACACCGAGTACATCAGCCGGGCAGCAGCGCAGACCTGCTTGCGCGAGATGGAGGCCATTCTCGTCGCCGCAGCCCATAATCCGGCCGCCGACACCGGCATCTAGGCTCAGGCCGGCGTTAATCAGCTGAGCCATGCCAGCGAATGCGAAGTCTGCTGGCATGGCTCAGATCCAGAACGGCGCGCAAATCCTGGCTAGATCCCGATCTCCCCTTAGCTCAGGCGAGCGCCCCTGCCGCTAACTACAGTTCACGACGCAGACCGCGCATATCTTGTCACCTCCTTCGCGATATCAGGTGTCCTGATATCGAACGGGATAACTCTTCCGAAGCTAAATCGGCATCAGTCAAGAGTCAAGGCATCAAGTGCGGCTTACTCGCCGTGTTGCCCGGTTTCCGCTCCCGTAATCGCCTCAAGTAAGCAATCTGATTAGTCTCGCGTGACGGACGGCCTGATCGCCAGGTGGACCAACCGGGCGGCACAGCACGCAGATCAGGGCCCGCCGACGGCGAGCCGGCACCGGCATTTAGCTAATGGGGCAGGCGGGGCTTCCGCGCAGTTAACTGAGCCATGCCGGAACCTGCCGCATGGCTCAGCTTCGAATCGGCGCGCTAAACCCTGAGCTAGATCCAACGCTCCCCCTAGCTCAGGCCGACGCCCTCGCAGCCGCTACAGGCCCGCCTTCGCGCGTGCGCCTCGCATATCTTGTCACCTCCTTCCTAATATCGGATTGGCTGGTGCTAATGAGAGATAACTCGTTCCCTGAAGCTAAATCGGCGTCAAGAAAGAGTCAGAGGAATAAGGTCCGCGTACGCACGCACGTTGACCCAGTTCCAATTCACTAATCGCATCCAGTAAGCGAACTGATTACCGGCGGTAAATATGGTCATATATCATTGAACTTTCGCGGTCGGACTGCTATTCGCAGGCGCGCGGTCCAAAGCGAGCGGCACAGGACAGGACGCCCAGGCACAGCAGGTCGACCAGGATCAGAACGGCGAACTGGGCCGCCACCACATACGTGTCCCGTTCTGGGCGGATCGGATGGATTTCCAGCATTCGGGCGGGTCCTGCTCGGGCCGGACTGATGCAATTCGGGCCAGGCCACTTGGCCTAACAGCAGCATGGGTCTACTTGCTGCTGTAGCTGCCAGGGAATTTCAGCACCATGGTCCTACTTACTGTCGTCCTGACAGCAGTAAGTAGGACCATGGTGTCGTTCACTTTTCGCGCCGACGGGCGACGGCCGCGCCGCTGGGGGCGGGCGGGTGGCACTCGGGCTAGGCACCGACTGCCGCCGGCTCAGCCTCGATCCCCCATCCGTGCCGTTCTCCCCCATTTCGGGCAACTCTCAACCTCGACTTGAGGCCCAGCAAACTCACAACGATCGCGCCCCCGCACCAGCAAACTCACAACGACGGGCCAGGCCAGCCAGCCAGCCCAGCCCAGGCCAGCCAGGCCAGCCAGCCAGCCCAGGCCAGGCCAGCGCGGCCGTTGGGTACCTACCGCGCCGACCTCACCTGCTCGGGCCAGCAGAGAGCGCCGGGTCGGCGATTGGGTTACTCGGGCCAGCGGGCGGCCCAGAGTTGCCGCCGCAGGGCGCAGGACAGCACTCCGAGGCCGAGCAGGCCGGCCAGGATCAGCACGGTGAGCTGAGCCGACAGGAACTGCAGCAGCAGGCCGCTCATCGCCAGGCCAGCCGGCATGCCGACCGTGACCAGCGTCATCACGGCGGCGACGATCCGGCCCCGCTCGGCTGGCGGCGCCTGGCGCAGGATCAGCACGTCGACCAGCACGCGGATCGACGGGATGCCGAGCATGGCGGTGAACATCAGCCCGGCCATCCACCACGGTCCGTACGGCAGGGCCAGCAGCGCGATCAGCGGCGCGAGCAGGCCGCAGACCGCCACCAGCAGGGCGCCCGGGGTCAGCCGGTGCAGCGGGCGTACCAGTAGCGCGCCGACCAGGCCGCCGATGGCGGCGCTGCCGAGCACCAGCCCGATGACGGCCGACGACACGGACTCGCCGCGCAAGATGACCACCGCGATCAGGGTGAGCCCGGAGCCGATGCAGTTGACCGAGGCCAGCAGCATCGTGGTCGTGCGCAGCATCGGGCTGGACCAGATCGCCTTGAGCCCGGCGAACATGCCGGAATCGGAGTCAGACTCGCCCGCAGGCGCCGGCGTCCGGTCGGGCTGGGCGCTGATCAGCAGGCCGCTGACGAGCGAGAGCAGGAACGATCCCGCAGCGGCCAGGAAGGGCACGGCGTGCGCCAGTGCCCGCAGGCCATACAGCGCGCCGCCGATCGGAGGGCCGATCAGGTCGGCGCCGCTGATCCGCACCTCGTCCTGGGTCAGCGCCCTGGTCAGCTGCTCTTTCGGCACCACGGTGCGGACCAGGAGCATGCGAGCGGCACTGGTCATCGGCTGGGCCGCGCCGAGCAGCGCGCCAGCCACCAGCAGCAGGGGGAGCGTGAGCCAGCCCCGCGTCAGGGCCAGGGCGACGACGACTGCTACCAGCGCTCGGGCCGCCTCGGCCAGCACCAGCAGCAGGCGCGGGCTGCGCCGGTCGGCGAGCTGCCCGGCCGGAAGGCCGGCGACGATCATGCCGGTGGTCTGGACGGCTGCGAACAGGCCGGCATCGGCCGGCGAGCCAGTCACGCCGAGAATGGCGAGCGGGAAGGCCACGTCCGCGACCGAGAGTCCGAGGCTCGACGCCGCCGAGCCGATCCAGAGCGTCTGGAAGGGCAGGTTCTTCCACAGCGGCGTGAGTCGATTCGGTGGCTGGGCCGCCGATGCCGGGGGCGTTCCGGCTGCTGCTGCCGGGTCGGCGAGACTCTGCCGCTGCTCCCGCTGAACCTCTGCTTCTGCCGTCATGCCCAGTACCTCTCTAGCTTGCGTCAACGTTCGTGATTGAGTCAACATTCATGTGAACGCTCTCGTTCATACTATCGTGAATGATTGCATACACCTGAACGTGTGGCAAGATGAGGCTGTGAACGAAGTCGGGCTCGACACCGTCGCCAGCGAGATCGATTCGGATACGGTGCGCACGGTCAGCGACGTGGAGACGCTCAAGGCGCTCGCCGATCCGGTGCGGCTGGCCATCTTGTCGGCGATGATGCGCGGCTCGGTCGGCGGGCTCCGCGTGATGACCGTCAAGGAACTCGCGTCCGAGCTCGGCGACTCGCAAACCAAGCTGTATCGGCACGTCAAGCAGCTTGAGGCGGTCGGGCTGATCAAGTCGGTCGCCAGCAGGCTGGTCTCGGGAATCGTCGAGCATCGGTACCAGGCGTGCCAGGCCGACCTGATCCTCGGCCCCGGCCTCACCGAGACGCAGAAGTCAAGCTCGGCAGCCGAGGACACCGTCGCGGCGGCGCTCGAGATGTACCGCAGGCAGTTCTTCGCCGCCCACCGGGCTCAGGAACCTGACGAGCGCCAGATGATCCTGGGCATGCGGGTCGCCCGGCTGTCCCCCGCGCGGGCAGCCGACATCTACCAGCGGCTGGAGCAGATCCAGCACGATCTCACCGAGGCGGAGGCGCAGGACAAAGGCGGCGCCGACCAGGGTGAGACGGACAGCGCGGTCAAGATCAACGTGCTAGTCGGCTACTTCGCCGCGCCTCCGCCGGCGCCCGACGAGGCCCGCTCCTGATCCTGCTAGCTGCAGACCTTGCTGGCAGGCGCGCGTGATCTGAGCGCCGACAAGGCGCGGTCCACGGCGACGGCGAGGTCAGCGGCCTGGCTGCCGTCCGCGCCGACCGTGGCTGCGGCCCGGACCACTTCATCGCGGAGCGTGACCGGACCTGGCCGCTGACCGCGCTCGCGGATGACGGCGGCCGTGTCGAGCAGGGTTCGAACCAGCTCCGCGTCGGCGACCTGGACAAGGGCCGCCGTCTCCAGGCAGGTTGCCATCGGAAAGGTATAGGTCAGCGACCGAGCCGCCGCGATAGCGTCGGCGGCCTTCGCCGCGGCGGCCGCATAGTCACCGGTAGCGAGCAGCGCCCTGGCAAGCACGCAGCGGATCAGCGGGAGTTCCCGCTCGATGCCGAGGTCGGTCGCGTCCGTGTCGGCCACCGCGCCCAGGTCGACAGCGGCCGCAAGGTCCCCGTCCGCCAGCGCGACTCCGGCCGCCGCCGACAGCAGGACCACCCTGGCTATCCGCCGGGAGTCGGCCAGCAGCGGCATCGCCTCGGCCACGTACTCGCGAGCCTGCACCAGGTCGCCCACCTGCCAGCAGACGGTAGCGGCGGTCGGCAGGGTGGCGGCGAGCTGCAAGGGCGAACCGACCTCCCGGCAGAGCTCGACAGCGTCGGCCACGTAGGCGGCGGCACCGGCATCGGCCCGCTCGGCGATCACGCAGCCCATCCCGATGGTGGCGGCGACCTGGAGATTGACGCCGAGCGAGCGGGTCGCCTCGATCGCCTGGCGCACCACGTCGAGCGCTTCGTCGACAAGGTCCATGTCGTCGAAGAGGCCCCCGAGGTAGATGAGCGCCCGGGCCACGAACGGGTCGCTGCGTCCGGCGAGCAGCCGCACCGATCGCTCAAGCTCGCGCACCGCCGCCGCCGCGTCACCCGACCAGTAGCTGAGGTAGCCGAGCGCGTACGCCGCGTGCGCGGGCAGGGACGGCTCCCCCGCGTCGGCCGGAGCGCTGGCCAGCAGCCTGGACAGCCAGAACCGGCCTTCCGCGACGTTCGTCGCCGCCCAGTAGCGATGCAGCCTGAAGCCAAGCTCGAGGCCGGCGTCCACGCTCAGCCGGCCGTTCGATCGCCGCCGCGAGCAGCGACCTGATCTGCGGAAGCACCTCGTTGATCCGCTCCAGGAAGGGCTCAGGCGGTGCGGTCGGATCGACGGGGACGATCGACCTGACGACGTCGGCGAGCCGCTCGGTCATCGCGGTCGCCTCGCCGCCGCCCTCCAGCAGCTCGCGGGCCAGCCGGTGCAGGTCGTCGTCCTGGTGGTAGCGCCAGCGCGGCCCCGACCGGTCCACGGTGAGCAGCCCGCGCGCGGTCAGCTCGCGCAGGATCCGCACGATCCGCACCGGCGGGATCGACTCGTCGGCGACGACGTCCTTGATCAGCGGCAGCGTCACCTGGCCGTCGAGCACGCCGAATCGCCTGAACACCTTCGCCTCGTCGGCGTCGAGCAGCTCGTAGCTGGTCTCCGCGATGCCGCGCAGCCAGTCCTGGCCGTCGGCGACCAGGACGGGCAGGTGGTCGAGCAGGTCAGGCACGGACATCGCGGCGAGCTGTGCCGCCGTCAGCTCCAGCGCCAGCGGCAGGCCGCCGCACCGACGGCACAATTCGGCGATGAAAGGGACCGTGGTCTCGTCGACGACCAGCTGGCCGCCGCCATGCCGGGCCCGGTCGACCAGCAGCCGCACCTGAGCGCTGTCCGCCAGGTTGGCCAGATCGAGATCGGCGAGGTCGGGGAGCGGAAGCGGCTCGACGCCGACAACGGTCTCCGCTTCCACGGTGAGCGGCCGCCGGCTGGTGACGAGCAGCGACAGCGTAGGGCACAGCGACAGCAGGCTGGTCACCAGCGAGGCCGTCCCGTCCACGGCGGCCTCGCAGCCGTCGAGCACGAGCAGTGCCCGGCCGAGCGGTGCGAAATGGCCAGCGAGCAGGCTCGCCGGATCCTCCGAGCCCACGGGCAGCCCGAGTGCCATGGCCACCGTGGAGGCGACCAGCTCGTCCTGGGAGACCGAGGCGAGCGACACCCACGACTTACCGCCGGCGAAGGCGGCCGGCGTCGCCACCTGCAGCGCGAGCCTGGACTTGCCCACGCCGCCTGGCCCGGCCACGGTGACCAGCCCTGGCTCGGCGATGGCAGCGGTCAGCTCGGCGACCTCGGTCTCGCGGCCGAAAAATCGCAGCTCCTGCTGCGGCAGCCGGGCCGTCCCGCTCGTCGCGACCGCCCCGATCGCGGCCAGGTACGCGTCGACCGTCTCTGGTGCCGGGTCGACTCCGAGCTGGTCGGCCAGCGTAGCCCGGCACGCCTCGAAAGCGAGAACGACTCCGGCCCGGTCCCCGGCCCGGTGCAGCGCCCGGATCAGGATCCGGTGGGCCCGCTCGTCAAGGGGGCTGGCCGCCAGCGCCCGACGTCCGGCCTCGACGGCCCGATGGTGATCGCCTACCGCGCCAGCGGAGCGGGCGACAAGGTCCAGCGCCTCGACGGCGACCGCGTCGGCCTGCGTGCGGTGGCTTTCCAGCCAGCTCGCGTCTTCCCCTGGGAGCAACTGGTCCCCAGAAAGCTGCGCCACCGGCTCGGCGGCCTGCACGGCCGCCTCGTGCCGGCCCTGCTCGGCGAGCGAGCTTGCGGCCCGCAGCGCGGCGGCCGCCTGGATGAGGTCGACCTCGACCTCCGGGGCGAGCGCATACCCGGAAGGAGCCGTCACGATCGCGCCGTCGGCTCCGGCTGCCGCGAGCGCACTGCGAAGCGACCTGATGACTCCCCGCAGTGCCGCCTGCCAGGTCGGCGGCTGCTGATCGGCCCAGATAATGGCCGCGAGCCGGTCGGCGGACAGCGGGCCTTCCGCGACCGCGAGCGCGACGAGGGCAAGCCTCGCCCGCCGGCCCCCGAGTGCCCGGCCCGACACCTCGCGGTCATCGCACGAGACCGTCACCGCGCCGAAGACGCTTACCCGGATCACTCGTGCCATTACACAGACGTTACGCTGCCCGGCTGTACTCCAGGCAGGACATGTGCTGAATCGGGACCTGATGCGGCTGCCAGGCGATCTTGATTCGGGTACGTGCCTGACGACCTGCCTGGAGGCAATGTGTCACCTTACGTCAAACTCATGGCCGTGGCTGCGGCCACCGTCGCTGCGGCAGCCCTGCCGCTCTCGGCAGCCGGAACGGCTATTGCCGCGCCGGCGGCGGCCAAGCCGGGGCTGCGCCGGCCCCACGCTGACGCTCGACAACAAGGCAAGCATCGACTTCGGCTACGACATCGCCAGCGACAAGTCCGGCCGTACCTACGTCGGCTGGATCTCTGACCATAACGACGGCAATCTGCGCAGGGTGCACCTGTGCACGCTGCCTCCCGGCGCGCGCCGGTGCAAGGGCGGCGTCCAGACGGTCGCCGGTCCGGGCAACTCCTCTAACTTCGGACTGCGGGTCCTGGTGACCCCGGGCGGCCTGGTGTCCCTGGTGTGGGAGCACACCACGGTCGCCTCCGAGAACGGTCCGCAGGGCGACGAGATCTCGGTCGCCACCTCGCACGCCGGCGGACCGCTGTCGGCCCCCGCCGACATGGCCACCGCACCGAGCTTCGGCACCATGCTCGACGCGACGCTCGGCCCGAACGGAAGCATCTGGGTCGCTAGTGAAGAGTCGGTGCTCGGCGGCATGCAGGTCCGCCCGGGCCTGAGCAATGCCTTCGTCAATCTGAAGACCCCCTATGGTGTCGGAACTGCGAGGATCAGGTTCACCGGCGGCACCGCGGTCCTGGCGATCGAAAGGGGTGGCGCGATCACCCTCCCGGTCGCGTACGCCCGCAATCACAACGGCGCCTGGTCCGGCTTCACCAAACTCGCCCACACCTGGACCGGTCCCGCCTTCCTGGGCCTGACGAACACCTCGTCAGGAATCCGCCTGGTGACCTCCGTCAACAACGCGGATTACTTCCCCGTGGCCTGGAGCTTTAGGGGCACCAGCTTCGGTAACCCAACCCCCACCGGCGACCACAACAGCTGCGCACCGTCTAGTCACGATCTCGTCGCTGACGCCAGCGGCCGTGCCGCCGATGTGTCGACCGAGTGCCAGGACGTCGCGATCGCGAACCTGACCGACACCAGGCACGCTGCCGTCACTAGGTTCAGCATCCACAACGGCACCTTCGCAGGCGGCAGCCCGCAGCTCACCACCACCCCGCGCGGAACTGGCTGGGTGGTCTGGTCCGTCGAATCCACTGTCGCCCAGAAACTGCTGGTAGCGCCGATCCTGCTGCCAGGCCGGATCGTGACCGCATCGGCAACCGCGAGAGGCAACCGGGCGACTGTCAGCGGACCAGCATCTTGCCTGCCGCCGGTAGACATCGCTGTCGGTGTTAAGGGCAAGCCCGCCCGGAACTGGCACGTGGTCAGCCGCACTCTCCACTTCGGCAGCTCTGTCCTGCACTCGGCCACGCTGCACGGCGGAACCCTGACACCGGGCAAGTTCTACACCCTGACCGGCACAGTCAAGTTCGCTAACGGCGGTTCGCATGTCACCGTGACGGCGAAGCTGAAGTTCCGGTCCTGCCCGAAGGGCTAACCCCGCGCTTGCGACATCAGGCCAGCACAGCAAACGACTGTGCTGGCCTGATGTCGTCTGGCAACTGGTCAGGGCATTACGCAGACGTTACGCTGCCCGGCTGTACTCCAGGCAGGACATGTGCTGAATCGGGACCTGGTGCGACTGCCAGGCGATCTTGATTCGAGTACATGACAGACAACCTGCCTGGAGGCAATGTGTCCCCTTCGCTTAAGTCCATGACCGTGGCGGTGGCGGCCGCTGCGGCGATCGCCCTTCCATTGTCTACCGCGTGCTCGGCGATCGCGGCATCGACGACCGCAGCCGGCGGTGCCAGCAAATCAGGCAGCGGCGCCGGGCTGAACCAGGGCCAGGGCCAGGGGCCGGCGAAGAGCACGCCGCTGGAGCCCCTTTCGCCGTTTGCCCCGACCGTCAAGCCAGGGCTGGTCGGCAGCCCGATCACGCTCCAGGACAACGTGTCGCTCAGCGGCTACGACGTCGCGGTCGACGGCGGAGGCCGCGCCTACATCGGCTGGATCTCCGATCCTGCCGCCGGCGGAGGCCGCAAGATCCATCTCTGCACGCTGCCGCCCGGTGCCAGGCGGTGCCAGGGCGGGATCCAGACGGTCACTCCCCCCGACCCGCTGGGCCCCTCTACTTCGCAGGGCCTGCAGGTGCTCGCCACCCCGGGCGGCGACGTGACCCTGGTCTGGATGTACGACACCGCCGCATCTGAAAGCGGACCGCAGGGCGCCGAGCTGGCGACCGCGACCTCGCATCGCGGCGGGCCGCTGTCGACAGACTTCACCGCAGCGACCGCGCCGAGCTTCGGCACGATGCTCGACGCGACCTTCGGCCCGAACAACAGCGTCTGGGTCGTGAGCCAGAAATCCGTGCTCAACGGCGTCCAGGTCAGGGAGGGCCTGTCCGGTTCCTCCGTCAACCTGCACACTCCGTACGGCGTCGGCGACGCCCATCTGCGCTTCAGCCGTGGCACCGGCGTGCTCGTGATCCAGAAGGCTGGCGCCATCTCTGCCAACGTGGCATTCGCCACGGTGCGCGATGCCGCGTTCTCCCCCTTCAGCAAGGTCGGCAAGACCTGGACGGGTGCAGCCAACTTCGGCCTGACGGCGACGACTTCGGGGGTTCGCATGGTGACCTCGGTCGACAACGCCAGCTATCACCCGGTCGACTGGAGCTTCGCCGGGAACGGATTCGGCAGGCCGACCCTCACCGGCGACCTGAACGACTGCGCGCCAGGCAGCCACGACCTCAACTCCGATGCCAGCGGACGCGCCGTGGACGTGTCCGCGGAATGCTCGACGATCGCGATCGCGAACCTGCCTGATACCAGGCACGCCTCGGTCACTAGGTTTAGCACCCACGACAAGACCCTGGCCGGCGGCATCCCGCAGATCTCCTCGACCCCGCGCGGCACCGGATGGGTCGCCTGGTCCTTCGAGTCCACCAATGCCGACAAGCTGGTCGTCGCCCCGTTCGTGCTGTCGGACCGCACCGCTACCGCGTCGGCGTCCTCGCGCGGCAACCGCATCACCGTCAGCGGCCCGGCCTCCTGCCTGCCGCCGGTCGACGTCCCGGTCGGCATCAAGGCCAGCACCGCGAGGAACTGGCACCTGGTCAGCCGGACGCTCAAGCTCGGCAGCACGACCCTGCACTCAGCCACGCTGCGCGGCGGGACGCTGACGGCCGGCAAGACCTACGCCCTGACCGGCATCGTGAAGTTCGCCTCAGGAGGGTCGCACGTCACCGTGACGGCGACGCTCAGATTCCGGTCGTGCCCTAGCTAAGGCCAGACCGGTCGCCACGACATCAGGCCAGCATTTCATCGGCTGCGCTGGCCTGATGTCGACTGGCGCCCCCATGACGAATCCACCCGCGCAGCGCTTACTCGGGTCACCCGCGCCATTACACAGACGTTACGTCGCACGGCTGTACTCCAGGCAGGACGCGGTCGTCACCAGGTTCGTCGCGCCGCGGCAAGGTAACGACCCGCAAGGAGCCAACGTGTTCGGTTCGCGCAAGATAGTTTCCCTGGCGGTGGCGACCGTCGCTGCGATCGCCCTGCCGCTCTCAGCATCCGGTCGGCCGTCGCCGCGCCGACGGTGGTCAAGCCGGGGCTAGCCGGCCCCACGATTACGCTCGACAACAAGGCCAGTCTCAGCCAGGGCTACGACATCGCTACTGACAGGTCAGGGCGTGCCTACGTCGGCTGGATCTCTGCCCACAACGACGACCAGCTACGCAAGGTGCATCTGTGCACGCTGCCTCCCGGTGCACGCCAGTGCAAGGGCGGCATCCTGACGGTCGCACCGGGCCGGGCAACCCCTCTGACAACGGGCTGCGGGTTCTCGTGACTGCGCGCGGCCTGGTGACCCTGGTCTGGGAGCACACCACGGTCAGCCTCGGAGAACGGGCCGCAGGCCGACGAGATCGCGACAGCCACCTCGCACGCGGGCGGACCGCTGTCGGCCGCCGCCGACGTGGCCACCGCGCCGAGTTTCGGCACCATGCTCGATGCGACGCTCGGCCCGAACGGAAGCATCTGGGTCGTGACCGAAGCCTCGGTGGTCGGCGGCCTGCAGGTCAGGCCCGGCCTGAGCAACGGCTTCGTCAACCTGAAGACTCCTTATGGGGTCGGCGGAGCCAGTCTCCGGTTCACCGGGGGCACCGGGGTCCTGGTGATCCAGAAGGCTGGCGCTATCACCATCCCGGTCGCGGTCGCGCACACGCACAACGGCGCCTGGTCCGGCTTCACGAAGGTCGCTCGCACCTGGACGGCCGCCGGGGACCTCGGCCTGACCACTACCTCGTCAGGCATCCGCATGGTGACCTCAGTCAACAACGCGGACTACTTCCCCGTGGCGTGGAGCTGGCGGGGCAGCAGTTTCGGCAACCCGACTCCCACCGGTGACCACAACAGCTGCGCGCCAGCTAGCCACGACCTGGTCGCTGACGCCAGCGGCCGCGCCGCCGATGTCTCTCTCGAGTGCCAGGACGTCGCGATCGCTAATCTGACCGACACCCGCCACGCCGCCGTCACCAGGTTCAGTATCCACAACGGCACCTTCGCCGGGGCAACCCGCAGCTCACCACCACCCCGCGCGGAACGGGCTGGGTGCTCTGGTCCATCGAATCCTCAGTCGCCCAGAAACTGCTGGCAGCGCCTATCCTGCTGCCAGGGCGGGTTGTGAGCGCTTCGGCGTCCTCGCGGGGCGGCAAGGTCACCGTGCACGGACCCGCGTCCTGCCTGCCGCCGGTCGACGTGCCGGTCGGCCTCGTCGCCAGGACGGCAAGGAACTGGCACTCGGTCAGCCACACTCTGCGGCTCGGCAGTTCGGTCCTGCACTCGACCACGCTGCACGGTAGCGGCCTGACCCCAGGCAAGACCTACACCCTGTCCGGCACCGCCACCTTCGCCAGCGGCAGCAGCCACGCCACCGCCACGGCGAAGATCAAGTTCCGGTCCTGCCCTAAGTAGGGACTGACCGGTCGCCACGACATCGGGCCAGCATTTCACCGGCTGCGCTGGCCTGATGTCGACTGGCGTCTGGCATGATGAGGTCACCCCGCGCAGACTGCCATTGTCAGCGATCCAATTGGGGTGGGTGAGCAGCATGACGCGGGTCATTCCGACTGCGGGTAATTCGATGGCCAATCTCAGTATCACGCCGGTGCCCGATCACGAAGTTTTCGAGTCGGCAAGTTACCAGCCAGGCCGGCGGTCCTTCCTGATGTCCGGCGCGGCCCTTGGAGCCGGGGCCTTCGCGGGCCATGGCCTGCTCGGCGCGGGTGCCGGACCGGCCGGCAGCGCGGGCCAGCCGAGCAACGCCGACTGGGCCGCGCTCCGGAATCAGCTCTCGACCAAGGCGCTGAGCAGGCCGGGCAACCCGTCCTATCCGCTCGCACATCAGCTCTTCGATCCGCGCTTCGACAACCTGCACCCCAGCGGCATCGCCTTCTGCGGCAACCCTGCCGATGTCAGCGCCTGCATCGCTTTCGTCAAGAAATTCAAGCTACGTTTCCGGGTCAGGTCCGGCGGCCATAGTTACGCAGGCTGGTCCAGTCTCGACGGCGGCCTGGTGATCGACGTCACCAGGATGAACCACTTCTCACTCGGCAATGGCACCGTCACGGTCGGCGCCGGCATCGACCTGATCCATTTCTACGAGCAGCTCGCCGCCCATGGCCTGGCCGTTCCTGGCGGGTCGTGCCCGACCGTCGGCATCGCCGGGCTGGCGCTCGGCGGCGGCATCGGCGTGCTGGCCAGGCAGTTCGGGCTCACCAGCGACGCGATCGAGTCGCTGCAGCTCGTGACGGCCGACGGCAACCTGCTGACCTGCGACGCCAAGCAGCACACCGATTTGCTGTGGGCCAGCCAGGGCGGCGGCGGCGGCAACTTCGGCGTCGCGACCTCGTTCACGTTCCGCACCCAGAAGCTGAGCTCGCTCGTGCTCTTCTTCCTGCAATGGCCGTGGGCGCGGGCAGGCCGGGTGGTCAACGCCTGGCAGTCCTGGGCGCCGCACGGCGCCGCACGAGCTGTGGTCGAACCTGCACCTGTCGGCGCCCTTCGGCGGCCCGCCGCCAGGTCACCGTGGGCGGCACCTGGCTCGGTCACGTCTCGGGAGCGACCAGCGTGATCCGCTCGCTGATCAACCGGGTCGGCTTCACGCCGACCGTCAACTTCGTCAAGGAGGAAAGCTTCCTCACCGCGATGCTGGTCGAAGCCGGCTGCGCCAACCTGACCGTCATGCAGTGCAACACCGAGCCAGGCCGGCATGCTGCCGAGGGTTCCGTCGTTCGCCAAGTCCGACTTCTTCAGCGAGCGGCTGTCGGCGGCGGGCATCCGGGCGCTGCTCGCAGGCATCGAGCGGGCCGGCAGATCCACGATGGCCCGGCGGGCGGCGCGGCCGCGATCGCATTCGACGCGCTCGGCGGCGCGGTCAACCGGGTGCACCCGAGGCGACCGCCTTCGTGCACCGCGACGCGCTGTCGTGGGCACGCAGTATCCGACCGTCCTGGACCGCAGGGTCGATCCAGTGGCGTGGATGAGCCACACGCCTGGCTGCGTTCCCACTATGCGCAGGTGCACCCGCATTCGAACGGCCAGGCGTACCAGAACTACATCGACCCGGACCTCAAGAATGGCGCCAGGCCTACTACGGCGCGAACTACGCCCGGCTGGCCAGGATCAAGAAGCGCTACGACCCGACCAACTTCTTCAACTTCCCGCAGTCCATCACCGCCTAAGTCCAGCGTAGAAAGCCTCCCCGCACCGGGTCCAGGTTCGCCAGGTACTTCGGCTGCTGTGCCCGCCGGATCGGGACACGGTGCGGGGACATGGTGCAGAGCGCCACTAGGCCCTGCCGCGTAGCCGGCCGACCATGAACTCGACCGCAGCGTTCATATTGACGGGAAGCACGGTTTTGCCGGGGTTCATCGACGGCCAGACGCGCAGGAGTTCGTCGATAAACCCCTGCCCGACATCCTCACGCCCGCGAAGTCGACCTCGATGGTTTCGAAGTCGACTGCAAGCCCGTCGAGCAGGCGGCGAGCCTCGCTGCGCGACACAAACGGCGTCCCGATCGCGAATAGCTTGACCGACGGTCGCGTCCGCACGAACTGCGTGTCGTCAGTGAACTGGCGGAAGGCCTCCCCGAGATCTCGGTCGGTATTCGGGTCGAGCTGGCACTGGACAATGGTGCCGCGCGTCAGCGGAACGGACCCAATGGCCTGATCATGGCGGATATTGTCGACTGTCCATCGAACAGCGGACGAGGTTATCCGAAAGACATCGACAACCTTGGAGGTAAAAAAGATCCCCTCGCCTGGGTGTCGACTGGGATCGGTCGTCCGCTTGCCTTTGGAGAGTTCCTCAAGTGCTATGAACTCGCTGCCCAGCTTCAGCCCCTCGATCAGATTGGCAAAGATTCCCCGACCGTCGTCGGCGATTTCGAAGCACCACTGATCGGCAGTCACCCAGACGCTGACCACTACTTTGTCACCGCTGGAATGGTCGATGGCGTTGTTGAGCATCTCGGTGGAAGGCGTAGTCCATGATGCGACCCGCATTGGTGCCCGGTGCGATCTCAAGGTCTGACCTGGCTCGTTTCCACACTTCGTCCTCGGCTAGCCCAAGCAAGGTCAGTTCTCGTCGCCAGGAAGTAGCCCCCGCAGTGGCGACTGCGAGGCGTTCCCCCGGCAGCGTCCGGCGCGCGACCGCCGCGCGCACGGCCTCCAGGTCGAACCGCCGGTGACCACCTTCGGTGCGGGTCGACGGGATACTGCCATCGTCGGCAAGATCCCTGATGCGTGCCGGTGACAGCCCGAGTTCCCGGACGACCTCGGCGATTGACACGAGTGATTCGCTCTCGCCAGTCACCAAACCTCCAGGTCGCATCGTCTAAGAATCTACATCTACACTGTGGATTCTACTTGAAACCTACAGTGTAGTTGTAGATTTTTCCGTTCGAACTATCGCGGCATTACTAGAACGTGTTCTAGTCTGAGGGGGTCGCCAGAGCGGGAGGCGGCCAGGCGGGGCGGGAGGCGGCATGGCATCCGATGAGCTTGAGTTCGATCTCGTCATCGCTGGCAGCGGCGCGGCCGGCCTCGACCGCCGCGCTCACGGCCGCGCGGCATGGGCTGAGCGTCGTGGTGATCGAGAAGACCAGCCGCTTCGGCGGATCGACGGCCCGATCGGGCGGCGGCATCTGGGTGCCGCGCAACTCGGTGCTGAACCGGGCCGGCGTCCGCGACTCCCACGGAGCAGGCCGCGGATATCTGGCCCACGTCGCCGGCGACCAGTCGCGGCCGCCAGGCAGCGAGCGGTGCTCGAGCACGGCCCCGCGATGCTCGACCTGGTCCGGTCGGCCTGCCCAGTCGACTTCGCCTGGATTCCCGGCTACGCCGACTACTATCCCGAGGCGCCCGGCGGGCTGGCGAGCGGCCGGACGATCGAGCCGGTGCCGTTCGACGGCCGGGTGCTCGGCGCCGACCTGGACAGCTGAACCCGCCTATCTGCCCGCCCCGGCCGGGGTCTCGATCACCGCCGCCGACTACCGGTGGCTCAGCCTCGGTACCAGGCATCCGCGCGCCATCTGGACCACGGCCAAGGTCGCCGCCAGGACCGCCAGGACCAAGCTGCTGCACCAGCGCACGCTCAGCCTCGGCCAGGCGCTCGCCGCCGGGCTGCGCGGCGGCCTCGCGTCCGCCGGGATCCCGCTCTGGCTTGACACTCCCCTGACCGGGCTGGTGATCGACGGCGACACGGTGACCGGCGTGCGCGCGACCAGGCACGGCGAGCCGATCACGATCACCGCCCGCCGGGGCGTCCTCATCGCCACCGGCGGGTTCGAGCGCAACGCGGCGATGCGGGCGCAGTACCAGCGCCAGCCCATCGGCACCGACTGGACGGTCGGCTCGCCAGGTAACACCGGGGACGGCATCACGCTCGGCCAGACCGCCGGGGCCGCACTCGATCTTATGGACGACGCCTGGTGGGGTCCGTCCATCCCGCTCACCGGCGGGCCGTACTTCTGCCTCGCAGAGCGGTCGCTGCCTGGCTGCATCCTGGTGAACGCCGCCGGCCAGCGGTTCGTGAACGAGGCAGCCCCGTACGTGGACGCGGTGCACGCGATGTACGACGGGCACACCGACGACAAGCCGCACATCCCGGCCTGGCTGATCACCGACCAGCGGTACCGGAACAATTACGTCTTCGCCCGCCTGCCGCCGCGCAAGAACCTGCCCAGGCGCTGGTACTCGGCTGGCACGGTCTTCCGCGCCACTCGCTGACCGACGTGGCCGACCTGGCCGGGATCGCCGGGTCTGGCCTCACCGAGACCGTGCAGCGCTTCAACGGGTTCGCGAGGACCGGGCAGGACCAGGACTTCGGACGCGGCGACTCCGCCTACGACCGGTACTACGGCGATCCTCGCTGCCGGCCCAACCCGAACCTGGCACCGCTTGACCAGCCTCCGTATTACGCCATCAAGGTCGTACCGGGCGACCTCGGCACCAAGGGCGGCCTGCGGACCGACGAGCGGGCGCGGGTGCTCCGCCAGGACGGCACCCCGATCACCGGCCTATACGCCGCCGGGAACGCGAGCGCGGCGGTCATGGGCCGCGGCTGGCGCAGACGTAAGAGCGACCATCGGGCCGGCGATGACCTTCGGCTATCTCGCGGCGCTTGACCTGGTGCGGCAGCCAGAAGCGGGGTGAGGAGTCGGCGGGCTTGTGCCGGAAGACGCCGAGGCCAGCACCCGGTCAGAGGCCAGCAGGGCGGCGAGAGCGCCGCGCATCGAGCACCACCCGCCTGGTCGGCTCGATCACCCTGACCGTGATCCCGCGCAGCGGTGACGGCCTGCCATCGTCGTCGAGCGAGCCGACGAACGACCCGGCGGTGAAGGTCGCGATCGGCCGCCCTCCGGCCTCGAGCCACGGCCGAGCCAGCGAGCAGCAGGAAGCAGTAGCGCCCAGGCGCGCGCTCGTCGGTCAGGCGACAGCCTGCTGGCAGCGACAGCTCGGAAAAGAGCAGGCCCCGGCGGCCTCGGCCAGGACAGCAGGCCCGCGCTCACGACCGGTCCCCGTCGAGCATCTGCCGCCACGCCGCCCCGATCTCGGGGTCGGCGTGGATCAGCGCCGCCAGCCGGTCGGCGTCAAGCACCAGCACGCGCGCCTGCGTGATCAGCCTGACCGTGAACCCGGCTGGCACCTGGGGTCCGCCGACCGCGTCGACCCGCCAGCCGACGACGCCCCCGATCCGAGCCCTGGTGACCTGCTCGCCGGCGGCGCAGGCCGCCGCCTCTCCCTCGACGATCAGGAAGCAGTTCCGGCCGGGCCAGCCCTCGTCGGTCAGCCGCCACCCAGCGGGCAGCAGCGCCTCACCCCCGGCCTCGCTGAGTCGCTCATGCCAGGGCAGGCGGTACGGAAACACACGCGCCGACATGGGAGCTAGTTGTGCCTGTATGCGCGTTACAAAGTAGTGACAGCGGCTCCCGCCCGGCGAAGGAGCTAAGGACCCGCGCACCCAGGGAAGGTGGACGGTGGAGTTCCGGATCTCGGCCCGGTGGCGGCGTCGACGAGGGCCGCGAGCTGGACCTCGGCGGGTTCAGGGAGCGCACGCTGCTGGCCCGGCTGCTGCTGTCCGCGGGCCAGGTGGTTTCCGCGGACCGGCTGGCCGATGACCTGTGGGCCGGCCAGCCCCCGCCGCACTACATGGCCACGCTCCGGGTGTACATCTCCCGGCTGCGCCGGGCCCTGGGTGACGGGTCCGGCGCCTGGCCACGCAGCCGCCCGGGTACCGACTCGTGTCGGCGCCGGCGAGCTCGACGCCGCCCGGTTCGGCCGCCTCGCCCAGCCTCGGCCAGGGCGACTGGCCGCTGGCCGGCCCGCCGCGGCCGCCGGCGGCTGCGCGAGGCCCTGGGCCTGTGGCGCGGCCCGGCGCTGTCCGATGTCGCTGACTTGCGTTCGCCCAGGCCGGCGTCGCGGCGCTGGAGGAGGCCCGGCTGACCGCGGTGGAGGGCCGGGTCGAGGCCGACCTGGCCTGCGGCCGCCACGTCAGCCTGGCCGGCGAGCTCGACGGCCTGGCGGCCGCTCATCCGCTGCGCGAGCGGCTCTGCGGCCAGCGCATGCTGGCCCTGTACCGCTGCGGGCGCCAGGCCGACGCGCTGGCGGCCTATCGGACCTGCGCCGCTTGCTCGGCCGACGACCTCGGCATCGACCCGAATCCCCGGCTGCAGCGGCTGCAGGAGGCGATCCTGCGCCAGGAGCCCGGGCTGGACTGGGGCCCGGCCGGGCCGTGGCGGGGACGAACCGCCGGACGGCCGGCCCGCGAGCCGGGCGGGGACCGCGGGCGGCAGAAACCTCTGGCGCCGACGGTACGGCTGGCGCCTCGGGACCTGCGCGCCGCCCGGGACCGGCGGCCGGCCGGGCGGCCGCCCGCCGGGAGCCGCGCCGCCGGGCCCGGCGGCGCGGCGGCGCCGGGCTGGCTGCCCGCCGAGACGACGTCATTCATCGGCCGCGAAGTCCGAGCTGGCCACGATCGAGGACCTGCTCGGCCTGTCCCGGCTGCTCACGCTGACCGGGCCCGGGCGGGTCCGGCAAGACCCGCCTGGCCATCAGGGCGGGGAGCCGGCCCAGGCCTCGGACCGGTATCCGGGCGGGGTGTGGCTGGTGGAATTCGCCCCGGTTCAGCCGGCCCCGGCCGGTGACCGCGGTCACGGCCTCCGCGCTGGGGCTCAGGGAGGAGCCGGGCGAGGCCGCTCGCCGACACCATCGCGGCCCGCCTGCGCGACCAGCGAGGCCCTGCTCATCTCGACAACTGCGAGCACGTGCTCGACGCCGCCGCCGGCCTGATCGGCGGCCTCATGCGCGACCTGCCCCGTCGCTCCGGGTCCTGGCCACGAGCCAGAGCAGGCTGAACGTGTCCGGAGAGGCGACCTGGCCGGTGCCGCCGCTGACGGTCCCGCCCGCGGCCGAGGCGGATCTGCGCGTGGTGGCCGCGGCCGAGTCGGTCCGGCTGTTCTGCGACCGGGCCAGGCTGGCCCGGCCCGGGTTCTCGCTGGCCGAGGGCAACGCGGGCGGTTGGCGAGATCTGCCGCCGGCTCGACGGCATACCGCTCGCGCATGGAGCTGGCCGCGGCCAGGTCAACGCGCTGACCGCCCGGCAGCTGGCGGCCAGGCTCGACAACAGGTTCCGGCTGCTGTCCGGCGGCAGCCGGGCCGGCCTGCCGCGGCACCGGACCCTGGGGCGGCCATCGAGTGGAGCCACGACCTGCTCAGCGAGCCCGAGCAGGTGTGCCTGCGCCGGCTGGCGATCTTCGCGGGCGGATGCACGCATCGACGCGGCCGAGGCGGTCTGCCCGACGCCGCGCTCCCCGCCGGGGGCGTCTTCGAGACGGTCACCGCGCTGATCGACCGCTCGCTGCTGACCACCGAGGAACGGTGCCGGCAGCATGCGCTACGGGATGCTCGAGTCCGATCCACCAGTACGCGCAGGGGCAGTTCGGCCGCGGGCGGGGGAGCAGGGCTCAGCCGCCGTCATACTCCCTGGCTCACCGAGCTTCGCGGGCCAGGCCGACCTGGAGGCCCGGACCAGGCGAGCCTGGATGGACCTGCTCGATACCGAGGCCTGGGAACATCCGGGTCGGGCTCGACTGGAGCCTGGGGCGCCTGGGGCCCGCCCGGGTCGTCGTCGGCGCATGGCTCTGGCCGGGCTCCCTGGCCCCGTTCTGGATGGTGCGCGGCCCCGCCGCCCCGCCGCCGCTGGCTGGACGCGGCCCTGGCCGGGGCCGGGCCCGGGGCCGACCGACCCGCGGCTGCGGGCGATGCGCTGGACGGGGCCGGGCAGCTCGCGTCGGTCCAGGCCGACACGACGCGGCCAGCTCGCCTCCAGCGAGAGAGCCTGGCCATCTGGCGGGAGCCTCGGCGACGACCCCGCAGGTCGCCAGTTGCCTGGGCGACCTCGGCGCGGCCGCGCACATCCGCGGCGAGTACCCGCCGCCCTGGCCCTGTACACCGAGGCGCTCGACCTGGCCGGGCGGGCGGGTGCGTCGGCCAGCATGGCCCGGTGCCTGAGCGGCCTGGGCAGGCTCGCCCTGCACCAGATGACCTGGCTCAGGCGACCGCCTACTACACCGCAGAGCATGGCCAGGTTCCCGCGAGCGGCGACCTGCGCCGGGCCACGCTCATCCTGGGCAACCTCGGCGTGGTCGCCTTCAACGCGGGCGACTTCGACCTGGCCACGCGACCGGCTGCAGAGCACCTGGCTAACGCCAGGCAGGCTGGGTGACCTCAAGCTGATCGGCGGGGCGCTGACCAACCTCGGCATGGTCCTACCAGTCAGGCGACCCCGATCGCGCCGCGCGGCGGCACACCAGGAGGCGCTCGCCCTGGCCGAGCAGGTGGGCGACCGCCGGTGGCGGTCGCGCTGGCCAACCTCGGCCTGATCGCGCTGGCCGGGAAGACTACCCCGCCGCGCGGGCCTTCTCCACCTCCGCAGCCTCGAGATCGCCGAGGCGGTCGGCGAGCGGCGCTCGATCGCCGAGTGCTCGAGGAACTGGCCCGGGCCGAGGCGCGCGCCGGGATTGCAGCAGGGCCGCGGTGCTCTTCGGCGCCTCCCAGGCCCTGCCGGCGGACCATCGGCTCACCGATCCCCGGGTCGGACCAGGCGCGGTTCATGGCGGCGCCCGCACGCAGCCCCGCGCGCTCGGCGGGCCGAGTACACCCAGACTCCGCGGCCAGGCCGGCTCCGCCCTGTCCACCCCCGAGGGGTCGTGACCTTCGCCCAGTCCAGGCCCCAGTACCAGTGGCTGATCCCAGCCAGGGCGTTCTTAACCCCACCCCGCCCCAGGCCCACCAGAGTCACACCGGTCGGCCAGAATAATCTTCAGCCAGGCCCACCAAGGTCACACCGGAGGCGCTCCAGCGCCTGCAAGGTCACACAGGTGGGCCTGCGCTCGCGCAGTCGCTTTCCTGGAAGCAGGAATGGTCGTCCCGCACATGATCCCCGCTTGCGCATATGTGAATACCATCTGGCGGTCTCGCTCAGCTGGGTCCAACAGCAGTAGATAGGGCCACATCGCCGTGGCCGGGCGAGTTTTCGTCAGCAAGGTGGCCCTCCATGATGCTCTTGAGACAGCATCAGGCAGGGCCACGTTGCTCACAAAACCCGGCCCTAACAGCATCAGGGCGGGTCACGTTGCTGTCGTGCGCCCGCCGCAGCAGCATCAGGGCGGGTCAGTTTGCTGTCGTGCGCAGGCGGCTGTCGTGCGCGGACTGGCTCAGGCCGAGGATCAGGCCGCTGGTCGGGACGCCGGTGCCGGCCGTGACCAGCACGGGCCCGTCGCCGGCGACCTGGTTGACCGCGGTGCCGCGGACCTGCCGGACCGCCTCGGCGATGCCGTTCATGCCGTGGATGTAGGCCTCGCCGAGCTGGCCGCCGTGCGGGTTGAGCGGCAGCCGGCCGCCGAGCTCGATCGCGCCGTCGGCGATGAAGTGCCGCGCCTCGCCGCGCCCGCAGAAGCCGAGCTCCTCGAGCTGCATCAGCACGTACGGCGTGAAGTGGTCGTAGAGCACGGCGGTCCGGATGTCGGCCGGGCCGATGCCGGCCTGGCGCCACAGCTGCCGGGCGACGACGCCCATCTCGGGCAGCCCGGTGAGCTCGTCGCGGTAGTAGCTGGTCATCACGTACTGGTCCGGCGCCGCTGCCCTGCGCGGCGGCGCGGATCACCGCCGGGCCGCTGCCGCAGGTCGCGGGCCCGCTCCAGGCTGAGTCACGACGATCGCGACCGCGCCGTCGCTCTCCTGGCAGCAGTCGAGCAGCCGCAGCGGCTCGGCGATCCACCGCGACGCCTGGTGATCCTCCAGCGTGATCGGCTGTGGTAGAACCAGCGCGTTCGGGTTGGTCGCCGCGTGCCGCCGGTCGGCCACCGCGACCCGGCCGAAGTCCTCGCTGGTCGCGCCGTAGTCGTGCATGTACCGCCGGGCGACCATCGCCACCTCGGCGGCCGGGGTGGACAGGCCCATCGGGTAGTGCCAGCCGTTGTCGATGCCCGACGAGGTCGGCGCCCGGCCGCGGCCCGGCCGACACCTGGCCGAACCGGTGGCCGGACCGCTCGTTGAACGCCCGGTAGCAGACCACCACCTCGGCCGCGCCGGTCGCGACCGCCATCGCCGCCTGCTGCACGGTCGCGCAGGCGGCGCCGCCGCCGTAGCCGATCTGGCTGAAGAACGTCAGCTCGCCGATGCCCAGCTCGCGGGCGACCGCGATCTCGGCGTTGGTGTCCATGCGTGAACGTGACCAGGCCGTCGACGTCGGCCGGCGGCAGCCCGGCGTCGTCCAGCGCGGCCGCGTACCGCCTCGACGGCCAGCCGCAGCTCGCTGCGGCCCGAGTCCTTGGAGAACTCGGTCGCGCCGATGCCGGCGATCGCCGCCGCGCCGGCGATCATGCGCCGCTCGCCGGGACGCTCGGACACGTCGCCGGTGGCGTACGTGGTCGCCGAGGCTGCACCGGCCGGTGACCGCGACCGGTACCGGTCGCCGCCGTCGCCCGGTCGCGGCTCGGTCACCGCGCCGGTGAACGTCAGCGTGTCGCCCGCGTAGCAGGGCACGCCGAGCCGGATCGCGATCGTCGCGCACGCAGGCCTGCGGGCCGGCCCAGTCGGTGACGAACCGCTGCACCAGGCCGGTGTGGTCAGGATGTTGACGAAGATGTCCTTGCTGCCGCTGGCGACGGCGAGGTCCCGGTCGTGGTGCACGGCCTGGAAGTCGCGGGTGGCGAGCGCCGTGGCGACCACGAACGTCGGGCGTGACTCGATGACCAGCTCGGGCAGCGCCGGCAGGCTGCGGTCCTGACCGCGGTCCTCGGCCGCCAGGCCGGCAGGGTCAGCTCGTCGTCGATCCGGAGGAACTCGACCCGCACCGGCATGCCCGATGCTGACCTGGTCCGGGCTCGACGCCGAGCATCTCGGCCGACCATCCGCACGCCCTCGTCGAGCTCGACCAGCGCGATCACGAGCGGCAGCTCGCTTGCCCGGCACCGGCGGATGGTGGTGCACCACGTAGCTGAAGACCTCGCCGGTGCCGGCGCGCCACGACGTACTCCGGGCTTGGCCGCGCCGCACGCGCGGGCACATCGGCCCCGGCGGGTGGCGCAGCGCGCCGCAGTCGCGCGCACTGCTGGATGCGCAGCTCGCCGGCGGCGGTGCCTCCCAGAAGAACGCGGTGTCCGGCGACACCACCGGGCCGCATCGCCGACTCGCCGGCGGGCGGCGCTGGCGCCGGCCGGCGTCGCGCGGCCGCGGGCGGAACTTCAGCATCCGGAACGTCCATCGTCGCGACCGCCTCGTCGCCGCTGTACCAGGTCTGCCGGGTGGTGACGAACCAGCCCTCGCCGAGCGCCGTCCGCTTCGGCCCGGTCACGCCGACCAGCGCGACCGCGCACGCGACCGCTCGCCGTGCCGCAGGTAGCGGTGGTAGACCTGGTCGCAGTTGGTCGCGACGACCGAGGTGTAGCCCGCCTCGTCGAGCAGCGGCACCATCTGCGCCGGTCGGGTCGTCGCCGCGCTCGCGGCCGGCGTGCAGGCCCGTCATCGTCCAGACCTGGGCCATCATCGGCGGCGCGACCAGGCCGCCGTGCACCGACCGGCGGCGGCTCCGGGTCGGTGTAGACCGGGTTGGTGTCGCCGATCGCCTCGAGCCAGTTCTCGATCATCGGCAGGTTGACCGGGTCGCGGGCCGCGCGCGTGGCGCGCGTCTGCCCGGCCGCCATGATCCGCTCGGCGGCCGCCCGGATGCCCGTGCCGCGGTCGCCGATCGTCGCCGTCACCGCGGCACCCGCGGCAGCCCCAGGCCGGCCATCGCGATCAGCTCGCGCTGCACCTCGTTGACGCCGCCGCCGAAGGTCAGCACCAGGTTCCGCTTGGCTGGACGTCCAGCCAGCGCAGCAGCTCGGCGGTCGCCTCGTCGGCCGGGTCGCCGTGCCTGCCGACGACCTCGATGCAGCAGCTGGCCGAGCCGCTGCATCCGCTCGGACGACGAACACCTTGGTCGCCGACGCGTCGGCGACGTGCACCGTCTCGGCCGACGGCGACCTGCCAGTTCAGCAGCTCGTTGACCCGCAGGCTGGCGCGCGGCCTCGGCCAGCGCCAGGCGCACGTCGGGCTGGTCGAGCAGTGGCCGCGCCGTCGGGGCCGGCCGTCGCCGCGCCCAGGCGCGCACCCGGTCGTGCAGCGCGCCGAGCCGGCCGGCCGGGCCGAGCATCACCCGCTCGTGGTTGAGCTGGGTGGTGATCAGCCGCCAGCCCTGGTTCTCCGCGCCGACCCGCATGCTGACCGGCACCCGCACGTCGGAGTAGTACGTCGCGTTGACGTGGTGCGCGCCGTCGCAGGTGATGATCGGCGTCCAGGAGAACCCGGGATCGGTGGTGTCCACGATCAGGATCGAGATCCCCTTGTGCTTGGGCGCGTCCGGGTCGGTGCGGCAGGCCAGCCAGATGTAGTCGGCGTCGTGCGCCGCCGGTGGTGAAGATCTTCTGGCCGTTGACGATGTACTCGTCGCCGTCCCTGACCGCCCTGGTGCGTCAGCGAGGCCAGGTCGGTGCCGGCCTCGGGCTCGGTGTAGCCGATCGCGAAGTGCACGTCGCCGGCCAGGATCCGGGGCAGGAACATCGTCCTTCTGCTCGTCGGTGCCGTACGCCTGCAGCGTCGGGCCGACGGTCTGCAGCGTCACCGCGGGCAGCGGGACGTCGGCCCGCGCCGCCTCGCTGGCGAAGATCTGCTGCTCGACCTGGCCGAAGCCGCGCCCGCCGTACTCGGCGGCCAGCCGACGCCGAGCCAGCCGTCGCTGCCCATCCGCCGGATCAGCTCGCTGGTACGCCGCGCCGTGCCGGTCGGTCAGCATCGCCTCGCGCTCGGCCGGCGAGATCAGCAGCCCGGCGAAGTAGCCGCGAGTTCGTCCCGCAGCGCCCCTGCGCCTCGGTCAGCTCGATGAACATCGCCGGACCTCCGATCCGCCAGACGCCGGTCAGCCGCAGCGCGCTCCAGCCGGTAGTCGGCGCCGCCGACGAACCTGACCAGGTCGCTGACCAGCGCCGAGTAGCGGTGCAGCGGGTAGCTCGACGTCGAGCCCGATCCCGCCGTGCAGCTGGTGGCAGGTGCGCAGCGCGGCCGGCGCCTCGCTCGGCCAGCCAGTACGCCGCGACGTCGACGTCCGCGCGCGGCATCCAGCCCGGCGGCGAGCCGCCAGCAGCGCCGACAGCGCCGCCAGGTGCAGCGTCCGGCTGGCGATGTAGATGTCGGCGACCTGCCCGGCGACCGCCTGGAACGTGGCGAGCGGCCGGCCGAACTGCTCGCGCTGCGCGATGTAGCGCGGCGGTCAGGTCGAGCGCGCCGGCCAGCGCGCCGTCGGCCATCGCCGCCGCCCCCGCCAGCGCCAGCAGGTACAGGTCATGCCGACGGCCGGCCGTCCAGCTCGGCGCCGAGCAGCCTGCGCGACGCCGGCGACCGGCGCTCCAGCCGGACCGTGTACTCCGGCGCGCCGCCCGAGGCCGGCGTCCGCGTCAGCGGTCGACGCCGGTCGCCGGCCGGGTCGACGACGACCACCGGCGCCTGCCGCCGCGGCGACCGCTGGCGGGGACCAGCATCCAGCGGGCCTCGCGCCGCGTACGGCACGCCGACCTTGGTGCCGGTGACCGGCGCCGGCCCGGCGCCCGGCCAGCGTGCCGCGGTCGCGGGCGGCCGGCGGCAGCACGCTCGACTGCTCGCGGACCGCGGCGGTCAGGATCGTCTCGCCGGCTGCCGACCCCGGCGAGCACGGCTCCTGCAGCTCCCTGCTCGCCCCACCGGACGACCGGCAGCGCCCCGAGCATGATCGTCGCCAGCGCCGGGCACGTCGGCCGCCCGGCGGCCCACCTCGGTCAGCAGCACGGCGGCTTCGAGCACGCCGAGGTCGTCGCCGCCCAGCCAGCCGGGCAGCGTCAGCGCGAGCAGCCCCGCCTTGGCCAGCGCCTGCCAGGCGCGTCGCCGCCCTCGGCGTCCGGCCGCGGCAGCACGTCGGCGGCCGACGTCGGCGATCGACCTGCTGGGCCTCGTCGAGCTCGAAGTTCATCAGCGGGCTTCCTCCCTGGGCAGGCCGAGCACCCGCTCGGCCACGAGCGAGAGCAGGATCTGGCTGGTGCCGCCCGCGATGCTCAGGCACCTGGTCAGCAGGAAGCTCGTCCACCGCGCCGGCCGCCGCGCCGTCGGCGGCCGCGCCGGCCGCGCCGGCGCAGCGTCAGCGCGGTCTCGGCGACGGCCTGCCGGTGCGCGACGCCGAGCAGCTTGCGCACCGCGGCCGTCTGGCCCGCCTCCGTGCCGCGGCGATCGCGGCCGGCCAGCCGGTCGTCCATCACCGACGAGCGCCAGGCTCTCGGCGAGCCGGGCCCCGACCTGGTCGAGCACGACCGGTCGGCGCCGGCCGTCCGTCGGCGGCCGCGGCGCGAGCAGCTCCTCGACGTCCTCGCCGAGCCCGGCGCCGCGGCACCATCGCGACTCGCTCGGTGGCCAGCGTCGTCCGCGCGACCCGCCAGCCGTCGCCCGGCTGGCCGACCACGCAGTCGTCGGGCACGAACACGTCGTCGAGGAAGACCTCGTTGAACATCGCCCGGCCGGTGATCTCGCGCAGCGGCCGGACCTCGATGCCCGGCGTCGCCATCGTCGACCAGGAAGTAGCGTGATGCCCTTGTGCTTGGGCGCGGCCGGGTCGGTCCGGGCCAGGCAGATCGCCCAGTCGGCTTCGCGCGGCCAGCGAGGTCCAGACCTTCTGCCCGGTCAGCCGCCAGCCGCCCGCCTCGCCGCCGCTCCCTGACCGCCCTGGTACGCAGCGACGCCAGGTCAGAGCCGGCCTCCGGCTCGCTGAACAGCTGGCACCAGGTGATCTCGCCGCGTCAGCGTCGGCCAGGCGAACCTGCGCGAGCTGCTCGGCGGTGCCGTGGCCGATGATCGCGGGGATCGCCCAGCCGCCGATGCCGAGGTCGGGCCGCGCGATGCCGGCGCTCGCCAGTTCCTCGTCGATGATCAGCTGCGTCGGCCGGGCGGCGCGGCCAGGCCGTACGGCGGCGGCCAGGCCGGCGCCGCATACCCGATCTCGGCCAGCGCTTCCCGCGCAGTGATCCGGCGGCGTGGCGGACACGGCATCGGCGACCAGCCGCGCCGCCGCGCGGACCTCGTCGGCGCCGGATGGCGCTGTCGCCGGCAGAGGGTTCCGGCTCGAACGGCTGCCTGCGCGCGCCGGCCGAGCGCGAGGCTCGGCCGCCCGCGCGCGCCAGGCCGCGCTGCCGCCGAGCAGGCTGCGCAGCGCGAGCGCGCGGCGCAGGTACAGGTGCGCGTCGTGTTCCCAGGTGAACCCGATGCCGCCGAGCACCTGGATGCAGTCCTTGGCGTTGTCGACGGCGGCGTCCAGCGCGACGCGCGGCGGCGGCCGCGGCCGCGAGCGGCGAGCTCGTCGGGCGCCTGGTCGGCGGCGCACGCGGCGTCCCAGGCCGCGGCGGCGGCGAGTTCGGCCCGGCACAGCATCTGCGCGCACAGGTGCTTGATCGCCTGGAACGAGCCGATCGGCCGGCCGAACTGCTGCCTGGTCCGCGCGTACTCGGTCGCGGTCTGGCTGCACCAGGCGGCGACGCCGCTGGCCTCCGCGGCGGCCAGGGTCGCGCGCGAGGTCGGGCACGAGCCGCGGGTCGGCCGCGCCGAGCACCCGGCCGGCGGCACGTCACGTCGTCCAGCGTGACGTCGGCCAGCGGGCGGGAGAAGTCGACCGGCGACCTCGCCGTCACGGCGACGCCGGCCTGGGCCGCGTCGGCCAGGAACCAGACCGGGCCGTCGCCGCGTCTGCGCCGCCGAGCAGCAGCCAGGTGGCGTCGCCCGCGCCGAGCACGAGCCGGCCGTGCCGCTGACCCGCAGCCCGCCGTCCCGGCCGCGGTGCGCGGAGACGCCGTCGGCCGTCAGCGCGACCGCGACGGCTCCCTCGCCCGCCGCGATCTCGCCCAGCAGGGCCAGCACGTCGGCCTGGCGGCCGGCCGGACCTGGCGAGCACGAGCCCGGCGAGCAGCGTCGGCAGCATCGGGCCCGGCGCCAGCACGGCGGCGAGTTGCTCGGCCACGACGGCCACGTCGGCGACGGTGCCGCCGGCCCCGCCGACGTCCTCGGGCAGCGCGATCGAGAAGATGCCGAGGTCGGCCAGACCGGACCAGTGCTCGCCGAGCCGCGTCCGGCGGCGACCGGCCGTCGGCCCTGCCGGGCCCGTCCGCCAGCTGGCCCCGTTCCAGGCCGCGGACCGCGGCGATCGTCCCGGCCCGCTTCGCCCACTGCGCGACCGACTCGGCGATCGCCACCTGCTCGGCTGTGACCGCGATCGGCAATGCTCCTCCTGCTGCTCCGGCGCACAAAAATTAGAACACGTTATACTAATGACGGCTACCGCGACGCCAGCCTGAGCAGGCACGCCAGCGTGAACAGTCGCGATATGGTCCAGGCCGGGCGACGCCCAGCCTGCGCGCGCTGACGGGCTCAGGAGACGGGGGCTGTCCGGGATGCCGGACTGCGGCGGACGCCGACACGACGAGAGGCCCAGATGGCTGCTGCGAAGACCCTTGCCGCGCCAGCGACCAGGGCGGTCCGGCCGACGGCGAGCTTGGCTCGGCCGCGCAGCGGGAGCGCCGCAAGCGGATTCTCGACGCCACGCTGGCGCTGGCGTCCAAGGGCGGCTACGACGCCGTGCAGATGCGCGAGGTCGCCGAGCGAGCCGACGTCGCCCTCGGCACGCTGTACCGGTACTTCCCGTCCAAGATCCACCTGCTGGTCTCCGGGCCTGATCAGGGAGTTCGAGCGGACCAAGGAGAAGCTGGACAAGCGCCCGGTCCCTGGCGACACGCCCGCCGAGCGGATCATCTACGTGCTCAACAAGGTGACCAAGAACATGCAGCGCGAGCCGCTGCTCACCGAGGCGATCACCAGGGCGTTCATGTTCGCCGATCCGAGCGCGGCCACCGAGGTCAACGCCGTCGCCGCGCTGATGGAGCAGATGCTCACCGACGCCATGCACGACGGCGAGCCGACCCCTGACGAGCGGGCCATCGCGCGGGTGATCGGCGACGTCTGGCTGTCCAACCTGGTCGCGTGGGTGACCAGGCGCGCCTCGGCGAACGACGTCTCCCGGCAGCTCGAACTCGCCGCCCGCCTGCTCCTGCGCTAGCCATGCCTGGGCATACCGGCTCGGCTCGACTGCCTTGGCCTTGGCCGGGCGCGGCAGGTCGCTGCCGTACCAGGTCTCGATCAGCCAGCGCGAGATCGACAGCGACGGCGGCATGACAGGTCCCCGCCGAGCAGCGCCGCGCGCAGGTCGTCCCTGCTGTACCAGTCCGCCTCCGCGATCTCCTCGCCGTCGACCGTGATCTCGGTGCCGGTCGCCCTGGCGCGGAATCCGAGCATCAGGTTGTGCGGCATCGGCCACGGCTGGCTGGCCGCGTAGGTGACCGTGTCGACACGATCACGCCGGTCTCCTCGTGCACCTCGCGCGCGACCGCCTGCTCGGCCGACTCGCCGGGCTCGACGAACCCGGCCAGCACGGAGACCCGGCGCTGCGGCCATTGCGCGTTCCTGGCCAGCAGGCAGCGGTCGTCGGGGTCGGTGACCAGCATGATCACCGCCGGGTCGCAGCGCGGGAAGTGCTCGCTGCCGTCGACCGTGCACCGGCGCGAGTGGCCGGCCAGTCCGGCTTGGTCGGGCGCCCCGCAGCGCGAGCAGAACCCGGCGACGGCGTGCCAGTTGGCCAGCGCGACGGCGTGGGTCAGCAGGCCCGCGTCGCGGTCGGTCAGCAGCGTGCCCGCCTCGCGCAGGCCGGCCGGCGCGGCCCTGACGCCGCGTCGTCGTGCTCCGCCGGCTGCCGGACTCCGGCAGCGGCCGCCCACGCCGAAGTAGGCGACGTCGTCGGCGTCGACGCCGAGCAGGAACCTGGTGCCGTCCGGCGCCTGCGCGGGCGAGAGAAGACGAGCTCGGCCGACCCGTCATCGAGCCTGGCCAGCGCCTGGCCGTCGTCGACGACCAGCGACCCTGGTGCCCGGGTCGTCCCACGCCTTGGCCAGCCAGGTCCTCGTCGGTCCGCAGATGCGTGCACCGCTCGACCTCGTGCCGCGTCGAGCGCGATCCCGCCAGAAACCGAAATCAGGGAGCCAGTCACCGCCTCAGAATACGGCCTGGCCGCTCGCCGACCGGCAGCGGTGCGGCGCTCACGGCGATCGACGCCGGGCAGCTGGCGCCGTCAGCCGGCGCGGCGAGCTCGTCCCACAGGTACGCGGCGGTCTCCGCGCCCTTGAGCAGCAGCTTCATGTCGACCGCTCGTTCGGGGCGTGGATCCGGTCCTCGTCCAGCCCGACCGCGATGAACACGAGCGGCGCCCCGAGGATGTCGGCGAGGTCGGCCTCAGGCCCGCTGCCGCCTTCCCTGGTGAACAGGATCTCCTGGCCGAACGCGCGCTCCATCGCCCGCCGCGCCGGCCGCGACCGCGGGCGAGTCGATCGGCGAGAACGACGGCCGCACCCCCGGCCCGTCGACCGTGACCATGACGTCGAGCCCGGCGGCGTGTGCTGCGCCGACGAACGCGCGGAGCATGGCCGGCGACCTCGGCCGGCTCCTGGTGCGCGACCAGCCGGAACGACAGCTTGGCGTGCGCCTCGCGCGGCATGATCGTCTTGCCGCCCGGGCCGGTGTGGCCGCCCCACATGCCGTTGATCTCGGCGGTCGGCCGGGCCCAGATCCGCTCGATCGTGCTGAACCCGGCCTCGCCGGACGCCGCGCCGCTGTTGCCCGCCGTGGCCAGCCACGCCTTCTCGTCGAACGGCAGCCGGGCGAACAGGTCGCGCTCGGCCGTCGGTGAGCTCGGCGACCTTGTCGTAGAAGCCGGGCAGCGTGACCCGGCCGTCCGCGTCGTGCAGGGCGGCGAGCAGGCTCGGCCAGCGCGTGCAGCGGGTTGGGCACCGCGCCGCCGAACGAGCCGGAGTGCAGGTCGCGCTCCGGGCCGTAGACGTCGATCTCCGCGTCGATCACGCCGCGCATGCCGGTGCACATCGACGGCACGTCGGCGGCCCACATGGTGGTGTCGGAGACGACGATCACGTCGCAGGCCAGCCGCTCGCGCTCGCGCCGCAGCAGGTCGGCGAAGTGCGTCGAGCCCGACTCCTCCTCGCCCTCGACGATCAGCTTGAGCGTGACCGGCGGCGCCGCCGCGTCGTGCGCCGCGAGCCAGGCGCTGGTGCCGAGCGCGTGGAACAGCACCTGGCCCTTGTCGTCCGAGGCGCCGCGGGCCAGCAGCTGGCCGTCCCGCTCGACCGGCTCGAACGGCGGCGAGTCCCACTCGTCGAGCGGCTCGACCGGCTGCACGTCGTGGTGGCCGTAGACCAGCACCGTCGGGCGCGGCCGGGTCGGCGGCCGGCCACTCCGCGAACACCGCGGGCAGCCCGGGCTGTCCGGCGTGCCGGTCTCCCAGATCTCGGCCGTCTGGAACCCGGTCTGGCCGCAGGTGGTCGGCCAGCCACTGCGCCGACCGGCGCACGTCGGCGCCGCGTGCCGGGTCGGCCGAGATCGACGGGATGCGCAGCCACTGCTTCAGGGCCGCGAAGAACTCGCGGCGTGTGCGTCGATGTAGTCGCGGACGGCGTTGTCCATGCGCCACCTCGCCGGGCTCGCCGCGGTGGCTGCAGGCTGCCATGACCGCTGCTGCCGCTGTTCCACCTGGCACTCTGGACCCGCATCGGCAAACGCGTCACGCTCCTCCCGGCCTTGGTGTCAGACTGGCTCCATGCCAGTCGATCCTGACCAGCTAGTGGCGACGATGCCGTTCGCAGCCCGGCTCGGCATGACCTGGAGAAAGCCGAGCCCCGACCAGGTCGTGGGGAAACTGCCGTTTCACCGGATCTGCTGCAATGCAGGGGCATCATTCACGGCGAGCGTGCTCATGTCCTTCGCGGACACGCTGGGCGTGCTCGTGGTGTTCCTGGGTCTGCGCGACGGCGAGATCACGGCAACCATGACGTCGACGACCCAGATGTTCCGCCCGGTCACCGGCGGCGATATCCGAGCGGTCGCGGTCCCCCTGCACCGTGGCCGCACCTCAGCCACCGTCCAGACAAGCCTCTACGACGCCAACGGCAAGCTGGTCTCCCAGACCACCCAGATCCAGGCAATCAGGTCCCGTATTTGAAGATCACGGTCGCCGAGTGCCCGCTCTCGTTGGCTCCTTCGTAATTCACCAGGCCGGTTGCCCAGACTGATGTCGTACCAGGGATCCGGGCCAGGATCCAGCCGCTCTTAGGTCCGGTCGTCACCACCTTGCCAAAGCACAGCGACGTCTGGTCGATCGTGACCGTATGCCAGCGCTGACCGTTCCACCTGGTCAGGAAGACTCGGTTGACATCGGGATCGGGCGGACCCTCGAAGCACTTGGAACCCGCCGCCCAGATGTTGTCCGGCGAAGTCGCCGACACCTGCTCAGGCCGTGCCCGCATGTGCGGGAGCGTCGTTCGGCGCGATCGCGATCAGCCCAAGCAAGTTTTGGTACCTATGCAGCGCGACGAGGTTAGTGATGCGCCATTTCTGGCCGGACGTCGCACTGGCCACCGACGGGCTCATTCCAGCGGCAAAGGTCACGGCACAGCAGCAGGCAGGCACATACTGCGGTTAGCCCCCGGCCCGGGCGGGCCGGGCGGCGGTTAGGGGGCGCGGGTCAGGGCGGCGGCGGTTTCTATCAGGCGCGGCCAGGCCGCTCGGCGTCGAGCAGGTCGGCCGGGCGGACGGTCAGGTTCTCGCCGCACGTAGTAGAACGCGGCCCGCACCTCCTCGACCGGCACCCCGGCCAGCGCCGCCCAGGCCAGCCGGTACGCGGCGAGCTGCACGGCGACTGCCCGCTCCTCCGCTGCCGGGCGCGGCAGCGCTGCCGGTCTTCCAGTCCACGACGTCGAACCCGCCGCCCGGCGCGTCGGCGAAGATCGCGTCGATCCTGCCCGCGGACGAGCCGGTCGCTCGACCCTGGTCTCGAACGGCACCTCGACCTCGGCCGGCCAGCGCTGCCCCCACTCCCCCGCCTCGAACCGCGCCTTCAGCTCGGCCAGGTCCGCGTCGTCGCCGACCAGGTCGGCGTCGACCGCGCCGCCAGGTCGTCGACGTCGATCAGCCGCATGCTGCCCGAACCGCTCCTCAAGCCAGCGGTGGAACGCCGTCCCGCGCTCCGCCCGCGGCGCCGGGCGGCGCGGCATCGGCCGCCTGATCTGCGCCGCCAGCTGGGCCGGGTCCCTGGCCATGGTGACCAGCGCCGAGACGCCGAACCGCGCGCGGCAGCTCGACCGGGATCGGCCCGTCGGGCCGGCGCCTGCGACCGCTCGGCCAGCAGCAGGTCGGCGTCGGCCGCCCAGCCAGCGACCAGCTCCGCGTACCGCGGGCATGCGCGGCCGCCGGCTCACCAGCGCTCCAGCGCACGCCGGCACGGCGAGCCGCGGCGCCGCGACGCACCAGGTCGCCGGCCTCGCGGACCGCCTCGTACCTGGCCCGCCGCCGCGGCGGGCTCGGCCACGACGCGGTCAGCGGCTCGGCCAGCGCCGGGTTCTCGGCGCCCTCCTCCGGCTGCGGCGCCCACTCCGCGACCTCGCCGGCGCCGGCCTCGCAGCTCGCCGCCACCTCCTCAGGAACGGCGAAGGGCCGAGCGGGCTCTTGCCCGCCCCCCACCAGTAGCCGGTGCAGCCCAGCCAGTACGCGGCCCTGGTCACGGCCACGTAGGCCAGCCGCCGTTCCTCGGCCAGGTTCCGGTCGGCGCAGGCCTGGCTGAACGCGGCCAGCGACTCCGGGTCGAGCCCGGCCAGCGCCGGCAGGTCAGCCTCATCGCCCCGCAGCCAGAACGGCAGCAGCCGCGGATTGTCCGTCCACCGCGTCGTCAGCCGCGGCCTGGCCGGGAAGTTCTGCGCCCGCGTCCCGGCGGCCAGCCCAGGCACGACCACGGCCGGCCACTGCAGGCCCTTGGCCGAGTGCACGGTCGCGAGCTTGACCGCGTCGGTGTCGCTGACCTGGCCAGCTTCCAGGCCGAACTCCTCGGTCTCGGCCGCGGTCAGATACGCGAGGAACGCGCCGAGCGTCGGCTCCTGCGCGTCCCCGGCGAACGCCGCCGCCGCGTCGGCGAACGCGTCCAGGTCGGCCCGCGCCGCCGCCTGGCTCGCTGCCCGGCCGCGCCGCGACCTCGACGTCCAGCCCGAGCACCCGCTCGACCTCGGTCACCAGCTCGGGCAGCGGCCGGCCGACGTGCCGGCGCAGCGCCCGCAGCTCGGCGGCCAGCGCCGGCAGCCGCGGGTAGCCCTCCGCCGAGTACGCCGTCGGGCTCGCCAAGATCATCAAGCGCCTCGACCAGGCTGCCGGTCTCGCCGGTGAAGTCGGCCACCGCCCTGGTCAGATGATCATCAGTCTGAACGGGCCCCGCAGGCCGCCACTCGCCGTGCCGCCGGCGCGCGATCGTGCTGTCCTTGGCCAGCTGCCTGGCGCGCCCTGCCCCGAGCGCGACCAGGTCCTGCGGGCCGATCCGCCACCGCGGCGAGTAGCGTCCTGACCAGCGAGTCCGACGCCGCCGGGCTGTGCAGCACCCGCAGCGTCGCGACGATGTCGGCGACCTCGGGCACGGTCAGCAGGCCGCCGAGCCCGACCACCTCGACCGGGATGCCCTCGGCCTCCAGCGCCGACCGCAGCGCGGCGAACTGGGTCCGCTTCCTGCACAGCACGGCGATGTCGGACGGCCGGACCGCGTCGGTCCGTCCGTCCGGCCACGGCTGGCCGTCCGGCGCGAGCCCGGCGGCAGCCGCAGCAGCCCAGCGACCTGCTCGGCGACCCACTGGGCCTCGTCGCGCGCTGGTCTCGCAGCAGCGCGCAGACCACCGCAGCCGCGTTCGGCCCGCTCGGCGGCGCGATCAGCCTCGGCACCTCGGGCGCCTCTCCCGCAGGTCGCGCTGGATCGCGGCGGCGACGTCGAGCACCTTGCCGGTGTTGCGGAAGCTGGTCGACAGCAGCCTGACCTCGGCGCGCGCTGCCCCGGCCGCGCGCACCTCTGACGCGCGGACGGCCCTGGGCGGGAACACGTCGGCGAACCGCCGCATGTTGCCCGCGCTGGCGCCGCGCCAGCCGTAGATCGACTGGCAGGGGTCACCGACGGCGGTGACCGGGTGCCCGCCGCCGAACAGCGCGCGCATCAGCTCCAGCTGCGCGTGGCTGGTGTCCTGGAACTCGTCGAGCAGCACGACCTGGTACCTGGCCCGCTCGAGCCGGCCGACCTCGGGATGGGCGCATCGCGATCCGGGCCGCGAGCGCCATCTGGTCGCCGTAGTCGATGACCTCGCGCTCGGCCTTCGCCGCCGCGTAGGCGCGGACCAGCGGCAGCAGCTGCTCGCGGACCCGCTGGCTTTGCATCACCGCTTCGGCCTGGCGTGCGCTTGCCTGGCCGCACCTCTCGAAGCGCCGCCGCAGCCAGTCGCCGGCCGCGAGCACGTCGTCGGGTCCGCGCAGGTGCTCGGCCAGCTCGCCGGACAGCTCGACGCACGGCGGCGGTCACGGTGACCGGCGCCCAGTCGACCGCGTCCATCGGCCCGTCGTACGCGGCCACGATCCTGGCCGCCAGCTGCCAGGCCACGGCCGGGCGTGATCAGCCGCATCGTCGGCTCAAGCGCCTCGCGCAGCGCGTGGTCGGCGATCAGCCGCCCGGCGTAGGAGTGATAGGTCGCGATCACCGGATCGCCGGCCAGATCGGCCTCGTCCGGCCGTCCGGCCCGAGCCGGGCTGGCCGTCGCCGGCCGCGCGACCGGGCTGCCGGCCAGGCCGACCCGGCGCAGCCCGTCGAGCCGCGCCCTGACCCGCCCGGCCAGCTCGGCGGCCGCCTTCCGGGTGAACGTCAGCCCGAGCACGCGCTCGGGCCGGACGTAGCCGTTCGCGACCAGCCAGACCAGCCGGGCCGCCATGGTCTCGCTCTTGCCTGAGCCTGCTCCGGCGATCACCGCCAGCGGCGCCAGCGGCGCGCTGATCACCGCGGACTGCTCGGGCGTCGGCTCGTCGATGCCGAGCAGCCGCGCCAGCTGCGCCGGGCTGAACCGGGGCGGCCGGCCGGCAGGCTCGGCGGCGGCTCGTCGTCCCACAGGGTCAGCTGGCTCACGGCGTCACCTGGCCGCCGCGCTCGTCGACCGGGCAGCTCGTCGCCGCCGGGCAGCGGCGGCAGCCGTCGTTGGCTGTCGCCTTGAACTGCGGGCCGGCCATCGCCGCGGCGGCCTCCTTGACCAGCGCCTGCGCCCAGCCCGGGTCGGGATCGTCGGCCAGCGCCCGCTGGCCCTGCACAATCGCCGCCTTCGTGCCGGCCGCCTTGCCGACCTGGACGAGCTCGGCGCCGCCCGGCTCGGTCGCGCCCAGCTCGATGAAGGCGCCGAGCAGCACGGCGAGCTGGTAGACGCCGAGCTGCGGGTTGCGCTCCAGCTCGTCGGCGGGCGGCTTGATCGACCCGGTCTTGAGGTCCACCACGACGGCCTTGCCGTCCTCGTCGCGCTCCAGCCGGTCCACCTGGCCGGAGATCAGGACGTCGTCGATCCTGACCCGCAGCCGCTGCTCGACGGCGATCAGCTCGCGCCGGTTCGCCCGGTGCCAGTCGAGGAACCTCGCCACCATCTGGCTCGGCGCTCTCGCGCTGCCTGGCGCTGTACCAGGCGCTGCCGAAGTCGAGCTGGTGCCAGATCTCGTCGATCCGCCCGGCGATGTCCGCCTGGTCGGCGCCCTCGGCGACGAGCGCAGCCGCCGCGTGGATGACGGTGCCGAGGTGACCGGCGACCGACGGCGGGCTGGCGCCGACCGCCGACTCGATCAGCCAGCGCAACCCGCAGGTGACGAACTTGTCCACCTGCGAGGGCGACACCCTGACCTCGCCGTCGCTGATCGGCCCGGCGCCGGACCACTGCGGTCAGCGCGTACCACTGGCGCGGGCTTGCGCCGGCACCCCGGCTGCGGCGAGCCTGGCCAGCTGCGCGGCCGCTGCCTGCGCGGACGGGCGCCGGCAGTGCCCGGTCGGCGGCGGCCCGGCGCAGGTCGGCGGTCAGCGCGGGCAGCGACAGCCAGCGCCTGCCGATGCCGGCTACCTCCTCGATCGCGATCTCATCGCCGGCCAGTTCGGCGAGGAACCTGGACGGGCGCTCCTCGCTGTCCTCGCCGCCGACCGCGGTCACGACCAGCGACGCGCCGCGCCCTGGTGACCGCGACGTAGAACAGCCGCCGCTCCTCGTCGAGCAGCTTCGAGCTGAGCGCGACCGCGGCCGCATCGCGGCGCCGGCCGGGCCGACGCCGTCGGCCCGCGGTCCGCGGCCTCGACCAGCTCGTCCATCCCGAGCAGCGAGCCGCGCAGCCGCAGGTCGGGCCAGATGCCCTCCTGGACCCCGGCGACGACGACCAGGTCCCACTCCAGGCCCTTGGCCCGGTGCGCGGTCGAGATCGTGACGGCGTCGCCGCGCCTGCGCGCGCTCGGCGAGGGTGTCGCCGGCGATCTCCTGGCCGGTCAGGCTGTCCAGGAACAGCCGCGATCGACCCCGGCGGCATCCGGGCGTCGAACCTGGCCGCCGCGTCGAACAGCGCCAGCACCGCGTCGAGGTCGGCGTCGGCCGTCGCGCCTCGGGTGCCGCCAGCCGCGCTGGCGGCCTGCCACTGCTCGCCAGGCCGCTGGCGTCCCAGACCGCCCAGAGCACCTCCTGCGGCCGTCCCGTCGGCTGCGGCCGTCCTGGCCACGGCGAGCAGGCCGGCGATCCGCGCGGGCCGCGGCGAGCGCCGTCGCCGCCGCGTCAGGGCGTGACCGGGCCGCCAGCCCGCCGCCGACAGCAGCCGGGGATCCAGCAGCGCCGCCGCGAGCGGCGAGCTCGCGCGGATCCGCGCAGCTGCCGACGCGACTCGTCGCGGCCGGCTCGGGCGCCGGCTGGCTGCCCATCGCGCGGCGCTCGCGGCTGCCAGCAGCGCGCGCGCCGCAGCCGGCGCAGGCCGAGCGCGTCGGTGCCGCCGAGCGGCCCGGTCAGCAGCTCCGCCGCGACGTCCTCGGTCAGCGCCGCCGGGTCGAGCGCGCAGCCGATCAGCCGCAGCAGCGGCCTGGTCCCGGGTCGTCGGCCAGCGGCAGCTCGTCTCCGGCCACGGCCACCGGAACGCCGGCGCTGGACAGCGCCCGCTGCAGCGCTGGCACCTGGCGCACCGCCGAACGGACCAGCACCGCCATCGACGACCAGGGAACGCTGCTCGATCAGGTGCGCGCGCCGCAGCGTGTCGGCGACCAGTGCCGCCTCCTGGCGCTCGCTGGCGGCGATCACGACCCGCACGTCGCCGAGGCTGGCCGACGGCAGCGGCACCAGCGCCCGGTGGTCGCGTTCCGAACGATCGGAGTCCTGGTGCCGGGCAGCCGGACGGCTGGCAGCCTGCCGGCGACCCGGCGCGAAGCGGCAAGCAGGACAGGACCGCTGCGCCGGCAGGTGCGCAGCGCGATCACCGCGGCCGGCGCCCGTCGGGGGCGCGGAACCGGGCAGGGAACCGGCCGATCGCGTCGGAGTCCGCGCCGCGGAACGCGTAGATCGACTGGTCGGGATCGCCGACGACGATCAGCTCGCGGCCGTCGCCGGCCAGCGCGTGCAGCAGTTCCTCCTGCGCCGGGTCGGTGTCCTGGTACTCATCGACCAGGACCACGTCGTAGGCCTGCCGCTCGCGCTGCCTGACCTCGGGCCGGCCAGCAGCTGCCCGGCGATCCTGATGATCTCCGCGTAGTCGTAGGCCGGCACGGGCGCCAGGTCGAACCGGGCCGCGTACCTGGTCAGGAACCCGCCGGCGGCCACCCAGTCGTCCCGGTCGAGCCGGCGGCCGAGCTGCGGCCAGCCTTGGACCGTCGAGGCCGCGTTCTGCGGCCCTGAGCAGGAAGTCGCGCAGTTCGGCCGCGAAGCCCCGGGTCGCGAGCAACGGGCCGAGCCGCTCCGGCCAGTGCCCGCGCCGTCGGACGCCTCGCCGCGCAGCATCCGCCTGACCTCCTGCAGCTGCTCAGGCCCGGACAGCAGGATCGGCGGCTCCTCGCCGGCGAGCACCGATTCGCGCCTGACCAGGGCGTAGGCGTAGCTGTGGAAAGTCAGGGCGAGCGGCTCGGTGGTCGTGCGGTTCAGGCGCAGGGTGATCCGCTCCCGCAGCTCCTGCGGCCGCCTTGCGGCTGAACGTGAGCACCAGGACGCGGCTCGGGTCGACGCCGCGGCCGGCGATCCGGTCGACCACCGTCTCGACGATCGCGGTGGTCTTGCCTGTGCCGGGCCGGCCAGGACCAGCAACGGGCCGCCGGCATGGCTCGACGACCTGCGCCTGCGCGGGATCGAGAACGGGCGGCGCGGCCGCTTCGACCGGCCGGCGAACCAGGCGGTATGCGGGCGGTTGCCTTTCCATGTCGTATCGATTCCAGCAGAGGATACCGACACCTCGCTGGAGACTTGGCGCAGCCGGCGTGTCGCGTGCCGGATTGAGCGGGCAGCCGGCCGAACCTTAGCGGATCGTTGCGTACCGTCATGGCCGTCAGGCTTCGGCCGTGCCACCGCGCCTTGCGCATGTCGAGTCGCCCTGGCGTGCCGTCGGCGCCGTCCGCAGCGGCGTCCCTTCGCTGCGGTACTGCCGCAGCGCCTCCGTTCATGACCGGCCAGCAGGCTGCCATCGGCGTGCACGACCCGCCACCACGGCACGCCGCCGCCCCACAGCGCCATGACCCTGGCCGACTTGCCTGGGACCGCCTTCGCGACGTATTCGGCGATGTCGCCGTAAGACATCACCCGCCCGGGCGGGATCGACTCGGCTACGTCGAGGACCCTGCTGGCGAAGTCGCTCATCTCGGGTTGCGGCGGGGCCTGCCGGCATGGCCGCTGGCCTGGTCCGGCCCTTGAGTTTCTGGACGGCCCCAGCGCAGCTCGACGTTGGCGGTGCGGGTCCGGCGTGCTGGGCGGGCCGCGGACAGTAGGGCTGACGCGGCTGTCGCGGGGTGCTTCCTGGCCGTTCGCCGGGCGGCGCGCGATGCGAGAAGCGCCAGGGAGACGCGCCGTGCCGACCAGGACGAGGCAGCCGATCGCGAGCCCGACCAGCAGGTCAGCGGTCAGCTTGGGCGGCACCGGACTGGCGGCAGGCCGGAGCGGCCCTTGCCGACGTTGCGGTGACCGCGCCGGCCCGACGGCTGGACTGCCTACGCGCCGGTGCGGTGCGCGGTCGCACCGCCAGCCTGCCCGGCGCCCCGCCGCCTGAAGCGCCGCCACCGCGTCCACGGTGCCGAATCCCACCTGGTCGTCATAGCCGCCATGCGGGCGGTGCGTGGTGGCGCGGGTGATCGCGGCCCGACCTTGCGGCGGGCAGCCCCGGGTACCTGGACTTGATCAGGGCGGCCACGCCAGCCGTCAGCGCGCAGGCCGGGCTGGTGCCGCTGACCAGCCAGTACTTGCTGCCCCTGCCCTGCGCGGGACGTCTACCCCAGGCGCGGCCACCTGCACCGACAGGTTGTCGCTGGAGAAATACGCGGGCTGGCCCGACCGGCTGACCGCCGCCACGCCGATCACGCCTGGATAGTCGGCGGGGAACGAGTACGGCGCGTTCCCCGCCCTGCGCGGTCTGCGTCGTGCCCGAGTTGCCGGAGGACGCGACGACTACGACATTGTGCGCGGAGCGCGAACTGCAGGGCCGAGCGGACCGCCAGGCTAGGCGCGTCGTAGCCGAGCGACATGCTGATCACGCCGGCCCGGTGCCGGACCGCGTACCTGATCGCGCTGGCCAGTTCGCGCTGGCCACGGCGCGGCGGCTCGGCCCGGTACTTGGCGTAGCCGGGATCGGACCGGTCCGTGATCACCCTGATGGACAAGATCTTCGCCTGCGGCGCGACGCCCTACGATGCCGCTGCTGCCGCCGTGACCGTGCCCGTGGCCGGCGATCAGCGATGCCATCCAGGTGCCATGCAGCGCCCCAGTTCGGGTCGCTTATCCGGCGTCCCGACGCCGGTCAGGTCGGGGCCGGTGGTCACCGGGCCGGTCAGGTCGGACACGGCAGGATCGACGCCGCTGTCGATCACGGCCACCAGGACGCCGCGCCCTTGGGTGACCCGCCACGCGGCCGACACGTTCAGCGCGTCGAGGCACCCACTGCTGGCTGCTGGCGCACCACGTCGGCCTGGCCGCGCCGCGAGCGGCAGCGCACCGGCACAGGCGACGGCCGCACAGCCGGCCAGCGAGCCAGCGCGACGGCCAGCGCCGCAGGCGACGCAGCGCGGGCGCGAGCCGATCGGCTGGCCGCTCAGCGCGAGTGAGGCATCCGGCCGGGTGGGGTCAGCATGCCGTCAGCGCTCCAGGGCAGTGCGGCACCGGGGGCGGCGCCCCGAGCGGCGCGGCGACCAGGTCTGCGACGCTGCGCGCCAAGCTCGTCATCTCCAGGTACGTGTAGGAGTCGGAGGTTACCGGCTCGCGCGGCCTGCCGTCCGAATAACCGACCGTCGCCATCACCAGGTATGAACCGGCGCCGACCACCCAGGACAGCTGCCGCTGCCTGTTCCCGAAGGTCGCGGCCGGGGTCCCCGCGACCTGGAACGGGTGCAGCACGAGCTGCCGGGAGACCGCCCCCTGGTCCGCTGGGCCGCCCACCGTCAGGAACCGGGCCACCGCAGCGGCGCTGGCCTGGTCCTTCAGAACGGCGACGCCGACGGTGACGACCAGGCTGCTAGTCGCGTCGGTGTAGGTGGCGCGCAGCACGGCCTGGCAGCCGTCACTCGTGAGCCTGGCCATCAGCTCCTGGCCCGCGCCAGCGCCTTTCGCGCAGGTGGCCTGAGTGGCGATTTCCAGCCGCCTGGCTTTCAGCCCGAGCCCGGCAGAGGGCCCGAGCGCGCCGCCGACCAGCCGGTAGCCGATCACGGCGGGGAACATCCTGGTCTTGGGCGTCGTCCGCCAGCGCTTGGCTATCTCCCACGCCTCGATCCGCCGCTGCTGCGCGGGCGTGAACTTCCTCGGCTTGAGCTGCTGGCTACCTCAAAGCCAGCGACCAGCAGCCCGCAGACCCCCAGGACGGCGAAGACCGAGGTGACCAGCGGCTTGCGCCTGCGGGCACGCCGCAAGCGCAGTTCGGCCGTATCTCCCCCGCGCGAGCCGCTTTGCTGCCCGCGGGAGTCCGGGCTGAATCGCCACGTGACGATGTTAAGGCCACGAATAGCCCCGGCGCCTAACACGCCGCGTCCGGTTGCTCCGACTTGGCCGGTCAGTAGACAGGCAGCGAAGGGTCGACGGTGTTGACCCACGACAGGATCCCGCCGCCGACGTGAACGGCGTCGGAGAAGCCGGCGTTCTTGACCACCGCGAGGCACTCGGCGCTGCGGGCGCCTGACTTGCAGTGCAGCACGATCCTGCGGTCCTGCGGCAGCCGCTCGAGCGCGCCGCCGTCAGGAACTGGTCCTTGGGGATCAGCACGGCACCGGGGATGGACACGATCTCGTACTCGTTGGGCTCCCTGACATCGACCAGGAAGATGTCGTCTTCGCGGTCCAGCATCTCCTTGAGCTCGGCGGCGGTGATCGTGGACCCGGCGGCGGCCTCCTGCGCGTCAGCAGAGACCACGCCGCAGAACGCGTCGTAGTCGATCAGCTCGGTGATCGTCGGGTTCTTGCCGCAGATCGCGCACTCGGGGTCCTTCTTGATGTTCAGGCTCCGGTAGCTCATCTCCAGCGCGTCGTAGATCATCAGGCGCCCGACCAGCGGCTCGCCGATCCCGGTGAGCACCTTGATCGCCTCGTTGACCTGGATCGAGCCGATCGACGCGCAGAGCACGCCGAGCACGCCGCCCTCGGCGCACGACGGCACCATGCCGGGCGGCGGCGGCTCAGGGTACAGGCAGCGGTAGCACGGCCCGTACTCGGACCAGAACACGCTGGCCTGGCCGTCGAACCGGTAGATCGACCCCCAGACGTAGGGCTTGCCGAGCAGCACGCAGGCGTCGTTGACCATGTACCTGGTCGCGAAGTTGTCGGTGCCGTCCACGATCAGGTCGTATCCGGAGAAGATGTCCATCACGTTGTCGTTGGTCAGCGCTTCCTCGTGCACGACGACGGTGACGTAGGGGTTGACCTCCTTGATGCTGTCCCGGGCCGACAGCGCCTTGGGCCGGCCGATGTCAGACTGGCCGTGGATGATCTGCCGCTGCAGGTTTGACTCGTCCACGACATCGAAGTCGATCACGCCAAGCGTCCCGACCCCGGCGGCTGCGAGGTAGAGCAGCGCGGGCGACCCCAGGCCGCCGGCGCCGACGCAGAGCACCTTCGCGTTCTTCAGCCGCTTCTGCCCGGTCATCCCGACTTCGGGAATGATCAGGTGCCGGGAGTAACGCTTGACCTCGTTGACGCTGAGCTCGGAAGCGGGCTCGACCAGCGGCGGCAGTGACACGGTCATCTCCTGTAGTCGGCGTGTTCGGCTGACACTGGGACATCTAAGCTGCGAACCACGCGCAGCGCGCGCCCGCATTCCTGGCTGCCCGGATCGGGCAGGGACTGGCGGCTGACGGCGCATGCCAGAAATTGTCAGCCGGCACCAGGTACAACTACCCCATGTCAGACTCCCGCCATGCCACGCACCTGCACCGCGCTGCACCGCAGCGAGCCGTGACTCCCACGCGTACCGCCATCGAGCCATCCTGACACCCGAGCGCTCGTCGGCCGCATGCCGCAAGCCGCCCCCCGATGCCGTAGCGATCCTGCCGCCGTCACGGTTCCCGACACCGCACCGCCCTATGACGAGCCAGCGCGCCATCCCGGCGGGACACGCGCCGATGCCGATGCCCGCCGCACGGCGCCGGCCGCGCGTCCCTTCGCGGCCGCGACCGCGCGCTCAGGCTTGCCTCGCCGCTTCCCGCGGGCGCGACTACAGGGCGCGGCCGGCCGCACGCGGGCCGGCCCGCCGCCGACCGCGGCCACCCGCCAGGCCGCTCCCGCGTGGCCAAGCCAGTTCGCTCAGGTCCTGGCCGAGACCCTGGCCGGGTCGCGGCCTGCCGAGCAGATCTCGGCCTGGACGACCGAGCAGGCCCGCAGCGGATCAGCCAGCTCGGCCCGCTGCTCGCCGCCGCACCGGCCGCGGGTCCGGCGGGTGATCGTGACCTCGCCGGCTGGCGGCGTGCTGGAGATGAGCGTGATCGTCGGCGTCGGCGCGCACGTCCGCGCCCTCGCCGTCCGGCTGGAGAGGCGTCCGGCCACGCCGCGCCGCGCTCAGCCGCCGACCGGGCGCCGAACTCACCCGGGCCCCGCAGGCTGGCCCTGCACCGCCATCGAAGCCGCCTAGCACGCGCCCTTCCGTCGAGACTGGATCTCCGGCACGGCGCGGCGGGCGCGTCGGGCGCGTCGGCCGGGATCACCGTCGGCCCTGCCGCCCCTGCCCCGGGCCACATCCCGCCGCTCGCTGACCCGGCTGCCGACCTTCCGGACGGACCCGCTCGGCCCGGGCGGGTCCTGGACAGCAGCATGTACCTACTCGCTGCTGTCCAGGACCGCTGAGCAACAGCACCATGGTCCTACTTGCTGTCATCAGGACCGCGGTAGAGGACCATGGTCGCTGTCGGAACCCGGAGCATCGAGCCAGCCCGAACTCGCCCGAGCCAGCCCTGGACCGGTTACCGGCGCTACTCGCTTTCTCGGGTCGCCGTGGCAGAGCTTGAACTTCTTGCCTGAGCCGCACGGGCATGGCTCGTTCCTGCCGACCTTGGAGAAGTCGGCGTCGCGGCCAAGCCGCCGGTCTTGACGGCCTGGCCTGAGCCGTCCTCGCTCGGCGCGCTGTAGCTGAGCTTGGCGGGCCGCTTCGGCTGCGCCAGCCCCGTCGGCAGGAACGCGGCCGGGATCGCCGCGGCCGATCACCGCCCGCCTAGCCGGTCCGGCCCGGCGGCACGCCCGCCGAAGCGGCACCGCGGCCGGCACCGCGTCGGCGATCGCGACGCCGCGGCCGGCCGACGACCGGCTGCGCGCCGGTCGCTCCACTCGCCGTCCGGCCCTGCCTCGCCGATGATCGGGCTCTGCTGCACCTGGACCTCCAGGTTGAACAGGTTCCCGACCGACTCCTCCTTGATCGCGTCCATCATCGCGTTGAACAGCTCGTAACCCTCGCGCTGGTACTCCACCAGCGGGTCGCGCTGTGCCATCGCGCGCAGCGTAGATGCCCTCGCGCAGGTAGTCCATCTCGTACAGGTGCTCGCGCCACTTGGCGTCGAGCACCGACAGCACGACTCGCCGCTCGAGCTCGCGCATCACCTCGGAGGTCAGCTCCTCCTCGCGCTTGTCGTAGGCGGTCTGCGCGTCGTCCTGGATCCGCTCGGTGATGTTGTCGGTGCTGACAGGTAGGAACGCTCGCCGCCCTCCTCCTCGATCAGCTGGTCGTCGTGATGCCGACCGGATACAGCCGGCGGAACGCGCGCCACAGCTCGTCGAGGTCCCACTCCTCGGCGAAGCCCTCGGCCGTCGCGTTGGCGACGTAATCGGCGACGACCTCGTTGATCATGCCGCGCACCTGCTCGTGCAGGTCCTCGCCGGCCAGCACCCGGTGCCGCTCGGCGTAGATGACCGTGCGCTGCCGGTTCATCACGTCGTCGTACTTGAGCAGGTCCTTGCGCATCTCGAAGTTGAGCTGCTCGACCTGCGTCTGCGCCGACCTGATCGACCGGGTGACAGTCTTGCTCTCGATCGGCACGTCTGGCGAGGTCTTGGCCCACTCCAGGAACTGCGCGACCCGGTCACCGTTGAACCGGCGCATCAGGTCGTCCTCGAACGACAGGTAGAACCGCGACTCGCCAGGGTCGCCCTGACGGCCAGACCGGCCGCGCAGCTGGTTGTCGATCCGGCGGGACTCGTGCCGCTCGGTGCCGAGCACGTAAAGCCCGCCGAGCGTCGACGACTTCCTCGTGCTCTTCGGCGACCGCGCGCTTGGCCTTCTCGACCGCCTCCGGCCAGGCTGCCTCGATAGTCTTCCGGCGTCTCTACCGGTGACAGCCCGCGCTGGTGCAGCTCGAGGTCGGCCAGGAACTCAGGGTTTCCGCCCAGCATGATGTCGGTACCGCGACCGGCCATGTTCGTCGCGACCGTGACCGCGCCCTTGCGGCCGGCCTGGGCGACGATCGTGGCCTCGCGCTCGTGGTGCTTGGCGTTGAGCACCTCGTGCGGGACTCCCTTGCGCTTGAGCATCCGGGAGACGAGCTCGGACTTCTCGACGCTCACCGTGCCGACGAGGACCGGCTGCCCGGCCTCGTGCCGCTCCTTGATGTCATCGACCAGCGCGTCGAACTTCGCCTGCTCGGTCTGGTAGACCACGTCCGCCTGGTCGGCCCTGACCATCGGCTTGTTGGTCGGGATCGAGACCACGCCGAGCTTGTAGGTCTGATGGAACTCGTTCGCCTCGGTCATGGCGGTACCCGTCATGCCGGCGATCTTGTCGTACAGCCTGAAGTAGTTCTGCAGCGTGATCGTGGCGAGAGTCTGATTCTCGTCCATGATCTTGACGCCCTCTTTGGCCTCGATCGCCTGGTGCATGCCGTCGCTGTACCGGCGGCCGTGCAGGATGCGGCCGGTGAAGTCGTCCACGATCAGGACCTCGCCGCCCGACACGACGTAATCCTTATCGCGTTTTGAAAAGCTCCTTGGCCTTGATCGCGTTGTTCAGGAACCCGACCAGGTGGGTGTTGGAATGGTCGTACAGGTTCTCGATGCCCAGCCAGTCCTCGACCTTGGCGACGCCCGACTCCATGATGCCGACGGTGCGCTTCTTCTCGTCGACCTCGTAGTCGCCCTCGCCGTCCTCGCCGCGCCGCAGCCTCGGCACGATCTTGGCGAACTCGCTGTACCAGATGCTGTTCTGGTCGGCGGGACCGCTGATGATCAGCGGCGTCCGCGCCTCGTCGATCAGGATCGAGTCCACCTCGTCCACGATCGCGAAGTGGTGGCCGCGCTGTACGCACTCCTCCTGGCCCCAGGCCATGTTGTCCCTGAGGTAGTCGAAGCCGAACTCGTTGTTGGTCCCGTAGGTGATGTCGGCCGCGTACTGCCTGCGCCGCTCCTCGGGCTCCATCTGGGCGAGGATCACGCCGACTTCGAGGCCGAGGAACCGGTGCACCCGGCCCATCCACTCGGCGTCGCGCTTGGCCAGGTAGTCGTTCACCGTGACGATGTGCACGCCCTTGCCGGCGAGCGCGTTCAGGTACGCGGCGAAGACGCCAGTGAGCGTCTTGCCCTCACCAGTCTTCATCTCGGCGATGTTGCCGAAGTGCAGCGCGCCGCCGCCCATGAGCTGGACGTCGAACGCACGCTGGCCGAGCGTGCGCTTGGCTGCTTCCCTGGCCGCCGCGAACGCCTCCGGCATCAGGTCGTCGAGCGAGTCACCTTGCGCGCACCGCTCCCTGAACTCCGTGGTCAGCGCGCGAAGCTCGGCGTCGCTGAGCGCTTCGTAGTCCTCTTCGATGGAGTTGACCTGCTGCACAATCCGTTGCAGCCTCCGCAGGATCTTGCCCTCGCCAGCGCGCAGGACCTTATCAATAATTGCTGGCACGTCTTGTCGGCTCCTCGCGGATCGTTTTGACTGGCCGGAGCGCACTTCCGCAGGCGGGCGCGGGCGCCCGATCGGCAAGCGCGCGGCAAGCCAGTACAACTGTTCGTCTGCCATGGTAGGCGAGATGCTGGCCAATGCCGAGCCGACGGGACTATGCGAAGCTGCCGCCGGACCCTAGCAGCGCGAATAACATGATCACCGGCAAGTTCCGGGGGCCGATCGCGAGCGGGCAGGTACCGCCCGCGACAATGATAGGCACGTCGCGTATATCAGCAGGTCTGCAGTTCGGCTGGCCCCGGATCCAGTCGGCCGCACGGTTCAGGCCGCACAGTTCAGCAGGAGGAGCAGCGCCATGGCGAAGCAAGTGGACCCCGCCGCGGTGGCAGGCGCGGTACCCGAAAGCGCGCAGGCGCCGGCCCGCTCCTTGCCGCCGAAACCAGTCAGGTCAGCCCCGGCGAGCCGGCCAGCAACGGCGCGGTGAAGACCTCTGGCCTCCCCCCGTCCCAGCTGGGCCCGTTCCCCACGTACCACGGCCGCCGGGTGTCCTGGATCGCGGTCTCGATCATCATGGCCGGGTTCCTGATCGGCGGCCTCGCGATGGTCTTCGGCCATCACGGACCGATCTGGTGGCTGTTCTGGATCGGCGTCGGCGTCTCCGCCGTCGGCCTGCTGACGACGCTCGCGACCAACACCTTCGAAGACTGGTATTAAGCCGACCGTCACCCCCGGCCGTTAGCGTTCACAGTGCTGCGAACTGTCGGTAGGCACCCGATACGCTCCGAGATGTGCCACCGTCTAGCCTGCCTCCGGCCGAGCTGAAGCTCACGCCTGATGACGTCAGGCTGATCACGCTGCAGGCCCAGGGGTTTGTAGGCGCGCAGGCACGCAGCGGCGGCGTCCCCGCGATGCTGCGCCGGGTCGGCGCGGTCCAGCTCGACACCATCAGCGTGCTGGCCCGTTCACACGAACTCGTCGCCTACGCCAGGCTGGGCGCGGTCACCCGGGCGCAGATCGAGCGGGCGTACTGGAGTCCCCGGGCCGCTACCGCATTCGAGTACTGGTCGCACGCGGCATGCGTCCTGCCGATCGAGGAGTGGCCCTACTACGCGTACCGCCGCCGCTGGTTCCTGGCTAAGGGCAGGCGCTGGCACGAGAACCATCCTGACGTCGCGGCCAAGGTACTGGCCAGGCTGCGGTCCGACGGGCCGCTGACGGCGACCGAACTCGGCGGCGCCAAGAACGGCGGCGCCTGGTGGGACTGGTCGGAGACGAAGATCGCGGTCGAGTGGCTGCTGGACACCGGCGAGGTCATCTGCTCCCGCCGGGTCGGCTGGCGGCGCGTCTACGATCTCCCCGAGCGGGTCCTGCCACCCGAACTGCTCCAGCCGACCTGCCGGACGCCGACTGCCTGATCTACCTGGCCGGGGTCACCGCCCGCGCGCTCGGCGTCGTGACCAGGTCTGACTTCGGCGACTACCAGCGAATCGCCAACTTCGGCAACGGCAGGAACAGCGCCGGCCTGACGACAGACGACGCCGCGCAAGCCGCCGGCCTGGTCCCCGTCGAGATCGACCACGGCTCGCGGTCGCCGACTCGGGCCTGGGCCGATCCGGGTATCGTCGCCGACCTGTCAGCCGGAGGCGGTAAGCCAGGCCGTGCCGGACGGCACCGGGTCACCCTGCTGTCACCGTTCGACTCGCTCGTCTGGGACCGCAAGCGAACCCTGCGCATGTTCGACTTCGAGCACAGCCTTG
>CAVTUG010000002.1:0-531397 GCA_963737865.1 uncultured Actinomycetota bacterium | reverse complement strand
CACCTCGATCCGCGGTGACCTGATCGCCGCCACCGCCGGCCTGCGATCGGCGGTCGGGCGGGTTCACGTGTGGAACCCCGAGGCCGCCGGCGAGTACGGGTCGACCATGCGATGGAATCCGGCCCCCTCGGGCTGCCAGGACATGGTCACCGCGGTGCGCCGGGCCGGGTACATGGTCGAGGCGACGACGTCCCGGGGCCTGGCCGATGAGAGGTTCTGGAGCGACCAGGCGTCGATGACCCTGGCCGCCTACCTGCACGCCGCCGGCCTGCCGGCGGTGACCTGCGGCACGTGTACCGGTGGGTGACCGAGAACGATGACCGGCCCGCGAAGATCCTGGACGCCGATCCCCGGGCCGAGAAGACGGCGCTGTCGCACGTCGTGCATTACCAGGCGCTTGCCCGAGCGGACTCGCGCCGGGGTCAGCACCACCCTCCTGTCGGTGCTGAAGTTCATGCAGCACCCCCGCGTCGTGGCCGCCTCGCCCGCGGCCGGGCGAGGGCTTCGACTTCGAGGCCTTCGTGACCAGCCGCGACACCCTGTACCTGGTCGCGGCCGACGCCCGGACCAGCCCGGTCCCGCCGCTGTTCGTCGCCATTCTCGCCGAGATCGCGCACACCGCCCGCCACCTCGGCAGCTTCCCGCGCCCGGCCCGCCGCCCCGCCGGCCGGCGCTCGGCTCGGCCGGGCTGGCCGCCCGCCTCGACGAGCTGTTCCCGCCAGGGACTGTCGCCCGGCTGGACCCGCCGCTGACCATGGTCCCGGACGAGGTCGCCAACACTGCCCCGGTCCCGGCTGCGGCATGGGCCACCTGGGCCGCCGGGTCGGGGATCTGGCTGCACCTGTACGCCCAGGCCTGGGCCCAGCTCGCCGAGCGCTGGGGCGACCACGGCGCCCGCGTCCTCTGGCAGGCCTGCCAGACCAAGATCATCTACGCCGGCACCAGCGAGCCCGAAGCTCTGCCAGCTCATCGAGGACCTGTGCGGGAACGTCAAGGTCCGCGGTCCCGACGAGCACCACTACACCTACCGCGGCGAGCTGCGCCGCCGCCCCACCACCACCGAGATCCGGGTGCTGCCGATGGCCGCTATCCGCCAGCTGCCGCCCGGCAGGGCCGTCGTCATCGCGGGCACGGCACCCCCGGTCATCGTCCGCACCGAGCAGTACTGGCGCCGCGCCGACTACCGCGCCTGGCGACCGCAACGGCCGCCGGCTGGACCTGCCGGCACCGGCCGCGCCGCCGCCGGGCCTGCCGGTGCCCGGCCAGGCTCCCGGCGGAGAGCCCGCCACGATGGCCGCACCTCCGCAGCGATCAGCCCGGCGACCGGCCCGGCCTGCCCGCGCCACCCGGTCCGCCGGGCCGGGCCGGCATGGCCCGGCGCGGCGGCCCGGGCACCGAGGCGTGCCGGCGCCCCGGGCCAGGTTCCGCGCCCTGGCCGCAGCGGCCTGCCTGGCCCGCGCCCTGGGACCAGGCCGCGCCGGACCAGGCGCCGATGACCAGCCATAGCCGCGCGGACGGCCGAGGCCAGGCAGCCAGGGACCTGACGCTCGCGCTGCTGGCGGCCCGGCTGTCCGAGCTCAGCGAGCAGGCCTGCTGCTCGCCTGCGAGCCGCCTGGACGCCGCCGAGGCAGCGATCACCGCCCAGGCCGGCACCCTGGCCGAAGCCGCCGCGCCTCGCCGCAGGAGGTGACCCGGCTCTCCGCCGCTATCGCCGGCACGGCACGCGGCCTGCCTCGCGATACGTTCCGGCGCACCCGCGCCAGCCCGTCTGGGCCGCCATGACCGACCCGAGCACGCCGACGCGCTCCGCGACCTGGCCCGCTGGGTCAGCACCATCCTGCTCGCGCCGCTACCCGGCCACCGCCTCGATCCTCCCGCCCCGCTGGCCCGCCCATCCCGCTGCGGTCGAGGAACTCGACTGGCTCTACTGGGGACTGGACCAGCTGGGCACTCGAACCCGAAGCACGAAGCCGTGACGCTGCCGACTGGCACGACCGCTGGCTTCCCGGAGTACAAGCCCGCATCGGTCCCGAACTGGCCCCCTGCGCTAAGAACGGCCGCCACGCGCGCCGGGCCCATGCCGTGCGATCCACCCGAGCTGAACGTTCCCGGCCACGCCCCCGAAGCGGTCTTCATCGAGCAGATGCCGCGGAAGCACCGCCCGGCCAGCAGCCTGCCTAGCGCCAGGCACGATCGCCGTAACTCAGCGGGTCAGTGCCGTGCAACCTGCTGCTGCGCTTCGGTGCGAAGGCCTCGCAGATAGGCCAGTCGCTCGCGGATCTGGTCGAAGCCCGCCGCTTGTCTTCCTCGCGCATCCGGTTTTCCAGGCGATCGATCAGCTCGTCATAGATGGCGATCCGGCGGCCGGCGGGCACCGCGAACCGCAGCTCCGCGACGTGGAGAAACGGCTCGCTGGGAACGGGCTCTGATGGAGACCTGGCTTCTGCGCTGCCTTGCTCCCTGGCAGACGTCAGCGACCGCGCCATGAACATGACCCAGTCAGTCAGCCAGTCCAGGACCGCGATCGGCAGCATGTCCGGCCCGTCGAGCAAGGCGCGGTGCAGCGCTTCCGGGACCGCAGTGCCGGACGGCGCCACTGCGAGGGCAGTTTCACGCTCCCGGCAGGGGTCGTCGCCGAGCCAGCCGAGGTGCCCCGGAGTAGCAAGCAGGTCCCGGACGTTCCCGGCTACCGCCGGCCATTGCGGCATCCCGTAATGATCACGTCCGTAGAGCCTGGTGATCATGACTAGGTAGCCCATCAATAGCCGGTCCCCGTCGTCCCTGATGGAGAGCAGCGCATTGGTCCGGCCTCGCACGTGCTTCGCGAACCTGCCGAGGCTTCCGTACCCCATCTCCTGCAAAGTCCGGCCGCCTGCCGCCCAGGGCCGGCCCCGGTCCAGCACGTGATCCTCGAACTCCAGCAGACCGAACCTGCGCGGCAGGACTGACTTCGCCACTCGGTACAGGGCGACGCTCTCAGCGAACATCTCGCCGTCGCTCGGACCACGCCCGCGCAGGCCGCCGCCCGAGTGCATATCCTCCAGCGGGGAGTTGCGCCACACCATCTCCACCAGGCCAACCGCCGCAGCGCTCACGATCGTGTCCTCGCCTGGACCGATGCCCTCGCGCTCCCAGCCCGCCCACTGAGACTCGACATACGTCTCAAGATCAGCACCGGAGCGAACATCGTCTGCGGGATTACCTGCGGTCACGTCACCTGCCTTCGCGCATCATCAGGTCGATGAGGGTGAATCGTTGCCGACGGAACCTGCCGCGAGGTCTGAGGACGATAGGAGCGCCCGTCAGCGGTGGCACTCCTGGATCATGAGATGCGTGGCATTGCCGTTCAGCTGGCCCGCTCCCCCTGACGCTACGCCGCCTGTTCCGCATCCAAGGCATATTTGCCGCTGAGCCCAGCGTTCTTGACCAGCCGACCCCACCGGGGGCTGCGGCCGAACTCCTCAGCGATTGCCTCACCGGTCGGCAGGTCACCGGCAGGAAGCCGGTTGGTAGCGGCCCATTGCCAGGCTTGCCGTTGCAGCTGCCCCGCCTTGCCGCCGCCGCCGTTCCTGGCGGCTGCTTGCCGGTCCGAGACTGCCGCTGCCGGAGCGGTGACTATTTCGAGGTGTCGTGCCTCGCCTGCGCCGGCGTCGGCAGCCGGGAGGTCATACTCACCGCCGGCAGCCAGCCCGGCAGCGATCGACTGCCGGACTTGCCGCATGAGCATCTCGTAAGCGCCGATGAGCGCGAAGGAAGGCCAGGCGGCGATCACCCGGCTGATGACCATCGGATGAGCGACGGCAACATTGGCGGCAAGGCTGGCACCGCTAGCGGCAATCAGCAGGGCCCATGGCAAGACGCCACCGGCTTTTCCGCGCCGCGAGTCCCACAGCAGCGTGAGGGATGCGGCAAGAATCATGCCGTCCACTGACAGCGGCAGCAGCGCTGCCGTCCAGGGTTCCTCGCCATACCGCACCGCCAGCAGGTGCATGTGGCCGTAACTGACGACACCCGCGACACCGGCCAGGAACAGCACGGTCCCGGTCGTCGCGCGCCGGATCACCCGGTCGGCACGGCCTGCGGACTCGTCGCATGGCCGGCTCGCGTACGTGGCGGACATCTGCGATAGGTCCTTAGGGTTACTCATGGGTCCTCATCCCTGCGGTAAGGGTTGCTGGATCAAGGCCCGTCCTGGTGTTGGCGCACCTGGGCGGGCCGCATCATTGCGAGGCCGGCGATTATCGGCGGTTCTTGACGCGACGGCCGGCGCGGTCCGATCCTGATCGGTTGCGGATGTTCGATAGCGCGTCGAGAGCCGTCTCGTCGGCGTCGGGCAGGGTGTGCAGGTAGCGCGCGGTCGTCGCGATGTCGGCATGACCGAGCCGCTCTTTGACGACCTGAAGGTCCGCTCCTCCGGCGAGCAGCCACGAGGCGTGCGCGTGCCGCAGATCGTGAATGCGAACGGCAATCTCAAGGTCGGCTTTCGTGAGCGCCGGCTTCCAGATGTGGTTGCGGAACCAGTCAGCGGGAATGTGGCCGTCGGTGGCGGCCGTCCTCTGCGAGCCGGGCTCGTCCTTGCCCTGGGCGCGACGGTCGGCACGGTAGATGGCGTATGCGTCCTTGCAGTGCCGGCAACGGCATCTGCCTGCCGAGTAGGCGCTGAGCGTGCCGTGCCGGTAACGGCTTCCGCTGGCATTGGGATCAGTAAGCCCCAGTTCATCCGGATTCGGCGCGATCCGCAGCACACGCTCGCTCGGCAGGTCACGGAACGCGAAGAAGAGATCACCTTTGCCCAGCTTCTCGGCATCTACGTGCGCACGGAGCTTCCGGACGATCTGCTCGCTGAGCTTGAATATCCGGTACTCGCGGTCCTTCGGGTAATGCTTGACCAGGAAGCGGCCGCCCTCGGGATGGAACTTGGGGTTGACGTTGACTACCGCGCGGCTGACGGTCAGGATGCGCGTCCGGAAGTCCAGATCGCGCACCCGCAGCTCGGTCAGCTCGCCCCAGCGAAGCCCGCTCTCGATGTCGGTTTCGACCAGCAGCTGCGCCTCGGCATCGGGCAAGGCCGCGTAGAGCACGTCGAATTGCTCGGGCGTGATTATCGTGCGGGGCTTGACGGCCACCGGCGGGGTCTTGACCCCCCTGCAGGGGTGCAGGAAGGTGACCTGGTCGTTGAGCGCGGTCGTGAAGATCGCGCTGAGGATGATCTTGTTGTATTTGATCGTGACCGGCGTGACGCCTCTGGCCTTGAGCTTGCCCACCCATATGCGGACATGCTCGGGCAGGATGTCGACCATTCGCATCGGCCCGAACTCGGGTATGACGTGCTTGTACAGCGAGTAGGTGTAGCCCTGGCGGGTCGAAGCCTCCATCTCGTGGTTCGGCAGCCAGGTCTCCTCCACGTACCGTTGGAAGGTCATCCGGCCCCGGGCCGGGTCTCCGATCCGCCCCTCCGCGAGCTTGGTCTCAGCTCGCTGCCAGGCCTTGTCAGCTTCCTTCACATTCGAGAACGTCCCGGCTGACCGCTCGCTGCCTTTTAAATCCTGGTAGTAGGCCGTGTAGCGCGGCTTACCATCGCGACCGGTTCGCTTGCGTGAGTATCCCAACGGCACCCAGCTCCCTCGCATGATCATTTGACCGTCATTTGACCGTGGACCAGGCGTCATCACGCGAAGCCAGGAATCACCACGCATCACATCTTCAGTCAATCTACCTGCAACTATACCGCATGCGACACGGAGGGAACGGATCGATATGAACAGCAAATGCCGGTTCGGGACGAAGAGGCCGGGAGTTCAAATCTCCCCACCCCGACCACAATGCCGCAGGTCACCACAAAGTTGGTGACCTGCGGTCTGCATCCTCCCCCAGGTCTGCTCGACTCCGGGGAGCCAATTGGGAGTCACCGGGTCCGTGCCCGAGGCTCTGGCTGGCCTAACAGCACCATGGTCCCCCCTACTGCTGTAAACCCCCGCGAAACATGGACACCATGGTCCTACTTACCGTCATCAGGACAGCAGCAAGTAGGACCATGCTGCTGTCAGATCTCGGGCTCCGCCGGCGCATGGCCCTAGAAACTGCTGTTGCCCGCACCGCTAGCTGGAGCCCGCCCCTGCGCTTCTGCCGAGTTCATCTGCGCGATGGCGGTGACCTAGCAGTTATGGGCATTGGGATTTTCCCAACGTCCTGTTGTAGGCTCAGGAGCGTGGACAACGGGATTGGCCAGCGGGTAGCTGATGTGCTTCCCGAGGGGCGCACACAGCGCGAGATCGCGTCGGAGGTCGGCATGACCCCAGACGCGTTCTCTCGCGCCCTGAACGGGCAGCGCGGGTTCGCCGCCGTCGAACTGGCGCGGCTGGCAGATGTGCTTGGCGCTGATCTGCACTTCCTCGTTACCGGCGAGCCGGACCCGCATCGACTGGTCATCGCTGCACGGCACGACTACGACGTCGCAACAGGGCGACGTGATGTGCCCGGCGCCGATGGAGATCGACAAGCCCTCGCAGATGTCGAGTTGGCCTACCGGCAGGCAGCGCCTGCGGGGCTTCCCCCTCGCGATGTACCTGAGTCCTTGACGCAAGCGCGGCGACGACTCGGTGCGGGTTTCGTCCGCCCGTTCGCGGAGCGGCTGGAAGCCATGGGAATCGATGTCGTGCGTCTCCCAGAACTCTCCACTGCCTACTCATTCCTCGTAGGAAAACGGGCAGTGATCGTACTCCCGGCCTCGGGCAATTGGTTCCGGGAGAACTGGTCTCTGGCTCATGAGCTAGGGCACCTGTCCTTGAGACATAGCGATCTCGGCGAAGTCTCTGAGCAGGTCCGGGACAGGCACGAGCAGGAAGCGAATCAGTTCGCTGCCGAACTCCTCTTGCCTGAGAAGGCGATGCGTGACCTCGACTGGCTGGACATCACTCCGGCGGACCTCGCGGCTCGCACCTGGACCCTCGGCATCTCCACCAGCGCGCTCGCCAATAGACTCAGCGCCCTGCGCATCCACGCGGCCTCAATGGTGACTGAATGGGCCAGCCAGCCCACCCAGCGCCTTCTCAGAAAGCACTGGCAATTCTTCGATGCGGGTGACCCGATCAGCCGTCGCATGGATGAGTCGTCCTCACGGCGGTTCCCGCTTGCGCTGCAAGATGCTCACTTGTCGCTTATCGCTCAGGGCCTGCTCCACAAGGAAACCCTTGCATGGATGCTGGGTGTTGCCGCCGAGACCTTGGAAGTAGACGAGCCATCGCCGCCGCCGTCGCTATCGGCAGCCGAACTCGCTACCGCACTAGGTATCTGAACGCTGGACCGGGATCTCCATGTCTTTGCTCTTCTTTCCCGACAACACCGTCCTGGTCAACTTCGCCTACCAGAAGAGCGTCATCCGGTCATTTCTGCCCCTTCTGGTCTTTAAGGCGCGGAACGGCATTAACTGAGATAGCGCGCTTCCAGAAAGGCGATTCCGGCTTTGGTCAGATTTCGCGGGTTATGCTCGGCTAGTGATAAGCCGCTTCGCGCTCAAACTGGCAATCCCGCTCGCCACACTGGCCACCGCTGCCGGCACCATGCTCCCAGCGTCAGCCACCACAGTGTCAGCCACCACAGTGTCAGCCACCACGGCGCCAGCCACCACGGCGTCGGCTAGGCATGCGGAGAGCGGCACGATCACCGGGATCGTGCTGAATCGTCGCGGAGCGCCGCTTGCGAGCCTCTGCGTGACCGCGCAATCGGTCACGTCGGAGGCCAGCACCGGTCGCGTCGCGATCACCTCAGCGACCGGCCGGTTCACCGTGGCTGGCCTCCCGGCCGGCGGCTACGACCTGAGCTACCACCGCTGCACGACGCACGGCCTCATCTCCTGGCCAGGGAACGCCGCCGACCAGGCCATGACGGTTCTGGGAATGCACGGCCCGGCACGGGTCTACGTGGCCGCCGGCCACCTGACGGCGCTGTCGCCGGTCCGGGTCGCCGCCGGCCAGCCGAGCCCCGCCGCGAACAGGATGCCGACCCCGCCCCGGCAGCGCTTCGTCAAGCTCACCGCCCATTCACGCGAACGCACCTCCCGCCGGTTCGGCGGGATCTCCGGCCTGGTCACCGGACCGCACGGCAAGCACATCGCCGGCCTGTGCGTCGACCTCATCACCCCCGCGTTCACCCAAGGAATGGAGGTTGGTCCGCGCGGCGGTTTCCACACCGGCAAGATTCTGTTCCCTGGCAAGTACCTGGTCGAGTTCACCCCGAACTGCGGCTTCGACGTCGACACCAAGTCGGCAGGCAACTGGGCGCCGCAGTGGTACCGGGACAAGTTCCGGCAGTCCGAGGCCATCCCCGTCAGGATCAGAGCTGGCCAGATCACCAAGGGCATCGACGCGGTCATGCGGCCAGGCGCGGTGGTCTCCGGCACGGTCACCGATCCCTCCGGGGGCGCGGCTCCCAAGGTGTGCGTGGTGCTGACCACCCCGAAGGGCGATTTCGTCGCCCAGGTCAAGACGAGCGCCAACGGCGGCTACCGCGTCGAGGGCCTTGACCCGGGCCGCTACCAGGCGGGCTTCTTCCCCTCCTGCGGCGGCCCGAGCCAGTTCCTCGACCAGTGGTGGCCGCAGAAGCTGACTGAGACCTCCGCAAAGACAGTCAAAGTCAGATTTGGAACGCATCGTCGCCACGTTGATGACCGGCTCGTGCGAGGCGGGACGATCAGGGGGACGATCAGATTCAAGACCGCGCACGGCCGGCTGCTCAGAGGCGTCTGCGTCGACGCCGAGCCAGCAGGCCAGACCTTCGGGCGGGACTTCAGCACCGCGAGCGGCCCGAAGGGCGTGTACTCGCTGCGCGGACTGCCAGCCGGACGGTACTCGATCAGCTTCGACCACGGCTGCGGAAACGACGCCAACTTCTTGTTCCGGAACTTCCCCCACCCGGTGACCGCGCGGGTCAGCAAGGTCACCGGCCACATCAACATCGTTCTCAAGGCCGGCGCTATCGCCAGAGGCAAGGTCACCGACAAGGTGACCGGCAAGCCGCTCTCCAGGATCTGCGTCTTCATCGACGATGCCGACGCGGTCACCGAGACCAGGGCCGACGGGTCGTTTTCCGTGGAGCAGATCCCGCCCGGCCGATCCGAGGTCGACTTCGAGAACTGCGGAAACCACGGGAGCTTCGCCCCGCAGTCCTACCACGGTCAGCTCAACCCGGTCGCCGCGAACCGCGTCGTCTTCCGTGGTGGCCGCGTCACCGGTCATCTCGACGCGGCGATGACCCCGGGCGGCACCATTTCCGGGACAGTGACAGCCGCGTCCGGCAAGCCATTGAGCAACGTGTGCGCCGAGGCGATCCCCGTGGGCGACGTCGCGATCGACGGATCGGACGCGATCGGGGACGACGGCTTCTTCGGCACGAGCGTGAAGGGCAGCTATTCCATTTCGAACCTGCCCGCCGGCCAGTTCCAGGTCGCCTTCAGCACGTGTGACGTCGAGCCGAACGTCGCCGACCAGTGGTACCCGGATCAGGCCCAGCCGGGCAAGGCCGCCCGGATCAATGTGTCACCAGGGAGCAGGATCTCGCACATCGACGCCGTCCTGCAGAAGGCCGGGTCGATCTCCGGCCAGATCATCGGCGCGTCCGCCAACCCGATCGTCTGCATCACCGTCACGAGCGAGTCGGCCGGGCTCGAGGAATCCGGCCAGCTCTTCTTCGGAACGGGTTACCAGATCGACGGCCTGCTGCCAGGTCGCTACACCGTCGAGTTCGAGCCCTGCGGCGGCCAGAATCTCGCCACCCAGTGGTACGACCGGGCAGGCTTCTCCGCGAGGGCCAGGGCCGTCGCGGTCAGAGCGGGGCAGATCACGGGGTCCGTCGACGCCCACCTGGTAAAGGGCGGTTCGATCACGGGCCGCGTCGTCAGCAAGGAGACGGGCAAGCCCTTGCCAGGCGTCTGCGTCAGCGCCGAAGACACTTCGGCGAACTTCTTCGGATTCGGTGGCACCAACTCATCAGGCCATTACCGGGTGACCGGCCTCAACACCGGCACCTACCGGCTGACGTTCGCATCCTGTAGCGACCTCGAATTGCGGCCGGTCGTCTCGGCTCGCCTGCACGCGGTCACCGGCCGCACCGTCGCCGGGCCAGATGTGGCCATGTCGGCCCAGCGGGAGGGCGCCATCACCGGCACGGTGAGGTCGGGCGCCCCGCATCCGACGAGGACGGCCGGGGTCTGCGTCGATGCGATCCCGGTCGCTGGCCAGGACGACGGTGCCTTCGAGGGCGTCGCCACTACCGATCGCGGCGGCTTCTACCATCTGAGCGGGCTTGTCCCTGGCCGTTACAAGGTCTTCCTCGGAGACCCGGCCTGCTACACCGACCCAGGCGGCCTGGTGCCGCAGTGGTTCGACGCCAGATCCTCTCCGAAGACAGCCACGGTGATCACTATCCACCCGGGCCAGACCATGCGCTCTGTCAGCGCCGTGCTCAAGCCGGACGGCTGGATCAGCGGCACAGTGAGCGGGCCTGCCTCACCGGCCAGGGCGCTCGCGGGCACGTGCGTGGTCGCCACTCCGGTCACCGGCCACCAGGCGCCCATGCTGGCGATCTCGGCCGCCAGCGGGCACTACCGGCTTGGGCCGCTGACCCCGGGTCGGTATCTGGTGAAGTTCTCGGCCGGCTGCGGCACGTCCGGGATCGCGCCGCAGTGGTGGGACGATGCCCGCTCAGCCGCCAAGGCCAGCCCCGTGCTCGTCACCGTCGGCGCCACGCACTCGGGAATCGACGCCACGATGAAACCGGCCAAGTAGAAAGGACTCATGCCTCCTGAGTTCAGCTATCCGCCCAAGCCCGTCAAGGGCGATCGCGTCGCCATCCTGTCGCCCTCTGGACGCGCGGCCGCGCATTTCTCCGCGCCGCTGGAGCTGGGCCTTCGGCGGCTGCACGAGGAGTTCGGCCTTGAGCCGGTCGAGTATCCGACCACCCGGGCAGTGAAGGCTTCGCCGCAGGAGCGGGCTGCCGACGTCAGTGCCGCGTTCGCCGATCCCGGGATCAAGGCGATCCTGGCCACCTGCGGCGGCGACGACCAGATCAAGGTGCTTCGTTATCTCGACGCTGATGTTCTGGCGGCCAGCCCTAAGCCCACGTTCGGTTATAGCGACAACGTCAACCTGCACCTTTTCCTGTGGAACCTCGGTCAGGTGTCGTACCACGGCGGGTCGGTCATGGTGCAGCTCGGGCGCCCGGGCGAACTGCACCCGAAGACCAGGCTTTCGCTCGAGCGAGCGCTCTTCGGCCACGGCGAGTTCCCGCTGGACGAGCTGCATGAGTACACCGACGTCGAGCGCGAGTGGACCGACCCGGCGACGTTCGCCAGCGCACCGGTGATGCTGGAGTCCGACGGCTGGTCGTGGCACGGCCCGGACGACGTCACGGTCAGCGGGCCGGCGTGGGGTGGCTGCCTGGAAATCATCGACTTCCACCTCCGCGCCGGCCGCTACCTGCTGCCGAACGAGGTCTACGAGGGCTGCGTCCTCTTCCTGGAGACCTCGGAAGAGCAGCCCAGCGCCAGCTACGTGTACCGCGTGCTGCTCGGCATGGGCGAGCGTGGCCTCCTGCGGCAGTTCGCCGCGATCGTGTGGGCCCGCCCTAAGGCGTGGTCCTTCGAGCGGCGCAGCACTCCGGCCGAGAAGGCGCGCTACATCGCTGAGCAGCAGGACGCCGTGCTCACCGCCGTGGCCGAGTACCACCCCGGCGTCCCCGTGGTGTTCGGCGTGGATTTCGGCCACGCCGATCCGCAGCTGATCATCCCGCTCGGCGGCCACACCACCGTGCGCACCGCTGACCGCCAGATCACCGTGACCTACTAGCAGCAGGGTGCCCGCGTAGGGTTGGCGGGTGATCTTCCGCGAAGCTGTGCGGGCTGACCTGCCAGCCATCATCGGGCTGCTCGCTGACGACGTGCTCGGCAAGGCTCGCGACTACGCCGTGGTGGACGCCGCCTACGAACGGGCGTTCGCGGCGATCGACGCCGACCCGCGCAATTTCCTCGTCGTGGCCGACGACGACCGCGAGATCGTCGCGTGCCTGCAGGTCACCTACATTCCGGGACTCGGCAGGCACGGAGCCGAGCGGTGCCAGCTCGAGGCGGTCCGAGTGCGGTCGGACCGCCGGGGTCACGGCGTCGGCAGCGAGCTGACCACCTGGGTGATCGAGCGGGCGCGCGAGCGGGGCTGCGGACTTGTCCAGCTCACCTCGGACAAGTCGCGCGCCGACGCGCACCGCTTCTACGCCAGGCATGGCTTCGTCGCCAGCCACGAGGGCATGAAACTCGTGCTGTAAGGCGGTTCAGGCGCCGGCCGGGTTGGGGTTGCCCGATGCCGTGGTCACATCGGCCGACGCGGGGAACGCCTCAGCCAGCTGGTCGAGCTCGGCCCGCCACAGCCGGTGGACGTTGATCCTGGTCGCCTTGCCGCCGTCGGCGAACTGCACGTAGAACCTGCTCCAGACCGTCGCGCGGTTGTACTTCGAGACCGGCACCGAGGTCCTGGGGAACACGGCCACGACCTCGCCAGGACGGTTGCTGAACCGGTTGGCCGAGTTCACGACGACCGACGTGTTGGTGAGCGTGAAGAAGTACTGCCTGCGGCTCAGCGCCACGATGAGACCGAGGAAGGGAACCTCGTCGAAGAGGGCGTTCAGCCACGGGCTCGGGCCCGTCTCGCCGTGCACGCATGCGATGAACTGCTCGCCGGCGGGTGCGCTGGCGGCCAGCTTCTCCATGACCTGGGCCTTTTGCTTGGCCCGACGAATCGCCATAGTCCTGCTCCAAATTGAGTATCGGTTAAAGCAGGCACGAAATTAGCAGATCAACGACCTATACGCGGCAAATCCCACGAGTCGCATCCGCACCGCACCGCACCGCACCGCTTCGCTCGAGCATCGGAACCCGAGATATCGTTTGCCGATGTATCGGATACCGAGCTAAGATGAGACCATGACGACTACATCGCAGGGCCTAACAGCGAACGAGGATCCAAGCCTGCCGGGAAGCTCAGTCGACGCGGTTGCCGCAGGTTCCGCGACCCGCGTAGTCCTGGGCACCGTGCTCGTCTTGCTGACCCTCGCCGCGCTCGGAGTAGCGTTCTTCGAGCTCTTCCTGCCATTGACGGACGCGGTGGGCGGCTGCGGTGGCGGCTGACCAGCGGCCCGCGTCCGCCCCAGGCGGGCGCGTCTGGATCGGCGCGACGACCGCGCTCACTGTCGGGGCCATGGTCGGCACGGTCATGCTGGCTCCGCCCGCCGGCGCTCAGCCGACCCGGGCGCTGTCGTTCCTGCTCTTCACCGGGTCTTCGGTGCACGTCGCCTCGACCGCCTGGCTGTTGTCCGTGCCGACGGTCCGCGACTACGTCCGCGCGCATCCGGTCCGGTGCCTGTGGGTCCCGGCCAGCCTCGTGATCGCGACGGCCCTGACGGCCGCGATCATTCCGCCTGGCGCCTTCCAGTGGCTGCTGCTGCCGTACTTCGGCTGGCAGTTCTTCCACTACCAGAAGCAGAACCTCGGAATGGCGGCGCTGGCCGCGACCGCCGCGAGAGTCCGGCCGCTCTCCCGCGCCGAGCGCGGCGCCCTGCTCGGCGCCGGCCTCGCGGTACTAGGGGCGCTCGCTTCCGACCCCGGCCTGCTCGCCCTGCGCTTGCACCCTGAACTGCACTGGCTGCACCAGGTGTCGGCGGCCGCCTTCGCGGTCGCGGTTCTCACCGGCGTGCTCGCTCTCGCCCGGCGGGCATCGACCGAGCGCTCGCCGGGATCTGCGACCGTCTACCTCACGTCGCTGCTCTTCGGCCTGCCCGTCTTCGTGTTCAGTTCCCCGTATGCCGCCGTCGGCGGGATGACGCTCGCGCACGGACTCCAGTACCTGCTCCTGGTCACGATCGTCGCCGGTGCGGGCTCGGGGTCGAGGTCGCAGGCCGCGTCCGCTCGTCCGGTCCGGCAGTTCGTCCGGCTGGCCGCGCTCGCCAACGTGGCCCTGATCGGCGGGGCCGGGCTCAGCCTCGCCTCGCATCTGCATAGTGCGGCACCGGCCGGACGACTCGTCTTCGGCGGCTACCTCGGCCTGGCGATGACCCACTTCGTCATCGACGCCGGGATCTGGCGCTTCCGCGATCCACTGGCCAGGAAGTTCGTCACCGACAGCCTGCCGTTCGTCGCACCGGTCCGGCTGGCCGCCGAGCCCCGGGAGCCGATCCCAGCAGCACGGTAACCGATCCATCGTTAACCGATATAGGATGGAGGCTCATGAGCAGGTCGCATGGCAAGGCCGAGACCGACGGCCTGGAAACTCTTGGCCGGTCGTCGGGGCCAGCGAGTCTGATCTTGTCCAGCCTCGCCGACGGCGCCAAGCACGGCTACGCCCTCACCAAGGACATCGAGTCCTTCGCCGGCGTCCGCCTCGCACCAGGGACGCTTTACGAGGCGCTCAGCCGCCTCGAATCACACGGCCTGATCGAGGCGCTCGAGAGCCAGGACCGGCGACGCCCCTACCAGCTGACAGCGGCCGGCGCGACCGCGCTGAGCAGTTACCTGCAGGCGCAGCGCCAGGTCGCCGAGGTCGGCCTGCATCGCCTCCAGAGCAACTGGGCCGCGACATGACCGCCGACCCGATGCCAGGCACCGACGCCCGCGCCCAAAGGCTGCTCCGCTGGTACCCGAGGACCTGGCGGGCCAGGTACGGCGCCGAGTTCGCCGAACTGCTCGCCGCCGAGATCGCCGACCGGCCGCGCTGTCACCGCCGCACGGCGGACGTCGCCGCCAGCGGCCTGCGGGCCAGGCTCGCCGACGTCGGCCTGACCAGGCACGGGGTCGACCAGGACCAGGCGGCCCGCAGCGGCACGGCCACTTTCGTCTGCTGCGCGGCCGCCTTCGCTATGTTCGGTGCCGCGATGTGGTCTCAGCTCGCGATCGGCCTGCAGTGGCAAGCTCCAGAGGATCCAGGCATCACGCAAGCTCTCGACCTGGAGTCCGTGGCGCTGCTGACGTTCGCCGTGGTAGCCCTGCTCGGGCTTGGCGCCCTGATCAGGGCCGCCATCGTGACCGCCGTGCGGTCGGGCGGCCGAAAGCTGACCTGGCCCAGCGCGCTGATGCTGATCGGCTTGCTGGTTCTCGCGATCGGCGGCAGGCATTTCGAGAATGCCTGGCCAGGGACCGGTGGTCACCTGCTCGCCCACCAGGCGCTCGTGCCTGCCGGAGTCGCGGCGTTCGTCTGGGCGACCACGACGTGGATCACCTCGTACGTGGTGCATCCGGCGGCGCTGCTGGCGTTCCCCGGCACGCAACTGGCCTGGATGGCCATCAGTCTCGCCGCCGCCGCGATGGTGATTGGCGGGGCCGCGCAGTTCGCCAGACGCCTGGATCGGTCACCCCGGGCAATCCGTTTCGAAACGAGCCTTGGCTACATCGCGGGTGCTGCGATGGTCCTCTTCGGCGGCGGTGCCCTGCGCTGGCTCAGCGTGACCGCTGGCCTAGCACAGCCCGCCTTTCACGCCGGGATCATCGACGTTACCGGGCTCGCCATCCTCACCTGCGCACTCGTAGTGGGCACTCAGGCGATGCGACAGGCCGCCGCACCGCCGGCCGCGGGCCGGTGAGTCCCGCTGGTGGGCCCGCTCGCAGCCGCAGGCTGATGCTGCGGGCCAGCCTGGGCGGAGCGCTCGGCCTGGCCCTGGCCGGTGTCGGCGGAGTGGAGCTGGTCGACCACGGCGTACTGCCCGGCAAGACCTTCCTTGACCGAGTCGACGGCGCCTGCTCGGTCGCCTCCCCTCCCATGAAGTTCGTACCGGAGGGGCCGTCGTTCGATGGCACGTTCTACTCGGCGGCCCGGCGGCAGACCGTCGGCTACACAATCGCTTACCCGCCAGGCCACGGCCCTGGGAGTCAACTGCCGCTGATCATCGCCCTGCACGCCTACGGCGGCGATCACCGGCGGGTGCTCAGGACCTCGTTCGCCCAGGCTCTTGCGCTGCTCCCGGACGGACATCACCCGTTGCCGCCGATGGCGATAGCGGCCGCCGACGGGGGCAACGGCTACTGGAATCCGCATCCAGGCGACGACCCGCTCGGCATGATCATCCACGAGCTGATCCCCCGCTGTCAGGCGCGGGGCCTGGGCCGGGCACCCCATCGGATCGGGACCATCGGAGTCTCGATGGGCGGCTATGGCGCGATCCTGGTCGCCGAGAAATACCCGTCCCTGGTCAGCGCCGTCGCCGCGATCGGCCCGGCGATCTGGACTACCTACGCCCAGGCCCGGTCGGTCAACCCGGGCGCGTACGCCTCGGCGGCTGCCTTCGCCTCGGCCGACGCGGTGACGCATGCCAGCGCGCTGCGGGGAGTAGCGATGCGGGTGGCGTCGGGTGAGGACGACCCGTTCCACCCCGGAGTCGAGGCGCTCGCCGCCGTGCTGCCGCCCGGGTCGGTCGTGGACATCTCGCCCGGCTGCCACACCACCCCGTTCTTCGCCGCCCAGGAACCCCCATCCATGGCCTTCCTAGGCCAGCACCTCGCCCCCTGAGCGGATTGCACCATGATCGCGGAGGGTTCTTGGGTGCCTGTAGGAGGCGTTTCGCATAGAGGAGGATTCCCGTCGCCGGCTACGGTCAACTCTCCCCGACGCGAAATGCCTCCCACGTATCCCGAGCAACCCACGGCGCTACCCGAACCAACGAAGCAGCTGCCAGGGCGAGTAACCAGCGGTCAGGCGTTCGCTACTAGGAGCTCGGCGATCTGGGCGGCGTTGAGGGCCGCGCCCTTGCGGAGGTTGTCGCCGCACACGAACAGGTCGAGCGCCTTCGGGTCGTCCAGGCTCACTCGGATCCGGCCGACCAGGGTCGGATCAGTCCCGGCGACATCGATCGGCGTCGGGAACACGCCGGCCGCAGGATCATCGACCACCACCACGCCGTCCGCGTCGTCCAGCAGCTTCACGGCCTCGTCGCGGTCGACCTCGGTGTCGAAGACAGCATGCAGCGCCAGCGAGTGCCCGGTGACGACCGGGACCCGGACACACGTCGCCGAGATCCGCAGGTCGTCGATACCCAGGATCTTCCGGGTCTCGTTCCGGATCTTGAGTTCCTCCGACGACCACCCGTCGGGCTTGAGCGAGCCAGCCCAGGGCACGACGTTCATCGCCAGCGGTGCCGGGAACGGCCCGCCGTCACCCACCGCCGCCCGGACGTCGCCCGGACGCTGACCGAGGATCCGAGACCCGGATACGGCGGCGAGCTGGTCGTACAGCGCCCTCGGTCCCGGCCTGCCCGGCGCCGGACGCGGCCTGATACGAGGCGGCGAACAGCTCCCGCAGCCGGTAGCGCCGGTGGAGCACCGCCATCACGACGATCATGGACAGCGTCGTGCAGTTGGGCACCGAGATGATGCCCTTGGGCCGGTCAAAAGCCGCCTCCGGGTTCACCTCCGGTACCACCAGCGGAACCTCGGGGTCCATCCGGAACGCGCTCGATTTGTCGATCACCACGACCCCGCGCTCGGCGGCCTGCGGCGCCCATACGGCCGACACCTCGTCGGGCACGTCGAACATCGCGAGGTCGACCCCGTCGAAGACCCCGGCGCAAGCTCGGAAACCACGACTTGCTCACCGAGCACGGGCAGCATCTTCCCTGCCGACCGGGCGGAGGCCACGAGCCGGATGTCGCCCCAGATGTCCGGCCTGGCCGAGATCACCTCGCGCATGACCTTGCCGACTGCCCCGGTCGCGCCTACCAGGGCGAGCGTTGGTCCCTTCATCGCCCGGACCCTCCGTACACGACTGCCGCAGCCGACCCGTCGTCCAGCCCGAACGCACGATGGGTCGACACCACCGCCGAATCCAGATCCGCCGCGTCCAGGACCGCCGAGATCCTGATCTCCGACGTCGAGATCATCCTGATGTTGATCCCGGAGTCGGCGAGCGCACCGAAGAAGTCCGCGCTGACCCCCGGATGCGAGCGCATGCCCGCCCCGATCAGCGAGATCTTCCCGATTCGGTCGTCGAAGATCAGCGACTCGAAGCCGACTTCCCCCTGAATGTCGTTCAGCGCGGTCATCGCCGCCTGCCCGTCCTGGCGCGGCAGCGTGAACGAGATGTCGGCCCGGCCCGTCGACCGGGACGTGCTCTGCACGATCATGTCGATGTTGATGCTGGCAGCCGCCACGGCCCGGAAGATCTTCGAGGCCGCGCCGACCTTGTCGGGAATGTCGGCCACGGTAATCATGGCCTCGCCCCGGTCGTGCGCGACTCCGGTGATGATCGGCTGGTCCACTGCCTGGTCCTCCTGGCCCTCGTGGCTGCCCTGGACTGCGGATGGCGGCGCCACCCAGGTGCCTTCCCGGTTGCTGAACGACGAACGCACATGGATCGGCATTCCGTAGAGCCTGGCATGCTCGACGCAGCGAAGGTTGAGCACCTTGGCGCCGCTAGCGGCCATCTCCAGCATTTCCTCGTAGCTGATCCTCGGGATCTGCCGGGCGCTGGGGACGATCCTAGGGTCTGCGGTAAAGACACCGTCCACGTCGGTGTAGATCTCGCACACGTCGGCCTGCAGCGCGGCGGCGAGCGCGACCGCCGTGGTGTCCGACCCGCCCCGGCCCAGCGTCGTGATGTCCTTGCTGTCCTGCGATACACCCTGGAATCCGGCCACGATCGGGATCGCGCCGTCGGTGAGCGCGCCGGAAATCCGGCCCGGCGTCACGTCGATGATCCGCGCCTTGCCGTGCACAGAGTCCGTGATCACGCCGGCCTGCGACCCGGTGAACGACCGTGCCTCGAACCCCAGATTCGCGATCGCCATCGCCACCAGGGCCATCGAGATGCGCTCCCCGGCGGTGAGCAGCATGTCGAGCTCACGTCCCGGCGGCAGCGGGCTCACCTGGAGCGCGAGGTCGTGCAGTTCGTCGGTGGAATCGCCCATCGCCGAGACGACGACCACGACACCGCTGCCCGCCTTGCGCGTCGCCACGATGCGCTGGGCGACTCGCTTGATGCCGTCGGCGTCGGCCAGGGACGAGCCACCGTACTTCTGCACGACGAGAGTCAAGGCGCAGCGCTCCTCGGGGTTTTCATGCCCGTTACTATATCGGAACTCGATACATCGCCAAGCGATTATTTAGGCAGAACGGCAATCACCAAGCTGGACTCTCAGCCTCTAGGCGAAGCTCTGGCCAGCGAAAACACAGTCTACCGGCGAGGTGGCGGAAGTCGCGCGGCTAAGCCGTCGGGTTAGACGTTGAGGGTGCGGCGGCCTTCGAAGGCGCGGCCTAGCGTTACCTCGTCGGCGTATTCGAGTTCGCCGCCCACCGGCAGGCCGCTCGCCGGCCTGGTGACCCGCAGGCCGAGCGGCTTGAGCAGCCGGGCCAGGTAGGTGGCGGTGGCCTCGCCTTCCAGGTTCGGGTCGGTCGCGAGGATGACTTCCTTGATGTCGCCGTCGGCGAGCCGGTGCATCAGCTCGGCGATCCGCAGGTCTTCGGGACCGACTCCGTCGATCGGGCTGATCGCGCCGCCAAGCACGTGGTACCGGCCCCGGAATTCGCGGATCTTCTCGATCGCGGCGACGTCCTTCGGTTCCTCGACCACGCAGACCACCGAGGGATCGCGCCGGGTGTCAAGGCAGATCCGGCATTCGTCGGCCTCGGAGACGTTGCCGCAGGTCGCGCAGAACTTGACCTTCTCGGTCACCTCGATGAGGGTCGTGGCGAGCCGCCGTACATCCTGCGGATCAGCCGCCAGCAAGTGGAACGCGATGCGCTGAGCCCCCTTCGGGCCTACGCCAGGAAGCTGACCGAGTTCGTCGATCAGGTCCTGCACGATCCCCTCGTACACCTCAGCGCTCTCCTGGGCCGCGCTCCGGACCGGGCTGGTCGTCCCCGGAAGAATGGTAGTCCCCGGAAGACCGATCGCCCGGCGCGGACTGGGGAGGCACCCCCGGCAGCCCGGGAATACCGGACAGGCCAGGAATCCCGCTCCCGGCAAGGTCGCCGAGGCCGCCAGCGAGCGGGCCCATCATGCCCGCCTGCAACTCGTCCTGAATGTCGGCGAGCGCGCTGTAGGCATCGCGGCACGCCGCGAGCACGAGGTCGGCGACCGTCTGCGCGGTCTCCGCCCGGTCGCTTGGGTCGACCGCCTCGGCCTTGATCGTCAGGTCGACGAGCTCGCCCTGACCGTCGATGGTGACCGTCACCAGGCCACCACCGGCGCTGCCCTCGATCTCGGTCTCGTCGAGCTGCTGCTGCGCGCTCGCGATCTGGTTCTGCATCTGCGCCGCGGCGGCGAAGATCTGCTGCAGGTCAAGCTGACCGCCAGGTTCCATGCCGCGCTCACCTATCTTCCTCGGATGGCTGTACACCATCCTCTTACTCGGCACCGACAGCAGCGGCCGCCGGCTCGTCGCCCACTTGCGAGCCTACGGCTCGCCTGGACCGGTCAGGCCTGCCGGATCAGCCTTCGCTGATCTCCTCGATGACCTTGCCGCCGAGTTCGCGCAGGATCAGGTCCGAGCCCGTGATGTCGCTGCCCGAGCCGTCCGGCTCGGAGTCCGTGACGAACCGGGGATCGTCGTGCACTGAGACGTCGGCCGCTGCACCTGACCGCTGTCCTTCGAGCCGATCACCGTCCTGGCTCGCGGGCGGCTTGGCAGCACGGCCGGGCTGACCGGGACGGCCCGGCGCTGCCTGGTCCCGACCCGGAGTCGCCGTCCGGGCGACTGCCTCGGGAGGGCTGACGAGCTGGCGGCGGGCGTTCACCTGGATCGACGGCATCGGACCGAGCTTGATCGGCACCGGCTGGCCGGTCGTCCGATGCGGCTCGGCTCCGACTGACCGCCGTCCGGGCGACCACCGCCCGGTCCGGACTGCACGGACGTCCTGATCGTGGGCCTGGTCCCGAGCATGCGCTCGATGACGGTGGCGAGATCCTGGTCGCAGCCGTTGCCGGCGAAACCCTTGGCATCGCCCTCCCTGGGGAACGCCAGCGTGACCACGTCGCCGTCCACCGCCTCGACGCTCGCGCTGGAGAGCAAGATCCAGGCGACCTTCCGGATGTCGCGAATCGACTCGAGTATGTCGGCCCATCGTCCGCGCAGGGTCGCGGCGTCGAGTGTGCCGGTCGCGCCGCTCGCACTGGGGCCGCCGCCGCCGCTGCCGGTCCCGGGCTCACGATGTGGCGGGGCCTGGCGGGCCGGGCGGGTGCTCACTGGATCCGGCCGACGGCCGGTCGGGCTCGGCTGGCGGCCGCTGCCGCTCTCGCGGCTCGGGGTCGGGGTCGGTCCGGGCGGGACGACGTTCGGGCTCGGGGTCGGTCCGGGCGGGGCGACGTTCGGCGGTCGGTCGCGCCCCCGGCGGGCGCCGAGGACAGCCGGTCGAGCGCCGTCCGCAGCTCTCGCTCGAGCCGGTCGAGCCGGGCTTCGAGGTCGTCCCCGCCGCGCCGGGCCACGGGGGCGGCCGGAGCTGGCGCCGCCGCTGCCACCGACGATGTGGCAGGCAGCAGCACCCGGGCGCACATCAGCTCGAGCAGCAGCCGGGGCGCGTCGCGCCGCGCATCTCGACCAGGCCGGTGTTGATCGTCTCGGCCGCCCGCGACGAGCGCGGTCCCGCCCGATCCGGCCTGCCTGGTCGCGCATCCGTGCGAGCTGGTCTTCGGCGCATCGAGCAGCCCGGATCGCGCGGCGTCCGGCACCGCCGGAGCACGATCAGGTCGCGCAGCCGGTCGAGCAGGTCCATCGGCGAACCGGCGCGGGATCGTGCCCGCCTCCATCACGTGATCGACCGCGCGGAAGACCGCGGCGCCGTCGCCAGCCGCGAAGCGCCTCGACCATCTCGTCGAGCAACGCGTCGTCCGTGTAGCCGAGCAGGGCGATCGCCGCGGTCGTAACGCACGCCGCCCTCGTCGGCACCGGCGATGAGCTGATCGAGCATCGAGAGGCGGTCCCGCGACCGAGCCAGCACCGGCGCGGACGACGAGCGGGAGCACGGCCGGCTCGACTCGACCCCTCTCGGCGCAGACCTCTTCCAGCAAGTCGCGCAGGATCGCCGGAGGGATCAGCCGGAACGGGTAGTGATGGGTGCGCGACCGGATGGTCGGCATGACCTTTTCGGGCTCGGTCGTCGCGAAGATGAACTTCAGATGCGGCGGCGGCTCTTCGACCAGCTTGAGCAGCGCGTTGAACCCGCGCCGGTCACCATGTGCGCCTCGTCGATGATGTAGATCTTGTACCGCGCCGAGACCGGCGAGTAGAACGCGCGCTCGCGGAGGTCGCGGGCATCGTCGATGCCGCCGTGGCGCGCGGCGTCGATCTCGATGACGTCGATGCTGCCCGGGCCGGACGGCGCGAGCGCGACGCAGGACGCGCACTCGCCGCACGGGTCGGGAGTCGGGCCCGCCTCGCAGTTCAGCGACCGCGGCCAGGATGCGGGCGCTGGAGGTCTTGCCGCAGCCGCGCGGGCCGCTGAACAGGTAAGCGTGGTTGACCCGGCCGCTGCGCAGCGCCTGCCGCGAGCGGTTCGGTGACGTGCTCCTGGCCCATGACCTCGGCGAACGTCGCTGGGCGGTATCGCCGGTAGAGAGCGAGCGGCGGGCATCGCGCCCTGTCCGCTGCCTGGCTGCCGTTGACCAGTGTCGCCTGCCATGACCTCATCCGCACCGGGAGGGAGAAAGGACCCCCCGCGCACCCGCCAGAGCCCGCTTACCCTTGCTGCCTTCCGGCCCTGGGGGAGTTGACGGGATTAACGCCGCGCGAGGGGTCTGAGGTCCAGTCTAGCCAGCCTTGTGACCCCTGGTGTCTGGGATGGGTTAGCCGGGGTTCACTCCTTGAAATCGATGAAAATCCGGCCGAGAGCTTGCCGACCCTGACCTTCGTCGCGCCGCCGAGGCCGATGCCGAAGCTCACGACGCCCTCGTCGTCGCCCGCCAGCACCCAGGACTTGAGCATCGGGAAGCCCGGCTTGCGGATCTTGCGGGAGATCGTCGCCGCGCCTGAATGGTTGTGCGCGTTCGCGGGCCGCAGGGTGATCAGCACGAACCGCTTGCCTGGCAGCTTGATGGGGTTACCCGAGGGGTCGGCGATGACCTTGCGCACGAACTTGACCGTGAAGCCGGGCAGCTTGCCGCTGACGTCGAGCACGAGCCGGTCGAAGCCGCACTCGGGGTGCATGGCCGTCCGGACGCCCTTGATCACCGGAGTCGGCGGGACGTGCACCGACCTTTTGACGGTGATCGGCAGGCTGTGAAATGGAGACTTGTCGCAGGAAGCGGACGACGAATGCGCTCGGGCCGACCTCACCGGACTCGCCGACGCGGCGGCGCTGCTCGCGGCCAGCGACCCGACCGCGGCCAATGTCATCGTCAGCGTGGCGGCTTTGAGCAGACCTGACCTGAAGTGCTGCATGGTAACCCCCTGTGGGTAGTTAGGGGCGTAGCGTAGTCTGCTGCGAGCCATATAGCTAGGGCGGCTTCGGGCTGGCCAGAGCCATTCAGCTGCCCGTGCTGCAGGCGCTTGCGGCTGCCGCCTGCGACAGGTTGAAGGACGTCCCGGTGCGGGCGGCCTGGAGCCGGTCGTGGCTGCCGCACAGGGAGTTGCGCAGCCACGCTACGTCCGTCGGCCAGATCCGGCCGAGTCCGCTGAGCAGCGTCGGCACCGCGTCCGGGCCAAGGCTAGCGGCCTGCTCGACGTCGAAGCTCGTGTGTGAAGCGCGGCCGATGTCGACGCGAGCGACGATCGAGGCCGGATTCGAGGCTCCCCAGACAGCCACTAGCACCAGCCCCGACACCACGAATCCAGCGGGAAAATGCCGAACTGGCAGCCCGCGTAGCGGGATCGTCAGTCCGAGCAGGACGAAGACGAGCCCGATCCACACCGCGACCATGAAGCACGCCAGGCGCAGCATGGTGAGGCCAAAGACCGCTTCGTAGAGATCCAGGCGCCGGACGGCGACGACGACGATGCCGATCGTCAAGATCACCGTGAGGCCGGACAAGCCCATGAGCACCTTGCTGGCCGGATCAGTGCAGGCTCGAACGACCAGCAGGACGATCAGCGTGATCGCGGCACAGCCGAGCAGCTGGAAAAAGCCGCTGCGGGCGTACTGCGCGTAGGTGAGCCCGTGCGTCACCAGGATGTGATGGCCAGCCCCGGACAACGCGGCGAGCTGAGCGACAGCGAACACGGCGTAGAGAGCGCAGAGGCCGCCAAGCACGAGAGCAGCTTCGATCGTGCCGAGCTTTGGCGGGGCCTGGAGTTCGCCTGCTGGCTCTAGCGCGCTGGCGGCCCTGATCAGGCCGGTCACGATCCAGGCGCCGACGATGATCAGCACCGCATGCCGTAGTAGCGGCCCGACGTCGAACCAGGACCTGAAGATCGGGTCTGCCGTCGCGAGTAGCACCCCGACCACCAGCATGATCGGCACGCCGAACAGCAGGCCGCGGGCCGTGGCCGTGACGCGCTTCGCCGTCACGTTGCTGCTGCTGGCCGAAATCCGGAACATTCCCGGGGCGATGAGCACGTGCCCGAGGACATAAGTAAGGCGAGTGACCAGAGCCGGGAACGGCGTGCCGAGGCCGGTGCCATCGGCACCGAGCGAAACGCCGAGGAGAAAGGCCAGCACAATGGCAAAGCCTGCTGGAACCAGCACCCAGGGACTCGCCCGGAGCGTGAAGAGCAGGCTCAGGAGCGCGCCGGTTGCGACGAGGGCCTTGCCGGTGAGCCCGCTGACCCGGCCGCTCAGCAAGATCACGACCGCGATCGCTGCCAGCCAGATCGTCGTGCCAATCGTGGCTGGGCCGCTGCGCACGGCGACGTCGAAGAGGACGCCGCCTACGCAGGCTCCGATGATCACGCGCTTGTCCGCGCGGGACTGGACCCGAGCACGTTGGCCTGGGATCGGCCGGGACGGCACTGGCGGTAGAGGAGCCGCCTCGGTTGCGGATGCTGCTGGTTCCATGGTTGCCTCCCGGGCGCGGTGCATGCCGTCTGCGGGCATGCCGAACTGAACTCTTGGCCTTGCTGGTACTGCGGGCGCCGTCCTGGCCCCTAGGCGGGGACCTCGAACACGATCCGGCAACCGCCGGACGGCGCGGCCTGCGTCGGGGGCGCGGCCTGCGTCGGCTGCGCCCAGATCGAGCCGCCATGCAGCTCGATGATCGAGCGGGCGATGGCTAGTCCGAGGCCCGCCCCGCCTGCTTGTGCTCCTCGGGCGGCATCCACGCGATAGAAGCGGTCGAAGATGCGGTCGGCGTCACCCGGCGGAATCCCTGGTCCCAGGTCGCTGACCTCTACCCGGACGCGATCAGCCAGGGCTGTGCCCTTGATCGTGATCTCGCCGCCAGGCGGGCTGTGCCGGACCGCGTTGGCTAGGAGATTGGTGAGGACGTCGTGAATTCTCTCCGGGTCACCGGACATGACGACTTCCTCGCTGACGGCGGCGACGATCCGCAGCTCCGATCCGATCGGATGGACCTGTGCCACCGCGTCGTCGACGACCTCGCAGAGCGGAAATCGCTGCCGGTCAAGCTCGATCGCACCCGACTCGAACTGGGAGAGCTTGAGCAACTGGTCGACGAGCCTGCTCAGTCGCTCGACTCCCCTGAGCATGGTCGCCACCGCGTCCGCGTCGAGCGCCTCGACGCCGTCAGCGAGGTTCTCGAGTCGGGCCCGCAACGCGGCGATCGGGGTCCGAAGCTCATGGCTCACGTTCGCGATGAGGTCACGCCGCTGGCGCTCGACCTGGTCCAGCTTGGCCGCCATGGTGTTGAACGACGCCGCGAGCGTTCCGACCTCGTCCAGGGCGGTGGCGGTGACCCGCTGACTGTAATCACCGCTGGCCATTGCCTTGGTGGCCGCGACCATCTCGCGCAATGGCTGCACCATGCCGTGGGCCAGCAGCTGGATGACTACTACCGACACGATGAGCCCGCCGACGAACGCGAACCTCGCATGCAGGCCAACCGAAAGTGAGAGGTAGATAGCCCCGACCGTCGCCGCGACCGCGCCGATCACGACGATGCCGAGCTTGACCTTGATCGATCTGACCCGGTCAAGCGGCCTCGGCCCGCCGAGCGCCGAGTTAGTCATGTCGGCCATACCCGTCCGCCCCGGCGTATCCGACGCCGTGCACCGTCCGGATCACGTCGGCGCCGACCTTCCTGCGAATGGCGCGAACGTGCGAGTCGACCGTCCTCGGCCCTCCGCCGTCTCGGTAACCCCAGACCTCGGAGAGCAGGTCATCTCTGGTGCGCACCACTCCCGGTGATAGCAGCAGGTAGACCAGCAAGTCGAACTCGGTGGCGGTCAGCCCGACCGGCTGCCCGTCAAGCACGGCGCGGCGGCGTGACACATCGACTTCCAGCGAGCCCGTCCTCAGCACTCGATCTGGATCGGCCGCCGACCGCTCGGCCCGCCGCAGCAGCGCACGCACCCGAGCAGTCAGCTCGCGCATGCTGAACGGCTTGGAGAGATAGTCGTCGGCGCCGACCTCCAGGCCGACGACCAGGTCGGTCTCCGTGCCCCGCGCCGTCAGCATGATGACCGGCACGGGCCGGTCTCGCTGAATCCGACGGCAGACCTCAAGCCCGTCGAACCCGGGAAGCATCAGGTCGAGTACCACGGCGTCTGGCCGCGAGGCGCTCACCAGCTCGACCGCACCAGGGCCGTCCCCTGCGACGTCCACGACATAGCCCTCGCTCCGCAGGCGCGCCGCAATCGCCGCCGCGAGCTCAGCCTCGTCCTCGACTACGACAATCCTGGCCACGCACTCGAACGTAGCGAATCACCTGTGAAGATTTCGACACCTCAGTTGTCAAGATCCTGTGCAGTCCGGGCTCACTGTGCAGTCCGGGCTCACAATTGCCAGAGCGCGCTCGCTGGTACAGCGCGATACTTGGGCCCGAACGGGAGCGTCGAGTTACCTGTGTAGATGACGATCCCGGCGAGGAAGTCATCGCCAAGCCTCTCGGCCAGCTTTTTGAGCGCACCAAAATCGTCGGACCGAACTGTCGATGCGGCCTTGACCTCGATCCCGACGACCTGACCTCGCCGATTCTCCAGAATGGCATCCACTTCGACTTTGCTATGGTCGCGATAGTGGTACAAGTCGACGCGTTCGCCCGACCACGCCAGTTGCCTGGCCAGCTCGGAGAGGACGAAGCCTTCAAAAAGCGGCCCGAATGGCGCTCCCGGCCGACGCACCGCATGGGAGTCGAGGCCGAGCTGGCTTGCGGCTATCCCTGAATCGACAAAAACGAGCTTCGGGGCTGCTGTCGCCCGGGTTCCCAGGTTGCGAGACCAGCCCGGAATGCGCTTGATCAGGAACACTTCCTCCAGCAGCGACATATAGCGGGCTACCGTCAGGCGGGCGATGCGCAACTCCGACTCAAGGTTTCCAGGCGCGACAATCATGCCTGACCGGGCCGCGAGGAGCCGGATGAGGGTGCTGAGCTGCGGTGCTCGCTCGATTTCGGACAGCTGGCGCACGTCTCGATCGACAAGGTTCTGCACATACGAGTCGATGAACCGATCTCGGCGGCGCGGATCGGTGCGAGCAACGGCTTCTGGCATTCCGCCACGGACGAGCCGCTCGGAGTACTCGGCGCGGGTCACCGCCGACTCGTGTCGTAGCTCGGGTCCGAGCCGGAAGACCGTGTCGACAAAGGTGTCCGTCGTCCGATCTATCTCGCCCTGCGACAACGGCCACAGCTCCACGGTTTCCATGCGGCCAGGAAGCGTGTCGGGTAGGGCTCGCAGGTCGAGCAGCCGAGACGATCCGGTCAGCAGGAACTGGCCTGGACGAGGATCAGCGTCGACCTTTGCCTTGATCGCCAGAAGCAACTCAGGTGCGCGCTGGATCTCGTCGATCACCATCAGGCCGTCGAAAGCGACGAACCCCACCGGGTCGTCAAGCGCCGACTGCCGATCTTGCGGCAGGTCGAGGTCTCGCCACTCGGCTTCCCGCTCACCGGCGACGGCCCTGACCAGCGTGCTCTTGCCAGCCTGGCGTGCGCCGTTGACCAGCACCACGCGAGTGTCGCAGAGCGCCTCGGCGATAGCGGAAGCAGCATGCCGAGGCACGAAGTCGGAGCGAGTCACATCCCTGACCCTACTAGGCGAATGTTCGTTTCGCGAATCTCCGATGTTCGATATGCGACAGCTCAGTGTTCGATCTGCGACAGGCCGCGATCTTCGGCGACAGCGCCCGAGCCGGTCCAGCCGCCTGCCCAAGCGCCCTCGCCCTAGGCCCTGCGCCACGCCGGGGTCTGTGAACAGCAGCGTGGTCCTACTTGCTGCTGTTGCGGCGGGTTTTTCGACGACAGCAAGGTCCTACCTGCTGTCGTCCTGATAGCGGTAAGTAGGACCATGCTGTCGTTCAAGCCGAGCGGAAATCGGACGCGTGGCCCGGTTTCGGTGGTTGCGGACGGGCCAGGGCTGGGCGGGATCGCGGGCGGACGTTGCCTCTACGTCTAGTCGGGTCCGCTTTGCAACATCGGGGTCCGCTTTGCCTCGATCGTGATATCGGCGAGACCGCAGCGATTCTGGCGCGCCGGACAATCGCAACCATGGTGATACGCGCGGCGGTCTCGGTGGTGGTCGGCGTGTCCGTGGCCGGGCTCGGGCTCGCGGGCTGCTCAAGTTCGCGATCGTGCGGCGTCCAGGATTTTGTCGCGGGCGGGCCCGCTTTCGCGACACCACGGCTAGCGCTGGCGTCGGAACTCGCCATTCGTTCTCAACGGCTACCGCACCTTGGCTGGGTCGCGACCGATCGCTCGGCGCACGGCCTCACGTTCAAGTCGGGCAGCGACAGCGTTGACGTCCTTGCGAACTCCGATGGCCGGTGGTCCGTGGCCGGGGTCACGACCTGCCGCTAAGCTCCCCCGGCAGTTGCCCGGTCCGCGATCGGACAACCTGTCCTACTATCAGCGCATGCGCCGATGCGCTTCCGATTACGCCGCCGCTGCGGTTTTCCTGGTTCTCTTTGCCATCGGCGGGCTTGTCATAACTTTGCTCTCGGCTCATGATTCCGCCGCGCTGCTGCTGTGGGCGAGCACGAACGTGGACAACCTGCGACATCACCCCGTGTCGGCGCTGGTACTGTCCGCGTTCCTGCCGTCGGGCGCGCCGTTCCTCTGGCTGGTGCCCATCACGCTGACGATGTTCGGCGCCAACCGGGCGATCGGTACCGCCAGGCTGGCGCTGATCTGTGCCGCCGGCCATCTCATCGGCACTGGCGTCAGCGAGGGAATCGTCGCCTACCGGCTGGACCACGGCACCCTCGCGCCGACCTGGTCGCATATCCCGGATGTCGGTCCGTCCTACGTGGTCGTCGCCGCGATTGTCGTCGCGGTCATGTTCGGGACCTGGCTGACCCGGGTCACGGCCCTGGCCGTCTTCGCTGTCCTGGTGTTCGTCAGCCGCATCTTCGCGGGCCTGACCAGCCTGCACGTAGCGGCGGTCGGTCACCTGACCGCCCTGGCCACGGCCGCCGCGCTTGGCCTCCTGCTGGCGGCCCTCAGGAGGCGCGGCGATTCGGCCCGGCACGGTACAGGTACCAGCGACGGCGCCGGCGAACTGGCTCCGCCGACGAACTGAGTCCAGACAGCGAACTGAGCCCCGACAGCCCAGAGGTGAGCACACCCGCCAAACAGGCAACCGTCGGCGACGGACGGTCTCGGCGCTTCCGCGACTCGGATGGCGGAGGATAGGAGATTCGAACTCCTGAGGGGTTGCCCCCAACACGCTTTCCAAGCGTGCGCCCTAGGCCACTAGGCGAATCCTCCGTCGGCAAGCCTACCGACTCGGCGGGGCGATTCCGACCCGGATCGGCCTGTCCGAGTTGACCAAATGATCAGCACGACAGCAGCAACCCGGGCCACGCCCCCGCCGACCACCTGATCGCGACGACAGCATGGTCCTACCTGCTGTCATCAGAACGACGGTAAGTAGGACCATGGTGCTGTCGAAACACCGGCTCACTGCTCGCTGATCATCTGGCGGCGAGTCAGGGTCACAAGGAGCGCCGAGGCGACTTGGTGCGTCTGACCACCATGGGAGACCAGTTCGCGACGCCAGACGCGAGGCGGGGCCAGCGCGGCCAGCGCGGCCAGCGCGGCCAGCGGGGTCAGCGCGGCCAGCGGGGTCGGGGGCCGAAGGAGCTGATCCGCTACGCCCTCGGCCTCGCGGTGGGGATCGTCGTGCTTCTGCTGCTCTTCGGCCAGCGCGGTGAACTGCTCGCGGCCTGGGACCAGGTCACCAAGGCTGACCCGCGCTGGGTGCTGGCCGCGCTCGGCGCCGAGGCCGGATCGCTGCTCGCCTACTCCTGGCTGCAGCACCTCACTCTAAAACTAAGCGGGGCTAGCGTTTCGATGCGGTCGATGGCGGCCGTGACGCTGGCCAACCACGCCATCTCGAACAGCGTTCCCGGCGATCCGGTCGTCTCCAGCGCCTACCGCTACCGCTACTACCGCAGGCACGGCGCCACCGGCCCCAGCTCAGGCTGGACAATCTTCACCATGCTGGTCGCCCAGGCGATCGGCATGTCGCTGCTCCTGCTGCTCGGCGTCCTGATCGCCCTCCTGGCCGGCGGAGGCTCGCACAACACCGGCGTGATCGTCGCCGGCCTAGTGCTCGTCGTGATGGCTGCGATCGTCCTCGTCCGCCGCGACCTCGTCCTGAAGCTGGTCAGCGCGCTCCCTCGAGGAGTCCGCCGCGTCGCCGGACGCCGATTCGGGGCGCTGGACGCCATCGCGGTCAAGACCGAGACGACCCTGGCCAAGATGCGCCAGATTCCGCTGAGCAATCGCAGCGCCGGCTCGGTGGTCGCGATCGGGACGGTCATCTGGCTGATGGACTTCGGGTGCCTGGTCTTCGCCTTCGGCGCCGTAGGCGCCGAGATTCCCTGGGACGGCGTGCTGCTCGCCTACGGGGTCGCCCAGGTCGCCGGCGCCCTGCCGATCGTGCCGGGCGGGATCGGCATCGTCGAGGGCAGCCTCGCGATCGTCCTGGTCAGCTACGGCGCCAGTCCTGTGTCGGCGCTGGCCGCAGCCCTGGTCTACCGCATCATCGCCTTCTGGCTGGAGACCGCCGTCGGCTGGCTCGCCATCGGGGTGATCGCCCAGCGCGCACGAAGGTCAGCCCGCCCGCATGTGCAGCCGGGTCACCGTGCCGGCCGGGCTGCTCCGCCGCTCGACCAGGTCGCAGACCAGGTTGACGAGCCAGAGCCCGTGCCCGCCGAGCGCGTCGGCTGGCCGCTGCCGCCGACCCGCTAGCGGGTCGGAAATGTATCCGGTGTCCTCGATCTGGCAGACGATCTCACCGGACCGGCGCCACGCGCGGATCACGCCGCCAGCGGCGTAGCGATGCGCGTTGGCCGCGATCTCGCTCACCGCGAGGATCAGGTCCCGCACCCGCCCGGACGCGACACCAGCCGCCTCCGCATGCCGGGCGGTGAACTCCCGCACCGGCCCAAGGCTGTCGCTGAACCGCAGCGACGCTACGTCAGATCTGGGCAGGAGCAGGGGCGCGTCACAGCCGGCCGGCAGCGAGCCCTCCCCCAGGTAAATCGGGCTGGAATAGTGCCGCCCAGCGGAGATCACGACCGGATGGGTCAGCTCAGCCTGCGTGATCAGCTCGGGATCGAGGCTGCTGACGTCATACAGGCACAAGATGGTCATCGCCCGATCGCGGAACGCCAGGTTGCACAGCGCCTCGTGCCTGCCCACCTCGCGCTGCTCGGCCAGCGTCCGACCTGACCAGGTGGGCTCCCACGCGCAGTAGACCGGCTCGTCGAGATGCTCGTCGGCGAAGGACCGGCCGAGGGCGATCAGCCGCGCTGGGTTACGGCCGACCTCCGTCATGTCCTCGACGCACATGTCCGGCGGCAGCCCGGTCAGTGCCTCCCGCGCGGCCTGCCCGCCGAAGTCAGGCAGCACTGCTTGCAGCGGCGCGTCGTCGAGCGCGGCCGCCCGCGCCAAGTCGGTCAGGCACCGCCGGTACTCGTCGGCGCCGTCGTACAGCAGCGCGGTATGGGTGAATCCGCCGTCGCGGGTGAGATTCGCGCGACGGTCCGTCAGCTCGTAAGTGATGCCGGTCAAGTGCCCGGCCATCACGTGGCGGCCATCCATGGCACACCTACATTTCCCAGCGATCTGGCGAGCATGCTGGATTTCCGCGACTTCTCTGGCCACGAGCCGGCAAAGTAGAGCCGTGATAAACGCAGTGGTGTTCGACCTCGACGGCGTCCTGATCGACTCCGAGCCCATGTGGGAACAGGTCCGCAGGCACGTCGTCGCCCATCACGGCGGACGCTGGCGCCCCGAGGCCCAGCGCCAGATGATGGGCATGAGCACGCCTGAATGGGCTCGCTACCTGAGCGAGGACCTCAATGTGGGGCTGCCGCCCGACCAGGTCGCGGCCGAGGTCATCGGCCAGATGGCGGCCAGGTACACCGAGCAGCTGCCGCTCATGCCGGGCGCGGTCGACGCGGTCACCAGGCTGGCTAGCCGCTGGCCGCTCGGCCTGGGCAGCTCAGCGCCGGCCACGCTGATCGACACCGTGCTGACCACGTCAGGGCTGCGCGAGTCGTTCCAAGTTGTGATGTCGACCGAGCAGGTTCCCAGGGGCAAGCCCGCACCGGACATCTACCTCGCGGTGACCGCTCGCCTCGGTTTCGAGCCCGGCGGCTGCGCGGCCGTCGAGGACTCGAGCAACGGCCTGCGCTCCGCAGCCGCCGCCGGCCTGGCCGTGGTCGCGATCCCGCACCCGACCTACCCGCCAGACCCCGACGCCCTCGCCACCGCCACCCTGGTCCTCGACAGCCTCGCCGCCCTCACCCCGGATGCCGTACAAGCACTTGGATGAACGAATGCCGCCCAGCTAACCTTCGCCTCTAGGCGAGTCAGTGCAGGTGGGACTGCCAGTCGGCTGGTACGCGGCCAGCCGGGCCCGGGACGCCCTGGTCGACCGGGTGGTGATCTGGCGGGGCTAGCTCAGGCCCGCCGCCGTAGAACTCCTCGGTCTGGAAGCTCCAGAGCCAGTCCTCACCAGGCTCGAAGCTCGCGATGATCGGATGCCCGCTCGCCGCCGCATGGGCGCTCGCGTGCTGTGACGGCGAGGTGTCGCAGCAGCCGATGTGCCCGCACTGGGCGCAGCGGCGCAGGTGCAGCCACCAGCCGCCGGACTGCTCGCACTCGACGCAGCCGGTGCCGCTCGGCGACACCGCCGGGTCGATCCCGGGAATCTCGGTCATGTAGCTCCCTCGCTCGTATGCGCGGTCAGCGGAAGGCGCACGAAGAATCTCGTGTCACCTGGCTCGGACTCCACACGCAGGTCACCATGATGCCGGTTGACGACGATCCGCCAGGAGATATCGAGACCGAGTCCGGTGCCCTGGCCCACCGGCTTGGTCGTAAAGAAGGGCTCGAAGATCCGGTTCTTGACGGCCGCCGGCACGCCTGATCCCGTGTCCCCGAACTCGATCACCGCGTAGTCGTCGTCCGCTTGCGTACGCACCGTGAGCGTGCCCGCGCCATCCATCGCCGACACGGCGTTGTCGATGAGGTTGGTCCACACCTGGTTCAGCTCGCCGGGGTAGACCGGGATCGGCGGCAGGCTGGCGTCGTAGTCCTTGACCACGGTGATCCCTGGCCCGATCTTGGCGGCCAGCATCACCAGCGTGCTGTCGAGCAGCTCACGCACGTCCATGACCTGGTAGGGCGCCCGGTCGAGCTGGCTGTACTGCTTCGCGGCGCCGACGAGGTGCGAGATCCGCTCGACCGAGTCGGTGATCTCGTTCATCAGCAGCTCGGTCTCGACCGTGTACCCGAGCCAGTGCACCGCCCCGTCCAGCGAAGCGTGGCCGGCCGCCTCGCGGCTGACCGCGCCGGCTACCTCGTCGAGCCAGCCGGTGTCCAGGCCTGCCTGGGTGAATACCGAGGCAAGCTCCCACCCTCCGGTAACGTCGTGATCCTCGAGCCAGTCGGTTAGCTCATCCTCCCGATCAGAGACTTCCAGGGGACTGAGCTGAGTCGTGTGACATACCCGTTCCACCGCTTTGTCTTGAAAAGCGATCAGGTTCGCGAGCGCTGCCCTGTCGACGGGACCGGCCGCGATCGCGGCGAGCTTGGCCCGCATTCCGGCGACTCGCTCGCGCAGCGAGGACGTGGCCCGCACCGCCGCCGAGGCTGGATTGTTGAGCTCGTGGGTGAGACCGGCCGACAGGGATCCGAGCGCGAGCAGGCGCTCGCGCTGGCCGACCGCCTCCTGGGTGTTCTTCTGGCCGAAGAAGAGACCTTCGAGCAGGTGCGTGGCCATCGGGAACCAGGTGGTCATCAGCTCGGCGAACCTGGCGGCGTCGAGCACGAAGAACCGCGAAGGCTCGGTGATCCGCACCGAGTTGACGTAGACCTGCGGCATCCGGTCGCCCAGGTAGGCAGAGAACGCGCCCGCGTAGACGCCGGGGCTCGACGTCCGAACGACCTCGACGTCGTCCTCGCCGATCCGGCGCGACATCACCAGCGTGCCTTCGAGCAGCACGTACAGGTTCCTGGCCGGCTCGCCTTCGGCGAACACCGGTCCTGGGTCGAAGATCTCGACCCGGCCGTGCTCGCACAGCCAGGTGAGCTGATCGTCGGTGAGCTTCTCGAACAAGAAGAGCTGACGCAGCTCGGCTGCGCTGCAAGTGGGCGTCGTCGTCACAGCTTCTCCAGGTAACGATGCACGAGCATGACCGCCATCGCGCCCTCGCCGACCGCCGAGGCGACTCGTTTCGCCGACTCGGCCCGGACGTCGCCAGCCGAGAAGACCCCCGGCACGCTGGTCTCCAGGTGATAGGGCGCCCGGTCCAGCGGCCAGCCCGCCGGCCGGCCGTTCGGGGTCGGCAGATCGGGTCCGGTGAGCACGAAGCCGCGCTGGTCCCGCACGACCACCCCGTCGAGCCAGTCGGTCAGCGGCGCGGCGCCGATGAAGACGAACAGCCACTGCGCGTCGATGTCCTGCGTCGCGCCGGTGTTGGCGTCCCGGAGCGTCAGCTGCTCCAGATGGCCGTCGCCACGCGCCTGCACGACCTCGGTGCAGGTGCGGACGACGATGTTCGGGATCGCCTCGACCTGCTGGATCAGGTAGTGCGACATGGACTTCTCCAGCGAGGGTCCGCGCACGAGGATATTCACCGACCTGGCTGTCTTCGCCAGGTAGACGGCGGCCTGCCCGGCGGAGTTGGCACCGCCGACGATGTAGACGTCGTGGTCGGCGCAGCCGGTCGCCTCGGTGAGCGCTGAGCCGTAGTAGACGCCGGCCCCGGTGAACTTGTCGAGTCCGGGCGCGGCTAGCTGGCGGTAGCTGACTCCCGTGGCGAGGATCACGGTGTGCGAATCCACGGCAGTCCCGTCGGAAAACCTGATGGTGCGGGCCGACCCGTTCGCCTCCAGGCCGGTGACGTCCCTTGTGGTGAGGATCTCGGCGCCGAACTTGTGGGCCTGGCGCCTCGCCCGGTCGGTGAGCTGCGCACCCGAGACCCCGTCGGGGAAGCCCAGGTAGTTCTCGATCCGTGAGCTCTGGCCGGCCTGGCCGCCGGTCGCGATCCGCTCGACCATGAGCGTCCGCAGACCCTCAGATGCGCCGTAGACTGCCGAGCCGAGGCCGGCCGGGCCACCGCCGACCACGACGAGGTCGTAGAAGCCGGTCGACGGGCTGGTGGCGAGGCCGACGTGGTCGGCGAGCTCGGTCTCGGACGGCTCTATCAGCGCTTCGCCGTCCTGCGTGATCACCACCGGCAGCCGCTGGTCGTCGGCGTGCGCGGCTTCGAGCAGCCTGCGCCCTTCTGGCTCGTCGGCGGGATACCAGCGGTAGGGGACCTGGTTGCGGGCGAGGAACTCCCTGGTGGCCGACGACCGCGCCGACCAGCGGTGTCCGACCACCTTGATCTCCGGAACCGGCCGGTGGTCCGAGGCGAGCCAGGCGTCCAGCAGCGCGTCGACTACCGGGTAGAGCTTCTCTTCCGGCGGGTCCCAGGGCTTGAGCAGGTAGTAGTCCAGGTCGACCACGTTGATCGCGTCGATCGCCGCGCTCGTGTCCGCGTAGGCGGTGAGCAGGGCGCGGCGGGCGCCCGGGTAGATGTCCATCGCGTGCTCGAGGAACTCGATGCCGTTCATCTCCGGCATCCGGTAGTCGGCCAGGATGACGGCGGTCTGCTCGCCGCGCAGCTTCATCTGGTGCAGCGCTTCGAGCGCGTCCGCTCCCGACTCAGCCCGGACGATCCGGTGCTGGTCGCCGTAGCGGCGCCGCAGGTCGCGGGCGACCGCACGGGACACGCCAGGGTCGTCGTCCACGGTCAGGATCGCGGTCCGCGCTCGCGCGGCTGCCGGACTCTGCTGGTTCGTCGAGTCCGGGGAAGTCATCGGCACCTTGTCCAACGCATCCACCCATCGTACGAACCACTCGGCTACCCTCCGACCTCGCCCGCTCGCCGGCCTCCTGCCCGCACGGGGCCGAAGCCCGCCAGCTGGGCCAGCCTGCGCAAGGACAGCTCGGATCGGGGTGCGGGCACGCCTGGCCGGTGCTTGGGGACGACGACCTTCAGCGCGCGCTTGCGGATCGTGCAGCGCACCGGCGTGGGCATCAGCAGGGTCTCGCCGTCGATCCCGACCGGGATCTCAGGCTGCCCGGAATCGATCGTCACTTCCTTGGCCTTGACAGAGGTCAGACCGCTGCCGCCGCCGGCGGTGACCAGGCCGATAGCCTGGGTAGCGCTCTGGACCTTGACCACGATGACGCCGAGCCGGCCGGTGTCCAGACGGTCGCGGCGGCCAAGGCCGGCGACGTCGTTCAGCTCGTAAGGGTTGTTGCTGACCAGCAGGGCCTGCGGTCCGTCGATGGTTTCCCTCCCGGGGATCCTGGCGTGGAGCTGGTGCCGATCGCCGTCCTCTCTGAGCAGGTCGGGCAGCATCGCCAGGGTCGTACCGCGCTTGTCGTCGCGGTAGGCGGGGCTGCGCACGATCTCGGCGTAGACGCCGAAGGAGGCGTTGTTGACGAAGATCCGGTCCCCGATCTGGCCGAGGTCCACCTTGCGCTCGATGCCGTTGGTGAGCGCGTCCAGGCAGGTGGCCGGGTCATCGCGATCCAGGCCCAGATCCATGGCGAAGTGGTTGCGGGTTCCCGCGCTGATGCACAGGAACGGCACTCCGTGCTCGGCGGCGACGGCCGCCACCAGGGCCTGGGTTCCGTCGCCACCGGCGACGCCGAGCAGGTCGGCGCCGTCGGCCACGGCCTGTTTCGCCAGAGCCGCGACGTCCACGTGTTCCGGGCCTTCGAGCATGACCACCTGGGCGCCGAGCGACTCCGCCTTGTCCTTGAGGCCGAACCTGGCGACCTTGCCGCCGCCGGATCGCGGGTTCATGATCAGGAACGCGTGCTCGGGGCGGGCCGCCTTGTGCTCGGTGGCGTGCGGGGTTACAGTCGCCCAGCCCATGGCCGCCCGCGCGGTGATCGTGGCGGCCAGCAGGACGGCGATCACGGCGACGGCGACCCAGAGCAGGTCGCGGCTCGCGAACAGCGCCGCGATCGCGACCGGCGCGAGGATGGCCATCGCGGCGGCGCTCCAGCGGAGCACGCCCCTGTTCTTGACGAACCAGTAGCCACCAGCGACTGTCACGCAGATGCCGAGCAGGGTAAGGCCGATCAGGCTGAAACTATGCAGGCCAGCGAACTCGACCAGCAGAACTAGCGCCCCGGCCGCGAGCAGGATGGACAACCTCGCCAGCCACCGCTGCCTGTTCACCGTGCTTATGGTCGCGGTTGCGGCCGGTGTCCCGGATCACCCAGCGCGGGTGATGCTGAGGTGAGCTGCGGAGCTGGGCTCCGAGTGCTGCCCGGGGTGCCGCCCGGGGTGCCGCTCCGGGTGCTGCCCGGGGTGGGCGCGGGGTGGGCGCGCTCGCGCGCGATTCGCCGGGCTCGCTCCATAGCGACCTGCACGTTCGTGGCGAGCCTCGGCGTCATCCAGTGCAGCATCGACGGCACAAGCGCTCGCCAGGTGAACATCGTGTGCCCGCCGCCCGGCACGATCTTGAGCTGGACCGACGGCTGCCGCAGCTCCACCAGCTGCTCGAAGATCTCGGCCGCGCGCGCATCCGCCCGGTTAGTTCCAGTACCGATCCAGAACTGCGGTATCCGGGCGCCAGCCGGCAGCCTGAGCAGTTCCCTGGTCGGAGTGTTGGCCAGCCGCAGCCGCTTGTCGTGCCCGAAGGGCGCGACTGCCCTGGGCGGGCTGCCGACCTGGTTATCCGAAGGGGTGAAGTAGCCGCTCAGCACGCCCGCCAGGCCGAAGTGCGAGCCGTACCGCAGCCCGAGGTTCGCCGCGCAGAAGCCGCCTTCCGAATAGCCGGCGATCGCCCAGGTGCGGCCGGGCGGCCAGACCCGCAGCACCCGGCTGATGTAGTCAGGCACGTCGCTGGCGACGAACGTGGCGTCCTGCGGCCCGTCGACCTCGTTGAGGCACTGCAGCGAAAGCCCCCGGGCGCCGTTGGCATCAGGCATCACCAGCACGACCGGCTTCGCTTGCCCCTGGCTGATCATTCTTGCCAGCGTCGTGGTGATGTCGACGACGGTGATCCAGTCCTGCGGCGCACCCGGGTAGCCGTGGATCAGCTCGACGCTCGGGAAGTGGTAGTGCCGGTACGCCCGCTGGAAGTACTGCGGCGGCAGGTACACGTAGACCGTCCGGGTCAGATGGCTGGCCTGACCGTGCACCGTCAGCTGGAGCGTATAGCCGTTCACCGCCGCGAGGCTGGTGTAGACCGTGTGGCCGAGCACCCGCGTGATGCCGTCACCAGCGGGCCCGTCCGGAACGCTCGCGACCGGGCTGGCCTGGATCTGCGCGCCCGGTTCCTGGTTCGTGACGTCGGCGATCGCCGAGTTCCAGGTCTGGTAGTAGTCGTAGTACTTGTTCACCGCCGCGACGCCGAAGATCACCGCTGGGATGAACGCCAGGCACGCGGCGAGCACGCGAAGCACCGCGTGCCTAGTAAGGATGAGCCAGCAGATCAAGGCTCCGAAGATCACCATCAGCAGCACGAAAAACGCAGTGCTCTGCGGCTCAGGCATGCCGGCCCCCGTTGCGACACAAACCCCGATTTGGCGTGTTACGAAAGCGACCCGGCACGGAAGATCGCAGCCGGGCTCCCCCTAGTGCGGCCCAGCGCTCCTGCAAGCTCCGGTGGGTTCCCGAGACGCCCAGGTAGTCCCGGGAAGCTCAGTGGTCCAGGGAGGCTCGGTGGTCCCGGGACCACTGGTCCAACACCCCGCGACAGCGCCGGGTATTCAGATTGGCGGTGGAGGTGGGATTTGAACCCACGGAAGGGTTGCCCCTTCACACGCTTTCGAGGCGTGCGCCCTCGGCCACTAGGCGACTCCACCGCCGATGAGCCTACCTGAGCCGGACCCCGGTGTCGTGCGGGCTAGCGTTCTTGGCCACTAGATCGCCACCAATCCCGCCCCGACCACCCCCCGCACCGTCCACGGCCGGGCGCGGCCGGCGCGGCGCAACAGCAGCAACTAGGGCCACGCTCCCTGAAAGCCCAACATTCAACAGCAGCATGGTCCTACTTACCGTCATCCTGACAGCAGTAGGTAGGACCATGCTGCTGTCACATGCAGGCCGACAACAGCAGTAGGTAGGCACTTACTGCCGTTAGCCCGACCCTGCCCCGGGCGGAGCCCGCCTGAAGGCGGAACCCTCCCGGCCGCTCAAGCAGAGCCGCCCGGAGGGAGCACAATACGGCGCCGCCCGAGCAGCGCCTGCCCGAAGGGAGCAACGCACCTCCCGCCAGGGCTAGGACCGGCTAACCCCTCGAAAGGCCGAGACCCCATCCCCCGAGCCCCCTGTCAGCTGTGAGAAATTCCAGGTGGACAGCCACGAACCCGGTGATCACGCGCAGTGACACAGGGAAGCTCCGCCTACCGAAGGCGCTGAGACCACCTGAACCACCAACCTCAGCCCGTGACTGCAGAAACCCGAATTCATCCGAGGGCAAGCCGACCCGGAGCACAGGGCCGCCAGGCCCGAGCACCGGAAGCGGCGCGGCAGCACCTAATGCCCGGCCCGCACCGACCGCCACCCCTGCGTGACGAGCCGCCCGCCGGCCTGAAGCCGAAGTGACCGCGATGCAGGAACCCCTGCCCGCGCACCTGGACTTTCTGATGGCCACTATCACCCCCCAGGGCCGCCATCGGCCCGGCCAGGGCTCCGCTGCGGCTCCAAGGGCAGCAAGTAGGACCTTGCTGCTGTAAACGACGCAGTTCTGACAGCAGCAAGGTCCTACTTGCTGTCGTCCCAACAGCGGTAAGTAGGACCTTGCTGCTCACGCTCCCCGGTCCTCAGCAGCAGCAGGTAGGCCCATACTGTTCACGGTTCGCGGGTGGCTGGCATCGGCGGGGCGGAGAGGCGGCCGGCGGGCTAGCGCAGGCGGGCGAAGAAGTCGCTTAGCAGCTGGCCGCAGGGTTCGGCTAGGACGCCACCGATCACCTCGACGGGAGGTCCCAGGCGCCGGTCGCGCAGCAGGTCCCAGAGTGATCCGGCTGCTCCTGCTCTCGGGTCGGCCGCGCCGTAGATCACTCGCCGGATCCGCGCGGCGTGCACCGCGCCGGCGCACATCGAGCACGGCTCCAGAGTCACTACGAGCGTGCAGCCGTCGAGCCGCCATGCGCCCAGAGTGGCCGCCGCCTGCCTGATCGCGACGATCTCCGCGTGCGCCGTCGGGTCCCTGGTGGCCAGGCACAGGTTGCGGCCTCGCCCGGCGATGCTCCCGTCGGGCGCCAGGACGACTGCGCCGACCGGGACGTCGGCGTCCGCCGCGACCGCTTCGGGTTCCGTCTCGCCGCGCGCCGCGCTCAGCGCGTGTCGCATGGCAGGCTCGTACGACGCCACGTCAATGAACGCTACGGCACGACCGCTACGGCACTGTCCGCTACGCCCAGCGTGAGCGTCCAGCAGAGGCCGGTCAGCGGCCCGTCGCGGCGTCGAGTGCCTTCTCGAAGTCCGGTCCGAAGCCGATCCTCCTGGCCAGGCTGGCGAGTACCTCATCGGGGAACAGGTCCAGGTCACCCGACAGGGCGCACAGCTCCATCTCGTCCACGCCAAGGTCAGCCAGGATGGACAGATCTCCAGCGGGCAGCACCTGGTCGAGGTCCTCGTCGTAGGGGACCTCGATGTCGAGGTACTCGAGTACCTCCCTGGCCAGCGCCCAGTCCACGGACGCGGTCAGGTCGGAGACGAACAGCGATACCTGGCCCCCGATGACGCGCGTGATCACGAAGAAGTCGTCACCGATCGCAATGAGCCCGATCACACCGCCGATGCTCGGCAGCTGCCGCAGCGCGTGAACGATCGCGTCGAGACTCTCGGTGACGGCGACAGGGAGCGCCTCGGCCTCCCACACCTCGTCCTCGCGGTAGACGGCTATGCAGAAGTCACTGCTTGTCACCTCGGTCATAGTCACTCCACGTCCAGGGTCGAGAGCTGGTTTGCACGGTGTTGGCTAGCACGGGGTCGCCGAGCGCTTCGTCCTGTGACCTCGCGCGCGCCGCAGTCAGAACAGTAACGGCTTTTCGGGCAAGAATCGGCGTGGATGCGGCGGCCTGCGCTGCCGGACCGTTAGGGTTACCTTGATCGGTTGCGGCCATTGGTGTTGCGTAGCTGCTGGGTTATGCTGTCCTCAGCGGCGGTAGGTATGTCGAAGCGCATGGTAGGGAGGTGATCGCCGTGTTGAAGAAGGTCCTGACCTGGGCTGCCATCGCCTTCGTCATCTACTACCTTGCTACCTCACCGCAAGGTGCCGCTAATGTAGTCTCCGGTGCCATTGGCTGGCTGAAGACAGCAGGTAACTCCTTGTCCGCGTTCCTGAATCACATAAAGCTGTAGCGCATGAGCCGAGCGGCAACCACCCGGAATGAACAAGCAGCCGTCGACAAGTATTTGCTTCCGCGCGAAGTTCGCGTGGCGACGGTCCGGCGACATCCGGCTGTACTCTTGCCATCGACCGTACAAGCGGTAGGCGGACTACTTGTCGCGGCAGTGCTGTCAGCAACGGTATTGCGCGGGCATACTCTTTTCGCGGGCATCGTCTGGGCCGGCTGGGTCGTTCTGCTGGTCAATCTGCTATGGAAGGCCGTCAACTGGGCGGTCGATTACTTCGTCATTACCTCGGAACGGATCCTGCTGACCTCCGGTTTGTTCACCAGAAGCGTCGCGATGATGCCGTTGTCCAAGGTCACGGACATGAGCTTCCACCGGTCATTTGCCGGCCGGTTGCTGGGGTTTGGCGAATTCGTGGTCGAGTCGGCCGGTCAGGACCAGGCGCTGCGCAGAATCGACCATATCCCCTATCCAGAGCAGCTTTATCTGGTCATCTGTGGGAGAATCTTCAAGGACAGCGCAGGACAAGACGACGGAACCGGCGACATAGTCGAGGCCACTGATCTCGGAGCCACTGACCTATTCGAGCAGGAAGTCGACGATACTTACGTACTCGACGGCGGGCCCGACTCCTCGATCGACGAGTCCTGATCTTTTGCTCCGGCTGCCTTGGCCCTTCCCCGAGGCTCGTGCAGCCGGACTCACGATGACGTCCGGCTGCACGACCCTGTCCCGGCTAAGTCCCGGCTAGCCACACCCGCAGGACGATCGGCCACCTCGGAAGAGCAGCCGCAGCGTGTTCGCCGCGTCGTCCACGTAGTAGACACCCGATCCGTGCGGCCTCACAGCCAGGCCGAACAGCGCGCCCGAGCCAGGTGGGCTGCCAGATCGGTCGAGGAACTTGCTGGCGACTTGCCTGCCACCCGGCGTGGTCTCGACAATGCGGCCGTCCCCGCCGTTCACGGTGAGGATGTGGCCGTTGGGCGCGATCGCCAGGCCCAGCGGAGCGTTCAGGAAACCACGCCGCGTCACCACCTGGCCGGTGCCGGCCGAACTGCGCCTGGTCAGCGCGTGCCTGATGACCGTGATCCGGTTCTGGCCGGTGTCTGCGACATACAGCGAGCCGTGCCGGCTGAGCCCGAGCCCGGTCGGCCCGATCACGAACGCCGAGGCACTGGCCTGCTGGAAGAAGCCAGAGCCGACCTTGGTCCTGCTGGTGATCCTCGGCAGTCGGCCACGGTGGAATCTCAGCCTGATCCGCAGGACAGTGCCCCGGTGCACGACCTTGCCCTTGGCAGCCACGGTGCCGTTGAGCACGTTCGTGACGAACAACGAGGCGTGCGGGCCGTGGGTCACGGCGGTCGCGTCCCAGGGACCGTTAATGCCGTGCCCGGAGAACGTCTCGCGGACCCGGCCGCGGCTGTCGAGCACGAGCAGGCACCCGGCCCTGGCGGTGGCGGCCAGCCCGTTGCGCGACGGCGTGCTGCCCACGATCACCCAGCCGTGGACGATCACCAGCGCCGTCGTCAGCCCGATACCGCCCGGGCAGGCCCCAGGCAGGTGACGGCCGGAGATCCGGGCGAACAGCCGCGTCTTGCCGTGCGGGCTCACCTGGACGATCGTCGAACCCGTACCCTGCAGGTTCTTCTTGTTGTTGAACTTGCTGACCAGGACGTTGTCCCGGCGCAGCCGCCCGAGATTGTGCCTGATCACAGCTACGCCGTAGGGGTTGACGTCACCGTTGTGCGGCACGGTCGACCCCACCAGCCTGGTGCGGTGGAAGCGTCCGATGAACGTCGGACGCGGATGGGCAGACGACGCCAGCGCAGGCGTCGCGACGGTCAGGCCCGCCCCGGCAACGGCGGCTGAGCCGACCGCAGCCAGGGCGAGGCAGCGAGCAAAACGCATGATTGAGCTCCCTTGCGCAGAGAACCGGCCAGATATGGGAAACAAGCTCATGGCGGCCGAACCACCTGGTCAGACAAGACTGGGCCGGAAGCGCGGAGACCTGAGCCCGCTCATCGTGACATGGAGTTACCCTGCGTATCGGTTCAGTTACAGAAAGAGATCACCCGGAGTTCGTATGATGTCCGTAGAGGCGAGCTAGTGAGCAGAACTCCTGATGTCCGGATTCGCCGTATTTACGAGGCGCCGTCACCACAGGACGGCAAGCGGATCCTGGTCGACCGACTGTGGCCACGAGGCGTGTCCAAGGCGTCAGGAAAGTTCGACCAGTGGGTCAAGGATGTCGCCCCGTCGGCGGAGCTGCGTCGCTGGTACGGCCACGAGCCGGCGAAGTTCGCCGAGTTCAGGCGCCGTTACCTCGCCGAGCTAGCGGACAGCGACCACGAGCGGGCCTGGCAGCACCTGGTCACCGAGTCTGAGCGCGGCCCGATCACGCTGCTGACCGCCACTAGGGACGTCGACCGCAGCGAAGCTGCCGTGCTAGCAGAAAGGCTGATGCAGCAATGAGCCAGCAGCGACCAGGCAAGCCGTGGCTCGCGGTCACCGGCGACGAGGAAATCCCCGGCGATCCCGCGTGCCTGCTGCGCCGGGTCTGCCAGCGCTGCGGCGCGGTCGCCGACGACGACCCGCCCACGACCTGTCCTCAGTGTCATGCGGAGATGCCAGCCGATTGAGAACAGCATATCCCTATTTACTGTCATACAGACACAATCCCACTTAAACTATTTTGATCAAGCTTGCGACCTGCGCGTGTGCGTGACCCCGGCAGACCCGGCCGGCCAGCACCCCCGGTTCCTGCCCGCACCCGTCCGCGCCGGCCAGGCAGCACCCCCGGCAGGGCCTGTCTCCCCGTCCTGCGGCAGCGGACCTGAGCACGCCGCCGGCGCCAGTCCCCGCGAGGGCAGGACCCAGGCTGCCCGGCACCAGCCGCCCCAGGAAGATTCCCGGGTCCTCCGGGGAGGGTTACCGCATGCAGGAGACTTAGGGGTGCTATCACGCGGTCAACTCTCCCCGGCGCGGAACGCCTCCCCCAGGAACCCGAAAAACTCTCCCCCACCCGGAAAACCTCCCCACCCGAACCGGAAAACCTCCCGCGCCAGCCCGAAAAACCTCCACCCAGCGAGAACCCTCCAGACAGCACCCGAAAACCCTCCCCCCAGACAACAACCCGCCCCCGCACCCTAGTTGCTGCTGTCGGGAGCTGACGGCGAGAAAAGATCATCGAACCATCAATTTGAACGGTGTAGTGTCAATGTGCCATCGCTGGGATTAGGGGGACGTGATGCCACAATGGCCGCGATTTTGCCGTGCTCGGGGGTCGTTCTCTTGTCCGGTCGATGACCTGTGGCTTCGCGGGCATCGCCATGGTCGCGCTCTCACTGGGCGTCTGGCCTGGTATCTCCACCAGCAAGGAATGCGGGGCCTCAAGCAAACTGAGGCCGCCGCTACCTCTTGGTCCCTACGGCGATGATGAACAGCATGTGATCCACCAGCCTGCCTTGCGCCTCTTCGACAGCGTGCAGCTTCGCGAACTCGGCTGAGGCAGCCCGGTAAATACCGCGAATCGCCGACCGGGCGGCTTCGTCGATAGCGCCGTTATCGGACCAGACGTCGACGTCCTCTACCGACACGTAGCGCTGCAGGGTCACGGGCTCGCAGCCAGCGTCACGAAGCAGCCGGTCCAGGTCCTCGGGCACGAAGAAGTGCCGCCGTACCGGGTTGCGCAACCGAAGGATCTCGAAGTACTCGCCGGCGTCAGCCGCTCCGTAAGCGCACAGGTTGACCAGAACTACCCGGCCTCCCGGCCTGGTCACCCGGACCATCTCGTGGATGGCCTGCGGAAGGGCCATGAACTGGATGCCCTGCCGCGACACGACGATGTCGAAGCTGGCCGACTCGAACGGCATCGACTCCGCGCCGGTGATCACCAGCTCGTCCAGGTACGGCTGCGCCTGGTCGGCCATCTCACGAGTGATGTCGACGCCTGTCACGTGCGCGGCGACGCCCTTGAACCGCCGGGAAACCAGGCCAGTGCCGCACGCTACGTCAAGGACGCGATCGGCCGGTCCGGGCTGCGCGGCAGCAAGGACCAGCGCTCCTAATTCATCATCGGTGCACCAGGCGCTCGACCGATTGTAGATCGGAGCGCGGGCGACGAAATGGTCGACGACTTGTCCCTGCTTGGTACTCATTTTCGCAGTTTCTCCTCATCGGGATCCCATCGAGTCTCACGCCTGCGCGACCCGCCCGCAAGAGAGCGGATGGCGGCGGCACGGCCGCAGGCACCTGCGGCCTGCGGCTTCTTGACTGCTCCATAGCAGCGAGCGAGTATGGGGACCATTCGCGAGGCGTCGCTGATAAATCACGAAATCCGACAGTCGGGCACTTCACAATGAGCCAACCGGCCCAAAGCCAACAAGCCCAAAGCCAGCAAACACTGCCCAATGTACTGCTGATCTCACTAGATACGGTGCGTGCTGACGTCGCGTACTCCGGCGCTATGCCGGGCATCGAAGAGTTACGCCGACGAGGCGTCACCTTCCAGCAGGCGGTGTCGTCGTGCCCGCTGACACCGGTCAGCCACGCCACGGTCTTCACCGGCTTGCAGCCGCCGTCCCACGGGATCAGGCACCTGCTGCGCGAGCAACTGTGCGCGGATGTGCCGACGCTGGCGGAATGTCTCGGGAAGGCCGGTTACTCGACGGGCGCAGTCGTCTCCTGCCCCGGGCTGAATAAGTGGTACGGGATCAACCGGGGATTCGACTTCTACGACGACGAGATCCCCCTGCTGCCCGACGGCCGGGACCCGCTGACCGTCGGAGATGTCAAGATGCGCGGCCTGGCCTTGAAACGAGCTCCGCTCGTCACGAAACGCTCGCTGGAATGGCTGGCCGGCGCACAAGAGCCGTTCTTCTTCTTCGCGCACTATTTCGACGCCCACTGGCCCTATGAGCCGCCCGAGGACGTCGGAGTCCCGGTCGCCAATCCGTACGAGGGCGAGGTCGCCTACTCCGACGCCTATCTCCAGCGCCTGCTGAAGGGCATCGAAGATGCCGGGCACGATCTCGACTCGATGATCATCGTCTGCTTCTCCGACCACGGCGAGGACCTGGCTGGCTGGTACCCGAACGACCATTCGGGCGATCTGGGCCATCCCTACGAGGAAGGGCACGGCTGCCTGCTCTTCGACGCGACGCAGCACGTCCCGCTGATCGCTGCCGGGCCGGGCGTGCCCGCTGGCCGGCAAGTGGCCGATCAGGTGCGACTGGTCGACATCATGCCGACGGTGCTCGACCTGCTCGGGCTTCCGGCGCCGGCTAGCGACGGGGCGTCGCTGTCGGAATTCTTCGGCGATGCGCCCGCGGCGCCCAGAGTGGCCTATTCGGAGACGTACTTTCCCGAGGAACGCACTGGCTACTCAGGACTGCGTCCGCTGCATTCTGTCCGCATCGAGGGGCGCCGCAAGATCATCTGGCGTGCCGACGGCAGCGGTGTCGAGCATTACGACCTCCAGGCCGATCCGAATGAGAAGAAGGGAACCGCCCTCACAGCGATGTCGCCAACTCATGGCCGTCTAGACCAGGTCGGCCAGGCCGATCCGGTCGTGACCGGGGATGTCCACTAAGAAAGGACCCGACATGCCCAAGATGCTGTCATTAGCACCTGCTCTCTACACCGACGCGAACGAGCAAGTCGACGCGAAGTACATGACGCAGATGCGGGAGCAGGATGAGACTCCCGTCGCCACCGACCCCGCGCTCCCGCGCTTTACGCTCATCGTCGGCCCGTCTCCCTTCACGATGCCTCGCGGCTGGGAGTTCTTCCTGACATCGCCGTACGAGGGCGCTACCTACATCTCGACCGTCTTGCACAATGCCGGCTACCCGGTCCGGGTGGTGGACGTCCGCTACACGCCGAACCCCATGCAGGCGGCTTACCAGCAGATCATGGGGGACACCGATGTCCTGGGCATCTGCACCTTCGAGGACAACTTCCCCTGGTGCCGTGAGCTCATGGGCATGGTCAGGGACGCCGCCCCTGAGATTCCCATCATCTGCGGCGGCTCGCTGGTCACCTCGGTGCCGCACATCTTCATGGAGGAGACCGACTGCGACGTCGCCGTGATCAGCGAGGGCGAGATCACGATCCTCGAGGTGATGGAGAGTTACTGCGCAGGCCGGTGGCAGGCGGACCTGCCGACGATCCGGGGCATCTGGTATCGCGACGCCGAGAAGAAGGTCAAGAAGACCCGGCCCCGTGGCCAGATGATGGACCTGGACTCGCTGCCCAGGATGCGGCTCGACCTCTGGCCGCAGACCAGCAGTCCGATGGGCCTGCAGCCGCAGATCATCTCCTCCTACAGCCGTGGCTGCAAGATGGACTGCTCCTTCTGCTACCGGACGACGCCGCAGGTGCGGGCGAAGTCGCCGGAGAAGATGGACCGGGATCTGGCCTGGCTGAAGAGCCAGTACAACATCGACTTCTGCTTCTTCGTCGACCTGACCTTCAGCTCCCACCGCAAGCAGACCATCGAGATCTGCGACGTCATCAAGGATCACGACCTCCGCTGGACGTGCCTCACCCGCTGCGCGGACATGGACGCACCAAGGGCCACGGCGATGCGCGACGCCGGCGCGGACATCATCCTCTACGGGGTCGAATCGCTTGGCCCCGAGGTGCTGCGCGAGGCGCGCAAGGGCAGCTCTGAGAACCTCACAATCCGGGCGATGAACGCGACGTTCGACGCGGGAGTGCGGTTCGGAGCGCTGCTCATCGTCGGGCTGCCGAACGAGACCGAGGAATCGCTCAACCACATGGCAGAGTTCGCCGAGCAGTACAACCACGTCACCCGCGTGAAGTACCTCTCAGCCATGCCAGGCACGACCGTCTACAACCAGTCCGTCGAGCGCGGCCTGATGCGCAGCGAGATAGACCACCTCAACTGGCTCTCGATCGAGCAGGCGCTGCACGAGGACGAGTTCCTCAACGTGACGAGCCTGCCCGAGCAGGCCTGCCGCGACGCCTACAAGCGGATCTACGACGCCTACCAGCCGGGTCCGGTCATGGACTTCAAGCACTGGCCCGAGCACTTCAGCTACTTCCACCCGCAGCCAGACGACGGCCAGCCACGCTCGACCTCCTACGCGGGCGAGGGCTGGCGGTCCAAGTGGAGTTCCGGTGCCGCACCGCTGGTGCCAGGCTCGGAGCGATTCACGCTCGACAAGGTGGGCGACCCCGTCGTCGCTCAGACCGGCAGTTCGCTCATGCCGTGCGGCGCCAAGCTGCTCGAGACGCCAGCGGACGCAACCTCCGCGTGAGCGAAGCATCGCAAGCGCAGCAGGCTCGATCTGACAGCCCGATTTTCATCATCGGGACCGAACGGTCAGGCTCGAACCTGCTGCGCCTGGTGCTGAACGCTCATCCCAGCGTCGCGATCCCGCATCCGCCGCACTTCATGCGCTACCTCGCGCCGATCGCCCCGAGGTACGGGGATCTGCGCGAGGAGCCGAACCGGCGGGCGCTGGCTCGCGACGCGCTCGCGCTGCTGCGCGCCCACCTCCATCCCTGGGAGCACCCCATCGACGAGGACCGCGTGGTCGCGGCGGCAAGCTCGACTCTCTTCGGCGTGGTCTCCGCCATCTACGAGCAGTACCGGGAGGCTGAGGGCAAGCCCCGGTGGGGCTGCAAGAGCACCTTCATGGTCGACTACGTCCCAGAGGTCCTCCGTGAGTATCCGGCGGCTCGCTTCGTGTGGCTGGTCCGCGATCCGCGTGACGTCGCGGCATCGGCCAGGCGCTCGGTCTTCGGCCCCTGCCACCCCGTCCTGACCGCGATGCTGTGGCGACGCCAGCAGGAAAGCGCGCTCGCGGCCCTGCACCGGCACGGCGACGAGGTCGTTCACCTGATGCGCTACGAAGACTTAGTCCGCGAGCCAGCCAAGGAGATAGCCAGGGTCTGCGAGTTCATCGGCGAGCGGTACGAGGAAGGGATGCTCGACTATCACCGTTCAGCCGCCGCGCGGCGAACCGCCCGGCTCGCCGAGTCCTGGGCGAACACCAGCCGGCCGATCGCGACCACCAGCGTCGCGCGCTACCGGGACGCTCTGACGCCCAGCGAGCGGACGCAGGTCGAGATCGCGGTCGGTCCGCTGATGGACCAGCTGGGTTATCCGGCAGGGACGGCCGCGACGGGGCGGTCAGCGCCGGGGCCTTCCCCGGTCGGGCTCTGGTGGCGAGATCTCGCCCTTCGCACTGCCGTGGAATACCGTTCCTTCCGAAAAGATGCCAACTACCTGTGGCGATGGCGCAGGGATGCGACCGTTCGCTGGCTGTACCTCAAGGCGGTCGCGCGAAGGAGGCACCATGACGTCAGCTGATGAGCAGGACTTCTGGAAGAACGACGAGGGTCAGCTCGTCGTCCGGCTCCGGCAGTGGAAGGCCACCTGGCCGGCCGACGATCCGCACGCGAACTTCAAGTCCGACGTGCAGATGTATGGCCACCTCGATCCGATGGTGACCCTGCAGGGCATGTCGGCCAACCTGGGCATTCCCGTCGGAGCACTCGTGCATTACGTGCTGGCGCGCTGGGCCACCGGCGGGAGCGGCGGCCTGCTGGAGATCGGCCCGGTGATGATCCACCGCCTCTGGCAGCCCATCGCCGACGCCGAAGAGGCCGACGACGACGCGCAGCGGATGGCGGCCTACCACCAGCTGCGGCAGATGATCTCGTGGCTCAAGCTTCCGCTGGACAATCCGTCCATTTACCCGTGAGCGCGGGTCATCGCTCCCGGTGCAAGATGCCGGTCAGGCAGCCCAGGCCGCCGGCCGCCATCGCGTACTGACTGATCAGCACCGTCTGGACGTCAACGCCGGCCGCTTCCAGCCTGCGTCGCGTCGCCAGGGCGCGCCAGGCGGGCATCACGACCTTGCCGGGGCGATCGTCACGAAGTTCATCGCTCGCCCGGTAACCACTTCGTCGTCGGGCTCGAATTCGATCACGCGGTAGTCCCGCTCCCGCAGCAGGCGACGCAGCCGGTGGTCGGCCCCGGCCGCGTGCAGCGCCGCGACCCGCTCGTCGATGAGGGTCACCGCGCCGAGCAGATGCTGGACGCCGGGACCAAGACGAACGGCGGTCACCCTGGCGCCGAGGTGGCTCACCGCCCGGCGGACCTCAGCCAGGCCGCCGGCATTGGTGCGGAACCCGACCGCGACAGCAAGGGTCTCGCTGTCGAGCCAGAGCGCGTCGGCGCCTTCGAAGGTGGCGGTGCCTGCCGTGGTGCGCGCGATCGGGTAGCCGGCCTGCGCCAGCGCAGCGGCGGCATGCCGCTCTTCGCCCGCGCGCTGGGTCGAGGCCATCCTGGCGAGCAGTGCGCCGTCGGCGGTCATGAAGAACAGATCCCGCATGAAGATCAGATTCGGCGGCGCGGCCGGTCCCGGCCTCGCCAGCTGCACGTCGATGCCGTTGCGGCGGTAAGTCTCCGCGACGGATTGCGCTTGCTCCCTCAGCTCGCCGAGGTCGACCTGGCCGAGCATGAGGTTGTGCTGCGGGTTCTCGATCGCCGCGATGCTGTCAGGCGGCCAGCACAGCATCACCGAGCACAGCGCGGAGACCTCCGACCGGTAACCCGATCGCTGCCACAGCTGCCCGGCACTGACCTCGTCGGCGTGCGACGCCTGCCTCGGCAGCCAGCCAGGGCCGCCGAGCGTACTCGGGGGCTCAGATCCAGCAATCCTGGTTGCCATAGCCAAGCCGTACCGCGACTGTCCTGCACTGATCGTTGATGGCCGGCAGGATCTTGTCGGCCCGCTGGTGCCAGCGACCCCGGCCGGGGACCCTCGTGGCCGAGATCGGCGCTATGCCCTTACGCACCGCGCTGTCGAACGAGCCGGTCAGATCGATGCCGAGCCAGTCGCACAGCCTGCCAAAGGTCCTGATCCGCAGGCTCTGGCCGCTGATGAGATCCTCGAACCTGATGCGAAGATAGCTCGTGTCGCCCTGGTCGAGGTCGGCCAGGATCATCTCGTGGGCCGCGCGCCACTGGAAGGCGCACACGTCGAGCAGAGCTGAGTGCGTGAAGTCCCGCCACCCTGGGGGCAGGTCGAACTTCCACCATTGCCGCCGATCGTCGCTCAAGCCGTCGGAATAGCCGATGATGCCAAGCGGATCGGCCATGCGATGGGCGTGGAAACCGCCGTACAGCCAGCCGTCGTACAGGCCGTTGATCGATGCGGCCGGATTCCGGGTCAGGTGGACGACGCGGATCCTGGCGCCCGGGAAGAGCGAGCGCAGGAAAGAGAGCCGGTAGGCGTTGCTGGGTGACTTGATCACGAGCGCCTTGGTGGCCAGCTCCCGCTCACCCGCCTGCTTCCAGGGTCGCTGCAAGATGAACGGGGGCTCTTCGAGTATGACCTTGCCGGGCGCGCGGTCCACGCTGTCGTCGGGTGTCTCCCGCCGGTCCTTGAGCGGGAGGTCGTAGTAGCGCGCGCTGACCGGCTGCCCTTGCGCCTTCAGCTCGCGCAGCAACTCGACGTGGAATTTCGAGGTCTCACGAAGCTCTCCGGGGGCCCAGTGGTTCTCGAACCGCAGCTTGGAAAGGACGCGCTGCGCTAAGGCGGCGATCGCGACGGGGTCGAAGTCCAGCGTCGGCCATTGCACCGCCAGTCGCCAGGCCGTCTCCAGGCCGAAGAGCTGATCGTCTCCGATGGTCTCCGACGGATTCCCCGCATCCAGGCCGAGCTCGGTGTCCAGCACCTTGCGCAGCTCCGGAGCCAGCCGCCGGAGGTGGTCGCCATTCAGCAGGTCGGAGTCGCTTTCGCAGGCCGGGAAGGCCAGGCCGACCAGGCGCAGGAAGGGATTGATCTCACCGCGCAGATGAATCAGGGAATCGGAAGCTCGCAGCAGCTCAGCGAGCATGCTCGAGCCACCTCGGGAACTCGATGCTAAAACGATCAGCTGCTCGACGCGTGAGCTGAAGTCCTCGACCGGCGACGGGCGGGACTCGCGAAATCTGGCCAGCCGCTCAGCCGACCTGACGAGGCCGGTGTCGACAGCTCCAGCCTCGACCGTCATCGCGGTTTCCTGGCGGAGTACACGCACCAGCGCCACTTGTCCCTGATCGCACCCTCAGGGCTGATCTCGAACGGGTGCACCGCCCGGACGGCCCGGGGAGCCTCGTAGAAGAGGCGGTAGATCTCCTGCCGATGCACCGGCGACGTCTCGTGGGTGTTGATCCACAGGTCGATCGACTCCCACAGAAAGTACTCCTCCATGCGCAGGTCCGTGAAGCCCGCGCCGAGCAGCAGCCGCCGGAAGTCCTCTTCCAGGAACATCTGGCAGAGCAGCGGCTGCTTCTTCTTGAAGACGCGGAACATCCAGTACGCGTCCACGTAGCTATAGGGAACGATCTGCCCGACGATGAACTGGCCGCCGGGGCGCAGGACCCGGAAGATCTCCGAGACCGGCTTCTCCGGGTTCGGCAGGAGGTGCAGCACCTCCCGGTTGACGACGATGTCGAAGCTGGCCGCGTCGAACGGGAGGTCGTACACGGTCCCCTCGTGCACCACGTCAAGCCGCGTCGAGGCGAGGCGCACCATCTCCGGCGTGATGTCGAGCCCCACCATCTGCTCGACCTTGCCCTTGAACGCGTTGCCGACGACCCCGCTGCCGCAGCACACGTCGAGCATGCGCGCGTCCGGCGACACGTCGCAGAGTTCGGCGTGCTTGGCCAGCAGTCCCTGGTCCGTCAGCCACGAGCAGGAATCGTGCCAGGTGCGGGAGCGAATCCCGAACTGGCGCTTGTAGGCCTCGTAGTCGACGTCGGCCTCGCGACGCTGGAACCTGGGCGTTCCGCTGATGAGCCGGGCCGCGAGCCGGGACCGGGCAGCGGTGACGACTCGCTCGACGATGCGCCGTCCGAGGTCCTCGTCGCCGGCCAGCCGGCGGGTCAGCGCGTCCTCGACGGCCTGCCGGACGAACTCGGCCGCCTGGGCGCTCTGCAGCCGCTTCTTGGTCTGGCCGTCGAACTGGGGGCGCTCCATGCTGACCGAGATCACGGCGGTCAGCCCTTCCAGGATGTCGACGGTCGTGATGGCCTGGCCTGCCGGTGCCTGCCTGCCAAGCGCGCCGAGCAGCCCGTGGGTGACCGCGTACCGGTTGACGGCATTGGCCACCCCGCCCGCAGCCCGTCGACGTGCTCGCCGCCGTAACTGGTCCGCAGGGTGTTGACGTAGCTCCAGATCTCTTCCGCGTAGCCCTCGGTCCACCGGAAGGCGACTTCGGCAGACATCGGCCCGCTTCGCGCGGTCACCATGATCGGCTCGGGATGGACGGTCACCGCATCCCTGCCGCGATTGTCGAGGAAGGCCCTGATGCCGCCGTCACCGCTGAACGACTGAATTGTCCCGGCGCGCTCGTCGGTCAGCGCGATCCGCAGCGCGGGGTGGAGGAAGGCGATCTCCTCGAGCCGCTCGGCGATGAGGCTCGGTGCGAACTCGGTCGAATCGAAGATCGTGGCGTCGGGCCGGAACTGGATGCGCGTCCCGGTACGCCCGGTGCTCTCCAGCACCTCCAGATCAGCGATCGGCTTTCCGCACTCGAAGTCCTGCCGAAAGTGGGACGTGCCGTCCCAGACGTCGAGCCGAAGTGACATCGACAGGCCGTTGACGCAGGCCATCCCGACACCATGCAGTCCGGCCGGCGTCGCATAGAACGAGCCCTCGAACTTGCCTCCGGAATGCAGGGTCGTCAGCACGACCTCACAGGCCGGCCGACCCGCTTCCGGATGTGTCCCGGTGGGAATGCCGCGCCCGTTGTCGGTGACCGAGCACGATCCATCTTCGTGCAGGCACACCGTGAGATCGGCGCCATAGCCTGCCGTGGCCTCGTCTACGGCGTTGTCGACGAGCTCGAAGACGAGCTGGTGCAAGCCGGCGATCCCGGTCGAGCCGATGTACATCGACGGATTGCGTCGCACGGCTTCGAGACCCGAGGAAATGATGATCGATGCCGCGTCATATGGCAGCCTGTTCTCGGTGCTGGCGAGCTCTACGATGACCGGCCCTTCCCTTCGCATCGGCCCGTGCTTTACCAGGGCGGCGGGTTAGCTTTCCGCGGCTCCGGCGAGTACCTCTGCTAGCCGGTCGCTGTGCGCTTTCTTGAGCGCGATCAGAGTCATCATCCAGCTGGCGACGTCAGCGAGCCCGGCACCCAGAGCTTCGTCGGCCAGCCGGGGATAGAGTTCGGTCGCCCCGCTCAGCTCGGTCGCCAGCGCCGCCGCGAGGTTAAGCCTCGTCTCTCCGACCGGCTGACCGGAGGCCGGATCGGCCACCTCGCACAAGAAGTCGAAATGACCGTGGGCGACACACGCCAGGCTCTCCGCGAGGTCGCTGAAGATCTTCGCGACTTCGGCCTGCCCTTCGATTTCGGCAAGCTGCGAGAAATAGGCATAGCGTTGGACGGTGGCGGACTCCGCAGCGAATGCGTCCTTGAGATCGGAGAGGGTTTGCTCGCTTAATTCGCTCACTCTGAGAACGTCCGCTCGTCACGTCAGGCAATGACTGCCAGGATTTCTCTCACACCACTGCAGCGTCAGACTACACACCGGGTACGTCGCAGCCAACGGTCAAGCAACCGTCCTGAGCGGCAGGCGGGTCATCAGGGGATCCCCGCCCAGGACAGGCGCAGGTGGCGGTCTGCCTGCCGGGTCGGCCTTGTCCCGCCGGCGGGACAAGGCCGACAAGCGATGATGAATGCCACAGTTCGGCCAATGGCCGCCTATCAGGTGACCCAGGACCCGGTCCGGTGTGACTTGAAGGCCGACTCAAGCGTGGCGATCACCCACTCATGCACCTCTAAACCCGAGCTTTTTGCCGCCACCGTGAATCGCAGTAACTGGCCGGAAGTGAGGTGCAGGTGAATGCTCGCTGCGTGCTGGTCGCCAGGCGACTGCACTTCGAGCGGCGACTGCCCTTCGTCTTCGTCGAGCACGGCTTCACGAAGCGGAGGGGGATTTCCCGCCTGACGCTCCTTGATGCTGGCTCTCACCTCGCTGCGCAGCCGGTTGCGTGACCAGCCAAGCTCGACGGCCTTGCGCAGCCAGAAGTCCTGCTCAGGGCGATCGAGGGCGGCCACTTCGGCGTGGTGCCCGAAGCTGAGGCCGCACTGCCGCCTGGACAGGTCGAAACGGCGGGCGACCCAGGCGTAGTTACGAAGCGTCTGGTAATTGAGCGCGGTCATCGCGATTGCTTCGGTATATCTGTCCTGGAAGTTCATCTCGCCGTATATCAGCCAGTCGCCTATCCACCAGGTGGACGAGTCCGCGACTTCGAGGATTTGCTGACCGATGGCTTCCCAAATGCGAAAGGCGAGATTACGCTGGAAGATCAGACCAGATCTTCTGACTTCCACCGACCGGGCGAAATCAATCAGGGAATGCGAGCGGTTAGCACCAGGCTTCCTTGAGTCGGCACCGGGAACCGTGCTCGCTCTCAGCGCACGCCGGCCCGGCTTCTCGCCGTCAGTAGCCGCAGGCATCGCGCCCCGCCGGGGATCACGTGAAGATTGCAAGGAACCTCCGAGCGGATCAGCACATTCCCCCGGGCCAAGGAACACCAAGCGCCTTTCAGATGTCAACTGTCAACGCATCTCCTATGAACGTAGCCCTCACCACGCCGGTTCCGGTGCCCGGCAATGAGCCCTTGCCGTCGAGCGGTGCCGGCCAGGCGCCTACTCTGGTGCTATGCTGGAAATGCTGCATCTGCCGCAGACGTACTCGGTTGAATGCTTCCGGCAAGAGCCGTTGCGCGGTCGTCGTCAGATCTGGTGCTTTCCGCATGCCGGCGCCGGAGCTGCGGAGTTCAGCACCTGGCCGGCTGTCGCGAGTGAAGACATCCTGGTCTGCGCTATACGGCTTCCTGGCCGTGAACGTCGCCTAGCGGACACGGCGGCTTTACGAGTCTTTACGAAGCTTCCGTCGCTATAGCGGTTGAAATCGGGCCGCTGATTGATCCGGCTGCGGTCTTTTACGGCCAGTGTTTCGGGGCATATCTCGCGTACGAGGTCATAGTTCAACTTATGCGCCTCGGGGGGAGATTGCCGGAACGGCTCTTCGTCGCCTCTCAGATCCCTCCGCTCGATTTGCCTGCTCTCCATCCTCGGGAGCGCCTTTCCCGGCTCGATGGCCCCGCTTTTCGCGTCGCTATCGGCCAGCTCGGCGGTCTGCAGGACGCCTTTCCTGACCAGCTGTGGCCCATGGTCGAAATGGCGATGCGAGCTGACTGTCAGCTGACGGAGAGCTTCGAAGGTGCCTCCGACGTGATCCCGGTACCGATTACCGCGCTCGTCGGCACCGATGACGGCGAAATGTGTCTCGACGACGTCCAGGGCTGGCGGGCCCTCAGCACTGCGGAATTCAGCGCTCTGGCTGTACCCGGCGGGCACTTCCTTAGCCGGAGCTCGGCAGCTGAGCTCATCGGGGTGCTAGGAGCCGTGACACGGCCGCCCGATCCAGCTTCCCCTCCGGAGTGACCGGCAGCTGGGCGACGGAGACGAGCGTCACGGGCACCATATGGCGAGGCAGCTGCTCGCCGAGGATCGCCCGAAGCGCGGCCGTGCTGACAGCGCCGTCCCCGGCGACCGGGACGTAACAGGCCACTAGCACTGGCTCGCCCTGACGGTTGGCGACGACCGCGGCTGCCCCGTCTGCCACTCCGGGCAGCTGGCGCATGGCGGCATCGATCTCGCCGAGCTCGATCCGGTATCCGCGCAGCTGGATCTGGGCGTCACGGCGACCGATGAACATCAGCTCGCCATGGTCGTCAGCCTGCGCGAGGTCGCCGGTCCGGTACCACCTGCGGCGCTGCTGGTCGCCAGGCAGGCAGACGAAGCGCTCGGCGGTCAGTTCTGGCCGGTCGAGATAGCCGGCGCAGACCCCGGCGCCGGCGACGTACATCTCGCCCGTGACCTGGGGCGGGACCGCGCGACCCTGGTCGTCGAGCACCGCCACTTCCAGGTGCGGCAGCGGACGGCCGATAGGCGTCCCGGCCCGCTGAGCGGCTAGTTCAAGCCGGCTCAGGCGCTTGGCCGTGACGTGCACGGTCGTCTCGGTGATCCCGTACATATTGATCAGCTCGGCATCGGGTGCCAGCCCGAGTCCGTACCATGCCTGCACGGCCGCGATATTGACCGGCTCTCCGCCGAAGACCACCTCGCGCAAGCCAGGCAGCGGCACCGGCCGCGCGCCGAGCACCCGCACCAGGTTGGCGAAGACCGACGGCACGAGGTTCAGGATGGAGACGCCCTGCGCCGACAGCAGGCGGGCGAGCCTGGCCCCGTCGAGGGTGTCCTCCTTCGAGGTGTACACGCAGCGCCCGCCCACGGTGAGCAGTCGCCAGAGCTCCCAGACACTGAAGTCGAAGCAGTACGAGTGAAAGACCGTGCCGGAGTCGGTCGCGTCAGCGGGCATGACCAGAGCGGCGGCGTCCAGCAGCGCCCGCAGGTTGTCGTGCGTGACCATGACGCCCTTGGGCGTCCCGGTCGAGCCAGAGGTGTAGAGCACGTAGGCGGTTCCCTCGGGCAGCACGTGCGCCGGGCCTGCCTGCGGCAGGCGCGCGAGCGAAATGCCTGCTTCCGCGTCGTCGGTGACGACGTGGGACACTCTGGCATCACCGGCGATGAGATCGCGGCGCCGCGCCGGGTATTCCGGGTCTATCGGCACATAGGCGCAGCCGTGCAGCCAGATGCCCAGGACGCCCGCGACGACCTGCCAGCCTCGGTCCACGGAGAGGCCGACCGGCCCGCCGGCCGGTACCCCAGCCCGGTCGAGCCGCTGAGCCACCTCCATCGCCCGCTCGGCGAGGTTCAGGTAGGTGCGGGTGCCCGACGCATCGGCGACGGCGACCGCCTGCCCCGAGCGCTCCGCCTGGGACAGGAACCGGCGGGCGATGTTCTGGCCGTTCGGGGCAGCGGACACGGCGGCACCTTTACCTCGGCTCACCTAGCGCTCCGCTAGTGAGACCCGCAGCTTGTCTTCGATCTGGGTGGTGTAGCTGACCATGGCCGCATGCGAGTCGGCCCAGCCGCTGATCTCGGCGATGCAGCTTCCCGTGCCCTCGCGCCAGTCGAGAACCATCCCGCGCCGGATTCGCATCGCCAGATCCTCCACGCAGGTCATGGCCCGCACTTCGCGGATGCCGTCGACGCTGACCACGGTTCCGACTCGCATCGGCGCCGGCGGTACGTGCCTGAACGCCACCCCGGCCGGCTCGTAGGGCGCAGGAGGATCCCAGCAGCCGAGCGCTGCCAGCAGCACGGCCCGGATCAGGTCGGGCCCGCCGTGGCGGCGAAGCAGCCAGGAGACGTGCCCGCCCAGGCGGCCATTCACCTCCAGGATCTCAGGCCCGGAAGGCGTCAGCTTGATCTCGGTGTGGCAGACGCCGCAGGAAACGCCGAGCGCCGACAGCGCGCGGATGGCAAGCTCCATGACCGCCCGCGCGACATCGGGCGCCAGCGTCGAAGGGTAGAAGCCGCCGCGCTCACGGTAGGGCGGCGCCAGGCTGAGCCGGCCGACAATTCCGACGGCATGGTGCTCCCCGCCGACCGTCACGGTCTCGACCGAGACGTAGTCGCCGATCCCGTCGCCGAGTACGCCGGGCTGGCCTGCCAGCTCTTCTTCCACGATGAAGCCGTCTGCAAGCACGGCTGCGGGCAGGCAGGCCATGACCGCCTCCAGGTCACCCTCGCCAGCCAGCCGGAAGGTGTGCGAGCTGCCGTAGCCGTGCACCGGCTTGACGACAGCAGGCAGGCCGACTTCACTGACCGCGCAGGCCAGCGCCGCCGGGCTGGACGCGCGGCTGAACCCGAGGCGCTGCAGGCCCGCCGACCGAAAGACCTGTCGCTGCGCTGACTTGTCCGTGAGCGGCACGGCGGCCGACGGCGACTGATAGCGAAGCTCGAGCCGCCGGGCGAACTCCGCGGTCTCTACCAGCAGGTGGTCGCAGAACGTCACGATGCCGTCGGGCCGGTGGGCCGCGATCGCCGTGGCTCGCTCGTCGGTCGTCGCGTCCGGCGCGGACATCACCACGGTCCCCAGGCGCGCCAGCACAGGCCTCATCTTCGCGCCGTGCTCGTCCGCCGCGTCACAGTGCCAGAGCAGGTCGCAGCATCCGCCGGCGGAGGCGGCTATCACGCTGGGACTGGCCGAGCCGACGCCGTAGTTCACCGCGACCAGAGGCGTCATGTCCCTCCTGCCGCGACCGGCTCCGGCTCGGCGGCCTGCGTCTCGGGGATGCCGATCTGCCGGATGCTCCGCGAGCAGAGCAAGACCGCGACGCCGACGACCACGACCGCCGCGTTGCCGAGCAGCACCGTGTTGATCCCGACCAGCAGCGCGAGCGGGCCGACCAGGCCAAGTCCGAGCGGCCGGAGCGCGAACGTGCCGAGGTAGTCATACGACGAGACGCGGGACAGCAGCTGCGTTGGCACGTTCGCTTGCAAGGTGGAGACCCAGAGCGTGTCCGCGTAGGCGAGCGCGCACCCGAAAAGGAACATAGCCGCAATGCCGGCGGCCTCGGGCGCACCGAGGCTGAGCACCACGAACACCGGCACCACGCCAAGCGCGCTCAGGTTCGCGCGGACCAGCATCCGGCGAGGCCGCCAGCGCAAGGCAAGAGCGCCGCCAAGGAGGGCGCCGATCCCCGAGGCCGCCAGCATGGCACCCCACGCGCTCGCCCCGCCAAGGCGCAGGCGCGCCACCTCAGGTCCGAGGACGAAAATACCGCTGAGCACCGCGAACTGGAATAGCCCGAAGAAGCTGATCATGCCCCAGAGCCATTGCCGGGAACGAACCAGTGACCAGCCTTCCGCTAGATCTCGCAGGACTCTGGTCTTGCTCGCATGAAGCAGATGCCTGGCATTCTTGACCCGCCAGAGCAAGATCGAAGAGACCAGGAAGGTCGTGGCGTCAATTCCGATAGCGAGCCCCGGGCTGCTGACGGACACGATCAGCCCGCCCAGCGCCGGCCCGAGTACCTGTCCCGTGCTCTGCCCCATCGACATCAGCCCGTTGGCGGCCGGGAGCATTTTCTTGTCGACGAGCTGCGGGATCAGGCCACTGGAGGCGGGCCGGAATATCGCCTGCGCACAGCCCAGCCCCGCATAAAGGACGATCATGATCCAGATCCGGGCCGCGCCGGTGAGCAGGACGACCGCGAGCGAACCCTGGAAGATCGCGCTCGCCAGCTGGGAGAGCGCCATTACCCGGTCTCTGCGGTGATGATCCGCAATGGCTCCGCCCGCCAGGAGCAGGATGATCTGCGGTATCACGCGGGCCGACAGAACGAGACCGACATCACTTACTGAATTCGTCGCCTCAAGCACACCGAATACCAGGGCGACCGAGGTCACGCCGTCGCCGAAGACCGAGACCGTGGCGCTGAACAGCACGATGCGGAAATCAGAAACCTTCAGCGGCGACAGGTCTAATTGCTTGAAGAACGGCATTCTATTCCGGCTTCTGCGGCAGCGTGCAGCACAGCGCCAGGTCGGCCAGGGTATTCTCGGTGAAGACCGCCTCGACCGGAAGCTCGAATCCATAACCGGCGAGGAGATGTATCGTCAGCTCGACGGCGGTCAGCGAGGTCCCGCCGAGCATGAAGAAATTATCGCTGCCAGTAATGTCGTCAGTCGCGAACAACTCGTTGCACAACTCGACAAGTGCCGTCAGCGCGGGCGCAGGGGTAACAAGCTCTGACACTGAAATCACCTCCTAAGGACCTTGATAAGCCCAGTGATAAACAGGCTGCCCGATAGCACCCCGTAGCCGCTTTGGCTCATAGGCATACATCCCGAGGTCAAGCATGCTGGTGCCCTGATCGCAGGCGGCGGCGAGCGGGCCGTAAACTAGCAATTCCGCATAGGTGACCGCATCGAGCGCCCTGGAAATCCGCTGGAATCCAAGTTCATAGACAATCGTACAGCCTTGGTCATGCCACCCGAAAACATAACCGGTGCAATCCCCGCCGACCTCTGTCTTCAGCGCGAACGCCCGGTCGCCCGCAATGGCCAGCCATCGGCGCAGTCGCAGGGTGACCAGCGTCGGATGGGTAGCGAAACCGTGCGCCTGCAGTGCGGCGCAGATCAGCGGAGCAGCGCAGGTAATGACCTCCGTCCAGGCCACGGCGCTGCTGGTGAGGCCGAGCGCGGCGCGCTTTCGCCAGTCGCGCCGCACGATCTGCCGATGCGAGGCCGGCAGATGCGCGAGATACGACGTCATCGTCGGCTCCGGCCACCGGATGACCGATCGCCCCGGCGCCGGGCGGGGAGTCAGTCCTGCCTCGGCCAGCGCGCAGGAGAGTTCGGTTTCGGAGGCGGGGACGTAGGCGGCGGCGCAGCGAAGGCCGCGCGCCCGCGCGAACTCCAGCGCCACCGTGACCGCGCGGATCGCCGCCAGTTCACGATGACGCCGGCCCAGGTCGGCGTCGAGCAGGATGCTGGCCCGAACATCGGTCCGGCCGCCGAGCACGCAGGTGCTGCCCGGCTCGTAGCGCGAGTCATCAGTGAGCGCGCTGAGGTCGTAGAGCTCGTCTGGCCAGCACGGCAGGCGAGGGGCCGAGACGGGCAGCAGGCCGACCAGCCTGCCTGACTGGCGCACCGCGACCAGCCAGTCGTCCCAGCGGGCATCATCCCAGGCCCACTCCAGGCGACCGCGCTGGAAGAACATCCCCGCCTGGGACGACAGCGAATCGACCTCGGCGGCGCCGAGGTCACCGGCTTTGACCACGTCAGCGGCTAAGTCTGCAGCGACGCCGTCGCGCACGATTCTCACCGGCCTCCTGGCAGATTGGACTACGCCCACAATATCGCAGGGAGCCCGTCGTCAGCGGCTGACGAGCAGCGCCCCCAGCGCCCTGGCCAGGTAGGGCACTGACGGTGTCAGTGCCTCCGGTGTTTGGCAGTACGGGGAGAGACCGTCCGCGGCGGCCGGCGGGTCGGCCGCGTCCGTCGCGCAGATCCGACGGATCCATCCCGACTGGCGAAGCGCGACGAGCCGGTCCGAGCCTGCCGGGGTGAGGCGCAGGTGGGTGACCACGACGTCGATTACCGGAGCCACGAAGGCCGACCTGATGGCGCACGCGGTCATCTCGACAGTGGCACCGCTGGTGATCAGGTCGTCGACGATGATGAAATGCCGGCCAAGGCCGCGTTCCTCCCCATTGGTGTTTTCCGTCAGCCGCAGAGCGACTTCGACCGCCTCGGGCCCGAGCCGCCGCTTCTCGGCCTCGATCACCGGCGCGCCGAGATCCGACCCCAGGCTTTGGGCGGCATCGCGGGCACCGCGATCGGGCGCGACGATAATCGTGTCAGGGCCGACCAGCGGGCGAAGCAGGTCCAGCCGAAGCTCGTGCGTCGCGACGAACAGCAGGCGAGCGCCGCTGCCTTCGAACAGCGCGGCGAGTTCCGGTTCGGCTCCTGAAGCGAGCGCGACGACGTCGGTCACCCCAGCTGCGGCCAGCAGGTCCGCCAGCAGCCTTGCCAGGACTGGCAGGCGCTGGCCGGGGATCGTCCGGTCGTGCCGTGCGTAGGCCAGGTGCGGGACCACGGCGATGATCCTGGCTGCCCCGAACTCGCGATAACACCTCGCCGTCGCCAGCAGGCTCATGATCGCGGCGCTGGTGTCGGTTCGCCGGCCAGTGAGCGACTGCCAGATGAGGACGGTGCGGCCATCGGCGTGCTCGGGGAGGTCGATGCAGATCTCCCCGTCAGGAAATCGCCCGTCCACCTCGTCATGAACGGTGACCTCGTGTTCGCTGCTGCCCAGCGCCGCGGTGATGTCGGCCAGGCCGGAGGGGAAATTCTCGGTGAACGCCCGGCAGGCGGTGACGACCAGCCTCGTCACGTCGCGCCAGCCGGAGGCCAGGCGGTCACGATCCGCAGCGCCTCCGTCAGGTCGTCGCCGTCATAGGCGTGCGCGGCGATCGCGGCGAGATTCGGCGTGGCGTTGACGGCGACGGTGCGGTGGAGCACGGAGAAGAGCGGGAGGTCAGAATCGGAGTCGCCGAAGGCGATCGTCCGCGCGTCGTCGACGCCGAGCGAGCGCTGGAGCTCGCGGACGATGACCGGCTTGTCCGCTGGATTGACGATGCGCTCGGGGAATCGTGACGCGAAGACGTGGTCGAAGCCCGCGAAGCACTCGGCGAACTCGATCGGGCCCATGGTGAGCAGGCACGTCGTGATCGAGGCCGCGCGCAGGGACGACAACGCCGGCTCGAGCCCGCCGATCTTCGGGCTCGATTCGAAGGCTCGCCGGTACAGGTCTCCCGGGGCGGCGGCCCAAGACCTGAGTGCTCGGCGGGCGAACGTCGTGCTGTCGATCAGCCCGCGCTTGTACTCGAGCTCCAGGCTGGCGACCGTCTCGGGATCGCCGGCGGCGAGCGCGATCTGCCGGCAGGCCGTCGTGCCGGGCAGCAGCGTCCCGTCCAGGTCGAAAACCGCCAGCCCGGCGGTCATGGAACCGCCGCGATTCCCTGCCCGCCCGGCTCGTCGTCGTTCCAGACTGGCAGGTGGGCCACCGAGTAGACCTCGGTCCTGGCGCTGCCCTCGGTCGCGATCACGGCCTGGGTCACGACCCGTGCTCCCGACCGGGTGGCAAGGGAGCTGAGTGCGCGCAGGGTAGCCCCGGTGCTGGCAACCTCGTCGACGACCAGGACGTGCTTGCCCGCCAGCCGCCGAGCATGATCGTGACCAAGCCAGAAGGTCGACGGGCTGGAGGCGGCAACGCTCTGCGCCTGCTCGGTCAGCGGTTCGGTCATGACTGCTGTCCGTTTCTTCCTGGCCACCACGTAGGGCAGGCCGGACAGCAGCGCTAGGTGGTGAGCGATGACCAGGCCGACGGTGTCGCCGCCGAAGATGACTTCGAAGTCCCCGGGGACCTTGCGCAGCAGGGCGTTGAGCGCGGCGTCCATGAGCTCGATGTCACCGACGATGTCCATGAAGGCGATGCGGGTCTTCGGCGCCACCTCGACGATCGGCAGGAGCCGCCGGCAATCATCGATCGTCAGCTCGTGAAAGCGCTGTTCAGCCATGTGCTCTCCAACAACTGGCCAGGCACCTGCCACCGCAGCTCCGGCAGATTGCTGAGGTAGTTGCTGCCCACCACCGCGAGGTCGCAGTACCTGGCCAGCTGGGCGAGAACGGCAGGAGTCAGGCCACCGTCGACTTCGATGCTCCAGTCGCCGTCGGAGGCCAGGCGCAGGCCGTGCAGCTGCCGCACCGCCGGCCAGGCCGACGGCACGAACGAGCCCCCGATGCATCCCGGCTTGGACGTCGAGAGAACCTGGACGGCCGCCGGCGGGATGGCCAGGCTGCGCAGCGCCGGAGCTACCAGCTCCGGGCACACGCTGATCCCCGTCTCCCATCCGGCCGTGACGGCGTCCGGCACCAGCTTGAGCTCGCCTGCGGACAACTCGTGCAGCTGGACGAGCAGCCGGCCACGCGGCAGGATCTCACGTACCTCCGCGAGGCCCTGCTGACCCCACAGATGGATAGTGAGACTGCGCGGCCAGTTCTGCTGGCACCACCGAAGCTGAGCTAAGGACAAGCTTGGCGCGGTGCTGATCTCCGGAAAATAGTCGCAGTGCAGATCCGCCACGGGAAAGCACAGCAACGCCTCGACGTTTTCCTCGAAGAGGTCCTGGTTAAGGCAGGTCGCAGATACGGAGTATCTCATTTATACTCTCGGCATCTATTATAAGAGCCATCCGGACTTTTCCAAATGCCCTCCATCTATAGCACGACCATCATTGGCCGGGCTAGTGCGGCGCGGGCAGCCGGCCCGCGCCGGCCGCACCGTGCTGGCCCGGCCCGGCCGCACACGCACCGTGCGCGGCACGCTACCCGCAGTCCTCCGCAGCCGAGCAGCAGTGACGTACGCCAGTCGCCCTCGTTAGCATGGTGTGCCGCTTCCGGAGCCCGGTAAAGGTAAAGGCAGGCAATGACATGCTGTTGAATGATTTACCGTCGTACGACCACTACGTCCTCGTATCACTCGACACATTCCGCAGTGACGCTCTTGCCGCCAACCCCTACAAGCTGTGGCCAGCCAAGTACACGATCGCCGAGCCGCCTCAGACGCCGATGCTCGACAAGATGGCGGGCGAGGGCACCTTATTTCCCAACTGCATCTCGGCTGCGCCCTACACGTCGGCGTCGCACGCTTCGATAGTCACCGGGAAATGGCCGGCGCACCATCAGGTGGTGGAGTTCTTCAACCACAGGCTGCGTGGCCGGACGGTCTTCACGTGGGCGCAGAAGCTCGGTTTCCGCACGTACCTCAAGAGCGACTTCCCCCTCATCCTCGGCCCTCATCTGGGATTCTCCGACGATGTCGACAACTTCATCATCGAGGATGACGAGAGGTACCTGGCTGAGCTGGACACCAGTCACCCCACGTTCAGCCTGGTGCATTTCGGCTCGATCCACGCGCCCTACGGTTTCCACAACCTTCACTACGGTGGCGACGCGTATCGCCAGCGGGTCAGGGAAGCTCGAGGCCGGCCTCGGCCCGGGAAAGATAGAGCTCGCCGACCATCTCATGGAGACGTACCGGTCGGGTGAGGACCTGGAGCTGCTGCTGCGCTACAAGCGCATCATCGGCTATCACTATAAGAACGGGAACTACGACCAGCTGTTCTCCCTCTACGCCGAGGGCATTACCCATTTCATGCGGACGCGCTTCGATCCGTTCATCAGCCGCCTCGTGGAGAAATTCGACGGCCAGCGCGTGCTCTTCATGATCTTCGGCGATCACGGGGAAGAATATGACGCCGTCTCCTTCGGGCACTTCAACTCCATGTCCGAGGGGGTCATCCGGGTGCCCGTGCTCTTCTGGGGACCCGACGTCGCCGCACAGCTCTGCCCCACCCGCATACGCACCATTGACCTCGCCCCCACGCTGCGATCCTGCCTGGGCGCCCGTGCCACGGGCCTGGACGGCTCGTCGCTCGCCGATACGGTCTTCGGCCGGGCCAGCTACCCCCAGCGCCCCGCGTTCTGCCAGTCCTATGTCTCCAACACCCAGCAGTTCGTCCAGTTCCAGCAGAAGCTGCTGCGTACCGACCGCAAGACTGGATCGCTCCCGCATGTCTGCTACGCCGAGGCCGCCTACGAAGAGGACATGAAGCTTGGCCGGCAAAATTACATCTACGAGAAGAACTCGGCCGGCACCACCTTTGCCCTCACCAGATGCGAGCCGAGGACCTGGCTTGAGAGGATTGCCGACGACCTGGTCCCGCATCAGGTCAGTGGCAGTCCAGCCCGCGCCCACCTGCTCGACCTGCTCGACGCCTACGGGCAGCTCGCCGCTCGGCGCAGCGCACCAGGTCAGGAAGAACCCGGCCAGCCCGAGCTGACCGAGGACATCAGAATGCAGCTCCGGGCGATGGGCTACGACATCTGATGGCTGGCGCGACCTGGCGGGCACCGACGGGCGAGAGCTACTTTTACGCCAACAAGAGCGAAGTCGAGTACCTGTACAGCGAGATCTTCACCGATCGAGCCTATGTGCTACCGGACTGGCCAGAACTGCCAGCCAGGCCGACCATCCTTGATGCTGGCGCGAACATCGGTCTCTTCAGCAGGTTCGCGGCGCAGGAGTGGCCAGGCGCCCGCATCTTCGCCTTCGAGCCCGTGCCTTCGCTGCACGATTTGCTCGGCGCCAACACAGCGCAGACGCCGGGGATCGAAGCCATCAACAGCGGCCTCGGAGCGCGCCAGGAAACTACTAACATGGTTTTCTATCCGCAATATACAATGATGTCGGGAATACACGCTGATCCAGATCGCGATCGGGCATCGGTCGTCTCCTATATCCAGCGGACGGCCGGAAAAATTGACGACCCCGTCCTACGAGGCGCGGTCACCAGATCGGCCGCCGCGATGACGGTGAACCGGTTCGAGGCTGTACCGATCACCGTCGAGCTGACCACGGTCGAGCAGTTCTCCGTGGAGCGGCGGCTGGTAAGCATCGACTTACTGAAAGTAGACGTCGAGGGCGCGGAACTCGACGTGCTCACCGGCATCGGAGCCGCCTGGCCCCTGGTGGGCAATCTCATAGTCGAGGTCGACGACGAGAACGGACGCCTGGCCGAGGTCGTCAGGCTGCTCCGAGCGCAGGATTACTCGCTACGGGTCTGGCAGCTGCCCGACTACCGAGGCTCGACCTTCTACTTCGTCGCGGCCAGCCGCGAGTCGCACGACTCCGGGCTATGAGCGCCGCCCCCGTCGCGACCAACACCCGCATTACCTGGGAGCGGCTGCCGGCCAGGGTACGGACAGAGGTCGAGCACGAACTCGGGGCCGGCGTGGTCGCCGCGGTCAGCCAGAGCGGCGGGTTCTCCCCCGGGGTCGCCGCGCGTGCGCGGCTTGCCGACGGGCGGCGGGTCTTCATCAAGGCGATCGCACCGCACCTCAACCCCGACATCCCCGACTTCCACCGGTCCGAGGCCCGGATCGCCCGGGCGATTCCCGAGTCAGCACCGGTCCCTCGCCTGCTCCTCTTCGTCGAGATCGGCGACTGGGTGGTGCTGGTCTTCCAGGACATCGACGGCGCGCCTCCGCAGGAACCGTGGAAGCTGCCGGAGCTGAGCCGGGTGCTGGACGCGACCGTCGAACTGGCCTTGGCGCTGGATCCGGCCCCGGTGCGGGAGCCAACCCTGGCCCAGCGGCTTGGCAAGGTCTTCCAGGGCTGGCGCGAGCTGGGCGCGAACGGCTGGCCCGATCCCTGGACCCGGCGCCATTACGCGCGGCTCGCCGACCTGGAGGACCGGTGGACCGCCGCCACGACCGGCACCGCGCTCGTGCACGCCGATCTTCGCGCGGACAATATCGTGCTCGCCGCTGACCGGGTGTGGTTCGTAGACTGGGCGCACGGCTCGGTCGGCGCACCGTGGTTCGACGTCGTCTTCCTGGCCGGCAGCGTCATCATGCACAACGGCAGGCCAGGGCAGGACCTGCTCGATGCGCACCTGGCTGCCCGGGAGGCCGACCCCGACTCGGTGCTGTGCGCCCTGACCGCGACGACTGGCTTCTTCTTGCATCAGTCGACCCTGCCGGCGCCGGTCGGGCTGCCCACGCTGCGGGCGTTCCAGCGGGCCCAGGGCGAGGCTACGCTGGCCTGGCTGCGCGAGCGCGCCGGCTAGTCAGGCCTGGCTATTGCTCAGGCCCAGATCCTTGCCGATGATCCTGAGATCTCGCACCGCTGACCTCGGGAACACTACCCGCCCGACCCGGCGGAAGTCGTTGCTGATCACGTCGACAAATCCGGAGCTTAGCTCACGGTCAGCGAAATGCTCCGCAAAGGGCGTGACGCCCACCAGGACGTATTCGCCGTCGTAGGCCAGCCCGCGATTAAAGCCGTCAGCGCTGTAAACTTCCACCTCACCCAGCCGCAATGACCGCTGCAGCGAATAGTTCATGAGCTGCCCTTTTTCGTGCGGTACCAGGTTGTGACAGGAATATCCATCGGTCGGCAGCACCTCGAGGACCCGCCACTGCTCGTCCAGGACCCAGATCTCGCTGGACCTGCCGGTCGTCACGCTGTCGTTGTGAGCGACTAGGCGGATCTTGCCGGCGGATCGGTGGATCGAGTTGAATTGCCGATGGTCCGGCGAGTGCCGCCCTTTGCGATCGCGCCCGGCCGGGGCGATACTTCGGTAATGGCGTGACCAGTGCACCGGCGCGCTGCCAAGATCCCGGTAGACGAGGATCCGGTTATGCAGCGTGTCGACGACCGCGAGCTCGTCATCCACGAAATCGATCTGATGAATCCATCGGTTGAATCCCCAGATATGCACGACCGGCGCGGCGGCGAGATCCGCTAAGTCGAACGAGATGATCTGCCCGTGCAGCCCTGCCTGCTCGTAGGCGTACACCCGCCCGTCCCGGATCGTGACGCCGAAGTAACGTCCAGCGCCACATCGCCGCACGGCGGCGCCACGGCAGGCGAACAGGCCGGTGCTGGTAGCGACGACGAAACCCAGCCGATCCGGCAGGTCAGCCGCGCAGTACGGATCGCACGGGCTCTCAGAGGTCCGCCGGCGTCCGGCTATTCGCTGTTCCCAGGGCGCGACGACGCGGTCGAGCCGGGCAAGATCGGCATACCTGTCGTACACATCAGCCAGCCTGGAGCGCCACAGGGCGCGCGCATCCTGCTGACGGGGTGGCAGCGTCGAGGACATGGGCATGGTCAGCCCGGCCCCGAGCGTGGTCATCGACTCGACGACCGCTTCGAAATCGAGCGGCCAGCAGGCGTCGCCAGACCAGTCCGCGCGAAACACCGTGGCCAGCTCACCGAAGAACCACAGCAGGTCGGCCCGGCCGGCGTTGAATCGATCCCAGACCACGGCGCCGTGCAGCCGGAGGTCGGTGACCATCGACCGCCCGTTGTGCAGCTTGTCCGCAAGGCTGACGCGCAGCACCGACTGATCTGCGCCGCGCAGGTGAGTCAGGTAGGCGGCCTTGCGCTGCCGCCACCGCGACGAGGTGATCTCGCCAACCTCCGAGCACGCAAGGACGATCCGGGCCACCTCAGTCCCGAACTCGGCCTCGATTCGCTGGTAAGACGTGCGTCCCGGCTGGTCCTCGAGCGCGTCGTGCAGCAGCCCGGCAATCGCCTCGTCTTCGGTGCCGCCGAACTCGAGCACCAGCCCGGACACCGCGAGCAGATGCGAGAGATATGGCGCGTTGCTGCCCATGCGCCGCTGGTCGTGATGCACCTGCGCGGCATAGGCGACAGCCCGGTGATAGCGGCCAGTCAGCTCCATGTCTCCTCCATTGCCGACACTACGTGGCGACGGGACGGAGGTCACGCCATCTGCGTCGCCAAAGCGACCGCCCATACCGACCGCCAAGGACGCTCGGCGTGGTGACTTACCCATTCTGCCGTGATAGCGTTTTTTCGATCTTGCGGTATCGCCGCCCTTCAGGCTGGAGGAATGCTGCTTGACTGCGTCACCACATGCTCAGGAAGTCATCGACAGGCTACACGCGATCTGGCGAGGTATCTTAGACGAGGATCTTCCCGAGGAAATCAATTTCTTCTCGGCCGGCGGCGATTCTTTGAAAGCCGCGCAGCTCATCGCTCGCGTCAACCTGGAATTCGACATCGAGCTGACTCTTCGCGATATCTTCTTTCACTCCGATCTCGCGGATTTCGCGACCCAGGTTCTGGCGCAGCGATCCGAGTCGCAAGATGAGAGCACAGCTGCGGCGAGTGATCCGTCGGCCGCGCTCTGGCCCAGTTCCATGCAAGAGCGCCGGCTTCGTCATATCGGTCGCGCAGCCCGGGAAGGCCACGCTCTGCCGAACTTGCCCTGCGGGATTGTCTGCGAGCTTGACGCGACCGTCACCGACGATGCCGTCGAGGACGCGATCAACGCCATCGTGTCCAGGCATGACGCTCTTCGCAGCGGATTCAGCTTCACCCCGGACGGGGAGGTCGGACAGTTTTTCGTCGTGCCGAACGCGAACGTCAGGCTTCATCGGCTTTCGCTCCCTGGCACGCCCAGGTCACAGCGGTCCCAGGTCATCCTGCGGCAGCTGGCCGAGGTCTTAGACGAGCCGCTTTCATTGCGCGAGCCGCCCCTGGCCTGGGCTCGACTGTGCCGGTTCAGCGACGATCACGCGGCCCTGATTCTGGCTTTCGAGCACCTGATCTGCGACGGCACCTCTCTGGACTTGATCTTCGACGAGCTCGCAGCGGCGCTAGACGGCACTCTGGCCGCCCGCCCGCGAGGGCTTCAGCACTCGGACTGGGTGCGGCGCAGCCGGGACGCAGCCAGCGGTCACCGCCGCGACGAGCTCCTGTGCTTCTGGCGCGGCCTGCTCGGGGACAGCCTGCCGTATCCCGAGCTGGGGCTGCCGTCTCCGCCACCGCGCGCTCAGCCCGAGCAGGAAGCGGCGCCGAATCCGGCGCAGGTAAGGCTTCGCCGGGAGGTACCTGGTCACCGTGCCAGCGGATCAGCCCCGGCCGTGGCGGGCGTAGCTCAGGTCGTGCAGTTCGCCGCGGACGACCTGAGGCTCGTGCGGACCGAACTCGGACCGCTCGGCATCACGATCTTCATGGCGACGCTGGCGTGCATCGCGCGGGCCTGGCGGATCACCACGAATCGCGAGGACATGGTCATCCATACCCCAGTCGACAACCGCCGGATGAACGGCGCCGACACGGTGGTCGGCTGGCTTTCGCATGCTGTGGTGCTGCGACTTTCGCTCGCAGCTGAGCAGGCCAGCTGGGCCGACCGGCTCCGGGCGACCAGAGATCTCGTGGTCGACGCGCTCGCACACCAGGACCTGCCGCTGAGCGAGATCATCAAGGAGTTCCAGCCCGAGGTCTACAATCCAGGACCCCGAAGGGCCAGGCTCTTTTACCGGTACACCAAGGTCAGCTCTCGCTGCCTGCCGATTCCCGGCGGAACTTTGTCCGACTGGATACCAGAGGACGATTTCACGTGGACTGATGCGGGGATTACCTTCCTCGCGACCGAAGATGACCATGGCTGCGCGCTCCGCCTTATCTATGACGCCAGCGGTGTGGATTCGTCCTTTGTCAGCACCTTGCGCTCGCACCTCGACCAGACCTGGCAGGACCTGGTCTCCGCCGCCCGCGAGCAGGCAGGCAGGTCCGGCGCGGCCTAGCCCGCCGCTGACCCTAGGTCTCCGTCACCGATAGCGCCTGGCTCGGGCAGTAGCGCACGGCCTGGCGGGCGTGGTCGAGCTGGCTGTCTTCCGGGTGCTCGACCAGCACCACGACCGTGCCGTCGGATTCGTCCTGGTCGAAGACCACCGGGTCGGTGAGGACGCACTGGCCTGCTCCGACGCAGCGGCTGGTGTCGGCGATGATCCGCATAGGTGTCCTGCCTACCAGGTGACGGGGAGACTGTAGAGGCCGTAGATCGCGGCGTCGTCCTTGAACGGCAGGGACTCGAGGCGGGTCGCGAGCCGGAGGTCGGGGATCCGGCGGAACAGCGTGCTGAGCACGACCTCGAGCTCGACCCGGGCCAGGTTCTGGCCGAGGCACTGGTGCGCGCCGTATCCGAACGACAGGTGGTGGCGGGCGGTGCGTTCAATATCGAAGTTGTCGGGCTGCGGGAAGGCCATAGGGTCGCGGTTGGCGGCGTGCGCTAGCCCGACGACGGCTTCACCGGCCCTGATGAGCACGCCGCCGATCTCGATATCGGCGGTCGCGATCCGCGAAGCGGCGGTTTCGGCGATCGTGAAGTAGCGAAGCAGCTCCTCCACCGCGCCCGTGGTCTTGCTGGGATCGTGCCTGATCACAGCGACGTCGGCGGGGTTCTCCAGCAGCGTCAGGGTGCCGAGCGAGATCATGTTCGCGGTGGTCTCGTGCCCGGCGATCAGCAGCAGCAGCGCGAGGCTGACCAGTTCTTCGTGGTCGTAGCTGCCGTTGGCACGGTGCCTGGCGAGCTGTCGGCCTAGCAAGTCGTCGGCGGGGTGCTGCTCCTTCTGGCCGACCAGCTCGTCCAGGTAGCGCCGCAGGTCGTCGCGGGCCCGCAGCCGGTCCTCCATCGGGATGCTGCGGCTCAGCAGGGTGGCCGAGCGGGACTGGAAGAAGTCGTGGTCGGCGTAGGGCACGCCGAGCAGTTCGCAGATGACGAGCGAGGGGACCGGTAACGACAGGGCCTGCACCAGGTCGGCGGGCCGGGGACCGGCCAGCATGGCGTCGAGATGCTCGTCCACGATCTGCTGGATTCGCGGCCGTAACGCGTTCAGCCGCCGCACCGTGAACTCGCCGACCACGGCGCGGCGGGCGGGGCCGTGCTCCGGTGGGTCCATGGAGATCAGCGAGAGCCGGAACCCGTCGTCACTAGGCGGCCGGACCCCGATCAGCATCGGGAAATTGGGGTGCGTGCGGTCCGAGCTGAACCGAGGGTCGGCGAGCATGGCGCGGATTTCCTCGTGCCTGGTCAGCGCCCAGGCCGTGGCACCGCTGGGCAGGGTGACCCGGCAGGCGGGGCCTTGCTCGCGCAGCGCGGTGTACTCGACCGGCGGCGCGAACGGGCACGTGCGCGGTAAGGGGATCGTCACCTGGTGATTGCCATTCACGGTTATTCCTCCCAGATCCGGGGCTCAGGTTACGGAAGAAGTTCTTCCGCTTACCCAAGATCACGTTACCCAAACGGAAGGTTATCTTCCAGTACGTCGGTCGGCCGAAATCCGGGACGTCGCCGTGACCCGCTGAGATGATCAGCCATCAGCGAGGCAGGAGGCATCAGGAAATGACGGCAGAACCCGGGCTCCGGCTGCGGGCCGACGCGCGCCGCAAGCGTGATCAGATCGTCGCCGCCGCGAAGCTCATGTTCGGCCAGCAGGGTCCGGGCGCGCCGATGGAGGACATCGCCAGGAAGGCCGAGGTCGGCGTCGGCACCTTGTATCGCCATTTTCCCAACCGGCAGGCGCTCATCCGCGCCGTAGCGCAGGACAACTTCGCGGCCGTACTCGCCGAGACGCGCGCGGCCGCCGCAGCGGAACCGACGGCGTGGCAGGCACTGGAACGAGTCGTCCGCCAATCCCGCGAGCTTGCGCTCAGCGTGCAGCTCGCGGTCGGATCCCCGCTGGCCAGAGAGATCATCCGGGACGATCCCACGACCCGGCAAATCCGCCACGAGCTGCTGGAGACGCTGGACACGGTCGTGCTGGCGGCCCAGCAGGAGGGCGCGCTGCGGCCGGACGTAGGCACCGGCGACGTGGCCATGCTGCTATCGCTCTTGCTGGCCAGGGCGCCGGAGGCGGGCGGGCCAGCCTGGATGGGCTCCGAGCGGGCGATGGCTCTCATGCTCGACAGCCTGCGCGCCCGCGCGCACTCGCCGCTGCCCGGCAGCCCGCTGACGATCGGCGAAGTCAGCGTCTAACCGCCCGAGGTCGCGGCTGACCGCCCTAGGTCGCGGCGACGATGGTGTTCATATTCCCTTTTTCGCGGTTCGCCCCCGGCTGACCCGCTCCTTTCATTAGGTTCGCAAGGACAGGCGTTCTTCCGCACCGCCCCGGCGCAGCGTGATGCCGGGTCCCTCGCTGCGGGCGAACGCGGAGATTCTGCGACTGGAGGGCTATGGGCGCCCGGTCCCGTCATGCCAAGCCCAGGTCCCGTGCCCGCAAGGTCGGGCCGGTACTCGCAGCCGTAGCGACGCTCGCAGGCGTAGCTGCGGCTTTGGTGCTTCTGCAGCACGGCCCCGCCAGCGCCAACCCGCCACGGCTGACCGCCGCATCGAGGTCGGCGAGTTCGGCGAGTTCGGCGAGCAGCGATTCGACGCTGGCGGACAACCTGATGACCACGGCCGTTCATCGGGCCTCTGCCTCGATGCAGGCTCGGGCGATCGCCAGGCGCGCGAAGGCCGCCGCCCGTCGCAAGCAGCGCGCGGAACGTGCCGCACGTGAGCGCGCCCGGCGCGCCCGGCACACCCCAGCGCCACCGCCGAGCCCGCCACCGACGGGCGACCCCGCGCACTCGGCGCTCGGGGTCTGCGTCCGCGATGCAGAAGAAGGCGGCAGCTACGTGTGGGGACCGGGCAACGGCGGTGGCGCCTACCAGTTCCTGCTCAGCACCTGGGAGCGGTACGGCGGCGCGGCCGGCGAATACGGCAGCGCCAGCGCCGCGTACCAGGACCAGATCTTCGACAACGCCATCAATGCGGGTGGCGCCTCAAACTGGACCGCCTACGACGGCTGCTGACCACCCGAAATCTGACAACACCATGGTCCTACTTACTGTCGTCCTGACAGCACTAAGTAGGGCCATGGTGTCCACGTTTCGGGCCGGTTTACAGCAGCAGGGAGGACCATGCTGCTGTTGCGCCAGCTCACGGTGAGGGAAGCCGTCTCCGGCGAGGATCATTCCGCGAAATGGCCCTAGACTGAATGGCGGGAAGTGACCGATCAACTGACCCGGAACAGTCGATTTCGGGTTTATCCGGATGCTGTCCGGTAAGTTGTCGGCTCGTGTTGATCTTGGTCACGGTCATTTCGGTCCTTAGCATTGTGGCGACTGGTGCCGAGCTGTGGGATTCCCGGCGGAGGCGGCCTGAGCCGCCGGCCCCTGCAGTCACCGACGTCGGATGCTCGGCGGCTGAGCGTATTCGGCTGAGCGCATTCGATGACTGACCGTCCCGGCAGCACTACCCGGACGAGGGCTTCTTTCCGGTCTCTGGCCTGACCAAGTGCGTCAGCTCGATTGCCGGCTCCTGGCATATCCCGCCATACTGTGCCCGATCGGCAATTGTCAATCGGCTAGGAGCGCGATGTGAGCATCCTTGGCACCAGGGTGATCAGGACCGAAGACCCGAGACTGCTGACCGCCGGCGGTAAGTACGTCGATGACCTCGATGTTGCCGAGCTCACCCAGGCGGCGCGGGTCACGTTCGTGCGCAGCCCGATCGGCCACGCCAAGATCACGGGCATCGACACCTCGGCGGCCCTGGAGGCACCCGGCGTCGTGGCCGTGCTGACGGTCGCCGATCTAGACGACCTTCCGCCGCCTCCGCCCGACAGCGGCATGACCGGCACCGAAGGGGCGCCGCTGCCGCTCGGCGGTGCCTGGCAGGAGCCGTTGCTCGCGGCTGACCGGGTCAGGTACGTGGGTGAACCGGTCGCGATGGTGCTCACCGATCATCACTACCAGGGCGAGGACGCCGCCGAGCTGGTCAGCGTGGACTACGAGCCGCTGCCGGCCGTGATCGGCTTCGACACCGCGCTGGCCGGTGCGTCGCTGCTGTTCCCCGACGCCGGCTCGAACATCGCGGTCTCGACCGGCGCCCCCGCCAATGCCGACCCGGATGCGTTCGCGGCCTGCGAGGTCGTCGTGGAGCACACGATCGTGAACCAGCGGGTGGCGCCGGTTCCGATGGAAGGCCGCGCCACGGCCGCGGCGTGGGAAGACGGCAAGCTGACCGTCTGGGCCAGCACGCAGAACGCGCAGATCGCCCGGTTCATCCTCGCAGGCGCGCTCGGCCTGGACCCAGATTCGATCCGCGTGGTCGCCCCTGATGTCGGCGGCGGCTTCGGCGCCAAGGTCGGCATCGACCGGGACGCGCTGCTGGTCGCCTGGGCCGCTAAGCACGTCGGCCGCGCCGTGCGCTGGGCGGAGACCCGCAGCGAGAACCTGGTCGGCATGACGCACGGCCGGGCGCAGCGCCAGGTGGTCAAGGTCGGCGGGTCCAGGGCCGGCCGGATCCAGGCGTACCGGATCGACATCGTGCAGGACACCGGCGCGTACCCGAGGATGGGCGGTTTCCTGCCGTTCCTGACCAGCCTGATGGCGACCGGCCCGTACGACATCGCCCACGTCGAGACGGCCTACCAGGTGGTGGTGACGAACACGACGCCGATCAGCGCCTACCGGGGCGCCGGACGTCCCGAGGCCACGGCCGCGATCGAGCGGGCGGTCGACCTCTTCGCGGCGGAGATCGGCAAGGACCCCGGGGAGGTCCGCGAGCTCAACCTGATCCCGCCGGATAAGTTCCCGTACCAGTCGCCGTGCGGAGCGATCTACGACACCGGCGAATACGCCCAGGCGCTCCGTCAGGTGCTCGCCGGCGCCGGGTACGCGGAACTGCGAGCCGAGCAGGCCCGCCGCCGCGCGAGCGGCGACCCCGTCCAGCTGGGCATTGGCCTTGCTAGCTACGTGGAGATCACAGCCGCCGACGCCAACGGCGGCGAGACGGCCAAGCTGATCGTGCACGACGACGGGACCGCCACCGTCTACACCGGCAGCTCGGCGCACGGCCAGGGCCACCACACCGCCTGGGCGATGCTGGTCGAAAGCGAGCTGGGCATCCCGATGGCCAAGGTAACCGTGCTGCACGGCGACACCGACCTGATCCCGCTGGGCGTCGGGACCTACGGGTCACGGTCGCTGCAGGTCGGCGGCATTGCCGTGCACCGGGCCGCCATCGACGTCAAGGAACAGGCCAGGCAGCTCGCGGCCGATCTGCTCGAAGCGAGCCCCGACGACCTGGAGCTCGACACCGAGCGCGGCCTCTGGCAGGTGCGAGGCGACCCTGACTCCGCGACGAACTGGTCGCAGGTCGCCATCCACGCGGGCGCGGCAGGCCTGACCGCCGACGTCAACTACACCGACGGCCAGCCCACCTTCCCATTCGGCACCCACCTTGCCCTGGTCGAGGTGGACACCGAGACCGGCAAGGTGAAGCTGCTGCGGCACGTCACCGTGGACGACGCCGGCACCGTGGTCAACCCGGTCCTGGCCGAAGGCCAGCGGCACGGCGGCATCGCCCAGGGCGTCGCGCAGGCATTGTTCGAGGAAATGGCGTACGACGCCGACGGCAACCCGGTGACCGGCAGCCTGATCGACTACGCCATCGTCACCGCCGCCGAATTGCCGAGCTTCGAGCTGCTGGCCAGCGAGACTCCGGCAACCATCAACCCGCTGGGAGTCAAGGGCATCGGCGAGGCCGGCACCATCGGCGCCACGCCCGCCACGCAGAACGCCGTCGTCGACGCGCTCAGCCACCTTGGCGTACGGCACGTCGACATGCCAGCCACTCCGGCGAGGGTGTGGGCCGCCATCATGGAAGCGAGGCAGTAAATGGACGTCACAGTGACCGTGAACGGCAAGCAGGTCGCCGCCGAGATCGAGGACCGCACGCTGCTCGTGCACTTCATCCGCGACGTGGCCGGCCTCTCCGCCACGAACGTCGGCTGCGATACCAGCTCCTGCGGCGCCTGCACGGTGCTGCTCGACGGCCGGTCGGTCAAGTCCTGCACCCTGCTGGCGGCCCAGGCCGACGGACGCGAGGTCACGACCGTCGAAGGGTTGACCGGTAACTCCGGCGAGATGCACGCGGTGCAACTGGCGTTCCACACCGAGCATGGCCTGCAATGCGGCTTCTGCACCCCCGGCATGGTCATGGCCAGCGTCTCGCTGCTCGCCGAGAACCCGGACCCGACCGAGGACGAGGTCAGGACCGCGCTGGAGGGCAACCTGTGCCGGTGCACCGGCTACCACAACATCGTGCGCGCGGTCCTGGCGGCAGCCAGTGCGAGCGCGGGAAGCGAAAGGCCACAGGCATGATCCCGGGAGCATTTCAGTATGAACGGGCCGTTTCCGTAGCTCAGGCCCTGCAGCTAGCGGCTGACGGCGGGGAGGATGCCAAGTTCCTGGCCGGCGGGCACTCACTGATCCCGCTGATGAAGCTGCGCCTGGCGAATCCGGAGATCCTCATCGACGTGAGCAGGATCAGCGAGCTGAGCTATCTCCGGCAAGACGACGGACACCTCGCGATCGGCGCGCTGACCAGGTATGACGAGATCGCCGGGTCGCGGCTGCTGGACAGTCAGCTGCCGCTGCTCGCCCACGCGGCCGGCCAGATCGGCGACCCGCAGGTCAGGCACTGCGGCACCATCGGCGGCTCGCTCGCCCACGGCGACCCGGCCTCGGACCTGCCCGCCGTCATGCTCGCGCTCGACGCCACCTTCGTGGTGACCGGCCCGGCGGGGTCACGCGAGATCGCCGCTGGCGAGTTCTTCCTCGGACTGTTCGAGACGGCGCTGGAGGCTGGTGAGTTGCTGACCGAGATCCGCGTTCCGAAGCCTGAGTCGCCGGGCTGGTCGTTCCAAAAATTTACCAAGCGTGCCATCGACTGGGCGATCGTCGGTGTCGCCGCGCAGGGCGAGAAGGTGGCGCTGGTCAACATGGGGAGCACGCCGCTGCGTGCTTCGGCGGTCGAAGCGGCGCTCGCCGCCGGCGATTCCGTGCCGGACGCTGCGCAGCACGCGGCGCAGGGAACCAGCCCGTCCGACGACTTCAGCGCCCCCCGCGCCTACCGCGAGCACCTCGCGCGGGTACTGGTCGGCCGGGCCCTGACCGAATCGCGGTCCCGGGGCTAGCCTTTCGGTGCTTGCCCGGGTGCGGCTTCTACGATTGGCGGGTGCTGGGTACTGGGTGGGCCGAGGTCGTCGCGCTGGGCGCGTCGTTCGTGATCGCCGTCGCGACGACCCCGGCCGGAGTGTCCGGTGCGGTGCTGCTGCTGCCGTTCCAGGTGAGTGTCCTCGGCACGCCCAGCCCGGCGGTCACTCCGACGAACCTGCTTTACAACGTCATCGCCACGCCCGGTGCGCTGTACCGGTATTTCCGTCAGGGCCAGACCGGCGGCAGGCTCGCCGCCGTGCTGATCGCCGGGACGGTGCCGGGCGTGGTCGCGGGATCGGTGATCCGGGTCGAGCTCCTGCCCGGTGCCGGGGTGTTCAGCTTCGTGATCGCGGCGCTGCTGCTTCCGCTCGGCACGTGGCTGGCGCTGGTCCGCCTGCCCGAGCCCGCGCCGGGGCGCCGGACCCGGCCGACCGGCGTAGCGCTGGGACTGGGCGGCCTGGCCGGAGGCTACCTCGGGGCGCGGATCCAGCAGCAGCTACGGGAAGCCGCGATCCGCCGTGCGCTCGGCGTCATTGTTTCCGCCATAGGTGCCCGGTATCTGTGGACCGGGCTCAGGTAGCTGCCGCCCAGTCGCCGCCAGCTGACGTGAGCTTCGCTCAGGGCGCTGGGACCAGCTCGTCGGCCTGCTGGGCAGCGAGGTACTCGTGGGCGAGCCGCACGGCGGTGGCACCGTCACCGACGGCTGATGCGACTCGCTTGATGGACCGGTACCTGGCATCTCCGGCGGCGAAGACGCCGGGCATCGAGGTCTCGAGCGGCAGCGGTGGCGGGGCGGGCGGCCAGCGCGGATCGTCTGGCCGGCCGGCTACCTCACCGGTGTCGCGCATCAGGTCCCGCCCGGTGAGGATGTAGCCACGATCACAGCGGATTTCGTCAGGGAGCCACGACGTGCGCGGCTCTCCGCCGATCAGGACGAACAAGGCGGCAGCGGGCACTTCGGAAACGTCATTGCGGGCCCGGTCGCGCAAGGTGAGCCCTTCGAGATGCTCGCTGCCCCACCCGCCGGTGACCTCGGTAGCAAGCCTGACCGTGATGTTAGAGGTGGCGGCGATCTCCGTGGTCAGGTATTCCGACATCGACCTGGCCAGGTCGTCGCCCCGGACCACCATGGTCACGAGCCTGGCAAAGCGAGCCAGGTACAGCGCGGCCTGGCCCGCTGAGTTCCCGGCCCCTACGATGTAGACGTCGCGGCCTTCCATCGCCTGTGCCTCGCTTCCGGCCGCACCGTAAAACACGCCGGAGCCGACAAGCTGCTCCAGGCGCGGCACCCCGAGCCTGCGCCAGGCGATGCCCGGCGCCACGATGACGGTCCTGGCCGTGACCTGACTCCCGTCGGCGACCTGGACGACCTTCTCGTCGCCGCGCTGTTCGAGCCTGGTTGCGGGCTGGGCGAAGACCATGTGCGCGCCGAACATCCACGCCTGCTCGCAGGCACGCCGGGTCAGCTCGTGCCCGCCGATACCGTACGGGAATCCCGGATAGTTCCTGATCATGGGACTGCTGCCTGCCTGACCTCCTGACACGGTTTCTTCGAGCACGACCGTGCACAGCCCTTCCGACGCCGCGTAGACAGCGGCGGTCAGGCCAGCGGGCCCGGCGCCGACGATCACGATGTCGCAGTGGTCGATATCGTTCGCGACGCTGCCGCCGACCGCCGCGATCAGCTGGGCCTGGCCGGGCTGGACCATCGCATAGCCGTCGTGCCTGATCATGACCGGCAGGCGGGACGCGTCGATGCCCTGGTCGGCGAGCAGCGCCCGGCCATGCGGCGCGCCGGCGTCGTGGAAGCGGAACGGAACGCTGAAGCGGGTCAGCAGATCCCGCAGCTCGTGCGTGCCGCGGCCGGCGGCTCCCCGACGACATGGAACAAGTCGAAGCCGACCTGCTGATCCCTGGCCCAGCCGGCCAGGAACTCAGCGACAACCCGGTACAGGTCCTGCTCGAGCATCCACGGCTTGGTGATGTGATAGTCAGCCTGGCCCAGCGTCATCGCCTGGACGACCGGGCTGCTCGCCGAATAGTCGCGCTCGACCAGCAGCACGCGCTTGGCCAGCGGATGCAGCCGGTGCGCCGCCGCGAGGAAGTCCACCCCCGCCATCTCGGCCATGTCATGGTCGGCGATCAGGAGCGCGACCAGCGTCCCAGCTTGCTCAAGCTCCTGCAAGGTGACCAGGCCCGAATCGGCCGAGGTCTCCGCGATCAGCCTGAAGTCACGGCCAAACCGGCGGCCCAGGTCGCCGCGCAATGTTTCCGCCACTTTGCGGTCGTCGTCTATCACGAAGATGACCGGGTGGTGTGCGTTCGGCATGAGGCAGCCCTCGCTTCTGGCGGCTAGGCAGACGGCAAACTTCAAGCGTTACCACCGGGTCGTGCGCGAGAAGTGGAGCTGATGCGCAGTGCAGCTGCAGATCTACAGCACCATGGTCCTGGGACCTTGACTCTGCATCCGTAGAGTATGTTACATACTATTAGTTGGTGGGATATGGCGAGCGGCCGACCTGCGGGGTGCCGAACCTAAGGATCCCCTGCTGCTGGCTCAGGCAGCCGGCGGCGGGTTACTGTGGTCCAGGCACCGTCTCCCTGATCACCTGCTGAACTGGCTGGAGGACCCGGGTGTTAGAAGATCCGAGGCGGCTCGTTGCTGAGCCGTTCCACGTGCCCGCGGAGGCGGTCGGGCCCGGTGCCACCCTGAAGCACATCGGGCTGGGCTTACTCCAAGTTGTCGGATTACCGCTAGCCCTGAGCCGCCGGGATGGCACCGGCGCCAGCCTCGCGGGCTCGCCATGATCGCGATGCGGACCCTTGAGTTCTCAACAATCGAAGACGCGATCGCGCACGGGTACGGCAGGCTTGCCGATCCGGATGACCTGTACCTCTCGCCGAAGTGGCTCAAGCTTGAGCAGGAACTGGGGATTGCCAAAGAGGCATTCCACGTGCTCTGCGTCCCCGCGCCGGACAACTCGGGCCCCCTGGCGGCGGCCTGGGGGTTCAGCGTGGAAGAGGCATTCTGGTGGCCGTTCGTGCGGACCGACCTCACGCTCGCGCGGCTGGCCGGCGACCGGCTGACACCAGATGCCGCCCGCGACGCGATGCTACGGTCGCTGCTGCCGAACAGCTATGTCGGCGCATACCGGGGCGGCACTTCTCAGCTACAGGTCCAGCCGGGCCTTGACGACGAGACGGCCAGGCACGCCATCGGCGAGGTAATAGCCGCTATCGAAGCGACGGCGCAAGCAAGAGGCGCTCGCAGCACGACGTTCCTCTACCTTTCGCCCGCCGACCAGCTCGTCAGTCAGGTGCTGCTCGACCACGGCTACCTGGCCACCGGACCGGTGCAGAACGTAGCGGTCTTCCAGGTGCGCGGCCAGACATTCGAGGACTACCTCAGGGGGTTCGGCAAGCGCCGCCGTGACAGCATCAAATGGGAGCGCCGCAAGATAGCCGCTGCGGGGGTCAAGGTGGGGGCGGAGGAACTCAGCCCCCAGCTCGGCGAGGAGATGCTGCCGCTCGAAAGCCAGCTCTACCGCAAGTACGGCCATCCCCACTACCCCGCCTCGTACAACCGCAGACTCCACGCCGCCGTCCACCGCGAGTATGGCGCCGACGCCTGGGTGATGACCGCCAGATCAGACGGCATCTTGCGCGGATACGCCTCGTTCCTGCGGATGAACGAAACCCTTTACTCCCGTGACACCGGCTACGACTACGCCTGGCGGGACGACCTGCCGCTGTATTTCGAGCTGCTGTACTACAGCGCTATCGAGCTGGCAATGCAATCGGGAATCAGGGAGATTCAGTACTCCTACGGGTCCGAGCAGACTAAGGCGTCGCGGGGCTGCGAGCTGCAGCCGCGCCACGGTTATGTGAAGGCATTCGACGAACAGACGGCTGACGAGCTCCGGCGTTTGTGCGCCGTCTTGCGGACGACGCCCGGCGAGCCGGAATGAACGCGAAGGCCGGAATTAGGCGGAACGCGGATAATTGTTAGTCAGGATGCAGAAGTCGCTTTCCGCCATAGCTCACGCAGTTCGCCATTGAGAACGTCCGGGCGTTCGAACGGGTGAAATAGCTTAGCGCCGGGAATCTCGACGCGACGCACGGTACCGGGGATAGTCGTGGCCAGCCAGCGCGCCCAGGATACGTCAAAGAAAGCATCGGCCTCGCCCCAGACCACCAGGGTCGGCACGTGGAGTCGGGCGAGGTCATCCCTGATGGCCACCGTCACCTCGTGGTCCATCCCGCTCACATAGTCCTGAATAGCGGCCGCACGAGACGGCTGGCTGAAAGGACCGAAGAACCCGCGGATCGTGTCGTCCGAAAGCCGGTCGGGGTGCTCGAAGCTCGTCCTCAGCGTGGCCCGAGCGGCAGCTGGATCGGAGGCCAGAACCCCTAGGGCGCCGGCAAGGGTGCCCTGCCTCGCCATCTCGTGGATGGGCGCGAATTCCGCAGGCGGCCAGTTGTCGTGCGTGTCGCAATCGGTGAGGGTAAGGGTCCGGATCTTTTCCGGGATGCGCACGGCGAGCAGTTGCGCGATGGCGCCGCCCGTGTCGTTGCCGACCAGATCGATCGAATCGAGTTTCAGCGCATCGATGAACTCGATGAGCATGTCAGTCTGGAGCCTCATGGTCAGATGACCGTCGGCGGGAACAGCGCTCGAACCGTGGGCCAGCAAGTCCACCGCGATGCAGCGCCGCATTCCAGCCAGTGCGCCGAGCTGATGCTGCCACAGCCCGCCATTGAGGAATAGGCCGTGGACGAAAACCGCCGCCGGGCCGTCTCCTACCTCAAGGTAGGAAATCTTACCTAACCGGGTCTCTGCTGTGCCGCGACGCGGCATACTGACAGTCGCTGAGATGCTCATGGCATGTGAGGCTAAGGCAGGCACAGCGCACGGTCAAGCGCCAGGGGTGAGGACCGAAAGAGCGGACAGCGAATGGTTGACATACTCGAAGTATGCTAACTATTTTGAGTATGTGACACTTTCGAGAAGCGGGTTCGCGACCCAGTTCTGGGCCGTGCGGGCTAGCGGGCCGGGCCGGCCATGAGGGCGGCCGTGGTCTTCCCCGGCCAGGGTTCGCAGGCGCCGGCGATGGGATCAGCCTGGGTCGATGACCCCGCGTGGCGCCTGGTGGAGCACGCGAGCGCCTTGGTGGGACGCGACCTCGCGCCTGCCCTGCTGCGCCCGCAGAGCGCGCCCCGGCACACCGCCGATGTGCAGTTGTGCGTATTCCTCGTGTCGATGATGGCCTGGGAGGCGGTACGCCCGCTTCTGAACGCGCCCGTCGTCTTCGCCGGGCACTCATTCGGGCAGATCAGTGCGCTAACGGCAGCCGGCGTGCTGAGCTTCGACGACGGGATAAGGCTGACGAAGTTCCGGGGTCAGGTAGCCGCGGCCGCCGGTCGCGGCCAGCCAGGCGGGATGATCGCGGTGCTGGGCCTGGACTGCGACAAGGCGACCTGGGCCTGCAGCGCCGCACCCGGCGAATGCTGGCTGGCCAACGACAACGCACCGGGCCAGGTTGTCCTGGCCGGCACCGAAGCCGGACTGATGCGGGCGGCTCAGCGAGCGCAGCGGCTAGGCGCCAGGAAGCTCATCCGGCTCGCCGTGGAAGGGCCGTTCCACACTCCCCTAATGCTGCCCGCCGCCGAGCAGTTCGCGCGCTATCTGAGTGCCTTGGCATTCTCCGCCGGGTGCACGCCGGTCATTTCCAATGCAGATGCCCAGCCGGTCAGCCGCCCCGCATCCTGGGTCACGCTACTCGCCGACCACCTGATCAGCCCCGTCCGCTGGCGCGCGACTCAGCTGTGCCTTGAGCGGTTCGGCGCGGATTCCTTAGTAGAGGTCGGATTCGGCACGACCCTGACCAGCCTGGCCAGGCGGACAGTTCCGTGGCTGCATCGGTGGAACGTCGCCAGTCCGACCGCCGCGCTCGAGTTGCTGGCCGTCGGGTGTGCCTGATGACCCGGCCTATCCGGCACGACGCCGCGACGAAACAGCAGACCGCGGCCGGCTGCCCGACCGCGCCTGGCCGGGTAGCACTCGTGACCGGCGCTTCCGGCGGCATCGGACAGGCTATAGCGCAGGCCCTCGCGGCCAGTGGGCATCGAGTCGCCATCGGCTACGCCACCGACCGCGATGGCGCGCGCCAGTGCGTGCAGAGCATCGCCCGCTCAGGCGGCGACGCGATCGAGGTGCACGGCGACGTCCGCGACACCGGCGACGTTGACGCCATGTTCAGCGCGGTCGAGGAGACCTGGGGACCGGTACAGGTACTCGTGAACAATGCCGGGATCATCCTGGACGGACTAGTGGTCGGAATGCCGGAACGTGACTGGGACCTTGTCCTGCGCACCAATCTGGACGGGTCGTTCCATTGCATCCGCCGCGCGATGCGGGGCATGATCCGCGGCCGGTGGGGCCGCATCGTCAACGTGGGATCGGTGGCCGGCCTGATGGGGTCAGCCGGTCAGGCAAACTACGCTGCGGCCAAGGCCGGCCTGATCGGGCTGACCCGGTCGGTCGCCCGGGAGGTGGCCTCCCGTGGCATCACTGTCAACGCGGTGGTCCCCGGTCCGGTCGATACTCCGATTCTCCGGCGCCTGACGGCCGAGCAGCTTGACCGGCTGCGCAGCAGCGTGCCGCTGGGGCGACTTGGCGCACCGGACGACGTAGCGGCCGTGGCGGGGCTGTTGTGCTCAGACGCCGGCGCATTCATCACGGGTGCGGTGATCCCCGTTGACGGCGGAATGTCCATGGGGCATTTATCTGGATAGCTGAAGGAATCCCAATCAACATATTACCGAAAGGAAGATTAAATGGACGCCGAGGAAATTTTCCAGGCCACAAGAGAGGTTTGCACCGAGATCCTCGGCGTATCAGAAGACGCTGTTACGCCTTCTGCGCTGCTCCGGGATGATCTGGGCGCCGACAGTCTCGACTTTGCCGAACTCGCGATGGCCCTGGAAGACCGGACCGGCCTGCACATTCCTGAGGGCGGGTTCGCCGACGTGAAGACCGTAACGGACGTCGTGGATGTCGTCCGAAGGCAAGGATCCCCGGTGACGTCATGACGTCTCGGGTGCGTGTGGCCGTCACGGGCGTTGGCGTCAAGTCTCCGGTCGGCAACGATATTGCGACCTTCTGGTCGGGCCTGTGCGCCGGCCGGTCAGCGGGACGGCGCCTCTCGATGCTCGATGGCCTGGACGTTCCCGTTGATTTCGGCTGCGAGGTAACGGGGTTCGATCCAGCGAACTACCTGGACGCGAAAACTATCCGGCGGACCGACCGGACCTCCCAGCTGGGGTTCGCCGCCGCTGCGGACGCGATCGCCGACGCCGGGTTAGCCGACGTCGATCCAGCTCGCTGCGCCGTCGTAGCCGGTTCTGGTCAGGGTGGCACGAAGAGCATCGAAGACGAGTTCTCCACGCTGGCCAAAGGCGGCTATCACCGGGTGAACCCGAACTACGTGCCGATGATAATCGTGAACGCCACAGCGGCACTGATCAGCATCCGTTACAACTATCAGGGACCGAGCCTCGCCATTGCCACGGCGTGCACGTCCGGCGCCCACGCGATCGGCGAGGGCGCCCGGCTCATCCGCGAGGGGGCGGCGGACGTCGCCGTGGTGGGCGGAGCCGAATCGACGCTGGCGCCCTTGACCATCTCGGCCTTTGCCCTGATGGGCGCGCTGTCCAGACGCAGGAGCGATCCGGAGCATGCGTCAAGGCCATTCGATATCGATCGCGACGGGTTCGTCGTCGGCGAAGGGGCCGGATTCCTCGTTCTCGAGCGGTGGGATCACGCGGTCGCGCGAGGCAGCCAGATCCACGCCGAGCTGACTGGATACGGCCGGAACTCTGACGCGCACCACATGACCGCCCCGTCACCCGGCGGGGTAGGCGCGCGATTGTGCATGCAACTCGCACTGCAGGACGCCGACCTCACGCTCGACGACGTGGCTCACATCAATGCTCACGGCACGTCAACACCGCTCAACGACGCGACCGAGGCCCAGGCGATCAGTCAGCTTTTCGGGTCCCGCGACATCCCTGTCACTTCATCTAAGGGTTCCATAGGCCATCTTGTCGGTGCTGCCGGAGCGGTCGAGGCGGTGGCCGCGATCATGGCTGTACGGGAGGGACTAGCCCATCCGACGGCCAATCATTTCCAGCGGGATCCGAAGTGCGATATCGACGTCGTGAGCGGCCAGCCCCGCAAGATCTCGCCAGGGGCAGTCCTGTCGAACTCATTCGGTTTCGGAGGACATAACGCGACCCTCGTCTTCGTTTCCGCTTAATTCCGGTCCGGCACTAGGAGATAACGGTCATGCTAGTAGCAGGGAAAAAGTTTCTCATTACCGGCGTGCTTACTGAGGCATCTATAGCATTCGCGGCCGTCCGGCTTATTCAGGAACAAGGCGGAGAGGTAGTCCTGACCTCATTTGGCCGGGCCATGCGGGTGACCGAGCGCAGCGCCGCTCGCTTACCGGAGAAGCCAGACGTCCTGGAGCTGGATATCACCCAGCCCCATCATCTCGCCGAACTCGTGCGTAACCTCAGCGACCGCTGGGGGACTCTGGACGGCGCCCTGCACGCGATTGCTTACGCGCCCGATGCTTGTATGGGCGAAAGCCTGCTGACCGCTTCCTGGGCTGATGTGGCCACCGCGCTGCAAGTGTCGACTTTCTCCCTGAAATCTCTGGCGGAAGCGGTCGTGCCGCTCATGAGCCATGGCGGCTCGATAGTTGCCCTCGATTTCGACGCGAGCCAGGCGTGGCCTGGATACAACTGGATGGGCGTGGCCAAGGCCGCGCTGGAATCATTGGCACGCTACCTGGCCAAAGAACTAGGCCCGCACAACATACGAGTGAACCTAGTGTCCGCTGGCCCGTTATCGACCGTAGCCGCCCGTGCGTTGCCGCTCTTCGCGGAATATGAGCGCATCTGGAAGGCACGCGCGCCACTTGGCTGGGATGTCACGGACACCGATGCCGTCGGCCGGGCGTGCGTGGCGCTGCTCTCTGACTGGTTCCCCGCTACAACGGGAGAAATCGTGCACGTAGACGGCGGAACCCATGCGGTCGGCGCCGTCGCGACCGAACTGTGAGGTAAAGGGTGACCGCCACCGCGCGAGAACTGGAAAGCCGCGACCACAGAAACCGATGGCGAGTCGCGATCACCGGCATGGGCGTCAAGGCTCCCGCCGGGCTGGATCTTAAGAGCTTCCAGGACACGATCTTGTCCGGAAACTCGACGGCTAGTCCCATCACCAAGTTCGAGACGAGTTCCCTGCCAGTTAACTTCGCCTGCCAGGTGCTGGATTTCGACCCGCTCAAGTACACGAGTCAGAAAACGGCCCGGCGTATGGACAGGGTCGCGCAACTCGGCTTCGCCGCCGCCATGGATGCGATAGCGGACGTAGGCCAGCTGCGGGCCGCTCCCGACCGTAGTGGTGTCATGTTCGGTACCGGCACCGGCGGTCACAAGACGCTGGCCGACCAGGCCGTCATCTGCATGACGGCGGGACCCGACCGGGTCAGCCCCCTGGTGACGCCCATGCTCATGCCGAACGCGACCAGTGCCTGGATCGCGATGGAACTCGGCTGGACCGGTCCTAATCTCGCCATCGGCAGTGCGTGCGCGTCCGGCACTAATGCGATCGGCGAGGGCACCCGCCTCATCCGCCACGGCGAGTGCGATGTCGTGCTCGCCGGCGGCGCTGAGAACAGCGTCAACATCATGGCGATGGCCTCATTTTCCAGAACCGGCGCACTCAGCACCCGCAACGACGACCCACGCCACGCCTCCAGGCCGTTCGATTCGCGCCGCGACGGATACGTCATGAGCGAAGGGGCGGCGTTTGTCGTCCTCGAACGGCTCGACCTGGCGCTGCTCAGGGGTGCGCGGATCTATGGCCTGGTACTGGGGTACGGGCTCAATTGCGACGCGCACCACCTGACCGCGCCGATGCCCCGAGGTGACCGCGCCGCTGAATGCATCAATAAGGCGCTCACCGATTCGGGCTGCGGGCCAGCGGATATCGGCCATATTAATGCACACGGCACTTCCACCAGGCTGAATGATTCCATGGAAGCCAGCGCCATTCGTGCTTCTTTTCCTGACGGTGCGCCTCCGGTGACTGGCCCCAAGGGAGTGCTGGGCCACATGATGGGAGGAGCCGGAGCGGCCGAGGCGGTTTCGGCGATCCTCAGCGCCTCCTCAGGGCAGGTGCCCCCCACGGCGAACTACGAGTTCCCGGACCCTGAATGCGAGCTAGACGTCGTGTTCGGCAAGCCGCGCGAGATCCCCAGGAAACCAGTACTGACTAATTCCTTCGGGTTCGGTGGGCACAACGCATGTCTGGTGCTAGCTCCGTACCCTGAAAGCAAGTGAGGCACGAATGCCAGAAATGACCCTCAAGGCGCCGATAAACGGAATCTGTGATCCGGCATTTCGTCTGGTCAGAGAAGAGTTCAGCGCTAATTTTGCCGAGCGCGGGGAAACCGGGGCATCCATCTGCATCCTCGTCGAAGGCCGGACCGTGGTCGACCTGTGGGGTGGCTGGGTCGGGTGGCCGGGGTCTGACCAGCTCTGGGATCCGGAGATGCTGGTCAATATCTTTTCCGCGAGCAAGGGGCTGCTCGCGATCTGCATCGCCCGGCTCTGCGCTCGGGGCTTGCTCGACCTGGAGGCCCCGGTGAGCCGGTACTGGCCTGAGTTCGCAGCGGCCGGCAAGTCCGCAGTCACGGTCGCCCAGCTGCTATCCCATCAAGCGGGACTACCCTCGGTACACCTCCGGCTGCCTCCAGACGCCCTGTTCCATCTGGACGTCATGAGCTCCGCCCTGGCGGCCCAGGAACCCTGGTGGGAGCCAGGCACGGCGCATGGCTACCACCCCAATACCTTCGGCTTTCTCGCCGGTGAGCTCGTACGACGGGTGACGGGACAGTCGGTCGGCACGATGGTGCGGGAGGAAATCGCCGGACCGCTAGGCGCAGACGTGCACATCGGGCTACCTGACCAGTACCACGCCCGCGTCGCCGATTTCTTGTGGCCAGGGCAGGCGCCGCCCGAGGTCGAGCCGCAGCAGCTGACCCGGGCGGACCTGCTGGCCGCAGTGCGCCTGGGCGGCGGCCTCGCCGAGCATCAGGACGACCGCCCTAAGAAGAAAAAAGAGCAGGGCGATCGCCGGGATAAAAAAGACGATAACGAGCCCGTCAACCTCGACAGAATGCAAGTGATGGAATACAATGTCTATTTCAATCCCTCTCGGCTTTCCGGAGCGGGCGGGCTCGTGAACACGCCGGAATGGCGGCGCGCTGAAATACCTTCCGCTAATGGCCATGCCACCGCCCGCGGACTGGCCAGGGTCTACGAATCCCTGGCTCGATGGGGTGAGGTAGACGGGATCCGGGTCGCCGAAAAGGCGATTCTCAAGCAGATGACCACGGAGCAGGCCTACGGCACGGACGTGATCTTGCACCGGCCATCTCGGTATGGGATCGGGTTCCAGCTCACCCATAAGGAGCGACCACTCGGCCCCGGCCCGAGCGGCTTCGGGCACTTCGGCGCAGGGGGGACGCTTGGATTTTGTGATCCGGATGCCGGCGTAGCTTTCGGTTATGTGATCGGCTCCATGGGGCCACGCTGGCAAAACCCCCGGTACCACGCGCTCATTGATGCCCTCTACGCCTGCTTGGGCTGACTCCCGCCGAGTGAGAACAAAGCTGACTTTGGACCCGTCACCACAAATTCGGCACCCTATCCGGTTATCTTCTACATTGTACCGTGATGGGCCTTGACACCGGATCGCGCGACTTGTAGGCTTTAGTGCACCGATCAGGCTTTTGGCATAAGCTATGCCTTATCTGGCGCACTCACATGCATTCTCAATGCAGATCTTAGGGAAATAGGACTTCACAAAATGATAGGGAAACCTACTGCCGATAAACTTGCGTCAGAAAATCAAGCGCTCGGGCAGATTATTGTCAGCGGCCTGACTCTGATAGAGCGAGACCTAATACGCATAACAGCGCTTTCACTGACCGTTCAAGCGGGCGAGATCGTTGGTTTAGTTGGCGATCCTGGCTCCGGTAAATCGCGATGCCTCGCCCTTATCGGCGGTATAATCGAGCCCACGTTCGGGGTGCTGCGGCTGTGCGGAGCACCGACGCGCGGCGCCGAACTGGGAGCCGTTGGCACTAATATAGCTATCGGTACTAATATAACAGCCAGCAGAACGATGAATACTGATCGATGGCTGGACGAATTAAGTGATCATGTGGGACTTCCCGAAGATGCGACCCAAACTCGTATTCGCTCAGTCCTGGAATATGTTGGCTGGAGTGAGCTGCTCTCCCGGCAAGACGAAAGTCACGGGCCCGCCGGACGATCGGTTCTCGGCCTCGCGGCGGCGCTGGCGAATGACTCCCCAGTGATAGTGATAGACGAGCCGATGAAGGGCTTGACTTCCGGACATGCTGAGCGAGTATGGAAGATACTCCGCGACACAAGCGAAGCGGGAAAGGCCGTACTTATCTCCGTGGACCGCTCCGACCTAGACCGAGTCGACTGTGACAGATTATATCTCATCGAAAATGGCCTGATCACGAGACGAGGCACTGTCCGGGACATCCGCGAGGCCTTCCTCACAGAGGGAAAGGCAGGTGGGGAAGATGGCAGCCCATGATGCGGTGACCAGTATCAGGCAAGCGGCAGAGCTTCGACAGGGACGGGTTGAATACACCGAATATGGTTCAGGCCGCGCCGTCGTCTTCGTGCACGGGCTGTTCGTCAGCTCTGCCTTGTGGCGCGACGTGGCGCCAGCCGTGGCAGCCGCCGGCTTCCGCTGCATCGTGCCTGACTGGCCGTTCGGCTCTCACCGGCTGGCCATGCCCGCGAACGCGACACTCGACCCGCCGGCGATCGGGCGCCTGATCCGCAGCTTCCTCGACGCTCTCGACCTGCAGGACGTAGTGCTCGTGGCCAATGACACCGGGTGCGCGTACAGCCAGGTGGCTATCACGCAGGATGCAGGCCGGATAGCAGCTCTGGTCCTCGCGACGGGCGACAGCCTAGATCGCTTCTTCCCGCCGACGTTCCGTTTCCTGCAGATATTCTCCCGAATTCCTGGATCTACCTTCCTGCTGGCCCAGACCTTGCGGGCGCGCAGTCTGCATCGACTTCCCTGGGTGTTCGGGCTGCTGTCCAAACGCCCGGTACCCGAGGCGATCATGGCCGCCTATCTCGCACCGATGCGCGAGGACAGTGCGGTAAGGCGGGACCTGGGAAAGATCCTGCGCGGTGTCGATAAGAAGCACACGATGGCGGCCGCAGCGAAGTTCCCGGCCTTCACCCGGCCCGTTCTGCTCGCCTGGGCGCCCGAGGATAAGCTATTCCCGATCTCACTCGCCGAGCAGATGAGCGCTCTTTTCCCCAATGCCAGGGTCGAGCGGATCGAAGATTCCTTTACCTTTATCCCGGAGGACCAGCCGAGTCGCCTCGCGAAGCTGATTATTGACTTCGGCCGCAGCCTCGCCCCGCCTCCTGCGGAGGAAAACACCGCGTCACCGGCATGAGCAACTCTTGAGCGACCGCTCTCCCGCAGTTCCCCTTTGAGCGACTGGTTAACAGAGTTCGAAACTGCCGGGTCCGGTCGCCTAGGTGCCGGGCTTGTACCCGGATGCGGGGACCGCGACAGATCAACTTGTCCGTCAGCGGACCGGCATCGGCGACTAGGTCCATCCAGACGACCCTGTTGAACGGGTAGAATCAGCCAGAACCTCGCACGCTGCGCGAGCGGACGCGGACTCGCCGTTAGGCAACTGGACTTCAGTGACCGGTTAGCGGTAAAATATTTCCCGTAGAATCGTTTCAGGAGGCGGTCTTAGATTAGAATGAATGCTAACCACTCCGCGGGATTACAATTGAGTAATCGGAGATGAAGGACGTAGCACGATGACCGCAAAAAGTCGTCGAGAGGAATATGCAGAGACGACCAAAGAAGCGATCGTAAATTCTGGCCGAGAATTCTTTGTAGAGAAAGGCTACGCTCGGGCCTCGCTCGATGAAGTTGCTGATCATGCCCGAGTGACCAAGGGTGCCGTATATCATCACTTCAGCAACAAGAGAGAAGTTTTCGAAGCTGTCTTCAAGATGGTCAGCTCGATCGGCATGAGCGAACTGACGAGCCGGATGTCAGCTTATCCGGACACCGGGAAGACGGTCATCACGAACCTGCTAAATTCATATTTCGATGTTTGCGTTGACCGAGTCTACTATCGAATAATTCTGCAAGAGGGGCCAGCGGCACTGGGCTGGGAGCTCTGGCGAAATTTCGTACAGGAATGCATCGAGCATCCGCTGCTTGCCATGGCCAAGAATTCCGATCAGGATCTGGCCGCCCCACCGATCTCCGATGAGCTGTTGCTGCGGATACTCACCAACGCAATTCACGAACTGGCGCTCACCGTGGTTGACAATCCGAATCGACCGCAGGCGGCGCAGGAAGCAAGGTTGCTCATCAGTGAGCTTGCGACTTCCTTTGGCCTAGGGCGGCACCACGACCTCGGATTAACTCAGCGATCCGGCCCGTCCACACTGCTCTCGCTCTGACCCAGCTGCCTTGCCAGTGCGGATCCTAAGCCTGATCAGCCCGACGGCGAGAGTGGCGTCCTGCGAGCCGTTACGAAGCGGTCAAACTGTCGGCGATATGCCCCGAAGCGCGCAGCGTTAATCCCGGGTTCTTTATTTGCCGCCCCGTCAGCCTCGATTTCCGACAGCCAGATCTTGCCGCCCGCTTCAAGGAAATCGATACACGCGTAGGCCAAGCCGAGCGACTTCGCTATCCGTTCCGAGGGACCGGCAAACCGCTGCGGCACGTCAAGATACTCAAGCTCGCCACCCTGGAATGCATTGCCGGCAACGGCCCCTTCCTGGGCTTTTCTGGTGCATGCGCGCAGGGGACGGCCGTCGATGCAGTACACGCGATAGTCCACCGTGTCATCGCCCAGCCAGGGCTGGATCACCATGTTCAGTTCACCCGCGCCAGCCAGCTGCAGAATCTCCTGCAGTTGCTGCGGGGTTTCAACGCGAGTGATGCCGTAGCCCGCGCCCCAGTTCGCCGGTTTCACGACCAGGGGATAGTCCATGCCCAGATCATCGACGGACAGCCAGGTGAATTGTCGGGTCGATATGCGCCAGGTCGGAATGGGAGTGGCTTCCGGGTCGGCGTATCGCAGGAGAGTAAGCAGCTTATCGTTGGTCGCGATATTTAAGGATGTCGGTACCGTCGTATGAAAGCCGGCCGCGTCCAGGACGTTGAAAAGAGAGAGCAGCCGCCACGCGTCCGGCTGCGCGTCGGGCCAGGTCATCAGCTTGTTGTGGAAGAAGCAGGAATCGGCGTGCACCTCATTGCCCCGGACGATGACCTTCGACTCACCTGGTGCCGCCCGCACCACGACGTCGTCAACTGTCAGCATTACCAGGTTCATTCCGGCCTGGCTGGCCGCATGCGCCGCATCAGGGAGGACGTGGGTCTTGAAGTATTCGTATGCCGCCTGCCTGAAGCGCTGTGGCTCCAACCAGTACATCACCACATCCGAGCCCGTCGTCTGCGCATCCAGCGCCATGACATTGTCCTTTCGCGCGATAGGCGACATTCATTGACAGTATTACTTATTGACCTCCAGATCCACCCATACTCGAAGTATGTAACAGACTCGAAGACCTGTCAACCGGCGCGGGCATAACGACGTGCCATAACAGCAGCAAAGCGGGCCACGACACCGCCGGCCCGCTAAAGCAACGACAGCATGGTCCTACTTACGGTCATCAGGACAGCAGCAAGTAGGACCATGGTGTCGTGCGGACTGCGGCAGTTACAGCAGTAGGTAGGGACTTACTGCTGTAAGGGCGCGGGTGCGCCCGGTCCGGGGTCCGGGGGCGCCCGGTCCGGGGTGACGGCGCCTTGGGCCGTCGGCTTCCGGCGAGATTCGCGGGCCGCGCCGGCTTGACGGATCCGAAGACTGCTGTAACTCTTGAAGTATCTAAGATACTCACAGTATGTACGAACTACTGCGGCGCTCGCCCTACGGCCACGACGCCAGAAAGTAGGCAGCCTTGACTGCGGATCATGAGGCTAGAGCCGACCCCACCTACGTCGATCGGCTGTTAGAGATCTTCGGTGCCTTCGACGAGCGTGAGGCCCTTGTCTGCGGTCCGCTGCGATTGTCGTACCAGGAGACCCGCCGCCTGATCCTCCAGTTCGCCCAGGCGCTGCGCTCCGACGGGCTCGGCAAGGGGCATTCCGTGGCCGTCTTCGCCGGCAATCGCCCTGAGGCGGTCGTGACGCAGCTCGCTGTCCACCTGATCGGCTGCCGGCTGATATTCGCCCCGGCAGAACTGTCGACGACCGAACGGGCCAAGTTCATCAGGCACGCTGAGACGAGCGCGTACATTTTCGACCCTTCGGATCAGGACGCGGCGCAGACCGCCGTAGCGACCGGACTGCGGCGCATCTACAGCCTGGGCCCGGCTGACATCGGCGCCGACCTGCTGCGACTCGCGGAGCACAGCCCGGCCAGGATGCCCGGCGACCGTGCCACGACCGGCGACATATCTACCCTCTTCTACACCGGCGGTTCCACCGGCCGGCCGAAGATGGTGCTGCACCACCACCCTTATTACGACGGGCCGATCCACTCAGGGGGGCGGATCAAAGAGCGAGTGCCAGTGCCGTGCCGGTTCCTGCTCTGCTCAACGGTCAGCCACACGACCGGGTACGTCTGCTCCTTGATGGGACTCCTCGCGGAAGGCACGGTCATCCTGCACGATGGCTTCGACCCAGCCGAGGTCATCGCCACTATCCAGCGTGAGCAGGTCACCAATGTCTGCCTGTTTCCGCCGATGCTCTATGACCTGCTCGATCATCCCGACTTCCCGGCCGAGGGTTTCCCCAGCCTGTCGCGCGTGTACTGCGGCGGCGGACCTATCAATCCGGCCCGGCTCCAGGAAGCCATTCGCCGGTTCGGACCCGTCATCCGGCAGGCCTACGGGATGACCGAGGCGTCGACCATAGCCGTGATGGAGCCGCACGAATTCGACCCATCCGTCCCAGGACGGCTGAGCGCCTGCGGCAGGCCGGTGAGCTCGCTCGTGGAGGTGTCGATACGCGACGCCGATGGTGAGGTGAAGCCGGGTCAGGTCGGCGAGGTCTGCGTGCGGGGCCCGCTGGTCATGACCGGGTACTGGAAAGACCCCGAGGCGACGAAGGAAGCGCTGCGCAACGGCTGGCTGCATACCGGCGATCTCGGACGGTTCGACGAGGACGGCTTCCTGCACCTGGTGGACCGCTTGCGAGACATGATCATCACCGGCCGGGCCGAGGCGGGAGTTTACGCGGCGAACATTTACTCCAACCTGCTGGAGGATGTCGCGACCAGGCAGCCAGGAATCCGCACGGCCGCCGCGGTCGGATTGCCTGATCCCAGATACGGCGAGTCAGTACACCTGGTCTGCACGGCGGACCCCAGCACGGACGTCGATATCGACGAGCTCAAAAAGCGCGTGATCGACGAGCTCGGCCCGCTCTACGAGCCGCAGACCGTGCGGCTGATGACGACGATGCCCAGGACCGCTATCGGAAAGGTCGACAAAAAGGCGCTGCGGCGGCTACTTGCCGATGACCAGGGCCAGGATAACGGTACGGTCCGCGGACGGGAGTCCGCGGACCGCACCGCCGAGGTTTGCCAACCCAGCGATGGCTGAGATGCGAGATCCCGCGCCCCGCACTCCCGCCACGAACAGGTATCAGCGGCGGCTGGACACCATCTGTGCCGGGACCAATTCAGATAGGCCATTCGTCGCTAAATTTGCCCTGCCGCTCATCACCGAATGGAGTTACGGCCAGGTCATCTCCGTGTTCACGCCGCACCCGGATGCGGTCGTGGAAGCCGATGTAGTCTTCGGCGGATACATCGCCTGCCTGGTCGACCATTTCGCCGGACTGGCGATGTACAGCATCGCGCAGTCTGACGACGAGCCTTTCCGCACCACTGAGCTGTCCGTCAGTTTCGTCCGCCCGCTCAGGCTGCGGCAGACGCACGTCGACGCTCGGGTCACCACCCGGGGCGACGGATACGCGATCTGCGAGGTCCTGCTGCTGCAGGCCGACGTCGTGGTCAGCAAGGGCGTGGCACGCCAGGTACTGCGGAAATCCAAAAAGACGTCCGCTGCTACTTCAGCCTGATCTTGACATACTCTCAGTATGTTTCATACTATCAGTTTATAACCGGCTACTCCGGAGGTTGGTTGTGCCGCATGGAGCCGAGTTGGCGGCCTCCGGCCAAGCCGCCTATCTGGAGGAAAACATGAGCACGAGGCTCTACACCTTACCGACTGACCAGACCGGCTGGAATATTCCCGGACACAGCTCCACCGTATTCAGCTGGGAATACGACGGCGGCCGGGACCGCCTGCTGAACCTTTACGATAAGGGCAAGCAACGGCAATGGGACGCGGACAGCAGGCTTGACTGGGCCCGGGAGATCGACCCGGAGAATCCGCTCGCCGTACCGGATGAGTCCTGTCCCATCTACGGATCGAAAGTCTGGGACTCGCTTAACAAGGCGGAGCGGGCCACGGTGCGTCAGCATCTCGTCTCCTGGCAATTCTCCCAGTTCCTGCATGGCGAGCAGGGAGCTCTCATCTGCTCGGCGAAGATCGTGCAGACCGTCCCAGATGTAGACGCGAAATTCTACGCCGCGACGCAGGTCATGGATGAGGCGCGCCACGTAGAAATCTATTCCCGCTACTTACGGGAGAAGCTGGGGCTCGCCTACCCGATCAATCCGCAGCTGAAAGCGCTGCTCAACGACGTCGTCTCCGACAGCAGGTGGGACCTGACCTACCTGGGCATGCAGGTTCTCATCGAGGGGCTGGCACTCGCCGCGTTCAGCATCATCCGCGACCTCACGGGGGAGCCGCTGGCTCAGGCGCTCAACGCCTATGTCATGCAAGACGAGGCGCGGCACGTCGCCTTCGGCCGGCTGGCGCTGCGTGAGTATTACCCGCAGCTCACCCAGGCCGAGCGCGACGAGCGCGAGGAGTTCTGCGTGGAAGCCTGCTTGCTGATGAACGACAGGTTCCTCGGCGAGGAGGTGTGGCGCAATCTCGACTTCGACACCGATGAGTGCGTTCGGTTCATGAAGTCCTCATCCTTCAACCAGGAGTTCAGGTCGTTCCTGTTCAGCCGTATCGTGCCAACGCTGCGCGACATCGGACTCCTAGGACCCAAGATCAGGCACGCATTCGGCCAGATGGGCGTTCTCGGGTTCGTAGATCAGAACATCGACGAGCTGATGGCGCGCGACGAGCAAATCGCCACAGATTTCGATAACGCGCGGGCGACCGAAGTGGAATCCATCATCGCACTGGGGGATTCGTGACTGGGCCGAACGGCAGCATAATCCTCTGACTGGCTAAGGAGATACCCACCATGGGTCAGGTTTGCATCATAGGCGCTGGATCATCCGGCATCGCCTCATGCCAGGTGCTTCAGGCCCGTGGCATCGCCTTCGACTGCTTCGAGCTGGGATCGGACATCGGCGGCAACTGGCGATATCTCAACGACAACGGCATGTCGTCGGCCTATCGATCACTCCACATCAATTCGTCCCGGCAGAGCATGGAATATGCCAGATTTCCGATCCCGGATCATTATCCGAACTATCTCGGCCACCGGGCGATCGCCCGGTACTTCGACAACTACGTCGAGAACTTCGGTTTCCGGGATAAGATCCACTTCCGCACCGAGGTGACGAAGGTCGAACGGGCACCCGACGGCCAGTGGGACGTGACAACCCGCCACCGGGACAGCGGCGAGACGTCCGTGCGGCGGTACCGCGCGGTGCTGGTGGCGAACGGGCACCACTGGAACCCCAAGTTCCCGGCACCTTTCCCGGGCGCGGATACGTTTCAGGGTGACCAGCTCCACTCGCACTACTACCGGACGCCCGAGCCCTATGCCGGCAAGCGGGTTCTGGTGCTCGGAATCGGCAACTCCGCCTGCGACGTGGCGACCGACTGTTCCGAGGTTGCCGAGCGAACCATCATCGCCATGCGGCGCGGCGCGCACGTCGTGCCGAAATATCTGTTCGGCATCCCGACCGACCATCTGACGCTGTCCCCCTGGGCAACCCGGACACCACTGTGGCTGCAGCGGAACGTTCTCGGCCTGCTCGTGCGCATCGCGCGGGGCAAGATCACCAGCTACGGGCTGCCCCAGCCAGACCACCACATGCTCTGCGCGCACCCGACCATGTCCGATCGACTGCTGCACAAGCTCGACCATGGCGATATCGAGGTCAAGCCGGCGATCGAGCGGCTCGGTCCCGATCGGGTCTATTTCTCCGATGGCAGCGCGGAGGAAGTTGACACGATCTTCTACTGCACCGGATACCAGGTCAGCTTTCCGTTCCTCGATGCGGAATTGTTCCCGGTCCAGGACAACCGGGTGAGCCTTTACCGCCGGGTGGTACCGCCCGGGCTGCCCGGGCTCTATTTCATCGGGCTCGTACAGCCGATCGGGGCCATCATGCCGATGGCCGAGATCCAGTCGGAGTGGGTAGCTGACTTGCTCGAAGGACGGGCCACGCTGCCGTCCCGGACCGACATGATGCGCGAGATCGCCGGCTACCACCGGCGGCTCAGCCGTCGGTACGTCGGCTCGACCAGGCATACGATCCAGGTTGACTTCTCTGAATACCGCAGAGAGATCAAGCGTGAGCGCCGAGTGGGCGCCAGGCGTCACGGCGTCTCGCATGCCATTACCGCCGCCGGGGCCGAGCAGGGCGTCACGCCGCAGGCAGTGGCGCCGCCCGCAGGATGACGGGCGACCCGGCGCTGGCGGCCTCGGTCTAGGCCCGGCGGCTGTTCGTGCGGCGGTAGGTCGCACCGGACTCGGCCTGGCGGCAGGCGGCCAAGCTCGGCGATCGTGGGCTCGCGGTCCGGCAGGTCCAGGCCAGTCCCCCTGTGCGGGCAGCCACCCGCGCAGCCCTGCAGCGCGGCGCGGTACTCAGGGACCAGCACCGACAGGGCGTCGCGCAGCTGCGAGGGCAGGAACTCGTGTCCGGCCCTCGGCAGCAGGACGACCCGCGAGTCCCTGGCGGCAGCGAACGTGGTGAGCACCCTGGCCGCTGCGACGACCGGATCGCGGGCGCCGTGCACGTTCACGAACCTGGTACCGGGGGCGGCGGCGAGATCGACGGCCGCCGACCACGCCCCGGCCCAGCTGTCGGAGGTGCGGGAATCAGGGACCCGAACCCTGGCTAGGTGGCCGAAGGCGGTGCCGTTCGACTCGTGATCAAGCAGGTTCCTGGCCCACCAGCGCAGGAGGTGACCCTCGCCGGCGGCGACCGCCTTGAGCGTGGCGCGCACGTCGGCGACGCCCGCCACGGAGCCCACGATGCGCAGTAATCCAGTCTCGGCGGCGGCCGCGCGAAAGGCCGCGCGGGCGCTCAGGCTCACCGCGAAGACTCCGATTTCGGGCACGGCGAAGGCGCCAGCGGCCCACGAAACCACGAGGCGGAGGTCGTCAAGCAGCCCGGCCAGCGTGAAGTCGGCGACATTGCCGTCGCTGAGACCGCCAGAGTTCGTGGGGTCGAAGCGGATCACGGTGAAGCCGTTGACCAGGAGATGGACCGACGGACGCAGCGTCTGCCGCAACGGCATGCCCATCCCGCTGACCGCGACGACGACCGCTCTCTTCTCGGAGTCCCGAGGATGGTGGATCAGACCTCGGATCGTCTGCCCCCGGTGGCCGCGCAGGCGTAGCGACTCGGTGACCAGGCTGACTGCGGGCGCGGGCGACAACTGCCCGTTCAGGTGAGCCGCCAGCCGAGCCGCCGCCGCGCGTACACCAGTGGCTGGCCGCCGCCAAGCTCAGCCCGGAGTACCTGCGCCACCACGATGCTGTGGTCGCCCTGCCCGAACACCGCAGCCGGCGCGCAGCGCAGAAAGGCCAGGCATCCGCGCAGCCGAGGCACGCCCTCGTCGTACGCCCAGTCCGCCGCCGCGAATTTGTCGTCGGCGGTCGTACTGAACCTCATCGCTAGCTCGTCCTGGCCCATGGCGAGCAGGTGGACGCCGATAGCCCGGGCGCTGGTGACCGGCTGGTGTGATCGCGCGGTGAGCGCGACGTTGAAGGAAATGCTCGGCGGCCGGTCACTGTGCGAGGTGACGGAGGTGACCGTGAGACCGCACGGCCGGCCGTCGGCATGGGCCGCAGTGATCACGAACACGTCCGCCGTGAGCAGGCTCATGACGTCACGGAATCCCGCCTGAGCCGCAGCCGGAAGCAGCTGGTGGTCCATGTGGCTACTCGGCCGCGGCCGGCTGGATCGGCTGGCCGCCCGCCTCGATCAGGTCTCTGAGGTTATTCAGATGTCCCTGGAACTGCCGTTTCGCCATTCGGGCCATGGCCTCCCCGTACCAGCCGTCGAAGGAGATCTTGATCCCCACCTGCGTGCCGTCCGCGACGGACGTGCAGGTTATCGAGCCTGACATGGAGATCGGGCCGCTGGTCGTCCGGAACGCCCACAGCTCCGGCTCCTGGTAGCCGGTCACCTCGTACTCGGTGACCACCACCCGGCCCATGTAGCGACGCGCCTCCCGCCCCCGGCTTCCGGCGCCGCCAGCCCCGGAGATGATCTGGTCGCTTTCCAGATCCCGCTGCCACAGCGGATGGCTCTCCGGCTGGCCGACCAGCTTGAAGGCCGCCCCAGCAGGGCATCTGATGACCACTACTGCTTCGGCTGTCGCCATAGCCGCTCCTTCTGCTCGTCGTCCTGTAACTCCGAGGGCTCGCTTTGGAGACTCGGCTCGTAGCGGCGATGCAATCCGGCCGCCCGGCGGGCCAGGTCCAGCCGGGCAGTCGCACCCACTTCGCTGACGCTCGCGGTCCTGGCCGCCAGCAGGTCGGCCGCCACGGCGAGGAAACGGGCCGCCGAGGTGAGCCTGCGCACCGGCAGCTCCTGGCTCAGGATCTGCTGCAGCTGGCCGCGCAGCCGCTGCGAGTCCGCGATCCGGCTGAAGAAGGCGTGGTAGACCGCTGGGGTGATGCCCTCGCGGCCCATGTCCTGAGATAGCCAGTACATCGGCAATGCTCGCCGGTCCCGGCGGCGCCACCAGCGGCGCAGCGCGACGTCGAGCGAGGCGTCCGCACCCCAGCCGGCCACAATCTGCTCGGCTAGCGACTCGGCCTGACGCAAGGCGTCCGAGATACCCTGGCCGGTGACCACGTCCTTGACGTGACCCGCATCCCCGAGTAGCACCCAGCCCGGACCGGCGCCTTCGCGGAAGAAGCACGGGTAGCGCAGCATCATGCGAGGTTCGCCGTGCGGGACCGCCTCCGCGAGCAGCTTGTCCCAGCCCAGGTCACCGTGGCCCCAGGGAGCCGCATGGCGAAGGAAGGACTCCTCGATCATCCCAGGCGCGCGGAACGCGGGCGCCTGCGCCAGCGCAGGCTGGACGGCGAGCATCGTCAGCGCTTCGTCGCACGGAGCCGCCAGCAGGAGCGCGTCACCCCGCCGGCAGAAGTAGAACTCGGCCGGGCTTGGCATGCCGGAAAAGTACCGCCAGACGGCACCGCGTTCGTTCCAGGTGACGTGATACCGGCGGGCCCCGACCCGGCGGGCGATAGTCGAGCTCCTGCCGTCGGCGCCGACGACCAGCGAGCAGGTCGCCTGCCCGATCGCGCCGTCCGGGTCCTGGTATACAAGCCCGCATACTCGGCCGTCCCGCCGAGTGACGCCCGTGACCTTGTGCCCGTACCGGACGTCGGCCCCCGCCCGGCGCGCGGCGTCGACAAGTAGCCCGTCCAGCGTTACCCGGCGTACCGAGACCCTGGGCAGCGCCGGGTGATCGGCCGACAGGTCCACGTCGTCGATCCACAAGGTCGTGCGCATCATGATCGGGGCGCCGGTCTCGAGTAAGGCGCTGAACAGGCCAAGACGGCCGAGTGCGGACAGCTCCTGGATCGTGTGCGTCGACGGGGTATCGCTCGGCAGGTCCGACCGGTCAAGCACCAGGACCGAGAGGCCGGCCCTGACCAGGTGTACCGCGAGCGCGGACCCAGCCACCCGGCCGCCAGCGATGGCTACGTCGAAATACCGGTCAGGCCGCACGCCGACTGCCATTGATCAGGCCCTCCGCGCGTCGGCCGGGATCAGGTCGGTCTCGCTGCCGCCAGGCACCTTCGCCGGGCGAGCCACCCCCGCCAGAATCAGCCCGATCACCATTGCCACGAACAGCACGGCCGACTGGACTGCGGTCGCCAGCGCGCCCGCGCTGGTGAGCACCGCGAGGTGGTAGATCACCATCGGTGCAGTCGCCACGACTGTCCCGATGCCGATAGCGCGGATGACGTTGGGAATGGACCAGATCGCTGCCAGCAAGGTCGCGGCCGCAAAGCCGAAGCACAGCGCACCGGTGTCGTAGGTGAGGTGCTGGCTGTAATCGCCCAGCCGGGAAATCCAGTTAAGGCCGAAGAGGAAATGCTGGTAGAAATAGTGCGGGAAAAAGAGCAGGTATACCGCGACGGCGAGATAGCCCAGGGTAAGCAGGCCGAGCAGGCGCCGGACCAGGCGCGCGCGCGGGACGGTCATGGCGGTCTCGTCATACGAGAGGTAGAACCGCGCGCTCTCGCCCGCCTGCCGCGTCGCGAAATAGCGTCGTTGCCCGGTGCGGGCGATCTCTGCGATCGCGATACCCACGACTATCGTCAGAAGCAGCGTTCCGGCTTGCGGGATCGTCTGGACGAAGCCAGACCTGTACTCCTCAGCCAGGTGATAGATCATGTGCGGGAACGCGGCGACCGCGTTGGCCCATCCCACGGCAATCAGCAGGCGCGGCGTCGGCCGCCGCAGCGCGATGACAGCAGGCGCGGTGAGCCCGAGGTACAGTGCGCCCGCGGTCCTGGTCATCTCCTGGCTGTAGGGCCCTAATCTCGGCAGCCAGTCAGCGCCGAGGAAGAAGTGATGATAGAAGTAGCTGGGAAAGAACAGTGCATGGATACCGATGACGATTCCCGTTCCCGACAGCACCAGGAGCAGGAATATTTCCCAGCGGTATTCTTTTCTCGTAAGACACATTTTGATACCACCTTAAAGCGAATCAGTTAACATCCGTGAGCGCAGGCTTCCGAAGACGGTTTCGCGCGGGTCAACGTCCCGGCCGATGCTGATGCCCTGTGCGTGCGTGGTGCTGAGCATGGGAAAATTAGCGCCGCCGAACGGCCCGCCGGAAAGGCCGGTACCGCCGTGCGCGGGCAAGGGCGCCACGGTGCCGATATGCGAGTCGTTGATCTTCAGCAGCCCGCCGGTGTTCAATTCGGCGCAGAACCGGCCGATGACCCGATCGTCGGTGCTCCACAGCGAGTTGCGGAGCCCGTAGCGATTGGCGTTGAGCAGTTCGAGCACGGAGCTGAGCAGTTCGTCGTCACCGAGGCCGGTGTCCGGGATGACCACGGGCAGCAGCGGGAAGAAGGTCTCCTCGCGCACCACCTCCATCTCCCGGGCAGCCTTCAGGCCAGCTATCCGCAGGATGGTCGGCGCTATGAACATCCCGGCCTCATCCCTGGTGCCGTCCAGGTCGTATCGGTAACCGCCGCACAGCACGGTGCCGCCCTCGGCCACGGACGTGGCGAGCAGCTCGAAGTACCGGTCGGACTTCATGACCGGACTGAGCCAGGCCGCCGGATCATCGGGCAGCGCGGGCCGGATCTCGCTCACCTGGGCCAGCAGGCTCGAGATCACCTCATCGGCGATGGCCGGGTGGACGACGGCGAACTTCGGCACCAGGCACACCTGACCGGACCCGATGAAGCTCTCGCAGAGCGCGCTGGCCGCGCGGTCCGGATTCGCGTCCCGCCACACCACCATGCCGTCGTTGCCGGCCAGCTCGAGCACGGCCTTGGTCCCGTTGGCCATGCATTCGCGCGCCAGCGTCATGCCTCGGATGCTGTCGCCGAAATAGAAGATGTCGTTCACCAGGGGGCTGTCGATCCAGCACCGCAAGGTGACGGCGCTGGGTGCGGTGACGATGTTCAGCGTGCCGGGCGGCGCGCCCAGCTCGTCGAGAACTGGCGCGACGATCTCGCGGAACAGGAAGTGCACGCCGGCCGGCGCGCTCTGCGGTGCGCGCAGCACCAGAGTGTTCCCGGCCGCCAGGATCGCGACGCCCACGGTGCTGTTGATCGCCGCCGCGTTCTGCGGAGGGTTGAGCCCTACGACGCCGTCGGGCTTGCGCACTAGCAGCAGGCGCCGTTCCGGGGTGCTGATCTCGCTGGCCATCTCCTCGCGGTAGAAGTCCACCGCTGCGGGAGCGGTCGCGTCAAAGATCCCCGCCGCCTCGATCGCGGCGAACCGCAGCGGGTGACCCTCGCCGGTCAGCAGCCGGATGAACTCGTCGATCCTGGTGGCCAGCCGGTCGTGGAAGCGGGAGATGAGGCCGAGCCGGTCCTCGAGCGGACGTCGTCCCCAGCCAGGCGCGGCCGCGCTGGCGGCGCGCACCGCGGCTTCGATGTGCTCGCGGGCCGCGGTATCGCACCGGGCCAGGACCGGATCGTCCGGCCCGGGAACGGCGCCCCGGTCCAGGCGGCGCTTGAGCGAGACCGCGCCGAAAAAGTCCGTCATCATCATCTCGGCGGGGAGGGAGTGGACATAGCCCGAGCCCTCGACGTCCCTGCCCCCGATATACAGGCGGTAGGTTCTCATGGGCGCGCGGGCTCGCTCTCCGCGGTCTCCGCCCGGGTCGCCTGGCTTGCCAGTCCGGGTATGTCGGGCGGGGCGTCGTGATCGAAGACCGCGTACCTGGGACGGACCGCCTGCGGCTGCTCCTGCATCGCCACCGGGAACGACACGCGCGGGCCGAGCAGCCCCAGAAGGACGAACTCGATGTTCTCTCGCAGCACCCGGGCGGCGATGGGCTCGACAATCGACTCGATGCTCGTCACGCCGAAGTCAAAGGCGGTGTGAAAGTGAATGTCGCAGCCGCCTGCGTCCGGGACCACCTGCCAGCTCCCGTACATGACCTCGAAATCACCGTCGGTCTGCTCGAAGGTGATCGTCAGCTTGTCCCGGTCCAGGTAGTCGCGCTCCCCCCAGTGCAGAATGCCCCGCCGGAAAAACACCGACCACTGGCTGTCGATCTCCGTGGCCGTGGCCCGGCTGACCGTGACTGACTTGACGGTCTCCACCAGTTCGGGGTAGCGCTCGAACTCGACGAGGGTCTCGTAGACCGCGACGGGATCTCCCTGCGGCAACCGGGCTAACAGCTTGACTTCGCGCATCAGACAGCCTTCCGTGCGGTGGCCGGCGGATAGATCCTGGCCAGTGCGAGCGCGGCCCGGTCCAGCGCCGAGGTCAGGAACTCGATGTCGGCGTCGGTCAGGTAGGCCGGCGGGGTGAACCGGATGACCTGAGAGGAGTTGAGCGAGTGACTCGTCACCACGCCCTCGTCCAGCAGTTCGAGTACGAAGTCACCAGCCATCTCGGGCGCGTGGAACTCCACCGCGAACAGCAAGCCCATCCCTCGGATATCCCGCACCAGGTACGGGCACCGATTCTCAAGTACCTGCCTGATGGCAGGCAGCAGGCGCTGCCCGAGCGCTGCGGCGCGCTCAGGGATCTGCTCGTCCACGATCGTCTGGACAGCGGCCCGCGCGGCGGCCATGGCGATCGGGGCGCAGGCGAACGTAGATGAGTGCATCAGCGGGTCGCGGTTGATCAGCGCGTACGCCTCCGCCGTGGCGGCTGCGGCGGCAATGGGCACGACCCCGCCGGACAGGCCCTTGCCGATGAGCATGATGTCGGGCACCACGCCTTCGAGGTCGGCCGCCCACATCCGGCCGCACCTGCCCAGGCCAGTCAGGATCTCGTCGAGTACGAGCATCGCGCCGTACTCGCGGCAGGCGTCGCTCACCGCGCGCAGGTATCCAGCCGGCGGTATCACGACGCCGCCTTCCCCTTGAACGGGCTCGAGGAAGACACAGCACTCGCCGGGTGCGGATGCCAGCTCGCGCACCAGTGCGCCGGTGTCCCCGAAGGGGACGTGGGTCCGGTCGGGCAGCAGCGGCACGAACGGTTCCTGGTAGATCTGCCTGCCGGTGACGCTCAGGGCACCCATTGTCTTGCCGTGGAAACCGTCGACTGCGGAAACCAGCCGCCGCCGCCCGGCACCACGGGCCATCTTCAGTGCCGCTTCGGTAGCCTCGCTGCCGGACGGGACGAAATGAATGTAATCCAGCCCCGGCGGGGTAACTTGCGCGACGGCGTGGGCGGCCCGCGCGGCGACCGGTTCCAGCAGCAGCCGGGTAGCGAGCGGGTGCGTCATGATCTGCCGGACTACCGCAGCAGTGACCGCCGGGTGCCGGTGGCCCAGGATGAATACCCCGTAGCCACCGCATTCAAGGTAACGGCGACCATCGTGGCCGTAGACGTAGCAGCCCTCGCTGGCCGCTTCGCTGTGGCCCCCGAGAATCTCAGCGAGCGACGCCCGGCCCTTGTTGAGGTGCGCGCGCGTGAGGCTGACGATTTCCTCGACGTCGAACTCACTCTCCTCATCGGGCGTGACCGCCGATAGTGGTGCCATGCTCATGAGACTCCTTCCTGCTCCGGCTGGCTGTTCCGACTGGACTGGCGAGCTATGCCACATTCACTGCCTGGCCCTGGGTGTACGCCGCGAGGGCGCTGGTCATGCTGGTCCGGTTCGGCGGGTGCAGCGCGATGGCGTGGGAGGCCGCGACCAGGTAGGCGACCTCAGGAGATTTGATGAAAGCAACGCCGCCCAGCAGCTCCACGCACAATGACGCCGCGCGGTTGAGCGCGTCCTGAGCCGCGTACCGGCCGATGAGGCACCGAGCGAAGGCCTCGTGGCCGTGCTCGTGCGCCGCATGCTCGCGAGCGAGACCTTCAAGCAGCAGCGCCGCGCTCTCTACCTCACACAGCAGCCGGGTCTTCTCCGAGTCCGATGCCCTGGTGCCGGCGAACACTCGCTCGGCCAGGGCGCTGACCGCCCCGAGGTACCCGGCAGTGATGAGCAGCTCGAACCACAGGAAGCTGAACAGCGTCAGCTGGTCAAGCTGGTGCCCGAAGCCGACGGTGGTTTTGACGATGAGCTCGTGATGAACGAAAACCTGGTCGAGGACGACCTCTTCGCTTTCGGCTCCCGCGAGCACCCACGAATTCCAGAACGCGCGGACGCTCAGACCAGGCGACTCAGCGGGAATCAGGGCCACAGCCATCACCTGCTGACCGTCGTCGCCTTCGACGGCGATGCTCGCGGTCAGGATGTCCATCGAGCGAGCCAGGCTGCATGGCTTCTTCGACCCGCTGACCAGGTAGCCGTTTTCCACTCGCTCGGTCGTCATCGTCGGGCTCAGGATCGGCTTTCCTGGCTGCCCTTCCGCGAAACCTGACGCCACCAGCCGGTGATCCCGGGCGACCGCCTCGAGAACGAGCCATTCAAACCCAGTACTCGCCTCGCCGAGCGCCACGATCGAGGCCATGCTGAAGTGATGCATCGTGGTGGCCACCGCGAGGCTCGGCGAGTAGGCGCCCAGGGCCCGCTGGACTCGCACCGCCTCGAGCATGCTGGCGCCGGCGCCGCCGAACTCGGCGGGGACGAGCAGGCCAGGACCCGGTGACTCGCGGAATAGCCCGATGGCCGGGCTCTGCCGGCTTTCCAGAACCTCAAGCGGAACTTCCGCCAGGGCCTCGTCGAGGCCGGGCATCAGCCGCTGCATGGTAAGCCGGTCGAGTTCGAGGAACTTCACGACTGGCCGCCCGAATCAGGACTGACCGCAGCCTGGCCGAACAGGCCGGCGTAATCGTCGTCGCGGGCCGATTTCTCGGCGGCCAGCCGGCCCTGCACTAGCCCTGCTCCCTCGCCGCGCAATTCCGCCGCTGCCACCTCGCGGCCGCACAGGGCCATGATCAGTGCCTCAGCCGGGCCGCGAACCTCCATGCCGTGACCACGGCTGAAGGCGACGTCGTCGCAGATCACTCGCAGGCCGCGCATCCTAGACTTGCTGCCGACCCGCTCGCTGAGATGGGCCAGCGAAGCCAGCGCCGCGGCCAGCCTGACTTCCGGGATCTGGCGCGGACGGCCAAGCGGGCGCCGGATGTCCTGATGGTGGATCAGATGGTCGGTGAAGAGCTCGGCGCGCGGTACCAGCGCGGTCGGCCCGTGCGGCCGGCCAGCAGTGCCGCGCCGGAACGTGTCCAGTATCTGATCCGGGTCGTGGTCGGCGGCGAACGCGCGAGCGAGCCGGTCGGAGACACGATCGGTGGAAAAGCGCTCCCGCGCCAGCGCCCCGAGGTAGGGGCCAAGCCGGGCCGTATGGCCGGCCGCCATATGGCTGACAACTTCCCTGACTCGCCAGCCGGTACACAAAGCAGGCTGGTCCCACTCCTGCTGGGACAGGCCAGCCAGGAAATCGGCGAGATCCCGGCTCTCTTCCTGCATGAGCCGCAGGTAATCGAATCGCATATCAGCCTCCTGTGCGGATGCTCAGTGTGAATACAAGGTCAGCGTGGATACGGGCGAACTCGGGTACCGTCGCGATGCCGGGCATCGCGCAAAGGGCCGGGCAGCCCGCCGGCGCGGTCGATGGCGTCGAAGACCCGCACGTAGCTCGCTATGGCGGCGCTCCGCAGCGGCCCCAGGGCAGGATTGCCGGTGCGCGAGCGCTGCCACGGCAGCCCGCTGCTGGCGGCGCCCTGCGCCAGCCGGTCAGCGAGCCACTCCCCAGTGGCCACCGACAGCGCCAGGCCGTGACCGCGCCAGGCACCAGCGAAGAAGACCCCCGGCTTGCCTGGCACCTCGCCGACCACGGGCAGCGTGTCAAGCGTCGCGCTGGTGACTCCCGACCACCGGAAGTCGACGGTGATGTCCCGCAGGACGGGGAACAGACCCCGCATCTCGCGCTCGAGGTGAGCCCAGATCTGCTCGGACGCCGGGGGGCCGACGGCCGGATTGAGTACCGGTCCGCCTCCGAAGAGCAGTCGTCCGCCGGCATCGAGCCGGTAGTAGGAGAAGAACACTCGCTGGTCGAGGACGGCGTCGCGGCCGGTCCAGGTCAGGCTCGCGCGCTCGTCCGGGCGGAGGGGCCGCGTCGCGAGCACATGCGTTCGCACCGGAAAGAGCCGCTTGCCGTGCGGCAGGAACGGCGGCGTGTAGCCGTCGGTCGCGATGACTGCCATCCTGGCGTGGACCCGCCCGAGGCCGCCCACCTCCAGCCGTACCCCGCTTGGCTCGGCGCAGATGCCGGTCACCCTGCTGTCCTCCACCACCTGCGCACCTCGGCGCACCGCCGCGTCGGCCAGGCCAAGGGACAGCTGAAACGGATTCACCAGGACGGCCGGCTGATACTCCAGGGCGAAGCAGTAGGCGTCGTGCCCGGCCCGCTGGGCCAGTTCATCGCCGGTCAGCGCGGCTACCCCCAGGCCCAGCTTGGTGAAGATCTGCCGTTGCCTGGCTAACCGGGCGGCCTGAGTCGCGTTAACCGCACAGATCAGATGGGCGCCCGCCAGGAGGTCACAGTCGATGTGCTCGTCATCAGCCAGCTTGACGAGGGTGTCGACTGCTTCCTGGCTGTAGCGGAAAGCCTCGCGAGCGGCCCGGGGGCCGAACCGGCGCAGCAGCGAGCCGATTCCGCCCCCGACGCCTGGGGCCACGATGCCGGTACTGCGCCCGCTGGCCCCTGCCCCTATGCGGCTCGCCTCAAGGAGGACAACTGCCCACTCAGGCCGCGCTCGCATCAGGTGAAGAGCTGTCGACAGACCGGTCAGCCCGCCGCCGATGACGGCGACGTCCACGTCCGCACGTCCGATGAACCGTGGTCGCTTCGGCGGGGCGGGGGCATCGTGCCAGACGGGAATGTCCCTGATCCGATCCGCAACCGGATCGACTATTCTCATAGGAGATTCGCCACCTTCATCAGCCGCCAGATGGCGCCTATCTTCAGTCGGCCGCTGAACGCTAGATATTCCGGTATCTCCTGCTCTGGGCGCCATTTGCGCTTGAAGGCGAGCTGAGCGGCCGCCGGATACAGATGCCCGCCGTGATCCGCGAGCAGCCTGATGACCCTTGCCGCTCCCTTGTGGTAGCTATCGAGCTCTTGGGCGTCGGAGAGCCCGACGAAAGGCGTTAAGCCCAGGTGCAGCCAGCCGCCTGAGTTCTCGTCCCGCATCCGCTCAGCGGCGAACGTGAACGTCATCTCGATGGCCCCGCGCGCACCCTCGGGTTTTCTCCTGGTCAGGTCGTACAGCCATCCCGGGCGCTCGCCCATGACTGGGGAGTACGTCACATAGGAGACAATTTCGTCTTCGCGCCAGCTCAGGAATGTGCGCCGCAGGTGGTGATACGGCCCGGAACGCTCGCCGACGAAGAACTTGATCTCCCGGGTGAACTTCCCTTTCGCGCGAAGCCAGGATGCGTCTATCTCCGCGAGCTGGCGTTCGATCTCGGGGATCTCACCCTGCTTGATGTCCTGGCCAAGCTCACCGACCTTCAGGCCATCTCGGCGAGCGCGAGAGATCATATTCCGCGTCTTGACGAAGTTCTGGCCGCGAAGCGTGAAGCTTGCCAGTGGCATGCTGTAGGACGTTCCGAACTGATTGACGTGGTACCCCAGCTTCATCTGCAGTTCGGCGTCTTCGCGTAGCAGCTGCACCGCCAGTATCCGGCGGTCTTCGCGACGAGCCCGCTCGAAGAACGCCAGGAGCAGATCCTGCCGGAGCCCGGGCGCGGCTACGGGGCCGCCGAACTGTATCCACCAGTCGCGCGCGACTCGGTAGGGAATGAATCCATCGATTCCGGCCTCGGTAAAACAGACATTGCCAGCGTTCAGCCCGAGAAAACCCGATGGATTTGTCCCGTAACGTTGCAGGAGCGGAATACATCGGTCCAGGTCCGAAGCAGTCGAGGTCATCAGCGTGCCTGCGGAATCCCGGCCAGCGAGCTTCCCGTGGCAACCATCGCTTCCGGCTCAAGCGTCTCTCCGGCTATGCGCGGGCGCCTTGGCCGATCGAGCAGGGGCCGCGCGACGTAGTAGGCCGGGTGCTCCTGCGGCTCGAATGGCACGCCGAAAGGCTTCAGCAGGTTGCCCACGATGCCCCGATCGGTGCACAGATGGATGGGAAGCGCTAGCAGCGCCCATTCCGGACGGACGATCAGGCACCATAGGCCGGCGACTAGTCCCGCTGACAGGAACGTGTGCATCGTGTTGTACAGGATGTAATAGCCGCGTGGTATGTAGCCATTCTTACGCCGGTGCGCGGCGATGGCTCCTGGGACATACCCGATCAGGTCGATGTAGAAGAACAGCCCGAGGAAAGGCCAAAGCCGGATCTGATGCAGGTGCATGACGGCGATGACCACTACGGTGATCAGTGCGGCTGTGTATTCCAGCCGAAGCAGCCGGTACGTCGTCGGTGTCTCAAATAGATTCCTGCTGTCCATCGCTCGCCTTCCGTCCGATCTCGCATACTCGCAGTATGTCATATACTCTGAGATTCTCGCAAGACCGGAATGAGGGGTGCGATGCCCGACCACACCGAACCGCTGCCTGATCCGTTCGCCGCAGCCGCCCGCCAAGATCCCTACCCGGCCTACCGGCAGCTGCGTGAGGCCGGCGCGGTGCACCCGAGCTCGCTCGGCGTGCCCACGTACTACCGCTACGCCGACTGTGCCGCCATCCTGCGGGACCGGCGCTGGGGCTGCGGCTTCAGCGAAGAGCGCCTGGAAGGGGTGCGGAGTCTCGGCATCTCCCAGGTGTTCCTGCATCAGAACCCGCCTGAGCACACCAGGCTGCGCGGGCTGGTCAGCAAGGCGTTCACGCCGAGCTCCGTTGCCGCGATGCGGACGCACACCGAAGAGGTCTGCGACCAGTTGCTGGACCGCGCGCTTACCGGAGGGGAAGCCGACCTGATCCCCAGCTACGCCTATCCGCTGCCAGTCACTGTGATCAGCGAGTTGCTGGGCGCCGCACCGGATGATCATGAACTTTTCTATGCCTGGTCACGATGGCTAGGCCGCGGCCTAGAACCTAACTTCACGATGACCGCCGAGATCACGGCCCAGGTCGGACAAGCGGCTATCGACTTCGACGCCTACTTCGGCGTACTGGCGCAGCAGCGCCGCAGGTGCCCGGCCGACGACCTCGTCACTCGCCTGCTTGGCGTCCAGGAGGACGGTGGCCTCAGCGAGGGCGATCTGAGAGCGACCTGCGTGCTTCTCCTAGTCGCCGGACACGAGACTACGGTGAATCTCATCGGCAACGGCATACATGCGCTACTGCGGAATCCGGCACAGCTCGCCCTGCTGCGCGACGCGGATCCGGAGATCGTCGACACCTGGATCGACGAGCTCTGCGCTATGACGCACCGGTCCAGTTCATGAAACGGACCGCGCTCGAGGACCTGGAATACGGCAGCAGAATGTACAAGCGCGGGGACACCGTTGCGGTAATCATCGGCTCCGCCAATCATGACGCCACCGTGTTCACTGACCCGGAGATGCTGGATCTCGCCCGGCCGAACAATCACATGGCCTTCGGTCTTGGCATCCATTTCTGCCTAGGTGCCTCGCTTGCCCGGCTTGAGGGCTCTGTGGCGATCAGCACCCTGCTGCGCCGGGCGCCGGACCTGCGCCTCGCTGAGGACAATCCGCCGTATCGGGAGAATGTCGTAATCCGTGGCCTCGAACGGCTGCCGGTGCGTTTCGGGAAGCGAAGTCGCTAAGTGAATTCACTAACCCCCTAGAGCCTGCGACAGCTGAGCCGCCATGGTATTGACATACTCATAGTATGTTGCATACTGCTAGTGAAACCAATCGTGGCCAGCCGGAATGAGGGGCGCAATGCAAGACCACACCGGAACACTGCCGGACCCGTTCGCCGCAGACATCCATGAAGATCCTTACCCCGCCTACCGGCAGCTGCGCGAAGCCGGTGCGGTGCACCCGAGTTCGATCGGCGTGCCCGCGTATTACCGCTACGCCGACTGTTCCACCATCCTGCGGGACCGCCGCTGGGGGTGCGGGTTCAGCGAAGAGCGCTTAGCGCGGGTGCGGCGTCTCGGCCTCTCACAGATGTTCCTGCATCTGAACCCGCCTGAGCACACGAGGCTGCGCGGGCTTACCAGCAAAGTGTTCACCCCTGGCTCCGTTGCCGCGATGCGGACGCACACCACAGAGATCTGCGACCAGCTGCTTGACAGCGCGTTTGCAGGAGGAGAGGCCGACCTGATCCCCAGCTACGCCTATCCCCTGCCAATCACGGTGATAAGCGAGTTGCTCGGCGCCGCGCCAGAAGATCATGAACTCTTCTTAACCTGGTCACGATCAATGGGTCGTGGCCTCGAACCCAGCTTCCTGCTGACTCCCGAAATGATGGCCCAGGTCAGGAATTCGTTTGTCGCCTTTAACGCCCACTTCGGCGCGCTGGCGCAGCAGCGCCGCACCTGCCCAGCCGACGACCTCGTCACGCGCCTCACTCAGGTCGAGGACGACGGTGGTGGTCTCAGCGAGCCCGACTTGACGGCGACATGTGTGCTTCTTTTAATGGCCGGACACGAGACGACGGCGAACCTCATCGGCAACGGCATCTTTGCGCTGCTGCGGAATCCGGCGCAGCTCGCCATGCTGCGCGACGCGGAGCTGGAGATCGTCGAGACCTGGATCGACGAACTCTTGCGCTATGACGCGCCGGTCCAGTTCGTACAGCGGACCGCGCTCGAGGACCTGGAATACGGCGGCAGAATGTACAAGCGCGGGGACGCTGTCGCGGTGGTCATCGGCTCCGCAAACCATGACGGCACCGTGTTCACCGACCCGGAAGTGCTAGACCATACCCGGTCGAACAATCATCTGGCCTTCGGTCTCGGCATCCATTACTGTCTTGGTGCCACGCTTGCCCGTCTTGAGAGTTCTGTGGCGATCAGCACCCTGCTGCGCCGGGCGCCTGATCTGCGCCTCGCTGAGGACAATCCTCCCCACCGGGATAACGTCGCGATCCGAAGCCTCGAACGGCTGCCGGTGCGTTTCGGGAAGCGAAGCCATTAACGCGGCGTGGCAGCGCCCAGGCTATGACGTCCCTCACTTCAGAGATATAGTCGTGGGGCGAGGTGGGCCATGCCAAAGCTAAAGCACCTGGGCGTGCTGACATCGCTGGTGCCAGAACCTGGCCCGCAGCGGGTGTTCGCGCTCTCCATTCTGGTCAACAGCTTCGGGCTCGGACTGGTCTTGCCTGCGATGGCGCTGTATGGCACCCAGGTCGTGCACTTGTCGAGCGGGCAGGTCGGCCTGGGTATGACCATCGCGGCGGGCATTGGCCTCGTGACCTCGGTTCCGATGGGAGATCTCGTCGACCGGTACGGCGCCAAGGAGTTAGTCGCGGTTAGCCTGATCATCCAGTTCTTCGCCGCGCTCAGCTATCTGCTCGTCAGCAACTTCACCGAATTCCTGGCCGTCGCCACGGTCGACATGATCTCCGTCGGCGGGCTCGCGTCGTCGAGCGCGACGCTGCTCCGGCGGGTCGGCGGCGAGGATGCGGCTGCCTTCCGGGCGAGTTCCCGTGCGCTCGTCAACCTGGGCATGTCGCTTGGCCTGGTCGGCAACGGCGTCGCGGTGCAGCTTGGGACCGCCAACGCCTACCGTGCGCTGTTCTTCGTCAACGCGCTGACCTTCGCGGTCGCCTGGGTGATCAACCGGCGCCTGCCCCGATACGAGCGGCTGCCCAAGCCCGAAGCCGAGGGGCGCTGGGTCGCGCTTACCGACTGGCCATTCGTGGGCTACGCGCTGCTGAACGGCCTGATGAAGCTCCAGTTCTCGGTGCTTGTATTGCTGCTGCCCTTGTGGATCGTCGAGCACACCCAGGCGCCCCGGTGGAGTGTCTCCATGCTCGTACTGCTCAATACCGTCCTGGTCACCTTGTTCCAGGTCCGCGTCGGCAGGAACGTCAAGACGGTGCGAAACGGGGGGACCGCCCTGAACCGGGCCGGGGTGATCTTCCTGGTCAGCTGCTCAGCGATGGGGCTTGCGACGGGCCTTCCCGCGTGGGCAGCGCTGCTCCTGCTGATCTTCGCCGTGGTGCTGCACACGTTCGGTGAGCTGTGGCATTCCTCTGGCGCGATGGCGCTGTCGTTCGGCCTGGCCGCCCCGCACGTCCAGGGCCAGTACCAGGGCCTGGCCGGCATCGGCGCCGGCCTTGCGCCGGCCTGGCGCCACTGCTCCTGCTCGGGGTGGTCCTGACGGCGGGCCGGGCCGGCTGGATCGGGCTCGCGATCTTCCTCGCCCTGCTCGGCTTTCTCGCCCCGTGGCTGGCACGCTGGGGCGAGCGCACCCGCAAGCCCGCCGAGCAGCGGAGCCAGCCAAGCCAGCCTCAGCCAGCGCTGCCTGGCACCCCCGCCCGATAACAGCATCCAGGGCGGCGCACGGGGATCGAGGCTTACTATGTGGTCATTTGTTGCTTTCCGCTGAGCGCAAGTGTCCACTATGTACGGCTCTCAGTGGCGCGGCGGCGCCGGGCCGGAGGAGGTCAGATCGTGCCTGCTCACCTTCACAGTCGAATGGCGCGTCAGGCCAGGGCTCGGCCTTGACCCAGGCTCAGACGCGGAGGAGCTTTTTCGCGCTGGCCGGGACATCGGCAGCCAGTGCTGCCGGGCTAGTCGCGAGCGGATGCAAGGACATTGCGGGCCGGAGGGCCGGCAGCCCTCCGGCGAGCCGAAGCAGCGTGGGACCGGCCAAGGAGGGCTTCGTGTCACGCCCCGACCTGACGCCGCCGCGCATCACCGTGCGCCGCCACGGCCATGTGGGAGGCCCGGAATATATCTTCCTGAACGCACCGAACTCAGGCCCTGGACACGGGGGCACGATGATCCTCGACTCCCGCGGCGAGCTGGTCTGGCTGGGGCCGGATACGGCCACGCACCATAAGCTGGACTTCGACGTCCAGCTGCTCAATGGCAAGCCCGTGCTCACCTGGTGGCAGGGAGAGGTCGTTCAGGGCTATGGCGTGGGCGAGGCGGTTATCGCCGATGCCTCGTACCGGGTGCGGCATGTCATCCGCGCGCACAATGGCCTGACGGCCGATCTGCACGAGTTCAACATCACCCCGCAGGGGACGGCTCTGATCACGGCCTACCGCAGGCACGCGAACGCCGACCTGCGCGAACGGGGCGGCCCGGCTAACGGCTACCTGCTCTCAGGCGTCGCCCAGGAGATTGACATCGCGACCGGGGAACTGCTGTTCGAGTGGGACAGCTACCGTCATGAGCACGCTCCGGTGCCTGTCGGGGAGACCTACAAGCGGGTCGCCGAGGGCTACGGCACATCCGCCCGGCCCTTCGACTACTTCCACATCAACTCCATCGCTCCGGACGCTGACGGAGACCTGCTTATCTCGTCCCGGCACACCTGGACCATTTATAAGGTCAGCAAGAAGAACGGCTCCATCGTCTGGCGGATGGGCGGCAAGAGGTCCGACTTCAGCATGGGCCCGGGCAGCAGGTTCTCCTGGCAGCATCACGTCCGCGCGCACAGCCACGGCAAGGTCACCGTTTTCGACAACGGCAGTCCTGTCAAGGACAAGCACTCCAGGGCGCTGATCCTGGCTGTTGACACTGCGGCCATGCACGTGACATTGCGCAGGGCGTACGTCCACCCGGGAACCGTCGTGTTCGCCGCCACGGCGGGAAGCGCGCAGGCGCTGCCAGACGGCGGCATGTTCGTCGGCTGGGGCGCACAGCCGCGCTTCTCCCAGTTCCTCCCCGACGGCCGGCTGCTCCTCGACGGGACGATGGCATCCGGGGCGCAGTCGTACCGGGCGTTCACCAGGGAATGGCAGGGCCATCCGACGGAGCGTCCGGCCATTGCGGCCCGGCGCGCAGGTGGCGGCGCGATCGTGTACGCGAGCTGGAACGGCGCCACCGACGTGGCCTCCTGGACCGTCTTCGCCGGACGGTCCGAAGGCTCCCTGTCCACGGCCGGCTCCGGTCGCCGCAGCGGGTTCGAGACACAGATCGGCGTCCGCAGCACCGGACCGTACTTCGCCGCCCAGGCCAACGACGCCTTCGGCCGCCCCCTGGCGACCTCGCTGCCTGTCATGATCACCTGAGCTGCACCTGGCGCGACGCTGCTGCCCGGAACCTGTCCGCCGAAGCGATCAGCCGATCGCGGTGCCGAAGAGGTGACCGATGCCGTAGGTCAAAGCGAGGCCTGCCGCGCCGCCGATGACCACGCGGATCACTGCGCGCAGGGGGTTGCTGCGCCCGATACTGGCGCTGATCGCGCCCGTGGCGGCCAGCGAAGCCAGGACCACCGCGACGGTCACGCCGACCCGCCATCCACGCGGCGGAAGCAGGATCGCGAGCAGCGGTAGCATCGCGCCGGCGAGGAAGGACAGCGCGGAAGCGGCGGCGGCGCGCGACGGGCTGGCCAGGTCCTGCGGATCGACGCGCAGTTCCGCTTCGGCGTGGGCCGCCAGGGCGTCATGGGAGGTGAGCTCTTCAGCCACCTGCCGCGCCGTCGCTGGCGACAGGCCCTTGGCCAGGTAGATGGCGGTCAGTTCGGCGAGTTCGGTCTCCGGGTTGTTCCTGAGCTTCGACGCATTCCTTGCTCAGCTGCGCGGTTTCGCTGTCTCGCTGGCTGCTGACGGATACATATTCGCCAAGCGCCATCGAGACCGCGCCGGCGACAAGCCCGGCAAGACCCGCGGTGAAGATGGCGCCCCGCGTCGTGGTAGCGCCGGCTACTCCCACCACGAGCCCGGCGACCGAGACGATGCCGTCGTTGGCCCCGAGCACTCCCGCGCGAAGCCAGTTGAGCCGCCCGGCCATACCCGAGGAATGCGGCTCAGCTGGATGTGCGCCCGTGCTGCCGGGATCCGGCGCGGCCTGCTGCGGTGTCATGCGGCGACATCCTGCGAGCCGGACCCGGCAGCGCCGATCGCCAGTGGCACCAGGATTGCAAGGATCACGACAACGACGGGCTGGGCTCGCCCAGCGAACTCATCCCACGGCAGAGCCGAGGAGACCGCGGCAGTCGTAGCAATCGCGGCCTCCGCCATACTTGCCACTCCTTCATCCGGGTTCGCATACGGCTCCAGCCTGATCAGAGGTCAGCGCCGCAGGCTAGTGCCTAACGTCCTTCCCTGCGGTGCGGTTTAGGGACCAAGGACTCTGGTGGAAAAAGACCAGGCAAATACGATCAAAGCATGGTCGCAAGCATTGTCATCGGCGTGATCGTGGTCGCATTGGTGGTTGCCACCTTGGTGGCGAGACGCAGGGGCTACTCGGGCATAGGCGGTGACTCAGAGCTTAGCGACGAGGACAAGCGACTCGCCGCCGAGTACCATGACGTGCGCGTTCCCTGATCCTCCTGGCCGCCGGGTCAGCGAAACCCGGCCAGGTCAACGAGTGCCCGCCTGCCAGGAGAGGCTCGCTGTCGGCGTAGGCCGCGACGCGTGGATCGTGAGTGACCATGACGACGCTCTGGTGGTACTCGTTGACGGCCCGGCGAATCTGGGTCAGCAACGGCACCAGGCACAATCCCGCCAACTGATTTAGGGAACCGACATGATTGCGCTCCCGCTTTCGCACATGATTCCACTGGCCGGCAATCTGAATCAGCCGGGCAAGCTCCTTAGCTGGGGCATCTTTGATATCACCGTCGCGAACCTGATTGTGATCGCGGTGATGGTCGTCATCTTTGGCGCTGCCCTGCTGATCCCCTTCCACGCGGGCAGAGACCTCACCGCTCCGGCAGGCCCCGCTGACCGCGATGAGGCTGGCACCGACCCGGCCATCGTCGCGGCGGCTGCCCAGCCGGGCGACGAGGATATGTGGACCGCCAAGGTGCGGACAACGGCTGCCAGGCTGCTGCCGCCGAAGAAGCTGCTGCCCGATCGGCAGCCCGCGTACGTGGCCTCCTGGGTCTACGTGTTCGGCGTGGCATCGCTGGTCGCGCTGGGCCTGGCGATCGTCTCGGGTTTCGCCCTCGCCATCGGCGGGCCCGACTGGTGGCACTACAACGCGGTCGGCCATTTCTTCAATAGCACGCACCTGTGGAGCGTCGAGCTGTTCATGGCGCTGCTGGTGATCCACCTGTGGGGGAAGTTCTGGATGGCGGCCTGGCGCGGGCGGCGCGCGATGACCTGGATCACCGGAGTGGTCGCCTTTCTTGCCTCGATCGTGGAGTGCTTCACCGGCTATGTATCCCAGCAGAACTTTGACTCGCAGTGGATCGCAACCAACGGCAAGGACGCGCTCAACGCGATGGGCGTTGGCGCGTTCTTCAATGTGATGAACTTCGGCCAGATGCTGATCTGGCACATCGTGCTGATCCCGATCGTCCTGGTCGCCATCGTCGGCGCCCATGTACTGCTCGTCCGGGTCCGCGGCGTCAGCCATCCCGCTGCCCCAGCGCCGCACGGCATTGCGTGGCCGGGCCGCCCGCACGGCGGCCGCCGCAGGCGATGCCGGACCGTGGCGGGGGCCGAACCGCCGCTACGACATCCTCAAAGAAGGCACCATCGCCACGCTGATCGTGACGGCCCTGGTGCTGGTGATGGCCGGGCTGCTCTCCTCGCCGGACGTGCCGCCGGTCACCGTTCAGACCTGGGCGAGGATCGACCAGGTCGGCTTCGTCAACACAGCGGCCACCGAACTCGACGGAACCGGCGGAGCGGCAAGCTACGGACCGCCCTACAACAGCCAGTCAGGGTCAGTGCAGCAGGTCGGCCCCGTCAACTGGCAAAAGCTGGCCGGCATCACCCAGCCCGTCAACGCAGCACAGGACTTCGTGCTGAGTCCGCTGTCCGTACTCGCCCGTACCAGCCCGGCCCTGGCCAGCGCGCTGAGCAACTACAGCAGCGCGCCGCCGGCCCAGCAGCGGAAGTGGGCGGCCGCATACGACGCCGCGACCGCCCCGGGCGCCAAGAAGGTGCCGTTCAACGACGGGGACCTGAACCTGCCGGCAGCCGGGCCGGTGCCGGTGATGATGTCAGCCGAGCTTGCGATGGCCAAGAGCGGAGCGCTGGACTCTGACCTGCTCGCGCAGCGGCAGTTCTACGGCACCAACTTCACCAAGCCGCTGCTGTTCATTGCCGACGGCGGCTACTACGACACCCTCGCGTCGAACATGCACCTGACCGGTGACCAGTGGGGCGTCATGAACGAGACCGGAAGCTACCCCGGTCAGCCATGGCTGTGGCTATTCCAGCTCTGGTACCACGTGTCCCCGTTCGCCAGCTCGGCCAGCGTCGACATCTGGGCCGTCTACCTGACCGGAATCTGCACGATCCTGCTGCTGCTCATCCCGTTCATCCCGGGCCTGCGCGACATCCCCAGGCTGATCCCGGTGCACCGCCTCATCTGGCGCACCTGGAACCGCTCAGCCCCCGGTGCCAGCACCCCTGCCAGCACAAACCTTCCGACCGACCCCGGCACGTCCCCAACCCCCCCTCCCGACTAGCCAGCGACAACACCCTAGACATAACCAGCGCCCGGTCACGCCGTCGGAGGGATCTCCAGCCACGCCTTGCATATCTACATGCCGCACGCCCCCGATTTCCTCGGCTACCGGACGTGGTGGCGCTGGCCAGGGACCACCGCGCCGTCGCCGGGCGGGATTGCGCCTCAAGAAGGCGGGCAACGCCGTGCTCAAGGCGATCGGCGGGCGCGCGATCCACCCCGTCAATACCCGCGTGGGCGGCTTCTACCGTGCTCCGCTCCCGATCGAACTGAACTCTCTTGCGCAAATACTGCGGCAGGCACTCGACGACGCACTGGCGACCACCGCCTGGGTGGCAGGCTTCGATTTCCCCGACGATGAACTGGATTGCGATCTGCTGGCAGTCACCACGCCGGGTCTGTATGCGATTGAGTCAGGCACCGTGACATCGGCTAGCGGGCTCACATTCCCCGCCCAAGATTTCAGCGCCTATGTTGTCGAGCATCAGGTTCCGCATTCGACCGCGCTGCATGCCGCATTCGACGGCAGGCTCTTTCTGACCGGCCCAGCGATCCGTCCTCGACAGGCACTGGCGGTGGCCGCAGGCTCCGGGCCCGCTCCTGGCATTGCTGCTCGCCACCGCAGTCGTCGCGCTGTTCGGCTTGACCAGCATGGGCATCGGGCTAGTCGGCCCGATCCCCGCTGGCGTACTGGTACCTGAGCTCCCCGACGTTCACCTGCATGACTTTCGGGAACTGCTACTGCCAGGGTTCACCGTGATGATAGTGGGTTTCAGCGATGACGTCCTGACCGCGCGGTCGTTCGCGCGGCGCGGCGCGGCGAAAAGATCCTGCCAAACCGGGAGTTGCTTGCTCTGAGCCCCGCCAATGCGGGATCAAGCCTTTCGGGGTTTCCGGTCAGCAGCAGCGCGACCAGGGCCTCGATCGCCACCGCGGCAGGCAGCCGAACTCAGCTGTACTCGCTGACAGCGGCAGTGTCAGCGCTGGCCGTCGCGGAGGATGAACTCACTGCGATCGAGCAGGTCGCGTGTCTGACGCGCGATCTCGACGTCCTCTCGCGCGGTGACTACCACGGTTCGAACCGTGGCACCGGGCGCGGTGATCTCGCCATCGGCGGTGGTGCGTTCGTTGCGCGCCTGGTCGATCTTCACGCCGAGGAAGCTCAGGCCGGCTCCGGCTTGTGCCCTGACGTCCGGCTGGTGCTCACCGATGCCACCGGTGAAGACCAGAGCGTCGAGGCCGTCCATTGCCGCGGCCATCGCCGCGATCTCGCGGCGGAGCCGGTGCGCGTGGACCTCGACGGCCAGCTGAGCGTCCGGCTGGCCATCGTCGGCAGCGCGGCGTACGTCGCGCAGGTCACCTGACCCGCTGTTCAGGTTCGCTATGCCCCTGAGCCCCGAGTGTTCCTCGAGGCCAGCGGCGATCTCTTCGGCAGCGAGGCCGCCGTGCTGCTGCAGCCACACAATGAGCCCGGGATCGACACTGCCGGGCCTGGTGGCCATGACCAGGCCTTCGAGCGGCGTGAATCCCATGGTGGTATCGACGCTGCTGCCATCGCGGATCGCGGCGAGCGACGACCCGGCGCCCAGATGGCACGTCACGATCCGCAGGCGTGGCGGTTCGGCGGCTCCGAGCAGCTGCGCGGCCCGCCGGCTCGCGTAGGCATGGGACAGGCCGTGGAATCCGTAGCGACGCAGGGCGTACTGCCGGGTCCAGGACTTCGGCAGCGCGTAGGTGGCTGCTGCAGCGGGCAGCCCGGCGTGGAAGGCCGTGTCGAAGCAGGCCACCGCAGGGGTGCCGGGCAGTGCGACCCGTACAGCCTCGATGCCGGCGATGGCGCGCGGCTGGTGCAGCGGGGCCAGGCTCGCGAGGCCCGCGATGTCCGCGAGCACCTGGTCATCGATCAGGGCGGCGGTGCTGAAGCGGCTGCCGCCGTGCACGACTCGGTGTCCGATCGCGTCCAGGCCGGACTGAGCGCGCAGGAATCGGGTGACCTCGTCGTGGTCGGCGCTGCCGTCCCAGTGATCCAGGTCGAGTCTGGCGGTGACCTCATCGGCCGAGCTGAGCCTGCGGAGCTTGAGGCTGCTTGATCCGGCGTTGACGACCAGGACGGCGGTCACGGCCAGTCCACGGCGGCGCTGCCCGCCCAGTTCCAGTCCGTGACCTCGGGAAGATCCTCGCCGTGCTCACGGGTCCACGCGTGATGACGCGCTCTGGTGTCCACCATCAGCTGGCGCAGCCATGCCGCGGAGTTGCCGAGGTCAGGCACCCTGTCGATGACGTCCATCACGAGGTGATACCGGTCCAGGTCGTTCATGACGACCATGTCGAACGGCGTCGTGGTCGTGCCCTCTTCCTTGTACCCGCGCACGTGGAACTGGTCATGTCCGGCGCGGCTGTAGGTCAGCCGGTGGATCAGCCACGGATAGCCGTGATAGGCGAAGATCACCGGCCGGCTGACGGTGAACAGCGCATCGAATTCGGCGTCGCTCATGCCATGCGGATGCTCAGACGCGGGCTGGAGCCGCATGAGGTCGACGACGTTGACCACCCTGACCCGCAGCTGAGGGAGGCGATTGCGCAGGATGCTGACGGCCGCGAGTACCTCGAGGGTCGGAACGTCGCCCGCGCAGGCCAGCACTACATCGGGTTCCTGGCCGTCGCCGTCGCTCGATGCCCATTCCCAGATCCCGGCACCACGGGCGCAGTGCAGGATCGCCGCGTCCATGGTGAGCCAGTCCGGGGATGGCTGCTTGCCCGCGACGATGACATTGACATAGTCCCGGCTGCGCAGGCAGTGGTCGGCGACGGACAGCAAGGTGTTGGTGTCGGGCGGCAGGTAGACCCTGATCACCTCGGCCTTCTTGTTCATCACGTGGTCGATGAACCCGGGATCCTGGTGGGAGAAGCCATTGTGGTCCTGGCGCCACACGTGCGAGGTCAGCAGGTAGTTCAGGGATGCCACCGGCCGGCGCCAGGGCAGATGGCGGCTGACCTTCAGCCACTTGGCATGCTGGTTGAACATCGAGTCAACAATGTGAATGAAGGCCTCATAACAGGAGAACAAACCGTGCCTGCCGGTCAGCAGATAACCCTCGAGCCAGCCCTGGCACATGTGCTCCGACAGCATCTCGACCACCCGGCCGTCCCTGGCCAGGTTCTCGTCGACATCGCTCAGCCGCTCCTGCCAGTCCTTGCCGGTGACCTCGAGCACCGAGCTCAGCCGGTTTGACTCCGTCTCGTCCGGCCCGAAGATCCGGAAATTCTTGTAAGCGTCATTGAGCTGCATGACGTCGCGGAGCATCCGGCCGAGCACCCGGGTCGGCTCTGACGCATGCGCTCCGGGCGTCTGCACAGGCGCGGCGTAGTGCCGGAAATCAGGCAGCTCAAGGTCGCGGAGCAGCACGCCGCCGTTCGCCTGCGGGACTGCGCCAAGCCGCCTTCCGCCGCAAGGCACGAAACGCAGCAGTTCGGGTCTCGGCCGCCCGTCGGCGTCGAACAGCTCTGCGGGCCGGTAGGACCGCATCCACTCCTCAAGCTGATGCAGGTGCTCGGGATTGGTGCGGACCTCGCCCAGCGGGACCTGGTGCGCGCGCCACGTGCCTTCCACAGGCAGGCCGTCCACCGTGGCAGGACCGGTCCAGCCCTTCGGGGTGCGCAGCACGATCATCGGCCATGACGCTGATGCTGAATCCGGGCTGCGGGTCCCCGGTGCCGCCGCCTGGATGGCGCGGATCTTCCCGATGGCCTCATCCAGCGCACCGGCCATCTGCCCGTGCATAATCGCAGGCTCGTGACCGGCCACGAAGATCGGCTCATAGCCGTAACCACGCAGCAGGGCATCCAGTTCCTCGTCGCGCAGGCGGGCCAGCAGAGCCGGGTTCGCGATCTTCCAGCCGTTCAGGTGCAAGACCGGCAGCACCGCTCCGTCGCGCCCGGGACTGAGGAACCGGTGCGCGTGCCAGGACGTTGCCAGCGGACCTGTCTCCGCCTCGCCATCACCGACGACGCAGGCCACGATCAGGCCCGGGTTATCGAACGCCGCGCCGGTCGCGTGGGCGAGCGAGTAGCCCAGCTCTCCGCCCTCATGGATCGACCCCGGGGTCTCGGGGGCCACGTGACTGGGCACCCCGCCGGGAAACGAGAACTGGCGGAACAGCCTGCCCATGCCCGCCGCGTCCCGCGACACGCTGGGATACACCTCGCTGTAGGTCCCCTCCAGCCAGACATTCGCCAACGCGGCCGGGCCGCCGTGCCCCGGGCCGATGACGCACATCATCGGCTGATCATGGACAGTGATGGCCCGGCTCAGGTGCGCCCAGATGAAATTCAGGCCCGGGCTCGTCCCCCAGTGCCCGAGCAGCCTCGGCTTGATGTCCGCCGGCTGCAGCGGCCTGGCCAGCAGCGGGTTCGCCATCAGGTAGATCTGCCCCACGGCGAGGTAGTTCGCCGCCCGCCAGTAGCCATCCAGCACCGCCGTGTCAGCCTCGCTGAGGGTCGCGCGCCGCATCATCGTCGTCATCGGGTCCTCCGACCTGAACCAGTCTCGGCAGAGCCGCCGGCATCCGGCCGGACGCGAACTCTCACAACCCTCATCACACCGCGCCCTGCCTGCATCCCGTTAGGGACCTTCGGGCATGGCCAGCAAGACACAAGTCCCGACAACCACATGACCGGACGTCTGCTGCCGCTTAGCCGAGACAAGTGACCGTGCTCATCTGCCTGCGGTTCAGCCGGGGCATCAGAGACTAAGCATCGAGACACCCCCGGATGATGACGACCGGGCACCTGGCATGATGCGCGCAGCTCTGACTGACGGACCCGAGCAGCACGTCGGCGAAAGTGCCATGTCCGCGGCTGCCGAGCACGAGCAGGTCCGCCCGGGCAGACTCGCCGACGAGTACCTTCGGCGCATACCCCTCGATCGTCCGCCGCTCGACCTCGATATCAGATCCCGGGGGCCGGGCATCCTCGATGGCCTGCGCAAGGGCCCGGCCAGCGGCAAGAGGATACTGCCAGACGCTGATGGCCTCGACGGCTCCGCCAAGGATCTCGGCTTCACGAATCGCTCAGCGCAGCGCGGATACCGATGACGGTGAGCCGTTTGGCGCCAGCCTCAGCATCGCCCTGGCTTGCCCTGATACAGCAGACCTTCGCGCGCACGAACGCACGGTAAGCCACGTAATGGTGCCGCAACGATGCCGGCGCAGGATCGCCGGAGTATTCCGCATACCATCCGACGAAACGGCGGGCGAGATCTGGTGCTCTTAGCCGCTCAAGGTCCATCGCCAGGAAGGCAGCGTCGTCGAGGCCGTCCAGCCACCGCAGCCGGTCGTCGAAGTCCAGGCAGTCGAGCACTGGCGGGCCATCACTCAGGCAGTAAATATCATCGGCCAGCAAATCACCGTGTCCGTCAACGATACGACCGTCGCTTACCCTGGATTCGAGCAATGGTCCGCGGCCGGCCAGGAACTTCCGCGCCAGCTCGGCGATTTCGCTGATGACCGGATCGCCGACCACCCACTCGCCGACAACCACGGTCTGCTTAACGTTGTCTTCCCATAGGGCAGCCCGGCCGAGCCTTCGAGAGCCAGTCGCCCGAATCCCCGGACGCTACTGGAAACCCCGCAGTTCCTGCGCGACACGCAATCGGGGGCTAACGTGATCACGAAACAGCCTGGTTTCGCATAGGCAGCGCGAACAAGAGGTGCCGGGGCGATGAGCGACGACAGACCGGGCCAGCAGGCTCAGCACCCGCCAGATCCAGCCGTCATCAGGGTGTTTCTGCTAGATGATCACGAGGTCGTCCGTCGCGGCGTGCGCAGCCTTGTGGATGCTGAACCAGACATGGCTGTCGTAGGCGAGGCTGACGCGGCAGCGCTGGCGCTTGCCCGTATCCCGTTGTTACGGCCCAGCGTCGCCTTACTGGACGTCCGGCTGCCGGATAGCGACGGAATCGGCGTCTGTCGTGAGATCCGCTCACGGGTGCCAGAGGTCGCCTGCCTGATGCTGACCTCGTTCGGTGACGACGATGCGCTCTTTGGCTCGATTATGGCGGGGGCGGCCGGATATGTGCTGAAACAGATCCGGGGAACGGATCTCATCGGCGCGATCCGCGTGGTCGCGACCGGGCAGTCGCTGATCGACCCGCAGGCCGCCAGGCGGATGATTGAGCGGATGCGAGCCCAGGCTGTCAGCGCTGCAGCAGTGACCGGACTCACCGGACAAGAGCTACGGATACTCGAGCTGATCGGCGAGGGCCTGACGAACCGGCAGATCGGTGAACGGCTGCACCTGGCCGAGAAAACAGTCAAGAATTACGCGTCAATCCTCTATGCGAAGCTCGGACTGGAGCGCCGCGCCCAGGCGGCCGCCTGGGCGGCGAGCATCCTCAGAACTCAAGTCCCGCCGGTTCGCGGGGGCACGATGGGAAAGCCCCCTGCCTAACCGGTCGCGCGGCTACCAGGAAGGTCGGGGCGGTGTTGGGGTGGGGATGCCGCTGGACGCGTTCCCGCTGGGGGCGGGAGCGCGTCCGGGATGGTGCGGGGGTGGTTATGCGGGCTGGAGCTGGGTGCGGGTGACGGGGAGGAGCTCGGTGTCGGGTGGGGTGCGGCGCAGGTGGGCGTAGCCGAGGATGGATAGCAGGGCCATGAGGAGGGCGGCGGTGAAGGCGGCGATGGCGCTGTAGAGCATGATCTGGCTCATCTCGCCGAAGGCGTAGGCGTAGGCGTTCAGGAGCATGCCGCGCAGGGTCTCGCCGCGGAAGACGGTCTGCACCTGGGCCTGTAGCGCGGCGTTCTTGGGTTCGGCCAGGGCCTTGCCCGATAGCTGGGAGTAGGTCTGGCCGCCGCCGATCTTGACGAGGTGGACGGCGATGAAGTGGTCGGCCCATGTCTGGGCCTGGGCGCCGGTGGTCAGCTGCTGGCCGGCGTACTTGCTCATGGCTGCGGCGTCGGCCCTGGGCAAGGTGGTGATCTCGGGGCTGTTCCTGGCGGGGAAGTAGATCTTCTGGGCGGCGAGCTGGCTGTGGACCTGGCTGCCGACGAAGGTGTGTCCCCAGGCCAGCAGTCCTCCGGCGACCAGCAGCACCGCAGTGATCACCAGGCCGGCTGCTGACATGATCGCGTCAAATGTGCGCCTTCGCATTTCGTCTCCTGCGGGGGTTCAGTGAGCTGATATGTGCTTACGGGATAAGAATCACCCCGCCACCCCCCGCCGCGGCAGGGCACACAGCCCCCCGCCCGAAGGCCAAAAGTCCTACGCCGAAAAGGACCAACGCAGCGGGCAAGTCACCGTCGCCTGCTGCTGAGCTGATGCGGCGGGGCTGAGGCCCGGCAGGCCGGAGCCGCCGCCCTGCGATGCTGTTACTGTCATGAGCGTGCGGGCAGGAGCGACTTGTGGGGACGTCTGAGCGTGGTCCGATGGTGGCCCCGCACCTGAAGCTCGACGAGTTGCTCAGCCAGCTCCAGGTTCGGCTGCAAGCCGTGCTCGACACCCGCGACAGGGTCAACGCTCTGCTCGAAGCCGTGGTTGGCATCGGTTCCGAGCTGGAGCTTGAAAGCGTGCTGCGGCGCATCGTCGAGGTGGCGGTGCATCTGGTCGATGCCACGTACGGCGCACTGGGCGTGGTCGGTGACGAGGGCCAGATGATCGAGTTCATTCCGGTCGGACTCGACGAGGAGCAGATCGCCAGCATCGATCACTGGCCGGAAGGCAAGGGTCTTCTCGGTGAGCTGATCAAGCGACCCAGGCCGCTGAGGACAGCCGCCATCGCGTCCCATCCTCAGTCGTCCGGGTTTCCCGCAGGACACCCGCCTATGCGGAATTTCCTCGGCGCGCCCGTCCAGATACGCGACACCGTCTACGGAAACCTCTACCTCACCGATAAACGCGGCAGCGACTCGTTCGACGAGGACGACGAGGCGCTGGTCGTGGCACTCGCGGCCGCCGCCGGGGCAGCCGTCGATAAGGCCAGGCTGTACGCGGAAGCACGCCATCAGCAGCAATGGCTCCAGGCGACGGCGGAAGTAACCAGGCGGTTGCTGTCCGAGGTGCCGTCCGGTGAGATCCTGGCCCTGATCACCGACCTCACGCTCGAACTGGCCGGCGCTGATCTCGCTGTCCTTGCCCGTCCCGCTAGCAGCACCGGGCACCTCGTGATCGAGTACGCCAGCGGGTACGGGGCTAAGGACGCTATCGGACTGGTGCTGCCGTTGCAGGCATCGGTGTCAGGACTGGTCATGGACAGCGGCGAGCCGCTGTTCATCGAGGATTTCAGCACGGACGCCAGGGTCGCGGCCATAGCCAGGGAGCGCATGAATCTCGGCCCGGCGATGGTGTTCCCTCTCGGTCCCCCGGGACGGGTACGCGGGGTGCTGACCGCAGGCCGCAGTCCAGGCTCGCGGCCGCTGCCGGCCGCGGCAATCGAGATGGTGACTACGTTCGCCGCTCAGGCCGGCATCGGCATTGAGCTGGCCGAGCATCGCCGGGAGTCCGAGCGGGTGGCGGTCTTCGCTGACCGCGACAGGATCGCCCGGCAACTTCACGACCTCGTCATCCAGCGGCTATTCGCGACCGGGATGTCACTGCAGGCGGCAGCCGGAATGCTTCCCGATGTCCCGGCGACGGCTCGGGTCGCGCAGGCCGTCGACGCTCTTGACGAGACAATCAGGGATATCCGCTCGTCGATTTACATGCTTCAGGCACCACCTGAGCAAGGCACAGCCGGTGTTCGCGCGCAGATTATGGCAGTGACGGACGAGATGACACAGGCCCTCGGTTTCGCTCCGTCGCTTCGCCTGGACGGTAGCCTGGACACCGATCTCCCCGATGACATCCGCACGGGCATGCTGCTCGCCTTGCGGGAAGCTTTGTCGAACGCCGCCCGTCATGCCCACGCCACCAGGGTCGACGTAGCAGCCACCACAGGACCAGAGCTGACCCTTACCGTCGAGGACAATGGGTCAGGCATGTCCGGCAGCAGCCGCCGCAGCGGCCTGGCAAACCTGAAGCAGCGAGCGCAGCAACTCGGCGGTGACCTGCGGCTCGGCCGGGCTGAGATCGGCGGCACGAGACTGGAGTGGCGCGTACCGCTATCACCGGCCGCCTGATGGCAGGCGCTTGAAAGGCGCTCACCGTGTCCACGGCATCGTTGACACCGCAGTCGCTTACCGTGGATGCCATGAGGTCACCGGGCGCCGGACGTCCTGTCAGCCAAGCTGCCGCAGACGCGGACGGCACCAGCGTGCTTGTTGTAGAAGATGACCGCAACATCGCGACGCAGCTGGTCAGGGGCTTGACCAGGGCCGGATACCTTGTCGATCACGTGGAGACAGGTGGCGCCGCGCTCGCCAGGCGCACTGCGGATGTTGTGCTCCTGGACCTTGAGCTTCCGGACGCCGACGGCGTACAGGTATGCCGCAGGCTGCGTGATCGCTCGGATGCCGCCATCATCGTCATCACCGCCCACGGCGAGGAACCTGACCGGGTCATGGCACTGGACGCGGGGGCCGATGACTACCTCGTCAAGCCCTTCGGTCTTGCCGAGCTCCAGGCTCGTATCCGCGCCGTACTCAGGCGAATGCGACCTGGTGGCGAGATCGTCAAGCACGGCGAGCTCGTTGTCGATCTGCGCACGCACCGAGTCACCGTGCACGGGCAGGAGGTCCAGCTCACACCTAAGGAGTTCGACATACTCGAGTGCCTGTCCGCTGATCCCGGTCGCGTCGTGACCAGGCAGGAAATCCTGGAGTCGGCCTGGGACGCGCACTGGTACGGACCGACGAAGGTTCTGGACGTGCACATCGCGGCGCTGCGGAAGAAGCTCGGCGCGCCGGGCATAATCGACACCGTCTACGGACGCGGCTTCCGGCTCGGAGAGGGCTAGCGTGACCCGCAGGATCGTGCTCGCGGTCCTGGGACTGCTCGCGGTGGTGCTTGGCGCGATCACGATCCCGCTCGGATTGCTGACTGCGGCGCAGGACCGCCGTGACTTCTCCGACGAGACTAAGTTCACCGCCGGCACCGTCGCCAACGTTGCAGAGGAGCACCTTGGCGATCAGGCCAGCGGGAGCCTTCTCAACCAACTCGTCAGCGCACTTGGGGAGCGAGGAGACCTCGTCGCTGTCTTCGGTCAGGACGGAGTCAAGGTCGCGGGGACAGCCAGGGCTCCGCGCCTGACAGCGAGACAGCTCAATCGAGCGCAGACGGCAGCGTTCCCGGAAATCTACAGCCCTGACGACTATGTCGTCGTCGTCACGCCGATCAGGAAGGATAGCGGCAGGGGGAATGTCGGCAGTGTCGCCGTAGCGCGGCCTATTACATCTGTCGATCAGCGAATCGCGACGCTCTGGCTGATAATAGGCGGGGTGTCGGCTGCTGGCATGCTGGTCGCAGCGTTGGTCGCTACCGGCCTGGCCAGCTGGGTCCGTCGCCCGCTCGGTGCCCTCGAAGATGCCGCGCAATTGCTCGGCGAGGGCCAGCTGAGCACGAGATCGCCAGCGGACGCAGGGCCGCGCGAAGTACGCAGGCTGGCGGCGAACTTCAACATGATGGCCGGCAGGCTCGAAGCGCTGGTGCACGGGCATCAGGCGACCATGGCCGACGTGTCTCACCAGCTCAGAACTCCGCTCTCAGCGCTGCGACTGCGACTTGAACTGCTCGCGCAAGATAGCGACGACATCGTAGCGTCGGAGCTAGCCGGAGCCCAGGAAGAGATCGGCAGGCTGTCCCGCCTCGTGAGCGGATTGCTCGCCGTCGCCAGGGCCGAGAACCTGGCCGGCCCGCCGGTCAGCGTGGCAGTCAGCTCAGTCGTCGAAGGCAGGATCGCCGCCTGGCGGCCAGCAGCGGAAGAACAGGACGTCATCCTTTCCGCCGATGCGGTCAAGCCGGCCCAGGCACGGATCAAGGACGGACAGCTCGAGCAGATTCTCGACAACCTGCTTGCGAATGCTCTCGACGCACTGGATCAGGGCGGGGTCATCGCGGTTGCGGTCACGACAGCAGACGAGCGGGTGCGGATCACTGTTGGCGACAACGGCCCGGGAATGAGCGCAGAGCAAAAACGCCAGGCATTCCGGCGCTTCGCGGTGAGCAACTCGCGAGGTGCCGGACTGGGCCTGGCAATTGTGCACAGGCTCGTCACATCGAACGGGGGGACGGCAGAGCTGTCCGACACAGCGGATGGCGGCCTGACCGTCACTATCGAGCTGCCCGCCGAACCTCCTCCTGCTGGGCGGCCGGTCTCTCGACATTTACGAGATCTGAAAGTTCCCTGAACCGGACGCACGTGACTTGCTGGGCATGCTGGATCGGGTGGGTCAGACCGCAAGAAACGGAGAACTGACGATGCCGCATCCGGCTCGAAGCGCCGCTGCGCAGCGGGACAGCAAGCTGCTGCGGATCAGGAGGCTGTCCATGTGGATTGCCGGTGCTGCCACCGCTGCGTCACTCGGCCTGGGTACGGCGTTCGCGCACGCACTACCAGGCCATGCGCAGTCAGCGTCATCGTCGCCGGCCAGCTCGAGGTCGCACGGAAGGTCGGGAGGAACTCCAGCTGGATCGGGGAGGAACGGCCCCGGATCACCCTCCGCCTCGTCACGTCACGCGCGCGATCAGCGGCGCCCCCTGGCACCGCCGCGGCAACGGCCCGCGCCGGCGACCGGGCATAGTCAGCCGGTCGTGTCCTCAGGCGGGTCATAACTATGGTGCTTTGGTACGCCACGCGCGCTACCGGGGTTATGGCACTCGTGCTGCTGACGATCACGGTGATGCTCGGGATTGTCGGGGTCTCCAGGCTCAAGGCCAGGCGCTGGCCACGTGTCGTCACGGCCGGCCTTCACAGAAACATCGCGCTTCTCGTGGTCGCGTTCGTGGTCATGCACGTACTGACCACGGTGCTGGACAGCTTTGTCTCGATCAGCCTCACCGCCGCGGTCATACCGTTCACGTCAAGCTATCGGCCGCTGTGGCTGAGCCTGGGCGCGGTCGCGTCTGACCTGATCCTCGCGCTGGTCATCACGAGCCTGTTCCGGAGCCGACTCTCGTATCGCGCGTGGCGGGCAGTGCACATGCTCGCATATTTGTCGTGGCCGATAGCGCTGTGGCACGGGCTGGGGACCGGTACTGACACCAGGCTGCCCTTGCTCCTGGCAATCGACGCTCTGTGCATGCTCGCGGTGTCCGGCGCAGTGCTCTGGCGATTGCGGCTAGCTGGCCTGCGGGCCTGCCTGCCGCGCCGAGAGGTCTCCAGATGACCGCTGCGTACGGGAAGCACGCGCCGCATGGCCGCGCCCTGGGGAAGGCCCGGCTCACTGCGGGATGGAACGACTTCGGCCACGCAGCCAGCCTGCATGACCACAACCGCCGCTACGGCGAGCTTCCTGCAGGACGCGGGCGGATGATAGGCGGACGAGATCTGGTGGATCAGGTGACCGCGGCCGGTCTGACCGGACGGGGCGGGGCAGGTTTCCCGACCGGCGTCAAGATGCGCGCTGTCGCTACGCGACCTGGGCCATCAGTGCTGGTAGCCAACGGAATGGAAAGCGAGCCGACGAGCGGGAAGGACCAGGCTCTGCTCGCCCGGGCACCGCATCTCGTGCTGGATGGCATCGAACTGACCGCCGCCTCAGTAGGTGCGGCCGTCGCCCACCTATGTCTTCCGCGCCATCGCGGATGGCTCATCGAGGTGATGCTGGAAGCCATTCGACAGCGAGAGCGATTCGGAGTCGGCGCGGTTCCCGTTGCGGTGCATGAACTTCCAAGCAGGTATGTCGCCAGCGAGGAGACCGCTCTCGTCGGCTGGCTCAACGGCAGGGGAGCAGTACCGGCCATCACGCCGCCACGCCCCTTCGAGCGGGGCGTGGGCAAGCACCCGACTCTCGTCGACAATGTCGAGACGCTCGCTCACGTCGCGCTGATCGCTCGGTTCGGTGCCGCCTGGTTCAGGGAAGCCGGGGTTGCCGACATGCCGGGCACGATGCTCACGACCGTCACCGGAGCCGTCGCCGAGCCCGGAATTTACGAGGTAGAAGGCGGAACCAAAGTAGGCGAACTCCTCGCTGCGGCGCGCGCCCGTACCGACGTCGAGGCGGTACTGCTAGGCGGCTACTTCGGTAGCTGGCATGTTCTCAGCCAAGTCGCAAGCCTGCCCTTCACCAGATCGGGGCTGGCGCAGGCGATGGCCACGCCAGGCGCGAGCGTGCTCTTCGCCCTTGAGCCAGGCACCTGCGGACTCGTCGAAGCGGCGCGAATCCTGCGCTACCTGGCTGGCGAAAGCGCGCAGCAATGCGGGCCTTGCATGTTCGGCCTGCCGGCCATAGCAGCGGACCTGAGCCAGCTGGCCGCCTGCCGCCCCGCAGGAGACCCGCTCGACCGGCTGCACCGGCGATTCGGGCAGATCACCGGCCGCGGTGCCTGCCGTCACCCCGACGGGGCCGTCCGCATGGCGGAGTCGGCCCTGTCGGCATTCGCCGCTGATGCGCGCGCACACGTACGCCGCGACTCGTGCGTGACAGCACATCATGCCCAGGTCAGTGGCCGTGAGCTGCCCGGGCGACGCAATGCAGAATTCGAGAGGTGAAGTTGATGCCAGGACTTGACGTCGATCCGATCGCATGCGCGGGCCACGGGCTGTGCGCTGAGCTGCTGCCCGAGGTCATCACGCTCGACGAATGGGGTTACCCCATTCTGGCTGGCAGCATCCCTGCAGCTCTCAAGGTTCACGCGCGTCGCGCGGTCAGTGCTTGTCCGACGCTGGCGTTGCGCCTCACCAAGACGAAACCCTCCAGGATTGCGTAACGGCGAGCTCAGCCGTGGGAACCCGGGCAATACCCCAGCATCGTCGTAGTCCTGCGCCGATGGGACCTGCGGGCAATGAGCAACTGACGGCGATGACCGGGCTTGTGCTGCTACTCGGCTTCGCTGTCGAAGGCGCGACTGTCCTTGAACTGCACCGGCTGCTCTGGTTGCATTTCGCAGTCGGATTCTTGCTGATCGGCCCGGTGACCCTCAAGATCGCCTCTACTTTGTATAGGTTCTTTCGTTACTACAGCGGGTCAATCCTCTACGTGCAAAAAGGTCCGCCGGCACCGCTGATGCGGCTGCTGGGGCCATTTGTGATCCTCACCTCAGTTGCCGTACTGGCCACCGGGGTGATGCTTGCCATCACCGGGCCGGGCCAAGCTGGATGGCTATTCCTGCATAAGGCGGCGTTCATTTTGTGGTTCGGCGTCATGACAATTCACGTCTGCGCCTACGCGCTGCGCCTGCCGAGGCTGCTCCGAGGACAGCACACCGGGTCGGCGGTGACCGAATCCGCGCCCGGCCGCCCGGCTCGTTATCTGGCCGTTGCCTGCGCCCTGGCACTGGGCATTGCCATAGCCGCGATCTCGACGCACCTGTCGCATCAGTGGATCAGCGATCAGTCAGCGGTCGTCCTGCCCGCGATCACTTCACTTCGCCGGGTCCGTCGCGATCAGCGGGGCATGTGCGATGAGCCGGGATCACGCGTGAATATGGTTCGGGCGTAACCATCGTGATGTGCCCGCTGGGCTGCCACCTAACGACGTAGGGCGGGCAGCCGTTGGCGCCAAGCACCTTGAGGATCAGCGCGGTCATGCCGGAGGCAGCCAGCAGACTGTCTCCTTCTGTGGCTCGCATGGCCGCACCTCCGTGTCGCAGTTGCCTGTAACAACAGCCTCGCGCTTGCGGCTCGTGCCTGAGATGAGTCCTTGGCCCTGGATCCTCAGGACCGCTGACCTCGGCCTGGATGCTCAGGCGGTCAGAGCAGTGCGACCAGTAGGGCCATAGGTCTCTGACTCGGGCAGTCCTGGTTCGGGCGGCACGGACCAAGGTCCTACGAGTAGGGGCCTGACTGCCCTACTGACCTGGTACCCAGAGGCGGACAGTTGACTTGATGCGAGATGCGCTCACCTGAGCTAAGGAGCGAGCGGCTGCTCGCCGAGCGCGCGAGCAGCCATATGCCTCAGCCGGACTGGACCATACTGAACGTTGTCGGCCTATCGCGGGTCTGGCAGCGGAAGGATTAAGGAGAAGGCTGATGACCAGCGAGGCCGAGGCCGGCAAGATCAAGGTTTTCCTGCTTGATGATCATGAGATTGTCAGACGCGGTGTTCGCGACTTGCTCGAAGCGCAGGACGACATCGTCGTGATCGGGGAAGCCGGTACCGCTGCGTCTGCCCTGGCGCGGATCCCGGCCCTGCGTCCCGACGTTGCCGTACTCGATGTACGGCTCCCCGATGGCGATGGCGTCAGTGTCTGCCGGGAGATCAGATCGCAGCTGCCAGAGGTGGCGTGCCTGATGCTCACTTCGTTCGGTGATGACGAGGCGCTGTTTGATGCGATCATGGCCGGCGCTGCCGGCTACGTGCTGAAGCAGATCCGCGCGCTCGACCTGGTCGGAGCCGTCAGGACGATCGCGTCGGGGGCGATCGCTGCTCGATCCGGCCGCAGCTAGCAGGGTCATGCAGCGGATGCGCGACCAGGCGGTGCGCAACGACCCGCTTGCGGAGCTGACCCCGCAGGAGCGGCGGATCCTTGAGCTTATCGGCGAGGGCCTGACGAACCGGCAGATCGGCGAGCGCATGTACCTGGCCGAGAAGACGGTCAAGAACTATGTGTCGACGCTCTTTTCCAAGCTCGGAATGGAGCGGCGCACCCAGGCAGCTGCCTATGCGGCCCGCATGCTCAACGAGGACGGCCAGAATCACTGATCCGCCCCGCGTCCAGCTGTGAATGAGCTTGATCCCGGCCAGGAGCACGGGAGCCGTGCTGATCTCGCAGTATTCGTCGAGGACACCATCCTGGACGCTGCGGCGGTCGGCCTCGTCGAACTGGTGTGGTTTCGCCACACCTTCCTAGCGCAACTGACGGAGATACGGGTCGCTCGAGGTGGCGGGGACAATGCGGATCCTGGCGTCCGCGACAAGGCACCCCTCGGCCTGGCGATCACCGGGTTCAGGTCAAGCTCAGCGACCTCAGGCAAGTCATCGGCGAGCCGGGACACGCGCAGCAGGACGTCTTCCAGCGCGGCGACGTCTGACCGAAGGCCCGCCCCGGTACCCCTCGAGAAGTGCCGTCAGCACGGACTGCGCGCGCGAGGTCGCGCGCGTCGGCATCGGTGAGCGGGCTCAGCCTGGCTGCGTGGCCACCTAGTACATCTGTCGCGACGCCGCCGAGGCCGAAGACCACCAGCGGCCCGAAAACGGGCTCTTGCGCGACGCCGATCAGCACCTCGACGCCGCCGCTGACCATCGGCTGGACCAGAACGCCGGCCAGGCGGTCGCCGAAAGCGCTCGCGAACCCGTGATAGGCGGCCCTGACTTCGCGAGCGGCCCGCAGATCCAGCTTCACAGCCCCGGCCTCGGTCTTGTGCACTAGCCCGGCCGCCACTGCCTTCAGCACGACAGGTCGCCTCTGGTCGGCGGCCGCAGCGACGGCCTCAGCCTCGCTGCCTGCGAGGACGGTGGCGACCTGCGGGATCTGATAGCAGCGCAGGACGTCGCCGACGGCCGCCGCGGCGGAGCCAGCCGCCAGCCGGGTTGCGGCTCAGGTACCCAGCTACGACCGCGCGGGCGTCGTCGCCGCGGACCCCGGGCAGGTCGGGCACGCGGCCTTGCGGCCGGCCAGCCACGCGCCGTACCGTACCGCGTGGCCAAGCGCCCTGGCCGCGCCTTCGGGATAGGCGTAACACGGAACCGCGTTCAGCGGTGCTGTGTCGCGGGCAGTCTCCTCGACGCCCGCAGCGCGTGGCAGGAGGCGGACATGCTCCGCCTGTTCCAGCAGCACCGCGCCGACCGGCTTGGCCAGCACCGCCGCCGCGACTGCCTCGCCTGGATCCGCCACCGCGGTCGGGACGGTGACGCTGAGCACCGCGTCCACGGAGCCGTCCGCCGAGACGGCCTCGAGGCACGCGCGGAAGAATCCGCGGGCCGACCGCCGCGGTGGTGTCGACGGGGTTGCCGATGGCTGCGCCGGCCGGAAGCAGTTCCGCGAGCCGGTCTCGCGTTGCCTCACTGAGCGGCGCGAGGCTCAGCCCGTTGTCGCAGCACGCGTCCGCTGTCAGCACGCCGGCGCCGCCGGCGTTTGTCACGATCGCTACCTTGGCGGCCGGCCGGGAGTGGCTGGCACGCCAGGAGCGCCGCCGTGTCGATGAGCTCCCCGAGATTCTCAGCGGCGATGATGCCTGCTTGCTCGAAGAGCGCCTCGCGCGTGACGAGCGGCGTCGCCGCCGCGGCTGTATGGGAGGCGGCTGCCCGCTGGCCGGCAGCTGAGCGGCCGCCGAGCACCGTGAGGACCGGCATTCGCTGACCTACACGCCGGGCTGTCCTGGCGAACTTGCGCGGGTTGCCGAACGACTCGAGGTACAAGATGGCCAGCCTGGTCTGCTGATCCTGCTCCCACCAGGCAAGGAGGTCGTTGCTTGAAACGTCGTACTTGTCCCCCGTCGAGATGAAGGAGGAGACACCGATTCCCAGCCGCGAGAGGTGCTCGGTCATGCATATGCCGATGCCGCCCGACTGGACGGCCACCCCCGCAATGCCCGCGGTCGGCCGGCTGCGCCCGAAGGTCGCGTCCAGTCCGAGGCCGGGAACGGCGATGCCAAAGCAATTGGGCCCGACCAGGCGCATGCCATGGCCGCGGCAGGTCGCGAGCAGGCCAGGTCCCGCATCAGCGATACCTGACGTGATCACGACGAGCGAGCGGACACCGCGGCGGCCGCACCGTTCCGCGACATCGGCGACCGCAGCAGCGGGAACGGCCACGACGGCCAGGTCTACGCCGTCCGGCAAGTCGTCGACGCTCGCGAGGCACGGCAATCCTGCCAGTGAGTCAGCATGCGGGTTGACAGGGAAGACGCGTCCGGCGAAGCCGCCGGAGGCGATGTTGCTGAGGAGCCGGGCGCCGACCGAGTCCGCACGGCGGCTGGCCCCTACGATCGCGATCGATTCGGGTGTGAGCAGGTGCTTCAGGCTGGCGACGTCCGCACGGCTCTCGCGTCGCTCGACGCTGTCCAGGTAGTCGGCCAGGCTCGCGTCGCCGTCGCTCGCGGGGAGCGGGATGGTCACGTCGACGGCTCCGCCGTGCGCCTCCTTGGCGACGGGCAGCCCCGCGTCCGCAAAGATGCGCGAGCATCGCGAAATTCTCCGTCAGGGTCGTGGCGGTGAAGGCGCGCACATGCTGCCGCCGCGCGATCGAGACGAGGTGCTCGAGCAGCAGTGTCGCGATGCCGTGGCGATGAAACTGGTCAGCGATGGCGATCGCGACCTCAGCGCTCCGGCCATCGCCGTCGTTCAGCTCATAAGTCGCGACACCGACGACCTCGGCCCACGTCATGCCAGCAGCGCGACATGTCCGGGCTCGGCTGCCCTGCAGACTCGCTCCGCCTCCCGTTCAGCGTTGGACGGGCTCAGGCTGAAGAAACGGAGGTACAGGTTGTCTTGCGACATCGCGGCGTGCATCGAGCGCACGGCTTCGGCGTCCTCATGCCGTGCCTGACGGATCTCAACGCTGCTGCCATCGGTCAGCAACGCGTAGCAACCTTGGTCATCGCACCGCCCATGGCTGCTCGGCTTCGCCGGGACCGCAGCGCCATCGGCCTCTTCCGGAGAAGCGAGCGGGGCTGATGCTGATGTCTGCGTAGCGCTCATACTTTGATCCTGCTAGGCCAGGCTGCGGATGCCATGAGGAGTCAGTCCCGTCCTTATGGGACCTTTGGCCCGATCCTCTTTGCGGGCAGGGCCGTCCGGCGTCCCCGCCTCAAGCGAAGCAGGGACGCCCCCATGGCGCGGGCTCCGCCCGGCTAGAACAGAACATCCTCGACAGGGCGGCGGATGCTGGTGAGCGTGTCGCCTGTGACGCCGAATCTGAGCACCATCTGCGGGTGGGCACCGTCACACAGGTGGACCGTCATGAAGTCGCGGAGCTGCGGTATCTCCAGCGGCTGGCTGTGCATGGCCGCCGCCAGGCCGTAGTGGGTTGCGTAGAGCAACGTGCGCTGCAGAGCCTGGCCGGCGCTGATCCAGTCCTCGTGCCTGTCTGACGAGGTCGTGAGTACTGCCACGACGCCAGCGGAGCCGGGCAGCCTGTCATGGTCGGAGACCGGAACCCCCCATCCGTGGCCGCGTGAGAAGTCCCGGTCAGGAAAGTACGGCTCGGTTCTGACCGGCTGGCCTGGATAGGCCGTGGCCGGGACCCCGTCCCGCCGCCTGCTCCGGGGCGCGGGTGCCCACCGGGCCTGCTCAAGGGCCCGCGCCTGGTCATGACGCACTGCGAAGTCGCCAGCCTCGACCAGGGCGGCAATAGCGTCTCGCCGCAGCTCATCTCCGATGATCCTCAGGTCAGCGCCTTCCTTGGCAGCCTCCTCACCCAGAGCAGTCATGAGGCCCGGCGGAAGCGGCTTCGCGTCAAAGGCACCCCGGTGAGTCCGACGCCGGGAGATTGAGGCGAACAATGCCTGCTCGATGTCAGCAGGCGGTTTGGCTTGCACCCAGTTGACCTTGGCCACCAGGGTGCGCAGATCAGGTGCGGGCAGCACCCGGACCTGCGGCAGGACGCCCAGACCACGCAGGGCGACCCGAGTGGTGAACAGCGCTGTCCCGCAGCTGATCAGCATTTCCCGGCCAGATGGATCGGCGACGTGGAGCTGGCGCTCGTCATCGGCATGAATGCCGATCTCACGCTCGATGCCGTAGAACCACCAGGGCTGAGTGTTGTGCACCGACGGTGAGCTGACCGCCGTCTCGACCACGAACTTCGTGATCTCATCGAGCTGAGCTCGATGTGTCAGGCAAGACCTGAGAATGCGGGATAGTGGTGCTCATGGCCTTCTCCTTCTCGCCGGTTGACCATATGGCCAGCATGGCGCGGGTGCGACCCGGCTCGGCAGAGCTGATCGGCCTTCGCGGACGGGACCTAAGGCCCTAGAGCGCCCCTGCGCAACTGAGCGCGCTACCACGATCCGAAACCCTCAGCGCGTCAGCGATGCGCAGCTTGGCTCGAGTTCGTGGCCGGTGACCACCCGCAGCACGCCGGTACCGATACCGACCTGGCGGGCGATGGCCGCAGCGGTGGGCGAAATGGCAGCCATAAGGAGACCCGAGCATCCGCGAGTGGTTCGTGAATGCCCAGGTGGAAGAGCGGAGGCTCGGGGATTTGAACCCCGGATGGGCGCGAACCCAAACCGCATTAGCAGTCCCCTGCCCTGTTTCCGGTCGGCTGTGGCTGAGTTGAGTCCTGGCTGGTCAGGGCTGGTGCCGCTGTCCCGGAAAGTGGGCCTGGGTGGGTGCCTGCTGGCACCGTGGGGGCCGTTTCGTGCCACCAACGTGCCACCACGGCGGAGGGCCGGTGACCGTCATGGCTAAGCGCACCGGGTCCGGAACAGGAGGCGCCCTGCCAGGTCGCGCCGTCCGGGTCGGGCGGGGCATGGCTCGTCACCGCCGACCATGGTGCCGGAGGCGGGGTGATCCGGCGATGACGGCGACGGCGGGTCGTGGCCGCTGATCGTCCTGGCCGTGCCAGCTGCGGTGGCAGTGTGGTCGGGGTGGGTCCGGCTCGGCCAGATGACCGGGTTTGGCCTGGTCCGGCCATTCCCGGGACTGTGGGACTCGTTCCGGGTGAACACGGCCACGTTTCTGCTGCTCAGGGAGGCCTTTTACGGCGTGCAGCGGTTCACGGACATGCATGCCAACCTCGGCATCGCGCGGAACATCCTGTCCAACAGGCTGTCCAGGCTCGTGGACAAGGGCATCATGGAGCGGCAACCGGGCCCGGGTTCGCTGCCGGCGCAGTACCGGCTCACCGCCAAGGGACGGGATCTCTATCCTGTCGCGCTCGCCCTCATGCAATGGGCCGACCAGTGGGTCGTTGAGCGGCCCACGGCGCGCCCGGCGCACCGCGACTGCGGCGGCGCGATCGAGGGTCGCGGTCCGGTGCAGTCAATGCGGCATGACACTTGCCGCGCGCGATGCCATCTATCAGGGTCCTACGTCCTGACGGCCCGCCCCGTCACCAGGTAACGGCGTGCCAGGTCACGCCTAGAAAGCTGACATTGAGAATGGCAGCCTCCTGGCGGAGGCTTCGTCCGGGCACGACCGCCGATCCTGGTTGAATTTGAATAAATAGCCTTTAAATAACAGCGTGCGCCATCCAGCTGGGTGCTCGCGAGTCAGAAAGGCAAAGGGGACGAGCGGGCGTCAGGCACGGCGCGTCGGAGTAGAGACGCTGCTGGCGGCTTTGGCGGCCAGGACGGCGGTGGTGAGCGCGGTGATGTCGTAGCTGCCATAGTGACGGCGGCCGTTGATGAAGAAGGTCGGGGTGCCGGAGACGCCGCTGAGGTCGGCGGATTCGACGTCCTCGGCGATCCGCGCGGCACCAGCGCGCTTGCGCAGGTGCTCCCCGAATCTCTTGCGGTCGAGCCCGAGGTCATCGGCGTAGCTGATCAGGTCGCGCAGCCTGCAGGCGGTCCTGGTGGGACAGCAGCAGGTCGTGCATCTCCCAGAACGCGTCCTGGTCGGCGGCGGCTTCCGCAGCCTCGGCGGCGAGCTGGGCATGGGGATGGACGTCGTTGAGCGGCAGGTGCCGCCAGACGTACCTGACCTCGCCGTGGCCGGCCAGAAGCTCCCGCAGGACGGACTCGGCCTGGCCGCAGTAGGGGCACTCGAAGTCCCCGTACTCCACGATGGTGACCGGCGCAACTGCTGGGCCGCGGATCCTGTCACGGCCCGGATCAACCGGGGCATCGAGGTCGGTGATGACCTGGGCGGCGCCGAGCGCGGCCCTGACCTGCAGCCGGGCCGGCAGCAGCGCGGACTGCCCGGAAGATCAGCCAGGTAACCACCGGCGCGGCGACCACGGTGGACAGGACGCCGAGCTTGGCCTCCTGCAGCTCGACGCCGGTGAAGGCGAGCGTCGCGATCAGGATGGACACGGCGAACCCGATCCCCGCGATCGAGCCGACACCGGCCACGGCAGCCCAGCCGACGGGCGGGCGGAGCCGGCCGCGACTGAGCCGGGTCAGCAGCCACGACGCCCCCGTGATTCCGGCCGGCTTGCCCGCGACGTACCCGACCAGGATCCCGAGGGTGACCGGAGAGGTATACGCGCGGGCCAGGAAGCTCCCGCTGAGGACGATGCCGGCATTGGCGAGCGCGAACAGCGGGACGATGACGTAGCTGGTCCACGGATGGTAGAGCTGCTGAAGCCGCTCGTTCGGGGACAGCGCCGTCGCCAGCCCGGCCCGGGCTGACTGGGCGAGGTCCGGGGTCGGCTGCTCGCGGAACCGGCGGAACAAGTCGCTGGCCCGCTCCAGGTCGGTCCGCGCCGCCGGATACGCGAAGGTCAGCAGGCCCAGGACCAGCCCCACGACGACCGGATCGACGCCGGACTTCAGCGTCGCGACCCAGGCCGTTACGCCCAGCAGCGCGTAGACGATCCCGTACCGGATCCCGGCCCGGCGCAGGACCAGGATCACGACGAAGACCCCCGCCGCCACGCCCAGCGGCGCCGGCACGACAGCCTTGCTGTACGCGCCGCCGATCACCACCAGCGAGACCAGGTCATCTACAACCGCGACCGACAGCAAGAACGCGCGCACCCGGTCAGGGAACCGGGGCCCGGTCACCGCCAGCGTCCCCAGCGCGAACGCGCTGTCCGTGGACATGGCCGCGCCCCAGCCATGGGCCGCCGGGCCGCCGGCGTTCACGGCCAGGTAGATCACGACCGGGACCACCAGGCCGCCCAGGCCGGCCGCCACCGGCAGCGCCAGCCGCGCCCGCTCCCTCAGCTCGCCCATATCGAACTCGCGGCGGGCCTCCAGGCCAAAGACGAAGAAGAAGAACGTCATCAGCCCGCTGTTGACCCACTCGCGCAGGTCCAGCGACACCCCGCGCGCCGGCCAGCCGCACCGACAGCCTGGCGTCCCAGACCGCCGCATACGACGCCGCGTCGACGTTCACCCAGGCAAGCGCCCCGACCGCCATGCCCAGCAGCACCGCCGCGCTGCCAGTCTCAGTCCGCAGGAAGACCCGCAGCGGCGTCTGCAGATTCCGCGCCCACGCCGTTCGCCCGGAGAACGGACCTACCGCAGCCGAAGGCTCCTCAGCCGGCACCCCGTCCTCCTCCATGCACACGAGCACTCTACAGATGCGTGCGATCCGCCTCAGCGTGTGCGGCAGCGGCGCCGTGGCCAAGCATGCGGTGGCGCTTGGGCAGGTTATTAGTTGCAGTGGCCGATATAGTCGTCATACGATTGTTGCAGTATGCAAGTATTGTGAGGACGGCGTGGACGAGTACCCCGTGAACAAGCAAGCGGTGGACGCGGTGCTGACATCGAGCCGCGTTCTGGTCGCGCTGGCCACCCAGTCGCTGGGCGCGGCGGCGGACGATACGACGATCGCGCAGTACCGGTCGCTGGTGGTGCTGGCGTCACGCGGCCCGCAGCGGGTCGGGGATCTGGCAGCGGCGATGGGCGTCACGCCGTCCACGGCCGGGCGGATGTGCGACCGGCTGCTGGCCAGGGGGCTGATCCGCCGGGAGCACTCCCGCGAGGACCGCCGCGCGGTGCAGATCTCGATCACCGGGGATGGCAGGCAGGTGCTGGACCAGGCGACGGACCGCCGGCGGATGCTGATCGGCGGCATCTTGCGCAAGCTGCCGACGAGGCAGCAGGCAGCGGTGGCCGCTGCGCTTCAGGCATTCGCCGCGGCGGCCGGGGAGATCCCTGACAGCAGGTGGCCGGGTGAGGATGCCAACGAGGCGGACGGCCAGGCCCGGCCATGCGGAGCGGCGCGGTCGTGATCAGTTGCCAGGGGCGCGCGTTGGCGCGGGCGCCGGCGGCTGGCTGCGCGGATCGAGGTCCGGCCTGTTCACGGCGGCGATGCTGGTGGGGGCGGGGGCGGGGCTGGGCGCGATCGCGTTCCGCTACCTGATCTACCTCTTCACCTGGCTCGCGACCGGGCACGCCGAGTTCGGCCAGCAGGGGCATGTCGGCAGTGCGCATCTGCCGTGGCTGGGCCTGGGGTTCTTCGTGGTGATCCCCGTTATCGGGGGGCTGGCCTACGGGCCGCTGATTTACCGGTATGCCCGGGAGGCCCGCGGTCACGGCGTGCCGGAGGTGATGATTGCGGTCGCTGACCACGGCGGCCGGATCCGGCCGCGAGTCAGCGTCGTCAAGGCGGTCGCCTCGGCGCTGTGCATGGGCGCGGGGGGCTCGGTGGGCCGCGAAGGTCCCATCGTCCAGATCGGCTCGGCGCTGGCTTCGGGCCTGGGCCAGCGGGTCCGGATGCCGGAGGACCGGATCCGGCTCCTGGTGGCATGCGGCGCCGCCGCCGCCATCGCGGCGACCTTCAATGCGCCGGTCACCGGCGTGCTCTTCGGCGCCGAGATCATCTTGCGGGCGTTCTCGGTCGAGGCGATCTTCACGATGATGCTGTCGGCGGTCGCCGCCGACCTGATCAGCCGGGCCTTCGTGGGGAGCGCCCCTTTCCTCGCCGGGTTCCCGGCCGGCATCGCGCTGCACCATGAGGGCGACTACCTGCTCGTCGCGCTGCTCGCGGTGATCGCAGCACTGCTGGGGCTCGCGTTCAAGACCATCCTGTACAAGACCGAGGACCTGTGCGACCGGGTCTGGGGAAACCGCCCGGAATGGGCCAGGCCAGCGGCAGGCGGGATCGTCCTGGGCCTGCTCCTGCTCGCCCTGCCGCAGCTGTACGGCGTCGGCTACCCGGTCATGTACCGGGCCGTCGGCGGCGGCTACGCCCTGTGGTTCCTGCTCATCCTCGCCGCGGGCAAGATGATCGCCACCAGCCTGACCATCGGGATCGGAGGCTCCGGCGGCGTGTTCGCGCCGTCGCTGTTCATCGGCGCGAACTCAGGCATGGCCTTCGGCGAGATCGCCGGCCACCTGCTCGGCCCCGCCGCGGCCCGCCTGCCCTGTACGCCGTCGTGGCCATGGGCGCCGTCTTCGCCGCCGCCGCCCGCGCCCCCCTCACGTCGCTGGCCAGCGTGATCGAGCTGACCGGCGACTTCACCCTCGCCCTGCCGGTGATGCTTGCCGTCGCGATCGCCATCGCCGTCTCCCGGGCCCTGAGCTACGGCACCATCTACACCGCCAAGCTGCTGCGCCGCGGCACCGACATCGACCGGTCAGCACCCGCGCACCCGCTCGCGGACCTCACTGTCGCCGACGCGATGCGGCCCTTCCAGGAGCCGCTCGCGACCGCCCCCCAGCCACAGACGGCAGGAGGCCAGCGCGGCCGCGGGCCAGCGTCCCTGCCAGGGCCGGTGACCAGCCAGCCGGCCCCGCAGGCGCTGCCAGCCAGCGATTCCCTCACCCAGGCGCTGCGCCAGCTGATGGCTGACGGCCGCGACGGCCTGCCGGTGCTGTCGGCCGACGGCCAGCACCTGCAGGGCTGGATCACCAGCCAGAGCGCGCTGCGCGCCATGGCCCGCCGCCTCGGTATCTCCCAGACCCGGGCAGCACAGGCCGAGACGGCTGCTCAGCAGGACGTCCCTGGAACCGGGCCGGCCCTCCTCGACTCAGCTGACCCGCAGCTCGGCTTCCAGGTCCTCGAGATCACCCTCGGCAGCGAGTCCCCCGCGATCGGCCAGAAACTGGGCCAAGCCCCCTGGCCGCCAGGATCGGTCCCGGTCTCCGTCCTGCGCAACCGGACTCTCCGCGATCCCGAGCCGGGTCTCACCCTCAGCCCCGGTGACCGGGTCAGCCTGCTCAGCCCACCGCCGCCGCACGCCTGATCGGGCTTGTTCGTGAGCCGGTGCGCGCCGCTGCTGCCCAGCAAGATCGGCACGGCACCCTTGAGCCCGGCACCGGGGTCGTACTCGTCATCCGGCGCCTTCGGGAGCGGAGAGCCCCGGAGTCTGGCCGACCCTGCTTCAACCCTGACATCGCCAGCAAGGCATCAGGGGGCTCGTGTGGCAGTCGAAGGCCCGGGCCATCCGCCGGGCCGGCCTGGTCCATGACCTCGGCCGGCTCGGCGTGCCTAACGCGATCTGGGACAAGCCTGGCCCGCTCAGCCACGCCGAAGCCGAACGGGTAAGGCTGCACCCTACCTGACCCAGCGCATGCTCGCCTCCTCACCGGCGCTAGCCCAGCTGGCGCCGATCGCGGCGCAGCATCATGAGCGGCTGGACGGCTCGGGCTACCGGGTCTCCCGGCGACCGGCCAGGCCGGCGGGCCTGACCAGCGCCGCTGACGGATCAGGCCGGGACCGCATTTCGGGTGCGGTCGGGACTGATGCCTGCTAAGGCGAGCGCCGTGACAAGTCCCAGCGCAGCCGGGCCGACAGTGTCGCTTATCCGTGTCGGTAGGTCGCGGACCTGGCCAAACCCCCTCTAGCGCCCAGACAGGCCGGACGCCTGACGGGCTCACAGGGTTCCTGATACTCCCGCGCCCTGAGGCAGTCACGCAGATCCCCGCGTGACTTTTCGTGCCAACATGTGCCACCAGGACGTTCCCGGGTACCCCTAGGCAGTCACGCCCAAGACGTGAATGCCCAGGTCAGAGCGGAGGCTCGGGGATTTGAACCCCGGATGGGCGCGAACCCAAACCGCATTAGCAGTGCGGCGCCATAGACCGGACTAGGCGAAGCCTCCTTGATCCCCTGCGGGGGCGAGTTCGCAGGGCCGAAGCCCGCCGAACAGTCCACAGAGTACCGCTGCGCGGCCAGTTCTCGACCCGGCCGCTGCACTAGGGTACCGGCAGCGGGATAACCGCCGCAAAGCCATAGGCGTACTGGCGAAGGCTAGCTTGCCCGGCAGCGCCTGAACTCGACGTTTCTCGCCGAGCCGGCGAACCGGCGCGCTTACCGGGCCTCGATCACCTCGTAGTCGCCGCGCGCGTAGGCGTCCCTGATCTTCGTCTTGGCGAACTTGCCCACGCTGGTCTTAGGCACCTCGGCGATGAACGACCAGCGCTCGGGCAGCTGCCAGCGCGGCACCTGGCCGCCAAGGTACTCGCGCAGGTCCGCAGCCGTGGCGGTCGCGCCGCTGGCGAGTACGACCGTGGCGAGCGGCCGCTCGCCCCAGCGCTCGTCGGCTACGCCGATCACGGCCGCCTCGATCACGTCCGGGTGCCCCATCAGCGCGTTCTCAAGCTCCATGGAGGAAATCCACTCACCACCGGACTTGATGACGTCCTTGGCCCGGTCGGTCAGCGTGACGTAGCCGAGCCGGTCGATCGTGCCGACGTCGCCGGTGCGCAGCCAGCCGTCCCTGAACTTGTCCGGGTCGTCGTCCTTGTAGTAGGCGCCGGTGATCCACGGTCCCCTGACCTCGACTTCGCCTACGGCGACTCCGTCGTGCGGCAGCGGCACGCCTTCCTCGCCGATCAGGCGGCCTTCCACGTCGCAGATCAGCCTGCCCTGGGTGTCGCGGTAGTGCCAGGCGTCGTCGCCGCTCACCCCGACGGGCGGGCGGGCGACGCTGCCGAGCGGCGAGGTCTCGGTCATCCCCCACGCCTGGAGGATCAAGACGCCCTGCTCCTTCTCGTACGACTCCATCAGCGAGTGCGGCACCGCCGACCCGCCGCACGGCACGACCCGCAGCGAGCTGCAGGTCCCCGCCATGCTCTCTGACGTGCAGCAGCAGGGCGTTCCAGATCGTCGGGACCGCGCCAGCGACGGTCGGCCGCTCGGCCTCGATCAGCTTGGTCAGCGGCGCCGGCTGCAGGAACTTGTCGGGCATGATCAGGCTCGAGCCGGCCATGAACGCCGCATAGGGCAGGCCCCAGGCGTTCGCGTGGAACATCGGTACCACCGGAAGCACCCGGTCGACCTCGGCCAGTCCGAACACTCCGCCGGTGCAGACCGCCAGGGAGTGCAGGTGCATCGAGCGATGGCTGTAGACCACGCCCTTGGGGTTGCCGGTGGTTCCGCTGGTGTAGCACATGGCGGCGGCAGAGCGCTCGTCCACGTCCGGCCAGTCGAAGGTGTCTGGCTGACCTGCGAGCAGGTCTTCGTAGGAGTGCACCGAGCGAGCTTCGGCTGCAAGGGCGGCTAGGGCTGCGGCATCGCGTTCATCCTCCTGGCCTGTGACGATGACGTGGCGGATCGTGTCCGCGTGCGGAAGCACCTGGGCGAGCAGCGGGACCAGGCTCGGGTCAACAATCACCACGTCGTCGCCGGCGTGGGTGGCGATGTAGCCGATGACTTCTGGTTCAAGCCGGAGGTTGAGTGTGTGCAGGACGGCACCCATCGAGGGGATCGCCAGATAAGCCTCAAGGTGCTCGGCGTTGTTCCACATCAGCGTCGCTACCCGCTGGTCGCCGTCGACCCCTAGCGAGCGGAGCGCGTGAGCGAGCTGCGCCACTCTCGCACCGGTTTGCGCATAGGTCTGGCGGCGGCTCTCACCCGTGGTGCAGGTGACCACTTCCCTGTCGCCGAAGACTGTGCTGCCGTACCGCATGATCCTGGTGACGGTCAGCGGGACATCCATCATCGTGCTGCGCACAGCCAACCTCCTGCGTCAAGCGCCGGCTGCTGACCCGGCAACCCAGCCGGTGCGCCGGAATTATCCCTGGGGTGGATAGTCCCACGTCGGCATGCAAACGTCACCTTTGGAGTGCCCGCAAAGACCCCTTCATTCACTCGGAAAAAAGCTCGGCGTCCGCACGCAGCTTGGCAACGGCACGTGACACCGTGCTTTTGACGGTGCCGAGGCTGATCCCCAGCGCGTCGGCGACTTCAGCCTCCGTCATGTCCTCGAAGAAGCGCAGGACCACCGCGGCCCGCATCCGGTGCGGCAGCCTGCTGATCGCGCGCTGGAGCGCGTCGGCGAGCTCGCTGCTGACCGGAGCGTCGGCGACGGGCTGATCGGGGATCTCGTCGGTCGGGTATTCGTCGATCTTGCGCCGGCGCCACCAGGAGATATGGGTATTGATCATGGCACGCCTGACATAGCCGTCGAGCGCCTTGCGGTCCTCGATTCTGTCCCAGGCCTGGTAGGTCTTGGCCAGGGCGGACTGCACGAGATCCTCGGCGTCGGCGAGATTTCCGGTCAGCAGATAGGCCGAGTGCAGGAGCGACCGGCTCCGTGCGGCGACGAACTCGCCGAATTCGACGTCGACTGACCCGGGCGGAGAGTACTGGTGCGGTACCGACTCGCCGGTACGCCGCAGCCCGGCCGGGCTACCCTGCCCGTGCCTGACACGCCTCTGGCCCATCGCGGTCCCGTCCTCGTGACCCCACCGGGCATCGTCGTGATCGCCCCCGACGCTCACCTAACAACGTTACCCACGACACTCCGTAGATTATTCACTACTCTACGTAACCTAGGGCCGGTCAGCGCGGTATTCGAGCAACGCGCCGGCTCGACCTCGGTGGCATCCGAGGATGCGCTGGTCAGACTTGGCGCCCGAGAGATCCGTGAAAGCGCTTGACTCTGGCCAGTTAGCTCAGCATCGTCGTAACGCTGGAAAAGAATCACTTGCGGTGAAGGTTGGTGCCTTGAGTTGATGTCGGCTGCGGTGTGCTGCGACCGATGTCCCGGCGCGTCCACGACCGAGACCAGCCACTTCGCGAGAAGGCGGCTGATGAAGGCGGCTGTCTTCTCGCCGCAGTCCGGGCCGCACAGCCGACCAGACCACCTCGCTGACGGGCCTTCCAGCCCTGGCCCAGGACCCGGCGAGGCTACCGCGAGCAGGCCGGGCACGACCACTTTCGACTCCGAGTCCGCCGAGCGGCATCTCTACCGGGCGGTCAGCGGCACGATTACCGATGTCAGCCCGCATTTCGTCGCGATCGGCGACGCTGCGGGCGAGCGGAGATTCGCGCTGACCGCCGATGCCAAGGCCTGGCGCGGCGAAACTTTAGAGCCGTCAGCCCTCACCCCCGGCGACGAAGCCGTCATCCGGATCGTCCCGTCGCAGGTCGCCATCGCCGACCGCATCTGGGCGAACATCGGCCGGGTTTGCGGGACCATCATCGAAAGCGACTCCGAGCACCTGGTCGTCGCCGAAGGCGCCATGCGCCGGCCGCGCACTGTCATGATCTCGCCGCTGGCCAGCGTGCGGATCAGGGTCAAGATCCCCAACCTGCGGCCTGGCTACCTGATCGACATCATCGGCACCCGGCAGCGGGACGGCCTGCTCGGGCTCGTGGCACCGAGCCCGCAGCCGCCGTACCGAAGCGACCACCTGCCACCCCGGCAGCAGATCGGGGGTCTGCTCCCCGATGCCATCAACGGCTGCGCCGTCTGGCACGACTTCGCCGACGAGCCGTACGGCCTGCTCGGCGTCTTCTATCCGGCGGTGGACCCGGCGGCGGGCTGCATCGAAGACGAGGCTTCCAAGGTCGTGCCCGGCCAGGCCCAGGCGTTCCGCCAGCTGCCCTACCTCGCGATCGGCAGCGCGCTCGGTGTCCGCAACGAATGCACGGGCATCGGCTGGACCTTGCCGGTGACCGGCTGCGCGCCGATCGCCAGGTTGTTCAACGACCACTGCGTCGCCTGCAAGACCTCGCCGCGCGGACGCATCGCCGACCTGACCATCGCCAGCTTCGTGGCGCTGGGCGGCGAGCTGGAGCAGGGCTGTTTCAACGCGACGCTCACGATAGGTCGCTGACCATGCTGACTCTCCTCGGCGACCTCCAGATACCGCTGCTGGCGGCGATGCTGCTCGGGGGCTGCCTGGGCAAGGCAGTCAAATCGCTGCGGATGGGGTCGATGGCCGCCGGGCTCGGGCCGACGGCGCTGTTCCCGCTGCGGCTGCGCGCCCCGGCGGCGATCGCGATGTGCGTGACCGAGCTTGGCCTTGGCATCGGGCTGATCGTGACCTGCAGCGAATTCGGGCGCGGCGACCCGGCGCTCCTGATCCGGATCGGCATCGGCTTGCTCTTTCTCGTGGCCACGCTGACGCTGATCGAACTGCGCAGCGTGCGCCCGGACGTCGGCTGCGGATGCTTCGGGGAGTTCAGCCAGACGCCGGTGACTGGCAGGACAATCGCCAGGTCGGCGCTGCTGTGCCTCTCCGCGGCGAGCATCACCAAGCACCTCCCCATCGCGCTGCCGATCTCGACGTCGCACCTGACGGTCGTGGTGCTGCTGTTCGCCGCCGAGCTTGTTGTCTTTGCCGTGCTATCGCCTGAGGTACAGGACCTGCTGGTCAGGATTGGTTACTCCGCTCCGTGCGAGTTGCGGGTCGTGAGCCCGGAGCACAGCCTGGCCGCCCTGCACCGCAGCGCCCAATGGCGCAAGCACGCGGCGCTGATCACCGACCAGCGGCCCTCCGATGTCTGGCGGGAGCTGTGCTGGCGGTACATCACCTACCCGAGCCAGTTCGATGGCAAGGACGCCGAACTCGTCTTCGCCGTCCGGCTCGAAACCCGGCGCCCGGCTGTCCTGTCCGCGCTGGTGGACACCGCGACCGGTCAGGTCCTGCCGTGGCCAGCCGGGGCTGCGAAGCCTGCCCGGGTGCGGGTGGGTGGCCGTGTCCGCGTGGGTGGCTGGGGCCGCGTGGGTGGCCGCGTGGGTGGCCGGGGCCGTGTCCGGCCTGGTCTGGCCAAGGCGGGGACGGCGGCGGCGACCGATCTGCGGACCGATCCGGTGGCGCGTGCCGAAGCGGCGAGCCTGCCCGGAGTTCGGCCCGGAGGCAGGTCTGGCGTGAGGCATTCGAACTCCCACCGGCGTCTCCCGCGAGCCTGACCCGGGTGCCGCGACCGCCCGCCCAGCCCCGATCGGCCCCGCCCGCTCGGGGCTGGGCACGCTCACCCCCCGCCCCGCTCCGCTCACCCCGCCCGGCCCGCTCGGCCTGGCCCCGCTCACCCCCGCCCCGCTCCGCTCACCCCACCCGGCCCGCTCGGCCTGGCCCGCCCGGCCCGCCTCGCCGCCTCGCCCCGCCCGGCCCTCCTTGCCCCGGTCGGCCTTACATCGTTGTGAGTTTGCTGGTGCTGCGGCACGGTCGTTGTGAGTTTGCTGGGCCTCAAGTTTGGGTTGAGAGCCGGGGTCGGCGGTGAACTACGGCGGGTCGGTAGGCTCGCTGTCGAGGAGGTCGCATGCTCCCCCCGTTTGATTGGCAAGCCGTTTTCACCCAGTGGCAGTCAGCGCCTGTCGTCACGGCGTCGGTGGCGATCGCCGCTGGACTGTACCTGTGGGGAGTAGTCCGCGTCGCGCGGCGGCATCCGGCCCGGCCTTGGCCTGCCTGGCGCACCGGAATGTTCCTCAGCGGCCTGGCGATCGTCGTGCTCGCGCTTCAGAGCGGAATCGGCAGCTACGACGACGCGCTGTTCTGGGACCACATGGTCCAGCACCTGCTGCTCGTGATGGCCGCACCTCCGCTGCTGATCTGCGGACAGCCGATCACGCTGCTGATGCACGCCAGCCGCAATCCGCTGCACACCTGGGTCAAGACGGTCGTGCGCTCCACGGTGGCTAGCTTCCTGACCTGGCCCGTGTTCGGCTTCGCCGCCTACGCGGCCGCGATCGTCGTGGCGCATCTGACGGGACTGGCGAACCTCACGGCCCGCAACGACTTCGCTCACGAGACGGAGCACGTCGCTTTTCTGATCATCGGGTACCTGTTCTTCTTGCCGATCATCGGCTCGGAGCCGATCAGGTGGCGCTTGTCGTATCCGACGAGGCTGGTGCTCCTGTTCCTCGTGATGCCGGTCGACACCTTTACCGGCCTAGTGCTGACTTACGGCAATCCCGGCACGCCGGGGCTCCCCGTCGGCCCGCGACCGGCCTGGGCCGGCACCGCGCTCGGTGACCTGCACGCCGGCGGCGCGGTGATGTGGGTTGGCGGGGACGCGATCATGTTCGCGCTGATGATGGTGGTCTTCTGGATGTGGAGCACTGACGGCAGCGCCGCCACTCGCTCCAGCGGATGGCTCGAAGCGGCCAGGCGAGCCACGGTCGCACCCGACGCCGTGGCGTCGGGCGGTGCCAGTTCCGGCACCATCGATATCGACGACGACGACGAACGGCTCGTCGCCTACAACGCCTACCTCAACCGGCTCAACCACGGCCAGACGGCAACGGATCGCGACACGCCGGCTAGCGGTCTCTAGCGCAATCTAGGGTTCTCGCTAGATCGCGCCATAGGCTGCTATGCCGTGGATCCTGTGCGAAACCCCTACGCGCCGGGTGCGGGACAGCGGCCGCCGGAGCTGGCCGGCCGCGACAAGGAACTCGCCCAATTCGAGGTCGTGCTCGAACGGATCGCCAAGGGCAAGCCCGAGCGGAGCATCGTGCTCACCGGCCTGCGCGGCGTCGGCAAGACCGTGCTGCTGAACGCGTTCCGATCGATGGCGATCCAGCGCCTGTGGGGCACGGGCAAGATCGAGGCTCGCCCTGACCAGTCCATTCGGCGTCCCATCGCGGGGGCGCTGCACCTGGCGATCCGCGAGCTCGCGCCGAGGCACCGCGCACCGGACCGGATCGACGAGTTCCTCGGGGTGCTCAAGGCATTCATGGCCAGGGATCCGAAGGCGGCCAAGGGCAGCCAGCTGAGCCAGCTCGGCATCGACGTGCCGATGGCCCGGGGCCGCGCGGACTCGGGCGACCTCGAAATCGACCTGACCGAGCTGCTCACCGACGCGGCGGCGGTCGCCTCTGATCTGTCCGTCGGGATCGCTCTTTTCATCGACGAGATGCAGGACGTGCCGACGCCTGATGTGTCGGCGCTGTGCGCCGCCTGTCACGAGCTGTCCCAGAGCGGCGGCGCGCTGATCGTGGTCGGTGCCGGACTGCCGCACCTGCCATCGGTCCTGTCGGCGAGCAAGAGTTACTCGGAGCGGCTGTTCAGGTATGTCGCTATCGACCGGCTCGACCGGTCGGCAGCCGACGTCGCGTTGCTCGCCCCCGCCCGCCGCGAGGGCGCGGACTTCAAGCCGGACGCTCTCGACGCCCTCTACGACGCGGCCGACGGCTACCCGTACTTCGTGCAGGCCTATGGCAAGGTCACCTGGGACGTCGCGGCGACCAGCCCGGTCACGGTCGACGACGTGGCCGTGGCCGCTCCGCTGGCGGCGAGCGAACTGGCGGTCGGATTCTTCGGCAGCAGGTACGAGCGGGCGACGCCGGCCGAGCGCGAGTACATGCGGGCCATGGCCATGCTCGGAGACGAGCCGGTGCCAACGGCCCAGGTCGCCGACGAACTCGGCCGCAAGCCGTCGAGCGTGTCTCCGGCCAGGGACAGCCTGATCAAGAAGGGCCTGATCTACAGCTCGGAACGCGGCCTGATCGCATTCACGGTCCCGCACTTCGGGCGTTTCCTGCGGGCCCAGCCCAGCTGAGGCCGAGCCGAGCTGGCTCCCTATCAAGCCGTATACGGCTTTCTAGAGTTCCCCCTAGATAGTCGTAGAAAGACCGAGAGGCCCCAAGGAAGCCGCCGGATCCCGTGCAAACCCGGTGCTCCGGCTGGCTCAGGCAGTCGCGAGGCTTTCTCTCGGGCGGGGCGAACAGCAGCATGCGCCTACTTGCTGCTGTTGCGGTCCCGTAGCTGACAGCACCATGGTCCTACTTACTGCTGTCAGGACGACAGTAAGTAGGACTATGGTGCTGTTGAAACAGGGGTGCTGACAGCAGTATGTACCTACCTGCTGCTCACCGACCTGGCCGTGGAGACCCGCGACCGCAGGCCGGGCGGCCGAGCGGGCCGGGCGGCCGAGCGGGGCGGGGCGGCCGGAGCGGCGCGGGGGCCGGAGCGGGCGCGAGGGGCCGAGCGGGGGCGGGGAGCCGAGCGGCGCGTGGGGCCGAGCGGGCCGTGGGGCCGAGCGGGCCGTCGGGCCGGGGGGACGGAGTGGCGCGAGGGGACGGAGCGGCGCGAGGCGGGGGGCGAGCGGGCAGGCCGGGGTGGGAGCGGTGGGCTTCGGTGGGCGGCGCCCGCTAAGGTAGTCGGCGGAGGGTTCGCCTAGTGGCCGATGGCGGCGGTCTTGAAAACCGCTAGGGGTGGTGACATTCCTCGTGGGTTCAAATCCCACACCCTCCGCTGACCTGCGATAACTCGCTGGCTGGCCCGTCGGCGAGCCCGATCCGGCCTGATAGTGGACGCCTGATAGTGGACACAGAATGGCCACATCCGGTCATGATCCGGTCGCTATCGAGTTCTCGGGTTGTGCTTCGGAAAGCAGCGCGATTAGCTTCTCGGCCGCGGGGGTCGCGGTTGCATCCGGCGACGCAGAGAGGCGACTGTCCGGCGGCGTTCGGCATGACCGCCTGGAGGTAAGCAAAGTATTCCGGTGTCGGGAGGCGCCGAGATTGCATCTGGTCTGCGAGCATTCCCTTGTATCAGCGGCAGCGCCTGCCCCGTCCGCTGCTGGCGGGCAGTGACAGAGCCGGGCCGGAGCGGGCCGCGAGTCCGCGAGCACAGAAATGGCGGGAACTATGAACCGATGGATGAGCCTGGCAGCGACGGTCGGCGCCGCGCTTGCCTTACCGATCCTGCTGAGCGCCCCGATCGCCCAGGCATCCCCGGTCGGCATCATTCGGCCGGCGATTTCGTCCACCATCATTGAGCCGAGTGACTGCTCTACCTCCTTCACCGGGTCGTTCGGCACAGTGGTGTACTCGATGACCTGCTCTAGTCGCCCGGCCAGCCAGCAGTGGCAGGAAGTGATGTACTGCAACCCGCGCGGGGCCGACGGCACCGACTATATGTGGGCAGGCAGCATCGTTACCGGTAACGGCACGTCGGCCGGCGGAAGTGCTCCATCCTGAACGACTCCGGGTACTACGATCTTGAGTTCAGCGACTCAGGCCTCCTGGCCCCGGGCCGCTACCCCAATATGTCGGGATAGCCTGGGTAGCGGTCGGCGTCGGCCCGGCCGACGACGCTTGCGGTGGTGAACCGCCCGGACGGTCGGCGTGGCCACCTTCCGAATACTGAGGCTTACGCTTGGGGCGGCCCACGACGGCTGTTGTGCCTCGATGGCCGGTCGCTCGGCGAGATCGCTCTCCGGCAGCTGACCGCAACGACAGCAAGGCGCTACTTGCTGCTGTCCGCACCCCAGAACCAACGACACCATGGTCCTACTTACTGTCATCAGGACAGCAGTAAGTAGGACCATGGTGCTGTCGAACACCGGCCGGAACAGCAGTAAGTAGGACCATGCTGCTGTCCGGGTCGGGCGAAGAGCGCCCAGCCACGAGTCGGCGGAGGGTTGAGTGTTCAGCTGATGCTGTCGGCGACGAAATCGCAGAGCGCTTCGAACCCATCGCGGGCAGGGCTGCCGGGCAAGGTCGTGATCTCGTCCCGTGCAGCCGACGCCCATTTTCTGACCTCGTCCCTGGCCGCGTCCATCGCCGGGTGCTCGCGCAGCAGGCCGAGGGCCTCCGCATGCAGGCCCGGATCGGTCAGCTGACCCGAACCCAGCAGTTCCACCAGCCGTGCGTCCTGAGCCCTAGCCGACCGCCGCACCTGCAAGATCGGGAAGGTTGCGACGCCTTGCCGCAGGTCGGTGCCTGGTGCCTTGCCGGCCTGGTCGGACTCGCTCGTGACGTCGAGCACGTCGTCCGACAGCTGGTAGGCCATCCCCCATGCCTCGCAGGCTCTCCTGACGCAGGCAGTGATCTCGTCACTCGCGCCGGCGAGCCGAGCCCCGAGTTCGCCTGAGCTGCCAAACAACGACGCTGTCTTGTTCGCGAGCACGCCGAAATAGTGGCCGAATAGGTCAGTGCCGTTCTTCGGCCCGGCTGTCTCGGCCCACTGACCGTCGATTAGCTGGCCGAAGGTTCTGGCGTGGATCCGCACAGCCTCGTCGCCGAGATCGGCGATAATCCTGGACGCCCGCGCGAGCAGGTAGTCGCCGGTCAGCACGGCGATCGAATTGCCCCACACGGCGTTGGGGCTTGGCACTCCCCGCCTGACCTCGGCGCCGTCCATCACGTCGTCGTGGTAAAGCGTGCCGATATGCATGAGTTCGACGGCGACCGCTGACGGCAGGACCCGAGGGTCCTGCGGGTCACCGAATCGCGCCGCCACCAGCACGAGAAAGGGTCGCAGCCGCTTGCCGCCCGCTTCGATGAGATGCCGGGAGGCGTCGGCGAGCACCGCCTCGCGCGTGCGCACCACGTCGAGCAACTGCTCTTCGACCAGTGCCATCCCCCTGGCCAGTTCGCCGGCCAGCGCCGTGTCGGAAATTCGCACGGGCAGGACAGAATGCATGCGGCCTCGAAATCGCTACGAACCGTTACCGATCGGTAAGCACACCGCATTCGACCCTAGCACCCAGCCCAGTTCTGACCGCCAGCTAGGCACAGCGGTCGACAATGGCGCAAACTGATGCAACCAGCCAGGAACCTCGCAGGTATCTAGGGTGAACCGTTCGCATTGGCCCGGCCGACGACGGTGCAGAACCAGACGAAGGTGCAGACCCAGAACGAAGAGGTGGGATGACGTGAACCGCGACGAGTTCTCCACCTTCTACTCGGCCACCTTCCATCGGCTGGTCGGCCAGGTCTACGCGATGATCGGCGACCAGGCCGAGGCCCAGGACGCGGTGCAAGAGGCGTTCGTCCGCGCCTGGACCCAGCACCACAAGCTCGACGCCGACGGCGCCCCGAGAGCTGGATCCGCGTCACCGCCTGGCGGATAGCGATCTCGCGATGGCGTCGCTCCCGGGACGGGAGCCGGCGATGCGGCTCGCGGCTCCGGCCGAATCGGTCGGCGGTCCGACTCCGGATCGCGTGGACTTCGTGGCCGCGCTCCGCAAGGTGCCCGCCGAGCAGCGCCGCGCCCTCGTCCTGTACCACCTGTGCGATCTGACCGTCGAGCAGATCGCGCTCGAGACTGGCGTGCCCGCCGGCACCGTCAAGGCCAGGCTCGCCCGAGGCCGGACGGCGCTCACCCCGTACTTGCAGGATGCCCCATCCACCGTAGCTGGCTAACAGACCAGGAGAAGGGCCGTGCCTGATCTCTCGGACGAACTGCGGCGACTCGCCGCCGATGGTGCCGCCAAAGCGCGGCCCCTGCCGGCCGCCGACGTGCTGCGGCAAGGTGATCGCCGTCGCCGTCTTACCGTCGTGCAGCTCTCCGCTGGAGGGATCGCACTGGCCGGTCTGGTCACGACGGGCATCCTCGTCGTCGGCTCGGCCAGCCCCGCTGGCCAAGGTGGTCCAGGCCCCGCGTCCGGCCTGCCCAGCGACAGCTTCGTCAGGAGCGGCTCGGTCACCTCGAAGGCGGGAACGATGCTGCTCAAAGTTAGGTACCGCCGAGCCACGCGTGGCAAGCTCGACGTGCTGTCGGTGACGGTCTCCGGCCACTGCGCGAAGGTGGTTCGGGACCCCTTCGTCCAGGTCACGTTCGGCCCGAGTTCCTCCAGGCACGCCAAGCTCGGCGTCGGCTCGTTCGGGATCCCGGTGAAGCTCGGCCGGGCGGGCGACTTCCGTGGATCGATGTCGGCGCACGACCTGCGCGTGCTCCGCGCGGGTCAGCTAGCTGGCACCGAGCCGGTGTCCGCCACGCTGTCGAGCCGGGACCAGCCTCAGAGCGGCCCAGCCGACCGCCTGCTCATCGCGCGCACGGTCCTGACCAGCGGTTAGCTACGGTCGGGTAGAGGTGATGAACCAGTTCGGCTCCCAGGTTTTACCACCGTCATATGAGAACGATTGGACCCAATGCGGCTCGCCCTCGGCAATGCCGGTCCACTCCACTCGGACTCGCGCCAGCCGCCCGGCTATCTCCTCGTCGGCTTCGAAGAGCGCGCCAGCTCCGGTGAACCTGCCTTCGATCGGCGTCCCGAGCTGCCCAGGTGCGCGGGTCGACGCCCAGTAGACCCGCCATAGGCCAGAGTCGGGTTCGCAGAGCCGAACGGTCAGGCCGACGAACGGCGGATCAGCCTCGTTGTGGGTGATCTCCACGTTGCCGAGCCCGCCAGGGATCGGCACTACCTCGGTGCTCGCCTGGTGCTCGACCCACTCGGTGCACTCGGGGTCGAGCACGTTGCGCAGCTTCCGATTGTGCAGGTTCCATTTGCCCAGGTAGAAGTCGAACTCCGTAGTCGGGTCAGGCAAAGTCGTCACGAGAAGGCTCCTAGATCGCTCAGGTAGGTCGTCCAGAGCACGCTAGGCCGTAACCCTGACATCCTCTGTCAGTGTTGGTCGGCGTCAGGGTTGCCGGCGTCAGGGTCGGCCGGCGTCAGGGTCGGCCGGCGTCAGGGTTGCCGGCGCTCCCGGGCGCGGCGCTTGCCTTCGTGCATGGCCTGCACCCGCGCGATCGGGATCGTGTGCCCTTCCGCGATCAGGTCAGGCGGCAACGGCTGCGCGGGCGGCATCAGCTCGGCCCACGGGTCGCGCCCCGAGGTAAGGCCGGGCACCGTACGCAGGGTGAAGTCGGCTGGGCTGATGCTGCCGAGCTCGTCCCAGGGCACGGGGAAGGACACCGGCGCCCCCGGGCGGATCCTCGGGCTGTAGGCGGCGGCGACCGTCGCCCCGCCCGATCTGGTCGAGTCGACGAACACCTTGCCGTGCCGGTCTTCCTTGATGAACGCCGTCGTCGCCAGCTTCGGGTCGAGCCGCTCGGCCCGGCCGGCAATGGCCCGAGTCGCCGCCGCCGCGTCTTCTGAGGACTCGTCGCCGGTCAGCGGCACGAAGATGTGCAGGCCCTTGGCGCCGCTCGTCTTGACCGCCCCGGCGAGGCCGAGATCAGCCAGGGCCTGGCCGACGAGCCGGACCGCACCGACCGCGAGCCCGAACGCGTCCGGCGCAGGCGGGTCGAGGTCGAGCACGAGGTAGCTGGGCCGGTCAAGCCGATCGGCGAGCACGAGCGTCGGGTGGTACTCCACGGCCCGCTGGTTGGCGAACCACAGCAGCGTCCGGCGGTCGTCGCAGAGCGCATAGGAGACCTCGCGCTTGGAGGCTTCGGCCCACAGTTGCGTGGTGCGTACCCACGACGGGGTGTACTTCGGGACGTTCTTCTGCATGAACGGCTCTTGCCCGGGACGTACCCGGATGACCGAGAGCGGCCGGTCAGCCAGCACCGGGACCATTCGATCGGCCATCGCGTCCAGGTAGTCGACCAAGTCGCGCTTGCTCGCGTCGGCTCCGTCGAAGAGCGGCTGGTCAAGGTTGGTCAGCGAGACGCCGTCCCGCTCCTCCTTGCTCGCTCCGCTAGCCGCCATAGTCGAAGAGTAGGGCCAGGGCGTCGTCGAGCTTGCGAAGCGTGCCCTCGCAGATCCGCCCGATCGGCTGAGCGCTCAGCCGGTCGCGCCTGACTCTGACCACCGAGTAGGACTCCAGGTGGCCGCTGGCCTCGTCGGCGCTGGTCAGCGGCACGACATAGGGAGTCTCGGTGAGATCGGGCCGATCGCTGACGCGCACCACCACGGGGTGCCCGGTGACAGCGCTGAACCCGTCATTGCTCACGATGACGACGTGCCCGGCGCGTCCGATCCCTTTATGAGCGAAAACGTCGCCGCGATTCACGCAGCGCCCTTCCCCGCCTCCGGGGTGCTGAAGTCACGCTCGCTCGCCTCGGTCCAGGCGACCCAGGCTTGTCCAGTGCCCGCGTCGAGCTCGGCAACCGACACTGCGGCGTCGCGCTGTACCTTTTCCTTGGCCGACCGCGACATCCACGTCGACATCGGCACGCCTGCCCGTTCGGCGGCCGCCTTGGCCTGCCGGTAGGTGCGTTCGTCCATGCTGACGCTAACGGTCCTTACTGCCACGGTCATAACGTTACCAACATCGTCGAATGCGCGCCTTAGTCAATTAGATCCTTCTCGGGGCTTGACGAGAGCACCCCGGTGCTGCATCGCGGCGGCGGTCCGACAGACTAGGCCCATGACTGACGACAGGGAGCCCGAGCCTCAGATCCCCACCAAGATCGTCGTGGTGGGTCCGGACGGCGTCGCCGTCGAAAGCGACGCCGACGAGACCGGAGGCGAACGGCCGGTCACCGAGATGGTGGCCCAGCCGGCCAAGGTCATGCGGGTCGGGAGCATGATCAGGCAGCTGCTGGAAGAGGTCAAGGCGGCGCCGCTTGACGAGAAGAGCCGAGCCAGGCTCAAGGAGATCCACACCAGCTCGATCAAGGAACTCGAAGACGGCCTCGCTCCTGAGCTGGTCGATGAGCTCGAGCGGCTGTCGCTGCCCTTCGCCGAGGACGAGGTCCCGAGCGAGGCGGAGTTGCGGGTCGCCCAGGCTCAGCTGGTGGGCTGGCTCGAAGGACTCTTCCACGGCATCCAGACCACCCTGTTCGCGCAGCAGATGGCCGCGCGGGCGCAGCTCGAGCAGATGCGAAGGGCGCTGCCGCCCGGCATGGTCCCGGCCGAAGAGCAGTCGCAGCAGCGCACTTCCGGCCCCTACCTGTAGCCCCCGGCAGCACTACGTCCCCGAGCGCACCTGAGTCAGCCACTCCTGCGCGGCGGTGAACTTGCCGTCCCCCGACTCCGAGTCACCGGTCGCGGCGACGGCGGCGTAACTGCCGAGAAACCTGACATCGCTGCAGGTCCTGCGCAGGCCCATGAGCGCTTCACCGACGCTAGGGCTGAAGACATGACCTTCGCAATCGATGAAAAAGAAGTACCGCCCGATGCCCTCGCCAGTGGGTCTGGATTCGATGCGGCTCAAGTTGACGCCGCGCACGGCGAACTGGCTGAGGATGTCCATCAGGGCGCCTGGATGGTCGTCCGCTAGGAACGCGATCACCGACGTCCGGTCTGAGCCGGTAGGCGGAGGCGGCAGGCCAGGGACGCCGAGTTCCACGAACCGGGTGACCGCGCCGGCTCGGTCGTGCACGCCATCGGCCAGGATTTCCAGCTGGTAGTGGCTCGCCGCGAAGCGGCCTGCTAGCGCGGCGTCGAGTTCACCGTCGGCGACCTGCCACGCAGCCTCGGCGTTCGACAGCGCTGGCCGCCACTGAGCGTCGGGCAGGTGGCCGGCGAGCCAGCGGCGGCACTGCGGCTGGGCCACCGGATGCCCGCCGACCGTCTTGACATCCGCCAGCGCGGTGCCTGGCCTCGCCAGCAGGGCGAACTCGACCGCGATGATCACCTCGGCCTTGATCACCAGCGGGGTCCCCGTGCTCAGCTCGTCGAGCGTGGCGTTGACGCCGCCTTCCACTGAGCTTTCGATCGGGACGACGGCGCGCTGCGCCGCCCCTGTCCGCACGGAATCGAGCGCGGTCGCGATCGTCGGCTGCGGGACCGCTTCGAGGTCAGCCTCTGGATGCAGCGCGGCGACGGCCTGCTCGCAGAACGTGCCACGTGGTCCGAGGTAGGCGCACCGCACTTTGTTATCCCCCTGAAAGACTTGCCCGTCGCGACGGCCAGAGCCAGAAGATCGTGATGATCAAGATGGCCAGCAGCGCCGCTGGCGTGACGGCCGTCCTGACGACCGACTCGAGCCAGCCTAGGCCGGGCGGCAGGGTGAGCCCTCGCGCGGGCAGGTATCCGATGGCTAGGGCCGCCGTCCTGGCCAGCATGAGCCAGTCGAACCTCGACGCCGGAAGCAACGCGATCAGAGCCCAGCCGAGCCCGTCGTACCAGGGCAGCACGTAGGGCCAGGCAAGCAGCCAGGCGAAGACCACCGCGAACGCGGCCGCCGCCAGCACGTCTGGCGTCCGGGCGGCTGTGAGGTGCCTGATCAGCAAGACGAGCAGGGCAACGGCGAGCAGGACCGCCCCGGCCTTGACCAGATCTTCGGCGACGGACTCGCCGGTGAGCAGCCGCAATGCACTGCGGACCGGCCGCCACGGCGACCCGATCGAGGTGAAGCTGCCGGCCCGCGCCGCCGGGCCGAAGATGCCGGCGCCCCACGGGATCAGGGTGAGGGCGGCAACACCGGCGAACCCGGCGGCCAGGCCAGCCAGGGCCGGGACGGCTGGCCGCCAGTTCAGCCCGCGCCAGCCACTACCTGGGTTGGCAAACACCGGCCGTACTGCGGTCCGCCCGATCAGCAGGAGGCCGATCACGATGCCCGCGCCGATTAGGGCGGTCGTGACCTTGACGGCGAAGCCGAGCCCGATGAGCGCGCCCACGCCGGCTGCGGTGAGTGCGACCGGCCAGGGCGATCCCTCCCTGGATTCAGCCCGGCGAAGAACAGCTCTGGCCAGGGCGAGTCCCGCGACGCCGAACACGATGGCCTGGCTGTCGACGTGCGCGCCCGCGATCAGCACCAGGAGCAGCAGCGGATTGGCGGTCCAGAGCAGGGCCGAGCGCACTTGCCGCGCCTTGTCGCCTCGACCGAGCCAGTGCAGGATCAGGCCGGTGCCCGCGAACGCGAGCACGTTCAGCAGCGACAGGACAAAGACGATCAGCCGCACCGACGTGCCGCCGATCCAGGCCGCCAGCGCCTGCCCGGCCACGGCCAGCGGGCCGTACACCGACGGGCTCGTCCGCCAGTCCTGCACGGCGCGTGCGACGGGATCGCCGAGCTTGGCCAGCATCGCGGGCGTGGTGGTGTAGGGGTCGTGACCGGTGATCGCCATCCGGCCGTAGGCCGCGTAGCTGAGGTGATCCGACGAGCCGAACGGGGGCAGGAGTACCAGGAGCAGCGCTCCTGTGATCCCGGCGACGAGGATCAGCGTTGCCGGGGGCGACCAGCCGTGCCGGGCCGCGTTCAGAGTGAAAATCAGTCCGATGACCGCTGTGAGGATCGCTGCTGCGGTGAGGGCGACGACCAGGTACGGCGAGGGGTGCGCGGCGGCTGACCACGGGGGCTGGCCGGCGGTGCCGGGGAGTGCGGGCTCCAGGAGGGACGTTCCGAGCAGGGCGACAGTCGCGGTGAGGGCGACGCTGAGCCCGGTTATCGCCAGGCCGGTCACGCCTCTGCGCCTGAGCGTGTCGAGGTCTCGCGCCTGCGCTGCCGCCCGGTGTCCGCGCGACGCGGCGGTGACCGTGCCGCTGGGCTCGGGCGGTCCCGCCATCACGCCTGGTCGGCCTGCCCGGCGGGGTCGGGCTCGGGCTCGGGGCTGGCGCTGGCCGTCGCGCTGGCGCTGTCGCGGCTGGCGCTGTCGCGGCTGGCGCTGTCGCGGCTGGCGCTGTCGCGGCTGGCCGGGTGGCGCAGCGGCTGGCGAGTTGCGAGCGCCCTGGCGACGTCGGCGAACTGGTGGCCTCGGTGCAGCTGGGACCGCAGATCGGTGCCGGTGGCCCGGTGCGACAAGGGCACCTGGACCTCGGTGATGCGCAGGCCCTGCCGCAGCAGGTCGATGGTGAGCCCGACCTCGGCGCCCCAGCCGCCGGCCAGTGGCCTGGCGGCTTCGAACGCGGCGCGGGTGAGGCAGCGCTGGCCGTTCAGCGGCTCGGCTGGCCGCCATCCGGTCATCCGCTCGATCCCGTTCCCGGCTAGACGCAGGACGAAGCCGTGGCCGCCGCGCTTCTCCCTGCTCGCGAACACGGCGATGGTCATGTCGGCCTCGCCGGACCGCACGGGCTGGGCCAGCGGGGCGGCATCGCGGGCGGTACCGGCCAGATCCGCGTCGAGGAAGAGCAGGTGCCTGGAAGGGGGCTCGCCGGCGTCGTTCCCGGCAGCCTGGCGCAGTTCGATGACCCTGACCGCTTCCGCGCCCGTCTCCATCGCGGCGGCCTTGCCTCGGTTGCGGGCGTGCCGCGCCACGACCGCGCCGGCCCGGGCGGCCTCGGCGCCAGTGCCATCGGTGGAGCCGTCGTCGACCACGATGACCAGGTCCACGCCTGGGATCGTGGCGGCAGCCCGCACTGTCGCGCTGATCCGGTCGGACTCGTTCCTGGCTGGGATGACGACGGCCAGGTCGCCGCGTGCCGACATGGCAGCGATCTTAGTAGCGCTGCTAGCTGCTGACGGGGTTCGCGGGCTTGTCGGTCACCGTGAAGACCGTCTCGAGCCCGGTCACCTGCAAGATCTTCCTGACCGCTGGCCTCGGGGCGGCGAGTTCGAGGTCACCGCCCTTTTCGCGAGCCTGGCGGTGCGCCGCGAGCAGCACGTTGACGCCGGTCGAGTCGCAGAAGTCCACCCCGGACAGGTCGACTACCAGCCGCACTGGCTCGCTCGAACCCAGGACGCTGGCGAGTTCACGCTGCAGCCTGGGGACCGTGTACAAGTCGATCTCGCCATGGACCGACATGACGACGTATTCCCCTTGGGGTCGGCTTGTGACCTTAAGCTCCACGAGCCGCACATTACTCTCGCGCGGTGGGTTGCACCACCTGGAGGCCGGCCAGTCTTGGCAGATCCGCGTACTGTAGAAGCATGATGCGCATCATCGCCTTCATCGTCGGGGCAGCGGCGCTGCTGCTCGTGCTGTGGCTGCTGTTCTGGGGCCTGATCCACACGCTGATCATCGCGTTCTGGGTGCTGCTCGTCGTGGTGCTCGGCGTCGGGGTGTTCCGGGTCGGGCGCTGGACAAGCCGATCGCGTTAGCGCACCGGCGCTAGCGCGGCCACCGGGTCCCTGCTCAGCGGCGCGCACAGGCAACGGGGGCCGCCGCGGATGCCGCCTAGTTCCCCGCACGGCACCGTGATGACTTCGAAGCCGGCAGCCGCGAGCCTGGAGTTGGTCTCGAGGTTGCGCTCGTCGCAGACGAGGGTGCGACCGCCGACGGCCAGGGCGTTACCGCCGTCATCCCAGTGCGCCGTCGGCCTGGTCGCGGCCACCACGCCGGTGTCGATGACCCTGAGCTGGTCGATCTCCAGTGCCCGAGCCGCAGCCTCGAGGAAGGGTCGCGGCCGGGACACCCGAAGCTCACCGGCGTGCCCGCCCGTGCCAGCGCCCACCCCCTTGCCCGGGCGGGCGGTGATGGTGAGCGCGGTCAGCGTGAAGGCCAGCGAGGGCGCCATGAGGACCACTCCGTCGTCTAGGACGGTGCACACGGCGTCCAGGTGGGTGCTGTCGACGGCGCTCGCGCCGCCGTCGCCGCCGCCGCGCCGATTCATCGGGACGGCCAGGACGGCCTGGGCGGCACCGGATTGCAGCAGGTGTCCGGCCAGGAGCTCAGCGCTGGCCGACGTGCTGCGTACCCCGACCCCGACGGCGACGACACCAGGCCCGAGCAGCAGGAGGTCGCCTCCGTCCAGGCTCGCGGAGCGGGGCCGGTACGGCGGCGCGAGTCCGGCGAACCTCGGGTGATGCTCGTAGATCACGGCGAGCAGGTCGCTTTCCCTGCGGCGCGACCCTGGCAGCGCGGCGACCACTGCCTGGTCACCGACCCACGCGCCCGCGTCGGCGCTGAAGGCCAGGTTGGGCAGCGGGTCGATGACGAAGTCGTGTGGGTCGACCAGGTCGTAGACCAGGCCGTGGCCGGTGCGCACCTCGGTCGGCGTCAGGCCGGCGATCAGGGCGGCGGCCAGGTCTTCTGGCGAGAGGCCGACGAGGTGGTGACGGAGGATGAGGGCTAGTTCATCGCCGAGGTCACAGCTGGCTAGGGCGGATTCGACCGCCTTGTCGCGGGCGGTCTGGTATTCGAGTACGTCCTGAAGCAGGCCGGTGAAATAGATCACCTCGGTGCCGAGCGTCCTGAGAACGTCGGCGAGCTGGTCGTGCTCCCGCTGGGCGCGGTCGACCCAGGGCAGGGCGCGGGGCGGGCCGCCCCACCGCAGCAGGTGCTGAGTCCTCGGGGTGATCCGCCGGAGCTCTGGCCCCGGCCGGTGCATGATCACCGAGCGCAGGCACCCGACTTCGCTATCCGTGCCGATGCTGTGCCGCACGATCCCCCCGCTGTGCCGCAAGCCGATGCCGCCGGACCCCAGGACGCCGCAGCGCGGTCCGCCTTCAGACCCCTAGCGGGGGTTATCACCTGTCCGGGTGCTAGCTACGCCTTCGCCTGGGCGGCGGCGGCGGCGGCCGCGGCGGCGGCGGTATGCCAGTTCTGCCGTTCCTGGCCGTTTTGCGAGACTTCGCCGTCCTGCGCCGGGGCCGACAAGACCGCCCAGACCGTCAGCCCGACGTCGTTGGCCGTGATCCCCCAGGTCTGGCAGATGTGCGCGACGATCGCCAGTCCCCGTCCGCTCACCGAGGCGACCGTGGGGTGGGTGTTGTGGGGCGTGGTCGCGCTGCCGCCGTCACTCACAGCAACCTCAACCTGGCCACCAGTAATCTGCCAGGTGACCTTGAGCCGCTCGCCCGGCAGCGGGTAAGCGTGCAAGATGGCGTTGCTCACGAGCTCACTGACGACAAGGGCAGCATCGCCGACCGCGCAGTCGAGGACGCCTGGCCGCCCTGCAGCTCGTCGGACAGGGCACGGCGGGCCGAGGCCACGCTGGCTGGAGTACAGGGCAGGTGCACCTCGCTCGACGTCCTCACCTCCCCGGGCACCAGCCCCGACGCTTCGGCAGCTGTGACTTCTGTGCTGCGGACGTTGAATGCCCAGGCTGGCAGGGCGGGAAACCGGTACGGCAGCCGGTGATCTCGGCACCGGAACCGGCATCCGTCGCCGGAATCAGCCTCCGGATCCACCGGTAGCCCGCCAGCCTGGGGATTACGAGCCGTTGGCTGACTGGTGACCTGCCCGTGGGGGCGACCAAATCGTTATAGTCCCGCCGGCGGGCCGAACCACTCTCAGGTCTGCAACGCCCATCCTCGGGTACAGTCGGCGCCGTGATGAACGCCCGTCCATGCCCTCGAGCCCGGCAGGCTCCGGTCGGATGAGATCGACCAGGGTCAGCTCGCCTGGCCAGTTGCTCGACGGCGCGGCGGACCCCGAAACCTCGGAGCAGAGCCAGCCCGACGGCTCACTCGCCGCCCTCGCGGCCCAGTACGGGCTGACCCCTAGCGCACAGCGGGCGCCGCTTGGCAAGTACCTGCGCGAGCTCGCGCACCGGTGGAGCTTCATCATGGGCTTCGCTACAGCGCGCAACATCGCGATGTACACCGAGGCGAAGCTCGGCCAGCTCTGGCAGGTGCTCGCGCCGCTGCTCAACGCGGGCGTCTACTTCCTCATCTTCGGCGTCGTCATCAAGGGCGTCAGCCGGGGCGTGCCCGACTACCTGCCGTTCCTGGTGACCGGGGTCTTCGTCTTCAGTTTCACCCAGCGCACGTTCATCTCGACGTCCAAGGTGATCACCGACAGCCTGCCGCTGATCAGGGCGCTGCAGTTCCCCCGGGCTTCGCTGCCCCTCGCCTACCTGATGATCGAGCTGCAGCAGATGCTGCTGTCGATGGCGGTGCTCTTCGTGCTCGTCCTGGTGCAGGGCCAGCCGCTGACGTGGTACTGGCTGCTGGTGGTCCCGGCGCTGGCGCTGCTGACCATGTTCAACGCCGGGATCGGCCTCTTCGCGGCCAGGACCGGCGCCCGGGTGAACGACTTCGCCCAGCTGCTGCCTTTCCTGATGCGCACCTGGCTGTACGTCTCTGGCGTGATCTACAGCGTGCAGCAGTTCGTCGTCCAGCACTCGCAGAACTTCGGCTGGGCGACCACCTTGATCGAGCTGAATCCGGCCGCCATCTACATCGCCCTGGTCCGCAACGCACTGCTGAGCGACCAGCGGACCAGCGCGTTCGGCGCGCAGCCTTACAACCTGCTCAAGTGCGATGCCTGGGCGGGTACGGCGCAGCCTCCCGGCGTGTCCACTTCCGCGTGGAGCAAGGCGCTCACCGAGGTCAGCCCGACCGACAGCGCCTACTGCCACCCGACGTTCATCGGGACCCACCTGTGGCAGTTCGGAGCCGGCTGGGCGGTCGTGGCGCTCGTGTTCGGATTCTGGTTCTTCTGGCGCAAGGAGGTGTTCTACGGCCGTGGCTGAACCCACCGTGATCGTGGACAACCTCGAAGTGGTCTACCGGGTGTACGGGGCCGGCGGTGACCGGGGCACGGCCTCCACCGCGTTGTTCCGGATCATCGGCCGCAAGACCAGGCCGGCCATCCGTGAGGTGCATGCCATCCGGGGCATGTCGTTCGTCGCCAATCGGGGTGACGCCATCGGCATCATCGGCAGGAACGGCTCAGGCAAGTCCACTTTGCTGCGCGCCATCGCCGGCCTGCTCCCGCCGGAGACCGGCACCGTCTACACCATCTGCGATGCCTCGCTGCTCGGGGTCAACGCCGCCCTGCTCGAAGACCTCACCGGCGAGCGCAACGTCGTGCTCGGCTGCCTGGCGATGGGGATGACCAAGAAAGAGATCAAGGAGAAGTACGAGTCGATCGTGGACTTCTCCGGCGTCGGCGAGTTCATCAACCTGCCGATGAAGACATACTCATCTGGCATGGGCTCCCGGCTGCGCTTCGCGATCGCCGCCGCCAAGGACTACGAGATCCTGCTGATCGACGAGGCCCTGGCCACCGGCGACGCCGAGTTCCGGGTCAAGAGCCACGAGCGGATCGACGAACTGCGCAACAAGGCCGGCACGGTGTTCCTCGTAGCGCACGACCTCGAAGAGGTCGAAGAGACCTGCAACCGGGTGATCTGGCTCGACAACGGCAAGATCATCGACCAGGGCGAAGACGTCATCGGCATCATCGACCGCTACATCGAGGCGTCCGGTGGCGAAAAGGTCACCCGCGACCCCGTCACCCGCAAGCGCATCAGCGCCCCCGAGCCAGCCACCGCCTGAGCGAGCGCCCCACCCGCACCGGGGCTCCCCAGGTGCTGCCTGGACCGCACCAGGGATCCCCAGGGCGCGGGGCCGCGAGGTCGAACCGCAGTATGTGCCTACTTGCTGCTGTTCCAGACCTGATTCCAACGACAGCATGGTCCTACTTACTGTCATCAGGACAGCAGTAAGTAGGACCATGCTGCTGTCGATGTCTGGCGGTCAGTCCGAGTTGGTCGAGTCCGCGTCGTCGGCGGGTTGTCTCGGGTGCGGGAGTAGCGCCTTCGGCAACGACGACCACGGCAAGATCGGTCGCGACAGCCTGCCGTTGGCCTGCGTGCCGTTGCCTTGCGCTTCGTCAGCCTGGGTGCCGTTGCCCTGCGCTTCGTTGGCCTGCGCTTCGTTGGCCTGCGCTTCGTTGGCCTGCGCGCCGTTCGCAGCGGCGCCGCCGAGATCGCCGCCCCGGGCGAGGCGAGATACGCCGTTCACGTTCGCGGTGCTGCCGGCGCCCGCACCACTCGCAGCCTCGCTATCGGCCCCAGCGGACCCGTCGCCCTCGGCCACCTCGACGACCACGTCGGCCGCCTGACGCAGCGTGAGCGTCATCACGGTCCCGCCGCCTTCACGGCGCGAGGCGGTGACGTCCCCGCCCTGAGCCTGAGCTAGCTGCCGCACGATATAGAGCCCGAGCCCGATGCCACCGAACCGGCGCCGATCGCCGGCCTCACCCTGAACGAACCGCTGGAACACCCGCTCAAGGTCACCAGCAGCGATCCCGATCCCCTCGTCCTGCACGGTCACCACGAGCTGCCCAGAACCCCCGCCATCCCCGGCGACCCGCGCGCCGACCGTGATCGTCCCGCCATCCGGCGAGTACTTGAACGCGTTCTCCAGCAACTGCCCCACGATGCTGTCCGTAGCCGCCGCGTCCCCGTGCGCCATCGGCAGATCAGCCGGGACCTCAGCGAGCACCACATGCTTATCCGACAGCGGCCTGAACACGTTCGCCGCGTCCTGCAGCACCCGAGCCAGATCGAACGGCTCGTCGGTCACCGTCAGCCGGTTCGCACCCGCCCGCGATCCCAGAAGCAGCTGATCAACCAGCTTGCCCAACGACTCGGCCCGCTCGGCGATCGTCTGGACGGCACCGCGCCGGTCGGTGTCGAGCAGCTTGTCCCAGCGGTTCGCCAGCGTGCTAGCGAAGCCTTGCACGACAGTTATCGGCGTCCGCAGCTCATGGCTGGTCGTCGCCAGGAACAGGTCCTTGGCCTCTTCGAGCTCCTTGGCCGCCGTGACATCGCGGAAGTCGATGACCTGTTCGTCCCGCCCGTCGAGGTCGGTGCAGAGCACCTCCATCCACCGGCTGTTCGGCAGCCGGAAGGTGACCGTCGCACCAGGCTCGGGCAGCGGGAAAGGCGGCGGCTTGCCAGTGGCCTGCGCCGCCGAGACCCCAGTCAGCGCGTGCGCCGCCCGGTTCCACTGCCTCACCAGGCCCTCGCCGTCGAGAACAGCGATCCCGTCGGCGCTGCCGTCGATCACGGCGCGCTCATGCGCCCGCTGCCGTACCACCTCGGAGAACGCCGTCGCGTTCGACAACGCGACGCTCGCATGCCCGGCCAGCAGCTCCAGCAGCTCAAGCTCGACGTGGCCGACCTGACGTCGCGAGTACAGCGCGTACAGCGCCCCGTACGGCAGGCCTGCCACGTAAGACAAGCTCACCGTAATGGTGTGCAGCCCAGGCAGCGCCGACCAGATCAGGTCGTCGAACTCGCCGGTCTCACCGGTCCGCATGAGCACCGAGTTGCCCGACCGCATGAGCTCGCCGACCAGGCTGCTCGGCAGGTCAGCCGCGCGGCCGCGCAATGTCTCCGGCAGCCCGTCCATGGAGACCAGCCGCAGCCGGTCGCCTTCGATCAGCACGAAACCGCCCGCGTCGGCCCGGGTCAGCTCGCGCAGGCTGGCGGCGATCCGGTCGAGCACGGGCTCTAGGTCAAGCTCGGCGTTCATGTCGGCGACTACGTCGCCGAGCCGTCGCACCAGCCGGGCTCGCTCGGCCATGTAGTGCCTGACCGTGGCATCCTCGTCGGTCTTGTGGCAGACGATGATCCATCCGAGCCGTTCACCGTCGGCGTCGACCAGGTCGCTAGTGTCGATCCGGACGTCGATGACCTCGCCGGCCCGGCAGATCCGCCTCGTAGCCAGCGACACCTGGCTGCCGTTCGCGACCCGCTCAAGCACCGCGTTGTGCTCGGCGCGCAGTTCCCGGGGGATAATCGGCGGCTCGAGCCCGATGACCTCCGATGCCGTCCAGCCGAACATGTCCTCGGCGGCCCGGTTCCACAGGCAGACCGCCCGGTCCTTGCCGAGCGCGATGATCGGGTCGGGAGCGCAGTCGATGACAGCCTGGGCAGTCGCGTCGAGCCGGGCCTGACCCGGTCTTGTCGTTTCCGCCCGCCTCCGCCGCACGTCCCTATGGTCGCACTTCGAACACCGAACTCAGGGCTGAAAGGCTGACCTGCGGTTGAGGTGATCATCACAACGGCAAAGATCACAGTATGGTCCGCGGACTGCCGTCCCTGACTAGGTGAGTGTCGTCAGTGCTAGACCACGAGGACGCCAGGGTTGAGTAGCCCGTCAGGATCGAGGGCGGTCTTGATCGCCCGCATCGCCGAGAGTTCCGCCTCCGAGCGACTCCAGCGCAGCCAGCCGGTCTTAGCCCGGCCAACCCCATGCTCGGCAGCGACCGAGCCCCCGTGCGCGGCGGCCAGCCGGGCCACGGCCGCGTCGACAGCGGTATCAGCCGGATCGGGACCGAGCACGTTGACGTGCAGATTCGCCACGCCAAGGTGCCCGAAGACGATCAGCGTCACCTCAGCACCGCCCGACGCCGCCACGACAGCATCATCAAGTTCCGCGCGGAACGCCCCCAGTGCCCCCGCCGGCACCGACACGTCGACCTTGTGCGGCACACCCGCCGAAGCGATCGACTCGGTGAGGCGCTCCCGGTAAGCCCAGAGCGCTCTTTGCCCAGGCTGGTCAACCGCGACCGCTGTATCGGCGGGTAGATCAGCTTGCGCGAGCCGTTCAAAGTCAAAGGCAGTGTCGGCAGTACCCGCCACTTCGACCAGCAGATAGCCTGCCGGACTGCTTGGGACGGGGCGTGGCAGCCCGGCCACCCGCAGGACCAGTTCGAGGCCGGCCGCGTCGAAGTACTCGACCGCGAGCAGGTCGGGCAGGGTCGCGCGGATCCGGCTGTAGAGGGCTGCGGCCGGCTCGATCCCGGCGACGCCGGCCAGCACCACGGCAACGGCCGGCTCTGCGGGCCGCAGCCGGAGCCGGGCGGCAGTGACGATGCCGAGCGTGCCCTCGCTCCCGGTCAGCAACTGGCCGAGGTCGTAGCCCGCGCTCACCGAGGCGGTGCCGTGCCCGCCGTCGATCACCTGGCCGTCGGCCAGGACCGCGGTCACGCCGACGACCTGGGCCCGGGTCGGCCCGTACCGCACGGTGTGGATCCCTCCGGCGTTGGTAGCGATGGTTCCGCCGACCGTTGCCGAGCCCCTGGACGCGAGATCGACGCCGTACCGCAGGCCAGCCCCAGCCGCGCGGGCCTCGAGCCGGGCGATGGTCACCCCGGCACCCGCCGTGACCTCAGCCGCAGCGAAGTCAACCGGACCGAGGGCGGTCAGCCGCCCGGTCGAGACGATCACCGGCCCCTCGTCCCGCGACTCACCGCCCGGAACCGACCCGCCTACGAGGCCAGTGTTACCGCCCTGCGGCACCATCGGAACACCGAGCCGCGCACAGGCCCTGACGACCTCCGCGACCTCGCCAGTCGAGCCCGGCCTGACCACGCAGCGCGCGGTGCCGGTGTACCGGCGCATCCAGTCGGTCGTGTAGCCGGCCAGCTCGGCGGGCTCGGTGAGCACGTGAGCCTGGCCGGCAATGGCAGCGAGATCGGTGATCAGGTTTCGCATCAGTCAAGCGTGGCAGGAGTTCTCGCAGCAGATTGGAACCAGGGCAAGGGCAGGGCACGTCCAATGACCGTGAATACCCACCGCATCAGGACGCGGCGAGACCGCCGCGCCAACGCTCTCCCAACGCGACAGTCGCGCACGTCGGTCTCGCCCACCGGGCGAACCCGGCACGGCCTGGTCGCCACCGCCGCGATCGCCATGGTCGCCGTAACGGGTGTGCTCGCCGGATGCGGCACGGTCGCTGCGGCCGGTGCCGGTGGCAAGGGCAAGACCACCTCCCACGCCCCGGCGAAGGTCGCACTGACCGTGACGCTCCTGAACGAGGGCCAGCCCAAGCACTTCAGGCTCACCTGCCAGCCGGTCGGCGGCAACGCACCCGAGGCGTCGTCACTGTGCCGGGCACTGGAGGGGATGAAGGGGCCGTTCAACCCCCCGGCCAAGCACCTCATGTGCCCGATGATCATCGTGAGTGACCATCAGATCGTGGTCTCGGGTACCTGGCACGGCCAGAAGGTCCACCGCGTGATCACCGACGGCGGCTGCGACCTCGGGGCCTTCAACACCCTGGACAAGGTACTCCACTAGCTGACGCGGGCCGTCGGACGATACCCCTCCTCGCGTCCGGCGGCCCGACCGTCCCCACCCGACAGCACCATGGTCCTACTTGCTGCTGTTCGGGGCCGGTGTTCGACAGCACCATGGTCCTACTTACTGTCGTCCTGACAGCACTAAGTAGGACCATGGTGCTGTTTGATTTCGGGGGTGGACAGCAGTAAGTAGGGCCTTGCTGTCGTGCTGAGTGGCGCCGGGGGAGTTACTTCAGGAGGCGGGACAGGCGGCGGTCAGCCAGGGGCTTGCCGCCGGTCTGGCAGGTTGCGCAGTACTGGAGCGCCGAGTCGGCGAACGAGACTTCGCGTACTACGTCCCCGCAGACTGGGCAGGGCTGCCCGGCGCGGCCGTGGACCGCGAGGCCCGCCTTCTTTTCCGCCTTGAGCTCGGCGGCCGCCAGCCCGGCGGATCGCTCGATGGCCGAGCGCAGGGTGCCCACGATGACGCCATGCAGGTCGGCGACCTCGTCCGGGGTCAGGCTCGACGCGAGCTTGAACGGCGACATCTTCGCCGCGTGCAAGACCTCGTCCGAGTACGCGTTGCCGATGCCAGCGATGATCTTCTGGTCCCGCAGCACGCCTTTGATCTGCGTCCGGCGGCCGGCGAGCAACCCGGCAAGCACGTCGACGGTGAATTCCGGCGCCAGCGGGTCAGGCCCGAGCGACGCTATGCCGGGCACGGCCTGCGGATCGGTCACCAGGTAGACGGCAAGCCGCTTGCGAGTGCCGGCCTCGGTCAGGTCGAACCCCTCGCCGTCGTCGAACCTGAGCCGGAAGGCCAGCGGGCCTCTGCCCGGCTTGGGCGGCGCCGTCGGCACCTCGGCCCGCCAGCGCAGCCAGCCCGCGCGGGCCAGGTGCGTGATCAGATGCAAGGGCGCTTCGCCGCTGGCGGGCGGGCTCAGGATCAGATCGAGGAACTTGCCGAACCGCCCGACTCCCGTGATGGTCGCGCCCTGTAGCGCGGTCAGCGGAGGGTCGTAGGTCTTAAGTACCGAAAACTCCGCTATATAGGCACGATCGATCAGGCGGCCGACCGCGCGCTCACGCAAGTCCGCTGCAAGCGACTCCACTTCGGGAAGTTCCGGCACGATAATGATTCTGCCGTGTCCAGGTCAGTGCCGTGGCATAGAGCCCCGGGATCAGGGCAGAGAGGGGCAGGCCATGACGCAGCGCGGACCCAGCGCAGGCCGCAGGCCCGCAAACCGCCAGCGGCCGGAGGAATTCAAGCAGGCAGGCCAGCCGATGAACCCGACGCATCCGCGCTGCGAAGCAGCCCGCCCCACAGCAAGGTCTTCCGTGGGGGTCCGGACAGCGAGGTCTTCCGTGGGGGTCCGGGGGTTCGACCCCCGGGCAGATATCGCGGCCAAACGCGCAGCTGACCCAATAGGTCAGCAAGCATGCAAAGCCGGCTCGTGGGCGAGGAGGGATTTGAACCCTCACGTCCTCTCGGACACACGGACCTGAACCGTGCGCGTCTGCCGTTCCGCCACCCGCCCTAGGCGCTGAGACAGGTTAGCACGCCACAAGCTATGCCATGCCGCCGATACCATCGAATGCGAACGGGAGAGGAGGTGCAGGGTGGGAGTGCTGCAGCGCTTCGAGCACCGGCTCCAGGGTATGTACGACGGCGGATTCGCACGTGCGTTCAAGTCCGACCTGCAGCCAACAGAAATCGCGGGTGCAGTTCAGCGCGAGATGGATGATCGCGCCGCGATTGTCGCGCAGGGCCGGACGCTAGTGCCGAATGATTTTGTCGCCGAGATCGCCCAGGCCGACTACGACAGGCTCGAAGTCTTCGCCGACAACCTAGGCATCGAACTCGCGACGCTCGCGCGAGATCACGCGCGCGAGCAGGGTTACTCGTTCGTCGGTCCGGTGCGGATCAGGTTCGAAGGCGTGCCTGACCTCACCATCGGCACCTTCCGTATCCGCTCAGGCGTGATCAGGGGTACCACGGTCGAGGACGGCGAGATCCGGCGGCCAGCCACTGATCTGCCTCGGCCGCAGGAGGGCCATCCGGGCTCGCCCAGGCTGATCGTTTCCACTGCGGATCCGGCCGCTGGCGGGACGACTTCGCGGACTTTCCCGATCGCCTCGCCGCTCACGATTCTCGGCCGTGGCACTGATTGCGACCTTCGACTCGTTGACCAAGGTGTGTCACGACATCATGCCGAGATCCGGGTGGAGGACGGTGACGTGGTTCTCGTCGATCTGGGTTCAACAAACGGTACTTTTGTGAACGGACAGCCGATCCGACGGGTATCGCTCACCGATGGCACGCGCGTTACCCTTGGCCGAACTACCTTGGTATTCCGCAGGGACGGTACGTACTGACCACCACCAACGCTCAGGCAGTTCTTGACACCGAGGCCGGGAGGCACCCCGGCTTTCGGCTACCTAAGGACGCATGACCCTATGAACCCGCTGACCCTCGACCTGATCAAGCTGGCGTTTCTCGCTGTCCTCTGGCTTTTTGTCATCGCCGCGGTCGGGGTCGTCCGTACCGACCTCTTCGACCAGTCCGCTTCGCCTCGAAGCCAGCGGCGGCAAGCCAGGCAGAGTGCCCGAGGGGCACCGCCGCCCGCACCACGGCCGGCGCGACCAGCCAAGCCAGCTGGACGCAGGTCGGCCGCCAGGCAACTGGTGGTCACGGCTGGCAACCTGGCCGGCACGATGATCACGCTCGCGGACCAGCAGATCACGATCGGCAGGGCTTCTGACGCCACCCTGGTCCTCACCGACGACTACGCCTCGACGAGGCACGCCAGGCTGTTCCCGCAGAACGGCGACTGGATTGTGGAGGACCTAGGCTCGACCAATGGCACGTACCTTGACAGGCAGAAGGTGACCCAGCCGATGCCGATCCCGGTCGGTGTTCCCATCCGGATCGGCAAGACCGTACTGGAGCTGCGCAGATGACGATCTCCCTGCGCTACACGGTTCGGTCGGATGTGGGGCTGCTCCGTGAGGGCAACGAGGACTCCGCCTACGCCGGGCCGCATCTGCTTGCGATCGCCGACGGCATGGGCGGGCACGCGGCTGGCGAGGTCGCCAGCGCCGTCGCGATCAAGACGCTGGCACCGCTCGACGTCGATACGACCGGGATCGACAAGCTTCAGGTACTCGCCGACGCGATCAGCACCGCCAACGCCGCACTGCGCGACATCACGCTGAGCGACCCCTCCACCGAGGGCATGGGCACGACCGTGACCGCGCTGCTGTGGTCCGGCGACGAGGTAGCGCTCTGCCATATCGGCGACTCTCGCGCTTACCTGCTGCGCGACGGAGCGCTCCAGCAGATCACCCACGACCACACGCTCGTCCAGACCCTGGTCGACGAGGGTCGGCTCACACCGGAAGCGGCCGCCTCGCACCCGCAGCGTTCCCTGGTGATGCGGGCACTGCAGAGCAGCATCCCGGCCGACCCCGATCTCGCGATCCTGCAAGCGCGGGTCGGTGACCGGTACCTGCTCTGCTCGGACGGCCTCACCGACGTCGTCAGCGACGAGACGCTCCAGTCGACCCTGGCCGAACTGCCCGACCTCGACGCCGCCGTCGAGCAGCTGGTCGATCTGGCGATCCGCAGCGGCGGGCCGGACAACATCACCTGCGTGCTCGCGGACGTCATCGACACCGACTCTGGCCAGGAGCCGAGCGAGGACACCATCATCGTCGGCGCGCTCGCGACGGAGTCCGGCGACGAAACCGAGCCGACCCGCAGCGACAACCCGGCCGCGCGCGCGCGCCTGCTCGCCCAGGGCGGCCAGCAGACCCAGAACGGCCAGCAGGCCCAGAGCAGTCAGCTGACCCAGAGCAGTCAGCAGGCTCAGGGCGGCCCGCAGCCGCCCGCCAGTCTGCCCCCGCAGTTCGACGCGACCCGGACCGATGCCACGCCTTCTGCTGCGACTCGCTCCGAGACGGCTCCCTCTGCTGCGGCTCACTCTGCTGCGGTGCGGCCCGGCGCGGCACCGCAGTTCAGCGCTTCGGCTGCGGCCGACGAGCCTGACGAGCCACTGCTCGTCCGCAGGCGCCGCTGGCCACTCGTCACTTCTGTGCTCGTGCTTCTCATCAGCGTCGTCGGCGCGGCCGGCGACTACAGCTGGCGGGTCACCCAGGACTCGTTCTACGTCGGTACAGCTGACGGCCGGGTAGTCGTCTATCGCGGCGTGAGCCAGGCCGAGGCCGGGATGACCATGTCACGGGTAGTGCAGCGGACCGACATTCCGCTCTCGGCCCTGCCGTCCAGCGAAGCGGCCTCGATCAAGTCGACCATCGGCCCAGAGAAGAGCCTCAGGCAGGCGCTGCGGATCATCTCCCAGTTCCGCCAGGACTATCACTGCGCGGTCGTGCAAGCCGATATCACCAAGTGGGTCGCCAACAAGCCCAAGCCGAAGCCGGTCAAGCACAAGGCATCAGGCAGCCGCTCCAAGACCTCGGCCAAGAAGCGGTCATCCACGCACCACACAACCACCCGCCCGAAGGCGACCAACTCGAAGGCCACGTCGGCTCACTCCCCGGCCGCCCATCAAAGCCCAGCGCCGAGCAAGTCCACGAACCGCTCGGATGGCAACCCGGTCAAGAAGCCCGCCCGTAGGAGCACCGCCCACAAGAGCACCGCCCACAACGGCACCGCCCAGAAGAACACGGGCTCGAATCCGCCGGCCACCAAGACGCCTGCCTATCCGCCGAAGCCCGTGCTGCCTTCCTACTGCCCAGCGTTCCCTGGAGCCTCCGGATGAGCGCTGCGTCACCGCACCTGGCCAGCCCCGCCGTGCCGAGCGGCGGACTACAGCCGGTGCCGCTGCCACGCGGGCGTCGGGGGGCCGAGCTGGCAATGCTCGGCTTCGCCGTCGTGATCATGGCGTTCGCCTACGCCAGCGCCGGCTTCGGGCTTAACGGGCACGTCCCGCCCGGTCTGCTCCTGTACGTGGGCGGATTCGCGGTCCTGCTGCTCGGGGCGCACGTCGCCGTGCGGTTCCTGGCCCCCTGGGCCGACCCGCTGCTGCTGCCCCTCGCGGCGATACTCAACGGGCTCGGCATCGTGATGATCTACCGGCTGCAAGAGTCAGGCCTCGGGAAGAACGCCGGCGAGCCGATCAGCACGCTGAGCACCAAGGCAGCGACCACCCAGCTCCTCTATACCGCCGTGGGCATCGTTGCCTTCATCGTGGTGCTTGCGGTTGTCCGGCAGATCAGGGTGCTGCAGCGGTACATCTACACGCTCGGCACGCTGGGCCTGGTCCTGCTCGCCATCCCGGCCCTGCTGCCCGGCCGGTTCAGCGAGCTCAACGGCGCCAAGGTCTGGATCACCTTCGGCGGCTTCTCGCTCCAGCCAGGCGAATTCGCCAGGATCGCACTCGCCATCTTCTTCGCCGGCTACCTGGTGACCAAGCGCGACGCGCTGTCCCTGGCCGGCCGCCGGTTCATGGGCATCGACCTGCCGCGCGGCCGGGACATGGGGCCCGTGGTAGTCGTCTGGTTCGCCAGCCTGCTGATCCTGGTCTTCGAGTCCGACATCGGGACCTCGGCGCTCTTCTTCGGCCTGTTCGTGGTGATGATCTACCTGGCGACCCAGCGCACGTCCTGGATGCTGATCGGCATCTTGATGTTCGCGGCCGGCGCCGCGCTGGCGCAGGCGCTCATCCCGCACGTCCACGAGCGGTTCACCGTCTGGCTGTCGCCGTTCGCGGGCGACAATGCCACGCACTCGGCGTTCCAGCTCGTGCAGGGCCTGGAGGGGATGGCCTTCGGCGGGATCTTCGGCACCGGTCTCGGCCAGGGCCAGCCGTATCACACCCCGCTCGTGCAGAGCGACTTCATCATGACCGGCTTCGGCGAGGAACTGGGCCTGACCGGCCTGATGGCTATGCTCCTGATCTTCGCGCTGATCGTGCAGCGCGGGCTGCGGGCCGCGCTCGCGGTCCGCGACCCGTTCGCGAAGCTGCTCGCCGGCGGGCTGGCCTTCGTGCTCGCGCTGCAGGTCTTCATCATCGTCGGCGGCGTCACCCAGCTGATCCCGCTGACCGGCGTCACCACGCCGTTCCTGTCTCAAGGCGGTAGCTCGCTGATAGCCAGCTGGATCGTGATCGCTATCTTGATGCGCGTCAGCGACCTGGCGCGACGGCCGGCCCCGCAGCCTATCCAGGACGAGGGCCTTACTCAGGTGGTGCGGGCCGCATGAACGAGGTGAGCGGCGCGACCAGGATGAACAAGTCACTGCGCAGGCTGGCCATCGCCTGCCTGGTGATGTTCGTGGTACTGCTCGGCTGGGTGAACTTCCTGCAGGTCTTCAGGGTCAACTCGCTGGCAAGCGAGCCGGGAAACAGCCGGGTCTTCAGTCAGCAGTTCAAAAACCAGCGCGGTGAAATTATCGCGGCGGGCGGCAACCGGCAGCAAGTGGCAGCCGAGTCCAAGCTGATCAAGGGCGGCATCTACCAGCGGTTCTACCCGCACGCCAAGGAGTACGCCCCGATCACCGGCTACGACTCGATCCTGGGCTCCACCTCGGCGTTCGGCTCCACCGGCATCGAGCAGGCGGAAAACAAGTACCTCGCGGGCACGGCGTCGAGCCTGGCGGTCTACAACCTCAAGGGCCTGTTCACCGGAAAGTCCAAGCAGGGCGCCAGCGTCTACCTGACCATCGACCCCAAGGTGCAGGCCGCCGCCTATGCCGCGCTGGTCGCCATGGGCAAGCCAGCCGCCGCGGTGGCGATCAACCCGAAGACCGGCGCCATCCTCGCGCTCGCGTCCTACCCGACGTTCGATCCGAACAAGTACGCCACGCTGGACAGCGGCACGCTGAGCAAGATCGACAAGGCCTACCGGGACGATTCGAGTCAGCCGCTGCTGAACCGGGCTCTGAACGACACCTTCCCGCCGGGCTCTACCTTCAAGATAGTGACGAGTTCTACGGCGTTCAGCACGGGCAAGGTCGGCGGTCCTAACTCGACCATCTCGGCGCCGCAGTTCTATACGCTGCCCGGCAGCCACACCCAGCTCGTCAACGACGGGGACGAGACCTGCGGTGACGGCAAGCCGCCGATCATCTTCGCGTTCACGCTGTCGTGTAACACGGCGTTCGGCAAGCTGGGCGTCACGCTCGGCGGATCGCCGCTGCACAAGTACGCGAACATGTTCGGGTTCAACGACCCGAGCCTTTTGATCCCGCTGCCGGTCTCGGCGAGTGCTTACCCGTCGCTCAAGGATCCGGCCCAGGTCGCGCTGTCGGCGATCGGGCAGTTCAGCGACACGGTCACGCCGCTTCAGGAAGCCATGATGGCGGCCACGGTCGCGAACGGCGGCAGGCTGATGGTCCCGTACCTGGTCCAGCAGGTCCGGGCACCGGACCAGGAAGTAGTGCAGAGCACCACGCCGACGCTGCTGCGGACGGTGGTCTCACCGCAAGTGGCCTCGGATCTCACCCAGATGATGGTGAGCGTGACCCACAGCTCGGACGGCACGGCGTTCGCGACCGCGAGCCCTGGCGTCACCGGTCTCGAGATCGCCGGCAAGACCGGCACCGCCCAGAACGGCGTCGGCAACGGCAACCTCGACGACGCGGTTTTCACCTGTTTCGCCCCGGCTAGCAACCCGCAGATCGCGGTCGGCGTGATCGTCAAGGGCGGTGGCTTCGGCGCCGACGCGGCGGCGCCGATCGCCGTCAAGATCATGCAGGCGTACCTGGGGTCGCATTGATTTCCCGGCGATTGCGATGTTCCGATAGCGCCGTCGCGGCGGGTTCATCTGACGACATAATTTTCGCAAGCGGCTCGTTCTGGCTCTCCTCCCGGTCAGCGAGTCACGGCAAAAAAGACGCAGGACGGTAACGTAAGTGCGCGACATGACCCAGCCCAGGCTGCTCGGCGGCCGTTACGAGCTCGACGGAGTCGTCGGCCGAGGCGGCATGGCCGAGGTGTACCGGGCGCGTGACCTTCGCCTCGACCGCATCGTGGCCGTGAAAACGCTGCGCGAGGACCTGAGCAGAGATCAGACCTTCCAGGCGAGATTCAGGCGCGAGGCCCAGTCGGCCGCGTCACTGAACCATCCGTCCATCGTGGCTGTCTACGACACCGGCGAGGACGACACAGGGACGTCGCACATCCCGTTCATCGTGATGGAGTACGTGGACGGCCGCACGATCAGGGACCTCCTGCGCGACGACCGCCGGCTGCTGCCCGATCGGGCACTCGAGATCACCGACGGCGTGCTCCGGGCGCTCGACTACAGCCACCGCAACGGCATCGTGCACCGCGACATCAAGCCGGGCAACGTCATGCTGAACCGGCAGGGCGAGATCAAGGTGATGGACTTCGGCATCGCGCGGGCGATGTCGGATAACCAGGCCACGATGACTCAGACCGCACAGGTAATCGGGACCGCCCAGTACCTGTCGCCTGAGCAGGCCCGGGGTGAGCGCGTCGACTCGCGGTCCGACTTGTACTCGGTCGGCTGCCTGCTGTACGACCTGCTGACCGGCCGGCCGCCCTTTACTGGCGACTCGCCAGTCGCGATCGCCTATCAGCACGTCAGGGAGAACCCGATCCCGCCGTCCCGGGTCGATCCTGAGCTGCCGGGCTGGGCCGACCCGATCGTGCTGCGCGCGATGGCCAAGGACCCGAACGACCGGTACCAGTCCGCCTCCGAGATGCGCAGCGACCTGCAGCGGGCGCTGTCCGGTTACCCGGTGGGCGCCCAGATGCGGCCGACGAGCACTTATGCCGGTCAGGGCGGACCCGGGACCAGGCGGATGGACCCGCTCGGCGCGACCCAGCTGCAGGGCGCTACCGGCGGCGTCCCGCCGTATCAGTACGGTCCGGCGGATACTGGCAGCCTCCGTGATCCCGAGCGGCGCCAGCGGCCGATCTGGCCGTGGATCACGGCGGTCGTGGTGCTGGTAGTGATCGCCGCCTTCGTGCTCGCCTACAACACGATCACCGGACACGGCACCTCGGCTGGCGTCGTCACCGTGCCGAGCGTGGTCGGCAAGAAGCTGCAAGTGGCCGAGACCAAGCTGGAGAACAAGGGCTTCAAGATCAAGGCGATCCCGCATGTCACGGCCACCGGCGCGCCGAACGTCGTGACCGCGACGAACCCGGCGGGCGGCTCGCAGGCCAGCAAGGGCAGCGTCGTCGACGTCACGTACAACACCAGGCCCGGAGCCAAGTCCATCCCTGACGTGAGCAGCATGAGCGAAGCGGACGCGGTGGCCGCCTTGCGAGCTGCGGGCTTCACCTCGGTGACCCCGAGCCAGACCCCGCACGCGAGCCTGACGATCACGGCCGGTCACGTGATCCGCACCGATCCGGAAGCGGGCACTAAGGTCTCGCTGAGCACGCCGATCGTACTGCTCATCTCCGGCGGCGGGGAGAAGGTTCCGAACGTCGCGGACGAGCAGGCGAGCGATGCGGAGTCCGCGATCCGGGCGGCCAACCTTGTGCCGAGGGTGGACAACACCCAGCCGGGGCCGCCGGGAGCGACGCCAGGCACGGTGTGGCAGACGAGTCCCGGAGTGGGCACGGTAGTGCTGCCGGGTCAGACGGTCACCATCTTCGTGGTTCCTGGCTCGAACTCCCCGTCCCCGCCGCCGTCTAGTCCTCCGTCGAGCCCGCCGCCAAGCTCGCCACCGCCGAGTTCGCCGCCTGCGAGCCCGCCGCCCTCGCCCTCGCCCTCGCCCTCATGAGCCGGGACGAGGGGCAGGACGCGGGCAGGTTACCGCGACCAGCAACTAGGCTTACGATCAAGCACCGGCGCTCCTACGCGCCTTGAACCTGCCAGGAGATCAACGTGCCTAAGTCCAAGGTCAGGAAGAAGGCGGTCTACACCCCGCCGGCGCGCTCGAGCAAGACCAAGATCAGCCCGCCGTGGCTGGTCCCGACCATGCTCGGCTGCCTGCTCGTGGGTCTGGGCTGGATCGCCACGTTCTACATCAGCGGCCAGTCACTGCCCATCAGCGCGCTCGCCCAGTGGAACCTGGTCGTCGGCTTCGCCCTGATCGTCGCCGGAGTCATGCTCGCCACGCGCTGGCATTGACCTAGCCGCAGACCGGTGCCCCGCCGCCGGCGAGCAGCGGGGCACTTGCTAGCGAGTCTTGACTCTGAGGTCAGCTTCCGCCATCCGCGAACCAGGTGCAGGTCGACAAGGTGGAATGGAGAACGAGCATCTGATCTCCGGAGGTGCCGTTATCACAGGCATACATCTCTTCGCTTTCTTCGTCAGTGACCGCGACATTGACGATGTGTGCCCCGGAGCCACCGATAGTCAGGCTGCCGACCAGTACCCAGAGCTGACCACTGCCTCCGGATGCCTCCTCCATAGAGCCGTCAGTCGAGCTGGCGAGGAAGTTGAACATCGTGTTGGCATCGAGGTTGATGGTCACGATGGTGTCGCCCTCGAACTCGGTGTTAAAGCCGCTTCCGACAGTGAATGGGCAGCTTGCGGTCACGGAGCCACCGCAGTTGCTTGCCGCCAGGACGCTCACGTTCTGAGCATCACCGGGGGTACGGGCGAAGCTCTTGACCGCACCGCCGTCCCCATCGAAGCCGTTCATGCACAGCGGACTGCTCTCGTTATCACACAACTGCACACCGTGCTTGTTGGTGAAGTTGGGGCGGATTATGCTCGGAGCCCTTCCCCGGGCGACAGCAGCGCCAGCTGGAGCAGCGGCGAAACTGACGCTTGCCAGACCCGCAGCCACGAAGGCTGCCGCTAAGATACGTAACTTCGGTAACATACTTCCCGAATCCCCTTACATCGGAATCATCGAACTACTTCATATCTTTTTAGCATGAGGGCCCAGCGTCGCCTAGAAGCCGCGCAAGGCAGAACTCGCTAGCCTGCACGACAGCGCAGCGTGCCCGAACTGGCGCGCCGGATTTGTCGGGCCGTTACAGCCTGAAGGTGACCATGTGGACCAGGGCCTCGTCGCGCAGGATCACTCCCAGCACCAGCAAGGCCACCACCGCGACGGTGGCGCCGATCTGGATGAGCGCCCGGTTCGTCCGGGGCGCGTAGACGTAGGCGGCGGTCAGCAGGCTTCCCGCGATCAGGCCGCCGACGTGGTCCTGCCAGGCGATGCCGGGTACTACGAAGGTGATCACCAGGTTCAGCCCGATCAGCAGGACGACCTGCCTGCTGTCCAGTCGTAGCTTCCTGGCCATGACGAACCAGGCGCCGAAGAGCCCGAAGATCGCGCCGGAGGCTCCGATCGCCGCTCGTTCGGCGACGCGAGGATGTAGAGCAGCACGGAGCCGGCCAGGGCGCTGACGAGGTAGACGCCGATGAACCTGAGCCGCCCGAGTACCCGCTCCAGCGACGGGCCGACGACGATCAGCGCCCACATGTTGAAGACGATGTGCGTGATGCCGATCCCGCTGCCGGGCGGCTCGTGCAGGAAGGCGCTGGTCAGCAGGCGGTACCAGTCGCCGACCGCGACCCCGACGAAGGCGTTGATGTCGCGATCGAAGGCACCGCCGACCATCTCGCCGTAGTTCACCGTCTTGCTGTAGACGATCTCGGCGATGTAGGCGAGCACGCACAGCGCCACCAGCGTGTAGGTGACGACGGGCCGGTCCGACACTCGCCCGCCGAACCTGCCTACCGGCTGCCGGTAATCCCGGTTGCCTTCTCGGACGCACTCGACGCACTGCTGCCCGACGGCCGCTGAGCGCAGGCAGTCCGGGCAGGCATGCCGGCCGCAGCGCACGCATGAGACGTACGTCTCGCGGCCGGGATGCCTGAAACACCTGGGAGGCGATGGGCTTGTGCCATAGCCCGGGCCTTCAGCGCCCGGAACGGCATCGTTCGGAGCGGCGTCACTCGGAACCGCATCCCTCGGGACGCCAGTGCCCGGAAAGTCGGAGCCTGGCGTATCGGAGCCAGTGCCCGGGGGGTAAGCCATCAGCCTCGTCCGTCCCTAACCTGCCGTGTTGTCGGCGCGGTCGATCACCACTGACTCGATCACTACGTCGCTGACCGGCCGGTCGTTCCTGCCGGTCTTGGCGTTGCTGATCGCGTCGACGACCTCCATCCCCGAGACTACTTCGCCGAAGATGGTGTGCCTGCCGTTCAGATGCGGGGTGGGCACGGTCGTGATGAAGAACTGCGACCCGTTGGTGCCAGGGCCGGAGTTGGCCATCGCGAGCAGGCCCGGCTTGCTGAACGACAGGGCCGGGTGGAACTCGTCGGCGAACTTGTAACCAGGGCCGCCAGTGCCGGTCCCGAGCGGGTCGCCGCCCTGGATCATGAACCTCGGGATGACCCGGTGGAAGATCGTGCCGTCGTAAAGCCTCGCCGAGGTACGCTGCCCGCTCTTGGGGTCGGCCCACTCTCTGGACCCTTCGGCCAGTTCGACGAAGTTCTCGACCGTCTGAGGCGCGTGATCGGGGAGAAGCCGCAAAACGATCGTCCCCTGGTTGGTCCGCATCGTCGCGGTGATGTTGTTAGCCATAGCCGGAATCCTGTCACGCCAGGCATCTGCCGCGTCGGCACTACCTGCCCTAGGCCGCTTTGCAACGTCTCGGCCAGCATATGCGCGCCGTTGCGTCATGTGCCGCTCGCGGCGCGGTTGACGCAGTCCGGCGTGGGAAGTTCCACCTGGGGGTTTCTTCACGGGGGAGGACATTGTGTCTGCTACGACCAGGAAACAGTCGGCCATGCCCACGGCCGACATGCAATGGCGGGCCAGGAAGATCGCCATGCAAGCATCCAGGCTCGCCGACCAGGCGACACCGATGACGAAGCGGGCCGCGATGACCGCGCGCCGTGGTGCGGGTGGCGCCGCCGGGTGGGCGAAGCCGAGAGTTGGCCGGGTCCGCGCGTGGATGGCCGTCAGGGCCGCCCGGGGCAGCGTCTCGGTCCAGGAGAACGTCGCTCCCGCGATCTCGTCGGTGCTGGCCGCGGCCGCGCGCCGGCTCGACCCGCCGAAGCAGCAGACCCGGCGCTGGCCCAAGGTCCTGGCAGGCACGGCTCTGCTGGCGGCGGGCGCAGCGGCGGCGACCGCGATGGCGATGCGCAACAAGTCCCGCGCACGTTCCATGGCGCGGCCGATGCCACCGCGTCAGCCAGCCGGAACGGCCCCTGGCCAGCGGTCGCAGGCGGTGAACACCGAAGCCGAGCGCAGTAAGGCCGAGGCCGGCGTCAACGGACTGTCCCGCGCGCGCTAGCCAACCGCGCGCTGGCCAACCGCGCTAGCCAAAGAAGCCAGCCGCCGGCTTCGCGAACCGACCGATGTCGGCGGCGTGCGGCAGAATCGGGTTCGTGCTGCTCGAAGACGTCGTGGCGACCTCGGCTACCGTGGCCGGATCGCCCGCGCGCAAGGCGAAGATTAGCGCCATCGCGGAACTGCTCGCCCGGGTGCCTCCGGACGAGGTGGCGGTCGCGGTCGCGTTCTTGTCAGGTGACCTGACCCAGCGCCAGATCGGCGTCGGTTATGCCGCCCTCATGGATCTGACCGAGCCTGAGCCCGGCCAGCCTGAGCCCGGCCACACTGCGCCCGGCCACACTGCGCCCGACCACGCTGCACCCGGTCAGGTCGAGGCGGCGGCCCGGTCGGCGCTGACGCTGACCGAGACCGACGCGGCCTTCGAGGCGATCGGGGCGCTGCTCGGACCCGGGTCGCACACCCAGCGGCGGGCCAGCCTTGCGACGCTGCTCAGCCGGGCCACCGAGGGCGAGCGGCGCTTCTTGTTCCGCCTGATCGCGGGAGATCTGCGGCAGGGTGCACTCGAAGGCGTCATGACCGAGGCGGTGGCACAGGCCGCCGGCGTCCCGGCCCAGGAGGTCAGGCGGGCCGCGCAGCTACGCGGCTCGCTGCAGCAAGTCGCCAGGGCCGCGATGACCGCCGTCGCGCAGGGCGCGGACCGGGACGGCGTGGTCGCGGTGCTGCAGTCGTTCACCCTGCAGGTCGGCCAGCCGATCAAGCCGATGCTCGCCGCCTCGGCACCCGACATCGGCGCCGCGCTGAGCAAGATCAGTCCGGCCGCGCTCGACTGGAAGATCGACGGGATCAGGGTTCAGATTCATCGGGACGGCGACCGAGTGCGGGTCTTCACCAGAACGCTGGACGACATCACCGATCGCGTGCCCGAGGTCGTCGCGATCGCGCGAGCGCTCGAGGTCAGGTCCGCCGTCATCGACGGCGAGGCGATCGCGCTGCGCCCGGACCGCCGACCTTATCCGTTCCAGGTCACCTCGGCCCGGGTGGCTTCTCAGCTGACACCTGAGGGTGCTGCGGATCCGGCCGGGCGAGTTCCGCTGACCGCCTTCCTCTTCGACCTCCTGCATGTCGACGGGCGCGATCTGATCGACGAGCCGGCCGACGAGCGGTTCGGCCTTCTTCAGCGGATCTCGCCTGGTGACCTGCTCATCCCCCGGCTCGTCACCGACGATCCGGCGCAAGCAGCCGAGTTCTTCGCCCAGGCCATCGCCCAGGGCCACGAGGGCGTCGTCGTCAAGGCGGTCGACGCGGCGTACCGGACCGGGCGCCGAGGCAGTGACTGGATCAAGGTCAAGCCACGGACGACGCTCGACCTCGTCATCCTCGCCGCCGAGTGGGGCCACGGCCGGCGGACGGGCAAGCTCTCGAACCTGCACCTCGGCGCCCGCGACCCGGATACGGGCAAGTTCGTCATGCTGGGCAAGACGTTCAAGGGCCTGACCGACGCCATGCTCAGCTGGCAGACCGACCACCTGCTGGAAATCGCCGACCCGCCCGGCGAGCGAGCCGTCGCCGCCCACGGCGTCGTGCGGGTGCGGCCCGAGCTAGTCGCCGAGATCGCCTTCGACGGCGTCCAGGCCAGCAAGCGCTACCCCGGCGGAGTGACGCTTCGGTTCGCGCGCGTGCTCAGGTACCGAACCGACAAGAACCCAGAAGAAGCCGACACCATCGACTCCGTCCGAGCGTTGTGGACCGATCCCGACCAGCCGGACGCCGAGGACGCGGGCTAAGCCGGTCCGCCCACTACAGGCCGCGCCGGTGACGTTACCCCGTCAGCGACGAGGAGCGGCCGAGCCGGTCCGGCACCTGCGGATCGCTCCAGCGGCGCTTCACCCGGGCGGCGCTTCGCCCGGGTGCGGGCCACGATCAGCAGCAGGTAGGGCCACACTGAGGTTTTGGGCGCAATTCGTGAGCAGCATGGTCCTACTTACTGTCGTCCAGACAGCAGTAGGTAGGACCATGCTGCTGTTGAAACAGTCCTCCGGACGACACTAGGTAGGGACTTACTGCTGTCGCGGGTGCGGGGTGCGGCGCTGCGCGGGTGCGGCGCGGCCCGGGTGCGGCGCGGCCGGGGGTGCGGCGCTGCGGGGGTGCGGGGGTGCGGGGGTGCGGCGCTGCGGCGCTGCCGGGGGTGGCGCGGCCGGGGGGCGGGTGTGGGTTAGCGGGGGGCATGGGTTTCGGGTTCGGGGGCTAGGACTGCTATTTCGGCGAAGAGTGCCGTTGCCAGGTCTCTGGTGTCGTCGAACATGTTGAGGTCGGGTAGCTCGCTCAGGCTGTGCCAGCTGAAAGGGTGCGCCGGGTGGGTCAGTGGCTCGGCTACCCCGGCGACGGCCACGTAGATGTGGTCGATGTGGAAGTGCGGCTCACCGACGTGGTTGTCGCGCTCGACCGGCTGTTCGAGTATCCACCAGGGCGGTCTCACCAGCTTGCGCGACGCGACAACCGCCTCGGGGGCCGGGAAGGTCCGAGCCGGGATGAAGCTCACCGCGAGGCCCGTTTCCTCGGCGACTTCGCGGCGGGCAGCCTCGGGGGCGGTCTCGTTGTCTTCGAGGTGGCCGCCCGGGATCATCAGCTTGCCGAACACGGGGTGCAAGATAAGTCCGAGCCTCCAGCCGTCGCCGGTGTTGCTGAAGACGAACGTGCTGGCGGTTGGATGCTTGATGGTCACCTAGACATACTGCACCAAGCCTGCGGCCCTGACCCGCCATCATGAAAGCGCGGGCCGGCGGCCGCCCCTTCGGACGGCTAGCTGCCCGACCGGGAAGTTTGGGACTATTGCAGGGAAGACTCGGGCGAAAGGTCCATCATGCGAGCGCTGTGGCTAGACGACGCGGGCAGGTGGCACACCACCTTGCGCGGTCGCCAGATCCTCTCCGAGCCACGGCTCAACCGGGGTACCGCGTTCAGCTATAGCCAGCGACATCAGCTCGGCCTCACTGGTCTCATTCCGCCCGCCCACGTGAACCTCGACCAGCAGGTTGCCCGGGTCTACGCGCAGTACCTGAGGCAGCCCACCGACCTGGCGAAGAACGTGCTGCTCACCGAGATCCACGACCGCAACGAAGTCCTGTTCTACCGGCTGCTGATCACCCACCTGACCGAGATGCTGCCCATCGTCTACACGCCGACGATCGGCCAGGCGATCAAGAACTACAGCAACGAGTACCGCAGGCCACGCGGGGTGTACCTGTCGGTCGAGCACCCCGAGCTGATCGAGGAGTCACTCCGGGCGACAGACCTGGACGGCAGCGACGTCGACCTGATCGTCGCCACCGACGCGGGGGCCATTCTGGGCATCGGGGACTGGGGCGTCGGCGGCATCCACATCGCGGTGGGCAAGCTCGCCGTCTACACCGCCGCCGGCGGGATCGACCCGGACCGCGCGCTGCCAGTCGTGCTCGACGTCGGCACCGACCGGCAGAGCCTGCTCGAAGACCCGCTCTACGTCGGCAACCGCAGGCCGCGCGTCTCGCCCGCTGAGTACGACGAGTTCCTCGACGCGTTCGTCGCCGCGGTCGGGCGGCTGTTCCCACGGGCACTGCTGCACTGGGAGGACATCGGGCTGAGCAATGCCAGGCGGCTGCTCGACCGGTATCGGGACCGGCTGCTGACCTTCAACGACGACATCCAGGGCACGGGCGCGGTCAACCTGGCGGCGGTGCTGGCCGCGATCAAGGCGACGGGCACTGAACTGAAGGACCACAAGGTGGTCGTTTTCGGCGCCGGAACGGCCGGTACCGGAATCGCAGACCAGCTTCGCTCTGAAATGGTCGCCGACGGCGTTCCTGCCGACGAGGCATGCCAGCGTTTCTGGGCGATAGATAAAGCCGGGCTGCTGACCAGCGACTTGCAGGGCCTGGGCGACGCGCAGCGACTCTGCGCGAGGGACCCGGCGCAGGTCACCGGCTGGCGGCGGGACGCCAGCGGCGGCATCGGGCTAGCCGAGGTCGTCAGGCAGGTCCGCCCCACGATCCTGATCGGGACATCGACCAGGGCTGGCGCGTTCACCGAGGAGATCGTCAGGGAGATGGCCGCACACGCGGCCAGGCCAGTGATCTTGCCGATGTCCAACCCGACCGAGCTCGCCGAGGCGGTGCCGGCCGACCTGATCAAGTGGACCGACGGCCGGGCGCTGGTGGCGACCGGAAGCCCATTCAAGCCGGTGCACTTCCACGGCACCCGCTACGTCATAGGCCAGGCGAACAACGCGCTCGTCTTCCCTGGCATCGGCCTCGGCGTGATCGCGGCGCAGGCCAGCCGGGTCACCGACGGAATGCTGGCAGCGGCGGCGCACGCGGTCGCCGACCTGACCGACACCACGGAACCCGGTGCCGCGCTGCTGCCGCCCGTCGAGGAACTCCGCGACACCTCGGTCGCCGTCGGAGCAGCGGTTGCCGAGGCCGCGTGGCACGACGGTGTCGCCCGGGCCGACCGGCCCCGTGACCTGGCGCGGCTGCACCTGGCGCGGCAGCTCAGGGGCCTGATGTGGGAGCCGAGTTACCGGCCGATCGTGCCCGAGTGAGCTAGCGGGGGTAGATCGTCGCAAATCGCTCATAGAGCCGCTAACCGGGCGGCACGGCTGGCGGGCATGGGAACAAGCCGCTAACAATAACGGGACTTGATGCGTAATAAGTTCCCCGGCGCAGCGGCGAACACGTACGATGCGCACCATCACTTGCCGATGTTTCGACTGGTCAGGAGAGCAGTGATTATCAGGAGGGCGTACTCGGTTCCCGAGCACATCACCTTGTTCGGCGCGGGTGCGGCCGCGATCGGCGCGGTGTACCCGATGATCATGACACACACCGGCGGTCAGGGCTTGCCCTGCCCCCTGCGTACGCTCACCGGTGTGCCATGCCCGTTCTGCGGCCTGACCACAGCCACCGTCGCGATGTCTCATGGCGAATGGGCGACCGCGGCGAAGACCAGCCCGCTGGCCTACCTCGTAGCGATACTCGTGGTAGCCACGGCTCCGGTCCTCGCCGCCCGGGTGCTCGGCCTGGCTTCGATGCCCAGGCAAGCATCACCACAAACCCGGCGTCGCATTTCCAGAGCCATGATCGCGGTCGTCGCGCTAAGCTGGCTGTTTCAACTACATCGGTACGGATTTATATAGAAGAAACCAGTACTCCCGAATCTCCCCGGACCTCCAGGATATTAAGTACGGCCTTGCCTGCCGCATTAAAAGTCGGCAGGCAAAACACGAAAGGTACCTTCCCAATGGCATATCAGGGCACTCCGTCTTACTCAGGCGCCCCTGCCTCGCAGTACTCCGACTGGATCCACCGGGTCGGCGCGTACCTGATCGAGGTTGTCCCCGTATTCGTCGTCTACTTCATCGCTGGGCTGACTCGCAGCTCCATACTCGTATTCCTCGTTGCGATCCTCGCCATCGCTTACACCGTGTACAACCGCTGGATCCTCGGTGGCCAGGGTCAGAGCCTGGGCAAGAAGGTTCTCGGCATGCGGCTGCTCAGCGAGGAGACCGGCCAGCCAATTGGCACGCTGAATGCCTTCCTGCGCGACATCTGCCACATCGTGGACAGCATCATCTGCTACGTCGGCTACCTGTTCCCGCTGTGGGACGCCAAGCGGCAGACCCTCGCCGACAAGATCATGAAGACTGTCGTCGTCCCGGCCTAAGCTGCCTGAACGAGCCCGGATCTGGCAGGCCGGTCACGGCCACACGGGGAGAACCAGAGCGGGTCACGATTCGAAGAGCAAGGCCGGTCACGCCACCCGGGAGTAAGGCTGGGCGCTGACCGGCGTTGCCGGACTCAAGGGCCCCGCGAGCGAAGTGTGCTCGCGGGGCCCTGATTTGTGCCTGGGGGATAGCGTTCAGCTAAATGGTTTTCTCAGCGAGGCTTGCGCTTGATTGAGATGCCGCCGAGAATCGCCAGGCCGGTAATCCTCAGTACGGGGGCGTCGTGGGCGCTTGATTCCGGAGTCTCCGGCGGCACCTCGATCCCGCCCATGATCGCCCAGCCGTCGTCGATCACTCGCATCTCCGGCGGGACGACGATGTCGACGCCGCCGAGGACGCAGACCGCCCTGAGGCTGATCTCGCCTGGGGGCAGGATCGCCTGGCGCAGGTCGAGGTCGACGCCCCCGAGAATCGTGGTCGCTTGCATGCGCTCGGGGACCTGCCACGCCCCCCGGCGGCGGATGCCGCTTACCAGCGCGAGCATCCTCGCGCGCTTGCCCCTGGTGGTGATCGCGCCAGTGCTGCCTGCGGGGACTAGCTGGCCTCCGCTGGCCACGAGAGCCGTGCTGCCGCCAGGCAGATCGCTGACGATCGGGGCGATCTCCGCCTGGGTCTTGGCCGCGAAGATCGCGTCGAGCCGCTCGGAGTGCTCTTCGGCAGTGAGGCGTCCCTCGGCCAGCGCGTGGCTGAGCACTGAGGCGACGCGGTCCCGGTCAGCATCCGAGATCCGCATCCGGGAAATATCGCTGGGGTTCTCGGCGGTCATCCCGCTATTGTCAGGCAGGCAGCCGACTATCTGACACCAGGTCGGCAGATACCGAGTTTGTTCGGGGGTGCGTGGATGGGCCATGTCGAGGTGGCGCATTTGTCGCACACCCTGCCTGATGGACGGTTGCTGCTGGACGACGTGTCGTTCCGTGCCGGAGACGGCAGCGTCGTCGCGCTCGTTGGCCCGAACGGCGCTGGCAAGACCACCCTCATGCGACTGATCGCCGGTGACCAGCAGCCGCAGTCGGGCTCGATCACGCGGAGCGGCGGGCTGGGGGTGATGCGGCAGTTCATCGGGGGGATCAGAGACGAGACTTCGGTTCGGGACCTCCTGCTCTCGATCGCCGCGCAGCGGCTTCGCGACGCGGCGTCCCGGCTGGACTCGGCCGAGCTCGTGATGATGGAGCGGGACGACGAGCCCGCGCAGTTGCGCTATGCCGCCGCGCTGGCCGAGTGGGGCGACGCCGGCGGCTACGACTTCGACGTGCACGCGGACGCGTGCACCATTGCGGCCCTTGGCGTGTCGTTCGACCGGTGCCAGTACCGCGAGGTGCGGACACTGTCGGGCGGCGAGCAGAAGCGACTCGTGCTCGAGTCACTGCTGCGCGGCAAGGACGAGGTACTGCTCCTGGACGAGCCTGACAACTACCTCGACGTCCCGGCCAAGCTCTGGCTGGAGAAGCAGCTGGAGGCGACGGCGAAGACCGTGCTGCTGGTCAGCCACGACCGGGAACTGCTCGCTGGATGCGCGGAGCGGATCATCACGGTCGAAGACGGCAACGTCTGGACGCATGGCGGAGGCTTCGCCACCTACGCCCAGGCCCGCCGCGACCGCAACGAGCGGCTCGACGAGCTGCGCAGACGCTGGGACGAAGAGCACGAGAAGCTCAAGCAGCTCGTCCGGATGTACCGGCAGAAGGCCAGCTACAACGACGCGATGGCATCCCGGCTCCAGGCCGCGGTGACCAGGCTCACCAAGTTCGAGGAAGCCGGTCCGCCGGAGGAAGCCCCTCGCGAGCAGAACGTCCGGATGCGACTGCGCGGCGGGCGTACCGGCAAGCGGGCCGTGATCTGCGAGAACCTGGAGCTGACTGGGCTGATGCAGCCGTTCGACCTGGAGGTCTGGTACGGCGAGCGAGTGGCCGTGCTGGGCTCGAACGGGTCGGGCAAGTCGCATTTCCTGCGGCTGCTTGGCGAGGAGCCGTCGGTCTCGTCGGTTTCGCCGACGGGGTCGGTCTCGTCGGTCTTGCCGGCCGGGTCGGTCTCGCCGGTCGCGCATTCGGGTGTGTGCCGGCTCGGTGCGCGGGTCGTGCCAGGGGTCTTCGCCCAGACGCACGCGCGGCCCGAACTGGCCGAGCGAACGCCGCTTGAGATCTTGATGACCGAGCACGCGATGCTCATCAACGAGGCAATGTCGGCCCTATCCCGATACGAGCTGCAGATCTGCGCCAGGCAGCCGTTCGCCACGTTGTCAGGCGGACAGCAGGCGCGGCTGCAGATCCTGCTGCTCGAACTGGCAGGCAGCACGCTGCTTCTGCTGGATGAGCCGACCGACAACCTCGACCTGGCTAGCGCCGAGGCGTTGCAGGAGGGCCTGGAGGGTTATGCGGGGACTGTGCTCGCCGTGACCCATGATCGGTGGTTTGCTAGGTCGTTCGACCGGTTCCTCGTATTTGGCGAGTCGGGTGAGGTCTACGAGGCCACCGAGCCAGTCTGGGACTCCAAGCGCGTAGACCGCCAGCGGTGAACCGGTAGCTTGCTAGGCTGTCGTTCTCGATCACGAAAGATTTGTGGTCGGTCATTGTTTTCGCTGGCCGGTTGATCCTTGGTTGGTTGACTTCGGTCGGCTTGATTGGCTTGGCGGCGCTGTTCGGGCGTTGGCTAGACGTTGGTCGGGCGCGTGGCAGATGCGCGTGGAAGATGTGGAAGATAAGGAAACGTAGTGGTGAAGAAGCTGATCATCGTGGCAGTCGTGCTGCTTGGTGCCGCAGCCGTCTGGCGCAAGGTGCAGTCGGACCGGGCCGAGCTTGACCTGTGGACCGAGGCCACGACGGCCGACGAGTAAGCCCCCTGTCGGTGCCTTTGGGCGCCGGTCGCGTGGGTTCAGGGCCGGGTTCCTAGCTTGGGCTGCGCTGGGTTCCCGGTGCGTTCAGCGCGAATTGGGCGAGTTCGCTAGGATTTGCCGACTCTGCACGGATTAACCGTGTGGACCTTGGCCCGAATCTTAGTAGGCTTAGCTTGACGACCCATGGGGCTATAGCTCAGCTGGAAGAGCACCTGCTTTGCAAGCAGGGGGTCAGGAGTTCGAGTCTCCTTAGCTCCACTTCGACTTTGCGATCGTTTGGCCAGGTCAGAGGCCCTCAGTACTGGTTCGAATCTACTTATGTAGGGTGCCCGAGCCGTCGGCTTGGGAGGAATTTGGGAGATCATCTTCTCCCTCGCCTCCTCTTTGCCTTGCTCAGCTGGCTCGCGGATCGGTCTTAGCAGCTGATCGAGCACCGGGAGCGGCGAGCGCGGGCTGATCAAGGAGCAGCCCGCGCCCGGATTCCGCGTACGGTCCGGTGCGGATCATCACGGGCGGACGCGGATCGGGGTCGGAGATTTCCGCGACGATCCGACCGTCCTCACGGCGCAAGGTCTGCCTGATCGGAGTCGCCGTGGTGTCGTCGGACGCGCAGGTGCTGAGAGCGGTGACAGCGTTGGTGACAAGCTCGGAGACGAGCAGCAGCGTGGTCTCGGCAACGTCGGTATCGACCTGCCACGCACCGAGCGCCGCCGCTGCGTGTCGGCGTGCCCAGCGCGGGCTCATTGGCAGGGCCGGTAAGTCGATGTGGGCGGTTGCCTGATCCAACTGCCTGCCCTTGTTCTGGCGGTCATCCGGGTGCCACCGGCTGATGACTGGGCTCTGAGCGTGCGTCACTCGCGTTCCTGTCTGGCTATGTGGGATCGCCAGATTACGAGCGCCGACAACGCGCGGGAGGCGCGGTCCGTATCCCGCTCGCGGCGGGCGCGATGTGCGCCTCAGCGCTAGAGGTGCAGGCTGATGCTGTCTGCTAGCTCACGCGCCCGCTGGCTGATGAGCGCACCACCATGATCGAGAGTCTCGGCAGTCATCTGCCGGCTAGGGATCTGGCTGGGGTTGATCTGCTCAGCCTCGTTACGGGCGGCAATGGACTTCGAGAGGTCCGCATTGAGCGAGACCGCGTGCAGGGCGACATTGGCGGTGCCGAACATGGTCCACGGATGGAAGTAGCCGACGGGGAGTCGCTTAGCTAGAGCGCTGGCCTGATCCCAGTACCGCCAGGCATCTCCCTCGCTCCCAGCTCGGGCACTGGTGAGGGCCGCGTGCAGCATCAGCGATCCGGCCATTGCGGCTAGGTCATGGTCGTCGCCGTCCAGACGCGGCGTGAGCAGGGACAGGCCGTCGCGGGCAAGGTCGAGCGCGCCGAGGGTGTCTCCCACCGAGCACGAGGGCGTACACATCTGCCAAGAGCGCGCTGACCTCGCGCTGATCGGGGCCAGATGTACGAGCTGCCGCGCGAGCGTCGGTGAGCAGAGCGGGCAGGATGCGCCCGGTGTCAGTCCGGTGCTGCGGAGACTGGTGCCACAGCGTCCAGGCATCAGCAACTCGACCGGACAGGGCTTCAACGGAAACCGAGTTGGCGGGCGGAGTGAGCATGGGATCGCGCACCGCATCGCTGACGGCCGGAACCGCATCATGGGGTATTCGGGCGAATGATGCGACTGGCAATGCTTGGCTAGCACCGAGGTTCATGTCGGTACCCGCCAGAAAAGTGAGGTCTCCGACCCCCAGCGCCTCAGCGAGCTTGACCAGCACCGGAAGGCGCGGCGGGAGCCTGCGACCTTGCTCGATACCCTTGAGCCAGGATGCCGACATCCCCACCAGGCCGGCGAGTACCGGGCGGCTCAAGCCCTTGCGCTCGCGAAGGAACTTTATCCGCTCACCAGTTAGCTTCCCAGCAAGGTCATCGGGCATCTGGACCCTTTCAGCCTTGACCGCTACCTACTTCAAGCATATGGACGTGGCCAAGTCACGACGATGCGCTTTAGATTGAGCGATGCCGGTCGGCCCAGCCTCACTAAGATCGAGTAATGAATGCGCGAACGAGCATTACTACAGGGACCGACAGGCAGATGGACCCAGCAGTGATACAAGTTGCTGTGCTGCCGACACCAGCCACGGCGAGAGAGAAGAAAACAAGCGACGCGACGGACATGACAGAAGTCAGAACAATTGCGAAGATAAGACCGTGCTTGCTGGCCGCGATCTCAGCGTTCGTTAGATTCGCGGTGTTCTGGATAGGCCCCGATATCGCGTTCTCAGCCATTGCGAGAATCCGCGCAGCTGACCCAGGAATTATCCTCTCATACTCGCCTAGCTGCTGCGGTGGCGGCAACGGGCCCTGCCAAGCTACTTCTACTAGCTCTGTTTCGAACCCTATTGAATCTGTAAAATGACTGGCGTTTAGGTGTGCCGCAGAGCTTCCGTAATCGCCGCTCCCACGCTCTGCCAAGCCCGCCTGAAGACGTCGTTCGGGTTGAGAGCCCTGCTCTCCTGCTCCTCCCGCAGTTTCCGAAGTCTCGGCGATGGGTCCAGAGTCAGGTAGTCGAATCCCCTCGCCATCCGTTGACGCGTCGTTGGCGGTTTCTGCTGACGGCGTGCCGATCGCTGGGTCGTCGCCATGACTCAACGGTACCTCCGATGCAGCGAGAGAGCGACATCTAGGATGGCATGGACGAGGTCATCTCGACGCCCGTATCGCACTAGCGTCAGTCGCACTCGGCCACAAGTCTATGCGGCTGCCCTCAGAAACCGGACAATGACCAGGTGGTTCAGCTGACATCGGACTGGCCTAAGGTCCATGGCAGCAACGAAGGCTCGACAACTGTAGGCGGAGGTGGTGATGACTGACTTCATCCACTCGGACCTAGGCAACCGAGACGGCGACGACGTGGTCGAGATCACACTGTCAGGCAATGCCGCGAACATCCGGCTTCTGGACAACAGCAACTTTGAATTTTACCGTATCGGCCGCCAGCACCGATATATCGGAGGACTCGCCAGGCAGTCACCAGTCAGATTGCGGATTCCCAATTCGGGTCACTGGCATGTTGTGATTGATATGCAGGGACTTCAAGGTACGACACGTGCTTCTGTGCGAGTAATTCCGGCGTCAGCGACGAACTGACGCTACCGCAACGTGCCCAACCAGCGGAGTGAACGGCCTTCGCTGCGTTCCTAGCGGTTTGGAAGTTGGCCAATTTGTCTGGGTCTAACCGCTCACGGATGCTCGCCGATTCGGACGACCGGCGGCCCGTGACGAGCCGCGCACGGCAAGTTCCGAAGGGCCCGACTTTTCTTAGCCGATCCTGCGAAAGCCAGCCCCCCGTTCTGGAGTTCCGTCAACGAGCGTTCCACCCGGGCCGCCTCTCCGAGGCCCGCCCACCGCACGCCGGGCCACGCTTGCAGGGGCCATAGATCACGATGTTTGGACGGTCATTGATCGCCTGGAGCGCGGGGCGTCTTCCTCGCTTCCGATTGTCCAGCTCGCGGCCACCGCGTCAAGGGCGCCCCTTCGGGCCGTCGCACGCGATCGGCTATACCGACCCTAGACACGGCGGCCACTCGCCAGGATTCGGCACCTACGAGGAAGGTGGGAGCAGAGCAGGTGACGCTTCTGGGCATGACCGGTCAGCGCGGAGGGCGTGCCGGACCCAGACGTTGGGCTCTACATATACTGCGGATTCGCCACGCGTGTCGCAATGCACCGGGACAAGAGCGCCGGGCACGTCAACGTCCCCATCGAGGTCAAACGGCAAGCCTGTCCATTCCCGCCACTGTGCCAGGGATCCAGCCACTACCCATGACGCGGGAGCCACGCCGATGATTTTCCCGCCTGCGCGGATGTGAGTTCGCAGCCATGGGTCATATGGCAGGAGGTCATCGCGCGTCCGGCGAACATATGCAGCCATGGGCGTGCGAGGTTCGCGATCCTTCCACGTCGGCCGGACGGGTGCGACAAGGTCCCACAGTCCCAACTCACGTACCGAGTCACGCAGTGCGTCGAGCATCAGGCCCGCCAGGCCCTGGTGCTGATGTGTTACTGCCACGCTGATGTTGAGGGCACAGGCGGTATCGGGCACTACCTCCGCGTCCGCATCTGCGAACGCCCAGATCACGACTTGCTCCCAGCCCCCAGCGGGCAACTCATGCCGCCCCGGAGCGCCCCACGCGAACTGGACAGCTTGCGCGTCCGCCACAACGGTGCCATCCTGCCCGGTCGCTACCAGACAGGTATCAGCAAAAATCTTAAACGACTGCCGGAAATAGGCATCAGAGATCCGGTTATGGCGCATGAAGTCTGGCCATGGGCCGTCATACACCGCGGCACCTGCCAGGTGCGGTCGCTCGGCGACGGTCGTGATCTCAACTGTCTCCGCAGATGGCAACTTCTTATACATACCGCCGATCTTCCCGGCGATCAGCTCTCGCACCAACTAGTTTCCGACGGAGGATGAACCCACGGTGCTCACCCGGTCTTCTGAAGCGATGGCAAGTGGATCAGCCCGGCCAGCGTAGGCCGGAAGCCACAGGCGTCGAAGTAGAACGGCGCGAGCAGCTCTTCGAAGTCGACATGGAGCCATTCACACCCCGCAGCTTTAGCATGTGGCGTAGCGAGGCCAACGAGTTCCGTGGCTATCCCCTGCCGCTGATATACGCTCGCAACCTTCGTGTCGAATCCTCGGCGAGCGGGCGTTCGCTGGGGAGCCTGACGGTGTAGTGGCCGGCCTGGATGCGGGTGGTGACGGCGTCGGCGACCTGGATGTAGGCGTGCTTGATGCTGTCGCGGTTGATCATGGTGTCGTCGTTCATCCGGGTCGTTTGCTTCAGTTCTCGCGTGCTCCTGGTTGAGCGCGTTCAGGAGTTCGTCTAGGTCTGGTGTGATGACGGTGTGCAGGCCGGGTTCGCTGCTGTTGATGCGGCAGGCGGTCCAGCGCTGCTCTCGCTTCCGTATGGGGGCGTGGTCGAAGCGGAAGGCTGGGTACAGGGCGATGAGCGCGCCGAGCACGGCAGCGACGTGGTCGATGGCCATGCGGTGGGCGAGTAGGTGTGATATGAGACATCCTCGGTGCTGGGTTCCTTGCCGTTGCACGACTTTGAGGCTGGGGAATGGCAGGTACCCGGGGAACTTGTCACCGGATGGTTAGTCATTTTCTGTCATCGCCTCGGGGGTGTTCCGGTGTTGCATCTGAGCTGGGGGGATAGCAGATTGGCAGTGTGATGGATTTCGCGGCGCTGTTACGCGGTCTGATGCGCGAGCGGGAGGTTAGCGGGCGGAGCCTGGCGCGGCAGGTGCCATGTGATGCCTCGCTGATTTCGCGGCTGGCGTGCGGTCGGCAGCGGCCGTCCGCACGGGTGGCGCGGCGGCTGGATGAGGTTCTGGGGGCGTCGGGCGCGCTGGTGGAGGCGGCGGGGCCTGGCTGCGCGCTGGCCGTAGCTCGGGTCTGGGGGGCTGATGATGGTGGAGATGATGACGTGAGACGGCGTGAGCTGCTGGGTGCGATGGCGGCGGGGCCGCTTGCGGTGCAGCTGGAGCAGTTGCGCCGTCGTCTTGACGGGATGGCGGGGCTGTCGTCGGGTGAGCGTGACGCGGATGAGTGGGAGCGGGCTGCGGCGGGGTATTCGCGGCAGGTGGCGGGTATGCCGGCGGCTGCGTACTTGCCGCATCTGCTGGCGGATGCGGCAGAGGTGACTGACCGGGTGGACTCGGCGTCGGGAAGCGTGCGGGTTCGGCTGGAGCGGTCGGCTGCGCGGATCGCGGCTCTGGCGGCGATGGGCATGACGTACTTGGGTGATGAGATGACGGCGGGCCGGTGGTGGCGCACGTCGGTGCGGGTGGCGGGGCAGTCGGGTGATGGCGAGCTGGTCGCGTTGGTCCTGGGCAAGCAAGCCGTGACCTCGATGTACGGCAGCGGCGCGGCGCTGGCCTTGGCACGGGCTGGTGAGGCGCTCGCGGTGAGCGGGGGCCGCGCGTACGCGGGTACGGTGTTCGCACACCAGGCTCGCGCGAGGTACTACGGCATGTCGGGGATGCGCGCTGAAGCCTTGTCGGCTGTGGTGGACCTGAAGCGGGCGTGGGAACGGCTTGGCGACGCCGATGTGAAGGCCGGGGATTCGGCGTTCGGGCAGCCTGAGCGGATCTTGCCTCATACGGAGGCGTGGGTGCTGGCGAAGGTGGGCGATACTCGCGCGGCGCTGAAGGCGCAGGATGCGTATCTGACGTTTCCGGTGTCTGTCAGCGGCCGGGCCAAGGTTGAGTTGCTGAGGGCTGAGACGCTGATCCGGGCCGGTGATGTGGACGGCGGCGCGCGGCGTTGCGTGACGGTGCTGGGGGCGCTCGGGGGCGCGTGGCGGCGGGAGCGAGATATTGCGTCAACTGCGCGGGCGGCGCTCGGAGCTGTGCCGGCCAGGCTTCGCTCTGTTCGGTCGGTCCAGGAGGCGCGCGAGGCGCTGGAACTGGCGGCGGGCCAGGGGTGAGGCTCACCGCCCGGTGACGGTTTCCGAAGGTAGGGCAGTCTGCTGCTCTCCGGATGCAGAGGTAACGACGGCCCCTTGCCGACCGCGTGAAGGGCAGCCGGTACCACAACATGAAGGAACTGCGTCCGCCGTCGTCGGGCACCTCGGAGATCCGGTTGCTGTTCGCGTTCGATCCTCGGCGGGAGACGATCTTCCTGGTCGCTGGCGACAAGGCGGGGAATTGGGATGGCTGGTACCGGGAGATGATCCCGGTCGCTGACGAGCGGTACGCCGAGCACCTTGCGGAGCTGGAATCAGGGGAAGCGAAGAAGCGATGAGCAGCGGAAACGCCAAGTGGAGTGATGTCAGGGCCAAGGGCCGAGAAGCCGACCCACGCACCGCCGGGGAGCAGGCGGCTGGCAAGGCAGCAGCCCGTGAGCGCCGTGAGGCATACGTGCGTGGTCATCAACTTGCGGAAATGCGGACCGCAGTCGGCGTCACGCAGGCAGAGGTCGGCCCAGCGTTGTCATCGTGCGAATCGGGGCTCCCTCGCTTGGCTATAGCATCGGATGCATATAGCATTTGATGCATGGGCCGTTTGTATGAGGTTGAGGTGGAGCCGGAGGTGCGGTCCTGGCTGTCCGGCCTGACTGACCGGGACTTCGGCCGAGCGGACTTCCTCGTCGGCCTGCTGGCCGAGCATGCGGCGGACCTCAGCGAGCCGTACACCCGGCATCTCGGCGGAAAGTCCGCGAGCTGCGGTTCCACCTGTTAGCCACGCAGACCAGGGTCACGTACTGGCTCGCTCCCGGTCGCCGCGTCATCTTGCTGACCGTCTTCCGCAAGACCCGCGACGCCGAGATAGGCGAGGTAGCACGGGCACTGCAAGCGCAGAAGCGATGCGAGGCCGAGCATGGCCTTGCCCATGAGACGTTCGACCGCGAGGTGCAGCCATGAGCGCCAGTCACGATTCCTACGAAGACCTTGCCCGCGCCCGCCGCAGCAGCGACGGATACCGCCAGGGCTACGCCGAGGCTCAGCGGGCGTTCCTCATCGGCTGCGCGATCCGTGAGCGCCGCCAGGCGCTCGGACTGTCCCAGACCGAGCTGGCGCGCCGGGCAGCGATGACCCAGCCTGCCCTGTCCCGCCTGGAGGCAGGAGGCGTGATACCTACGATTCCGCTGCTCGAGCGCATCACGACCGCACTCGATGCCGACCTCATCGTCGAAATCGCACCGCACGCCGCCTGACAGAGAGCACCGCTCGCATCGCCTGGCGGCCGCGATGACGCTCGCGGCGCTGGCGGAGCGGGTCATTTCGACGCCCTGGAGGTACGTGATCTGGTGAGACGTACCGCGAGCGGGTCGCCTTCGATCAAGATCATCCGGTTCGGACGATGGGACGTTAGGCCCACTCCCCTTTTTCCCAGGTCAGGGGCCATGCTGTGGCCCGTCTCCTCCCGGTTCATGAGGCTTCCTTGCGACGGCGTGCCCGTTGCGTGCCCGATCGCTTGCTCTTGGCCCGCTTCAACTCGCTGGCGGCCAGGTCGCCGAATGCGTCTGCTATCTCGCGCTGGCGGGCATCGGCGGTGGGCAGGTAGATCATCGCGGCTCGCGGGCTGGTGTGGCCCATGCGGAGCATCAGCTCTCGCGGGGAGGGTGTCTGCCCAATCGGCGGGTTCGGCGGTGACCCTGAACCGCTGCACTGTCGAAATGCCGGTGCGGTCGAGCTGCGAGGGCGGCTAGGGTGCGGGGATGAGGGTGCCCGACCGTTGCTTGGCGGACCTGCGGGAGCGGGGTTACCTGCTCTTCGAGGGTTTCCTCGGGGCTGACGAGCTGGCCGCGGCCCAGGAAGCTCTGTGGCTGCACTACCCGCGGCCCGAGGTGTATTTCGCCGACCCAGCTGCTCATGCGTGGCTGGCGACGGACCAGTGGGCCGGCGAAGTCAGCGGACCGTGGCGATCCTGGAACCTGAACCGACTGGCCTTCCATCCGGACCTGCTCGACCTGGCGGAGCGCTTCCTGGGCTCAGCCGACCTGCGGCTCTACGAGGCGTCCCTGTGGGCCAAGTACGCCGGAGCCGTCGACTACGACCAGCGCCACCACCGCGACTTCGTCAACCACAGCCTCGTCGTGCCCAGGCGCTCCGAGCCGGCCACGCAGATGCTGAGCTGGATCCTCCTGTCCGACGTGGGCGATGAGGACGGCCCTACCAAGATCGTTCCGCTGCCGGTCGGGCAGAGCGTCCCGTACTGGCCGGTCCCTGGGCATCACGACATCACGAACTACCTCCCCGAGGGGATGTTCGCCGAGGAGGAGGTCTCGATGACCGGTCCGGCAGGAACCCTGTTCGCTTTCCGGTCCGACGTACTTCACCGCGGGTCGCGCATGACCGGCGAACGATCAGCCCGCTTTGCGCTCCTCGCCGACTACGATGTATGGGCACCGCGCTGGACCGGCCGGGTCGCCTGGGCCGAGCGCGCGACGCGGTCAGACTGGTTCGAGATCATCGAGCGGGCCTCTCCCCGGGAGCGGTCGGTGTTCGGCTTCCCAGCTCCGGGCGATCCGTACTGGGACGAGCAAACCCTGGCCGACACCCAAACGCGCTACCCCCGGGCCGATCTGACGCCCTACCGCTAGAGGACCGGGCAAGCAGGGGGTCAATGCGACTTCCGATCGTTTGGCACGGTCGCGGGGTGTGTAGGGCTGGTCTGAGCGGGCGGCTGGCCAGGTGCCGATCGGGATGCGGGCCGGCTAATCGCGTCGGTAATGACGATGGCGGGTAGTTCGGTCTGGAGCGTCGGCGGTCTGGCCGTCGCATGCAGGGCGGAAGATATATCGGGGCGTATCGAGTAGCTGCTATATAGGTCCTACCGCCAGGGCAAGATCAGACCATGGACGAGCGCGCCGAAGGGCAGCTTCGTGTTATCCGCGACGTGATCGCGCTCACCCAAGCGGCCGGTATCTCAATGTGGCTGTTTGGAGGATGGGGCCTGGATGCGAGGGTTGGCCGGATCACCCGCGAGCACGGCGACGTTGAGTTCTGGGTTGAGCGCAGTTACGCCGAGCGATCGAAGGCATTACTCGTAGGAGCTGGCGCCATGGCGCTGACGACGCAACCGCCAGTGGAAGCGTGCGAGTTCACGTGGGGCGACGTTCTGTTTAGCACCGCCTACTTTGACCGGCAGCCGGACGGGTCGTCCAGTCAGCCGTTGGGGCGATGGTCGGACTGGATATTCCCGCCGGGATCATTCGGCGACGAGCCCGGGATCCTCGACGGCACGCCGGTACTAGCTATGAGCGTGCACGGCATGCTCGCCATGAAGGAACAGTTCCCGCACCTGCGCAACGGCCGACCATGGCGGCAGAAAGACATCGACGATATCGAGATACTCCGAGCGCTGGAAACCGCCGCTAAGAAAGAACCTTGCTGACGGTCGGCGTGCTGATACGGCCTGCCGTGCGCGGTTTTGCCCAAGATCCGACAGCAGCATGGTCCTACTTGCTGTCATCCCGACAGCGGTAAGTAGGACCATGGTGCTGTTGAATTCAGGGCTGGAACAGCAGTAAGTAGGGTCTTGCTGCTGTTCCAGCAGCTGGCTGCTCCTGAGCCCGGCTGCGGTGCGCTGGTTTCCTGATGACTTCAGGCTGCTGCCTAGATCGGGAAGTGGCCGCGGCGGATCTGCCAGTGACGGCCGGCCTTCAGGTGGTCGACGATCGCGCGCTGGAGCACGGTGCGGCGCGGCAGTTGGTCGAGCGGCGTGGTCAGGGTCCGGAACACGAACCGCAGTACCTCGACGTCGGCGTCCTGCCCTTCCGGCTCCTCGTAGGGCTCCAGCTCGAACCTCCGCTGGAACCTGACGATGTTGGAGTCCCGTGGCAGGTACTCCAGCAACTGCGGGTCGAGCAGCCACGAGCCGCAGGAGAACGCCGTATAGTGCTCCTCGCGGAAAATGGCGCGGGAAGAACGCGCGGGCCTGGTCGAGCGACGCTGTGACCGCTTCCGGGGTTATCGGCCCCGACTCGGGGATGTGCAGGTCGATGGCGGTGCCGCCGCGCTGGTGCTGCAGCCGGCCCAGCTCGTAGACGCCGCCGCGCGCGTGCAGCGTCAGCCAGCTCTGCATGACCGGCCAGCCCTCGCCGTGCATCCGCCGGTCGATCGCGAGGTTGCGGCCCAGGTCCGCGAGGGTCGCCCACGACACGGCCTCGGCGATGCCGTGGTCGCGGTGATACCCCATGGCGACGTCGATCAGGGCCAGGTATGCGTACACGTAGAGATGCCGCCAGGCGGGGCCCCGTTCGCGTGGCAGTTCCGGACCGGGCACCAGCCAGCCGTGGCCCCCGAGGTCGGCGCGGACCAGGGCGGTCGAGCGGTCGAGCAGCCAGCGCAGCTCCGGAGTCCACAGTGGAGAGTCGTGGTCGGGCCAGCCCGCCATGATCTCGGCGGCGTCGTCCGGCCGCACCGCGAGCCGGTCGAGAATCGCGGGCGCGTCGGCCCTGGCGGGCAGCGGAGCCGACGGCCGGTCGGTCGCCAGCCGGTGCACCCGGTCGATGTCCTCGACGGGTACTCCGATCCGGGCGGCGGTCGCGTCCAGATCCACGCGGACGATCCTACCGGCCGCGGCCTGCCGAGGGCCGTCTCGCCCGCGCATGTCAGCATGGCCGCATGCCTAATGACCTCAATCCTCCCGGCGGGATCTCCACCAGGCTGGTCTCGCCGTCCGTCGCGTCCGCAGATCTGCCGAGGCTCAACGACTACGACAGCTTCGCCGAGGCATATACGACCGAAACCGAGGACAACCTCATCAATGGCTACTACAACCGGCCCGCGATCCTGGTCCTCGCCGGCGACGTGGCCGGGCGGCGGGTCCTCGATGCTGGCTGCGGCTCCGGCCCGCTCATGGCGGCGCTGCGCGACCAGGGCGCCATCGTGACCGGCTTCGACAAGAGCGCCGGAATGCTGGAATTGGCCCGACGGCGACTCGGCGGCGACGCGGACCTGCAGGTGGCCGATCTGGGCAGCCCGCTGCCCTTCCCCGACGACACTTTCGACGATGTCATCGCTTCCCTGGTACTGCACTACCTGGAGGACTGGGGAGCCGCGCTCACCGAACTGCGACGCGTGCTCAAGCCCGGCGGACGGCTGATCATGTCTGTCGACCATCCCTTTGCCGTTGCCCTCATACACCGCGAGGCGGGCCACGAGGCCGACTATTTCGCAACGACCAACATGACCGCCGAGTGGACCGCAGGCGGCCAGACCGCAGTGATGAGATTCTGGCACCGGCCGCTGCACGCGATGACCGACGCCTTCACCGCTGCGGGCTTCCGGATAACAACCGTCAGCGAGCCCCCGCCCGCCCCGGATACCCCCAGCGAGCTCTTCCCCGACGACAACCGGAAAAGGCGGCGCTTCCTGTGCTTCCTGTTCTTCGTCCTGCACGCCAGCTAAGCGCCAGGGGACCAGCTATCCCAGCGGCCTCGGCGCACTCCGACAGCACCATGGTCCTACTTACCGTCATCCAGAAAGCACTAAGTAGGACCATGGTGTCGTTACGCTAGGCACCGGCGTCTGCGAGGGGGCTTGCGAGGTCATCCCATAGGCGTGCGGCAGCGCAGACGGACGCTGGGGCAAGGCACCTTTCACTCTGGAAGAAGGAGCGGGCCGCCGTGGCCGGGCAGACCTCGGTCGGGCGGTATTTCCTCCGCGACGGCGCTGCCGACGGTGATCCCGTGGCCGCGAGTCTGCTGGGCGAGGCGCTCGTAGTACGCCGAGACCGCCGCGAGCGCCGAGCGCGGCGCGTTCAGTAGCGCGGCGCCTGCTTGCTCGACGACGTCGGCTTCGTGAAGCTCGAACGCCCGGATCCCTTCCAGCATCGCGGTCTTCAGGTCCCGCAGCAGCTGGACGTCGACATGCGCGTAGAGGCGGCACAGCGCCGCGACCCGCCCGAGATCCTCTCCCGCGAGCAGCAGTTCCTTCACCGCGCCGACCGAATGGCGGACCAGCTGGGCATCCGGCCGTTCCACGACGGCGGCGAGATCGGCGTCGAAGGCCCTGATGTCCTGATGCGGGTCGCAGAACCCCACCGTCAGCTGCCACAACGTGCGCAAGTCCTCGGTCAGCAGGCCGTCCAGGTAGCTCACCCCGAACCGCCGGTGCGTCTCGATGACATACTGCGCCTTGAAGGGCGTCAGCTCCCCGGGGTCTTCACCCGAGGTGGCGACCGACGTGGTGAAGGCGTAGTCGGCAGTCAGCGCGTTTTCCATGCCGACCAGCAGATATACGAACCTGACCCAGGTCCGGAACAGCTCCTCCAGCGGCAGTGAACGCAGGCCGTCCTCGGTGAGCACCACCCCCCAGCGGGAGTCGAACCGGAGCCGGCGCAGATGGCCGAGCTGGTACATCGCTAGCTGGGAATCGATCTCGGCGTTCGCGTGGTGCAGGACCTTCCGGTACGCCGCCGTCGCGTCGAGCCCGACGTGGTTGCGGATGATGTGAGGGCCGCCGATGTGCAGGTGCACGAACTCGCCGACGTCGAAGACCGCGCCGCCGATCGCCATCCAGTAACCGGCCTCGGGGGTGTTGTGCTGCGCTAGCTCCGACACCTCGAAGCGGGGTCCCTGCTGCGCGTGACCTAGGTAAGTGGTGAAAACGTCTTCGCCCAAGCGCCCGTCAGCCACCAGCTGGCGGAGGAATTCGCGGCCGGCTCCTGGCACGATGGCCGTCAGCGCCTCCAGCATCGATGCCGCGAACCGGGCGCTGCCGCACACGTAGACGAAGGCACCACGGCCGCCTTCTTCGGTGGACCGCAGCAGGTCCCAGAGCAGGTCCGCGTCGGCGCGGATCAGGTCGTCCACCCGGCGCCGCGGTCCGTCCTGGACGACGTGGCGCTGGCCGTCGAATCCGATCGCGGCGTCAGCACGGGAGAACGCGACCGACAACCGCAGCCGCCCGGCAGCCGCCGCACCGTCCAGCTCTGGGCGCTCGACGAACTCCTGCGGCGTCCGGATCCCCAGGTAGAGGTGATCCTCGCCCGAACCGCCCGAACCGCCCGAACCGCCCGAACCGCCCACGCCGGCTCGCGCAGCGACGAACCCCAGGAACGGCGCGATCCCCGAGCCGGCCGCGAACATGACGACGGGCCGGGCCGGATCGGCGGGCAGCCGGAACCGAGGCGCGGATACGATCTGCAGCGACAGCTTCTGCCGGCCTTCGACGCTCGCCCGGCGCAGGAAATGCGATGCCGTGCCCTGCCGGGCCCGAGGGTAGGACCACGGCGTCTGGGCGGAGGTGTAGTCAAGCCCGGCCACCACCAGTTGCAGCGCCGTCGCGGACTGCCCGGGCGGCGACGCCGACGCGATCGAATACAGCCGGAACGGCTCGGGCGGGACCACCGCGCAGAACGCGTCGTCAGCGCCCGGATCGGCCTTCCACAGCCGAGTGACGTCATAACCGCCCGCGTGCAGCAGGTTGAGTGCGTCCCACAGCTCCCACTGGTCCTCCATGCGGGCGTCCACCACGCGCCGCCACGCGCCTACGGCGGTCAGTGTCACCAGCCGTTTCGCCACGTCCCGGCCGATCGGCCGGAGCCGGGCGAAGCGCAGCAAGGTCCGCAGCGGCAGTACGTCAACCTCGCCGTAGCCCGCGCGGCAGGCCACCGCCGCTTGCCAGGTCGGCGTGAGCCGCACCAGCTCTTCGCCGGTCGCCTGCAGCGCACCGACGGTGCGGTTCACCAGGTCGTCGTCGTTCTCCGCGAGCACTCCGACGCGGTCCCCGGGCAGGTGGTGCACGCCCTGCCCGCTGACGTCGATGTCCAGATAGCAGGTCCAGGCACCGGAGTCGGAGGTGACGACGCGGCCCCGGCGGGCAGTACCGAAGGCCACCGGCGGGTCCACCGGCGGGCGGCGCTCGTCGCGGACGACGGCTAGCTCACCGTCGACCTTGTCCCAGGTCCGGTCCTTGAACAGCCCGGTGAACCGCGCCCCGGTCGTCACCTGCCGGCCGACCTTGAACGCGACTTCCAGGAAACCGTACGCCTTGACGCGGTGCAGGCCCATCCAGCCCCGGTTGCCCACGTACGCGTCGAGCATGGCGTTGTAGATTCCGCGCAAGGACGCGTTGCGCGTATCTTCCACATACTGGCGCACCGATACCTCACGCAAGGCCGCCACCAGTTCCTGCCAATGGCGTGGAAAGTATCCCGCGAGGTAGACGCTCTGCTGCCCGACTAGCGAGCCGTAGTCCTGGCGCTCCAGAAAAGCGTCGATCGCGTGGATCTGCGGCTGCGCGGTGCCGCTCGGACTGGGCGCACCGTCGAAGATCGGGACGCCAGCGGTGCCGACTGTCTTGGCCCACAGCACCTGATCGAGCGGATGCCGGGCCCGGGGGTTCGGATCGAGCTGCGGGTAGATGGCCTGGGTGACGTGCTGCAGCCGGTCGAGTATCACGAGCAGCGCGCTCTCCAAGGCGGCTGGATCGTCGGCGACGACCGCCTCCTGGGCGTCCAGCATGGCGCCCAGCACCGGGGTGAGTCCCATCGCAAACTCGGTCGTGACCAGGTAAAACACCCGCTCCGCCGCGTTGTCCCACGTCGGCACGAGCAGGTCCATGTTGTCGAGCGCCCGTGGTCCGGCTGGATCGCGCAGCCGCCAGTTGTAGAAGAACAGGTCGATGTAGGAGACGGCGGGGAGCTTCTTGCCCAGCCGCTGCGAGACGGTGGTCCACGGTCGCAGCAGCGACTCGGGCAGGGCGGCGGGCGGGTCGATCGCCATGTACTGATAGGTGTGGGCGAAGACGCCGAGCATGGTCGAGGCCCGCAGCAGGTACTGATCTGGCAGCGCCGACGGCCTGGCGTCGAGCACCGGCATCGCGTCGAACGCCCGCCGCAGCGACAGCCGGCGGAACAGCTCGGGCAGCTGGCCGGTCATGTCGTCCCAGGCCCGGTGTGACTCAGGGAAGGCTAGCAGCGGCAGCGCGGCGGGCAGGAACCCGTGCTCCAGCGACAGGAACCCGTCAAGCTCATGCCCGGCCTGGCGGTTGTGCGCCTCTGCGGCCTCGACGACTCGTCGCGCGGCAATGCGCTTGGGCGCTACCGGTCGCATCGCGGTGGCCATTCCCCGGTGGGCGAGGATCGTCGCCTTCGGGTCCAAGAACATCCACGTCAGCTCGTAGCGGCCGATGCGCATACGGTCCCCGGGCATGAGGGTGTGCTGCGTCACCCGGGCGTCGTTCACGTAGGTTCCGTTGGTGCTGCCGAGATCGGTGAGCACTAGCTCGTTGTCGACCATCTCGATCCGGGCGTGGCGACGGGAGATATCGCGGTCGTGCAGCACCACCGCTGCCATGCCAGCGTCCCGGCCCAGAGTCGCGGGCAGGGTGCACACCCGCTGGAGGGTCTCCTGGGTATGCCGATCGGTGACGGTCAGCCTCAGCTCAGGAATGGTAGATCACCGCTCGGCACAGATCGGCGCGGGACACTGTGCCGACGAGAGCGCCGGAGTCCACGACGGGCAGCCCGGCGGATCCCCCGGTCGATCATCACGATCGCCGCCCGGGCGAGCTCGTCGGTGGATCGCACCGTTGCCGCATCGCGCACGACGAGGGGGTCGACGACGCGATCGGCGAGGGCGCGACCGCGTTCCAGGAAGACCCGGAACGCGTCGGCGAGCGTGCCGCCTGCCTCGGTCACCTCGTCAAAACCAGGCAGCATGGCCCGCACCAGGTCTTCCTCAGAGAGCGACCCGACGAACTGCCCGTCGTGGTCCAGGACCATCAGCTGGCCGACTTCCGACACGCTGACCACCTCGGCCGCCCGCCGGATGGTCGTGCCGAGCCGGATATAGGCCGGGTACGCCGTCATGACGTCGCTGACCAGAGGCTCGGACTGCGCTCCGCTCATGTCCATCCCCCGAGTCGCCTGGTCGGAGCCTTTATGCTAGTTGAGCGGCTGTCTCATCAGCTAGATGACGAAATGCGAAAATCAGGCATCGTTGCCCGGGCGGCAGGCGCGAAAGAGCGTGACGGCGGCCAGGTTCCCGATCAGCATCCGGGCGGCCGGCCGAAGGATCCTAGCCTCACCTGCTAGTTCTCGGTCTCCGTCGCCGCGATGGCCTCGGCGACATACGGGGCCAGCGATCCGGCCAGCATCGGCACCGGCATGGACTGCAGCCAGACCCGGCCCGGGCCGGTCAGCTCCGCGAGCAGCAGCCCGTCGTGGCCGAACAGCATATTCGCGATCCCTTTAACCCTAGTGATCGAGAACTTGACCGAACTGGCGAACATGCCGATGTGGCCGGGGTGGGCGAGCATCACCTCGCCCTTGGGGAGGTCGTACAACATCACCTCGCCGCCGACCTCGATCCAGGCCGTGCCTTCGCCTTCGAGCTTCTGCAGGACAAAGCCCTCGCCGCCGAAAAGGCCGCCCCGGAGGCTGTGCTGAATGCCAGCGCCTGGCCTGATTCCGTGCGTGCCGGCGAGCCAGCCGTGCTTGTGCACCAGGTAACTCTCGCCGTGGTTGATGTCGACTGGCACGATCTGCCCGGGAAGCCTGGCCGCGAACGTGACCTGCCCGGGACCCTCGTACTTCGTCACGAACAGGCCGCCTCCGCCGATCATCCGCTTGATGCCGCGCAGGATCCCGCCCCCGCCGGCCCGGGTGGTCTGGGACATGTGCACAGTCTTGCTCATCCAGACCAGTTCGCCGTGGGGCGTGATGACCGAGTCTCCCTTATCGAGCATTACCTGCAGGACAGGCATGGTCGTGCCCTTGATTTCCGCGTGCATAGTGAATTCCTTTTATAAAGCCATCGGAATGGAGACGTCGAAGTACTCACACTCACTCAATCCCCCATGAACTTGATGATGATAGACCAAACCCGAAGCCACTGCGAGTCATCGGTCCAACCCGGACAGCGAGCAACCCAGCCTCGACAGCGGTCACCCGAACGGCCCTCGACAGCACCATGGTCCTACTTACCGTCATCCAGACAGCACTAAGTAGGACCATGGTGTTGTTGATTTCCGGGGCGGACAGCAGTAAGTAGGTCCTTGCTGTCGTTGGCGCAGGCCCCCGAAGCCGGGACGGGTTACTTCAGGAGGCGGAGAGGCGACACGACGGCCAGATGCTTGGGCACCGACCTGGTGATCGAGGTGTAGATGCTCTTTAGCAGATCTTGCCTTTACCGGGCGAAGACCGGTCACCTCGCGCTCGAAAGCGCACTGTGCCGGTCCTCTGCCTGGCGCGGATCGGGTGCGGCGGCTAGGTCAGAGCCGCGAAATTCACGTCCTCGGTCTTGACCGTGCCCGCCGTCTTACCTGGCGCACTCTGATAGGTCCAGTACAGGTTCGTATGGGCGATCACCTGTCCTGGAGGCGGTGCGCCCCACTCGCTCTGATCCTCAGTAGTGTGCGCGTCACTCACCAAGATGGCGTCATAGCCCCGGGCGAACGCGCCGTGCAGCGTCGACCGGATGCACGCATCAGTCTGGGCGCCGACCACGACAAGCCGGCCGACCTGGAGGCCGGACAACACCGACTCGAGCGTCGTGCCCTCGAAGGAGTCGCCGTAGTTCTTGTGGATCAGCGGCTCGGATTCGACCCGCTTCAACTCGGGAACGAGTTGCCAGCCTTCGCTGTCCTTCTTGAGATCCTCGTCGGAGTGCTGCACCCAGACGACCGGAATGTCCTGCTGGCGGGCCTTGTCCACCAGGCTGCTCACGTTCGCGACCACGGAATCGCGGTCGTAGTTGCCGGCCACCACGCCGCTCTGGACATCGACTACGAGCAGAGCGGTCTGCGGCCGGTTCTCCAGTGTGGTCATGGTGTCCCCTTGTTCGCTCCGGCCTCTTTGTCCTAGCAACGCTATCCCGAGCCACCGACAGCAAACCCGGAAATAGCCCCGAACCAGGGCGTAAGCGTCAGCAGCGCGGGGCTTTGATGCCGTGGACAGTCGCGTATTCAGCCGCCAGCCAGGGGCCGAGGTCGTCGATGAGCATTCGGAGAACCCCGGGGGCGGCCTGCTGGGTGCGCCCGACCTCGGCGGCGGTTCGCATCTGGGCACGCCGCTGCGGGTAGTACCGGCCGAAGATCTCGGCCGACTCGCGCAGATCGCTTGTCCAGCCGTTCCAGGTCGGCATGACCAGGGTGAACCCGGTCCTGACCAGCCGCCGACCAACGTTTCTGCTCAGCAGCCGACGATCACCGTCGCTCAGATCCTGCGCGACCCGCGTACCCCATTTGGGAAGCACCAGCTGCAGGTCACCGTTAGTCTCGCGGGCCAGCAAGCTGGTCGGCCGGTAGCGAGGCAACTGATAAGCCAGGTCGTCACCTAGCAGCGGCGTGCACAAGCACGTCACGAAAAACCCCAGGTCGTAGCGCTCCAGCTCACTCAGCAGCGACTCGACACCCGCCAGCAGAATGCCCACGCCGTCGACCTGTGCAAGCGCCTCGTCGAGCGCGACGTCCAGCGCCCGGACCGCAGCCTGGTCCGCCGAGGTCGGCTCGTTCCGCAGCACGACGAGCAGGTCCAGATCGGATTCACCGCACCGGGCCGTGCCCCGGGGGATGCTGCCGTAGAGGTAGCCGCTGTGCAGCCGAGGGCCGCCGAAGACCTCCAGTATCTGGGAGCGGGCCGCGCGGACGACCGGCGCGAAGGCTTCCTGCACCCGCTCCAGCGAACCTTCGCGCGCGATCGTGCCATCGTCATCGAGTCCTCGTCCGGCCATACCTCACTGTGCCCGGCGCCACCCGGAACGGCCGAACGATTTATCACCGGTCAGCGAGGTAGTCCTCCCAGGTCCGCTTGCCGACAGCATGGTCCGGCGCCAGATTGGCGCCGGACCGGACGGCCCGGGCGGCCTTACCTGGCAGCCTGACCGGCACCGTCGGCCGCTTCTTACCCTGGCGACGCAGGTAGCTGCCGACCAGTTCAGGCATGCTGTACACGCGCGGGCCGCCGATGTCGGCCACCAGCCCGCTGGGATCGCCCAGCGCGAGTTCGGCCAGCCGGGCCGCGACCTCGCGCGAGTCGACCGGCTGAAATCGGACTCCGGCCGGCACCGGAATCACCGGCAGCTTGGCCAGGTATTTAGCCACGAACTCGATCAGCTCGTAGAACTGCGTAGCGCGCAGCGTCGTCCACGGGATCCCAGAGTCCATGACGGCGCGCTCCGAGGCGAGCTTGGAGGCGAAGTAACCGAACATCGCGCGATCGGCTGCGCTGACGACCGGGATCTGGTCGGCGCCGACGACGGAGATGAAGACCAGGTGGCGCGGTTTAGTGCTGGCGGCCGCGCGGATCAGGTTGACCGTCTGCGCCTGGTCGTCGGCTGGCTTGGTGGTGCCCGCGCAGTGGACGATGACGTCGACGCCCGCTACCGCGTGCTCGACGCCCTGACCCGCCACGAGGTCGCCGGCAACGTACTCAACACCTGGCTCGCCCTCGCGGGTCTGCCTGCTGAGCACGCGAACCTCGCAGCCGGCCTCCCGCAGCAGCGGGACCACGTGCCGCCCTAGCCTCCCGGTACCACCAGTAACCAGGACATGAGATGACATCGCGCCTCCCGCAAACTCGCTTCCTCCCGTGACACCTACCCTGACTGGCAGCCGAGTCAGGAGCAACCCCGGCCTAGCCGTACTGTGCTAGCAGCGCCTGCTCTTGCTCGGCGGTGAAGCCTGGTTTCATCACCGGCTCGCCCCGCCCCCGGTCCCAGGCCAGGACGTCAGCGGCCGTTACCTCGAGCGGCGTCGCCGGGAGGCCGGCCGCCCGCGCCCGCGCCGCGCTCCGCTGCTGTGACGCCCAGTTCCGGCGCACGAGCGGAAACAGCGGCGTCGCCGTCTCAACAGGCACCCGCACGATCTCGACCTCGGTACCGGCAACCCGAGCGCAGGTATCGATCAGGCCGCCGAGCGTCACCGGCTCGGCCGGCCCGACCGCCGTGAACGCACCTGGCCGGTCGTCGGCCAGCAACTGCACCACCAGCCGGGCGAGATCACGGGAGTCGATGATCTGGATCGGCTGGGCCGGATCCCCGGGCAGCGCCACCCGTCCGCCGCGCGCCGTCCGCCGCACCCAGTAGGTGAACATGTCCGACGGGTCGTGCGGCCCCGCGACCTTCCCAGGCCGCACGATCGTCGCCCGATCGCCGTACCTGGCCAGCACGTCGTCCTCGCAGGCGACCTTGGCCGGACCATAGGTGGTGTCGTCGAGCAGCTCAGTGACACCGACGTCGCGCCGTGGCGGCCGGCGCGGAACAGTCTCGTCGGATCCCGGCTCGAGTCCGTCGTGGTCGTAGACCGCGTGGCTCGACATGAAAAGGTATCGGCCAGCCCGCTCGCCCACCGCGTCCATCGCGCACTGGACGTGGCGCGGCACGTATCCGCTGAGGTCGACCACGGCGTCCCAGGTCTGGCCGCCGGCACTGAGCGCGGCATAGTCATCGGCGTCCCGGTCACCGGTCAGCCTGACCAGTTCAGGAAACAGCTCGGTGCCGGTCTTGCCTCGGGTGAACAGCGTGACCTCGGCGCCAGTGCGCAGGGCGGCTTCGACAACGGCCCGGCCGATAAACGAGGTTCCGCCTAGAACGAGAATTCGCACGAGGGCCGACCCTACCCAGCGCGACAAGCCCCGAACAACCCGATATTGCCCCAACCACCTCGGAGCCGCCCCTAAGACGACCGGCGGAAACGTACGGTGGTGCTATGCCGCTGCTGCTGCTCGACCTAGACAACACGCTGATCGACCGGGAGGCTGCCTTCCGGCGCTGGGCAGATACGTATGTCGCCAGGCTCGGTCGCCCGCCGGCCGAGGCAGACTGGCTCATCGGCATGGACCGGGACGGCGGCGAGCAGCGCGAGCGGCTCGCCGAGCTCATCTGCCTGCGCTACGGGCTGGGCAGTGACCGTGAGGCTGAGGTGGCCGACGAGCTACGCCGGGGAATCATAGAGCATCTGGAACCGGATGCGGCCGTGCCCGCTGCTATCGATCAGGCCCGCGCCGCCGGGTGGACTCCGGTGATCGTGACCAACGGCACCGTGGCCCAGCAGGAGCGCAAGCTGCACCGGGCTGGTCTCGCTCGCCATGTGGCTGGCTGGGTCATCTCGGAGGGGGTCGAGATCAGGAAGCCCGACCCTCGGATCTTCAAGCTCGCGGCGGAGAAGGTCGGTCAGGATCTGGCAGGCGCCTGGATGATCGGCGATTCACCCGACCACGACATCGCGGGAGCGCACAAGACCGGCATGGGGAGCGTCTGGCTGCACCGGGGCAGGGAGTGGGAGCAGCCCAAATACGCACCGACGTTCATCGCGGACAACTTCCCAGGCGCCGTCGAGGCGGTACTGACCGAACCCCATCCCGCCAGCCCGACACCAAGGCCCGCCGAGTGAGCGAGGCGCAGGATTGCTATAGCTGCGCGCGGGACGCGGCCGCCGGGTCGGCCGACGCGACGACCTGGCGCGCCTCTGCTCGCCGCTCCACGCTCGCGGCGCCAAGACCGGTCGCCGCTCACCAAGGCAGCGGCGCCGCCATGCACTTCCACCTCGTGCCTCGCCTGACCTGGCGCCGACCGCGCGCCGAACTTCAAGCTTCGCCGACGCCGAGCACTCGCCGTCGTCCAGCGAGCGGACTCGCGCTGGCGCTCCGCGCTCACCTCGCGAGCAAGCCTGCCGAAAGCACAGCGCCATGACCCTACTTGCTGCTGTTCCAGCCCGAACTCGACAGCATGGTCCGACTGCTGTCGGGACGACAGTAAGTAGGACCATGCTGTAGAACCACAGCAGCAATGGACGAACTGCTGTCTGGCCTTGCGGTAAGACCGCGCGGCTGGTCGTTTTCGGCCGATTCGGGCAGGCTAGGCCGACGGGAGTCGCAGGGCGGTGAACAGCGCCCGATGGTCGGTCCCGGGCACCGAGTGCACCGAGGTCGACAGCACCGCGCAGCGCCGGTCGGCCAGCACATGATCGATGGTCAGCAGGGCGCCCCGACCGCCCGGCAGCGGACCCCAGGTCGGGACCAGCCCCGTGCCGCGCTGCGACGCCGCGTCGACCAGCCTGCCTCGCAGTACCTCGCGAAAGCCGGCGTGGTCGACCGTCGCGTTGAAGTCGCCCGCCAGGACCAGCGGCGGCTCACCGAGCCGAGCCGATGCCTCAGCCGATGCCTCAGCCGACGCCTGGCCCGGCACCGCGACCGCACCCACCGCGTCCACGTCCAGGCGCCACCGGGAGGCACCAGACCGCGCCCCGCCAGTCGGCCACGGCCACTTCGGCGTATGCAGATGAACGCAGCTCACCCGCACCTCACCGCCCGGCAGTCCCAGCATCGCGGTCGGCTGGACCGAGGATGTCGTGGTCACCGGCGGGCAGGCGGTGAGCGGGTGCCTGGCGTAGATCGCGTTGCCGCGCGGCTGGACCGCGCTGAGGTCGGTGATCGCGTGCGGCAGCAGGTCGGCCAGCCCGGCCGCGTCGAGCCGCTTGGCCGCCGCCGAGGTGAGCTCCTGCAGGCAGAGCACATCCACCTTGAGCCTGGCGGTCAGCTCGACCACGGCCCCGGCGTCGGCCCGGCCTCCGAGCAGGTTCGCGGTGAGTACCCGCAGCACCGGCCCGGAGACGTCCGGCTGCCGCGCCCACCACCCTGGGCAGCACGGCCGCCGTCAGCACCGCTGCCGCCCCGGCGGTAGCGATCGCCGCCCGGCGATCGCGCGAGGCCAGGGCCGCGATCCAGCCAGCGGCTGCGACCTGCGGCGTGAACGGCAGCAGCGTGGCCGCCGTCCCGCCGACCGACGGGTGCCGGTCGGCCCCGCCGAATCGCAGCAGCGTGAATCCCCAGAACCCGGCCGCCATCGCCCAGCCGCGCGGGCGCTTGCACCCGCCGGCCTGCCCCCTCCGCGCAGTCACCTCGCAAGGGTAGCTATTGCGCCCCCGTACCAGGCTTCACAACATCGACAGTCAGCTGATTGACCGATTTGGTGCACGCGGTCGAGGTGTAGGCCAGGTAAATAGGCGTCGTCTGGTTAGGCGGGAAGATCTGCAGATAAGTAGAAGGGGCCGGCCCGCATCCGGACGGCGAAAAATCGCCCGCCTGCACAATGCGCAGCAGGGCGAAGCCCTCCTGACCGGGCACCAGCGTGACCACTTCCCTGGGCGTCGCGGGATTCTCCGTCGCCCCCGCGCCGAGCTGGGTCACCGGCGTGCCACCCGCCAGCGACACCCCGGGATACCCGTACAGCGTGCAGGTGCTGCCAGAGATATTGGTGAACACGAGATCGGTATAGACGCTGCCGGCCGCCCCCTGGGACTGGCCGACCTTGGCGCCGAGATCCCTGGTCGCGCACGGCGGCGGCCCGGCGGGCACCGGAGCCGGCGGTGCCGGCGGCGCTGAGGTTGAAGCCACCGGGCTCGGCGACGCGGGCGGCGAGGCCACCACCGAAGGACTTCCAGCTGGAACGGATGGCTGCACGGTCACTGTCACCGTCTTGGCCGGCCGTGCCCCCGAGGAATGAACCGGACCGCAGCCCGAGATAACCGCGGCGGTGCACAGCAGGCCAGTCGTCAGGCCGGCCGCCGCGAAGACCTGTCCGGTCTTGAAATGGCTGATCATACTTACTACGACTGCGCACGATTCAGTTAGGTTGCGGGCTGCACCGCATAGCCGGGGACCGAGGGCCATCGAACGCCGACGATGACCGATCCCTCCTCGGCATGCCAGGAGTGCTCGACTCGCTCGAACAGCACGTAGTCTCCCTGCTCGGCCAGCAGGACGCTGCGGTCCGGGAACTCGATCCTGAACCGGCCGCTCACCAGCAGGATCAGGGCCGTGCGGGTCTCTCCGGTCACCCACTGCGCCCGTCGGTCGCCGCGCGGGTGGACGCCCCACTTGATCTCGACCTCGGCGCTGTGCCGCAGGTCGCCGTCCGGCATGAAGTGCCCGAGCAGCCAGCCCCGGTTCGCCGGCGCGTCGGCCGGCGCTGAGCCCACGTAGATGTTGTCAGCCACGAGGTCAGACGCTAGCAATAAGGGAAGCCTTAATCCGGCATCCCGCCCGCGGACGGAGGGAACTACAGTCGGAAGCTGGCGAGCTAGCTCGGCGAGGACAGGAGATGAGCGCAGTGCCGACTTCGGATGGGCCGACTACGAACGGGCCGACTACGGATGGGCCGACTAAGAACGGGCCTAGCGAGAGCGGGCGGGGGCGCGAGTCCGACGAGGCGGTCGAGGTGCTGCGGTCGGTCTGGACGGCGCGCGGGCAGGCCGACGACGACCTGACCAGCATCGTCGGCAACGAGAAAGCCTGCAAGCGGATGGCCGACGTCGGCTTCAGCGACCTGGCCGGCGGGGGCGAAGACCTTAAATCAGCGTGGCGCGAGACGCTGGAGCGTGACGGCAAGCTCAACCGTGGCTCAGGCAGCGTCGCCGATCTGGTGTTCGGCCGGTCGGACGTCCGGGCTGGATGACGCCGCCGAACAATGTCGGCGAGCTGACCGACACGCTGCTGCGCGGCGGGTACGTGGCCGATCGAGGGCTGGCCACGGCGCTTTTCGTCGCGATCTCGCTGAATCGCCCGATCCTGCTCGAAGGCGAGGTCGGCGTCGGCAAGACCGAGGTCGCCAAGGTGCTCGCCTCGGTATTCGGGCGGCGGCTGATCCGGCTGCAGTGTTACGAGGGGATCGACACTAACCAGGCGCTCTATGAGTGGGACTACGCCCGGCAGATGCTTTATATCCGCGCGCTGTCGGCGCACCAGCTCGCGGACACCGATGCGGTGGACAAACTTTTCAGCCCAAAATTCCTGCTGGAGCGGCCGCTGCTAGACGCGGTCCGGGCTGGCGACCAGGCCGTGCTGCTGATCGACGAGGTGGACCGCGCCGACGACGAGTTCGAGGCGTTCTTGCTCGAGATCTTGTCGGACTTCCAGATCAGCATCCCCGAGATCGGCACGATCAAGGCCGAGCAGCCACCGCTGGTGATCCTGACGTCAAATCGGACGCGCGAGCTGCACGACGCGCTCAAGCGCCGGTGCCTGTACCACTGGATCGGCTACCCTCCGGCCGAGCGGGAGATCGAGATCGTCATGCTCCGCGAGCCGGGGGTCTCCGAGCAGCTCACCCGCAAGGTCGTCGCGGCCGTCCACCGGCTGCGCGAGCTGGACCTGGCCAAGCCGCCCGGCGTCGCCGAGACGATCGACTGGGTGCGGACGCTGAACTTCCTCGGCGAGACCGACCTGGACCCCGCTATCGCCGCTGACACGCTCGGCGCGGTCGTCAAGGAGCGCGACGATCTCGAGCTGGTCAACGACAACCTGGCGGCGATCACCTCCAGTGGCTGAGCCCGCAGCCGAGGCACCGCTGACCCGCATGCTGGTCGCGTTCTGCCACGAGCTGCGAGGTGCGGGGATCTCCGTCGGGTCCGGCGACATCATGACCTACTGCGCGGCCGTGGCCCAGCTCGATCCCTCCGACCTGGCCGACCTGTACTGGGGCGGGCGCAGCACGCTGGTCACCAGACGTGATCAGATCCCGGTGTATGACCGGGTGTTCCGCAGCTTCTACCTCGGCGCGGGTCATCCGGCCGCCGAACTGCTGCAGCTCACCACGCCGTCGCCGGGGCAGACCCAGGGCGTGCTCCAGATCCCGGCGACCGAGCCGACGCAGGAGGAGCCTGGGCAGGAGGCGAAGCTCGGGCTGATGGCGTCGGATGCGGAGACGCTGCGGCACAAGACGTTCACCGCGTGCACGCCGGACGAGCTGGCGGCGTGCGCCGGATCATGACCCGGATCAAGCTGACACCGCCACGACGGCGCACCCGGCGGACGGCGCCAGCTCGCCGGGGCTCGTCGCCCGACCTGCGCCGCACCGCGCGGGAAGCGATGCGCATGCACGGCGAGCCCGCCGAGTTGTACTGGCGGCAGCGGCGGCAGCGGCTCCGGCCGCTGATCTTGATCCTGGACGTCTCAGGCTCGATGGCGGACTACTCGCGGAACCTGCTCCAGTTCGCTTACTCGGCGAAGCGGGCAGCGGCGAAAGTCGAGGTGTTCTGCTTCGGCACCCGGCTGACCAGGATCACCAAGGCCCTGGATCACCGCAGGCCGGACGAGGCGCTGCGGCAGGCGGCCGAGTCCGTGTTCGACTGGGAGGGCGGGACCCGGATCGGGGCGTCCCTGGACACCTTCGTCAGGGACTGGGGCCGCCGGGGTCTGTGCCGGGGCGGGATCGTGGTGATCTGCTCGGACGGGCTGGACCGAGGCGATCCAGCCGTGCTCGCCGCCGCGATGGAGCGACTGGAGCGGCTCTGCCATCGGGTCGTCTGGATGAATCCGCACAAGGGTGACGACACCAGCTTCCGGCCGAGCACGCTCGGGATGATGGTCGCCGAACCGCACATCGACCTGCTACTTTCCGGGCACGATCTGCACAGCCTCGAAGAGCTCGCGGCGCTGCTGCCGACGCTGCACTAGGTTGTGCGACGCTTTAGTCAGCTAGTAACTATCGACAGGAGTCGGTCGTGAGGTGGAGTGTCGGCATCCAGGCCGAGAGTGACCGGGTGCTGTCTCGCGATGAGGTCGTGGAGCTGGCCGACGCGGTCGCCGAGTACAGCGGCATCGCGACCGGGATCGGCAGCAACGTGTACGGGGCTCAGCTCGTCATCGAGGCGGACACCAGGGACGCGGCGATCGAGGAAGGCAAGCTGCGGTTCGCCCGCGCCGCCACGGCCGCGAAGCTGCCTGACGGGCCGATCGTGCGGGCCGAGGCGATCAGCGAGGCGGAGGACTTCGAAGGACTGGATGCTGATGACCTGCACGACGACGGCGGGGGGCGGGACGCGTGATCCGGCTGGGGTCGGCGGCCGGGTACCCGTTCGAGGGACCCCGGCTGCTCGGCGGCTGGACGCCGCCGCCTCGCCCGCCGTCTACGCGATCTTGTACAAGCCCGAGCCTGAGCAGCGGCCTGACCGGTACGCCGTGATCTACGTCGACCATGGCGACGACCTGTCCGCCGAGCGGCTGCCCTTCCGCCATCCGCGCGCTGCCTGCTGGACCAAGCGGGCCGGGGACAAGTGGAAGATCTACATCGCGGTCTACGAGGTGCCGGGCGGCGGCCGGCCGCATCGCGAGCAGATCACCGCCGAGCTGACCGCCACCTACCGGCCCGGCTGCAACGCCCAGCAGTACGACCGAGCGTGGAAGGCCGAGTGGATCGGCGACTACACGGCTCCGACCACGAACTCGGTCACCCGCCGAGGCCCAGACAAAGCCTGACCTTCCCGGCAGGCCGCCCGGGCCGGCCAGAATCGGATAAGGTCGGGTCATGACCCTGCAGCAGTCGATGACGGACCTCGGACTCAAGGCGATGAGCAGTACGCACCGGGCGGTCCTGCGGCTCAGCGGCGGACGCCTGCTGCGGACGACATTCGGGATGCAGACCGTCGAACTGCATACGGTCGGACGTAAGTCAGGCCAGCCGCGAACGACGATGCTCACCGCACCCGTCCTGAGCGACGACCAGGTCGTGCTGGTGGCCTCCAAGGGAGGCGACGACCGCGACCCAGACTGGTACCGCAACCTCATGGCCAATCCGCAGATCGAGCTGACCATAGCCGGGCAGCGCAAGGCGATGCTGGCCCGTCGCGCGTCAGCGGAGGAAAAAGCCGAGCTGTGGCCAGCGATCGTCGCCGCCTACAAGGGCTATGCCGATTATCAGCGCCGCACCGAGCGCGAGATTCCAGTGGTCATCTGCACCCCCCGCTGACAAGGCACCTGGGGAGCCCTGGTGTCGTCGGGACAGCACCGGGGCTCCCCAGGTGCGCCATGTTGTGACCACGGCGCAGCGGCTAGCAGGTACGCAAAAGGTATCTAATTCGCCGGCGATACGAAACCCACCGCGTCGAGCAAGCGGGAGCGCCGACGACCGGAAGCCGGCCTCGCCGGCTCGGGCTCGGCTGGCTGCTCCGGACGCGGGGTCACGTCGTCCACGATGTCCTCGGCCATCCCGTACAGCAGCGGAAGGCGCCGGCCACCACGCCGCCGGTCCGGTTGATGTGCTCGACGCCGGGGCCGATCAGCTTGGCGTGGCCGACGATCTGGCCGGCGGTCTCCAGGCTCTGTTCGAGGTTGGCGGCGATCCGGTTCAGCAAGGTTCCGGTCCAGTACAGGTAGAACGCCAGGCCCGCGATCAGCACCGCGATGACGACGACCGTGAGGACGACCAGCGTGGTCATGACTTCACCTTTCCGAGCACCCGGCCGAGGAACAAGTGGTGCTGCAGGCCCTCGGCGAGCACCAGGTCGACGCCATCGGCGACTTGCGGGATCAAGGCCGTGTCGGCCGTGTTGGCGGCGGCCGCCGCCAGGGTGTCCCTGATCTCCACGACCCTGTGGTCGATCCGCTTGACCAGCCAGATCAGCAGGCTCAGCAGGGCGGCGACCGCGACGACGACCACGAAGCCGAGCACTATCGCGATCACCCAGCGGGTGTGCTCAGCCCCGGGTATCGCCGCGAGCGGCACTGCGAGTGCCTTGTGCATGACTAACCTCCCAGCCGGGCGCGACCGCGCTGCAGGCCGCCGATGATGGTGACGGCGTAGTCGATCGTGGTGCGCAGCCCGCCGAGCGCGGCCGTGTTGTGCACCGCCTTGGTCAGTTCGCCGTTGATCTTGGGTGCCTCGTCGCCGATCGATTTGGCGAGCAGCAGGATCGGCACGACGAGCGCGACGACCACGAGGACGAGCACCCCGCCGATCGTGAAGCCGAGGATCCAGCCGAAGTCGCTGACGCCGCTCCCGGCGGCGGCCAGGACGCTTGTGTTCATGTCGTTTTCTCCTTCGCCCCGGCTAGACCGTCTCGCAGAAATCCTTGACCGGCTTCAGGCTCGCGTTGACCGAGGTCAGCCGGGCCGGCACGGTGCTGGTCAGCTGCGCGACGGCACCGACGCCGCCGGTGACCTGACGGAGCGTGGTACGGATCGCCCTGAGATGGAAGATGACGCGAAGCAGGCCGACGGCGGTGATCGCGATGATCAGCGCCGCGATGATCAGCGTGCCCCAGGCAGCTGCAGGCATGACGGAAGCTCCTTTCGAGTTAGCCGAGCAGGCGGGCGACGGAGCCGGCGTACCTGACCGCGCCGACCGAGACGGCGCTGATCGTGGCGTCGGTCGTGGCCAGGGCCTCGGGTACGCCTTGAAGTTCGCCGACCAGCGCACCGCCGCCGACGAGGATGTTGTCGCTCGCTGCCCTGATCCGCTCCAGCGCCGCGAGCACCCGGTTGAGCAGGTAGATCACGACCGGCAGGACCACGAGCAGCAGCACCGCGTTGCCAATCCACCACAACACCATGGTCAGCTCTCCTTAGCTCGCGGCCTGGTAAGGGACGAAGAAGCGGCGGAAGACACGCCGGAGCGCCATCATCGCCGCTCGTATTCCGATGGCCAGGCCGCTAGCAGACGCGGCCTGACCTGACGCCGTCTCGCCGCGCTCGGCGGCCGTGATCTGCCGCGCCAGGTTGGCCGAGAAGTCGCGCATCAGCACCGAGGTGACGTCGGAGATCATGCCCCGGCCGTACTGAGCGGCGGCCCCGGACAGCTGCAGGTCCTGGGCGACGGCGACCTTGGTGCCGCCGCGACCGGCGGGTGTCAGCGTGGCGGTCACGTCCATGCTGGCCTGGCCGCGACCGCGCTGCTCAGCCCCGGTGGCGTGCAGGACGAGCCGCTTGGCGGCCTGGTCGCGCTCGGTGATCTGCGCGGTGCCGGCGAACTGGAGCCGGACCGGGCCCATCCGGACCGCGACCTGGCCGCCGTACTTGTCGTTGCCTAGCTCGTCGGTCATGGTCGCCCCGGGCAGGCAGGAGGCGACGCGGGGGATGTCGCCGAAGAACTCCCAGACCTTGTCGACCGGCTGGGCGACCTCGAAGTCGTTGTTGATCAGCATCGGGTCTCTTTCCTCGCATAGGAAGCTGGATCGGACTCGAACTCGTGGCGGCAGCCTGCGCCGCAGAAGTAATAGGTCACGCCCTGGTAGGTGACCGGGGAGGTCGCGGCCTGATCCTGCCTGGTGGACACCGTCATCCCGCAGATCGGGTCGATGACCTCGGCGGGCACGGTGCCGGTCGCAGGTCCAGCCGGGCCGGCGCCGATCTCGCCTGCCGCCCGCAGCTGCACCAGCTCGGCCAGGATCGCGACGGCGATCTCGACGTGCGAGGTCTTGCCGAGGTCCAGGCCGGCCGGCCTTCACCCGGTCGAGCTGCTCCTTCGGCACCCCGCGCTCGGCGAGGTAGCCGAGCACCGCCGCGCCGCGCTTGCGCGAGGCCACGAGGCCCAGGTAGGCCGGGCGGATGGCGGCGGCCCGCTCGATGGCTTCCTCGTCGCCGTGCCCCTGCGTGGCCACGACTACCATGGACCGCTCGTCGGCGTCGGCCGCCGAGAAGTCCTGCCAGTCGACCGTCCTGGCCCGCCAGCCGAGCGCGAGGGCCAGGTCAGCGAGCGCGTGCGCCATCGGCGACCGGCCGACGACCACCAGGCGCGGCATCGGCAGCACCGGCTCGACGTAGACCTCAAGCGCGCCTTCGCTTTGGCATGAGATCGGCACGACGGTCATCCCCTCGGGGAGCGGACCGTCGAACCGGGCCGAGCTCGGCAGCTGGTCAGGGGTGCCGAGCAGCAGCAAGCGCGGCTCGCCGTCGGTGATGACCTGCCTGGCCTGCCTGATCACCGACGGCTCGGCGCAGGCACCGCCGATCCAGCCAAGCAGCTCACCGGAGGAGGTGATGATGGCGCGCGAGCCGAGCTGCCCCGACGACGGTCCTTGCCGCCAGACCACGGTCGCGAGCGCGAACGCCTCGCCTCGGCGCTCAAGCTCCGCCGCGCGCTCCATCACCTGCCAGCCGTACATGGGGCGCTACCCGTCTGTCCGTACGGGCGGCGCGCCGGAGATGTCGCGGCGGTACTTGATCGCCTCCCAGACCCGGTCGGGCAGCAGCGGCATGTCGATGTTGCGTACGCCGGTCCCGTCGAGCGCGTCGATGACCGCGTTGACGAACGCCGCCGGGCCGCCGACGGCCGCGCACTCGCCGATGCCCTTGGCGCCGATCGGGTGGTGCGGGCACGGCGTGACGACTTCGCTGTGCAGCTCGAACCCGGGCGTCTCCCACGCGCTCGGCAGGAGGTAGTCCATGTAGTTCGAGCCCACGCAGTTGCCTTCGGCGTCGAAGGTGATGAACTGCATGCTGGCCATCGCGTAGGCCTCGGTGAGCCCGCCCATGATCTGGCCTTCGACGATCATCGGGTTGATCCGGACGCCGCAGTCGTCCACCGCCACCATGTTGAGCACGTCCCAGACCCCGGTCTCCGGGTCCACCTCGACGGTCACGATGTACACGGCGAAGGGCCAGGTCAGGTTGGGCGGATCGTAGTAGGCGGTGTTCTCCAGGCCGGGCTCCATGCCGTCAGGCATGTTGCTGTAGGCGGCCATCGCGCATTCCTGGATGGTGACGCCACGATCCGGTGCGCTGCGGATGTAGAACCGGCCGAGTTCCCACTCGACGTCTTCCTCGGAGACCTCGAGCAGGTGGGCAGCCAGCTTCCTGGCCTTGGCGCGGATCTTGCGCGACACCATCGCGACGGCCGCGCCAGCCACCGGAGTGCTCCGGGAGGCGTAGGTACCCATGCCGAACGGCGCGGTGTCAGTGTCGCCCTCTTCGACGACGATGTCCTCAGCCGGGATGCCCAGTTCGTGGCTGACGATCTGGGCCCAGGTCGTCTCGTGGCCCTGGCCCTGCGACTTCGCGCCGGTCCGCACGATGGCCTTGCCGGTCATGTGGACCTTGAGGTCGGCCGAGTCGAACATCTTGATGCCGAGGATGTCGTACTCGCGGCTGTTGCCAGCGCCGAGTGGCTCGGTCATCGTCGAGATCCCGAGGCCCAGCAGCTTGCCACGCTTCCTGGCCTCCGCCTGCTCCGCCCGGAAGTTCTCGTAACCGACAGCCTTGAGTCCGACGTCCAGGCACTTGCTGTACTGGCCAGAGTCGGTCAGGAAGCCGAAGGGAGTCCGGTGCGGGAAATCTTCATCCTTGACGAAGTTCATCCGGCGGAAAGCGGCCTGATCGATGCCGAGGTCCGAAGCGGCCGCCTGCATCATGCGTTCCTGGAAGAACATCGCCTCGGTGACGCGGAACGAGCACCGGTAGGCGACGCCGCCAGGCGCTTTGTTGCTGTAGGTGCCGCGCGCGGTGAGGTGCGCGACCGGGATGTCGTAGGCGGCGAACGCCGAGTGCATCAGGCCGATCTTGAACTTGCTCGGCTGAGCATCGGAGAAGAACGCGCCATGATCAGAGTCGGTGTGCATCCTGACCGCGAGAATCTTGCCGTCCTGACGCATGGCGACCTCACCCTTGAGGTAGACGTCGCGTGCGTAGTGGGTCGAGATCAGGTTGCCTGACTTGTCCTCGATCCACTTGACCGGGCGCTCCAGCAGGATGGAAGCCAGGATCGAGCAGACGTAGCCGGGGTAGACCGGGACCTTGTTGCCGAAACCGCCGCCGATGTCCGGCGAGATGATCCTGATCATGTGCTCGGGCAGCTCGGCGACCAGCGCGACGGCGGCCCTGATGATGTGCGGCGCCTGGCTCGTCATGTAGACGGTGAGCTTGTTCGTCGCCCGGTTGAAGTCCGCGATCGAGCCGCAGCACTCGATCGGGCTCGGGTGTGACCTCGGGTAGTGCAGTTCGAGCTTGGAGACCAGGTCGGCCTTCCCGAACGCGGCGTCCGTGCCGGTCTTGTCGCCGACTTCCCAGTCGAAGATGACGTTGTCGGGCTGGTTTTCCTTGTCGTCGCGGATCACCGGCGCGCCTTCGGCCGTCGCCTGGTACGGGTTGACGATGGCGGGCAGCGGCTCGTACTCGACGTCGATCGCCTCGCAGGCGTCCTTGGCGATGTACGGGTCGTCCGCGATCACGCAGGCGACTTCCTGGCCCTGGAAGCGCACCTTGTCGGTGGCGAGCACGGCCTGGGTGTCGTACGACAAGGTCGGCATCCAGGCGAGGTTGCGAGTCGCCATCATCTCGCCGGTCAGCACCAGGTGCACGCCGGGGATCTCCCACGCCCTGGAGGTGTCGATCGACACGATCCGCGCATGCGCGAGCGGGCTGCGCAGGATCTCCATGTGCAGCATGCCGGGCAGGGTCACGTCGTCGGTGTAGTTGCCCTTGCCCCGGATGAAGCGGTCGTCCTCTACTCGCTTGCGGCTGGCGCCAAGTCCGCCGATCTTGATCTCGTCTAGTGCCTGAGTCACGTCGCTGACCCCGTTCCCTGCTCGGCTTGGGCTGGCGCGGATGGGCGCAGCTTCTCGGCCGCCCACAGCACCGACTTCACGATGTTCTGGTAGCCGGTGCACCGGCAGAGGTTGCCCGACAGCGCCCAGCGCACCTCGTCCTCGGTGGGGTCGGGGTTCTGGTCGAGCAGCGCCTTGGCGGTCATCATCATCCCCGGCGTGCAGAATCCGCACTGCAGGCCGTGTTCCTGCTTGAAGCCCTCCTGAACGGGGTGCAGCTCGCTCTGGCCTGAAAGGCCCTCGACGGTGGTGATCGCGTGGCCGTCGGCCTGGACGGCGAGCATCGTGCAGGACTTGACCGGCTGGCCGTCGACCAGCACCGTGCACGCGCCGCAGTTCGTGGTGTCGCAGCCCATGTGCGTGCCGGTCAACGCAAGGCCGCGCCTGATCAGGTGGGCCAGCAGCAGCCGGGGTTCCACTTCGGCGATCTTCTTCTGGCCGTTGATGGAGAACCTGATCCGGGTTACCGGTACCTCTTCGGCGTCGTCGCCGATGTCGTCGTAGACGATCGTCATGTCACGCCGCCCTTTCCGCGCCGTTAGCTGATGCGGCCGCGGCCTCGCCGCCTGCCCGGCTGAGGATCCTGACGACGAAGGTCCGCACCATGTGCCGCTTGTACTCGGCACTGCCACGGTGGTCGGTCCTCGGCCTCGAGGCCTGCGCCGCCAAGTCGGCGGCCGCCTCGATGGACTCGGCGCTCAGCGGGCCGCCGACCAGAGCGGCGGCGGCATCGGTCGCGTTGATGGTGGCGCCGCCGACTCCGGTGAGGGCGATCCCCGCCTTGGTCACGGTGCCTGCCGTGGTCTCGATCGCGACGGCGACCCCGACCGTGGCGAAGTCGCCGACGCGGCGCTCCAGCTTGAGGTAGCCGCCGGCCGGGGTGCCCTTGGGCGCCGGGATCACTGCCTCGATGGCGACCTCGTCGTAGGCCAGCGCGTTCTGGAACGGGCCGGTGACGAAGTCGTCGATCTGGATCGTCCGCCGCCGCCCGGGCCCTGCGCGACGACGTGGCCGCCGAGCGCCGTGACGACCGACGCCCAGTCACCTTGCGGGTCGGCGTGGCAGAGCGAGCCCACCAGCGTGCCCCGGTTCCTGACAATCGGATCGGCGATCAGCGGAGCGGCCGAGGTCATCATCGGCTGGCTGGCCTTGAGCAGGTCGGAGTGCTCGAGGTAGGCATGCCGACACAGGGCGCCCACGCGGAGCGTGCCGTCGGCATCGGCCTGGTGATAGTCCAGGCCCGGCAGGTTGTTGATGTCCACGATCAGCGCGGGCGACGGCGAACCGCAGCTTCATCAGCGGTACCAGGCTCTGCCCGCCTGCCAGCACCTTGGCGTCGTCTCCAGCTTCATGCAGCAGGGAGATCGCCTCGGGGAGCGAGCGCGGTGCCTCGTAGCGGAACCGCGACGGATACATAGATCCTCCTGTGTCCGGCCAGATGCCGGATTAGTCCCGATGGGCACAGTCGATTGGTTGCCGGCCGCGACTGAGTCACGCGGACGAGCCCGGTCGTCGTGGTGGGGGTCGGCCACCGCCACCGGAAGGGTGTCCTCGGCTGGATCGGGGCGCGGCTCCTGATGCGGCGGCCATGGTCCTGCGACCGGCTGCCCTGCGACCTTCAGGTAGTCGATGAGCTCAGGCCACGCCCAGACCGTGGGGCTCTTGCCCGTCTTAGGTGCGTGCTCGATGAGTTCGAACAGCCGGGGATTACCCCCGCTGTGACCATCAGACTCGATTCGCATCGCACGCTCCTGCTTCGTGGCTTGACCCACAGCGCCGTTACCTGACGCTGCGAACGCCGCACTGCACGCACCGCGCGGCAATCTCGATAATTCCCCCACCCCAGGCGCCCCGCAACGGGCGAATAAGCTCTTGCTTAAGTGGCCGCTGGAAGCCCCTTCGCGAAGTTCCTACCCACTTACTCCCAACCAGCATCGGCAGCAGCACCCAAATGCCCCGCTCCGAAGCCCGCCACCACCCAAATCCAGCACCTTCAACCTCTACTTGAGGCCCAGCAAACTCACAACGACCGTGCCCCAGCACCAGCAAACTCACAACGACGGGGCCGATCCGCGGCGTGACGCTGCACCAGCACCGGCGAACTCACAACGACGGGGGCGGGAGGCGGGCCGGGGTCGCCGGGAGGCGGGGCGGGGCTAGCTCCAGATTGTGACGTAGACCGGGGGGCGGAAGCGGGACGGGGGGACGCCGGCGGCCGGGGAACGGATCAGCTGCATCGCCTCTGGCGTGCTCAGGAATCGCCGCAGCGAGCTGGCCACCGCGCTCCTTTGCTGGCGTTCGAGCAACGTTACGTACCAGCAGGCCTGCCACGGCGACCCGGGCACGTCCACCAGGGCCAGCTCGCCGCGCCGCAGTTGCTGAGTCACGAGGTGCTCGACTGCCACTGATACCCCGCCACCGTCGGCGGCCGCCGCCCACGCGGCCGTGTTGCTCGGGAACACCCCGATCCGCTCGTCGGGAATCCTGAGCCTGGCCAGGAAGGCACCGACGTCACTGTCGGGATCGGTCGCTGACGGCCCGACGAGCCACCGCCACTGGTGGGCGCCGCCCCGTGGCTTCGAGTGACCCGCACCGACGACCACCAGCCGGTACTTGAAGATCGGCTCGCTCACGACGGGCAGTCCCTGGTCGGCGGTGGCCTCGGGACCGATCGCGACGTCGGCCAGCCGGTTGGCCACCAGAACCGCCATCTCCTTGCTGACCGCGACTCCCGAGGACACCTCGAGTCCGGCGGCTGACCGCTTGGTGAACGCCTCGATCAGCGGAGTGGTGACGAACTCGGCCACGGTCGAGCTGGCCACGATCCGCAATTGCTCGGGTGCGCCCTGAGCAGCCCGCACGGCGGCGTGTGCTTCGGCGCCGAGCACGACGATCTGCGACGCCGTGGCGAGCAGCCGTGATCCGCCGGCCGTCAGCGTCATCCCCGACGGCCCTCGGCTCACGAGCGGGTCGCCGAGGTGCTGGCGCAGCGCGGCCAGCGCCTGGGACACGGCCGGCTCGCTGACTCCGAGCGCGTTCGCCGCCGCGGTCACCGAGCCGAGCCTGGCGACGAGCACGAACGCGTTCAGCTGAGTCAGTGTCATGTCGCTTCCGATTATCACGCAGGCGAGCGCCTAGTACCGACCTCATACACTGCACGCAGCGAGCATGGCTCCTGGGAGGGGACGCATGCAAGTTCCGGCGTATGTGGAGTACGAGAAGGCTTCGAGTCTTCAGCATGCGCTGAACTTGCTCGAGAAGTTCGGCCCCGAGGCGCGGGTTCTCGCGGGCGGGCACAGCCTGATCCCGATGATGAAGCTCAGGCTCGCGCAGCCGGAGACGCTGATCGACATCAACGGGCTCACCGACCTCGCCTATCTCAAGGTCACGGGCGGTGAACTCAGGATCGGGGCGATGACCAGGCATGCGGGACTGCTCGACTCGCCGCTGGCAGGGCAGCACTTCGCGATCCTGCACGACGCCGAGCGGGTCATCGCCGACCCCGTCGTGCGGCTGTGGGGCACCGTGGGCGGATCGCTGTGTCAGGCCGATCCGTCGGAAGATCTGTCGGCCGCCTTCGCGGCGCTGGAAGCGACCATGATCATCGCGAGCACGAGCGGGACCAGGACGGTCTCGGCTCGCGAGTTCCACGTCGGCCCCTACGAGACCGTGGTCGCGCCCGCCGAGATCCTCACCGAGATCCGGATCGCGATCAGGCCCGGTGCGGGCAGCGCGTACGAGAAGGTCGGTCGCCGGGTCGGTGACTGGCCGGTCGCCGCGGCGGGCGTCTCAGTCTGGCTGGACGACGCCGGCTGACCCGCCAGGCCGCAGTCAAGGCGGCCGGCATCGGCCTGACGGCAGTCGGTGCCAGGCACTTCTCGGCGCCAGAGGCCGAGGAGTTCCTGCGCGGCCGCCCGGCGACCGACGACACCTTCGCGCAGGCCGGGCGAATCGCCGCCGAGCACTGCAGCCCGGTCTCCGACCAGCGCGGCCCGGCCGAGTACAAGAAGCATCTGGCGAACGAGCTCACGGTCCGAGCCCTGCGCCGCGCAACCTCCCGAGCACTGGCCGCGCGGCCCGGCACCGGCCAGCTGGGAGCCTGAACGTGCAGATCACCGTCACCGTGAACGGCACCGACTACACCCGGGTCATCGAGCCGAGACTGCTGCTCATCCACTTCATCAGGGACGAGCTCAGGCTCACCGGCTCGCACTGGGGCTGCGACACGTCCAACTGCGGCGCCTGCGTGGTCTGGCTCGACGAGACCCCGGTCAAGTCCTGCACGGTGCTCGCCGCGATGGCCGACGGCCACCGGGTCCGCACGGTCGAGGGCCTGGCCCGGGGCGCCGAACTGGACCCGATCCAGCAGGGCTTCGCCCAGTGCCACGGCCTGCAGTGCGGCTTCTGCACCCCCGGCATGATGCTGACCGCTCGCTGGCTGCTCGACCATCACCCGGATCCTTCGGAGGCCGAGATCCGCGAGGCCCTCTCCGGCCAGGTCTGCCGCTGCACGGGGTATGAGAACATCGTCCGCTCTGTCCGCTGGGCGGCGCAGGCGCGAGACCGCAGGAGCCGACCGGGCATGACCGACGTCAGAGATTTCATGCTGAACGGCTCGTACGGATCAGTCGCCCGCAAGGAAGATGCTCGCTTCGTCCGAGGCAAGGGCACGTTCGTGGACGATGTCGCCCTGCCGGGAATGCTCTACGGGGCGATCCTGCGCAGCCCGCTCGCCCACGCCAGGATCCGCTCGATCGATACGGCGGCCGCCGCCGCGCATCCCATGGTCGAAGCCGTCATCACCGGCGAGCAGCTGGCCGAGCGCGGGCTGGCCTGGATGCCCACGCTGTCCTCGGACGTGCAGGCCGTGCTGGCCATCGACAAGGTGCGGTTCCAGGGCCAGGAAGTGGCGTTCGTCGTCGCCAGGGACCGCTACTCGGCCCGGGACGCGCTCGAGCTCATCAACGTCGACTACGAGCCGCTGCCTGTCCTCGTCGATGCCGAGAGAGCGCTCGCCGCCGACGCCCCTGTGATCCGCGACGACGTGGCCGGGCGAACTGACAACAAGATCTTCGACTGGACCGCAGGCGACCGGGCGGCGACCGACAAGGTCTTCGAGAGCGCCGACGTCGTGATCGCCCAGGACATGCTCTACCCGAGGTCGCATCCGGCGCCGCTGGAAACCTGCGGCGTCGTCGCGGACCTGGATCCGGTGAGCGACCGGCTGACGGTCTGGCTGACGACGCAGGCGCCGCACGCGCACCGGACGATCTACGCGATGCTGACCGGCCTGCCTGAGCACAAGATCCGGGTGATCTCGCCCGACATCGGCGGCGGCTTCGGCAACAAGGTGCCGGTCTATCCCGGCTACCTGTGCGCGATAGTCGCCGCGATGGTGACCGGGAAGCCGGTCAAGTGGGTCGAGGACCGGTCAGAGAATCTGATGTCCACCTCGTTCGCCCGCGACTACCACATGCACGGCGAGATCGCCGCAACGAGGGACGGCACGATCCTGGGCGTGCGCGCGAAGGTACTCGCCGACCACGGTGCCTTCAACTGCGCGGCGCAGCCGACTAAGTTCCCGGCCGGCTTCTTCCACATCTTCACCGGCTCCTACGACTTGCGCGCCGCCTACTGCGAAGTGACCGGCGTGTACACGAACAAGGCGCCGGGCGGCGTCGCCTACTCGTGCTCGATGCGGATCACCGAGGCGGTGTACCTGGTCGAGCGGCTGGTCGACCTGCTCGCCCGCCGGCTGGGCACCGATCCGGCCGAGCTGCGGATGCGGAATCTGCTCCAGCCCGAGCAGTTTCCCTACACCTGCCCGACCGGCCTGCAGTACGACTCGGGCAACTACCCGAGGGCACTCCAGGCCGCGATGGAGATCGCGGGCTACGCTGAACTGCGCGAAGAGCAGGCCAGCAAGCGCGAGCGCGGCGAGTACATGGGCATCGGGATCAGCTTCTTCACCGAGGGGGTCGGGGCCGGGCCCAAGCACCAGATGGACATCCTGGGCCTCGGCATGGCCGACGGCGCCGACCTGCGCATCCACCCGACCGGCAAGGCCGTGCTCGCCGTCTCCTGCCAGACCCAGGGCCAGGGCCACGAGACGACGTTCGCGCAGATCGTGGCGGCCGAACTCGGGTTGTCCCCAGATGACGTCGAGGTTGTGCACGGCGACACCGACCGGACGCCGTTCGGCCTGGGCACCTACGGCTCCCGTTCCACCGCGGTCTCGGGAGCGGCCGCCGCCGTGGTCGCCAGGAAGGTGCGCGAGCGCGCCCGGCTGGTCGCCGCCGCGATGATGGAGGTGTCCGCCGACGACCTCGAATGGTCGGACGGCGCCTGGCGCGTCAAGGGCGACCCGGAGCAGGCCAGGGCCATCGCCGAGATCGCGATGGCCGCGCACAGCGGCCTGGACCTCGGTGCCGACATCGAGGGCCACCTCGACGCCATCACCGTCTACAACCCGCCGAACCTGACGTTCCCCTTCGGTGCCTATATCTGCGTGACCGACGTGGACCCCGGCACCGGCGTGGTCACGGTGCGCAGGTTCATCGCCGTGGACGACTGCGGGGTGCGGATCAACCCGATGATCGTCGAAGGGCAGGTGCACCGCGGCATCGCTGACGGCATCGGCATGGCCCTCATGCAGATCATCGCCTTCGACTCCGACGGCAACTGCCTGGGCGGCTCGCTCATGGACTACCTGCTGCCGACCGCGGTCGAGTGCCCTTCGCCCGAGCTAGGCGCGACGGTCACCCCGTCGCCGCATCACCCGATCGGCGCCAAGGGCATCGGCGAGTCGGCGACGGTGGGCTCACCGGCAGCCGTGGTCAACTCGGTCCTCGACGCGCTCGCGCCGTTCGGCGTCACGCACGCGGACATGCCGCTCACGCCGGCCGCCGTCTGGTGCGCTATCCAGGGCCGGCCGCTGCGCGGCGACCGGGTGGAAAGATGATGAAATGGTCCACGTTCGTCCAGCTGGGTTGGCGCACCGGGGGGCAAGGGCACTGAATGAGTGATCTATCCGAGCGGCTGCCTGACGTCGCCGCGCTGCTGACCGCGCTGGACAAGGCCAGCTACCTGGCCGACGAGCCGCTCGGCACGGCGCTCTTCCTCGCCGTGCGGATGGGCCAGCCGATCCTGCTCGAAGGCGAGCCGGGGGTCGGCAAGACCGAGGCGGCCAAGGCACTGGCGGCGGTGCTGGACACCCCGCTGATCAGGCTTCAGTGCTACGAGGGGCTGACCTCGGCCGAGGCGCTCTACGAGTGGAACTATCCGCGCCAGCTTCTCGCGATCCGGCTCGCCGAGGCACGCGGCGAGACCCCGCGCGAAGCCGACTTGTTCAGCGAGGAGTACCTGCTCGAACGTCCGCTGCTGGCCGCGCTCGACCATCCGGGGCCACGGCCGGCCGTGCTGCTGATCGACGAGGTCGACCGGGGCGACGACGAGTTCGAGGCGTTCCTCTTCGAACTGCTCGCCGAGGCCGCAGTCACCATCCCCGAGCTTGGTACCCGCCGGGCCGCCTATCCGCCGATCGTGGTGCTGACCTCGAACCGGACCCGGGATCTCCACGACGCGCTGAAGCGCCGGTGCCTGTACCACTGGATCGACTACCCGGACGTCGCGCGGGTGGCGGCGATCATCAGGCGGCGAGTCGCCGGGGCGGCCGAGCCCCTGGTCGAGCAGGTGGCCGGCGCCGTGGCCCGGCTGCGCGAGCTCGACCTTGCCAAGCCGCCGGGCGTGGCCGAGGCGATCAGCTGGGCGAACGCCTTGCAGGTGCTGGGCGCTGGCCAGCTCGATCTCGCCAGTGCCGAGCGGACGTCGGGCGCGGTGCTGAAGTACTCAGAGGACCTCGCGACCGTGCGGCGAGCCGGATACTCCTCGCTGCTGGAGCTCGACGGACGGTGACGGGCGTCGGTGACCTGGCCGAGGTCAGCGCCCGGTTCGGGGCGGCGCTGCGCCAGGCTGGCCTGCCGGTCGGACCTGGGCGGTGCGAACGGTTCGCCGCCGCCGTCACAGTCGCCCGGCCCCATACCCGGCAGGCGCTGTACCAGTGCGCGCTCGCGACCCTGGTGTCCAGCAAGGACCACGCGATCTTGCTCCGGGCGGTGTTCAGCCAGGTCTTCGCCAGCCTGGAGGAGACGCCGACCGCAGCGGCCGGGGCGGAGCAAGGCGGCCTGCGCGACCAGCCGGCCAGATCGCCGGAAGACCTGCTCGCGCGTGCGGCCGAAGCCGCCCAGCGGCACGCGTCGATGACCTCGCAGGCGCGCCGCTCGGACCGTGGCCGCGACGAGGGCGAGGACGCCGGCGACGACGAGGCGGATCGCGAGATCGAGCACCGCTATCTCGGCACCAGTGCCGAGCGGCTGGCCTCGAAGGACTTCGCCGAGCTGTCCGAGGCCGAACTCGCCTCGGTTGCGGCGCTCATGCGCGCGCTGACCCTTGCCGTGCCCGAGCGCAGATCGCGACGGCAGCAGCGCCGGCCCGGTGGCGCTCGCATCGACCTGCGGGCCACGTTGCGGCAAGCCAGGCGGACCGGCGGGCACGCGTTCGAGCTGATCGGCCGGACGCCATCGACCAGGCCGAGGCGCCTGGTGGTGCTGTGCGACATTTCCGGTTCGATGGAGCCCTATGCGCGAGCGATGATCCAGCTGCTCTACTGCGCGGCGGGTGGCGCGGGCGCGGAGGTCTTCACGTTCGCGACCAGGCTCACCAGGCTTACTCCAGCGCTCGATCGGAAACTGCCCGCGCACGCGCTGCGCCAGGCGGGCCAGGCGGCTCCCGACTGGATGGGCGGCACCAAGATCGGGGCGGCACTCAAGGATTTCAACGATTCTTACGGCCGCCGGGGAATGGCTCGTGGTGCGGTCGTCGTGATCATCTCGGACGGCTGGGAGACCGGCGACCCGCAACTCCTGCGTAAGGAAATGGAGCGGCTGTCGCTGGTTGCGTTCAAAATTGTATGGGTTAATCCAAGAACTAAGAGTGCCTCGTATCAGCCGCTGGCCGGCGGAATGGCCGCCGCGTGGCCACATTGCGACGCCGTCGTGAGCGCGCATACCGTCCAGGCGCTCGACCAGCTCACCGCTGCGCTCGCCGATCCCGTCCGGCGACGACGGCCTATCCGGGCGACTTCAGTGATGCCTGGTCACGAGACCGTACAGGATGACGGCGGCGGCCAGGAAGATCACGATGGCGATACCGCCGTTGTGCGTGCGGGCCCGCTTCAGTCCTGAGATCTTCCTGACCGTGCCGCCGACATCGCCGTGCGCGACCCACGCCTTACAGGCATACCAGCCAACAGCCAGGCTCACCGTCGCGGCGACAGCGACGTAGATAGCAGTCGAATGGTTCATATGCCTTACTATGCTGCCATCGCTTTAATTGGCGCGGGCATATGCTTATTTAGTAGTCGCGATGACCTATTTTGATCCTGATTGTTTTAGGTGTTAACTGCCCAGCTCCCACAGCCGGGCGGCGCCGCTGTACGAGGCGGTGGCCAGCAGCTTGCCGTCGGGACTGATGGTCGCCTGTTCAAAATTGTTCTTATGGCCGGCGACAGTGAGCGAGCCGATCTCGTCGCGAGAGGCCGCGTTCCACTCCTCGATCACATTGTCAGGGGTTACGGTGATGATCGTCTTGCCGTCGGCCGTGAACACCACCCCGTTGGTGTTGAAACGGCTCGGATGCATTGTCTTGCCCAGTTGCTTGTGGTTAGCCACGCTCCACTCCCGTAGGTCAAGACCGCCGGCCACAGCCAGGATCTTGCCATTCGGACTAAAGGCCACTTCTGGGGCGATGCCCCGGTCCTTGCTGTCCACGAGCTTGCCGACCTGCCGATGGGTGGTCACGCTCCACAGCCTGACGCTCCCGTCGTCAGCGGACGTAGCGAGCAGCTTGCCGTCCGGGCTGAATACGGCCTCCCTGACCTTGGTTCCTGGCGACGGCATCGCCGCGCCGAGCTGACTGCGGGTGGCAACGTCCCACAGGCGAGTGATGCCGTCCGCGCCGGCCGTGGCAAGAACCTTGCCGTCCGGGCTGAAGGCGACCCAGAACAGCTTCCTGCTGCTGACCTTGATGGGAGCGCCGAGCTGGTGACGGCTGGCCACGTCCCAGAACTGCGCGGACCCTTTCCCGTCAACGGTCGCCAGCATCTTGCCGTCCGGGCTAAAGGCCGCATCGCGGATGCCGACGCCGGTGCCGGTGGCCTTGATCGCCTTGCCGAGCTGGTGTTCAGTAGCCACGCTCCACAGCCGGGCGGTGCCGTCGGCGTCGGCCGTGACCAAGATCTTGCTATCGGGGCTGAAACTCAGCTCCCTCGGTTGGTCGCGACCGCTGCCCATCGCGCCCCCCAGCTCGTGAATCGTCGGTGCACTGGAAGCGATGCGAGCAGGACCGGCTGGGGCGGCCTGACCGGCTTGACTGACGCCTGAGGTGTGCAGCGCCAGGGTGAAGGCGATAGCGATCGCCGTCACGACGGCGAAGACCCCAGTTGCGCCAAGGCGGTGCCGCCAGCATGGCCGTTTCCTGGCTCGCAGGCCGCGTTGGCCAGCCGGATTTTCTTCACTCATCTCTTTGCTCCCTTTTCTTCTGCCGGTTATCCGGCCAGGTTCCACAACCGGGCCGGACGGGTGGACTCGGTGGTAGCCAGGACCTTTCCGTCAGGGCTGATCGCCTCTGCGGCGAAGCCGTTAAAACCGGCGGGCGTCACGGGCAGGCCGATCTCGCGGTAAGTAGTCGCGTCCCACTCCTCGATCGAGCCGCCGTGCGTGGTGATGATCGTCTTGCCATCGAGCGTGAACACGATGCCGCTGGTGACTGGCGTGCCCGGATGGATTGTCTGGCCGACCCGCCGGTAGCTGGCCACGCTCCACTCCCTCAGGTCATTGGCGGCGACGGCGAGGATCTTGCCGTCACTGCTAAAGACCGTCGCCTGGGGATAGAGCCGGTTCCCGCTGTCCGCGAGCGTCGCGATCCGCTGGTCGGTGGCCACGCTCCACAAGAGCACGGTGCCGTCTTCCTCTGAGGTGGCGATCAGCTTGCCGTCGGGGCTGAAGATCACCCGTGTCACGGCGCTTCCTGACCTCAGATCCGGGCCGAGCTGGCGGCGAGAGGCCACGTTCCACAACCGGGCGCTACCATCGGCCCCGGCGGTAGCCAGGACCTCGCCGTTCGGGCTGAAGGCCACCGACACCAGCTTCTTGCTGCTGGCCTGGATGGGTGCGCCGAGCTGGCGGTGGCTGGCCACACTCCACAACCGGGCGGTGCCCGCCGTGTCGACAGTGGCGACAACCTTGCCATTCGGGCTGAAGGCGGCGTCGCGGATAAAGACGCCATCGACCTTGATGGGCGCGCCGAGCTGGCGTTCACTGGCCACGCTCCAGAACCGCGCGCTGCCGTCGTTGTCGGCGGTGACGAGGGTCTTGCTGTCTGGGCTGAAGCTCGCCTGTCTCGGAAGGTCGCCACGGCGACCCAGACCGCCCGGCCGCTCCTGAAGCGTCGGCGCATGGGCGGCACCAGCAGGGCCGTCCGGACTGACGCCCGATGACTGGACCGCCAGCGGCACGCCCACGGCGATCCCTGCCACGAAGGCGAAGCAGCTCGCCGCGCCGAGCCGATGCCACCAGCGCAGCCGGATTCCCGCTCGGAGCGCGCCTTGGCCGACCGGCCTGATGGGCGGTTCACCGGCCAGCGCATCCGACAGCAGCGCCCGCAGTGCTTGCTCGTCCATCTCACGCACCCGTCATCTCGTGCCGATCTGTCACGTGCCGGTACGGCGAGCCAGGCTCGCTCATCGCGTCTCCGAGAACCAGCCGCAGCTTGCTCAGTGCACGAGTGCTCTGACTGCGCACGTTTCCCGCTGAGCAGCCCAGCACCTGAGCCGTCTCGTCCACGCTCAGGTCCGCCCAGTAGCGGAGCACCACGACGGCGCGCGCTTTCTGTGGCAGTTGCGCCAGCGCAGCGAGCACCAGAAGCCGGTTCTCTGGCGCTGGTGCGGCATAGGCCGTCTCTGGGAGCCGATCAGTGAGAACCTCGACCGGTCGCTTGAGCCGGCGGTCGGCCAGATAGCAATTCATCAGCGTCCGCATCGCGTACGCGTGCGCGGCTTCGTGGCGCCTGATCTTGCGCCAGGACACGAAGACCTTCGCGAGCGCGCTTTGCACCAGGTCCTCGGCGGTATGCCAGTCACCGCAGAGCAGGTAGGCCGTTCGCCGCAGCCTTGGCGAAGCGCTTTCGGCAAAGTCCACGAACTCCTCAGCGAAGCCCACTGAACCAGCGCTCCCTCACGACGATCGAATCGCTTAGTCCGGCGGCCGACCATCCAGGCACCGAACAGCCCGACACCTGAGTTGATGCGCCGAATGGCTCACCGCGCTGCACTGTGAGCCAAATTCGCGAGGGATTGGCGAGCCTGCGGCCCGGATCAGGGGCTAGTCCCCCCGATCATCGATGCGGTCGGGTGATTCGCTCAAGCGGAGTCGCCGTTGGGGGTGGTGCCGGCGGTGAGCCCCGGCTTGGCCGGCTGGTCTGGCCGAGCACTCTGTTCGCTGATCAGGCCCTTCTTGACCGAGTCGAGGATGGTCAGGCCCTGGGAGACCAGGCCGGCCGCGAGCTCGCTCAGTCCGTCCGCGCCGCTCAGGACGTTCAGGTTAGCGCCTTGCAGCCCGGTCGCAGCCTCCTTGACGATCTGCGGAAGCTGCTCGATGAGCATCCGGTCGAGCGCGATCTTGTTGTGCGAGGCAGCCGCCTCGGCCTGGAGCCTGACCCGCTCCGCGTCGGCCTTGGCGAGGATCTGCACCTTGTCGGCCTCGGCCTGGGCCGGCTTGATCACCTCGGACACGAGCTGGCGCTCACGCAGCTCAGACTGGCGCTGCGCGAGCTCGGCCTGAGCACGGAGCACCTCCATCTGAGCCTCAGCCTGAGCGAGCGGCCCGGCCTGGGCGGCCTGGGCCTGGGCCTTGTCGACCTCGGCCTTGTACTGCGCCTGGACGACCGCGGTCTGCCTGGCGTACTCGGCCTGGGCCCGCTGCGACTGCTGCTGCGCCTCGGAGGACGCCTGGTTGGCCTGCGCCTGGGCAATCTGGGCCTGCCGCTGGATGGCCGCGGTGTGCGGTGCGGCCATCGCGTCGATGTAGCCCGTATTCATGTCGTCGATCGACTGGATCTGGAGCGAGTCGACGCTCAGCCCGATCTTGGCCATCTCGGCCTTGGAGCCGTCGAGTACCTCCGTCGCCAGCTTCTGCCGCTCGGTGACAATCTCCTCGACCGTCATCGAGCCGATGATGGACCGCAGGTGACCGGCGAAGATCCGGCCGGTCAAGGTGGACATCTGGTCCTGGTCGGACAGGAACCGCTGCCCGGCGTTGACGATGCTCTCCTGGTCGTTGCCGACTTTGAAGGCGATCACAGCGCGGACGTTGAGCGCGATGCCCTGCTTCGTCACGCACTGCTCTGATACTTCGGCCTCGCACATCGACAGCGTGAGGAAGTTCGCTCTCCTGACGAACGGAAGCACGAAAGCGCCATGACCGGTCACCACCCGGAAGGGTGCCCCGCTCATGCCGTGCTTCCCGCCAGAGATCAGCATCGCCTCGTCGGGCCTGGGGACTCGGTAACCGAGCATGTTCATCTCCGATAGGGGTTGGACGACGGCCCCGCGCCGTCGCCGGTCATGGTCTTAACGACGGATCAAGCGGGCCCAGCGGGTCGACCCATTCGCTGACATCGACGGTCCTCGCCCCGCGCTCTTCGATCACCAGGACGGTGGTCCCCTTCGGCAGCGGCTCGATAGACCAGGCGATGAACGCCTCTGAGCCACCCCGGATCTTGACCTGGACCTCGCCTGGTCCGGCTTCGCCGCGGGTCGCGACGGTGATGACGCCTATGCAGCCGATGGCCGAGACGTTCGCAACCATGTCGCGCCGCTCCTCTTGCCGCAGCACCTGCTTGCCGTCAAACCTGGATTCTCAGCGTATCCCCGCTCGGGTAGTGCCCGTACGGGAGGTCTTTCGAGGGCGACGGAATAACCTCGCCGGCCCCAGGTGTTACACATCTCGTCGGTGTGTTGTGTCCCCCGGGCCTACACATTTGCCGGCGCGGATTACCGTTCGGCTGGAGCCGCGTTGAGCTTTTCGCCGTGAGGCGACCTCGCACCGGCACAGGGCACGCCCTCGAGAGCAAGCACTTGCTCCGGGGGCGTTGTCGTGTTTTCCGAGTTTCGTGGCGTTTCATACCCGTAAGCTCGGTGACTGCCTGAGCCAGTCACCTCAGCGCGCGACTGTCACAAGACCCAAGCGTCAGCACCAAGACCCTACTTACTGCTGTTACGGCGCAATTCAACAGCAGCATGGTCCTACCTAATGTCGTCCTGATGACAGCAAGTAGGACCATGCTGCTGTCAGAAGCCAGGCCGCTCAGACGGCGAGGCCCGAGTTAGACGCCGTTATGTCCGGGTTTGCGGGACCGCTCCGGGCTTTTACGGAGGGTCGCGGTGATGCGACAATTCATCGTATGGGCAAAATACGCCGCATAGGCGCCGTGTCGGTCTTCTCGGTGATGGCGCTCGGCGCGAGTTCGGTGCTCCCGGCTGCAGCGCTGGACCGGGCTCAGGCGACGACGCCGGGCTGGCGGATCATCAAGAGCTTCGTCAAGAACGGTCTCTCGCTTGAAGGCGGCATGGTGGCCTTCAAGGACGGCAGCGCCTGGGCCGCTGGGGAGTCCGAGACGGAAGCACCGGTGATATACCACCTGCGCAACGGCAAGTGGACGCGAGGCATCTTCCTTGGTCCTCCCGGAAGCTTCGCCACCCAGGTCAGCGCGTCGTCGCCGACCAATGTCTGGGTCGCGTTCGCCAACGAGCCCAGCGTCGCTCATCTCAGCGGCTCGACCTGGACGATCAAGTCGTTCACGCAGGGGACGTTCCAGGTCATCATCACCTCGGTGCAGACGTTCGGGCCTTCGAACACCTGGGTGTTCTACACCGCCCTGAACAGCGACCTCACAGTGCGCAAGGGATTCGCCGTCCACTTCAACGGCAGCACCTGGCACACCATCAGGCTGCCTGACGCCGTCACCGGCAACAGTGAGACGGGGCTGACCAGCGCCTCGTCACCGTCCAATATCTGGGCGCTCAGCGAGGCGTCGGGCCGTTCCGAGCCAATGCACTATGACGGTCATAGCTGGCAGATCGTGGCGCTGCCTAAGCACCTCCTGCCGACGGGCCAGCAGATTTTCCTGCGCCAGGTGCTGGCGCTGTCACCCGCGAACGTCTGGATCGCGGCCTTCAGCGCTTCGGCGACCAAGGCCGGGCCGATTCTGCTGCTGCACTGGGACGGGAAAAAGTGGAGCAAGGAGAGCAAGGGCCTGCCGGCGGGCTCACTGTCCGGACCGATCGCTTCCGACGGCCACGGCGGCCTGTGGCTAGCGGGGCGAACTCCGAGCCCAGCGAACAAGGTGGTGCTCCTGCACTTCGCGCAGGGCAAGTGGACGGTGACCAAGGCTCCGGTCCCGACGATCAACGGCAGGCAGCTAGGCATCGGCACCCTGACCCGCGTTCCTGGCACCAAGTCCTCGCTGCTCGGCGACGCCGCGATCGTCGACCTGGTAGGCGCCACGTCCGGCGGTGCAATCATCAAATTCGGGAGCTAACAGTAGTCCTCTAGTGACTCTGGGTACTAGTGCCGTGTGAGCGAACCGGCGGATGACGAGCACGGGGCCCGAGAGGCGCGCCGCGTCGTGGCCGTCGAGCGAGCCAGGCGGCATCACCAGAGCGGCCGGACGATCCAGGACCGGTTCGAGCGGCTCCTCGCGTGGTCCAGGCTGCTGGTCCTGATCCCGGTGATCTTCCTGATGGCCGACGCCGCCGGCTCGTTCGTTTACGGCGCCGACATCTTTATCAGGACCGCTGACGGTGACGTCGGCGAGCCGGCCAGGGTTGGCGGCCGGCTCGGCGTGTTCCTGGTCGTGATGGACACCTTCCTCGTCGGGGCGACGCTGATGATCGCGGCCTTTGGCTTCTACGAGCTGTTCGTGCTGCGCCGCGAGCGCGCCGGGCACCAGTACTGGCTGCCGAACTGGCTGCGGATGCGCGACCTCGAAGACCTCAAGGCGAGGGTCGTGTCGATGCTGATCCTGGTCGCCGCGATCACGTTCGTCGACCAGCTCGTGGAAACGCACGACGCGCGCGGCGTGCTCTTCCTCGGCCTGGGGATCGCGGTCGTCATCGTCGCGCTGACCGCGTTCCTGCATTTCGGCCGGAAGTCGCAGTCGAGCACTGGCGGGGCGAGCGCGACCGATCCGGGCGCCGGCGACCCGCCGTCACCACCCGCCGCCGGCGAGCCGGCAGCGCACGTGTCCTCGCGCTCCGGGCGGACGTCGATGCTCGACAGCTCGACCCGGGCCAGCGCGTGGTCCGACCGCGACTAGCGCCTACGCCAGCCCGGTGATGCCCTGAGTCACGAGGACGACGCCGACCACTGCGATCGCGACGGCGAGCACTGTCCGGCCGTGCCGGCGCAGCCAGGCTTCGCAAGCCCGCAGCACCGCGACGGTCCGGTCGGGGGCTACCGCGTAGGCGACGAGCGGCAGCCAGGCGAAGGCTACGGTCAGCACGATGATCAAGACCATCGCCGCCACCGTGTCGCCCAGACTGACCTTCGCCGTCGCCACCACCTGCACCGCTGCGATGAAGGTCACCGACGGGCCGAACATCACCGCACCGACGGCAAACGCGGTGGCCGGGCTCGGCCGCGCCGACAGTCGCTGGATCAGGCCGGGTTTCTTGGGCTTCTTCGGCTTCTTCGGCTTCTCGGGCTCCGCCGCCGTCTTCCGCTGCCGTCCCCGGCGCACGAACATCACGACCGACGCGACGATCGCCAGCACGCCGAGCCCGAGCCTCAGCCCGTATCTGGTCTGATGCTGGTGGAAGTGGCTGAGCCCGCCCGCCCGGATCGCGAACAGCGCGGCGAGGCCGACCACGGTGACCATGACGAGCCCGCCGGCGACGTACGCGATGGTGGTACGCCCCGGTCGCTCGGACGCCAGGTACAGCGCCGCGATGAGCATCCCCGGCGGATAGACGGCAGCGAGCAAGGCCAGCCCCGCCACCTGGCCGAAGAGGCTGCCCGCGCTCACGCCGAGGCACCCGGGCGGCTGGTGCCGGCATCTATCCCCAGCCTGTGGACAACGTCGTCGACCGTCCGCTGCGGGCTGTCCCGCACCGGTACCGGCACGACCTGGGCTTCGTCGCCGGCCGCGGCTCCAGGTCGGCGAACTGGCTGCCCAGCAACTCGGGGTCGAAGAAATGCCCCCGTCTAGCCGCCAGCCGGCTGGCCGCGACCTCGTAGTCGATCAGCAGGAAGGCAACTACGGCGCCGGGCCGCTGGTCGAGCAGCGTTCGCCGGTACTGGCGCTTGAGCGCCGAGCACGCCACGATGCCGGACGCCCCGCGCGCGATCTGACCATCGACCCACGAGCCGACGGCTGCCAGCCACGGCGCCCGGTCGGCGTCCGTCAGCGGCTGGCCGCTGGCCATTTTCGCCACGTTCGCCGGCGGATGCAGCGAGTCGCCGTCCGTATAGGGCCAGCCGAGCTCGCTGGCGAGCAGCGAGCCGACCGTCGTCTTGCCGCTGCCCGAGACGCCCGCCACGATCACGATCATCAGCGCCGCCACTCAGCCCAGTCGCTCGGCGAGGTGCTCGCCGACCCGGATCGCGTTGGCCATGACCGTGAGCGCCGGGTTGACTGCGCCGATGCTCGGGAAGACGCTCGCGTCGGCGAAGTAGAGATTGTCGAGCTCATGGGCCTTGCAGTTGACGTCGGCAACAGACAAAGAGCTTTCACGGCCGAAACGGCAGGTGCCAGCCTGGTGTGCCACTCCGGCAATTGGCACGTCCATATCCAGGTAGAAGTTCTTGCGCAGGACATGATGAGCCGCCATGCCAGTCTTGTTCAAGATGGTCTTCAGCTCCGTGTACAAGCCGGCGGTCTCGGCGGCATTGGTCGGCGAATAGGCCAGGTGTACCTTTCCTTCGCCATCGAGCGTGACCCGGTTGCCAGACTGCGGCAGATCTTCGGTGGTCAGCCAGTAGTCGACGCTGTGCCGAGCGACCTCGTCAAGCGCCCGACGGGGTGCGAACCTGGTGAGCTTGGGCTCTTCGCCCTTGATCGCGCCGGCGTTGGATTTGCCGAGCATCTGGATGTTGCCGAGCGGCGGCCGATCCTCGGTCGCGAGGTAGAAGTCGTTGATCCCGAGCGTCTTCTGGTACACGGTCTCGTTGGGCTCGCGCGCGAGCGCGGCGACGGCCTTGCTGTTGTGCAGCATGACGTTCCGGCCGACCTGGTCCGAGCCGTTGGCCAGTCCGGCCCGATGCTGCTCCGACGCCGAGCTCAGCAGGATCTTGGCGGTGTTGACCGCTCCGGCCGCGAGTACCACGATGTCGGCCGAGTAGCGCTCGTCCTGACCAGCTCGGCGCACGACGACCTCGGTGACGACTCGGCCCGATGGGTCGGTGCCGAGCCTGGTCACCTCGGCGCCGGTCAGCAGCGTCACGTTCGGCCGGTCGAGCAGCGGGCGGACGGCGATGGTCTCGGCGTCCGATTTGGCGTGCACGAGGCACGGATAGCCGTCGCACCACGCGCATCGGATGCAGCTACTCGCTGCGCGGTGCCGTTCGTCGAGCAGGATCCCGCACGGCGCATGGAACGGGTGATATCCAGCCGCCGTCAGGTCGTCGGCGATCCGCTGCAGTCGCGGTTCGTGCGTGACGGCTGGCCATGGGTACTGCTTCGAGGCGAAGCCCTCGGTCGAGTCCTCGCCGTGAGCGCCATGCACCTGGTACAGCCACTCCGCCCTGGTGTAGCAGGGCTCCAGGTCGCGGTAGTCGAGCGGCCACGCGGGCGACACCCCGTCGGAGTACTTGATCTCGCCGAAGTCGGCTGGCCGCAGCCGGTAGAGCGCGGCCCCGTACAGCTTGGTCGCGCCGCCGACGAAGTAGTGCACCTGCGGCTGGAAGGGCTTGTCCTCGGCGTCATACCAGATCTCCCGCGACATATACCGGCCCTCGACGAAGACGGCCGCAGGATCCCAGTTGGCCACCTCTCGCGGCAGGAAGTCGCCCCGTTCTAGCAGCAGGATCTTCTTGCCTGACGGCGCCAGCGTGTGCGCCAGCGTCCCGCCACCTGCTCCTGAGCCGATAACGATGACGTCGTATCGATCAGTCATAGGCAAAACCTGCCCTGCGAGCGCGTTCTACACATCACCCATCCCGGGTGTTTAGGTATCGCCTGGCTGACAAGGACACTTCCGTTCGGTCCGGTTCCCGAAGGGCCGCGCTCAGGAGGGAAGTCATGACGACGCCAGCGGAAAAAGCCGACGCACTTGTTATCTTCGGTGCCACCGGAGACCTCGCCAAGCTGGAGACATTTCCGGCGCTCGTCGGCCTGGTCGAGCGCGGAGTGCTCGACGTGCCGGTGATCGGCATAGCCAAGAGCGGCTGGGAGCTGAACCAGTTCCGCGACTACGCCTCCCAGTCGCTGCAGCACAACGGGATCGACCCGGGGTCACCCGCGGCCGTCAAGATGCTGAGCTTGCTCAGGTACATCGACGGCGACCTGGGCTCGGACGCCACCTATCAGCAGATGTCCGACGAACTTGGCCCGGACAAGAAGGTGCTCTATTACCTGGAGGTGCCGCCGGCCCTGTTCGGGCGGATCGCCGACGGGATCGCGGCCGCCGGCCGGGCATCGGGGTCGCGGGTCATGGTCGAGAAGCCCTTCGGACACGACCTCGCCAGCGCTCAGGCGCTGAACAACTCCATGCACCAGCACTTCGCCGAGGATGACATCTACCGCGTGGATCACTGGCTCGGCCTCGACCCAGTCGAGAACATGCTGTTCGTGCGGTTCGCGAACTCGATGATCGAGCCACTGCTCAACCGCAGTCAGGTGCAGAGCATCCAGATCACGATGGCGGAGAACTTCGACGTCGCCGACCGGGGCGCGTTCTACGACAAGACCGGCGCGATCCGGGACGTGCTGCAAAATCACCTGCTCCAGGTACTGGCCTCGGTGCTCGCCGAGCCGCCGGACAGCCGAGGCCTCGACACCTGGCGGTCGTCGAAGTCGGAGATCGTGAGCGCGCTGTCCGAGCTCACGCCCGAGACGACAGTGCGCGGCCAGTACGAGGGCTACCACGACGTGGCTGGCGTCGACCCGCACTCGACCGTCGAGACTTATGTCGCCGTGCGGCTGAGCCTCGATTCCTGGCGCTGGGCCGGCGTGCCCATCCTGATCAGGGCCGGCAAGTGCCTGCCGCTCAAGTCGACCGAAGTGGCGATCAGGTTCAACCGCCCGCCGCACGACGTCTTCGGGATCCAGCTCGGTAGTTCCGATGTGAACGCGTTGCGGTTCCGGGTCAATCCTGCTGCCCGGGTCAGCCTGACGGTGTCGGGCAAGAAGCCCGGCTCCGGCTGGCAGCCGCAGCCCGAGACGCTGACGTTCGCCGAGCAGCCCACGCACGACATGCGCCCGTACGACCGGCTGATCGGCGCCGCGCTGGCCGGCGACCGCGGGCTGTTCGCCAGGCAGGACACCGTCGAGGCGGCCTGGCGGATCGTCGATCCCGTGATGGGCAACGCCGTTCCCGTGCACCCCTACGCCAAGGGCAGCTGGGGACCGAAGGAAGCCGACGCCCTGCTCAGCGCAGGCGACGTGTGGGACAACCCGCAGCCATGACAGGAGCCATGACACGACGCCGGGTCGTCGTCGTCGGCGGCGGGTTCGCCGGGCTCTTCGCCGTGCGGGAGCTGAGGCGCGCGGACTGCGAGGTCACGCTAGTCGACCGGTCCGAGCACCATCTCTTCCAGCCGTTGCTGTACCAGTGCGCGACCGGCATCTTGTCCGAGGGCCAGATCACGGCGCCGCTGCGGCGGATTCTGCGCCGGTATCCGAACGTCGACTGCGAGATGGCGCGGGTCACCGATGTGGACGCCACCGCGCGCACGGTCACCTGCGAGCGCCCGACCGGTGAGCGATTCGGCCTCGGATACGACTACCTGGTCGTCGCCGCCGGCGTCGAGCAGTCGTATTTCGGCCACGACGAGTTCGCGGCGCAGGCGCCCGGCATGAAGACGATCGGCGATGCGCTGACGATCAGGCGGCGCGTGTTCGGCGCGTTCGAGCTGGCCGAGACTGCCGCCGACGCCAACGAGCGGCGCAAGTGGCTGACCTTCGCGCTCGTCGGCGCCGGTCCGACTGGGGTTGAGCTTGCCGGGCAGATCCGCGAGGTGGCGACCAAGACGCTGAACGACGAGTTCAGGCGAGCACAGCCGGAGGACGCTCGAGTACTGCTCTTCGACGGCGGCCGGGAGCCGCTTACCTCGTTCGGCGACCGGCTGTCCGATCGGGCGAGTCATGAGCTGACCAGGCTCGGTGTCGAGCTGCACATGGGCACCAGGGTTACCGACGTCGACCAGGACGGCATCATGGTCAGCGATCGCGACGGGCACCAGAGCCGGTTCGACGCCGGGACCGTGTTCTGGACTGCCGGGGTCGCCGCGCCGCCGCTGGCGTCGGCGCTCGCTCAGGCGACCGGCGCCGAGCAGGATCACGCGGGCCGGGTCAAGGTCGGCGACGATCTCACGATTTCCGGCCATTCCGAGATCTACGTCGCCGGCGACATGATGAGCCTGCGCGACCTGCCGGGCGTCGCCGAGGTCGCGATGCAGGCGGGCCTTTACGCCGGGCGTCAGCTCAGGCGCAAGCTCGCGGGCGAGACGGCACCCGACCGCCCCTTCAGGTACCGGGACCTCGGGAGCGCGGCCTATATCTCGCGGGGCAACGCCATCGTCTCCGGCGGCAGCCGGCTGAAGCTGAGCGGATTCGCTGGCTGGGTCTTCTGGTTGTTTATCCACATCGCCTTTCTCACCGGATTCCGCAATCGCATCGGCGCGATTCTTACCTGGTGCGTCGCCTTCAGCCGCGACGTCAGGCGTGAGCGCGCATTCACGGCCAGGCACCGGGCCGGGTAAGCTCAGATTTCTAACGAAATCTGCCGAGGGAGTGACCGTGCTGCAGTCGACTGGGGCAGTCACGGTGCGACCACCTTTCCTCGCGCGGCCGTGGCAGGGCGGGATCACCGCCTGGATCGTCGTGTTCGGCGCGCTGATCGCCGAACTCGTCGGCGGACTGGTCGTCAACGCCATGTCGGCGCTGGTCGCGGAGATAGTGCTGCTCGTGCCAGTCGCCATCGTGATCGGATGCGCGATCACGCAGTGGATCCAGGTTCAGGTCTCCCATGGCGACCCGGCGCGATGGTGGCACCTCGTCGGGATCGGCGCCGGGATTTTCACCTGGCAGGTCTGGCCAACCGTGCCCGGGCCGCTGCAGACCGTCAGCACCCCGCGCGACATCTGTCACGTCGTCTTTACGACTACTCCGACCTGCGTCGCCCAGGCCACCGCCGCGCTGGCCGACAGCCATTTCGTCTTCTGGGCCACCGGCGCGGTGATCATCGCGCTCATCGCGCTGGTCAGGAAGAGCCGGATCGCGGCCTGGGCCGCCACGCCGATCGCGCTGGCAGGCTGCCAGCTCGCGTCGCACTACCTGGAACTGCTCCTGCTGCGCTACCACGTGCCGGGTGCCTGACTTCACTTCGTCCGGCCGCAACGTTGGGCCGCTGGCTCCGTTAATTCGGTTGCTGACGGGGACCTCCGGCTCGCACAGTCGTGGCCATGACTATCAGAATCCAGTGCCTGTGCATCGACTCCACTGACCCCGGCAAGCTCGCCGATTTCTGGCAGGCCGTGCTGGGCTGGCGACGTACGTCCGACAGCCTGGACCAGGTCGTCCTCGAGCCCCCTGCGGGCAGTGCCGACGAGGGCGTCAGCCCTGATCTGCTGTTCTTGCGGGTGCCAGAGGCGAATCCGAGTAAGAATCAGCTGCATCTGGACCTGCGTCCGCAGGACCAGGCTGCCGAGGTCGCCCGCATCGAATCGCTCGGTGCCCGCCGCGCCGACGTCGGCCAGGGCGACGTGGAGTGGGTTGTCATGACCGACCCGGACGGTAACTACTTCGACGTACTGCGCGCCTTCACGCCAGCGGAACTGGCTCAGCTGGGAACGTCCTAGCGCCATCGGCAGGGAAGAGGCGGCGATGCCAGAGCGAGCTATCACCCACCAGGTCCGCGTCGATGCCGGCGACGGCGTCGTCACCAAGCGCTATACGTCCTGGGATCGCGGAGAGCCCGCTCGCGAGTGGACCGCGCTGACGCTGCTGGCCCGGCACCAGCCCGGCCTTGCGGCCAGCCCGGTGCGCACCGACTTCGACGACGGGAATCCGGTCATCGTCATGACCCGGCTGCCCGGTGCTCCGCTCGGCGACCAGCCGCTGTCGACCGCACAGCGCGAGGCGCTGTCGGCTGCGCTGCTCCGGCTCTGGCACGCGGTCCCCGCCACGACGTTACGGCTGGCCTTCCCGCCACCGCCCAACTCCGTGAGATTCGCCCGGCAGGTCCGCCGGATGCTCGTCAGCAGCCTGCCGCTCAGCGACCCGCCGCTCAGCGGTCGGCCGCCCGTCGGCCCGCCGCCTGTCGAGCACGCGCGCCGCGCTGCCGCTCGCTGGCTCGATGGCACCGTGCTCGGCGTGGACGAGAGTCCAAGTCCGGATGGGACGTTAGTGCTCGGCCAGGGCGACTCCAATCTGGCGAATTTTCTCTGGGATGGCAGCGAGGTCCGGATCGTGGACTTCGAGGATGCCGGCTTGAGCGACCGCGCTTTCGAACTCGCCGTGCTGGTCGAGCACATCTCGGCCTGGTCTGACTGCCAGCTCGACGCGGAGTCGCTGCTGAGCCTGTTCGACCTCACCGAGCCGGAGCGGGTTCGCACGCTGCGATTCCGCCGCCTTGCCGCCCTGTTCTGGCTGCTGATGCTCAGCCCGGGGAGCCCGGCAAGCCTGCGCAATCCGGCGGGCACTCAGGAACGGCAGGCCGAGCGTCTGCTGACGCTGCTCGGCTAGCTTGTCTCGACGCAGGCACAGCACCATGACCCTACTTGCTGCTGTTCCACCCCGAATTCATGAGCACCATGGTCCTACTTACCGCTGTCAGGACGACAGTAAGTAGGACCATGGCGCTGCGGGATCTCGCCATCGCTCAGCGGGCCGGCCGCCCGAGCCGACCTCGATCGACCTGATATGCGACTTTTTATTGGCTGTCGCCTGTCGCGTGGACTCTGAGATACTCGCGCGCATGTGCGCCGCGCTGGTCGTTCCTATCTTGGACGCCGGGCCGTTGCGGCTCCGGCCGTTTACGCTTGCCGACCTCGACCTGGTTCGCGAAGCCTCCGCTGATCCGTACATACCGATGATCGGCACCGTGCCGGTGACGTTCAGCCCAGAGGAAGGGCGGCGTTTCATCGAGCGTCAGTGGAAGCGGGCCGAAGACGGAGCCGGCTACTCCTTTGTGATCGCCGATACCGGAACAGACCGTAGCTGCGGACATGTGGGGTTGTGGCTGCGCGACCTTCGGCTAGGCCGGGCGTCAGTAGGCTACTGGGTCGCGAACTCCGCACGCGGCATGGGAGTCGCGGCGCTCGCTGCCCGGGCGGTGACCGAGTGGGCCGTCGGCGAGTTGCGGATTCCGAGGGTCGAGCTATACATCGAGCCGTGGAACATCGCATCTATCCGGTCGGCCGAAAAGGCCGGATTCCAGCGCGAGGGTCTACTGCGAAGCTGGATGGAGATTGACGCCACTCGCAGGGACATGCTCATGTACTCGCGACTGCCAGCCGACCCGATCCCACCTGGCCCCTGACCAGACCAGTCGGGCGGTGTTGCGCATTGGTGGCCTGTGCTAGCGCGTCCAGAAGGCATCCGGCAGCGCCTCGACGTACGATGCGGCCTGCTCAAGGCGGCTCGCGATCGGCAGCAGCGCGATCGCGGCCCGGTCGCCGGCCTCGGCCATGTTGCGGATGACGCCCGCCTGCCGGCGGGCCCGCTGCACGATCACCGCGCCGAAGGCCAGCCGATCACTGTCGTACCGGTAGGCATCAAGGAACAGATGAAGGCGGCGAGACCGGTCCCTGACATCGCCGCTGTCGGACTGCTCGCCGGCCTGCGGGGCGGTGAGCGGCACCCAGAGCAGGGCCGAGAACGCCAGATCGTCGTCTCGTGGCGACGGACTCGCCTCGTCCCAGTCGAAGAAGCCGACCAGCCGGTCACCGTCCATCACCGCGTTGTACGGCGCTGCGTCCTGGTGACCAATGATCCATCCGGGCCGCATCGTGCGACCGGTGAACCACCGCTCATCCTCCGGCGGAATGAAGCCAGCTGTCACGTCGTGAATGCGCCGCATCCACTGGCCAACCTGCACCAGAGTCGAGTCCAAGTACACCCAGGCGGGCCAGGGATCACGGTCGCCGATCACCTCGCCGGGCAGGTAAGTGAGCATCTGGCGCCCTTGCTCGTCGAAGCCGAGTGCCCGGGGAACGCCGGCAACCCCGGCACGCTCCAGGTGCCGCAGCAGGGCGTGCACCGTCGGCGTCCACGCTGAGGCCGGCTTGCAGACCACATCACCGATCCGAACGGCGCCGTCGGTGTTGCCGCCCGGCAGGGTCTCCTCGCTCATTGCTGTTGGATATCAGACCCGACAGCGACAGCGACAGCGATTTTCGGTGCGAGGAGTGCGGCCAGGGTGCCACCACCAGGACAGGTCCGTCCCGGCGGTAACCCAGATGTCACCGGCACCCCAGCTTGATAGGCTCGGGCCGTGCCAGAGCTACAGCGGCTGCATCCCGGCCATGCCCCGGCAATCCTGGACTTCGAGCTGGCAAACCGCTCCTACTTCGCCGCCTTCATCTCCGACCGCGGCGATAGATTCTTCGATGAGTTCACCGAACAGCACGGCGCGCTGCTGGCTGAGCAGGAAGCCGGCGTCGGCGCCTACTACGTGCTCGTCACCGAGGATGGCTCAGTCCTGGGCCGGTTCAACCTGATCCTCGCAGGGGACGGCACTGCGGAACTCGGCTACCGGGTCGCGCAGGACGTCGCCGGCCGCGGCCTGGCGACCGCGACCGTGCGAGAACTGTGCCGGCTGGCGGCGGCCAGGCACGGGCTGCGCACGCTCAGGGCTGCCACCTCCCACGACAACACCGCGTCCCAGAAGGTGCTGACCAAGGCCGGGTTCGTCCCGGTTGGCCCGGCCGATCCGGCCCACATCGGCGGTAAGCAAGGCACCTGGTATCAGCTCGACCTAGCCGCCGGCGACGCGCCGCAGCAGGGTGCTGCGGCAAGGGACCAGGCTGGCGGCTAACTCGCCGCAACAGACCGGCCACCAGCAGCGGCAGGCACCCCGAAACCGGGCACGAAAAAGTCCACGACCAACCACGCATGGTCTTTCCCAGGACACGTACTAGCCCACGACCAGCCGCGCCTGGTTCTTTCCAAGATCCGACAGCACCATGGTGCTCATGAATTCGGGACTGGAACAACAGTAAGTAGGGTCAAGCCGCTGTTTCAGCGGCTAGCCCGCCCGCGAACCCGGCCGCCCTGGGCCGGTTCGCTGCCGGCCGATGAGACCTGGGTGCCCGTACCGGCCTCACCCCTGGTACTGAGGGTGTTGGCGAGCGCGTTGAGCGTGGCCGGGATGACGGCGTAGTAGGCCCACTTACCGCGCTTGTCGCGGGTGAAGATCCCGGCGTCGACCAGGATCTTGAGGTGGTGCGAGATGGTCGGCTGGGTTAGTCCGAGGGGATCGGTCAGCTCGCAGACACAGGCTTCGCCGCCTTCGTGCGCAGCGACCATCGAGACGAGCCGGAGCCTGGTGGGATCGGCCAGGGCTTTGAGCACCTGGGCAAGGTCCGCTGCCTGAGTTGCGGACAACGGCTCTCGCATCAGGGGTGTGCAGCACGCAGCCGTCAGCTGAGCCGATTCGGCCAGGGCGGTATCGCTCACTCCGTCATTATGCAGCACGTATTGACAGTCGTCTATCTGTCAGAGATGCTAGATGCATCGATGGTGATCTATGCGTAGGAGGATGCCATGACCGGAGACCTCGCCGCTGACCTGAAGGAGCAGGTCCGGTCCAAGTACGCGGAGGTGGCGCGCTCGGTCATGGACACTGACCTTGCGGGCTCGGTCGGGTGCTGCGGACCTGGTGCAAGTGATGGCTGCTGCGGCGCGACGGGCACTGCTGAGAATGAGAATTGCTTCGGCGGAGCGCTGTACGACGCGGGTGATACTGACGGCCTTCCCGCTCAGGCGGTCCTGGCAAGCCTGGGCTGCGGCAACCCGCTGGCGGTAGCTGACCTGCGTGCGGGAGAGCGGGTGCTGGACCTGGGCTCGGGCGGCGGTATCGACGTGCTGCTGTCGGCTCGGCGCGTGGGCGCGGCCGGGTTCGCCTACGGCATCGACATGACCGACGACATGCTGGCGCTGGCCAGGGCCAACGCCACCAGGGCGGGCGTGACTAACGTGGAGTTCCTGAAAGGCGACATTGAGGCAGTTCCGCTGCCGGACGGCGCGGTCGACGTGGTGATCTCAAACTGCGTGATCAACCTGTCGGTCGACAAGCCCGCCGTGCTGGCCGAGATGTATCGGGTTCTGGTGCCCGGAGGCCGGATCGGGATCTCCGACGTCGTCGCCGAAGACCACCTGACCGAAGCCGACCGAGCCGCCGCAGGCTCATACGTCGGCTGTGTAGCTGGCGCGCTTTCGCGGTCTGAGTACCTGTCCGGGCTGGCCGCTACGGGGTTCGCCGAAGCTTCGGTCAGGTTTACGAACGAAGCCGCGCCGGGCATGCACTCCGCCATCGTCCGTGCCGTCAAGCCCGCGTGAGCCCCGCATTCGCCCGGCGCCTCGTGGCCGAGTTCACCGGCACGGGACTGCTCGTCGCCGTCGTCGTAGGCTCCGGCATCGCGGCTACCAATCTCACCAGCGACGCAGCGCTGCGGCTGCTTGTCAACTCAACTGTGACCGCGATGGGCCTGGCCGTCCTGATCCTGGTGTTCATGCCCACCGGCGGCGCGCAATTCAATCCCGTCGTGACCGGCGCGGACTGGCTGCTCCGCCGCCGCGCTGCTGACCGTTACCCAGCCATCCAGGCAGGAGCGATCATCGCTGGTCAGGTCGCCGGAGCGATCTCGGGCGCCGCCCTCGCTGATGCCATGTTCAGCCAGGTTCCGTTGAGCCCTTCGCACACCGGCCGGACGGGCGCGGCGCTGCTTCTCAGCGAGGTTGTCGCCACGGCTGGCCTGCTCCTGATCATCGTCACCCTGGCCCGAACCGGTCTGACCCAGCATGCGAGCTGGGCAGTGGGGGCATGGATCGGCGCCGCATACTGGTTCACCGCGTCCACCGCATTCGCCAACCCGGCCGTGACCATCGGCCGGACCTTGACCAACACCTACGCCGGGATCGCGCCGGGATCGGCCCCGGCGTTCATCATCGCCCAGGTCGTAGGCGGAACCGCAGGCACGCTCCTGGCCGTCACGTTGCACCCGTTCCAGAACGCCGCGACAGATGCCGAAACCCAGGACGAACTGGCTGGCTAGGAACCGAAAGGACGCCACATGACAGACCTTCCTGAAGTGCTATTCGTCTGCACTCACAACGCGGGCCGGTCCCAGATGGCGGCCGCCCTGCTCGACCGCGAAGCCGCAGGACGAGTCCGCGTCACATCCGCCGGATCACAACCCGCCGACCAGCTCAACCCCGCCGTCGTCCAGGCCATGGCCGAAATCGGCCTCGACCTCAGCCGTGAACACCCCAAGCGCCTGACCACCAGCCAGGTACAACTCGCCGACATCGTGATCACCATGGGCTGCGGCGACGCCTGCCCCGTCTACCCCGGCAAGCGATACCTCGACTGGGACCTCCCCGACCCCGCAGGCCTCGACCTCACCGCAGTCCGGCCCATCCGCGACGACATCCAGCACCGCGTCACGGCATTGCTCTCCGACTTGCTGCAAGATAGCTGACGCCAGGTGCGCTACGTAGGTTATTAAGGCGAGCCTTGGCACGCCGCAAGCCCGACAGCCTCGGGGCACTCGTAAGCCCGGTCTTGCCGACCGTGTCGGCCCGTCGGTGTGAGTTTGCTGGTGCTGGGACGCGGTGGTTGTGAGTTTGCTGGGGGTCACGTCGGGGTCGGGGTTCGGGTCGAGGTCACGAGCAGGGCGGCGGCGCCAGCGGCACGTGACCTTGCGGCCACAAACGGAAACGGACCTCTCGGAGATTGGCCTTCGGGGGTCTGCCGTGGAAATACCGGTCGAATCAGCCGCAACGTTCACGAGAGTGAATCTGCTTACACTGCAGATCTGGCCCTACAAGTTCTAGTGCCCACCAATGATGAGGCCCTTATAGGGCCAGATGGCTCCGGATTGGGTGGGCCTGCGAGGACTTGAACCTCGGACCTCTTCCTTATCAGGGAAGCGCTCTAACCGCCTGAGCTACAGGCCCCACATTTAGGTCACCGACCTGCGCACATACCCTGCGGTATCGGAGACCTTGGTTCGCACGACTGGCTTAGACCGCTTACTCGGCGGATCACCCGCACCTGGGTCTTACTGGGCGTGCCGAAGTAGGTTACCGCACCGAGTCGCTTTGCGCGAAGTCGGTTCTTGGTTCAGTCAGCCTCCCGCAGCGTCACCTCGACGCCGCCGGAGAAGTGCGTCACCACGTTGTAGATCACAGCCCCGACCGTCGCCAGCGCCGTCATCAAGACGACGTTGATAGCGCCGACCAGCAGCGTGTAGCCGAGTACTGTGCCCGCCGAGAACCAGGCCGATGCGTTGTCGCCGGAGTTGTTCTTGGACGATGTCACGGTCGTCACGGTCTGCTCCAGGAAGTGGAACACCCCGAACGCGCGCAGTGCGTAGTACAGCAGTGCAATCGCGACGAAAAGTACGATCCAGCCGACGAGGGACACCATGAAGCTGAACTTCATGACCGACCATGGCTCGATCCTGGACAGGACGAGCTGCGCGTCGCGTCGGTCAGCACCGTCTTGGCGAGACTTTTGAGACGCCGTTACCGGTGAGCCGCGCTGAGCGCTTGGCTTCGGTTTCGTCTTGGTGGCGGCCCCAGCGCCGCCAGTTGCACCGCTCACAGTTCCCCCGCCTACGGCACCACCCACGGCGCCGCCAACTAGACCAACTGCGGCGGCCCCGCCGCCGTTGGATCCGGACTTGCGCTTCTTGCTCCCCGTGCCGAACGGCGACTTGAGCTTTGACTTCAGATCGTCGGCGCGCGGCGATTCGAGGATCGACTGCGTACTGGCGACCACGCGACCAGGGATCGATGCCGCTGCCGCGATGCCTGCGGCTGCGGTACCGGCCAGCCCGCCATCGGGCTGCCCGGAGGGCACCGGCGATCCGCTAGGCGAGACCGGTGGCACGTAGCCGCCGCCCGCCGCTGAATCCTGGCTACCCCAGACCGACGGCGGCCGACCACTCGGCGACGCGCTGTCGAAACTCGACCTTCCGGACGCCGAACCCGCATACCCAGAGCCCGCAGACCCGGAGCCCCCATACTCAGACGCCGCAGCCCCAGTGTCTGCAGGTCCAGACCCTCCCGACACCGAGCCCCCCGAATACGAACTCGGCGACGCGAACCCGCCCGCTGAACCCCGTGAATCCGAACCCCGTGAATCCGAATCACGGGAGTCCGCTGCGCTGGTAGGCGGGTACCCGGCGGTGGCTGCGGACCGCGAACCGGAAAAACCGGACGATGGTGAGCTGGCCGGGAGGTCGTTGAACGAACCGGATCCTGCGGACGTGTCCTTTGATGACGGACTAGTCCAGCCAGACTCACCCGATCCATAGCTCGCGGGTGTGTAGTCCGTGTATCCGGACGAAGAGGACGACGCGGCATCGGATGACGGGCCACCAGACGAAGGGGCACCTGACGAAGGGGCAGCAGGCGACGGGGCGGGGGTCTGCGGGTACCCGGAAGTCGGATAGCTCGGGGGCGAGTAGCCAGAGGGAGAGTAGTTGGCAGCGTCCTGCGAATCGGCGAGCGCCGCAGCGGCCAGGGTGGCAGGGCTGCTCGAACCGCTCGGACCCGCGTCGGCGTCCGGCTCCTTCGACGGCACCACCGTCGCGGCGTCGTCGCCCGCCTCAGGCACGGCTTCCCTGCCTGGGCGATCCGAGCCAGCCGGCTTCGGCGAGCGTCCGACGATTGTCTTGTCGGTGGCGGCGGAGGTGACACCGCTGGTCTTCGGAACGGTCGGAGTCGCCGGGGGTGTGGCGGCCGAAGGCGCCGAGGGGGTCGCGTCATCCACAGGAGCGCCACTCGCCGGAGGCTTGCTCGACGGCACTGCGGTACTCGACGGCGCTGCGGTGCTCGACGGCGCTGTCGTACTGGAAGGCACTGCCTTACTGGAAGGCACCGTCTTACTGGAGGGCACCGTCGTGCTCGATGACACCGTCGTGCTCGACGAGGACGACGACTTCGACGCGGACGCTGGCGAGCCGTTCCGCGAGCCCGATGAGTCCTTGCCACCGTTATTGCTTGAGCCCTTGCCGTCACGTTCCGGCTTGGCTTCCGGCGCCGTGTGGACGACAGTATCCGGCTGAGCAGCAAGGCTGCCTGCCGCAGCGGCCGAGGCCGCCACCCGTTCCACCTTGTCGTCCACCCGTCCTCCCGCCTTCCGCGCTACCTCGACATTATCCGTCACTGGCAGTGCTCGTGCCGTAGATAGCCGTATCCCCGCCTAAGTGACACCACTGAAGACGACACAGCCCCCGAAATAGTTGCCCGCCTAGCCGAGCACTCATCATCCAGTTGAAACTAGTGCTTAAATCCAGGTCAACGGGCTGCTGGCCGTTTGCCGTCAAGTCGGTAACCCCGCAGTGTCCTCCCGTGTTGGCAATCTGCCCGGCCGCCTTGCGGTGGCCGGGCAGACGACCTCAATAGTCCCTGGTCCGGTGTCGTTATCCCCGATCTGACGCCGATCAGTCAGTCGTGTCGCCGGGATCGAAGCCGTCGGCGGGATCCGACCCGTCGTCGCCCTCCACCGAGTCGTCCTCCACCGAGTCAGCCGCCACCGAGTCAACCGCCTCGGCGTCACCGACCTCGGCATCACCGACCTCGGCGCCAACGACGCCGTCTTCGGTCACCCCGTCTTCGATCACGTCGTCGTCGGCGAGCACCTCGTCTGCCTCGGCCATTTCCTCGTTGCGGGCGATGGCGACGAGGGTCTGCGCACCGGTGAGGTTGACCAGCCGAACTCCCATGGTCTGCCGGCCAGACTGCTTGATCTCGGACGCCGCCGTCCTGATCACGCCGCCACCAGAGGTGATCGCGTACACCTCGTCATCCGGGCCGACCATCAGCGCGCCGATCAGCTCGCCCCGAGCGTCGACGATCCGGGCGGTCACCACGCCAAGGCCACCTCGGCCCTGCACCGGGTACGCCTCGGCCGGCGTCCGCTTCGCATAGCCAAGACCCGTCGCGACCAGGACATCCGCGTCCGAGCCGACCTCGACGACGTGCATGCCGAGCAACTGGTCGCCATTGGTGAACCGCATCCCGATGACCCCGGAAGTAGCCCGTCCCATCGGCCGAAGCGCCTCGTCATCGGCGTGGAACCTAATGGCCTGCGCGTGCTTGGATACCAGCAGCAGATCCTGCTCGGGCGCGACCAGCTTGGCCGCTATGACCTCGTCGTCCTCGCGCAGGTTAATGGCGATGATCCCGCCAGCCCGGGACGAGTCGAATTCGCTCAGCCGCGACTTCTTGACTAGCCCGCCAGCGGTCGCCAGCACAAGATAAGGAGCCACCTCGTAATCGGGCAGCGCGAGCACCTCTGCGATCTGCTCGTCCGGCTGGAACGCCAGCAGGTTCGCCACATGCTGACCCCGCGCGTCCCGCGCGGTCTCCGGCAGCTCGTAAGCCTTGGCCCGGTACACCCGCCCCTTGTTCGTGAAGAACAAGATCCAATGGTGCGTCGAGGTCACGAAGAAGTGGTCGACGATGTCGTCGGTGCGCAGCTGCGCCCCGCGCACGCCCTTGCCGCCTCGGCGCTGCGCCCGGTACAGGCCGGTCTTCGTGCGCTTCGCGTAGCCGCCCCTGGTGATCGTGACGACCACGTCTTCCTCGGCGATGAGGTCTTCCATCGAGACCTCGCCGTCGTAGGCGACCAGCTCGGTGCGGCGGGCGTTGCCGTACTTCGCGGTGATCTCGCCTAGCTCGGTGCCGATGATCTCGCGCTGCCGCTCCGGCGAGGCGAGGATCGCCTCGTAGTCGGCGATCTGGGTCATCAGCTCTTCGTACTCGTCGGTCAGCCGCTGCCGCTCGAGCGCGGCCAGCCTGCGCAGCTGCATGTCGAGGATCGCGCGAGCCTGGATCTCGTCGATGTCGAGCAGTTCCATCAGGCCCTGCTGCGCGACCTCCGCCGATTCGCTGGCCCTGATCAGGGCGATGACCGCGTCGATCTGGTCGATGGCCTTGAGCAGGGCGGACAGAATGTGGGCCCGCTCTTGCGCCTTGCGCAGCAGGTACCTGGTCCGCCGGACGATGACCTCGATCTGGTGGGCGACCCAGTACCGGATGAACTGGTCGAGGCGCAGCGTCCTCGGCACCCCGTCGACCAGCGCCAGCATGTTCGCGCCGAAGGTCTCCTGCAGCTGGGTGTGCTTGTACAGGTTGTTGAGCACGACCTTGGCGACCGCGTCGCGCTTGAGCACGATCACCAGGCGCTGACCGGTCCGGCCGCTGCTCTCGTCGTTGACCGTCGAGATGCCGGCGATCCGGCCGTCCTTGGCCAGCTCGTCGATCTTGACGGCGAGATTCTCCGGGTTGACCTGGTACGGCAGCTCGGTCACGACCAGGCACGTACGGCCTCGCCGGTCCTCTTCGACGCTGACGACGGCCCGCATCGTGATCGACCCGCGCCCGGTCCGGTAGGCGTCGAGAATGCCGCGCCGCCCGACGATCTGCCCGTAAGTCGGGAAGTCAGGCCCCTTGATCCGCTCGATCAGGGCTTCGAGCAGGTCCTCGTCGCTGGCCTCGAAGTTGTCCAGGTACCACTGGGCCCCGGCCGTGACCTCGATCAGGTTGTGCGGCGGGATCTTGGTCGCCATGCCGACCGCGATGCCCTCGGATCCGTTGACCAGCAGGTTCGGGAACCGGGCAGGCAGCACGACCGGCTCAGCCGACCGCCCGTCGTAGTTGGGGCGGAAATTGACGGTGTCCTTGTCGATGTCCCGCAGCATCTCCATGGCGAGCGGCGCCAGGCGGCATTCGGTGTACCGCATCGCGGCGGGCGGGTCGTTGCCGGGCGAGCCGAAGTTGCCCTGGCCGTCGACCAGCGGCATCCGCATCGACCAGGGCTGCGCCAGCCTGACGAGGGCGTCGTAGATGGCCGAGTCACCATGCGGGTGGTACTGGCCCATGACGTCACCGACGACCCGGGAGCATTTCGAGTAACCGCGCTCGGGCCGGTACCCGCCGTCGTACATGGCGTAGAGCACGCGCACGTGCACCGGCTTGAGTCCGTCTCGCACGTCGGGCAGAGCGCGGCCGACGATGACCGACATCGCGTAGTCGATGTAGCTGCGCTGCATCTCGACCTGGATGTCGACGGGCTCCAGCCGCCCGCCCGGGCTGTCCCCTCCGCCCGGTGGCGCTTCTGGTGTATCCACGCTCATAGAGCACTCTCCCTCACCCGCTATCGCGGGCCATGATCACAAGACAACAGCCGACCAGGGCCGGCGAGTTTCGCTAGACGTCCAGGAACCGGACATCCTTGGCGTTGCGCTGGATGAACGACCGCCTGGCCTCCACGTCCTCGCCCATCAGCACGCTGAACAACTCGTCGGCCTGGGCCGCGTCGTCGAGCGTGATCAGCTTCAGCACTCGCCGCGCCGGGTCCATCGTGGTGTCCCACAGCTCGTTAGCGTTCATCTCGCCGAGACCCTTGTAGCGCTGGATGCCGTCGCGCGGTCGCGGATCCCTGCGCCCGTCGGCGATGCCGGCCTCGATCAGGCTGTCGCGCTCCCGGTCGGAGTAGGCATAACCAGGTGCCGCCCCGCGCCCATCCCACTTGATCTTGTACAGCGGAGGCTGGGCCAGATAGATGTGCCCCGCGTCGATCAGCGGCTTCATGAACCTGAACATCAGGGTGAGCAGCAGCGTGGTGATGTGCTGGCCGTCGACGTCGGCGTCGGCCATCAAGATGATCTTGTGGTAGCGGAGCTTGGTGATGTCGAACTCGTCGTGGATGCCGGTGCCCAGCGCCGTGATCAGCGCCTGGACCTCGTTGTTCTTCAGAGCCCGGTCGATCCTGGCCTTCTCGACGTTCAGGATCTTGCCCCGGATCGGCAGAATGGCCTGGAAGAACGGATCGCGCCCGCTCTTGGCCGAGCCGCCGGCCGAGTCACCCTCGACCACGTAGATCTCGCAGATGGCCGGGTCGCCCGAGTTGCAGTCGGACAGCTTGCCTGGCAGCCCGGACCCGCCGGACAGCCCCTTCCTCGTCAGCTCCCGGGCCTGGCGCGCCGCGATCCTGGCGCGCGCCGCCTGGGTGGCCTTGATCACGATCGACTTGGCTTCGCCTGGATTGCGCTCGAACCAGTCGCGCAAGTGGTCGTTGCACGTCTTCTGCACGAACGACTTGGCCTCGGTGTTGCCGAGCTTGGTCTTGGTCTGCCCCTCGAACTGGGGCTCGGCGAGCTTCACGTGAATGATCGCCGTGAGACCCTCGCGTACGTCGTCGCCGGTGAGCGGCTCGTCTTTCTCCCTGACCAGCTTCTGCTCGCGGGCATACCGGTTCACGATCGTCGTCAGCGCGGACCTGAAGCCCTCTTCGTGGGTACCGCCTTCAGCCGTGTTGATCGTGTTGGCGAAGGTGTGCACCGACTCGGCGTACGACCCGCTCCACTGCATCGCGATCTCGGCCGAGATCCCGGGAGCCTCCTCGCCGAACTCGATGATCGAGTCGTGCACGGCGTCCTTGGACTTGTTGAGGTACCTGACGAAGTCCGCGATGCCGCCCTCGTAGCGGTAGGTCACCGACTGCTGCTGGTCCTCGTTCTCCCGAGGCCGCTCGTCGACCAGGGTGATCGACAGTCCCCGGTTCAGGAACGCCATCTCCTGGAGCCGGCGCGACAGCGTCTCGAAGTTCCAGTTGGTGGTCTCGAAAATGTCGCTGTCCGGCCAGAACGTGATGATCGTCCCGGTCTCGTCGGTCTGCTCGGCCTTCTCGAGCGGCCCGATCGGGTCGCCTACGGCATATGTCTGCCGCCAGAGGTAGCCGTCCTTGCGGATCTCTACTTCGAGCCTGGAGGCCAGCGCGTTGACGACGGAGACACCGACTCCGTGCAGGCCGCCGGATACGGCGTACGACTTGCTGTCGAACTTGCCGCCCGCGTGCAGCGTGGTCAGCACGACCTCGACCGCCGGACGGTTCTCGACCGGGTGGTTGTCCACCGGGATCCCGCGCCCGTTATCGCGGCAGCTCACGCCGCCGTCGGCGAGCAAGGTCACGACGATCGTGTCGCAATAACCCGCCATCGCCTCGTCGACCGCGTTGTCGACTACTTCTTGAACTAGGTGGTGCAGCCCGCGTTCGCCCGTCGAGCCGATGTACATGCCCGGGCGCTTGCGGACCGCTTCCAGCCCCTCAAGAACTGTGATTGAGCGTGCGTCATAGGACAAACGATTCGCTCCTGTCAGAAAGCGGCTGATCCTGATCCCACTGGCCGCTTACGCGATCAGCGTGCGCGCCGGACTCGCCGCCACTCTTCCCCGGACTGCACCGGTCCCGGTACGCTTACCTATTTTACCTGGCTAAGCGCCAAGCCGTAGCCGCATGCACGGGCAGGTCAGCCATATGTGTCGCGCGGCCCGCGGCTGCCCTTGACCCGCCATCGGCCCGGCTGCCTGGATTGCGAGCCAGGCCCGCGCACCTGCACCCGGCGGACGGTGCCGTCGCCGAGCTCGGCGTTCAGCCTGCGGACCAGCTGACTGGCGAGCAGTCTGAGCTGAGTAGCCCAGGCGGTCGAGTCGGCCGTGACGATCAGCTCTCCGTCGGCGAGCGTCTCTGGCGTGGTGTGCGCAGCGAGATCAGCCCCGACGATCTGCGCCCAGCGCCCGAACATCGCACCGGTCGCGAGGTCAAGGTCCCAGCCCGAGTCGTCGATCAGGCCGCCGATGGCGGCGTCCAGGGGCGCCGGGTCCTCGCGGCGCTGCCTGGAGGCTGAACCCGCTAGTGGCGACGACACCGACAAGCCACGATTGCGTTCCGCGAAATTATCCCTTGACGGTACTGCGGGCGCCTGGGTTCCTCGGGCCCGCGCAGCCTCCTTGGCCTGGGCAAGCGCGGCGGCCGCGAGGGCAGCCCGGTCAGGATCTCGGGCCTGGTCAGCTGGCACGGGTCAGCTCCCCGTCTAGTACCAAATAGGAGTCGCTAGCCTCGGCGAGCCGCGCCGGGACATCCTCCCAGACGGCGGCGGTCACCAGAACCTGCTCGGCTGCCGCGGCCAGCTCGGCCAGGCGGTCCCGGCGGCCGGCGTCGAGTTCGGCGAAGACGTCGTCGAGCATCAGCACCGGGTCTTCGCCGTCGGCGCGCAGCAAGCCGAAGGCGGCGAGGCGCAGCGCGAGAGCGAGCGACCAGGACTCGCCGTGGCTGGCGTAGCCGCGCGCGGGCAAGTCGCCGATCTTCAGCTCGAGCTCGTCGCGGTGCGGGCCGACGAGGCAGACGCCGCGCTCGAGCTCGGCGCGGCGCAGGCGTTCCATGGACTGGCTGAGCAGATCCTGGAGCGTGGCCAGGTCGGCTTCCGGGTCGTAGACCGCCGAGCGCTCCGAGCCCTGCCGGTAGCTGACGGACGCACCGCGCGGGCCGGCCGCCACGTCCGCGTAGCTCGAAGCGATCAGCGGCCTGAGCACTTCGACGAGCTTCAGCCGACCTCGAGTGAGCTCGGCGCCGTGCTGCACCAGCTGCTCGTCCCAGACCTCCAGTCCCGGCGGCTGACCGCGCCCGGCGGACTTGGCGGATTTGAGCAGTGCGTTCCGCTGCTTGACGACTCGCTCGTAGTCGGCGCGGACGCCCGCGTACCTGGGGCGGCTGGCAACGAGCAGGTCGTCGAGGTACCTGCGCCGCTCGGACGGGTCGCCCTTGACGATCGCGAGATCCTCGGGGGCGAACAGCACGCACTGCAGCGTGCCGAGCGCGTCCCTCGGCCTGCTGAGCGGTGCTCGGTTGAGCCTGACGCGGTTGGACCGGCCCGAGTTCAGCTCGATCTCGACCAGGCTGTCCCGGATAGCTGAGCGGACGCTGGCGCGCAGGATGGCCTGGTCGGCGCCTGACCTGATCATCGCGGCGTCGGCCGCGACGCGGTGGCTGCCGAACGTGGCCACGTAGCCGGCGGCCTCGATCAGGTTCGTCTTGCCGGCGCCGTTCGGGCCGGTGAACGTCGTGACGCCAGGACCGAACTCGACCTCAGCGGAGGTGTAGCTGCGGAAGTCGGTGAGCGCCAGCCTGACCAGATGCACGCCTGCTGACCTTACGCACTTCGGGGATCGCTTGGGTGCTGAGGGCCTCAGCCGTTCGAGGCTCAGCTGCGGCTCAGCTGTTGGGGCTCAGCGTTTCGGGGGCTCAGCTGTTGATGCCTCAGCTGTTGAGGCGGAAGGGCATCAGCAGGTAGCGGTAGTCGGAGCTGCCGTCGGGTCCCGGCTTGCCGGTCAGGAGCGCGGGCTTGCCCGCCTCGGTGAAGGCGATCCTCGTGGTGTCGCTGTCCATCGCCGCCAGCCCGTCGAGCAGGTAGTTCGGGTTGAACGCGATCGACAGGTCCTCGCCCTCGAAACCCGCCTCGATCACCTCGTCGGCCTGGGCCTCGTCGCCGGTCCCGGCTTCAAGGGTCAGCTGCCCGGCGGTGAAGCTCAGCCGGACGGCCGCGTTGCGCTCGGCGACGAGCGCGACCCTGCGCACCGACTCGATGAGGGTGCTGGTGGAGATCTCGGCGGTGGAGTTCGTCGCCGAGGGCAGCAGGGTCCGGTAGCGCGGGAACTCGCCGCTGAGCAGCCTGGTCGTGGTACGGCGACCACCGGCCTCGAAGCCGATCATGCCGTCCCCCCCGACCCCTTCGCCGGGCAGCGCGAGTGCGATGGAGACCTCGGCCGACGTGGTGAGCGAGCGGGCGGTGTCGGTGAGGGCCTTCGCGGGGACGAGCACGGCCGCTGACAGGTCTGGCTTGGTCGGGTTCCACTTGAGCTCACGGACCGCGAGGCGGTACCGGTCGGTGGAGATGAGCGTGAGCGTGTCGCCCTCGATCTCGATCCGGACACCGGTGAGCGAGGGCAGGGTGTCGTCGCGGCCGGCGGCAACAGCGGTCTGGCTCACCGCCGTGGCGAACGCGTCACTGCCGACGGTGCCTGCGGCGGGCGGCATCTCGGGCAGCGCCGGGTACTCGTCCTCGGGCATAGTCAGCAAGTTGAACGTGGCGCTGCCGCAAAGGAGTACCGCACGACCTGCTTCGGAGGTGATCTGGATCGGGCGGCCTGGCAGGTTCCTGCTGATCTCGGCGAGCAGCCTTCCTGACACGAGCGCGCTGCCGGCGGTCTGGGTGTCGACCGGCAGCTTGGCGAGCGCCGAGACGTCGTAGTCGAAGCTCGACAGCGTCAGCTCGTCGCCTTCGGCGTGCAGCCGCATCCCGGCGAGCACTGGCACCGTCGGCCTAGCCGGCAGAGCGCGCGCAGTCCAGGCGACCGCATCCGCGAAGACATCGCGTTCGACAAGGATCTGCACGGCAAGCCGCCCTTCCTGGTGCTTCCTGCGCGCCCCGCGAGCGCGGGCCCGGTTTCGGCTTCCCGTTCAGTGCCCCTGACCTGGGACCTCGACCTGGGACCTGATGCGAGGCGCGGCGCCCGGGCTTGGCACGGATCTGTCGCGCGACGCGCTCTGGCGGGACGTTGACTCCGAAAGCCTAGCCTGCTAGCCGCTGCGGCGCGGGTGGCTTCTCATCGGAAGCCTAGCGGGTGGGCGGTCGGCCGGACGAACGACGGTGGTTGGCGGATGTCGAGCCTGGGTATATCGACGGCTGGATCCAGCCGGGTTGCGGGTACGGCGGCTCTTGCGAACGGCGACTTCGGTGAGTTTCGCGATCGAGCGTCGTGGGCATACTTCTAGGTTCTTGGCTTTCGGGATATCTAAGAAGAGTAGTCGTCGTAGCTGGGGTGGAAACTGGGGACAGCGACGTCTGCCCAGGTCAGACCACAGTTTGTGTACACAGGCGACGTGGATAACTGTGTGCGGCGCCCGCCAAGATGTGGACAGCGCCGAGAGCGCGCGAAAGTTGTCCCAGGTTTTCCCCCGTCTGACCCCAGCCAGCACCCTGCTATCCAGAGGCTCATCCACAAGTTCATCCACAGCCTGTGTGTACGGATAGTGATGAGCGACGTCGCTGAGTCAGTGAGAGATCACTGTCTGTACGTGCATGGCTTCGAGTAGTCCGACCGGTGTCCCCCACCGAACGCGAAGGTGACGTTCCGGCCACGTCCCGCACCCCGCGTCCCAGTCCCCGCGTCCAGTGCCCGCGCCTCGGCCCCGCGTCCCGGGCACCAGTCCCCGCGCCCAGTCCCCGCGCCCCCGGGCCCCAGGTCCGGCGCCCGACGTCCAGCGTCCTCGCACGAGCCCGGCCCGGGATCCGCACCAGCCCGGCCCGGCCCGGGCAACCCCGCAGCCCGCTCCTTGCGGCGAAGCCTCAACCTCGGGTTGACCCCCGGCAAACTCACAACGACCGTGCTGCAGCGCGGGCAAAGTCACAACGACGGGGTGCTTAGGCTCCCGCCGAGGGCGCGGATGCGGTGCATCGGCGTCGGGGGCCGGTTGACGGTGCGTCCGTTCGGAGCCGGGCACTCTCGTGGCACCGGCAACGTCCTGATGTCACGGGCGCGGCGGCCACCTCGACCGCCCGGCCAGGTCTCGGGACGGAGGTCGAAACTGGCGGGGTTATGAGAGCGGTAGCTGCTTGATCTTGTTAGTGAGCTCGGTGACCTGGTTGTAGATCGAGCGGCGCTCGGCCATCAGGGACCGGATCTTGCGATCAGCGTGCATGACCGTGGTGTGGTCGCGCCCGCCGAAGTGCTGGCCGATCTTCGGCAGCGAGAGGTCCGTGAGCTCCCGGCACAGATACATGGCGATCTGCCGGGCAGTCACGAGCACGCGCGAGCGCGAGGTGCCGCAGAGGTCGTCGATGGACAGGCCGAAGTAGGAAGCCGTCTGGCCCATGATCGTGGCCGCGGTGATCTCTGGCCCTTGCGACTCGGGGATGAGGTCCTTGAGCACGAATTCGGCCAGTTGCAGGTCAACCGACTGGCGGTTGAGGCTCGCGAAGGCGCTGACCCGGATGAGGGCGCCTTCGAGTTCCCTGATGTTGGTCGAGATCCGGCTTGCGATGTACTCCAGGGCCTCGGGCGGCGCGTTGAGCCGGTCGGAGGCCGCCTTCTTCCGCAAGATCGCGATTCTGGTCTCAAGCTCAGGCGGCTGGATGTCGGTCAGCAGCCCCCACTCGAAGCGGCTGCGCAGCCGGTCTTCGAGTGTGACCAGGCGCTTGGGGGCGCGGTCACTGGAGATCACGATCTGCTTGGTGGCGTTGTGCAAGGTGTTGAACGTGTGGAAGAACTCTTCCTGAGTTCCTTCCTTGTTCTCCAGGAACTGGATGTCGTCCACCAGCAGGACGTCGACGTCGCGGTACCGGCGCCGGAACCCGTCCTGCTTGCCGTCCCTGATCATGTTGATGAAGTCGTTGGTGAACTCTTCCGAGCTCACGTACCGGACCTTGACCCCCTGGTACAGGCTCTGCGCGTAGTGGCCGATGGCGTGCAGCAGGTGCGTCTTGCCCAGTCCGGAGTCGCCGTAGATGAACAGCGGGTTGTATGCCTTGGCCGGTGCCTCGGCGACCGCGACGGCGGCGGCGTGCGCGAAGCGATTGCTCGAGCCGATGACGAAGGTCTCGAAGGTGTACTTCGGGTTCAGCCTGGTCTGCGTCGTGCGAGAGAGCCCGGGGACCTGCCCTGAGCTTGATGGCAGGGTCGGGCGGCTGTCGGCTGGGCGACGAAGGTCCGGCTGAGCCTGGGCCGGGCTGAGACCATTCCCTGACCGGCCGTTGAGCTGGTCGGCTCCTGGGCGCGCAGAATGGGGGCCAGCGTCTGAGCCAAGGTGGGCAGTGCGCTGGGCGGGCAGGTGCGGCAGGCCCGCCGGCCCTGGATGCAGCGGGAAGTGCCCAGTGGGCATGCCGAATCCCGAGCCGCCGTAGTGGGACAGACCGCCTGACACTTCCGCGTCCGTGCCGAACGGGATCCTGATCCCCAGCGGCTCAGGCGGCGCTTCCTGGTCTTCGGCTGGCGCCTGGGCTGCCGTGGCGGCCGGGTCGATGATGACGGCGAGCTGGACGTTGCGGCCGAGCTCGCGGGAGAGCGCATTCGTGATCAGGACGCGCAGCCGGTTCTCGAGCTGGTCCTTGGCGAACTCGTTTGGCGTCGCGATCAGAGCCGTGTTCTCGACTAGCCCCAGCGGCCTCGTGAGCTGCAGCCATGCGCGCTGATACGGCTCGATCTGCATGTCAGCGAGGTCATTCAGAGATCTGGCCCAGATCTCTGCGAGGTCTGGTTCGCTCATCGGAAGATCACCTCGCGCCCCCCAACGTGTTCAACAGGTTTTTCCACAGCTTGTGCAATGTCGCTGCGACGCGGTCCCGACGCGGTCCGCCAGGCTCGGCAGCTGTTCTGGTGCCCACCAGTCCACCGAGCTTTCCACAGCCTAGGGGTGCCGGGGGAAGTACGTTAGGGAAACGGCGAGTGTCAGTGCTTTGCCAGAGCAGGGGTGGCTTCGCGCTGGCATGTTCGGGCCGTCGAGTCGATTGACGGCCGGCTCATCTGAGCGTACCGTTTGCGAGTCTGGCTTTACCTGCCACCTCTATGCGATGCTGCCCGACTGGCACGGGCGCCCGGGCGCTACCCTGGTTCTGATGGTCAACTGCACGTTGGTCCACTGCCTGCGGTGAGCTGGTCGCGGTGGCGGCACTTCGATGGCCAGCGCCTAGGACTTAGAACTTGGAGCATCAGTGAGCAAGCGCACGTTCCAGCCGAACAACCGCCGTCGGGCGAAGACGCACGGGTTCAGGCTGCGCATGCGCACCCGTGCCGGACGAGCTGTCCTCGGGGCACGGCGTCGTAAGGGCCGTGCGCGCGTCAGCGTCTGAGCCACACCGCGCCCGTCGGGTGGCGGTGACGTTTGATGCTGCCCGCACAGTCGCGGATGCGCCTCGCGAACGACTTCGCGGCGGCGATCCGAGGGGGACGTCGGTACGGGCGTCCGCTTCTAGTAGGACATCTGACCGTCAGGACCGACGTCGATGAGCCGCCGCGAGTGGGGTTTGTCGTGAGCCGGGCCGTCGGCCAGGCAGTGGTCCGAAACCGGGTTCGACGTCGGCTTCGTCACCTGGCCGCAGGGTATCTGCATTCACTTCCTAGAGGTAGCCTGCTTGTGTTGCGCGCTAATCCCCAGGCCGCGACTGCAAGACAGGCGGATTTGGCCGCTGAGCTTGACGTAGTTGTCCGAGCACTGCTTCGGCGGCAGGGTGGTGCGGTGTGAGAAATCGCAGTGGGGCCGACGGCACTAGGGACACCGAGCAGATGTCGGCAGCGGCGTGGCTGCTAACTGGGCTGATTTCCGGTTACCGGAGGTTCGTCAGTCCGTTTCTCGGCGCGAATTGCCGTTTCTATCCCTCTTGCAGCGCTTACGCCCACGAGGCGATCAGGGTGCACGGGGCGGGACGTGGCAGCTGGCTGGCCGCGAGGAGGCTGAGCCGGTGCCATCCATTTCATCCGGGCGGACTTGACCCGGTGCCGCCGAAGCGGCAGGAGCAGGCGGGGCCGGACGACAAGGACAGCGGTGCCGCGCAGGCAGCTGGCCAGATAGTAAGGGAACTGACGCATTGAGCATCTTGAACCCGATCAACGACCTGGTCGCCTGGGTCATCATGCACATCTACAGCGTGCTTGGCCCGGTCTTCGGCGCGACCAGCGGCGCGACCTGGGTGCTGTCGATCGTCATCCTCGTGGTAGCCATGCGGCTGGTCTTGCTCCCGCTGTTCATCAAGCAGATGCACACGCAGCGGGCGATGACGGCGCTGACCCCGAAGCTGTCCGAGCTTCGTAAGAAGTACAAGGGCGACAAGGAAACGCTCAACGCAGAGACGATGAAGCTGTACCAGGAGGCGGGCGTCAACCCGCTGATGGGCTGCTTGCCGGTCGTGCTCCAGATGCCGCTTTTCTTCGCGCTCTTCAGCGTGCTGCGTGCCATCGCCGAAGCCAAGCCTCATCAGGCCCTGCCGTACAACCTGAAAGAGTCGTTCGTCAACAACGTCGGCCAGGCGCAGATCTTCGGTGTCTCCATCAAGGACACCTTCCTGCACGGGACGTCGCTGCACGTGCACATCGTGGTCGCGTTCGTGGTCCTGGTCAGCATGGCGACGACGTATCTGACAGTCCGGCAGAGCATGAAGCGCGGCATGATGCCGACCGGCTCGGACAGCCCGATGGGCCAGTCGCAGAAGCTGATGGCCTACGTTATGCCGCTGTTCGCGCTGACCGGTCTGTACTGGCCGTTCGGCCTGGTGCTCTACTGGGTCACGACTAACCTGTGGACGCTCGGCCAGCAGTACGTGCTGCTGCGCAAGTACCCGGTCGGCGCGGCTGCGGCTGCCACTGGCGGGAACCTGCCGATCGGCAAGGCGGGCACCACCCCGGCGACGGCCGCTGGTCTCACCGGTGCCAACGGTCGCGCGAAGCCTGGTAGCGGTGCTGGCACGGGCGACAAGCGTCCTTCTGACGCTAAGCCGACAGGATCGAACACCTCGGCCAAGAACGGCACCAAGCCGGCCTCGCCTAATGGCAGCCGCCCGTCGACTCCGGCCGCCGCGAGCAACGGGCACAAGCAGTCCGGCGACGACGGAGGAATGCTCCGGCGGTTCTCGAGGAATCGAGCTGAGCCTGAGCCGTCTGCGGTGCCGGAGCCGGAGACTAAGATCGTCAGACAGCAGCCGCAGCGCCAGTCGCGCAGCAAGAGGTCTGGCAAGCGCTGAGCCTGCGCGTTGCAGGCACCCGTCGCAGGCACGCGGTAGCGCGAGCCTGCGGGCGGTTACCCATGAGGAGGATGCTGTCGTGGGCCAGGGAGAGAACGCTCTCGCCGACTCCGAGCAGTTGGAGCCCGTCGAGCTTGCCGACTGAGGCAGCGCAGGCGGAGCTAGACGACGCTGGTGCCGACTCTTCGGAGTCGGCTGAGCCGAATCTCGCTGACCTGGAGCAGGAAGGCGATATCGCCGCCGACTACATCGAGGGCTTGCTTGACGTCGCGGATCTGGACGGCGACATCGACATGGACGTCGAGGGCGACCGCGCCGTCGTGTCCGTGGTCGGCGCCACGCTCGACGAGCTGGTCGGTGGCGAGGGCGAGGTGCTCGACGCCCTGCAGGAGCTCACCAGACTGGCCGTGCACCGGCAAACCGGTGCCAGGACGCGACTGATGCTGGACATCGGCGGCTACCGGGCGCAGCGTCGGGCGGAGCTGACCGAGCTGGGTTCCAGCGTGGCCGAAGAGGTCAAGCGCACCGGCGAAGCGAAGGCGCTGAGCTCGATGAACGCGTTCGAGCGCAAGATCGTGCACGACGCGATCGCAGCAGCCGGCCTGCGCAGCGAATCAGAGGGCATCGACCCTAACCGCAGGGTGGTCGTCCTTCCTGTCGGCTGACTAGGTGGACGTGCTAGCGCCCGCGCCGCCGGAGGCGGCAGCGAAGATCTTCGGCCCGGTGTTGTCTCAGGTAACTGCGTACGCGGAGTTTCTGGCCGGACCTGGCGTAGAGCGGGGTCTGATCGGTCCCGGCGAAGCGGCCAGGATCTGGGAACGACACTTGCTGAACAGCGCCGTTGTCGCCGCACTGGTGCCGCCGCGCAGCGAAGTCGTCGATCTGGGCTCGGGCGCCGGTCTGCCGGGTGTAGTACTGGCAATGCTGCTCCCCGAGTGCGACGTGCGGCTCGTGGAGCCGATGGCCAGGCGAACGGCGTTCCTCGCCGAGTGCGTCGCGCAGCTTGGACTAGAGAACGTCGAAGTCGTCCGTGGCCGCGCCGAGGACCTGACGAAGGTGATCTCGGCCGATGTCGTCGTGTCCAGGGCTGTGGCAAAGCTCTCGCAACTTGCCGTACTCGCCGCTGGTCTAGCCCGGCCAGGCGGGCTGGTGCTGGCGATCAAGGGAGCGTCGGCGGCGGACGAAGTGCGAGACGCCAGCGCGGTCCTGCGTCGAGTGGCCGAAGGCCCCGCCGAGATCGTGAGCGCGGGCGCGGAAGTGCTCGCGCAGCCGACCACCGTCGTGCGATTCAGGACAGCTGCCAGCCGATAGGCCCCGCCGCCCTGGCTCAATCCGTCGGTGCGCTTCGGAGCCGGTGGAGACCCGCTACCAGAGCCGTGCTGCTGCTGTCGCCACCGGACCGTAATTCCGGCTCTCGGACGCTGATCGTGGGCACAGTCGACGGGGTCACCGGATCGGCCGTCAACCACTGGCCCGTCCGGACCGAGATCATCAACCCCAGCCCGGCGGCACAGACGCGCGGTGCCAACGTCGGCCGCTAGCGGGCCGACCTCCGACCGCCCGGCGGTCCCCGCACGCCGTTGCAGGCGCCGGCGCTAGCGGCCGACCTCCGACCGCCCGGCGGTCGCCGCACGCCGTTGCCCGTCCTGTGAGTTCGCGCCGCCGGGGTCGGTTTCCCACCGCAGGCCGCAGAACCCCGCTGCCGGAGACCGAACGGCAGCTGAGCAGCGAAAACCAACGACACCATGGTCGTACTTGCTGCTGGGCGGTTTCTTGTGATCGTTGCAACGCCTGAGGTTTTCGGGAGTTGCGATGGGTTGCGGTCGGGTCGGGGCGGGCGCCGCTGGTGGCGGAGCGGGAGTTGTTCGCGAGCTGATCGCGCGGGGTTTCAGTAGCGCGGAGGCGTGCCGGGTGGTCGGGGGTGAGCGCCCGGACGGGGAAACGCTGGCGACACGGCCGGGACGGTCACCGCAGCAGCGGGGCGAGGCTGCATTATCCACCTGTGATCACTTCGCGGAAGGCGGAGATCTCGCGCCGGTATCTGTCCGAGGATGAGCGGGTCCGGATCGGGACCTGGCGCGGGCCGGGCTGGGGGTGCGGGCCATCGCGGCGGTGCTGGGGCGCAGCCCGTCGACGGTCAGCCGGGAGCTGCGCCGTAACCGGGGCCGGCCAGCGGCCAGTACCGGCCGTTCGCCGCGCAGCGGCTGGCCGCAGGCGGCGGGCCCGGCCCGGCCGGGGCAAGCTGCGGCTGATCCGGTGCTGGCCAGTTCGTGGCCGGCCGGCTGGAGCAAGCGGTGGAGCCCGGAGCAGATCAGCCGCGCGCTGCGCAGCGAGTTCCCGGGCGAACCCGGAGCGGCACCTGGCGCACGAGACGATCTACCAGGCGATCTACCGGCCGGACCTGGGCGGGCTGGACCCCGGGGTCTGCCGCCGGGCGCTGCGCAGCGGCCGCCGGCACCGCCGCCGCAACCGCCGCGCCGGTGCCCGCCGTCCCGGCGTGGCGGGCATGATCATGATCAGCCAGCGGCCCGCCGAGGCCGCTGCCCGCAGCGTGGCCGGTCACTGGGAAGGCGACCTGATCACCGGCGCGGCGAACCGGTCCGCGATCGGCACCCTGGTCGACCGGGCCAGCCGGTTCACCATCCTGGTGCACCTGCCCGGCCGGCGGCAAACCGCCGAGGCCGTCCGCGACGCGCTGGTGGCGGCCCTGGCGGCCCTGCCCGCGGAGCTGCGCCGCTCGCTGACCTGGGACCAGGGCAAGGAGATGGCGCTGCACGCCGACATCACCCGGGCGCTGGGCATGCCGGTGTTCTTCTGCGACCCGCACGCACCCTGGCAGCGGCCCGACCAGCGAGAACACCAACGGGCTGCTCCGCCAGTACTTCCCCAAGGGCACCGACCTGCACCAGCACGACCCGGCCCGCCTCGCCGCCGTCGCCGCCGAGCTCAACGGCCGCCCCCGCAAGACCCTCGGCTGGGACACCCCCGCGAGCCGCCTCGCCGCCCTCGCCAGCGCCAGCCGCCCCTAGCCGCCCGCCAGCCCCCGCCCCCGGCGCTGGCAGGATGACCCCATGCCAGACATGCGCCGCCGTGCTCCCGAGCCGCCCGCCGGCCCGCCGGACATCCAGCTCAGGCCCGGCATGGCCAGCGAGCTGCTGCGCGAGCTGGCACCGCTGCTGGCCGCCGAGGGCATCGACGCCGAGAACATCGGCCTGACCGACCCGGACACCCTGCAGCAGGCCCTCAGCCGCGCGGTCGAGCGGCACAACATGACCTTGTTCACCCCCGCCGGCCGTGCCCGGGAACTCGCCGCCGCCACCATGCAGCTCGCCGCCGGAGCCATCGCCGGCGGCGACACCAGGCTCGCAGCCCGGATCCTGAACCAGGCACAGCCCGAGTCCCCGGACTGCTCCCGCGCCACCGTCGCCGCCTGCACCGGCCTCGCGCTCGGCCTCACCGACCAGTGGCTATCCGGCCACGACCCCGCCGCCCCGCAGCACCTGGCCGCCCTCACCCGGCTCCCCGCCGGGCACTGGACTGGCGAGCGCGCCGCAACCGACATCATCACCCTCGCCCGCAAAGGACGGGCCCCACGCCAGCCTCGGCTCACTGATCACCCGCCAGGGCGGCCACCACGTCCTCTACGGCAGCGCCCTCGCCCTCACCGCCGCCCTCCAGGCCTGGTCCCGACACGCCGGCCAGCCCCTCACCGACCTGGCACGCACTACCATCCGCTAAACCCGATACCGTGCCAGCCACACACCAGCGTTGCAACGACCGCTGGATCCGCCTTGTGGAGATAGCAGTAAGTCCGCGTGCCCGAAGGCGTGAGGCTACCTGAACCAGCAACCTCCGCGCGTGACTGCAGGAACCGGAATTCATCCGGGGGCAAGCCGACCCGGAGCACAGGGCCGCCAGGCCCGAGCACCGGAAGCGGCGCGGCAGCACCTCCCGCCCGGCCCGTGCAGACCGTCACCTTCGGTGACGAGCTGTCCGCCGGCCTGGGGCCGCGGCGGCGATCGGCACCCGCTCAGCTCTCCGGTGCATCGGTTTCTCGGTGGCGGCTGAAGTCTCTGCCGGCCGAACTCCCAGCACGCGCGCGGCGTGGCCGAGCTGCCTGCTCCGTTGGGTCGGTGGGGGTAGACGCCGCCCCTTGCGACCACTTGGGCGGGCAGTGGAATCAGGTCGGCTGGATGCTTGGACGCCCTCGCGGCGAGGATGGGAGGCCATGGCGCGCTCACGCGAAGTTAGCGCTTCGCCATAGGCTGGAAGCCGAGCTGCTGGCGGCATCGAGCCCGCAGGTTTCTGACGAGCTGAGGGGACGCACTGGATGGCGGCGAGATCTGGTCTTGGGTGGCCAGAGTTCGTAGCGTCACTACTGAGATTGCCGCGTGCGGCGATCGCTGATGCCAGGCGTGCTGAGTTGGCCGTGACTAGTGCGCGGCCGACTGCGGGTGTCGTAGTGGGTCTCGGCTGGCCGGACTCGCTGCTGGCGGCTGAGCCGCCAAAGTCGGCTCGGGCGCAGGAGCGACCGACGGAGCGGACGCCTGCGGCTGGTCCCCGGGCTTGGGCTGACAGTCGATCTGGTGGACAGGGCCGGCCCGAGGAATTTGTTCCAAATGAACGTGATTTCAACCGTCCGCCCAGCCTGAATGCGCCTAATGTTCGTGAATCATTCGATACTGGGATAAGTGCGGAGCTTGACGTCGACCGGCCTGGCGGTGGCGGCAGCAATGCTGGGATGGCATCTGGAGAGCTGAGCGAGCGTCCGGGATCGGCGCTCGGCTGGCCGGACTGGCACGGGGGCCCGCGGCTGCGAGGGGGCGAGCTCCCTAGACCGGCTCCACCGAGCGCCATCGGGAGCAACTCGGCCGTTGACGTCGGTGCCGGTCGCGGAGCTTGGCAGGACTCGACCTCGGGTGGGCGCGGACTTGGACCGGAGTGGTTTGCCCGACGTCCGGTAGCTGTCACCGGGCAGCGGCTGGGCGATGAGGCCCGGAGAGTCGAGAGCGGGCTGGGGTGGCCGTCGTCAAGCCAGGGCAGTCGGGCCGGAGTGGCCCGACGAGCCAGGCAGTCGGCTGTTGCCGCTGCTAGTGCCGTTTCACGTGAAACCGACACCGCCCGTGAAGCCGACACCGCCGCTGGCGCGGGACGGTTTGCGACAGTGCAAGTCGAGGTAGCTGCACCGAGGAGTGAAGGCGGTGCCAGGCATGCCGAGGCTGAACTTCCCGACTCGCGTTCGAGTCAACTGGCGGTGCCGCCCGGAGCCTTCGACGATCCAGAGCGCAGAGGGGCAGACGCGGCGGCCGATACGACGTCGGGAGCGCGGGCTGAACCGGATGTCGAGGATGACGCAGGGTGGAGCAGTGACCGCAGCCGCATCGGTCGAGGGGAGTTTCCCGTCAGGCCGCGCCACGGCAGGCCGTTGGAGTGGCAATGGTGGGAGACGGGTGCGATGACCAGAGGACGGCCGAAACTGACGGGTGCCGAGCAGCTAAGTGCGCCCGATCTTGGGATCAATTCGGCGGTCTCGTCGTCCGATGCCGATAGCGCGCTGCCGCGGTATCAAGACGGGCCTATGATCGCGAGTAGGTATTCTGGCGCGGATCGCGCTGAGGCTGAGAGTGAGGATGAGGTGGCCATTCCGATCGCGCCGGACACGTCGGCGGACACGCCGATTGCACGTGCGGCTCAGGCGGCGATGAACGCGCGTGCGAGCGCTCAGCCATGGCCCCGTCCTAAGTCGTGCCGAATCCTGACGATCGCGAATCAGAAAGGCGGGGTAGGCAAGACGACCACCGCCGTGAACCTGGCCGCTAGCCTCGCGATGCATGGTGCGCGGGTTCTCGTGGTGGACCTAGACCCGCAAGGCAACGCGTCGACGGCGCTGGATGTCGACCACCGGTCGGGGACGTCTTCGATCTACAACGTGCTGGTCGACGGATTGCCGCTCGCGAACGTCGTCAAACCGGTTCAGGGTTTCGCGACACTGGCCTGCGCTCCGGCGACGATCGACCTTGCGGGCGCTGAGATCGAGCTCGTGCCTCTGGTCGCGCGGGAAGCCAGACTCGGCCGCGCCGTCAAGGAGTACGATTCCTCGAGTTTGGACTACATCTTCATCGACTGTCCGCCGTCGCTGGGTTTGCTGACCGTCAATGCCCTCGTGGCGGCGCCGGAAGTGCTCATCCCGATTCAGTGCGAGTACTACGCGCTCGAGGGGCTAGAGCAGTTGCTGCGGACTGTCGAACTGGTGAAGAGCCATCTGAACCCAGGACTGAAGGTCAGCACGATCTTGCTGACGATGTTCGACAGCAGGACCAGATTGGCGTCACAAGTGGCTGAAGAAGTACGAAGTCATTTTGGCGACTTGGTGCTCAGGTCCGTGATTCCCCGTAGCGTGCGGGTGTCGGAGGCGCCGAGCTATGGGCAGTCGGTGATGACGTACGACCCTGGGTCCAGCGGAGCCTTGGCCTATCTAGAGGCGGCTCGGGAGATGGCCCACCAGAATGCTGTCGCCGGGTGACTTAAGGATCCGGCCAGCGGCGAAGGTGGGCCGCAGACTCGTAGTGTCCCCCGAAGATCTAAGGTGCGGGCTGGGCTGGCGTGGGCTCTCTGTGGTGCTCCCGCAGAAAGTGATGTTGTCGCGTCGCACGCCGTGGCACTGCTGACGACAGCGATCGCGGCTCGAATGCCTTCGTGCTCTGTGATCGGACCGGCCGTGACGTGGATTGTCCACAGGCTGGGTGGATGGGGTGTGCGGGAAATCTTTCGCTGGCAGGATGTGGGTTACGAGGCGCGGCGGTAGCAGGGAGAATGATCATGGCGCAGCAGAAGCGGGGTTTGGGTAAAGGGCTCGGTGCCCTTATCCCCACCGCGCCGACCGACGTGGCTGAGGTGTTGGCAGACAGCGAGCCAGCAGTCGGCCGGGCGGAGCCGAGCGCGACTGGAGCGACTAGCCTCGGTGCTATTCCTGGGGCCTACTTCGACGAGATCCCGGTCGCATCGATCTCACCGAATCCCCGCCAGCCGCGACAGATCTTCGACGAAGATGCACTCGCCGAGCTTGCGGCTTCGATCAAGGTTGTCGGACTGCTGCAGCCGGTGGTCGTGCGGAAGGTCGAGGCCGGTCAATACCAGATCGTGATGGGTGAGCGCCGCTGGCGGGCTTGCCAGCTCGCCGAACTCGACGTTGTTCCCGCGATCGTGCGCGAGACGTCCGATGGGGACCTCCTACGCGACGCCTTGATCGAGAACCTGCACCGGCAGCAGCTGAACCCGCTCGAAGAGGCTGCCGCGTACCAGCAACTGCTCGACGACTTTGAGGCCACGCACGAGGAACTCGCCAGGCGCATCGGTCGCTCGCGCCCCCACATCACCAATACGATCCGGCTTCTGAACTTGCCGCCGGCCGTGCAGCGACGGGTGGCGGCTGGGGTTCTGAGCGCAGGGCATGCCCGGGCGCTGCTCGGCATCACCGATCATGCCGTCCAGGAGCAACTGGCACACCGCATCGTCGCGGAGGGTCTGTCCGTCCGTGCGGTCGAGGAGATCGTTTCCATGGGTGCCGAAGCTGCCAAGCCATCAAGGCAGCCACAGCGACGCCAGCCGGTCGCACCACGCCTAGCCGATCTGGCAGATCGCCTCTCCGACGTTCTCGACACTCGGGTCAAGGTCGAACTGGGCCAGCGCAAGGGCAAGATCGTGGTGGAGTTCGCCTCGCTCGACGATCTGGATCGGATCGTAAAGACCATCGCTTCTGAACGCACCGGCTAGTAGCTGATCTCAGGACTCCAACGAACCGGTACCGGTACCTGCGCCTGAGTTGCCGCCCGCCTGCTTGGGGTGGCGGCGACTGGGCAGGGGCTACCCTCGCCCGAGCCTCGCCCGCGCCCATCGCGGGCCTGAGTCCGTCGCGCCGCCTGAGCCCGTCCCGCGCCTCAACCGGTCCCACACCTGGGATCCATTCCGCACCTGAACCGGCCCGAGGGCGCCGATCCGAGCGCGACGGTTCACGCGACGGTTCAAAGTGCAGCGAACTCTCCGGTCCAAGAGCGGCAACTAGGCCACGCTCCGGTCCGGACCTTCATTTGGTGCTGTCGAAACCGGACCGATAACAGCAGCAAGTAGGACCTTACTGTCGTTCATGGGCGCGCCCTTTGGCGCGTGGCCCGGGCCGGGGTGCGGCCGAGCCGGGGTGCCACCGAGCCGGGGTGCGGCGGAGCCGGGCTCGGCCGAGCTGGGGTGCCGCCTAGCCAGGGCTGCGGCCGAGCCAGGGTCCGGCCGAGCCGGGCTGCGGCCGAGCCCGGCTGCGGCCAAGCCAGGGCTGCGGCCAAGCCAGGGCTGCGGCCAAGCCGGGATGTGCCGGCCAAGCAGAGTTACTGCCAAGCCAGGCTCCGGCCGAGCGGGTCTCGGCGCGGGCAGGTCAGGAGGGTAGATCTCCGCCACGCGGTCAGGCCCGGCCAGAGTTCCCGACCACGCAACTGCCTCGCTCCAGCCCGACCAGCGTTCCACCCCAGAAGACGACCGCCCCGCGACTTGGTTTCACGTGAAACGACGCCCGCCAACGCGGACCACCGGCAGGCTTGTTAGCCAATTAAGGGACGCTCAGGTCGACCGGCGCCCCTAAGAGACGACCTTACGAATCGCCTCGATGAAAGCGTCGACATCGTCCTCGGTGGTGTCGAAGGCGGTCATCCACCGGACAACCCTCTCGCTCTCGTCCCAGGCGTAGAACGTCCACTCGCGCTGCAGCGTCTCGATGTGCTCCGCCTCCAGCGCCGCGAAGACAGCGTTCGACTGCACCGGATAACACACTGACACGCCCGCGACATCGGCGACGCCGGCTGCCAGTCGCGCCGCCATCGCATTGGCGTGCTGCGCGCTGCGGAGCCACAGCTCGTCCTCGATCAGTGCGCTGAACTGAGCCGCCATGAAGCGCATTTTCGAGCCCAGTTGCATCTGTTGCTTCCGGTGGAACGCGGCGGCTGGCACGATGTCGTCCCGCATCAAGACGACCGCCTCGGCTCCGACCGCGCCGTTCTTCGTGCCGCCGAAGCTCAGCGCGTCTACGCCCTGAGCAAGCTCGGCAAGGTCACAGCCGAGGTATGCCGCCGCGTTCGCTAGCCTCGCACCGTCGACGTAGAGGTACAGTCCTTCCGCGTGGCACAGCTCGCTCAGCTCGCGGATCTCCTCGAGTGAGTAGCAGGTGCCAAGCTCGGTCACCTGAGCGATCTGAACCACCCTCGGCTGAGCCCGGTGCTCGTCCCCTCGTCCCGTCAGCCTGGTCCGCACGAGCGCGGGAGTGAGCTTGCCGTCTGGCGTCGCCACCGTCAGCAGCTTGTTGCCCAGGACTCGCTCGGTGGCGCCGCACTCGTCGACGTTCAGGTGCGAGGACTCCGCACAGATAACCGCCTCGTATGGCCGCAGCAGCAGACTGATGCCCAGCACGTTCGCCGCCGTGCCGTTGAAGACGAAGAGTACGTCGCTGGCACCGAAGATGGCTTTGAGATCTGCCGCCGCGCGGGCCGTACAGTCGTCGGCACCATACGGCAGTGAGTCACCGCCGTTCGCATCCATGATTGCCTGCACGACCTCAGGATGGGCGCCCGAGTGGTTGTCACTGCCGAAGCTCTTACGTCCAGTCGTCATCGCCAAAGGCTACCGAGCGAGGCTGTTCTGCCGGTCCCCAGGTCCGCGCGTCGCTACGGCTCTCTACACCGTGTCTGCTGCCCATCAAGATCGAGCGGCCTCCCGAGTTCGGACGGTACGATGGCCAAGGCGGATCGGACGACAATCGCGTTCAGCCAGTTGCAGGGACATTCGATCACCGGACCGCCATCCACCCCTAGGTCGGTCTCAGAGTCGGTTACAGAGGTGCTTAGTGTCGCGCCGTCTTGCCAGCATCACGTTGGACAATCTTGACGACTTGCCGTCTCGGTGCAGAAAGTGCGTCTTCTGGGAGCTCGATCCCGTGAGCCAGGCCAGGACGATCGAGGCAGGCGACGCGGCTCTGGAGAAAGAATCGTGGGTGTCTAACGTTCTGCTGCAGTGGGGTAGCTGCGGCAAGATCGTCTACGTCGACGGCACCGCAGCGGGTTACGTGCTCTACGCGCCGCCGCACTACGTGCCCCGGTCGGTGGCGTTCCCGACCAGCCCGGTTAGCTCGGATGCGGTGCTGTTGATGAACGCGCACATCCTCGCGGAGTTCACCGGCGGCGGTCTTGGCCGGATGCTAGTCCAGGGGCTCGTGAAGGACCTGACCAGGCGAGGCATCAGAGCGGTCGAAGCCTTCGGCGACCTTAAGCCGGACGGCATGAGCTGCGTCACCCCGGCCGATTACCTGCTCGCCGTGGGATTCAAGACCGTTCGTCCGCATCTGCGGTATCCAAGGCTTCGACTCGAAGTAAAGACGGCCATGTCGTGGCGTGAGGACGTGGAGGTCGCGCTAGAGCGGCTGCTGGGCTCGATGACCCCAGAGCGGCCGCTGCGCCTGGCCTAGCCACCGCACCCCGGCCCAGCCACCGCCCCGGCCATCGCCCCTGCCCAGCCACCGCCCCGCGCGGACTCAAATGCCACCCACAGCAAAGCCCGGGCGCACCACCACGGCACCGCCCGGGCTCTACCTTCATACCTGGCTCTAGACGAGGAACTCCTCAAGCTCCCGCAGCAGCGCCGACTTCGGCTTGGCGCCCACGATCTCCTTCACGACCTGACCATCCTTGAAAACGGCCAAAGTCGGAATGTTCATGATTCCGTAGATCTGCACTACTTGCGGGTTCTGGTCGACGTTCAGCTTGACGATGTCGATCTTGCCGCTGTACTCGGCGGCAATCTCCTCGAGCACGGGAGCTACCTGGCGACACGGGCCACACCACTCAGCCCAGTAGTCGACGAGCACCGGCTTGTCGCTCCGCAGCACATCCGTCTCGAAACTCGCGTCCGTTACGGCCCTAGTTGCTGTGCCCACTTTTCCCGCTTCCTTTCGAACTTATGGGTGATAGCGCCTGCGGTACGGAAAGCCGCAGGAAGTCTCGCGGCTCAGCCGTCCTGGTCGGCCAGCCAGCGCTCGGCGTCGATCGCGGCCGCGCAGCCAGTCCCGGCCGCCGTCACGGCCTGGCGATAGTGCCGGTCGACCACGTCGCCGGCCGCGAAGACGCCGGAGATGGCGGTGCGGGTAGACGGCTGCTCCACCAGCAGGTAGCCGTCAGCGTCCGTCGCCAGCTGGCCGCGGAACAGCTCGCTTCGCGGGTCATGGCCGATGGCGATGAACGCGCCGGTCACGGGGAGTACCTTCTCCTCGCCCGACTCGAGGTCCTTCAGCCGCAAGCCCGTAAGCCGGTCATCACCGACCATCTCGAGCACTTCACTGTTCCAGGCGAACTTGATCTTCGGATCGGCCAGCGCGCGGTCCTGCATGATCTTCGAGGCCCGCAAGCTGTCCCTGCGGTGGACGATCGTCACAGTCCGAGCGAATCGACTCAGGAAGGTCGCCTCCTCCATCGCCGAGTCACCGCCGCCGATGACCGCGATGTCCTGCTCACGGAAAAAGAACCCGTCACAGGTCGCACACCAGGACACCCCGTGACCTGACAGCGTCTTCTCACCAGGAACGCCAAGCTCGCGGTAGCTCGAACCGCTAGCGATGATGACGGCCCTGGCGGCGAATTCCCCGTCTACGGTCTTGACGATCTTCGGGTTGGCCCCGAGATCGGCCTCGATCACGTCGTCCGAGATAAGCTCAGCGCCGAAGCGCTCTGCCTGCTTGCGGATCGAGTCCATGAGGTCAGGACCCAGGATCCCGTCGGGGAAGCCGGGGAAGTTTTCCACCTCGGTGGTGTTCATCAGCGCGCCACCAGCAGTGACCGAGCCCTCGAAGACCAGCGGGCTCAGCTTGGCCCTCGCCGCGTACAAGGCTGCCGTGTAGCCGGAGGGGCCAGATCCGATGATGATGACATCGCGAACGTCAGTCACGTGCCTTTGCTCCTTTGTCGAACCGCACCGGCATAACCGAGGAGCGGCCCGCGAGATTCCCGCACGGACTGCTCACCCCTTGGGGATGCTCAGCCTCCTGAGGACATCCCCGCGTCCGGCACCGCAGGCCAGGCCGGCCACGACTACCCTGAACGTACTGTGGACGGGCCTTAGCACGACGATCACCGCCGGCTTGCCAAGATAGCGTGCCACATCGACCAGCAGAACCGGGTGCCCGCCCGCGACCATCGCCAGGCAGCTTCCAAGCTGAGTAACGCTAAACCGCCCTATGTCATGACTCGTCGGAGCTACCGACCGGTTAGGGAGAGCGAGCGGACTGTAAGTGGCCGATCCGGACATCTGGCTGAAGCTGGCGCTGCTCGCGATTTCCCGGCGCACGCCGCTGGCCAGATCGACCGCCGAGTAGTTGGCACTGGTGCGCTCGGCATTCGCGTAGGCGTAGCCGGCCCGGTGGGGTAGCGCACATTTTTCGCGCCGGCAGCCGCCGGAGCGTTGACACCTGAGTGCCGCGGCTCAGCGATCGGGCTACCAGCCGGATGGTTGGCCGGCGCGCGCCCGGCGGTCGGCGTCCCGGTCACGGCGCCCCGGTTCGCCAGGAGCACACCACCGCCGACCAGCAGTACGAGTACGCCTGCGGCCGCCAGACCGCGAAGCAGCAGCGGTGTGGACCAGTCAGGCATCCGGAGGCGCCGAGCGCGATGGCCGCGTCGTCTGGGCAGATCCGGTCGCCCAGGGACCTGCACCGGGAGCGACCCAGCAGTCCCAGCCGTCCCGGCAGTCCCGGCCGCACCAGAAGCGACGGGCACAGCGGTCGTTCGTTGCGACGCCTCAGCCGCGATGATGGCCTGCAGGTGCTCGGTGACCCGGTGCGGCATCGGCGGCACCGGGATACTCGACAAGAGTCTCGATACCCCGTCCAGGTCGGAACTGAGCTGCGAGCACTCGGAGCAGCCAGACAGGTGCGCGCCTATCCTGGCTGCCCGGCCGGCGCTGATTGATCCCGCCCGGTAGTCAGCCAGCTCGTCAGCACTGAAATGACTGATCAATGCGCCTCGTCGCTCCCTTCCTGCGCAGGTAGGACGGCTCCGGTGCCAAAACGGTTCCCAGGTTCGTCGCCCTGACTTGCCGGCTGCGGAGAATTTACCGACGGCGGGCCTTGCTGACCGGTCCCAGTGCCGTCCGAAGGCCGCTGAACGCTCGCCTGCCGCAGGTGCGCAAGCTTGGGTAGCAGTCTGGCCCGGCCGCGCGCACAGCGGCTCTTGACGGTGCCCTGAGCCACGCCCAGGATCTCGGCCGCCTCGGCAACCGGGTAGTCCAGCATGTCCACCAGCACAAGCGCCAGCCGCTGATCGCGCGGCAGCTCGCGCAGCGCGGCCTCGACTTCGAGCGAAAGATCGCTGCCTGCCGCCGGGTCGGCGCCGACCTCGTTTGCCCTCGTGTCGAGCGTCCGCTCGTCGTTGCCGCTGACCTCCGGTCTGGCGCTGCGCCTGCGCATCTTGTCGAGGCAGGCATTTACCACGATCCGGTGCAGCCAGGTCGTCACGGCCGATTCGCCCCGGAAGCTGCCAGCGCGGCGGAAAGCGGAGATCATCGCGTCCTGGAGCGCGTCAGCGGCGTCCTCGGGGTCGGCCATGGTGCGGAGCGCCACTGCCCAGAGCCGGTCCTTGTGCCGCAAGAACAACTCGCCGAACGCCTCGGCATCACCGGCGACATGACGACGAAGCAGCTCAGCGTCCGACATCGTCGAGTCTGGCTGTACCACCGACGCCCCGCGCCGCACACCGTCAGCACCAGCACCGCCAGGAGCGGGGCGCTGTGCGGGCAGGGAGCTAGCCGACCCTGTGCCAGGCTCCTGCGATTCCGTCGCGTCTCCCGATAAGCGTCGGGCCTGCTTGCCCGTCGTGCAGTTCACTTGCCTGGTGATATCCCGCTGACGTGGGGTTCTAGCCAGCGAACTCCCAGTGCTTATCGAATACCACGCACGGCGACGTTGAACACCTGGCCCATAAACCAGTGACCGCCGCCGGGCTTGGGAGGAAGCTTAGTGAACCAGATCACCAGGTACCGGCCAGTAGTCGAGCTGGTGATGTGGAAGGTGACCGTGCCGGTGACGTTGTTCGCGGACGCCACGGTGGTCATCGCGCCCAGATTGGTCTGGCTCCGAGTGGCCGAGTTGCCGATCATGAGCTTCACGTCGGCACCTGGGGTCGTCGTGCCGAAGGTTACGACGACCGTGCGGTAAGTGACCGGTCCGCTCATCTTGAGCAGCAGGCCAGACCCGCTCTTGAGCCCGCCGAATGTGGACGTCCGGTACCACTGGGATGCCCAGGCCGACTTCGAGCTCGCGTCGATCGCATCCGGTGCGTACTGGGTGTTCTCGTTGCGCGGGTCGTCCTTGACGCTAGACAGCGGATCGAAGCCTGTCGCCCGCACCGGCGTCAGCGCGGTGACCGAGGTCGCCGGGGTCGAATGCCCTGACTTCTGCGGCAAGCCCGTCTTCGAGTGCGATCCGCCAGGCCACAGGATGATCGTCGCCACCGCCGCGACGAGAACCAGGGCACCTGCCGCCGCCAGCACCGCCACCGGGCGCTTGGTGCCGCCGAGCACAGGTGCCTGCCGTGACTCGTGTCTGGCGGTGGTACGAGGCTGCTCGGCTTGACCGCGCCGCCAGTCGGTTTCCTGACCGCCGCCTTGCTCGTCCCGCTGCCAGGTCGACGATCCGTAGCCGTCGTATTCGGAGCGAGCCTCGCCACGGCCGAAGGTGCGCCCGGGCCAGTATGGGTCGCTCGGCGGGTCCTGCTGATAATCCAGGTGGTCACGGCGCGCCGGAGGCGGCGGTGCGGACGGGATCGGCATCGGGGGCAGCGCCGCCGTCAGCGCGTGCGCCAGTTCGCCTGGCGTCACGACTGGCGGCTGTCCCTCGCGGCCAGCGACCTGCATGGCCCGGCACGCTAGGTCCGAGTACGCCAGGGGGATGCCTGCCACGACCTGTCGCGGGCTTCGGGGCTGACCGTCCGCCATCGGCGCGGGAGGCAGGCCCGGATACTCGGGCCCGGGCCAGCAGCCAGTCAGCGCGGCGTAGAGCAGCCAGCCGAGTCCGCGCGTGTCGGCGAGCACCGGGTCCTCGGACATTGTGCCGGACAGGGCTGCGTCGATGCCGAGTCCGACGACCTTGACCTCGCCCGTCTGGCTCCAGCGAACCGAGCCCGGCGACAGGCACATGTGCGCGATACCGGCAGCGTGCGCAGACGACAGGGCCGCCGCAGCCTCGGCGATCATGCGGGCGCCCCGCGACGGCTCGATCGGTCCTGCGGACAGCAGGTCATGGAGGGTCTCGCCGGCTGCCCACTCCATCACGATGTAGGCGCGGTCCCAGGTGTCCTCGACGTCGAAGACTTGCGCCAGGCGCGGGTCGGTGAGCCTGCTCGCCGCTCTGGCGGCGGTCACGACTTCGGAGACGCGCGGGTATCCCTGGGCGAAGGTGAAGACGGTCACCGCGCGGGCAAGCGTCTCATCGATTGCCTTCCAGGCAGCCCAGCCAGAACCAGCGGCGATCCGGTCCTCTAGCCGGTAACGCCCGCCAAGTCTCGTGCCTGGCTCTGACGTGTACGTCGTCATTCGGTTACAGCGTCGAGCTGGGTCGGCTCTCGACGCTTCCTCCTGCTACCGGAAGCTGGTCGGCGGGTCTGGACAATTCAATGATGCGGCACATCATGCCCGGGTGTTCCGCTGCCACCTTACCGTGCCGCAAACCGTTACCAGGCGGAGACCTTGGGGCACGCCGCGAAATGACCGCAAGGTCGTCGCCGTCCCGCTGTTACCGGTGCAGCCGGGCGCGCACCATGCTGAACAAATCAGTGACCTCCGTGACTTGGAAAGCTCGCGCACAGAACAGGTAAACCGCCAGTGCGCCGGCACCGCCGACAATCACGATGAGGAACGCGGCCGCCTTCCCCGTCGACAGGACCACCGTGGCGACAACGACGACGACGAGCGCGAAGAGCGCCGCCGGAACGGCTGCCGCGTGCATGCGGAGCAGGCTCTGGCCGATCTGACGGCCAGCCAGGCCGCCCAGCCTGCGACTGAGGACACGCCAGGCGAACCAGGTCCCGATGAGGTTGGAAACCCCGAATCCGGCGCCCAGCACGGCCACAACCTCGTCGTGGGGGAACAGCCCGATCGCGATCACATTGGCCGCGATGTTCGTCAGCATCGTCACAAGACCGATCAGCGCCGGGGTCTTGCTGTCGTGCAGTGAATAGAACACCCGCAGCAGGAGCTGGAACAGCATGTATGGCATCAGGCCGAGCGAGAAGACCGCGAACACCAGGCCCAGATATCTCGCGCTGGCGTCGTTGTTGTTGCCGTAAGCGAGCAGCATCTCGCCCAGCGAAGGCCCGAGGACGGCGAGCACCAGCGCCGCCGGCGCCACGATCACCGAGCCGAGTCTGACCCCGCTGGAGAAGTCCGATCTGACGAGGTCGAATCGATGGTCGGCGGCGTTGGCGCTCATCCTCGGCAGCAGCGCGGTGATCACCGAGATCGCGATCACCGCATAGGGCAGCTGGAACAGCAGCCAGGCGTAGCTGTAGGCGGAGAACCCGTGGGCGCTGTTCGCGGGTGCCGCGTAACTGGCCACCCGCGCCGTCACCAGGTACGCGACCTGAGTCGTCAGAACGTAGCCGAACATCCACCCGGACATCCGGCCGATCTCTGTGATGTCCGTCCGCCTGAAGTCAAACCTAGGTCGCCATCTGAAACCGACCTTGCGCAGCGCGGGTATCAGCGCGGCGGTCTGGGCGACGATGCCGATAGTCGTGCCGATCCCCAGGAAAATGACCTCGGACGAGGAGATCGTGTTCGCCGTCTGGTGCACCCCGGCGATCACCATGAACGCGATCGTTACCGCGATGACCACGACGTTGTTCACCACAGGCGTCCACATCGGGGCGGCGAAATGCCCTCGGGCGTTGAGGATGGCGCCGGCCAGCGAGGTGACGCCGTAGAAGAAGATCTGCGGGGTGAAGAAGTAGGCGAAGATCACCAGGATGTGCTCGGCGTTCCCGGTGGCCTTGGGGTCGTACAGCCTGGCGATCGGCCCGGCGGCAAGCGTCGCCGCCAGCGTCAGCACCAGCAGGAACACTGTGACCAGCGTAAACAGCCTCTGGTCGTACTCCTCGCCCCGATCGCTGTCTCGCTTGGCCGCTCTGACTAGCAGCGGCACGATCACCGACGTGAGGATGCCGCCGATGGCCAGGTTGTAGACGGTGTTCGGCAGCGTGTTGGCGTAGTTGTAGGAGTTGGCCAGCGCCATCTGCCCGATCGCCGGTACCAGCACAAGCGTCCTAAGCAGGCCAGTGACCCGTGAGGCGAGAGTACCGACCGCCATCACGCTGCTCGAGCGGACCAGGCTTACATTGCCTGGGCCTCCCGAGCGGGCGGAGTTGCCGGCCGCGCCCTGATCCTGGATGGTGCCTTCGACCGGACCCGATCCGCCTGCGCCACCAGCACGATGCGCACCCGGAGTGCGATGACGCCCAGCACGGTCGTCGAGGTCGAGTTGCTCGCCGGTGTCAGTCCAGGCCGCGCCCGGCCCGGTCAGCTCGCCTGGATGCGGCTCCGGCGGGCCGTGTCGCTGGCTGTCGTAACCCCCCGGAGGCGGTTCAACCACGGGCTGGCCAGTTCCCTGACCGCTCGCGTAGCTCGGCCCGTAACCGTTCCGCAGGTAACCGCCGTCCTGTGGGAAACCGCCGTCCTGTGGGAAACCGCCGTCCTGTGGGTAACCGCCGGTCGGGCGGCCGCCGCTCGACGGTCCGCCGTATGGGCCGGGAGGGTTGCCGGGGACGTGGCCCTGAGGCTGACTGGGCAGATAGCCGGGCTGATGACCTGGCTGGCCTTGCTGACCATGGCCTTGCTGACCTGGCTGGCCATACTGACCTGGCTGGCCATACTGATAACCGAGAGTCCGGTCGTCTGGATAAGCCTGGCCTGGCACGGGCTGGCCTGGCACGGGCTGACCCGGCGGTCGGCTGGGCGGACGTCCGCCGACGAGAGGTCCCTCGGGGTAGTGACCGCCTCGAAGCGACTCGTCCGGCGGATTCCTGTCGGACTGCGCCTGTGGATAACCGTAGGGCTGACCCTGGGAGTAGGCACCTGGAACCTGCCCGTGCGATAGCTGGCCAGGCGGGATCTGACCTTGCGGTATCTGGCCGCCTGGAATCTGGCCGCCCGGAATCTGGCCTGGCGGGAGGTAGCCGCCCGGATTCTGGCCGGCTGGAAAGCTGTGTTGCTGCCCTGGATGCTGCTGGCCCGGCTCGTATCGGCCGGGCTGCTGCGGTTCGGATTGCCACTGTCCGGATTGCCGCTGTCCGGATTGCCGTTCCATAGGCTGCTGGCCAGGCTGATGCTGGCCAGGCTGAAAGCTGTGCGGCTGACTCAGATGGCTCGCCTGGCCCGGGCCGTTGACTGACTCGCCCGGGCTGTAGCCCAGCGGGCTCTGGCCGTAGTGCTGCGGGCTCGGCTGGCCGTGGCCGCGGTCCTGCTGACCGGCCTGCGGGCGCCCGAAATCCTGCGGACCCGGCTGGTCTGGGCGAAAACTTCCGCGATCGGACTGGCCGGGTCGGTAGTCCGGCTGGCTTGGCTGCCCCGGGCCGTAGCCCGGCTGCCCCGGACTGTGGCTCGGCTGGGCCTGGTGGGTCTGTGGATAGTTCGCTGCGGGGTGCTGTGGATAGCTGTTCTGCTGGCGGGAGTCGCCTTGTGGATAACCACCCGGCGGGCTGAACCGCTGCTGCGGCTCGGCCGCTCCTCCCGGCGCGAAGCCGGGTGAGTGTTCCGACCGGAATTGCGGTTGCTCGCCAGGTGGGTAACTCGGTGCATACCCGGGAGGGTAGTTCGGCTGCTGTCGCGGCTGGCCGCGCTCGTCTGGCCTGCCCTGCGGGCGGTGTGACTGGCTGCGGGGCGAGTGCTGAGCCGGATCTGGCTCGAAGCCCTGCTGGTAGCCCGGTGGGGATCGGTGGGGCTGCGAGTTCTGCGGGTAGCCGCTGGTCTGGCCCGGCGGGTACTGGCCTGGCCGGTAACTGTGGGGCTGGCTCTGCGAATGATCGCCGGATCGATCTGTCGGATAAGCGGACGGCTGACCAGTCGGGTATTGCCCGGGCGCGAACGAGCCAGCCGGGTTCTGGCCGATCGGATACTGAGGATCGTCTGGCCGCCGGTGCGGGTCGCTCAAGCTGGGCGGATAGTCGGCCTGGCCTGGGCGATCTCCGGGCGGTCCATCTTCAGCCCAGGTCGGTCCGAGCTCGGGACCTGGCCAGCTCATCGACTCTCCTCGGTCTGGCGGCGATCAGTCGGGCGATGTTCTGCCGGGCCGACCTGCTCGCTCGAGCGGTGCCCTGCCTGGGTTGGCCGCTGGTTGGTGGTGGCCTGGCCGACCGAACTCAAATCGGATCGGTCGGGGCCAGATCGGCCAGTATCGGTTCGCTCAGTGTCCGCTAGCTCAGTGTCCGCTAGCTCAGTGCCGGATCGGTCCGGGTCGGATCGGTTACTGTCGAACTTATCGGGTTGATCCGGCCCTGGTACCCGATCTCCTTGAGCTCCGCTCGTCGGACTGACCTCGGCGGACGTCGTTTCCGCCGCGTCGGCCCCATCGGAATCGCCGCCCATCGCGGCGTCAGCTGCCCCGTCAAGGCCAACTCCGGCAGCATCAGTCCCGCCAGTCCCGCCAGGACCAGTCCCGCCAGGACCAGTCCCGCCGGGACCAGTGCCGTCGGGAGCGACGGGATCGGGCGCCTCCGGCTGGTCAGCGCCCGGCTTGCCGCGCCTAATCGCCTGGGCCGCCGACAACACGACGAACACCGCAAGAGCAGCGGCGAAGATCACCAAGGCGACAGTGCCGAGGTTGGTCGCACTTATTTCCATGATGAGCGGCTTGTCCGGCGGGTCGGGAAGCAAGACGCCGTTCGGCGCCCTGAGACTGAGCTTGAGCGTCGCCTTCCCAGTCTGCGTGGCGTTTACGCTCAGCTTCACTCCGGCGCTGCTGTGCGCCGGAATTATGTACACCTCTCGGGAACGCCGTTGCTTGGCGGTGACCGTGTGATTGCTGCTCTTTACCTGCAACCCGACCTTGACGTTGTAACTGAGCGAGTTGTGGATCGACACTGTCACCGAGCCGACCCGGCCGCCGAGCGTCACGTGGATCACGTGCCGGCCGGCGACCGAGATCTGGGCGAACTGGTTCTTGACGAACCTCGTTGTGCGGTTGAGCAGCCGCTGCGCGTGCTTGGCGTGGCCGCCCGACCAGGCCGACGACTCGATGCCGTAGACCGCGTGGCTTAGCCGGTCGTTCTTGACCACCATGATCGACTTCAGCAGGGTGACCTTCTTGTCCAGCTTCGCTACGCGCTTGAGTAGCTTGCCGGGCAATTCAGGCTTCGGATGCGATCGCGCCAGGTTGCGGAAAGCTCGTTCTTGCGGCAGCGCGGACAGCTGGCCGATGGTGGATGGCTTCAGCCAGGGAGCGCCGGCCGTGTCGGCGAGCAGGTTTGTTGCGAGTGCGTGCGACGGGTTCCAGCGCCTGGGCGGCGTGACCATGATCGGGCGCTGCATGGCCGGTGCCTCCGCAACGAGCATCGCGGTCTCGGCGAGGAAGAGCTGGCTGACGTTGAACGCCATCCCCGCCTGCCGCGACGTTGCCGCGCGCGAGCCGAGCAAATTGGTCAGCGAGTTATCCGCGAGCAGGACCTTGAGCTTGGAGCCGACCCCGTCGATCATGCTCGTCACCGCGCCGGGGGTGTAGGTCAGCTGTGGTGACGGCGGCATCGCGAGGATGACGGTGCCGATCTTCATGGCGCCCAGAGCCTGGAGCACGGCCGGGTTCGCGAGACCCTTCGACGGCCACGCGACGGCCGACAGCTGCCTGGACCCGGCAGGAACTGGAGCAGGCGTCGGGTCGCGCCCGAGCAGCGGCGCCGCGAGCTTGTCGCCGTTGGAGAACGACGTGTGCAAGTCGGCGTTGTCGCCGTACCGCGCCAGGCCGGCGATGTCGACGTCGGCATACGGGGTCACGAAGGCCGGCTGGCCGGTGGTCGCGTGCTGGACGTCCTTCAGCCAGGTGGTCGCGTTCTGGTCAGCCGGGTGCGCGGTATTCGTCCTGCAGGTCGCTGAGTTTCCGACCAGGTACGGCTTGGTCATCGTCTCGGCGTTGTCGAGCAGCGCCGGATCGATCGCCCAGGTCAGCTGGGCCTTCGTCGAGTAGGTGCGGCCCACCGACAGCAAGTTGGTCAGGCGGCCCTTCGGTCCTAGGTCGGCTGCGAGCGAATCGTCGAGCAATCCAGGGCAGGCGCCCTGGTGCGGGCTGTCGATGAGCGGCCACACCCAGGAGATCGCGAACGGCGACGGTCTGGTCGCGCGCGCGCAACTGGTCGCCTTGCTCGGCCAGAACGGCATCGGCACTGGGTCGAATGCCGTCAGTGCTCCCGTCGTGTTGCTGACCTTGACGGTGATCGGGTACACCCCGAAGCACTCGAGCTTCAGGTCGCTGGCGGGGAGCCTGATCGCAAATGCCCTGGCGCTGTGCCCGCCCAGGTGCCCGAGCGTCGGCATCGGCGTGTCGACCACGTCCGGCGGCAGGCTGCCCGTGCCGGCCGCGAACTGCACGAGAGCGGTATTCGAGGACAGCGCCGTCGTCGACGACAGCAACTGCATCGACAAGCCGCTCACCGTGTGCTGGGTGTTGTTCCTGACCTTGCCCTTGATCACGATCGCGGTGCCGGGGGTCGCGTAGGAAGGGCTGACCGAGTCCACCGTGAGCTGGAGCGGTGGCAAGTGCGCGACCCGCGCGGTGCTGGTCGTGCGGGCCGTGCGCGCGGCGCTGGCCGTACCCGCGAGCAGGGGCAGCGCGGTCAGCCCGGCAATGATCCCTGCTGCCGCGCACGCTCGTCCGAGCCAGGGCATACCGCTGGAGCGACGCCTGGCGCCATGCGAGCTTGCCATGGCGCACATGCTATTGCGGTCAGCGGTGTCCGATGTCGATGCACTCGTCACCACCCAGATTGTTCGGGGGGCTCTCGACCGCCTACTCTCAATGCCCGTGCACGATCCAATCCCGATGACACCCGCGCAGCGCCGGGCCGCGACCGCCATGTTCGCCGCGATTCCGCGTGTCGCCGACGATCTCGGCCGCCTCTTTGCCCGGCATGGTCACGAGCTCTCGCTCGTCGGCGGACCGGTGCGGGACATTTTCCTGCGAAGGCCGGTCAGCGACGTCGATCTCACCACCAGCGCCCGGCCAGAGCAGGTGATGGAGATCACAGCCGGCTGGGCGGACGCGACCTGGTCGGTCGGGATCGCGTTCGGCACAGTCGGGCTGCGCAAGGGCGACACGGTCATCGAGATCACGACCTATCGCAGCGAGCGCTACGACCGGTCTTCGCGCAAGCCCGCTGTCAACTACGGCACTTCGCTGACCGACGACCTCGTGCGCCGGGACTTCACGGTGAACTCCATGGCCGCGACGCTGCCAGGGCACGAGCTGATCGATCCGTTCGGCGGCATCGCCGACCTGCGCGACAAGATCCTGAGGACGCCAGGTACGCCGCAGGACTCGTTCGACGACGATCCGCTTCGCATCTTGCGGGCCGCGCGGTTCGTGGCCGAGCTCGGCTTCCAGCCGACGCCCGAGGTCGAGGCGGCCATGGCCGAGCTGGCGCCCCGGCTGGAGATCGTCTCGGCCGAGCGGATCGCCGGGGAGCTGACCAAGCTGCTGCTCGCGAGCCGCCCGGGCGGGCCCGCCGCTGGAATCGACCTGCTCGTGCAGACGGGCGCCGCCGAGTACTTCCTGCCCGAGGTGCCCAAGCTGCGGCTCGAAGTCGACGAGCACCACCGGCACAAGGACGTGTACCGGCACTCGCTGACGGTGCTCGACCAGGCTGTCGACCTGGAGCAGCGCTACAACTTGCAAGGCGACCTCCGGCTCCGGCTCGCGGCCCTGCTGCATGACATCGGCAAGCCCAGGACGCGGTCGCTGCTGCCGGATGGCCGGGTGGCCTTTCACCACCACGACGTCGTCGGCGCCAAGCAGGCGAGGACGAGGCTCAAGGTGCTGCGGTTCCCCTCTGACGTCACGGCTGACGTCGCCGAGCTGATCGGCCTGCACCTGCGCTTCCACGGGTTCGGCACTGGCGAGTGGAGCGACTCGGCCGTCCGCCGCTACGTCACCGACGCGGGCACGCTGCTGCCCAGGCTGCACGCGCTGACCAGAGCGGACTGCACGACTCGGAACGCGGCCAAGGCGCGCAGGCTGGCCGCGAGCTACGACGAGCTCGAAGATCGGATCGCCGAGCTGGCCGAGCAGGAGGAGCTGGCCTCGATCAGGCCCGACCTCGACGGTCACGAGATCATGCAGCTACTGAAGATCAAGCCAGGTCCGGCTGTCGGCAAGGCCTACAAGTACCTGCTGGAACTGCGCATGGAGCGCGGCCCGCTTGACCACGACACGGCCGTTCAGGAACTGCTGCGCTGGGCCGCCGAGTCCGGTATCACCTCGGCCGGCGGTGCACCGGAGACCGGCTGACCGGCGATCAGCCGGTAGACGGCCGCCGCGATCACGTAGCCGGCGCTGACGACGACCAGCATCGGCAGCGAGTGCCCGGAGTTCGGCATGAACGCCGCGCCCACCGCCGCGCCGAGCACGAACGTGCTGTTGTAGAGCATGTCGTTCACCGAGAACACCCGGCCTCGGTACTCGTCTGCCACTTGCTGCTGCAGGATTGTCGTCGTCGAGATGGCAATGCCCTGGGCGACGACACCGAGCACGAAGCCGATCCCCACGAAGGCTGGCTGGGTGAAGCTGGCCCCGAGCGTGCCGGTCACGAGCCCGCCGACGAGCAGCAGCGCGGCGATCCAGGTCGAATGCGCCATTTGGCGCGCTGCGGTCGGCGTCAGCCAGGCCGCTGCGCCGTAGCCGATAGCCGAGCTCACGACCACCGGTAGGAAATGGGCCAGCGCCGTGTTGCCGTTGCTGCCCGGATAGAAGTAGTTGCGGTACAGCAAAACCGACATCAGCAGCAGGATCCCGTACAGGAACCGGTGCGAGCCCGTGGCGCAGAGCGCGCCCCTGGCTGGTCGTCGGTTCCAGACGTGCCTCAGGCCGTCGACCAAGCCCGCCGCGACGTCGCCGAGTTCGGTGCCGATATTGCCCTGCTGCGCGCCTTCGCCCAGAGTCGGCCCCAGCGAGGATCTCGGCATTCGCCTGGCCGCGAGACCCGCGCAGAGATAACAGAGCCCCCCGATGAGTAGCGTTATTGCCGAACCAACTTGGCCGCCACCGGTGGCCACATGTACTCCGGCTCCGAGGATTCCGCCGACGAAGGCTACGACAGTTCCCGAGGTCGGTCCGACCGAGTTCGCCATCACCAGGTCGTCGCCCTCGACCACGTGCGGCAGTGCCGCCGAGAGCGCGGACAGGAAGAACCGGTTGACGCCGAGCACCATGAGCGCGGCGATCCAGACCGGGAGGCCGAGCGCCCCGGTCGCGATGAAAGCCGCCGCGAGGCCGACGAACGCCGCGCGGATCACCGCCGACCAGAGCAGGATCTGCCGCCGCGACCAGCGGTCGATGAAGACCCCGGCGAACGGGCCGACCAGCGAGTACGGCAGGTACAGCACGGCGAAGGAGAGGGCGGCCGAGCCCGGGTCGGGGAACGTCGTCGCGCTGAAGAACACGTAGCTGGCCAGGCCCGCGTTGAAGATGCCGTCCCCGGCCTGCGACGTCAGCCTGGTGACATAGAGCTTGCGGAACCCGGGGCTGCCCAGCACGGTCCGCAGGTCGCCGATGAAGGATGAGCGCCCCTGCGTGTGCACGTGATCAAGACTACGGCGTGAAACAGGGCGCACCCGGTAATGGGACACGCCCTGTTCACGTCGCGTGGCGGGCGGTCATCCGACCGCGCCGCTCGGTGTCCGCCTAGCGGTCGACCTCGCCCTTGATGAACTTCTCGACCTGGTCGCGCGCGGTGTCGTCGCTGTACTGCTCGGGCGGCGACTTCATGAAGTACGAGGACGCCGAGAGCACCGGGCCGCCGATGCCGCGGTCCTTGGCGATCTTCGCGGCGCGGACCGCGTCGATGATCACGCCGGCCGAGTTCGGGGAGTCCCAGACCTCGAGCTTGTACTCCAGGTTCAGCGGGGTGTCGCCGAACGACCTGCCCTCGAGCCGCACGTAGGCCAGCTTGCGGTCATCGAGCCACGGCACGTGGTCGGACGGGCCGATGTGGACGTCGCCCTTGGCCATCTCGTGCGGGATCTGCGAGGTGACCGACTGGGTCTTGGAGATCTTCTTGGACTGCAGGCGCTTGCGCTCCAGCATGTTCATGAAGTCCATGTTGCCGCCGAAGTTGAGCTGGTACGTGCGCAGCAGCTCCACGCCACGGTCCTCGAAGAGCTTGGCCAGCACCCGGTGCGTGATCGTCGCGCCGACCTGGGACTTGATGTCGTCGCCCACGATCGGGACGCCCGCCTCGGTGAACTTGGCCGCCCAGACCGGGTCGGAGGCGATGAAGACCGGCAGCGCGTTGACGAACGCGACCTTGGCGTCGATCGCGCACTGCGCGTAGAAGCGGTCGGCGTCATCCGAGCCCACCGGCAGGTAAGAGACCAGCACGTCGGCCTTGGTGTCGCGGAGCACCTGCGCAACGTCGACCGGGGTCTCGTCGGACTCGGTGATGATCTCGCGGTAGTACTCGCCCAGCCCGTCGTAGGTCGGCCCGCGCTGCACGGTCACGCCAGTGGGCGGGACGTCGCAGATGGTGATGGTGTTGTTCTCGCTGGCGACGATGGCCTCGGCGAGGTCACGGCCGACCTTCTTCGCGTCGACGTCGAACGCGGCGACGAACTCTATGTCGCTGACGTGGTAAGGGCCGAACTGGACGTGCATGAGGCCCGGCACCGGACTCGCCGGGTCAGCGTCCTTGTAGTACTCCACGCCCTGGACGAGGGAACTCGCACAGTTCCCGACGCCCACGATGGCTACCCGTACCGAACCCATGAGGATTGCTCCTTTTCTTCTTTTCTCAGTGCTTGTCTTCTCGGGCGAAGCCCGGGCTTGTCATTTCTCAGCGGCCAAGCCCGGTGTGGCCGGATTATCAGCACCGTTCCTGGTTGCGCCCCCGGCCGGGCTGCCTGGCTCCGCCTCGGCGGAGTCCGCGGCGTCTGCCCGTCGCTCGGAGGCGATCAGCTCGTTGAGCCAGCGGACTTCGCGCTCTACTGATTCGAGCCCGTGCCGTTGGAGTTCAAGGGTGTAGCTGTCGACCCGTTCTCTGGTCCGCGCCAGCCCGGCGCGGAAGGACTCGACTCGCTCCTCGAGCCTGCTGCGCCTGCCTTCGAGAATCCGCATCCGCACGTCGGCCCTCGTGAGGCCGAAGAACGCGAATCTGACCCCGAAGCCGTCGTCCTCCCATGAAGCGGGACCCGACTGACCGAGCAGGTCTTGCAGGTACTCCTTGCCTTCCGCTGTCAGCCGGTAGACGATCTTGGCTCGCCGCCCGGCCAGTGGCTTGGCTGGATCGGGCGTGGTCTCTTCCTGGGTGATCAGACCGCGAGCGGTGAGGTCCTTCAAGCACGGGTACAAGGACCCGTAACCGAAGGCGCGGAACGCGCCCAGCACCGAGTTGAGGCGCTTGCTGCAGCTCGTACCCGTGCATGGGGGTCTCGTGGAGCAGTCCGAGTACAGCAAGCTCGAGCACGCCGGTTCGTTTCATCTCGGCTCGGCCTCCTGTCCCCGCGACCCCCGCGACACCCTGGCGTATCCACTCGATGTATCGAGTCGATACATCGAAAAGATATGTCGTGGAACGCTGACGCGCAAGTTGACTGCGGCAGTCAATTCGCGCCGAGCGCGGTCCTGGCTGATGAGACGAGGTCTGCGGGCTCCATGCCGGGGCTGGGGTATCGGCCTAACCGCGATTCCGTCGTAACCTGTCGGCATGAGGCGATCAGTCGTCGACTACGCGCTAGCGCGGCGCGCGACGCTAGCGTCGGTGCTCGCTGGTCGCACTACGGTCACCGACGTCTGCGACGCGCACCCGTACTTGCTGAGGGCAGCCAAATTCCACGGTGAGGCGACCGATACCGGGTGCCCGATCTGCCAGAGGGCGAGGCTGACTCACGTCACCTACGTGTACGGTGACGAACTTGGCCAGTACGAGGGCCGGGTCAAGCAGGGCAGGGAACTCGACGAAATGGCCTCCGAATACGGCGAGTTCAAGGTGTATGTTGTCGAGGTCTGCCAGAGTTGCGGGTGGAATCACCTAGCGTCGTCGTATGTGCTAGGTACCGGTGAGCCGTCCATGCGACGGCGGCGTCGCGCCCGCACCGGCGACTGAACTGACCTGCGGGATCGGTTTTCCTGAGGCCCCGCCGCGTGGCCGGGCACTCCGGTGCCCATACTCTCGTTAATGCGATTGGCCCACGCAACTGATGATGAAAGCGCAGACTAGAGATCGTACCGGGACAGTAGGTACGCACCGGGTAGCGTGGATGCCCAGCGGAGACGCCCCCTTCTGACTCCGCTGATGACTTCCTTTGTCGCCGACCAGCGAGGATCAGGTGAGTAGTCAAGACTTCCCCGGGCCATCCTGGGAGGAAAGACGGACGCCAGATGACCGGCGGACCGGCTATCGCCCCGCCGACGAGGAAGCCTACGGACAGCAGCCGAGCCGTCCGGAAGCGAGCCAGGCCGGATACGGCCCAGCGGGATCTGACCAGTCCGCCTACAGCCAGCCTAGGCACGGCGGCCACAGCCAGCCGGCCCAGCCAGCGGCGGACTACGGCCGCACCGCCGAGTACAACCGGTCCGGCGATTACGGCGGCAACGCCGGTAGCGCCGGTAGTGCCGGTGGCCACCGGCGTGGCAGCGACCCCAGCAGCGGCCAGTACGGCAGCGGTCGGCCCGGTAGCGGTCAGCACAGCAGCGGCCGCCAGAGCGACGGCCCGGCCGGGTACGGCAACGGCGGCGTCGCTTACGGTGCCAATGCGAGCAATGGTGGCGGCTACCTGCCGCCGACGCAGCCTCGCAACGGCAGCAGCGGTTACGGCAGTAACGGCTACGGCAGCAACAGCCAGAGTTCGCCGGCCAGTTACCCGAGCAACGGGCCCAGCTCTGGCAGCAGCAGTCGCCGTGGTGCTGAGTACCCGCCCGAGTACCCGCCAGACGGGCGATCCGGCAACGGCTACTCCTCGCCTGCGAGCGGCTATCCGGGTGACGGGTACCCGGGGAACGGCCAGTCCGGGCGGTCCCAGCCGTACGAGCGATCGGTTCCGAGCGGCCGGAGTGACTACCGTCCCGAGCCGACCAGTACCCCGAGGACCAGCAGCCCGAGGACCAGCACTCCCAGGAATGGTGCCCCTGGTGGCTACCCGGGAGCGCCAGGTGGGCCGGGAGTGCCGGGCGGACTGGGATCACCGGGCGGACTGGGATCACCGGGCGGACTGGGATCACCGGGAGCACCAGGATCGCTGGGCGGACCGGGATCGCCGGGATCGCCGGGCGGACTGGGATCGCCGGGACCGGCTGCGCCGGCGGCTATCCGGGCGGCTACCGCGATGGTGACGCCGAGGGTTATCCCTCGCGCGCCCGGGACGACTCCGGCATCTGGTACCGGCTGACCGGCCGGTTCGACACCACCGGCTTCGGGATGAAGGCGCTGCGGTCCAACCGGACCGGATCGCCTAGGCCGGGCTACTACAACCCCGACGACGACCAGGTGGGTTTCGATGACGGCACCGGCCGCTACGGCGCGCCGGGAGGATACCGGCCGGGCCGCCGCCCCGGCGAGACGAGCGGGCTGCAACGGCGGATCGCGAGTCGCCGTGCCGCTGGGGCCGGAGGTCCCGGTAGCGCCGGGGGCGGGCGCAAGCCACGCGGCTACGTCAATCCTGACGACGGCGCACCGCTGATCAAGCGGATCCTGCGCAAGGTCTGGTACGGCAACTGGTGGCGCCGCTGGACGATCAAGAAGGCTTCCCTGCTGCTCGGCGGCATGGCCGCGTTCACGGCCCTAGTGATGGTGGCGTCCTTCTTCGTAGCGCTGTCAGTGACCAGGGTGCCGATCAAGCAGCTGAGCGCGCCGCTGAACCAGTCCTCGACGGTGTATTTCTCGAACGGCAAGGAGGTCGGCTGCTTCTGCACCGCAGACCGGACCGTGCTGTCGGAAAAGAACATCAAGAAGTCGAAGACACTCGTGGCGGCGGTGCTCGCAGCCGAGGACCGCAATTTCTTTACCGAAGGCGGGATCTCGGTCACCGGCATCCTGCGCGCGGCGAAGGCGGACCTGTCGGGCGCCTCGCTGCAGGGTGGCTCGACTATCACCGAGCAGTTCGTCAAGACCTACTACACCAAGACCGGCGGCAACCTGACCGCCAGCCAGAAGGTCAAGGAAATCCTCGTCGCCATCAAGCTGGCGAAGATGGAATCTAAGTGGTGGATCCTCTGGCACTACCTCAACGCGATCCCGCTCGGTGCCGGTGCCAACGGAGTCGAGGCGGCCGCCGAGACGTACTTCCACGTGAAGGCCTGGCAGCTGAGCGTGGCTCAGGCCGCGATGATCGGCGCGATGATCCAGTCCCCGTACGGCTACCAGCCGACTGATCCGACCAGTGACGCTACGGGGCTGAACAACACACTGCTCGATCGCTGGGTCTACGTGCTCACGAACATGCAGCGCGACGGCGCGATCACCGAAGACGAGTTCAGCAAGCTCGTGCCCGACCCGAACGACCTGCAGAGCGCGCTCAAGAACTTCCCGAAGGTGACCATCAGGTCCCAGACCTGGAAGGGCTACCGAGGCTACGTCATGAACCTCGTCGCCAACGAGCTGACCGCTTACTACGGCTACGCCGGCGACACGACCGCGGACCTCGGCACCCTCGGGCTTAAGATCCACACGACGATCAACGAGCGGCTGATGACCAAGCTGACGACGACGATCGACGGTGAGAAGAAGTACATCGCCTCGCTCCTGGGTGCGCCGTTCCCGTACTACATCAACATCAGCGCCGTACTCGAGAAGCCGGGGACTGGCAGGATCGTCGCCTTCTACGGCGGTCGTGGCTTCGGCACCAAGCACTGCTCGAAGTACCACTGCAACCTCAACTCGATCCTGGCGCCCGAGCCGGTCGGCTCGTCGTTCAAGCCGTACGTGCTCGCCACGGCCGTGTCGCAGGGCATGGACGTTCGTGACAGCGTCATGAACAGCCACTCGCCGCTGTGCATCCCGCCGGACTACACCCCGACGCTGCGCCTTCAGCTCTCGAAGCAGACCCGTAACTGCCCCACGCCCGAGGGTTACGCCCTCTTCAACGAGTCCAATGAGAACTCAGGTGGCATCAACGAGACGGTGCCCGCAGCCACCGCCACGTCCAACGACCCGGCTTACGAGGACCTGATGCACCGCACGTCGGTGCAGTCGGTCATCGACATGGCGGCGACACTCGGCGTGAGCAGTAGCGACGTCGCGGGGCTCAACGCCCTGTTCGGCAACAACTGCCGGAAGAAGTACCCGGACTGCACTCCGGGCACGGTTCAGGCGGCGCTTGGTGAAGGTGACCTGACGGCGGTGGACCAGGCGAACACGTTCTCGACGCTGGTGTCAGGAGGCACTAGCGTCACGCCGCACGTGATCGAGTACATCATCAAGAACGGCGTCCGAGAGTCCGCCCACATCGTCAAGAAGCGGCGCTCCAGCCTGAAGTGGCGGCCGACGCTGACTACGCCCTGTCCTTCGACACCAGCACCTCGCCTCCTGGCGGGGGCGGCGTCGGCACCGGCTATCCGAATGCCGTCTGGAGCCGCCCGATGATCGCCAAGACCGGGACTCTTGGTGAAGGAAGTGTCGCCTCCCAGGCCTGGTTCATCGGCGCGATCCCGCAGTACTCGATGGCCGTGGGAATGTTCACCGACAAGCCGAACGGTGTGCACAAGCAGATCCTCGACGGCCTGCCGTATGTAGGGGGCGTGGGCGGAAGCTTCGGCGGCGCCTGGCCGGCCACCATCTGGCGGAAGTTCATGGGCGATCAGTTCGACAACTTGCCGGTCAAGGCACTGCCGCCGCCGGGCTACACCGGAGCCAACCCGCTCTTTACCAAGTGGGTCATGGCGCCGAAGATCAAGCCGAAGCCGAAGAAGTGCAAGCTCCCCGGACATGGGCACCACCACCACTTCTTCTTCGGTGGCGGCGGCAATGGGAACGGCAAGAACTGTAAGGGCGGACCCAACCCGAACCCGTCGCCTAACCCGCCCCCGTCGGGCGGGCCGTCGCCTAACCCGACGCCATCGGGCTTCCCGACTCCGCCGTTCCCGACGCCTACGCCGACTCCCACACCGACGCCAAGCCCAACTCCGACGACCTCAAGCGGGCCATCACCAGCTCCGCAGATTCCCCGGCGGGCCGCGGACCTGGCCAGCTACTCGGCCTACGTGGTGCCATCAAGCGAGCTGCTCCGGCAACTCGGCCGCATGACCACGAGCGGACAACCGTTCTAGGACTCGGCCCGATCCGGGGCTCACAGCAGTATGTGTCTACCTGCTGCTGTTGAGGACCGCAGAAGGTCAGCAGCATGGTCTTACTTACTGTCATCAGGACGACAGCAGGTAGGACCATGCTGCTGTCCGGACGTGCAGGGATCGGCTAGTTGCCGAGCTGGGTGCGGAGCCAGGCGACGTCGGGGCCCGGGTCTGGGGTTTCGCAGATGACGTTGGCGCCTGCGGCCTGGACCACTGACACGATCACGTTCGGGTCGATCGTGCCTTTCGTCAGGTTGGCGTGCCGGTCGCGGCCCGAGTTGAACTCGTCCCGCGAGTTGTTGCAGTGGACGAGGTCGATCCGGCCGGTGATGGCCTTGATGCGGTCCACGATCCCGGCCAGGTCCTCGCCGGCCGAGTTCGCGTGGCAGGTGTCGAGGCAGAAGCCGACGTCATCGCCGCCGCCTGCCATGACCGCTTCCCAGAGCCGGGCAACGTTGTCCAGGCTGCGAGCCATCGCCCCGTCCCCGCCGGCGGTGTTCTCGATCAGCATGGGCAACGGTCGCTCGATCCGCTCGATCGCCTTGCGCCAGCTGTCATAGCCCTGCACCGGGTCGGTCGACGCGGTCACGTGCCCGCCGTGCACGATCAGTCCAGCGGCACCGATCTTGGCGGCGGCGTTGAGCTGCTGCTCAAGGATCTTGCGGCTCGGGATCCTGATCCGGTTGTTGGGCGAGGCAACGTTCACCACGTAAGGCGCATGCACGTACGCCGTGACGTCGGCAGCGACGAACTCGGCTCGTACTTGCTCGGGGTCGCGTCCGCCCGGGAACGACGGTGCCTTCCAGTCCTGCGGATCGCCGAGGAAGAACTGGACGGCCTCCACGCCCATGGCCTGCGCCTTAGGCAGCGGGTCCGGGTCGTGCAGGTGTGCTCCTAGTCTGGCCATCCCACGAGCTTAGCGACTGGCCCCACCGCGACTGGCCCCATGGCGACCGGAGGTCGGATCAGGCGAAGCCGCCGTGCGCGATCGCAATGCCCATGCCCACGAAGGCCGCGACGATCCCGCACACGATCAGCATCCGCTGCTCGCGGGTGACCGACACCATCTGAGCCCACAGCCCGATCAGGAACGCGCTCACGCCTAGGGCTGCACCGACGATGTGGTTGGCGCTGATCAACCCCATCACCATCGAGATGACGCCGGCGACCAGTGCGTAGGCACCCGCGCCGTTGATCCATGGATGGGGCTTGCCGTCGGAATTCAGCGTGAAGCGACGTGAGGCTGATCGGGACGGGGCATGCACCTCGGCCTCGGACAAGGCCGTCACCTCCAACAGAGTTCTACCTGCCGGACGGCACGAGCTGCGATGCGACTGCGTTCAGCGTGAGATCTTTACTGGCATCCGCGGGGGCCTCGGCCGGCTGCTTTTCCCAGTGCTTTCCCTATCTGCGGGTCAGTTATGCGCACTCCGGGCACCGACTCGATCCGGGCGTGACTGTCGGTGGCGACTGGTACTCTTACTGATCTGCGTGACCCATATTGATCGTACGCAGGTCCTCCTGTCACGGAAAGACCGTGACCGCTGAGTCCGAAGGAGGCGTGGTCGGCATGCGCCGTTACGAGATGATGATCATCCTCGACCCGTCGCTTGAAGAGCGAACCGTCCAGCCATCACTCGACCAGTTCCTGAAGGTCGTCACCACGGCCGGTGGCACTGTTGACAAGGTCGATGTCTGGGGTCGGAGGCGGCTCGCCTACGACATCGACAAGAAGTCCGAAGGCATCTACACCGTCGTCGACCTGGTGGCCGAGCCTGACACGGTCAAGGAACTCGACCGGCAGCTCAACCTGAACGAAGCGGTGATGCGGACTAAGATCCAGCGTCCCGACCGGCACTAACTGAGCGGGAGTACCCGATGGCAGCAGGCGACACCAACATCACGATCGTCGGCAACCTGGTCGATGATCCCCAGCTTCGTTACACCTCCACCGGACAGGCAGTCGCGAGCTTCCGCGTCGCCTCCACTCCGCGGTTCATGGACCGCGCCACCAACGAGTGGAAGGATGGCGAGGCGCTGTTCATGTCGTGCAGCGTCTGGCGTCAGGCCGCTGAGAATGTGGCCGAGAGCCTGCAGCGCGGCATGCGCGTCATCGTTTCCGGCCGCTCAAGCAGCGGTCGTACGAGACGAAGGAAGGCGAGCGCCGCACCGTCTACGAAGTCGAGGTAGACGAGGTCGGTCCGTCGCTGCGCAATGCCTCAGCCAAGGTCGTCAGGTCGAGCCGGGCCACGGGCGGCCAGGGCGGATCCGGCGGCTTCGGCAGCTCGGGCGGTTCCGGTGCCCCGGGCGGGTCCGGCGGGTCTGGCGGCTCGGGCGGTTCCGGCGGCGGGCGTGGCAACGACGATCCGTGGAGCCGGAGCCGGCTGACAGCGGGTTCAGCGACGAGCCACCGTTCTAACTGAACAACTGACCAGCCCCGGGGTCTCTCCGGGGCGACACCATAAATCCCCGCCGCAGGGCGGGGCGAGACCATCCCCGCCGCAGGCGGGGCTCTGCTAAGGAGCACCACGATGGCCAAGCCACCAATCCGCAAGCCTAAGAAGAAGGTTTGCTTGTTCTGTCAGGAGAAGATCGCCCGGGTCGACTACAAGGACACGGCGACGCTCCGCAAGTTCATCTCCGACCGCGGCAAGATCAGGGCGCGGCGGGTTTCGGGTAACTGCACCAGGCACCAGCGCGATGTCGCGACGGCGATCAAGAACGCCCGCGAGATGGCGCTGCTGCCGTACACCAGCACGGCTCGCTGAGGCCGAGGGAGGTAACGAGCGATGAGCGGTTCACCGATGAAGCTCATCTTGACCCAGGAGGTGTCAGGCCTGGGTTCCCCCGGCGACGTAGTCGAGGTCGCTGGCGGGTACGGGCGGAACTACCTGGTGCCACGCGGTTTCGCGATGCACTGGAACCGGGGTGCCGAGAAGCAGATCGAGCTGATCAAGCGGGCCCGCGCCGCGCGTGAGATCCGCAGCGTCGACGACGCTCGGCACGCGGCTGAGCGGCTTCGCGGGATGCGCGTGAAGCTGACGACTCGGGCAGGCAGCGGAGGTCGGCTGTTCGGCTCGATTTCGACCACCGACATCGCGACCGCCGTCAAGAATGCTGGCGGTCCCGAACTCGACCGGCGCAAGATCGAGATCGCCAACCCGATCAAGACTGTCGGTGCCCACCAGGTCTCTGTGCGGCTGCACCCCGAGGTCAGCGCCAAGCTCGACGTGGAGATCATCGGGGCCTGAGCGTTTCTCCGGGCCTTGAGATAGTCGGCGGCAAGCCCGGGCTGAAGGTATCTGCGAAGGATGCCTCGGCCCGGGCTTTGTTGCGTTTCGTGTCGGCTGGCGCCAGGCCGGGTCTGGCTGGGGTGGGTCTGCCCGGGCGGGGTGGGTCTGCGCGGGCCGGGTCTGGCTTGGGCGGGGTGGCGCTGCCGGGGGCGGGCGGGTCGGTCGGTCGGCGCCGCCGAGGCAGGAAGCCCGGCCTGTGGCAGCGGGGCTACAGCACCATGGTCCTACTTACTGTCGTCTGGACAGCAGCAAGTAGGACCATGGTGCTGTTGAAGACCTGCTCCGAACCGCAGTATGTAGGGCCTTACTGCTGAAGGGGCCGGCCCGGCGACGGGAACGCCGGAGCCCAACAGCCCGAGCCGAGGCCCAAGCCCGAGCCCGAGGCCCAAGCCCAGGCCCAAGCCCGAGGCCCAAGCCCGAGGCCCAAGCCCAGGCCCGAGCCCGAGCCGAGCCGAGGCCCAGCCCGAGGCCCAGCCCGAGCCGAGGCCCAGCCCGAGCCGAGGCCCCAGGCCCAGCGAACTCACAACCACCGTGCTGCAGCACCAGCAAACTCACAGCCACGGGGGTGAGGTTGCTGCGGATCACGAGTCACCAGTCCGGGCCCGGGATACTCCGGCGGGTTGTGCGCGGGCTTGGCCTGGTTGGTGGCGCGGGTGCGGGCGGCTGGCCTCGGGGGCTAGTCCTGCCGGGTGGTGATCGCCTGGTAGCCGACTAGGCGCCGCGCGACCTCTGGGTCGAGTTCCGCGAGCAGCGCCCACAGCTCGGCCAGCCTGGTAAGCCGCGAGCCGGTGTCGTCGCCGGACTCGGGTCGAACCTGGGCGGCTAGATCGTCGATGGCTCGGCCGATCTCGGCGATCCGCTGCGCGGGCTTCGAACACATAATCGAATGATAGCGGGTGGCACTGTCAGCCACAGGCCAATCTCTCAGATCCGGCGGCCATCCTCGGCGGCCAAATCGAGGCCATCAGACGGCCGTCCAGCGGCCGCAGAATACCGCAGTGACTGGGCCGGACGAACCATCCAGGGCTGTGGATAACTTTGGCTCGGCGATGCGGTATCCCAAGGTCGACACTTTCTTTCACACACAGCCGGTGGACAGTGTTGTCCCAGCTAGATCGCATGTTGGAGCCTGAAGTCCACGACCTATCCACAGCTCGATCCCCAGGTGACGCACAGCCTGCACGGCGTGTCTGCACAGGCTGTCCACAGGGATGTGCACAGGACGATTGGACGCCGACAGCCTGTCGGAGAACACTGTCAGAACTGATTGTCGTAACCGTTCGATAGAACGGTTACTAGCTCTGTGGCATAAAGGGGGTGGAGCCTGGTGAGCGTCGCGGAGATCGCGCCTCGGGAGGACTTCGAGCGGACCCCGCCGCACGACATCGCCGCTGAGCAGTGCGTGCTTGGCGGCATGCTGCTGTCCAAGGACGCGATCTCCGACGTGCTGGAGGTCATCAAGTCCACTGATCACTATCGGCCCGCTCACCAGATCGTGCACGAGACGATCCTCGATCTCTACGGCCGGGGCGAGCCTGCCGACGCGATCACCGTCGCTGCCGAGCTGACCAAGCGCGGCGACATCGCCAGGGTCGGCGGCGCCCCGTACCTGCATACGCTGATCGCGTCAGTGCCGACGGCCGCCAACGCCGGGTACTACGCGCGCATCGTCCGAGAGCGAGCGATCCTGCGCCGCCTGGTCGAGGTGGGCACCCGGATCGTCCAGCTCGGCTATTCGGGTGACGCTGAGGCCGACGAGCTTGTCGACCGGGCCCAGGCTGAGGTCTACAGCGTTACCGAGCGACGGACATCTGACGACTACCTGCCGCTGTCGGACATCATGCCCGACGCCTTGATGGAGATCGAGGCGATCAGCAGCCGTGGGGGCACGCTGACCGGCGTGCCGACTGGCTTCGCCGACCTGGACTCGCTCACGAACGGCCTGCACGCCGGCCAGATGATCGTGATCGCGGCCAGGCCCGCCATAGGCAAGAGCACGCTGGCCCTCGACCTCGCTCGGGCCGCGTCGATCAAGCACGGCCTGGCATCGGTGATCTTCAGCCTGGAGATGAGCAGGAACGAGATCACGATGCGGCTGCTCTCCGCCGAAGCGCGGATCGCCCTGCACAATATGCGCACCGGCCAGATGAACGACGACGACTGGACCAGGCTGGCCCGGCGGATGAGCGAGGTCGCGCAGGCGCCCATGTTCATCGACGACTCGCCGAACATGTCGATGATGGAGATCAGGGCCAAGTGCCGGCGCCTCAAGCAGCAGCACGACCTGCGCCTGGTCATCATCGATTACCTCCAGCTCATGAGCTCACCCAAACGAGTGGAGAACCGGCAGCAGGAGGTGTCCGAGCTCTCCAGGTCGCTGAAGTTGCTCGCTAAGGAGCTCAACGTCCCGGTCATCGCAGTCGCCCAGCTGAACCGAGGTCCAGAACAGCGAACCGACAAAAAGCCTATGCTGTCCGATTTGCGCGAAAGCGGCAGTATTGAGCAGGATGCGGACGTTGTGATCCTTTTGCACCGCGAGGATGCCTATGAGCGGGAGTCGCCCCGGGCGGGCGAGGCCGACTTCATCGTGGCCAAGCACAGGAACGGGCCGACTACGACCGTGACGGTGGCGTTCCAGGGGCATTACAGCCGTTTCGTGGACATGGCACGCGTCTGACAGGCCGGGCGTCGCGAGTCGGCGGGGCCGACGATTTCCAGTAGTTGCGGTCCGACTGAGGCGATTCGTGCCCTACTGCGCCTGAGTGACGCAGGAATAAGACGGCCTTTCGATCGCTCTCGCTGCCGTCGCTGGGCGACCGGCATGATAGCCGCGATGCCCGTTGAGGCGCGTAGCTTTGCGTCCATATCAGACTGGCATGTCGGCTGCAAGCCTCGAATCGCCGACCAGGCTTCCTCCATACGCTTGTTGCGCCCAAGAGCTAGGCTTTCCTTGGTAAAACTGGCGCGAAAAAACGATGATCCTCGGGTAGCCCCCCGAAGATCATCGGCCGCCAGGGAGTCCACCCCGACGTCAGTATCACTCGCAGATCTTAGACTTTGCATGATCGCATTGACAAGGTTCTCAGGTGGCCCCCTAGCGGCGTGTCGGTCCGTCCATCCACACGGAAGGATCGTTCGCTTGGAACATCGGCACCTGCTTGTGGCAGTTCGTGTTACGACTGGTCTCCCGCTAGGCGGGTGTTACCTGCTCATGTTCGCCACGGCACTGCTTCTCGGCGCGAAGGTAACAGTCCAGCCCGGGCCTTCCAAGTCCCCACAGAGATGACCATGGAACCTTGGGATGCTCGGACGACTCCGAGCGCACAACTCAGCCGCTCGGGGCGGCACGCGAAACCACGTAGGAAGCTGCGCCGGAAGGCAGCAATCAGAACGGGTATCGCGGCGCTCATGGCCATGACGGTCGCGACGGCTGCCGAAGCTCGGTACCTCCGAGCTATCGGAATTCCCATCCCGCGCGCTCATCTGCCCCATGTGCTCACTGGTGCCATCGTGCTGCTTGTAGTACTAGCCGTCGTTCTGTACGTCGGCGTTCAGGCATATCTGATGTACATGGCGATTAGCACCGTAGATGATCCCGAGGTTCACAAGCGCCACAGCGAGCTCATGCTTCGATGGAGCTATTCGTTTATGGCACCATTTATCCTCTTTAAGACCCAAGCTATGCCGGATCGTTTCTTCGCACAAGTCAGGGATCAGCACGAGGATGCGCCGCAGTCTGACACTGATGCCGGGCGTAGCGAAGGCAAGACTAGCGAAGGCAAGACGATCTACAAGCCCACCTTCGAGATGGCCATGAAGCAGTGGCTCTCCGACAAGACGGAGGCCGAATTGCGGATGATCATGAAAGAGTTGGAGTTGCGCGAGAGGAGGCCAGCCTCGGCGTGTGAGCATCGCCCGCGTACCTGAGTCGGTCATGCGCGATACTCCGATGCCGCGTCTAGTGCACGCAGCGGCCAAGGGCCGATGCCGCCTCAGTCCCGGTCAGCACAGACTTCTCCAGCCCCCTGAGCCGGACTCGCAGTCGTCGCTCGCTGAGATGGATGTCGGTTCTCGCGTCGTCGTCGGCATGCCAGCGAAGGTTGGCCACGCTTGAAACGCGTACGCCGCAGTCCAGGAGCAGGCGCCGGTGTCGCGCCGCTCTTCGAAGCCCTGGCCGTGGCAAGCTCTCAGCAACGCAGCTAGATCCTCGGCAGACAGGAATGGTTCGATCGTTACAATTTTTGGCTTATCGGATATATTCATAGGGTTTGCGGCGGTCCGTCCGGGCTTCGCGCACTAGCCGGTCAACCCGAAGCGCAGGTTGCGGTAACGCGCCGCAGCCAAGACGGCAGACGTGCGGTCAATCTCCGCGAGCAGGAGCACACGGACCTCCGCCGCTCCGGTATGCTCTACCTCGTTGGTCATGTCCTGAGTGGCTAGGTACGTGCTCAGGGACCGCGCAGACGCAAGGTAGCTGACGATGGTCTTCCAGTACATCCTGCCAGCGCTCAGGGCAAGCTCCAGCTTGACAGAAGCGCCCGTATGGCGACCGGATCAGACGCTCTTGGAGAGCTGTGCTTCATAATCGACGGCCTACCTGCGGCGAGTTGTTGCAGGTCAGATGGTTGAAACTCAGCGCTCGTAGCTCAACGGATAGAGCATCTGACTACGGATCAGAAGGTTGGGGGTTCGAGTCCCTCCGAGCGCGCCACACAATTCGCAGGTCAGAGTCACATTGCCTGCCGTGAGAGTGATCCTGACCGGCGTCGGCCGAGGCGCGTCTCTCACAATTTCTCACAACCGTTAAACGATCTTGTGAATCCGGCCGAGTACCTTGCGGCCCTGGTCAAGGTCTTCGTCGGTGGCGTGGACGTAGGTCCGCTGGGTGAAGGCGGCGTCGTAGTGCCCAGCCCACTTGCTGATGATGGAGATCGGCACCCCAGCGTGCTCGATGAGCGTCAACGTCGTATGCCGTGAGTCGTGCGGGGGTGGTCCGCTGCGGGCCCGCGCGCTTGGGCAGCCGCCCGATCTCATCGGAGTACCAGCCAGGATGAACGGGCAGGGCCCAGCTTGTCTACGACGACGTACTCGCCGCCCTGATCCCACCCGAGAGCGTCAAGGCGGCGCGCAAGCGCGCCGCTGGCCGACGTCAGCGCCCGGCCTCTGCCTGACGGCCGGGCCCTTGACGGCTCCCGCTCCAGGCGCTATTCGCGGCACCTATCGGGAGGAGGCCACCAGATGCGACGTCACAAGGCCAGGAGACGCCATGGCCACCAGCACCGGCCGGGATCAAGCCGAGCCCCGCCCTGTAGACAACACCGTCAACGGCGCCTTGACACCAAACGCCGACGTCAGGTCATCGAGAACTCCGAGTTCGGCGCATTCGCCAAGGGCATCCTGCGCGCACAGCCGTCGCATCGCAACTGGAGAGGTCGAATCGCTAACTCACATGATCAAGCTGTCCGACGACGTCAACGATGCCGTTCAGTTGGCTGTCGACGGGCTACGGCCTGCTGGATACTCGTGGACCGAAATCGGCGACCGGCTCGGCGTCACCCGTCAGGCAGCACAGCAGCGGTGGGGACGCGCACTTGGGCGCTGAACTGTGCCAGGCGGACGAGCTCCGATCAGTACGTGATGTTCAGGTCAGTTCGTGAGGCCGCAGACTGAGGGACATACCTGGTCGTAGGGGCGGTCCTCCTCTGAGCGAGCCTCGGACCATCGCTAACGCGCTACCACTATCGTTGCCCATGTGACGAAGCTTGCTCCCGTTAGCCACAGTGCCGCCATCCCGACTGTGCTTGAGTTTTTCGCGGGCATTGGCCTGGTGCGGCTGGGCTTGGAGTCAGCCGGGTTCAAGGTCGTGTGGGCTAACGACATCGAGGCGTCCAAGCGTGATATGTATGTCGGCCACTTCAAGGACGCTGGGCAGGCGGGCGAGTTCGACCTTCGCGACATAGCCCGCGTTGACGGCGCGGCCATGCCCGCTGATGTATCGCTAGCGTGGGCATCGTTCCCGTGCATTGACCTGTCGCTCGCAGGCTGGCGGCGCGGCCTGGGGGGATCGCACTCTTCTACTTTCTGGCATTTCACGCGCGTGCTCGATGAGATGGAGGAGAGCCGGCCACCTGTAGTAGTGCTTGAGAACGTGGTCGGCTTGGCAACTAGTCGCGGCGGCGAGGACTTGAGAGCTGCGATCACGGAACTGAACCGCCTTGGGTACTCAGCCGATGCGCTAACCGTCGATGCCCGCAGATTCGTGCCTCAGTCACGTCCGAGGCTATTTATTGTCGGTGCGTTGGAAACGCCAAGCGCACAGCCGAATGCGACGACCAGTGCGCTACGGCCCGAGTGGCTGTGGTCCGCCTTCGCGGACCCTGCGCTCAAAATGCATCAGGCTGTGTTGCCTGATCTACCGCCTTTGCTGACCGAAGGCCTTGGGCGAGAGATCGAGCAACTCGCTGGCAAGGATGACCGCTGGTGGGATGAACAGCGAACCCGCGCGTTCCTGGCATCGCTTTCGCCTGTACAGGCAACACGCCTGACCCGCTTGCGCCTGGCGCGCACGACGTCGTATCGCACCGCCTACAGGCGCACTCGCGAAGGTAAACCTGTTTGGGAAATACGGCCAGACGACATCTCGGGCTGTCTGCGAACGGCTAGGGGTGGATCGTCAAAGCAGGCTGTCGTCCAGGCCGGGCAAGGCTCGGTGCGAGCGCGGTGGATGACACCGCTTGAATACGCCCGTCTAATGGGAGCTAGCGGGTACAACCTCGACGGCCTGCGCCGTAACCAGGCATTGTTCGGCTTCGGGGACGCCGTCTGCGTGCCGGTCGTGACCTGGATCGCCGAAAACTACCTAATGCCACTGATCCGGGGGGACATGAAGCGTCGCGAAACCCCTCGACTGGCGGTTGCTCGTGCCTGATGAGCGACGCCCACTGAAGAATCAACTTCCCGCAGACGCGGTACGTGACTTCCGGCGGTTGCTTAGCGTCGCACTCAACGATAAAGACGACGAGGGGCGTAAGTGGGGCGCAGCGAGATGGGGCGTCTACGCTTTCTACGACTATGACGGTGAGCCGATCTATGTCGGACAGTCGAACGAGAGGCTACGAGTTCGTATACAACGGCATCTGACCAATCAGCGCACAGATGCGGTCGCCATGAGAATCCTCGATGTATTCGAGGTGGCAGAGCTTGAAATGTGGCCGATTTGGGGGTACGAGCCAATCACCCAGAAAAAGCATCCCGGTTGGGCTCTCGCTGAAACGCACCTCAACGCCGTCGAGTACGCAGCGTACCTTCGTGCCATCGCTGAGAGCAGATTTAAGGCGATTCTTAACGAGAAGATCCCGCCTGTGTCCGATCCGGTACCGCTGCCGCCGTCGAAGCGATTTCAATTGGTCAGTGCTCGGACGCGGGCCGAGCGCGGGCATGCCGACGTGCGAATTGCGCGCCGTGCAGAAACCATCTCTCGGCTCGCCGCCGTGGCGCACGAGCGCGGTGAGGTCTCCGATGGATTGCGCCGCGTGCTGGTAATCCAGGCGGTTCGACTGGCGTACCTAGCCGCCATGCGCCTTGCCTACGTCGAAGGTCGACCTGATCCCGACCCGTCAGCAATTGATGTTGGGGGGTTGGTCGGAAGTGTGCTAGCCGAGGCGGATGACGCTGCATTGGGTGATCAGGATGATGATGCCGACAACGGATAGAGCCGAAATGTCGACCTTGCCGTCGGCGTCGGCGTCGGCGTTCAGGCATAGGGGACTGCTGCTCCGCCGGTGGGTTCTGGGGGTGACCTGATGCCTGACAGTTCTTGGGCGTCGAGCCCGGCGACCCGGAAGTCGATGCAAGCGAACCGCAGCAAGGATACCCGGCCGGAGATGGCGCTGAGGCGCATTCTGCACGCACTCGGGCTCAGATATCGCGTATGCGCTCGGCCGCTACCTCAAGGTCGGCAGACAGCCGACGTAGTGTTCCGTCCGGCGCAAGTCGCTGTGGAGATGCGGGGATGCTTCTGGCATGGATGCCCCGACCACTACCGCAGCCCTTCATCGAATGCCGACTATTGGTCAGCCAAGGTGCGGCGCAATATGCATCGAGACCAGGAAAATGATCAAAGACTCCGTGACGCAGGCTGGCTAGTTGAGGTCGTGTGGGAGCACGACGACCCAGTTGAGGCAGGCGAACGAATCGCCGCCATCGTTCAGGAGCGATCAGGGCGTGTCCGCTATGCCGACTAATTCAGAAGCAAAGATCAAGTCGGCAGATTTGCGTGCCCGTGGCGTGCCCTTTCAGGGGCGACCCGCAGTGAGTCACGATCGCTCGTGAACCCTCTCACCGTCTTCTCAGATGTTTGTCCCCGTGTGCCAAGTGGACCCTGACCTGCGATTTCGGACAGTGGCGAACTCGTTGGACAAGCTGCACTGATCTACGGATCAGGCTGGGCCCAACCACAGGTAACGGGTGCCGATTGCCGTTACCAGGATGCCCATCACGCGGCGGATCAGCACGTCCGGCTGGTGCTGGTGAAGCCGGGCACCGGTGTATGCGCCGGCCAGGCCGCCGACGCCGAGCGCGATTCCCGTCGGCCCAGCCGGGGGCGACGGACCCGTCGTGGTGGGCCGACACAAGATCAGGAACGTCACCACGCCCGCTACTGATGTCATGAACGTGGATGCCCGCGCCCGCCGATGCCATAGATCCCGCCGACACAGCCCACCATCACGGCAAGAAGGATCAGCACAGGCAGGCGAACCGCCAGGGTCGGCCCCGCCTCCCCGTCTGTAAGGGTTGGCATCGTCAGCGCCAGCCACAACGCCAAGGGGCAGCAGCACCGAGCCGACCACGTAGTCAAACAGGTGTTGGCTTAGCAGCCGCTCCACGCGGATGACCGACCCGGCTATGACCCCGGGCAGCCTCGGTCCAGCCCGCACCCAGCATCCGATCACGCTACGGGTGCACCGCCAGGCTTTCTGCTAGTGCCTGGCTAATTGCGCCAGGCAACGGTCCGCTGTCATCTCGGTCGCGCTGGCGAAGACCTCGGCGGCCGGGAGGTCGATGTCGGCGCTGGTCACGATCGGCGGCGTCAGCTGCTCTCCTTCAGGAGCGCGGCGTAGCGGTCCAGGTAAAGCGGCCAGCCCTGGTCCCCGTCGACTCCCTTGGTGACCGCGTCCCACCCGGGACCGTGCCGGTCGATGTGCCGGTGTTCCAGTTCCACCCGTGTGCTGGTCGGCGACTCGGCGTAGAACCGCACTTCCACCTCGCTGGTCTGCTCAGGGTCGGTTTCGATGCTCCACCGGGGGCTGATGTCCCAGCTGAACACCACCCGGTCCGGCGGGTCGTAAGCCAGGATTCGCGCCCAGCGGCACTCGCTGCCGTCCACGGCCCGGTCCACGATGCCGCCGCCGACCCGAGGCTCGAACACCGTCGTGGCGATCGGCGCGCCGAGCAGGTTGTGCTCGGGCGGCTTGAAGTCGCCGAACCCGTCGGTGAACACCGCGAACGCACGCTCGATCGGCGCGTCCACCACGAGGTGCTTGCGGACGGTCGCGGCCTCGGTACCGGACATCACGACTCCTCTTCTGGCGCTTCTGCGGCCTGGGCATACCCGGCCAGCGCCCGCTGCCAATATGTGTCGAGCTGGTCCCGCAGAGCCGCCAGGGCGACCGGGTTGAGCCGGTAGATCCGGCGTGTCCCCGCCGCCATGTCTTCTACCAGCCCGGCGTCCTTCAGGATCTTCAGGTGCTGAGACACCGCCGACCGGCTCACCGGCAGCCCGGCCGCTAGTTCTCCCACTGCCCGTGGCCCCTCGGCCAGGACCGCCACGATCGCGAGGCGCGTGCCGTCGGCCAGCGCACCCCACCGGCCAGCATTTCGGTTAGTATCCACTAACCGTTAGAATTCCCTAACCGAAGCGTCCTGTCAAGGACCCAGCCGCCCGTGCGACCAAGCGGGCTCGATCCGCGCTGGGCATCAGAGCCTGGGGGCGGGCTTCTCGTTCAGCGGATCGTGAGTCGGCGGGCGCGAAGCTCACGGTAGAACGGCTCGTGATGAGCGCTGTAACGGGCCAGCATCGCGTTATTGGCCGTCGTGATCTCATAGCTGGTGGACGACTGCGTGAACCCGCTGGTCTGACTCACACGCGTGTGCCAGCGGGCACTCAGCCGCCATTCGTCACGCTCGCCGGGTGACCAGTGCAGGGCCGATCGGCGGAACGGAATGCCGGTGGCTGTGCAGTAGGCCGCCATGGTCGCGGCCGGGTCGGCGATCAGGTCGCCTGAGTCCACGATGACCGGCTGAGCGCCGCCTGCGGCGAGAATGGCCTGGTAGAGGTCGTAGGCGTGCTCGAGCCCGATCTCGGTCAGCGTCAGTCTGGGGCCCTGGAGTGCGTAGCAGGAGGCGACGATCTCGGCGGGTGCGCGGATGAGAAACGTGTGCGTGACCTCGGCGAGGAACCGCTGGTTGGCCAGCACCGCGTGGTGGCGGCGATCGGTTGTTTCCTTGAAGAACACCGCCGAGGTCTCGGCGAGGTCGAGCAGCGTCGTGATTAGCTCTGCGGGATCAGGTATCGGGTGCCCGTTGACCTCGGTCGAGCCGTGGTCGCCGATGTTGTCGAACGGCTCGTGCAGCGCGACCAGGCCGCCGCGCTCCACCATGTACCGGAAGAACGCGGTCGAGCGAGAGCGCGGTGCTGCCCACAACGCAACCAGGCCAGGCCTGGTCAATGACGAGCCTTCAGAGTATTCGGACGCTTCCTGAGCGACGATGCAGAATGGGCCAGTGGAATCCCGCCGAGGATCATTCAATGCCAATGCCCACAATTATGACGGCGGCCGGCCGCCCTATCCAGGCGAGATCTTCGAGATCCTAAGACGCGTCGCCGGCCTCGGCGCCGGCTGCCGCGTACTGGAGATCGGTGCTGGCAACGGCCTCGCGACCGGCCCCATCCTGGACAGCGGTGCGCACGTCGTAGCGATCGAACCGGGTGAAAACCTGGCTGCGATCCTGCGCGCGAGGCCCGGTGCCGAGAGGCTGGAGGTGATCCTCGATGACTTCGAGGTGGCGCAGGTGGACGGCGTCTTCGACCTGGCCGTGTCGGCGACTGCCCTGCACTGGCTGGACATCGAGGTCGCGATACCCAAGCTCGGCGCGCTCGTGCGGCCAGGCGGCTGGCTCGCGGCCTGGTGGCACATCTTCGGTGACGCGGACCGGCCGACCGAGTTCCGCGACCGGCTCGACGGGGTGTACGGCGAGGTGCTGCCATCAGAAGGCCGTTACCTGGACCACAAGGAACACTCGCTGGACCTGCCCGCCTGGTCCGCGCGACTGCGCACCGGCGGGTGGTTCGGCCCGGTGGACCTGACCCACCTGCGCTGGACCAGCCGGCTCACCGCGGAGTCCGCGCGACGGCTATGGCTGACCTTTCCGAACATCGTCGAGCTGGACGACGAGCGCCGCGAGCGGTTCCTCGCGGGGCTCACCGGCATCATCGAGGACCTCGGCGGCGCCGTCGACGACCCACGGCAGACCGCCCTCTACCTGACCCAGCGCGTAGCCCGACCCGTAGCAGACCGGTCGCTCCTCCAGTTGCGGACCAGCCGATCAGGATTCGAGAAGCGCACGTCACCGGCCGCAACTAGCCTGACTGTGACGAGACAGCGCCAAACGAGACAGCGCCAACGAGACAGCACAGCACCGATGAGGCAGATGGAGACGCGATAAGCATGGCCACGAAGACGGATCCGCAGCCGACCGAGGCGCACGTCGCTGACCGTCAGGATCTGATCCGCGTGCACGGTGCGCGCGTGAACAACCTCAAGGACGTCAGCCTCGAGATTCCGAAGCGCCGGATGACGGTGTTCACCGGCGTGTCGGGCTCAGGCAAGAGCTCCCTGGTGTTCGACACGATCGCCGCTGAGTCGCAACGGCTGATCAACGAGACCTACAGCGCGTTCGTGCAGGGCTTCATGCCCACGCTGGCGCGACCGGAGGTCGACGTGCTCGAGGGGCTGACCACCGCGATCATCGTGGACCAGCAGCGGATGGGCGCCGACCCCCGGTCCACGGTCGGCACCGCCACCGATGCCAACGCGATGCTGCGCATCTTGTTCAGCCGGCTCGGAAAGCCCTACGTCGGCTCGCCCAACGCGTTCTCCTTCAACGTCCCGTCGGTCCGGGCGAGCGGTGCGATCACGGTCGAGCGCGGCAACCGGAAGACCGTCAAGGCGTCCTTCAACCGGCTCGGCGGCATGTGCCCGCGCTGCGAAGGCCGGGGCGCGGTCACCGACCTCGACCTGGCCCAGCTTTTCGACGAGTCGAAGTCGCTCAACGAAGGCGCGATCACCATCCCCGGCTATACCGGAGGCGGCTGGAACAGCCGGCTCTATAGCGCCTCGGGCTTCTTCGACCCCGACAAACCCATAAAAGATTTCACGAAGAATGAATTGCGCGACTTCCTCCATCATGAGCCCGCAAGGATGAAGATCGCGGGAATCAACATGACCTATGAAGGTCTGATCCCCCGGATCCAGAAGTCGATGTTGTCCAAGGACAAGGAGGCTATGCAGCCTCACATCCGGGCCTTCGTGGACCGCGCGGTCACCTTCGCCGTCTGTCCAGAATGTGAGGGCACCAGGCTCAGTGAGGCGGCCCGTTCCTCCAAAATCAAGGGAATCAATATCGCTGACGCGTGTGCCATGCAGATCAGTGACCTCGCCGAGTGGATCGACGGCCTGAGCGAGCCGTCGGCGGCGCCCTTGCTCACCTCGCTCAAGCACACCCTCGACTCGTTCGCGGAAATCGGGCTCGGGTACCTGTCGCTCGACCGGCCGTCGGGCACGCTGTCGGGCGGTGAGGCGCAGCGCACCAAGATGATCCGTCAGCTCGGGTCCTCGCTCACCGACGTCACCTACGTGTTCGACGAGCCGACGATCGGCCTGCACCCCCACGACATCCAGCGGATGAACGAGGTGCTGCTCCGACTGCGCGACAAAGGCAACACCGTGCTCGTCGTAGAACACAAGCCGGAGACGATCGCCATCGCCGACCACGCAGTCGATCTCGGCCCGCTCGCGGGCGCCGAAGGCGGCGAAGTGGTGTTCGAGGGCACCGTCGACGGGCTCCGGGCGAGCGGCACCCTGACGGGGCGGCACCTGGACGACCGCGCGTCCCTGAAGCCGTCGGTGCGCGCGCGGTCCGGCGTGCTTGAGGTGCGCGGCGCCAGCACCCACAACCTGCGGGACGTGGATGTCGATCTCCCGCTCGGGGTGCTCGCCGTCGTGACCGGGGTGGCGGGCTCGGGCAAGAGCTCGCTGATCTACGGCTCGGTGTCGCGCCGGGACGGCGTGGTGTCCGTCGACCAGACCCCGATCCGGGGGTCACGCCGGAGCAACCCAGCGACCTACACGGGACTGCTCGACCCGATCCGCACGGCGTTCGCCAAGGCCAACGGCGTCAAGCCGGCCTTGTTCAGCGCAAACTCCGAAGGCGCCTGCCCGACCTGCAACGGCGCCGGCGTCATCTACACGGATCTGGCGATGATGGCCGGCGTCGCGACGACGTGCGAAGACTGCGAGGGGAAGCGGTTCGACGCCTCGGTGCTCGAGTACCACCTCGGCGGCCGCGACATCAGCGAGGTGCTCGCGATGTCGGTGACGCAGGCCAGGGAATTCTTCGGCACCGATGACGCCCGCACCCCGGCCGCGCGCGCCATCCTCGACCGGCTCGCCGACGTTGGGCTCGGTTACCTCACCCTCGGCCAGCCGCTGACAACCCTGTCCGGCGGCGAGCGGCAGCGCCTCAAGCTCGCCACCCGCATGGCGGAGAAGGGCGGCGTCTACATCCTCGACGAGCCCACCGCCGGCCTGCATCTGGCCGACGTCGAGCAGTTGCTTGGCCTGCTCGACCGGCTCGTCGACTCGGGCAAGTCGGTGATCGTCATCGAGCATCACCAGGCGGTCATGGCGCACGCGGACTGGATCATCGACCTCGGCCCAGGCGCCGGACATGACGGCGGCCGGATCGTCTTCGAGGGCACGCCAGCCGAGCTGGTCGCAGCGCGTTCAACCCTCACCGGCGAGCACCTCGCGGACTACGTCGGCGCGAGCTGACTCTGCCTGGCCCGGGCTGGTCCGGGCTGGTCCGGGCTGGTCCCGGCTGGATGGGTGGCTGCGGACGGGTGGGCGGGGCGGGCTAGAGGGCTGGGCGCTTTCAGCCGACGGGAGGCGGGCGAGGATTTTCGCAGTTACGCAGGAGGCGTTTCGCATGAAGGAGACTTGACCGTGCCCCGCGACGACAATCCTCCTAGGTGCGAAACGCCTCCCTCAGGAATCCGGTAAGTCTCCCTGGCGGCTAGGGGCGGACTCAGCAGCATGTCCCTACTTGCTGCTGTTCCCGGGCGAGAGGCGACAGCAGCAAGGTCCTACTTGCTGTCGTCCCGAGAGCAGTACGTAGGACCTTGCTGCTGTTGAAAACCCCGCTGGAACAGCAGTATGTAGGCACATGCTGTCGTTAGCGCGGCCGACCGACCGCGGGACGTCTCGGGATCCAGCGCGGGACGGTGCGCCGGTACTCCAGGTACGTCTCGCCGAAACGCCGTCCGAGCACCCGTTCCTCGTATCCGGCGACGAACGCATGGAAGAACACCGCCAGCACTCCCGCGTACGCGAGCAGTGGCCACGACCAGAACAGCCAGGCTTCGCCCAGTACGATCAGCAGAGCCCCGAGGTAGATCGGGTTGCGCACCCACCGGTACGGCCCGACGGCGACGACTCGCCTGGGTGCGTCCCACAGCCCAGGCGTCCGCGCCCGACCGTCGCGAAGTTCCACACGCACCACGTGTACAGCGCCACCCCGGCAGCGATGACGGGGATCGCCTCGAACATCAGCGGTGTGCCTGGATGCCCGTAGCGGGCGACGATGCGCCACGGCACCCACGCCCCGCCCAGCCCAGGCACCACCACGGTGAACACCACGTTCCGAACGGCCAGGCTGATTCCCTGACGCAGTCCCTGTGCCGCACATGACCCAATCACCTCATCCCTGAAGCGGTCAGCTCGACGCGAGCTCGACCTGCGCAAGCCGTTCCCCGTCCGAGATCGCCTCGATTTCGGTTACCAGCTCGCCGGCAAAGGCGAACCGGAGCGCTCCGATGACTCGCCCGTGCATGACGATGGCCAGCCCGGCGAACCCCTCCACCAGGGCCGGCTCCACGAACCGGGCGCTCTTGGAGTAGCCGAGGGCCAGCTGACCAACCTGCCCGCTCCCACGCACCACGCCAGACGCAGCATCGGCCGGGCTGTCGTCACGGAACAGGACGTCAGGATCGAGCACGGCGACTAGCGCCTCGAAGTTGCCATCTCGCAGCGCCGCGAGGAACGCCTCGACCACCCTCCGCTGCGCCGCCAGGTCGACGTCGCTCGGCGGCGTAGCCCCCTGAATCCGCCGCCGCGCCCGGCTGGCCAGCTGCCGGGTCGCGATCGGGGAACGTCCCACGATCACGGCGATCTCGTCGAACGGCACCCCGAAGATGTCGTGCAGGACGAAGGCGAGCCGTTCCCCCGGCGCCAGGGTGTCGAGCACGACCATCAGCGCGGGCCCGACCGAATCGGCGAGAAGAACCTCGGCCTCCGGATCGCCCGCCGCGCCGCCCGCCACCGCTCGGCGGCAGCAGAGTCCGCGATCTCAGCGCCCAGCTCGCTGAACGGCTCTTCGCGCCGGGTCCGCCGGGTCCTGAGCAGCTTCAGGCACTCCCGCGCGACGACGGTGGTCAGCCATCCCGTGAGGTTCTCGATCTCGGAAGCGTCGGCGCGGCTCAGTCGCAGCCACGAGTTCTGGACCGCGTCGTCGGCCTCGGAGAGCGAGCCGAGCATGCGGTAGGCGACCGCTCGAAGATGCGCTCGCTGCTTTTCGAAGCGGTCGGCCAGCCAGTCAGCCTCGTCCATCGTTGCCTAGCTCCCTGTCGAGTGGGTCCGCCAGTAAGAACCGCCAGCGGCCCAGAACGTGACAGCCCCGCAACGACGCCGACAGCTCGCCGAGCGCTGGCCACGGATCACGGTCAGAACCGCCGGTCGCTTAATGCGAGGTCAGCAGCTCGCCCAGGCTGGCCTTGATGCCCGGCCGAGTCGCGAACACCAGCAAGAAGGCCGCCTCTCTGGCCAGCCGCTGCGCCTGCGAGGCAGCCAGGATCGCGGTGCTCCCGGTCGCGACGACGAGCGCTCCCGCCGCCCGCCAGGCGAGCTCGGCCGCGGCTGCCCGCGCGGCCGGCATGGTCGTCGGCGTTCCGGCATCGAGCCGGTTCCGGGCAGCGGTGAGCTCGGCGTCCAGCGGTCCAGGGCCGAGCAGCGCACAGCACCGGGCGGCTACGCCGAGCGCCAGCGAGCCGTTGACCCGCAGCCCGGCCGCATCCAGCACCGCCCACTCGGCGAACGGCATGGTCGCCACGATGCGCTCAGCGGGGACGAAGCATCGCTCGAACCGCGTCTGCACGGTCTGGCTGGCCATCACCGCGACCATCTCGAGCGGCTCGGCACTGACCCCGGATTCGGCGTCCGGCCGCAGCTCGACCAGACCCCACACCACGTCGTCGTTCTCGTCCCGCGCCGCCGTGTACAGCGTGTCGATGTGCCCCCAGCCGGTCACCCACGGCGAGATGCCGTCGAACACGTAGCCGCCAGCGACGGCCTGCGCCCGCAGCCGGGTCGGGCCTGGCATCGCCCCCGCCAGCGCCACCCCTGCCCGGCGGTGACCAGCGCAGAGCGGCGCCAGCCATTCATCGTGAAGCTTGTCATCGGTGCTGGCGGCCACAGCATGCACCGAGCCCAGATGCTGCAGCCAGACGAACGCGGTCGACAGGCACCCCGCCGCCAGCACCTCGATCACCCGGCAGGTCGTGTCGAAGTCAGCGTCCAGCCCGCCCGCCGCCCGCGGACCGATCAGCCCGTAGAAGCCGCGCGCCGCCAGCAGCTCCAGATGCGAGGCCGGGATCCGCCTGGTGGCCTCCACGTCCATCGCCGCCGGCGCGAGCACCTCGCCGGCGATCTCGCTCGCAGTGCGCACGATGCCAGCCGACCCGAGGTCGGTGCGGGCCACCGAACTGTCCACGTGCAACCCCCGAGAAACTTCCTTGAGCTTGAACGGGTCGCGCTCCGATCAGTCCAGCGCGATCACGCCGGCGTTCGTCGGCCGGAACCCGCAGGCCTCGTAGTAGAAGGGCGCTAGCCCAGCATCGAAGTCGACGTGCAGCCACTCACAGCCGGCGGCCTTGGCTTCCCGCCTGGCGACCTCGACGAGCGCGGTGCCGATCCCCAGGTGCCGCGCTGAGGCCGCCACCATCACATCTTGCAGCCACGCGTGCGCCGAGCCGTCCCACAACACGTTGAGAAAGCCCGCGAGCTGGCTGTCGCCATTGTTGGAGCTGACAGTCCTGGCCACGACCCAGCCGAGGCTGTGCCGGCTGACGAGCCCGGCCCAGTCCCACTCCGAATCGGTGAACTCCCGGGTGCCGAACGCCTCGGCGTGCAGCACGTTCGCCTCCCTGCTGACGAAGGCGCCGCGCCACTCGTAGGTCACCGTCACCGGAAGTCAGCCCTGGTACCTGCAGGCGAAGTAGATCCGCTCGGATTCGTCGCTTACTGGCCCGTTTTCCAGATCGGTCTCTTCGAGCACCTCGAAATGCAGGGACAGCGCTTCGCGGATCGTGTCGAGCGGCACGGCCAGTTCGTAGATTTTCTCGTGGTGCAGCCGGTAGAGGTCGTCGCCGCCGGTGAGCCGCTCGAAGATCTTGGTCTCCCACAGCACGACGTTGCCGTGCGCCGCCGAGATGTTCATGATCAGCGTGTGGTCGCCGAAGTCCTGCGCGTAGGGCAGTGCGCGGCTGAGTCCCCGGAGCCTGCCGGTCGTGTTGACGTCGAAGACGAAGAGGCCGCCGTCGGCCAGATGCTCGTGCACCCGGTCGAAGAGCTCGAGCCAGCTAGCGAACTCCGGCAGGTGGTTGAGCGTGTCGAACATGCAGATCACGACGTCGAAGCGGGTGCCGAGCCCGATCTTGGTCATGTCCGCGTTGACCAGCGTCGCGCTCGGCACGGCCGCGGCAGCCTTGGCGAGCATCTCGGGCGACTGGTCGACACCGGTGAGGTCCAGGTCGGCCGGCAGCCCGGCCAGCAGCGCGCCCGTGCCGCAGCCCAGTTCGAGCAGGGACTTCGCCGATGGCAGGTGCTTCTCGACGAAGCCACGGACCTGGTCGATGTCCGGAGCCCGGTCGCCCATGATCTCGTCGTAGAAGCCCGCGAACTTCGCGTAGTTCGTCACGCGGCCATCATGCCAGAGTGGCGGGGACCGCAGAAGCGATATATCTTGAGTACGTGGTCCATGTCGGCCAACGGAAGCTCGGGAGTCAAGAATGTCGGTACCACTGCGCGATAGCGATCCAAACCTGTCTCGACGGGACGAGCTGACCGTCTCGACCGCCGCCATGTCCGAGGTGCCGTGGGTACCGGCGGCAACCGCCGGCGTGGTGGTGGCCGGCGCCGACCTCGTGCTGCATGTGGTCACCGGTCACATCGGCCTGGGCACCCTGGGCACCGCGCTGTCCGCTGGCTCGGTGGCCCTGTTCGCCGTGGCAGGCGGCGGCGTCATGGCGCGGGGCCGGGCGAGCCGGGCGGTGCGGTGGGCCCGACGGCATCCGTGGCGCTTCGCCCTCGTCCCGGGCGTCGCGACGGCCGCCATCGTGTTCGTCCTGTCGGTGGTCCTGGGCAGCGGCGGCCTGTTCGGTGACATCTTCACCTCGCTGTGGCACGGCGCGATCGCTTTCGGCGCGACCGGCGCGGTCGGCGCCATCACCGCCGGACGCGACCGGAAGCGCTGACCGCTAAGCGCGCTCGGGCCTGACCAGCAGCACGTAGGCGCGGCCGTCGGTGCTGGCATTGAACTGCCCGGTCTCGACGAATCCGAGGCTCGTTACGACGCGGAGCGCCCGGGTGTTGAAGGCGGCCACGGTCACCCGGAACGCTGCTGGCGCCGAGGCTTCCCGGCCGAACGCCAGCCCTGCGGAGATGGCGAGCCTGCCAAGTCCCCGGCCGGTGTGGTCGGGCCGCAGGCCGCCTCCGGTGTCGAGTGCCGAGCCGTCGTACTGCCCGCCTGGCACCTGGCCGTCGGCGCCCAACGAGCGGAACCCGATCAGCTCATCGGCGTCGTCGACCAGCGCGAAGTACCCGCTGTCCGGGTTGGTCAGGAACCCCGGGTCACAGCCCGTCATGTCGTAGCAGTCGTACGGCGCAGGGTAGCTCCACGTGGCGATGTCGGCGGCGTGGGCGGGGGTCATCGGAACAATCTTCACCGGAACAGTGAATCACTCGTCCTGGGTGATGCCCGCCTGCCCGCAGGCCGGGGAGGCTGAGACGACGGTTCGCACCAGTGGCTGCACGCTCAGGCAGGGGGGATGGCCGCATGTCCAAGTCCGATGGCACATTCATCATGGTGGCGACGTATCCGGACGAACTGGCCGCGCGGGAGGACTACGAGTCGGTCAAGGACGCGCGCGAGGTGGGCCTGATCGGCTCCTACGACGCCGCCGTGATCACGAAAGATCCAGCCGGGAAGATTCACGAGAGCAAGCACGAGACGGCGACCAGGCACGGCGCCTGGTGGGGGATCGCGGCCGGCGCGGCGGTGGGCGTGCTCTTCCCGCCGTCCATCATCGGCACGGCCGCCGTCGGCGGAGTGATCGGCGGCGTCAGCGGCCATCTCGCCAAGGGCATGTCGCGGTCGCAGGCCAAGGAACTCGGCGACTTCATCGACCCTGGTGAGGCCGGGCTCGTGGTGGTCGGGGAGACCAAGCTCGCCGAGTCGCTTCAAGAAGGCCGTGACCAGGGCCGAGAAGCAGACCGCCCGGGAACTCGACGTGAGCCCGAAGGACGTCGACCGGATCCTGCAGGACACGATCGACGACATCTGATCCGGCTCCAGGGCAGACCCGCCGGGCTGATGGCTCCCGCCATCAGCCCGGCTTCGTCGCATCGGCGCAGGCCGCTAGTGCGCGGCGGTGTAGGTGACGAAGCGACGCGGTGGGCTTGCGGTGGCCGGTCGCGTCCCAGCACACGACGTCCCTGACGATCACGTCGGTGGCGCCGCCGGCGAAGTGGCCCACAGCGTATTCAGGTTGCAGAATCCCGCCCCGGCCTTGAACGGGCTGACGAGCACGGTGTTAGGCAGCACCCCGACCCTGGGGAAGTGGACGAGGCTGAAGCCGCCGCCGTTGGTGGCCGTATTGACGCCGCTCGCCGAGTTGAAGTTGATCGCCGGCGGCGTCGGCGCGTACGGGCCGGGGTTGGCAGGCTGGTCGTTGAAGGTGTAAGCGAACAGCTTGGGCTGTCCGCCGAAGATGGACCGGCCGCGCTGATAGCTCAGCGTCCACCCGGTCTTGAGCGGCACCGCCGCACCATTGAAACAGCGGACCAGGAACGCGCTGGACGCCGGTGCCCAGGCGGCGATCTGGCACTTGGCCGCGACCGCCGCGTTCACGGCGGTGACCTGCACGTTGCCCGCTGCAGCCGAGGAGCCTAGCCCCGGCAGGCGCACCTTCCACACCCCGGTCGCCCCTGGGGTCACCGTGTTGGTGCCGCCGGCCGAGTTGAAGGTGCCCGCGATTCCGCTGGCCGGCTGGAAGTGCACATAGCCGTAGGCCCGCCCGGCCGGGAACGGACCCTTGCTGCTCGTGGTGTAAAGCACGGTAAACGGCGAGAACACCGGCGCACCGCCGACCTTGTGGCAGCGAACCGAGACGACCTCGTTCGGGCCGGACGCTGCCCATTTCTCGGCCTGGCACCAGACCGGTCCGTCGTTGACGGCGGTGACGTGGACGACGCCGTTCTTGGAGGCGATTCGCGGGAACATCACGATGACCCGGCCGACCGCCGCCGGGGCCGTGTGCACATGGAAGGCAGCGGGCCAGCTGCCCGCCTGGTGCATGAGATCAGGGACGCCGGCCACGGCTGGCTTGCTGACGTAGGCGAAACCCCACTGGTCGGGCACGGCGGCGTGCGCCGTTCCTAGAGCTGCCGTCATCAGCCCGGCCCCTAGGCCGACGACACTCGCTGTGGCTGCTAGTCGTCTGATGACTCGTGCGGACGCGATCATGGACGCCCCTTTCGGCCCCGATTGTGCATTTGTGCGCTGCGCTTAGGCTAAGGTGCGGGCTCGTCCAGCTCGTTGTCTGAGTACCAAAACTCAGCGAATCTTAAGTATTGGCGCGCTCGCAGGCTGGACTCTGATCGCGGAGCATGGAGCTGTCTCGACCAGAAGGAGTGCACTGAAATGCCCGAGACCTCGACCTCGGCGGAACCAGCCGGGCTGGGTGACCAGCTCGCCAGGTGGACCGCCGCAGGAATCATCGACCACGCCCAGGCCACGAGAATCGCCAGCCTCGAGTCGGCGAGGCCGCCCGATGTTGCCGGCCAGCCTCGCCGGTCACTGCCGCTGATCGCCGAGGTGCTCGGCTACCTCGGTGCGGTTGTCGCGCTGTCGGCCGGCTTCCTGCTCGTCAGGCGGCTCTGGCCGCACCTGCCGCCTGCCGCGAGCCTGTCGTTCACGGCCGTGGCCGCCACCGGACTGGTGCTGGCGGGAGCGGCCCTGCGAGTTAAAAGCGAGCCGGCTTTCGCCCGCCTTCGCAGCGTGCTGTGGCTGCTGGCCACCTCGGCGGTGGCCGGGTTCTTCGCGGTACTCGCCAGCAGCGTGGTCAGGCTCAGCGACGTGCACACAGGCCTGGTGGTCGAGGGAGCCTGGACGATCACCGCCCTGGCGCTGTGGTGGTTCAGCCGGTCCTGGCTTCAGCATCTGAGTGCCTTCTTCGGGGTGACCGCGCTGGCGGCCACCGGCCTGGTCGAGTTCCACCCGCACATCACCCTCACCTGGCTGGGCTGCGCGATCTGGCTGGTCTCCGCGGCCTGGGGTGCCGCCGCCTATCGCGGCTACCTGGCCCCGGCCGCCTGCGGGCTGCTCGCGAGCGGTGTCGGCGTGCTGGTCGGCGCCATCTTGGCCATGCGACCGCCGGCCGGGGAAGCACTCGCGGTCCTGACCGTTGCCGGGCTGCTCGCCGCAGGCGTCGTCACTCGCAAGGTGCTCTTGATCGCGATCGGCGCGGTGGGCACCTTGTGGGTCGTGCCCGACACCGCTGACCGGTATCTGCCGGGGTCGGTCGCCGCTCCGCTCGCCGTGGCGGTCGTCGGCCTGGTCCTGCTCGTGATCGCGCTCTGGCTCGCGCGAGCCCGCAAGACGGCGAGCTGATCTGGACCGGAATCTAATTCGCGCGACTCGAATTAGACGCGACTCGAATTAGAATTGCGGTGCCGAGCAGGATTTGCGGCGAAGTGACCTCTGCCGCCGGCCCGAGGAGAAGTGATGCGCTCGACCCGGTTCACAGTCGTGGCGGTCGCTGCAGCCATCGTTGCTGGCCTGGCGGTCGCCGACCCGGGTGCGGTCGGCCTGTTCTCCGCTAGCGCCGCAGGTACCGGCCGGGGCGTCAAGGCCGACGAGGCCGTGCTCATCACCCCCGGCGTGACGTACCTGGCTGGCGCTCACGCCGCACCGCCGACGACGAATTTCTGCGAGGCGCATTACAAAATTGCCTGCTATCGGCCGAAACAGATCGAGCAGGCGTATAACCTGCCTCGGCTCTATCGGTCCGGGATTACCGGCAAAGGCCAAACGATCGTCATTGTCGATTCTTTCGGATCACCGACGGTCGCGCGGGATCTGAAGGTGTTCGACCAAGCCGCCGGATTGCCGGCGCCGCCGTCGCTGCGGATCATCTCACCGGCGGGCAAGGTGCCCCCGTACCGGGCCACCGACACCAGGGAGGGCTGGGCGGGCGAGACCGAGCTCGACGTCGAGTACGCGCACGCGATCGCCCCTGGCGCGAGCATCCTGCTGGTGGAGACGCCCACTTCGGAAAACGAGGGCGCGACCGGCTTCCCGGCGATCGTCAAGGCCGAGAAGTTCGTGCTCAGCCGGCATCTAGGGTCGGTGATCAGCCAGAGCTTCAGCGCGTCGGAGCAGAGCTTCGCGACTCCCGGGCGGCTGCTGAGCCTGCGCGGCGCCTACCGGGAGGCACAGCGCGACAAGGTCACCGTGCTCGCCGCCTCAGGTGACAGCGGCGCCGCCGACGTGAAGTTCGGCGGCAGTGCCTATTTCCTCTTCCCGGTGACGTCCTGGCCCGACAGCGATCCGCTCGTCACCGGCATCGGTGCTACCGCGCTGCACCTGAACTCGGCCGGCCTGCAGATCCGTCCTCCAACCGCCTGGAATGACACCTTCAGCGGGCCAGCCAACGAGTTCATCTTCGGCAGCAGGGGACCTAACCCGCTGGCGAGTGGCGGCGGTGCATCGGTGCGGTTCGCCAGGCCGGGCTACCAGGCCGTCGTGCGCGGCGTGGTCGGCGATCGGCGCGGCGTGCCTGACATCTCGATGAGCGGCGCGTGCGACGGCGCGGTCGACATGTACCAGAGCTTCAAGGGTCAGCCAGTCGGCTGGTATCCGACCTGCGGCACCAGCGAGGCGACCCCCGAGTTCGCCGGGATCGTGGCGCTCGCCGACCAGGCGGCGCACACGAGGATCGGCCTGATCAACCCGGCGCTGTATCTGCTGCTGGCCGCGCACGCACCAGGGCTGGTCGACGTGACTTCCGGTGGCAACACGGTGTCCTTCAGGCAAGGCGGGACCAGGCACACGGTCAGCGGATTCCGCGCCCGGCCCGGCTATGACCTGGTGACCGGAGTCGGCACAGTCAACGCGCCGGTCTTCGTCGCCGAGCTGGCCTGGATGGCGCACCACCCGCACGCCTCGCCAGGCCAGCTCAGGCGCGCGCTGCGCCGCATTCGCTGACCCTAGTTGTCGTCCCGGTCGATGACCAGGTGGAGCACCCAGCCGACAATTCCCACCAGGAGCGCGCCGAGCACGGCGGGGATAAAGCCAGTAACGTGGAACGGCAGGCTTAGCTTGCCAGCAAGGTAGCTGGTCAGCCAGAAAAGCAGCCCGTTGACGACGATGCTGATCAGGCCGAGCGTTATTACGTAGGCGAAGCATCCGACGGCCTTGACAATCGGCTTCAATATCGCGTTGACAATACCGAAAATCAAGGCAACGACCACGAGCGTGCCGATTTTCCCGGTCGTGCTGTGGGTGGTCAGGTGGATACCAGAGATCACCAGAGTCGCGACCCACAGTGCGACCGCGGTGATGATCACCTTGAGGAGAATTTTCATAGCGTCATCTTGCCATCCAACCCCGGGCACAGCGGTAGATCAGCGACGAAACGCTCGATCTCCCGCGCTGGACTGATCAGCCCTGGTAGTGACACCATCAGGGCGGGGATAACGGGGGTACGTGCGCTGGACCTGGGGAGGTCCGGGCCACGGTCGCATGAATCGGGGGATCGGCGATGCTACTGGCCTGGCTGCTGCCTGACGCCAGTCAGGGAGTACTGAAGGACGGCTGGACAAGACCCGCTTATCAGCCTCGGCACGGCCGGCCACCGTGGCCGGTGCGGGCGGTGCTGGCACTGGCCACGGCCTCGGGTGCCGCGCGCGAGCGATATCTGGGCGCCATGGAAGAGGACGGCCTGACCGGGACCCCTCGCCCAGTGGCGTGACGGCCGGCTACCGGCAAGTTGATAACCTGACCCATGGATTAAAGATCGAAGGAATTCATGGGGGAAATCATGACGGCTGCGCAGACCGACTACGTATCGGTATTCCGCAATCTTCCGATACCTGCGCTGCTTTTGAGTACTGATCTAGTGATGCTGGACGCGAATCTCGCCTATGAGCGCATATCAGGCAGATCCCGGGACGAGCTCGTTGGTAAGCCGATCTTCGAGGCGTTTCCCGGCAACCCCGGCGAGCCAGGCGTGAGCGGCCCGAGGAACCTGGGGGACTCGCTGCGCCGGGCTCTTTCGACCGGTCAGCCCGACGCCATGGCGCTGCAGCGCTACGACGTCGAGGCGATGGGTACCCGGGGCGACTTCGCCGAGCGCTACTGGTGCCCCGTGAACGTCCCGGTGTGCGACCCCGACGGCGACGTCGCCTACATCATCCACGTCGTCGAGGAAGTCCCCGACCTGATCCGCAAGTTCGTCGAGGCCGAGGCCGCCGGCGCCTAGTGCCCGATGGCGTACAGGTTGGCGTTGTTGATGGCGTAGACCGTGCCGTCCGGCCCGATGATCGTCGGGGTGTAGGCCTCGGGCCTGGGGGCGTTCAGCTTGAGCTGCTCGGCCAGGGTGTTGTCAGCCAGATCCCAGCGGTAGACGATGCCGGCCTCGCTGTTCACGATCACCGAGTCGTCGGTCAGGTCGACGACGGCCGAGTTGATGCACCACTCGTACCGTGCTCCGGCCGGTCCGCTCGGGAACTGAACCGGCGACAGGATGGTCTCGACCGGCTTCATGGTCTGGACGCGGGCGAACGGGTCCTTCTGACTCGCCCTGGGGTCGATCACGGCCACCTCGTTGTGCCCGTTTCCGTGCGGGCCGACGCCGAGGTAGTTGTTGTACTTGGACACCAGCAGGTAAGGCGAGTTTCCGTGGTAGCGGGGCACCGCGCTCGCCGGCACCACCGACGGAGTACTGTCCCAGCCGAACGAGCCCGGGATCTTGGCCTTGGTCAGGCTGGCGTTGAAGTGCAGCAGCCAGCCCCGGCTGTCGTGGCTCGGGTACGGGTTCTCCAGGACGCCGTAGTACACGTCTCCGTCCGGGCCGACCGTAGGCGACGCGGACGAGCTGGTGGAGATCAACGCGGGCATGTCGCTGACCGGGTCCTTCAGCAAGACGTGGTGCTGTGGCTTGAGCGTGGCCGCGTCGAGCCCGACCAGGAAGCCGTCGGCGGGACCGGTGACGGTGATGTACACGGTCTTGCCGTTCGGCGACAGCGCCGGAGCGCAGCTGATGGCGACGCCGGTGACGGCGCGGTTTCCGGCGGCCTTGGCTGCGGAGATCCAGGTCCCGTGACCGTCGGGGCCGATCCGGGCGATCCCGCTGGTCAGGTGCGCGGGCGTCGAGCCCTTGACGGTGAAGCCGAAGTAGAGCGATCCGTCTGGCCCCGCCGTCAGCGGCGTGGTGATCTGCACGGCCTTGGCGTAGGCGGATCGGTGCGCCTTCCACTCCGCCAGCCCGTAGAACGCCAGCCGCCGCACCGCGCCGGTCGCCAGATTGGCGTGCCCGCGCGTCACCACCGTGCCTCCGGTACCCGCGACCGCCAGGGTGTTCCCCGGCATCAGCACGGCTGGCAGCGGAGGCGTGAAGCCGACCCGGCTCGCGATCACGGACATCCGGTAGTCGGTGCTCAGCGACCAGCGCCGGGCGCCGCTGCCGCCGGTGTAGGCGACGACGCGGAATCCGGCCTTGGCGCTGACCCGAGTCGGGACCAGCACCGTGTTGGCCGACGTGATCATCGGAGAGCCGTAGTGGATGAGCAGTTCCTTGTTCCTCAGCGTGGGAGCCAGGTCGACCTTCGCCTTCCACCGGATCCTGGTGAACGGCTGCGGCATGGTGCTGAGCTGCGCCGTGTGCTGGGCGTTCCCGGCGTAGCCGGCCCAGGCCACGGCCGGGCCTGAGGCGACCTGCGCATCGGAAGCTGGGATAGACAGCCAGGAACTCGCCACTATCCCGGCGACGGCAACCCCTCGAAGCAAACCAGACATGACCTGCGCCCTCCCGCCTCGGCTGGAGGTAATGATAATGCGGCATGAGGCACCGCATCAGATCACATGCGAGCCATATCCCTACATTGGCGACGGCACGCCGAAACTCGGTGACTCAGAGTATGCGAAACTGTGTTCGGATACTTGCGGCCCTGGTTGGCTGGGAGCAGCTGCGACCCCGAGCTGTTGTTTCGTTACGAACAAGCAACCTGGCACTCACCTGCAAGCGTCATAGTCTATGGGTAAGTAGCCAAGTGGGTTTCGCCGCAATACCCTCATCGTGAGAGGAACAGCCTTAACTCCGATCCGAGGCTGAGGCATCTCGGGAAGGTAGATGACTTATGACCGCCGAGTCCGCATCCTACGAAAGGGAGCAATTCGAGACTGTTGCCGAAGTCGAAGTCGACAGCCGAGGTCGGGTCAGCCTCGGCAAGGCCGGAGCAGAGCCCGGCCGACGGTACCGCGTGGAGCAGCGCGTAGACGGTGTGCTGCTCCTGATCCCGGTTGTATCGATCCCTGAACGGGAGATGACCATCTGGCGCAACCCGGAACTTGCGGCCGAAATCCGCCAGGGTCTGGTCCAAGCTGACAGCGGCCAGACCGTCGACCTGGGCAGCTTTGAGCAGTACGACACAGATGAGGACTGAATACAGGTGGCCTACAAGCTACGGTTCGCGTCGGCTGCTGCTGACGCGCTCAAAACGCTGGAGGCTGGCGATCCTAACGACCTTGCCAAGCTGAAGAAGGTACGCCGAGCACTCGCGCGACTCGAGGAGAATCCGAGGCACCCCGGCCTGGCGTCTCATCCTTACGAGAGCTTTCCTGTTGACCGCAACATCAAGGTCTGGGACTCCTACGTGGAGAACAACACGCCTTCGGCGTGGCGGATCTTCTGGCGTTACGGCCCTGACGAAGAGCAGCAGAAAGTGATCACCGTGCTGGCAATCAGCCCGCATCCCTAAGGTCCACAGAGACTGTGTGACTGCCGAGGCCGCCTGCGCCGACGTTCGCGCGGGCGGCCTCCTTATTTCCACCTGAAGTGCACGAATACCCGGCCGAAGTTCTTGGAATCCTTCTCGACCCGGTGGTAGAGCGCTTTGATGTCCTTGCGCTCCAGGAACCTCAGGACGTGCTTCTTCAGCTGGCCCGATCCCTTGCCCGGGATGATCTCGACCAGCGGCGCCTTCGTCCTGACCGCCTCGTCGATGATGTCGGCCAGCGCCTTGTCGATGTCCCTGCCCTTGTTGTAGACCTCGTGCAGGTCGAGCTTGAGCTTCATCGGCCGCCTTCTTAGGACGTGTGCTGCCCTCACGTTACGCTGCCGGTAGGTCCAGGCAGGCGACGGTCGGGGGCGGATCGAGTGGTGCGAGTCTGCGTGCTCGGTGACGCGCACCTGGACCTGGTGATCAGCCTGATTGGCCAGCTTGCCATCGACACCGACACTCCGGCCAGGGCCAGGCTCTCGGCCGGCGGGCAGGCCGCCAACGTCGCGGCCTGGGTCACGGCCCTCGGCGGCCGCAGCACGCTGATCGCGGCCCGTGCCACCGACCTCGCGGCGAGCCTGGTCAGCGCGGAACTGGCCGGCCGGGGAGTCGAGCTAGCCGGCCCGGTCATCGACGGTTCGACGGGAGTGGTGGTCGCGCTCTCCGATGGCAGCCAGCGGTCGATGCTGACCGACCGGGGCATCGGACCGTTGCTGGCCGCGCAGCATCTGGACCCGGCCTGGTTCGATGGCTGCTCCTGGCTGCATCTGCCCGCCTACAGCCTGACCCGGCAGCCGGTCGGCGACGCGGCCCGGGCAGCGGCCGCCTTGGCCAGGCAGCGGTCGGCGCGGATCAGCGTCGACCTGTCCTCGGTGGCGGCGATCTCCGCCTTCGGAGTCGCCGAGTTCCGGGCGCTGCTCGCCGAAGTGGGTCCTGACCTCGTCTTCGGCAATCGAGCCGAGACCGGGCTGGTCGGCGAGCTCGCGGGGGTGCAGGTGATCCGCAAGCTCGGCGCCGACGGGGTCCTGGTCGGCGGCCAGCACTATCCAGCGCTTCGCACCGAGGCCGTCGACGCCACCGGAGCGGGCGACGCCTTCGCGGCCGGCTATCTTGTCGGCGGTGTCGGCCTTGGCCTCAAGGCGGCCGCCAGGGCAGTGGCGAAGATGGGGGCGATGCCATGACGCTGACGCCGTACGTGCACGACGAGGTCGCCGAGGCGCTGGCGGCCGGCCGGCCGGTCGTGGCGCTGGAGACGACGCTGGTATCGCACGGGTTCTCCGAGGGCAGGGGGCTCGTGGCGGCCAGGGAGTCCGAGCGCAGAGTCAGAGCCGAAGGGGCCGTGCCGGCGACGATCGGCGTCATCGACGGCCAGCTCAAGGTCGGCCTGGACAGCGCCGAGCTCGACCGGTTCGCCGAGGCAGGCTTGTCGGCGCGCAAGGTCGGTGCCCGCGACCTCGCCGCCTGCGTCGTGCAAGGTGCGCTCGGCTCGACCACCGTCGGCGGCACGCTCGCGGTCTGCCGCCTCGCGGGCATCTCGTTCATGGCGACCGGCGGGATCGGCGGCGTCCATCGAGGATTCGCCGAGTCGCTCGACATTTCCGCCGATCTGCTGCAGCTCGCGCGAACGCCGGCGCTAGTCGTCAGCTCTGGGGCCAAGTCGATCCTCGACGTGCCAGGCGACCTCCGAGCTGCTCGAGACCCTGGCGGTGCCGGTGCTCGGCTGGCAGACCCCGACCTTGCCCCTGTTCTACACGGCCGCCGGAGGGCCGCCCGTGTCAGCGGTGGTGAGTTCTAGCTCGGAAGCGGCCCAGATAGCCCGGGCGCACTGGACGCTGACCCCGGCCGGAGGGCTGCTCCTGGCGCGACCCCCGATCGGCGGCCTGGACCTCGAAGAGGTCATCGCCGATGCCGTCCGGCAGGTTCAGGCTCGCGGCATCACGGGCCAGGCGGTGACCCCGGCTGTGCTGACGCTGATCGAGGAGCTGAGCGACGGCCGGAGCGTCGAGGTCAACCGGTCGCTGATCGCCGACAACGCGAGGCTCGCCGCCGAGGTTGCGGTGGCTTACGCCGGCGTCAGCTAGTCGCGGCCGCCGGCGGGGTGAGTGCGTAGAACCGGATGCCGTCGTCGAGGTGCGCCTGCGCCAGGCCGCGCGCGACGAGCAGGTCCAGGTGGGCCTCGGTCTCGCCGACCGCCAGCGTCTGGTTGATCAGGTCCAGGTCGGTAAGGCGGCGCTGGCGCGAGGTCCAGGGTACGGCGAGCGCGACCTCGTACGCGGTGCGCTGGCCAGCCTCAAGCTCCCCGGCGATGACGCGGAGCCGCTGGTCGTGATGGTCGATCAGCTCGTCCACCCGCGCGTGCACGCTCGGCGCGACCGGGCCGTGCGCAGGCAGCAGCGTCAGGTCGGGCAGCTGCCTGACCAGCCGGAGGGAATCGAGGAAGTCGCCGAGCGGCAGCTCTTGCGGTGCCGCCTCCAGGCTGATCGACGGCGTGATGTGCGGCAGCACGTGGTCACCAGCGAACAGCAAGCCAGCGGCGTAGTCGGCGAACACGACGTGCCCGTGGGTGTGTCCAGGGGTAGCGATCGCCTCGAGCGTCCTGGCGCCGACCTCGAATTTCTGACCTGATGCGATCCATTCATCCGGTTCGTCATAGCCAAGGTCGGGTCCCGGGCGCTGCATGCCCGCCTCCACCATCTGCTCGATCAGGGGCTGCGCCCCCGCCATGGCCAGCCGGCCGCCCCGGGCGGCGAGCAGGCCGGCGTCCTTGCCGAGCAGCACGTCGAGCGACGGCTTCTCGCCGGCGCCGAGCGCGACCTTGGTGCCGAAGATCTTCCTGAGCGCGATCGCCTGGGTGTAGTGGTCACGGTGGATGTGGGTGATCAGGAACTTGCGCACGTCGCCAAGGCCGGCCCCGATCCTGGCCAGGGATCGCTCAAGCTGGTCCTTGGTCTCTTCGAGTACCCAGCCGGAGTCGATCATGACCAGGCCGTCATCGGCCTCGATCGCGTAGGTGTTGACCGCCCGCAGCCCGTCGAAGGGCAGCGGCAGCGGGATCCGGTGGACGCCAGGGCTCACCTCGTAGGTGCCTTCGGCGATCCACTGCAAACGGCTGGCCGCTGCGCCGCCGTCGGCTGAGGACTTGCTTACATCGGCGGCATCGGGCGACTGCATTGGATCATTCTGGCATACCAGTCAGATCGCCAGGCTGGCTGCGGTCTAGGGGTCCACCTGGGAGCTGAATGGCGAGTCAGGGCTTGGGGCCGACGGTCGGAGGGCTCACTCATCTTCCTCGAGCGCGGTGATGGCGCGCTCGACGTTCTCGCGCGGAATCCGCTCGAGCATGGCGACCCGGCCACGGCGCTGGCGGACCGCCGAGGCGAACTTAGCCGCCCAGCTGTTCTCCCACACGATGACCATCGCGGCCGACGCCGGCTCGAGTCCGCTGGCGATGTCGGTCAGGTCAGCCTCGCTGAGCAAGTCGAACTGGGACTCGATGACCTTGCTGAATTCCTCCGAGACGCCTTCGTCGGAAAGCTCGACGATCGTCGTGACGCCGTCCGCGTCCTTGCGCACGAACGCCAGGTCGATGACCTGGACTGTCCCGCTGGCCTGCAGATCGGTCAGCGCCGGGGTGACTTCCCCGTTGAATTCGCTGCCCTCGAATGTGATCACGGCCACGTCGACTGGTCCGATCTTCTCCGATTGGAGCGTTTCAGCCATCAGGACACACCTCCCCCGCCACTATCTGTCGCCAGAAGATCACAACACGTGAGAGGGGTCATGCCCAGCGACCGGCCTGGCAATGCCAGCGGCGGGAAGGTTATCCTGACCGTCCCCGGCGAAGCCCGCAGGACACAAGTGTCGCCTCGCCTTCCCGTGCGTCTAGAAAAAGTAGTGGATTGGTCAATGAGCCTCGAGGTCACCGTCAGGGGAACGACGATTCCGGCTGACCAACTGGCCTGGCGGTTCTCTCGGTCACCTGGACCAGGCGGGCAATCGGTCAACACCGCCGATACCAGGGTTGAGCTCAGCTACGACCTCGCCAGTTCCGACGCCTTGCCTGCCCAGCTGAAGCGGCGGGCGCTGCGGGCACTGGAAAGCAGGCTGGTCAGCGGAGTGATCACGGTGACCTCGTCGGAGTACCGCTCGCAACTACGCAATCGCGAGGCTGCCGCGACCAGGCTGGCCGAGGTGCTCAGCGAGGCAACCGCTCCGCCGCCCCCGCCCAGAAGGGCGACCAAGCCGAGCCGGGGCTCGGTCGAGCGCAGGCTCGCGGCCAAGCAGCGCCGGGCCAAGACGAAGCGGCTGCGCCGCTCGACCGAGGACTAGCCGCCGTCTCCTGACTCTGGTCACCTGCGAAAACTGGCTGTTCCAGATCGGCCTTCCCTATGTAACGCTGAAAGTAATGGGCGTTTGCAACCGGATTAGGGCGATGCGCAATGACGAGGACCACCATCCAGGCCATGACGGTGACCGCCGTGCTCGCCCTGGCATTCGGGCCGTCGGCGGTTGCCGGCGCAAGCAAGGTCACCGCGCAGCAGCACTCTTTCGCAATGGCCAGGAGCGTAGCCGCGCTCGGCGGCGCAGCGCACGACCGGGTGATCGTGGTCATGAAAGCCCAGCCACCGCAGGCCGCTCCTGGCACCCGAGCGGCGGCGCGGCGAACGGCGGCCATAGCCAGCGCTCAGGCGCCGCTGCTGCGTGAGGTGCGGGCCAGCCGCGCGACTCGCATCATCTCCTACCGGCTCGTCAACGCCTTCGCGGCCACGGTCAGCGCCGCCGAGGCGGCCAGGCTGAAGGCCAGCCCGAACGTCGGGGAGGTTATTCGTGACGTACTGATCCGCGGCGGGTCGGCGCCGCTGACCACCCGGCGCCGGTCGGCGAAGCCAGCGACTGGCACCGGGCTCACCCCGCACGTCATACCAGGGGCTTGCGGAGCCAGCGGCTCGGTGCTGCTCGACCCCGAGGCACTGCAGGCCACCAACACGGCCGCCTTGAGCAAAACCGCTAAGACCGCCCGCTCGCTCGGCATGACCGGGGCCGGCGTGCGAGTCGCCTTTATCGCCGACGGGCTCAACCCCCGCAATGTGAACTTCATCAGGGCCGACGGCCGGTCTGTCTTCGACCGCGCGTTCGGCGGCGACTACGAGGACTTCTCCGGGGACGGGCCAGGCCAGGTCACTGGCGGCGCGGAGGCCTTCCTCGACGCGAACTCGATCGCGGGCCAGGGCCTGCACGTCTACAACGTGCGGGACTTTTCGGCCCAGCACGACCCGCAGGCGTGCAACATCAGGATCGAGGGCGTGGCGCCCAGCGCGTCACTAGTCGGCCTCGACGTGTTCGGCAGCTTCGCAGCCACGCTGGAATCGAACTTCTTCGAGGCGATCAGCTACGCGGTTCATACCGACCACGTCAACGTGCTGAACGAGTCGTTCGGTTCCGATCCGTTCCCCGACAGCGCCTCGCTGAACGCGCTGAAGCTCTTCAACGACGCTGCCGTCGCGGCGGGCACCACGGTGACCGTCTCGACTGGGGATTCCGGGAGCACCAGCACGATCGGCTCGCCAGCGAGCGACCCGAAGGTGATCTCGGTCGGCGCGTCCACCACCTTCAGGTTCTACGCGCAGACGAACTACGCCGCGGCGCGCTACTTCGCGACGACAGGCTGGCTCAACGACAACGTCAGCTCCCTTAGCTCGGGCGGCTTCACCCAGGGAGCCGGTACGGTCAGCCTGGTCGCCCCCGGAGATCTCGGGTTCGCGTCCTGCAGCCCCAATTTCACCGCCTACACGCAGTGCACGAACCTGACGGCCGGCTCCTCGCCACTTGAGCTGGCGGGAGGCACGAGCGAGTCGGCGCCGCTGACGGCGGGAGCGGCGGCGCTGGTCATCCAGGCATACCGGCAGGCCCATCACGGCGCTTCGCCGACTCCGGCACTGGTCAAGCAGATCCTCACCAGCACCGCGACCGACCTCGGCCTGCCGGCGACCGAGCAGGGCGCGGGGTTGCTGAACTCCTACAAGGCGGTCCTGCTGGCGGAGTCGATCAGGACACCGGCCGGATCGCCCGCGCCCGTCGGTGACTCGCTGCTGATCTCCCGCGCCGGGCTGACGGCCGTCGGGCAGCCGGGTAGCAGCCGGAGCTGGCAGGTCAAGGTGACCAACGCCGGGGCCGACGCCCAGATCGTGAAGGCGAGCGGCCGTACCTTCGGGCCGGATCGTGACGTCCAGGTCGGCAAGGTCCGGCTGCACGACGAAACCAGTCCGGAGTTCGTCGACTTCCAGGGACTGCCAGACAACTACGGGGTCTTCCATTTCACGGTCAGGCCAGGCGCTGCCCGGCTCGATGCCTCGATCGCCTACAAGGGCGTGCCCGATGGGGATCCCGCTGGCCCGGTGCGGCTCATCCTGGTCGATCCGCGCGGCCGGTTCGCCGCCGATTCGCTGCCGCAAGGCACCGCGGACTTCGGCAACGTCGACGTGAGGGCGCCGGTGCCTGGAGTCTGGACCGGGGTGGCGTTCGGCATCACCGGCTTCGAGAACGGCAGCGAGGGCGTCGTGCCCTGGCGGGTGGCGACGCAGGGATTCGCGCCCTTCGGCACCGTCACTCCCGCCGGTTTCCTGCTGCAGCCCGGGCAGAGCCAGACCGTCAAGGTCACCGCTGCGCTGCCGGCCGACGCCGGTGACTCGTCTGGAGCGGTCGTCTTCAGCTCGAATTTCGGCGGCACCGACCGCTATGTCGGCGCCGAGAGCCAGTCGATTCCGGTGACGCTGCGGGCCATGGTCGACCTCGCAAAGGGCGGCACGTTCGGCGGCGTGCTGACCGGCGGTAACGGGCGCGGACCCGGAATCGGCCAGGTCAGCTACTTCGCGTTCGCCGTCGGCAAGGGGCACCGCAGCATCACCGCTGACGTGTCGCTGACCAACGACCACAACGAGGCCGTGGGCGACTATCTGATCGCGCCCGACGGCCAGGCGCTCGGGTTCGGCGAGAACATCCTCGACGGCATCGATTCGCGGTCGCTGAGCGCCTACGTGCTCGACCCGACGCCGGGGACGTGGACCCTCGCGATCGACTTCAGCGGCCCGGTGATCGGCGACGAGGTCGCACAGCCGTTCGACGGCACGATCGCACTCGATGCGACCAAGGCCACCGCCATCGGCCTGCCGGACAGCCCGAAGATCCTGCTCAAGCGGGGCGTCCCGGTGACGGTGAAGGTCAGGGTCACCAACAACGGAGTCGCGCCTGACCAGTACTTCCTCGACCCTCGGCTGACGAAGCTCCGGACGTTCGTGCTCGACTCGTTCACAGGTCAGACGTTCCTGCTGCCGCTCGCCGTGCAGCCGGACTGGTTCGTCCCGACGCAGGCCGTGCAGGCGCAGGTGACCGCGAAGGGAACGGTGCCGGTCGAGTTCGACTGGGGTCCGGTGCAGGGCGATCCTGACTTCTTCGCCGCGCCGGAGCCCGGCAACCGGGCCTCGGGCACCTTTACTCCGGCCGGCGGCGCGCTGCAGCCTGGGGACTGGGCTGCCAGTCCTGACCAGCTCGGCCCGTATCCCGCTCCTGCCCCACTTGCCTCGGTCACGATGAAGATGACGGTCACGGCCCGGGCGTTCGACTCGGCCATGACGCCGTCGACCGGCGACTTGTGGCGAGTCGCGGTCGACATCGCCGCCCCGTTCGATCCGCTGAACATCGCGGTCGGTCAGTCGCGAGTGATCGCGCTGACGCTGCGGCCGAACGGCGCTCCAGGCACCGTCGTGCGCGGTGACCTGTACGTCGACGACTTCCAGGCGACGGTGCCGCCGTACGGCGCGACGACCGGCGACGAGCTTGTCGCGATCCCCTACGCGTACAAGATCAAGTAGCCGGGAGCCCGCTCGCGGAGCAAGCCTCCGCTGCATTGCACTTGCTGAGGTGAGGAGCCTGATCCGGACACGTCGCCGCTGACGACGTTCGCGAGCACCGAGGTGCCGCAGCCGGACAGGCTGATCACCAGCATCTGGAAGGAGAAGTTGGCTGCCGTTCCGGCGCTGATCGCGCCATGGCTGCAGGTTCCGCCCGAGGCGTTGTTCGTGCACGACCAGGTGGACGACCCAGATAGCCCGAGCATGAGGGTTCCCGCCGGGAGCGTTAGCGTGGCCGTCAGCGGACCGGTACCGGCGTTGCCGGTGTCGGACACGTCGACGTTGACGACCGCGGTGACGCCGAGATTGAGCAGGCTGCCCACGTTAACGCCCACGGCGAGCTTCGCCGCCACTGCGACCGGGGTGCCGTTGCTCGGGGTCGGCGTGGGGCTTGGGGCGGTGGTCGGCGAACTGCTCGGCGAACTGCTCGGCCGGACGGTCGGTGAAGTCGAAGGCGACGGCCTTGGGCTGGCGGACTTGTGCGGCGGCTTCGGCTGCCTGGGATTGCCGGGACCGCTCACGCTCGGCGTCGCGGAAGGCTCAGGCGACGCGGACGGGCCAGCACCGCCCGGCCGTGGCTTGGTTCCGGGCGCGCCGGCCGCCTGCGGGGCGGGGTCATGGCCGCGCGAGATCGTCAGCGGAGGGTTGGCACTCTCCGGCCGGGGGCTCGGATGCAAGAGAACCAGCGTCGGCACGGCGATCGAGGCCGCCGCCACAGCGGCAGTGATCGGACCGGCCGGCCGCTGGACAGCGAGCCGGATCAAGCGCCCGGCCCCGGCCGAATGCCGCGAGATCACGCCCGCCAGCCCGTGCCCCGTTGAGCCGTGAACAGCGGCACTATTTGCAGCAGCACCATGGGCCGCTGCCCCCTGCGCCGATCCGCCCTGGGCCGCTGCCCCACCAGGCATCACCGTGCTCTGGGCTGCCGCGCTTTGAGCCGTCGTGCCCTGAGTCAGCGCGCCGTGCGCCGCTGCGGCACCTGAGGCCGTTACGCCGTGGGCGGCAGTCGCGCTGTGCGCTGCCGCCGCACCGTGCCCGGTTGTCGCTGTGCCGCCGGCCGCTGCGCCGCTCGATGCGGCCTCGTGGGCGACCAGTTTCAGGTAGCCGTCGGCGGCGGCGCCGAGCACGACCGGTGCCAGTACCCCGCGCAACGCGTCGTTGATCGCGGTGAGATCGGCAAAAGCGGCCGCGCAGGAGGGGCAGCCGCACAGGTGCTCGGCTACCTCCCTGGAGTTCTTGGTCGACAGCCGTCCCCGCACGTAGGCGCCGAGCCTGGCGGCGACTGGCCTGCAGGTGCCCTCAGCCCGGCCCGACAAGTGCAGTTGCAGATATGCCTGGCGCAGTCCTTCCCTGGCCCGATAGCGGAGCGCGGCGACGCTGTTGGCCGATACGCCGAGCAGCGAGGCGACCTCGGCGGGCTTGGCGTCCTCGACCTCGGTGTGCCAGAGCACCGCTGACCACCGCTCGGGCAGCGACAAGAACGCCTTGGTGATCAGCGATCGGTCCAGGTCCGCAACCGCAGGATCGTCGAAGGGCTCCCCAGGGTCGGGCAGGTCGTCGGTAGGCACCTGGTTCCGCTGGCCGCGCAGCATGTCGATGGCGACCCGCCGAACCGCAGTCAACAGGTAGGGCCGGAATGCCTCGACCGGGCCGTTGCCGCGCCGGAGTGCTGACAGCACCCGGGCGAACGTCTCGGCGACGACGTCGTCCACGTCGGCCTGGTGCTTCACAAGCTGGCGCGCGAGGCGGCGAGCCGCAGCGGCGTGCCGCTCGTAGAGCGTGCCGAAAGCGGCCGCCTCACCGGACCTCGCGGCAGTGATCAACTCGGCATCGGTAGCTGACGAAGTGCCCGCACCCGGAGCGGTTTTTGCCACTTCTACCAATGAGCGATCCATATTTGGCGGATCAGTCATGAATGGCTCTGTCATCACATACCATCCCGAGCAGCGGAACCAGTTCTTATGAAATCAAGAGAAATCCTGCCTGGTTCCGCGTCATAGCAGGATGGCTTCTGCGTCATTAGCAATAGGAAGCCAGACGAGGTGGAAGGCAGCCAGATGACTGATCGCAGTAGTCGCCCAGCTAGCTTGCGTGGCTCAGTACGTGGCTTGCCAGTAGCGCTCGGAGTCTTGTGGTCACCGGCCGCACCCAGGCGCCGCTGGGTGCCGCGACGACTGATGTTGCCTGGTAATCGCCGCAATGGCGGCAACCGTCGGGTAGGTCGGCACAGCGTGAGGCACCTGGCGCCGAACGCTGATTCACGCCTGGCGGCGGTCCTCTCCGCCACCGTAGCGGCCTGTCCATAACTCCAGTATGCGCCTATCTCGTCCGCCAGGAGGCAGCCAAGCACCGATCCCGGCGAACTGGCCATCGGGGACCTAGCGGAAATAGGAACGCGCGAAGGTACCCCTGCGAAAATCAAGAATGTGCACCTGCACATTCGCAAACTGTGCTGATGCACACCATTGAATGGCGATTTACTGGTCGGTTCAGGAACGGGCCGGCGATCATTGATGCTGACCGGGCTGGCGCCCTGTCCCCGGAGGGCCAGCGAATGCCTGGGCGATTTCGAGCCATCGACTGGCCACCTCACCCTCGGCCTCGACGGCGAGGTCATCGCGATGCCTGCGCTGGGTGACCAGCAGGCAGAAGTCCAGCGCCGGACCGGTGACTCGGTTAGCCGCCGTAGCCTCGCCCCACGTCCAGAGCGCACCGTCCGGAGCGACGAGTTCTACCTTGATCGGCTCGACTGGAGCGGCCAGTCCGCGCACGGCGTAGCTGTAGGGCAGCGCTCGCACCCCGAGATAAGCGACATGCCTGAGCCGCTGGGTCGCTGGCCGAGTTACCCCCAGCGCATCGGCGACGTCCTGACCATGGGCCCAGGTCTCCATGATCCGGGCAGTCACGGCTGACGCCGCGCTCATTGGCGGGCCGAACCAGGGGAGCCGCAAGCCTGGGTCGACGGCACCGAAGACCTCGATCAGCCGGCCCCGCGACGCGTCGAACCAGGCGAGAAGCTCAGCTCCCGACAGGGCTCGATACTGCTGCGCCAGCGCGTCGGCGCTGAGCTCACCGCTGAGCGCGGCGAGCCCAGTTCGGTGGCGAACCGGTCGGCGTCGGTCGCGGCGATCACGGCGGCGTCGTCGAAGAAGGCGAGATGACTGAGCTGGTCGGCGACCGACCAGCCGGGCTGCCGGGGTCGGTGCCTGCCAGCCAGCGGCATCCAGGCCGGCCACGAGTTCCCTCAGCGCCTCGGTCTCGGCGGCGAGGTCGCCGACGAGGCCGCTCATCTCAATTGGCATGCCGCCGCTCCCAGTTCACCCGCACGCATGACCTTCCCATCAAGGATGATGTTCCCTGGCGACTGATCGGCACCGTGGAATTTTCCGCGAAAATATCCAGAGTTCTCGGTCGGGGCTCGTTTTAGCTGCCTGTGGACTGACCGCTGGTCCTGCGTCACTGTAAGAAGGAGACGGCAGTGGCGGAGGACGCATGAGCTTGGGTCAGGGATCTCGAATGGGCACGATAGCGACGGCGGTCCGCCGCTTAGGGGCACGCGGGACGGCGGTGGCCGGGGCGGTCGGCCTGGCGATCGCGCTCGCCGTGACCGGGCCGCGCCGAGCGCGTTAGCCGCAGGGGTCGCACCGGGGGCGCCGGGCGCGAACGCGACCTGGAACGAGTCCAGCCTGCAGGCGTTCGCCGACTCGCTCGGGTCGGCGTCGAAGGTCTGGTTCACGCTCGGCAATGGCGAGCTAGAGAACGTCTTCTATCCGCAGGCCGACACCCCGGACACGTTCGGATTGCAGTACATCGTCAGTGACGGCTCCACGTTCACCGACACCGAGACGGCCAATACGACGCACGCCATCTCGCTGGCCGACCCGACGTCACTGACCTGGCAGCAGGTCAACACCGCGACCAACGGCGACTTCACGATCACCAAGACCTATATCGCCGATCCGTCCCGCTCGGTAGTGCTGATCCAGACGACGTTCGACAATCTCAGCGCGCATCCGCTCAGCCTCTACGCGGACTACCTGCCGCAGCTCAACAACGACGGCATGGGCAATACCGGCGGCACCGACGCGACCAGCGGCGACCTGACCTCCACCAACGGCTCGGTGTCGAGCGCGCTCGCCGCCTCGACCGGATTCAGCCAGACCACCACCGGTTACGTCGGGAGCTCCAGCGACGGCAGCTCGCAGCTGGCCACCGGCCACGCGCTGACCTCGACCTTTACCTCGGCATCGACCAGCGGGCACCTCGTGCAGGTCGCCCAGATCCCGGTCGCCGCGAGCGGGTCCACCACCTTCACGCTGGCGCTAGGGTTTGACTCCACGGCAGCCGCCGCCGTCTCCGACGCCGGGGCTTCGCTGTCGGCCGGGTTCTCCGCGCTGGAGACGTCGTTCGAGTCCGGCTGGCATTCCTGGCTGGCCGGGCTCAGCGCGCCGCCGGCGTCGGTCACCGGCAGCAGCCAGCTCAAGCAGCAGTACTACGTCTCGCTGATGGAGGTCAAAGCCGACGAGGACAAGACGTTCGTCGGCGGATTCGTCGCCGCGCCCACCGACCCGTGGGGGTCGAGCGTCAGCGCCAACAGCGGCGGCGACCACGGCTACCACGTGGTCTGGACCAGGGACGAGTACGAGATGGCCACAGCGCTGCTCGACGCGGGCGACGCCGCGGACGCCAATGCCGCGCTGTCGTACATACTCCAGTTTGAGGAACTGTCCACCGGCGCCGTCAAGCAGAACTCCTTCCTCAACGGCACGACCGTGTTCGGGTCCACCCAGCTGGACGAGGTCGCCGATCCGCTGATCCTGGCCTACCAGCTCGGCGCGACCGGGCCAGCCGACTGGCCGCAGCTCAAGAGCCTGGCCAACTACCTGGTGGCGAACGGGCCGTTCACGCCCGAGGAACGGTGGGAGGAAATCGGCGGCTACTCGCCGGCGACCATGGCGGCCGAGATCGCAGGGCTGGTCTGCGCTTCGGTGATCGCGACCGACAACGGCGACTCGGCCGACGCCGCCACCTACCTGTCGACCGCCGACGCGTTCGAGCAGGACGTGGACGCCGACACCTACACCACAAGTGGCCCGTACGGGAACGGCGACTACTACCTGCGGATCACCCAGGACGCCGCGCCGAATAGCGGAGCGGTGATCGGGATCGCCAACGGCGGCGGCAACCACGACGACCGCACCGTGGTCGACCCGAGCTACCTGGAACTGGTGCGCCTCGGGGTCACCGCGCCGACGACGACCGAGATCGCGAACACGCTGCCGGTGGTGGACGCTTCCGACGAGGTGCAGCACCCCGAAGGTCCGATCTGGCACCGGTACACCTTCGACGGTTACGGCGAGACCTCCACCGGCGGCGACTTCATGTCGTCCGGGGTCGGCAACCCGTGGCCGGTCCTCACCGGCGAGCGCGGCGAGTACGACGTCGCCGACGGCAACCTCACGGCGGCCAAGTCCATGCTGGCGACCATGGCCGGGGCAGCGAACTCCGGCTTCCAGATCCCCGAGCAAGTCTGGGGCGGCACGACGGGAACCGGCGGCTTTACGTTCGGCCGTCCTGACAACTCGTCGACCCCGCTGATGTGGGCCATGGCCCAGTTCGTCAGGCTCGCGATCGACATCTCGGACGGCCGTGACCTGGACACCCCGGCGATCGTCGCCGACCGGTACGCGGGTGCCACCTCGGGCGCGGGCTCGGTGACCGAGAAGGTCAACGTGACCGTGCCGGTCAGCACCGATGCGCCGGGGGAGAACGTGTACCTGAACGGCAACTTCAGCGCCCTGGGTGAGGGTGCGCCCGACTGGTCGCCGAGCGGCATCCCGATGACGCGGGTCAGCGCGACGCAGTGGACGGCCACGGTCCACGCCGCCGCCGCGACCACGCTTTCGTACAAGTACACGCTCGGCGGCAACTGGTCCAACGTCGAGGAAACGGCGTCCTGCGGCTTCGTCAGCAACCGCTCGATGAGCGTGAACGGCGGCACCGTCAACGACACCGTCGCCAACTGGACCGGCCCGGGCGGCTGCGGCCCGGCCCAGGCCGTCTTCACCGTGACCGTTCCCGCCAGCACTCCGGCGGCCGACACCGTCTACCTGAGCGGCAACTACAGCGCGCTCGGCACCGGCATGAAGTCGTCGGCCGACTGGGGGGCCGCCGAGATCCCGATGACCAAGACGAGTGCCACTACGTGGACGCTGGTGCTGTCGGCGGCCGCCGGGGCGTCGTTCCAGTACAAGTTCGACCTCGGCAACTGGACGAACGTCGAAGAGGGCAGTGGCTGCGCGTTCGTCAGCAACCGGACGTTCGGCTTCGGCGGCGCAGGCACCTCGTTCACCGCTAGCGACACAGTAGGTGCCTGGGGCGGCCTCGCCGGCTGCTGATGCGCCCCGGCCCGGTCTGTGCCGGATCCGGATCCGGCCTGTGCCCGGCCGGGGCGGTGCCCGGCCGGGGCGGTGAGCAGCAAGTAGGGCCACGGTCGGGTCCGCGCCCCGGAGCTGACAGCACCATGGTCCTACTTGCTGTCATCCAGACAGCACTAAGTAGCACCATGGTGCTGTTAAAACCAGGGGGGCAACAGCAGTAAGTAAGACCATGCTGCTGTTGCGCGGTGGCTGTTGCGCGGTGGCTGTTGCGCGGTGGCTGTTCCCCTTGCGGCTATTGCCCGGCGGGCGACAGCTAATCGGCGTAGTAGCGGGCCTCGAGCACGTTGCCGTCCGGGTCGCGGAAGTAGAACGCATGCGGCGCAAGTCCGCGCGCCCCGAACGTCTTCTCCATGCCAGCCGACGTGTCGACCCCGGCTTCGTGCAGCCGCATCTTGAGCGCCAGGTATTCCGGCCGGCTCATCGCCAGGCAGACGTGGTTGACCGGATGCCCGGCGGACCCAGCCGCCTTGGTGCCCTCGCCGACCGCCGTCGCGGCGGCGGACGCCATCAGGTCGAGCAGCGAGTCCGGCGACACGCGAACGCTCGGGAACGGCGCCTGGCCCGCCGCGAACTCGTCCCGGCGGACGGCTTCGAGGCCGATGACCCGCTCGTAGAAGTCCAGCGAGCTCGCAGGGTCGGCCACCCACAGCACGATGTGATCAATCCGAGCCTGCATGTCCGATCTCTCCTGTCTGTCGGGTCCTCCCCACAGTTAACCTTGCCCGACCCCGATCTCGACCTCGACCTCGTCAGCTAGGCGAGCTGACCAGGATGATCTCAAGAGTTCGCGGTCCATGGACGCCCTGGACCCGGTCGAGTTCGATGTCGCTGGTTGCCGACGGACCGCTGATCCAGGTGAGCGGCCGCAGCGGATCGAGAAGAGCGACGGCCTCGGGGACCAGGCCGACGACCTGGCGGTCGCGCACCACGCATAGGTGGTAGTCGGGAACCAGGCTCAGCGCGCGGCGCCCTTGCCCGGCCGACCCGTCGAGCACGATCGTGCCGGTCTCGGCGATCGCCACCGTCGCGGTCGTCGACCACGCCGTCGAAGGAGTCCAGTTCCTCGGCGCTGAACCCCTCGTCCGCGACAAACTCGACCTCCCCGCGCACGCCGACCCCTTCCCCGGCACCGGACACCCCGGCACCGGACACCCCGGCACCGGACACCCCGGCACCGGACACCCCGGCGTCGAGCCCGGCCGGCACGACGATCCGGGTGGCGCCGCGCTCGGCCAGCGCCGTGGCGACCGTCGCCGCCAGCGAGTCGTCCTGGCAGGTCCGAACCGAGCAGCCGTAGTCGCGCAGCCGCTCGACCAGCCGGTCAAGCAGCGCCTCGCCGTCGAGATCCCCCCGAACCCGATACCCGCCCGCCCCCGCGCCGATCGGGATTCCGTCGCTGGCAGCGGACCGGCCGAGCGCCGTCCTGATCCGGCCAAGCACTTCCTCGCGCGCCGTCATCGGCCGCCCCCGCGCCGGCCCGCGCCGCCCGTCAAGCCCTCGGCCAGCCTCGTGCTCTCGCCGCCACCACTGGCGGAACGTCTCGCGCGGAGGCACCGGCGCGTCCCGCGCCCGGGTCCAGCCAGCCAGCGGCGGCGGCAGCCGGCGGATCGAGCCACCCCGGCCGAGCAGTCGCCCCACCTGACCACCTCGTTGCGCGGCGGCGAACCGGCCCGGGTTCGACATCGCCCACGCAGCCGCAGCCATCGTCGACCGCCTCAGCGCTAGGCACCCTCGACGACGCCCGCGCCTCTTCGACATGCCGCGCCCGCAGATGGACCAGGATCGACGGAATGTCGATCTTGACCGGGCACACGTCGTAACACGCGCCGCACAGCGACGACGCGTACGGCAGGCTCGCGTTGTCCTCGATGCCGGTCAGCATCGGCGACAAGATCGCCCCGATCGGCCCCGGGTAGACCGACCCGTACGCGTGCCCGCCGACTCGCTCGTAGACCGGGCACACGTTGAGGCACGCCGAGCATCGAATACACGACAGCGCCGGCCGCCCGGCCGGGTCAGCCAGCGCGGCGGTCCTGCCGTTGTCGAGCAGGACCAGGTGCACGTGCTGCGGCCCGTCTCCGGGGGTGACCCCGGTCCACATCGACGTGTAGGGGTTCATCCGCTCGCCCGTCGCGGACCGTGGCAGCAGCTGCAGGAAGACCCCGAGGTCTTCAAAGGTCGGGATCACCTTCTCGATCCCCATCACGGTGATCAGGGTCTCAGGCAAGGTCAGGCACATCCGGCCGTTTCCCTCGGACTCGACCACCGACAGCGTGCCGGTCTCGGCGACCGCGAAGTTCGCACCGCTGATCCCCACCCTGGCCGACAGGAACTTGCGCCGCAGATGCAGCCGAGCCGCTTCGGCCAGCGCGGGCGGATCGTCGCTCAGCGAAGGATCGACGTCGTCCATCTCACGCAGGAAGATGTCCCGGATCTCGGCCCGGTTCCGATGGATGGCCGGCACCAGGATGTGCGAAGGCCGGTCGTGACCGAGCTGCACGATCAGTTCGGCCAGGTCGGTCTCGACGGCGGAGATCCCGGCTTTCGCCAGCGCGTCGTTCAGCCCGATCTCGTCGGTCGCTATCGACTTGACCTTGACCACTTCGCGAGCCCCGGTGGCGGTCACCAGCTCGGTGACGATCCGGTTCGCCTCGACAGCGTCCCTCGCCCAGTGCACCACCCCGCCCCGCGCGGTGAACTCCCGCTCGAACTTCTCGAGGTACCCATCGAGCTGGGCAAGGGTCCGGGCCTTGATCGCCTGACCGGCTTCGCGCAGCTCTTCCCAGTCCGGCAGCTCCCCGACCACCCGCGCCCGCTTGGCCCTGATCGTCGTGGTCGCCTTGCGCAGATTCCGCCGCAGCTGGGAGTTCCCGAGCGCCTTGCGCGCCGCCGCCGGGAACGGCTCGCCGCCACGCAGATGCCCGACCCCGGGCGGTGCGGTCGGCAGGCCAAGGAACGTCGTCACGACCCGTCCTCCGTGCTGGCGAGGATCTCGGCGAGGTGCATGGTCTTCGTACCCGTGCGCAGGCGGGACAGCCCGCCCCCGATGTGCATCAGGCACGAGCTGTCCCCGGCCGCGCACACCTCGGCGCCGCTGGCCAGCACGTTGCGCATCTTGTCGGCGAGAATGGCGGTGGACACGTCGGCGTTCTTCACCGCGAACGTGCCGCCAAACCCGCAGCACTGGTCGGCGTCCGGCAGCGGCACCAGGTCGATGCCGCGTACCGCCTGCAGGAGCCGCAGCGGCCGGTCGCCCACCCGGAGCAACCGCAGCGAGTGGCAGGTCGGATGGTAAGTAACCCGATGGGGGAAGTAAGCGCCCACATCAGTCACGCCCAGCTCGTCGACGAGTAGCTCGGACAGCTCGTACGTCCGTGCCGCTACCTCGGCGGCCCGCCTGGCGAGGACAGCCTCGCCGTGCCGTCGCGCCACGAGCTCGTGCTGATGCCTGATCGACGCGGTGCACGAGCCAGAAGGAACGACGATCGCCTCGTACCCGCTGAACGTCTCCACGTAGTGCCTGATCATCGGCAGTGCCTGTCGCTGGTAGCCGGTGTTGACGTGCATCTGCCCGCAGCAGGTCTGGGCGGCGGGAAAGCTGACCTCGTGCCCGAGCCGTTCGAGCAGCCGTACCGTCGCCTGCCCGGCCTCCGGATACAAGGTGTCGGCCAGGCAGGTGACGAACAAGGCAATGCGCACCGCTACGCCTCGCTCTCGAACTTTGGCCGGCAGCTCGACTCGCGGATCACGAGCTCCGGCTCGAAGATCACCTGGCGGTGCTGATGGGTGCCGTCGTCCAGCGCCTCCTCGAGCAGCAGCTGGGCGGCCGCCCGGCCGAGCTGATGGCGCGGCTGGCGCACCGAGGTCAGCGGCACGGCGGCGGCCGCCGCGAAGTCGATGTCGTCGTAGCCCACGATCGCGATGCTGTCAGGCACCCGGATCTGCCGCGCGGTCATCTCCTGCAACGCGCCGAGTGCCAGCAGGTCGTTCGCGCAGAACATCGCCGTCGGCCGCTCGCTCGCCGGCAGCTCGGCCACCTCGGCGACGGCCGACCGGCCAGGCGGCGACGTGCAGCGCCGTGGTCTCGATCACGTGCAGGTCGGCCGCGCTGCGGCCGGCCGTCTCGAGTGCTCGCACCGCGCCGTCCCGGCGATCGGCGACCTGCCGCAAACTCAGCGGTCCGCCGACGAACGCGATCTTGCGGTGCCCCTGCGCCAGCAGGTGAGCGATCGCCAGCTCGCCCCCGAGTACGTCGTCCACCGACACCGAGCACTGCCCGCGCGACTGCGACCGGCTGTCGAGGAGCACCACCGGGGTGCCGCGCCGCTGCAGCCGCACGACGTGCTCTTCGGCCGCCGCCACGGGGGTGATCAGGATTCCCTGAACCCGGTGTTCTTCGAGCAGCTCCAGGTAGCGGCGCTCCTTGGCGGGCTGGTCGTCCGAGTTGCACAAGATGACCGCGAGCCCAGACTCGTTCGCCTCGTCTTCGACTCCGCGTGCCACGTCGGTAAAGAACGGGTTGGCGACGTCGAGCACCAGCAGCCCGATCGTCCGGCTCCGGCCGGCCCTGAGCTGACGGGCCGACTCGTTGCGCACGAAGCCGAGCTGCTTGATCGAGTTCTGCACCCGCCTGCGGGTCGACACGGCGACGATCTCGGGGCGGTTCAGCACATTGGAGACGGTGCCCACGGAAACGCCCGGCGTGCGCCGCGACCTCCCTGATGCTGATCGGTGCGTCTGCCACGCTGTGCCTTCCCTGATGGCCGCACCGCAGGTCTCAGTCATGGGCCTGACCGCGGGCCTCTTGTGGCCAAGTGTCGGACGCGGGCTTGGAACGTGTCAAACCCTGCATCAATCGGTCATCCCTCTTGACACGCGTGTACCGACAGCGGACGATACACGCATCGTTGAAACGTTACAGTCCCGGAGGCCTGGCCGTGACTACCGCTGGCGAACCGTCCGGGCCGCCCCCGGGCTGGCCGGTGCTTTCGCTGCGGCATGCCGCGAAGGCGTTCGGCGCGGTCCGCGCGGTCGTCGACGGGTCGGTGGAGCTCTACGGCGGCGAGGCGCACGCGCTGCTCGGGGAGAACGGCGCGGGCAAGTCCACCGTGGTCAAGATGCTGGCCGGGAGTGCACCAGCCGGATCAAGGCCAGCTCCTGATCGACGGGCAGCCGGCAGCGCTGCCTAGCCCGGCCGCCGCCCAGGCCGCCGGGATCGCCGTCATTTACCAGGAGCCGACCCTGTTCCCCGACCTGACCGGTGGCGGAGAACATCTTCATGGGCCGCCAGCCGCTGCTCGGCCGGGCGGCGGATTGACCGCAGTCGATGCGCGAGCAGGCCGCCGCCCTCTTCGCGCGGCTCGGCGTGCCGCTCGACCCGGACCGGATCTGCCGTGGCCTGTCCATCGCCGACCAGCAGCTCGTCGAGATCGCGAAGGCGCTGTCGTTTGACGCGCGGGTGATCGTGATGGACGAGCCGACCGCCGCGCTGTCTGCGGCCGAGGTCGCGCGGCTGTTCGACGTGGTCCGGACGCTGCGGGCCGCCGGGGCCGCCGTGCTGTTCATCTCGCACCGGCTCGAGGAGGTCTTCGAGATCTGCCAGCGCGTCACCGTGATGCGCGACGGCAGCACGGTGCTGGCCAGCCGAGCTGGCCAGGGCGCTCACCGCCGACGACCTGGTGCGCGCCGATGGTCGGCCGGAGACATGCCGCAGCGCCGCCGGGGACCGCCGAGCACGGCGCCGCGGCTGACGACGCCGTGCTGCGACGTGCGAGCGGCTGACCCGGGAGGGCGTGTTCATCGACATCTCGCTTCCAGGTGCGGGCGGGCGAGATCGTCGCGCTCGCGGGGCTCGTCGGCTCGGGCCGCAGCGAGGTGGCGCGGGCCGATCTTCGGGATCGACCGCTACGACGCGGGCAGCGTCGCGGTCAGCGGGCACGCCGCTTCGCAAGGCTTCGCCCGACCGGCCGCGATGGCGGCCGGGATCGGCTTCGTGCCCGAGGACCGCCGGCAGCAGGGCCTGGTCATGGAGATGTCGATCCAGCAGAACGTGGCGCTCGCCTCGCTGGGCAGCCTGCGGCAGGGCGGGCTCGATCCGGCCGCCGCCGAGCGCGTCCTTCGCCGCCGACTGGGCGCAGCGGCTGCGGCTGCGGTACGGCCGGCTCACCGACCCGGTTTCGCTCGCCTGTCCGGCGGCAACCAGCAGAAGGTCGTGCTGGCCAAGTGGCTCGGCCGCCAGCCGAAGCTGCTCATCGTGGACGAGCCGACCCGCGGCATCGACATCGCGACCAAGGCCGAGGTGCACCGGCTGCTGCTCGCGAGCTGGCCGGCGACAGGGTCGCCGTCCTGATGATCTCGTCGGAGCTGCCCGAGGTGCTCGCACATCGGTGACCGGATCCTCGTCATGCGCGAAGGCCGGCTGACCGCCGAGCTACGCCCGCGACGCGACGCGTCGGAGGAAACGATCATGGCCGCCGCGACCGGCCAGCTCCTGGCGCGGACCTCCAGTGAGCACTGCGCGGCGGCGCGACGCCGGGCTCGCCGGCCGCGCCAGCGCCGGCCGGCCAGGCGCAGCGACTCGCGCCGGCTCACCGAGCGGCATCTTCCGGATCAGGGAATCTGGCATCATCGCGGTCCTGATCGTGTTCGTGGGCGTGACGACGGCGATCCAGCCTCGCTTCCTCAGACTCGGCCGAACATCACGTTCGTACTGATCAACACGACCGTCTTCGCGTTGCTGGCGCTCGGCCAGACCGTGGTCGTGATCAGCCGGAACGTCGACCTGTCGGTCGGCTCGGTGGTCGGCCTCTCGGCCTACGTGTCCGCCAGCATGTTCGGCGAGGTCCAGGGCATCCCGATCCCCGTCGTGTTCCTGATCGGCCTTGGCATCGGCGCTGGTCTGCGGTCTGGTCAACGGCCTGATGGTCTCGCTGGGCAAGGTACCGAGCCTGGTCGTCACGCTGGCCACCCTCTACATCGTCCGTGGCATCGACATCCTGATCGTCGGCGGCAACGAGGTGGTCGCGTCGACGCTGCCGTCGGCTTTGTCCAGATCGCGCAGGCGAGCATCGGCGGGGTGCCCTACCTGGCCATCGCCATTGCCGTGCTGATCGGGCTCGGCGCCTACTACCTGCGGTCCTACCGGTCGGGCCGCGAGCTGTACGCGATCGGGTCGAGCCCCGAGGCGGCGCGGCTGGCCGGCATCGCCGTGGCGAAGCGGATCTGCACCGCATTCGCGATCAGCGGCGCCATCGCCGGGATCGCCGGGGTGCTGTGGGCGGCCGAGTACCAGACCGTCGACTCCAGCCGGACCGGCTACGAGCTTCAGGTCATCGCCGCGGTCGTGGTCGGCGGCGTGGCGATCTTCGGCGGCAGCGGCAGCATCGTCGGCGCCGCCGTCGGCGCGCTGCTGCTCAGCACGATCAACTCGGCCCTCTACGTGCTCGGCATCTCGCCGTTCTGGGACCAGGCGATCGCCGGGCTTCCTGCTGCTGCTCGCGATCTCGCTCGACCGGGCGATCGCGCGTGCAGGCTGCTCGCCGCGCTGCGACTAAGGAGTCTCCCGTGTCGGTACGCTAGCCGCTCGACCGGCCTGCCTTGCGCCGAGGCCGTCGGCAGCGCTGTCGGGGCTGCGCGTGCGCTGGGAGAGCGGGCTTTCCTCCCTCGTCGTGGTGATCTTCGTGTTCGGCGCGGTGTACTCGCCTGGCCAGTTCCTGACCAGCAGCAACCTCTTCAACGCTGGGCGTCTCCAACGGGGAGTTCGCGATCATGGCGCTGCCGATGACGCTGATCGTCGTGAGCGGCGAGATCGATCTCTCGGTCGCCTCGATCCTCGGCCTGTCGAGCGCGCTGCTCGGGGTGCCTGTGGCTGCACCACTGGCCGATGCTGGCCATCTTCGCGGTGCTGCTCGTCGCTCGGCGCGGCGGCCGGGCTGATCAACGGCCTGCTCGTCACCCGAGCAGGGTTGCCGTCGCTCGCCGTGACGATCGGCACGCTCGCGCTGTACCGGGGCATCGCCGTGATCCTGCTCGGCTCGACCTCGGTGTCGAGCTTCCCTGCCGGCTACGCGACGATCGGCATCCTGCCGGTGCCGCACCTGGGCATCCCGTACTCGATCGCGATCTTCGTCGTGCTGGCTGCGGTATTCGGCGTCGTGCTGCACGTCACCGCCGCTCGGCCGGTCGATCTTCGCGATGGGCAACAACGCCGAGACCGCCCTGTTCTCCGGCATCAGGGTCAAGCGGATCAAGACCGGCCTCTTCGTACTCTCCGGCATGATCTGCGCGGTCGCCGGGGCGCTGTGGACCTTCCGGCTGGACACCGCCGTCCAGGGCAACGGCCTCGGCGCCGAACTCAACGTGGTCGCGATCGTGCTGCTCGCCGGCGTCTCGATCTTCGGCGGCAAGGGCTCCATCCCCGGCGTCGTGCTCGCCGTGGTCGCCTTCGCGCTGCTGCAGAACGCCTTGCTGCTGACGCCGTTCAACCAGGAGGCCTATGGGATCGTCGTCGGTGCCCTGCTGCTCGTGAGCGTCTTCGTCCCGCAGTTCGGCGGGCTGGCGTCCAGGCTCCGCCCGCGCAATGTCGCACCCCTGGCAGTGTCTGACCCGATAACGCGGGCCTGACTTCCGCCCTGTCCCTGCAACCAAATCCGCCACCCGATTGAAAGGATTCAACCGCTGAGAGCTGACCCGGGAACATACCGGTAGTGTCGGGCGCTGCTCGCACCGGCAGTGCTCTTGCTCGCCGTTGGCATGCTCGCGGCGTGCTCATCGGGGAGTTCGTCGTCCTCGTCCTCGTCCTCGTCCTCGTCTTCGTCGTCTTCGTCGTCGTCCGGCGGCAGTGGCGGCAGTGGCGGGCTCAAGACGGGCCTGAAGGTCTTCGTCATCCCGAAGAACCTCGGCAATCCCTACTTCACCACCGCCGACAGCGAGAAGTCCGGCGGCGCTCTCGCCGCGCTATCGGCCCTGGGCGAGACCGGGACGGAGACGAGCGGCACCTCAGCGACCCCCACCTCGCAGATCCCGGCCATCCAGGCGGCGATCACCAGGGTGCCAACGCGCTGATCGTCTCGGCGACCGACCCGACTGCGCTGTGCCCGACGCTGAAGGCGGCCATGGCCAAGGGCATCACCGTGGTCACCTACGACTCCGACGCTCCGACCTGCCGGAGCCTGTTCATCAACCAGGCTTCGACGGCGCAGATCGGCACCAGTGAGGTCGACCTGCTCGCCAAGGAGATCCACGACACCGGCGAGATCGCGATCGTCTCGGCGGCGGCGTCAGCCACCAACCAGAACGCCTGGATCGGCTACATGAAGAAGGAGCTGAAGAAGTTCCCGAAGATGAAGCTCGTATCGACCGTCTACGGTAACGACGACCCGACGACGGCAACCCAGGTCACCCAGGGCCTGCTGCAGCAGTTCCCGAACCTCGAGGGCATCATCTCGCCGACCACCGTCGGCATCCTGGCTGCCGCCCAGGTGCTCGACACTCCCAAGTACCGGGGCAAGATCGCGCTGACCGGCCTTGGTACGCCCGACTCGCTGAAGAAGTTCGTCGGCGATGGCACCATCGGCGCGTTCGAGCTGTGGAACCCGGCGAACCTCGGCTACCTGGCCGGCTACGCCGCCGTCATGATGGCCTCAGGCAAGCTGACCGGTTCGGCCGGCCAGTCGTTCACCGCCGGGAAGCTCGGCAAGTTCACGGTCGGGGCCGACAACACCGTGCTGCTCGGCCCGCCGTTCGTCTTCGACAAGTCCAACATCAACCAGTTCAACTTCTAAGAGCGAGGGCGGATGGGCGCTGCAGGCGCCCGTCCGCCCCCGGCCAGGGACCGCACCGAACCCAGCGACGAGATGAGCCTGATGCGTACCGTGACCGCCGTCAAAGCCGCCCTCGCGGCGCACCAGATCGAGACACCGTCGTGGGCTTTCGGCAACAGCGGGACGAGATTCAAGGTGTTCAGCCAGCCGGGCGTGCCGCGCACGCCGCAGGAGAAGATCGAGGACGCGGCCCAGGTTCATAAGTTCACGGGGGCCGCGCCGAGGGTCGCCGTGCACATTCCGTGGGACAAGGTCGACGACTACGCGGCGCTCGCCGTTTTCGCGGCGGACCACGGGATCGGGATCGGCACGGTCAACGCGAACGTGTTCCAGGACGACGACTACAAGCTGGGCAGCGTCGCCAGCCCGGACCCGGCCGTGCGCCGCAAGGCGCTGGCGCATCTGCTCGAGTGCGTGGACATCATGGACGAGACCGGGTCGCGGGACCTGAAGCTGTGGTTCGCCGACGGCACCAACTACCCCGGTCAGGACAGCATCTCCGCGCGCCAGGACCGACTCGCCGAATCGCTCGCCGCCGTCTACGAGCGGCTCGGCCCCGACCAGCGTCTGGTGCTGGAGTACAAGCTGTTCGAGCCGTCGTTCTACACCATGGATGTGCCCGACTGGGGTACCTCGCTGCTGCACTGCCTGGCCCTCGGGCCGAATGCCTCGGTGATCGTGGACACCGGGCACCACGCGCCCGGCACCAACATCGAGTTCATCGTCGCGGTGCTGCTGCGAGCGGGGCGGCTGGGCGGGTTCGACTTCAACAGCCGGTTCTACGCCGACGACGACCTCATGGTCGGGGCGGCCGACCCGTTCCAGCTCTTCCGGATCATGCACGAGGTGATCGCCGCAGGCGCGCTCGCGCCGGAGGCCGGGGTCACGTTCATGCTCGACCAGTGCCACAACATCGAGCCGAAGATCCCGGCCCAGATCCGATCGGTGATGAACGTGCAGGAGGCCACGGCCAAGGCGCTGCTCGTGGACACCGCCGCACTGACCGTCGCGCAGCAGGCCGGCGACGTGCTAGGGGCGAACGGTGTCTTCATGGACGCCTACAACACCGACGTCAGGCCGCTCCTGGCCGACTCCGCGACCGAGCAAGGGCTCGACCCCGATCCCGATGGCCGCCTATGCGGCCAGCGGCTACGCCGAGAAGATCGTCGCCGAGCCGCGATCGGCGGCACGCCAGGCCGGGTGGAACAGTTAGCGGCAGGACGCCGCATCCGCCGGCTTCGTACCACGGCACGCACCACCAGGAAGGCAGTTCATGAGCGAGCAGCCCCCGCCCGAAGTCGCCGAGCTCGTCGCCCGGAGCAACCGGCTCGGCGCCGATCCGCGCAACACCAACTACGCGGGCGGGAACACCTCGGTCAAGGGTCAGGCGACCGACCCGGTGACGGGCGAGCCGACCGAGCTGATCTGGGTCAAGGGCTCGGGCGGCGACCTCGGCACGCTGACCCCGGACGGCCTCGCCGTGCTCAGGCTCGACCGGCTCCGGGCGCTGACCTCGGTTTACCCGGGCGAGGATCGTGAGGACGAGATGGTCGCGGCCTTCGACTTCTGCCTGCACGGCAAGGGCGGTGCCGCGCCGTCGATCGACACCGCGATGCACGGGCTGGTCGGCGCGGCCCACGTGGACCACCTGCACCCTGACGCCGGGATCGCGTTCGCGACGGCCGCCGACGGCGAGGCCCTGACCAGGGCCTGTTTCGGTGATCGGGTCGGCTGGCTGCCGTGGCGGCGGCCCGGTTTCCAGCTCGGCCTGGACATCGCCGAGGTCCACCGGGCCAATCCCGACGCGATCGGGGTGGTGCTCGGCGGGCACGGCATTACCGCGTGGGGCGCGACGAGCGAGCAATGTGAGGCCAGTTCGCTGGAGATCATCGCCGACGGCCCAGCGCTATCTAGACGACACCGGCGCCAGCGAGCCGTTCGGCCAGAAGATTGCGGAACATCAGCCGCTTGAGCAGTCCCTGCGGTGGCGGCGGGCGGCGGAGCTTGCACCGGTCATCCGAGGGCTCGCGTCCACCGATCATCGTCAGGTCGGGCACTTCACCGACAGCGAGGTCGTCCTCGATTTCCTGATGGGCGCCGAGCATGCTCGGCTCGCCGCGCTAGGGACGTCGTGCCCCGACCATTTCCTGCGGACCAAGGTCGCGCCGATGCTGCTCGACGTGCCGCCGACCGCGTCGCTCGAGGTCGTGATCGACCGGCTCGGCGAACTGCACGCCGCGTACCGGGCCGACTACCAGGCTTACTACGACCGGCACGCGACGGCGGACTCGCCGGCGATGCGCGGGGCCGACCCGGCGATCGTGCTGGTACCGGGCATCGGCATGTTCAGCTTCGGCGCAGACAAGCAGACAGCGCGAGTCGCCGGCGAGTTTTACGTGAACGCGATCAACGTGATGCGCGGAGCGGAATCGGTCTCCACCTATTCGCCTATTCCGAAGAGTGAAAAGTTCCGGATCGAGTACTGGGAGCTTGAAGAGGCGAAGCTGCGGCGGCGGCCGAAGCCCAGGCGGCTGGCCGGCCGGGTCGCGCTGGTCACCGGCGGCGGCTCGGGGATCGGCCGGGCGACCGCGCTGCGGCTGGCCGCCGAGGGAGCCTGCGTCGTGGTCGCGGACCGGGACGCCCAGGCGGCGGAGACCGTCGCCAAGGAGCATCGGTTCCGCCGACGCGGCGGTCGCCGTGGCGTCCGACGTCACCGACGAAAGAGCATCGCGGCGGCCTTCGCTGCCGCGTCGCTCGCGTTTGGCGGCGTCGACCTGGTCGTGAACAACGCCGGGCTATCCATTTCCAAGCCGCTGGTCGACACCACGACGGGTGACTGGGATCTGCAGCACAAGGTGATGCCGCGCGGGTCGTTCCTCGTGTCACGGGAGGCGGCTCGGCTGATGATCGCCCAGCGGATGGGCGGTGACATCGTCTATATCTGCAGCAAGAACGCCGTCTTCGCCGGGCCGAGCAACATCGGCTACGGCGCGGCGAAGGCCGACCAGGCTCACCAGGTCAGGCTGCTCGCCGCCGAGCTAGGCGAGCACGGCATCCGGGTGAACGGCATCAACCCCGACGGCGTCGTCCGAGGCTCCGGCATCTTCGCCGGAGGCTGGGGCGCCAACCGGGCGGCGGTGTACGGGGTGCCGGAAGCGGAGCTTGGCGCGTTCTACGCAAAGCGCACCCTGCTCAAGCGAGAAGTGCTGCCCGAGCATGTCGCGGCGGCGGTCGTCGCGATCACCGCAGGGGACCTGCCGCTGACGACGGGGCTGCACATTCCGGTAGACGCCGGCGTGGCTGCCGCGTTCCTGCGCTGACGGGCCGGCTGAGCTGCGATGACACAAGGCGTGCTGGTAGCGGCGGTCGACCTTGGCGCCTCTGGCGGTCGGGTCATGGCCGGTCGCGTCGGTCCTGGGCGGCTGGAGCTGCGCGAGCTGCACCGGTTCGTCAACCGGCCGGTCACCGTGGCCGGGACCATGCACACGGACGTGCTCTGCCTCTACGCGGAGGTGCTCGACGGTTTCCGGCTCGCGGGCGCGGCCGGTCCGGTCAGGAGCGTGGGCATCGACTCGTGGGGGGTCGACTTCGGGCTGCTTGACGCCAGCGGGGCTCTGCTCGGCAACCCCGTGCACTACCGGGATAGCCGCACCGAGGGCGTGCCCGAGCTTGTCCTGGCCAAGGTGGGAGCCGACGAACTGTACGCGGTGACCGGTATCGCCCACCTGCCGTTCAACACGTTGTTCCAGCTCGCGGCGGCGGCGCGGACCCCGGCCCTTGGCGCGGCTCGGACGATGCTGCTTATTCCCGACCTGCTGGCCTACTGGCTGACCGGCGAGGTCGGGCGCCGAGGTCACCAACGCCTCGACGACCCAGCTCTACGACGTCTCTGGCCGGTGCTGGGCGACGTCGGTGATCGAGAAGGCCGGACTGCCAGCGTCGATCTTTCCAACGCTGCGAGATGCAGGTCGCGGATCGGGCCGCTGCTGCCCGAGGTCGCGATCCCAGACCGGGCTCGGGGCGGACGTCCTGGGAGTCGCCGTGGGCTCGCACGACACCGCGTCCGCCGTGGTCGCCGTGCCCGCTGCCGGGCCGGGCTTCTGCTACATCTCCTGCGGCACCTGGTCGCTGGTGGGAGTCGAGCTCGACCAGCCGGTGCTGACCGAGGAGAGCCGGCTGGCCAACTTCACCAACGAGACGGGCGTCGACGGCACGATCCGCTACCTGCGCAACGTGATGGGCCTGTGGCTGCTGCAGGAGTCGATGCGGGCGTGGTCTTCGGCTGGGCTGGCGGTCGACCTCGACACCCTGCTCCTGCAGGCCGCGCGGGCCGAGCCGCTGCGCTCGGTGATCGACGCCGACGACTTCGAGTTCCTGGCGCCGGGCGACATGCCCGCCAGAATCGGGGCCGCCTGTGCGCGGACCGGTCAGCCCGTGCCGGAGAGTCCGGCCCAGGTCGTCCGGTGCGTGCTCGACAGTCTCGCCCTGGCCCACTGCCGGGCCGTCGAGCAGGCGCAACGGCTGTCCGGTCGCGCCGTGGACGTCGTGCACCTGGTCGGCGGCGGCGCGCGAAACTCGCTGCTGTGCCAGCTCACCGCCGACGCTTGCGGCCTGCCGGTCGTAGCCGGCCCCGTCGAGGCGACCGCACTGGGCAACGTGCTGGTCCAGGCCCGGGCCCTCGGAGCCGCCCCGCCCGACCTCGCGGACCTGCGCGCCCTCGTCCGCACGACTCACCCAGTCCGCCGCTACGAGCCATCGCAGAACTCCCCGCCCTGGCAAACCGCAGCACCCCGCCTCCCCTGACGCCCCACTCCGCCTCCCCCTGACGCCCGGCGCTCGTGACGCCCCGGCCCGCCGCCCCTGACGCCCCGCCGCAGTGACGGCCCGGCCCGCCTCCCCTGACGGCCCACGGCCCATGATGGCCCGCCGCCCCTGACGGTTTCGCCTGTCCTGACAGCGAGGTCGCCCCGACGACCCGCCAACCTTGAGCGTTCGCCCCCGCCCCCGCCTGACGGCTAGGGCGGATTCAGCAGCATGTCCCTACTTACTGCTGTTCCCAGGCCAGAAGCGACAGCAGCAAGGTCCTACTTGCTGTCGTCCCGACAGCAGTAAGTAGGACCTTGCTGCGGTTGAAAAACCAGCTGGAACAGCAGTATGTAGGCCCATGCTGTCGTGAGCGCGGCTGGTCGGCCGCGCGCAGCCGAAGGAGGGTCGGCCCCCTCCGAAGAAACCTCTCGCAGCCCCGCCTTAAGCAGCACCCCTCGCAGCGAGCGCGTCAGCGCAGCCCCCAGCAGCGGCCCGTCCGAGCGGCACCCCTCGCGGTGGCCTGTCGGTGCGCTGTTTCTTGGTGGCCTGCCGGCGCGGCGCCCCGCAGCGGCGACTCGTACCCCTCGCGGCGGCCTGTCGGTGCGGGATCCCTCGCGGCGGGCTGGTCGGGTATCCGGTGCATCGTTGTGAGTTTGCTGGTGCTGGGGCGCGGTGGGTGTGAGTTTGCTGGGGTAGGTCGAGCGCTAGCTGGTGGCTGGCTCGCCTGGGATCGAGAACAGCGGGTGCCACGGGGAGCCGCTTGGGTTGTCGGTGCTGGTGTCCGGCGAGACGCCCTGGTTGTCCCACTTGGCCTCGTAGGCGAGTCCGTGGAACAGGATCTTGTCGCCGTTCGTGTACGGAGCGGTCTTCTTCCACGCCGGGTAGGTGCCTGGCGGCAGCTTCTTGATCACCGGGGCGTGGTCGCCTGGCAGGACCGGGCCGATGAGCTCCCAGGGCGTCTCGTACGAGAACTGCACGACAGCGGCGGGATCGTCGCCGGAGTTGTACCACTTCGCGGCGTAGATCTCGCCGTGCTCTACGATCTTGTAGCCCTCGGGGTACTGCTGCGTTGCCGACCACAGCGGGTAGGGCGCGTCGGTCGGGTTAGTGTCCGGGGTCGGCGGTGTCGGCGCGGTCGCGAGGTCGGCGAACGCGCTCGCCTGACCGGGCAGCTTGGTAAAGATGGCCGCGAACTGCAGCCCTCGTTGAGCGGTGCCGCTGCAGTGGTTGGACATCAGGCCGATCTCGGGGAACGAGGTTCCGCACTGGCTGTCCCTGTTGAGGGACCAGATGGACACCCGGCCAAGCCCGATCTTCTTCGCGAAGACCGCCAGACCCTCGGCGTCAGCGACGGTGAAGTTCTCGCCCCTGACATCGTTCTGGCCGATCATCGCCGTGGCGCCCTGCTGCTGCCACACCTGAGCGGACCGAGGATGCTCGCCGTAGCGCTCGAACAGCTTCAGCAGCTGGGTGTGGGTCGCGTACAGGGCGGCTTCGGTGAGCCCGAGCATCGACTGCCCGTCCACAGGCGGGTCGGTGAAGTCCATGGTCATGACGTTGACTCCGGCGATGGCGACCCGATCGGAGAGCATCGCCGAGATGACCGAGAGCGCATCGGCCTGCAGGCCGGTCGGCTCGACCGGAAGGGTCAGCCAGACCACGAGTCGCTTGCCCTGAGAGCGGGCCTCCCGCTGTAGGTCCGCGATCGCTGTGGCCCGGCGCTGCGTCGCCTGGACGTCGTCGAGCGCCGTCCCTTCGATGTCGAGGTCGATCGTGCTCAGGTTGTATTTGGTGATCACGGCCTGGTAGGCGTGCACGAGTTTCGGCACGCTGGAACAGCTCAGGTCCAGGCTGGTGTGTGCCTGGCCGCCGAAGGACACGATCGGCTGGGCACCGTCCTGCTGCATCTGCGCGATGCGCGACCCTAGCGTCATGGCCTGATCCGCGCCAGCGAGCGTATAGGAGGCACCCCAGGTCGGTGTGCACGGCTGGTCGGAGTTGGGCGAAGCCACGACGAATCCGAGCACGGTCTGCCGCGCCGGGTCGTCGGACGTGCTCTGGAACTGGTACACCGGCGGGACGGTGACATCGACGTACGGTGCGAACCACGTCTTACGGATCGGGACCGGGGCGATCAGCTTGGACTTGACGACGACATAGCCGCCGTAGCTGACCCCCGCGAAGAGGATCAGCGCCAGTAGCACCCTGAAGAAGGACAGCCGACGGCGCGGCTCGGCGTCTCCGATCCAGGTGTCTTCGATCGACGACGATTCACTGCTCAGCCGCAGCATCTCAGGCGGCAGTGGCCGGGCCCGCTCTGTGTCGTAGGCCATTACTATCCCTCCTGGCCGTCCCAGTCGTCCCGATAGCCGTTCACGTCGTAGTCGCGCGGCGCGTAATCCGGCAGGGCGTAATCCTGCTGCCCGAACTCCTGAGGGCCGACGTCCTGAGGGCCGACGACCTGGTGCCCGTAGCCCTGCTGGCGGTGGTCCTGGCGTCCGACGTCCTGGCGCCCGAAATCCTAGACACCCAACTGTTCGACCAGTCGTCCGGTGGCGTCGCCTGACGTGGAACCGGCCTGCTCGGGCACCCCGTTCTGCGGCATCCCGTTCTGCGGCAGCGAATGTTGGGGCACTGCGTAGTGGGGCTGCCTGCTGGGGTTCCGCGTGGGGTGGTGTCCGCGTGGGGTGGTCCGGCGTGGGGTGGTCCGGCGTGGGGTGGTCCGGCGTGGGGTGGTCCGTGCGTGCGGTGGTCCCGCGGTGGGGTGGTCCCGCGTGGGGTGGTCCGGCGTCGGGTGGTCCCGCGTGCAGGGGTGCTGGCTGTTGGGGACTTGCTTGCTGGGACTCCGGGTAGGGCTGCTGCGAGTAGTGCTGCGCCGGGTAGCCCTGGACTGGCTGACTCCGGGTCGGCTCGGTACGGGTCGGCTCGGTTCTCGGTGGCTGCTGGAACCGCTCGTGCTGGGGGGCGAGGTTCTGAGGCGGGTGGTTCCGCGTGGGGGGTTGCTGTACCGGCTGGTTTCGGGGCGGGAGGTTGCTCGGGCCGCCGCGGTCGGCGGGGGTCGCCGCCGCCGTAGTAGGCCCGCCGGTTGCGCATCGCGTCGTCGTTGCTGACCCGCTGCACTGGCTCGTACGCCACGTCCGCGTACGGCATCCCGCCCACAGTCGAGATCGATGCCCGGCTGGAACGCCGGCCGCTGCTCGATCTCAGCCGGCCGCGTCCGCCCCGGCCCCTGCTGCGCCGACGCCGACGGCCCCTGCTGCCCCGGCCCCTGCTGCCCCGACTCCGGCTCGTCGAGCCCCGCCCGGTGCCGTCCGCTCCGATTCGGAGGCTCGGCCGAGCCCACCTGCGGGACATGCTGCCGTGCCACCCGCCAGTGACCGGCCTCGATCGGGCCGACCTGCAGTACCGAGCGCCAGTCGGCGGGGGCGGGGTTCGCGGCCGCCACCTTCGCCGCCGCTCGCTCGACGGCGCGCCGGCGCGGCTGGGCCGGCTTGTACAGCAGCGAGGTGAAGTGCACCCAGATGTCGATCAGGGAGTTCCTGACGCCGATGAACGCCAGCGTCGCGTAACTCGCCAGCACGATGTTCATCGCGGCGAACGCCATGTTCTCGACCCGGTCGTGCCGGTACGCCGAATAGAAGGTGACGATGGCCAGCGCGACCAGCAGGTACGGCGGGATCACGAAGAAAGGCGGGCGACCGTGCGGTTGCGGACCTTCGGCGTGCGCATGAATTTGCCCTTCGCGCCGGTCAGCGCCTGGACCATCGACGACACGGTCCCGGCCAGGTTGACCGGCAGCAGCATCAGGTTGAAGCCGTAGATCCGGAGCGCGTCGATGCGCTTGTAGCCGCAGTACCTCAGGTCGATCGCCATCAGCCACGAAGTAGGGGATCGCGACGACGCGGAGCAGCGGACAGATCAGGGCCCGTTGAACGGGATGACCATCAGGACAGAGGACGAACCGAGCCCCAGAAGATCGAGGCCATGTAGTTGAGCCGCAGCAGCAGCTCGCCGATCGAGGTCCGTTCGCCGCGCTGCCGCCTGCGCCCGGCGCGCCAGTGCAGCTTCGGCAGGATCAGCAGGCCGCCGTTGGCCCAGCGGTTGCGCTGGATGCACAGCGAGCCGAAGTCCGGCGGCGTGGCGCTGTAGGCGAGCCGCTCGGGGTAGTTGTAGAGCCTCCAGCCGCCCGCCGCAGGTCGATCGTCGACTCGGTGTCCTCGATCACCGTGCGGTCGGAGATGTAGCGGTAGATCTCGAACTCGCCCTTGTACTCGATCTCCTCGATGTCGTCGAGCGCGCGCTTGCGGAGGATCGCGTTGGCGCCGACCCAGAAGGTCGCGTCGTTGTAGGTCATCCCCTGGTGGATGATGTGCTGCAGGTCGGTGGTCGCGCCGGCGATCCGCTCGAGCCGCGTCGCCGCGCCGGGGAAGGCGCTGTACGGCGACTGGGCGACGGCGACTTCGCGGTGCTCCTCGCGCTCCAGCAGGTGGACCAGGCGCAGGCAGTACTCGGGCATGATCACGCTGTCGGCGTCGAGCGTCAGCACGTAGTCGGGGTCGGGCACGACGAGGTCGGGTCGGCGTCGCCGGCGCGCACGCAGGTTCAGGCCGGCCGGGGTCTGGCCCTCGCGGTAGCTGCCGCCCATCAGGCCGATGTAGCTGTTCAGGTTCATCGCCTTGTTCGGCTCGTGCGAGAGCGAGGCGTAGCGCTTGCGCTGGAAGCTCGAGACCTCGGAGCGGAAGGTCCAGGCCAGGCGGCGGTAGAGCGGCGCAAGCTGCGACGTGGCTCGAGCTCGGCGCCCTCGGCGGCGGCGCGTGCGCAGGGCCCGGGCGATCAACGCGCAGGTCGGCGGCCGAGCCGAGCACGCTGGTTGGCGAAGAAGCGTCGTTGTGGTCGGCGAGGTCCTGGTCGCCGAGCGCCGCAGCCACGCCGCGGCGTCCTCGTACTCGGCGGCCAGCGTCGACGTGACCGGGTCCGCGCCGCGCGTCACGCCGTCGAGCGGTCGTCTCGAAGCCCTCGCAGCGCGCGGTCGAAGCGGCGGCGCGGCTCCGAGAGCAGGCGCTCGACCTCGGCGGGCAGCGCGCTGCGCCGCGTCGAGCAGCGTCGCGGGCCGGCGTAGCGCGGGTTCGGCGGGTCGTCGACGAGCAGGACGACCCGCAGGTCCGGGTACTCCTGCAGCGCGGTCGAGAGCAGCGTCATCAGGATCACGCGGGCTCCTCCTGGTAGGAGGGGATCAGCGCGGTGAGCGTCGGCGCCGGCTGCGGCGATAGAACTCGTCGAGCATCGCCGCGGCTGGCCCGGCGGTGGCTTCGGTCCGGTAGTAGAAGCCGAGCCGGCCGAAGAGGTAGGCGAGCGCCGAGGCGGCGAGCAGGGTGACGATGACGAGGTAGGTGATAGCCTCGGCGCGCGAGGTGTGCTCGAATATCGCTGGTTGAGGAAATCATCGAGCAGCCAGGTGATGAAATAGCTGATCCACGCGCTCACGGTCACGATGATGGCTAGCCGGTCATCGCGATCCTGCGGTCGCTGACCGGCTTGGGCACGCTCGGCATCGCCTCGGTGCGCCGGTCACGGCCCCATTGTGACCTGCGCTGCTTGGGCGGCCGTTGTTTCTGTTTCCTGACTGGTGCGCTCTGACGTTGCGCGAGTTCGCGACTACCATCGGCACGCGTCTGCAAGCCCGAAGGCACGCCCCCCACCCTTTCTGGGGCATGCCCCAGGTCAGTCACGTTCCGTTGCGACATTAGAGTACATCTGCCGGATCTGCTACCGAACGGACCACATGTTTACCTTGCGGCGGCGATCAGTTCCTGGGCGATCTCGATCACGGCCCACACCATCGCCGAATCGTTGGCGAGATCGGGACCGAGCCATTCCAGCACTGCCCTGACGGCGGCCGCCAGCGGACGCCCCGTCCGCCAGCGGCACGACCTCGTCGGCCCTGGCGTCGCTGACCGGGGCGCCGAGCCCGCGCAGGTGGCAGATCCAGGCGGCGACCACCCGGAGGGCTCCGGCGGGCAGCCGATTCGGCGGCCGTTCGGCCCGCAGCACCGGCAGCATCGCGGACCGGCAGCTTCTGCGATCCGTCGGCGGCGATCCTGGCCAGCTGGTCGTCGATCCGGCATTGGCGAACCGCTCGAGCAGGGCCGCTCGGTACGCGGCCGATCTCGGCGGCCGGCCTGCGGCAGGTGCGGGGCGGCCACGTCCCACCACTGGTCGAGCCAGGTCAGGCAGACTGTCGGCCGCTGCCTCGGCCACAGTCCGGTGGCCGATGATCGGCCCTGCGTAGGCGAGCAGGGAGTGCGCTCCGTTCAGCATCCAGAGCTTTTGATCTCTCGAAGGGTCGCAGCATCGGCGGTGAACCGGGCGCCCGCAGCCTCCCAGCGCGGCCGTCCGGCGGGGAACTCCCCGCTCAGCACCCACTCGCTGTATGGCTCGGTGACGACGGGGTACCGGTCGGCGAGCCCGGTGCGGCTCGCTGACCAGCGCGGACGTCGTCCGGCGCCGGGCGCGGCGTGATCCGGTCCACCACCGTTGTCACCACGCTCACCGATTCGCCGATCCAGGCGGCCAGGCCCGGGTCGATCCCTCGGCCAGCTCGGTCAGCACCCGCGAGGCCAGGGCGCCGTTGGCAGGCAGGTTGTCGCACGGGATGATCGCCAGCGGACCGGCGCCGGCCCGGCGCCTGGCCGCCAGACCCGCGACCAGCCTGGCCGGCGCGGTCGCTGACCGGCGCGCCGGGCTGGCGCGCAGCGCCTCGAGGTCGGCTGCGACCTGCGGGCTGCCGGGTCCAGGCCGCCGTGCGGCCCGCGCATGGTAGCCGGCCTCGGTCACCGTGACCGTCACCACCGCCAGGTCAGGCGCGGCTGAGGTAGCGCAGCCACGTGCTCGTGGTCGCGCCGCCGGGTGCGCGGCGGACAGGCCGCTGATCAGCTCGGCCGGTCGAGCTCGGCCGCCCTGGATGACCAGCGTGTACAGGCCGTCCTGGGCGGTCAGCCCGGCGGCCAGGCCGGCTGCCGCGTCCGCCGAACGCGGCGTACCCCCAGTCCTCGCCGTCCGCCGCGTGATCGGTGTACCAGGCCTGTGGGCGCGGAAGAAGCTGCCGAGCCCGAGGTGGACCATCCGCACCGGCGCGGCCGCCCGGCGCTGCCGGTCGCTCGCGCAGACCGGGCACGTCACCGACCGTAAGTGAAGTCGCTGGCGGGCGCAGCACGCGATGGGGGTGCCAGATGATTAGCGCTGATTGGCGGACGCCGGCGAGATCGCTCGAGCCCGGACCGGGTGACCGCGTTCGTCGGCGACGCAGCTCGCCGCGCTGCCGCTCACCGGCCGCAGTGTCTGCGTGCTGGTCCCCGACGGCACGAGTCCTGTCCGCTGCCGCTGCTGCTGTCCGCTGTGCACGGCGCGCTGCACGGCGCGGGTCAGCGCGCTGACCGTCCTGTCGCGCTCGGCACGCACGGTGCGATGAGCGAACCCGCCCTCGCCGTCGCATCTGGGTTACCCGCCCGGGCGGCTGGCGCGAGCGGTATCCGGGCCTGACGGTGCGTCAACCACGCATGGCGGGATGACCGGCACTTCGCCGAGCTCGGCGGTCCTGGACGCGGACCGGGTCGCCGAGCTTTCCGGCGGCTGCTGCGCGAGCGGTCCCGGTCGGATCAACCGGGCGGTCGTCGAGCACGACGTGACGCTGGTCGTGGGGCCGGTGTTCCCGCACGAGGTCGTCGGGTTCTCCGGCGGCAACAAGTACTTCTTCCCCGGGGTGTCCGGGCGCGAGCTGATCGACCTGTCGCACTGGCTCGGCGCGCTGATCACCAGCGCCTAGATCATCGGGACGCTCGGGGTGACGCCGGTCCGGGCGCTGATCGACGCCGCCGCCTCGATGGTGCCCGGCGAGCGGCTGGCGCTCTGCGTGGTGACCGGCTCGAACCCGGCGTCGCTGCACTCCGTCGCGTTCGGGGAGCCCGAGTCGGCCTGGGCGGCCGCCGCCGAGGTGTCGGCGCAGGTGCACATCAGGTACCTCGACGCGCCGGTGCGCCGGGTGCTGTCGCTGCATCCCGCGCAAGTACGACGACCTGTGGACCGGCGCGAAGGGTTTCTACAAGGTCGAGCCAGTCGTCGCCGACGGCGGCGAGGTGGTGCTCTACGCGCCGCACATCACGCGAGATCGCCGCGCACCCATCCGGACATCGCGCAGCTCGGCTATCACTGCCGCGACTACTTCGTCAGGCAGCCGGACCGCTTAACGCACCTGCACCTGGCGCGACGTCGCGCACTGCACGCACCTGCGGGGCGCGGGCACCTTCGACGGGCGGCTGGCGAGCTGCTGCGGGTGGACGTGACGCTGGCCACCGGCATTGCCGAAGAGGTCGCCTGCGACGTCAACCTCGGCTACCTCGATCCGGCCGGGATCGATCCGGCGCGCTGGGCCGCCGATCCGGACACGCTGGTCGTGCCCGACGCCGGCGAGGTGCTCTACCGGCTGTCTCCGTCGATAGGGTGCGGCTTGTGACTACTGAGACTCAACGTCCTATTCGGATCGGCCTGCAGATTCACCCGCAGCACGCCGACTACTCAGCGATCAGGCGCGCCGCCTCGGAGGCCGAGGAGCTTGGCGCCGACGTCGTGTTCAACTGGGACCACTTCTATCCCCTGTACGGCGAGGCCGACGGCAAGCACTTCGAGTGCTGGACGATGCTCGGCGCGTGGGCCGAATCGACCAGCCGGGTGCAGATCGGCGCGCTCGTGACGTGCAACAGCTACCGCAACCCGGAACTGCTTGCCGACATGGCGCGCACGGTCGACCACATCAGCGACGGACGGCTGATCCTGGGAATCGGCTCCGGCTGGTTCGAGCGTGACTACGACGAGTACGGCTACGACTTCGGCACCGCCGGCGGCCGCCTCAACGACCTCGCCGACGCCCTGCCGCGCATCGAGACGCGGCTCGGGAAGCTCAACCCGGCGCCGACCAGGGACATCCCGGTCCTCATTGGCGGCGGCGGGGAGAAGAAGACGCTGCGGCTGGTCGCCAAGCACGCCGACATCTGGCACTCGTTCGCCGATCTGGAGACGCTGGAGCGCAAGTCGGCGATCCTCGCCCAGCATTGCGCCGACGTCGGCCGCGACCCGGCCGAGATCGAGCGCTCGGTGGGCGTGGGCGGATCGCCAGACGAGCTCGGGCCGAAACTCGTCGCCCTCGGAGCGACCCTCTTCACGGTCGGGGTCAGCGGACCGGAGTACGACCTCGCGGAGCTGCGTACCTGGATCGAATGGCGAGACAAGCAGAAGGGCTGACGGCGCGTCTTCGGTAGCCGGTCAGATGGTAAGACGGGCAGTATGACGTCGGCACCGGACGAGCCAGGGCGCATCCACGCGACCTCGGCCGCAAGACGGGTCACCGGCGCCATGGGCGGCGGGGTCGCGGCGGGAGCGATTACGGCGCCGTTCACGCTCCCCGTCGTGGCGATCCTGATCGGCTGGGACGTCGCGGCCCTGATCTTCCTGATCTGGACGCTCGGCGCGGTGTGGCGGCTGGATTCCGGGCTGACTGAGCATCTCGCCAAGCGGGAGGACCCGCGCCGGGCCGTCGCCGAGCTGGCGATCCTCGGTGCGGGTACCTCCATGCTCGTTGCGGTGGGCTTCGCCCTGCTCCGGGCGGGCGAGGCGACCGGCGGGATGAAGGCGTTCCTCATCGGGCTCGGTGTCGTCAGCGTGGCGGTGTCCTGGGGAGTGGTGCACACCGTCTTCATGCTGCGGTACGCGCGGTCGTACTTCACTCCGCCGGCCGGCGGGGTGGACTTCAACGAGGGCGAGCTGCCGAGCTACCTGGACTTCGCGTACTTGTCGTTCACCATCGGGATGACGTTCCAGGTCTCGGACACCAACATCACGACCAAGCGGATCAGGGCGATCGCGCTGGCGCACGCGCTGCTGTCGTTCGTGTTCGGCGCGGTCATCCTCGCGGTAGCGATCAACGTGGTGGCGAGCCTGTTCTAGCTGGCTGTCCGCTGGCGGCGATCTTGCCGAGGGCAGCGACGAGCTGGTCCACCTCGGCGCAGGTGTTGTAGATCGCCAGCGACGGCCGCACGGTGGCCTCCACCCCGAAGCGGCGCAGGATCGGCTGCGCGCAGTGGTGCCCGGCCCGGACCGCGATGCCCTCGCTGGTCCAGCGCCGTGCCGACGTCCTCCGGGCTCGTGCCCGTCGAGCACGAACGACAGCACGCTGGCCTTCTCGCGGCGCGGTGCCGATCAGGCGCAAGCCGGGAACGGCGCGAGGCTGCCGGTCGCGTACTCCAGCAGCTGATGCTCGTAGGCGGCGATACTGGCCAGGCCGAGCCGGCTCACGTAGTCGATCGCCGCGCCCAGGCCGACCGCGTCGGCGATGTTGCCGGTGCCGGCCTCGAACCGCGCCGGCGGCGTCCTGGTAGACGGTGCTGCTCGAACGTGACGTCGCTGATCATGTTGCCGCCGCCCTGCCAGGGCGGCATCTCGCTCGAGCAGCTCGGCTTGCGCGTACAGCGCGCCGATCCCGGTCGGCGCGAACACCTTGTGCCCGGAGAAGACGTAGAAGTCGGCGTCGAGCGCCTGCACGTCGACCGGCATGTGCGGCGACCGCCTGCGCGCCGTCCACGAGTACCCTGGCGCCTGCCGGTGGGCCATCGCGATCATCTGCTCGACCGGGTGACCGTCCCGAGCGCGTTCGAGACGTGCGCGATCGCGACCAGCCTCGTGCGGTCGGCCGAGCAGCGCCTCGTAGCTCGTCCAGCATATCTGGCCGTCGTCGTCCACCGGCGATGACCCGGAGCTGCGCGCCGGTCTCGGCGGCGAGCAGCTGCCAGGGCACGATGTTGGCGTGGTGCTCCAGGTGCGAGACCAGGATCTCGTCGCCGGGCCTGACGTTGCGCCGGCCCCAGGTCTGCGCGACCAGGTTGATCGCCTCGGTGGCGCCCCGCGACGAAGACGATCTCGTCGCTGGACGCGGCGCCGAGGAAGGCGGCGCACCTTCTCGCCGGGCGCCCTCGTATGCGTCGGTCGCCCGGGCGGCCAGTGCGTGGGCGGCGCGGTGGATGTTGGAGTTCTCGTGCGCGTAGAAGTGCGCGAGCCGGTCGATCACCGCCTGCGGCTTCTGGGTGGTCGCCGCATTGTCGAGCCAGACCAGCGGCCGGCCGTTGACCCGCTCGGCGAGCATGGGGAAGTCCCTGCGGACCGCTTCCACGCTGAACCCGGCTGGGTCCTGGGCGGGCTGAGCGGCGGTCTGACCCTGGCGCAGGCCAGGCTCAGACCTCTCGTCCACGAAGTAAAACGACGGCTGACCTGCTGAGGTCGTGTTCAGCTTGGTCGCCGCTCCGGGTTCGGCCGGGAGCAATGGCCACCGCAGGGCCAAGCCGAAGCGGCCCGGGTCGAACGCGTTCGGGTCAAGCGACAGCCTGGTCAGCGCGGCCTCGTCCGGCATCCAGGAACCGAGGTTCGCGGGTTCCCGCGCGTGGCCGTTCGCCCGCGCGCGGTGGCCGTTACCGGTAGGTGTGGGCGTACTCATGGAATTTACCGATCTCCACGTCGTCGAGAATCCCGAGCGCGTCCGGGGTCAGCACCGCCAGCGAGCAGTACAGCGAGACCAGGTACGACGCGATGGCGTTCCTGCTGATGCCCATGAACCTGACCGACAGCCCGGGTGAGCGCTCGCCGGTCAGACCCGGCTGGAACAGGCCGGTGACCCCCTGCCGCTGCTCACCGATGCGCATGAGCAGGACCTTGGTCTTGCCGTTCTCGACCGGGACCTTGTCGGACGGGATGATCGGGATGCCGCGCCAGGTGATGAACTGCGACCCGAACAGGCTGACGGTGGGCGGTGGCACGCCCCGCCTGGTGCACTCCCGGCCGAAGGCCGCGATCCCGAGCGGGTGGGTCAGGAAGAACGCGGGCTCCTTCCAGACCTTGGTGATGAGCTGGTCGAAGTCGTCCGGCGTCGGCGCGCCCGTCAGCGTCGAGATGCGCTGCCGCGAATCGGCGCTCGCGATCAGCCCGTAGTCCGCGTGGTTGATGAGCTCGCTTTCCTGCCGCTCCTTGATCGTCTCGATGGTCAGCCGCAGCTGCTCTTCGATCTGGTCGTAAGGGTTGTCGTACAGGTCGGAGACGCGGGTGTGGATGTCCACGATCGTCGCGACCGAGTTCAGCAGGATCTCGCGCGGATGCTCGTCGTAGCCGACATAGGTAGTCGGCAGCTCAGACTCGTCCCGAGGCGGGCAGGCGACCAGCACCGACTCCGGGTTGACGACCCGGTTGAGCCGGTAGATACCGGCCTCGACCGGCGTCCAGGCGAGCATGCGCACCAGCCAGCGCGGCGTGATCGTGTTGAGCTGAGCGGTGGTCTTGGTAGCACTTGCCAGCTGACGTGCGGCTACGTCGGTGAGAGCCCGCTGTACCGGCGCCATGGTGGGCACCTCAATGGTGTTCGTCATCGCTGAACCTTCCCGTGGACGGAAATTCCGGCAAGCAGGCGAACTCCGGCGGTGCCGCCAGGGAGTTCTCTTCCACGGGTTTCCAGTGCCAGGCATAAGGAAACGCGCCGAAAAGTCAACAACTAATCGGAGCGGCGCTCTGCTATCGCATGCGCGTTATGTGCCGATTGCGTGGAGGCGGGCCAGTTCGTCGGGTGAGAGTTCCCGGACGGCGTCGAGCGCTCCGATGTTGACCGCGATCTGCTCGGGCCTGGTCGCGCCGGACAGGACGGTCGTGACGGTCGGGTTCGCGAGAGCGAACGCGATGGCAAGCTGGGCCGGGTCGCGGCCGATCTCCTTCGCGAGCTCCGCGAGTGCGCGTCCGGCGGCCACGCCCGCCGCGTAGCGCGGTGAGTCGAGCGCGCCAGTCGCCCGTCCAGCCTGCGGGTCGGCGTCGTACTTGCCGGTCAGCACGCCGCCGGCCAGCGCGTAGGACGCCACGATCGCGATGCCGTTGCGCTGCGTCACCTCGGTCATCGCCGGGTCTTCGACCGCGTGGCGGCTGACCAGGCTGTAGGGCGGCTGAGTCGCTACCGGACCAGGGACGTCCCCTGCTCTGGCGATCTGCCAGGCGCGCTCCATGGCCTGCGGCGTCCAGTTCAAGGTGCCCCAGGCTCGGGCGATGCCCGCGCTGATCAAGCCGGTGATCATCTCGACCGCGTCCTCGAACGGCAGGTCGGCTGGCGGCATCTCGGAGTAGATCAGGTCGATGTAGTCCAGCCCCATCCGGTCCAGCGAGCCCGCCAGCTCCTGAGCGGGCCGCTCGTCCGGCCAGAACTCCCACCACAGCTTGTTCGACACGATGGTCTCGTCCCGGCGCCAGCCGGCCGCCTTGAACAGCTCGCCGAAAACGATCTCGGAGTACCCGGTCGGGATCGGCGCGTTTCCCGTCTCGTCGTTATACCGCGCGTCGTCCAGGAAATTGATGCCCGCGTCGCGGGCCGCCCGCATGACCGCGACCCCCTGCTCACGGCTGATCCGCTCGTAGGTGCGCCAGGACCCGAGCGACAGCCGGCTGACAGTGAGTTCGCTAGCACCGAGCGCCACGAGTGGCATCGCCGAGGTAGTCACCACGCCAGCCCGGAAATGCCGAGCAACCGCATCGCGTTGCCGCCCAGGATCGCGGCGGTCTGCGAGTCGGGCAGGCCGAGCGACTCGATGTCGGCGAGCGTGTCGGCGACGACGTTCGGGCCGCCGAGCGGCATGTCGGTGCCGAACAGCACATGGTCGGCGCCGAAGAATTCCACCGCGCAGCGGACCGCGTGGCTCGCACCGAACATCGCGGTGTCGGCGTAAAAGAGGCGGAAATAGTCCATCGGGTCGTTCTTCAGCGACGACATGATCGCCTCGCGGTCCGGGTCTTCGAGCGGCGAGGCGAGGCGGCCGGCGAAGTGCGGCACCATCGCGCCGGCGTGGTGGGTGATGATCTTCAGGCCCGGGTGGCGGTCGAAGCATCCTGAGTAGACGAGGCGGGCCATCGCCACCGACGTCTCGTAAGGCCAGCCGAGCGACCACCAGATGCCGTACTTGGACTGCTCTTCGACCGGGTAGTCGGACCAGATCGGGCTGCGGGTGGGGTGAATCCACAGCATGCCGCCGTGGGCGTGCACGGTCTCAAAGATGCAGTCGAACCGGGGCTCGTCGAGCGGGGCGCCGCTGACGTTGCTGTGCAACTGGGTGCCGAGGGCGCCTAGCTGGGTCATCGAGCGGTCTAGCTCGGCGGCCGCGGCCTGGGGATCGTTCATCGGGAGGGCAGCGGTGAAGCCTGCGAACCGGTCCGGGTACCTGGCGACGAGGTCGGCGAGCTTGTCGTTGGCGGCCTTGGCCAGATCGAGGGCTGCGGCTGGGTCGCCCAGTTCTTCCAGCGGCGGGACCGCGAGCGTGAGGATCTGCTTGTAGTCGCCGAACTGGTCCATCGTGCGCCAGCGGGCGTCCAGGTCGATCAGGGCCGGGTCTTCGTGGATCCAGGGGCGGTAGCCCAGGATGCGGTCGCTGATGCCGGGGCCGGAGGTGATCGACTCCATCCTGGCGGCGTAGGCCGGGGGGAGGATGTGGGCAAAGGAGTCGATCTTTGTCATGGCCGGGTATGGACCTTTCTCGGGGAGATCCAATTTTTGCCGGATCGTATGGCGAGGACGAGCAACTGGCGGGACGGGCTCACGGCCGGATCCTGATTGGCAGGTCGCGCAGGCCGTTGGTGAAGTTGGACCGGATGCGGCGGGGCTGGCCAGCCAGCTCGAAGCGAGACACGCGCTGGGCGAGGGCGCGGAGCACGACCTTGATTTCGAGCCGGGCGAGGTGGACGCCGAGGCACAGGTGCGGTCCGCCCCGGCCGAAGCTCAGATGCCGGTTGGGTGCGCGGGCGATGTCGAAGACGTCGGGGTCGGTGAACTCGGCCTCGTCCCGGTTCCCCGACACGTACCACAGCACCACCTTGTCGCCGGCCTTGATCGCGGCGCCGCCCAGTTCGGTGTCGGTCGTCGCGGTGCGCCGCATGAAGTGGGTCGGGCAGGTCCAGCGCAGCACTTCTTCGGTGGCGGTGTCGAGAAGTGCCGGGTCGGCGCGCAGCCGGTCCCACTGCTCCGGGTACTCGATGAACGCCAGCACGCCCTGGGCAATCGCGATTCTGGCCGTCTCATTCCCCGCGATCACCATGATCGAGAAGAAGTTGTCGATGTCCTTCGCGCTAAGCCGGTCGCCGTCCACCCTGGCCCGCAAGAGCGCGGACAGCAGGTCGTCGCCCGGTGACCGCAGCCGGTCGGCCACGAGGTCGCGGCCCAGGTCCCACAGTTGCTTGCCGTACGGGCTGCGGAACGGGAACAGCCGGTACGCGTCGGTGTCGTCGCGCCCCCAGACGACGTCGGTGATCTCGGGATCGGTATTGGCGATCAGCTTGTCGCCGAGGTCGATAAAGAGCGGCAGGTCCCCGGCGGGCAGGCCCATGATCCTGGCCAGCACGCGGATCGGGACCTCCTTGGCCACCGCGTCGACGAAGTCGAACGGCTCGGCGCGCAGGCCGGAGTCGAGCACGTCCTCGGTGAGCCCGGTGACGAAGTGCTCGTAGACGGCGACCGCTCGCTGGGTGAAGCTTCCGGAGAGGATCTTGCGGAGCTTGGTGTGATCAGGCGGGTCCGTGTCGATGATCGTCCGCCGGGCGGCCAGGTCGTCGTCGGTGGGTTCCTCGAAGGAGATGCCGCGCGCCGACGAGTAGGTCGAGACGTCCCTGGTCGCGGCGACGATGTCGGCGTAGCGGTGCACGGACCAGAATCCGGAATTCGGAGCTGCTTCCTCGTACCAGGCCACTGGCGTTTCGCGGCTGAGCCGGGCAAACTCCCGATAGGGAACACCGCGCTGCCACAGGTCGAGATCGGTCAAATCGACGGGCAGCGCCATGGCAAATAGTTTGGCACCAAACGAGATGCTGGGCAATGCGCGCCAGGCGGATGCGGGAGAGGCAATGCGCGTCATCGTGATCAGGCACCACGCCGAGGACTCTCCCGGATTCATCGCCGAGGCGTTTCAGGCGCGCGGCGCAGACCTGAGCATTCATCTCTTCCCAGGTGAGGGCGGGCTTCCGGGGCTGGACGGCGTCGACCACGTGGTGGTGCTCGGGGCGATCCCCTCGGTCAACGAGACCGGCCCGCCAAGCCTGTGGATCAAGCAGGAGCTTGACTGGCTGCGCAAGGCCGACGAGATGGGGGTGCCGGTGCTCGGCATCTGCTTCGGCGCTCAGGCGTTGTGCGCAGCGCTCGGCGGCGAGGTGGAGCAGGCTCCGGCCAAGGAGATTGGCTGGAAGATGGTGGAAACTATCGACCCCGGGCTGATCCCGGCCGGCCCCTGGCTCGAATTCCACAGCGACCGCTGCCTGCCGCCGCCCGGCACGTCGATCCTCGCGACTAACGAGATCGGCGTCCAGGCGTTCGCGATCGGCAAGCACCTGGCAGTGCAGTTCCACCCCGAGGTCGACGGGGAGCAGCTCAGGGCCTGGCTCGACGGCGGCGCCCGGGCCGAGGCCGCCAGCGCTGGCCAGGATCCCGAGGCGTTCCTCGCCCAGACGGTCGCCGAGGAACCCCACGCCCGCGCCCGCGCGGACCAGCTGGTAGCGACCGCGCTGCGCCTCGCCGGCTAACTGCGTGGGGCCTTTACACTTCGTGGGTACTTTTCAGCTTGTACGCACTGAAAAATGCCCACGGAGTGAAAACTCCCCACGCAACCCGGTCAGGGCTCGGTGGGTGTCGGCGCGACTAGATCAGCGGGCTTCGGCTGATCGGATTATCTTGCGCAGCAGGGACGCGAGCTGGTCTTTCTCCGGCTCGGTCAGGCCTCCGCTGACCAGTCCCTCACTTTCGTTGAACGCCGGGAACAGCCGCTCGATGACCGCGACGCCCTTAGGCTCCAGGCCGACCAGCACCAGCCTGCCGTCCGCGTCGTGCCCGCGCCGCCTGGCGAGCCCGCGCTTCTCCAGCGTTTTCAGCACGCCGGTGAGCGTGCCCTTGGTCACGCCTGCTTCGGCGGCGAGATGCCTGGTCTGCTGGTCGCCCCAGATCCACAGCACGAACAGCACGGTGAACGCCGCCCACGACAGGTCCTCGTCCGCCAGGACCCTGCGCTCCATGTGATTGCGGACGACGTTGGCGGCCCGGTAGATGTTCGACACCGCCGCCATGGCAGCGAAGTCGAGCGGCTGCTCGCCAATCCGGTCCCGGATCTCGCGTTCGGCCCGCATGAGGTCGCTTGCGCTATCCGCAGCAAGGCGACGTGACATGCCACGATCGTACGCGGCGAACCCCGGAGGTCAGCCTGCGAGTTCCTCCAGGCGCGCGTGCAGCCAGGCGACCTGCCCGGCTGATTCCGGCTTCATCAGGACGCTTCGCAAGATCCTGGCCCGGTCACGGTCGCCGGTGACCTCGGGGTGGCGGCGGACGAAGGCGTCGGCCGTCACGTTCAGCGTGCTGATGAAGACCGGCTGGTCAGGGTCGTGCATGCCGTCGGCGAGCATCCGCGCCGAGACTTCGTCGATCGTGCCGAGGCTGGCCGGGGTCGTCACCGGGTAGTAGCTCACGATGTCGAGTTCGGGGGCCTGGTACTGGGCGAGCACCGAAGACCCGCCGAGCAGGGCCGACCAGTCGAGCGCGGCGCCACGGCACGCGGCCAGGACCTGACCGAGCCCGTCCGGCGTCGGCTGCAGCACCTGGAAGGTCAGCCACAGTGCGGCCGCCGCCGCTCCGGCCCGCGAGCACTCCAGGCTGATCTCGCCCAGGTGGAGGTCACTCGACGTGAAGTAGGTATAAGGCGAGTCGTGCGCGTAGAACCGTCCCACCGACGGATCGCTGAACAGCACCGCGCCGCAGCCGTAAGGCTGCAGCCCGTGCTTGTGCGGGTCCACGACGACGGAATCGCACCCGGCGATCGCGCGCCAAGGCTCGGGCGCCAGCCCGGTGCGATCCTGCGCTCCGGCCAGCAGCGTGAAAAATCCGCCGTACGCGGCGTCGACGTGCACCCGGACGCCGTACCGCCTGGCGACCGATAGCACCTCGTGGACCGGGTCGATCGCCCCGAGGCCGGTCGTGCCCGCCGTCGCTACGACCGTCCCGATCGCACCGCCCGCCAGCAACTGGTCGAGTTCGCCGGTGTCGATCCGGCCCGCGTTGTCAACGCCGACCGAGGTCCCGGCGAGACCCAGCAGCCCGCACATCCTTGAATGCGTGTAGTGCGCCTCGGCGCTGTAGGCGACGCCGAGCTGCGGATGGAGCTCCCTGGCGACGTAGAGCGCCTCCAGGTTGGCCATGGTCCCGCTGCTGGTCAGGTGCCCGAGGTGGGTCGCGAAGCCGAACATCCCCGCGAGGTCGGCGACGACCTCCTTTTCCAGCTCGGAGGTCACCTTGCCGCCGTCGAGCGCGTGGTTGTTCGGGTTCACCAGCATCGCCGCGAGGTAGCCGGCGACCGCCGCCGGATGCGGAGGCTTCAGCATCTGCCCGGCGTACGTGGGGTGGAAGTAGGGGTAGTTGCCCCGCATGCGCTCGGCGAAGGTCTCGAACGCGGCGGCGAACCGCTCCTCGCTGACCTGCAGCGACGGATGCGTCTCGAATGCGGGGTAGCTGTCCTGCCATTGTCCGACGGAGTCGGCTGCCAGCTTGAGCCACGCCTTGGTGTCCACTCGCTACCTCCGGGCCAGGGAAATTTCCCCGCTAAAATTAGGACCGGACCGGAGGCCGGATACCTCTGAACTCCCAGTCGCCGCCGAGCGCGGTCGAGAGGACTTCCTCGCTGGCGGTTGGCTGCGCTCCGTAGCCGGGGGGAATGCCCGCTGGTCCTTCGACCACATGGTTGACCAGCCGGCCGAGTCCCTCGACCTCCACCTCTACTGTGTCACCCGGCCGGACGGGCCTGGAGTTGGCAGGGGTACCCGACAGCAGGACGTCGCCCGGGTACAGCGTGATCGTCCGGGCGAGGTCGGCGACCAGGTAGTGCATGTCCCAGGTCATCTCGTCGGTGCTGCCGTCCTGGGCCAGCTCGCCGTTGACATAGGTCCGCAGCCGTTTCCCGTGAAACTCCCAGCCCGTGACCAGGCCCGGGCCCAGAGGTGCCATCGTGTCCGAGCCCTTGACCCGCAGCATCGAGCCGGAGTCGGTGTCACGGAAGTCGTGCAGCCCGAAGTCGTTGCCGATCGTGTAGCCGGCGATGTAGTCGCCCGCCTCGTCCGGCGGCACGCCCCGGCAGGTCCGGCCGATGACGATCGCGACCTCGCCCTCGTAGTTCAGGTACTGGCAGCCGGCCGGCCTGACCACCGCGCCGCCGTGCCCGACGAGCGCCGAGATCGGCTTGTGGAAGTACGTCGGGGCAGGCGGAAGCCTGACGCCGAACTCGGTGACCCGGCTTCGGTGATTCAGGTGGACCGCGATGATCTTCGTCGGCTGGACCGGCGGCAGGTGCACGGCCTGCGCCACCGCGACCCGCCGGCCATCCCCGGCGACGAGCTCGTCGTCCTCGCGCCGCACCTGGACGGCCGCGCCGTCCAGCAAGATCCTCCGGTATTCGGTCATGGAAGCGGCCTCTCTATCCGGGGCGCTGTGTTATCCGGGCGATGGCGCGGACCACCCGGCGTCTGGGCAGTCGAACCAGATGTGCATCTGGCCGGTGCCGATCGAGTTCTCGTATTCGCTGAAAAACTTGCCCGGCGCGGTCACCGTACCTTCGCCGAGCGCGGCGATCATCATCAGGTAGGGCGCGAACCGGGCCTCGGGCCGCGCGGAGAGGTAATCGGGCATCTCGGCGATAACCCTGGCGTGGTTTCCCGCCTGGAGCCAGCCGATCCGGGCGAAGTCGGCGGCCCGAGCCCAGTCCGTCCTGATGTGCACGGGATCGCTCGCCTCGTGCGCCCGCAACTCGCGCAGCGGCCAGAACGTATGCGACAGCGCCCCCGAGGCCACCAGCAGCACCTTGCGGTCGGTCGCGGCGATCGCGGCGCCGAGCGCCCGCCCCGCCCGGAGGAAGTCCTCGGTGTCGCCAGTCTGGGCCGTGTTGCTGATCGAGATCCAGCGCCGGTCAAGCCCCCGGCCGAGATAGGTCCACAGATTGACGGTGGCGTAGTGGACCGGGAGCCAAGGGTCGTCGATCGCTGTGATCCAGGTGCCGTGCGCCTCGCCCTGGCCGGCGATCGCCGCCGCCAGTTCCGGATCGCCCTGCCAGTCGTAGGGCACCCGGCGCATTCCCCTGGGCAGCTCGTCGGAGGTAAAGAGGCCAGCTCGCCCGGCCTGCGCCGAGACGACGAACTCCACCGTCGTCTGCCAGTGCGAGTCCAGCACTACGACGGTGTCGTAGTCGAGCACCTCGAACACCTCGGAGCGGAGCCGCCGCAAGCCGGGGACCAGGCTGATCTCCTTGCCCTCGTTCAGGTCCCGGCGGACCGGCTCCGGCAGCATGATCGTCGGGACGTGCGCGAGCAGCCCGGCGCCAACTACTTCACCCATGTGCTGTCATCGCCGTCTCGTAGTCCTGCGCGCCCGAGCCGCAGCTACGGGGGTTTCCAGCAAGTCGTTTGGTTCCAAACTTACGAACCAGACACCCCGGCGGTCAAGGTCGCGACCCCGAGCGCGCCGCCAACAGCAGTAAGGCCCTACTTGCTGCTGTTCACCCCCGGATTCCGTCAGCAGCATGGTCCTACTTACTGTCATCGGGACAGCAGTAAGTAGGACCATGCTGTCCTAGAAAGCGCCCCCCAGCCCGCACCGTGGCCCGAGTTAGTGCTGTTGGATCGGCGGGTCCAGGACGGTGCCGCCGTCCCAGGTGACGCCGACCTGGCGGTAGTAGCCGCCGATGATCTCGCGGACCTCGAGGTCGGCCAGTTCCTCGGTGGGGGACTCGAAGAACTCGAGCGAGGCCTCGCCGCGCCAGGCCGGGCCAGCTTCGACGCTGGCGCTGCCCGAGGCGATCAGTTCCGCCAGGGAGTCGCCTCCGTCCTTCACGACGGACGGCAGCCAGCGGTGGTGCGCCATCGGATGAGCGTTGACGAAGCCGTTCGACTCACATTCCTCGCGCAAGGTCACCACGGCCTGGGCCAGCCGGCGTCCGGCCGCCGACAGCGTCCCGGCGAAGGTCCCGCCGGGGGCGATCCGGGGCGCGGCCTTGCCGAACGGGTGCGGCCTGGTCTGATGGATGCTGCCGAGCTTCTTCGGATACCCCTGGACCAGTCCCCGCACCAGGGCGAAGTCCGTATCCACCCAGATGTAGACGCACCGCGAGTAGACCCGCCCCTCGAAGGAGCACCGCACGACGGCGAAGCACTCCGCGTACTGCGCCCGCACCGGGTCGAGCAGTTCCTCGCCCGACGCGCCGCAGGACTGCCAGTCCGCCCAGATCAGCGCGACCGCGCCAGGATCCTCCGGAGCCGGCGCAGCGGCGCCGGCAGCAACGCGGCGACCCGGTCAGGATCGGTGCGGTACTCCACCGTGAGCAGGTTGCCCGAGTAGTACCACGGCGGCGCCGGCAGCAGCGACGACCGGCCGGTGCTGGTACGCGGATAAAAGAACCCCGTCATCTCGGCCACGGTGCGCTCCTTGCTGCTGTTCCAGTCTGCTGCTGTTCCGACCCGATCTGATCTGATCGACTTAGCTGAGTTACCGCCTGTTGCCCGGCCAGTTGCGTCAAGGCTAGGCTCCAGATCATTTGTATCCGAACGTTCTGCTGCGGATGGTGGTGTGGTCGACATGCTGAACAGTCCCGACGTCGCGGCGGTCTGTGACCGGCTTCGCGACCAGGGCATCGACGTCGTCCGCGTCTCCTACGCGGACCTGATCGGCATCGACCGTGGCCGGGACGTGCTGGTCGACGAGCTGCCGAACGCGGTCGAGCACGGGCTCGCCTTCTGCCGCGCGGTCTACCACACCTCACCCATGGGCGACGTGGTCCCGGTGCGAGGCGGCCTCGAAGCGGGCCTGCCCGACGTGCTCGTCCGCCCTGACCTCGGCACGATCACGCCGCTGCCCTGGGAACCCCACGTGGCCTGGTGCATCGGCGACGCTTACACCCCGGACGGCACAGCAGCCCAGGAGTCACCGCGCGCCGTGGCCCGCAGCGTCGCGGCGCGACTCGCGGCAGACGGCTACACCGCGATCTGCGGACCCGAGCTCGAGTTCTTCGTCTGCGAGCACGACCAGAACGGCCACTGGCAGCGCTATGCGAACGATCCTGGCAACGTCTACGTGGTCGGCCGCAAGGGCGACCCGCAGGGCCTGCTGCTCCACCTGCTGCGGCAGCTGCGCGACGCGGGCCTCGGCGTGACGGCGGCCAACCACGAGTTCTCGCCCGGCCAGTTCGAGATCAACCTGACCCATTCCGACCTGGCCGACGCCGCCGACCGCTCGTTCCGGCTCAAGTCGGCCGTCCAGGAGATCGCCCGCCAGCGCGACCTGCTCGCCACCTTCATGGCCAAGCCGTTCAACGACGAGGGCGGCTCGGGCTTCCACGTGCACCTCTCGCTCAACGACCCGAACAACCACAACATCTTTAGCGATGAAAGGGGCCCCGACGGCCTCTCACCCACGGCCCGCTACGCCATCGCCGGGGTGCTCAACCACGCGCCCGCGCTCAGCGCGCTGCTGAACCCGACGATCAACTCGTACAAGCGGTTCGGCCCCGACACGCTCGCGCCCTGGCTGATCGACTGGGCGCTGGACAACCGCAGCGCGATGATCAGGATCCCGCCCGAGCGCGGTCAGTCAGCCCGCATGGAAGTAAGGCTCGGCGACGCGACCGCCAACCCCTACCTCGCGATGGCGGCCGTCGGCGCCGCCGTCTACCTGGGCCTCAAGGACGAGCAAGAGCCACCAGCCAAGCTCGAGGGCTACGGCTACGACCCCGCGAAGGCCGCGATGCTGCCCATGCGCCTGTCCGACGCGCTCGACGCCCTGGAGGCGGACCACGAGCTGACCGAGGTGCTTGGCGAGTACTTCGCCGAGTCGTTCCTCGCCTACAAGCGCAACGAGATCGAGCGCTTCGAACGGTTCGTCACCGACTGGGAGTTCCGCGAGTACGCCTACCACCTCTAAGGGGGCGCGGCGGGCCGGGTACCTCGGCGAATGTTCACAGCTCGTTTACCGCCGCGTGGACGATAAGCCTCTTTCGTCCCTGAAGCTTTGGCCTGGCCGCTAACAGGCGCGCCTTTTTCCCGCACGCGGAGGTACAAACAGATGACGACGCAGCGTCCGTGGCTCAGGCTACGGCGTTCCTACAGCCTCGGCGCGGCAGCGGCGCTCGCCCTGGCGGCCGGAGCCTCGATGGCCGTCGGCACCTCGGACGCGGCCACGCACGGCGGGCACGGACCGTGGTTCAAGCCCGGCAACCTGGTCGTGAGCCGATCGGTCTACTCGGGCAGCGCGAGCCTGCTCACCCCGGGCGTCACCGTGCTGCCGCCAGGCTGCACCTCCGGCTGCGTGACGGCAACCGCCGACGGCGGCTACCCGGAGGTCTTCAACAACGTGCTGGCCGACCCGAGCTTCGGTGTCACCTCGCAGATCTTCCTGGACCAGCTCACGCCATCAGGTCAGCCGGTCAACACGCTCGCCGTGCCCGACGGGGCCGGCAACCACGTCGTGACCAGCTTCTCCAGCAAGTCCGAGATCGCGCTGAACCTGTCGACCAGCGGCAAGCAGCTCAGCTTCATGGGCTACCTCGCCCAGCCGAACGACGTCGACGTCTCGAACTCCAATACCCCTGCCGTGTTCGACCCGACCGACCCGGTGCCGGGCTCGGACTACCGGGTGGTCGCCGAAGTCGACAAGAACGGCAAGTTCAGGTACACCCTGACCAATTCCTACAGCGGCAACAACGGCCGGGCCGCCATTGTCAACGACAGCCACGGCCACCGCGTCATCTACATGTCGGGGAACGCGGGCAATGGCGGCAACCCCCAGCCAGACGGAATCATCAGCGGTGGCGGCGCCCAGTTCGCCCTCGCTTCCCGCACGGCCGAGGCCGCCCAGACGCCGGGCGCCCCCAGCCGCTCGGCAGCTTCAGCGTCACCGAGCTTGGCGACAAGGCCGACAAGGTCGGCAAGGATACCAACTTCCGCGGCCTCGCGATCTTCGACAACGTCATCTACCTGACCAAGGGCAGCGGCAGCAACGGCGTCAACACGGTCTACTTCATCGACACGACCGGCAAGGCGTGCGCGACCAGCGGCGCCGGCGGCGGCGTCAGCCTGCCCGCGCCGGGCGCCAAGCTGCCGACCACGCCGATCAAGTTCGACCCGGCCCAGCTCCAGACAGCCGGCGTGACGCCCTACAACCTGTGCGTGCTCAAGGGCTTCCCGACCGCGCTGAAGTCGTCAACCTCGTTCCCGTTCGGCCTGTGGTTCGCGAACGCGAAGACGCTGTACGTGGCCGACGAAGGCAACGGCGACGCGACGTTCTCCACCGCGACCGGCACCTTTACCAAGGCCGCCGCCCAGACCACGGCCGGCCTGCAGAAGTGGGTGTTCAACGGCACCAGCTGGACCCTCGCCTACACCTTGTCAGCCGGGCTGAACCTCGGCACGCCGTACACCGTCGCCGGCTACCCGACCGGCGACAACGCGGCGACCGGCCTGCCGTGGTCGCCGGCCACCGACGGCCTGCGCAACATCACCGGCCGGGTTAACCCCGACGGCTCGGTCACGATCTGGGGCATCACCTCGACCGTGAGCGGCGGCGGTGACCAGGGCGCCGACCCGAACAAGCTGGTCGAGATCACCGACAGCCCGTCGGCTGCCGCGCCGGCTCCGGGAGAGGCGTTCAGCACGGTCGAGACCGCTGGCTTCGGCGAGACGCTACGCGGCGTCTCCTTCACCCCGGGAACCTGAACAGGTTCTAGCAACAGCACAAAAGCGGGCCACGGGTCAGGAAACCCCTGAACTCGCCCGGTCGGCGGCCGTCTGCGGTCCTCTTTAGGGGAGTGGCTTCAGGCGCAGGGCGGACCAGGTGTCGTCCAGGGAGACCTGGCGGACGGGGTCGAGCCCGGCGGCCGGGACGATGTCCCTGATGACGTCTCGGTTGAGGTCGGTGCCGAGCTGGCGGGCCTTCGGATACCCGACCCAGGCGATGCCGCCACGGCCGGCCACGGACGCGAGGACGTCGAGCCTGGCCGCGAGCTCGGCCTTGTCCTTGGCGAAGGCGAGCACGGCATCGGCGCTCGCCGCCTCGCCGGGGGTCGCGTCCAGGCCGAGCGCGGGCCCGTCGCCCACGACCGCCAGCGTCTTGCCGGGCTTGAGCTGAAGCTTGTCGTCCAGGGTGGTCATAGGGACTCATGCTAGCTAGCCGGATTCTTTCCTTCTTTCGCTGTTGTCCTGAGCGCAGGTGTTCAGCGACCCGATGCGAGCTGGGTCACCGCTCGGCACTGCACCCGCTCAGGTGGCGGTTACTACGGCTACAGATTCACTGCGCGGTGGACACGCTACCGGCTGCCGGTCGCGTGGCATGTGCGGACGGCGAGGACTCTGAGAGGCGGAGGTTCCGGGCTGCTTGTGAGATCAGCCAGCGCGGCTTCAGTTGATTGCGCCGTGTTCGACAGGCTATGACGCGGAGATCGTCTACAGCGAGATCGAGAGCCGTCATATCAGCCGATCATCCCGCTTTTGAGACCCAGGCGGTCAGAGGCAAGCACAAGCCGCCTAGCCTGCGACCACGGACGTGACGTTCGCGGGCAGCGACGCCAGGCGCGGCGCGAGCTAGTGTCGCTGCCCGACTGGCGAGTGCAACCCCTAGTCGGTGTGGATCAAGGCGTCAGCTACTTCCGACAGGGCAGACTGGGCTGATGACCTTGCTGGTACCTGAAGCCGACGGGATCGCCGCGCAGTGCAGGCGGCAGCTGCCGCACGCGACCGTGCTGAGCTACGAAACCGTGCTGACTCCGAAGACGGCGATCGCGGCAAGCTCGACGACGTGACCTTCTACTGCCTGCCCTACATGGGCGACGCGGCCAGTGTCGCGCTGATCGGCGCGATGCCGTCGCTCGCTGTCGTGCAGAGCCAGAGCATCGGCGTGGACGAGCTCCGCGACGCGGTGCCAGCAGGCGTGACGCTCTGTAGCGGACGCGAGATCGGGCACGAGGACGGAACGGCCGACCTCGCCGTCACGCTGATCCTGGCGAGCCTGCGGCAGCTCCCGAGGTTCGCCGCCCAGCAGGCTCAGCGTTCGTGGCAGCACGTCAGGACCGAATCGCTGGCCGGCAAGCGGGTGCTGCTGGTCGGTTACGGCGCCATCGGCCGGGCGATCGAGCAGCGGCTGCTGCCGTTCGGCGCGACGATCAGCCGGGTCTCGCGCACGGCCAGGGACGGGGTAGCGCCGCTCGACCAGCTCCCGGCGCTAGCAGCGCAGACGGACGTCCTGGTCGGGTGCATCGCGCTGGCGCCCGAGACCGAGCGCCTGATCAACGCCAAGATCCTCGGCGCCCTCCCGGACGGCGCGCTGTTCGTCAACGTCGCCCGGGGCGCGATCGTGGACTCGGCGGCGCTGGTCAGCGAGCTGAGGGGCGGCAGGCTGCGGGCGGCGCTCGACGTGATCGACACCGAGCCGCTCCCCGCGGACAGGGCTGAGTGGGTGCTACCCGGCGTGCTCATCACCCCGCACATCGGCGGCGATACCACCGACTTCGCCGGCCGGGTCCCTGGTTTCGTCGCGGCGCAGGCCGCGCGGCACCTGGCGGGCGAGCCGTTGCTGAACGTCGTCTGACCACCCGCGCGGCGCGGGCTCACCGGGCAAGTATTGCCAATCGGCGCATTGATGATCAAGAAAGCCAAAGTTACGATGAGTGAACAGCGGCCTTTCAGTGGCCGCCAGCGCGAGAGGTATTTCCCGCTATGAGTATCCGCCGTTCGAGGTTATTGACCTTCTCCTTAGCGGCCTGCGTGCCAGCGATCGGCCTGCTGGTGGCCGCGGCGCCCGCAGCGACCGCGAGCCCGATGGCTAGCCACCCGACCAAGGCCCAAGAGCGAGCGATCGCGCTCAAGCTGCTCAAGAAGCTGCACGTCGGCCAGCACGCCACTGCCCACGTGATCACTAGCCACGTCAGCCGCATCAGCGGCCTTGTTCAGGATCAGAGCACGAACTGGTCCGGCTACGCCGACGACAACACCGGAGGCAACACCTACACCTCGCTGAGCGGCACCTGGACGCAGCCGACCGCCACCTGCACCCGGACGACGTCGCTCGCCGTGTGGTGGGTCGGCATCGACGGCTTCAGCAGCAGTTCGGTCGAGCAGGACGGCACCGGTGTCGAGTGCTCAGGCGGCACGCCGATCTACTTCAGCTGGTGGGAGATGTTCCCGACCAACTCGATCCAGGTCGTCAGCGAGTCGCTGCACCCCGGTGACCACATCGTCTCGACGGTGACCAGGAGCGGCACCAGCTACACGCTCGCGGTGACCGACTCGACCCGTACCGGCGTCGGCTTCTCCACCCGGCAGACCTGCAGCACCTGCGTCAACACCAGCGCCGAGTGGATCGCAGAGGCCCCGAGCGGCTCAGCGGGCGTCGAGCCGCTGACGCAGTTCAGCACCTGGACTCTGTCAGCCGCCGCCGTCTCTGGTGGCGCCGCCGGCGTCATCTCCAGCTTCCCCGACGACGAGCTGACCATGGTCAACGGCTCCAGCCAGGTCAAGGCACAGCCCAGCGCGCTGAACGCGGCCGGTAACAGCTTCACCGTCACCTGGCACCGCAGCACCTGATCAGCTCGACCTGATCTGGGCTGACAGCTAACGGGCCCTTGGGCAGCAGGCGCGACGGCGCTCGCTGCCCAAGGGCACAGCCGTAGTCAGGCTAGCTCCAGATTTCCTTGAGCGCGCGGTAGATATTGCCGCCGAGAACGGCTCTGATCTGGTCATCGCTGTAGTTGTGCCGCACGAGCCAGTCGGTGATGTTGGCGAAGTTCTCGGTCGGGTTCTCCAGCCCGTCCACGTACTCCACGGGGTCGAACGCGGGTCCTCTGGCCGCGCTGCTCAGGCTGAGCAGATGAGCGAACGTCCGGTGCAGGTCGACGTGGTCGCCGTACAGGGTGTCAGGGCCGAAGGCGACGTGCTCGATCCCGACGAGATCCGCGCAGTAGCTGAAGTGGTCCATCACCGACTCGATCGTGTGCCTCGGGTGCGCGTGCGACAGCGTCGTGTGCGGCGCGGCCGACATCCCGATGACGCCGCCTGTCTCGGCTACGGCCCGGAGCACCTCGTCCGGCTTCATCCTGGGGATTTCCCAGATGGACCGTGCGCCTGCGTGCGTGATGAAGACCGGCCGGCCGCTCTGGGCGCAGACATCCAGGCAGGTCTTGTCCGAGGAATGGGACACGTCGATGGCCAGGCCCAGCTTGTTCATCCTGGTGACCGCGCGGTGGCCGAATGCCGTCAGCCCCCCGTCCACCGGCTCGGAAAGGCCGCTGCCGAGCGTATTGGCGTCGGAGTAGGCGATCCCGATCTGGCGCAGCCCGAGGCCGTAAAGGACGTCGAGGCGGTCGACCTCGTTCTCGATCGGGGTGGCTGCCTCCAGGCCGAAGACGAGCCCGATCCGCCCGGTCCGGTACGCCTCGTCGATGTCGGCCACCGTCCTGATCACCATCATCTCGCCCTGGTGGGCCAGGTCCGCCTGGCGCATGCCGAGGTCGGTGATGATGTCCTCCCAGCGCCACGGCGCGTTGCCGGTCACGCAGGCCGTGCCGTCCATCATGTTGTCGAACACGATGTTCATGCCTGAGCGCTCCAGGCCCGCGTAGCCCGTGTGCTGCCGGCCGGTGCGGTTGTACTCGGGGTCTGCGACATCTGAGCGGGGAACCTGACCGGGTGGTCGTGCAGGCTGATCACCAGGCTGTCGGCCAGGAGCTGGCGGGAGCGCTCGCGCTGGGCGTCGGTGAGGTCGGCCTTGTAGGGCGGGACGCGGCCGAACTCGGGCGCCAATTCGAACTGCCGGAGTTCGCCTGGAGCGAGGTAGGAGTAGGCGGTGTAGCTGGCGCGGGTGCTGGCTTGGTCGCTCATCGGCGCTCTCCCTGCGTGCGGTGTGCCGTTCGCACCGTATCGTCCCCGGCGGGACTCCACCCGCGCCGGGTTTGACCATGTCGGTCGGAATCTGTCTGGTCTTGACCTCAAGTTAACTTGAGGAATTAGCGTGCGGGTAACGGCAGGGAAACGACAGCTGGAGGCGGGCACGATGGCCGACTGGGTACGGGCAATGGCAGCGGACCAGCTCAAGGACGGCGGGGCCAGGTCGTTCGCGCACGGGGAGAAGCGGATCGCGATCTTCCGCACCGCGACCGGCGTCTTCGCGTGCGACAACCGCTGCCCGCACCAGGGTTACGCGCTGGTCCGAGGTGAGGTCAAGGACGGCGAGCTGACCTGTGCCTGGCACAACTGGAAGTTCGACCTCGGCACGGGGGTCTGCCGCCACGGCGGCGAGAACATCAGGACTTATCCGGTCAAGGTCGCCGACGGGCAGGTCTACGTCGACGTGACCGACCCGCCGGCCGAGATCATCAGGCCCGAGCTGTTCGCCAGCCTGAGCGCCGCCATGGACGACCTCGACATCGGGCGGCTGGCGCGAGACACTATGCGGCTGCACAAGCTCGGCACGCCGCTGGCTGACGTGATCACCGAGGGTGTCAGGTACGCCGCGCCCCGCGCGCAGTACGGCTGGGACCACTCGCTGGCGACGATGGCTGACTGCCTGCGGATGAGCACGTTCTTCGCCGAGTCGCTGCGCGCCCTGCCGGTCATCCAGGGCCTGTCGGTCGCCTCGGAGAGCCAGGTCAGGCGTCCGCTGCGGGCCCAGCCCGACCCCATCGACCCAGTCGAGCGCTACGGCTCGATCGACGACGCGCTCCGCGCTTACCCGCTGCTCGTCGACGCTGAGCGCGCCGAGGAAGCCGAGGCGCTCGTGCGCGGGCTCATCGCGGCGGGAGTCGCGCCCGGCGTTCTGAAGCAGACGCTGCTCACCGCGGTCACCGACCACTTCCTCGCCTACGGGCACTCGATGATCTTCGTGCAGAAGGCGTTCGAGATGCTCGACCTCGTCGGCTGGCAGGAGGCCGACACCGTGCTCGCGCCCCTCGTTCCCGAGATGGTGCTCGGCACCCGGTACGACAGGCTGCCGTACATGCGCAAGTTCCTGCACGCCTGGGGCGAGGCGGCCCCCGACCTCGACAAGCTCGCCGCGCTGCCAGCGACCGGCGGGTTCGACGACGTCAGGTACCGGCGGGCGCTGACCGACGGATCGCCGCAAGAGGCGCTCAGCGGGCTGGTCAGCGCGCTCGAAGGCGGCGCTGGCGTGACGGCGGTGATCGACGCCACGGGTCGCGCGGCGGCCGAGCGGCTCGCCCGGTTCGACATCGACCTTGATCTCGACGACACCAACGAGTTCGGCTGGACCGACGTCACGCACACGCTGACCTACCTGAACGCGCTGCGCTGGGCCTGGTCGACGGCGCCGTCGCCGCAGGTGCTGCGCGGCCTCTTCCACGCCGCCTGGTTCGTGCAGTGGACCGGGCAGTTCGACACCCGGGGCGAAGGCCGGCCGTGGCGGCCGCAACCCCGGGCCGGAACCGACGCTGAGCAGGTGCGCAAGGCGATCACCCGGCGGGATCCGGACGCCGCCGTCGCGCTCGTGGACGGCTACACCGGCCCGCGCGGCGAACTCGAGCGGGCGCTGATCCAGGCGGCCGCCGAGGACAACTCGACCGCCCCGATCATGGTCGCCCACGTGGTCAAGACGGCGCAGGCGGCCGTCTCCGAATCACGTGCACTGGCCGGGCGGAACGGCTCGGCCGAGCCAATCTCGGCCGCCGCCCGGTTCCTCGCCAGCCCGAAACGGGAACGGTTCGTGCTCCAGTCGACGTTTGGCGCCATCGCGACGCTGCGGGGCGCACCGAAGCCAGAGTCTGACCAGGTGAGGCCGAGCTAGCTGCTGGTCCGAATCCGCCGCACACGCGGCGACGTGCTCTCTATACTCCGTTGTCGGGTGGCATGCCCGGAAACCGTAGCCTATGCCCCGCTATCGGGCGCTGATTCAGCGACGGGAGGGCACGCCGGTGGGCACCTTCAAGCTGGCACGGCCGGGCCGGTACTTCGCGGTGTCGCTGCTGCTCTGCGGGGTGGCGGCGGCGCTCGCGCCTACCGCGACCGCTCGGGCGGCCCCCGGCCGGCCCGCCGTCGTGACGCCTGCCCTGACCTATGGCGCCGCTGCGGCGACGCAGCTCAGCCAGCTCCCCGTGCTGGACCCGACTGCCCTGGCCGGCGGGCAGTCGAGCTTCGACCGGGACACGTTCGACTCTTCGCACGGCAACAGGGACTTCGGGCGGTTCCTCGGGAGCGGGCCGCGCGGCAACGTGATGCTCAGCCAGCAGGGGCCGGGGTGCGTGTACCGGATCTGGCTGACGAGCCTGCAGGCCGTGTTCCCCGGCGAGTGGATGAAGGTGTACTTCGACGGTGCCTCGAAGCCGGCCATCGACCTGACGATGAGCCAGATCTTCGCCGGCACTAACGCGCCGTTCCTCGCTCCGCTCGTGCAGAACCAGTCGGGGTCAAGCGGCGGCTACACCAGCTACGTCCCGCTGTGCTACCGCCGGTCCATCGAGATCACCACGAACATGGACCGGTACTACAACATCGGCTACGTGACCTACGCGCCCAACGCCGACGTCAAGACGTGGCGGCCGGGCACGAGCCTCGCCGCGATGCAGGCCGTGTGGAACGACGCCACGGCGGATCCGATCAGCGAGACTGGCACGACCGGTGACAGCGGGACGCTGACGATGGGGCCGCGCAGCGTCCGCCAGCTCGCCGCGATCGCGGGGCCGAACGCCATCCAGGCGATCAAGCTCACCATCCCGGGGGTCACCGCTGCGGCCGGCGCGGCGGCTGCAGAGGTCCTGAACGACACCTGGATCAGGATCTACTGGGACGGCCAGAGCCAGCCGAGCGTCGACGCTCCGCTCGGCTCCTTTTTCGCCATGGGGCAGTTCGGGTCGTTCGCGACGCATTCGCTCGTCGCCGGGATCGATGCCAGCGACACGATGTACATGTACCTGCCGATGCCGTTCCAGCGCGGGGCGAAGATCCAGCTGGTCAACCAGGCGACGACGAGCGTGCCGGGCATCGGGTACACGATCGAGGTGCGGCCGCTTGGCGGCAGCTTCAGCCAGGTCGGGTACTTCAAGACCAGCTACACGACCTCGAATCTGGTGGGAGTCGGCAAGGACATTCCGATCCTGCGCACCAAGGGCGCGGGCAAGTTCGTCGGAGTCACCGCCTCCTACACCGGCGATCCCGGCCGCGCCTACCTCGAGGGGGACGAGCGGGTCTATGTGGACGGCAGTGGCTCTCCGGCCATTTATGGCACCGGCACCGAGGACTTTTTCAACGGAGGATTTTATTTTCTTGACGGGCCGTACTCGCAGCCGATGAGCGGAAACACGGCGCATCTGATGTCGACGACGGAAGACCAGACCGCCGGGTACCGTTTCTTCTTGCAGGACGCGATCCCGTTCCGCAATCAAATCGTCGTGTCGATCCAGCACGGCCCGTTCGACAATACGACGAATACCAGCGCGGCCATGCTCGCCTACTACTACGAGCGGCCAGCGGTCCAGTCGAAGCTCACGGACACCCTCGACGTGGGCAGCGCCGCGAGCGAGCGGGCGCACCACTTCGCCATCACGGGTCAGCGCTGGTCAGGGACCAGTACCTATCAGTACGAGGGCACCGCCGACACGGTGAACCGCACCGACAGCGGCCGGGCCTTCACCGGCTACAGCCAGTTCACGATGGCGGTCGCGCCAGGCAACCAGGGCGTCGACCTGCGCCGGAGATTCGACTACGGGATCGTCGGCCAGAAGGCCAAGGTCCTGGTGAACGGCCACCTGGTCGGCATCTGGTACGTCGCCGGCAGCAACGTCTATCACCGCTGGGGCGATAGCGACTTCATCATTCCCGCCGCTTACACGAGGAACAAGAGCTCGATTACGGTCAAGGTCGTCTACGAGGCTGGCAGCCGCTATTTCACCGAGTACACCTACTGGGCTTACTCGCTGCTCCCGTAGACCTCGATCACGGGCTCGTGGTGAACCGGAAAGTTGACCGAGTTCGCGAGGAAGCACTTGGCGCTGGCCTGCTCATGCAGCCTCGTCGCGGCCTGCACCATCTCGGCGGCCGCGACCACGACTGCGGGCCTGAGCAGGACCTCGGTGAACCGGCCGCCGCCGTCGGAGTCCTCGGCCATGGTGCCGGTCGCGTCGTCGGTGTAGCTGACCACGGTCACGCCCGCATCCGCGCACAGGTGCAGGTACCACAGCATGTGGCACTGCGACAGCGCGGCGGTGAACTCCAGCTCGGGGTTCCAGCGCCCCTCGTCGCCGCGAAACGCCGGGTCGGAACTGCCCGCGATGGGCTCGGGTCCGTCGGCGGTAACGTCGTGATCCCGGCCGTAAGCGCGGTACCCGCTCGTGCCAGTGCCGAGATTGCCAGTCCAGGTCACCTGGACCGCATAACTATGCGTGCGCGCCACCTGCTCAGACTAACCCGAACAGGGCAGGCTAACTCGGATCAGGCTGACCCGAGCGGCGCACCTGGGGACCCCTGGTGCTGTCCTGGCCGCACCAGGGGTCCCCAGGTGCGATGGGCTAGGAGCGGACCAGGGTGCGGGCTGCATGGGCGATGTGGTCGGAGGAGATGCCGGCCGCGTCCATGAGCTCGGCTGGGGTACCCGAGCCAGGCAGGCCCCGCACGGCGAGATGCTTGATCGCGATCGGGTGCCCGGCGTCGCTGAAGGCTTCGAGCACGGCGCCGCCGAGGCCGCCGGCCGGATAGTGGTCTTCGGCCACGACGATCCGGTCCTGGGTCGCTGTCGCGGCCTCGAGTAGCGTCGCCACGTCGATCGGCTTGACCGAGTAGGCGTCGATGACCCGGGCGTCGATTCCGTCGCGCTTGAGCTGGTCGGCCGCCGCCAGGCAGTTGTGCAGCGTCACCCCGGCGCCGACCAGGGTCACCTGATCGGAGTCGCTGGACCGCACCACCTTGGACCCGCCGACCGGGAATTCTTCGTCCGGCCCGTAGAGCACCGGATAGCTGCCCCTGGTCGTCCGCAAGTACACCACGCCGTTCCGGTCAGCCATGGCCTGGACGAGGCTCGCCGCGCTGGTCGCGTCGCTGGGATACAGCACGGTCGAGCCGTGCACCGCGCGCATCATCGCCAGGTCTTCCAGCGCCATCTGCGATGGACCATCGGCACCGATCTCGACGCCGGCGTGCGAGCCGCAGAGCCTGATGTCTGCTGCCGAGATCGCCGCCATCCTGATGAAGTCGTAGGCCCGGCTGAAGAACGCCGCGAACGTGGCGGCGAACGGGATGTAGCCGCGCACGGACATGCCGACCGCCCCGGCGATCAGCTGCTGCTCGGCGATGAACATCTCGAAGTAGCGCTCGGGGTACGTCTTGGCGAACTCCTCCGCGTGGGTCGAGTTGCCGACCTCGCCGTCCAGCACCACGACGTGACTGCGCGCGCCAAGGGCCGCGAGCGCCTGCCCGAACGCGAGCCGGGTCGCGACCTTCGTGCCGACCTCGTAGCGCGGAAGCGTGACCACACCGTCCGGCCTGGATCGCGGAGAGGCCGGCTGCGGGCGCGGACTGCTGACCGTCAGGTGCCGCTCGCCGCCCAGCTCTACGATCGCGCGCTCAGCCATCTCCGGAGGCAGCGGCTTGCCGTGCCAGTTCTCGCGATCCTCGACCTCGGAGAAGCCGCTGCCCTTGCGGGTGCGAGCCAGGATCACGGTCGGCTGGTCGGACTCGGCCGCGAGGCTCATGGCGTGGTCGATCTCGGTGTGGTCGTGGCCGTCGATGGCGATGGCCCGGCAGCCGAACCCCTCGACCCGCCTGACGTAGCGGTCGAGGTCCCAGCCGAGCTCGGTCGGGCCGCGCTGGCCGAGCCGGTTGACGTCCACGATCGTCGTGAGGTTCGACAAGTGGTAGTAGGAAGCCTTGTCGAACGCCTCCCAGATAGAGCCCTCGGCCATCTCGCTGTCACCGCACAGCACCCAGACCCGATAGGGCAGCTCGTCGAGATAGCGCCCGGCCAGCGCGATCCCGACGCCGTCGGGCAGGCCCTGGCCCAGCGAGCCCGTCGCCACGTCCACCCAGGGCAGGGCCGGTGTCGGATGACCTTCGAGCATCGAGCCGAATCGCCGGTACCCGTTGATCAGCTCGTGGTCGGAGATGACGCCGACGGCCTTGAACATGGAGTACAGCAGCGGCGATGCGTGCCCCTTCGAGAAGATCAGGTGGTCGTTGAACGGTTCGTCGGGCCGCTGCCAGTCGTAGCGCAGATGCTTGGTGAGCAGTACCGCCATGAGGTCGGCGGCCGACATGCCCGACGTCGGGTGCCCGGACCCCGCGGCGGTACTGCACCGGATCGAATCCACGCGCAGCTGCTGCGCTAGTTCGCTCACGTCTTGCATAGTCTGAGTGGTCATGGCGCTACCCTGCCCGGATGGCCGGGAGTGAACCTCGAACCATCCAGGCTCGTCGGCCCGGCTGGGCCCAGCTGGTCAAGAACTCACTATGAGTGCTAGATGCGTTACTAAAAGACACTCGTTCTTGACGAAAGCTATAAGAAAATTGTGCGCCTGCATACCTGGTTAAAAACGGATATTGCGCCACCTGCAATCGTTTTCGTGATCAAGGTACCGGGCAAGTGTTCGATGTTTGGTCGGACAGCGACTGCGAGAGCAGCTAGCGTACCGACCTGTCGGGCGTATTCCCGCCGCGTTAGGACGACATGATCGTCCTTTCCCCGTGGGACTGCGCAAACATCGCGTGATCGGACGTGAATGTCGCCGCTGAAGCGTAAACCTCTCAGCGCAATGGCAGCCGCTGCTATTCCCATTGGGATTGCTGCGGCTTTCGCATTTCAGGCCCCGGCGCTCGCAGCGCCGGCGGCCTCGACGCATCCGGCCGCTGGGTCACGCCAGCTGGCCGTGGCCAAGCCGGGCTCGCGCACGCTCGCCACCACCGAGCGCAAGCGCAAGCACCATCGGGCTCTGCCGCTTCGACTGCGCGCGTACAAGTGGGCGCAGCGGCGGAAAGGCCACCCTTACGTCTGGGGTGGCACCGGGCCGGGATTCGACTGCTCGGGCCTGGTGATGATGGCGTACCGGCACGCTGGGATCCATCTGCCGAGGACGACGACCGAGATGCTTGACAGCAGGCTCCTGGTCTGGACGAGGCATCCGCGCAAGGGCGACCTGGCCTTTTACGGGTCAGGTCACGTGGAGCTGTTCAAGAAGTGGGGTTATACCTACGGAGCCCACGACTCGGGAACGGACGTCAGCCTCATCCACTACGGCTGGGGCTGGAAGCCGACCGCCTACTACCGCGTGCGGATACATCACCGGCATCACCACCGCAAGCGCCACCACTGACCTAGTCGGCTGAGCTAGACGCTCAGCCGCTGGCTCAGCTGCTCGTCAAGGTCGGTGACGACGTGGTCATCGGGCTTGGCATGGGCGTCGGGCCGACAGCGACCGGGGCCGGAGGTATCGGCCCCGGCGAGGTCAGCATGCGCACGCACAGGAGAACGAGCGCGATCAGGAAGGCACAGTAGACCCAGAACGCCGGGGTCAGCCCCGACGTGATGGTCAGCCCCAGCTGACCCGCCTGCTGCGGGGAGAGTCCGAACTGCAGCGGAGATACTGGCATGCCGATCTGCACGATCGCCGAGATCGCCTGGGCCACCATGGGCACGATGGCGCCGGCGACCAGCGCGGCCGCGTACTTAGCCGGCTGCCAGAGCGCGGCGACCACGACGACCGCCACGAGTGCCACCATCGCCACGATGTCACCGGCGATCAGCGGCGCCGGGTTGGCGAACGCGTTGCCCTCGGTCAGCGACCGCACGAAACCATTGGCAGTCTGGAGCGTGAAGCTGTCCCAGGACGGCGCGAAGGCGATAGCCGCGCCCAGGGCGGCGACGCCAGCCAGGACGATCGCGAGCGTGTCCTCGCGGCTGCGGGGCCGTGCCGGTGCTCCGGCGCGCACGAAGATGACGGCCAGCACCGAGCCAGCCGCACCGAATAGCCATCCCGCCAGGCTGAGCGAAAGGCCGGCGCCCGCTCCGGCCTGACTGCCGGCCGAGATGATGCTGCCCAGGTCGACCAGGTACAACCCCAGCGTGACGGCCGTTGTCCCGAGCGCGACCAGCGCGCCGATCCGTGGCCGGGAACCACTCATCAGCAGCAGGACGACGCTGACCGCCAAGGCCGCCTGGTAGATCGCGTGCGGAATAATCTCCTGGGATTGCTGCGCGAGGCTGGCCCCGAACAGATAGGTGGGGAACAGCCCGGCGATCCCGCAGATCCCGGCGATGGCGAGCAGGATCGGCGCGATCAGTCGCGGCCCGCGCAGCTTCGCGTCCGTAGCATCCGGGCTGGTCGGGCTGGTCGGGCTGGTCGCGAGGGTCGGGGCCGTCGCCGCGTCCGCCTGTGCTGGGGCTTGGCTCACAGCGGTGATCGTCTCCGGGGCCTCGACCGTGGTGAACCGCGACCACGCGGCATGCCAGCCCTCCGGCGTCTCCGGCCACCATTCGATCGGCTGCGAGCCTGGCGCTGAGGCCAGCCAGATCCCGTAGTAACCCGGCCCGCGCCCGATCTCGTAGCTGCGTCCCCGGTGCGAGATAGTCACGCCCTCATGCACGGTTGCGGCCTCCTGCCCCGAACTGAATGCTGTAGTGCTGAAAATGCTCTCGTGCTGAACTCGAGCTCACACCATTGTGCGCTTCCGGCGCGAGCTTAAGAAGCCGACCTGAAAGTCGGCTGAAGGCAACCTGAGGCATTCCTCTTGCCACCGCGCCTGCCACCCTCCCCACTGCCCGCAGGCGGGCATGCCAGGATGGCCACATGGTGACTCAGCGTGCTGGTCAGCCCGCAGCCCCGGAGGATCTGGTCGACGTCGGCAAGCTCGTCACCGCCTACTACGAGCTGCATCCCGATCCGAGCGTCGCCGCCCAGCGAGTTTCCTTCGGTACCTCGGGACACCGAGGCTCGGCGCTGACCATGACCTTCAACGAAGACCACATCCTGGCGGCCACTCAGGCGATCTGCGAGTACCGCGTGACTGAGGGCATCGGCGGCCCGCTGTTCCTCGGGATCGACACCCACGCGCTGTCCGAGCCGGCGAAGGCCAGCGCGCTCGAGGTGCTCGCGGCCAACGGGGTCAGGGTGCTGGTCGACGTTCGCGGCGGCTACACGCCGACCCCGGCGATCTCCAGGGCGATCCTCGCCCACAACGCGGACGGGCCCGCCGGGGGCAAGGACCGCGCCGACGGCATCGTCGTCACGCCCTCGCACAACCCGCCCGGCGACGGCGGCTTCAAGTACAACCCGCCTGACGGCGGACCAGCGGGCACCGAGATCACCAGGCGGATCCAGGACCGGGCCAACGAGCTGCTCGCGAGCGGGCTGGCCGAGGTCCGCCGGATGCCCTACGATCGCGCGGCCGTCGCCGACACCACGGGCCAGTTCGACTTTCTCGACGCCTACGTTTCCGCGCTCGACCGGGTGCTCGACCTCGACCAGATCCGCAGTTCCGGCGTGCGGATCGGCGCGGACCCGCTGGGCGGCGCCAGCGTCGGCTACTGGGGTGAGATCGGGGAGCGGTACGGCCTGGACCTGACCGTCGTCAACACGACCGTAGACCCCACGTTCAGCTTCATGACGCTGGATGCCGACGGCAAGATCCGGATGGATTGCTCGTCGCCGTATGCCATGGCCAGCCTGATCAGAAGGCAGCACGAGTTCACCGTCGCGACCGGCAACGACACCGACGCCGACCGGCACGGCATCGTGACCCCGGACGAGGGGCTGCTGAATCCCAACCACTACCTGGCCGTGGCGATCGAGTACCTCTTCGCGCACCGCGACGGCTGGCCAGGTAGCGCTGCGGTGGGCAAGACCCTGGTCACCTCGTCCATGGTCGACAAGGTGGCCCGCGGGCTCGGGCGCCGGCTGATCGAGGTGCCGGTGGGCTTCAAATGGTTCGTTCCCGGCCTGCTCGACGGCAGCATCGGATTCGGCGGCGAGGAAAGCGCGGGTGCGTCCTTGCTGTGCCGGGACGGCAGCGTGTGGACCACGGATAAGGACGGGATCGTGCTCGCCCTGCTGGCCGCCGAGATCACCGCCGTCACCGCCCAGTCCCCGTCGGAGCGATATCTGGCGCTGACCAAGGATTACGGTGCGCCCGCCTACGCCAGGATCGACACTCCGGCGACGTCCGGGCAGAAGTCGGTGCTTGCCAGGCTCTCTCCTGAGCAGGTGCACGTACGCGAGCTCGCCGGCGAGCCGATCACCGCGATGCTGACCACCGCGCCGGGCAACGGCGCGCCGATCGGCGGGCTCAAGGTCAGCACTGAGTCAGGCTGGTTCGCGGCCAGGCCCTCCGGCACCGAGAACGTCTACAAGCTGTATGCGGAGTCGTTCCGGGGACCGAGCCATCTCGCCGCGATCCAGGAGCAGGCCAGGTCGATCCTCGCTCAGGTGCTCGGCTGACGCCGCCTCTGCTCAGGTGTCGCCCGAGGGTTCCGGCGACTCGTCGTCGGCGTCTTCGGAGCCTGACTCGAGCGTGTGCACGGCCGCTTCCTCGGCCGACGCCGCCCCGGCGTCGATGCCGACGTCCCGCGCGACCAGGTCAGGTTCGTCGTCAGACGTCGTGCCCTCGTCTTGCGCGACCAGCCGGCCAGAACGGGGGTCAGCGGAATACCCGCCGGCCCGCGTCCCGTCCAGCGCCAGGTCGTCGTCGTTGTCGGCGTACGGGTCGACGTCGGGCTCTTCCTCGGACAGGAGCTGGTCGAGCGACTCCCCGGTCTCCTCTTCCTCGGCCGTGGTGCCGTAGCGCTCGCCGGCCGACCACCGATCGGCCGCGACGATGCCCTGGTCGAGCGGGTCGTCGCCGGGATCGCCTTCCAGCGTGTCAGATGCGTCGAGCACGCCTTCGTCGTCGATGCCCGACTCTGGCCCCAGCTCGGTGTCCTCAGGTTCGCTGGTTCCGTCGCTTGTCATGGCGAGACCTCCCCGCAGATGGCGTTACCGACCCGCTCACCGCGCGGTGAGCGCTACGTCGCGTCCTACTTGGTGCTGATCGCCTCGATCTCGGCGTTAGTGAGTTCCAGGCCGACCGCCTCGATGTTCTCCCGCGCGTGGCCCGGTGACCCGGTGCCCGGGATCGGCAGCATCTGCGGCGACCGGGCGAGCAGCCAGGCGAGCACGACCTGGTGCTCGGTCACGCCGTGGTTCTGCGCGGCCTGCGCCACCGGGCTGTGGGTGTCCCTGTTCTGCAGCGGCGCCCACGGCAGGAAGGCGATCTGCTCTTGCTCGCACAGGTCGACCATCGATTCAGACGATCGGTCGCTGGCGTTGTACCTGTTCTGCACCGACACGATCGGCACGATCCGCTGTGCCTGCTTGAGCTGGTGCTCGGTGACGTTGGACAGCCCGACATGCCTGATCTTGCCCTCGTTCTTCAGCTCGGCGATCGCGCCGACCGACTCAGCGAACGGCACCTTCGGGTCCGGCCGGTGGAACTGGTAGAGCGGGATCTGCTCCATCCGCAGCCTGCGCAGGCTCCCCTCGCACGCTTCGCGCAGGTGCTCGGGCCGCCCGTCTGGCTCCCAGCGCCCGGGCCCGGGTCGCTGCAGCCCGCCCTTGGTCGCGATGACCAGGTCGTCGGCGTAGGGGTGCAGGGCCTCGGCGATGAGGTTCTCGCTGACGTCCGGACCATAGGAGTCGGCCGTGTCGATGAAGTTCACCCCGAGCTCGACCACCAGCCGCAGGGTCGCCAGCGCCGTGTCGCGGTCAGGCGGGTCACCCCAGATCCCGGTCCCAGTGACGCGCATCGCCCCGAAGCCCATCCGAACCACGGTCAGATCGCCGCCGACGCCGATCGTGCCCGCCGCCGTCACGTTGACTTGCTCCGTCATCTGATCCCTTTCCCTGGTCACCGCGGAAGCCTGCCCACTAAGGCTACGGTCAAGCCTGCCCCAAGCGCGGGCAGCCCCGAGACCGGCCGGGGGCGGGGCGGGGGTCCCGGGTAGTCTGTCGCGCGATGGATGCCGATTCCTTTCTCGACGCGGCTCGTGAGCTGCTTTGCCTGCATTCGACCGCCGACCGGCCCGCTGAGCTGGCCAAGGCGCTCGACTTCGTCATCGATTTCGTCGGACCCGGATTCACCGTCGAGCGGTTCGAGGACAACGGCAAGCTGGGCGCCCTGCTGTACTGCGGCGCCAAGCGGCCGCACTTCCCGGTGATCTTCAACGGACACGTGGACGTCGTGCCGGGCTCGGACGAGATGTTCAAGCCCCGCGTCGAGGGCGACCGCCTCTACGCGCGCGGCGCGCACGACATGAAGGTCTCCGCCCTGGTACTCGCACAGGTCTTCCGCGAGCTGGCGCCGACGTTGCCCTACCCGCTCGGCCTGCAGATCGTGACCGACGAAGAGGTCGGCGGCCGCGACGGCACGCGCTATCAGCTGGCCCAGGGCGTCACTGGTGACTTCGTCGTGATCGGCGAGCAGAGCGGCCTGGAACTCGTCACCGACTCCAAGGGCATCGCCGCCGTCAACCTGCACGCGACCGGCCGCGCGGCTCACGGGGCCTACCCCTGGCTCGGCGACAACGCGCTGGTCAAGCTGCACAAGACCATCGCCCGCATCCTCGAAGCCCACCCGTCCGCCGCAGCCGAGGAATGGCGTACCCTCGTCGGCCTCGCCCGGATCGAGACGCCCAACACCGCTCGTAACCAGATCCCGGATCGGGCGACGGCGTGGCTGGATGTCCGCTTCCCTCCCGAGGACGAGAACCTGACCGGGCGCACCGAGCAGCAGGTGGCCGACTATTTCGGCACGTTCTGCGAGCCGGGCGTCACCGTCGAGGTCGAGCGGGCCGATCCGCCGCATCACGCGGCCCAGGACAGTCCCCAGGTTCACCGGCTTCGTGCGGCGGCCCAGCGGCAGGGGTTCCCGGCCGGATTCCTGCGCAAGCATGGCTCGGCGGACGGCCGGTTCTATTTCCAGCGCGGTATCGACGCGGTGATCTACGGCATCGGCGGCGGCGGTCTGCATAGCGACGTCGAATACGCCGATGTCACCACGATCGAGCCGTACTACAACTCGCTCAGGGAATTCCTGACGCAGGCGTAAGCCCTGTCGCTACCCCGGTATTGGCGCGCCCGGTCTCCGGCGACGAGACTGGCGGGATGAACGCAGTACATGACGCAGCCGACGACGATCCGTTCCTCTGGCTGGAGGATGTCACCGGCGAGACGGCACTGCGCTGGGTGCGCCAGCGCAACGCGGTAACGCTTGGCGAGCTGACCGGGAACGAGAGATTCGAGCACCTGCGCACCGAGGCTCGCCAGGTGCTCGATGCCGACGACCGCATCCCGTTCATCGCCAGGCGTGGAGATTTTCTCTACAACTTCTGGCAGGACACCGAGCATCAGAGGGGACTGTGGCGCCGGACGACCCTTGACCAGTACCGGCAGGCTCGCCCTGAGTGGGAGATCCTGCTGGACCTCGATGCCCTAGCCGAGCAGGAAGGTGAGAACTGGGTCTGGCATGGTGCTACGGCGTTGCGACTAGGTGGCTACCGGCGGGCGCTGCTCCAGCTTTCCCGCGGCGGCGCGGACGCCACCGTGATCCGCGAGTATGACGTAGAACGGCGTGAGTTCGTCGAGGGCGGATTCGAGCTGCCAGAGGCCAAGTCGTCCGTCGCGTGGATCGACGAGGACCGGATCTACGTCGACACCGACTTCGGCCCGGGCACCCTGACCACCTCCGGCTATCCGCGCCTGGTCAAGGAGTGGCGGCGCGGTACCGACCTGGCGACCGCCGAGCTGGTCTACGAAGGCAAGCCGGAAGACATCACAGTCGGCGCGACGCATGATCCGACCGAGGGGTTCGAGCGCGACTTCGTCCAGCGCACGGTGAATTTCTTCCATCGCGAGCTGTACCTGCGATCCGGCGACGACCTGGAGCGGATCGCGGTGCCCGACGACGCCAGCATCGACGTGCACCGCGAGTGGCTGACGATCCAGCCCAGGTCGACCTGGGAAGTGGCCGGCGCCGCCTATCCGGCTGGCGCACTTCTCGCAGTCAGGTTCGACGACTTCATGGCGGGCGGCCGCGAGCTGACCGTGCTCTTCGAGCCGGACGCGCACACCTCGCTCAGCTATTACGCCTGGACCCGCGATCATGTGATCCTGGGCCTGCTCCGTGACGTCCGGAGTGAGCTGGTGGTGCTCACGCCACCCGAGTCTGGCCTTTCCTGGAGTCGGGCGAGCCTGCCGGACCTGCCGCAGTTCGCACAGGTCGACGTCGTGGCCACCGACCCGCATGACAGCAACGAATACTGGCTGCTGTCCGCCGGGTTCACCGAGCCTGGGACGCTGCGCTACGGCGTGATCGGTGGCGCCGCCGAGGCCCTGAAGCAGGCGCCGGCTTTCTTCGACGCGACCGGCATCTCGGTGCGGCAGTACTTCGCGACCTCGGACGACGGCACCGCCGTGCCCTACTTCGTGGTCGGACCAGACGAGCCACTCGCGGGGCCGACGTTGCTGACCGGGTACGGCGGCTTCGAGATCTCGATGACGCCCAGCTACAGCGGAATCGTGGGCCGAGGCTGGCTCGCCCGTGGCGGCACCTACGTCGTCGCGAACCTGCGGGGCGGCGGAGAGTACGGGCCTGACTGGCACACCAGCGCGATCCAGCAGCACAGACACCGGGTCTACGAGGACTTCGTCGCCGTCGCCAAAGACCTCGTGGCCAGGGACATCACGACGCCAGCCCAGCTCGGCATCATGGGCGGCAGCAACGGCGGGCTGCTCATGGGCGTCATGCTGACCAGGCACTCGGAGCTGTTCGGCGCGATCGTGGTGCAGGTGCCGCTGCTCGACATGCGGCGCTACCACGAGCTGCTGGCCGGGGCCTCGTGGATGGCCGAGTATGGCGACCCGCGTGAGGAAGCTGACTGGGAGTACATGCGGCCGTTCTCGCCGTATCACAATGTGTCACCATCTGCCGACTATCCGCCGACGCTATTTATCACCTCCACGAGGGATGATCGGGTTCACCCCGGGCACGCTCGGAAGATGGTGGCCCGCATGACCGAGCTCGGCCACACGGTCAGCTACTACGAGAACATCGAGGGCGGGCACAGCGCTGCGGCCGACAACGAGCAGCTCGCGCTCCGGTGGGCGCTGGTGCTCGAGTTCTGCTGGGAGAAGCTCGGAGTACAGCGGTGACGGGGGTTACCACGGTGAAGGGGGCACAGCGGTGAAGGCGGTGCGGTACGCCGAGTACGGCGGGGTGGACGTGCTCAACGTGGTCGAGGTGCCCAAGCCCGAGCCGGGACCTGGGCAGGCGCTTGTGGAGGTCAGGGCCGCAGGCATCAATCCTGGCGAAGCCAAGATCCGCGCGGGCCTGCTGGCGGCGCAGTGGCCGTCGACGTTCCCCTCTGGCCAGGGCAGTGACCTTGCCGGGGTGGTCACCGCGATCGGCCCCGGTGTGGTCGGCGTCGCGACCGGCGAGGAGATCATCGGCTACACCGACGACCGGGCGAGCCAGGCCGACTACGCGCTCGTCGACGTGCGGAATCTGACCCCCAAGCTGGCCGGGGTGCCGTGGGAGGTGGCCGGCGCGCTCTTCGTAGTCGGCGCAACCGCCTACGCGGCGGTCCGGGCGGTCGAGCTCGCCGAAGGCGACACGGTCGTGGTGGCCGGTGCCACTGGCGGGGTCGGCTCGATCGCGGTGCAGCTGGCGAAGCTCGCCGGGGCGCGGGTGATCGGGCTCGCCCGGCCTGCCGGCCACGACTGGCTCACCAAGCACGGGGTCATTCCCGTCGCCTACGGCGACGGCGTAGCCGGCCGGATCAAGGCGGAGGCCAGCCGGGTCGACGCGTTCATCGACACGGTGGGCACCGGCTACGTCCAGCTCGCACTCGACCTGGGTGTCGAGCCGTCCCGCATCGACACGATCGCGGACTTCGGTGCCGTGGAGAAATACGGCGTCAAGGCCGAGGGCAACGCCGCCGGCGCGAGCGCCGGCGTGCTCGCCGAGCTAGCCGGCCTGGTCGCCGCTGGTCGCCTGGAGGTACCGGTCGCCGCCACGTACCCGCTGACCGAGGTGACCGACGCCTACCAGCGCCTAGCCGAAGGCCACCTACTAGGCAAAATCGTCCTAGTCCCCTAACCCGAGACCCCCAGCAGCGCCTGCCCGGCTCCCGGTGCCCGGCCCGGCTGGGGGCTGCCGGCCCAGCCCGGCCGTGGGCTCTCCGGCCCAGCCCAGCCCGGGCGCTCGGGTCTAGTCCGGCCGGGCTCCCGGCCCAGCCCGGCCGAGCTTGGCTCCTTTCGTGGCCCGTCGTTGTGAGTTCGCCGGTGCTGGGGCGCGGTGGTTGTGAGTTTGCTGGGCCTCAAGTTGGGGTTGAGAGTTGGGGCGCGTGCCCTCTCGGCCGGGGTTCGATGGCTGGCGTGGCACCATCGAAGGCGGGAGGGGGGCTGGAACTCGGGGACTGAGCGGAGGCGGCTGGTGGGGTGTGAGATTTCCTGGTTCTGTCCGCTGTGCGACGAGGACTACGAGTTCCTCGGGGTGGCCGATCCGGCGTTGCGGTCGAGCTGGGCACATTGCCGGGGCATCGCGCTCGGCGCTGAGGAGGCCGGCTTCGACAACCTCCTGCTTCCCTCCGACTACGCGAAGGGCATTGACTCGGTCGCGTTCGCAGCCGGGATCTCGCCACTACTGCGTCGGATGCAATTGCTCGTGGCTGTGCGCCTCGGGGAGATGTGGCCGCCGCAACTGGCCCGGCAGCTCGCGACGATCGACGAGCTGCTCGGCGGCCGGCTGACGATCAACATCATCTCGTCCGACCTGCCGGGCGCGAAGCTGGAATCGGAGCCGAGGTACCGCCGCACGCTGGAGATCATGGGCATTCTCCGCGACCTGCTGAACGGCAAGGAGGTCGACTTCAGCGGCGAATTCTTCCAGCTCAAGCTCGACCCGCCCCGAGTCTGCCCGCCAGCGGGTGGCTGCCCGCCCTTCTACTTCGGCGGACTGTCGCAGGCAGCCCGGGATGTCGCCGCGCGTGCCGCCGACGTGTTCCTGATGTGGCCAGACACGATGCCGGAGGTCAAGGCGATCGTCGCGGACCTGCGGGCGCGGGCCGCGAGTTATGGCCGGGAGCTCAGGTTCGGCTATCGCGCGCATGTCATCGTGCGCGCTACGGAAGCCGAGGCGAGGGCGGCGGCGAGACGCCTGACCAGCCGCCTTGACCTCGAGACCGGCCGGCAGATCACCGAGCAGTCCTTGCATCCGACCTCGACCGGTCAGCTCAGGCAGGGTGAGCTACGCGAGATCGCGGACGACGAAGGTTTCGCCGAAGAATTCCTGTGGACCGGGATCGGCCGGGCAAGGTCTGGCGCCGGCGCGGCGATCGTCGGCGACCCTGACCAGGTCCTGGCGAAGCTTCGCGGGTACCAGGAGATCGGCATGGAGGCGTTCATCCTGTCCGGCTACCCGCACGCGGCCGAGGGCGACCTCTTCGCCAGGCACGTCCTCCCGCAGCTCAGCCACGCCCCGTTGCTCCCGCGCGGCTAGCGAGCCGCCGCTAGTTGCCGAGGTGGACCACGGTGCTGCCGCCGTCCGCACAGGGAAACTTGAAGTTGCCGTGGCCGACGGGCGTTCCGGTCGCACCCATCACGCCCGCGAGGCCGCCTGGTCACTCCCCGCGCCCGCCTGGTCACTCCCCGCGCCCGCCAGGTCACGCCCCCGCGCCTGGCTGGCCTCAGCAGACCAGCAGGCCAGTGCCGCACGACAGTAACTAGGGCCACGCGCCCGCCCGCCGCCGAAGTCAACGACAGCATGGTCCTACTTACTGCTGTCAGGACGACAGTAAGTAGGACCATGCTGCTGTTCGGAATGCTGCAACCACAGCAGTAGGTAGGGACTTACTGCTGTTCAGCGCTGCGCCCGGGGGGATTCCTGGCGCGCGACGCAGGTTGCGGCCAGTACAGGCCGCGAACAGCGCGGCCGCTGCCCTTCAGGGCAGAGAATTTGCTGGCACGCGGCGCCGGGCGTGCGGCACAGACAGAAAGCGGGATCGCGCCCCTGTTCGGTGCGGGTTTGCCGGTGAGCGGCGCGGCGCGGCGCGGAACGGAACAGCGCGGCGCGGTGCGGGGCGGAGGCACTGCGCGGAGCGGCACCCGCGCGGCACCCGCGCGGCACTGCGCGGCGCGGCACCCTTGCGGCACCTGCGCGGCGCGGCGCGGCGCGGTGCGCAATGGTGGCGGGGACCCTGCCTGCCGAGGACGAAGGCGCGGCTCGTCATCATGAGGTTGTGGAAGCTGATCCGGTGGTGGCGGGCGGCGCTGCCGCTCCAGGGACTTGCCCGTTCTCCGTCGAGCGGCCGGTGATGCGGCAGCGGTGGGCTCGGCTGACGTTCCTGCACTGGGCGTTCGAGCCAGCCGAGGTCGCCCGGCTGCTGCCAGACGGTCTTGAGGTGGACGCCTGCGATGGCAGAGCCTGGGTCGGGCTCGTGCCATTCTTCATGCACGTCGGGACCGGCGGCGGGACTGAGGTGCCGTGGGTGTCACGGTTCGCCGAGACCAATGTCCGTACGTACGTGCGGGACGGCCAGGGCCGGACCGGGATCTGGTTCTTCTCGCTCGACGCCGCTCGGCTCGGTGCGGTTGCGGTGGCCAGGGCGACTTACAGCCTGCCCTACTTCTGGTCGGCGATGGACGTCAGCGGTGACGGCCAGCAGATCACCTATAGCTGCCGACGACGGCTGCCCGGTGCCGGGCACCCGGAGAGCCTGGTGCGGGTCAGCATCGGCGAACCCTACGGGTCAGCGGAGCTGACCGAGCGCGACCACTTCCTGACCGCTCGCTGGATCCTGTTCAGCGTGGCCGGTTCCCGGTACCGGACGGCCCGCGCGTGCCATCCGCCCTGGCCGCTGCATCGCGCGGTCGCCGAGCAGGTCGACGACAGCCTGGTCGAGGCGGCGGGACTGCCAAAGCCGCAGGGCGCGCCGCTCGTGCACTACTCGCCGGGCGTAGACGTAGCGATCGGCCTGCCCGAGCCCTAGCCGACCGCAGCCCGAAAGCCCAGCCGGCCGCAGCCCTAGCCGGCAGCAGCCACCAGGCCCTAGCCCGTCGCCGCGTAGGCCGCGACCTCGGCGTAGTAGCGCTCGCGATCGGCGTCGTCGATCCACGCGATGGTGAACGCGTTGCAGACCAGCTTGACGACCTCGTCCCTGGTCAGGCTGACCGCGTCGGCGGCAGCGGCGAGGTTGTCGGCGATGTAGCCGTTGAAGTAGGCGGGGTCATCGGAATTGACCGTGGCCAGCACAGCCCGGTCCAGCAGCGCCTTGATCTCGGCCGCCTTCAGCCCGTCGGTGACCCAGCTGTTCGAGATCGGGCAGACCGTCAGGCCGATCCCCGCCCCCACCAGGTGCTCGACGAGAGCGTCGTCCTCCAGGCAGTTGACCCCGTGGTCGACCCGCTCCACGCCGAGGTCACGCACCGCCTGCCAGATGTGCGCGACCGCGTCGTCCTGGTCGACGTCGCAGTGCATGGTCAGCCGGTACCCGTGCTCGCGCGCCCTGGCGTAGACCGACGCGAACTTCAGCGGCGGGTTGCCGCGCTCGTCCGAGTCGAGGCCGACCCCGACGATCAGGTCCTTGAACGGCAGGGACTCGGACAGGGTCCGCATCGCCGACTCCGCCGAGTGGTCGCGCAGGAAGCACATGATCAGCTGGACTCGGATCCCCAGTTCGGAAGCGGCGGACTGCCGAGCGCGCTCTAGCCCGCGAACAACCGTAGAGAAGGCCACCCCGCGACTCGTGTGCGCCTGCGGGTCGAAGAAGATCTCCGCGTACACCACGCCCTGCGATCGCGCCTTGCGGAAGTACGTCATGGCCAGGTCGCAGAAATCCTGCTCGGTCAGCAGCACGCTCATAGCCTCGTAGTACACGGCGAGGAACGAGGTCAGGTCGTCGAACGTGTACCCAGCCCGCATCTCCGCCGCGCTCGCATGGGGCAGGTCCAGGCCGTTGCGCCGGGCAAGGTCGAATCGCAGCTCGGGTTCTAGCGTGCCCTCGATGTGCAGGTGAAGCTCAGCCTTCGGTATCCCGGCGATGAATGACGCCATGTCGGGCATCTACCTTTTTCCCTTCGGTCTGGCAGGTCCGAGAACCCCTGGTGCACCATAGCTGTAACACCCCTTTCGAGGAGAGCACACATGAAGGTGGACCCTGCTGGCGCGGGCCTGGATGAACGGCAACTCGATCGGATCACCGAGCATCTGCAGGCCCGCTACGTCGATGCCGGCAAGATCGCCGGCTGCCAGGTGACAGTGGCCCGCCGTGGGCAGGTCGGCTACTTCAGGTCGTTCGGTCACGCGAACCTGGCCAGGTCGGCGCCGGTCGAGCCGGACACGATCTGGCGGATCTACTCGATGACCAAGCCCATCACCGGCGTCGCGCTGATGTCGCTGTACGAGCGCGGCTTGTTCAGCCTGACCGATCCGGTGAGCCGGTTCATCCCGCAATGGCGCGACCTCAAGGTAAAGGAGCGCGGGGCAGACGGCAAAGACCGGCTGGTCGAGCCGCTGCAGCCGATGACGGTGCGCGACCTGCTCATGCACATGTCCGGCCTCGGCTTCGGCGACGGTCCGACGCTGGCCCAGCTCTTCGCCGCGGACCGCCCGGCCGGGTCGATCACTCCCGGCAACCGCAGAGGATCAGGCGCGACTCTCGAGACCATGGTCGACCGGTACGCGGAGTATCCCCTTGAGTTCCACCCAGGCACGCAGTGGTTCTACACGATCTCGACCGACGTCTGCGGCCGGCTGGTGGAGATCCTTTCCGGGCAGCGGTTCGACGACTACCTGCGGCAGGCGATCTTCGAGCCGCTCGGCATGACCGACACCGGCTTCGCTGTGCCCGACGACAAGGTGAGCCGGTTCGCCGCCTGCTACCGGCGGGACTCGGCCAAGAAGCTCGTCGTCGTCGACGACCCGGAGCGCAGCGGCTACCGGAAGCAGCCTAGTTTCCTGTCCGGTGGCGGCGGTCTCGTCTCGACGTCCCCCGACTACCTGCGGTTCTGCCAGATGATGGCCAACGGCGGCGAACTGGACGGCGTCCGGATTCTCGGCCGCAAGACCGTCGAGCTGATGACGATCAACCACTTGCCGGGCGGCGGTGACCTGCAGGACTTCGCGTTCCCCGGCGGCTACGCCGAAGCCGGCTTCGCCGGGACCGGTTTCGGGCTGACCGTCGCGGTGAGCAAGGGCACGGCGGCCACCGGCGCCATCGGCTCGGCGGGTGAGTACCTGTGGGGCGGCGCGGCCTCGACGACCTTCTGGATCGACCCGGCCGAAGACCTGGTCGTGGTGTTCATGACCCAGCTGGTGCCGTCGGCGACGTTCAACTTCCGAGGTCAGCTGAAGACGCTCGTCTACCCGGCCCTCACCGGCTGACCTCAGCCCGGCTGATTCAGCTTGAACTGGCGGCGCACCACGGCGTCCCACATCCGGTCGCCGCCGAACCGCCTGGTCTGCACGAGCAAGCGCGCGGCCGGCGTCACGAGGTATCGAGCCCTCGGACGCTGGCTGCGCAGCACCTGGTGCACCATCCTCGCGACCGCGTCCGGCTCGGCCGCGAGGCGGGAACGGTAGTTCTGCCCGGTGAGGCTGTCGGCAGCCGCCCGCAGGCCGGCGTAAGGACCCTGCGACCCTGAGCCGGTCAGCCCGTCGGACGCGACCGAGCCGAACTCGGTCCTGATTAGGCCGGGCTCGACCAGGACGACCTGGACGCCGAAGCCCGCGACCTCGACGCGCAGCGCGTCGCTGAGCGCCTCGACCGCGTACTTGCTCGCGTGGTACCAGCCGCCGGCGGGGAACGTGACCCGGCCGCCCATCGAGCTGATGTTGACGATGCGACCTCGGCGCGCGGCCCGCATGCCGGGGAGCACGAGCTGGCACATCCGGCCGAGCCCGAACACGTTGGTCTCGAATTCGCGCCTGGCATCGGCGATGGAGACCTCTTCGACCGGCCCGTACGCACCGTACCCGGCATTGTTGATCAAGGTCCCCACCTGGCCGTGCTCGCTCACGACGGTGTCGACGGCGGCCGCCATCGACTCCTCGTCAGTGACGTCGAGCGCCAGCGTCCTGGCCCCCGCCTCGGCTAGCTCGGCCAGCGTCTGCGGCCGCCGGGCGGTCGCGTAGACGTCGTATCCGCCGTCGAGCAGCCGGCGCGTGCGGTCGCCCGGCCGATGCCTGAACTGCAGCCGGTGATGAGCACGGGGCCTGGTGCGGTCATGGGACGTTCAGCTCCTTGAGCGGCGAGTGACAGAGTCAACTAACACTTGTTAGGTGATCTGGTCAGAAAGCTAACGCCTGTTAGGCTATTGAGTCAACCCATAGGCGGTGAAAGATGCACCAGCGTCGGCCTAATCCGCGCGGCCAGGGTGGTCGGCTGCGAGAAGAATTGCTGACCGCCGCAACTGGGCTGCTCGCTGAAGGCGGCAAGGACGCCCAGCTCACGCTCAGGGCCGTGGCCCGCGCGGCCGGGGTCGCGGCGCCGAGTGTGTACCAGCAGTTCAGCGACCTGGACGAGCTGATGCTCGCGCTGATCAGGCGGCACCTGGCCGAACTCGCCGACGCCATCGCGGCCGCGCTCGCCCCCGTCGCCGACCAGCCGCCAGGCCGGCAGCTGCACGCCGTCAGCCACGCCTACGCGGGCTGGGGGCTCGATCACCCTGGACCGTACTCGGTGGTGTTCGACGGCAAGGTGCTGCGCCAGCTCACCCGGGAGCAGGAAGCGGCGATGATGGCCGGCACCGACCTGTTCGACGACCTGGCCGGCCTCGTGGCGGCCGTGCTCGGACCCGGCACCGACCCGGTCGTCGCCGGAACCGCCTTGTGGACCGCGCTGCACGGGGTGGTCGCGCTGCGGATCGCCAAGCCGGCGTACCCGTGGCCGCCGCTAGGCGAGCACGTCGACGCGGTGCTCGACGGGGCCTGGCGGCCTATCGCCCAGGGGGACAGACCAGGACAATGGTCGAAGGTGCTGTGACATCGGGTTGGAGATACGTGCGGTGATGGGACAGGCATTCGACCAGGTCGACGACGTGCTGACCGGCTTGCGCGACGCGGGCTACCTGGCCGACGAGACGATCTCGACCGTCGTCTACCTCGGCGCCAGGCTCGGCAAGCCGGTGCTCATCGAAGGTCCGGCGGGAACGGGCAAGACGCAGCTGGCCAAGAGCGTCGCCGAGGCGACCGGCAAGCGGCTGATCCGGTTGCAGTGCTACGAGGGCCTGGACGAGAGCAAGGCCATTTACGAGTGGGACTACCGGCGGCAGTTGCTGCAGCTTCAGTTGCACCAGGGCGACCAGGCTCAGGCGGGCAGTCTCACCTCTGCCGGGATCTTCGGCGAGGAGTTCCTGCTCACCAGGCCCCTGCTGGAGGCGATCCGCTCGGAAGACCCCGTGGTCTTGCTGCTGGACGAGGTCGACCGGCTCGACATCGAGAGCGAGGCCCTGCTGCTCGAGGTGCTGTCGGAGTACCAGGTCTCCATTCCCGAGTTCGGCACGGTGACGGCCAGGCATATCCCGCAGGTGTTCCTCACCTCGAACAACAGCCGCGACCTGTCCGAGGCGCTGAAACGGCGCTGCCTCTTCCTGCACATCGGCTACCCGGGCGTCGAGCGCGAGGCCGAGATCGTCCGGCTGCACGTGCCGGAGCTGGCCCAGCATCTGGCCGACGAGATCGCGGAGCTGATCGCCTTGCTGCGCAAGGCCGACCTGAAGAAGCCGCCGTCCATCGCCGAGTCGCTCGACTGGGCCAGGACGCTGCTGACCCTGGGCGCGACCGACCTTACCGACGACGTGATCAGGGCGACCCTGTCGGTGCTGCTCAAGTACGAGCGGGACATCGGCACCGCGCTCGCCGAGCTGCGGATCTAGCCAGGCAGGTGAGCTGATTCATGCAGGCCATGCTCGCCAGCCTGGTCGACGAGCTGCGCAGCGTCGGGATCGGTGTCTCGGTCGGCGAGCACGCCGACGCCGCCAGGGCGCTGACGCAGATCACGCTGCGGGACAAGGAGACCGTGCGGGCAGCCCTGCGGTGCGCGCTGGTCAAGAAGTCCGAGCAGCTGGCCGCGTTCGACCTGGTCTTCGACCTGTGCACGGCTGGCTCGGCGCAGCCCGGCGCCGAGCTGGCGGCAGCCATGACCGACCAGGAGCTGGCCGACACGCTGCGCGCGGCGATCGCCTCCGACGATGCCCAGCTCCGGCGGGTGCTGGCCGACGAGTACGTGCGCCGGTTCGGCGGCCTGGAGCCGGGCAGTGCGGTGGCGGGCGTGTTCGCCCAGATCGCGGTCGAGGAGGCGGCGGGTCTAGCCGAGCTGCGCGACGAGCTGACCGCAGGCCAAGCCGAAATCGACGGCATGCTCGGGGCAGGCGGGCAGGGCGAGGGTGGCGGGGGCGGCGGCGCCGGGTCGGGCTGGAGCACCGCGAGCGGCCTGCGAGCCAGGCTGAACGCGGCGAAGGCGGAGCGCACGGTTGCCGAGTTCCGGGCCGAGCTGCAGACCGCCGTGCGCCGGGCGCTGGTCGCCGACCGGGGTGCTCGCGCGGTCCGCACCACGATGCGGGTGGGGCTCGCCGAGGACGTCGACATCGCGACCGCCTCGGCGACCGAGCTCGAGGCCATGTCGGCGGCGATCGGCCCGCTGAGCCAGCGGCTCACGCACGTGCTCGCACAGCTAGCCATTCATAGGAAACGTCAGCTCAGCATCAGAGGCACGCTGCACCAGGCGATGGGTACGGGAGGCATCCCGTTCAAACTGGTGACTGAGCCGGCCCGGCCGCCGAGACCAGAGATCGTCGTGCTCGCCGACATGTCGGGGTCCGTGGCCGCGTTCTCGCGGTTCACACTCGACCTGCTGATCGCGCTGAACAGCCGGCTGTCAAGGCTCCGGGTGTTCTCGTTCGTGGACGGGCTGGCCGAGATCACCGAGCTGGTCCGTGAGGCCCGCGCCAGCGGGCGCCGGCTCCTGCCGAGCGAGGCCGCCCGCGACGCGATCAGGCTGAGCGGCAGCTCGGACTACGGCTACGTGATGCGGGAATTCGCGGCCCAGTACGCGCCCCAGCTCACCCGGCGGTCCGTGGTGCTGGTCGTCGGTGACGCGAGGACGAATTACCTCGACCCGGCGGTGGACGCCTTCGCCCAGATCGGCGAGCGGGCCGGGCGGGTGTACTGGCTGAACCCCGAGCTACGCCGGTACTGGAACGACGGCGACTCGGTGATCGGGCGCTACGCGCCCTGGTGCGCCTGCGTCAGAGAGTGCCGCACGCTCGGTCAGATCACCGATTTCGTGCAGTCACTGGCGACCGGCTCGGCCGCCTGAAGCAATTATCGGCGATACTTGCCGTGGTCATCCATGACAATTTTGTAACTTGACTCGGGTATTCAGGCCATTAGGCTTATGCATGGATTATCGGGTCAGTTTCATTTTTCTGTCGCTGTCATTATACGTCGATGTAGGAGAGGCCATTTCGTGGATTCCACATTACCGTCAGCAGGTCGTTGCCCGATGCGGGCGACACCGATTTCCGCCAGTCAGCCCTCGAACGCTCCTGAGCTGGTACAGCTCCCGAGCGCACAGGTCAGCCGGCGCACTCTGCTGAAGGTCGGCGGGATTGGCGCGATGGCGGCCAGCGTGGCAACGGTCGGCGCTGCGGCGTGGAGGCCGCAGCGAGCGAGCGCTGCCACGATTGGTTCCGCTGCCGCATCCTCGCTACCCGACGTGCAATTCGACATCGGCGCCTTCGTCCATCCGGCCCAGACGGTCGCCGGCGTGCTCGTCGATTTCGGCGTGCTCTATACCTTCCTGGCGCCGGCGGCGCTGACCCGCAATCCGACTAAGCACGATCAGACCGTTCTCGCTAATGCACTGGCGACCATCGAGAGCGCTTATGCGTTTAGTCCGAGCGGAGTCTTCACGTTCGTCGCCTACGGGCTGCCGTATTTCAGCCGGCTGCCGCGCAGCCTGGTCACGAGCGCGATCCCGAGACTCGCCGCCGACAACACCAGGTTCGCACTCGAAGAGGCCGTGGCCGGACCGACGGACATCTCGCCGCTGAACCCGGGCATCTCCAAGCGGCTGTACAACGTCCCGGTCCAGATCGAGACCAACGACGTGCTGTTTACCCTGCGCAGCGACTCGCTGGTGAACATCACCGAGGTCGCCGCATGGTTCAACGGCAGCAACATCCTGAATAGCAAGCTGGTGGCCTCGCCCGCGTTCAACGGCCTTTTCAGCTTCAAGACTCCCAGGCTGAACTTCGTCCAGCCCGGGCTGCCCCGAAAGGTCGCGGCGGCCAACGGATTCTCCTTTACCCAGCAGATCAACCCGGCCTCGTCCATGTGGATGGGATTCGTCGACCAGCAGGTCAACGGCAGCGCTCCCAGCGGTGCCACCGTGACCTTCGCCGGTACCGCCTCGGCGCACCTGACGAGCGCGAAGGCGGGCGATTACTTCGACAACGGGTCGATCCAGCATTTGTCCCATGTGATCGACGACCTCGAGCAGTTCTACAGCGTCGACGGCACCGACTCCGACGAGCCGGAGACCTTCAGCGAGCGGGTCCAGTACATGTTCCGCTCCAAGACGCCGTCGGGTGCGACCGGACTGCCGTTCCCGCAGGACCCGAATGACGCCTTCACCAACGGCGGCGGGCTCGGTGCCCCGACCGGGAACCTTGCCACCCAGCAGCAGTCGGCCTTCCTGCCCAATCAGTTCAACGGGGCGAACGACCAGGCCACCAACTTCGACCCGGACGTCACCGACCACCACAAGTACCGGGTCGGGCACCTGGCCGGCCTGCAGCGGTCCTCGCGCGCCGCCGACGGCACGCCGCTGCATATCCGCAACGACGGGCCTGGGATTTCCTCGATGGACGTGCCTGACGGCTCGACCCAGCCGACGCTGGAATTCACCGCGTTCGTGCCGACCGCCGAGTTTTTCCGGGTCATGCGGATCAACTCGGCCTCGCTCGACTACGTGAAGGCAGGCGACCAGGGCGGGACGGCGGCCAGCGTGCCGCCGGGGGTCGAGGCGTCCGACTCGGGCGACGACGGCCTGGAGCGCTTCACCCAGGCCACGAGGCGGCAGAACTTCCTCGTGCCGCCGAGGCGTCACCGCTCGTTCCCGCTGCTCGAAGAGACCTGATTCCCGATCCCATCTCCCCTGGGATGGCCGGCCACGGCAACGCCGTTCTCCCGTTGCCGTGGCCGGCCCTTTCGGTGGCCGGCCCGGTGCCTGGCTAGGTGATCGCGTCGGGGGCGAGGATGGCGTGCACTCCCCAGGTCTGGTTGGCTACCTGAGTTACCCGCAGGTCGAGTACCGAGCTGAGCAGGGCGAGCGTTCCAGTTTTGCCCAGGCTGTAGCGCGGCTCGACCCAGGCCAGCATCGCGTCGAGTGCGTCACCGGCCGCGACGTTCAGGTCCGGGCTGAAGCCGAACGTGATCAGCCCGGCGGCCGTCTCGGCGTGCACGCCACGGACCGGGCGGCCGGGCAGCAGGTCGAGCTGGATCTCGGTCGTCATGCCGCACTCGACGGCCGTGCCCGCGACCTCGCCGTCGCCTTGCGCCGCGTGCCCGTCGCCGATGCTCAGGCGGGCGCCGGGCACGCTCACCGGCAGGTAGAGGGTCGATCCGGCGACTAGCTCCTTGCAGTCGATGTTCCCGCCGCCGACCGGGCGCGGCGGTACCGTCGAGTGCTCGCCTGGCTCGTCCCAGGCCAGCCCGACGACACCGTGAAACGGCGCGATCCGCACCCGCTGGCCGTGCTGGTTGACGGCGGTTCCAGCTTCCGCGTCGATGTCCCAGAGGAGCCAGGACGGCGGCCCGTCGTGCAGGCCGAGGTGCCGGTTGAGCAGGGTGTCCCTCGCTCCCGCGACCGTCCAGCCCCAGTCGTCCGGGCGCAGCGAGACGAAGCTGACCGCCAGCACGTCGCCGGGCGCCGCGCCTCGGACGTCGATCGGCCCGGTCAGGCAGTGCCCTCGCCGCTCACTGAACATCGTCGGCACGGTCTGGCCAGGCTCGGTCTGGCGTTGCAGGTTGCCTGACGCATCGAGCGAGCGGAGCAGCACCGTATCGCCCGGGTCCACGGTAAGGACGGCGGGCAGATCACGGCAGAAGACTTCTGCGGTGGTTTGTGGTGATGGGTCCAGCTGGTGACGAGTCATACAGCGATCTTCCCCTGGCCACTGGGCCAGCGTCGAGTCAAGGGCCTCGTCGGTGTTGACAAGCGCCGACGATATCGCTAGGCGAAATGGCCACCCTTAATCGCCGTACCACAGATCACACGCATAACGAAAGAGCTACGCGGGTATTGACCACACCCAAACATCTTCTTACGCTGACGGCAACCTGTGTTTCAACGGGAAAGGCCAGCGCATGAAGGTAGTGGCGATCGCCCGGTCGGACACCACTGCGCTGGACCCGCGTACCCCGTCCGCTAGCCGAGACCCCGGCTAGAGGAGAGGTAGATCGAGCGAATCGCCCGCATGTCACGTCCACCCGGCAGCCTTCGCCCAGGAGAGTGTGATGGATCTCACCGCAGCAAATCTGGTCGAGGCGCTAGCCGTACACTCAGGCGAGTCCGTTGACGAGCACGGCGGAGATCGTCGAGCTCGTGCGGAAGGTGCAGCCGAACTTCGCCCCGTCGATCTTTTCCGCCTGGGCGGCCGAGGGCAAGAAGCTCAGCCCGCTGCTGCAATATGAGGTCGAGGCGGTCACGTCCCGGCTCGACTTCTATCGCTCGATCACGGACAAGCTCAAGTCGGAGATGCCGTTCCTGACGACGGTCAAAGGACTCGAGGTGGGGGCGCTCTACCCAGAGGGCATCGTCAGGCACCAGAACGACCTGGACTTCATCTCGCTGACCGAGCCGCAGCTATGGCAGGCCGTCGGCCTGGTGACCGACCTGGGCTGGTACGTGCGAACCGCGACCTTCGTACGCCTTGACGGCGCGCTCCACATCATGGTCAACATGTGCCTGCCGCACGAGGATGAGTATCAGCAGGCGCACCATATCGAATTCGGCACTTATTATTCACTCGGGAATCAGGGAGGGATTCCGCCGGTGATTCGATTCCGCGACGAGTGGATTAACCCTCCGACCGTAAAGAATTTCCTCATGCTCTTGCATGAGCGTTATGAGCAGCCTTATCGGGCGAGGGACCTGGTCGACGCGGCCTTGCTCGGCGCCAGCCTGACCGACGCCAACTGGGCGACGCTGCACGAGGCGACCGTCGAGCTCGGCCTCGCCGTCGCCTACGTCGAGCTGTCAAGCTGGTCGGCAGACGAGCATGCCGCCCCTGCGGCCGCTTCCAGGAGGGCAGCTCACCGCGACCGTCGTCCGCGCGCGCAGGGCCGTCAGAGGGCCTGCTTCTTCGCTCAGCCGCTGACCGGCACCGGGCATCACCTGCAGCGCCGCACGATGCTGAGCAAGCCTGGCCGCGCCGAGGGCCTGGTCTGGGACGCGGTTCAGCGTCAGCTGCCGGTGGTGAGGGCGGTCAACTCCGGCATGCTCGCCTTCGGCTTGCCGATCGGCGGGCCCCGGCCCGGGATCAAGGCCGCCGAGCTGCACAGCCGGGGAAGGTGGCCTGGGTGGACACGCCGGCCAGCCGCTTCCTGCTGACTCTCGGCGACTACGTGGCGCAATCCGCGATCGACGAGCTGACCGAGAGCGAGGACTCCTCTGCCGGGGCTGACGCCCACCCGGGGGAGGAGGCATGAAGGCAGCCGAATCGCGCACCGGATCGCGCCCGCTTGCCAGCGGAGTCCGCTACGCGGCGCTGCACCGGCCTGGCGCGGAAGTCACGGCCGTCTCGGTCTGGGTGCTCGCCGGGTCGCGGCACGAATCGATGGCCGGCGTAGCTCACCTGCTCGAGCACGTTTTAATGCAGTTCGTGCCGCCGGGCCGGACCAGTCGGGTCATCGACGAGATCGAGGCCTGGGGCGGCGACGCGAACGCGCTCACCACCCGCGACCATGTCGTGCTGCACGCCAGGGTGCCGACCACCGAGCCGTCACCGCGCTTCAGGTGCTCGCGGCCGCGGTCTGTGCTACCCGGTTCGACGACGAGGTCGTGACCAGCGAGCGCAGGGTCGTGCAGGAAGAACTGCGGCTGGCCGCCGCCGACCCGACCGACATCGTGCACGACGCTGTTCTTCCAGACCGCCTACGGTGACCACCCGATCGGCCGTGCCCGTCGGAGGCACCGTGGCCGGGGTGCAGGACCTAGGACCCGACGACGTGGCGCGGTGGTCGGCCAGCCACGTGCGCCCTGAGACCCTCGCCGTCGTCGTCTGCGGCGGCCTGACGCAGGATCAGGTCGGCGACGCGCTCGCCGGATCCGTGCTCGCCAGCTTCGAGGGGACGCCGCAGCAGCGCCCGGCCGACAGCTCGCCGCCGGTGCGGGCCGGCCGCCAGTTCCTGCCCATGGTCGCCGACACCGCCTCGGTCGTGCTGGGCGGCCAGGGCTTCGCGCTCGCCGACCCCGCGATGTGTGCGGCCGAGATCGTCGTCGAGTTGCTTGCCGGCGGCAACTCCTCCGTGCTCAACGAGGAGATCAGGTCGCGCCGGGGGCTGTCCTACGACGTCTGGGGCGCGGTGTCCGGCTACCGGGAGACCGGCACGTGGCGAGTCGCCGTCTCGACCGCGCCCGAGCAGCGCGAGTTCGTGGCCGACCTCGCGACCGAGCTGCTCACCGACGCCGCCAGGAAGGGCTGGACGGAGCAGGAGGTCGAAGTCGCCCGTCGCCGGGCTCCCGGCCTGCTGCGGGTCAGCGCCGAGTCGTGCATGGAAGAGGCGCTGCTGCACGGAGATCACGTCTTCGTCGGTGACGCCCCCGAGTACTCACTGAGGGCGCACGCGGCCGGTCTTGCCCAGACGACCGCCGCCGAGGTGAACGACGCCGCCGAGGTCATGACCGAGCGGCTTGTGGTGGCGACCGCAGGTGGTGACTGAGCTGCCCGGCGGGACGGAGCCGGACAGGTCCACGAAGGTGGAAGGAGGTAACGATGAACAGGCGCTTCGTCGCAAATCGTCTGCCGCGGGTCAAGAAGTAACTGGACCTAGCGCGTGACTGTGACATCGCCGGCGCCGTGACGTCGGCTGCCCGGCGTCCGATCCTTCCAAGGAGGGAGGTAGCAATGCATCGTCGTTATCACGCCAGCCGCCTGCCGCGCGTCAAGAAGTAACCCGGCCTAGCCAAGATCCTCGCAGGAGGGAAGTAACGATGAACAGGCGTCTCACTTTCAATCGTCTGCCGAAGGTCAAGAAGTAACCCGACCTAGCCCGACCTAGCCCGACCTCTGTAGGAAGGAGGGTAGCGATGGACCGTCACGTCAAGATCAGCCGCCTGCCGCGCGTGAAGAAGTAACTCTCGCAAGGCACACCTAGCACAAGCTGACTACGACTCAGCGTGCAGCCGGGCCGGCGGTTACTGCCGCTGGTCCGGCGGGCCGGGAACGGCGACCTCGAACCGGGGTCGGTGCATTTGCAGAAGGGAGGGGACCATGGATCGTCGTCGCTCAGAATCGCGTCTTCCGATCGTGAAGAAGAAGTAACCAAAGGCTGGATGGTGCAGCCGCGGCGACGCGGCTGCCCGCCTCCGCGATGGCCACAAGGGCAAAGGCCGCACGGGCACTGGAAGGAAGGCCATTGAACGAGGTCGACTGGGATCGGACCGTATTCACGCTGATCGCTCCGGACGGCCTGGCCAGGCATCTCGGCACCGCCGTCCTGGACCGGATGGAGTCGGCCGGGCTCGCCCCGGTCGCCTGGCAGGTGCTGTGGCATCGGCCAGAGGGCCTGGACTCGCTGCACGAGCGGAACATCACCCAGGTGTGGAAGGCGTACCGGTACCGGCTCGTCGACCAGCTCTTCTCCTTCGGCCCCTGGGTCGCGATCTTGCTGGCCGACCAGCTGCCGCCCTCGGCGCGGTCGTGCCACGAGCGGCTGAAGCAGGCGAAGGGCCCCAGCCGCACGGCCGGCTGGGAGCCGGGAACGATCCGGGGCGACCTCCGGTCGATCAACTCCCTGCTCTCCCTCATGCACAGCTCGGACTCGGCGGCCGACTCCCAGTCCGAATGCGCCGTCTTCGCCGGCACCGGGCACTTGAGCAACGACGACCCGCACGACCTGCGGGCCATGCTCGCCCTGCTCGATCGGACCACCCCACGGGAAACTCGCGGCTACTGCGACGTGCTAGCCGGCCTGCGAGCCAAGGTCATCACCAGCGCCTGGGACGAACTGCCGAGGACGGTGCGCAAGACAGCACGGACGATGATCGAGGCCGGCCCAGCCGAACTGGCCGCGCCGGGGAGCGGTGCGCGGCTCGCGAGCCTGCTCGAGGTCAGCCATCCGCTGGCTGAGGTGCTCGGCGCGGACTTCACCCCTCCGTCGCCCGGGCCGGAGCCGCATCGTCTGCAGTTGCTGCTCGCCACCATGGGCACTGGCATCGACAAGTGGGAGCAGCTGGTCCTGGCCAGCACGCGTTGCTTCCCGCCGTACGAGCGCCTCGCGGCTGGCTAGCCGACGTGCCCTGGTACGAGGACTACTTCACCGCCGATTACTGGGCCTACGCCGACGCTGAGTACAGCCCGAACGAACCACTGCCGAGGTCGCTACCTGGCCGCAGGTGATCGACCGGCACGCGCCCGGCCGCCGGGTGCTCGACCTGGGCTGCGGCATCGGCCGGCACTCGATCGGGCTCGCCAGGCTCGGATTTCGAGGTCACCGGCATCGACTTGCCGCGGTACGCGCTGGACCGCGCGGCCCGGGCCGCCGACGACGGCCGGGGTCCAGGTCACTGGCTCCAGCGTGCCGACCTGCTCGCCGACCGCAGTCTGGCGGACCTGGGGCCGCCGACGCGGTGATCTGCGTCCAGGCGTTCGGCTGGGGCAGCGACACCGACCAGCTGCGCCTCTTGCGCTCGGTGCGCGACTGCTCCCGCCCGACGGCCTGCTGGTGCTCGATCATTCGAGCATCCTCGGGATCGCGCGCAGTCTACGCGGCCCACGCACGCGGCGACATCGGCGCGGGCACCTATTTACCTTCAGCCGGCACTACGACCCGGTGAGCGGGCGCAGCGCGGGCAGATTCTGGTCGAGCGCCCCGACGGGACGCGGGCGGTGCTGCCCGATGACATCCGCATGTACACGCCCGGCGAGATCGGCGCCCTGCTGGAGCGCGCGGGCTACGAGGTGATCGGGCCGACGCCGACTTCGCTGGCGCGCTCCGGTCACCGATCGACACCAGGTACGTCCAGTTTCTCGCGACGCCGGCCGGCGAGTCGACCCCGCCCTGCCGGGCACCGAGGCGCGATCCGGCGCCGGCTGAGCGTCGACCTGCGCTGGGCGCCCGACGAAGCCGACTTCTCACCGCGAGCGCGGTCGCCGCCGCCTGGGCGACACGGTACGCTGGCCGACGCCCGGGCGCACGCTGCCCGACCTGGCCCGGCGGTACGACGTGACCGACCCCTACGGCGGCGAACGAGCCGCTCGAGTACTCGCGCGCACCTGCACTGGCAGCCGGCCGGTCACGCTGGCCCCTGACCGGGTCAGCGTCGGCGCGGGCGTGACCGGGCTGCTGCACGGCCTCGCCGGGCTCGCCGACGGCGGCATCGTCCTGATCGCCCCTGACGGACACCCGCAGCTCGCCGAGGCGAGTGCTGCGGCGGGCGGCCAGGTGGCGGTCAGGCCGCTCACCGACCTGGTGACCGCCGACGCGGCCGTCGCCGAGATCGGCCCCGCCGTCATGATCACTCGACCGGCCCACCTTCACCGGCCCGCGCTGGTCGGTGCCCATGACGTCGCCGAGCTAGCCGCGAGCACGGCCGGGCGGGCAGCATCGCTGGTCGTCGACGAGAGCTACGCCTGTTACCTGCCGCCTGGCGACAGCGTGGCCAGGCTCACCGAGACGGTCCCGAGGCTGATCGTGCTGCGCGGAGTGTCCAAGGGTTTCTGCTGCGGCGGCCTGCGCATCGGCTTCGCGATCTGCTCACCCGACCTGGCCAGCGCGGCGCGGTCGGTGCTCGCACCTCTGGCCGGCGCCGCCCTGGTGCTGGACGTCGCCCTCGACCTGCTGTCGCGACCTGACTCAGCTCGCCGCACTGCGAGCCAGGATCGCCGAGATCAAGCCGGACTCGAGGCGGCGGTGACCACGGCCGGGATCACGGTGCTGCCGACCGACGAGCACGTGCCGTGGCTGGCGCTGCGCGCCGACGAGGCCACCACCACCCTGCTCGGGCAGCGCCACCTGGTGGTCAAGGACGCTGGCCCGCACCTGCTTCGCATGTCGGTGCCGCTCTCGGAGCAGCGGGTCGAGGCGACGCTGAGCGCGCCCTGGCGGCGCCTGATGCGGCTCGCCGACCTCGTCGGGGCGATCCACGACGCCTTCGACCCGCGCCTAGCCCTGCAGGACGTCGAGGCGATCTGCGCCCATGACCGCTACCAGGCCTCAGCCGGGATCATGGACGCCGCCGCCTACGTGGCCGAACGCGCCGAGTCGGCCGGGCTCGCCGACGTCGCAGTGCTCTCGTTTCCCGCCGACGGCGCCCAGCGCTGGTGGACCTACCGCGCCCCCACGTCCTGGACGCCGGTCAAGGCGAGCCTCACTCTCGACGGCACGGCCCTCGACGGCACTGCCCTGGTCAGCTATCCCGAGCAGCCGTACTGCCTCGCCGCCTACTCGGCCGCGACCCCCCAGCCGGCCAGCCACTCAAGGTCGTCCGTTCATCGGAACTGCGACGCGACGGCGCCGTGGCGCGGGGAGCACTCGTCGTCGCAGACGAGCCGATTCCCTTCCCGGTCCTTGCCGGACTTGCCAGCGAGCACGGAGCAGGCGCCAGTAGCCGCCGACCCGCTCGAAGCGGCCGCCCGCCGGGCTGCCCCGTCAGGCGGGCCGCCTCGAGCTGCCGGCCGGCACTGGGCTGGCCGCCTTCAGCCTCCTGCCCGCCAGCTCAGGGCGCTCCTGGCGGCGGCCGACCAGGGAGCGCGGGTCAGCGTCCAGGTCGAGCTCGAGCGCCACCGAGTACCCGATGCCCGTCGTCACCGGCGTCCTGCCCGGGTCCGGCGACCACGAGGTTCTGCTGAGCGCCCATCTGTGCCACCCGAGGCCCAGAGCGAACGACAACGCCTCCGGCGTCGCGGCCCTGCTCGGGATCGCCCGGGCGCTCGCCGGCCAGCAGCCGGCCACCGGAGGCGGCGCCCGGCTCCGAGGTGCCCGACTCCGAGGTGCCCGACTCCCGGGGGTTCGATTCCGGGGTGTTCGATTCCTCTGGGGTCCGGAGTTCGTCGGCCTAGCTGGCTACCTGCACGATTACGCGATGGCCGGCCGGACGCCGGTCCCCGCTCACGTCGTCAATGTCGACATGGCCGGGCAGGACGTCGCGCGGTGCGGAGGGCCGCTGGTGATCGAGCGGGGCCCCGACGACATCCGCTCGTTCCTGCCGGCCCTCGCGACCCGGTGCGCCGCGCTGCTGGCTCCCGCCTCTCGCTCCTACAGCGGCGCCGTTCCGTGCGACCCCTGGACCTAGCGAGAGACGCCCTTCGCCGGCGGCTCCGACCATGCGCTGTTCGCCGACCGGCCGGTTCGGGCGCCAGGCGCTCACGCTTGGCCACTGGCCCGACCGGCTCAACCACAGCTCGGCTGATACCCCGATCTCGTCGACCCGGCCGAGTTGAGGCGAACGGCCGTGATCGCCGCCGCCTGCGTCGCGGCGGTCTATCGGTAGCGACGAGCCGAGAACTAGCTGCCGACGTCGGGCAGCCGTCGACTCGGCTGGGCCGCCGAACACGTGCTCGCGGTGCTGCCCGGGCGCGGCCGACGCGGACGGGCGCGACGATGCAGGCGCGGACGAGCCCTGGCTCGACCCGCGATGACGCCAGGAACGCCGCCAGGCTGGCTGCGGCATCGCGGCGCGGTCGCGACCGCAGCGGTGCGATCGCTCGCCGGGCTCCGGCAGCCGACCGCGACTGCTGCGATCAGCGCAGCTGGGTCAGCGCTCTCGATCGAGCCACCGCCACCCGCCTGCCGCGTCCGACGCCGGCTGAGCCCAGGGACGGCCAGGCGGGAGCCGCCGCTCGTCCGGTGCTGGGAAGGACCAGCGAATCTTCGTGCGCTCGCCGGGGAGCTGCCGACCCAGTCGGACCGGCGACTGGCTCAGACGACCGGCTGGCCGACGATCGCGGCGGCAACTACGCTCGGGCCCTGGCCATGATGCGAGGCGTCAACGGCGAGCGCGACCGCGCCGACGTCTGTCCTGGTGGGCGGCGCTCAGCAGCGAACTGCCGATACCGCTGAGCTTCGCCGAGTCGTTCACTGGACCTGATGCAGCGGGCCGGTGGGTTCGTCCGCGAGCCTGGAGGTCAGCCAGTGACCCCGACAGCGGCACCGACTGCGGCCGCGCCGGCCGTCCTGGCGCAGGCCGAGCTGCCGACTGGGCGGGCTCTACCGCCGGCATCCGCAGCACAATCTGGCCGCCATCGGCGCCGCGATCCTGGCAGCTTCCGCGGCGAGGGCCCGGTTCGGCTCGGGCCACGCCCGGCCTGGTCGTGATCGCGGTAGACGGCCTCGGCTACGACCGCGCGGCCAGCTACGCTCCACCCAGCCGAGCTGTCGCCGCTGACCAGCGAGTTCCCGACCACGACGTCGCGTGCCTGATGACGTCGGTCACCCGGGCAGCCTGCCTTCAGCCACGGCTTCGTCGGCGTGCAGTACCTGCACGAAGACGGCGATGCGGCTGGTGAATTGCCATGACGGTCAGCACCGAGCCCGCCCGTTCCGACAGTATCAGGCCGAGCCCGGTCTCGCGCGCCCGACCGTGACGCCGCAGCTGCCGACGATCTTCGACGCGCTGGCACTGACGCCGGGGTCCACGGCCGTGGCGCTGCCCAACGAACTGGCCGGGCTGCACGCCGAGGTCCGCGATCGGCTGCTGCACGGCGCGAGCCCGCGTTCGCGCCGGACCGCCGCCTTGCCGCCGCTCGCTCGACTCCGGTCGGCCCGGTCCGTGCGTGGCCGCCTTCGCTGACCAGCTCACCGCCGCGATCGACGCCACGCCCGGCGGCTTGATCTGGGCGTACCTGGACCTGGACACCCACGTCCACCGGCACGGCTTCGACCGGCGCGCGCGCGGCGGCGGCCGAGCTCTCGACGGCTCGCCGGCCCGGCTTCGCGACGCGGCACCTCGGTGCTGGTCTTCAGCGACCACGGGCTGGCCAGCTGCCAGCCGAGCAGGACACGCTGGCCGCCTGGCAGCAACCGACGAGCGAACGCTGGTGCCGCCTGCCGCCTGGCGGCGCGGGCCGGACGCGCTGGCTCTACCCCCGCCCAGGCCGCGAGGACCAGGTGGCCGCGCGCCTGGCCGGCGTTCCTCGGGACGCCGTCGTCGCTACCACGATGAGCTGGCGACCTTGGCTTCGTACCGCGGCCGGCTCGGTCGGGCAGCGCCGGCTGGGCGAGATCGTGCTGATCGCCACCGGCCCGGATTTCCCGGCACGCTGACTCCCGACATAGCCTACGAACACGGATCGATGACAGCGGAAGAGGTGCTCGTGCCGATGGCGATCTGGCTGGCCGGCTAGTGCCCGTGCTGGGCTGTGCTGGGCTGTGCTGTACTGGCGGGCGCTGGGATCCGGGAAGGGGCGTGAGGTGACCGCGACCAAGTCGGTCGAGCAGGTACAGGCATGGCTGTCCGCCGACCCCGTCAAGCGTGAGTACTACGGCGACGACCCCTATTTCTGGGAAGGCTGGACCTCTTTCGCCGCGGCGGCGGGCGGCACGGCTGCAGCGTCTCAGCTGAGGCACGTTACTTTCCTCGTGGTGAAGCCTGAGGCGGTCGTGGGGCGGAAAGTCGGGCCGATCCTGTCGTTCCTGGCGACTCGCGGATTCCGGGTCGTCGGTGCCTGGCCGGTGACCATGGGCCGGCATGAGGTGCGGTCGATCTGGCGCTATCAGTTCAACGCGCTGCCGGTGGCCAACATCCGCGTGTTCGAGATGATGGTGGGTGGCGACGACCTTTTCCTCGTCGGGGTCGAGCACGGCTTGCCGGGAGGTGAGCCGAGCGCGGCGGACCTGCTGAGCCGGAGCAAAGGCTCGTCGGCGGACCCGACCGGGCGTGGCAGCCTGCGTGACGTGCTCGGCCTGCCCGCGCTGCTGGTGAGTTACGTGCACACCCCCGACGAGCCAGCGGACGTGCTGCGCGAGCTCGCCGTGCTGGTCGACCCCCCGGAGCAGCGGCGCATCCTCGCCGCCCTGCTCGCGTCGCGGCAGTGGACGCAGGCTCAGTTCGACGCTGCCGCAAGCGCCGTCAGGGCGACGATGACGTCGCGGTACGACAGCTCGCCTCCGCACGACCTGGACCCGGTGGCCTCGCTCCGGCGGATCCGGTCCCTCGTGCGCGAGGCCCAGCCGGCGGCGCTGTCGCAGGTCACGCTGGACGCGCTGGAAAGCGAGCAGGTGCCGCCCGGGCTCGCGCTCCAGGTCGTCGACGAGTTGCGGGACGCGGCCGAACTGCCCAGGTGGGACCGCATCCTGGCCGCCATCCACCTGGTCGACCGGATGCGCACCGGCCGGAATCCGGTCATCGGTCCGCCGCCGGCGCCGGTCTGGGAAGCCTAGATCTGGCAGACGTACGCGTTGAGCGGCACGGGGTCGAGCCGGAAGCGCCGCTTGGTGACCTCGTTGCTCCGCCCGGCCTCGATCACCTTCCGGCCGGAACCGATCGCGACCTTGAAGGCCGGCCGCAGCAGCAGCGTGAAGGCGCTGGGGATCCGCTGTGTCGCCCCGTAGTCGACCCCGCCGGCCCACAGGTGGTAGCGGTTCGGGTCGACCAGGTTGATCGAGGCGGCGGCGAGCCGGTCACCGAGCCGCACCTCGGTCACCGTGATGACATCGCGAGCGCGGGCGACGAAGTCGTGCAGCTGCTCCGGGTAGTACCCGGCCGTGCCGTGCCGCGCCGTGGTGTCCCGGCACAGCTCGATGGCTCCGGCGGCCTCGCTCACCGGGTCGGCGTCGCGGATCTCCATGCCGGCCTGCTGCGCCCGGTCGATGCTGATGCGATATTTCCAGCGCGACTTGCTGGTGGGGATCTCGGCGGCGAAGTCCTCGAAATCCGAGTAGCCGCCGATGGCCTTGTTGAACCTGGCGGTCATCGGCAACTTCAGCAACCCGGCGGCTTCGAGATGGCCGGCCGTCGGGCCTGAGCCGTCGACGTTCACGAAGGCGAACCACTTCGCTCCGGCCTGCCTGGCCAGCTCGGCAAGCGTCACGCAGGCCTGGTCCACCAGGGACCGGGTCAGCTGCCCGGGCCGGGCCGGGATAAGCGTGTCGTAGCAGTGCGCGACGTGGGTCATCAGCAGCAGGTCGCCGGGCTCGCGGTCGGGCAGGCCCAGCCCGGACACGTACCCTAGCGGGTCGTCCGTGCTCTGCAGGTAGGCGGGCAGCACAGCGACCGCCGGGCGGCCGAACACGAGATAGTAGAACGCCTCGGTCGGCTGGAGCGGAACGCGCTCGTAGGTCTGGACGAACGGGTAGTGGTAAAAGGCCGGGGCATCGGCGGCGGCTACGACCGCCGACCATTCGTCGCGATCGATCTCGTCGATGCTGCCGTACACGGAGATTGTCGCATCGTCAGTCACCGGATCTCCACCAGCAGTCGACCAGAGTGCGTTACTCTCCCCATCCTAATCAACACTATACATTCTGCGAATATCGGGCACTCAGGCAGCTTCAGCCAGCTTCGGCCAGCCGGGGCAGGTGGTCGGCCGGGCTTGCGGACAGCAGTAACTAGGGTCACGGCCGCGATCTGGGCCGGATTGAACAGCAGCATGGTCCCACTTGGTGCTGTTCCGATGACGGTAGGTAGGCCCATGCTGTCGTTGAAGTCGGGGGTTCGAACGGCGGTATGTAGGGTCTTGCTGCTGTAAACGGCGCCGCTGCTAGTCGGCGCGGCGGGCGATGACCAGGAGGCGGCGGCTCTCGAAGCTCACCGGCTGGCTGTCGTAGCCGCCGAAGGCTTCGACCAGTTCGAAACCGGTGGCTCGCAGCATGGCGATCAGTTCAGGGAGCGTGTAGACGCGGATCGACAGTGACATCTCGCCGTGCCGGCCGTCCGGAGTGAAGAGCTCGACCTTCTCGTTGCGCCGTCCGGTGTGGAAGTCGTACTCGCGGTCCTCGATCCGCACGGTGCCGTCGTCCAGGCGCTCCCAGCGCTTCGGCACGACCATGGTCCTGGCCAGCCGGAACGGATTTACCACGTCGATGAGCAACTGACCGCCCGTCTTGAGCGAGCGGCGCAGATTGCGCAGGATGTCGAGGTCCTGCTCGTCTGTTGGCATGAAGCCGAACGAGGACTGCATGACGACCACGCCGTCGACCGGCTCGTCGGCTACGAAAGTGCGCATATCGCCGACGAGGAACGCAGGCTCGAAGTCGAACGCCAGGCCCTGCGCGGTGTCCTCCGCGAGACGGATCGAGCCCGGCATGAGGTCGACGCCGGTGACGCGCAGGCCGCGCCTGGCCAACTCGATCGAGTGCCTGCCGTGTCCGCACGGCAAGTCGAGTACCCGCATGCCGGGTGCGAGCGCGAACTCGCGCTCGATGAAGTCCGTCTCCTTCTCCGTCGACAGATCGGCGTAGTTCAGCACCACGTGCAGCCAGTCGTCGCCAAAATAGGTCTCATGCCAGGCCGGATTTACGTCGATGGCCACTGCGACAAACCTTTCAGTGATGCAGTTTTCTACGCGTTTAGGGCAAGTGTAAAGGTCGGCGTGGCGGCGTATCGAGAGCTAGGGAACGGGTTGTCTGCTCATGGCGTTTGACCTCACGTGATGGTGTCTGACCAGCTAGCGACGGCGCGGCGATGAGCGTCATCGGCGCGCGCGTCCGCCGGTTCCTCCAGAAGCCAGGGACAGCGGATCTGTCCAGGCTGCACCGGCTGCTTCCGGCTATCGCCGCCCGCGAAGACGGCCTCGCCGACCTCACTGACGAAGAGCTGGCCGAACTCGTAGCCGGGGCCAAGGACCGAGTCGAGCTCGCCGCCGCGCTGCGCGAGGCGGCGCGGCGGGCGCTCGGCGAGCGGCCCTACGACGTCCAGGTGCTCGGCGTGCTGGCGATGCTGTCCGGTTTCGTAGCGGAGATGGCGACCGGCGAAGGCAAGACCCTGAGCGGGGCGCTCGCGGCCGCCGCCTACGCGGCGCAGGGCCGGACGGTGCAAGTCATGTCCGTCAACGACTACCTCGCCCGCCGGGACGCGGAGTGGATGCGGCCCGTCTTCGACCTGCTCGGCGTCACCGTCAGCTACGTCGACCAGTCGTCGACGCGGCCGGAGCGTCGGCAGGCCTACGCGGCTCAGGTCACCTATGCGCCGGTCAGCGAGATCGGCTTCGACCTGCTCAGGGACCGGCTGCGGACCAAGGCGGCCGACCGGATCATGCCCGATCCCGACGTCCTGCTGATCGACGAGGCGGACTCGGTGCTCATCGACGAGGCCCGGGTGCCGATCGTGCTCGCGGGTGCGATGGACGTCGACGACAGCGGTCGTCAGATGGCCGAGCTAGTCGCCGAGCTGCGGCCTGGCCAGCACTACCAGGTCGACCCGGACGGGCGCAACGTCCACCTGACCGAGGCGGGCACCCGCGCGGCCGAGCAGGCACTCGGTAACGTCGATCTGTACGCGGGCGACCAGCTTGAGGCTCTGACCAGGCTGAACGTCGCGCTGCACGCCCAGGCGCTGCTGCACCGCGACATCGACTACATCGTCAGGGACGGCAAGATCCAGCTCATCAACACCTCGCGCGGGCGGATCGCCCTGCTGCAGCGCTGGCCAGACGGCCTGCAGGCGGCCGTCGAGGCGAAGGAGGGCATCCCGGCGAGCGAGAGCGGGGAAGTACTCGACAGCATCACCGTCGAGGCCCTCGTGCGCCGCTATCCGCGCATCTGCGGCATGACCGCGACGGCGGTCGCGGTCGGCGTGGAGCTGCAGGGAGTTCTACGGGCTGGAAGTAGCCGTCATCCAGCCCAACCGGCCCTGCGTCCGCGACGACGAGGCTGACCGGCTCTACGCCACCATCGCCGACAAGGAGGCGGCGATCACCGCCGAGGTGATCGCCGCGCACGCCACCGAGCGGCCGGTGCTCATCGGCACGCTCGACGTCGCCGAGTCCGAGCGGCTCGCCGACCGGCTGGAGGTGGCCGGGCTCAGCTGCACCGTGCTCAACGCCAAGAACGACGCGCAGGAAGCGGCGATCATTGCCGAGGCGGGCACGCTCGGGACGATCACGGTCTCGACCCAGATGGCCGGGCGCGGCACGGACATCAGGCTGGGCGGCAAGGTCGGCGACGGCGGCACCGTAGCCGAGCTCGGCGGCCTGCACGTGATCGGCACCGGCCGGTACTGGAGCCCGAGGCTGGACAACCAGCTCCGGGGCCGGGCCGGCCGCCAGGGTGACCCCGGGACGTCGGTCTTCTTCGTCAGCATGGAAGACGAGCTGATCACCGGGCACGTGCCCGATGCGGCCGAGCCGCAGGACGTGGCGAGCGACGGCCAGGTGGGCGATCCCAAGGCGCACTGGGCGGTCGAGCACGCTCAGCGGGTCGCGGAGGGCGCCAACACCGAGATCCACCGCAATACCTGGCAGTACAACAAGCTGATCGAAGAGCAGCGACGCATCCTGCTCGAGCACCGCGAGCGCATGCTGGCGGCGGACGCGGCCCTGCGCGCGCTCGCCAGGCAGCGACCAGAGCGGCGCGACGAGCTAGCCGGCGACCTCGACCAGGAAGTGCTCGAAGAGGCCGCCAGGGCGATCGTGCTCTTTCACCTCGACCGCGCCTGGGCCGACCACCTGGGCGAGCTGGCTCACATCAGGGAGGGCATTCACCTGCGCGCCCTCGGGCACGGCCCGAACCCGTTCATCATGGCGCTCGACCCGCTGAGCGAATTCCACGCCGAGGCGGTCAAGCTCTTCAAGGGCATGCTCGACCGGATCGAGCAGGAGTCGGCCGGCACGTTCGCGACCGCGCCGATTACCAGCACGGGGGTCGACTTCGCCGCCGCCGGGCTCAAGCGACCGACCGCCACCTGGACCTACCTGGTCAAGGAGAATCCCTTCGGCACGGACTCCGACCGGGCGCTGCGCAGGCTCTTCCGCAAGGCTGGCCCTTCCGAGCGAGCGGAGGACTAGCCGAGCCCGCTGGTCGCCGGCCCGCTGGTCGCCGGCCCGCAGGTGGCCGCGCAGTTCGCGACTGGATGTTATTGCTCCGTTCTGTGTCATTCAGCAAACCCCGCCGGGCGGTTAGCGTCGGGTCGTGACCCAGATACAGACCGGGAGTTTCGGGCAATTCCGAACGAGCGCCGAACGGACCATCTACACCGGCCCTGAGCTGAAGCTAAGCCAGGTCGAGGTCGTGCTTGCCGATGGTGACCGCCTCTGGTGGGACACGGTAAGGCTGCTGCGCACCGTGTCGGTCGCGCTGGTCGACGAGCGGAATCGGGTGCTCGTGCTGCACCGCAGGCGGCTCACGATGCAGCGCTGGGGATGGGAACTGCCGAGCGGGGTCCTGGACGAGGACGAAGACCCAGCCGAGGCCGCGGTCCGCGAGCTGGCCGAGCTGACCGGCTACCGAGCCAGGCGGCTCAAGCTGGCCTGTCACTTCCAGCCCGCTCCGCGCACGGTCGACGGGGAGCACCTGATCTTCGTCGGCAAGGAGCCAGCGCCCAGCGCCGGCGCCAACGTCGAAGGCAGCATCGCCCGCGATGCTGCACCTTTCGAATGGCTGTCGCTCGGCTCGGTCACCGAGCGGATCGGCTCCGGTCAGATCTGGGAATCGGCCACTCTAGTCGCCCTGCTCGGACTGCTCGCCGGGACCTGGTAGCAGCACATAAGACGCGTCCCGCCTCGACCCGCCGATCTCGACGACACCATGGTCCTACTTACTGCTGTCAGGACGACAGTAAGTAGGACCATGGTGCTGTCAAAACCACCCCGCCAACAGCAGCAAGTAGCACCATCCTGCTGCTAGCTGTCCAGGCCGAGGGTGAAGGTGGGGCTGGCATCGCTGGACCTCGGTGCCTGATTCGCGGAGCCGTGCTGGCAGGCTTGACCGATGGAGCCCCGCGAATCAGCCGTCTCGTCGCTGGCCAGGCAGGGGCTCGACTGGCTGCTGACCGTCGCGCGCACCGACAAGGATGGCCTGGCCTGGACCACCACCGAGGACGACGACGAGCGAGACCCGACGCTCTACAGCGGGGCCGCAGGTATCGTGCTGGCGCTGATCGAGGGTTACCGGCACTTCGGTGACGAGCGTTATGCGCAGGCGGCCATTGGCAGTGCGCGGACGCTGGCCGTTGCCGTGGCCGATCGCTGGGAACGGTCGTCGCTGTATTTCGGGCTGACCGGGATGGCCTTCGCGCTCCGGGTCGTGCAACGGCAACTCGGCGACGACGAGGCCGGGCGCGCCGCCGACCGGGCCCTGGCGCAGGTGCGGCAGCGGTTCGACGGGGAACGATGGGCCGATCAGTTCGAGTTGCTCGGCGGCAACGCAGGCATCGCGCTCGGCGCGGCCCAGGCCGGTGACCTGGAACTAGGGCTGATGGCGGTCACGCCGTACCTGTCGACCGCCGAGCCGACCCCCGGCGGAGTGCACTGGGAAGTGCGACAGGGCACGGTGGCGAGGTTCCATCACATCTCGCACGGCACCCTCGGCATCGTCGGCGCGCTCGCGTCGGTCGGCCGTGCCGCTAGCCGCCAGGATCTGGTCGACCTGGCCCTGGCAGGCGCCGCCGACGTGGTCGCCCGCAACGAGGCGGGCGCCGACGGCTTCCTCGTGCCGCACTCCGATCCACAGCACAAGCCTGACCTGATCCAGCGCTACAGCTATGGCTGGTGTCACGGACCCGCCGGGGACGCACAGATCTTCAGGCTGCTCGCGGACGCGACCGATGACCAGGCCTGGACCAGCCTGGAGCACCGCTGCTGGCACACGGTGCGCGGTTCCGGCCTGCCGCAGCGGCTGCGACCAGGCTTCTGGGATAACAGTGGCCGGTGCTGCGGCACCGCCGGCGTGCTGGCGCTGGCCTGCGACCGCCAGGTCGAGCACGCAGACGGCCTGGAGTTCGGTGCGGTGCTGGTCACCGATCTCGTGGCCCGAGCGACCGTGGATGACCGGGGTGCGCGGTGGAGTAACTACGAGCACCTGGCCGACCCGAGCGACCTTGCGCCGCGCGTCGGCTGGGCCATGGGCAACGCCGGCATCGTGCGGGAGCTGCTGCGCTACGACCGCATAGTGACCGGTCGTGACCCCGGCTATGCGGTGCAGTGGCCGGACCAGTTGCCCGCCGTCAGTCCGCACGCCTAGTCACTCGCGAGGCGCGCTGGTGCCCGGTGGCCTCGATCGGCGAGCTTGCCGGCCTCCAACGACAGCATGGTCCTACATACTGTCGTCCCCAGAGCAGTAAGTAGGACCATGCTGCTGTCAAGACCCGGCCGCCCACAGCAGTAAGTAGGGCCATGCTGCTGTCGGCCCGGCGGACCGACCCCCGCGCGGGCGTTACTTCGTGTACGGGTCGTGGGTCGGGCGGTGGTTGGTCCTGGTGATCGACAGGTAGGTGTCCGGCAGGCTGTAACCGTGCTCGGCGGGAAGCCCGTTCTGCGCCACGGTGGCCGGGTGGATCGACACCGTCTCGAGCACCCGGGTTGCATCGGGAGACTCGAAGATTGCCTCGGTGTAGTTGTTGGCCTTGTCGTAGCGGCTGATCTCGACCGCGGCCCTGCCGATGTTGTCCTTGGCGTGACTGTTGACGACGACTCCCGGAGTCGCTTCCAGCACCTTGAACAGCGCCGACCGCAGGGTCGGCGTTACCAGCGGATTCCACAGCAGGTATGCGTCCTGAGAAAAGATCATGTCGTCGCGGGTCTCGGCGAGAATCGAGTGCAGCACGGTCTTCCTGACCTGCTTCACGTGGCCGGGATCTTTGATCCTGATCGCTTTGAGCTCGAACTTGATCGCCACTTTCTCGTCGTGCCTGGCCTGGGCAAGCAGGAGCTTGCGCAACCCGGCGACGCTGGTCGGGTAGGCGGCGAGCTGGGCCTGCGTCGGTGATCCGTGCCGGGAGACCGGGAAGGTCGAAGGAATGCCGGCACCTTTCTGGAAGGTCCACACGTCGCCGGTCAGGCTGTCCATGATCGTGGTCCGCTTGTCCTTGCCCTCCAGTTCGGGCATGACGACGTAACGGCCGGTCTGGTCGCTGGCCTTGGCGCGCGCTGCGGCCAGGCTCAGATGGTTGAGCGTCCGCTGGGCGGCCGTGAGCTCGATCTTCGGCAGGGCTACCGGCCGGTGGCGGTCGGTCGTGCCTGACGTGGCGGCGACGACGCCGACCGCCGTGATCGCGGCGAGGGCGGCCGCCGAGGCGCCGATCACGCGGTTGCGCGCGCCCCTGCGGCGGTGGCTGGTCACGATGCCAGCGCAGACGGCGGCCGGTGCATGCAGATCGCGGGTGGCTCGGTGCATCAGGTCGCTCAGGAGGTCTTCGTCGATAGCGGGCACGGTAGGTCCTTTCAGTGCGTGTCGCTAGGGGTGAAAAGAGACGTGAGTTCCGGATGAGATCGAAGCTGGGCAACGGCGCGTGACGCAGTGCTCTTGACCGTTCCTGCCGTGACGCCAAGTAGCTCGGCGACTTCGGCTTCGCTCCGATCGTCGAAATAGCGGAGTACGACGATCGCCCGCTGCTGCGGCGCCAGCGAGCCGAGCGCTGCGAGCAGAGCGGGACGCAACTCGACCGCGGCAAGCCGATCACCGGCCCGAGGGTCGATTGAGTCGCTCATCGCGAACAGGCCAAGCTCAGCTGGGCGTCGCCGCCGGGCTCGGGCCTGGTCGATCACGATGTTGTGCAAGACGCGACGGCAGAACGCCATCGGATTGTCGATCCTGGACCAGCGCGCTGCCAGTCGGTGCAGGGTCTCCTGGTACACATCCTCGGCTAGCTGCGGATCGCAAGTGAGCAGCGTCGCGATTCGCAGCAGCGTGTCGCCGGACTCGGCGACAAAGCCCTCGAAGGCACGGGCCTGCTGTTTGTCCACGTGATCCCCTGACTGTCGTCGTCACCCCTTAGACGACCCGTGCCGAGATCAGGTTGAGTCGGCTGCCAGCCAGGCTAACCCCGAAGCTAACCCCGGCCCTGGCTGGCCGGAATGCTCGCGCATCAGCGTTACCAATTCGGTCTTTGAACTACAAAAGGCGCTACTCGACATAGTGACAATGACGTGACAACGGTGATTAAGTTGACCATCAATGGCGCTACTAACGCCGATAATGCCGTTGGATACAAGATTGCTCGCCTTGACATGGATAGGAGCCGGTCAGGTGGCGGCAAGCGCGCAGGGGTACTCCGGCAGCGGACCGGTCTTCGTCGGACGCAGTGCCGAGCAGGCCGAATTGCTGAGGGCCTGGGAGGCCGTCAGCGGTGGCCGGGCTCGGATCGTGTCAGTGGTCGGCGGCTCGGGCATCGGCAAGAGTGCCCTGGTCCATCAGTTCCTGCGGCAGGTCACCCCGCAGCGGCTCGCCTGGGCGCACGGCGATCCGGAAGAACGCACGCTCGCCTGGGGCGTGCTCGGGCAACTGGCCGCTGGCCTATCCGCTGGCCAGCCGCCCCTGTGGGCCGGCCCGGACCACGAGGCCGACCCGCTGCTCGTCGGGCAGAGCCTGCTGGACGACCTGAGGTCCGCTGGCCAGACCATGCTGGTCATCGACGACGCCCAGTGGGCCGACCGGCAGTCCCTGGCGGCGCTCGGCTTCGTCGCCAGGCGAGTCTTCGGGTGCCCCGTGCTGCTCGTCGTCGTCCATCACGACGAGACCGGAATGGACGAGAGCTGGCGACGCATCTGCGACTCGCCGCACAGCGTCCGGCTGCGGCTCGGCGGCCTGCCCGCAGCGGATCTGGTCAGGCTGGCCACTGCCAGCGGCCACTTCGGGCTCTCACCAGGCGGCGCGGCTCGGCTGCACGCCCACACGGCGGGCAATCCGCTCTACGCGCGCACGGTGCTCGAGCAGGTTCCGATGCGCAGCATCGTGTCCGGCGAAGGTCCGCTGCCCGCTCCGCCGACGATCGCGGGGACGGTGGCCAGGGCGCTGACCGCCTTGTCGCTGCCCGCCCAGGCGCTGCTGTGTGCCGGGGCGGTGCTCGGCCGGGACTTCGCCGTCCGGCAGGCGGCCGACCTTGCCCGGCTAGACGAGGTGACAGCCGCGCTCGACGAGGCGGTCGCGGCGCGGCTCGGCACCGAGGTGCCGGGCACGGCTGGGCAGCGGTTCGCCTTCGCGCACTCGCTCGTGCACCAGGCGATCTACGGGCACATCGGCCTGGCCCGGCGGGCCGAGCTGCACCAGCGCGCCGCCGCGCTGCTCGGCGGGGTCGACGCCCTGCGGCACCGGGTCGCCGCAGCCGGTCGCGCCGACCCGGGCCTGGCCGCCGATCTAGCGCGGCAGGCGGCGCTCGACACCGTCCACGGGCGGCTCGCGATCGCAGCTGACCGGCTCAGGCAGGCTCTGCAGCTGACGCCGGACGGGCCGGGGCGCACCCCCTTGCTGCTCACCGTGGTGGAGGCCGCCCTGATCGCGGGCGACGCGGTGAGCGTGACCAGCTACGCGGAAGAACTGGCAGCCGGCGGCGGCGACCCGTGGTGGGACTACGTGGCCGGCTATCAGGCGCTGCTGGCCGGCCAGGTCGACCAGGCGCTGGAGCGGCTGCGCCGGGCGCTGGATGCCACCGGTGAGGGGTACCCGCTGCCCGCCGGGGCGCCCGCCGACCTGCGGGCGCGGGTCGCCGCCCAGCTCGCCATCATCGCCGCCGTCACGCTGTCCTACCCCGAGATGATCGAGTACGGCCAGATCGCGGTGGCCGCCAGCAGCCACGACCCGCGCGTCACGGGGTTCGCCTGGTTCGCGAAAACGCTCGGCCAGGGACTGGCCGGGCAGGGCGCCGCCGCGCTCGCGGACCTGGACACGAGGGGAACGCCCACCGGCCTGGATCCACTGGTCGCCCGCGGGATCGTGAAGCTGTGGACCGACGACCTCGACGGCGCCTACAAGCACCTGTCGGAGGCTCTGGACCGGGCGTACCGGGGTGAGGCGCTGCGGGTCAGCCAGGCGCTGGCCTTTCTCGGCGAGGTCGAGTACCGGCGCGGCCAGCTCGCCGACTCGGTCCTGCACACCGAGCTTGCGGTCGGCGACGCCGAGGAGAACGAGCGGTTCTGGGACTACGCACTGCTGCGCGGGCTGGCGAGCTACGCTCGTGCGGCCCGGGGAGACTGGGCCGAAGCACAGGCGCACTCCGAGGTCGCCGAGCAGTGGGCGCCGTTCGTCGGCACTCGTTCAGGACTGGTCGCGGCGGCTGTGATCAAGGCGAACATCGCCCAGGCCAGGGGAGATACGACCGCACTGCTCGCGGCCGCCGAGCGGATCGAAGAGCTCTTCGACCCGCTGGAGCCTGGGGTCACCCTGTTCGGGCCGCTCCGAGCCGAGGCGCTCGCCGAACTCGGCCAGCTCGAGGAGGCCGCTCAGGCCCTCGACGATTTCACCAGCCGGTTCGGTGCGGTCGGCCGTCGATCGGCGCAACTCGGCATCGCCAGGGTCAACGGCCAGATCGCCTTCGGGCGCGGTGCTCACGCCGAGGCGATGGCCGAGTTCAAGACCGCGCACGACCTGGCCGAATCGATCGGCTTGCCGCTGGAGGCGGGCCGGATTGATCTGCTGGCCGGCCGGTGTCTCGGCGCCATCGGCCGCTACGACGCCGCTGGGCTCCGGCTGCGGTCGGCGTTGCGGCGATTCACCGAGATCGGCGCCGCCGCCTATCTCGGTCAGGCGCACGACGCTCTCGCGGTACTCGGGCTATCTCCCGACGCGCCACCGGACCTGCTGGCCATGCTGACGGGCGCCGAGCGGCGGGTCGCCCTGCTGGTCGCGGAGGGACTGTCCAATTCGGAGGTCGCAGGGCGGCTCTTTATCCAGAAGGGCAGCGTCGAATTCCACCTGACCAACATCTACCGCAAGCTCGGCACCGACCGGACCGGCCTGCGCGGCCTGGCTGGTCACCAGGCGTGACCGCCGCCCGAGCCGCCCTCGCCGCCCTAGCCGGCAGCTCGGTGAATCCCTGGGGTGGTGCCCTAGTGCGTCGTAGCGTGACCCGCCGGACACTGGAGGTGGCTATACGGCGGGAGGGCAGCTTTGACGTGGCAGATCTCCGAGACTAGCTGGCTGGTCTCGCAGGGCGATCACGTCGCCATCTTGCCGTGGGCCGCGACGTGCGCCGGGTGTGGCAGCAGATCCAAGTCCGGCCTGACGGCGTGCTGCGGAATGCCTATCTGCATGCAGTGCGTCTACGGCTCACGACCCACAGTCTGCCCGCTATGCGCGGAGCAGCCGTCGATCCCGGGGGGGATAACAGGAACCGGGCCCGGTGCGGGGACAACCGGGCCCGGTTCCTAAGAATGGCTCACAGCTGCGGGCCCGCAAGGCCCCGGTACCTGGCGAGGTAGTCGAGCAGCTCGCTGACGCTGGCCTGGGCGGCGCAGACGACGGTGTCGGCCGCCCCGTAGTAGATGTGCAGCGTGTCCTGGTCGTCCCGCAGGACCCAGCCGCAGGGAAACACCACGTTGGGCACATCGCCGTGCCGCTCGTAGGACTCCTCGGGTCCGAGCAGCCAGTTGTCGGCCCTGGCCAGCACCTTGGCCGGGTCGTCCCGGTCGAGCAGCGCGAGCCCGGCCCGGTAGATCGCGCCGCTGGCCGTGATCCGGACGCCGTGGTAGCACAGCAGCCAGCCGTCCCTGGTGAGCAGCGGCTGCGGGCCGAGCCCGATCTTGCTGTTGTCCCACCAGCCGCCGCGCCGCGTCGTCAGCAGCACCGTCGAGTCGCCCCAGTGCCGCAGGTCCGGGCTCTTCGAAAGCCAGATGTGCGATCCCTTGCTGGTGCCGGGCCGGTGCAGCATGGCCCACCGGTCACCGAACTTGACGCTGAACAGCGCGGCGTCCTTGTCGTCGGGCCGCAGCACGCCGCCGAGGCGCTCCCAGTCACGGAAGTCCCTGGTCCTGGCGAGGCAGACGAGCGGCCCGTCGGAGGAGTAACCGGTGTAGGCGACGTAGTAGTCGGCGCCGACTACGGTGATGCGCGCGTCTTCGATCCCGCCGCTCTCGGTGTAGGTGTCGCGCTGCGGTGACAGTCCGCGCTCGGGATCGACCTGCCAGTTCGTCAGCCCGTCGTCGCTGGTGGCGACGATCAGCGACGAATGACCGGTCTGGTCTTCGACCCGCACCAGCAGAAGAGTCTGCCCGTCGACGACGACCGCGCCGGGATTGAATACGGCACTGATGCCGTCAGGGAAATCCTCTGGACGCAGGATCGGATTTCCGGCAAAACGCCGGATCAGCTCCGTTCCGTCGTTCCGGTCCGGCATGACAAAGTCCTTTCCGCTACGGCGAGATGAATGGCTTGCGACTGATGGCTCACGGCCTGGGAAGCCCGATATTGGGGTGGCCGTGGGTAGCTTAACCGTCGGCTGCGGACCGGGCGAGCCGGCCTCGTTCACCAGGCGGAGCCAAAATCAGTCGTCCGGGCCGTGCGCCCGCGACTACAGTTCGGCTAGCGCAGGAGCGCATCGGCGAGAAGTCCAGGGAGGGCAGATGGGGCACGCGTTCATGTCCAGCGAGATGGCCTTTGTGACCTATTCGAAGGGTATGGCGCGTGTCGAGGAAGACGCTCAACCTTGGGATCCTGGCGCATGTAGACGCCGGTAAGACAACGCTCACCGAGCGGCTGCTCTACGCCGCCGGTGTGATCGACCAGCTTGGCAGTGTCGACGCCGGGACGACACTGACCGACTCGCTCGCGCTGGAACGGCAGCGCGGCATCACGATCAAGTCCGCCGTGGCGTCGTTCCCGATCGACGACGTGACCGTCAACCTGATCGACACGCCCGGCCACCCGGACTTCATCGCCGAGGTCGACCGGGTGCTCAGTGTTCTCGACGGCGCTGTTCTCGTGGTGTCGGCCGTCGAAGGGGTCCAGGCGCAGACCCAGATCCTGCTGCGCTCGCTGCAGCGCCTGGGCATCCCCGCGCTGATCTTCGTCAACAAGATCGACCGAGGCGGAGCGCGGCCGGCCGAGGTGCTCGACGAGCTGGCGAGCCGGCTGAAGCTCTCCGTGGTCGCCATGGGCGCGGTGCGGCACGCCGGGACAGCGGAGGCCAGCTTCAGCCCGGCGGACGCGGACGACGACCGGTACCGGGCCGCGCTCGCCGAGTCGCTCGCCGAGCACGACGACCGGATGCTCGCCGCCTTCGTGGACGGCGAGACCTCGATCCCCTATCCCACGGCTCGCGGCGGAACTGGCCGCGCAGACCAGACGCGGACTGGTCAGCCCGGTCTTCTTCGGCTCGGCGATGACCGGCGCCGGCACGGATGCGCTGATGGCGGGTATATCCGGCCTGCTGCCGGCCACGGTCGGTGATGCCGACGCGCCGGTCTGCGCCAGCATCTTCAAGATCGAGCGGGGCTCGAACGCGGAAAAGATCGCCTACCTGCGGGTGTTCGCCGGGAACGGTGCGCATCCGTGACCGGGTGCATCTCGGGGCCGGGGCGGAGGGCAAGGTGACCAGCCTCGCGGTCTTCGAGCGGGGCGCGGCGCTCCAGCGGCCGTGCGCCCGCGCTGGCCAGATCGCCAAGGTCTGGGGGCTGGCGCAAGCCCAGATCGGTGACCGGGTCGGCGACGCGGCGCAGACCGCGGCGCGGCCGCAGTTCCCGCCGCCGACGCTGGAGTCCGTGGTCGTGCCCGGCCAGCCCGCCGACAAGGAGCGGGTACGGGTGGCGCTCGGCCAGATCGCCGAGCAGGATCCGCTGATCAACGTGCGCCAGGACGACGAGCGCCAGGAACTCTACGTCTCGCTCTACGGCGAGGTTCAGAAGGAGGTCATCCAGACCACGCTGGCCGACGACTACGGGCTGGCGGTCACGTTCCGCGAGACCCGGATGATCTACGTCGAGCGCCCGGCGGGCCCCGCGAGGGCGGTGCGAGTGCTGCAGTCCGACACGCACCCGTACTCGGCGACGGTCGGCCTTCGGATCGAGCCGGGCGCAGGCCGGCTCCGGGGTCGAGTTCCGGCTGGACGATCGACCCGCGCACGATCCCGATCTACATCTACAAGACCGCCGGCAGCTTCGCCGAGGCCATGACCAGGTACGTCCGGCAGACCTTCGAGCGCGGCCGCTACGGATGGCAGGTCACCGACTGCGTCGTGACGATGGACGAGTGCGGCTACTACGTCGGCGACGGGCTGGGCAAGCAGGTCCTGCCGACGACCGCGGACCACCGCCGCCGACTTCCGCAAGCTCACGCCGATCGTGCTGGCGGAGGCGCTGGCACAGGCGGGCACCGTGGTCTGCGAGCCGATGGCGAGCGTGCGGCTCGAGTTTCCGGCCGCTCGGATCGGCGCCGTGCTCTCGCTCCTGGCCGGGCTCGGGGCCGCCGTGCAGGCGCCGTCACCGCGTGGTGACGACCTCACGGTCGTCGATGCGTCCTTGCCGTCGGCGCGGGTCCACAGCCTCCAGGGGCAGCTGCCGGGGCTGACCGGCGGCCAGGGGGTACTGGAATCCAGTTTCGGCGGCCATCAGCCGGTACAAGGCATCTACCCGATTCGCTATGGATAAGGGGCTCTTCCGGATTGAGGGTGTAGTGGCGGGCGCGACGGTGCCGGGGTCGTAGAAACGCAGGAGCAGCTTCACGAGCGTTGACTTGCCCGCGCCGTTGCCGCCGGCCAGCACACCATCTCCGCCGGCGATAGTTAGCGAAGCGCGTTCAGCTCGTCGAGGGCGCGATGGCCGCGCTTGACCACCCCCGCAACGACATCGTGGCGCCCGTGACGGATGGGGCTCTCGAGCATGCAGGAGGATCTGTGCCGCTGCGAGCACCGCCGCCCCCTCCCAGCCGACCAGGTCGAGGATTCTCGTCCACAGCCGCCTTCGGACACCGTCCAGCCGGATCCTGGAAGGTGTACCACTCGAGGGTGGTGAGATCAGTCGCCCGCGTGCCGCTACCTGCGTTCCCGATATCCACGACCGCCACCACCGCTCCGTCACGGACCAGGACATTGTCGGGCTTGAGAGATCGGCATGGACCATGTCAGGTGCCTCTCGTGGTGGCGGGACGTCGGCACACACGAGCCGCAGGCGCTCGACCAGGGCCGACACCACGGAGGAATACCCCGAGAGCCCGGCGACAGCCCTGCGAGCAACGACTGCTCCGGCGCCTCGTTGAAATCCAGCCCGGCGCAGCATTCCTGACCGGTGGCGACCCGCCAGGCGTACGACCAGTGGTCGTAGGGCTCGGAGGCCTGGCCAGCCTGGAGTTCGATGATCTCCATCAGCTGCTCAACGAGGGACGGGGTCAGCTCTGGCGCGGGAGCCGCGTCAACGAAGTCCATCAGATGCCATACATGAGTGGCTGTGGCCCCCACTCCGAGCCAGGCCGGGGTGGGATAGCCGCGCCTGCGCATGTGCTCGACCACTCTCTGGGCTCGCAACGTCTCGTCCAGCTGGCCGGGGCGTGCCCGGGGCCCTGCTTTGAGCACTGCATCTGCCCTTCCGGCCAACTGCACGCGCATGGCACCCCCATTGAGGCCTCCTGGTAGCCGACTGAGAAGAGTGACCTCTGCCCCGACCACGCTGGCCACGTCGTCCAGGACCTCGGCCGGCAGCTCTTCGGGATGGGTGCCCTGGTTCATCGGCTCGAAGGGCGGATCACCGCGCGGGCCGCCGCAGCCGCGGGCCGATCGCTGGCCGAGCACCGGAAACATCCACGTTCGCTACCTAACCAGATGCGAGGTTCCGCACGCCTTCGGATTTGCCTGCACGGGTCAGACGCGACCGAATCGGCGCGTCGCGGGCACCAGCAACGAGCCCACCGAGGCGATCAACGGCCGCCTCGAGCACCTACGCGGCTCCGCTCTGGGCTTTCGTAACCTCACCAACTACATCGCACGGGCGCGACTGGAAACTGGCGGCTTCAAGCCACAACTACACCGTCAATCCGGATGAGCCGGATAAGGGCGCGGTGATCTCGTAAGCTTATTTTGTGGCCAAGGGAGGGGCAGTAGAAGGGCTTGCGTTTCTTTCCTACGTTCGGGAGGATTCGGCCGAAGTTGACCAGCTCGAAATAAGACTGCGCGACGCGGGAATTAGCGTCTGGCGGGACACGGCCGAACTGTGGCCTGGGGAGGACTGGCGAGCCAGGATCAGAAATGCGATCACCAGCAACACGCTTGCTTTCATCGCCTGTTTTTCTTCCCGTAGCGTTTCCCGGGCGTCGAGTTATCAGAACGAGGAGCTCACCTTAGCGGTCGATGAACTGCGCAAGCGTCATCCTTCGCAGCCGTGGCTCATCCCGGTGCGGTTCGACGACTGCGAGATCCCTGATCGCGACCTCGGCGGCGGGCGGACGCTCGCCTCGCTCCAGCGGGCCGACTTGTTCGGCGCCGGTGCCGCGCCGGCGCAGACCGGCTGATCGCGAGCGTGCGGCGGATCCTGGGCGTACCGGGCTCGCAGGGCTCGGAGGGCTCGGAGGGCTCGCAGGGCTCGGCTCGACGGGCCGAGCCTACATTCGGGATCATCGCCGCGCTGCCCGAGGAGTTCGTCGCCATGCGGGCGATGATCGACGGCCCGCAGCGCCTGAACGTGGCTGGCGACCGGGCGGACTATGTGGTCGGCGCGTTGCCGAGTACCGAGCCCGGCGGGCCGCATCCGGTGGTGCTGACCCTGCTCGACGAGACGGGCAACGACGCGGCAGCGAGCGCCTGCGCCAATCTGGTCCGGAGCTTCCCTTCGGTGCGCTGCCTGCTCATGGTCGGCATCGCGGCCGGGGTGCCGAGCCCGGACCGGCCGGGCAGGCACGTTCGCCTCGGCGACATCGTCGTGGCGAGCTGGGGCGTCGTGGAGTACGACAGCGTCTCCCACCAGGCCAGCGGGCCGGTGCCCCGGCGGACCTTCCCGGCCGCGTCGGCGCTGCTCGAACGCCGGGCGCGGATGCTCGACGTCGCCGAACTCTCCGGCGAGCGTCCGTGGGAGAAGTGGATCACTGCCGTCGCCGAGCGATTCCCGGACTTCGGCCGGCCGCCGGACGGCACCGACGTGCTGTACGCGGCCGACGACAGCGACGAGCAGGTCCAGCATCCCGACCCAGGGCTCACGGGCCACCGCCTGGGCTGGCCCAAGGTGCACCGGGCGATGATCGCCAGCGGCGACCGCTCGCTGCGCAGCGCCCGCAAGCGGGACGAGATCGCCGCGAGCGCGCCCGACGTGCTGGCGATCGAGATGGAGGGCAAGGGCGTCGGGAACGCCGGCTTCTCCGCTGGGGTCGAGTGGCTGGTCATCCGGGGCATCAGCGACTACGGCGACCAGCACGCGAACCGCACCTGGCGGAACTACGCCGCCCTCGTCGCCGCCGCCTACGCCAAGGCGCTGCTGGCGCAGTGCCCTCCGCTCGCAGCGACGCCGCAGCTCCCGGGTGCCGGCCAGGATCGCAGCCGGGCCCTGACCGCGCATCCGAGCACCGTGCTGACGGTGACGTTCAGCCCGGACGGTTCGCTGCTGGTCACCGGGAGCGAGGACCGGACCGCGCGGCTCTGGGACACCACGACCGGCGCGCTGGTAAGGACGCTCACCGGGCACGAAGGGGCGGTCAACGACGCCCGGTTCAGCCCCGACGGCGCGCTGCTGCTCACCGTGAGCGACGACCGGACCGCCAAGGTCTGGGAGACGGCTACGGGCCGGCTCGTGCGCACGCTCACCGGCCACGACGCCCCGGTCTGGCGCGGGCGGTTCAGCCCCGACGGCGCGCTGATCGCGACGGCGAGCGACGACCGGTCGGTCCGGCTCTACCACGCCGCGACCGGCCTCTACGTGACTTCGCTGACTGGTCAGGACGGCGCGATCGTGGCGGTCGAGTTCAGCCCGGACGGAGGGCAGCTCGCCACGGCCGGGCCGGACCAGACCGCGCGGCTCTGGCGGCTCGCGACGGGTGCGGCGGTCGTCCTGACCGGTCACCTCGGCCGGGTCTGGCAGCTGGCCTTCAGCCCAGACGGCGGGTTCCTGGCGACGGCGAGCGAGGACGGGACCGCCAGGATCTGGGGTGCAGACGGCGAAGCGCGCGCCGTTCTTTCCGGTCACGCCGGTGAGGTCGACGCGGTCGCGGTCAGTCCGGACGCCGCGCTGCTGGCGACCGCTGGCGAGGACGGGACGGCCAGGATCTGGGACACCAAGGGCGGCCAGCTCGCGGTCCTGGCCGGTCACGGCGCCGCCGTGAGCTCGGTGGCCTTCAGCCCCGATGGCGCGCTGGTCGCCACGGCGAGCCACGACAAGACCGCGCGACTGTGGGAGGCCCGGACTGGGTCGCAGGTCAGGGAGCTGACCGGGCACGCCAGCGCGGTCTGGTCGGTGGCGTTCAGCTCCGACGGCTCGCTGCTCGCGACCGCAGACGAGGATCGCTGCGTGCGCGTCTGGGACCTGCGGGCCGGCTTGCGGGGGGAGAAATAAGTGGCCAGCATCACGGTCGGCCGGATCGCGGTGGTCCAGGCCCACATCAACGAGGCCGTCGTACTGACCTCGCCGCGCAGCACGCTCTCGGTCGCCGAGCAGGACCGGTTGCTGCAGCAGAGCTGTGCCGAAGCCTGTGAACTGCTCGCGGACTGGCTGAGCAGCACCTGGTGGACCGAGTTCGAAGCTGGGCCAGACGGGCCGATCGTGGAGTGCGTGGCCGGTCGCGAGGACTTCGAGAAGTTCCTCGACCCGATGTTCAAGGACGCGCTGGCACGGGTGTCTTGCGAAGGCATGAACGCACCGTCTGACCTGGTGGACAAGGCCAGGATGGCGGTCGCCGACATTGGCCGGCGGCACCGCAAGATGAGCCGGGCCGAGCTGTTCAAGGAGGCGGGTGAGCGGGTCAGTCGCCTCCAGGTCGAAGTGTGCCGGCTTGCCGACTCGTTCGGCAGCGGCACCCAGGACGACGCCGGGCGTCGCCGGGCGCGGTCGGCTCTGCTCAAGGTCAGCAACGTGCTGGTGCATTTCGCCGTCGCCCTCACCGCGACCGCCCCGAAGCAGGCGGCCCGCAGCATCGGACTCTGGGCTCGGTCCATCGTCGCCGCGGGGATCGCGAAGGAAGCCCAGCCAGGCGCGTCGATCTCGCCGCCGTCCGCCGGTCCGACGATCCGCTGACTTGCTCAGCGTGGCCGCTCAGCCTGGCCGCTCAGCCCTGGTGGTCGGCGAAGGCGAAGAAGAACGGCGGCCCCTCGGGCAGCGACACCACGCAGCGGCCCCTGGTCAGATCGGCGACGTCCCAGTCCTCGATGACATGCCCTTGCACCCAGTCGTGCTGCACGCCAGCGGCCCGGACGGCGTTGAAGGTGGTGACCTGCTTGCGGTTCGCGCCGTGTCGCTGCCGCACCAGTTCCCTGCTCGCGTTGTCCATCAGCCGGAAGGAAAACAGGGTGCCGAATCCCGACAGGATGCTCCGCCCGATCTCCTGGCCATACGCGCTGAGGATCTGGCTGACGTTCTGCGTCGCTACGATGAACTTCAGATTGAGGCTGCGCCCGAAGTTCAGGCCATCGGCAATGTGCGACAGGTGCGGCAGCAAGGCAAATTCGTCCAGGATGAAATAGACGTTGCCCGAAGCCCTCCTGCGCCCAAGGCTCAGCGCCTCCTTGATCGCCATGTCCATGAGCACCCGGTAGACCGGCAGGAGCCGGTTGCCGACGGCGATGTCGTACTCGACGAACATGGCCCGCCCGCCCTTGCCCCTGATGAACTGTCGCACCGAGAAGTCGCCGGGCTGGCGGAAGACGCCGGAGAACGACTTGTTCAGCGTCTGCTGCAGGTACGCGAGGATGCCCTCGGTGGTGCGCTCGCCTTCGAGGTAGCGGGTGGCGCCGGCCAGTTCCTTGTGCTGGGCGAGCAGTTCGTACAGGACCTCTCGGGGTTCTTCGAGCCGCTCCTTCAGATCCTGGTTGGTATAGGTCCCGCCTTCTCTGGTCATCGCCTCCACGACGGCGGCGAAGACGTCGCACGCGCCGGTCGCGAAGAACATGTTGTCGCCGGCCTGCGCCAGACCCTCGCTGAAGATCGTGGCCGCGATCTCGTTGATCTGGTCGGCTTGGTCGGCTCGGTTCTGCTCGAGCAAGTCGCTGAACAGGTTCCAGATGGCGCTTCCGGGCACCTGCCGCAGGTCGTTGCCGATGACCGCGTCGCCCGGCCGGTGCACGTCGCGCAGGAAGTCACCCTTGGTGTCGAAGATCACGAACACGTCGTCGGGAGTAGCGCTCTGCCGCAGCGCTCGCAGCAACTGCAGCATCGCGGTGGTCTTGCCGCAGCCGATGGATCCCAGGAACAGGACGTGCTTACTGAGCAGGTCGTCGTCGAAGAGCAGCCGGCCTGCCCAGCCCTGGAGCGCGGCCTTGATCGGGTGCTTGCCGCTCATGGCCCCGGCGACCTGCGGCGTCGGCTGGATCGTCTGGCCTTCGATTGACGGAACGTTGGACTTGCCGCTGATCGAAGGCTGCCCGGTGGCGCTCTGCGGCCGGGTGGGGTGATTCACGCCTGTGCTGTCCCGCGCTCACGCTCACGCTTGCGCTCCTGCTCGAGACCCGGCTTGGAGGACGGTCCCTGGGCCAGCGCGGACAGGTCCCAGTGCTCGGCAGCGGTATCGCCGCGCTGCTGCAGGTCGAGGATGAGCGCGCCAAGTTCCTGCACGACCATGTCCGAGTCCTCGCCGGGCAGGCCGAACGTGGCAACGTAGTCAGCGGTCGTCCCGCCTAGGAAGTAGGTGAGCGGGTGGATCACCGAGTACGCGATACGCGGTATGGAGCCGGAGACCTTCTCGTTGCCGCCGAAGCTGACGACGCCGTCGCGCCGGGCGTTGACGCTCAGGATCGTTGTGCCGACATGACCGCCGCCCATGACGAGCCCGACGATGCTGGCCACCGAGCCCAGCCAGCACAGCAACGCCAGCGGGATGCCAATGATGGAGAAGGCCAGGCCGACGCCCAGTACGAACAGCAGCAGCGCGATGCCGAGCAGCGCGAGGCTGAACTTCCTGGTCACGTAGGTGCTAAGCCCGGCGATCGAGGAGATGTTGACCTGCTGGACCAAGATGCTGCTCTTCTGCGTGCCCAGGCCGGTCGAGTAGGCGAAAAAGACCAGCCGCGAGTCGGTGACGTACAAGTAGCCTTCGCCCTTGGACAGCCGCTTGTAGTTGAGCACCCGGTAGCAGCGCCAGACCTTCTCGTCGATCCCGAGGCGGATCGGCGATCCGGGAAGAGTCGGGAACGGCATGGGTGCCGCCGGCGGCGCGGGCTGGTCGGGCAGGACCACCGCGCCGACGGCCGGGGCCCAGTCATGGGGCGTGAATCCGTTCCCGTCGGTCATGAACTGCTGCGGGGGCAGGACGGTCTGGTCCGATGGCACCGGCGTTCCGCAGTTGTCGCAGAAGGGGTGGCTGAGATCCAGTCCGCTGCCACAGGTCGCGCATTTCACGGTCAAGAGTCCTTCCGCTGAGGCTCGTCGCGAGTTACTAACTGATCTGCTGGACGTCGAAGCGCACGATGGCGCCGGTTTCGACGGTGTAGGTGCCCTGGAAGGTCTTCGCGCTTCCGTCGGTCTGGGTGGCCACTAGCCGGGCGGTCACGACGTCGCCATTCACCGCAAGGATGGTCACCTTGTCCGATGCGGTGGTCGTAAATCCTGCGACGAATGCGTCATACGATCCCATTCCCGTATTGACGCCTCCCAGCTTCCAGGCGTCGGCGTACCTCTTGGCGGTGATCGCCGCGAAGTAGCCCCTTACTACTGCCGCCGGACCGGCAGCGGTACCGGTTGGTGCCCCGCCCGCGCCGGCGGTGCCCGGGCTCTCGGTAGGAGTGGTCACCGGCGTGCTGCCAGGCGGCTGGGCCTGACTCGAAGTCGGCGCCGGGGCGGGCGAGGGGCTGGCTCGCCCTGGCTGGTGCCGCCCGCTTCCCGGATCCCCCGGCCGGCTGGTGCCGACCTGCCTGGTTCCGGTCTGGCTGGTACCGACCTGCCTGGTCTGCGAGAAGGCGACCTGCTGCCGCGCCCCGAAGACGGCCGACGGCCAGTCGGCGCGCCAGCCGACGACGGCGAGCACCCCGACGAGCACGGCCGCCGCCGGCACCAGGACCCGGAGTCCGGGTGCACGGCGGGGCGGGCCAGGCTGCTCTGGCGGTTGCTGGCCGACCGGCTCCGCTGGTGGTGCCGGTACCGGCCTCGGTGCGCCGCAATCGCGGCAGAATCGAGCCGACTCCCTATTAGATTGTCCGCACGCTTGGCAAACAGGGTTATGCGCCACCATTACCCCCGCGTCCCCCAGATGCGATGCCCTAGGACCTGGACTTTGAGATTATGCTCGGGCCTGGTCTAATTGCAATGATTCCCGGTACCTGTCATATTTTTGACATATTCATCGTGTCGGGCTGTATCGCGAATTCCGCCTATTCCGATTCATCGGGAATAGGCTGGTGATTCTTATGGCCGAGTCGGACTGGGGCTGGGGCTGGGGCTGGGCTCGGCCGGGCTGGGCTTAAGCGGGCTGGGCTGGGCTGGGCTTAGGCGGGGCCGGGCTGGGCTGGGCTTAGGCGGGGCCGGGCTGGGCTGGGCTTAGGCGGGGCCGGGCTGGGCTTAGGCGGGCCGGGCTGGGCTGGGCTGCAATGCCGCCTGGCTTAGGTTGATCGTGAATCGCAATGGCCCGGCTTAGGGGAGTCAGCACCGAGGCCGGGGCGGGCTGTTGTCTCGGGGGTCGGGTGCTGTCAGGAGGGTTCTCGCTGAGGGGAGATCTTCCGGGCTGGCGCGGGAGGTTTCCGGCCCGGCCGGGGAGGATTCCCGCGTTGGGGAACGTTCTCGGGTTCCTGCGGGAGGCGTTCCGCGTGGGGAGAGTTCTCGGGTTCCTGCGGGAGGCGTTCCGCGTGGGGGAAAGTTGACCGCGCTATAGCGCCTGTAAGTCTCCTGCATGCGGAAAGGCTCCTGGGAAGACCCGTGTACTCTCTAGCGGCGGCAGGCGCCGGACCGGTGCGGGCAGGAACCCGAGGTGCTGGCCGTGTCTGCCGGGGCATGCAAACGCGCAGGTCGCAAGCTTGATCAAAATAGTCTAGGTGGCATTGCGGCTTAGGCGCCGCCGGTAGCCGATTCGCTGGCTTTCGCTCGGATGCCGTCGCGGCGACGCCGGCCCGGCCGGCAGCGGCAGGTCACGAGGGCGATGTGAGGGAGTCTTCGCCCGAGTTCGCTGGCTAGGAATCTGGCGCCTTGTTCGTACTTAGCTATGGCCATGGCCGCACGGCCAGGAACGAACGCGATCCCGCCGCCGTACGCAGGCTGGCGGGAACTAATCGGGGAGAGGAGGCGGACCTTGGAGCCGCACGGTGTCATTCACCTGGTAATTGCCGCTGTCGCACTGCTGTCGTGGTGGATCAGGTAGGACCATCCGCCACGCGATGACGACGAGTGCCCGCGATCCCCTTGGGGGGAGGGTCGCGGGCACTTCGTCAGTACTGCCACTGCAAGCCGTAACCCAGATACAGGACGGGGTTGTCGAATCGGACATGCACTTCGCCGGCGCCGTTCAGCTGCATCTGGTCCCCGTTGAGCCTCGGGATGTCGAAGGTGCGAACGGTCTCGCGGGTCACCTTCCGCACCCAGCCAGGCGGCCGGTCGACGTCGAATCTGACCGTCAGGTCGAAGGCGTTGCATCTGTACTCGGGCGTGAAGATGTAATGCGGGCGCATCTTCTCGCCCGGCGCCACCCGGAGGATGCAGCTCGTACTCGTGCGTCTCGCCGGCCCGCAACGGGGTCGGCAGCTCGATCACGAACTCATGCCGGTCGCTATCCGGGATCGCCCGCCGGACCAGGCGGCCGCCGCACAGCACCTCGGCGCCAAGGCTCACTGGCCGATGGTCTGGACCGGTGGGCACGTCATGCGAGGCCCGTACGTGCCGCAGCCCGTCGCGCGTGGCGACGATCCGCCGTCTTTCGTGCGCCTCGGGGGTCGGGGTGTCCAGCCGCAGGACCGTGCGGAACTCGTCCAGGTACCAGCCGTCCGCCGATGGCGTGCCCGCGCTGCGACGCCGCAGTTCGGCGGCGATTTCCTCGGCCAGCAGCTGTTCGGCGGAGGAGATCCGGCGCAGCACCGTGCGCTCGTTGCGATCCGCCCGTTCGGCGAGCCAGGAGACGCGGTCGCCGAACAGCGGCAGATGCTTGGTCTCCTCCCACAGGCCCAGGCTCACGAGCGCGGCCATCCGCAGATCGTCAGGCAGCGCCACGGCCCTGGCGGTGAGCTCTCCAGCCAGCGACTGCCTGAGATCGGCGAGATCGGTGCTCGCGCTGCCAGTGAGCTCGCGCAGATGGGCGCCTACTCGCTGGTCTAGATCTCGGGTCCGGATGCCGCGGCCCTTCCGCAGCAGCTTGATCTCGGTGACGATGTGCGCGGTCAGCGCTTCGCCGTCATTTAAGGTCATGAAGTTGTCATCCCCCCGGACTCGCTGCCACCTCGGCGGTGCATTTGTCCATTTACTAGCCTATCGCCGCAGCGGGTGATGTGGTAGGGATCGTGCCTTAGGGCAGCTCTTGGCGAGCGCGCAGCTCAGGCACCGAATCAGGAATGACGAGATTCGCTATCGCTGCGTCGTCAGCACGCGATGGCTGCTCGCGAAGACCCTTTCGCAGGCCGCTAGTTCCGTGTCCGTATAGGCGAGGAAGTAGATGGTGGCAATGGTCGAAGACGGAGTCGACGCGAAGTAATCGAGAGCGGCTCCCGCGAGCGCGCTCATCGTCGGCTCGGGTTCCGCCCGCCCCTGTCCCGCGCCCAGAAGGGGGAACAAGATCGTTCGCAACGGTGGTTGCGCGGCGATCTTGTCGACCTCGGCCAGGACGTTCGTGACGCAGCGGCCGATCTCGCTGATCTGCCTGAACCCGGCGCCCGGCTCGCCCTGCACCGAGGCAACGTGGACTAGGTAGCGCACGTCACAGCGGCTGAGCTCGCCAGCCCCGGTCACGATCGCCGTTCCGGGCAGGACGGGCAGCCTGCCGGCCACCTTGCGGTCGAGTTCACTAGCGATGCGATCGTCGATCACTCGCCCGACCTCGTCCCGGACGGCGCCTTCGTATCTGACGATGCTCGACACCGAGAACTCGTTGAACCTCGCCATCTGCATCTCGGTGTTTTCCGGGTTGACCCAGACCTGCGCACACCGCACCCGCCGGATGTCGCCGGTCACGGTGCCGAGATAGCGCTCGGGCTGGCCGGGCAGTCCGGCCACCCGGTAGCGGCGGATCTCGCTCGACTCGAGCACCCGGGGCGGGCGGGGACCGGCCTCGGCGGCGGTCGGCTCGCTCCGCCGTGCGCGGTCGTCGTTCGGCTGATCTTCTCGCGTTTCACCATCGTGGGCCGAGCGGGCCTTGTGCCGTTGATAGCGGTTCAGTTCCGCCAGTTCCTCGGCGAGGCGGCCAGCGAGCTTGGCCTCGTCCAGGCTGCCGCCGAGCGCGCTGACCAGCTTCATCGCGGCGTCGGGACTCGGCGGCTTCCAGCCGTGCAGCACGTCACTGACATGGCCGGCGGACAAACCGGTCTTGACCGCGATCTGCCCGCCGGACAACTGCCGCGCGAACCGTAACCGCTTGAACAGGTCGACAAGATCCCGGCCGGGACCTGGTGGCAGTTCCGGTTCTCCGCGCCGATCCCTGCCCATAACAACATCCTCCGCTAAGACCTCTGATCGCCAAGCGGGGTCGATCGCCAGATACCACCAGGTTACGACTATCGGCGGAATGTGCCAGTTTGAACGCGCCGGCCGCACCCGCCGGACTCCCGCCAGCTCCTCCCCGCCCCGCTCCCCGCCCCGCCTGTTCCCCGCCCCCGTTCGCGCCCCGCCCGTTCCCGCCCCGTCGTTGTGAGTTAGCTGGCGCTCGGGCGCGGTCGCTGTGAGTTTGCTGGGCCTCGGATCGGGGCTGCGGGTTCGCTCCGGCCCGTCGTTGTGAGTTGCCGGGACCAACTGGCCCAGCGCCTCGCCAACCGATCGGGTCGGTGGCCGCCTCGATCGCCGATCAGCAGTGTGGTCCTACATGCTGCTGTTATGCCACGAAATTCGTCAGCACCATGGTCCTACTTACTGTCATCCAGACAGCAGTAAGTAGGACCATGGTGTCGCTGGCCGCAAGCCTAGGTTGACGCAACCAAGAGGTTGCTATACAGTCGCAACTGTTTGGTTGCTACTTAGGAGGATGGGCATGGCGTTTCCAGATCGCATCGAGCGCACCGTGGAGGTCGCTCACCCGCCGCGAACGGTATGGGCCGCGCTCACGACGGCCGAGGGCCTCCGGGCCTGGTTCGGCAACGAGGCGACGATCGACCTGCGCCCCGGCGGATCGGCGACCTTGAAGTGGGAGGAGGGGCAGACGGCTGACCTGCGGGTAGAACGAGTAGAAGAGCCGACAGTCTTCGGGTACACGTGGCACATCTACGGCTTGCCCGACGACGACCCGCGCCGTACCTATGTCGAGTTCACGCTTGAGCCGGTCGGCGACGGCACCAGGCTGACCGTGGTCGAGAGCGGGTTCGCGCAGCTGCCAGCTGACGCTTACGCCAAGGCGTACGACGGCAACACCGAAGGCTGGGCGAGCGAGCTGGGCGAGCTGGTCGACTACCTCGATGCCGCCTGATCAAGAGGCGGTCGCCGAGCAGGTCTTCGTGGCCCTGGCCGACCCGAGCAGGCGCGCCATCCTGGCCGAGCTTGCGGCAGCGGGACCGACCACGGCCACGGACCTGGCGGTTCGCCTGCCGATCACCCGGCAGGCGATCGCCAAGCACCTGGCCCTGCTGACCGAGGCCGGCCTGGTGACGGCCGAGCCGGGTGAGCGGCGCCGGGTCAGGTACCGGCTGCGCTCAGCGCCGATGCGGATAGCGCAGCAGTTCCTGGCCGCGCTGGCGCGCGACTGGGACAGTCCGCTCGGCGCGCTGAAGGAGCACCTCGACGGCGCGGTGGCCGGGGAGCTCACTATCTCGCACGACGAAACCGGAGGGCACGATGACTGACGCGAACCTCACGATGACGAAGCCGCCGATCGTGACGGCGCAGGAATGGGACGCTCACTGGCGCCGGCTGCTGGTGAAGGAGAAAGAGCTGACCCGGGCCAGGGACGCGCTGGCCGCCGAGCGGCGGCGGATGCCCTGGCTGGCTGTGGACAAGGACTATCTGTTCGAGGGATCTGACGGCAAGGTGAGCCTGCCCGGCCTCTTCGCCGGGCGTCGCCAGCTGATCGTGTACCGCGCGTTCTTCGAGCCCGGCGTCTACGGCTGGCCCGAGCATGCGTGCCCCGGGTGCTCGCTGGTGGCCGACCAGGTCGCGCACCTCGCGCACCTGAACGCCCGCGACACCACGCTGGTCTTCGCCTCGCGCGCTCCGCAGCCCGAGATCGCCAGGGTCAAGGCGCGCATGGGCTGGGAGATGATCCCCTGGTTCACGATGACCGACGACTTCGACGCGGACTTCGGTGTCGACGAGTGGCACGGCACCAATGCCTTTATCCGCGACGGCGATCAGGTATTCCGCACCTACTTCGTGAACAGCCGGGGCGACGAGGTCATGGGCGGCACCTGGAGCTATCTCGACATCACGGCCCTGGGGCGGCAGGAAGAGTGGGAGGACTCACCGGAGGGCTACCCCCAGAATCCGCCGTACTCCTGGTGGAGATGGCACGACTCCTACGATGCCGGCTGATCGCGAAAGCCGGAGGCGAGGCCCGGTCGCCTGAGAACCGGGCCTCGCGCCACTAGGCAATGCGTTGATCCGCAGGATGGACTGGCTGCTAGCCCCAGCCCTATATGAGCACCACCGTCCAGGTGAACTCGACCTGCGCGGAATGGTTCGCCGAGTCCTTGACCGTCACGACCACGGTGTAGTGGTTGGGCGGCCCGACTCGGCCGCTGATCAAGCCAGTGGTGGCGTTGATACTCAGATGGGGCGGCAGCCCTGTCGCGGTCCAGGAGTACGGAAGGGTGCCGCCATGGGCGGCCATCTGAAGGCTGGCGCTGCCGGGGTCTTCGGTGGCTTGCTGTCCAGGGTTGCTCAGGGTCAGCGGCACGAGAGCTATCGCCCTGACCGTGGCTGGCGCTGTCAACAGAGTTTATCGGCAAGCCTGGTAAATTGTCGCTGCACAACCGTCATTTTACTAGTTCGAAGTCAATTAGTTGACCGTCAGGATAAATCTAACAAAGCGGCTCAGATCAGAATCAGGCTCGCGAGAGGAACGCGTTCGGAAACGACAGCAGCAGAGAGGGCCATACTGTCCACCATCTTTGGTGGCCAGAGCCGCTCGGGAACGCTCAGCCGGGACGGGCCGATGAGTCCGGCGACTCCGCTTGCGGAGGCCTGCAGACCCATCGGACTTCGCCATCCTGCCGGTGGTCGGTGGGTTCGAGGCCGATTGACCTGGCGATGGTGGCTGAGGCGTGATGGTCGGGGTGGATGTGCGCGATGACGGTGCGCACCAACTGCCGGCGCAGCCATCCGACGAGGGCGCGGGCCGCCTCGGTGGCGATGCCCTGGCCTTGCCAGGGGGTGCCCACGACCCAGGCGACCTCCGCGACGGGCGAGCCTGAGCTGGTGCTGATCGTCGCCTGCATCCAGCCGGCCAGGAAGCCCCCGGCTCTGAGCCTGATCGCCCAGTTGCACCAGGCGGTCGCTGGATCGGGAGAGCCTGCGCTCCAGCGCTCGTAGCGGTCCTGGAGTTCGGCTGCGGTCGGCGGGCTGCCGCCGGTGAAGGAGTAAAGCTGGGGGTCGGCCAGCACGCGAGCCATCTCGACGGCGTGCTCGGTACCCAGCGGCACTAGCTCGAGCCGGTCGGCCGCGATGACCTCGACGGTGACGTCCCTCATGCGGATAGCAGTATGGCCCGCCGTCCGCGCCAAATGGAAGCCGGGTGCGCGCTGCGGGCTACAGCGCGCACCCGACGTTCGTGGCCAGCGGTCGTGAGCGGTCGCGGGGCTAAGTGGTGTAGCTGACCCAGCCTTCCTCAGCTACCGTGCCGACCGGGCAGAACACCTGGACGTTCTCGAAGGTCGTGAACGGTCCGGCGCTGTGGACGAGATTGTCCGAGCACAGGACGTTCGCCGTCCAGGACGTCGCGTTGACCAGTGAGCAGGAGATCGCGAAGTACCACTGCCCGCCGCTGACGCCGAATCCTTCGTTGCCGCAGTTGACCTCGATAATCTGCGGCCGCTCCACGATCTGGCGTGCTACCGCTCCGTTCGCGGATCGATGCATCACTGCCGTGATCCCCTGGGCTCCAGGGTGCGCGGCTGCTGGAGAGCGGACTGCGGCATTGGCTGCTGCCGGAAGTGCGAATAGGGTGAAAAGTATCGTCAGGCCTGCGGCAGCCGCTGCCGATAAGCGAATCTTGCTCACATTCTTGCCTTTCTTGTGGCTATGCGGAAGGACTCGCCTGCAATAATCGGCCGATAACAGTGCCACATACTAGGCAGTGGCTAGGACAATGCCTTGCAGCTTTTTGTCAGTACTGGCCAGTTGCTGGCACGGCCCCGGCGGCCTTTGGTCAGGAGCCGGCCGTGGGGGTGGCGGTCAAACGATGCCGGTCGGCTCGAAGCCGTCCCGAGGACAGCATGTGCCTACTTACTGTCATCCAGACAGCAGTAGGTAGGGCCATGCTGCTGTTCGATCCGGGCCAGAAGGGTTCTGTTCATCTCGCTGCCATTTTCGTCCAAGACAATGAGGCCGCTTTGTGTTCAGCTGTAATTGCTGAGCTGTCTTGAGCCTTTGGAGGAGCAAGCGTGGGCAAGTTCCGTCCCCGTATCACTAGTGCCATCACCGCGACCTCACTGGTCGCTCTGACCTGCGTCACCGCGGCCGCAGCCCTGACCGCGCCCGCTGAGGCGGCCTCGTCCGGGGTCGTCGTCAATGAGGTCTACGGCGGCGGCGGCAATAGCGGCGCCACCCTGACCAACGACTTCATCGAGCTGGCCAACGCGGGCAGTGCTTCGGCCGCCGTCGACGGCTGGTCGGTGCAGTACATCTCGGCCAGTCCAGGCGCTACGACGACCTGGCAGGTCACGCCGCTCACCGGCGCGCTCGCCGGCGGCGGCCTGTACCTGATCGGCGAAGCGGCGGGCACGGGCGGCACGACGGGCCTGCCCGCGACGCAGGCCACCGGGTCGATCAACATGTCGGGGACATCCGGCACGGTCGCGCTGGTCGACAACTCGACCGCCCTGACCTGCAAGACGGCCGCCGACTGCGCGGCCGACTCCGACATCGTCGATCTCGTCGGCTACGGCACCGCAGTCATCCACGAGGGCAGCGCCGACGCCCCCGGGCTGAGCAACACCACGTCGGCCCAGCGCAGCACCACGGCCGACACCGACCAGAACGGCGCCGACTTCACGGCAGCCGCCCCGACGCCGGGCGCGCCCACTGCCGGAGCGGGCGGCGGTGGCGGTGGCGGTGCGACGCCAGGCCCGCTGGCCATCCACGACATCCAGGGCACGGGTTTCCTCTCGCCGCAGAACGGCAAGGCGGTCACCAACGTGCCCGGCATCGTGACCGGGGCGCGGTCGGCCGGATCGAGCAAGGGCTTCTGGATCCAGGACCCGAACCCGGACAGCAACCCGGCTACCAGCGAGGGCATCTTCGTCTTCACCAGCAGCACGCCGACCGTGTCGCCGGGCGACTCCGTGCTGGTGTCCGGCAAGGTCTCCGAGTTCTACCCGCTGGCCAGCGGCGACACGGTCGCCACGACCTCGAACCTGTCGATCACCGAGATCGACGACCCCACCGTGATCACGCTCTCAGCCGGGAACCCGCTGCCCGCACCCATCGTGCTCGGCCCCGACACGGTGCCCAGCACCTACGCACCTGACCTCGGCGGCGGCAACATCGAGTCGACCCAGATCGACCCGACGCGCTCGGCCCTGGACTTCTACGAGTCGATCGAGGGCATGCGGGTCGAGGTCGACAACGCGCGCGTCGTCGGGCCGTCGGACTCCTTCGGCGAGGAGTACATCACCACCAAGCCGGACCAGGACGTCAGCTACCGTGGCGGCACCCTGCTGACCGCCGAGAACGACACGCCTTCCGGCCGGCTCGAGGTCGTGACCGCCGACGGGAGCAACCCCGAGGTGAACGTCGGCGACGTCTTCACGGGAGCGACGATCGGCCCGATCGACTACTCGGAGTTCGGGGGCTACCTCATCGACGCGACGACGCTCGGCCCGGTGCAGCGCAACAACCTGGCCGCGGTCGTTGCCGCCGGGCCGGCCAAGAAGCAGCTGTCGATCGCGACCTACAACGTGGAGAACCTGGCGCCGTCCGACCCGGCCAGCAAGTTCACCGCGCTGGCCAACGGCATCGTGACCAACCTGGCCTCGCCTGACATCATCGCGGTCGAGGAAGTACAGGACAACGACGGCGCCACCGATGACGGCGTGGTCGCCGCCACCCAGACGATCAGCATGCTGACCACCGCCATCACGGCCGCCGGCGGCCCGGCCTACGACTCGCGCGAGATCGACCCGGTCAACGACCAGGACGGCGGCGAGCCCGGCGGCAACATCCGGGTCGTCTTCCTGTTCAACCCGAGCGTGGTGTCGTTCGTCGACGCCGGCGATCCGACGGTTGACCGGTCGACGACCGGCACTCAGGTCGTCAAGGCCGCGAATGGCTCGCCGGCCCTGACCCTGTCGCCAGGGCGGATTGACCCGACCAACCCGGTGTGGACGTCCAGCCGTAAGCCGCTGGTTGGCGAGTTCGTGTTCAACGGCAAGGATGTGTTCGTCATCGCCAACCACTTCGACGCCAAGCTGGGCGACCAGAGCCAGGACGGGCGCTTCCAGTTCCCGGCCCAGAGCTCAGCGGTGCAGCGGGCCGGCCAGGCGCAGGTCGAGCACGACTTCGTCAACCAGATCCTGGCCATCCACCGGAAGGCCGACGTCGTCGTGGTCGGCGACCTCAACGACTACCAGTTCAGCCCGGCCCTGTCGATCCTGAAGACCGGGACGTCGGACGGCACAGGTACCCCGACGCTGACCGACCTGATCACGACACTGCCGGCCAGCCAGCAGTACACCTATGACTTCGACGGCGTGTCCGAGGTACTCGACCACATCCTGGTCAGCAAGGGCATCAGCAAGTTCACCTACCAGGTGGTGCACATCAACGCTGAGTTCGCCAACCAGACCAGCGACCACGACCCCCAGGTCGTGGACATCACGCCCTGACCATCAACTAGCTGCCTGACAAAATGGCGAGCCGGCCGGGTTAACCCTGGCCGGCTCGCTGCTACATGCCTTCGGGTTTACTGCTCTACCGTGCAGCCGAAACCCTCGATGTAGTCGAAGTAGGGCAACGTGGTCTCGGGGCCGAAGGTGTAGGAGGTGCATAGGTAGGTCGGGTAGCCGCTCGCGGCGATGGGGCCGAACCCCTGCTGGCCGCCAAGGCAGTGAAAACCGGTGACCATTCCGCCGGCCAGTCCAGTGAGCGATGAGCACGTATGAAGACTCTGGAAGGCCTGGGCGGTCCCGGTCGCGGCAAGCGGGGTGCCGAGAGCAAGGGCGGTCGCGAATAAGAGTGGCGCCACTGTCCGAAGCGGTCGGCGAGTCATGTTTTCCTCCGGTATGGTCCGGTGAATAGTTCAAAGTCAATATCGCACGCGCGGAAGCCGATTACCAGAAGCTGGTAATCCAACTGGTCAAAGGCTTGCCGACCGTCAGGGCAGCGGAAAGTCGGCCGCGTCCGCGCCGGCCAGCGCTAGCAGGAAGGACCGCTGCCGGGGGTCGTCCCACTCGCTCGGCGAGCCGGTGAACGCCCAGTGGCCCTCCATGCATAGCATGAACTCGATCGCCGCGGGCCACAGCTGCCGCTCGTCATCGGTCAGGTCGGTCTCTCGCAGGTAGGCACCGACGAAGCCGGACCACTCGCCATGATCGAACGGCCGTGCGGGCGCTGCTTCGTGATCGGTATGGAACAACAGCGCCGCCTGCGCGAGATCGAGCAGCCTCGGCCCGTAGTCGCCGTTGTCGGGATCGACCAGCACCGGCCCGTCCGGGGCATAGATCAGGTTGGTCGCCTTGTAGTCCATGCACACGTTCCGGCAGGGCAGCCCGGCGGCGCGGATCGCGGGCAGTGCCTGCGCAGGAAAACCTGACATCAGTCTCGCGAGCCGGTCAAGCACCTGCTCAGGGACATGCGGGGTCACCACCTCGCGCAGCAGCTCCACGTCAGTTTCCTCGCGCGCCTGCTCGTGGTCTGGCCAGCGGAAAGCAGGCAGCCGAGCGGGCCCGAAGTCACGCGCGTGGATCCGGCCCAGCAGCGCCCCTGCCGCCTCGATCTCCGGTGCTCGCCCCGAATAGCGCTGGCCATCGACGAACGGGTAGGCCACCCAGTTCTGGTCGCCAACCTGGGCCGGATTGGCCACGCTCAGCTCGAGCGGCGTCACCACCGCGACGCCGGCGGCCAGCCACTCCCTGGTCGTGGCGGCGACCGCCGAGGCCCCCTCCGGCGTCCGCCGGGCGCGCTTGACCACCGCCGAGCGACCAGCGATCAGGCACGGGAAGACCGGCGACCACACGTAGATGGAGCGCTCCGGCACCAGTTCCGCGCCGAAGTGCGCGAACACCTTGGCGTAGTCGGCAGCAAGATCAGGGGCCTCGGACATGCCCGGAGAGTAATCAAGCGGGTCAGCCGAGAGCAACGGGATAATCGGCCGACCCGCACCCGACACTTCGACGCCGTCAGGCACTGACCGGCGGGACCGGCGGGCCGCCGGTGAGCAAGGCGGAACCGAGCGCGGTCAGCGAATGGGCGACCGAACGGCCGCTCCGGTGGGTGGTAATCAGGCCTGCTCGCCGGAGCACGGCGAGGTGCTGGCTGGCCGCTGCGGGCGAGATCCCGACTCGTTGCGCGAGTACCCCGGTGCTGGAGCCGCCGGCGACCGCGTCGAGCACTGAGCACCTAGTCCGGCCAAGCAGTCCCGCTAGCGCTTGCCGTTCCTCCTGAATGTTCCAGAGCTCGAACGCCTGGCCGAGGTCCCGCACCGCCGGATAGACCAGCGTAGGCGGTCCGTCCCGGTTGACCAGGTCGGTGAACAGGACGGGATAGGGGCTGAGAAACGCCGACGCGGCGAAGATCAGGCCCGAGCCGCGCAGGCTCACGTCGCGCTCAGGCCCGGGTGCGTTGCGGACGTGCAGCACCGGCGGATGCCACTGAATCATCGGCGGGCAGATGCCTGCCAGAAAGGTGTCGATCCCCGCCCCCGCGAGGCGCTCGATCTGAGCGGCCCGCTCGGCTCGCAGGGAGTGGCGGATCTGCGTCCAGTAAGGTTCCACCGCCTCGGCATGGAACGCGGCGATCGCCGCGCCGAGTTGCTGACGCAGCTCAGCCTCGGAGTCGAGCTGGGTCCACGGCCACTCGACGGTCGGGTGGTACCAGAGCAGCCAGTCGATCTCGGCGCGGACATGTTTCCTGGACGCCGACAGCAAGCCGTCGACACCTTCGTCGATGGAGTCGGCAGTGCCGACGATCGAGACGATGTCGAGCCCAGGACGGCCAATCGGGTGAATGGACGCCAGCGGCCGCAACTCCGGGCCGAGTCGGCCAGCCAGGCCCTGCCGCCACGAACCGTACAGCGGGCCCGGCCGCCCTTTCACCTTTGGCGGCAAGGTGAACCATTCGACACTTAAGCCACATCGAAAATGATTGCCCGAGGCCGAGCCAATCGCGGATCATCGGCTCGCACGAGATTCCGCAACTCGATCGACTGGCGCGGATCGAGCACGATCCTGGTCGCGTCGCCGACGCGTTCCCAGCCTGCGGGCTTCAGCTTCGGGACCATCGGCCGCCCTTCGTCAGTGTGCCAGCGAGCAGCCGATGCTCTGAGTGCGCTGCTCACGGCCAGAGTGCGGGGCCGCATCCTCGTTCCGTCCTTTTCAGGTCCTTGGCCAGAGCGGAGGCCCGCTATAGTGGGGGGAGAGCGCACCAGGGCGCCTCCTGTCCGCGGCAAGCACCGAGTGCACCTGGATTCCCCCGAGCACCGCACGGTCATTCGTCGTGTCCTGTCGCGGTCGGCTGCAGCGGACCCGGCCGGCGATGGAGGACTCCGTGGACGACAACTCTCTGCCGGACAATTCCCTTCCGGACAATGCTGACCTGGCTCAGATGCGGGCGCAGGCTAAGGAACTACGGCGCGCCTTCGGCGGAGGCAGCCCGGCAGCGGTAGCGCGGGTGCGCGCGATCCTGCCAGAGTCGGGTGCCGAGATAGCGCTCCGCGACGCCCAGCTGGTGATCGCCCGTGAGCATGGCTTCGACGGCTGGCGTGACCTCGCGGGAGCCGTCGTCGCGCAGCAGAGCGGCGGGCGGGACCTGGATCGCTGGTTCGCCGTCGAGCTCAACAACGGCACGTGGGACCTGGTCGACAACGGCCTGTCTGAGCTGAGCCCGCACACCGAGCAGGAGCAGGCGCTCTACGCGGCCTACGCCGCCGCCCACCACTGGATCCAGGCCGGCACGGTCACTAACCACGGGCGGGCCGAGTACCTGATCGCGACCGTCGCCGTGGCGATCGGGCAACTCGACCTCGCCCAGCGCCACGTCGACCGGTGCGCCGAGCTGATTGCCGCCCATCCGGCAGCGTTCACCGACTGGGACCGTGCATTCGCCGCCGAGGGAGCCGCCCGCGTGGCGTCCCGCGCGGGCGCCAGCGACGCCGGGAAGCTGAAGGCCGAGGCGAGCCGCCTGGCCGAGGCAGTCGAGAACCCGGAGGAGCGCCGCATCTGCGTTCAGCGACTGGCCGCACCCCCGTGGTAGCCGCCTGACTGTCAGACCGCAGCCTCGCCGACTCTAGGCGGCCTCGGCGGACGCAGGACATGCCGTTGCCTGCTGGTTCCGATGGTGAGGGTGCAGGTCCGGGTCGGCGGCGCCGATCGTGAGCCTGCGGTCCAGGCCGGTGCTTCGCAGCAGTTCAGCGACCTGGGGGCTAGGGCTGGTCAGGCGGACGACGATACCTTGCGCCGCTGCGCTGCGTTGCACGCCGACTAGCACGGCCAGACCTGCCGTATCGCACGCTGGCACGTCGGACAGGTCGATGACGAGCAGCCTCGTGCCGGGCCGGAGCAGGCGGCGCAGGCTCTCCCGCAGCGCGGGGGCGGCGGCGACGTCGAGGTCACCGGTCAGCCGGGCGACGGTACTGGTGAGGCCCGGTGCTTCCGGGCCGCTGATGCGCTGAGCGGTCGTGTTCACCGATGTGCAGGCTGCTCGGTGACGGACTCCAGGCCGTTTAGCGCGGAGGCTGCTGCCAGCATTGCTTCGGGTCCCCCGGCCTGGCTGCCAGCCGCCGCGAGCCTGAGCGCTTCGGCGGCTGCTGCCGGGCTGGCATGCGGCGGGATCACCAGCAAGACGAGGTCGTCCTGATCGGCCATGGTGAGGAGGACCGTATGCGGGTTCATGTGCCTGAACCAGCCCACCCGCACCTTGTGCCCTCCGGCAGCGAACTGATGCGGGATGTTCTCGAAGGCATCGATCTGGAGAGCTATCCGCCTGACCCGACCGGATCGCGCGCTGAGCCCGGCAACAAGCGCGGGCAACTCGGCTGCGGCGTCCCTGGAGCGCGGCCACCATCCGCCGTTGATGTCAGCGTGCCGCAGAGTCGCGGGACCGAGACTCAGCCGCGCGCCGTCGGAGGTGTTCTGGCCAGGGACAGTGGCCGGTTCGAGGTTAACAACTGCAGTGATTGCCGACGCCATGTCGCTGGCCCGTCTCCGTCCCGGCTGGCGGGACAGCATTGATAGAAGGGGAACTCCTCCCCCCACCGTGCAGGTGGTGAAGGGAGGAGGCGTTCAGCTTGGTGCGCGGCAAGCTAAGCGCGCACTCCGGCGACCTCAGTGACCGTTGTCAACGGCCGTGGCAGCGACCGCTGGCTCTGCCTCTCCGGCGTGCACCTGGATGTGTCTAGCCCGGACTTCGTGTGACTTGGGTACCAGGATCCGCAGAACGCCGTCCTGCGTGGTGGCCTCGATCTTGTCGGCCTCGACGTGACCGGGCAGGGTGACCGACCGGCGGAAGGCGCCGTAACGGGCTTCGGCCCGGTGAATCTTGTCCCCGGGAGCGTCGGTGTGAGCGCGCCGCTCGCCCTGGATCGTCAGCATTCCGTCCTGGACAGTAACCTCCAGGTCCGTAGCCGCGACGCCGGGTACCTCTGCGGTCACCAGGTAGACGTCCTTGCGCTCGGTGACGTCCAGCGCGGGCGACCACGCCTGGGCGGCATAACCGCTGGCTAGCGGTGAGCCGAACTGGGCGAGCCACTGGCCCGGCATCCTGCTCATCCGCATCAACTCGTCCTGAGCACCGCGCAGATCTTCAAATACGTCCCAGCTTGCTGTCATCGTCATGTCGTTCTCCCTCATGGTTCTCGCCGGGCCAGCGGCCCGGAGACCCGGGAAAGAAATGCAATTCGACTGAACGACATTCACTTCCGAGGAACACTGTTCACTCTAGTGTGTACGATGTTCACAAGTCAAGTTCAGACCCAAGGGGTGGCTATGGCAGGCGCATCGCAGGGAGCGTCCGATTCGGAGCGGCTGCTGTGGTTCGGCTCTCCGGACGACCAGGACCGCCGCCGACGCGTGCTCACCCGCGAGCGGGTAGTCGCCGAGGCGCTCTCCGTCATCGGCGAGAACGGCGCCGGCGCGCTCAGCATGCGTAATCTCGCCGCTCGCCTCGGCGTGGTCCCCGCCGCCTTGTACCGGCACGTCCGCAGCAAGGAACAGCTCTGTGATCTGGTCGTCGACGGGGTGCTCGCCGAGGTGGACTGTCAGGGCGATCGCGCCGCCGCCTGGACCGGGCAAGTGAGGGTGCTCGCCCTCCGCCTGCGCGTTGTCCTGGAACGCCATCCGGGGATCGCCGCGCTGCTCAAGACCCGCGATCCGCTCGGCCCGCACTCCCTGGCACTGGCCGAAGCCCTGCTGACCGGGCTGGGTCAGTCCAGCCTCTCGCAGCGGGAGATCGCACAAGCCTTCTGGCTGGTCTACGACTACACCGTCGGATTCGCGCTCAGCGACCGTACCACCGTCAACGAGCGGCGCGTGCAGGACGCCGCGACCAGGAGCCAGCTGCACGCGTTCTTCCAGGCGCTGCCCAGCAGCCGGTTCCCCGTCCTTGCTGCCCTCGGCGAGCAGGTGTGGGCCGATAACCGCAGCGAACGATTCAGCGCCGGCCTAGACACGATCCTGGCCGGCCTGCAGGCAGCCGCCGACGCACACTCCGCGGCTGACAGCAGCTAACGGCTAAAGCTCAGGTGACGAAGAGCGCTATGGCGATGAACTGGCAGGTTGCCGCAGCGCAGACATAGGCGTGAAAGACCTCGTGGTAGCCGAACACCGATGGGCGCGGGTCGGGCCGGCGGCGATGGTAGGACGCGGCTCCGGCAGTGTAGAGAAGGCCGCCCCCGACCATGAGTGCTCCGGCTGCGACGCCAGCGTGGATCCATACCCCCGGCAGGGAGAGTGCGGCCGCCCAGCCCAGCCCTACGAATGTCCCGCCGACCACGAGCTCCGGGGCGTTCATCCAGACCAGGTGCACCGTGGCTGCGCAGAGGGTGAGAATCCACAGGACGCTCAGGCAGACCCAGCCGAAGGCCCCTGGGGTGGCGAAGAGGAAAGCAGGCGTGGCGGTGCCGGCGATGAGGAAGAAGATCATGGCGTGGTCCAGCCGCTGCAGCCGCGCGCTCCAGGCGATGCTCCAGGTGCCGCGGTGGTACAGGGCGCTGACTCCGAACAGGGCGCTGACACTGACGGCGTAGATGGCCGTGGCGGTGACCCGCGTGGCTCCGTGCGTCCCCGCCAGCAGCAGGGTGCCGAACACCAGCGAGGCCCCGAACCACAGCAGGTGCAGCCAGCCGCGAAGGAGCGGCTTGCTGTAATAGATGCCGCGCTGAGCGTCGTACAGCGAATTCGCTGCCAGCGGCAGGGACGCCTGCGCAGGATCAACGGAGCTGGTGCTCATTCACGCCTGCTTAATTCGGGGGTCCAGCGTAGGGGGTCGGGAGCGGTGACATAAAAAAACTCCAGACCTGGGCAGCGAACTGCCAGTGTCTGGAGCAGCAAAGCCGTCTTCTAGTTTTTGTACCATCGCACGGTAGCCAGCGGTTAGCAAGGTCCGTCCACGCTTGGCAGGTCAGGCTGTCGCACCCCAAGATGAGGTCGGAGCAAATCAGCGGTACTGTTGACCGGGCAAGGTATGCATGCCGCTCAAGACCCTGGCGGTGCATCAGCTATGTCGGTGTACATCCCAGGAGCAGGCTTCGAATGCGAACCCCTCAGACGGCTGCTGCGGCGACGCAGCGGTCCCTCGAGCCCTCAGCCATGGCTCGGGCGTTGCCTCGGGGCAGCCGTTATGCGCAGCTGTCTCGTGAGATCCGGCAGGCAGGGCTGCTGGAACGGCGGCGCGGGTGGTATGCCCTGCGGATCGCGATGACTGTCACGGCGCTAGCGGCTGGCTGGGTGGGCTTTGTCCTGGTTGGCGACTCGTGGTGGCAGTTGGCCGTGGCGGCGTTCCTGGCCATCGCGTTCACGCAGATCGCCTTCCTCGGCCACGATGCCGGGCACCAACAGATTTCGGGATCTAGGCGACAAAGCCGGATACTTGGCCTTTTCCTCGGCAATCTAGTGATCGGGCTGAGCTTCGGCTGGTGGGTCAGCAAGCACAATCGACACCACTCCAACCCCAACACCGAGGGTGCCGATCCCGATATCGCCATCGGGGCACTGGCCTTTACCTCTGGCCAGGCGGCCAGCAGCCGGGGCCTGGTCAAGATCCTCTTCCGTTACCAGGCGTACCTGTTCTTTCCTCTCCTGCTCGGCGAGGCCATCAGCCTCCACGCGGCCAGCATCCGCTCGGTCGCGACTAGCTCAGCGCCGCACAGGCGGGTCGAGGCCGCCATGCTCGTCATCCACGTGGCCGCGTATGTCGCCGCCGTGTTCCTGGTGCTTTCGCCGGTCAAGGCGGTTACCTTCATCCTCGTCAACCAGGGCCTTTTCGGTCTGTACCTGGGTATCTCCTTCGCCCCTAACCACAAGGGCATGCCCATCTTTGATAGCGCAGAGAAGGTCGATTTCCTGCGGCGCCAGGTCTTGACCTCACGAAACGTCGATGGCGGCTGGCTGATCGATCTGGCGCTTGGCGGCCTCAACTATCAGATTGAGCACCATCTCTTCCCCTCCATGCCCAGGCCCAACCTGCGTCGCGCTCAGCCCCTGATCAGAGACTTCTGCGCCAGGCATGAACTGCCTTACTGCCAGACCAGCATGCTGACCTCTTATCTGCAGGCCCTGCGCCACCTGGACGCCGTCGGCAGGTCGATTGCCCGGGCAGCGGCGGCGGGCTAGCCGCGCGAGGCGGGCTGGGGTGGTCAGGGACTATCGCCGAACGCTCTGATGCTGTGGCTGGGGCGGGAAGTCGGCGCTGGTGCTGGTGATGAAGTTGCGCGCGACGTCGGTGAGCCGCTGGTTGCTGTTGCGGGCGTGGTCGCGCAGGAGGCTGAAGGCGTGGTCCATGTCGATGCTGAGGCGCTCGGCGAGCTTGCCCTTGGCTTGCTCTATGACGACGCGGCTGTTAAGGGCTGACTGGAGTTGCTCGGCGACGATCTCGCTGCGGCTGACGTTGCGCTCGTGCAGGAGCCCGATGGTGGCGACGTCGGCGAGGGCCTGGCCGATGCGCAGCTGTGCAGGGTGCATCGGCTCTGGCTCGGCGCGGAAGAGGTTCAGCGCGCCTACTATCTGGTCCCGGAGCCGCATCGGCAGGGCCTGGACAGCACGGAAGCCGGACTGGGTGGCGGCGGCTGCGAATTTGGGCCAGGGCTGGTCCGGGGCGGCGAGGTCATCAGCGGCGACGGGCTGGCCGGTGCGGAAGCATTCCAGGCAGGGTCCCTCGTCGTTCTGCAGCTGGAAGAGCTCGACTAGCGCGGCGGCGTCGTTCGAGGATGCTGCCAGGCGCAGGGTGCCGCGCGGGTCGGCGAGCACCACCCCGGCTGCGGACGCGGACAGCAGGGCAACGCTGCGGTCGGTGAGCATCTGCAGGAAGTCGATGACGTCGAAGTCCGCCACCATCGTGTCGGCCAAGTCGACGAAAGTGTCAGACAGCAGATCCGTGTCCATTCTGGTCACCCTCTCGTCCGGGCAGGTAGTTGTCTGTAGAGCTGATGGCGGGTCGCCGCCCGGGCTGGGACGGTGGTCACTGAGCGTTGTCTTGTTCTGGGTCGCGGCGCAACTGCAGGCGCCGGGCGACGATGTCGCCGGCCACGTCGGCGAGCCGCCGGTTCTCCGAATAAGCGTAAGCCCGGAGCCGGGCGAATGCCTCCGCGACCGGGACCCCGAGCTGTACCGTGAGCATGCCCGTGGCCTGGTCGATCTCGGCGCGGTGCGACGCCAGGTCCGCCTGCTGCCCGTCCAGCTCCGCGGCTTCTGGCTGAGCTGCGTGGCCGTCTGCGGTGTGGAGCAGCAGCAAGGTGGCCACGTCGGCAAGAATGAGCAGGTCGCCGAGCTGCCCCAGGGACAGGGAACCAGTGCAGCGGCGGTATAGTCCCATGACTCCCGCCTGGATCCCCCCGATGATCAGCGGGAACACGAAGATCGCGACGGCGCCGAGCTCGCGGGCCTCGGGCGTGAACGCGGGCCAGAGCCTGCCTGGCTCCGTGTCGTCCAGGTCGGCGGCCAGAACGGGTGCGCCCGATGTCAGCACGTCGTGACATGGCCCTTCGCCGAGCGTCAGCTGGAACTCCGCGAGCCGCTCCGCCACCGGGTCGGTCACGCAGATCACCATGTCAGGCTCGCCATTGCGGGCCAGGGCCACCCACGCGCCGCCCAGGAGTACCGGCCCGGCCGCCACGGCGCAGACGTTGCCGATCCCGACAGCCGAGCCGGTGACCGCGGCATGCGCCACGAGCTGGCTCCAGATGACGTCGGACCTCTTGCTAACCACAGCCGTAACCCGGGACTGAAGCTTGCCGATGCGGCTCCGCGGACACGAATTCCGCCTCCGAAGCGGTAGCTGGGGCTGCGATCACCCGGGATCGCTCGTAACCGCGTACACCATCAGGCCGCCTCCTGCTACAGCAGTCAGGCGGGGTCTTGACCCAACGACGCACTCAAGTTTCAGCCAGCATACGCCGCACGCCCGCACCCAGTGAGAACGCCTAGAGGCCGTTCGGGAAGCTGATCGACACCGGGGCTATGCGCGGAGTGCCGATGTCGAGCTGGATCTGCGCGTGCGCGTTCAGCGGAAGGTCGCGAGGATTGCCGCGAAAGACCTTGTTGTCGTAGAGGGCGATCACCCGGCCCGTCAGCGGACCGACCTGCTGTGGCCCGAGTGGCTGACCCCAGATGTCGAAGAAATCGCCCAGCGTGAAGGTGCGATGCACAGGTGATTCGATGTGGATGATGCCGTCGGCCGCGTGGGTGTGCAGCCAGTAGAAACACGTCCCCGACGAGATGAACGGGCCCTGCGGAGTGCTCTGGGCCTTTGCGCCGGGGATTCCGATCCCGGCCGGGATCTGGCGTGCGGCACCGTCGACGAAGACGGTCAGATGGGCATGGATATGAAAGATCGTCTGCTCGCTGGTCTGGCAGGAGATGCCGTCGACGGTCCCGCCCGTGGCCTTCGTGGCCGTGCTCGCGAGCGGGCCGGCCTTCGGGATCGGGACGCCTTCCGGACCTGCCGGTCCTGGTGATGGTGCTGGCTTGAGCGGGCCCAGCGTGGACAGCGATGCCAGCGCCAGATGGGGTGATCTAGGGCTGCCTGCCCGCCCGCCGCTGCTCACCGCCAGCGCGATGCCGACGGCCGCGCTGGCCAGGACAACCACCGACGTAATGACAGTCAGCACCAGCTGTCGGCGCCTGCGCCGTTCGTCGAGCGCGCGTGCCTGCGCGATCTTCTCCTGAGCGCGCTGCCGGTTCCGATCTGCCTTGGACATCCCGGGCTCCTCCACCGCGCGGGTTCGGCGATCTCGAAGCGCTGATCATGCACCTGATGTGGGACCAGGTTGGTTTTCGTGCTGTTGGTTTTCGCTGGCTGGTGGGCGGGCGAGGAATAGTCGTTGCCAGGCGTCGCTGATGTGGTTGCCGTATCGCCTGGATGTCCAGCCTCTGTCGCTGACGAGCAGGGTCCAGTACTCGGGGCCGTTCATGCTCCAGACGATGTCCGCGATGTCGTCATCGGACAAGTCGCCGCGAAGCTCGCCGGTTGCGCGCAGGTCGGCCGCGAAGGCACGCATGTTGCGTGCCCGTCGCTCGCTGATCTCGCGCCACGTTGCGGCGGAGTCGGGGTCGGTCGCGGCGGCGTCGCGCAGGGCCAGATACACCGGGGCCAGGCGGGGCTGGATCTCGACCAGGCCCGCGACGTAGGCCTCGATTTTCTCCCGCGCGCTCGGCGCGGCCCTGACCCGTATGACGTAGTCGCGTTCCTCGGCGGGCACGGCCTGATCGCTTCCGGAGATCGCAGTCTCCAGGACTTCGCGCAGCAGAGCGGGCTTGCGGCCGACGGCCGCATACACCGTGTCCACGGCAACCCGGGCGCGGCGGGCAATGTCCGCGACCGTCGTGACCGCATACCCCTGCTCGATGAACAGCTCGCGGGCGGCGTCGAGCACAGCCCGCCGGGTGGCGATGGCCTGCTCGGCCCGGCGGGGCGAGTGATAGGGCTTGCGCTGGCGTGCCTCGTCCGCAGCCATGCCTAACCCTCCTGCGCCGGTTGATCCGAACCTGCCACGGACCATTGTGGCCGCAGGCGCGCACCGGGGCAAACAGGGCCCGCCGGCGGTCTGGCCGGCGGGCCTGCGGGCGGCTGGCCGCTCATGCCAGTCAGGCCGCTCATGCCAGTCAGGCAGCCAGCCGGTCGAGCACCCCGGTCTGGGCGAGCACCGCGAAGCGGTCCGGCACTCCCCAGTGCTCGGTGATGCGGCCGTCCACGACGCGGCACACGTCGATCACGGTGAAGTCCACGGGCCGGCCGCTTGGCGGCCCGAAGAACGGGCCGGTGGCCGTCCCCTGGCCCCGCACCCGAACCCAGATCATGTCCCCGGACTCCACGGCGTCCTCGATCGTGAACCTGATGTCAGGGAAGGCTCCATGCACGTCCCGCATCGCGTCCCTGACGTGGGCGACCGCGTCCGCGCCACGGCCGGCCGTGCCGAACTGGTGGTCAAGGAGGTCGGGTGAGCAGGCTCGTCGGCGACTGAGCCGTTACCGGCCGCGAAGCCCTCGTCGAACATCCGCTGCATCACCGCGTACGCGACCGAGCGAGTCTGGCTGGTGGTGGTCATCTGGTTCTCCTAGATTTTATCCGAATGAGCTTCGGATGAACAGTTGAACTGTAGGACGGATGTCCTCCCCTGTCAAACCTCGGGCCAGCTTGACAAGAGCATGTGGCTCGTATCAGTCTAGATTCATCCGAAGTACCATCGGTTTAATATCTGGAGCTGTCATGACGAATCTGCCTGCGAATACACCGGGATCCGCCTCTGATGGGGTGATCAGCCGTGCCGCCGGCACCGGCCCGGCCACCTGGGCCATGGGGATGCTGTTCGAGCGCCTGGCCGGGGCTGACGAAACCGCCGGGCAGCTAGGTGCGTCGCTCGTCACCCAGCCACCCGGCCAGGCCAGCCCGCTGCACGTGCACACACAGGAGGCGGAGGCATGGTTCCTGCTCCAGGGCACGATGACGTACCGCGCGGGTGAGCGGCTGATCCGGATGACTGCTGGCGACTTCATCTACCTGCCGCAGGAGGTGCCGCACGCATTCCGCACGACAGGCACCGGGCCTGTCCAGTTCCTGGCCTTGACCCTGCCCGGCGGGCTGCTCGACATCTACGACGAGATCGGGACCCCGGCTACCGAACGGCGGCTGCCCGATGCGGGCGTGTCGGATGCTGACATCGCGCGCTGGCTCGAGCTGAGCCCCCGATACGGACTCCGCGTCGTCGGTCCGCCAATCCCCGAAGGCGAGGCCTAGACCTGGGGATCCCCGGTGTCGTCGGGGCAGCACCCGGGAACCCCAGGTGCGGGCGGGACAACCGCCGGGGCCGATTCCCGCCCGCCGCTCGCAATCTGCCGCTGCCGAGGAGCGAGCAGCAGCCGGGCAGCGAAATCCAGCAGCAGCATGGTCCTACTTACTGCTGCGGGGATGGCAGCAAGTGGGACCATGCTGTCGTCAGGACCGGCCTGCGAACAGCAGCATGGTCCTACATGCTGTCGCTGGCGAGGGCTGCCGACCGTCCGCCGACGTCAGCCGTCCGACCCTGTGGGTCCTGGGGGTGTCCTTGGAACTTGCGATGAGGGTATGACCTACGGCAATCCTCAACACCGCTCGACCGGTGCTGACTTCATCGAGGGACCGGTACACCTACTTCCCTGACACCGCCGAAGTGCCCGAGGCCCAGGCCGTCAATGTGCGCAACCGCTCCTACGCCATCGGCGCGCTGGTGGACATCCCGGCAGCCGGCGCGTGAGGGTGCTCTTCGCCCACGGCTCCCGGTTCGGCGGACACTCGCTGTACGTCAAGGACAACCGGCTGCACTACGTCAATAACTTCGTGGGCGTGGCCGAGCAGAAGGTCGACGGCAGCGAGGACGTACCGGTGGGCCGCGATCTCATCCTCTCCGCCTCCTTCGACAAGGACGGCGACCACGGGGACAGGAAGGTCGGCGAGGGCCGGATCAAGACCCAGCCGGGCTACTTCAGCCTCGCCGGGGAGGGCCTCTGCGTCGGGCGCGACAGCGGCGAGCCGGTGACCGACGATTATCCGAACGGGTCGGCGCACCACTTCACCGGCGGCACGATCAAGCGGGTGGCCGTCGACGTCAGCGGCGATCCCTACCTCGACCTCGAGCGTGCGGCCCAGGCCATGCTCGCCCGAGAGTAGGCCCGGGCCGGGGCGGCGCGGGTCAGACCGGGTCTCCCTTGAGTGCGAACGCGGACAATCGCCGGATACCGAAGACCAGCATGAGCCCGGTCGTGATCACCGCGAGGGCGATCGCGGTGCTGAGGGCGAGATGACCGTTGAGAGCCTTGTTATGCGCGATCGAAGTGGCGACTGACAGGGAGTACGACCCGGCTGAGAGCAGGCGCACTGCCGGCACCAGGTTGGACAGCAAGCCTTCCCAGACCAGCAGATAGAGCAGCCCGATCACGACAGCGCGCCTGGTCAGAACCGAGAGCATGACGAACGCGGCGTTGTACACCGCGGCCGCGACCAGGGCCCCGACGACGAGCCCGATGGTGAGCTTGCTGGCCGGGCCGGTGGCGATCGTCGCCGCCAGATACTCGGGGATGACGGCGAAGACGACCGTCAGGCCGACGGCCACCAGGTACTTGCTGATCAGCACGGTGCGGCGGGGGATTGGCGTCGCCAGCAGATGCAGGACGCTGCTGTCGTCGATTTCCGCGCCGAGCACGCTGGTGCCGATGATCAGCGCGGTCAGCGGAATGACGACGGTGAAGCCGAAGGTGCCGAGGATCTCCGGTGGCCACACCGGAGAGTGGGCGACGGCTTTGAGCAGCGCCGACACCCCGACCAAGAGGACCGCTGGCAGCCCGAAGAGGAGCGCCCGCTTGCGGCCGATGGTCGCCCGCAGCGTGATGCGGATGACGACACCGCTCACTAGATCAGACATCGAGGCTCCGGTTCCGTTACGACGCGAGCAGGTAAGAAAAGACGCTTTCGAGCGACTCGTCGGTCGGCAGTAGCTCGGTCAGCCGGACACCGCGAGCGCGGCACACGCCAGCAAGCTCTCTGGTGAACGAGCCATAGTCGCTGGCCCGCACGGAGATGCCGCGTCCGGTCAGCTCGACTCCGCTGACTGAGGCCAGGCCGATGAGAGCCGTAGCGAGCAGCCGGTCATCCGATGAGCGCACCACGAAGACGTGCGGCCTGCTGGTCATGAGCCTGCGGATGGCGCGGAAGTCACCACTGGCCGCGAGCCGGCCGCCGACTATCACCTGGATGATTCCCGACAGCCGCTCGACTTCCTCCAGGATGTGCGAGCTGAACACGATCACCCGGCCCTGCTCGCCCTGACTGTGCAGCAGATCCATCATGTGCAGGCGCTGCCTGGGATCCATTCCGTTGAATGGCTCGTCGAGCAGCAGCACCTGCGGATCGTGAACCAGTGCGGCCGCCACCTTGATGCGCTGGCGCATCCCCTTGGAGTAGGTGGAGATCCGGCGGTCTTGAGCGGCGGACAGATCCACCATCTCGATCGCGCGAGTTGCCGCGCCATCTGGATCAGGCAGCTTGTGCAGCCTGGCGGTCGAGGTCACGAACTCCGACCCGGTGAGGAAGGCGTAGATCGAGTCGCGCTCCGGCACCAGCCCGATCTGGCGGAACAACTCAGGATTGCGCCAGGTCGGCTGACCGGCCACTGCCAGCGTGCCGCGCGACGGCGGCAAGAACCCGGCGATCAGGTGCAGGATCGTCGACTTGCCCGCCCCGTTGGGTCCGAGCAAGCCGGTCACTCCCGGTCCGATGCTCATGGTGATGTCGTTGACCGCGACGACGTTGCCATACCAGCGGGAGATACCGGCCAGTTCGATCGAGGTCATACCTCGCTCACCTTCCGATAGCGCAGGAAGAGGCCGCCGATGCCGGCCGCCGCGAACGCCAGGTACATCAGGCCGTAGAGCCAGCCGACATTACCTGGCGGCGGAATGATGCCGTGAGTCGTGCCCCCGAGCCACTGTCTCAGCCCGTCAAGCACGGTAAACGGGCTGATCAGGCCCGCCAGCCTGGCGAGGTCTGAACTGGCTCCGGAACCAGGTGCTCCGAGCCCTTGCTGGCCGATCTGGCTCAGCAGCCTGGCGAGCGTGTAGGTCAGCAGGAAGAAGACGCCGATCCCGCCGGAGGCAAAGGCCCGGCGACCGCTCAGCGACGCCAGCGCCAGGCCGAGCCCGGCCAGCGCGACCGACCACGCCAGCCCGAGCAGCAAACCGGGTACCAGTGCCCTGGTCTCCGCCCAGATCGCGGACGGGCCGCTGGCCTGGGTGATCGTGCCGAGGTAGAGCAGCAGCAGCGGTATCTCGATCATCGCGAGGCACGCCAGGACGAAGGCGGCCAGCTTGGCCGCCGGATAGTCGGCCCGGCTGATCGGCCTGGCCAGGTAGAGCGGCAGGACGCGGCTCCGCAGGTCGCGCGAGACAAGCTCGGGCGCCTGCGAGGCGACGAAGATCAAGATGACAAGGATTCGCAGCGGCGCCACGTAGGTGTCGTACGGAATCCGCCTCGTGTGATCCGAGGACAGCGCGATGGCGATCGCGCTGACCACGGCGGGCAGGCACATGAGGACGAACGTGATCACCGGGACGATCTTTGCCTTGCCGCCCCGGCCGAACCCGAAGGCCGAGCGCAGGCTGTGCCAGATCAGCGCCCTGACGATGGGCCCCCGGCCCTGCCGGACGCCGTCGTAGCGGCGGTAGCCGATGTCATGAATGACTCCCTCAGCGGACATCTGCGGCTCCCGGTGCGCTCGTCGCTTCCGCGCTCTCGTCGCGGAAGAGTTCCTCAAGCCGGTGCCTGCGCTGCTCAAGCCGGTTCAGCGGGAGGCCGAGATCGGCGATCGCGTCGCGGACCTGGTCGTAGGTCTGCTCGCTGGCCAGCTGCACCAGCAGTCCCCGTTCGTGCGGCACCGCAGTGCTCTGGCGCCTGGCGAGTTCGGCCGCGAGTTCCTCGGTCCCTTCGTCGACCTCGAGGTACAGCACGGCGCGTGCTTCGGTCACCGAGCTGATCGTGTCGGCTCGCAGCAGCTGGCCCGCGTCGATCGCGACCAGGTGGTCGCAGATCTGCTCGATCTCGCCGAGCAGGTGCGAGGCCACCACGATCGAGATGCCGAACTCGGTCCCGATCTTGGCGATCAGGTCGAGCATCGCGGTCCGGCCAGCCGGATCGAGTCCGTTTGTCGGCTCGTCGAGCAGAAGCAGGGCCGGGTCACCGACGATGGCCTGAGCCAGCTTGACTCGCTGCTTCATGCCGGTGGAATAGGTGCCGATCTGCCGGTAGCGCTCCTCGTACAGGCCGACATGACGCAGCGAGTCGGCCGCTCGCTCTTTAGCCGAGGTAGCCGGCAGGCCTGACATCCGGCCCAGGTGGGCGACGAACTCGGTCGCGCTGACATCCGGCGGCAGGCAGTCGTGCTCGGGCATGTACCCGGTGATCGACCTGATCGTCCGGCCGTCGGCGGAGCAGTCGCGGCCGAGCACGGCGGCCCTTCCGTCGGTCGGTGACAGCAGGCCGAGCAGGATCTTGATCAGCGTTGACTTGCCGGCGCCATTGGCCCCGACCAGCCCGGTAATGCCGGGCGGAACGGCGACGGTCAGCCCGTCCAGGGCGGTCACCGTCCCGTAGCGCTTGGTCAGCGCCGTCGTTTCGATCACCGCTGCGGACTGCCCGGCCGACGGTCTCCGGGGATCAGCCGCCTGAGTCTGTTCTAGCTGGCTCACCTGTGCTCCGGTCTGCGATGGTGCTGGCTCCTAGCTCTGGCCCGGCTAACTAAAGCGGATCCAATGCACTGCTGTCATCCGCTCTCAGGCTGATTTAGCCTCACTCTCAGGTATCGGTTGCCGTGCCCGCCGCCGTGGCCGACCTAGAAAGGCCAGTCGCGCTCGGCGCAATTCGTTCAAGCAGATTAGGGTGAAAAATTGCCCCGGTGCTCGCCTGCTTTTCTAGGCCGATCCTGCGGGCGGAGTAAGTGATCCCTGCACGGCGGGTGCCATGCGGGATCAGTCAATGCCGTCCGGGGTGGCGTTCTTAGCTGTTGCCGAACACGGTAACCGGGGTCGGTCACGGTGTTACCCGAGTCGCTGGAGCCGCCGGTGTTGTTGGTGATGGTGAGCGGGCCGTGCACCGTGTTGCCGACGAAGCTGACTCCGCCGGTTCCCGGGTGATCGTACCGGAGGAAATGCTGTTTCCGGGGCAGTTCGAGCCGCCGATGGGCTAGACGACGTCCGCTAGATCGCCAAGAGAGTCGGATCAACCGGGCTCGATCACTAGCCGCCGCGGGCTGGCGGGACCTTCGCGGAGTCTAGATCAGGAGGCCCTGCTCGTGAGCCCACGCGAGGAAGCCTGCACCGTCTGTGGGCAAGGTCATGTCCGTAGCTGCTAGTTGATCAATCATTTTGATCGCATCAGTTTCTCGGAGCTTGCTATCACGGATGGCGTTGGTGATCAGCCACAGTGTCCCGTGGACCTCGATATTATCGCGCCTAGCTGCACGTGTGCCTGCTCGTTCGTCCATTATCACAGTTCCACCGTGGACGTTCGCCCATGCCAACGCTGCGGCTTCACCGTTGTTCCGTTCTAACCCACCGCCAAGCTCGGCTTTATAGCGCGCGAAGGCAACAACTTCATCGATATCTGTCAATTCGACGATATCTATCCAGGGCAGGCTAACTGCGGCGGCTATGGCCGGATACTTTTCGGTACCTCGGATGATCTCCTTCGCTACCTCAGCGGGAGAAACGCAGCGGAACCCGGCTGAGATGCTCTCCAACACCGGAAGAGCGCCTGCGCGGGCAAAGTGACTCAACGGAGTGTTGTCGAATACGAGTGTTTTCATGACATATGGTCGAATTCGCGCCGCAACGACTCCAAGGGTAGTGCGCGCTGCTCCGGAAGTTCCTCAATCGTGACCGTTCCGTAGAGCAACTCTACTGTTCGGGATGCCGATAGCCGCCCAGCTTGATAGGCGCTCATTACACGGATACCGTAACGTGGCGGGACCGCAGGCGCTTGCAGTTCCGCTTCCCAGCGTTCGCCAAGAGCAACGAAATCTGCGGCATTCGGGGGGGTGCTGACCAGCTTTTGGCGCTTCGCATCGTCTATTAGCGCTAGATTGCAAAGCTGCCTGCAGGTGGCGCTCCAGCTTGCGCGAAATCGGGCAGAGACCGCGACCGCTGCAAGCCGCTCGTCTTGCTCTGCCAATGCCCGCCACTCTTCAGTGACAGATCCGCGTGGCAGCAGAAGATGTATCGCAAAGGCGTTGATCAGCCGCTCCATGTCATCACTGCTACTGATCGTGATCTCAGGTGCGTAGGCATCCCCGAAAAGATGGTGGCCGAGCTCATGCGCAAGGTTGAATCGACGTCGGCCAGGATCGATGCAGCCGTTGACCAACGCAACGCCGAGGCCTCCGACCTCGACGTAAGCCGCATCACCGCCTACATCGCCTAGGTCGAGAGAAAAGGCGAGCAGGCCCACCCGCTCGCAAGCACGTTGCAGATCGCGTAGTGGGCCTCCAGCGACGGCCATGAGGTTCCGCGCTTCCGCAGCCAGGAACTCCGCCCCTGCAACATCCGAGGGTAGCTTCAGGCTGGGCCGCTCCTCCGTATCTGCGAGAATTCCCTGGCCGACCGTGAACGCTACGTCGCGCGCCAGGCGATCGATCCACGTATCGAGCAGCCGTGAGCGACCTCCTGCGAGCGCATCGGATCGACGGCTGACCACGGATAGCGGCGACTCAAAGACAAACGAGTCTATGGGCCGGTCCAGGGCTGAGGCGATGGCCAGCAGCTCGGCGGCTGAGACTTTCCGGACGCCGGTCTCAAGCTTGGCGATGGCAGTTCGGTCGAGCCCGACAGCGTGCCCAAGCTCCGCCTGCGTCAAATTTGCTTCCTGGCGAGCAGTCGCGATGCGACGGCCTATATCCGTTGCCGAAGTAGATGCGCCACCAGTCATAGTGCGATTTTCGCACGCTATCCAGCGGCTGTCGAACGCAACTCGCTCGGCCAGCTGATGTCATGACGTGCATCTAGGGCGCCTGCGACAACCCGTACAGGAACGTGACGAATCCCCGGCGATCGGAGCGGGCGTAGACCTCGGCGTAGCGTGATGCCGGCATCGCGCTCTGGCGCTCGCTGAGCCTGCTCAGGCGCCGGCGGGTCATCCGTGCCAGCAGCCAGCACCACGCTGCCGCCAGCTAGGCATCCCCTCCGAGTGGAGCGGCGGCCTTGGGCGCAGCCTTTCCGTTCAGATCGGGGGCCGAGAGTTCTCCGGCTGTGGCGGCAGTCGACTTCTTGAGCAGCTCAAGAATCGACAGGCCCTGGCCTACCAGGCCAGCCAGTAGCTCATTGACGCCCTGCGCACCATTCAGGACAGTCAGGTTGGAACCTGCGATCCCCCGAGCTGCTGCCTCGACCAGCGCGGGCAACTGCTCGATGAGACGGCTGGCTGCGATGAGCTCCTGGTTACCTGAGCGGAGCGAGGTGGCCCTGGCCTCGTTCGCGTCGGCCTCACCTTGAGCCGTGGCCCTCTCGGCGTAGGCTGCGGCGTCGGCCTGCAACTTCGCAGCCGTCGCCTGTGCCCCGGCAATCGTGGTGTTGCGGTAAGCCTCGGCCTCTGCAGCGAGCTTGGCCTGGTCGCGGTCCGCCTCGGCGAGCATTCTCTTGCGGTAGGCGTCGGCTTCGGCGGCGAGCTTGGCCTGGTCGCGGTCTGCTTCGGCAATGGCACGCTTGCGGTAGGCCTCGGCGTCGGCCTGCTGCCGCACCTCTGCCTCCAGGCGCTGCGCGGCCAGGTCGGCCTGCCTGCTGGCGAGCGCTGTCTGCTGCTCGATGACCTCCTGCGACGCCTGAGCCGAGGCAAGCGGTCCAGACTGGGCGGCCCTTGACCTGGCCTGCTCGGTCTCGGCCAGGAAGCCGGCCTTCTTGATCTCGGTATCCCGCTCGTACTGAGCCTTCATCGCGGCTACCTCAAGCTCGCGCTGAGCGGCTTCCTGATCGGCCTGGGCCCGGGCGATGCGGGCTGCGCTAGCGACTGCCGCCGCGTGCGGGGCGGCGAGATTGTTGATGTAACCGGAGGCGTCTTCGATTTCCTGGATCTCCAGAGCATCGACGACGATGCCGAGCTTTTCCATCTCGCCGTGGCTGCCGTCCTTGACCTCCTGGGCAACCCGGTCGCGCTCCCGGATTATCTGCTCGACCGTCAGGCCACCGATGATCGACCTCAGGTGCCCGGCGAACACCCGGCCGACCAGCACTTCCATCTTGTCCTGTTCGGCCAGGAACCTGCGGGCCGCGTTGGCGATCGAGACCGAGTCGTCGCCGACCTTGAAAGCAGCGACGGCGCGGACATTGAGCTTGATGCCCTGCTGCGTAATGCAGTCCTCGACGATCTCAGCCTCGCGCAGGGCGAGCGAGAGCAGCCTGGCCTTCTGCTTGATCGGAAGGACCATGGCACCGTGACCGGTGACGATCCGGAACTGCTCGGCGCCGCCTTTACGCCCTTTCGAACCGGAGATCAACAGCGCCTCGTTCGGCGCAGGCACCCGCCACCAGAACATCCTGACTCCTCGATGAGTAAGCGTCCGGACCGGCCATCAAGCCGGCCGGGTAGAAAGCATGGAAACGAAAACCGACCGTGCTGACAGGCATTCGACGACAACTACGCGGCTGTGCCTGGCGACTGGCTCGTCGGACCAGGCGGCAAATGCCTCCGTGCCGCCCCGCACCGGCAAGAGAACTTCGCCCGGGCCATTCGCAGGGATGGAAACGGTCACCCTGCCGATGGCACCGAGCAGGCTGTCCGCCGATCCAGAAGGCATCTGCGCCGCTTCCCCCGATATATGCCGCGTTCTACGCCTATGAGGGTACGCCCTTAAATAATGGACGGGGCAGGTCAGTCGCGGTAGGCGACCGTGTTGTAGTCGATGATGCCGGTGGGCAGAGTCGTGTCGCCGCTGATGTAGACGGCGCTGCCGTCGCCGGCCACCTTCATGTCCTGCCTTGAGTCGATAAGCGTGTTGCTGGTCACTGCCCGCCAGCGGAGGACTCCGGTGGAGGAGTGGTAGGCGATCGTCTCGGCCAGGGTTTCGCCCGAGTTCGTCTGGACCGATCCGGTGACGTAGACCTTGGCCCCGCCGCCGCCGGTCCCGATAGCCCAGGCCTGCGCGGTGAAGGAGCCGGCCGCTTGAAGGTGGCGGCCCAGATCCGGGCCCCGGTGCTGGCCTTGTAAGCGACCGTCGCGTAGCTGAAGACACTGCCGTCCCCATTGCTGGAACCGGTCACGTAGACGGTCTTGCCTCCCGGTGAGACCGTGACCGAATGGGCCTCGTCGTCGCGGCTGGCCGTCCCGTTGTAGCGGCGAGCCCACACCCGGGCGCCGGTCAATGCCTTGTAGGCGATGGTCGCGTAGTCGTGCCTGGCCGCGCTCTGCGAGCTGCCCGCAGTCCCGGTCACGTAGACGGTCTTTCCCCGGGGACCGACCTTGATCGAATGGACGCCGATCGCGGACTGTCCCCGGCCCGGCCGGGCCAGCGCCTCATAATGGCTAGCCCACTGCTGCTTGCCGGTATTGACGACGTAGTTGATGGTGTCGAAGTCGAAGCCGGTGTTTCCGATCACGTAGGCCTGGCGGTGGTTGTGGCTCACGGCCAGCCCGACGGCACTGGCATCGCGGACCCGCCTGACCCAGAGCCGGGCGCCGTTCGATGCCTTGTAGGCGACGGTCACGATCGCCGAGCCCTGGGCGGTCGTACTGGTCCCGGTGACCACGACCGCGTTCCCCACCGCGACCTGCACTGCTTTGTCGTTGCTGCTGCCCGCGCCGGCCCACCGCCGCACCCACAGCTGCGCTCCGGTCACGAGATCATAGGCGGCCGTGGCGTAGTCGTCATCGCCCGAGGCGTTCTCGCTGAATCCGGTCACGAAGACGGTCGTGTCCTTGGCGCTGATGGTCACCGACGTCGCGGCACTAAAGGCTCCAGACCCGGAATACTCGCTCGCCCAGACCTGCTGACCGCCGTGCGCGTTATAGGCAACGGTGCTGTAGCGCGAACCCTGCTCCGAGGTGCCGGTTGAGCCGGTCACGACTATCATCTGCCCGTCCATGCTCTCCGCGACCGACGAGACGACATTCTCCTGGCCAGACCCCTCGAAAGTGCTAGCCCACAACTGGCCGCCCGGGGTCAGCGTCGCCGGGGCTCCCGTCGGCTCGGCATACGCCGGGGTGACGCCGCCGCTCAGCGCGAGCGCCGCGACTGCGGCTGCTGCCGAGATCCGGCCGTATCGCGAGAGTCTCATCGTGCCCGCCCACCCCTGTCCGCCGATGTCACCATGTCGTCTGGCTGCATGCCTTCTATCGACGCTTGGTCGCCCCAGGCGGTTGACACCTCGACAGGCAGCGCTCGGCTGGCGGCCCGGCCCCCGATTCGCCCGGGACGGATCCGACAGCGGCCAGCGCCGACCCGTAGCCGAGTGACTACATTGGGTGTACCGTTTGTCCTACCAAGGGACTTTTTCTAGGCTGCCGATCTGGCGGGTCTTGCCCGGGTCAGAGAGGCGACCGTGATGGTTGCTACGTTCAAGCCGATGCCCGAGACCAGTCAGTTCGCTCCGGCGCTGGCGTCCGTTTCCGGTGATGGGCCGGGCACGTCGTATGTACTGGCGTGGACCGGAACTGACGGGCAGGCCAAGCTGAATACCAGCTACTCCGATACCAGCGGTGCGGTGTGGGACAAGACGATCGTGCGCGATCCTGGCGGGGGGAGCTGGGAGAGCAGCATCGCCGCTCCTGCCCTGGTCCAGCACAACGGCATCTTGTTCTTGTGCTGGACGGACCCGCAGGGGCGCCTGCAGCTGATGTCCTCGGCCGACAACGGCCGCACCTGGAGCGCCAGGCAGCCAATCGCGCAGGAGAGCAGCATCGCCGGCCCGGCGCTGGCCAGCTACGACGGCGATCTTGTGGTCGCCTGGACCGGCACTGACGGCGCCGGCACGCTCTGTATCGCGACCTCGGGTGACGACGGCCGGAACTGGGCGAAGGTTGTGCTGCCCGAATGGAGCATCGCCGGCCCGGCGCTCACCTCTTACACGGACGGAGCGGGCTTCAGTTACCTCTTCGTCGGGTTCACCGGCACCGATCATCAGCTGCGGGTGCGGTTCTGCCAGTCACGCAGCTATCAGCAGTTCACCGTCCCGGCATCTCAGGGCAGCGTCGTGACCGGCCAGACCAGCGATGATGCCCCGTCCCTGTCGGTACTGAACCAGGGCGAGGGCCCGGACATCTACCTGGCAGTAGCCTGGACCGGCACCGGTAACCGGCAGCTCAATGCCGCCTACTCGTATCAGGGGTTCTCCCCGTTCGGCTCGCCGGGAACGGCACCCGATGATCGCAGCAGCGGCGGCCCCGCGATGCTCACCAGCCGCCACTTCCCCCAGGAGCCCGACTCGCTAATCCTCGCCTGGACCGACCAGAGCTCCCGGCTGAACTTCTGCGCCGCCGACGTCATCATGCCCGCACCGCGCTAACGCATTGCCCTGAGAAGAGCGCCATGACCGCGAGCATCCAGATCAATGTACTGCGGGTGGTGAGAGCATGAGCCTGCCGGACCCGGTTGCGAGTGCCTTTGCGGGGGCGACCACGCTGCAGGTGACACGCTTACTTCAGCGATGGGCAGCCCGCTTTCCGACGGTTGTCGACCTGGATCTGGTGCTGCCAGTGGCGCTCACTCACACCTTTTGCTGTCCATGGCTTACACCGCGTGAACTGCTTGTGGGCTGCCGTGCCGCCTTGTGGGTCTTCCAGGTCGATGACATCGTGGAAAAAGCCCCGCTCGACATACCCCGCCTTCTCGATATCGCCGCAGGTGCCGCCCCCGACCCAGGCACTCCAGCCGAAGTCGTCCTTAGCGAACTGCGCGACGAACTGGCTGGACAGCCGTTGTTCGACAGCATGGGCGATCTCTGGATGGACACGCTAAGCGGATTGTTGAACGGATTGATGTGGGAGCGCAACGCCGCACTCAATCTGGCCGCTGGGGCACCGGAGCCCAGCGTGGCAGAGTACCTCAAATATGCGGTTACTATCGGTAGTGCCTTTATCCGCCCGTCCATCTGGCTCGCATCCGAAGGCACCGACCTTCTCCCCCAGCTTGGGGTGCTCACTGCGGGGTTGTCCGAAGCGGTCGTAGCCGTCCGATTGGCAAACGACCTTGCAACCTATAAACGGGAGCTGACCGAACCGGCATCTCTCAACATCCTGATGCTCCAGGACATCGATGAGCCATGGGTTCACCGGGAGATTCACCAGCGCCGCGCCCGGTGCGCGGAGTTCCTGGCGCCTGTGATCCAGGAGAGCAATGCGGCTGCCGGAGTGCTGCGCCTCGTCGACTACACGACAACCTTCTACCTCAACACCGACTACCGCCCCAGCGAGTAAGCACTAACGAGGGTGGGCGGCGCGAGTCACGCAGGCTCCCGAGCGGGTGCTCGAAAGCCTGCGTGTCAGAACTCCCGGTGCGGGTTAGGAGAAGAAGCCGTCCTTGGCCTTCTGATCGCCCGAGTAGTTCGTGACCTGCATGACCTTTCCGCCGGTGACGGTGAAGACCTGCACCTCATGGACATCGAGCGCATGGCCGTTGCGGTGGCCCTGAACGTGGACCTGGGCGAGCACCTTATCCCCGGAGCCGGCGACGGTCTCGGGCGAGACCGTGATGTCGCCGGCAAGACCCTGAATGGACGACAAGTAGGACGCTACGTCTTGCTTGCCTGTGTGCTCGTGGGCAAACTTGTGGTGGCTGCCGGAAACCTGCAGGCCCACGTGGTCATCCAGAAGCGTCTGGACGTGCGCCGTGTCCCCCTTACTGAGCGCGGCATAAAGATCCTGGACGATCGCGACATTTGACTGTTCGGACATTGTGCTTCTCCCTGGTCACGCATACTTGCAGGCAGCGGAATTTGAGATCCCGCCGACATAGGCTGGCCGGCGTTCAGCCGGACGCTATTTATTATGGATTAATCATGCCCACACGTTGATGGATGGCGCAAGGGGAAAATGAAGCGACTTTAATCTGATAATGCATGTAATCAGAAAACGGCATGCGAAAAAGGGCGCTCGGAGCAGGCAGGAATTTCTTGGGGGGATTCTAATTATGCGAGCTCTTTACATGAGGAAGCATTCTGCATAGGTGTTTTCCGGCATCCTTGCCCGGTCGGTCATGTGCGGCCCTGCGTGCTCGGTGGTGTCGGCCAGCTGAGCGGCAGGTGTTCGAGGTAGCGCAGGGAACCGGCGAGGCGGTAGTCCAGGTGCGCATTGGCCGTGAGGGTGTAGTCGGGGATGCGGCGGTGCCATTCCTGCAGGACGATCCTGAGTTCCAGGCGAGCCAGGTGGGCACCGGGGCAGCGGTGAACGCCGGCTCCGAAGGCGATGTGGTGATTCGGGGCGCGGCGCAGGTCGACCTCAAAGGCATCGGGGGCGTGGGTATCGTCGGTGTTCGCTGAGGCCAGGACGACGTTCACCCGCTGCCCGGCGCTCATGGGACAGCCGCCTAGTTCGGTGTCTTGCAGGAGGTAGCGGCGCACGCTGGTGGTCGGAGACTCCCAGCGCAGGAGCTCCTCGACGGCCGTGGGAGCGATGCCGGGATCAGCGGCGATCTGCCTGCGGTGTCCTGGGTGGGTGGCGAGGAATGCGAAGGCGCATTGCAGTGCGTCGCTGGTCGTGTCCATGCCGGCGAGCACGAGCATGTAGCACAGGTCGAGGAGTTCTTCGCGGCTTGGCTGACGCCCGTCGACAGTTGCGTGCAGGAGCTGGGTGAGCAGGTCGTCCCGTGGTGCCTGGGCTCGTTCGTCCAGTGCGCGGGAGAAGATGGCGTAGCATCGCTCGCCGGCCAGGGCCGCGCTCTGCCGCCCGGGGTCGCGCGGGCCGGCGCGCATGATTCCGTTAACGATCGACGTCAGGGCCGGGTGGTCGCTGTGCGGCAGGCCGAGCAGGTCCCCGAAGACTAGTACCGGTAGCGGGACGGCGAGGTCGGCGCTGAAGTCGCAGTGGCCCTGGCCGATAACGGCGTCGATGAGCTTGGTGACCCGCTGAGTGATGACGGGTTCCAGGTGGGCGAGGTTCCTGGGGCTCAGCAGGGGGTCCAGGAGACGCCGGTACTTGGCGTGGTCGGGCGGGTCGATCTGGAGCGGGATTAGCGGCCGGGCATTGCCCAGGTCGACAGCCTCCATGCGCGAGGAGAAGGTGCGCGGTGTCCGCAGGGCACTGTCTGCCTCGGTTCTGCCCAGGACGGTGACGCGTCCTTCGAGGACTAGCACGGGCCCGGAAGAGCGAAGGCTGCGGTAGTACTCCTGGGGGCAGGTCGCAGGGCCGGGATCGGTGGTGCCGCCAGCGGGCATGGGTGCCTGGGACGTCATAGGCGGGCCGCCGCCCGGGTCACTGCGGGGTGGGTACTGGCGAGGTGGACAGAGGTGAGAACCGCTGCCGCGACGATGGCCCGGGGGTCGTAGAGGTCCTTGTCGTGCCACAGGGCGTCGCGGCTGGCACCGGTGCGCTGCTGCAGGAAGCGGTGTCCGAGGGCTGCGGCGCGCGCTGCGGCGCCGGTGAGGGTCTCACTGACGGCGAGCAGCAGGATCTGCAGTGCGTAGGCGGTTTCCTCCGCAGTGCCGGCCCACCGGCCCCAGGAGCCGTCGGGGCGCTGGGTGGCGAGCACCCAGCGCACTGCCTTCTGCAGGGCGAGGGCAGCTGCCGGATCGTCGGTCCGCGCCAGTGCGAGGGCGCAGCACTGGGTGGGGTAGAGCGGCGAGGCGTGCCACTTGTCCTGCCAGCTGCCGTCGTCCTGCTGGCGTTCTAAGAGCCAGGAGGTGACCTTGGTGCTGGCCTTGGCGTAGCGGCGCACCTGACCGGCGGTAGCGGCCGGGTGGCGTGCTGCTGTCTGGAGGATTTCCAGGACGTGTCCGTTCGTGCTGGAGGATGCCGTGCGTTCGCCGTGAAAGGTACAGAAGTGCGTTGGCAGCTCGTAGGACCAAAGCCACTCCAGGCTGGGCTCGGCCCCTAGCTGGGACAAGGCGAACAAGAGGATGGAGGAGGTGTCGGCGTCCGGTGGCAGGCCCGCACCGCCAGCCGCTCCGTCAGGCCCGAGCACGTCGGTGAGGCCGGCCTTCAGTGCGTCAGGGACGGCGAGGGGAATGCCGGTCCGGGACAGGGTAGCGATCACCTGGGCCCATTCGAAGACGGCGAGCGGTAGGGCACACGGAACCGGGCCGCCGTACTGGTGCACGATGCTCTCCAGGTAGCGCACCGCGGCCCGGTCGAAGTCAGCAGGCCGCCCGGCGCCGAGCCACGCGGCGGTGGCCGCCGGCGAGGCGCCGACAGTGCCTTCAGGAAGCGTCAGGTGCACCCCGGTGGCACCACTGGCCGCGTACCCGGCCGTTTCCAGGCAGTGCAGCAGCTTGACCGGGACCTCGCCGCCGGTGATGAGCAGGGAGCGGATCCGCGCCAGGAGGCTATCGTCCATGCCAGGCGGCAGGTGCAGCCGCCCGCTGCCACGCCAGGCGTCCAGGCCGCTCACCTCAGCGTGCGGGAGCTGGTCCAGGGCGTGGTTGAGCGCGGCAATCAGGGCGGGGACGATGACCTCGATCGCCGCCGTGTCGGGGATCGGCAGGACAGCGCCCGGCCGGATGGTTGCGAAGAGATTCCCTAAGGCGCGGTGCACCGCCCGCTGGACGAGTGCCTGGCCTGCGGCAGACGTACTGGGCTGGCTGCCGAGCAGCGTGTTCAGGAGCGCCTCGGCAGCGCTCAGCGTGGGCACCAGGCCGTAGCCGTCGGCGGGTTGTCCCCAGCCTCCATCGGGGTTCTGGGTATCCAGGAGAAAGGCGATCCGCTCACGATGACCCGTCAGCCACGGTGCCAGCGACACAAGCCGCCCGGTCTCGTAGACCGAGGAGGAGATGTCGCTCCAGGGCCGGTCCGTCAGGCTGGCTAGCAGTTCCTGCGCCAGCGGTGCCTGGAGCTCGACGGTCATGGGGAAGTCCTCTCGTTCCTGAGGCGATGGGGTCACCGGATCCTTCGGGTGAGCATGTCGGCCAGGGCCAGCAGGTCGCGGGTCCGCTCGTCGTCGGGTACTGCGGCTTTCAGGTGCGCCAGGGCCTTGGCGCTGTGATCGGCAGCCTGGCCCTGCGCCCAGGCGCGTCCGCCTGCACGTTCCACCAGATCCGCGAGGCGGGCAATTCCGGCGCCGTCCGCTGGCAGATCGGCGTGGTAGAGCGCGGCGAGTTCCTCCCCGGCAGCAGTGCCAGAGGTCAGGGCAGCGACCACGGGCAGCGACTTCTTGCGCACCAGCAGGTCCGCGCCCGCAGGCTTGCCAGTGACCGCCGGGTCACCCCAGATCCCCAGAAGGTCATCGATGAACTGGAATGCCAGGCCCAGCTGCCGCCCGAAGGCGTCCAGTGCCGCCACGGCACCTGGTGCCGCGCGCGCATACAGGGCGCCGATGGCGCAGGCAGTGCCAAGCAGGGCGCCCGTCTTGCCCAGGGCCATCGCCTCGCACTGTGCCAGGGTGATATCCGTGCGCTGCTCGAAGGCGCAGTCGGTGCTCTGCCCCACGCACAATTCGATCATGCAGCCGGCCAGGCGATCCAGCGCAGGCATCGCCGCTGGGTGAGGGTCCTGGACGAGAACCCTGACGGCCAGCGCCTGCAAGGCATCGCCGACAAGGATCGCGTCGGTCGTTCCGAAAACTGCCCAGGCTGCGGGCCGGTGCCGGCGTAAGAGATCGCGGTCCATGACGTCGTCGTGCAGCAGCGTGAAGTTGTGGACCAGCTCGACGGCGACCGCGCCGGCTAAGGCCGCACCGTCGCCGCCTAACGCGCGGCTGGCCGCCAGGGTCAGGGCCGCGCGCACGGCCTTGCCCCCCATCCCGTACTGGGCAGTGCCCCGCTCATCCCACCACCCCAGATGGTAGCCGCCGATATGCCCCAAGCCAGCCGGGAGCTCGGCGACCGCGGCACGCATACGTTGCTCGACGTCATCGCGCATGCCCTCCAGCAGAGCCGCGCCAAGACGGTCCTCCGCCGCCATCGCGCCGGCAGTCATCAAGACTTAACTCCGCTCATGCAAGGAATAATCGGGACAATCGCGCGGTCGTCGACAGGAATGAGTTCAGGCATACGTCGCTTCGCGGTAAACCTTCACGCGATTTCTGTCCAGCATCGGGCATTCTCCTAGCAGCAGGAGCCCGCGCATGGCGAGCCTGCGGAAACAAGATGGGTCCTCGCAGCTGCGCACCGTTAGAGCGAGGTCCAGGCCCTGGCAAGCAGAGAAGATGATCACGACATATAGACAGCAATATGCCGTGCGCTAATTCGAACGATCGCACGACGCCAGCCGCAGAACAAGAGGCAAAATCCAGCGAGCCATTTCCTGCACTGCCGACGCTCGCCAGAATCGTCCTGGGCTGACCGAAACCTCGTACAATTGACATGCTTATGCTGTCATGCGCGCATGCGTACATTCATGGCGGGAATACCAAGCCGAGGGCGGGCGATGATGCTCGGCGGCAGGCGTGGCAGTGAGCGGTCCCGGAAGGGAAGGCGGGCCGCGCGAGGTAGCCCACGCACGGCCCGCTCTGGGCTGTCTGTCAGATCCCGAGGTCGCTCAGGAACCTCTTGGTGAATTCCAGTGCTGTCGTGCCGGAATCTGAATTGCAGGTCGGGGACGCAAACGTCGTGGTGGTGGGGCAGGGCGTGTCCCGGTCCAGGGACCAGATGTGCAGCCCGGCCAGGCTGTGGGCGGTCGCGTAGCTGGTCAGCGTGTCCACGTCGGCGGGAGTGAAGGTCTCGGTGGTCGCGTCGTTGAGTCCGATCATCGGGGTGACGGCGATCTTGCTGGCCGGGACTCCGTACGTGTGCTCAAGGTTGGTGACCGCCTGGATCGCCGACTGCGCCATCTCGCAGCTGCCGGCGACGACGACGCAGACGCTGCTGGTCGCACTGGTGCCGTAGTCCATGGTCATCAGGTTGATGACGTAGTTCTTCAGGGTGGAGCCGAGCAGGGCCTCGACGACCTCGTTGCCGAGTGAGTTCACTCCGCCGAAGCTGCCGTCGGATGCTCCCAGCGTGGCGATCGTGAACGAGAACTGGAGGTTCGGGTAGACAGACTGCGCACCCGCTGCCGAGCTGACGAGATTCTGGATGTCGGACTGGGTCTGGCCGCCTTCGATATCGAAGTCAACGCCGACCAGGTCCGGGCTGGCGTAGCGGGCTATGAACGATTCCATGCCAGCCGCTGAGGCGCAGCTGAAAGTCCCGGCCGCGCCGCCGGTCGAGACAACGTACTTCAGGCCGGCGCTCTGGAGCTGCGGGATGTTCTCGGCCGCGAAGGCGGCAGCCGAGTCGCCGCCCCAGTTCTCGCTGCCGCAGGTTCCGGTAGCGAACGCGAGCGTGATCGCGGGCAGTTTCGGGACGAACCCCGACACCAGGCTGCCGGAGCCCACTACGGGTATGGCGGTCCCTTCCACGGCCGACTGCATCTGGTTGGTGTTCCAGTTGAGGTTGATGGTGACGTCCTTGTACGGGCTGAAGAGCAGGCCAGTCACCGAGCCCGTTCCGGTGCCCGTGCCTGTTCCGGTACCCGTGCCCGTTCCGGTGCCCGTGCCCGTGCCGCCGGTGCAGGCGCCGTTGGAGGTCCAGGGCTGTCCTGAGCCGGCGCCGCCGTTGTTGGTCGCAGGGTCGTTGCCCTGGGTCCACCAGTTGGCGGTGTAGTTGATTCCGTTTTCGCTGGCTTGGTTGCCGGCGGTGTAGACAGCACCGGAACTCCACGCCGCAGCGCAGGTGGTGGCCGCCTGCGCGACCGGCCCGGAGGCCAGCATGATGACCGAGCCGCCGACTGTTAACCCGAGCGCTGAGACAGCCATGAGAGCTGAGCGCAGAGTCCGTCTTCCGAGTTGCATGGACCCTCCAGAAATGAGGAGCTGAGACGATCTGACTGCTCGCAGCAGCCAAACCGGTGATTTGTGCACTTGGTATGCCCGGAGAGTCGCGCCATCAAGCTTACTATTAGGAAACTTTCTTATTAGTTTGGCACTAGTTCGGGAGGTGCAGCACGCCGGGGATGAGCAGGCGCGTGCCGAGGACCAGCGCGGCGACGCACACAAGCGCGAAAATTGCGACCCAGGCGCCGCCAGGCACTCCGGTTATCCGGGCAAGCTGGTCGGCGTCCGACATGCCCGCCTGGCCGCGGCGCGGCTGCGGCGGCGGTGGCTCTGCAGCTCGACGACCGCGCGAACCCCGCCAAGGAGCAGGAACCACGCGGCGGTGTAGCCGAACGCCGCCTGGAGTGCGGCGGTGGCGAACCAGCTCACCGCCAGGACCGCGCCCACAGTGACAAGCACTGCCAGGACGCCGTAAGCGTTGCGGATCGCCAGGAACGTCGCGGCGAGCAGCGCGAGCAGCAGCCACAGCATCGCGGTCACGTGGTGCGCGGCCAGCAGCCAGGCCGCTCCGGCGCCCAGCAGCGAGGGAGCGAGGTAGCCCGCCGCCAACGTGAGTACCGCCGCCGGACCGGTCCGCTTGCCCTGGGAGTAAGTCACGCCCGAGGTGTCCGCATGCAGGCGGATCCCCTCCAGCCGCCGGCCGCTCAGCACAGAAGCCAGCGCGTGGCCGCCCTCGTGGGCGATCGTGATCGAATTGCGCGCCAGCCTCCAGGTGCGGGCGGTCAGCACGATCAGCACTGCGACGGCGCCGCTCACCGCGATCACCCAGACCGGCGGAACAGGCTGCGTCCCGGCTACGCGATCCCACAGTTCGCCCATCCACCCGAACACTGGCATACCGGCAAGGGTAGGCGGCTACCGGGCACCAGGTGACCAGTCGGGTCAGTGGCGAGCCAGCGTTGCCTGCCATAGGGCGGCATGTGGACAGTTAGCCGCTACCTGCGTAGTCATCTGGCCGCTCAGGTAGGCGACCGCGAGGGGCAAGGGCAGATGCAGTAGCCCAGTGCGCGTCCTGTGTTACTTCGCGGTCATGGTGTCGCGGAGGTTGCTGACGGCGTTCAGCATGATGTCGGCTGCGGCTTCGGGGGTCCGGGGTCTTCCTGGTCCGGTGAGTGCGCTGACGAGCGCGGATGCGAACTCGGTTACTTCGGCAGGCGGTTTCGCGAGCCGGGCTTGCGCTGCTGGGCCGAGCATGAGGGTGGCCGAGGCGGCGGCCTGCCTGGCTCGCTCGAGCTGGCTGGTGAGCTCAGTGTCGGTGATCTGCCCCGGCTCGCAGATCCGGCCGGCCTGGTCCATGTCTACGTATAGGCCGCGTCGCTTGAGGTGGTCGGCCTCGTCGGCGGGTGCGCTGAGGGTTGTCAGGATCTGCGTGACTTGGGTCGCTGGCATGGTGGCGAGCCTGACGGCAAGTCCTGGCTCGTCGATCTGGACTGCTGCGACCAGCAGTCCTCCGACCTGCTTGAGCTGGTGCCATTCGAGCATCCGGCCGACTGGTGCCTGCGTCCGCAGCGTTCTTGGCAGTACCGCCAGGGAGGTCAGGCACAGGGCCTTGCCGCACTCTTCGACTGCAAGCGCTGCCAGCGAGTACGCCCGCGCCGTGGAACCCGAGCCAGCTAGCATCTCGGCGTCGCGAAGAAGGCCTAGCACGTTGCGCGCAGTCGCTAGGGCACACGCGAGCAGGTCAGCCCGGCTCGCCGCCTTGACGGTCGGTAGATCCATCGAGTCAGCCTATCCAGCCGTCTGACCAGTAGATTCATCACCCGCTCAGCGGAAAAGGAACCAGCGCCGGGGCGCGGCCCCGAAGGCGCTCTCAGCCGTAGCGTGGCCGACTCTGACAGGTGTGGTTGAGGGTGAGCAGCGCGATCGGGGGAGCGCTCGGTCGGCACGGTGGGCCTGGACGCGGGTCACGACGAGCACCTGGTCGCCGGAGGCGGCGACCTGCTCACCTGCCGGACCTGCTGCCGCCGCGCGTCCTAGCCAGCGAACCGCGTTGGCCCGCGCGGCTGAATAGCAGTATGGCGCTACTTACTGCTGTTCCGGGCCGGTGTTCGACAGCACCATGGTCCTACTTACTGTCATCCGGACAGCAGTAAGTAGGACCATGGTGTCGTCGGGATCGGCGGCCGGGCGGACCGTGGCCCGGGTTGCTGCTGTTGCGGCGGCGAATAGGTAACCCTGGCGCAGGCAGATCACCGGTGCCGGCCCCTGCCGGGAAAGCCAGCAGATGCCCTCGGCAAATACTGCTTCTGCAATGCGTCGACGTTGCCTTGCCCGAAACCCCCGAATGCCTCACGCACTAGACCCTCGTCTGGATGGCCCGTTTTGACGTTCCTCAAGATGAATGCTGGCCGCAGCCATCGCCCTCCGGGGGAATCAATGAACATGAACGAAACCCTTGCGGCAACCTCCAGATGATTGCTTTCGCGAGCGGATTCCGGAAATGGCTGCGGTACTTGCTTGCGCCGCGCTCACCCGGTGGTGAATGCTATGCCTGGAAGGGCGCGGATCAGTTGCATTCGGGTCAGCTTCTGCCCGGCTACCGTAGATGGCCGGCAAATAGAACCGCGAAGGAGACGCCCGTGTCCGTACATACTTACGTGAGCCGGATCAGCCGCTTACGCAGAATCCTGCTCGTGGCTGCGCCCCTCCTGGCCTGCGCAGCTGTCGCACTCCCGGCCGGGCCGGCCGCGCAGGCGGCCGTGGGAGCGGTCACGTGCACGGGGACCTCTCCGATCACCTATTCGCCGGGGCTGACTTTCACGGCCAGGACGATCACCTACACCGAGACCGACTCCTTCAGCTCGTGCACCTCCTCCGATCCGGCCCTGACCTCGGGCACCTCGGTCAGCATCGCCACCGGCTCGTTCTCCTGCCTGAGCCCGCTGACCATCGATGAGGACCCCGGCTACACCGTCACCTGGGACAACGGCCAGTCCAGCACCTTCGACCTGACCTTCACCGACACCATCGTCGCGGGCGTCGAGAACGTCACCGGCATCGGCACCGTCACCTCCGGTGAGTTCCCCGGCGCCACCGGCACCTTCGAGTGGGTCTACACCGTGCCCAACCCTCTGCTCTGCCTGACCACGGGTGTCACCAGCCAGTCCGGCACCCTGGTCGCCACGATCGTGTCCGCCTGACCCGGCGGAATCCCACCGTCCGGAAGCAGCCAGCCTTAACGCCGCGCTCAGCCGGCAGAAACCGAGGATCCGATGCTTCATTTAGCCTCGCCTGTATCCGCCGGCCGCCGCTGGCGGTCGCTGCTCCTGACCGGGATGCTGCTGGGCGCGGCAGCCGTGGCGTGGGCACCGGGCCTGGCCGGGCATGCCGTGGCAGGCACCATCGACGCTGAGTGCGTCGGGAGCTTCACCCGCACGTTCAGCCCGGCGGTCACCCTCACGGCACAGCTGGTCACGGCCACCAGCGCCGACTCCTACAGCACCTGCCTGGTCGGCCCGGACGGCACCGGAGCGACCATCACCACGCTGAGCCTGTCGTGCGTCACCCTCACCGCCGGCCCGGCCGAGACCGAGACCATTACCTGGAACGACGGCGCGGGCGACACCAGCACCATCGCCTGGTCCCAGCCGGTGATCTCCGCGCAGACGGTGGTGTTCACCGGGACGGTGACCGCCGGGCTCTACGCCGGCGACACCGCAGCGAAAGTCACCTCGGGGACCAGCTACCTCGGCAGTGTCGTCGGATGCCTGCTGGGCACGCCCATCTCGCAGACCACCGGCCTCATCGACAGCCTGGTGCTGACCGGCTGAGACAGCCGTGACCTTCTGCTGAGAACCCGCTTTCAACGGTCGTCTTGCCTGAGTCGCCCGCGTCGTGGCCTGCCTAGAAGGGCCAGTCGCACTTGGCGCAATTCGTTCAAACAAATTAGGAGGAAAAATTGCCCTGGTGCTCGCCTGCTTTTCTAGGCTGATCCCGAGGGCGGCGGATCACTTTTGACGGTGGTCGGGCTTGGTGCTGCACGACCGCCTCGCGCGGACGGCATCGGCTGTGACGGCTGTTTGGGGCGCTCTCGTGGTCCGCGCTGCCTAGCCGCTGGTGTGCGCCAGTCCGGCATGCTCGATGAGGTCACGGAGCTGGTGGCGCCCGGCGATGCCGAGCTTCGGGTAGGAGCGGTACAGGTGCGACGCGACTGTACGGGGCGAGAGGAACATGCGGTCGGCGATCTCGCCATTGGTCAGGCCGCGCGCAGCGAGGACGACGATCTCGCGCTGCTGTGAGGTCAGCCCGTCGAGCCCGCCTGACAAGGTCGACGGAGCTTGCGTAGGCACTCCGCAGGCGCGCAGCTCGGCTTCCGCGCGGTCGGTCCACGGTGCCGCGCCAAGGCGGCTGAAAGTCTCCAGGGCAGCTCCGAGTGCGTGCTTGGCGTCGTTGATCCGCCGCTGGCGCCGCAGCCATTCTCCGTAGTCGAGCTGAAGCTGAGCCCGCTCGAAGGGCCACGAGTCGCCCGCCGGATCGGCCAGGCCCGCCGCGAAATGCGGCTCGGCGTCAGCAGGCTCGGCAAGGAGGCCACGGGCCCGGGCCGCCAGCTGGTCCAGCCGAGGAGTCGGCTCCACCAGGGCCAGCGCGTGTTCTACCAGGGCTCTGGCCTCACGATGATGCTCCGCGCGTAGCTGCGGCTGCGGCGAAGTCGGCGATGCCGAGGTAGGAGAAGTGGTGGTGCAGCGGCGTCCCGTCGGCCGCGAAGAGCTTTCCGAGCTGCGCGTAGGCGGCCAGATAGCTGCCCTGGGCGAGTGCGTCAATGCCTGCGGCGTGCCGGATCCTGACGGCGAACCCTCGGTATTCAGACGTGTCGACAGCGGCCAGCACCCGGTCGAGCAGCGGCGCCACCTGGCCGTGGTCGCCGCGTAGCGCCGCCACGGTAGCCATGGTGAGGTCGGCCGATCCCGCGACGGTTTCCATTTTGTAAGCGGCGGCGATGTCGCTCGCCTCCCGCGCAGCGGTCAGCGCGTCGTCCCAGCGCCCGCTGTCAATGCACGCCCATTGCAGAACCGACAGCACCGCACCGCTCGCACCCCGGACGCCGGGGGCGCGCAGCCGGGTGAGGGCTGCGCGCAGCACCCTGACCGCCAGCTCTGTCTCGTCCAGGATCCAGGCGGCCCCGCCCACCTTGCCCGGGTCAGACAGGGATTTCTCGGCTATCCCTCGCAGCAGGGCCACAGTTTCGGCTCTTGCCGTGAATGGGTTCGTGCAGGCCCTGATCCAGATCCGGAGTTCGTCAGCGCGGCTCGCGGGCCATTGTGCGGGGGGCAGTTCCGGTTCGGCCAGCGCATCGAGAGCTGCACGTGCCTTAGCGCGGGCTTGGGGAAGCCCGGTCTGGTGAGCGACCGTGGCGGCCAGCGCGGTCGCCTCCCACGCGAGGGCCGGCTGCCGCTGGGCTGCCTCGGCGGCGACGGAGATGAGTGTGTCGAGCGCATCGGCGTTCCGGTTCGACCACAGTAGCGACCAGCCGATGTTCAGCCGGGCCGCGATGCGCAGGTCAGGGTCGGACGTCAGCGTGAGAACTCTGCCTGCCAGCTCGCGTGCATAGTCAGCCTGGCCTGCGGGGTAGCGGGCGATCTCGGCGGCGGCCAGCAGCCGCCGGGCCTTGTCCTGCTGGCCGGGGCTGAGCTCTGCAGCGCGTTCCAGGGCGCGGGCTGCCGCCCCGGCACCGCCACGGCGCTGCGCCTGGAGCGCGCTGCGCTCCAGCAGCCCGGCCACGTTCTCGTCAGGTTCCAGCGCCGCCGATGCCAGGTGCCATGCGTAGCGGTCGGGCTGATCGCGGAGCGCGTTCGCTACCTGCAGGTGCGCTGCGGCCCGCTCGGCGAATGGCGCGGCGTGGTAGACGGCCGACCGGACAAGCGGATGGGAGAATTGAGCGCCGGACGTGTCCAAGCGGATCAGGCCAGCCGCCTCCGCCGGAGCGAGGGCACCTGCGGACAGCCCGGACATCGAGGTCGCGGGCAGGTCCGGGTTGTCGGCGACGGCAGCGACCAGCAGCGCGGCTTGAGCTGTCCTGGGCAGGCCGGCGTACTGGGCCGCCATGATGGCGGTCAGCTGATCGGTCAGCGGTAGCGGCTGGGCAGCCCAGCGCCGCCCTGCGTCCCGGTTCGCTGCGACTATCTTCGACAGCTCGATGAGCGCCAGCGGATTCCCCGCTGCCTGGCTGAGCACCTGCTCGCGCGGGCGGCCGCGCGGCGGCCGGGGCTGCCTGTCCAGAAGCCGGCCCGCGTCCGCCAGGCTCAGAGGCGGCACCATCAGCTGCGGGAAGTCTCGCTCGAAACCAGGCGGAGGCACCTCACCGCGCGCGCCGACCAGCAGCACGAGCTGCTCTGATTGCAGCCGACGGCCGGCGAAGGCGAGCGCGTCGAGCGAGGCGTCGTCCAGCCACTGCGCATCGTCAGCGGCCACCAGCACCGGCCCGTCCTCCGACAGGCCCGACAGCAGTGTCAGCACAGCGATCCCGGTCAGCAGCGCGTCAGGCGGCACGGGATCGTCGGAGATCGCCAGTGCGCCCCGCAGCGCCTCGGCCTGCCGGGCTGGCAGGGCCGACACCCGGTCGAGCACCGGTCGCAGCAGCTGATGCAGCCCGGCAAACGCCAGGTTCTGCTCCGACTCCCGGCCAGCCGCCGCGAGGACGCGCATCCCTGCCGCCCTGGCAGCCCGCGCGGCCTCGGCCAGCAGCACAGTCTTGCCCATGCCCGGATCGCCAAGAATCAGGAATACGCGACTCCGGTCGTAGGGCGGCGCGACGAGTTCCCTGAGCTGGGTCAGCTCATCATCCCGCGCGACCAGACTCGTGACCGTGCTGGTCATCGCGCCCAACGCCACCTTCACCCAGTCAAATATAGGTACCGCGACGCGGTCCACGGGAAGGCTAGTGCAGTCAAGTTGCGGATGCCAGACGGCCGCCTGGCGACCCAAGCTTGCCGGGTGCCTTCGTCGATAGCAGCGGCCCTCCCTATCCCATGAGAGGAAATATCGTGCCGACTCCCTACGCAGAATTGCCGAACAAGCTTGTCACCGCAGCCAGCGGCGTCGAGTTCGCCTATCGCGACACGGGTGAGGGCGGGCTGCCGCTGGTCCTGTTCAATCACTTTCGCGGGAACCTGGACAACTGGGATCCCGCGCTGGTCGATGCCCTGGCCGCGAGCCGCCGGGTCATCACGTTCGACAACGCAGGCGTAGGCGGCTCGACGGGAGTCACTCCCGACACGATCGGGCAGATGGCGCGCGACGCCATCGCGTTCATCGCTGCCCTGGACCTCGGCCAGGCGGACCTGCTCGGCTTCTCCATCGGCAGCTTCGTGGCGCAGGAGATCGCGCTGCTCCGCCCGGCGATTGTCCGGCGCGTGGTCCTGGCGTCCTCCGCGCCGCAGGGCGCCGCCGGAATGCACGGCTGGGCGTCAGCGGTCATCGGAGCGGTCGGGAAGCCGCAAACCAGCCCAGCGGAATACATCGAGGTGTTCTTCGCTCCGTCGCCATCGAGCCGCAAGGCGGGCACGGAATCGATGCAGCGCCAGTATGCCCGGACCGAGGACCGCGACGCGGCCACGACCTGGGCCACCAGGAACGCGCAGTACGACGCCGTCTGTGCCTGGGGCATCCCGGACCACGGCTCGCTGCAGCGGATGGCCGCGATCGGACAGCCGGTCTTCGTAGCGAACGGCGACAGCGATCCGATGATCTTGCCGCACTACTCATATCTGCTGGCAGGGCTGATCCCGCAGGCCCGCGTGAAGATCTATCCCGACTCGGCGCACGGATTCCTGTTCCAGCACCACGCCGAGTTCGCTGCCGACGTCGAGGATTTCCTAGGAGGAAGCAATGAGTCTCAGTTTTAGCGTGTTCGCGGTAGATCCCAAGCCGATTCCTGAGCGCGGTGCCGGGTTTCGAGCAGGCGGTCGGTGCCGCTACCTGGCCGCCGAGCACCTCGACCCTGATCAGCGATGATGATGGTGCTCTGCTGGTCGACTGCCTGATTACCAAGCAGGAGGGGCGGGAACTGGCAGCCTGGGCGAGATCCAGGTGCGCCGAGCTCGGGTATGTGTATATCACCCATCCCCACGCGGATCATTTCTACGGGCTGACGGAGATTCTTGCGGCGTTTCCGCACGCCAGGCCGGTCGCCCTGGCCGAGTCCATCCCCGCCATGGAAGAGCAGACCTCACCTGGGTACCTGGAGGTCTGGAACGGCTTCTTCCCCGGCCAGCTGACCAGCACGCCCGTTGCGCCGGAACCCCTGGATGGCACGACGATTCCGGTCGGCGGCTCGACGGCCACGGTGATCCCCGTAGGGACGACCGACACCGGTAACTCCAGCGTCGTGCACGTCCCCGGCCTGAGCCTGGTCGTATCGGGCGATGTGGTCTACAACCGCACGCACCTGTGGCTGCAAGGGTCGACACCAGACACCCGCGCCAGCTGGATCAGGGCGCTGGACACCGTGGCGTCGCTGGAAGCCGACACGCTCATCGCCGGTCACCGCCACCCGCACGCCGAAGACGACGACGCGCGCCGCCAGATCGCCGAGTCCCGCCGCTACATCGTCGATTTCGAGGCCGCGCTGGAGAGCAGCTCCACCCCGGCCGAGCTCATCGACCGGATGACGAAAACCTACCCGGACCTGGCGAATCCTTACACGCTCTGGGTCGCGGCCTACGATCAGGCCTAGCCAGGACGGCTTCTGCGGCCGGCCAGGCGTTCATAGGCAAGCGTCCCGACCGCGATGACAGCAACGAAGCCGCCATAGCTGAAGGCCGTGTCGCGCAGCCCGACGTGCGTCGCCAGCAGCCCGGCCGCCAAGGCGGGAACGCTGAAAGCGAGATAGCTGACCACGTAGACCGCCGAGAGCAGCCCAGCCCGCTGGCGTGCCTCGGCCAGCTGGCTCACCGACCGAAGCGCGCCGAGAAACGCCGATCCGAAGCCTGCGCCGGCCACGACTGAGGCAGCGACGAACAGGCCGATGGACGACCACCCGACCGCGAGCAGGAACAAGGCTGTCCCGGCCGCCAGCGCCGAGCAGCCGATGCGAGTCATGGCGGGCGGCGGCGCGTCGCGTCCGAGGACGGCGGCCGAGCCAGCCGACAGCGGAAAAAGGCCGATGACCAGGCCGGCCACTGCGTGATTGGGCTGGTCAAACACGGCGACAAGCAGCGATCCGCCGACGGACAGGACCAGGCCGCCTAGCGCCCAGGTTGCTACCAGCGGCGGGATCGCGCCCGCGAACGCGCGCCGGGCCCTGGGCGGAACCGCTACCGACGGCAGCAGCGCCGCGAGCCCGCCAGGAACGCGCTGTACAGTTTCGGGCAGCGCCGCCAGGGTGACGACGGTCAGGGCGACAAAGAGGGCACCGAGAAGCGCGAACACGAGCCGCGTCGGATGCGGGGCGTACTGCACCAGCAGTCCTGTCACCACGGCGCCGAGACCCAGCCCGAAGGTCGGTGCGCAGGAGTTGACAAGCGAGCCGAGGCGCGACCCGTCAGCAGGCTGCAGGTCTAGCAGGTAGGCGGCCAGCGTGCCGGTGGCGGCACCGGTCGCCAGTCCCTGGACGATGCGCGCTACGACCAGCCACCCCACCCCGTCGGCGGCCAGGAACAACGCCATCGAAGCTGCCTCGACGACAAGGGAGCCCGCGAGCACCACCCGCCGTCCGGCATGGTCGGACAGCTTAGCCACCGTCAGCAGGCTCGCCAGCAGCGCGAAGACGTACACCGCGAAGATCACGGTCAGCGTGACGGCGGAAAATCTGAATTCCGCCTGGTAGACGGGATATAGCGGGCTTGGCGCACTCGACGCGGCAGTGAGCGTCGCCGTCGTCGCTGTTACCGTCCAGAACGCTGCGGCTCTGGGCATCGCCAGAAAAACCATCTCCTGGTCTGGACCTTGGGCGGTTTTCGCCGGTATCTACTCAGTGGCTGTGTCGGCTCGGGCAGCGGAGAAGCTCGGCGACCTGAGCGCGGGCGGCCGCGATCAGCTCGGCGTTGGTGCTGGCGTGGCCGCCCAGGCCCCACCCGCCGTCCGGTGGTTCGCATCGCGCTGTACACCCTGACCTGCTACCCGCGACCTCGGCATCCGCATCATGACTGCACTTCGGGTCATGGCCGGGCGTGCTCCTGGAGCCATGCCGCGGCCAGCTCGGTCCACCGTCCTGTCTCGCCTGCCCCTTCAGCGAGCCCCAGACTGTGCTCGCCATGCTCGAAGACGTGCAGGGCGTGAGCGACATTGTGAGCAGCGAGCGCGGCCGCGAGCCGGTAGGAATGCTCGGGCGGTACATAGCTGTCCTCAGCGGTATGCCAGATGAAGAACGGCGGCGCGCCGCGATGAGCCAGCCGGTCGAGCGACGTTTGGCGGCGCAACTGGCCGGACGCATCCGGGCCGAGCAGGATGTCTTGCGCAGGCTTGTAGGTATCGGTCTCCATCGAGGTGATCGCATAGCCGAGCAGGGCGAAATCCGGCCGCCCGCCGTCGCCGGGCTCGCTGGCCAGGGCTGCCTGGCCGCCGAGGTGCCCTCCGGCAGAGAATCCGATGACCCCCACAACTGGGGACTGCTGGCGGCGCGCCGCGATTTCGGCTCGCACGGCGTCGAGCGGTTCCGGGTGGCGCGCGTCCAGCGGATACCGGAACACGCTAGCTGAGATGCCGAGCGACTCAAGCCAGGCGGCAACAGGCTCCGCTTCGTGCGGTGCGTGCACGTGGTAGCCGCCACCAGGCAAGACAATTGCGTGCGAACTCGGCATCGGAAACCTCCGGAACTGGCGATGGCTCACCCAAGGGCATCTCGTCGCCACTTTGGTGCGGTCACTCCTAGCCTGATCCTGCTGCCCGATGCGGCGTCGCGGTATCCGCAACTTGACTGAGGCACCATCACCTCACCAGGCCCGCGTATTCGGCGTGAACAGCACCTTGGAATTCCCGATGGACCTGGAGGCAGAGGGGCTCGGACTTCTTGCTTGACCGGACGCCGATGTCTGGGATGCTCCTGAATGGTCGTGGTAAATTTGCCGACGAGGATGGGAGAGCGTTATGGATTCTGAGACTGGTTTACGTGAGCTGAACCTCGGGGCGATTTTCGGGATTCTCGATACCGACGGCGACGGTTTCATCAGCGAAGCCGATTTCGTGGCGATGGCCAGGCGCTTCACTGATGAGTTCGACGTCACTGGCGACGGGCCGGGCGTGGCCGTGGATGCCGCGTTCCGGGCCTGGTGGGAGTCGTTGCGCGCGGATTACGACGGCGACGGCGACGGACGCGTCAGGCTGGCGGAGTTCACTGCGGCGTTCGTGTCCGGCGGCGGCAATCCGGAGGCGTACTACCAGCAACTGCTGGGGCCTGTCCTTGAGGTGGTGGGACAGACGATGGACCTCGACGGTGACGGGTTTATCGAGACGGCTGAGTATGTCCGGGCCTTCACCGTGCATGGAATGGACGGCGGGCTCGCAGCGACCGCGTTCGCGCGGCTGGACAACGACGGCGACGGCAGGATCAATACGGCTGAGTTCCTGGCAGGCATCAGGCACGCGTTCCTCAGCCAAGACCGGGCGGACCCGGGCACCGAACTCCTCGGGCATGCCTGACGGCAACCGGCACAGGGCTGATCGGCCCGTGACCGCGGTGAAGGTGTACGGCAGCTGGCACGATCGTCTTGAAAGACTTATCCGGGACCCTTCGGGCTGTCGTGACTAACCTTTTAAATAGCGCAAGGGCGACGACGGCGTCACGTACACCTACTGCAACAGCCTGGTCTGGCTCGTGCCCAACGGCATCCATGTCGCGGCGGGCACCGCCGTCGGGCTTGTCGGGGCCAGCCCGCTCGGCCTGGTGCCCAGCCTGGGCTTGCGGGTCACGTTCCCGAGCGGGACGCCCCGCTGCCCGCAGAACCTTCTGATCGGCCCTATACGGCAATGCCGCCCATGCGCCGCGTAGAGCCGCGCAGCTGGGCTGGCTGCAGGCCTCGCGTTCGCTGGAGCAGGTAGCTCGGAAGTTCCGTCGCCTCTTAACTGTGTTACTGTGAAACTGTGAAGAATATTACGGTCTCCGTGCCCGACGATGTCTACCGCAATGCGCGGGTCGCCGCAGCGCAGCGCGATACCTCGCTGAGCGCACTGGTCGTCACCTATCTCGAACGGCTGTCCGGGCGGATGGAGGAGTTCGCCCGGCTGGAGGCGCTGCAGCGGGAGGTGCAGTCCGAGATCGGCGAGTTCCGCGCGGCCGACCGGCTGGGCCGCGATCAGGTCCACGACCGTGCGGTTCATTGACACTAATGTTCTGCTCTACGCGATCTCGCGTGACCCCGGGGAGCAGGACAAGGCCAAGCGCGCCAACGACATTCTGACCGACCGTGACCTGGCACTTTCTGTCCAGGTGCTGCAGGAGTTCTACGTTCAGGCGACCCGGGCGAGCCGATCGGATCCCATCGCCCACGAGCAGGCTGTCCGCCTGATCGAGTCATTCCGCCGCTTCCCCGTCCAGGACATCACCAGCGCGATCCTGATGGCGGCGCTGGTCACGCGTCAGCGGTTCCAGCTCTCGTACTGGGACTCCGCGATCATAGAGGCGTCCCGCGCGATGGGCTGCTCAGAAGTCCTGTCCGAAGACCTAGGCGACGGCCAGGACTACGCCGGAATCCGGGTCACCAACCCCTTCCGCTGAACCGCTGCATTATCTGCCATCGAGAGCCGTTGTTGTCGCGGGACTGAACGGCTGGGCGCTGGTCCTAGGCGATCATGGGATACGACAGCTGGCACGATCGTCTTGAAAGACTTATTCGGGACCCTTCGGGCTGTCGTGACTAACCTTTTAAATGGCGCAACGAAATCCCCTGGCACCATCGGGCTGATATGAATACCAGAGACTGCGCGCGCATAGTTAATGCACCGCGCTGGATTCCCTGCATTTTCAGCCCATGATCAATGAATCGGGGGTTCTGTGTCTTATATTCCACGCATCGCCGCTAGAACGGGGCGTATAGTGACCGTCGCGGCGCTTGGCTGCGCTTTCGCTTCCTTCACGGTCCCGCTCGGGATAAGCAGCGCATCCGCGTCGCCTATACCCAGCAGCTCGATCTTCTTCACGGACGCACCGGGGACGTCCGCCCCGCCCGCCACGCTCGGCAACCCGGCGTCGATGCTCTACTCGATGCTGCCGTTCGGCCCGGACAGTCAGCCCACTTTCACGCCCGTCACCAGCGTGACCGGGCCGTCCGAGTCCCTGACGCCGACCGGTTCGGCGCCGACCGGCTCGGTAGGTTTCTCCGCTCCGATGACCCATTGCACAATCGGCGGCTGCTGGGCGACCTGGAGCAATAGCTACACCGGCGACGTCTACGCGACTGGCGCGACATCGGTCACGATGACCCTGCCGGACACCAACGCGTTCTACTTCTACGCCGAACCTCAGCAGTTCGCGAACATGACGTTCACCGCGACCACGGCGAACGGAACCAGCTCGGGGCCGATCACCGTGAATGGCAACAGCGGCGCCCGTTACTTCGGGTTCTACACGACTGGCACGTCCCCGCTGACCAGTATCAAGGTGACCACCTCCGACCCCACCGGGTTCGCGATCGGCGAGTTCGGCATCGCGGCGCCGTACCAGTTCGTCCTGCCGCTGCGGTACATCACGAATCCGGCTGTCCTGACCCAGCCGAACCCGACCGGCGTCGGGGCTAACATCACGGTCGCCGCCGAAGCACCGTATTACGCGGTCACCTCAGGGACGGTGCACCGCGTGGTCGGGCCGGTCTGCGGAGACGACGGGACCGTGCTGCAGGGCGACGACGGCGTCACGTACACCTACTGCAACAGCCTGGTCTGGCTCGTGCCCAACGGCACCCACGTCGCGGCGGGCACCGCTCTCGGGCTCGTCGGGGCCAGCCCGTTCGGCCTGGGCCCCAGCCTGGGCTTCCGGGTCGCGTTCCCGAGCGGGACGCCCCGCTGCCCGCAGAACCTCCTGATCGCCCTGTACAGCAATGCCGCCCATGGCACGACGAACCCGGTGCCGAACCCGCAGTTGCTGAGTTCTAACCCGCTATCCTGCGCCGCGTAGAGCCGCGCAGCAGGAATTACCTCCATCCGAGCGGGCGCACGGCGAAGCAGGTGTCTATCCGCCGGATCGAGGGTCTCGATCGAGTAGCCGGTGCCGTACTTGGCGTTCTCCGCGTCAAGTACGGCACTGGACAATGCTTGCGTTCCGAGTGCTGGCCTGGTGATATGTCCTGGCAGCCATGACAGGCGATTCTGGCGGCAGGACGGACGGGGCGACCATGGCACTCTTACGGCGACATATCGATGCCGAGGCGACGGCGCTCGCCTGGACCAGGACCGTCGACCTAGAGCAGCAGGAGTGGGTGAGCAAGCGTTCGGGGTGGCCGCCAGGCGGGGAGACCCGAAACGTCCAGCGTCACCAGGAGAACTACTGGGAGACCGTCACCGACTGGAAGCCCGGCCCGCCAGGTGCTGACGGGATGCCGGGGCCCCAGCAGCCGGTAACCAGGCAGGAGTTTCGAACCCGCACCTTCTACAAATACGAGGCGCTGGAATGGCGCGAGGGCCGCACCCTCAAGATCTCAGGCGCTGACCGCAACGGCGTCCAGTGGCCCGAATACACGCTCGCGCCGGGAGAGCGCATACGAGGCAAGGCCGAGATCTACTCGGTCACGTTCACGGGGCCGGCCAGGCAGTACGAGACGACCCTCGATGAGACGCAGTGGCGCACGCTCACCCTCGGAACCACCTACAGGCTCAGCCTCGGCCTCCTGGGACACGTCCGCGAAGTGACGCTCGCCTGATCGTCTCAGCTGCCACTCGTCTGTCGGCCATCTGATCCGCGCAAGGCGGAACGATCGACGGAGTACATCACTTGTGGTGCGTCCCATTCCGTGAACCTGTCAATGGCCGTCATGCCGATGGCTTCCAGGAGCCGACGGGAGTTCTGATTTGCTTCCTGCGTGACCGCGATGACCACCGGCGGGGCCGGGTTGACGTTCGCCATCGCCCATGCGGTCACGGCGCTTACCGCTTCGCGGCCGTAACCGTGGCCCCAGTGCTCGGGAAGAAACTGGTAAGACACCTCTGTGTGACCGCTTGCGCTCGGTTGCGAATGGTCGCTGTCCGGCTCGACTACCACTAGGCCGAGGACAGTTGCGTCCGCGCTGCGCACGACGCTGAACAGCGTGCGAGCACCTACGCAGAACTCGTCGCGGCGCGCGACCTCCTCGGCGGCGACCGGGCCGCCCAGGTACTGCCGTACGACTGGATCCGTCCAGAGCCGGGAGATGGCCGGGACATCGGCGAGCTCAATAGGCCGCAGAAGCAGTCGTGCCGTCGACACTGTGGCAGGCCAGGGCGCCTCCCGTTGAATTGACGTCATAAACCACGATACTTGCCCGAATCGGCCCGACGGTGAGCGTGATGGACTACCCCGCCGGCACGAGCCCTGCCGCCGGAGCCCGGATCGACACGACGGAATCGTGTCCATCAGCTCAGAAGCCCGGAGGCAAGATAGTCGTTTTTTCCCTGCACGCCCGGCAGCGCGAAGAAATAGCCGCCACCGGTGGGCTCGACGTAGTCGACGAGCGGCTCGCCGATCAGCCGGGTCTGCACCGCCAGGAACTGGCGCTCGATCTTCTGCTGGTACCAGCAGAAGATCAGGCCCACATCGAGATTGCCGTTGAGGTCGATCCCTCGGTCATAGTTATAGCCGCGCCGCAGGATCCGCGAGTCATTGGCTGCCGGAGTCCGCCGGGGAGAGTAGGCATCCTGGCCCGCACCACGTGCGCCGATCCATTCCAGAGACTGGGACCCTGATCGAACGCGTCTACTCGATGGGGATCTCGACAGGGAGGTTAAGCAGGTTCGCCACGGGCGTGTAGAGGTCCACCTCGGTCTCCTCGGTCTTGAGGGAGACGGCGAGCGCGTACCGGACAGGCTGGTCGACACGGTCGCGGTTCTTGTTGTTCTTCCACCAACCGCCGACGGGGTAGACAGCGAGCTTCCCAGTCGACGCGAGTTCGGCTCCGGATGTCTCCCAGATGTCCTGGTGGAGGGAGCCGTAGTTGCGTTGGTTGGGACCGACGAGCCATGACACTTGCCCGCTGGCCGGGCGTCCGCCAGTTTCCTCCGTGCGCGCCTCTCGATTTACTCGCTGGACGAACTGAGCCTCGCTTTCGAGCGGGTCTTTCAACTCGAATCGGAGGCCATACGATGCGTAGCTGTATCGCTGACGCCAGCCACGGCGAGAAGCGGTTGGTTCGATGAAGTAGGAGAGAGTCACGCGCAGACTTACCGAGGCAGCACCCAAGTCTTGGAGCACTTCGCGCGGCCACGGAAGGTCGTGAAGCCGGAAGGACGGTACCTTGAACTCATCACCGTCGAACGGCGTGAACTCGTCCTGCACGACGAGTGTGACTGTCTGGTTTGAGGAGAACAGTACCCTTTCCTCGGACGGCACACCCCACCCGTAGCGACGAAGAAGCATCTGTTGCGCCTGAAGACTCTGCTGGCGGCGTTGGTCAATCTCGGTGCGCATCTCGGGCGTCCACTCTGCGCCATGAACGAGCAGAGCGCGGATCGTCTCAGGCCAGTATTCGGGGTACGTCGCCATCGCCAGAGCGGCGAGCCGGGCCGCTTGGGCGGTCGCTGCGCTGGTTGCGTTTGCCGACGTCAGCGCTTGGTCGTTGGTATGCCCGGTCGTCCGCAACGAGAGTGCCGCATGGCTCGGCTCGAACATGGAGGCTCCGTCGTGAAGGACGTTGCCACCTTCCATGACAATGTCTGGCTTGATCGGCCAGGGTCGAGGGCCGAAGGGCAGAGACGTGCGACTGTGAGGGGACAGGTCGCGTTGTTGCGCAACGGCCAGCCACCCCTGGTAGGCAGGGTCGGTCGGGAGCGTGGTCAGGTCGGTGTAGGCGCCGACGGTCAGTGCGTTCCAGGCTTGGCCGGGGTCGCGGACTGCGGCGGTGTCTGACTCGGCAAGGTGGTTGGCCACAAACGTATCGACGTTGCCTGCGGACACGACGATGAGACGGGCGGTGTCGGTGTAAGGCGGTGCAAGCAGGCGAAGGTCATTGCTGTCCCTGACGACACTCGCGCCTGCCGCAAACGCGTCTACGGTCGCTGACCATAGGGTCGGTTGGCCTGGATTCCCAGGCGTGTCGCTTGTCGTGCTGACCGGCATACAGAATGTCCGCCGCCGTGTCGCGGTGATCTCGGGCAACGACACCGCCTGCGCGGTCACGTCACCGTAGGCGAGTGGGTCGTGCGGCTGATCGCCCTTCGATGGAAGGATCCGGACCGACTCCAGCCGGTGGCGAAGTCGCACCTGATCTGACGAGACGAGGTATTGGTCCATCTCGCCGCCGAGGAGTGCTACGCCGGCCATCTTGGTGCCGTGACCGTCTTGGTCGAAGCCAGTAACCCCGACGACGGTATGCAGATCCTGCGCAGCGAGCGATCCTGAAAGGAGGACGTGAGTCCTGGCCACGCCCGAGTCGAGGTGACATACAGCGGGCTGAAGGTCATCGGCAGGCTCAAGACGCTTCGCCAGATCGTCGACGTATTCGGCCTGCTCATCGAGGGTGAGGTTCTCGATGGTGTCGATGAACTCCGGGCGTCTGATCTCGGCGACGGGGACTGCTGTGAAGGGCAGTACTACGAGTTGAGCCCAGGTGGACTCGACCCACATGACATTCCGATCCACGAGGTGGAACAGGCGGTCGGACACGCCCAGACCATTCACTTCCGCAAATCGCCGCAACAGGCTGGGTCCGTTCTCGCCTGGCCGTAGCCATACCTCCCACCAGGTCTTCTCAAGCGCAGGCGGGACGCCGTCGGACAGCCAGAGATCGAGCAGGATGGTCGAGCGGATGCGAGCTATGTTGGCGACAAGCTCGTTGTTGCGTGGCTTGCCGGTCGGCCACTCCTTGGCGAGATAATCCTCAAAGAGCCGGAGGAACTTCGCCCGGTACTCGTCACTGACCCATACTGTGGCACGTTCAGGGTGCCTGTTCTCGGGTCGGCGGGAAGTACCGAAAGGAGGAGCCATCTCGGTCGCTTGCATTGCGGGTCTCGATGGCTCGTGAGTTGCTGAAAAGTGTCGAGCTTCAGCGGGTAAGCCGGGTCGTCGCCCTCCAGCGTGATGATGGTTCCGAGCGTGTGGAGTTCGTCTTCGGCGAGCTGCTCAACCCGGGTCTCATCGACGTAGCCCGTCCTGGGTATCCGCCGTTTCCGTGCGTACCTGTCGCTGGCCTGCCGGGTGTTGGCAGTCTTGTCCGTCAGCTCAGAAGCCCGGAGGCAAGATAGTCGTTTTTCCCTGCACGCCCGGCAGCGCGAAGAAGTAGCCGCCACCGGTGGGCTCGACGTAGTCGACGAGCGGCTCAGTCAGTGTTCATCTGGTCGGGGTTCATCTGGTCGGGGTTCATCATGCGGAGGTCCTCGGATAGAGCGCTTCCCTCGGCCTGCGCAGGGTCGGTGTCGCTCGTCAGTTCCGCTGTGCGTGCCAAGTGGTCGAGAGCCTCCGCATAGGACCGGCGATCACGCTAATGGCGAAGATAAAGGATATCGCCGACAACACGGGGGATCTCGCCAGTTCCGGCAGAGGACCGGGGGACTCGCTAACGTCATGCTGGTGAGCGCGCCCCGGCTTCCGGAGCGACGTCACGTGACGAGCACGGCGGTGAGCATCGAGAGATACGACTCATGGGCGAGACGCAGGCTGTCAAGGTCGGACGTCTCGAACCACGGACAGCGTCGTGCTCGTCCCCAGCGCTGGCGGCGCGGGTCATTGCCACTGCCGGCGTGCCGTCACTACGCGCACGGAATACGTGCTACACTGATCATGTGTAGAGGGGAGTTTGAGATGACAAACCTTACGCTGACGGTTGATGAGGACATTCTCAGGACGGCCCGCATTAAAGCCCTTGAGCTTGGGACTTCGGTAAACGCCCTGGTGCGCGAGTACCTCAGGCAACTAGCAGGCCGTCCTACTGCTGCTGACGGGGTAGCGGAGTTCCTTGCGGCGACCAAGGGCGCCGGGGCCGGAAGTGGTGCCGAAGGTCGGTCGTGGTCCAGGGCTGACCTGTATGAGCGGTAAGACCTTCCTTGACAGCAATGTCCTCGTGTACTCGGTTGATGAGAGCCCCGCCGAGAAGGCCAAGCACGAACGAGCGATCGAATTGCTCAGTATGCAGCCGGAGAACCTGGTGGTGAGCACCCAGGTTCTGCAGGAGTTTTACGTCGTGACCACTCGCAAGCTCAAAAACCCGCTTAGCGAAGAGCGCGCGGCTCGTGCGATACGCGGGATCGCGAAGCTCGATGTGGTGGGCATCGACGCGCCCTTGGTGCTAGCTGCCGTCGACACATCGCGGATTGTCCGCATATCGTTGTGGGATGCGCTGATCGTAGAGGCGGCGAGCCGAGTGGGATGCGAGCGCATCCTTTCTGAGGACCTGAACGCCAGCCAGGTGATCCGCGGCGTCCGGATCGAGAACCCCTTCGCCTGACGCCCGTAGGACGTCACCGGACGTGCCGTCGGCGGGTACGCCGCGCGGTGCGCAGGGTCCGCCCGGCTTAAATGCGTAGCGACTCCGGGGTGCTGTTGCCCGGCGATGACGGCCAGCTCGGGCTGCGGTTCGTGGCGGACGAGGCGCCGCCCCGCCGGCCGACGGCACCGAGTTCCGCGTGCAAGGCTAATGGCTCTGTTACAGGTATTGGGCCGCAGGCTGGGATCCGTCACCAGGTAAGTGCGAGCAAGGGGACGCTCAGGTTGAGCGAGCCCGCACCGGCTGATCTCGGGTAGCGCAACAGCGGAGAGGTGTGCCTGCGGAGGTCGTGCCAAGGTCGGGACCATGCAGAAGCCTGGGCGCGCTTTAAGGTCTGTCGTTCCCGAGTCTCGTGATCAGCGGGTGTATCTGCTGGTGACGCTGATCAACGTCTACGGCACCGGCCTGATCGTCACGGCGATGACGTTGTATGCGGTCCGGGTAGTGCATCTGACGACCGAGCGCGCGGGCCTGGCGCTGACGATCGCCGGCCTGGTCGGCTTGCTGGCCGCCATGCCGATGGGCCGGCTGGCCGACAGGTACGGACCGCGTGACGTCTTCAGGCTGACGCTGCTGGTGCAGGCGGTGTCGGCGTCGGGCTACGTGTTCTTCGCGCACAGTTTCGTCAGCTACCTGATCGTCGCGATCGTGGACGGCGCCGCGCTGAGTTCCTCGCTCACGGCGGCCGTGGCGCTGCTGCGGCGAGTTGGCGGCGACAACGCCACGACGTTCCGTTCCCAGGTCAACGTGGTCCTGAACGCGGGCATCACGCTGGGCATCGCTACCTGCGGCATCGCCATCCAGCTCAACACGGTGGACGCGTACCGGGCGCTGTTCCTTGGCAATGCTCTGAGCTGCCTGCTCGACATGGCGGGCCTTGGCCTGCTGCCGAGGTACAAGCCGTTGCCTGGTGCGCGCGAGGAATCGCCGTTCGCGGCCATGCGGGACCGGCCGTTCCTGGGTTACACGGTGCTGTCAGGCGCGATGTTCATGCAGTACTTCGTACTGGGACTGCTGCTGCCGGTGTGGGTGGTGTTCCATACGCACGCGCCCAGGTGGAGCGTGTCGGCGTTCGTAGTCATCAACACGGTGATGGTCGTGCTGTTCCAGCTGCGGGTCGGCAAGACCGTGCAGACACTGCGGCAGGGCGGAACGGCGATCCGCCGGGCCGGGGTGGCCTTCCTGATCAGCTGCTCGGCGATGGGCCTCGCAACCGGGCTCCCTGCCTGGGCAGCGCTGCTGCTGCTGGCCGGGGCGGTGGTGGTGCATACCTACGGCGAGCTGTGGCACGCGTCGGCTACCTTCGCGCTGGACTTCGGCCTGGCCCCGCCGCATGCCCAGGGCCAGTACCAGGGGCTGGTGAGCGTGGGCAATTTCGCAGGACAGGCATTGTCGCCGCTGGTCCTGGTCGGGCTCGTGCTGAGCGGCGGTCGGCTTGGCTTCGTGCTCCTCGGCGCCTGGTTCGCCGTGCTCGGCCTCGCTGGTCCTGCGGTGGCCAGGTGGGGTGAGCGCACCCGGCAGGCCGCGCCACCCGTTCCTGACCAGGCCACGCCAGAGGTCGAGATCGAGGAACCTGCCGTGGCTGACTGAGAACACCGGTTTTCTGCGCGACTGCCGCGAGGGTCTAGGAGGGCCGGCAATGACGCAAAGCGGAAGTTCTCAGGTGACCGGAACCGGGCATCTTGTCCAGCTTCCTGGTACCACGTGGAGCATATGGCGCGATGTAGGTCTGCGTAGCGCCGGGTTTCCTGCGGATAGGGTCCTCGCCATCTGCGACGAGTCACTCGCGCGCAGTGCGGATCAAGCCAGGGCGGACTCGGCTGGCTCGGCGGCGTACGACAAGGAGTATGAGGACTCGGTCGTGCGGCTGTCCGCTGCGATGACCGCTACTATCGCCGATCCGACCTTTCAGGAGGCGCTGACCTGGCAGAACCCGGTCCTGGCGCAGTTCCTGCTCGACCACGGCGTGGACCGGAGCAGAGCGCCGCAGAGCAAGGTGCGTAAGCGGGAGCTGGTAGTAGCGAGCTACCTGCAGCGGTACTGCCTGAAAAACGACACGATCGGGTTTTTCGGGCCGGTCGGCTGGGCGTCTGTGGTTTCAGCGAACATGGACCGCGCTGCCGGGCACGGTGCGACTGGCCTGGTGGTGCTGCCTGGGGAGCAGCTGATTGCCAGCAGGAGGACCTGCTTCGAGGTCTGGGCCATCGACAAGATCGCGGCTGAGGCCGCCCGGCACGGCCGGTCGCTCGGCTGGCTCAGGCCCCGACGGCCCCGCTCGGTGTTCCTGGCCGGAGACGTGCTGCACCGCCCGCGTCGTCCGCCGGTCACCCTGACGAGCGCGGAGCGGGAGATGCTGCTGGCCTGTGACGGCAGCCGGACAATCAGCGAGGTTGTCGAGGCCGTCGGCCACCCGGAGGCCCCAGGTCTGCTGGCGAGACTGGCCGAGCTCGGCGCGCTGCGGCTAGACCTCGAGGGCCCGGTCGACCCGTGGCCGGAGAAACTGCTGAAAGACAAGCTGGAGCTGATCTCCGACCCGGTCGCCAGGGCGGCGGCGCTGGCGCCGGTTGAGCGGATGATCAGGGCAAGGGACAGCGTGGCGGCAGCAGCCGGCGACCCGGCTGGACTGCGGCGGGCGCTCGCTGGGCTGGCCGAGACATTCGAGCAGGTCTCCGGGTCACCTGCCACCCGGCGGGGAGGCGAGAATTACGCCGGGAGAACCCTTGTCTACACCGACACCGTCAGGGACGTCGTGGTGGAGCTTGGCGAGCCGGTGATCCGGGCGCTGGCCGCGCCGCTGGGCCTGGTGCTCGACAGCGCCCGCTGGCTGGTCAGCGACATTACCGGCAGATACCGTAAGTTCTTCGGTGAGTTGCTGGATCGCGAGGCCGCCAGGACGGGCGGCGCGCCCGTGCCGCTGCTCCGGCTGCTCACCGTGGCGTCACCCGACCTGCATGGCTACGAAGGCGATCAGGTGACCGAGCTCGCCTCCGCGAGCGTCACCGAGTTGCAACGCCGCTGGAAGCAGGTGCTAGGGCCGCTGTCGTCGGCTCGCAGGCACCAGGTCAGCGCGGCTGAGATCAGCGCGAAGGCCGCCGAGCTCTTCCCCCCGTGCGAGGTGGCCTGGAGCGGCGGCAGGCAGCACGCACCAGACATCATGATCGCCGCGGCCTCTCCCGCCGAGGTCGACCGAGGCAACTTCCTGCTGGTCCTCGGCGAGATCCATCTGGCCTGCAACACCCTTGATAGCGCGGTATTCGCCGCAGAGCACCCAGAGCGGGCCAGGCTGGTTGCCGCTGAGCGGGCGGACCGAGGCCCGAACCGGGTCGTCTACATCGAGGCTAAGGACCATCCGCGCGTGACGTCGCGCGGGGGGACGTCAGCCATGCTCGGCGCTGGCCAGCTGTACTGGTCCGCTGCCCTTACCGACGCGATGGAGCCGCCGGCGTCTGATCCGGTCATGCCAGGCGCTGCTATGACCGTCGAGCGTCGCGGCGATCAGCTGATCGTCCGGGTCGCGCAGGCCGGCACCGAGCTTGACTTCTTCGAGGTCATCAGCGACATGCTGGTCCTGGCTGTCATCGGCGCGTTCCAGCCAGTCGCTCAGGCCGCGCACCGCCCGCGGATCACGATCGACCAGTTCGTGCTGAGCCGCGAGCAGTGGATTTTCGGCGTCGAGGAGTCGGCCTGGGCGTTCGTCACGGACGAGCAGGAACGCTATCGCCTGGCGCGTCATTGGCGAGCCGACCATGAGCTGCCAGAGCGAGTGTTTTATCGAGTTCCCGTCGAGCTCAAGCCCACCGCCGTCGACTTCCGCAGCCTCGTCCTTGTCAATTTGCTCGCTAAGCACATCCGCCAGACCAAGGTCGCCGGGCATTCTAAATACACCATTTCGGAAATGCTCCCCGATCTGGGTCAGCTCTGGCTCTTCGACCGAGCGGACCAGCGGTATGCCTCCGAGCTGAGATTTATCGTCTGCGACTGCCTCACTAGAAATGGCGGCTAGCCAAAGGGCTGCTGGCGTCGGTAAATGCGCAATTCAGAAGATGCGCGGCAAGTTTGAATTATGAGGATATTTTTTGGATCCCCCTCGGCAGGGGAGCGGAATGAGGAATCACGTGGCCATGTCCTATGGACCAGCATCGTCAGGTAAAAAGGCGACTGAGTTTAACGGCGCCGTCCGTCAGCTGCCAGAAACGACGTTGCCCGAGCTGTTCGAGGCACAAGCAGCCAGGACGCCGCTGGCTATTGCGGTTACGTGCGGTGATGTCACCCTGACCTACGCCGAGCTGGGCGAGCGGGCCGAGCGGCTCGCCGGCTATCTCATCTCGCTGGGCGCGGGTCCTGAGCGGCTGGTGGCCGTCGCGCTTGAGCGCTCCGCCGAACTGGTGGTCGTGCTGCTGGCAGTACTCAAGTCCGGAGCTGGATACCTGCCGGTCGATCCTGAATATCCGGCTGAGCGGATCTCGTACATCCTCGACGATGCCCTGCCGGTCCTGCTGGCCTGCGACCAGGTCACAGCGCGGCGGTTGCCGGCCGGTGAAGTACCCCGGATCGTCGTCGACGACCAGGCGTGCGCGGCGTTGGTGGCCACATTCCCCGCTACCCGGCCCGCTGTGGTTTCAGCAAACACCGGAAGTGCGGTCGGCGGACGGCAGTCCGCGGACCGCGCTGACTCCGATCGCGCCGTTCGGCTCCAGCCGGCGCAGCCGGCCTACGTCATCTATACGTCAGGCTCGACTGGCCGTCCAAAAGGCGTGGTGGTCCAGCACAGGAACGTGGCTCGCCTGGTGGCGATGACGAGCGGCTGGGTAGATGCCGGGCCGGACGACGCGTGGACGCTATTCCACTCTTACTCGTTCGACTTCTCGGTATGGGAGATGTGGGGAGCACTGTCGACCGGCGGCCGGCTGGTCGTCGTCCCCTACCTGGTGTCCAGGTCGGCCGATGAGTTCAGGGAACTCCTGGCCGCAGCGCAGGTCACTGTGCTGAGTCAGACGCCCTCGGCCTTCTACCAGCTGATGGACGTCTGGGGGGATGGCGCTGGCCTGGCGGTGCGGTACGTCATCTTCGGCGGCGAGGCGCTGGACTGCGCCAGGGTAGCCCGCTGGGCGCGGACGGTCCAGGACGCCCCTGCGCTGGTGAACATGTACGGGATCACCGAGACCACGGTGCACGTGACCGGGCATGTCGTGGACGTCGCCGGGCAGCAGACCGCAAGCGTTATCGGAGTGCCCATCCCCGACCTGCGAGTGTTCGTGCTCGACGAGAACATGCGCGAGGTCCCGTCAGGGGCGGACGGGGAAATGTACGTCGCAGGCGCGGGGGTGGCTCGTGGCTACCTGAACCGGCCGGGGCTGACCGCCGAGCGGTTCGTGGCGTGCCCGTTCACTGATGTTGGCGGCACTGGCGGGCGGATGTACCGGACTGGGGACCTGGCGCGGCGGACCGCGGACGGACAGCTCGAATATCTGGGCCGGTCCGATGACCAGGTCCAGGTCCGGGGGTTCCGCATCGAGCTGGGCGAGGTCGAGGCGGTGCTCGCCGGGCTTGACGGGGTAGTGCAGGCTGCGGTGACCGTGCGCGAGGACCGGCCTGGCGACCAGCGGCTGGCCGGGTACGTGGTCGCCGCTCCCGGGGTGGTGCTGGACCCCGCTGGGTTGCGGGAGGCGTGCGGCCGGGTGCTGCCCGGATACATGGTGCCGTCGGCGGTGCAGGTACTTCAGGCGCTGCCTCTGACCGCCAGCGGAAAGCTTGACCGGCGGGCGCTGCCGGCTCCTGAGTATGTGAGGTCGGCGGACGGCCGGGAGCCGGTGACGGCTGCGGAGCGGGTGCTGTGCGAGGTATTCGCACAGGTGCTGGGGCTGGATCGGGTGGGGGCCGAGGATAGTTTCCTTGATCTGGGAGGGCATTCGCTGCTGGCGACGCGGCTGGTGTCGCGGCTGCGGGTGGTGCTGGGTGTTGAGGTGCCGGTGCGGGCGGTGTTCGAGCATCCGACTCCGGCGTCGCTGGCTGTGGTGCTGGCCGATGCGGGGATTGCGAGGCCGCCGCTGGAGCGGGTGGAGCGGCCGGAGCGGCTGCCGCTGTCCTTCGCCCAGCAGCGGCTGTGGTTCCTTGAGCAGCTGTACGGGCCTGGCACGGCCTATAACCTGCCGTTCGCGTGGCGGCTGGCCGGTGAGCTCGACACCGCTGCACTGACGGCGGCGCTGGGTGACGTGGTGGCCAGGCACGAGTCACTGCGCACCGTCTTTGCCGTCGACGGCGGCCAGCCCTATCAGCTAGTCATCTCCGCTGCGGAAGCTGCCGTGCCCGTGACGGTCACGACGGCGCTCCCTGACCAGCTGGCAGGCCTGGTCGACGCTGCGGCCAGGCACGTCTTCGACCTGGCCGCCGAGCTTCCCGTGCGGGCGTGGCTGTTCGAGGTCGGCGCGACTGTGGTTTCAGAGAACAGCGGAAGTGCGGTCAGCGGACGGCAGTCCGCGGACCGCGCTGAGCACGTCCTGCTGCTGCTGATGCACCATATCGCCAGTGACGGCTGGTCTATGGAGATCCTGATGGCCGAACTGGCCACGGCCTATGCGGCGAGGCGGAACGGTCAGTCGCCGGACTGGCCAGAGCTGCCTGTCCAGTACGCGGATTACGCGCTGTGGCAGCGCGAGCTTCTCGGCAGCGGCGAGGACTCGGCGAGCATCATGTCCGGGCAGGTGGGTTACTGGCGTCGGGTGCTGGCGGGGGTGCCGCTGGAGCTGGTGCTGCCGGTGGACCGGCCGCGTCCTGTGGTGCTGTCGGGTGCTGGGGGTGAGGTGCGGTGGCAGCTGGCGGACGCGGGCCTGCATGCCGGTCTGGCGGGGCTGGCGCGGGAGCATCAGGCGAGCGTGTTCATGGTGGTGCTGGCCGGGGTGGCGGCGCTGCTGTCGCGGCTGGGGGCGGGGACTGATATTCCGGTCGGTGCGCCGGTGGCGGGGCGGACTGACGAGGCGGTGCATGGCCTGGTCGGGTTCTTCGTGAACACGCTGGTGCTGCGGGCGGATGTGTCGGGTGATCCGGGTTTCGGGGAGCTGGTTGACCGGGTCAGGGATGTGGTGCTGGGGGCGCAGGCGCGGCAGGATGTGCCGTTCGAGCGGCTGGTGGAGGTGCTGAATCCGGTGCGGTCGCCGTCGCGGCATCCGCTGTTTCAGGTGGTGCTGGCGGATCAGGATGTGGCGGGGGCGGGGTGGGAGCTGCCGGGGGTGGTGGTCGCTGATGAGCCGGTGCCGGTGCTGGCGGCGAAGTTTGATCTGACGCTGGGGTTCTGGCAGGACCGTGATGAGCGGGGTGGTCCGGCGGGGATCAGGGCGGTGCTGGAGTATGCGTCTGATTTGTTTGATGAGGGGTCGGTGCGGGCGCTGGGGGCGCGGCTGACCTGGCTGCTTGGTCAGGCTGCGGCGGATCCTGGCCGGGCGGTGGGCGGCCTGGATGTGCTGGCTGCTGGTGAGCGGCGGGTGCTGGCCGGGTGGAATGAGACCGGGCGGCCGGTGCCGGGGCTGACGCTGCCTGAGCTGTTCGAGGCGCAGGCGGCCAGGACTCCGCAGGCCCCGGCGGTGATCTGCGGTGATGTCACCCTCACCTACGCGCAGCTCGACGAGCGGGCGGTGCGGCTGGCGGGTTTGCTGGCGGGCCTGGGGGCGGGTCCGGGGCGGCTGGTGGCGGTGGTGCTGGAGAAGTCCGCTGAGGTTTTCGTGGCGTGGCTGGGGGCGGCCATGTCGGGGGCGGCGTTCCTGCCGGTGGATCCGTCGTATCCGGCGGAGCGGGTCAGGTTCATGCTGGCTGATGGGCAGCCGGATGTGGTGGTGACCTCGGCGGCACTGGCGGGGTCGCTGCCGGCGGGCGGGCTGGGGCGGCTGGTGCTTGACGATCCGCTCGTGGCGGAGCGGCTGGCTGAGCCTGGGCCTGGCGGTGCGGTGCTGCGGCGGGCGGGCCTGGCGGATGCGGCGTATGTGATCTATACGTCGGGGTCGACGGGGCGGCCGAAGGGGACGGTCATGACGCATGCGGGGCTGGCTGGGCTGGCTTCCTCGATGGCCGGGACGTTCGGAATCGGGCCGGGGTCGCGGGTGCTGCAGCTGGCGTCGCTCAGTTTCGACGGGGCGGTGATGGAGCTGCTCATGGCCTGGCCGGCGGGTGCGGCGCTCGTCGTCCCGGAGTCTGGGCTGAGCGCGGGACAGGCGCTGGCCGGGCAGCTGGAGGAGCTTGAGATCAGTCACGCGCTGATCGTGCCGAGCGTGCTGGCCAGTCTTTCCGCCAACGCGGTGCGCGGGCTGAACTGCCTGATCGTGGGTGGTGAGGCGTGCCCGCCTGCGTTGGCCGGGCAGTGGTCGGCGGGGCGTGCGATGTTCAACGCCTACGGGCCGACGGAGGTCACGATCGCGGCGACGGTGGCCGGGCCGCTGAGCGGTGCCGGGGTCCCGCCGATCGGCCGTCCGGTGCGGGGCACGCAGGTGTTCGTGCTCGATGATCGTCTCGGGCTGGTGCCGCCGGGGGTTGGCGGGGAGCTGTACGTGGCCGGGGCGGGGCTGGCGCGCGGGTACCTGAGGCGGCCCGGGCTGACTGCGGAGCGGTTCGTGGCGTGCCCGTTCGGGGATGCGGGCGAGCGGATGTACCGGACCGGGGACCTGGCCCGGTGGAACCCCCGGGGCGAGCTGGAGTACCTCGGCCGGGCCGATGACCAGGTCCAGGTCCGGGGGATCAGGATCGAGCTGGGCGAGGTCGAGGCCGTGCTCGCCGGGCTTGACGGGGTAGTGCAGGCTGCGGTGACCGTGCGCGAGGACCGGCCTGGCGACCAGCGGCTGGCCGGGTACGTGGTCGCCGCTCCCGGGGTGGTGCTGGACCCCGCTGGGTTGCGGGAGGCGTGCGGGCGGGTGCTGCCGAGGTACATGGTGCCGTCGGCGGTGGTGGTGCTGGATCGGCTGCCGTTGTCGCCGATCGGGAAGCTGGACCGGGGGGCGCTGCCGGCTCCTGAGTATGGGGGGCCGGCGGGTGGCCGGGAGCCGGTGACGGCTGCGGAGCGGGTTTTGTGCGAGGTGTTCGCGCTGGTGCTGGGCGTGGATCGGGTGGGGGTGGAGGACAGCTTCTTTGATCTGGGGGGGCATTCGCTGCTGGCGACGCGGCTGGTGTCGCGGCTGCGGGTGGTGCTGGGTGTTGAGGTGCCGGTGCGGGCGGTGTTCGAGCATCCGAGTCCGGCGGCGCTGGCGGTGGTGCTGGCTGATGCGGGGATGGCGAGGCGGCCGCTGGTGGCGGGGGTGCGGCCGGAGCGGCTGCCGCTGTCGTTCGCGCAGGCGCGGTTGTGGTTCCTTGAGCAGCTGCACGGGCCGGGGACGGCGTATAACGTGCCGTTCGCGTGGCGGCTGGCTGGCGAGGTTGACGTGGCGGCGTTGTCGGCGGCGCTGGGTGACGTGGTGGCCAGGCATGAGTCGCTGCGCACTGTGTTTACCAGTGATGACGGGCAGCCTTACCAGCACGTCGTCCCGGCTGAGCTGGCTGCGGTGTCGCTGGCGGTGGCTGCTGCTGAGCCGGGCGAGCTGGCGGGCCTGGTCGACGCGGCGGCCAGGCATGTTTTCGACCTGGCTGCCGAGCTGCCGATCCGCGCGTCGCTGTTCACCCTTGCCGAGCGGGAGCATGTGCTGGTGCTGCTGTGTCATCACATTGCCAGTGATGGCTGGTCGGTGCAGATCCTGATGAGCGATCTGGCGGCCGCCTACCAGGCCCGCAGGATCGGTGCGGCGCCGGGCTGGCCGCCGCTGCCTGTCCAGTACGCGGATTATGCGCTGTGGCAGCGGGAGCTTCTCGGCGGTGGCGGCGACTCCGGTGACGGTGACGGCGGCGTGCTTGCCGGGCAGGTGGGTTACTGGCGTCGGGTGCTGGCGGGGGTGCCGCTGGAGCTGGTGCTGCCGGTGGACCGGCCGCGTCCTGTGGTGCTGTCGGGTGCTGGGGGTGAGGTGCGGTGGCAGCTGGCGGACGCGGGCCTGCATGCCGGTCTGGCGGGGCTGGCGCGGGAGCATCAGGCGAGCGTGTTCATGGTGGTGCTGGCCGGGGTGGCGGCGCTGCTGTCGCGGCTGGGGGCGGGGACTGATATTCCGGTCGGTGCGCCGGTGGCGGGGCGGACTGACGAGGCGGTGCATGGCCTGGTCGGGTTCTTCGTGAACACGCTGGTGCTGCGGGCGGATGTGTCGGGTGATCCGGGTTTCGGGGAGCTGGTTGACCGGGTCAGGGATGTGGTGCTGGGGGCGCAGGCGCGGCAGGATGTGCCGTTCGAGCGGCTGGTGGAGGTGCTGAATCCGGTGCGGTCGCCGTCGCGGCATCCGCTGTTTCAGGTGGTGCTGGCGGATCAGGATGTGGCGGGGGCGGGGTGGGAGCTGCCGGGGGTGGTGGTCGCTGATGAGCCGGTGCCGGTGCTGGCGGCGAAGTTTGATCTGACGCTGGGGTTCTGGCAGGACCGTGATGAGCGGGGTGGTCCGGCGGGGATCAGGGCGGTGCTGGAGTATGCGTCTGATTTGTTTGATGAGGGGTCGGTGCGGGCGCTGGGGGCGCGGCTGACCTGGCTGCTTGGTCAGGCTGCGGCGGATCCTGGCCGGGCGGTGGGCGGCCTGGATGTGCTGGCTGCTGGTGAGCGGCGGGTGCTGGCCGGGTGGAATGAGACCGGGCGGCCGGTGCCGGGGCTGACGCTGCCTGAGCTGTTCGAGGCGCAGGCGGCCAGGACTCCGCAGGCCCCGGCGGTGATCTGCGGTGATGTCACCCTCACCTACGCGCAGCTCGGCGAGAGCAGTAACCGCCTGGCCCGGTATCTGATCGGGCTAGGTGCGGGTCCCGAGCGACTGGTCGCCATCGCGATGCCCCGGTCTGCCGACATGATCGTCGCCGTCCTCGCCGTCCTCAAGACCGGTGCCGCCTACGTCCCGGTGGACCCTGCTTATCCGGCTGACCGGATCGCCTTCATGCTCGCCGACACTGATCCGGTCGCGCTGCTGACCACGGCGGAGGCTGGCCGGGATCTGCCCGGCACAGCACCGCAGGTGACCCTCGACGATGCCGCGACCCTGGCGGCGGTCGGTCAGGGAGACGGCGGGGGCCTGACGGACCGTGATCGATCTGCGGACCTGCGGATGTCCGGCGCGGCCTACGTGATCTACACCTCGGGATCGACGGGGCGGCCGAAGGGCGTGGTGGTCGAGCATCGCAGCCTGACCGACCTGGTGTCCTGGGTCTCGGCCCAGTTCTCGGCGGCGGAGTTGTCAAGGACAGTGGCGTCGAGTTCCCTCAGCTTCGACTTCTCGGTGTTCGAGATCCTCGCGCCGCTGGCCTCGGGCGGGTGCGTGGAGGTCGTGCGCAACGTGCTCGCGCTGGCCGACGAGTTCGACGATCCGTCGTCCGCGCGGATGTTCAGTGGCGTGCCGTCGGCGATCTCGTACGCCGTGACCGGTCGGCAGGTAACGGTCAGGGCGCGGACGGTGGTCCTGGGCGGAGAGGTGTTC
>CAVTUG010000001.1:0-452566 GCA_963737865.1 uncultured Actinomycetota bacterium | reverse complement strand
GCAGGTGAGGTAAGCAAGGGATGAATCGCCCATGCCGCCGACCTGCCGATCCTCTCGCCCCCGGTACACCGCGTGGGGCCGAAACCGTCATTCCTCCGCTCCGGCCATGGCATAGTGCCTTCTCGTGGCGGACCTAGGAGACCTGCGCATTCCGGTGGCAATGATGCCTGCTGCCGAACAGGTCATCGACCTGACGGACAAGGTATGCGCCTACTTGCTTGTAGAGGAATACGCCGACCTCGCCCGGCTGGTAGTCGCCAAGCTGGCCCGCAAGCGACCCTCGCCATTGCAGTCCGGCAAGGCCGCGACCTGGGCTGGCGGCGTGCTGTGGGCACTCGGGCAGGTCAACTTCCTCTTCGACCAGTCCACCGAGCCCTACCTCACCCATGACGAGCTTGCGGCCGCGTTCGGCCTCAGCAAGTCGACGCTGAGCCAGAAGGCCAAGCAGGTACGCGACCTGCTGAAGATGACCTGGGGAACAGTCGAGTTCCTGCGGGCCGACATGATCGACGATAACCCGATGGTCTGGCTGATCGAGGTGAACGGGCTGAGGTTCGACGCCCGGCACCTGCCCGTGCAGATCCAGGTGGAGGCATACCTGAAAGGGATCATCCCGTACGTGCCGACCCTGGGACGCGACGGCACGGCCGCCGCCATGGCAGCCCGGCGGTGAAGACGCCTCGCAGGTGAGACACCGACAGCGACCGTGAGCAGCAGTACGGCCCAGGCTGCTGTCCCGCCCCGGGCTGGGTCAGTCGCTGGCCGGCTACTCGAGCAGTTGCCGCGCCATCACCATCCGCTGGATCTGGTTGGTGCCCTCGTAGATCTGGGTGATCTTGGCGTCCCGCATCATGCGCTCGACTGGGTAGTCCTTCACGTAGCCGTAGCCGCCGAGCAACTGGACGGCATCGGTGGTGACCTCCATCGCCACGTCGGAGGCGAAGCACTTGCACGCGGAGGACACGAAGGTCAGGTCGGGCACGGTGCCGCCCTGCATCGCAAGTTCCGACTTGGCCGCCGCCACGTAGGTGAGCTGGCGGGCCGCCTCGATCTTCATCGCCATGTCGGCGAGCATGAACTGGAGGCCCTGGAACTCCGCGATGGCCCGGCCGAACTGCTTGCGCTCCTTGACGTAGCCGACCGCGTAGTCGAGCGCGCCCTGCGCGATGCCCAGGGCCTGGGCCGCGATCGTGATCCTCGTGTGGTCCAGGGTGGCAAGCGCCGTGCGGAAGCCGCTGCCTTCCGAGCCAATGATCCGGTCGGCCGGAATGACGCAGTTGTCGAAATAAAGCTCCCGGGTTGGTGAGCCCTTGATGCCCAGCTTGCGCTCGGGGGCTCCGAAGGAGAAGCCGGGGTCGTCCTTCTCAACCACGAAGGCAGAGATGCCCTTGGCGCCGACACCGGGCTCGGTGACGGCCATGACCGTGTAGAACTGCGAGACTCCGGCGTTGGTGATCCAGCGCTTGGTGCCATTCAATATGTAGGAATCGCCGTCCCTGGTCGCGCGGGCCCGCATCGCGGCGGCGTCCGAGCCCGCCTCAGGCTCGGACAGCGCATAGGAGAACATCGCCTCTCCCGCCGCCATCGGCCGCAGGTAACGCTGCTTGAGGTCCTCCGAGGCCGACAGCAGCAGAGGTACGGTGCCCAGCTTGTTGACGGCCGGGATCAGCGAACTCGACGCGCAGACCCGGGCGACTTCCTCGATCACGATCACGGTCGCCAGCGCGTCAGCACCGGCACCGCCGTAGGCCTCGGGCACGTGCACGGCGTGCAAGTCGGCCTTGACCAGCGCGTCGTGCGCCTCCTGCGGGTACCGCGACTCGGCGTCGACCTCCGCCGCATACGGGGCGATCTTGTCCTGGGCGAGTTCCCTGACGGACTCGCGGAGCGCTTCGTGCTCCTCCGGCAGGGCATAGGCAGCGATGTTGCTCATGTACTCGATATTAGGAGCCACGCGCAGGGGCCTAGTAAGTGGGCACCAAGCTGGCCACGATTCCGTCGAGCGGTGACTGCGGCCCGTCGAGGAGCATGTCTATGGCCTGCAACCCCGGATCATTGGGCAAGAAGGCCGAGGCCACCGTGTCTCCTTCGTTGACGGCGAAGTTCGCCAGGTTGTCGAAGTTGGTGTCGGGATTCGGTCCGGCGATGCCGCCAGCCATCGCAGTGTCGAAGACGTTGAACGCAGTGCCGATCACGATGCTGCTGACGGTGCCGCAGAGCAGCGCCCCGAGACCTTCCGTAGCCATTATGCAGCCGATGCCGAAAGCGTATTTGAGTATGTTCTCCGGGCCGCCGAAGAGGTTCACGGCGTTGGTGACCTCTCCCCAAGCGTTGCAGAGCACACCGAGGAAGCCGTTACCGCAGGCCGGGCTGATCGTCGGCGGCGGAATGTACGGCGTCTGCTGACAGGGGCACTCGGGGTGGTTGGTGGCCGTGGGCGGGGCGGCGCCTGGACCGCCGCTGCCGCTGCCCGAACCGCCGCCACCGCCACCGGAACCTCCGCCACCGCCACCCCCGCCACCGGTGCCGCCGTAACAGTTGTTCAGGTTGCAGATCGGAGTGCGGATGATCGTGGAGTAGGGGTCAGAGTAGACGTAGATAAGGGCTCCCGCTGGGTACTCGTGGGCCCGCACGTTTATGCCAGTCATGTCAATCCAGGTCGGCCCCGGCGTGGTTTTCGATGAGCCATTCGGCCCGATATAGAGCACCTTGTTCTGATCGAAACTCCAGTACGACCCGAATCCCCAGCACTGCCTGCCTTGGTCCCGGCAGGAGAAATAGAGACCGTCGAAGAACTGCTGGTGGTAGCCGTCCTGGTCGGGAAGATTCCTCCAGCTGCCGGTTTCGAACCACCATTGTCCTTCATACTGATCCGGGTCAGGGTCACGTGGCGGGCTCGGACTCAGGCCGCTCGGGTCGGACATGCCGACCGGGTTGTCGGCGCAGTACGCATAGCCGTCGAAGCGCTGCGGCTGCTCGTCTGACCGAAGCGGGTCCACCGACGTGAACCGGCCGAGCAGCGCATCGTAGGCTCGCGCGCCGAGGGTGGTCAGGCCGTCCGCGCGTGGCGTGCCGCCGACGAAGCCCCTGGTGTCGGCCGCCGGCCAGGCGGCACCGCTGGAGCCGCGCACGTTTCCGTACGGGTCCGTCCACTGCTGTGAGACAGCCTGGGTCGTGTTGTCGATCGTGATGCCGGCCGTGTTCTGCCGTGCGGACGCCATCCAGGTCAGCCCGCTGGCCGTCCGCATCGCGATCGTCTGCCCGGCGATGTGTAGTACCTGGTCGTCGCCTTGGCTCCGGTGCTCGTGGTGTACCTGAACTCCTGGTCAGGCAGGTAGAGCGTCTTGCCGGTCGAGTCTCGCTCGACGAGCTGGAGGCCGTTCGCGTCGTAGGTGTACGTAGTCGTCGAGCCGTTGTCGCTCACATTGAAAGCTGGCCCAGCGCGTTGTAGGTCAGCGTCTGGTTGGCCGGCCCGCTTGGGCTCGGCAAGCCCGTCATGCTGCCCGTCGGCGTTGTAGCCGTAGCTCGCGGTGGTCGTCCCGGCCGAGCTGGTCGTGCTCGTCCGAGGTCACCGCGTGCGGCTGGGCCGCGCCGAGGCGCGGGCACCGTGTAGGTCGTCGTGGCGGTGCCGTTCGGCGTGGCGTGGGCGACCTGGCTGGTCCGGCTGCCGGCCACGTTGAAGGTCCAGTCGTCCCAGTACGGCGCGGGTCCGCCGAGCGCCGAGACGCTCTTCGCCGCCGCGCAGTTGCCGCCGGCCGGCGTCCACGCGGAGGTCAGGCGGTCCAGGTAGTCGTAGCTGAAGCACTGGTCGTCGCCGGAGACGCTGTCGTCCTGCTGACAGCAGGTTGCCGGACGCGTCGTAGCTGAAGTGCACGTCGGAAATCGCCGTCGGGCCGTCTGCCTGGTGACCGTGGCCTCTACGACGCGCCGGTTCGAGGCGTCGTAAGTGTCGGCCAGGTAGACCTGGTTACCGCCGTTGGTCTGCAACGTCACCACGGCGGGCTCGCCGAAGCCGGTGTAAGTGATCGAGGGCACCAGGCTGGTGCTGACCGGGATGGAGGTGGACAGCCCGCTGATCTGCCCGAGCCCGTTGTACTGGGTCGTCAGCGTCTCCTGAGCGAGACCGCCAGCTCCGTCGAGGTCAGGCAGCCTGGTCGTGGCCGGCGAGCCGTCCGGGTTGTAGGTGTACACGTAGGTGTAGGAGCCGGCCAGCCCAGTCTCGGCGGCCGGGATCGTGTAGGTCACCGAGGTCGGCTGGTAGGCGGCCGTGAAGCCGTTGATCGCCGTCGTGTAGGCGTTGCCGTTGTCGTAGCTGATCGTCTTGGTCAGCTGTCCCCTTGAATTCGTCAGGCCGTCGTAGACCCAGGCGGTGAGCTGGTTGGCGGCGGTGACCGCGCCGTTGTAGACGCCGGTCTTGCGGCCGAGGCTGTCGTAGGTGTAGTTCAGCGTGACGCCGCGCGCGTCGGTCGTCGACGTCACGTCCCCGGCGTCGTCGTAGGCTGGTCGTCGTCGCGCCGGCGTCCGGGTCCGTGGTCGAGACGACCCGCCCTCGGACGTCGTAGGTCGTGGTCCACTTGTTGCCCGCCGGGTCGGTCACCGTGACGAGCTGATCCTTGTTGTTGTAGGTGTAGCTGGTCTGGTCGTAGCTGCCTGGCGTATTCGGCGTCGGTGTCGGGCCGTGGTACTGGCGCAGCGCCACCAGGTTGCCCCAGACGTCGGTGTAGGTCGACGTCGCGACCCCTCCGGCCGGCGGGGTCAGGTCGGTACGGTCACCGCCATAGGCGGTCGTCGTCGTCGCGAACGGCACCGAGACGCCCGAGCTGTTCAGGTTGTAGACGACGTTCGACACCTGCCGGCCCGCCCCGTCATAGGTCGTCACGGTGCGCTGCGGCACATTCTGTTCATTGGCGATGAAAAGGGTCGGGCCGGGCGTGATCACGGCCAGATAGGGGCTGTTGACCTGGTAGGCCATCCCCGCCGAGTCGTAGAACGTGTCGGTCACCAGCGCGCCGGCGGCGCCGTCGCCGCGGGGCGCCTGGGTCTGGATCGGGCGCGACCATGCCGTCGTAGAGCTGATAGCTCGTCAGGTATCCGCCAGACGGGCTCAGCGTGCTCGTCGTCACCACGCTCGGCGCGTTGTCGCGGACGAGGTAGGAATAGGTCGTGTTAGGCGACTGGGTGCTCTCGTCCCTCCCTGGCTCCCAGACCGAGATCAGCCGGCCAAGTGCGTCGTAGGTCCCGGCGGTCACGCGGCCGTTCGGGTCGACCGTCTGCACCGGCAGGCCGGTCGCCGGGTCCGACGTGGTAGTCGTCTGCCAGCCGAGCGCGTTGGTCGTGGTGGTCGTCGCGAGCTGCCCTCCGGCGTTTTCGCGTGTACGCCGTCGTCGTGGTGTTGCCACGCAGGTCGGTCACCGAGGTAGACCCGGCCGTTGGCGTCGTAGGTGTCGGTCGAGGTCGTCAGGTAGACCGGCGCCGAGCTGACCCAGCTCCTTGAACTCGTCGGTGCGGGTCACCAGGCCGACGGTGGGCGGCGTGCTCGCGGTCAGTCGCGCCGTCGTAGTACGTCAGCGTGTCCGAGACGACCTGGGCCGCCGTCAGCCCGCCCGCCTGGGCGGTCGCGCAGTCGGTAGCGAAGTTCTGCACCCGGTAAGGGAAGTCCACCAGCCACACCGAGCCGTCGGCGGCCATGTTGCGCGCGTAGCTGGTCAGCGTGCACTTCTCGTCACCGGTGACGGCGTCGTTGCCGTTGACCTGCTGCCGAGACCAGGCAGGCCCATGGAGTCGAAGACCGTGTGCGTCGACGTGGTCAGCGGCGCCCGCCCGCCGTCCAGATCGGTCCTGGTATGCGTGTCGGCGATACCGGTGAACCGCGCGCTGATGGTCATCCCGTTCACCGACGTCGACGCTGTCGGCGCGGACTCGAACGGGTTGCCGACGACCGCCTTGACCTCCGCGCCACCTGGCCCGTTGTAGGTGACGGCCTCGCGCACCATGCCAGCGAACGCGTCGTCGTCGGCGACGGCCGGCGCGTCGGCCGCGTCGGTGGTCGACGCCGTTCTCGTTGACGTCGACGGCCGGCAAGGTCACGCTGCGCGACCCGCCAGGCAAGAAGTCGCCGTTCATGCCCTGGAAGTAAGTCGTCACGACGGCCTGCTCGTCGGAGCCCGTGCCCGTGTCGGTCTCGACCTGCGGGTAGCCGCGCCAGACCGACCAGGTCCGGTCCTTGGCCGGGATGATCCCCGTCGTGTCGGTGTAGTGCCAGGCCGGACTGCCCAGGTACTTATACGTCGTGACGGTGGTCGGATTTCCGGGCGTCGTCAGGTCGGCCACGTCGACCTGGGCGACCGTGTACTTGTTGAAGAAATCGGTGATCGGGCTCGTATGACCGGCCGGGGTCCAGATCACCGGGATAGCAGGTCAGGTTGTTGCTCTGGAGGTTCGCCGGGTCCGGCATGCTGGCCGTGCCGGCCACGCAGGTAGACGGGTTGTAGGTGACCTGGATCTGCGAGCCGGTCTCGGTCGTGATCGTGGCCATCCGCATCCAGTTCATCGGCGGCAGGCCCCGCCCTCGGTGTCCACCCGGTTGTGGAGCTGCACAGGAGTAAGGGTGACCGGCGGGCAGCGAGACCGACGGGGTCCCGTGCTGACCGGTCTGCACGATGCTGGACAGCCACAGTGCAGGGTCCGTGCCGTCGCCTGGGTCCGGCATCGTGTGGGTGAGCGTCCACGTCGTCACCGGTGTTGTACGAGGTGCCAGTTCCCGAGTACAGCTGGGTCGAGATCGTGGCGAGCGCATCGGTGTTCCAGAAAGTCGGGCTGCCGACGAGGCAGGGCGCGGCGGTGCACTGCATGTCCCACGGGGTGTCCGGCCAGTTGACGCCGTCGTGCGTGCCGCAACTCGACGTCACGCAGCGGTCGCCTCTGGTGAATACCACCTGCATCGGCGGCTGGCCGGTCGAGCCGGTCCGCGTGCCGTAGGTGATCTTGTTCAGGAAGCCGCCCCGGATGTAGCTGACCGGGTTGTTCACGTCGTCGTCGGCGGCGTACATGTTGGTCTCGGTCGTGTAGTAGAAATCCATCGTGTTGCCCGATGGGTCCACGACATGGTCGAGATTCCACCGCCAGGCCTGTGCACACGACGACGCGGCGAACGTGCTGGCGTGGCACGGCTCGCCCGGGTTGTTGCCGTAGACCGGCTCGGTCCATGCGGAGTTGTTGCTGCTGGTGTTCCGGCCGAACCAGTACTGGACGCCCGACGTCGTCGTGACGACCCAGTACTCGCCGTTGTTGTCGCCGTTGGACGCCCCGGTCTTCAGGCTGACGTACGTACCGTCGTCGTGCCGCAGGTGGTAGCGGTTCGGGTTGCTCGGGTCCTGGATCAGCTCGCCGGAGTGACCGCCGAGCGACATGGTGAGGCCGCTGGATGGCCCCCAGCACATGTCGCCGCTCGCGACGGTGTTGTTGGCGGTACCGCCCATGTCGTCAGCGCAGGCGGTGTAGGTGCGCTCGATGAAGCCCGTGTCGAGGCCGAAGCCCTGACCGGCCGAGGACGGCTGGTTGTTGGATGACGCCACCTCGCCGTCCACTGCCGATGAGTCGTACGACAAGGTCAGCGACGGAGCCGGACCCCCGAGGCCCGGCGGGGTGCGCAGCGGGTAGTTCCAGGTGAAGTTGCCCGTGTTGCCGCCAGTCGGACCAGTTGCTCGATCCCGCCAGCGAGGTAGCGGTGAAATCGCCGGCCGACCCGGACGGCGACGAGGTCGCGGCGAGAAACACGCCGCCGCCGCGCAGCGACGTCACGACCGGGTCGACCGGCCTGGTCCCGGTCGGCATCGTGACCGGCGGTGCCGCCTGGGTCGCGGAGGCGGGCCTGACCGTCATCGTGGCACTCAGCCGGCTGGTGGCGGCGTCGTTGCGCGAGCGCAGCGGGCTCACCTGGCAGCCTGCCGGCGCCGGGCTGGTGATCGCGCAGGTCAGCTTGACCATGCGGAGCCGGTCAGCCCAGTCACCGCCGTAGGCCCACCGGAACTTCGCGTAGTCCAGCGAGACGCTCACCGGGCCGGCCGTCCTGCCCGCCCCGGTGAGCTGAACGAGGACACCGTCGACGCCGGCTTTCCTGGCGGCGGCGTGCCCGAATACCCGCACCCGGATCCTGGGGGAGGCAGCACCGGAGGTGGCTGGCTGGCTGCCGGTCCCCCGGGCCCGCCCGAGCCATAGCGGACTCCGCCCGGCCCGTGCCATGGCCGGGCACCGAAGGGGCGGCGGAGCCGAGCCGCCGGCCTGACGGCAGCCGCAGCAGGGCCGGCCAGAGCGGGCGGGTGCGGGCAGGCCCACCGTCGTGCTCATCGCCGCCGGCCAGACCGGGGCTGGCGCGCGGAACGGCCTGACCGCCCCCCGCCCGGTGCGATGCGCCGACGGCTGCTCCAGGTGCCCGGGCACGACCGGATCGTGCTGCGCAGAGGGAGCGTGGCCGGCCCTGGCCGCGAGCGCCGGCTCGCCCGCGCTCGCCACAAGCGCCACGCCATTAACGATGACCAGCCCGATAACAGCGAGCGGGACAATCCTGCACCGGATCGACATAGCTTCCGCCTCAACCCTGACCGAATAGACAGTGCCAATTGGGGCAGGCCGCGAGTTGTCCGGGAAGAGGCAGCCAATCCGGACAACCACTCGTAGCCGCTATGCAGCGCAATCACCGCCCGTTCCCGGATATTGCGGACAACCCTCAACTCCAACTTGAGGCCCGGCAAACTCACAACAACCGCGCCCCAGCACCAGCAAACTCACAACGACGCGCGGAAGCCTGGCCGCGCTGGGGAGGGCTGGGCACCTGGGGAGCCCTGGTGCGGTTATGGCAGCACCAGGGCTCCCCAGGTGCGGTACTGGGGCGGCGATAGCGTGGACTGGTGGCTGGACAGGGCGGCACGGGGCCGGACGGCACGGGGCTGCTGTCCGAGTGCGGTCGCGGGCTGCTCGACCGGCTGGCCGGGGAACAGCTCAGCGCCGACCGGGCGCTCGCGCTCTCGCAGGCGCTGCGCGGCCAGTATCCGCCGGAGCTGCTCGCCGCCGGGCTCACCGCGCAGTCGCTGCGGATCGCCGGCGCGGCCAAGTTCAGCCGGGCCGCCGAGCTGCTCTTCACCAGGGCCGGGCTCGAGCAGGCCTCATCCGAGCTGACCGCCAGCCACGCGGCTGCCCGGCTCGCGCCCGCCCGCCTGGTCGCCGACCTGTGCTGCGGGATCGGCGGCAACCTGATGGCGCTCGCGCAGGCGACGCCCGGCCGTCGCGTGATCGGCGTGGACCGCGACCTCGCCACCTTGAGGTTCGCCCGGCACAACGTGTCGGTGTGCGCGCCGGAAAGCGACGTCGGCTACGTGTGCGCCGACGTGCGGGAGACCAGCCTGGACGGCGTCGACGCGGTTTTCGTCGACCCGGCTCGACGTAACGACCGGCGACGGCTCGCCGCCGGGCAGTACCTCCCTGAGCTTGACTGGTGCCTGGGTCTCGCCAGCACGGTCGAGGCGGTCGGCATCAAGGCTGCGCCAGGCCTGGACAAGGCGCAGGTACCGGCCGGCTGGGAGACCGAGTTCGTGGCGATCGGCCGCGACCTCAAGGAGGCCCTGCTGTGGTCACCGGCGCTGGCGGGCGCCTCGAGCCGCGCGACGATCCTGCCGGACGGCGCCACGCTGACCCCGGCGGAGACCGGGCCGATCGCGCTCGCCGAGCCCGGCGCCTTCCTCTTCGACCCGAACCCGGCCGTGACCAGGGCCGGCCTGGTCGCGGAGCTGGCCACCCAGCTCGGCGCCTGGCAGATCGACCCGATGATCGCTTTCCTGTCCGCCGGCGAGGCGAAGCCGACGCCCTTCGCCCGGACCTTGCGTGTGCTCGAATCGGCACCGTGGCACGAGAAGCGATTCGCCGTCCGGCTGCGCGAGCTTGGGATCGGCTCGGCCGACATCCGCCGGAGGGGGCTGGCCGGGGACATCCCGCAGATCCACCGCCGCCTGGGCCTGCGCGGCCCAGGGGCGGCGACCATCGTGCTGACCAGGGTGACCGACCGTCCCTGGGGACTAATCTGCACCCCGGTCGGGCGCGATCCAGGTCACGGGTAGTTGATCGGGCTGCCGAGGCCGGTCACCAGGTCGTAGCCGGTTCCGGCGCCGCAGTCGGTGCCGCACGTGCCGTTGGTGCCGCTGGTGATGTCGCGCAGGTTGGTGCGGAACCCGCCTGAGTAGATCGCCGAGTTGCCCTCAAGCGCCGTGCTGCCTGCTGCCTTGCCCGCCGCCAGGATGCCGGCCCAGTTCGGCGCGCCGACGCTGGTGCCGCCGAGGGTGAACCAGCCTGACTGCGCGTCCAGCGCGGTGCTGTCGTAGACCGAGACGCCGGTGGCTGGGCTGCCGTCGAACGACACATCGGGGACGCCGCGCTTCGCACCGGTCAGCGCGCTGATCGTGGCCGCGCCGAAGACCGGGCCGGTGTAGCTGGTCTGGAAGGCCGGGATGTGCTCGTCGACCGAGATGCCGCCGCCACCGTCGGACCAGCTGGTCTCGCTGGTGAAGCCGGCGCAGGAGGTGCCGCTGCAGCCGTTCAGCGTGGTGCCGCCGACTCCGATGACGTCGGGCGAGGCGGACGGGTAGCTGACGCCGTTGCCGCTGTCGCCGGCGGACGCGGTGTAGAGGGTACCGGCGTGGGTGAAGTTGCTGTCCGAGCTGGTCTCGGACGCAGTCTCGCTGCCGCCCCAGCTCATCGAGACCTCGGTAGCGCCGAACGCGTTGGCGGCATCGACCGCAGCGAACAGGTTGGCGTTGCTCGACGTCTTCGCCTCGACCAGGACGATCTTCGCGCCCGGGGCCTCAGCGTGCGCCCACTCGATGTCCAGCGACTCTTCCAGCGCCCAGTCGGCGTTGTTGACCGGCCGTCCGGACGGCTCGTCAACTTCGAAGCAGGCGCCGGCCGTCGTCAGCGACGTGCAGGCGGACAGCGCCGGATAACCGTACTGCGCGTTGAAGACATTGAGGTCAGCCAGCGCGGTCGGATCGTTGAAGGCGTCCACAATCGCGATGATCTGCCCTGCGCCAGCGCCCGACTTCGGTGACAGCCCCGAGAGGTTGTAGACGTGCTGAATCGCGCTCGGCGGCAGGCCGGTCGGCGTCGTGCTCGTCACCAGCGGCGTGCCGTCCGGCATTGTGCCGAATCGGTGGATCATGAAAGTCGGATGGGCCTGGCCTGGCAGGTGACCAGCGGGTGCAGCCTTAGGCGCGGCGAATGCGGTCGCGCTTCCGGCGGTGGCAGCCATTGCCACCGCGAACGTGACACCGATTCCTAACGCACCCAGGCGTCGCTTCCAGCTCATGCGCAATCTGCTCTTTCTCAGTACGGTCCGCGGACTTACGTCCGCAGACCGTACTGCTGGTGTTTGCCAACACAGTGGCCCGCCGGACGCGGGCTTTCTTGCGCATAATGACCGGATAAAGAAATGTCGTCAACAGCGGAAGCGATTCCGAGGTAATTCGCGGCTTCGCGGGCTCGGTCGCGGACTTGATCCGGATCGGCACCGGTCACGGCCACATGCCCGATCCGCTGGCCGGGACCGCTGCGGACGTCGTACAGATGCACGCTGACGCCGGGATCGGCGGCCAGCACGTGCGTAAGGCGCGGATACAGGTCGCTGTCGTCGCCGCCGACGATCGCCACCGTGGCGGTGTAGGCGGCGCTCGTCGCCGTCGTGCCCAGCGGCAAGTCGAGCACGGCCCGCAGCAACTGGCTGAACTGCGACGTACGTGCCCCGTCCAGGGACCACAGGGCAGCTTCGTGCGGCCCGAGCGCGATCCTCGTGACCAGAACCTCAGACCCCGCCACGACGAACTCGACCGCCATCAGCCCGGTCACTGCGAACTCGCCGGCGAGCGTGAAGGCCAGCCACTGCGCGCGCACCGCCACGTCGGCGTCGAACCCAGGTGCGGGCGCGACGACCTCGACGCTGGCTCCGGTCTGCCCGGTGATCAGGACCACCGGGTAGGAGGCACCCTGACCCTTCGGCGATCGCGCGACCACGACGGCGAACCGCTGCTCCCCCGGCTCGCCCTCGTAGACGCCGATGCCACGCTCCCGCAGCAGGTCCTGCCAGCCGTCCTCGACTAGCAAAAGCGCCTGGAACCCAGGCCGGAGGGCTGTCAGTTCCTCAAGTTGCGAGGCGAGGTCGCCCAGGCTGATCGCCGCCTGGGCGGTCAGCCTCGCCAGCGGGCCGGCCCCGCCATTCCGACTACCGGACGGGGGGTCCTTTCAAGGCTCACCCGCCGTAGCCTACGAGGCTACGCTGGCCCGGCGACCACCGGCTCGTCCAGGCGCTGCCCGGCGGGCTGAGGGAAGATCACCGCGAACGTCGCTGGCCTCGGCCGGACGAGCACCAGCTGCCCGCCATCGGACGCGGCGACCGACTTGGCCAGAGCTAGCCCTAGTCCGGTTCCACCAGCGCCGCTGACACTGCGTTCAAATATCCGGTGGACTAGATCTGGGGGAACGCCCTTGCCTTCGTCCTTGACCTCGATCACCACTGACCTGGGCGTTTGCGACGTCCGGAGGCTGACCGTGCCCGCTCCGTGCATCAGCGCGTTGTCGAGGAGGGTCGCGATGACCTGCGACACGCCACCGACGCTCACGTAGGCGCGCAGTTCCCCGGCACCGGCGCCGTCGAGCACCTCGATCGCTCTGCCCTTGGCGCGGAACGCCGGCTCCCACTCGCTCACCTGCTGCGCGATAATCTCGTCGATGCTGGTCAGCGCCGGTGCTCCCGACGACGACCGGCGAGCGCGGCCGAGCAGCTGGGTGACAACCTGGGTGAGCCGGTCGGTCTGGGCCAGCGCGGCCGCGCCTTCCTCCCTGACCACCTCCGGGTTGTCGGCGGCCTCGACCATCTCTTCCAGGCGCATGGTCAGCGCGGTCAGCGGAGTGCGCAGCTGGTGCGAGGCATCGACGGCGAAGTCCTGCTCGGCCGAGATGAAGTCACTGACCCGCTGGACGGCGGTGTCCAGTCCGTCGGCGATCCGGTCAAGCTCGCGGACCCCGTACCGGCGGGCGACCGGCCGCGCGTCACCGGAGCCAATCCGGTCGGCCGCCCTGGCCAGGTCTTCGGCCGGCCTCGCCAGCCGACGAGCCTGCGCGAGCGTGAGCACCGCGGCGACCACGAGACCGCACAGCGCGAGGACGCCAACCCGGGGCGCCGAGAGCCGGCCCCCGTGCGCCAGGAGCACCAGCCCCGCGCACAGCACCCCGACAGCGGCCACCGCCACGCCGAACGTGGACGTCAGCAGCCGGCGCCGCATGGGTTCTCAGTCTCCGCGCTCGAACCTGAAGCCGACACCCCGCACGGTGGTGATGAAATGCGGGTTGTGCGCGTCGTCGCCGAGTTTCCTGCGCAGCCACGAGACGTGCATGTCCAGGGTCTTGGTGGAGCCCCACCACTTGCTGTCCCAGACCTGCCGCATGATCTGGTCCCTGGTCACGACCTTGCCCGCCTCGGTGACCAGCAGGTTGAGCAGGTCGAATTCCTTGGAGGTCAGGTCGAGCTCGCCCGTGCCCAGCCAGGCGCGCCGGGCGTCGGTGTCGATCCGGACGCCCTGGACGATCTGCGTCGGCGAGGCGCCCCTTCGCAGCAGCGCACGGACCCGGGCCAGCAGTTCGGCGAGCCTGAACGGCTTGGCGACGTAGTCGTCGGCGCCCGCGTCGAGCCCGATGACCGTGTCCACTTCCTCGACCCGCGCGGTAAGAATGAGCACCGGCGTATCCTGGCCGGCCAGCCGCAGGCGCCGGCACACTTCGAGGCCGTCCATGCGCGGCAGTCCGATGTCGAGGACGATAAGGTCAATTCCGCCAGCCCGCGCGACCTCGAATGTTCCAGGCCCATCGGCGGAAACGCCCACCTCGTAACCCTCCCGCCGCAATGCCCGCGCCAGCGGCTCGGAAATAGACGGGTCGTCCTCGGCAAGCAATACGCTAGTCATGCCCCCGATGGTAAGGCGATCGGCCCATATTAACTTGGCGCGACGCACCGGAGCGCTGGCAAGTATTTGGTCAAGTCGTAACTCATTGCGAGCAAAGCCAACTGGGCGCCGAAGTTGATCTGCCGGATATTTAAAATTCAATTCAGATTAGGAACGAATTTGCGGTGCGCGAGCTCCGAGCGATTTGGCTGAGCTTGCCCGGGGAGATTCCGCTGGCCGAGCAGCGCCCGGGTGAGGAGCAGGAAACCGGACGCGACCGCCAGGCTGAGCATGATCCACAGCGCGGGCCTGATGCCCAGCCAGGTGCCGAGACTCCCACCGAGCAGCGCGCCGGCCGGGCTGGTCGCGAAGATGAAGAAGCGCATCGTCGCGGTCACCCGGCCGCACATGCCGGGCGGCGAGTGTTCCTGGCGGAAGGCGGCGATGATGATGTTCCCGATCCCCAGGCCGGTGTAGGCGACGAGGGATCCCGCGACGTAGGGGATGAGGCCCGCGCCCTTGCCGGCCAGGGGGATGAGCAGGGCAGCGGGCAGGCCGAGCCAGGTGGCCAGCACGAGACCGCGCGCGGTCCCGTACCTGATCGTGAAGCGGCGGGTGACCATGGCGCCGAGCACGCCGCCCACGCCGGGAACGGCGGTCAGCACCCCGACCCAGGCCACGTCCAGGCCGACGACCCGCACGAGGAACACCACCAGCAGGGCCGTGTAGCCAGTCAGCGCCAGGTTGGCGGCGGACCAGAACACGCTCATCTGGCGGAGATACCGATCACGCACCACGAGCCTGACACCCTGGGCGATCTCCTTGGCCAGCCCGGTTCTGGGTGCTGCTGGCGTGGTCGCGCTGGCTCTGGGTTGCGCGCCGATGAGGCAGACCGCCGAGACCGCGAAGCTGACCGCGTTGGCGGTGAGCGCGTTGACCGCGCCGAGTGCCTGGGCGACGAGGCCGGCGAGCCCCGGCCCGCCGAACATCGCGGCCGAGGCGCTGCCCTGCATCTTGGTGTTGCCCTCGATGAGGTCCTCGGCGTCGACCACCGACGGCAGGTAAACCTGGTAGCCCGTCATGAACACCACGCTGGCGGCCCCGGCGGCAAGCTGCACGGCCACGAGCATCGCGGTGCTGAGCACCCCGGCTAGGGCTGCGACCGGCACGCTCGCGTACAGGCCGGCCGAGATCAGGTCGGCGACGATCATGACCGGCCTGACCGGCAGCCGGTCGACGAAGGCGCCCGCCGGAAGCCCTATGACCAGCCACGGCAGCCAGGCGGCCGCCGTCAGGAGTCCGACAGCGAAGGTGCTCGCGTGCAGGACGACAACTGCTACTAAGGGGACACCGACGACGGCCATCGCGTTCCCGACCTGGCTGACCGTCTCCCCGATCCACAGCAGCCGGAAGTTCCGCCCCCGCAGCAGCCCGCCAGCCCGCCGCCCGCTCGTACCAGCAGCAGTCACGCCGCTGCCTAGACCGGGGTGATGCCGTGGCGGCGACGGGAGAAGGTCCGGTCCTTGCCCTGTGCTGCCGCGAAGCGGCGGATGAGGTCGGACCGGAGGGCTTCTGGCTCGACGATGTCGTCCACGACGAGTTCCCCGGCCAGGCGGAGGATGTCGATATCTGCCTCGTACTCGTCGCGGAGGCGCTGGGTTTCGAGTTCCTTTTCCTGCGGGTCGGTCATCGCCGCGAGCTTGTTGTAGTAGACGGCGTTGACCGCCGCCTCGGCGCCCATGACGGCGATCTTGGCGGTCGGGAGCGCCAGGGTGGCATCGGGTTCGAAGCCGGGACCAGCCATCGCGTACAGGCCGGCGCCGTAGGCCTTGCGGACGACGACGCAGATCTTGGGCACGGTCGCCTCGGACACCGCGCTGATCATCTTGGCGCCGTGCCGGATGATGCCCTGCTTCTCGACCGCCGTGCCGACCATGAACCCGGGGACGTCCGCCAGGAACAGCAGCGGGACGTTGAAGGCGTCGCACTCCTGGATGAACCTGGCCGCCTTGTCAGCCGAATCCACGAACAGCACGCCGCCCTTGAACATCGGGTTGTTCGCCACGACCCCGATGACCTGGCCGTCGAGGCGAGCGAAACCGACGACCAGCTCCCTTGCCCAGAGCTCGTGGACCTCGAACAGCGACCCGGCGTCGACCAGCCCGCGCAGGTACCGGCGCATGTCGTAAGCCTGCCGCTCGCTGACCGGGATCAGCTTGCGCAGGTCGATCGCCTCGGGCTCGGCCGGCTCTGCGGTCGGTGGCTGCTGCTGCCAGTTGCCGGGCAGGTAGGACAGGTACCGTCGGACGGCTTCGATCGCGTCGGCCTCGGTTTTGGCCAGGTGGTGACCACAGCCGGAGACGGTGCAGTGCATTCGCGCACCGCCCATTTCCTCCAAAGTGGTCTTCTCCTTGACCACCATCTCGACCATCCGGGGACTGCCGAGATACATGGACGCGTTGCCGTCCACCATCGCGACGTAGTCGCAGAACGCCGGGATGTAGGCGCCGCCGGCCGCCGACGGCCCGAACAGCGCGCACACCTGCGGGATCGCTCCTGAGGCCCGGACCTGGGTGTGGAAGATCTTGCCCGCCCCCCGGCGCCCGGGGAACATCTCGACCTGGTCGGTGATCCGCGCGCCGGCGGAGTCGACCAGGTAGATCATCGGAACGCCGCCGGCGTAGGCCTTCTCGATGATCCTGATGATCTTCTCGACGGTCCTGGCCCCCCAGGAGCCGGCCTTGACGGTGGAGTCGTTGGCCATCAGCGCGACTGGCCGGCCTTCGACGGTGGCCGTGCCTGTCACCACGCCGTCGGCGGGGAGCCCGTCAGCCAGGGCATTCGCGAAGATGCCGTCCTCGCTGAAACTGCCTGCGTCTACCAGCAGCGCGATGCGCTCCCTGGCGAACAGCTTGCCGCTCGCGGCCGCCGACTGATGGTACTTGGCCGCGCCGCCGTGGCCGATCCTGTCACGGACGCCAGGCAGGTCCGCATGCGCCTGCTGGCTCTCGCCCTTGGTCATATCCTGCGTTGCGCTCACGATCGAGAGCGTACCTAGTCCGGAGCCGGTCGCCGTCAGGCAGTGTTGTCCCATGTTCGAAACCGAAGCCGAGCTTGCCGAACTTCAGCGGTTGCTCGACGACTCGCTGGCCCGCTCGACCGACCATCTGCGGTCCATCATCAAGCCAGGCGAGCGAACGCTGACCGCCCGGCAGCTCGCAGCCGTCTGCGACCGGATGTGCACGCTGTCGATCTCCACCGTCACCGCGAACTGCGAGCCTCGGGTCAGCGCCGTCGACGGCCACCTCCTCCACGGCTGCTGGATCTTCAGCACGGCCAGGTCGGCAGCCAAAGCCAGGCAGCTCGCCGCGCGACCGGCCGCGAGCGTGGCCCACCTGCGCGGGGAGGACCTGGGCGTCTTTACCCACGGCCACGCCGAGCCACTGAACCCGGCCGACGGACCAGACGATCCGGCCTGGCCGGCGACGCTGGCGTACATGACCGAGTACTACGGCAGTTCCCCGCTGAGCTGGGGCGACGTCATCTACTACCGCCTGCGCCCGAAGTGGATGGTCGCCTTCGCCGCCAACCCGGCGCAGCTGCTAGCCACCCTCCCCCCACCCTGACCCGAGCAGAGCCGAGCCGAGCCGAGCCCCGGCAAACTCACAACGACCGCACGACGCAGCCCCGCACCCCCGAACCAAGCCCCAGCAAACTCACAACCACCGCACGGCGCAGCCCCGCGCCCTTGGACCGAGGCCCAGCAAACTCACAACGACCGCACGGCGCGGCCCGCACCCCTGGACCGAGCCCCAGCAAACTCACAACGACCGCGCCCCAGCACCTGCAAACTCACAACGACGGGGCGGAGGCCAGAGCCGGGCTGGGGCCGGAGCCGGGGCCGGGGCCGGAGCCGGGAGCCGGAGCCGGGAGCCGGAGCCGGGAGCCGGAGCCGGGAGCCGGGGCCGGGAGCCGGGGCGGTGGCGGGGTGGTTACGGGGCGATCGTTCTCGTGCGGGGGCCGGCGCGCAGGACCTGGGACGGGAGCTCGCGGCCGACGATGCGCTCGGCGTCGGCGGCGGCGTCGATCAGGGCAGCCAGGTCGATGCCGGTGTCGATGCCCATGTCAGCGACCATGTGCACGAGTTCCTCGGTCGCGATGTTGCCCGTTGCGCCGGGCGCGTAGGGGCATCCGCCTAGCCCGCCGACCGAGGCGTCGAAGTCGGCCACGCCGAGCTCGAGCGCGGCGAGCACGTTGGCGAGGCCGGTGCCTCTGGTGTTGTGGAAATGCAGGTTCAGCGGTGCGTCGGGTTGAGCGGAGCGGAACTCGCCCACTAGCGACCAGACCCGCCCGGGCGTCGCCATGCCGGTGGTGTCGCCGAACGAGATCGAATCGGCGCCGTCAGCCATCGCCCGCCCGGCGACCTCGACGACCCGCTTGACCGGGACGTCGCCCTCGTAGGGACAACCCCACGCGGTCGAGACGATGACCTGGCAGGTCACGCCCCGCTGGTGCGCCTCGTCGATGATCGCGGCGATGTCGTCCAGCGACTCGGACGTGGACCGGTTGACGTTCTTGCGGTTGTGCGTGTCGGAGGCGGAGACGACGACCTCGATCTCGTTCAGGCCCGCATCGAGCGCCCGCCGGGCACCGCGCAGGTTCGGCACCAGCGCCGAATAACGAATGCCATCGGCACGCTCGATGCCGTCCCAGACCTGATCGGCGTCGGCCATCTGCGGAATCGCCTCGGGCCGCACGAACGACACCGCCTCGATCCGGCTCACCCCGGTCCCCGACAGCCGGTCGATCAGCTCGATCTTCGCCTCAGTCGGGACAGGGTCCTCGTTCTGCAGGCCGTCTCTCGGACCTACCTCACGCACCGAGATCCGACCGGGAACATCAGACACTGCCAGGTCCCTCGCTCAACTTCTCTTCAAGCCGACTCACTCCGGTTACCGAAAACGCCGAGCCGAGCCGATCTATGCCGGGGCGCCAGCGCCTCGGCAGACCGCGCCAACGACAGCAAGTCCCTACTTACGGCTGTCGGCCCCCCGAAATCAACAGCACCATGGTCCTACTTAGTGCTGTCCCGATGACAGTAAGTAGGACCATGCTGCTGTCGAGCACCGGTACCGAACAGCAGCAAGTAGGACCATGGTGCTGTCGGAACTGGGGTGCGGGAAGCGCGGAGCAAGAACAGCCGGGACGGGACTGACGGGAGCGTCGCAAGTGACGCAGGTCCCAGCGGCAGGGTCCGGGTTTGGCTGGACCGTCGACGAGCGGGCGGTCAGCAGGCGGCGCGGGCGGTCAGCAGGCCGGGCGAGGCGGGCGGGCGGCGGGCGGTCAGCAGGCCGGGCGAGGCGGGCGGGCGGCGGGCGGTCAGCAGGCCGGGCGAGGCGGGCGGGCGGCGGGCGGTCAGCAGGCCGGGCGAGGCGGGCGGGCGGGCGGCGGGCGGTCAGCGGGCGGTCAGCGGGCGGGCGAACCGATCGCGCTGATTTCGAGGCGACGTCTACCCCGTAACTGACGGCCAGTGGGGCTTGCGTTTCTCGGCGAAGGCGGCGATGCCTTCGCGGCGGTCGGCGCTGGAGGCTGCCGTGCGCCAGGCGGCGTCTTCGACGTCCAGGGCGGCGGGCAGGCTCAGGCCGGCTCCGTTCCTTAGCGCTTGCTTGGCGGCCCGGACCGCGACGGGCGAGTTCGCCGCGATCTCCGCCGCGAGGTCGAGCGCGTAGTCCCGGGCGGTGCCCTCGGGGGCAAGCACGTCGGCCAGGCCCATCGCCACGGCGCGCTCCGCGTCGAGCTTGCGCGCAGTGAAGATCAGCTCGGCCGCGCGACCAGGACCGATCCGCCGGGCAGCGAGCTGCGTGCCGCCGCATCCGGGTACCAGCCCGACGCTTGTCTCGGGCAGGCCGAACACCGCGCTGTCATCCGCGACGATGATGTCGCAGCTCAGTGCCAGCTCACAGCCACCGCCGAGCGCGAAGCCGTGCACGGCTGCGATGGCAGGCTGCGGCAGGGCCAGCAGGGCACCAAACGCCGACCTGAACACCGGACGCTGGGCCAGGATCTGGGCATCGGTCATCGCCGCGCGCTCTTTCAGGTCAGCCCCGGCGCAGAACGCCCGCTGACCGGTGGCCGAGAGGACCACGACCAGCGCCGTCGCGTCGGCGCGCAAGGCGGTGAGCTGCTCGGTCAGCTGAGTCAGCATTGCGGTGCTCAGCGAGTTCATCGCCTCGGGACGGTCGAGGATGACCTCGGCGACTTCCCCGGTCCGCACGCTGTGCCGCTCCACCCGGATCATGCCGGCACATTACCCCAACAGCACAGCCGACCCCGCAACCCGCAACCCGCAACCCGCAACCCGCAACCCGCAACCCGCAACAGCAGCATGTACCTACCTACTGTCGTTGGGCGGACTGTTTCAACCGCACCATGGTCCTACTTACTGTCGTCCCGACAGCAGTAAGTAGGACCATGCTGTCGTCAGACATCACCCCGCAACAACAGCAAGTAGGTACGTGCTGTCCTTTGCCGATGGAGGGGCAGGCGGACCCGCGCGAACGGGCTGGGGCGAGCAGGCGGGAGGCGCGAGGCGGGCAGGCGGCGGGCGACCGGCCGGCGGGCAACCGGCAGGCGGGCGACCGCAGGCGGGCGACCGGCCGGCGGGCGACCGGCCGGCGGGCGACCGGCCGGCGGGCGACCGGCCTGTGGGCGGGAGGGCCGATCGGGGGTCCGGCGGACCGGTGCGAGCGGGTGGGAGGCGGGTGGGCCGGCTGGGGGCAGCGGGCCGACTGGGGCGGCTGGGGGCAGCGGGCCGACTGGGCCGACTGGGGGCAGCGGGGCAGCGGGGCGGCTGGGGGCAGCAGGGCGGCGGGGCGGCTGGCGTGGGGCGGGGCGGGGCGGGTTTGGGGTTAGCTGCCCGGGTCCCAGCCGAGCTGAGCTGCCCTGGTGTTCTCGTCCTCCACGAGCTGGAACAGCGTGCTCTGGACCTGCCGCACCTCGGGGATCTCGTTGAGTACCAGCTGCCCCTGCTCGCCCGGCGACTCGACGATCAGCTGGCCGCAGCCGAACAGCCGGTCGATGAGCCCCTGCCGGAACGAGACGTCGCTGATCCGGTTCAGCGGGAAGTCCCGCCCCGACCTCGACACGATGCCCTCGCGCAGCCGCAGCCGCCGGTTGGTCAGCTCGTACGTCGTGGTGCGCCATTTCAGGAATGGCACGCCGAACCACACGAGCGCCGACAGCAGTGCTGCCGCTCCGACGGCCACCCTGATCGGCCACAAATGTGAGTTATTAGCAGGAAGAACGATAATCACCACGATGGCCGCCGCCAGGATCAGGAGCAGCAATCCAGCGGGCTTGACCAGCGTCTTGCCGTGTGGGTGAAACCGGAGCACAAGCTGCTCACCCGGGGCCAACCCATCCGCCATGCCTGCAATGATGACATGGCACGACTACCGCCCGGGTCAGGACGCACCTGGCAAGGCGCCCCCGCCCCGGGCCAGCACGGGCTCGACGTTGCCCGCGCCGTGGTCGAGCTGGTAGTCGAGGTTGATCGCCGCGTTGATCAGCGACAGGTGGCTGAACGCCTGCGGGAAGTTGCCGAGCTGCTCACCGGTCACGCCGATTTCCTCGCTGTAAAGCCCCAGGTGGTTGGCGTAGGTGTGCATCTTCTGGAACACCAGCTCGGCCTCGTCCAGCTTGCCGGACCGGGCGAGCGCGTCCACGTACCAGAACGTGCACAGCGAGAAGGTGCCCTCGCTGCCCGGCGAGCCCGTCCGGCGAGGCACTCGGGTTGTACCGGTAGACCAGGCTGTCCGAGACGAGCTCGTTGTTCATCGCGCTGAGCGTGGACAGCCACATCGGGTCGAACGGCGACACGAAGCCCATGAGCGGCATCATCAGCAGCGAGGAATCGAGCACGTCGGTGTCGTAGTGCTGAACGAACGCCTTGCGGCCCTCGTGCCAGCCCTTGCTCATGACCTGCTCGTAGACGGCATCGCGCTCGCGCCGCCAGCGCGAGATGTCGGCGGGCCGGCCGAGATGCTCGGCCAGCCTGATCGCGCGGTCGAGCGCGACCCAGCACTGCATCCGGCCGTAGGTGAAGTTCTTCTTGCCGCCCCTGGTCTCCCAGATGCCTTCCTCGGGCTGGTCCCAGTGGTCGCAGAGCCAGTCGATCATCGAGGCAATCGAGCGCCAGCCTTGGTGGGCCGGCTGCAGGCCGCGCGAGTCGATCTTGGCCACGGCGTCGAGTGCCTCGCCGTAGATGTCCAGCTGAAGCTGGCCGGAGGCGCCGTTGCCGATCCTGACCGGCTTGGAACCGCGCCAGCCTTCGAAGTGGTCGAGGGTTTCCTCGGTGAGGTCGGAGCTGCCGTCCACCCGGTACATGATCTTCAGCGGGCTGACCCCGTCACCGCAGTGCTCGATGACGCGGTCCCTGACCCACTGGCCGAAGGCCGCGGCCTCCCCGGCGTAGCCGAGGCCGAGCAGCGCGTAGATGGAGAACGACGCGTCCCTGATCCAGGTGTAGCGGTAGTCCCAGTTACGCTCGCCGCCCTTCAGCTCGGGCAGTCCGGCCGTCGGCGCCGCGACGAGGGCGCCGGTAGGCGCGTACGTCATGAGCTTCAGCGTCATGGCCGACCGCGCGACCATCTCGCGCCACCGGCCCCGGTAGGTCGACTGGTGCACCCAGTTCCGCCAGAACGAGCTGGTCTCAAGTGTGAGGCTCGTCATCTCGTCCGGTGAGATCCGGTGCGGCGGCCCGCCCATCGACTCCAGGATCATGCCCGCGCTCTCACCCTCGCGCAGGGTGCTGGTCAGCCGGAGATCGTCGTCCAGCAACTGGACGCTGTGCCCGTGGTGCTCGCCGACCGAGACGTCGCGCTCGCCGGTGGGATGCAACGTGAGCTGGGTGTCGCCTGAGCTGAAGACGAAGCCGTGCTCGGTGGCGTGCAGCGTGTGCGCGGCTCGGCCGTAGTCGAATCGGGGCTTGATGTCGATCACGAACTTCATCGACCCGCGCACCACGCGGATGTTCCTGACGATCCGGTGCCGGTCGGTCTCCTGCATCGAGGCGACCGGCATGAAGTCGGTGACCTCGCCCACGCCGTCCTGGCGTCATGAACCGGGTAATCAGCATCGCGGTGTCGGGGAAATACAGCTGCTTGCTGATGTAGTCCTCGCCCTCGGGCGCGATCCTGAAGTAACCGCCCTTGTCCGCGTCGAGCAGCGAGGCGAACACGCTCGGCGAGTCGAATCTCGGGAAGCAGAACCAGTCGATGGTGCCGTCGGTCGCCACGAGGGCAGCCGTCTGGAGGTCTCCGATCAGCCCGTGCTGGCTGATATCCGGGTATCGCTGCACGACACAAGCTCCCCTCGGGCTGGTCTATGCGGTCCCTACGAGGCTCTCCGCTGACCGGGCGCCGCGCCTCATCCTCGGCGGGCTATTGCGGGCGCGGCGGGCTGAAGATCCTTGCGCGGAATCAGCACTGCGGCGAGCAGGCCGAGCAGCGCGAACCCGACGAGCATGCCGAGCGCGACGGCGAACGGCTCGCCCTTGGGCAGCTTGGCCGCGACGAGCACGGAGCCGACCAGCGCGGTGCCCAGCGACGAGCCGAGGTTGGAAAGACTGCGCGACAGGCCGGAGATGTCACCCTGGTCGGAGTCGGGGAAGCACGACTGGACGACGTTGACCGACGAGGTGAGCATCAGCCCGATCCCGGCGCCCATCAGCAGCAGTCCCGGCACGAAGCTGACGATCCCGGAGCTTTCTCTGACCAGCGCGAGGATCAGTGCCATTCCGGCGATGGTCGCGACGAACCCGAAGATGACCATCGACCGCTGCGCGTATTTCCTGGCGAGCCGGCCAGCGACGGCCGAGGTGAGCAGCAGGCCGATCGTCGTCGGCGTCAGCATCAGGCCGGTCTCGATCGCGCTGTACTTCCAGATCTCCTGGAGAAAGACCGAGATCACGAAGAACGAGCCCTGCAGCACCAGCCACTGGATCAGCTGCGTCGCAAGTCCCCGGTTGGCGGTGCGGTTCCTGAACAGCCGCCGGTGCAGCAGCGGTTCCCTGCCTCGTCGTTCCCGCGACCCGATATGGAGGTAGAACCAGATCAGGATGAGCGCGCCGATGGCGACCGACAGCCAGACGGGCGAGACGCCGCCCTTGCTGATGATCACCACCCCGCCGATCGTGAAGTCCTTGCGCGAGCCCAGCCAGCCATAGGTCCCTGACTGCAAGATCCCGAGCACCACGAAGAAAAGGCCGGCGGCGGACAGGATCGCGCCTTCGAGATCGAACGCGGGCCGCGGCTCCTGCGCAGGCGGCTCGGCGATCTTAGTGGCGAGCACGACGATGCCCGCGACGAGCAGCACCTGCAAGCCGAACGAGGCCCGCCAGCTGATCGTGGTGGTGATCAGGCCGCCGATCAGCGGGCCGGCCGCGGCGCCGAGCCCGGCGGCGCCGCTGACGATGCCGAAGTACTTGGCCCGGGCGGACACGTCCGGGTACGCGACGGTGATCAGGATGTACACCGGCGGGATCAGCAGCGCCGAGCCGATGCCCTCGAGCAGCGAGTAGCCGATGATGAGCACGCTGATTCCCTGCGCGAACGCGGCGACCAGCGCACCGGCACCGTAGATCGCCAGGCCGGTGATGAAGCAAGTCTTGCGGCCGAGGATGTCGGTGAGCTTGCTGCCGGGGATCATCAGCGAGGCCATCGTCAGCGTGAACAGCGTGATCGCCGTCTGCAGGCCGATGACCGTGGTGTCGAGGTCCTTGGCGATGGCACTGATCGCGACGTTCATGTTGGTCGCCGCGTAACTGGCGACGAACTGGGCGAGCGCCAGCGGCACCACCGATAGCTGCCTGCCGGTGGTCTGGTCGCTCACCCGCAGATCTTGACCCGCGCAGGCGAGCCGTGCCGTCACCCTCTGCGGGTGGCTTCCAGCTCAGCGCAGGTGGATGACGTCGCCTGCGCTGACTGGTACCCGGCCGGCTGGCGTGGCGACGACGAGCTGGCCGGTGGCGTCTACGTCGACCGCCTTTCCGGTCAGGGTCCTGTCGCCGGGCAGCGACACCTTCACGTCCTGGCCGATGGTCAGGCACAGCCGCAGGTAGGCCGCGCGCAGTCCAGAGCTGTCGGCGTCGCCAGCCTCGATCCAGCGCCGGTACCAGCGGCCGAGCTCGGACAGGATCTCGGCGAGCAACTCGGTCCGGTCGATGTCGGCGGCGGCGGCGACCAGCTCAAGTGAGGTCGCGGTGGCGACGGGAGCACCGAGCATGTTGACCCCGACGCCGACGACTATCGCGTCGTCGGTCTGCTCGGCGAGGATGCCGGCCAGCTTGAGGTCACCGACCAGGACGTCGTTCGGCCACTTCAGCCTTGCCCGCGCGGCCGTCATCGAGTGCACCGCCCTCGCCACCGCGACGCCGGTCAGCAGCGGCAGCCAGCCCCGCACAGACGGCGCTATCGACTGCGGACGCAGCAGCACCGAAAACATCAGCGCCGATCCCGGCTGGCTCACCCAGCTCCGCCCCTGCCTGCCCCGGCCAGCCAGCTGGGTCTCGGCGGCGATCACCAGGCCTTCCGGTGCGCCGGCCCGCGCGGCGGCGAGCGCGTCCGAGTTGGTCGAGCCGGTCTCCTCGACGACTGCCACGTCAGTCCAGAGGCCACCGGGCTCGGCCAGGACGTCGGTCAGCCAGGCGGGGTCGAGCGGGGTCGTCGGCATGCCGTCCATTGTGCTCGATCGGGGCTGGTCATAAAGCCGGCACCCAGCCGGCTCGTAACGACTTCATGAACGGAAAGCGACAGCTTTCACGTGTCACTCAATCACCGGCCATAGCCGGTACGCTTGCTATCGCCTCAATGGGTGAGAGCCCTAATAAAGGAGAGTCCGCGGGTGGCGCTCAGTTTCCGGACCCTGCTGGCTATCGCCGCGATTTCGACCATGCCGCTCGCCGCTGGCTGCTCGCTGCTGACGAGCTCTGGCGCACCAAGCGCGGCGACCGCGCGCCTCGACGCGGCGGTCAGCGGCGGTCACGGCCTGCCGTCCAGCCCGGCCAAGGCGCGCGTCACGCTCGCCGAGACCGGCAGCACGCTGCTGTACAACCTGTTCGGCGCCTGGGCGTCGGCGTATCATCACCAGTTCGCGTCGGTCACGATCAAGACCGCGCCCACGGGCTCGGGTACCGGGATCGCCGACGCGTCAGCCGGCACCGCCGATCTCGGCGCCTCCGACGCGTTCTTGTCCAGCGGCAACCTGGTGCAGAACCCGGACCTGCTGAACATCCCGCTGGCGATCTCGGCCCAGCAGGTCAACTACAACCTGCCCCATGTTCCGGCGAGCACGCACGTCAGGCTCGACGGCTCCGTGCTGGCCCAGATGTACACCGGCGCGATCAGGAACTGGGACGATCCGGCGATCAAGGCGCTGAACCCGGGCCTGTCGCTGCCTGATCTTCCGGTGCGGCCGCTGCACCGGGGCGAGCCCACCGGCTCCGGCGACACCTTCCTCTTCTCCAGCTACCTGTCCACCAGCGACCCGGACTGGAACGCCTCGATCGGCTACGGCGTGACGGTGGCGTGGCCGAAGATTCCGGGCGCGCTGGCCGAGGAAGCCAACAGCGGCATGGTGGACGGCTGCAAGGCGACGCCGGGCTGCGTCGCCTACATCGGGATCAGCTACCTGTCGCAGGCGCTGGACGACGGCCTCGGCGAAGCGGAGCTGAAGAACACCTCCGGCCAGTTCCTGCTGCCGACGTCGGCGAGCCTGGACGCGGCGGTCAGGACGTTCGTGTCGGCGACACCGCCGAACGAGACCATCTCGATGGTCAGCGGACCCGCCCCGAACGGCTACCCGATCGTGAACTACGAGTACGCGATCGTGGCCATGCACCAGCGCAGCGCGGTCAAGGCGAGGGATCTCAAGGCATTCCTGGCCTGGGCGATCACCAAGGGCAACGCGGCGGACTTCCTGGACCAGGTGCGATTCGAGCCGCTGCCAGGCCCGATCGTCGAGCTAGCCGAAGACCAGATCGCGAGGATCAGGTGAGCGCGCCGAGCGCGGCCATCCCGCTGCCCAGGACTAGCCCCACCCGGTCGCTCATCGGCGTCGGCACCCCGGCTGCGCTGCGGTTGCTCACGGTCGTCCTGCTCTTCGGGCCGGTGCTCTTCGGTGTCGTCGGCGCGGTCACGATCGCCCAGCACGCGTCGGCCGCCGGCGAGGTGGTCAGCACCAGCGAGCCGCTCAGCCTCGCGGCGCAGGAGCTGTATCAGTCGCTGTCGGACGCGGACATCACGGCGACGACGTCGTTCCTGGCCGGACCGCCGCTGAAGCTCAGCGACCGTCAGCACTACGAGGCCGACGTCGCCAGGGCAGCCGCCGATCTCGCGACGCTGCGCAGCGCGGGCGGCGCCGCTCAGGACAGCCAGCTGTCCGCTAGCATCGCCGCGATCTCGGGCGGACTGCCGCTCTACACCGGCTACGTGCAGCAGGCGCAGACCTACAGCTCCTTCAGCTATCCGCTGACCGGCGGGTCGTTCATGCAGGTCGCGTCCGAAGAGATGCACGTGAGGTTGCTGCCGGCGGCCAGGACGATCTACACGCAGGAGAACGCGGCGCTGACCTCGGCGAGCGCGCAGGCAACCGGGCTGCCTCTCGTCGCCCTCGCACTGCTGCTCGCGATCGGACTCGGCGTCGTGCTCTTCCGCGCCCAGCTCTGGCTGACCCGCCGCACCCACCGGACCGTGAACTACGGGCTGCTGCTCGCCTCAGGAGCGCTGCTCGTCGTCTCCGTCTGGATGGTCGTCGCCTTCGTCTCGGCTCGGTCGAGCTTCGGTCAGGGACTGGGGCACGGCTCCACTCCCGCCGAGGCGATGGCCCAGGCCGGTATCGCCGCCCAGCAGGCGCGCGGCGACCAGGTACTCAACCTCATCTCGCGCAGCGGAAGCTCGTCGTTCAAGGCGGACTTCACGGTGGAGCAGCACCGGATCGGCCCGGGCGACGGCACGTTGCTCGATTCGGCTGGCTCGTCGGCGCCGGCGGGCAACGGCGCCAGCGCGGTCACCTCGGCCGGGCGGGATGCGAAGACCTGGTACAGCGCGTCCGACAAGGTCTTCGCGCTCGACCTCGCGTCGAACTACGCGGCTGAGACTCACCTGGTGATCGGCAACGGCGCTGGCAGCTCGGCAGCGGCTTTCAGCAAGCTAGAGTCCGATATCGCCAGCGGAATCGCGGCCGACCAGGTTGTCTTCCGCTCGAGCGCGGCGTCGGGAAGCACCGCGTTCGACGGGCTCGACGTTGCCGTGGTCGTCGCGGCACTGCTGATGGCAGGGGGTAGCGCATGGGGATTGTCACGGCGGCTAGCAGAGTACCGCTGAGCCAGGTCTCATGACGTTCCCGCTGACCCGCGAGCAGGCGCAGGCCGCCGCGCGCGCGGCGGCGGCTGAGCGGGACACGATCCAGGCCAACCTTCTCGAACTCGACGGCAGTTTCGGCAAGCGGCTGCTGGCCGGTGCCACGCTCGCCGGCGAGAGTCGCACCAGCTGGGACACCGCGTCCGCGGCCCTGGCCGGGTTGTGGGAGATGTTCACCGCTTACTCGGCGGTCATCGACCGCGCCACCGAGGTCCTGGACGCGCCCGGCCGGGTACCGCCCGCCCGGGTCAGTGAGGCAGCCAGCCTGCTCAGCGGGCCCTCGGTGCTGCTGACCCGTGCGGTCGCGCCGCTGAACCAGCGCGAGCTCACCTCCGGCGGTCAGGCCCAGCTGACGCTGGCGGCCACCGTCCGGGAGATGCGCGGCCAGTTCAGCGCCGTCACCACCGTCGTCTCGGCCGCCGAGAGCGTGTGGAACGAGATCTCCGACGGAATCCGCGTGCTGACCATCGAGATCGAGACGGCCAGGCGCCAGGTCGCCGGCGAAGCCGAGCTGACGGGCGCGCTGACCGAGGCGCAAACCGGTCTCGGCGACCTGCGCGGCCTGCTGAACACCGACCCGCTCGCGCTCTGGCGGGGCGGCAGCGTCGACACCACGTGGCTCGACCGGCTCAGGGAGCAGACCGCCGCCGTGACCGCGCAGGTCGCCGAGCTCGCCCGGATCCGGTCCGATGCCGATCAGCGAATCGCCGAGCTCACGGCCGCCGTGGCCGCCGTGCAGCAGGCCAGCCTAGACGCCTCGGCAGCGCGGCAGCGCGCCAGCGAGCGCATCTCCGTTCCAACTTCTGGTTCTTTGCCGAACGTCAGCGGGTTCGCGAGCCGGCTCGACGGGCTGCGCTCGCTCAAGGCGGCGGCCCGGTGGACCAGGCTGGCAGCCGAGCTTGACGCCCTCGCGCGAGAGGCTGCCGAAGCCACGAAACAGTGCAAGGATGCCGAGCAGGCCGCGACCGGCCTGGTGCAGCGGCGCAACGAGCTGCGCGGGCTGCTCGACGCCTATCGCGCCAAGGCGGGCGGCCTGGGCGCGGCGGAGAATGCCGAGCTTGACCAGCGTTATCAGCAGGCCAGGGACATCCTGTGGTCTGCCCCCTGTGACCTCGCGGCGGCCGCCGCCGCGGTGAACGGCTACCAGCAGGCCGTACTGCACCTGCGCCGGAGCGGAGATCGATCATGACAACAGCAGCGGTACGGTGCACCCAGCCGGGCTGCTCAGGCACCATTGACGGCGGGTACTGCGACGTCTGCGGGGTCGCCGGGGCGCCAGCGGCTCCGGTGTCGGCGCCCACCGCCGGTCTCGGCGCGCGAGCGGGCGGATCGGTCGCCAGCAGTACGTCCGGCAGCTCGAGCACCGGGAGCGGCAGTTCCGGGAGCGGCGGTACCGGGAGCAGGCGGTCGCGCTCGGGGTCCACCAGGGCGTCCCGGCCGTCCCGGTCCTCGCGCGGCAGCCTCGGCGCCGGGCTGATCGAGATCCCGCCGGTTCCAGCCCGGGATCCGGCCACGGCGGTGCTCACCAATCCGCAGGTGCCAGAGAGCAAGCGGTACTGCGGCGTCTGCGAGCGGCCGGTCGGGCGGAGCCGGGACGGGCGGCCTGGACTGGCCGAGGGCTATTGCCCGAACTGCGGCAGCAGGTTCTCCTTCAGCCCGAAGCTGGTGGCCGGCGAGCTCGTCGCCGGGCAGTACGAGGTGCTCGGCTGCCTGGCCCACGGCGGGCTCGGCTGGCTGTATCTGGCCATGGACAGGAACCTGTCCAACCGGTGGGTGGTGCTCAAGGGACTGCTCAACACCACGGACCCGGCGGCGGTAGAGGCGGCGGTCGCCGAGCGGCGGTTCCTCGCCGAGGTCGAGCATCCGAGCATCGTCGGCGTCTACAACTTCGTGCAGCACTCCGACGCCGCGACCGGCGAGCAGGCCGGCTACATCGTGATGGAGTACGTCGGCGGTCAGTCGCTGCGGCAGATCCTGCTCGAACGGCGGCGGACCGCCAGCGAGTCGCTGCCGATGCCGGTGGCGCTCGCGTACATGATCGAGGTGCTGCCCGCGCTCGGCTACCTGCACAGCCGGGGGCTGGTGTACTGCGACTTCAAGCCGGACAACGTGATCCAGACCGAAGAGCAGCTCAAGCTCATCGACATGGGCGGCGTCCGGCGCATCGACGACGAGGACAGCGCCATCTACGGCACGGTCGGCTACCAGGCGCCCGAGATCGCCGACGAGGGGCCGACGCCGTCCTCGGACCTCTATACCGTGGGCCGGGCGCTCGCCGTCTTGTCGTTCGAGTTCTCCGGCTACCAGACCACCTACAAGGACACCCTGCCCGACCCGGCTTCGGTGCCGGTGCTCGCGCAGCAGGAGTCGTTCCTGCGGGCGCTGCGCCGCTCGGCTAATGCCGACCCCGACCGCCGGTTCGAGTCCGCTGCCGAGATGGCCGACCAGCTCACCGGGGTGCTCAGGGAGGTACTCGCGGTCGGTGACGGTCAGCCGCGACCGGCGTTCTCCACCCTGTTCAGCCCGGAACTGCGGTCGATCGGGGTACCGGCGATCAAGGCCGACGGCGCTGGTCAGGAGGGTGGGCCGCCGGAGTTCGCCCGGACTCCGCTGCCGCCACCCGGGACCGCCGAGATCATCGCTGGCCTGCCGGTGCCGAACGTGGACCGGGCCGATCCGGCAGCCGGTTACCTGGCGACGCTCGGCACGATCGAGCCGGCTCAGCTGACCGCTGTGCTCGGCGCGGCCGTGGCCGGGCAGCAAGGCGTGCCGCCTGCGGTCGCCGAGTCCCCGGAAACCCGGCTGGCCCTGGCCAGGGCGAGGATCGTGACCGGCGACCTGACCGGCGCGACGATGGCCATCGCCGAGGTGGCCGCGAAGGACCCGCTCGACTGGCGGCTCGCCTGGTATACCGGGCTCGCCGAGCTCGCCGCCGGACGCTTCCACTCGGCTCGCCAGGCGTTCGACGCCGTCTACGACCTGCTTCCAGGTGAACTCGCGCCGAAGCTGGCGCTGGCCTTCGCCGCCGAGGCCGAGGGCGACCAGATGCTGGCCACGCGGTACTACCGGCTGGTACTCACCGTGGACCGGTCGTTCGTGAGCGCCGCGTTCGGACTGGCGAGGACCTTGCTGCACGCCGGGGACCGGGCAGGCGCGATCAGCGCGCTCGGCACCGTGCCCGACAGCTCTAGCCATCACGTCGCCGCGCAGATCGCAGCCGTGCGGATCAGGGTGCTGCCGCCTACCGGGACGCCCTATGTCTCGGCCACCGACATCACCGAGGCCGGCCGGGGGCTGAGCCGCCTCACCCTCGACCCGACGGCGGTGCAGCAGGTCACGGCGCAGGTGCTGGCTGCCGCACTGGACCGGTTGCGAGCGCAGCAGCCACTGGATACCGGGCAGATCCTGGGCTGCGACAACAACGAGCGGTCACTGCGGTTCGGGCTCGAGAAGAGTTACCGTGCGCAGGCTCAGCTCGCCTCGGACCGGCAGCACCGGACTCAGCTTGTCGACCTCGCCAACTACGTCCGCCCGAGCACCTGGTCATGAGCGACATCACCTGCCCGAACTGCGGCCAGCCGGTGTGGCCTGGCGACAACTTCTGCGAGGCGTGCAGCACCGAGCTCACCCCCGCCGTGACGAGCGCGGAACATGCCGCGCCGGTCACGGCCTGCCCGAACTGCACCGACTCGGTGATCGGCCCTGAGGGCTACTGCGAGTCCTGCGGCCACAAGGTGCCAGCGGGTAACGACCACGTCGAGCTGAGACTCGACCTGGTGGCCGGGGTGACCGATCGCGGCCTGCGGCACACCCGTAACGAGGACGCGATGGCGCTCGCAACCGCTCAGTCGGTCAGCGGCCCGGTGGCCGTGGCGGTCGTGTGCGACGGAGTGTCCACGTCCAGTCATCCCGACGAGGCATCCCAGGCCGCGTCTCAGGCCGCCGTCCAGGTCCTGCTCGCCGCTGTCCGCAGCGACGGTGACCTGTCCGATGCGTCCGTGCGGGCCGTCCGCGCCGCTCAGCGGGCGCTGAACGAGCTAGCCGATGCGGGCAACCTTCATCTGAACGCGCCCTCGGCGACCTTCGTCTCGGCCGTGGTGACCATGCAGTCCGCGACCGTCTGCTGGCTCGGCGACAGCCGGGCCTACTGGATCGACGCGGCCAAGCCGGCCGAGTCCAGGCAGCTCACGGTCGACGACTCAGTAGCGCAGGAACTCATCGCGACCGGCCTGCTCAGCGAGGCCGAAGCGCTCGCCTCGCCGCAGGCCCACGTGGTGACCGGCTGGATCGGCGCCGATTCCGGCGACACGAAGCCGCACGTCACCACGTTCGACCCGACCGGGTCCGGTGCGATCATGCTGTGCTCCGACGGCCTGTGGAACTACCAGCCCGACGCGGGAGCACTCGCCGCGATGGCGCTGCCGAACGCGGTCGCCGACCCCCTGGCCGCCTCGGCGGCCCTCGTGGACTTCGCGATCGAGGCCGGCGGTGGCGACAACATCACGGTCGTGCTGATCCCCTGGCCGCCGCGCACGGTGGCATCGCCTGACGACACCTCCCAGCTAGCCGCGACGACTTAGGAGCCTTGCCCCATGGCGAATTTCACCGTTGAGGTCTTCCAGAACGAGTATCTCCCCGACGGGGCTCGCGAGGTCAACGCGATCGTCACCGTCACGGCGCCGGCTGACCTGCCCGCCGCGACGGCGGGGGCCGGCGGCCGCGCCGAGACGATCATCATCGACTGCTCAGGCTCCATGGACTATCCGCACGCCAAGATCGTCCAGGCGAGGGCGGCGACGCAAGCGGCGATCGACGTGATCCAGGACGGGGTCGCGTTCGCGGTGATCGCGGGCACCGAAGTCGCGCGTCCCGTGTTCCCGCCGGACGGCAGCATGGCGATCGCCAGCTACCAGAGCCGGGAAGCCGCCAAGCAGGTGGTCAGCGCGCTGCGACCGGGCGGCGGCACCGCGATGGGCTCCTGGCTGCGGCTGGCCAGGCAGATGCTGACGTCGAACCAGGCTCAGCTTCGGCACGCCATCTTGCTGACCGACGGCAAGAACGAGCACGAGGCACCCGACCAGCTCACCGCCGCGATCGCTTCGTGTGAGGGCGTGTTCGGCTGCGACTGCCGCGGGGTCGGCACCGACTGGCAGGTCGCTGAGCTTCGCCGGATCTCGACCGCCTTGCTGGGCACGGTCGACATCGTGCCTGATCCGGCCGGGCTGACCGCCGACTTCGAGTCGATGATGCAGGCGGCGATGGGCAAGGCCGTAGCCGACGTCGCGCTCCGCGTCTGGACGCCGCAGCACGCGGAGCTGAAGTTCGTCAAGCAGGTAGCGCCGACCGTCGACGACCTGACCGCGCGTCGCAATCAGAGCGGGGCTCAGGCCGGCGACTATCCGACCGGCGCGTGGGCGAGCGGCGAGAGCCGCGACTACCACGTCTGCGCCGAGGTGAAGTCAGCCGCCGTGGGCCAGGAAATGCTCGCGGCCCGGGTGAGCCTGATCGTAGACTCGCAGGTCCAGGGCCAGGGTTTGGTCCGTGCCGTCTGGACGGACGACGAGGCGCTGTCGACCAGGATCAACTCGAACGTCGCCCACTACACCGGTCAGGCCGAGCTGGCTCAGGTGATCCAGGACGGCCTCGAAGCCCGTAAGCAAGGCGACGAGGAACTCGCCACTGCGAAGCTCGGCCGGGCCGTGGCGCTGGCCCAGGAGTCAGGCAACGACGACACCGCCCGGCTGCTCGCCAAGGTCGTCGACGTCGTCGACGCGGCGACCGGTACGGTCCGCCTGAAGAAGAAGGTGGACGACGCCGACGAGATGGCGCTGGACACCCGGTCGACCAAGACGGTTCGGACAAAGCGGTAAACAAAGCGGTAAGGACAGAGGTAACCGATGCCTACCTGCCCCGACGGCCACGAGTCGGCAGACGCCGACTTCTGCGACAACTGCGGCATGCGAATCGCCGGCACCGCTGCTTCCGCTGGCGCCGCTGCTTCTGCTGGCGCTGCCGCGACTACTGCGGCTGAGCCCGGACCCGTTTGCCCGCAGTGCGGGGCCGACCGGAGCGGCCAGTTCTGCGAGGCGTGCGGTTTCAATTTCGCGACAGGGATCACACCGATCCCCAATCCGGCGGGCTTCGATCCGGCCGCGCCTGGTCCCGCAGGGTCAGGTCCCGCAGGACTAGGTCCCGCAGGACTAGATCCTGTGCAGCCTGGTCTGGCTGGGCTTGATCCGGTACTGCCCGATCCGGTCCTGCCGGTACCTGGCCCTGGGCCGTCGGAGCAGCCAGCAACCAACGCCCAGAGCCTGGCGGGTCAGGGCCTGGCGGGTCAGGGCCTGGCGGGTCAGGGGTCCCGGGGGTCCGGTCCATCCGGCTGGGCCGACCTGGCGAGCCATGGTCTCGGCCGATCGCTCGTACTTCGACAGCGTGATCGCGGCGGGCGGCCCGGACGCAGCCTCGATTGAGTTCCCGGCCTACTGTCCTGACCGGCTCTTCACGCTGACCGGCAAGGAGATGCGGATCGGCCGCCGGAGCGCGTCGCGCGGGCTCGAACCCGAGATCGACCTGACCGGCCCGCCCACCGACCCAGGCATCTCGCACCTGCACGCCGTCCTCATCGCCCAGCCCGACGGAAGCTGGTCGGTGCTCGACCCGGGCTCGTCCAACGGCACCCAGGTCAACGCCATCGACATCGCCACCGGCGTCCCAGTCCCCCTGCACCACGGCGACCGAGTCTGCCTAGGTGCCTGGACAGTCCTGACAATCCAGACAACGTAACCCAGCGGGTCAGCAATGACTGGGGCCTGCCCGGGATCGAGGACCAGCCCGAGATCGGACCAGCCCGAGACAGGGCCAGCCCGAGGCAGGCCAGTCCGCCAGCCGAGGTGCGCGCCCGGCCGGGGCGCGCCCCTGAGCCAGCAGCAGCATGTGGCTACTTACTGCTGTTCCGGGCTGGTGTCCGACGACAGCATGGTCCTACATACTGCTGTCAGGACGACACTAAGTAGGACCATGCTGCTGTCCGGGAACCGCTTACACGACCGCAGCGGCGCGCTTTCCACGAGTCCGGGCCGGAGCGTGCAGCCGGGGCGAGGGGTGCGGGCCTAGCGGGCTGGCCTATCTTGGCGGCATGGCTACCGAGACCGCCCAGCCGCAGGCCGACACCGCCGCCGCCGGGGCCGACACCGCCGCCACCGACGACGCCAACGACGCTGCTGCCGAGCAAGCTGCGCCCGAGTCGGATGCGATCGACATCCATACCACTGCGGGCAAGATCGCGGACCTGGAGAAGCGCCGCCACGAGGCAGTCCACGCAGGGTCGGAACGCGCCGTCGAACGCCAGCACGCCAAGGGCAAGATGACCGCACGGGAGCGGATCGAGTACCTGCTCGACCCCGGGTCGTTCGTCGAGTTCGACAAGCTGGCCCGGCACCGAGCCCACGACTTCGAGATGGAGCGGACCCGGCCGTACGGGGACGGCGTGGTGACCGGCTACGGCACGATCGACGGTCGGCCGGTCGGGGTGTTCAGCCAGGATTTCACCATTTTCGGCGGGTCGCTCGGCGAGGTCTTCGGCGAGAAGATCGTCAAGGTCATGGACCACGCGCTCAAGACGGGCTGCCCGGTCATCGGCATCAACGACAGCGGCGGCGCCCGCATCCAGGAAGGCGTCGTCGCGCTCGGCCTCTACGCCGAGATCTTCTACCGCAACGTCATGTCCTCCGGTGTCGTGCCGCAGATTTCGCTGATCATGGGACCTTGCGCCGGGGGCGCGGTCTACTCCCCGGCCATTACCGACTTCACGCTGATGGTCGACCAGACCTCGCATATGTTCATCACCGGACCGGACGTGATCAAGACGGTGACCGGCGAGGAAGTATCCTTCGAGGATCTCGGCGGCGCCCACGCCCACAACGCCAAGTCGGGGGTTGCCCACTACCAGGCGGCCGACGAGCAGGATTGCCTCGACTTCGCGCGGGAACTGCTCTCGTACCTGCCGTCGAACAACCTCGAGGATCCGCCGGCCCAGCCGGTAACCACCGATCCGGAAACCGTCTGCGAGGTCACCGGCTACGACGCCGAACTCGACGTCGTCATCCCTGACTCGGCCAACCAGCCGTACGACATGCACACGGTGATCGAGCACGTACTCGACGACGGAGAATTCTGCGAGATACATGCCGAATTCGCTAGGAATATTGTCGTCGGCTTCGGCCGGGTCGAAGGCGCCTCGGTCGGCGTGGTGGCCAATCAGCCCATGCATTTCGCCGGCTGCCTGGACATCGACGCGTCGGAGAAGGCAGCCAGGTTCGTCAGGACCTGCGACGCGTTCAACATCCCGGTCCTGACGTTCGTCGACGTGCCGGGATTCCTGCCGGGGACCGACCAGGAATGGGGCGGCATCATCCGGCGCGGGGCGAAGCTGATCTACGCCTACGCCGAGGCTACGGTGCCGAAGATCACCGTGATCACCAGGAAGGCGTACGGCGGCGCCTACGACGTCATGGGGTCCAAGCACCTCGGCGGCGACATCAACCTCGCCTGGCCGACCGCGCAGATCGCGGTCATGGGCGCCCAGGGCGCCGTCAATATCTTGTACCGGCGCGAACTTGCCGGAGCAGCCGACGAGGGAGAACTCGCGGCAATCAGGTCGACCCGGGCCACCGAGTACGAGGATACGCTGGCGAATCCGTATATAGCCGCAGAACGAGGGTACGTGGACGCCGTGATCCGCCCAGCCGAAACCCGCCCGGAGATCGTCCGCGCCCTGCGCTCCCTCCGCACCAAACGTCAGACCCTCCCCCCCAAGAAACACGGCAACATCCCCCTCTGACCGCTCAGCGGGTGACGTCGATGTGAGTTTGCTGGTGCTGCAGTGCGGTGGTTGTGAGTTTGCTGGGCCTTGAGGAGGAGGAACCTGGTGTCTGTTACCCCTGGAGGCGAGCGGTGTTTGCAGCACAGCACTAGAGTCGAAGGCATATGACCGAGTCCGAAGCATCGCTGCCGCTGCTGTCCCGATACGCCATCATGGTGGACGTCGGGTACATCTACGCCTCCGCCGGCGAATTGCTCTTCAGCGCGTCGTCGCGACGCGAGTATCGCGTAGATGCCGACAAGCTCATCCAGGCGCTGATCAAGCACGCCGACGAACTCGTGCGCGGGCAACTGCTCCGGGTCTACTGGTACGACGCTGCCCGGGACCGGGTGCCGACTTTCGACCAGCGCGTGATCGCCCAGATGCCGCTGGTGAAGCTGCGGCTCGGCAACCTGAACGCACGCGGCCAGCAAAAGGGCGTCGACGCGCAGATCAGGGCCGACATGGAGGCGCTGGCCAGGCATCGGGCCATCACCGACGCCATCCTGGTCGCCGGCGACGAGGACATGGTCCCCGCCGTCGAGGCCGCGCAGGCCTACGGCGTACGCGTCCATCTCCTGGGGGTCGAGCCACCCTACGGCACGAACCAGGCCGAGCGGCTGGTCTGGGAATCGGACACGGTCGAAGTGCTCGAGCGGTCGTTCATCGAGCCGTACTTCGCACCCCAGCCGACGGCCGAGGCCGCTCAGCCGGCCGCGCACGGTGCGCTGCCGGCCCGGGTGGACCACGCGGCCGCCGTGCCCGGGCTGCCGGCCAGCCCGGCCGCACCGTCGCCGGCGCAACTGTTCGGCGACCGGACCCCGTTCCGCGCGCACGCGAAGACCTCGATCTCGATCAGCGCGACGCACATCACCGCGTCGCGGCTCGGTCCGTCCCGCGAGCGGGTGGAGGAAGCGGGCGAGCACGTCGCGCAGAAGTGGATCCTCACCCGGGGCGAGGACAACATCCGCGACCTGCTGCCCGGTCCGATCCTGCCGCCGGTCATCGACAAGGAACTGCTGGTCGACGCCGAGAAGGAGCTAGGTCTGTCGCTGCGTTCGTACCAGGAGGCCCGCGAGTGGCTGCGGGACGCGTTCTGGGCCCGGGTGCACCGGCAGTTCGGGGTCGGCGTCGGGAAGTCGAAGAACTGATGCCCGACGACCCGGCGTACCTCCGCGTCGTGCGGGGTCAGCCTTCGGATGCTGAGGTTGCGGTCCTGGTGGCCGTTCTGGCGGCACGGGCGTCCGCCGCTTCCGGCGCGGCGACAAGGCCGGTGCGGACGACCCGTTCCGAATGGTCAAGCAGGTCACGGATGGTGCGACGGCCGATCGCTCCCGGACCTGATGCCTGGAAGCTCAGCGCCTTCCCTGGCTAGGGCCAGGGCTCACTAGACTCCTGGCAGTCGAGAAGGAGCCGTTTCGTGCGCAAGGTCCTCATCGCCAACCGAGGCGAGATCGCCGTCCGGGTCGCTCGCGCCTGCCGGGACGCTGGCCTGGCCAGCGTGGCCGTCTACTCCGAGCCCGACCTGGACGCGCTGCATGTGCGGATGGCGGACGAGGCTTACGCGATCGGCGGGCAGAGCGCGGCCGACAGCTACCTGGACATCGCCAAGATTCTGAAGGCGACAGCCGAGTCCGGGGCGGACGCGGTGCATCCTGGCTACGGCTTCCTCGCTGAGAATGCGCAGTTTGCCGCCGAAGTCATCGCCGCCGGGCTGACCTGGATCGGCCCGCCGCCTGCGGCGATCGAGGCACTCGGGGACAAGACGGCCGCCCGGCAGATCGCGCGCCGGGTCGGCGCGCCGCTGGCGCCTGGGACCGAGGGTCCGATCGGCGGGCCTGACGAGGCCGTGGTGTTCGCCTCCGAGTACGGCCTGCCCATCGCGATCAAGGCCGCCTACGGCGGTGGCGGGCGCGGGCTCAAGGTCGCCAGGACCATGGACGAGGTCGCCGGGCAGTTCGAGTCGGCGGTGCGCGAGGCCGTTGCCGCCTTCGGCCGGGGCGAGTGCTTCGTCGAGCGGTACCTGGACCAGCCCCGGCACGTGGAGACCCAGTGCCTGGCCGACACCCAGGGCAACGTCGTGGTCGTCTCGACCCGCGACTGCTCGCTGCAGCGCCGGCACCAGAAGCTGGTCGAAGAGGCGCCGGCGCCGTTCCTGACCGCCGAGCAGGAGCAGCTGCTGCGCGAATCGTCGAAGGCGATCCTGCGCGAGGCTGGCTACGTCGGGGCCGGGACCTGCGAGTTCCTGGTCGCGCGGGACGGCGCCATCTCGTTCCTCGAGGTGAACACCCGGCTCCAGGTCGAGCATCCGGTCAGCGAAGAGGTCAGCGGCCTGGATCTGGTGCTGGCGATGTTCGCGATCGCCGAAGGCCAGCCGCTCGACGCCGGTGACCCCCCGCTGCGCGGTCACTCGATCGAGTTCCGGATCAACGCCGAGGACGCCGGGCGCGGGTTCCTGCCAGCACCCGGGACGCTGACGACCTGGAATCCGCCGTCCGGGCCCGGCGTCCGGGTCGACGCAGGCTACGTCGCTGGCATGACCGTGCCTCAGATGTACGACTCGCTGATCGCCAAGCTGATCGTCACCGGCGCGACCCGCGAGCAGGCGCTCGCCAGGGCGCGGCGTGCGCTGGCCGAGTTCGAGGTCGGCGGGATGCCGACCGTGCTGCCGTTCCACCAGGCCGTAGTGAACGACCCGGCCTTCACCTCCGAGCCGTTCAGCGTCCACACGCGGTGGATCGAGACCGAGTTCAGCGGCGGCATCGCGCCGTACGAGGCAGCCGCAGCAGCCACAGCCGCAGCCGACGATGGTGCGGCGGACAGGGAGCGGGTCGTCGTCGAGGTGGGCGGCAAGCGGATCGAGGTCGTGCTGCCTGGCTGGCTCGCGACCGGGGGTGCCGGGTCCAGTCCGGCCCAGTCCAGTAAGGCCCAGCCCAGCCGTGGTCGCGCCGGACGATCACGGGCGGCGCGTCAGGCCGCCACCCCGGCGAGCACCGACGCGCTGGTCAGCCCCATGCAGGGCACTATCGTGAAGATAGTCGCGGAGAACGGGCAGCATGTGCAGGCCGGAGACACCGTCGTGGTACTCGAGGCCATGAAGATGGAGCAGCCGCTGACCGCACACAAAGAGGGAACCGTGAGCGAACTGGCCGTCCAGGTCGGGCAGACGGTCTCTGCTGGGCATGCCATCTGCCGGCTGGCGGACTAGTCGATGCCACGCCTGCCGGGCGATCCGGGGCCGATCAGGTGGATGCTGTTTGCGCTCGGATTCAGGCTTCCGGAAGAGAACGTGGACTGGGTCAGGCACGAGCTCACCGACGCTGGCTGGCGGGCGCGGGCCGTCCTCCGGCACCTGGCCGTCATCATCCCGGTCTGCGTGATCGTGGCCGTGGTCCTGCTGGTCTGGCTGCCGGCTCCGAGCTGGCTAGCCGTCATGATGATCGCGCTGATCCTGGCCGGCAGCATCTTCACCGTCACTGCCTACGCCGACGACATCCGGGTCACCCGGCTGCGACAGCACGGCTTCGAGGCGCCCGACGATCCTGACCTAGGCCGCCCGGCGCACTGATCCTGGGCGCACTGATCCGGGGTGCGGCTAATGATCGCTCGGCTGCATGAGCAGACGGGCCGCCTCGGTGATGCTGCCGGTCAGGGACGGATACACCGCGAAAGTCTGCGTGACCTCGTCGACGGTGAGCTGCCGCTCGACGGCCAGCGAGACGCCGAGGATCAGCTCGCTGGCGTGCGGCGCGACGATGACGCCGCCGAGCACCCGGCCGCTGGTCCGCCGGGCGAAGAGCTTGACGAAACCATCGCTGAACCCGTCCATCTTGGCTCGCGCGTTCCTGGCCAGCGGCAGCTTGACGACGAGTGCGTCGACCGCGCCGCTATCGACGTCCTGCTGAGTCACGCCGACGGTGGCGATCTCAGGGTCGGTGAAGATCGTGCCTGCCACGTGACTGAGCCGGAGCGGATGAACCGCCTCGCCGAGCGCGTGCCACATCGCGATCCGCCCCTGCATCGCCGCGACCGAGGCGAGCATCCACACCCCAGTGCAGTCTCCGGCGGCATAGATCCCGGGGGCCGACGTCCTGGACACCCGGTCCACCGTCACGAAACCGCGCTGGTCGACGTCTACCTTCGCCTGGTCAAGGCCGATGTCCTTGGTCAGCGGCACCATGCCGACGCACAGCAGGCAATGCGAGCCTTGCACCGTCCGGCCGTCAGCCAGGGTGACCTCGACGCCCGTCGAGGTCCGCCGCGCGGACGCGGCCCTGGACTGGCTGAGCACCGTCATGCCACGGCGCTGGAAGACATCCTCGACCACCATCGCGGCGTCGGTGTCCTCGTTGGGCAGCACGTGGATCCTGGAGGACACGAGCGTCACCTGCGAGCCCAGCGCCTGGAACGCGCTGGCGAACTCGGCCCCGGTCACGCCGGAGCCGACCACGATGAGCTCGGTGGGCAGCTCGTCCAGATCGTAGATCTGCCGGCTGGTGAGCAGCCGCTCCCCGTCCGGGATGGCATCTTCGAGGACCCGGGGCTGGGCACCGGTGGCGATCAGGACGGTGTCCGCCTGCAACTCTCGGTCACCGACCGCGACGACTCCTGGGCAGATCAGCCGGGCTCGGCCCGCGATCACCTCGACGCCCTCGGCCGCCAGCCTCGTCGCGACATCGGCCGACTGGGCCTGGGCGAGGTTGCGGATGCGGGCATAGATCCGCTGCGCGTCCGCGCGGGCATGCCCGCGACCGCTCGACAACGGCACCGCGTCGAAGCTGATCCCAAGGTCCAGCGTGATATCGAGCGCGGCCATCATGCTCGACGTGGAGATCAGCGTCTTGGACGGCACGCAGTCGCTGAGCACGCAGGCCCCGCCAAGGCCGCTCTCTTCGACCACGGTCACGTGCGCGCCGAGCTGGGCTGCGACCAGCGCGGCTTCGTAGCCGCCTGGGCCGCCGCCGATGATTACGATGCGCGTCCGATGCTGACTCACGTTGCCCCATTCTGTCGCATGGCTCAGACCCGGCAACCGGGGGATCCCATGCGCTAGCAGCCCGCCGGCTCGTACGCTAAGCAATCGTGGCGTTGTATGCGGCTTACGGCAGCAACATGGATCCGGGGCAGATGATCGAGCGCTGCCCGCATTCACCTCAGGCTGGCATCGGCTGGCTCGAAGGCTGGCGGCTCACCTTCGGCGGTGCGGACCTTGGCTGGGAGGGCGCGCTCGCAACCGTGGTAGAGGACGCCGACGACGCTGACTCGCGGGTCTTCGTGGTGCTCTACGAGGTCTCCGAGAGCGACGAGCTGGCACTGGATCGGTGGGACGGCGCCACGCTCGGCTATTACAGCAAGCTGAAGGTACGGGTCGCCTCGCTCGACGCCGACGTCCTCGCCTGGCTTTACGTGCTCAACGACTACGAGGGCGGCCTTCCGTCAGCTCGCTACCTCGGCATCATGGCCGACGCCGCCGAGGCCGCCGGCGCACCAGCGGACTACGTGGGCTGGCTGCGCACCAGGCCGTGCAAGTCGGTCGGCGGCTAAGGCTAACCCCGCTCACGCCCGCAACAGCAGCATGACCCTACTTGCTGTCGTTGCGGGGACTGTTTGAACAGCAGCATGGTCCTACTTACCGCTGTCGTGACGACGGTAAGTAGGACCATGGTGTCGTTGCAGACCGGGCCGGAACAACAGCAGGTAGGTACATACTGCTGTTCCGGGCGGCGTGCGGGTTACTGGACGATGAGGCAGATCACGAAGGCGACGGCCGGAACGACGATGACGGCCAGCGGCTGCCAGGCCCAGGCTGACTTGATCACCTCGACCGGCAGCGCCGGGTCTTCGCCCGCGCTCGTCTCGGCCGGGCTCGCCTCCGCCGGGCTCGCCTCCGCCGGGCTCGGATCGGCCGTGCTCGGATCGGCCGTGCTCGTCTGCGCTGGGCTCGGGTCGGGTGGGCTCGGGTCGGGTGCGCTGTCTCGCGCCTCCGCTTCGGCTTCTTCGCGCCTGATGGCGTCGGCGTCCAGCTCCACATCCTGGACGACGTACTTGAAGCGGGCCTCGTCCGACAACGCGGCGAGCTCCCTCGCCATGATCTCGGCGGTCGTCATCTTGGTCAGCGACTTCGCATCGTGCGGCAGCTGGCCGTACCCCGACGGGCGGCCGCGCTGTCCCTGGTCCCACTGCCAGCCGCGCAGCTGCGAGCGAGCGCGCGAGCGCCGGGACGACGCCAGCGCCCAGGCATAGACCGTCTTGTCCTTCTTAGACGCCGGCCGTGCGCACTGCACCTCGACCGAGTCGGCCAGGAAGATCCCGCGGACCGCACCCCAGGGGATGTCGAAGCTCCTGAGCGGGTTCCGTACCTTAATGCCCCGCTGGTCCGCGACCACGACCGGCCAGTACGTGCACGCGTAGACGATGCCGGTGATGGCCAGCCCGGCCAGCCCGACCTTGAGCGACACGAATTCGTGCCCCTGGATCGCCAGGTCACCGAGGCTGATTACGATCAGGGCGACCCAGCTCCACCACATCACCTGCGGCGCCGTCATCCGGAAGACGCGCCTGCCGTCGGCGGTGATCTTGGCGGCGGTCGTCGCCGGCTCACCGGTAGTCGTCATTCGCTCGTTTGGTATAGACACGGCAAGCGCTCCAGTTCGGCTCAGCCTGCACGGCCTGCGATCCGGCCTTCGCACCACAATATGCGCAAGCAGGCACGCAAGGCCCCAGCCGCAGCGGACCTGCAACCGTTACGTTGCCCGGCTGAAATCACCGACCCAGTGCAGGCCCGGCCATGACCCTGCCCGGGTAATAGGCCCTACCCGCCTAATAACGGCCCGGCGAGGGTGACGTCCTGCACCGTCGCGACCGACTTAGCGGGCGCGGTGGCGTGGTCGACGATCGGGCCGACGGACGGCACGTCACCGCAGCCGTCACCGAGCGCCGTCAGCGCGGTCGCGGCCATCACCTTGATGCCGACTCCGATGCACCGCTCGTCTACGTCGAACATCGGCTGGTGGATGTCGAAGTCGTCCCCCGAGCCAGGCCGCCGGGTTCCGAGCCGAAACAAGCTGCCCGGGATCGACTCCAGGTACCAGGCGAAGTCCTCGCCACCCAGGCTCTGCGGCGCGGCCGCGATCGAGTCCGGGCCGAGCACCCGGTCAGCGGCGGCGGCGATCATGCCGGTGCTGGCCGCGTCGTTCACCGCCGGGGGCACGCTGCGCTCGTAGCTGAGGTCAGCGGTCACCCCGTAGGAGCTGCTCACCGCCTCCACGAGCGTCTTGAGCAGCTCGGGAGCCGCGTGCCACGCACTGTCGTCCAGGCAGCGCACGGTGCCTTCGACGACACCGACGTCGGGGATGGCGTTCGCCGCCGAGCCGGCCGAGACCCGGCCCCAGACCAGGCTCAGCCCCGACCTCGGGTCGATCCGCCGGGACAGCGCGGCCGGGATCTCGGTGATGACCTTGCCGAGCGCGAAAACCAGGTCCGCCGTCAGGTGCGGCCGAGCGGTGTGCCCACCCGGACCCGTGAGCTGAATCTTGATCTTGTCGCAGGCTGCGGTGATCGGACCGACCCGGGTACCGACCTTGCCGACGTCGAGCTTCGGATCGCAGTGCAGCGCGAAGACCCGGTCGATCGAGGAGATACCGCCGGCGGCCAGGACGTCGAGCGCGCCTCCTGGCACCTCTTCCGCAGGCTGGAAGATGAGCCTGACCTTGCCGGGCAGCGCACCGGAGGCGGCCGCCCGGGCCAGGAACAGCCCGGTGCCCAGCAGGATCGTGGTGTGGACGTCGTGCCCGCAGGCGTGGCAGGCACCAGGATTCAGCGAACGGTAAGTAACGTTCTTCTCGTCCACGATCGGCAGCGCGTCGATGTCGGCGCGCAGCGCGACAGCCGGCTCTTCCTCGGCGTCGCCGCCGATGTCGACGATGATCCCGGTGCCCTTGGGCAGGACCGCCGGACGCAGGCCAGCGCCTTCCAGGCGCAGCGCGATCTTGCGCGTCGTGCGGTACTCCGCGTAGCCGATCTCCGGATGAGCGTGCAGGTCTCGCCTGAAGTCGATCAGCTCGGCCTCGTGGCCAGCCAGGAACGCCTCAAGCTCACCGGCCAGATCATGCTCAACCATCTGCCGCCTCCCCTAGAAGCCGTCGCGACTGTCGCCCGGCTAGGTCGTCAGCCCAATGGGCTAGGAGCTTGTCCATTCGGTCCTTCACGCTGTCGTATCGCGGCCACAGTCGGCAGTGCTGGTGCCAGGAATGACAAACGATCCGCGCCGTGGATACCCACAACGCGAATCGCCTTCCGACCGCTGGATCAGCGCTTGACACCAGCGGGCACCTGCCCTGTGGTACAGCATTCATGCAGCCGTAACCACGCCTTGCGATCACGCCTGCGGATTGTGCTATCTACCTGCGCTTTGGCTTGAGATTGTTAGCGCTGATTACAGGCACTCTTGTTCGATCCCGCCGGGTCCTGCGATGTGCCCGACGTTGCTAAGCATCGTAGCGTCATCCTCGCCCCGACGTGGACGTTGCCCGATTGTGACCGGGCCGCAACCAACCGACCATGTTATACATAAATGAACTATTTGATCCGATTTCGCCTAACTCCGGCGCGAGGGACGCCTGGCCGATCCGCAGACATCAGTCTCGATCGGCGTCAGTACGCATCAGCTGGCTTGTAGACGCCCCAAACCTCGCGCAGCGCGTCGCACACTTCCCCCACCGTCGCCCGCGCCGCGAGCGCCGCACGAAGAGGATAGAGCACGTTCTCGGCGCCGGCGGCGGCCTTCCTGACGTCATCGAGCAGCCGCGCGACCTCCGCGCCGTCGCGGCCAGCGCGCAGCTTGGCGAGGCGCTGGGACTGCTCGCGCTCGATCGCCGGGTCGACCCGCAGCGGCGCATAGCTCTCGTCGGACTCGGTCACGAACTTGTTGACCCCGACGACGACCCGCTCTCCGCTGTCGATCTCGCGGGCGACCTGGTACGCCGACCGCTCGATCTCTGCTTTCTGGAACCCTCGCTCGATGGCGGCAACCGCGCCGCCGAGGTCCTCGATCCTGCTCATCAGCTCGGTGGCGTGCTCCCTGAGCTGCATGGTCATCGACTCGACCGCGTAGGACCCGGCGAAGGGGTCGACCGTCGCGGTCAGGTCGGTCTCGTTGGCGATGACCTGCTGGGTGCGCAGCGCCAGCCGGGCCGCGCGCTCGCTCGGCAGCGCGATCGCCTCGTCGAAAGCGTTGGTATGCAGCGACTGCGTGCCGCCCAGCACGGCGGCCAGGGCCTGGATCGTGACCCGGGCGAGGTTGACCTCGGGCTGCTGTGCCGTCAGCTGGACGCCGGCCGTCTGGGTGTGGAAGCGCAGCATCTGCGAGCGCGGGTCACGGGCCCCGAACTCGTCGCGCATCATCTGCGCCCACAGCCAGCGGGCCGCGCGGAACTTGGCGACCTCCTCGAGCAAAGTGCTTCTGGCCACGAAGAAGAACGACAATCTCGGCGCAAAAGTGTCCACTTCTAGGCCGGCCTCGATCGCGGTACGCACATAAGCCTTCGCATTGGCCAGCGTGAACGCGATCTCCTGCACCGGCGTCGCGCCTGCTTCTGCCATGTGGTAGCCGGAAATAGAGATGGTATTCCACCTCGGAATGTTCGCCCCGCAATAGGCGAACGTGTCAGCCACGAGACGCAATGACGGACCCGGCGGATAGATATACGTTCCGCGGGCGATGTACTCTTTCAGGATATCGTTCTGAATGGTGCCGTTGAGCTTTTCCTTGCTGATGCCACGCTCGGCGGCGACCAGCTCGTAGAGCAGCAAGAGCACGGCCGCTGGGGCGTTGATCGTCATCGAAGTCGAGACCTCGTCGAGCGGGATGCCGTCGAGCAGAGTGTGCATGTCGTCGATGGAGTCGATGGCGACGCCGACCTTGCCGACCTCACCGCTCGCGGGCGTGGCGTCGGAGTCGTAGCCCATCTGGGTGGGCAGGTCGAAGGCCACCGACAGGCCAGTGGTACCGGCCGCGATCAGCTGCTTGTAGCGCTGGTTCGAATCGGCGGCGGTGGAAAAGCCTGCGTACTGCCGCATGGTCCAGGGCCTGGTGACGTACATGGTCGGGTACACGCCCCGGGTAAAGGGGTACTGACCAGGCTCGCCCAGATCGCGGGCCGGATCGAGCCCGCCGGTCGCTCCCGGTCCGTAGACCGGCTCGATTGGGTCACCAGACTCCGACATTGCCGCCATGGACCAAGATTACGGCCAGGCCCCGGCCGGTCTCGTGCGCGGCTGGTCTCGCGCCCGGTGGTCTCGCGCCCGGCCGACCCGGAGGCTACCCGGGACGGCCGCGGCACCCGACGTCAGCTATCCGCTGCCCCTGGACTGCTGCCCCTATCGACGGCGAGAGGGCAGGCAGAGCACGTTCGTCTTGTGTATGGCCACGGTGGCGCGGCCAAACTGGTTCAACGCGTTAGCTGGCGAGTTCTGGACGCCGGGGGGCGGATCGGGCGAGCAGCGCGCCTTGAACGACGGCGCGCTGCTGGGTGACGACGTCCGTCAGCACCTTGTCGAGCTCGCCTGCCTCGATGACCGCCGTCGCGGCCGCGACCGTAGCGGCGGTGACGATCGTCGCGGGAAAGAGGTCTCGGCCGAGCAGGCGCTGGGTCAGGTAGTCCCGGCTGGCAAGCGTCGGCAGGACCTCGGCGAAATAGCGGCCGCCGAACTCGTTCGTGATCGTTTCCTGGCCCGGGAGCCACAGTCCCTGTGCGTAGGCCCGCGCCAGTCTCTGGTCTTGCTCCGGAGAAAGAGCCTGGCTCCACGCGGAATCCTTGGCGGCGGCATCGGGCCGGGCAGCGATACACGTCGCCCGGGTGAGCTCGCCCTGGACCGGATCGAGGCTGACCATGGTGTCGAGATCGGCTTCGGTCGCCAGACCGCGCGCCGCTAGCGCCCGCAGGATCTGGTCGCGCACGCTCGTCCTGACTTTCAGTCCGTCAGGCAGCCCGGATCCGGCCAGCCACGAACGCAGGAGATCAAGCTGACCCTGGCTTTCGGCGCTGGCGGCAAATCCCTCGGCGAGGGTGCGCTGCTGCGGGGTGCCCGGTCGCGATCCCCCTGTCAGCTCTAGGACCGCGCTGGCGAGTTGCTCGCGCAGCTGGCTGCGGACCGAAGGCGGCGCGTAGATGTCCGCGCACTTGCTGGCCCGGCCAAGGAGCATCTCGATTCTGGCAAGCGGCCCGGAGCCGGTCAGCGGCAGTGACCGCAGGCGGCGCAGGATCAGGTCGGCAAGGTCAGCGGCCGCCAGGCCGCCGCTCGTGACCAGGTGCCAGGCCGCGTTCCAGCAGACGGCCTCGGTCAGGGGATCGCCTACATCCATCGCCACCGAGGCCAGGGCCGCGAGCGTCGGCTCGTCGAAGCTGATCCGGGCGTAGCTGAGATCGCCTTCGTTGAGGATCACAGCGCTCGGCATCGGCTCGCCGGCCAGCGCCGGGATCGTCGTCCGCAGACCGCTCACCTCGGCGGTCACGCTGACCCGGTGGCGCAGCGCCTGCCCGTCGAGGTCGTAGAGGCCGAGCTTGATCACCTGCGTACGCGGCGTGTCCTGGATGACCGTGACCGAGTCGATGGTCTGGTCTGGCCCGGCCTCGATCTCCGGTGTGAGCGTGCTGGCTCCCGGCGTCCTGAGCCACTCCTGCGCCCAGGCCGTGAGGTCGCGTCCCGAGGTCTGCGACATGCATCGGATGAGGTCATCGAGACTGGCCACGCCGGTTGCCCGATGCTGGCGCAAGTACTGGGTAAATGCCGTATGCAGGGCATCGTCTCCGATCAGGGCGGAGAGCTGCCTGATCACGCTGGCGCCCTTGACATAGGTGATGGCCTCGGAGCGAGTGCGGGCGTCGTCGGAACTCGCGACCGGCCAGGACACCGGCTCCGTGGTCGGGAGCTGGTCGGCTTCGTAGGCGCGCTCCTTGTCCCGGTAGCCGAAGGTGGTCCAGCCGTCACCAGCCGTCAGGGAGCTGATGGCTGGCGCGTAACTGAGGTAGGTGGCGATGGCCTCCTCCAGCCACACGTCGTCCCACCAGCGCGGACCCACCTGGCAGCCGAACCACAAATGCGCGACCTCGTGGGTGCAGATCATCGCGGCGAACGGGTCGTCGGGATCGGCGAGCCTGGCCACGAGGCGTTCACTCACGACCATCAGGCCCTGAACTGACAGTGCCATCGGAGCGAGGTTGGGCATGACCACGATGTCGTAGGACCGATAAGGACACGCGACCTCGAGCACCTGCTCGTATCGCCTGATCGCGGCGGCAGCCAGCTCGCCGAACCAGGTCAGGCCCGTGATGCCGTCGGCGCCGGTCAGCGAGCGGCGGCGCTGGGCGGTCAGCTGAACCGGCCCGTCGGCGCGCCACTCGCAGGTGAACGGCCCAGCGCACAGCGCGACATCGTACGGTCGCATGGCGGGCATAGTCTCAAACCGCCAGGTTCCGCCGGCTTGCCCCGATGGTCGCTGCGCCACCGGCGCGTTGCCTAGGCACTTCCAGTCAGCCGGAACGCGCAGCGAGAATGTCATCGCCGCGCTCAGATCGGGCTGGTCGAAGCAGCAGAAGAGGTCAGGGGCGCTGGTCGGGTAGGCGGTGATGAGGACGTAGGTCGCGCCATCGGCCGGATCGGTGAACCTGGCCAGACCTCGCGCCGCCGCTGAGTAGGCGAGCTGGGCCTCGACGGTGAGCACATTTCGGGCGGCAAGGTCGGGCAGCGTGAGCCTGCCGTCGCTGAGCTGGGTCAGCTGCTGCCCGTTGAGCCTGGCGCTGCGCATCGAATCGCTGGTCAGCTCGGCGAACGTCGATGCGCCCGCTGCACGGCAGCTAAACCGCACCTCGGTACGTGAGAATGGCGGCTCAGTCGTCAGGTCGATGAAGACGTCATAGGACTCGACGTCGATCAGCCGGGATCGAGCCCGGGCCTCATCCTCGGTTAGCACCTGGACATACTAGCCACGGCCGTCACTGCGACAGGTCGAGCCGCGGCCCCCGCTCGGGCTCCGGACGAGTCCGGACGACACCATGGTCCTACTTACTGTCGTCCTGACAGCAGTAAGTAGGACCGTGGTGCTGTTGAGCGCGGCGGACCAGCGCGGGGGCGCGGGGGCGGACGGGAGCGCGGGGGCGGGCGGAGTTGGCGCCTTGGAGGTGAACCTTTTATCAGGTCCTGACGGTAAATTTGCGCGCCAACCAGGTAACGTCCGGGCAATCGGGAAGGTCAACGCATAGGCCAGGGCGCGCTAGCCTAGGCCGCTACGACGTAACGGACTTGTCACGCTATGTAGCGAGACGCTGAGACCAAGGGGAACTGATGTCCCGCCGCAGCAGGCTCACCGCCGGCAGTGCCGTCGGCGTCGTCGCTGCCATCGCCGCAGCCTTCGCCACCATCGCCGCCCCAGCCCAGGCCACAGCCACCGCCAGGGCCACAGCCACCGCCCAAGCCACAGCCGCGGTTCGGCACGCGGCGCCCAAGGTGGATGTCGGCGGGCCGCTGATGGCGAGCAAGGGCATCGTCGTGCATTACCCGGCGAAGAACGCCCTGCCGCTGCCGAAAATCCCGGCGTCCGCCTATGTGATCGCGAACGCTCGCACCGGCGCGGTGCTCGCCGCCAAGGACGCGCACGGCCTGTATCCGCCGGCCAGCACGCTCAAGATGCTGACGGCAATCACCATGCTGCCTCTGCTCAAGCCGAACGCCATGGTCAAGGCCACCCGCCTGGCCGTGTCCGTGCAGCCCAACATCGTGGGCCTGGTCAGGGGCCGGCAGTACCGGGTCGCCGACCTCTTCCGGGCGCTCCTGCTGATCTCGGCGAACGATGCCGCCGTCGCGCTGACCCAGGCGAGCGGGTCTTTTGCCAAGGGCATGGCGCTGATCAACGCCGAGGCGCACCACCTGCAGGCCTACGACGTGGTCGCGAAGGTGCCCAACGGCCTGCCACGAGCCGGTCAGGTGGTTTCCGCCTACGACCTCGCGCTGATCGCGCGGCAGGCGCTGTCGATGCCCGCGTTCATGACGTACGACTCGACGCTGGCCGCGAAGTTCCGGCTGTCCAAGAAGAAGATGACCACGCTGGTCAACCAGAACTACCTGCTGACCAAGTTCAAGGGCGGGATCGGCGGCAAGATCGGCTGGACGCTCAAGGCCAAGGCCACCTACGTCGGACTGGCCCGCAGGCACGGCGTCACGCTGATCGCGACGATCATGCACTGCACGCCGCTGCAGGAGATCACGTCGGCCGAGAAGTTGCTCACCTGGGGCTTCCGGATGAACAAGCAGGTCAGCCCGGTCGGGACCCTGGTGCCGCCGCTGCAGCTCACCGCAAGCCACCGGACGAAGAACCCGAAGTCGTCCAAGCTGATCAAGACGGGCACCAACCCGGCGTCACTGGCAGGCGCGACGCAGTCGGCCGACGGCGGTCAGATGGCGGTGACGGCCGCGATCGCCGGGGCGATCTGCATCGGAATCGTTGCTTTCGTCCTGCTCCGCCGTCGCCAGCAGACGCGGCACCACTCCCACAGCTAGCCAGCACGGCCAGGCACTTCGGTCCCAAGTGAACTAAATCGCCATCTCGCGCGCCTTATTGCTGTAACGGCAATATTTCCCCGTGCTCAGAGGTGGCCGATGCAGCTGATCGAAGCGAGCGTGATCGGAGTGCGGTCAGCCGTGATCACGTTGCAGCGGCCCGGGCACCCGCTGCATTTCACGCTCTTTCCGATGATCCATCTCGGGGCGGCCGAGTTCTACCGGGCCGTTGCGGCGCGGCTGGCCGAGTGCGACGTGATCGTGACCGAGGGCGTGTCGTCGGATTCGGTTCTGACCCGGGCCCTCACGTCGACCTACCGGAAGTCAGCGAACAGCGCACGGCTCGGCCTCGTGGTCCAGGACATCGACTATGCCGCGCTGGCCGCGAAGGGCATCGAGGTGATCAGGCCGGAGCTGACGGCCGAGCAGTTTGATCGCGGCCTGCGGAAGCTGCCCTGGAAGGAGAAGGCAGCCGTCGCGACGTTCACCCCCGTCCTTGCGACCGCCTTCCGGCTGTTCGGCACCAAGGAGGTGCTGGGCAGATACCTGAACCTGGATGACGATGACGATAGCAACCCGGACCGGCCGAACGAGATGCCCGGCCTGGCCAAGCTGATCGTCGACGACCGCGACGAGCTGCTCACCCAGGCCCTGGGATCGATCGCCCAGACGCGCGGCGAGGAATCACTCGACGTGGGTGTCGTCTACGGTGCCGAGCACATGATCGCAGTCGTCCGCAGCCTCACCCGCCTCGGCTACAAGCCGCGCAAGGGCGACTGGCTCACGGTCTTCACCTACGAGTGAGCTCCGCCCCCGGTCGCGTCGTTGTGAGTTTGCTGGTGCTGGGGCGCGGTCGTTGTGAGTTCGCTGGGCCTCAAGCTTGGGTTGAGAGTTGGGCCTTTTGGGCTTCTTGGGCCTGCTTGCGCCGGGCGGCTTGGGCTAGCGGGGCGGGAGGAAGCCGATTCGCTCTCTCACGGTGGCCATCGTGGCTCGGGCGACCTCGCGCGCCCGGCCGGCGCCGTCGGCCAGGAGGCGGTCCAGCTCGCCCTCGTCGGCGAGCATCTTCTCGGTGCGCTCCCTGATCGGGGCCAGCGTCTCGACCACGACCTCGGCGAGGTCCTTCTTGAACGCGCCGTACCCCTTGCCCTCGTAGCGCTGCTCGAGTTCGGGCACGCTCTCCCCGCTCAGCGCCGAGTAGATGCGGAGCAGGTTCGAGACCCCGGGCTTGGCCGCCTCGTCAAACTTGACCTCGGTACCTAGGTCGGTCACCGCCCGCTGATCTTCTTGCGGATCGAGGCCGGGTCTTCGAGCACGTCGACGATGCCCTGCGGCGCGGACGCCGACTTGCTCATCTTGATCGACGGGTCCTGCAGGTCGGTGATCTTCGCGACGTCGCTTGACGATGTACGGCCCGGGCACGACGAACGTCTCGCCGAACCGGTGGTTGAACCGCTGCGCCAGGATCCCGGGTCAGCTCCAGGTGCTGCCGCTGGTCCTCGCCCACCGGCACCTGGTTCGACTGGTACAGCAGGATGTCGGCGGCCTGCAGGATCGGGTAGGTGAACAGCCCCACGCTGGCCTGCGTCCGCGCCGGACTTCTGGCCGACTTGTCCTTGAACTGGACCATCCGGCTGGCCTCGCCGAACCCGGTCATGCAGCGACAGACCCAGGCCAGCTCGGCGTGCTCGGGGACGTGGCTCTGCACGAACACCGTGCACTGCCTCGGGTCGAGCCCGGCCCCGAGCAGCTGCGCTGCCGCGACCCTGGACCGGCGGCGCAGCAGCGCCGGGTCCTGCGGCACCGTGATCGCGTGCAGGTCGACGACGCAGTAGAACGCGTCGTGGATTCCTGCAGCGCCACCCACTGGCGGATCGCGCCGAGATAATTGCCGAGGTGGAACGAGTCGGCGGTCGGCTGGATGCCGGACAGCACTCGGGGCCTGGGCATGGCCGAAGTCTAGTCGCCCTGGCTCGTCGGCCCCGCCCGCCTCCCGCCGCCGGCGCCGTCATGCCCGACTCCGCCGTTCGCCAGGACCGGCACGATCTCCGGAGCACCGAGCCTGATCGCGTCCGCGTCCGTGTCGGTCGTCGGCCTCCTGGGAGGCTCGCGCTCGGCCTCGACCTCGGCCCGGTAGTTCTCGACCTCGCTGCGACACCTGCTTGGAGCGCCATTTCATCGGCCCGGCCATCAGCTCGGCGGCCTCGTGGCCGCCGACAGGCCGCGGTCCCAGGTCTCGATCGAGATGTGGGTGCGCCGGGCCAGCACGTCGTTCAGATGCCGGGCGCCCTCGTGGGTGACCGCGTAGACGACCTCGACCCGCAGGTAGTCGTCGGCGCCCGCGAGCGGCCTGGCGAGGCTGGGTCGGCGTCGATCAGCGTCAAGCAGCTCGCCGATCATCGTGCCGTACCGGTGCAGCAGGTGCTCGATCCGCGCGACGTGCAGGCCGGAGGACTGCGCCAGCGAGTGCGCCGGCGTTCCACATGCGCCCGTAACCGTCCGCGCCAGCCAGCGGGATCTGGTCGGTGCAGGACGGCGCGACCTTGCCGTCCAGGCCGTGGGCGACCGCGTCGACCGCGTCCCTGGCCATCAGCCGGTACGTGGTGTACTTGCCGCCCGCGACCATCACCAGCCCCGGCACCGGATGCGCGACCGTGTGCTCGCGGGACAGCTTCGACGTGGAGTCGGACTCGCCGGCCAGCAGCGGCCGCAGCCCGGCGTAGACGCCTTCCACGTCGTCCCTGGTCAGCGGCACGGCGAGGATCCGGTTGAGCTGGCCGAGCACGTAGTCGATGTCGGTCCTGCTCGCCGCCGGGTGCGCCTTGTCCAGCGACCAGTCGGTGTCGGTGGTCCCGATGATCCAGTGCCTGCCCCACGGGATGACGAACAGCACGCTGAACGGGGTCCGCAGGATGATCCCGGTCTGGGAATGGATCCGGTCCCGCGGCACGACCAGGTGGACGCCCTTGGACGCCCGGACGTTGATCGTGCCGCGGCCGCCGACCATCGCCTGGGTCTCGTCGGTCCACACCCCGGTCGCGTTGACCACCTGCTGGGCCCGGATCTCGCAGCTCGGCCCCGGACTCCAGGTCCACCGCCCGCACGCCGGTGACCCGCTCCCCCTCGCGCAGGAAGCCGGTGACCTGGGTCCGCGACGCCATCCTGGCGCCGTACGCCGGCGGCGGTGCGGACCAGGGTCATCACGTAGCGGGCGTCGTCGACCTGCGCGTCCCAGTAGAGCAGCGCGCCGGTCAGCGCGGACCGCTTCAGCGCCGGCGCGATCCGCAGCGCGCCGCGCCGGGTCAGCTGCCGGTGCCGGGCAGGCCCCTGGTCTGGCCGAGCGAGAACCCGAGCAGGTCGTAGGCGCTGACGCCCGGCGCCGACGTAGGCGCGCTCCCAGGCGAAGTGGGTGAACGGGAACAGGAACGAGACCGGGTGCACCAGGTGCGGCGCGATCCGCTGGAGCAACAGCGCGCGTTCGGTGAGCGCCTCCCGGACCAGGCCGAAGTTGAGCTGCTCCAGGTAGCGCAGGCCGCCGTGGATCAGCTTGCTCGACCTGGACGAGGTGCCCGAGCCGAAGTCCCGGCCTCGACCAGGCCGATAGACAGCCCGCGGGTCGCCGCGTCCAGCGCTACGCCCGGCGCCGACCACCCCTCCGCCGACAACGAGAACCTGGTGCTCGGTGGCCGCGAGCGCACCGAGCGCCGCCAGTCCGCTCGGCAGGTCCCAGCCTGCCAGTCCGCCCGCTTCACCATCAAAGTCCCGCAGCGACGACTGCTGCCCGCGCCGGGCTGGTCAAGATTTCGCGACAGCGACGGTCACACCGGCCGGATCGGCGCCAGCCAGTCGGCGCCGAGGCCGGCGTCACCGACACCTCGACGCGCTGGAATTCCTTCAGCTCGGAGTAACCCGACGTGGCCATCGTCCGGCGCAGCGCACCCATCAGGTTCATCGAGCCGTCGGCCACGGTCGACGGCCCGTGCAGGATCTGCTCCAGGGTGCCGATCGTGCCCACCTTGAGCCTGGAACCGCGGGGCAGTTCGGCGTGGTGCGCCTCACTGCCCCAGTGGAAGCCGCGGCCCGGTGCCTCGCCGCCCGGGCGATCGGCGAGCCGACCATCACCGCGTCAGCGCCGAGCGCGAGCGCCTTGGCGATGTCGCCGCTGCGCGGTCATCCCGCCGTCCGCGATCACGTGCACGTACCGGCCGCCCGATTCGTCGAGGTAGTCCCGCCGGGCGGCGGCGACGTCGGCGATGGCCGTCGCCATCGGCACCTCCACGCCGAGCACGGCCGCGGTCGTATGCCCTGACCCGCCGCCGAACCCGGCCAGGACGCCGGCCGCACCGGTCCGCATCAGGTGCAGCGCGGCGGTGTAGGTCGCGCAGCCGCCGACGATCACCGGGACGTCGAGCTCGTAGATGAACTGCTTGAGGTTCAGCGGCTCGGCCTGGCCCGACACGTGCTCGGCGGAGACCGTGGTGCCCCGGATCACGAAGATGTCGGCCCCGGCGTCGATGACCGCCTTGTGGTAGCGCACGCGTGCGCTGCGGCGACAGCCGCGCCGCGATGGTCACGCCCGCGGCCCGGATCTCCTCGATCCGCAGCCCGATCAGGTCCTCCTTGATCGGCTCGGCGTAGATCTGCTGCAGCCGCCTGGTCGCGGCCTCGTCGTCCAGCGTCGCGCCGCCTCGGCCAGCAGCGGCTCGGGGTCTTCGTACCTGGTCCAGATGCCCTCGAGGTCGAGCACGGCCAGGCCGCCGAGCTTGCCGATCTGCGATCGCGGTCGCCGGGTGACACCACGCTGTCCATCGGCGCGACGACCAGCGGCAGCTCGAACCGGTAGGCGTCGATCTGCCAGGCGATCGAGACGTCCTCCGGGTGCCTGGTCCGGCGCGACGGCACGATGCCGATCTCGTCCAGCGCGTAGGCGCGGCGGCCGCTCTTCCCGCGCCCGATCTCTACCTGCGGTCATCGTCCGCTCCCGCGACCTCCACCCTTTCACCAGCCCCGGACCGCCGCCTCCGCTGTAGTTCGGGGCCTCGGTCACCATGTGGATGTGGTGCGGGTGGCTCTCGGTGAGCCCGGCCGCGGTGATCTGGGTGAACCGGGCCTGCTGCAGCTCGGCGATCGTCTTCGCGCCGCAGTAGCCCATCGCCGCCCGCAGGCCGCCGGTGAGCTGTCCGGCGACCGCCACGAGGGCGCCACGGTAGGGCACCCGGCCTTCGACGCCCTCGGGCACCAGCTTGTCCTCGCGGAGCACGTCGTCCTGGAAGTACCGGTCCTGCGAGTACGAGCGGCCGCGCTCGGCGTTGCGCATCGCGCCGACCGAGCCCATGCCTCGGTAGAGCTTGTACTGCTCGCCGCTGATCATGACCATCTCGCCCGGGCGCTTCCTCGCAGCCGGCGAGCAGCCCGCCGAGCATGACCGTGTCGGCACCGGCCGCGATCGCCTTGGCGATGTCGCCCGAGTACTGCACGCCGCCGTCGCCGATCACGGGCACGCCCGCTGGCCGCGCGGCCCTGGACGCCTCGTAGATGGCGGTCACCTGGGGCACGCCGACGCCGGCCACGACCCGGGTGGTGCAGATCGAGCCTGGCCCGACTCCGACCTTGACCGCGTCGGCGCCCGGCGTCGATGAGCGCCTGCGCGCCCGTACGGGTCGCCACGTTGCCGCCGATGACCTCGACCTTCACGTTGGCCTTGAGCTGAGCCACCATGTCGAGCACCGACTGGGAATGGCCGTGCGCGGTGTCCACGACCAGGAACGTCGACCCCGGCGTCGACCAGCGCCTGGGCCCGGCGCTTGGCGTCGGCGCCGACTCCGACCGCCGCCCCGACCATCAGCCTGCCGTGATCGTCCTTGGTGGCAGAAGGAAATTTCTCACTCTTGGTGAAGTCCTTGACCGTGATCAGTCCGCGCAGCAGTCCGTTGGCGTCCACGAGCGGCAGCTTCTCGACCTTGTTGGCCGACAGCAGCCGCAGCGCCTGCGTCCCGCGACACGCCGACCGGCGCGGTGATCAACGGCATCGGCGTCATGACCTCGGCACGCGCGCCTGCTGTGATCGGTCTCGAACCTGATATCACGGTTGGTGATGATTCCCAGCAGCACGTCTTCGGCGGAGACCACCGGCACCCCGGAGATCCGGTACCGGGCGCAGAGCCTTCGACCTCGGCGATTGTCGTGTCCGGGCCGCAGGTCACCGGGTTGGTGATCATGCCGGCCTCGGACCGCTTGACCACGTCGACCTGCCTGGCCTGGTCCTCGACCGACATGTTCCGGTGCAGCACGCCCAGGCCGCCCTGGCGCGCCATCGCGACGGCCATGGTCGCCTCGGTGACGGTGTCCATGGCCGAGGACAGCAGCGGCATCCGCAGCAGGATGCCGCCCCTGGTCAGCCGCGCGGTCGTGTCGGCCTCGCTCGGCAGCAGCTCCGAGTGGGCAGGGCAGCAGCAGAACGTCGTCGAATGTCAGCGCTGGAGGGCCGAACTTGGCGTCTTCGATCATTTCTCCCCGCAGGTGCTCGGCATCTGTCCATCCTAGTAACCGGTGCGGGGCAGGTCAGTGTTTGGCAGGTCAGTGCTAGCCAGGTCAGTGCTCGGCGAGGTGATCCGGTACCTGCGCTGCCCGCAGTGCCGCCCGGGGACCGGCCAGCTGAGCCTTGACGGCAGCGCGTTGCGCTGCGAGGCCGGGCACTCCTTCGACATTGCCAGGTCCGGCTACGTGAGCCTGCTCGCTGGAGGCGGACCGAGCAGGTCCGGCGATACCGCCGCCATGGTGACGGCCAGGCACAGCTTCCTGGCGGCCGGGCACTACGCGGGCCTGGCGGCCGCGCTCGCCGACGCGGCGCAGCATTCGGACCCCGCTGACCTGGTGGTCGAGGTGGGCGCCGGTACCGCGTACTACCTGGGCGCAGTTCTCGACCGGCTGCCTGGCCGCGCTGGCCTGGCGCTCGACGCGTCCAGTGCCGCGCTGCGAGCGGCCGCCCGGGCCCATCCGCGAGTCGCCGCGATCGGGTGTGATGCCTGGCGCGGGCTGCCCGTCGCTGACGGCGTTGCCGGGCTGGTGCTCAGCGTGTTCGCACCACGTGAGGGAGCCGAACTGCGCCGGGTGCTCCGCGCCGACGGCGCGCCTTCTTGTCGTCACGCCGACCGCCGACCACCTCGGTGAGCTTGTCGAGCCGCTCGGGCTGCTCACCGTCGACCCGCGCAAGGAGGAGCGACTCGCGGCCAAGCTCGACCCGTATTTCGAGCTTGGTTCCTCCCGCGAGTACCGCGCCGGAGTGAGCCTCGACCACCAGGCGGTGGCCGCTCTCGCTGGCATGGGTCCAGGTGCCTGGCACACCGACGCCGCCACCTTGGCCGCCCGAGTCGAGCACCTGGCGGAGCACACTCGGGTCACAGTCGCGGCAACGATCGCCTGCTACACGCCGATCGCCCGCAACCGCAACCGCTAGCGCGACAGCAGTAAGGCCCTACTTGCTGCTGTCCTGATGACAGTAAGTAGGGCCATGCTGCTGTTCAGTTCGGGCCGCCAGTCCGGGCTTAGCTGGCCGCTCGGCGAGGGGCGGCGCGACGGGCTGGCCGGGCCGGGGCGGCGCGGTGCGGCCGGGCCCGGGCGCGGGCGCGGGCCTGCCTGGCCGGGGCGATGGGGACGACCGGGGTGACGGTGATCGCGGTACCGGACTCGGCTACTTGCCTGACGGCCTGGTGACCGGGCGCCACGTGGTGGCTGACGGCCTTCACTCCGGCGGCGTCGTGGATCCTGCCGACTTCCCTGACCTGACTGGGGTCAACGAGCGCGAGAACCGCGCCGGTCGCGCCGGCCCGGGCGGTGCGGCCCGACCGGTGCAGGTAGTCCTTGTGGTCGTTGGGCGGGTCGTAGTGCACGACCAGGCCGATGTCATCGACATGGATGCCGCGAGCGGCCACGTCGGTGGCGACCAGTACCCGGGGGTCGCCGGCGGCGAAGGCCGCCAGCGCGCGCTGGCGCTGGTTCTGGTTCAGGTTTCCGTGGATGGCCGCGGCTGGCACCCCGGCCCGGGCCAGCTGCCCGGCGAGCCGGTCAGCGCCGTGCTTGGTGCGAACGAAGAACAGCGTCCGGCCGTCCTGGCGGCGATCTCCGTCGCGATCGCCAGCTTGTCGCCGGCGGGCAGGACGAAGACCTCGTGCTCGACCTCGTTCGCATCTGCCGCCGGGGCTACCGCGTGCAGGGCCGGATCGGACAGGTACCTGGTGACCAGCCCGGCGACTCCGCGATCCAGGGTCGCCGAGAACAGCATTCGCTGGCCGCCGGCCGGAGTCGCATCCAGGATCCGGGTGACTGAGGGAAGGAAACCCAGGTCGGCCATGTGGTCGGCCTCGTCGAGCACCGTGATCGACACCTCGTCGAGGTTGCACGCGGCCCGTTCCATCAAGTCGATGAGCCGGCCTGGCGTGGCGACGACGATGTCGACACCGCGCCGCAGCCGGTCGATCTGGCGGCCGATGGCGACGCCGCCGTACACGGTCATGACGCTAATTCGCTGCGCCTGGCCGAGCGGGACCAGCACGTCGGCGACCTGCTTGGCGAGTTCCCTGGTCGGGACCAGGATGAGGCCGCGCGGTGACTTCTCGCGGCGGCGGAAGTCGGTCTGCGCGGCCAGCCTGGCCAGCAGCGGCAGGCCGAACGCGAGCGTCTTGCCTGACCCGGTCTGCGCGCGGCCGAGCACGTCGCGGCCGGCCAGGGCGTCCGGCAAGGCCCGCGACTGGATGGCGAAGGGCTGGTCAATGCCCTGGGCGGTGAGCTGGGCGACCAGAGGCGCGGGCACGCCGAGATCGGCGAAGGAAGCAGGGGCAGGGGCCGGAAGGGCGAGAGCCGCCTCCAGCGCCTGATGCAGTTGCAGCGCGTCTTGCTGCTCGGCGAGACGGGCCTGGTTCGGCTCGGCGGGAACTCGAGCTAGGTCGCTTTGAGTTCCGCCGGGCCGGGACATGCTCGCCGTTCCAGGGCCTCGGCTTGCTCGTAGTGCGATGGGAGGGATGCTGCTGCTGGCCGAAGACGTCCGGGCGCGACGCGAATCGCGGGACAAAGAAGATGACTCCGTCTGTGTTCTCAAGGACCGCGTCATGCTCGGAGACGTCAACGACAACGGCGAAGGAGAAACTCACCGAGATACGGACTGCTCAAAATGACCGGTCGCGCGGGCCTGCGCCCGCTGAATGGCGTAAAGCGCCACTGTCTTAGCTAAGGTTACCACCCCCGCCGACCCCGCACCTGCCCGCGCTGGCCAGAGGCGAGCAACGCGGGCAGGACGTCATGCTCTAACAGGGGTTGGTCGGGTTCGTGCAGGTCAAGTTCGCGAAGCCGAAGCCAGCGAAGCGGTTGAGACTGCTCACGAAGTTCTGACTGAGCTTTCCGGCTATCCTCAGCGCGGCTCCGAACGTACCCCGCGTGACCGAGCTCAGCGAGGCGACGGCACCACCGGCGAAAGCGACGCGCACTGACCCCGCGTCACGGAAGCTGTTCGTCAGTTTCTCGAGTGCCTCGCCGCCCGAACCCAGAGCCTGCCCGATCCCGTCCAGAATCAGTCCCTTCTCAGCATTGTGCAGGTTCTCACCGGTCCAGTCGCCGCTGTCGATCCCGTCATTGACGTAGTCCGCAAAAGTCGCTACGACGGACATCTTCCCGCAGGGAACGGCCTTCGCCGTGAGGCAAGCACCGAATACACCGTCGTCCACGGCCGCTCGGACATTATCCAGTGAGAACACCTTGTGGGTCGCTTCGGCATTGTGCAGGTAGCCGCCGACCGCGAAGCCCATTCCCGTGCAGAGGCCGTTTTCCAGGCCCTCGCCCTTGGTGGCGTACGCGCAGCCGATGGTGACAGCGGCACCCGCAATTACCGGAGCCGCCTTGTAGAGGATGTGGGCAGCCTTGTGCAGTGCCGAGGCTCAGGAAGCCCGGCGGGTGCAGTTCGCCGCCGCTCTTGTGGGTGACGTGGCCGTAGCCGACGTAGCCGTTGCTGGTGTAAGTGCCGTCGCTGTAAGCACTGTGACGAGGAACCCTGCCGATGGGGATGTTGCCGTCGCAGTACTCGCTGCAGCCGCCGCCACCGCCGTCGTACGGGTGGATGACGACATCGCCGTTGTCGTCGACCGTGACCATGCCGGTCGGGTCGCTGTCGGTGACGGGATCGTCTGCGGCGTAGGTGTAACCGGTCATGGTCTGCGGATTCGTGGCGTTGAGCTCCGGATCGACGCTGATGAACAGGCCGGTGGCTGGGTCGAACTTGCGGGCGCCTACGTCGACCAGGCCGGTCGCGGAGTGCGCTGGGTCGCCGAGGAAGCCGTTGTTGTCTGGCCAGGTGCCGGAGCCGGTGAGGATCGTCCCGTAGGGGGTAGAGGCCCGGCGGATGACGGTCGACTGGCTGAACGCGGCAACGGCGGTCGACATCGTGCCCTGGACATTGCCGCTCAGCCAGTACAGCGTCGTCTGGCTGGTCTCACCGACCACTTCGTCGGCGAAGGTGTAATACCTCTCGCCAGTGGTGGTCGTCCCGTTGGTGGAAAGCTGCTCGCCGGCCAGGTACAGGGTGGTCGTGGTCGTCCCGCCGCTGGTGTCGGACTCCATCAGCTCGACGCCGTCAGCCGAGTAAACGTAGCTGGACGGAGCGCTCGCGGTGCCGGCGGTGGCGAGCTTGCCGTCCGGGTCCCAGGTGAGGGTCTGGCTGCCCAGGGAGGTGGTGTCGCCGGCGCCGTCGTACCCGAAGTTCGTGGTAGGCAGGCTGCCGGTCACCGTGTTGGTGGCGGTCGTCGACGACACCGCGTGGGCATGGCCTGGGGCCGCGTAGTGGTAGGTGGTGGTGGTGTCGCCGCTGGTGCGACCGGCAGTGGCGTGGTTCATGGCGGTCAGGATGTCGCCTTCGGGGTCGAAGGTCCAAGACTGCCAGTACGGCTCGGGGCCGTTCACGGTGCCGTTCCCGGCCGAGGCCGGATTGGTGGCGCAGGCGTTGGCGGAGGTCCATGCCTGGGACAGGCGGCTGAGCGAGTCGTAGGTGTAGCACTGGTCCTCGACGGGCGAGCCGGCCGGACCTTGCGTGTCGGCGATCTGGGTGATCTGCTGGTCGGCGTTGTAGGTGTAGGCGACGTTGTCGACCTGCGGCACCGGCTGCTGATCGGACAGGTTGATCCCGGTGAGGTTGCGGGTCTGCGGATCGTAGGAGTAGGTCAGCGCAGCCGACGACGGACCGGTTCCAAGGTCGATCTGGGAGATCTCGTTGTAGGGGGTCCAGACCGCGCCAGAGACGTACGTGTCGAGGCCGTTTTCGCCGGTCGGGTTGCCGAACTTGTCGTAGGTGAAGGTCAGCGACTCCCCTGGCAGGCCACCGCCGGCGGCCGGCGTCTCCGCCGTCATCAGCCCGGTCGAGGAGTAGGAGTACTGAGTGCGGTAGGTGCCGGCCAGCGGCTGCCCGACGGGAACCGTCATGAAGCTGCCGCTGACGTCGCCCTCGGCGTCGTAGCCGAGGGAGCCGGTCTTGTAGCTGACACCGCCGGTAATTGAGGTCTCGAAGGACAGCATGCCCTTCTTCAGCGTGTCCCAGGTCCAGGTCGCGATCTCGGTGCCGGTGCCCTGCGTGGTCGACCCGGTGTACTCGGCGGTCTTGCGGTTCAGCGCGTCGTAGGTGAAGTTGATCGTGGTACCGGTGCCGTTCGTGGCATACGCGACGTTGCCGACGGCGTCGTAGCCGGTGACCGTGGTCCCGGAATCCGGGTCGACGTCCTTGGTCTGCTGGCCAAGGAGGTCGTAAGTGTAGGACCAGGTGCTGGCAGCCGGATCCTTGGTCGAGGCCTTGTTGCCCGCCGCGTCGTAGGTCATCGTGGTGACTTGCGGGCTGCCGCCGGTGACCACCGACCCGGTGACCGCGGGCGCCGAGGCGTACTGGATCTGCTCGGTCTGCTGGCCAAGCACGTTGGTCACCGTCGCCGACGGGGTGCCCATGACGGCGCCTGCCGGGTTCCGGTCGATCGTGGTGACCTGGTTGCCGCTGTAGACGGTCTGGGTCGAGTCGGTGAGCGTGGTGCCGTTGTAATCCTGCAGGTCAACCACCCGGCCGGCACCGTCGTAGGTCGAGATGGTCCGGTCGTTGACCGCCGACGGCGCGACGGTGACCAGCGTGGCTGACGGGTTGCCGATGACGACGTACTTGTTGTCGGTTCCCGCCGCCCAGCCGTGACTGTCATAGAAGGTGTCGGTGACGACCATGTCGCCGCCTTCGGTGGCTGTCTGAGTCTGCCGAGGCTGGCCCATCGAGTCGAAGATCGACACCGAGGTGGTGTAGTTCGTGCCTGCCCCGTAGTCCACCAGCGTGTTCGTCGTCACCGCCAGCGGCACGGTCTGGGTCTCCAGGTAGGAATAGGTGACGCTCGCCGTGGCACCGCCCGCCTGGGACCGGCCAGGCTTCCACACGGCAGTCAGCCGCCCGAGCGGGTCGTAGGTGGCCGTGGTGAGGTAGCCGGCCGGGTTGGTCTCAGCGAGAATCGAGCCCCGGCCTGGGTCGTAGACGTCGGTCGCGGTCTGGCCGAGCGCGTTCGTGGCCACTGTCTGGGTGGTCGGCCCGCCGTCGGCCGGGGCATAGGCGGTCGTCGTCGTGTGGCCTCGGGCATCGGTCGAGGAGATGGCCCGGCCCGAGGAGTCGTAGGTCTGCGTGCTCTGGGTGACGAACGTCAGGGTGCCGGCGTTGTTCGCGGTTGCCTCGGTGGTCATGGTCGCGTTCCCCGCCGTGGGCGCCCCGCCCAGGGTGGTCGAGCCGTCGTAGTAGGTCCTGGTGTCCTTCGTGATGTCGGCAGCGGTCAGGCTGGCTGGCGCGGCCGGACAGGCCTGGGTCGCGGTGATGACCTCGCTGACCGAGTCCCTGATCCAGGCGGTCGTGTTGTCGGCATAGCTGGTCTGGGTGCAGATCTCGGGAACTCCGGTGCCGCTCTGGTCATCGAGCACGGCCCGGCCGGCGCTGTCGTAGCTGGTGACCGTGGTCTTCTGCTGCGTCGTGCCGCCCGCCAGGTCGGTGTAGTCCACTTCCCTGGTGCTCCGGACCATGGTGGCCTGCTGGTCGGGCAGCCCGGTCCGCATTCTGGTCGCCGTCGTAGCCAGCACCGACGGGACGGTAAGAGTGGCGCTGACCTCAGGGCCGCTGATCCCGTTGAAATCCTGAGATTCCAGCTCCTGCCCGGCCAGCGCATTGTCGTCGGAATAGGTGGTGCCGAAGGAGTCGCTGACAGTGACCCCGCTGCTGGTGCCCCCGGTGGCGTTGGTGTCGCCGTTCATGCCGCGGAAATACCTGGCCTCGGTCACCGTCTGGGCGTCAGCGACGCCGTTGGTCGTGTTCGCGGTGTTTCCGAACATGGTGTTGACCTGGGCGAAGCCACGGAACTGGCCCCACGTCCTGTCCTTGGACTTGACCACCTCGTTGTCATCGTAGTGCCACGCAGGATTCCCGACATAGCTGTACTTGGTGACCTGAGCCGGATCACCCGCCGTACCGTCCTGCACCTCCACCTGAGAAACCACGTACTTGTCGAAATAATCCAGCGTGGTGTTCTTGTCACCAGGCTGAGCCCACTTGACCGGATAACACAGCGTCGTATTGGTCGACGGATCAGCCGGAATCTGCGCTGCTGTACAGCCCGTCGAATACGTCGCTGTGATCAGCTCGCCGGTTTCAGTCTCGATCTGGGTGAGCCGCCAGTGCGCCATCGACGGCAAGCTGCCGAACCCAGGAATCCGGTTATCCATAAGCTGGTAGGAAAGCTTCACCGGGGCCAGCGCCAGCGACGTGCCGGACGCCGAAAACCCGGTCCTGGTGATCGAGTTCAGGATCAGTTCCGGGTCTCCCTGCGTCGAGAATCCCTGGTCAAACGAGTACTGATCCACCGGCAGGTACGTAGTGCCATTCCAGTACTGGGTCGTGATCTTGTCGATCCGGAACTGCGACCAGAACGTCGGTGAATGGTTGTTGCACGTCGCCCCGGACAGGCACTGCTGGTCGAACGGGGTATCCGGCCAGCTGGTCGCGTTCGCCGAGGTGAACTGCGAAGCGCTACAGGTGAAAGCGGGAGTCGGTATACACCGCTGATCGGCGTTGAAGACCACCTGCTGCGGCGCGTTCGCCGTGCCGTAGATCGACCCGGCCTCGTCGCGGAGGCCGTAGTCGATCCGTGCCAGGTAACCGCCGCGGACGTACTGCACGCCGGTCGTGCCGCCGTTCGCGCCGTAATAGTTCGTCTCAGGGTGGTAGTAGTACGCCATCGCGTTGCCGCTGGGATCGACCACGAAGTCGAGATTCCACCGCCACGCCTGCGTGCACGAGGACGACGAGAACCCGCTGGAGGAAAAACACGGGTCGCCGCTGTGCGCCCCGTACACCGGGGCCGTGAACGCCGAGTTCGTCACCGGGTCGCCGGTCGCCCAGCCAGGGCCCTTGTTCTTGCCGAAGAAATACTGCGTGCCGTCGGTGGTCGTCACGACCCAGTAGCCGTTGTCGTGCGTGCCGTTCCCGGTGTCGGCAGCGGTGCCAGTCAGGTACTGGACGCGGTCACCGTTGTCCGACAGCTCGTGCCAGCTGCCCGTGCTGTCGTCGCGCACCAGTTGCGTCGAGGTACCGTCCAGGCTCATCGTCACGATCTGCCCGGCCCAGCAATCATCGAATTTCCCGGTAATCGCGCCCTCGGGATCGTCGGCGCAGTCAGGGTAGGTCCGCTCGATGTAGCTGTCCGAGGACAGGGTGAAACCTTCGCCGACCATGCCGAACTGGTTGTTGGTCGACGCTATCCGGCCATCCACGCTGGAGGCGTCGTAATTGAGCGCCACGGTGGGGGCCGGGCCAACGGCCGGATCGGGCACCGAGATCGGATAGGACCAGGTGAAGTCACCCGCCGACCCGCCGCCGGTCCACGTGCCCGCCGGAGACAGCGAGCTAACGGTGAAGTCGCCGTTGCTGCCGGAGGCGCCAGCCACCGCAGCCAGCACCACCGACCGCGCAGCAGCAGGCGCTACCCGGAAACCATGCGAAGCCAGTCCAGGCGAGCCAAGCCGCACCGCGCCGGACACCAGCTGCCGCTTCGCCTGAAGCTGCGAGTCCACCGGGCTCTGCCGCCGGCATCTCGCCACCCTCGGAGTGGTCAGCGCGCAGGCAGGCAACTCCACTAGGTGCAGCCGGTCAGCGAAGTCACCACCAGCCGCGGTCGCGAACTTCGAGTAGTCCACCGCCACGTCAGCGAGCCCGCCGCCCAGCCCAGCCGACGACACCGTGAACACGACTCCGTCCAGGCCGAGCCGGGTCGCGGCGACGTGCGCGAGCACCCGCACCCGTGCGGCCACGAGGCTCTGCCCGGCGGGCACCCGGGTCGCGGCGGCAAGCACGGGCGTCGCGCCCGCCCGGGTCAGCCGAACGCCGATCGCGACGGTCGCCGACCGAGGCGCCGGCCAGGCCGCGCGCTTGAGCGGCCCCTCAGGTACGCGTCGCAGCTTCCAGTTTCGTGTGGCGATCTTTGCCGCGACCCGTGGCAGCACCGTGACTTTCTGCACTTTGGGTGGATGGAAGGTGCGTGCCCTGGCCGACGCCATTCCCGGAGCTGTTCCGCCCCATACCATGCCTGCCAGAACTATCGCGGTCAGCATCCGCAGCGCTCTGGTCGTCCAGCCAGCCATGCCAGCCCTCCAAAAGTTCAGCAGTTACCGCAGGTTGCCAGGCTCGCGCCTACAGCCCGTCGATGAGGTTCCCCGCTATCGCGGTCGACACGTCGGAAGCGATCTGGTTGGCGATGTCGGCGTAGTAGGCGGCGGTCGGGACGCCGCCGGACAGCAGCGACGAGGCAACCAGGCTGGGGCTGCCCGGCTGGGCGACCGCGCTGGCGACGTCGGAGGTCACCTGAGCGGTGGTGTTGTTGCCGGTGATCCAGGTGTTGACGGCCTGCCTGACGGCCTCGCGCGGATCAGTCGCCGACAGGCCGAGCGGCACGATCGTGGTCAGGATCACCTGCACGGTAGAGACGCTCGGATCGTTGTCGACGTCGTAGTTCCTGATGGCGTCGATGAGCGTCGACAGGTTCTGCTCGATACTCGACAGGTTCGACTCGATGGTGGTCGCCGACGCGCCTTCCAGCACGTCGTTCGCGCCGACGCTGACGATCACGTCGCGCAGGTTAGGCTCGGCGGTGACGTAGGAGCGGAACCAGTTCACCGCGTTGGCGGCCGTGACCGTGTCCGCGCTGGTGTCGGTGCGGAGCTGCTGGACGCCGGTGCCGAAGAACGAGCTGTTGAAGACCCGCACGTCGCTGACCTCGCCGGGCAGGAAGTCGCCTGCCACGCCGCCGGTCTTGTCCCGGCCGACGGTCAGGCTCCCGGTAGACGCCCAGCCGGTGAACGGCACGCTGGCGGCGAGCACGCCGTTGACGTAGAGCTGCGCGGTCGCGGTCGAGGCGTTGTACACCCCGGCCAGGTGCGTCCACGTCTGCGCCGCCGCCGACGGGCCGGTCGCGCTGGTCACCGCCGCGCCAGCGGTGTCGCTGCTGGCGAAGGAAAACGCCCAGTCGCCGTTCCGCACGCCCAGGTAGAAGCCGCTGTTGCTGGTGCCGTCCTCGGCGACCACGGTGGCGTTGCGGGCAGGCACCGAGGTCAGATTCACCCAGGCCGACACGGTGTAACTGCCGACGGTGCTGACCACCGGCCCGGAACTCGAAGCGAACCCGCTCGTGCCATTGAAGTTCAGCGAGCCGGCTGACGTGTCGGTGGGCGGGGTGTCGGTCGACCAGCCGGCTCCGGCCGCCAGGGTCAGGCTGGCCGTCGGGGACGAACCGCTGTCGTACGCGGTGGTCAGGGTGTCTAGCCCGGTGCCGTTCATCCGCCACCAGTGCGCGGGCACCTGGCCGCTCGATGCGACATCCGCGACTGATCCTGGCAGCGCTACGCCAGCCGTGCTCAGCGCCCCAGGCAGGTCACTCGCCCAGGTGCCGAAGGTGAAGGCCGGCGCCTGCGCCGCGGTCTGGTCGCCGAGCACGGCGATAGTGCCGTCGGTCGGGGTCGCGTCGCTGACGTCGATCCGGGAGACGTAGTACAGCGCGAGCACCGAGTTCGCGTTGGTGAACGGCGTCCCGTCGCTGTTAGCCGCCTGATTCCCTGGCGTGTAGAAGGTGGTGGAGTTCGGGGTCTCGTGCAATGGCACCAGGGTCTCCGCCGACGTCGCCGGGACGTGCAGGCTGACCACGAGCTTGCCCGTGCTGCCGGTGACCGACGGTCTGGTGACCGGGTCGCTGTAAACCTCGGCGCCCGCCGGGATCGTGACGCTCGCCTGCCCGCCGAAGGTCAGCGGGACCGGAGCGGCGACCGTCGCCGGTCCGCTCGACTGCGCTCCGATCGAGGCCGCGTCGAAGGTGACCGGCGTCGTGCCGTGGGCGTTGGAGAGCTGGACCCGAACCTGCCCGCTGCCCACGGCAGTCGTCGCGATGACCTCGCGGAGCGTGGCGTCGGACAGCGAGCCGCCAGCCGGGCTGATCGCCGAGTCCATCGGTCCGGCGTAGGCACCGGTCCACGCCGATCCCGCCGGACCCTGGCCTCCCGCGACCGGCCTCGTCCCGATCGCGAGGATGTGCAGCACGCTCGCCGACGTCGTACAGGATTGCGTGTTGGTCAGCAGGTTCACCGGCATGACCGGCAAGGTGATCGATGACAGCGTCCGCCCCGGGATCGCGGGCAGCAGCACCTCGTAGAGCCGAGGCTGCGTGGCGGACACGGTCACGGTCCCCTGATCCGCGTGGCTGAGGGTGACGGCCGGGATGCCCTGCACCCGCACCCAGTCAGGGACCGAGGTGACCAGAGGCTGGCTGGCGGCGCCGTCGGCGTAGTGCAGGGTCGCCTTCATGGGCGACGAGCCGGCCGTGATGCCGCAGGTCGTCGCGGCGAGAAGCGCCACGTCGGTGGCATTGGTCGCCGGCAGCGGCACAGTCTGGCCGTCAGGGATCACGTTGTCGGCGACGACCGAGCCTCCGCTGGTCTGCAGCTCGGGCATCGTGAACGTCGCGCCATTCATGGTGAACGTCGCGCCCGCACCGGTCGCCGTGCCAGGAGTAATCCCCGCCGCCTGCATGGCCTGCTTCGACAGATTCTTGCCGCCCGAGCCGGTCAGGTCGAAGTTGCCGGAGAACGAGGCCGCGCCGTCGCTGGCGATGCCGAGGTTGTTCATCGCGGCGGTGAAGCTCGCATCAGTCGCGCCGGTGACCGGGACGGCTTCGAGGAAGTCGATCCCGGCGTTGTAGTGGTTGCCGTCCGACGCCGGGTCGGTGCCGGTGACGGTGAGCTGCAGGACGTGCGTCCCGGCAGTCAGGTGCACCGCGCCGAGGAAGACATAGGTCGCCGACGTCTTGGGGCTGTAGGCATCAAGCGGGCTGGCAGCCGTGTTGTCGAGGTTGAGATCGGTGGTCGAGGGGTCAAGGTCGAAGCGGACCGAGCCGTAGTCGTGCCCGGTAGTGAGGTGGACCCCCAGCGCGTAGTCCGACTCGACCGGAGCGGTGAAGCTCACCGTGAAATGCGCGCCGAGCACTGAGTTCGTCAGCCATAGCTGCCCGTTGTCCGACCACGGCGTGCCGGTCTCGACTTGGGCTGACAGCGTGCCCGCTGACGGTGCCCCATGACCCAGGCTCTCGCCTTCCTCGCGGCTGGTCGGGCTGAGCGTGAGGTAGTTGAGGCCGGCCTTGAACCCTGTCGAGTTGGCATTCTGGCCGGTCAGGGTGAAGGTCAGGGTGTGCGTGCCCGCAGTGAGGAACTGGGTGCCCAGGTCCTTGTACCCGAGGCTGATGATCGGGCTGTAGGCGTCCCACGGCACCGTCGCGGTGCCCCCGAGGTTGATATCGGAGGTCGCCTGATCCAGGTCGATCTGCTCCTGGCCGTAGTCCGGGCCCTCGGTCAGGCCCGCGCCTAGCTGCCACAGACCGGTGTCAGGGACGCCGATGGTCACCGTGTAGGTCTGGGCAAGCGCGGTTCCCTTGAAGGTCAGCTCGCTGCCGCCTCGAAAGACCACCCCGCAGCAGTTCCCCTGGGTAGCGACCAGCGACGCGCTCGCTCCGGTCACGCCGGCCACCAGCGAGCTGCCAGCGATGATGGTCGCCGGCTGGCTGGAACTCTGGAAATTTGGAGGAACGTAGAAGGTATAGGCGGACTCGCCAGAAATATTGTGCGCCTTGTCGAAGCTAACCACGAACAGCGTGTGCTGGCCCGGCGCGATAGCGCCGGGAGTCTGGATCTGGGCTGTGGTGCCCTGTTCGAGACCGAGTTCGCCGCTGGTGCTGCCGAGGCCGTCGCCGTTGGCATCGACCGAGGTGCCGAGTCCGCCGTCGTTGTTGTAACCGCAGTCGGTGGTGGCCGGCTTCGGCTCGCTGCCAGCGCCGCCGTCGAAGGAATAGGCGAACCCGGCGATATTCGACGCGCCGTTCGTGCCCACCGTGAAGACGCCGGGAGCACCTGATGGCTGACCCCACTGACCCTGCGGGTAGTCCGAGCTGCTGATCGTCGGGGCCGTGACCGGCCCGGTCAGCACGGTGAACGGGTAGAACGCCGAGGCGCCGCTGCTCAGCGCCGCTGACTCAGTGTCGGCAGGGTCGTTCGTCGCGGTGACGTCGAACTTGTACGCCGTGCCGCTGGTGAGCGCGGTCGGCGGAGTCGTGGATTGCTGGGAGCCAGAGGCGCCTTCGGGGGCGGCGAGCGTGCCGCCGGCGGCCGTTCCTGCCGAGGTCTGCAGGGTGAATTTGAGCTGGACCGGCAGCGGGCTCGGGTTGTTGTCGGTACCGGTCGCGAACAGCTTGGGCGCGGTGAGCGAGGTGTACGTCGTCCCGGCAGCGCAGGTGACCTGATTCTGCACCGACAGCGCGGTCGGCGCGAGCGGCGCGAAGTTGTAGTACACCGTCAGCGTCGGGTTGTCCTTGTAACGCTTGTACTGCGTGTCGGTGGTCTCGCTGGCGCCGCGAAGCTCCAGGGTGATGAGGGAGGAACCCGCAGTCGCGGTGTTCTGCAGGGCGGTCTTCAGGGCCGAGTTGCCCGAGGCACTGCTGGAGAAGTCGACGTTCGCCGCCGGGCAGGATGCGCCACCGCCCGCCTTCGAGCTCGCTGTGGCGAGCTGGGAACCCTGCGGGCCGCCCCAGGCCGTGGTCGAGGAGATCCCGGCTGTGGTGCCGTATACGGCCGACGCCTCTGACGTGCAATTCTGGCTGTTGTAGGTCTCCTCGTCATCGAAGGTCACCAGGTACACCGTCGCGGCCTGGCCGTTGCGCTTCTCCAGGTTCGTTGTCGCGAACCGGAAGTAGTCGCGGTCGGTGTAACCGGAATGCGTCACGCCGCCGGATTCCCAGAGGCAGCTCGAGTAGCCGCAGTCGCCGACCTCGGTGACACCGCCTGCCTGGCTGGTCGTGCCCGAACTCGTATCCCACTCCTCGGTCAGGTTACCGTCATGGGTCTGCATGACCTGGGCGTAAAAGCTCGTGGCCGGCGCGATCTCCGGGTCGATGTAGAGCGGGTAGCGGACCTGCTTCCCGGTCAGTGCCCTGCTCGGCGGCACCATCGCGATCGTGGCGGCCGAGAGACCAGCCAGGCGGTAGCTCACCGGCACGCTGGTGATCTTGCCGAACCCAGCCGAGTCCGCAGTGGCGGGCAGCAAGGCGGGCTGGAGGCCGTGGCCGGTGCGCTCGGGCGGGCTCGAATCCCACATCTGCGGCTGGCCGACGGTAAAGACCAGCTTGTCGGTCGCGCGGTCGAGCACCCCGAGCGACTCGTGCGGACCGGGCCGCAGCAGCAGTCCTGGACCTGCCCTGACCTTGAACGCCAGCGACCGCAGTCCCGGGTCGGCGGCGGCCCGGGCGTCACGGACGATCAGGGTCTCCTGGTAGCCGGTGCCCGTAGCCTTCATCCGCAGATCGACTCCGGGAAGCACGTTCCTGTACAGGGCGATGCTGCCCGAGATCACCGGCCTGGGCAGCGCAGCGGGCCAGAACATCGCGACCGCCTGCCCGGCACTGTGCTGGCCTGCACTGTGCTGGCCTGCACTGTGCTGGCCTGCCATGGCGGCGACGGTCACCAGCGGGCCGCGTCCGCCGCCGGAGAAGGTCACGGGCACGCTGCGCCGCTGCTGGGACCCACGAGCCGTCCGCTGTCTTGCGCAGGTTCGGGTCGAGCTTCTTCCAGACCCCGTGCACCCTGACCCGGACCGGGAACACGTTCGAGGTCATGGACAGCAGGCCATCGGGCCTGGCGAACTCGGCCACGGTCGGCGTCGTCTCGGCCCCGACGAGGACCGGCTTCCCGGTGCGGGTCGCCTGCTTCATGGCGGACGCCTCGGCCCGCTGATCCGGGGTCAGCTTGACCGGCTTGGCTGGCCGCGCCTTCCCTGGGGTCGCGGCCTGCGGACCGTGCAGGTGCTTCGGGCCGGGCGCGAACGAACCACCGGGTGATGGCCCGCCACCCGATGTCCGACCAGCGGCTTGCGGGCGGCGGGCTTGCCCGAGGCCTGGCTCACTCCCGCCATGCCGCCGACGGCAAGCCCGGCGCCGGCTACGAGGGCCGTGAGCACCCGCAAATGATGACGACGACCCAGGCTCACGGGCGTGGTCCCTTCCTACGGTTTGCGCGAATTGGCGCACTACGCAGGAGTTTGCGGCTAAGCGATACATTTTGAATACATGGCCAGCCCCAAGCCCTGCTGGCTGCCCGCTCGCCCGCCAGCCGCATGCCCTCGGCCGCTCGCCCTGGTCCCGCGCGCCCTGGCCGCGCCCCTGGCCCGGTTGCCTGGCCCGCGCGCCTGGCCCGCGCGCTCTGGCCCGGTTGCCCTGGCCCGGTTGCCCTGGCCCGGTTGCCTCGGGCCGCTCGCCCGCCAGCCACTCGCCCTCGGCCGCTCGCCCGCCAGCCACTCGCCCTCGGCCGCTCGCCCGCCAGCCGCTTGCCCGCCGGGCCGATCGGGAAGGACAGTATGTGCTTACTTGCTGCTGTTGCGGGTGATTTCTGACGACACCATGGTCCTACTTACTGCTGTCCCGACGACAGTAAGTAGGACCATGGTGCTGTCGAGACAGTCCCCCGCAACAACAGTAGGTAGGTACATGCTGCTGTTGCGGGAGTGCGGGAGTGCGGGAGTGCGGGGGTGCGGGGGTGCTAACACGGCTGGTACGGGTTGGTGCAGGTAGCGTCAGCCAGACCGCCGCCCATGCCTGCCGACGAGACCGTGAACACCACGCCGTCCAGGCCCAGCCGGGTAGCGGCGGCATGCGCGAGCACCCGCACCCGGGCGCCGACGAGACCCTGCCCAGCAGGCGCTGCGGCCAGCACGGGAGTCGCGCCTGCCCGGGTCAGCCGTCCGCTGACCGCGACAGTCGCCGACCGGGGCACCGGCCAGGCGGCGTGCTTGAGCGGCCCCTCGGGTACGCGTCCTAGCTTCCAGTCGTGCCTGGCGATCTTGGCCGCGACCCGCGGCAGCACCGTGACTTTCTGCACCTTGGGCGGATGCCAGGGGTGCCGCACACTCGCCGTGGCTGGCGTCATTCCACCCCCGGGCATCGCGACAAGAGCCATGGCCACCAGGACTCGCAGAATCCCGGCCGACAAGCGAGCCATTTTCCATCCTCCAGAAGCCAGAGGTTGACGCCAGGGGTTGACGCCAGGGGCTACAGCCCGCTGATGAAGATCGGGATCGCGTTCGAGACGTCGCCGGCGAGCCTGGCTGGCGATCGCGGTGTAGTAAGCAGCCGTCGGCACGCCGCCAGACAGCAGCGACGAGGCGACCAGGTTCGGGCTGCCTGGCTGCGCGACCGCGCCAGCGATGTCCGAGACCACGATCACGTCCCGCAGGTTCGGCTCGGCCGTGACGTACGAGCGGAACCAGCTCACCGCGTTCGCGGCCGCGATAGCCACTAGCCCCGCACCCGCCACCACGACGGCAAGCCCTCGCCAGGGGGGCAGCGAGCCGATCAGGGCTGGCACCACACGACGACCCACGCTCCATGGCGGCACGGCGAGTCCCTCCCACAGCTTGCATAAGACAGCACACTGCCGAGAAGCCTCATATATCGCGATACATTTCCGCTACATGCCCAGAACGCCCGGCCCCGAGCCACGGCGATCCGTGACTCAGGCGCGCTTGAGCTCGATGTAGCCATAGGCCGTGAAGCCCGGGCCGGCCGGTGGAAGGTTTCCGGGTTCCTGTAGGAGCCGTTTCGCGTCAAGGAGACTTGACCGCGTTATCGCGCTAGCAAATCTCCTAGATGCGATAACGCTCCTACGGCCACCCGAAAGCTCTCCCCTGAGCGGGAATTCTCCTTCGTGCCCCTGAGAAAGCTCATTCAGGGCGACGACGAGGCTCCCCGGCCCGAGAACTCTCCTAGACGGAACTCCCTGACCAAGCAAGCCCGTGGCTCAAGCTGAAGGAGCGGCGCGGTTCGGACAGCAGTTTGGCCTCACCTGCCGTCGTCCTGACAGCGTCAGGTAGGGCCGAACTGCTGTCGGATTTAACTGCGTCCCCGGGCCCGGGAGGCAGTTGCGGGCCCGGCCGACCGGCGGTGGGGACGATTCGCTTGCCGTATGCGAGCGATAGATGCGGCACCCACGGCTCGCTGTACAGCCGCCCGTCCTGGCCAGTGGCGACTCGAGGGTTATCTGCACGGGCGGCACCGCAAGGAGCTTCCGCGCCCGGCGAACTACTCGTCGCCCCAGAATTCATCCTCGTTTTCACTGGGATGCTCTGGTGCGTACTGCCGCAGTTCTCCTTCGCGGAACATCCAGATCCTGAAGAAGGACTCTTCCTGGTCCATCAGCATCAGCTGGACAGCATTGGGCAGCCGCCAGGGAATTGACGCGAAGATGGCCCGGAATCGATCGAGGTCGGAGCTGTTCAGGACACCGAGCCAGACGTTGCATTCCGCCACTTTGGATCCCGGCCAGACGGACCCCGGACTTCTGCGCAGATCCGCGCCCCATGGCCCGCCATATTCCTGGTCTTCTGGCCAGGGATCAGGGATATTCGGCCAGGCCTTCCGGTCAAGATGCAGGTAGGGCATCTCACGGATCATCGTGGCGAATGTCTCGGCGTTGTCTAGGTCCCGGCTGGTGACCGAGACCATGACATTGGTGACCCAGCTCAACGTGCTCGCTCTCCTTCTCGACGTGGTCCTTGGCGGCTGAGCATGTCACGCTGGACTAGAACAAGTCGAAGGGGTTGACAAGCGGATCGAGCCCTTCGCCGACGTCGTCCGTCCCGTCGAACGGTTCTACGGTGCTCCGCCCACCGCCTCCGTCTCCGTCTTGAGCCCTCTGGGAGTCGTCGTCATCATCGCCGCCGCCACTGACCGACGAAGCAGGAGGATCAGAAGGCGTAGCAAGCGCCTTGGCTAGTGGCCAGACATCGTCCGGCTTTCCGACAATAACCAGGTTTCCGAATGCCACTACCGTGGCCTCTTCCGGCGGGTCTTCGCCGTAGTAGTAATACTTCAGGTTCGCGAGCTTCATGGCCTGGTCTTCGTTAGCCGCGCGCACGGCGGCGACCGTAGCCTGACCACCGTTGAGCTTGTCTTCAATTCTGCCTTGGATGTTTATCAGGCTCGTACCCGGCTTAGGCGAGTACAGGTCGACCCGGACAGCGCTCTGCGGCTCGCCGTCGACGAAAGTGATGCGAATCAGGTCGGGCACCTGCTGACTTCCGTCTTCAAGGGGAGTGACATAGAGCATTCCACTTCCCGAGTTGCCGCCCATGAGCGGTCCGTTGTAGAGGTTTCCCTGCTGCGCCAGAAGTGCATTGAGATCGTCGGCAGCCTCAAGATTTTCCGGCTCAATGGTGTTCTTGTTGTCCGGGATCAGGAATTTGCGGCCGTCGAATTCCAGCTCATGACCCTGGGAGCCCAGGTTGTAGGTAATGGTGACCGCGGCCGCAGCGGCAGCCGCAGCGACCGCTGATGACCGGGTCGCGCAGGATGCGGCGGAGCCGGCGCAGCCATCTCCGTCGCGGAACATGGGCATGAGCCCGGTGGGATCGCTGCCGGTGACCGGGTTGTCGGCTGCGTAGGTGTAGCGGGTCATGACCTGCGGATCGCTGGTCGACAGCACCGGGTCGGGACTGATGAACAGGCCGGTAGCCGGGTCGTACTTGCGGGCGCCGATGTCCGCCAGGCCGACGGAGGAGTGCCCCGCGTCGCCCAGGAATCCCCGGTTGTCCGGCCAGGTGCCGGTGCCGCTGAGCACCGTGCCGTAGGGCGTCGAGGCGCGGCGGGTGATCGTGGACTGCGCGAACGCGGCGACGGCCGCCGTCATGGTGCCCTGGGTGGTGCCGGACAGCCAGTACAGGGTGCTCGGCGTCGTCTCGCCGATGGTGTGGCCGGCGAAGGCGTAGTACCTGATGCCGGTGGTGGTGGTCCCGTTGCTGGTGAGCTGCTCGCCTGGCAGGTACAGCGTGACGGTGCCGCTGTCGCCCGCGACCAGTTCCTCGCCGTCGGCGGTGTAGGCGTAGCTCACCGGCGCGCTCGCGGTGCCTGCGGTCGCGAGCTCGCCGCTGGCCGTCCAGGTCAGCGTCTGGGCGCCCAGCATGGTTGTCTCGCCGGCGCCGTCGTAGCCGAAGCTCGTGGTCGGCAGGCTGCCGGTCACCGTGTTGGCGGCGCTGGTGGACGACACGGCGTGCGCGTGCCCGGCCAGCCCGTAATGGTAGGTCGTGGTGGTGTCGCCACCTGAGCTGCCGGCCGTGGCATGACTGGTGGCAGTGAGGATGTCGCCTTCGGGGTCGAAGGTCCACGACTGCCAGTACGGCTCAGGTCCGCTCACCGTGCCGCTCCCCGCCGTGGCGGGATTGGTGGCGCAGGCGTTGGCTGAGGTCCAGCCTTCCGTCAGGCGGTCCAGCGTGTCGTAGGCATAGCACTGGTCCTCGACCGGCGCCCCGGCTGCTCCCTGGGTGTCGGCGACCTGGGTGACCTGCCGGTCCGCGTTGTAGCTGTAGGCGAGGTTGTCCACCTGCGGCGACGGCTGCTGGTCCGACAGGTTGATCCCGGTGACATTCCTCGTCTGCGGGTCGTAGCTATAGGTCAGCGCCGCCGACGACGGACCTGAGCCGAGGTCGATCTGGGCGATCTCGCCGTACGGGGTCCAGGTCGCGGCCGAGGCATAGGTGTCGTAGCCCGACTCGGTGACCGGGTTGCCGAACTTGTCGTAGGTATAGGCGAGCGACTCGACGGGCAGGCCGCCGCCGGCTGCCGGGGTCATCGACAGCACGAGCCCGGTCGTGGAGTAGGAGTACAGGGTCCGGTACGTGCCGGCGAGGGGCTGCCCGGCCGGCACGGTCACGAAGGTCCCGGTCGCGTTGCCCTCGGCGTTGTAACCCAGGTTCCCGCTCTTGTAGGTCACGCCGCTGGCGACCGCGCTCTCCGAGGAGAGCAGCCCCTTCTTGAGCGTGTCCCACGTCCAGCTCGCGATCTGGGTGCCTGAGCCCTGCGTGGTCGACCCCGTGTACTCGGCGGTCTTGCGGTTCAGGCCGTCGTAGGTAAAGTTGTCGCTGACTCCTGCGCCGTTCGTGCTGTAGGCGATGTTCCCGGCCGCGTCGTAGCCGGTCGTCATGGTCCCGGTGTCGGGGTCGGCCGCCTTGATCTGCCGGCCGAGCAGGTCGTAAGTCTCTGACCAGGTGTTACCGGCCGGGTCGGTGACCGACACCTTGTTGCCGGCCGCGTTGTAGGCCATCGTGGTCGCCTGCGGGCTGCCGCCGGTGACCACCGATCCGGTGACGGTCGGCGCTCCGGTGTACTGGAGCTGCCCGGTCTGCTGGCCGAGCACGTTCGTCACCGTGGCCGACGGGGTGCCGATCACGTTGCCTGCCGGGTCCCGGCTGATCGTGGTGACCTGATTGCCGCCGTAGACCAGTTGTGTCGTGTCGGTCAGCGTCGTCCCGTTGTAGTCCTGCTTGCCGACCACCCGGCCGTCGCCGTCGAACGTCGAGACGGTCCGGTCGCTGACCGCCGACGGCGCGGCAGTCACCAGGGTCGTCGACGGGCTACCGGACACCACGTACTTGTTGTCGGTCCCGGCGACCCAGCCGTGGCTGTCGTAGAAGTTGTCGGTGGCAACGGTGTTGCCGCCCTCGGCCGCCGCCTGGATCTGGCGCAGCTGCCCCAGCGAGTCGTAGATCGAGATCGAGGCCAGGTAGTTCGTGCCGCTGCCGTAGTCGACCAGGTTGTTCGTCGTCACCGCCAGCGGCTGAGTCTGCGAGACCTGATAGGCGTAGGTCACATTGGCCGGCGCCCCGCCTGCCTGCGATCGGCCCGGCTTCCATTCGGCGGTCAGCCGCCCGAGCGGGTCGTAGGCGGCCGTCGTCAGGTAGCCAGCCACGTCGGTCAGCGACAGCACGGAGCCCCGGCCTGGATCGAGCACGGTCGTGGACGTCTGCAGCAGGGCGCTCGTCGTGACGACCTTGGCCAGCGGGCCGCCATCGGCCGGGGTGTAGGCGGTCGTGGTGGTGTTTCCTGCTCCGTCGGCCTCCGAGGTCACCCGGCCAGCCGGGTCGTAGCCGATGGTCTTCTGCGTGGCGAAGGTGAGGGTGCCCGAGCTGTTCGTCACCGCCGCCGTGGTCCTGGTCGGGTTACCAGCCGTCGGTGCCGCCGTCAGGCTGGTCGCGCCGTCGTAGTAGGTGCGGTTGTCGGTCAGGATGTCCGCAGCGGTGAGCCCGCCCGGTGCGGCCGGGCACGCCTGGCTCGCTGAGATGACTTCGCTCGCTACGTCGCGGATCCACGACGTGGTGTTGTCGTCGTAGGTTGTCTGGGTGCAGGTCTCGGGGATCCCCGTGCCCGACTGGTCGTCGAGCACTACCCGGCCGGCACTGTCGTAGGTGGTGACGACCTGCCGCTGCTGCTGGCCGCCGCCGGCCAGATCGGTGTCCGCGACGAGCTTGGTGGCCCTGACCATGGTGGCCTGCTGGGCAGGCAGCCCGGTCCGAGCCCGGGTCGCGGTCGTGGCGACGACCGACGGCACGGCGAAGATGGCGCTGATCTCGCTGCCGGTGCTGCCGTCGAACTTCTGCGTCTCCAGTGTCTGCCCGGCGAGGGCGCTGGCGTCGGTGTACGTGACGGCGTTCGAGTCGGCGACGGTGACGCCGCTGGTGGTGCCGCCGCTGGCGTTGGTGTCGCCGTTCATCCCCTGGAAGTAGCGGGTCTGCGTCAGCGTCTGGACGTCGGCGACACCGTTGGTGAGGTTGGACGGATTTCCGGTCAGTGTGTTGACCTGGGCGTAACCACGGAACTGGCCCCACGTCCTGTCCTTGGCCTTGACGACCTCGTTGTCGTCGTAGTGCCAGGCCGGGTCGCCGACGTACTTGTAGGTCGTGAGCTGGGCCGGGTCACCGGTCGTGCCGTCCTGCACCTGCACCTGGGAGACCACGTACTTGTCGAAGTAGTCAAGCGTGCTGTCCTGGTCGCCGGGCTGGGCCCACTTCACCGGATAACAGAGAGTCGCGTTCGTCGACGGATCAGCGGGGATCTGCGTGGCTGTGCACCCGGTCGAATAGCTGACCGAGGTCAGCTCGCCGGTCTCGGTCTTAATCTGGGTGAGCCGCCAGTGCGCCATCGACGGCAGTGCGTTGACGCCTGGCACCCGGTTGTCCATGAGCTGGTAGGACAGCTGCACAGGCGGCAGCGCCGCAGAAGACCCCGACGCTGCGAAGCCGGTCCGGGTAATCGAGTTCAGGATCAGCTCAGGATCACCCTGCGTCGAGAAGCCCTGGCCCAGCGCGTACTGGTCCACCGGCACATACGCAGTGCCGTTCCAGTACTGGGTCGTGATCTTGTCGATCCGCATTTGGGACCAGAAGGTCGGCGCATGGTTGTTACACGCCGCCCCGGACAGGCACTGCTGGTCGAACGGCGTATCCGGCCAGTTCGCCGCGTTGGCCGAGGTGAACTGAGCCGCCGTGCACGCAAAGGTCGGGGTCGGAATGCACCGCTGATCGGCGTTGAATACCACCTGGTCGGGTGCGTTAGCGGTGCCGTAGACCGACCCTGCCTCGTCGCGCAGGCCGTAGTCGATCCGCGTCAGGTAGCCGCCGCGCACGTACTGCACGCCGGTCGTGCTGCCGTTGGCGCCGTAGTAGTTCGTCTCGGGCTGGTAGTAGTACGCCATCGCGTTCCCGTTGGGATCGATGACGAAGTCCAGGTTCCACCGCCACGCCTGCGTGCACCACGACGCCGCGAACCCGCTCGCGGAGTTGCACGGGTCGCCGCTGTGCGGGCCGTACACGGGCTCGGTGAAGGCCGAGCTGGTCACCGGGTCGCCGGACGCCCAGCCAGGACCCTTGTTTTTTCCGAAGAAATACTGCGTTCCGTCAGGCTTGGTGATGACCCAGTAGCCGTTGTCGTGGGTGCCGTTCCCGGTATCGGCGTCGGTGCCGGTCAGGTACTGCACCCGGACGCCGCTGTCGGACTGCTCGTGCCAGGTCCCCGTGCCGTCGTCCAGCACCAGCGGCACCGAGTGGCCGTCCAGGTTCAGCGTGACCACCTGGCCGGCCCAGCAGGCATCGAACTTGCCGGTGACGGCACCCTCGGGATCGTCAGCACAGTCCGGGTACGACCGCTCGACGTAGCCGTCCGAGGACAGCGAGAACCCTTCGCCCACCATGCCGAACTGGTTGTTCGTCGAGGCGATCCGGCCGTCCACGCTGGAGGAGTCGTAGTCGAGCCCGGCCGGCGGCGCGCCGCCGGCCGCTGGCGGCGGGACCGAGACCGGGTAGCTCCAGGTGAAGTCGCCGGACGACCCGCCGCCCGTCCACGTGCCCTGCGGTGACAGCGAGCTGACCGTGAAGTCGCCGTTGCTGCCCGAAGGGCCGGCCACGGCGGCCAGCACCACCGAGCGCCCCGTGGCCGGCGGCACTGGCCTCGCCGCCGGGCCGTTCGCAGCCGCTCGTCCCGGCGAGCCGAGCAGCACCGTGCCGCTGACCAGCTCCCGTCGCGGTTCGAGCCGCGAATCCACCGGCGTCTGCGTGCGGCACCGCGCCAGCGCCGGCGTCGTCAGGGCGCAGGACGGCAACTCCACCAGGCGCAGCCGGTTGGCGAAGTCACCGCCGACGGCGCGGGCGAACGTCGAGTAGTCCAGGGCGACCGACGTCAGGCCGCCGGAGCCGGCCCCAGCCGAGACCGTGAACACGACGCCAGACAGGCCAAGCTTGCGGACCTGAGCCTGGCCGAAGACCCGGAACCGCACGCCCGTCCCGCCTGGACCGCCAGCGAGCATCGGCAGTGCGCCGGCTTCGTCAGTCCCCGGCGCCCGGCGAACGTCACCGTGGCCGAGCCCGCCGCCGGCCATTTCGGAGCAGGCACTGGCCCCTCGGGCACTTTCGCCAGCCGGCCGGACCGGACCGGCAGCCGCAGCGCCACTCGCGGCAGCACCTTGACGGCCTGCGGCTTCGGCCGCCAGTGTGCGGGCACGGCGGCCTGGGCCGGTCCCATGGCCAGTCCGAGGCCGGCGAACATCGCCAGCGCCACGCCACCTCGGGCCGATCGCATTGCCCAGCTCTTCACGCTTGCCTCCACAGTTCGCGGCAGAACTCTGCTTTCAGGGCCGGGCGCAGCTACAGCCCGCTGATGAAGATCGGGATCGCGTTCGAGACGTCGCCGGTGAGCTGGCCGGCGATCGCGGTGTAGTAGGCGGCAGTCGGCACGCCTGCGGACAGCAGCGACGACGCGACCAGGTTGGGGCTGCCTGGCTGCGCGACCGCGCTGGCGATGTCCGAGGTCACCTGGGCCGTGGTGTTGCTGCCGGTGATCCAGTCGTTGACCGCCTCTCGCACGGCCTCGCGCGGATCGCTCGCCGGGAGGCCGAGCGGCACGATCGTGGTCAGGATCACCTGGACGGCGGGAGTCGACGGGTCGTTGTCGACCGGGTAGTTCTGGATCGCGGTGACGAGCGTCGACAGGTTGTGCTCGATGCTGGACAGGTCGGCCTCGATCGCGGAGGCCGACGCGCCCTGCAGCACGTCGTTGGCTCCGACGCTCACGATCACGTCCCGCAGGTTCGGCTCGGCGGTCACGTAGCAGCGGAACCAGTTCAGCGCGTTCGCCGCCGTGATCGTGTCCGCGCTGCTGTCGGCGTAGACCTGCTGGACGCCGGTCGGTGGCAGCGCCGAGCCGAACACCCGCACGTCGCTGATCTCGCCGGGCACGAAGTCCCCGGCCGCGCCGCCGGTCTTGTCACGGCCGACGAGCAGGCCGCCGGTCGACGCCCACCCGGTGAACGGCACGCTGGAGGCCAGCAACCCGTTGACGTAGAGCTGCGCTGTGCCGGTCGCCGCGTTGTACACACCGGTCAGGTGAGTCCAGGTCCCGGCCACGGCGGCCGGCCCGAACGCCGAGGTCACCGCCGCGCCCGTGGTATCGGCGTTCGCGAACGAGAACGCCCAGTCCCCGCTGCGCACGCCCAGGTAGAAGCCGCTGTTGTTCGTCCCGGCCTGCGCGACGACGGTAGCGGTGTGCCCTGGTACCGAGGACAGCTTCACCCACGCGGACACCGAGTAGCTGCCGGCCGTCGCGACGACCTGGCCCGAGCTCGACGCGGAACCGCTCGTCCCGTCCAGCGACAGCGCTCCCGCCGTCGTGTCCGTGGGCGGGGTGTCCGTGGTCCAGGTCGCAGTGCCGCCGAGCGTGAGGTTCGCGGTCAGCGCCGACCCGCCGTCGTAGGCGGTTGTCGCGGTGTCCAGCCCGGTGCCGTTCATCCGCCACCAGTGCGCGGGCACCACGCCGCTCGACGCGACGTCGGCGACCGAGCCAGGCAGCGCGACCCCGGCCGTGCTCAGCGCCCCCGGCAGGTCGCTGGCCCAGGTTCCGGCCGTCCCGGCGGGCGCGGCCGCGGCGGTCTGGTCACCGAGCACCGCGATCGTGCCGTCGGTGGCCGTCGCGTCGCTGACGTCGACCCGCGACACGTAGTACAGGCCAGGGGTCGAGTTCGCAGCCGTGAACGGCGTGCCGTCGCTGTTCGCGGTCTGGTTGCCGGTCGCGTAGAACGTCGAGGCGCTCGCCGTCGCGTGCACGGGCACCGAGGTCTCCGCCGACGTCGCCGGGACGTGCAGGCTGACCACCAGCTTCGTGCCGCCAGGGCTCGTCACCGGGTCGCTGTAGACGTCGCCGCCGGCCGGGATCGTGACGCTCCCCGCCCCGCCGAAGGTCAGCGCGACCGGTGCCGCGACCGTCGCCGTGCCGCTGGCCTGCGCCGCGATCGTGGCGGCGTCGAAGGTGACCGGCGCGGTGCCGTGCGCATTAGACAACTGCACCCGCAGTTTCCCGCCGCCCGCCGCCGTGGTGGCGACGATCTCGCGCAGCGTGGTGTTGCTGAGCGACCCGCCAGCCGGGACGATCGCGGCATCCATCGGACCCGCGTACGCGCCGGTCCACGCCGACCCCGCCGGACCCTGGGCGGCGGCGACCGAACGGGTACCGATCGCCAGGATGTGCAGCACGTTGGCCGAGGTCACGCACGAGCGGGTGCCGGTCAGCAGGTTGACCGGCAGCACCGGCAGCGTGATCGACGAGAGCGTCAGACCGGGGTTCGAAGGCAGCAGCACCTCGTAGACCCGAGGCTCAGCCGGCGGCGTCACCGTCGTGCCGACGTCCCAGTGCCCGAAGGCGACGGCGGCGGTGCCGTCCGGCAGCGACCAGTCGGGCACGGCGGTGACCAGCGGCTGGCTGGCGCTGCCGCTGCTGTAGTTCAGCGTGGCCTTCATTTCCGGTGACCCGGTGGCGGTGCCGCAGGTGTTGGCGACGAGCAGCGCCACGTCGGTCGCCTTGACCGCCGGCAGCGGAACGGTCTGGCCGTCCGGGATCACGTTGTCCGCGACGACCGACCCCCCGCTCGCGCGCAGGGCCGGCATCGTGAACGACGCGCCGCCCAGGCTGAACGAGGTGCCTGCCCCCGTCGCCGTCCCCGGGCTGATCCCCGACGCCTGCATGGCCTGGAGCGAGAGGTTCTTGCCGGTCGAGCCCTTCAGGTCGAAGCTGCCTGCGAACGACGGCGCGCCGTCGCTGGCGATGCCGAGGTTGTTCATCGCGGCGGTGAAGCTCGACTCGGTTGCCCCGGTCACCGGGACGGCCTCCACGAAGTCCAGGCCGGCGTTGTCGCTCGAAGACGACGGATCGGCGCCGGTCACGGTGACCTGGAGGACATGCGTCCCCGCCGTCAGGTGCACCGCGCCCAGGAAGACATAGGTCGCCCCGACCGCCGCGCTGTAGGCGTCGAGCGGGCTGGTCGCGGTGTTGTCCAGATTCACGCTGGCCGTCGAGGGATCGAGGTCGAACCTGAGCGAGCCGTAGTCAGGCCCGGTGGTGAGGTTGACCCCGAGCGCGTAGTCCGACTCGACCGGCGCGGTGAAGCTCACCGTGAACTTCGCGCCCACTGCCGAGTTGGTCAGCTTCAGCTGACCGTGGTCAGACCACGGCGACCCGGCCTGGAACTGCGGCGCGAGCGTGCCCGCCGACGGCGTCCCGAACGACAGGCCCTCCGCCTCCTGGCGGCCGGTCGGGCTCAGCGTGAGGTAGTTGAGGCCGGACTTGAAGCCGGCCGAGCTCCGGGTTCTCCCCCGTGATCGTGAACGTCAGGGTGTGACTGCCCGCCGTCAGGAACTCGGTGCCGAGATCGGAGTTGCCGATCGAGACGAACGGCGCGTACCCGTCGAACGGCACCGTGGCCGTGCCGCCCAGATTGACGTTGGAGGTCGACTGGTCCAGGTCGATGCGTTCCTGGCCGTAACCGGGACCTTGGGTCAGGCTGCCGTCGAGCTGCCAGAACCCGGCCGCCGGCACGCTGAACGTGACCGTGTAGGTCTGGCCGGTCGGCCGTCCCGTTGAAGACCAGCTCACTGCCGCCGCGCCAGCTCACCGTGCAGCAGTTCACCTGCGTGGTCACCAGCGAGGCGTTCGTTCCGGTCGCGCCGGCGGCCAGTGAGCTGCCGTTGACGACGGTGACCGGCTGGCTCGTCCCCTGATAATTAGTGGGAACGTAGAAGGTGTAAGCGGACTCGCCAGAAATATTGTGCGCGTCGTCGAAGCTGACCACATCCAGCGTGTGCTGGCCTGGCGCGATGCCATTCGGGATCTCGATCTGCGCGGTGCTGCCCTGGACCAGGGCCAGCTCGCCGCTAGTGCTGCCGCCGCCGTCCCCGTTGCTGTCGACCGACGTGCCGAGGCCGCCGTCGGCCCGGTACCCGCAGTCGGTCGTGGTCGGGGCTGGCTCGCTGCCCGCCCCGCCGTCGAAGGAGTAGGCGAAGCCCGCGATGTTCGCCGCGCCGCTCGTGCCGACCGTGAACTCGCCTGGGAGCGGCCGGCTGGCCCCACTGTCCCTGCGGGTAGTCGGCGCTGGTGATCGTCGGCGCGGCGACCGGCCCGGTCAGCACGGTGAACGGGTAGAACGCCGACGTCGGCCCCGTTCTGGCGGTGGACTCGGAGTCGGCGGGGACGTTCGTCGCTGAAACCTCGAACTGATATGCCGTCCCGTTGACTAGCGCCGTCGACGGAGTGGTCGACTGCTGGGTCCCCGAGGCACCTAGAGGGCTAGCGAGCGTGCCGCCGGCATTCGTTCCTCCTGAGGTCTGGAGGGTGTAATTGAGCTTGACCTGGAGCGGGCTCGGGTTGTTGTCGGTGCCGGTCGCGAACAGCCTGGGCTTGGCCAGCGACGTGTACGTCGTGGTCGCGTCGCAGGTCACCTGGTTCTGCACGGACAAGGCGGTCGGGACCAGGGGCGCGAAGTTGTAGTACACGGTTAGCGTCGGGTTGTCCTTGTAGCGCTTGTACTGGAGCTCCTGGGTCTCGCTGTCGCCGCGCAGTTCGAGGGTGACTGAGGCCGAGCCGACGGTGGCGACGTTCTGCAGCGTGGTTTTCAGTGCGGAGTTGCCAGTGGCGCTGCTGGAGAAGTCGACGTTCGCCGCCGGGCAGGACGTGCCGCCGCCGGCGCTGGAGCTCGCCGACGCCAGCTTGGCGCCCTGCGGGCCTGGCCAGGTCGTGGTCGAGCCGATGCCGCCGGTCGTGGAGTAGACGTCGGAGGGCTCCGAGGTGCAGTTCGCGCTGTTGTAGGTTTCCTCGTCGTCGAAGGTGACCAGGTAGACCGTGGCGGTCTGGCCGCTGCGCTTTTCCAGGCTGGTCGTCGCGAACTGGAAGTAGTCGCGGTCGGTATAGCCGACGAACTGGGTGCCGGCGCCGTTGACCCAGACGCAGCTCGAGTAGCCGCAGTCGCCGGTCTCGACGACGCCGCCGGACTGGCTGGTCGTGCCCGAGGTGGTGTCCCACTCCTGGGTGTCCGCGCCGTTGTTGGTCTGCATGACCTCGGCGTAGTAGTTGGTGGCCGGGGCGATCTCCGGGTCGATGGAGAGCGGGTACCTGAGGTTTCTGCCGGTGAGCGCCTTCGCGGGCGGGGCGAGCTGAATGGTGGCCGTTGCCGGGCCGGCGAGGCGGTAGCTGACGGGCACGGCGGTCGCGTGGCGGAGCTTGCTCGCGTCCCAGAGCTGCGGCTGGCCGATGGCGAAGACGAGCTTGCCGGTGCTGGCCTCGGTCACGCCAAGCGAATGGTGCGGGCCTGGGTGCAGGGCGAGGCCGGGGCCGGTCCTGACCGTGAACACGAGCGAGCGCAGGCCGGGGTCGGCCGCCGCCCTGGCGTCGCGGACGATCAGTGTTTCCTGGTAGCCAGTGCCGGTCGCCTGCAACCGCAGGTCGACGCCCGGCAGGACGTTCCGGTACAGGGCCACGCTGCCGGAGATCACCGGCCTGGGCAGGGCGGACGGCCAGGACATCGCGACGGTCTGCCCGGCCTTGGTCGCGACCGTGACGAGCGGGCCAGCGCCGCCGCCGGAGAACGTGACCGGCACGCTGGACACCGCTGGCGCCCACCTGCCTGCCGGGGTCTTGCTGAGCCGGGGGTTGATGGACTTCCAGCTGCCGTGCACCTTGACCCTTACCGGGAGCACGCTGGAGGTCATCGACAGCAGCCCGCTGGGCCTGGCCTGGACCTCGGTAGTCGGGGTCGTCTCGGCCTTGACGGGCACTGGCTTGCCCGTGCGGATCGCCGCCGCCATCGCCGCCGACTCGGCCCGCTGATCGGGAGTGAGCCTGACCGGCCTGGCGGGCTGCGGCTTACCTGGCACGGCCGGGTGCGCGCCGCGCAGGTGCTGCTGCGGCCCAGCGGCAAACGAGCTGAGGGGATGCTGTCCGGCCACCCGGTGACCAACCACGGGCTTGACGGCAGCCTGAGTGACCCCGCTCGGGCCGGCCAGGACCCCGCCGAAAGCCAGGCCGGTGCCAGCGACGACTGCCGTGAGCCAGCGCCATCTTCCCGACGCGAGCGAGCCGTTTCGGGCGCGCACAGAGTTCCGGGCAAGCACAGAATGCTGCCGATCCGAGCCCCTACGCAGCACGGCGAGTCCCTTCCCACAGTTCATGCGAATGGCACACTGCGCTGGAGTATGGGACGGGCCGCTACATTTCTAATACACGGCAGATACGCGGTGCTTGACCCGAGCCGAAGCGAGGACCGGGCGGTAGGGTGCGGGGGTATGGAGCAGCGACTGAGTCTTGTCACGCTGGGGGTTAGTGATCTCGCTCGGGCGAAGCGGTTTTACGGGGCGCTCGGCTGGAGGCCGGCTGGCAATTCGCCGGACGACGTCGCCTTTTACCAGGCCGGAGGGATGGTCGTTGCCCTCTGGGACCGCACGTCGCTGGCGGAGGACAGCGCGGTCAGCGACGGCGGCGGCTGGGGCGGGGTCACGCTGGCCCACAACGTCAGGTCGCCGGCCGAGGTCGATGCCGTGATCGAGGAGGCCAGGGCGGCCGGCGCCACGATTGGCAGGGAGCCTGCCGGGACTTTCTGGGGCGGGTATTCGGGGCTCTTCATCGATCCTGACGGGCACCCGTGGGAGGTCGCCCACAATCCCGGCTGGACGGTGCTTGCCGACGGCAGTGTCAGCCTGATCCGCTGACCGCTGACGTGCCCACTACTCCCGCCGCGCCGGCGGCTGCGGCTGCGGCTGCCGGCGAGGACGGCCGGACGCTGCTGGCGATCCTGCTTGTGCTCACCGCGTTCAGTGGCGTGCTCGACGCGGTCAGCTATCTCGGGCTCGGCCACGTCTTCACCGCGAACATGACGGGCAACGTCGTCGTGCTCGGGTTCGCCGCCGCCGGGGCGAAGGGGTTCTCCGCGCCGGCCTGCCTGACGTCACTGGCCGCGTTCCTGGCCGGCGCGCTCAGCGCCGGGCGAGTGTCCCGGCTGATCAGCTCCAGGCGCCGGCTGCTCATCCTGGCGGTCACGATCGAGGGAGCGGTGACGGTCGCTGCTGCGGTGGTCGCGCTCGTCGTCGCGAGCGTGTCGGCTGGCTGGCCCCGGTTCACGGTGATCGCCGTGCTCGCCTTCGGCATGGGCGTCCGCAATGCCACGGTCAGGCGGGTTGGGGTGCGGGACCTGCCGACGACCGTGCTGACGATGACCCTGACCGGGCTGGCGGCCGACTCGGCGCTGGCCGGCGGCGACAACGCGGTCGCCGGACGGCGCAGCCTCGCCGTGATGGCGATGCTGGCGGGAGCGTTCATCGGCGCACTCGGGTTCCTGCACCTGGGTGCCGGCCCGACGCTGGCCGGCGACGCCGCCTGCGTGCTGGCCGCTGCCGTGTTCATCGCGGCCACCGGCACGCTGCGGAGCTAACTGCCGCAGACCCGCGGGCGGGTTTGAACAGCAGCATGACCCTACTTGGTGCTGTCCTGATGACGGTAAGTAGGACCATGCTGTTGTCCAGATGGAGCGAAAATTTCGTCGCAACCACGGCGGGCTGGCCGGAACCCTAACCCGGCTACGCGGATTCGGCCAGGGCCAGGGTGCGCAGTCTGGCGAGGGCCCGATGTTGCGCTACCCGGACGGCGCCGGGCGACATGCCTAGGGCGGCTCCCGTCTCGTCGGCGGACAGGCCGGCGACGACTCTGGCGAGCAGGAGCTCCCGCTGGTGCTCGGGCAGCCTAGCCAGCAGCGCTCGGGCTCGCTGCCGATCCAGGCTGGCGATGACACAGTCCTCTGGACCGGGCCGGTCATCCGCGATGTCCGGCACATCGGCCACCGGAAGGGCGAGCCGCGCGGCCGCGCGGCGGGCGTCGGCTAGCTTGTGCGAGGCGATTCCGAACACAAAGGCGCTAAAAGGCCGACCCCGATCCCGATAACGCGGCAACGCGGCGATCAGCGCGATGCATACCTCTTGCGCTACGTCGTCGGCGAGCTGGCTGTACCAGCCCGCAGGCCCGAGCCTCGCCAAGCAGTACCGCACGATCATGGGCCTAACCTGCCTGATCAGCGATTCGATCGCGGTTGGCTCACCCCGTACCGCCAGCTCGGTCAGGTTGGTCATGGCCGTCTTGACTGCCACACCCCGATCCCCAGGCGCCATGGTTACATCATGCCCCGGTAAACGGATCACTCAACCACGGAAATGAAACTTCAAAATCGTCGCAAGTAAAGGCCGCTGTAGGTTCTCAATAAAGATGTCCCTTTCTCAAAAGAGTTGTCCAGAGCTTGTCCTTTAGGACATTTCCTTGAGAAGAGGGTGTCCGGTCTCAGCCGATGTGGCGGATTCTCACTTGAACTGCGGGTGATCTAGCGAGTCTCAGATGACCTGGCAGGCCTCCGGTGGCGGATGGCGGTAGACCCGGCCTGGTTATCCCGTTGCCGCGTGGCGCGGAGGCGTGCTTCAATCGCGCCATGCCTGTGGTGCAAGCCTCTGATACCGGGCGGCTCGACTCGTACCTGATCTGCGCCGCGCCCCGGACGGGGAGCTCGCTACTGTGCGGGCTGCTGGATTCCACGGGGGTCGCGGGGCATCCCGAGTCCTGGTTCCGCCGCCAGGGCGAGCGGGAGTTCGCCGCCAGCTGGGGCATCGCGGACCCGCCCAGCGGAGCCTTTGACTACGCCAGCTACTTCGAGGCCGCGGTCGCGGCCGGGAGCACGGCCAACGGCGTCTTCGCCGCCAGGATCATGTGGGGAACGATGGACGAGGTCACCGCCCACCTCGCCCCCGTCTACCCCGGCCATGCCGGGTCGGCTGCCGGCCTGCTGAACGCGGCTTTCGGCCGGACGCGCTTCGTCCACCTGGGGCGCGGCGACGTCGTCGCCCAGGCCGTGTCCCTGCTGCGCGCCGAGCAGACGGGCGTGTGGTTCGAGACAGCCGACGAGCGGCAGGAGCCGGCTGCTGAACCGGGCTTCGACTTCGGCCAGGCGCGTGACCTGGTCCGGCAGATCAAGGAAGACAACGCCTCGTGGGAGGCGTGGTTCGCCGCCGAGGGCATCCGGCCCCACCGGGTGCTCTACGAGGACCTTGACGACGATCCCGTCTGCATCGCCTCTGGCGTGCTCAGATTCCTGGGGCTTGACCTGCCTGCGGGACGCGAGATCACCGTCCGGCACAAGCGCCTTGCCGATGAGCTCAACGCCCAGTGGGCCGAAAGCTACCGCTACCAGGAGGCACGGGAGCGGTCGCAGCCCTGAGCAGGCCTGACGGCGAGGCGAAGCTGCCATGGCCGACGGTCCCCGCGCGGATGTCCGCAACGCACCTTTTCTCCACGCTCCGTGACGAGGAAACGCGGGCTGGCCAGAAAAATGCCAGGTCAACTGAGACCTGACTTGGCTCACGATTACGGGTTCACCGCTGGTGTGTGGCTCTGACCTGCTGTCTCCTGGTGCGCGTGGCGCAGATTTGTGCACTAACCAGGGGCCGCAGACTGGCCGGTGTGCCCTCGGTTGTGCTGGCGTCATCCCCTTGAAGCGACGGTAACCAGTTGGCTGCGCCCACCCATGTCGTTATCGTTGCCGACGTGGTCGCCTCGGAGCGTGTGGATGCTGTCCCCGGCGAAGTGCTTGCCGAGTTCGGGATGGCCGGAGCTGATCGCCGTCAGCCAGGCGGCCGGATCTGGGGGACAGCGTGAACCAGGGCACCCGTCCCGAAGAGCTGCCGGCTGAGGTCCTGGACGACGTGGCCAGCGTGGTCGGGGCAGAGGTCACTCTTCTCAGCCGCCTGCCCGGAGGCAACGATACGGGTGCCATGCGGGTCCGGTTGGCCGGAGGGGCAGATGCGGTGCTCAAGGCAGCGCCCCGGGTGCACCTCGACCGCCTGGACGGGACGTTGCGGGCCCGGAGGGTGGTCGGGCACATGCGCAGGCGCGGCTATCCCACCCCGGCCTGGCTTGGAGTGGGGGCCACCGCCACTCATGTATGGCACCTGATGGACTTCGTTGACGCGGCTCCCGTGCCAGAGCTGACCCCGTCCGTCGTTGAGCAGCTGATGGAGATCATCGAACTCCAAGCTGGCCAGGCCTCCGAGCCCTATGACCACTGGTCGTACGCCTGGCGGATCGCCACCGGTCAGGAACCGGCTGTCGCCGGGCTGGATTTCAACGAGACGCCCGAGCAGTCGCGTCTCCGCCAGTCCGTGGCCAGGGTCTCGGGGTATTCCTCCGTGGTATCGGCCTTGGCCGGGCGCCTGCGGCTCGCGTGCGCCGGCGTCCCGCCGCCGCGAGAGGCACCGGACATGGTCCATGCCGATATCATCCCGGGCAATGTCCTGGTCCGTGACGGAGTGGTGGCGGCGGTCGTGGATATCGGGAACGCGGGTAGCGGCACGCGGGCGACCGATCTCACCACCCTCCAGTGGCACACCTTCTCCGATCCGCTGGACGGTGCCCGACGGCGGCTGCAGACGAGAATCATCGCCCTGGTCGGCTGGGAGGGGGCAGCGATGCTGGCAGCGACGCAGATCCTCCTGCAGCTCGAATGGCCCATCCGTCTCGGGCGCCACGATGCCGTTGCCGGGGTGGTCAGGCGCGGCCATCGCGCCCTCGACGAGCTGAACGCGCTTCGCTAACTGTCGCCGGCCTGCTGCGGCTGCGACGGCGTCGCACGCGACACCGTGATCCGGCGGTTGGCTCGCATCGCCCGATCCCTGCTCGAAACCGGCGGCTTCCGACCCCAGCCACACCCTGGAACGCGATGAGCCACGAATCTGCGCACTAATTTGAGCCAAGTCGGGGAGAAAACGCGGGCTGGCCAGAAAAATGCCAGGTCAACTGAGACAACGGCGGATCGGGGTCTCAAACGATCTGGCATATCCCCTGCGAGCAGAACCAACACCTGCCAGCTCGATTGAGACCGGACAGAGGGACGGCGAGCGTACAGGGCGGGACTGTTGCAGAACCGATGCCGCCGACCGATCGGCGGGCCGGAGTCAGACCAGCCAGCAGGGTAACGTCGAGAGGGCAAGACTTCCATAGCTCAACGTCACTGCGTGGACTGCTGTGGTCGTGAGCCCAGAGGCGCAAGACGACCATGAAGTCGATTTGTCCGGCTCATGTTGTCCTGTGCTTTTACGCCGAGCGTAAACTTGCTTGATCAATCTGGGGAAAGCCGGCTGTGCCACCATTCAACGCGCCGAGAACCTATCCGCCAAGCTGGATAGACCAGCTGCATTCTGCAGTCCTGTCGCCGGACGTTCCCTGGACGCCAGCCGAGGAAGTCAGCATCGTGGCTGCTACCCGCGCTTTGCAAGGCTGGCTTGCCGACCGACGCCCTTACGACGGGCAGCACAAACAGGGCTGGAAGTCGGCGATAGTCGACTTCCAGCGCAGTGTCAGCCGCCTAGGGTCAGGCCTTCGAAACGTACTCGCCACGGACCTCGCGGCGGCGGTGTCGGCGGCTGGTCAACTCGATGCTGATATCACTAACAATGAGGACCGCACGAAAGCTCGGCTTCAAGCCCGCCGCCGCACTTCCGATCAGCAGATTCTCAACCAGCTAGGCGCAAGGTGGGCCCAGCCCCAAACCCGAGTAGGTGCCTGGAGCGACCTCAGGGAGGCGTGCCACGACCCGGCAGTGACCTGGGAAGCACTCAGTTTTCGACGGGAGCTTTTCTGGCAGTTGGTGCGGGAGGGCGACCACGACGCTGAGCAGATGAGCCGCCACCTTGCCGACGTCCTAGGTAACCAAGCCTACGGGGTCTCCTTGGCACGGCTCTGGCTCGGTGACATCAGTGAGGACGAGGTTCCGCGGCCACTACCGGCAACCGGCGCGGCGCTGACTGAAGTTCAGCAGCTTGAGCTGTGCGAACGGCTTCTCACGAAGCCCGCAACACAGGGCCATTATGTCGTCTGGATTGCCTTCGACCTTGCAGGAAACGGCAGGTACACACAGGACGTCGGTCCAGTCTCCTTCTACAAGGCCCAGTGGCTGCAGCACGCCCTCAGTCAAAGGGGCCGGCCGGGAGCCACGCCCGTCCCGAGCGAACTGCAGTCCGCCGAGGGCTTCGTCAGGCCAAGCGACCTGCCGGACGGCGCGGGTGAGGTCCTCGCACGAATAGATCTCGGTGCGGGTGCCTGGACTGACCCGGTCCGTGTCGCAACCGAGCAGGCAGAGGCAGTCGTTGCGCTAGCCGGTTTCAACATCGGTGACACCCTCTGGCGGCGCATGACGGGGTACCTCGTCACGGTCGATGACCGCGCCCAGGTCCTCGCAGGCTTTGAAGCTGTTCGCGCCGATGCGCACCGGGCAAACAACGCCTACCAAGACGCCATGGATGCAGAGCTGGCTGAGCTGGCGACAAAGCTGCGCGCGCACCTGCCGATCACGGATCCCGAGTTCTCGGAGGTCGTCAAGGCAGTTCACTGGTGGGAACAGGCCCGGAGACAGCCCCCGCTGGCTGCGGTCTTGCTGCATGTCCGGGTACTCGAACTCTTGTCACAGCGTGCGGACGATACACCGTGGCAGAAATACGTCGACGACTTCCAGCAGGCGCGGTGGATCAGGTACCTCATGATGCAGCAGCTACGCGGCGTGATCGACGCGTGCCTGGCAAGGGCACAGATGGTTGCCAACCAGGCCGATAGGGACTACCTCCAAGCTCTCGGTCAGAGGATCACGACGTACCAGCCGGGCGGGTACGCACTAGACCTCAGGGAAGGCTTCAACGCCCTCCCCGAGCTGGCGCGCATCTTCGATCCTCACGACAACACCGGGCGGCGCGTGCAGGACGCTGTCAGCAGGTTTACCCTGACGGCGCTGCCCGCATGGCTCGGCGATCTCGAAAGCGACTGGAAGCTAACGCTCGATCGCCTCCGGCGAGTGCGAAATGCGCTGGCTCATGGCGGGCCGGTTGACGACGAGTCAGCAGAGACGGTGCAGGCGTTCGTGGAGCAACTCGCTCGGCTGTCTCTGGCAGTTGCCCTGCAAGGGTTGCTCGAAGCGAAGACCGTAGCGGTAGCTAATCAGGAGCGGAAACAATGGATCGACCGATGGAAGGCCGCCCTCCCGACCGCTGCAAACGTGCCGGATGCCCTCTTCGGTCCTACGCCCTAACGACACCCGTCTGACCTTGTCCGGTGAACGCCGCTGATGGCGTTGTCACGTACTACTTCTTCCCTGGCTTGCTGCACCGGGCGGCTTCGTCTGATCCCACCTGCGTATTACCGGAAGAAGCATGTTGGGCACGCCGCCCTTACTGAACGCGGACGGGCCGAAGGTGATCTCTCCGTCTTCAGCGCGGAAGAACGGGGTCATCACCTCTGCGGAGCGCCCGTCCTTCGTGATCGCGGTGACCCAGATGCCCTCGCCGCGTTCCTCGCGAGGGTGGGAGACTTTCATGTCCCGGTCGCCGATCTCCAAGTCCGAATCGGCTGGATCCAGCCAGCTCTCGACGATGAAGATAAGGCCGTCGGCATTAAGGTGCTCTACCTGGTCAGCGACGCGGTTCATCTGGACTGACTTGCTCCGCTGGTCCGGGATCGGCACGGCAAGGACATCGACGGTGTGCTCACCCCGGATCAGCCAGGCTACGGGAGCAAGCTCCTTGTCGACAGAGAGCATCGTCTTGGTCATCTCGACTACCTGCGGCAAGCGCCCGATGGCGTCCCCCGAAGCCCCCATCGGGCCGTACCTGGCATCCGTGACCTCGCGGGGAACGGCGTCGAGGCGTTCCAGCTCCTCGATCAGTTGAGTCATGGTGGCGAGGTCGACGTGCAAGCGCCGGTCGTCGTCGAACTGGGCCATGCACTGTGGCGACTCGTTCAGCCCCGGCCCGACGCATTCCGGCTTGCGGGTAGCGAGGTCGCAGGCCGCAGCCCCGGCCGCGCCGTGCGCCAGCTTGACGACTCTCGCCAGGCAGCCGTAGGCGTAGCGGGTTGCCTCCAGAAGCTCCCACGACGGCAACTCGACGTCGACCCAGCGGCGTTCAATCGTTACTACTCCCTCGGTCAGGTCCGGGATGGCCGACAGAAGACCCGAGATGGTCCGATGCGTCGTGTAGTGCGGCGGGACCTCTACGACTTCCTCAACTTCGTTCAGCCAGTCGAACGACAACCGAACCAGGGCCGTACTGTGCATCTCCAGGTCTGACTGCTTCACGATGCGGTTTCGGGCGCTGACCGCCCAGCGCATAACGAGGTCATCCTTGACGGCGCGCTGCCATGCGCCGTACCAGTCCCCAAAGGAGGGAAGGTCGCGCTTCTGGCTCTGAAGCAGGAAAGTCACATTTCGAAGACCTTGAATCAAGGAGTTCAGGTTAAGGCGGAAGGCCTCCGGTTCCATGTAAGCGTCGGCGGCGGCATGCCAGTGGACATGGCAGTCCATGAGCCGCCGATGGGCGCTTGGGACTGGACAGGTCGACGACGGAGACATACGGCAACGGTAGCCCGAGGCAATGCGGTGCGGGCTGCTTCAGGGCCGCCCTTGTTGCCGGTGACGTGCATCCCATGCCCGCCCGGCTCCAGTTTTCCTGCAGATCCCAAAAGCCCAGACTGGCTCGCGGCCGGGATGGTTGCGCTCAACTTCTGATACTGGCGAATATCAGAAGCTGGGTGATTTTTTTTGAAGGCGGCAGAGCCAGGTAGGCCGCTAGGCCGGCGGCGGTACCAGCGAAAGCGATTAGAACTGCTTCCACCCAGCCGCCGGTGCCCCCAACGAGCGCGGCCATGACAGCACCAGCTGCGGTCAGCAGCCCCACCGTGGTCCGGGACATCGGTCCTCCAGCGCTCATGCCTGCATCGCGATGATACGACAAGGCACCGATGGCCGCCTGGCAGCATTAATGACATTGGGGCCATATTTCGCATAACCGAGGTCCGAGAGCTGGGCAGCATCACCGTCCCCACCTATTCTCCGCAAGATCTCATGCCACGCTTAGTCCATGAATCCAGATGACGTCAACAACCTCCTGCTGGCGCTGACAGCGGTGCTCGTCGTCATGACAGGAATTGTGACCTGGTTCGGTTGGCAAACCGTAAGAGAGGGCAGAAAGGCGACAGCGGCTGCCAAAGAGGCCGTCAAGGAGAGTAACCGGGCGGCTGAGTCTGCGCGGGAGACCGTCGCTGCGGTCCGAGAGCTGCTGACTGTAGCCAGGGACACTGCGTCGTCGTCGGCCAAGTCTCTGGCTGCGGCAGAGCGGACGGTTACTGCGGCGAATGATCTAGTGGCTGCAGCCACGGAGACAATTGAGGTAGCCGAGAGAGCCCGTGCTGCCGATGAGCGCGACCGCAAGGTCCGCCAGCTACGGGACATCGGACAGCTCGCCGAGACGCTGTTCTGGAAGGCCGTCCGGGATTCGGAACCGAAGCCCACCCTGCACGGATGGCGGCAGATAGAACACAACTACCTTGAGCAGGCCCTTGTCGGGATGCGTGACGAGCTTCCGAAGTCTGCGGAACTGACGCAGGCTAGCCAGCCCGGTTATGCCATCGGGGTAGCTAGGGATGCGCGTGAAGAGGTCGTTCAGGCGCTGAAGAAGCTGAACGAGGTCCGACCGTGAGAGGGTATCTGAAGAAAAGGACAGATCGGTGAGAAAGACCGTCGGACAACTCGCTGAGAACCCCGAACGAAGTGGACGTCAAGACGGGTGTCCTGGACAACTGCCGTGAGAACCTACAGCCGCGCACCATTGCAGCTTGACTCCAATTGGAGCCAATTACCCCATTGACGCGCTTGAGGCCGGGACCAGCGAGCAGGTCCCGGCCTCAGAGCTGTGCAGCCTCAGAGCTGTGCAGCCTCAGAGCTGTGCAGCCTCAGCACAGCAGCGGCGCTCGGTTAGTGCGTGTGGCCGTGCCCGTGACCATGCCCGTGGCCGGCCTCGGCCGCCTCTTTCTCCGGCTTGTCGGTGACCAGTGCCTCCGTCGTGAGCAGCATGCCAGCGATGGACGCGGCATTCTGCACGGCGGACCGGGTGACCTTGACCGGGTCGATGACACCCTGCGCCATCAGGTCGCCGTACTCGCCGGTCTCGGCGTTGTAGCCGTGACCAGCGGGCATCTCGGCGACAGCCGCGATGACGACGCCGCCCTCCGCGCCCGCGTTGAGCGCGATCCAGCGGCCAGGCTCGAGCAGCGCGCGCCTGACGACGCCAACGCCGGTCGCCTCGTCGCCTGAGAGGCCGAGGTCGCCGAGTGCGGCGGACGCATGGATCAGGGCACTGCCGCCACCGGCGATGATGCCCTCTTCGATCGCGGCCCTGGTCGCCGAGATCGCATCCTCAAGGCGGTGCTTCTTCTCCTTGAGCTCGACCTCGGTAGCGGCGCCCGCGCGCAGCACGGCCACGCCACCGGACAGCTTGGCGACGCGCTCCTGCAGCTTCTCCTTGTCCCAGTCCGAGGACGAAGCCTCGATCTCGGCCTTGAGCTGGCGGATCCGGTCGTTGATGGGGTCCTGCTCACCGGCACCGTCGACGATCGTCGTGGTGTCCTTGGTGACGGTGATCCGACGGGCCTTGCCGAGTACGTCGAGGTCGGCAAGCTCCAGCTTGAGGCCGATCTCCTCGGAGACGACCTGGCCGTTGGTGAGGATCGCCATGTCCTCGAGCATCGCCTTGCGACGGTCGCCGAATCCCGGTGCCTTGACCGCCACGATGTTGAGCAGGCCGCGGATCCTGTTGACCACGAGCGTCGACAGCGCCTCGCCGTCCACGTCCTCGGCGACGATCAGCAGCGGCTTGCGGGTCTGCGCGACCTTCTCCAGCAGCGGAAGCAGGTCAGGCAGCGAGGAAATCTTGCCGTTGTGGAGCAGGACGTAGGCGTCTTCGACGACCGCCTCCATCCGGTCCTGGTCGGTGATGAAGTACGCGGAGATGTAGCCCTTGTCGAACTGGAGACCCTCGGTGAACTCCAGCTCCAGGCCCATCGTCGGCGATTCCTCGACGGTGATGACGCCGTCCTTGCCGACCTTGTCGAACGCGTCGGCGATGATCTCGCCGACCTTGGCGTCCTGGGCGGAGATCGTCGCCACATTCGCGATCTCGCTCCGCTCCTCCACGTCGCGTGCGCTCTTGAGCAGCGCCTCCGACACGGCGGTGGCAGCGGCGTCGATACCGCGCTTCAGCGACATCGGGTTGGCCCCAGCAGTGACTGAACGCAACCCCTCGTGCACCATCGCCTGCGCCAGCACGGTCGCAGTGGTGGTGCCGTCGCCGGCGACGTCGTTGGTCTTGGTGGCGACTTCCTTGGCGAGCTGCGCACCCAGGTTCTCCTGAGCGTTCTCCAGCTCGACCTCACGGGCGACGGTGACACCGTCGTTGGTGATGGTGGGAGCGCCCCACTTCTTGTCGATGACGACGTTGCGGCCCCTGGGACCCAGCGTCACCTTGACGGCATTGGCGAGCTTGTCCACACCACGCTCAAGCGCCCGCCGCGCTTCCTCGTCGAAATCCAGGCTCTTGGCCATGCAGCACCTCGGCTGATCGTTATGGATGGCCGCGAAAAGACGGCCCGGTATTGCCCGGCCGCGCTAACGCGGCCTGTCTTACTCCGTCATGCCGCCGCCCCGGGTTGGCCCGAGTCCTAGGAGGCTGTTGCTTCCGAGGCCACCAGCCAATCCGGGGCGGCGCATTCATGCGCTGCCGGGAGGCAAGCCGCCCGGCAAGCTTCCGTACTCGCTACTTCTCGATGATCGCGAGCACGTCACGAGCCGAGAGCACCAGGTACTCCTCGCCCGCATACTTCACTTCGGTGCCGCCGTACTTGCTGTACAGCACGACATCGCCAGTCTTGACGTCCATAGGAACGCGCTTGGCGCCAGCGTCGTCGAACCGGCCTGGTCCGACGGCGATGACCTCGCCCTCCTGCGGCTTCTCCTTGGCAGTGTCAGGAATCACAAGACCAGATGCAGTGGTCTGCTCAGCATCAAGCGGACGCACAACGATCCGGTCTTCTAGTGGCTTAATAACAACCTTGGTGGCGGTCGTCACGATCTGACCTCCCCCTCCGGAAAGGGCTAGCTGATTACTAGAGAGGCGACCATGGGGCCTGCCGTCGCGGGTGCCAGACCATCCTCGTCGCGTTAGCACTCTACAACATCGAGTGCCAGTGCTGCACACTAGCCGGGCTAGCTACCACGGTCAAATCGCCGCCCGCGCAGACGCGCGCGTCCCGTCGCTTTGTCCAGATAGTGTGCTCGATAGTGTGCTCGGCATGGACGACTCGCATGAGGTCACCTCGGTCGACAGCACTCCCGACGCCAGTACCGCCGGCACCAGAACGGCCGGCACCAGAACGGCCGACGACGGCACCGTGAACAATGGTGCCACCTTCGAGCTGGCCAGGCGCGCCTCGTCGTTCGGCACTGCCGCCGCGCAGTACGCCGCCCACCGCCCCGCTACCCAGTCGACGGCATCCGGTGGATCCTCGCACCGCTCGCCGGACGGACCGCCCCCGCCGGGCCTGCCGAGCCCCTCACCGTTCTCGACCTAGGCCCCGGCACCGGCAAGCTCACCGCTCAGCTCGCCGGCCTCGGCTCAGCGGCGACCCGGCGAGCAGCCAACCCGGCACCGTGGCGGTCGAAGTCACGGCGGTCGAAGTCACGGCGGTCGAGGTCGTGGCGGTCGAGGTCGTGGCGGTCGAGCCCGACGAGCAGATGCTGGCCGAGTTGCGCAGGCAGGTCCCCGCAGTGCGGTCCATGCAGGGCAGCGCGGAATCCATACCGCTCCCCGACGCTTCGGTCGACGCTGTCGTCGCGGGCCAGGCGATGCACTGGTTCAACCTCGACCGCGCGATCCCGGAGATCGCCCGGGTGCTGCGGCCGGGCGGAGTCATGGGCGGGCTCTGGAACGCCGACGACGCCTCGGTCGACTGGGTCGCCGGCCTGCACGAGGCCAGCGGCCGGCGCACCGTGGTCCCGATCGCCGGCACCGAGCGCGACGACGACGACCTGAGCAGCTGGCTCACCGCCGCCGGTCAGCGGCTCTTCCTCCCCGGAGCGCGCGGAGTTCCGGCACTCCCACCCCAGGACGGCGGACTCGATGATCGAGACGCTGCGGACGCACTCGCTCTTCCTGATCATGGAACCAGCCGAGCGCGAGGCCGTGCTCACCAAGGTACGTCGCTACCTCGACACAACGCCGCAAACGGCGACCGGCGAATTCCGCATGCCCCTGCGAACAATGACCATCCGCACCGTCCGCCGCTAACCCCCACCCCCGCTAACCACCCCGGCCAGCCCCCGCCCGCTAGGCCCGCCGGCAATCCTCACCCGACGGTCCACCGCTCCGGCGCCCCTGCTGGCGCCCAGCCGACGCTGGCCCGTCACCGCGGCCCCGTCGATGTGAGTTTGCTGGTGCCGGCCCCGCCAGCCCAGCCCCATCGCACCCCGTCGATGTGAGTTTGCTGGTGCTGGGGCGCGATCGTTGTGAGTCTGCTGGGCCTCAAGCTGAAGTTGAGGGTTGACCGGTATAGGCGAAAACAGGGGCGATGGGGCGAATAGGTCAGGGTTCGGGGTGGAGACCGGGGCGGGCGAACGGGGCGGGGCGGACCGGGGCGGGGCGGGTCTCGGGGGACGGGGGTTAGGCGGCTAGGACGGTGGTGATCGGGAGGGCTGAGTCGGCGGCGAACTCTGGGGGTGACGGGGGTACGCCGCGGCCAGGAGGTCGGAGCCCAGCGCGGCGACCATGGCGCCGTTGTCTGTGCAGAGGCCCGGCCTGGGCACTCTGAGCTCGATCCCGGCCGCCTCGCACCGGTCGGCGGCGAGCGCCCTGAGCCGGGAATTGGCGGCCACGCCGCCGCTGATTACCAGGTGGCCGATGCCGTGGCGCTGGCAGGCGTCGACTGCCTTGCGCGTCAGGACGTCGGCGACCGCTTCCTGGAACGACGCGGCGACGTCGGCGATCGGCACCGGCTGGCCGTCGGCTTCGCGCGCCTCGACCCACCGGGCCACGGCGGTCTTCAGCCCGGAGAAGGAGAAGTCAGCTGTCCCGTCACGGTATTTAGATCTGGGGAAGGAAATGGCTCGCGCATCGCCGGTCTTCGCCGCATTGTCGATCGGCGGTCCACCGGGGAACGGCAATCCCAGCAGCCTCGCCACCTTGTCGTAGGCTTCGCCGGCCGCGTCGTCGATCGTGGCGCCAAGCGGGGTGAGGTCGCCCGTCAGGTCGCGGACGGCGAGCAGGGACGAGTGCCCGCCCGAGACGAGCAGGGCGATCGCTGGCGTCGGGAGCGGGCCGTGCTCCAGCTGGTCGACCGCGATGTGCGCGGCGAGGTGGTTGACGCCGTAGAGCGGCTTGCCGAGCGCGAGCGCGTAGGCCTTGGCCGCGCACACGCCCACCAGCAGAGCGCCTGCGAGCCCGGGACCGGCGGTGACCGCGATGGCGTCGACCTGGCGCAGGGTGACGCCGGCCGTGTCCAGCGCCCGCTGCACGGTCGGGACCATGGCCTCCAGATGCGCCCGGCTGGCGACCTCGGGTACCACGCCGCCGAACCGCGCGTGCTCGGCAACGCTGGAGGCGACCGCGTCGGCCAGCAGCTCGTGCCCGCGAACGAGGCCGATGCCGGTCTCGTCGCAGGACGACTCGATGCCGAGCACGAGCGGGGCGGTCATCGTTCCTCCGGGTTGCTGCGGGCCGGCTCGTGGTGGGCAGGCCGTGGTGGGCTAGCTCGCGCCGCATGACCAGGGCGTCGGCGCCGGACGGCTGGTAGTAGCCGCGCCGGATGCCGATCTCGGCGAAGCCGTACCTGCGGTACAGGTCCTGCGCGCGGGTGTTGTCGGTCCGGACCTCGAGGAAGATCTCGTGCAGCCGCGCCGGCCTGCTTCGGCCATGAGCGCCTCGAGCAGGGTGGAGCCGATCCCGCTGCCCCACCGGGCCGCCGTCACCGCGATCGTGACTACGTCGGACTGGTCGCCGGCGCCGAGCAGGCCCGCGTAGCCGACGACCTGCTCGTCGTCGTGAGCGACAAGGTAGTACCTCGTCGCTGGCTGCTGCGCCAGCTCGCCGAGCAGCATCTGCGCTGACCAGGCCTCGGCCCCGAACACCTCCTGCTCCAGCTTGACGACCTGGTCGAGGTCGGCCGTCGTCATCTGGCGCAACGCCACGCTCATCGCGCGCCTGCCCGGCCGGAGTGACGCGCTTGGGCCGCCCGGGCTCCCTGGCGTCCGGCCGCCTCAGGTACAGCGGCAGCGCCGGTGCCGGGCGGGGTGCCCTTGGCCACCCTGGAGCCGCGAGGTCGGCCAGGCACGGCCGCATCGGGGTAGCGGGGCTCGATGTACCTCGCTCGCGAAGCCCGGATGCCGCAGCGGCCCTTCCCCGGCCACCGGGTAGCCCGCAGGCAGTTCGGCAGGCAGGCTGACCGCGGGCTCGGTGAGCCGCTCGCCCGTGGCCGAGTAACGCGCCCAGTAGACCTCGCTCCGCCTCGCATCGGTGGCCACGATGAATTCCCGCCCCGCCGCGCTCGCCTTGGCCTGGGCGGCGATCACGTCCAGGGTGCAGATCCCGTCGACGTCGATGCCCAGGGTCTCGCCGAGTACCTGCGCGGTGACCAGGCCAGCGCGAAGCCCGGTGTACGGGCCAGGGCCAGTCCCTACGGCGACCGACGTGAGGTCAGCGACGGTGGCCCCGGCTGCGGTGAGCACGGCCTGGATCGTGGGCGCGAGCAGCTCGCCGTGCCGGCGAGCGTCGACGGCCGACTCGCAGGCCAGGACTCGCCGCTCGTCGTGCGCCGGTGTTTGCCAGCCCACTGCCGGTGCTTGCCGGCACAGTGCGACGGTGACGGCAGGCGTAGCGGTGTCGAAGGCGAGGATTAGCACGGTGTATCAGCGTAGCCACCGTCAGCGAGTCGTCTGACCCGCTGACGGCGGGAAGCGCTCGGCTCAGGCGGTGGGCTCGGTCTTAACTTTCGCCAGGACGTCCCGGGCCGCGCCGACGGCGTCAGCCTGAAGCTCGCTGGTCGACACCGGCCCGAAGCCGCCGCTGGCCGTGGCCCACAGGCTCACGGTGATCATCGCGTTGTGGTACTGCACGAGCACCGTCGCGCGATCGGTGCAGCGAGCCGGAGCGGTAGACCTGCAGCGCCCGCAGCGCCTTGCTGCCGAGTCCGGGGATCGGCGTGATCGTCGCCGGCGGCTCGGGCGCATGCTTGGGCGGCTTGACGAGCAGCTGCCTGGCCTGGCCGTAGGTGTAGACGGCGTAGCTGGTAGCGCTGCCGTTGCCCGGCGCGATCAGGTTCGGCGGGTACGCCTGAACCGTGATGCCCAGCACCCGGAAGGTCGGCTTGGAGTCCACCGAGAACGTGCACTCGCTCTTGCTCGCGCCAGCCGAGGTCTGCACGCTCTTGGACGGCTTGCCGTCGAGGTACTGACTGAGCAGGCTGGCGCGGCAGCACCTTGCAGGCGTCGGGTGCCTGGGTGAACTCGCCCTTCTGCAAGTGATTGATGAAGAGCGGCTTATGCGCCTTGGGCTGCACCAAGATGATCACCACGCCCGCGATCACGAGCGCGACCACTGCCGCCGAACCCCAGTTGACCAGGCGGCGCCGCGATCTCCTGCGACGGGTGGCGGCGGCCCTGGTGCGGCCGCGACCGCGTCTGGGCGGCGGCGGGTCCTCCACCGGCTCAAGCCGCTCGGGCACGAAGTCGGGCGGGGGCTCGACCGTCCTCGTCGCCCGGCGCGGACTCCGGATGGGCTCGACTCCGCCCGGTATAGCCCAGGGCGGCACCTCGGACTCTGGTCCCGGGTCAGCCGCGAAGGCATCTCGGTCCCAGTCGTCCCGGCGCACCTGCTGCTGGGTCCTTGGCCGGCCATACCGGTCACGGTCAGGCTGGCGCGGCGGGTAACCCTGCTCAGTCACGGCGCCTCCCGGCCGCCATGCGGCCACGCGTTACGAGGGGTGAGCATCTCGAGTACCGCAGTTTAGTCGTGGCAGGCAGGCTCATGAGCGACAGATCAGAACAATTGCCCGCCGCTCCCTGACGCCCGCCAGTGTTTGCTGAAACCACAGTCGCCGAGTCAGAGATCGAGCAGCACCTTGCGCAGCTGAGCACCGGCGCTTCGCCATCGGTCGCCGTGCGCCGCAATGGTCAGGGTCCTCGGCTCGTCGGCTCCGCCACCGGGCTGGCTCTGGTCCCAGCCGATCGTGATCAGCAGCTGGCCCTCCGCCAGTCCCTCGACGAGCCCCTCGCCCCATTCGACTACCGTCACGCAACTGTCGACGTCGGCATCCAGGTCCAGGTCGTCGACCTCCAGGCGGCTGCCGAGCCGGTAGGCGTCGGCGTGCACCAGCCCGGGACCACCGCGCAGCGAAGGATGGACCCTGGCAATCACGAAGGTCGGCGACGTGATCGGGCCTCGGACGTCCAGGCCCGCGCCGATGCCCTGGACGAGGGTTGTCTTACCTGCTCCGAGCGGCCCGGTGAGCACGACGAGATCACCGGCCCGCAGGCACTCGGCCAGGCGGGCACCGAGCGCCCGCATCTGCGCCGCGCCGGGCACGCCCAGGGTGATGACGTCCTGCTCCGAGGTCATCGCCTGGCCGCCAGGGCTCGGGTCACGAGGGCCGCGATGGCGGCATTGCATTCTTCCGGGCGCTCAAGAATCACGACGTGACCGGCGCCGCTGATCTTGACCAGCTCGCCGTCGCGCACCGAATTCGCGATGTCCTCGGAAAACGCCGGGTCGACGAGCCGGTCCCGGTCACCGGTGAGCACCAGCACCGGAACGGTGTTGAGCACCTTGAGCGCGTGCCGTTTCTCGTGACCGGTCAGCGCGACGTAAAAGTCGGCGATCACGTCGATCGGGGTCGCCCTGATAATCCGCTCCAGGAAGTCCACAACCGTCGGGCTCATCTTCGGGTCGCCGAAGGCCAGGTGCCTGGTGCCGAGAAACGCGATGTCGCTGACCGACTGCCGGCCGCGCTCGACTACGCCGGCGACCCGGCCCCGCGATGCGCCCGTCATCATGGACGGCACCGCGAGCCGCACCGCAGGACGCAGCGGCACGGGCAGCCAGGTGACCGGGTCGATGGCGGTCGCGGCGGTCGAGATCAGGGCGACGCCGATCACCTTGCCGCCGAAGAGCTCGGGGTGCTGGTCGGCCAGCGCCATCACGGTCATGCCGCCCATCGAGTGACCCACGAGCACGACCGGCATGTCGCCCGGCGCCGTAGCCGTCAGGACCTCGTGCAGGTCGGCGCCGAGCTGGTCGATGCTGACGAGGTCCGGATCGGATCGGCCTGACCGGCCGTGACTGCGCTGGTCCCAGAAGACGCAGCGCGCCGTCGCGCTGAAGCCGGCTCGCTGGTAGTACCAGACGTCGGAGTTGAGCGTATAGCCGTGGCAGAAGATGATCGTGACCGGCGCGTCTGTCGGGCCGCTGAGCTGGACGTGGAGCGGCACGCCGTCGTCGGCGAGCACCGTCGTCTCCTCGCCGAACGGTCCGCCGAAGGTTTCGGCGGCCGCCGGGTCGGGCCGGAGCCTGATGCGGCCCACGGCGATCTTCTCCGCCATCACCACGGCACCGGCGCCGGCCGCGATCGCTCCGGCCGCCAGACCGGCCACCCCGGACAGGCGGCGCCAGTTGACCATCAGACCTCCACCCCGCCGGCCTGCATCGCTGGCGCCTCCGCGTCGGTTACTCCACAGTAGCTTCTGGGGATCTGCCCCGTAAACCGGGTGACGATATCGTATGAAAGGGTGTCGAGCAGGTCAGCCCACTCTTGCGCGGTCGGCTCGCCCTGGTCGCCGGGGCCGAAGAGCAGCACCTCGTCACCCGCGGCCAAGGGCAGGCCGTGCCCGTCGATGACGCACTGGTTCATGCAGACCGTGCCGCTGATCACCAGGCGCCTGCCGCGCACCAGGACCGGTGCGACGTTACGCGCGCTGCGCGGGATCCCCTCGTGATAGCCGAGCGGCACCAGCCCGAGCGTCGTCTGCGCGCTGGTGTAGTAGCGGTGCCCGTACGACACGCCCGTACCTTCTGGCACCTGCTTCGCCTGCACCAGCGTCGTCCGCACGGTCATCGCCGGCCGGAGCCAGCCGGGCGGCCCGCCCGGCAGCGTGCACAGGCCAGTCACGCCGCCGCCCGGACGCACGAGGTCGAACCAGGTGTCGGGGCGAGTGAGCAGCGCGGGAGTATTCGCCAGGTGCCGCACGAGCGGCTTCGCGCCGAGGCGAGCGGCCTCGTCGAGCGCTTCGCCGAAGACCTTCGAGCTGGGCGTCGACGGCGGGGTGGCCGGGAAGGTCGGCACAGGCCAGGTGGGACCAGATGCCGACCAGCTCGCACCGGCCAGCGGCCTGCTCGGCCAAGGTGGCAGCGACCACCTCCGGCCAGTGCCGCATCGTCGCGCCGCCACGGCTCATCCCGGTGTCGGCCTTGAGGTGCAGCCGCGCTGGCCGGCCAGCCAGTTCGGCGGCGGCGGCGAGCTGCCTGACCAGGTCGACGGATCCCGCGCTCAGGTCGATGCCGTGCGCGATCGCGTCCTGATGAGGCGCATCGGGAGCGGCGAGCAGGCACAGCACCGGCGCCTGCACGCCGGCCTGGCGCAGCGCGACGCCTTCGGCCACCTGACCGACACCCAGCCAGGTCGCGCCGCCTGCCAGCGCGGCCAGCGCCGTTGGCAGCATTCCGTGCCCGTAGCCGTCGGCCTTGACCACGGCCATGACCTGAGCCCCGGCGGCCTGCTGCGCCATCGCGGCTACATTTGATCTGATCGCACCCAGGTCGACGATCGCTTCTGACTGACCGTCCATGGGCTCCAAGTCTGCCAGTCGTAAACCAGTAGTTCGCCAGGCCAGTTGCGAGTAGCTGGTTGTCGCGAAATGCCTTGCCACATGGTTAGGTAAGGACATGGTCGATCTCATTCCGCGTCAGATTCTCTTCGGTAACCCAGAGCGGGCAATGCCGCGGCTATCCCCCGGACGGCACCCGCCTAGCGTGGATCGCGCCGCACGACGACGTCCTCAATGTCTGGGTCGCGCCGATCAGCGACTCCGAGGGCATCGACCTAGACGCCGCGAAGGTGGTTACGGCCGACGATGATCGCGGAATCAGGCAGTACGCGTGGGCGCACGATAACCGGCACCTGCTTTATCTGCAGGACACCGGCGGCGACGAGAACTTCCGGCTGTACGACGTCGACCTGCAGACGATGGACCGGCGGGACCTGACGCCGTTCGACGAGGTGCAGACGCAGATCATCGCGCTCGACCGGGACTTCCCGACGCAGGCGCTGATCGGGCTCAACAAGGACAACCCCCAGCTGCACGACGTCTACCGGCTGGACCTGGAGACCGGAGAGCTGACCAAGGAGGTGGAGAACCCGGGCTTCATCGCCTGGGCCGCCGACTGGAACTTCGTCGTCCGGGCCGGTGTCACGACGCACCCGGACGGCTCGTTCAGCATCCTGGTGCGGGACAACGCCGACGACGACTGGCGGCCGCTTCAAGACTGCCGGCCGAGGACGCGAACTCGACCGACATCGCCGCGTTCAGCAAGGACGGCAGGTCTTTGCTGCTCATCACCTCGGTCGGCGCCGACACGTCGAGGCTCATCAGCGTGGACCTGGCGACCGGCGCCGAGGAAGTGCTGGCCGGGGACCCAGAGGCCGACGTCAGCGGGGTGCGCCTGAACCCGGACAGCAAAGAGCCGCAGATCGTGGTCGTGCTCAAGGAGCGGTCCGAGTACGTGGTGCTCGACCCGGATATCGCTGACGACCTTGCCGCGATCCGGGCGCTGAACCCGGGCGACCCGGTGTTCACCGGCGCCAACGACGCGGACACGACCTGGATGGTGGCGTTCATCAACGACGCCGGGCCAGTGCACTACTACGTCTACGACCGGGCCACCAAGACGGGCAAGTTCCTGTTCGAGCATCAGCCCGCGCTGACGAAGTACACGCTGGCGCCGATGGAGCCGTTCACGTACGAGGCGCGCGACGGCCTGACCATCCACGGTTACCTGACCTTCCCGGTCGACCAGCCGAGATCAGCGCTGCCGATGGTGCTCTACGTGCACGGCGGCCCCTGGGCCAGGGACGAGTGGGGCTACGAGCCGCACGCGCAGTGGATGTCCAACCGAGGCTATCTGTGCGTGCAGGTCAACTACCGAGGGTCGACAGGGTACGGCAAGGCGTTCCTCAACGCGGGTGACCGCGAGTGGGGTGCCAGGATGCAGGACGACCTGACCGACGCGGTCGAGTACGTCGTCGCCCAGGGCTGGGCCGACCGGAGCCGGGTCGCCATCTTCGGCGGTTCCTACGGCGGCTACGCCGCGCTCGCCGGGGCTACGTTCACGCCCGACGTGTACAGCTGTGCCGTCGACATCGTGGGGCCGTCCAACCTCAAGACCCTGATCGAGACCATCCCGCCCTACTGGGCGCCGCTGGTCGCCCAGTTCCACCGCCGCGTCGGCAACCCGGAGACCGACGAAGAGTTCCTCTGGTCCCGGTCACCGCTGTCGCGGGCCGACCAGATCAGGATTCCGCTGCTCATCGCCCAGGGTGCCAACGACCCCCGGGTCAAGCAGTCCGAGTCCGAGCAGATCGTCGCCGCGATGACAGGCGGCCGGCATCGACCACGAGTACATGCTGTTCCCCGACGAGGGGCACGGCTTCGCCAAGCCGGAGAACCGCCTGAAGTTCTACGGGGCCGCCGAGGTCTTCCTCGCCAAGCATCTCGGCGGCCGGTCCGAGGACTAGCTACCCGAGCTATCCGGAGACCACGCACCCCTTGCTCTGCCCGACCGCGGGAAAGGCCCGGGCAAGGGCGTCCGCGATATCCGTGGAGCGGTGCTTGTAGCCGAGCGAGGTGTAGTGGATGCCGTCCGAGATGAACCACTTCTTCCGCGCGACGCTCGCCCAGTTGTAGACGCGCATGTTCGGGTACTTGCCGCACGCCTTGACCAGGGCCTGATCCCAGTTGGCCATAGCCGTCTCGGCATAGGGACCGCTGTTGAGCAGGGATACCACGTTCACCCACATGACCGGCTCGCCGTGCGCGACCGACATCATCTTCTTGATCCGGAAGGCCAGGCTGTAGGCCGAGCCCGCAGTGACGTCGGCGGTGTCGTCGGTGCCGAGCGCCAGCACCCAGCAGCCCGCGAAGCCGCGCTTCTTGATCGACTTGGCGGCGTCGAAGCCGTTCACCGTGCCTGGCAGGGTCTCCATGACCGAGCGTGCGCCCTCGACGTCCGTGATGACCGATCTGCGCGCCCACGTCCTCGTACTGAGCCGCGATCTGCTCCTTGACCGGCAGGTACTGGCGTTCGACCAGGCCGTCGGAGGTCGAGTCCCCGATGTGCGCCACGGCACGGCACGAGGTGCGCAGCGGGCCGTCGGCGGTCGGGGCGGGGCTTTGCACCCCGTGGGCGATCGACTTCGGATGGGCGATCGACTTGGTGACTGGCGGGTTCAGCGACCCGGACGAGATTTCCGAGCCGGCGCTGGTCCCGCCTTGTGCCGGGCCGTGCACTGGCGCCGGACAGGCCGACGCCTGCCACGATCAGCAGCCCGGTGATCCCGGCCGTGGCGGCCAGCCCGCTGAAGGTCGTCATGGTCGGCACGCGACCAGCCGTGCCTGCCCGGGCCGCCGAGCCCGCTGCGCGCACATTCGCCCAGAGACGGTTGAGCGCGCCGTGGCGGATTGGTTCCTCCACGAATTTCCAGGACAGTGCCGCGATGATCACGACCGCCGCTACCTGGATCGCCACGCGGAGCAGGCTTGGCTTGGTGTTGACCGCCGTGGTCAGCACGATCACCGGAAAGTGCCACAGGTAGATGCCGTAGGACCGGGCGCCGATCCAGCGCAGCGGCCGCCAGCCGAGCGCGAGTCCGACCGCCGTGCCGGGGATCGCGGCGGCGGCCACCACGCCGGCCGTCGCGACCGAGAGCAGCACCATGCCGCCGCGATAGGAGAACGCGGAGTACTCGCCGACCCGCCAGATCATCACGCCGATGGTGAGCAGGCCGGCGAACCCTAGGACGTCGGCCAGGATCCGGCCGGACTTCGCCGGCTTCGAGGTGTGCCGCGATCGGCCAGGCCAGGGCGAGCACGGCGCCGATCAGCAGGCCGAACGCGCGGGTGTCGGTGCCTTCGTAGACGCGGGTCGGGTCGAAGCCGGGCTGGTAGAACCGGATCATCGCGTACGACCGAGACCACCGTGAGCAGCGCGGTCAGGACGAGCAGCCACCGGGGCGCGGGCTTGCCGAGCCGGCGAAGCAGGAACAGCCCGCCGAGCAGCAGCAGCGGCCACAGCAGGTAGAACTGCTCCTCGACCGCGAGCGACCAGAGGTGGTCAAGCGGCGCCGGCGGCGCGAACCTCGCGAAGTACGACTGGTTCTTGGCGATCAGGTACCAGTTGCTGAAATAGCCCGACGCCGCTCCGACCGCGCCCCGAAGGCTCGCCAGCCTCGCGCGATCGGCAATCGTCACCCAGGCGGTCACCATCGCGAGCATCACGAACAGCGCTGGCAGCAGCCGCCGGGCCCGCCTGAGCCAGAAGTCGCCGAGCTTGATCGTGCTGGCCGCCGCCCACTGCTCGATGAGCAGGCTGGTGATCAGGAATCCGCTCAAGGTAAAGAACACGCCTACCCCGAGCAAGCCGCCAGGTGCCCATCCGAGTTGCTCGTGATAGGCGATAACCGCGAGCACCGCGATCGCTCGCAATCCGTCGAGTCCTGGCAGGTAACGCTGGCCGGCACCAACGGGCTTCGGCATATTTCCCCCTCGGGCCGCGGCGTTCTCGCGCCGGTCTGCGAGAACCCTCGTTCCGCGGCAGGGTGGAAGTACCCCAGGGGTTTTAACGGCTACGTATCGCTGTCGGCAAAACTTGGGAAGGCGAGCGTGCCGATGCGGATGCGCTTTCCTGTATTCCGGTAATGAGCGGCTGGCATTGCTGCCCGTTCATTATCGGCCGCTCAATGGCTGGCGATTCGCTACCGCACGACCTGGCTGCTGCTGTGACCGTCGCTGTGTCCACCGCTGGGGAAGGCCCGGGCGAGCGCGTCGGCGATAGCCATCGCGCGCATCGCGCAGCCCAGCGGGTTGTAGTGAATTCCGTCCGACAGGAACCAGTCGGGCCTGGCCTTCGCGGCCCAGTTGAAGATCCGCATGCTCGGGGATATTTGTGCAGCGCCTTCACCAGCGCGGCGTCCCAGGCTCGCTCGCTCGAGTTCGAGTAGGGACCGGAGTCGAGCATGGTCTTGGTGTTCACCCACATGACGGGCTGGCCGTGGGCCATCGCCATCATCTGGTCGATCCTGGCCGTGGCGTCGACGGCGGATCCGGCCGCGATGTTCGCCGCGTCGTTGGTGCCGAGGGCGAAGACCCAGCAGCCTTTGAATCCGCTCTGGTGCCAGGCACGGGCCACGTTGAAGCCGTTCACCTGGTTGGGCAGAGTCTCGACGATGGACCGTCCGCCTGAGGCGTCGAGCTTGAGATGCTTGACGCCCACGTCGGCGTAGCGGGCCTGGAGCCGGTCGGCCCGGCTGGGCAGGGAGTCGGCGGAAGTCAGGTCGACTGTGGTCGAGTCGCCGATGTGGGCGAGAGAGCGGCAGGAGGTGGTCCGGGTTTGGGCTCGGGGGTTGGTGTGGGCTCGGGGGTTGGTGTGGGCTCGGAGGTTGGTGTGGGCGCTTGGCTGGGGTTGGCGCTGCTGCGGGGCGGGGCTCGGGGTGGCGCCGGAGCGGTGCGTTGCTGCTGACTGCGGCTGGGCTCCGCCGGTCCCGGCCGTCACCTCGGCCGCCGATACACCGGCGGCCGCACCGACGATTCCCACTGCGGCGACCGCCGCCAGCACGACCCGGCGCGATCCGGACAGACCACGGCCACGGCTGCCGGGCGCCGGTGATTCAGAAGGGTGGCTGGGGGTGCTCCGCCATGGGCGCATCAGGCAAACTCCGTTTCTGAACCGGGGGCAGACTCCCCAGTGACAACCGAACTACGCGCCGTAGCCATTGCGTGAGGCCGGTCACACGGGGAGTGATGTACTGGCGGGCCTCGCCGTAAGCTTCGTGCGTGGATGCACAGGGGTCGGCAGAGTCGTCTGCGGGACCGACTGGGGGGCCTGCCCGGCGATCTGCCTGGCGACCTGCCTGGGGGTCGGCTGGACGGCCTCTGGGACGGCCTTACGTGCTGCTGAGCTGCGCGGTGTCGCTGGACGGCTACCTTGACGATGCGACGCCGGCCCGGCTGGTGCTCTCTGGCCCTGAGGACCTCGACCGGGTCGACGAACTGCGAGCCGGCTGTGACGCGATCCTGGTCGGCGCGGGGACGATCAGGGCAGACAACCCCCGGCTGCGGGTGCGCTCGGAGGCGAGACGGGAGGCGCGGATCGCGCGAGGTCTGCCGCCTGACCCGGTCAGGGTGACGGTAACCCGCAGCGGAGATCTCGACCCCGGCGCGCGGTGTTTCGCTGACGAGGCTGGCGGGACTCGCGGGGCGGGCCTGGCGGGCCTGGCGAGCGTGGCGGGCAGGGCAGGCGTGGCAGGCGGGGTCGACGGGTCCTCTCGTGCGATCGTGTATGTCGCTTCGGGTGCTCTCGCGCAGGCGCGACGTCGGCTGGACGAGGTGGCCGAGACCGTCGATGCCGGCGAGCCCGCCGACCTGCGCGTCCTGCTGGCCGACCTGCACCGTCGCGGGATCAGGCGGCTCATGGTCGAGGGTGGCGCCTCGATCCTCACCCAGTTCCTGACCACCGGGCTGGCGGACGAGCTGCAGCTGGCCGTGGCCCCGTTCTTCGTAGGAGACTCGCGGGCGCCGAGGCTCGCCGGCGACGGCCGCTATCCATGGAGCCCGGCCCACCGAGCCAAGCTCGCCCAGGTCGCCCAGGTCGGCGAGGACGCGGTGCTGACCTACGCCCTCTCCAGCCACTACTCGCCCAGCTAAGTGGCCTCGGCCAGTTTCGGCCCGGTCACGCGGGCTCCGCCGGACGCCTGGAGGCGGTCGCCACCACCGGCCCGGTCGACGCGCCGGCCCTGGCCCGCGAGGTGCGAGCCCACCTGTCGCCCCCTGACCGCCACCCCGCCCAGACCCCGCCGCCAACAGCAAGCAGGGCCACACCCCGCACCGGACCCCGCCGGAAACAGCAGCAAACGGAACCACGCCCCCCTCGGTACAGCAGCAAGCAGGGCCACACGCCGCCCGGACCCGCCGGACCCCGACGGAAACAGCAGCAAACCGGGCCACGCCCCGCCCCGGACCCTGTCGGTACAGCGGTAAACGGGGCCACGCCCGGACCGGACCCCGTCGGCAACAGCAGCATGGTCCTACTTAGTGCTGTCAGGACGACGGTAAGTAGGACCATGCTGTCGTCAGACACCGGCCTCGAACAGCAGTAGGTAGGGACTTACTGCTGGAATTACCCGGATGGGATAGGGCTGCGGAGCATCCGGGCGCGTGATCGGCTGAGGTTTGGGCCATTGAGCGGGATTGTCGCCGGTATCGACCGGAATGCGCCGAGTTGCCGGGGGATCGCCGGATGCGGGCGAGGTAGCTAGGCGGCACGGCAAGGCGGCCAGGAAATTCAGGGGAAATCGGGCGAGGCGGGCGAGGCGGGCGAGATAGCCCTGATTGCGGCGGGGAGGGCGGCGATGATGTCCGCTGCGCCGATGGGGGCCTGTCGGGCGGCTATCCGGCCGGCCAGGCCGTGCAGGAACGCTGCTGCTCCGGCTGCCGACGACACCGGACGCACACCTTGCGCCAGGAGAGCGCCGGCCAGGCCGGTCAGCACGTCCCCTGAGCCCGCCGTGGCCAGCCACGGCGTCCCGGTGGGGTTCACCAGGACCGGTTCGGCCGCGTTCGGAGTCGCGACAACGGTGGTCGAGCCCTTGAGCAGCACCGTCACCCCGAGCTCGGCCGCAGCCCGCCGGGCCGACTCGAGCCTGCGGGCCTCGATCGAGGGCCGGATCTTCGTTCATCAATCTGGCTAGTTCGCCTGCGTGCGGGGTGATCAGCGTTTCGGCGCCTGGCGGGCGGCGGGCCAGCAAGTCCTTGCGGCGGCTGAGCACGGTGAGCCCGTCGGCGTCGACGAGGACCGGGAGTTCGGTGCCGAGCACCGCGCCGAGCAGCGCCTCGGCTTCGGCGTCCGTGCCAAGGCCCGGGCCTGCGGCCCAGGCCTGGACCCGGCCGGCCTTGGCCACCGCGTCAGAAGGATCGGCCGGGTCGATGACGGTGATCACGGCTTCGGGCCAGTGCTGCCTGACCACGGCGACGGCCGGTGCCGCTGACACCAGCCGCACCAGGCCGCGCCGCCACGGATCGCCCCTCCGACGCTCAAGACGGCCGCGCCTGTGTAGCGGTCACTGCCGGCGAGCACGCCGAGCACCCCGCGCCGATACTTGTCCGACTCCGCGCCCGGAGCGGGCAGCAGCGCTGCCACATCGCTCGCCTGCAGCGCCACCGCGACTGGGGCGGACGCGGGGCGCAGCCCGATGTCCACGAGCTCGACCGTTCCGGCGCGGCTCGCGCCGGGGTCGATGAGCAGGCCGGGCTTCAGCGTCCCGAACGTGACCGTCACGTCGGCGCTGATAGCGGCACCCGCCACGACGCCGGTATCGGCATCGACGCCGCTCGGCAGGTCGGTCGCGACGACGATCGCACCGTCGGCTGCGGCCTGGGCGACCACCTGCGCCAGGGAGGCGGCGGGCTCCCGGAGGCCGCCCCGGCCGCCGATGCCCAGGATTCCGTCGATGATCAGGTCGGCGTCGGCGATCGCGGCCGAGACGGCCCGCCCGGCCGCGCTCCCCGACGCCGCCGACCTCACTGCCCGACGCACCGCCGACCTCACTGCCCGACGCACCGCCCGACGCACCGCCCGGCGCATCGTCGGACGCACCGCCCGGCGCATCGTCGGACGCGGTCGTGATCCGGCCGCCCGCGGTCAGCAGCGCGAGGGCGCCTGCCTCGTGCAACGCGGGTCCTAGCTGCACCGCAAGCACCCGGCCCCGCGCCGCGCCAGCCTGGCTCCGGCATACAGCGCGTCGCCGCCGTTGTCACCGGTGCCGACGAGGACGACGACCCGGCTGCCGTAGACCTTGCCGAGCAGCCGGCTGCAGACCGAGGCAAGTCCGGCGGCGGCCCGCTGCATCAGCGCGCCATCGGGCAAGTCAGCCATCAGGGTCGCTCGGCCGTCCGGACGTCGCTGACCGCGTGACCGCCTCATGCCCGCATGCCCTCATGCCCTCATGCCCTCATGCCCTCATCCGGCCGGACCAGCCTGGCCCAGCCCGCAGCTACTCGACTGTGACCGACTTGGCCAGGTTGCGCGGCTGGTCGACGTCGTGTCCCTGGGCGTCGGCGACCTCACAGGCGAAGACCTGGAGCGGAACCGTCGCCACGACCGGCTGCAGCAGCGCGGGGACCGGCGGCAGCTCGATCAGGGTGTCGGCGTAGGGGGCGACCTTGGTATCGCCCCGTTCCGCGATCACTATTGTCCGCGCTCCGCGCGCCCTGATCTCCTGGATGTTGGAGACGATCTTGGCGTGCAGCACCGGGAGGTCGGTGGGTGGCGGCACGATGACGACAACCGGCAGTTCCTTCTCGATCAGCGCGATCGGCCCGTGCTTCAGCTCGCCGGCGGCGAACCCCTCGGCGTGCATGTAGGCGAGTTCCTTGAGCTTGAGTGCGCCTTCGAGCGCGACCGGGAAGCCCACGTGCCGGCCGAGGAAGAGCACGCAGCGCTCGTCGGCGAGTTCGCGGGCGACCTGACGAACCGGGCCCATGCGTTCGAGCGTCTCCTGGACTGCGCTGGGCAGGGCGTGCAACTGCTCGAGCACCGTCGCGATCTCGGTCGGGAACATGCTGCCCTGGATCTGCGCCAGGTACAGCGCGACCACGTAGCAGGAGATCAGCTGGGTGAGCAGCGCCTTGGTCGACGCGACGGCCATCTCAGGCCCGGCGTGGGTGTAGACAACCGCGTCGCTGGCCCTGGGGATCGAAGAGCCCTTGACGTTGCAGATCGACAGCACGCGCGAGTGCTGCTCGCTGGCGTGCCGCACCGCCATCAAGGTGTCGAGCGTCTCGCCGGACTGCGAGATCGCGATCACCAGGGTGGATCGGGTCAAGATCGGGTCCGAGTACCTGAACTCGCTCGCGAGCTGCACCTCGCACGGGATCTTCGCCCAGTGCTCGATCGCGTACTTCGCGATCAGCCCGGCGTGCGCCGCGGTACCGCAGGCCACGATGACGATCTTGTCAATCTGCCTGAGCTCGTCGTCGGAGAGCCGCATCTCGTCCAGTACCAGCCGGCCGCCCTCGCCGACTCTCCCGAGGAGCGCATCGGCCACGGCGCGGGGCTGCTCGGCGATCTCCTTGGCCATGAACCACTTGAAGCCGGCCTTCTCCGCGGCCTCGGCGTCCCAGTCCACGACGAAGTCCTTGACCTGGGCAGGGGTGCCGTCGAAGTTGGTCACGGTCACGCTGTCGGACCGGATCTCGGCGACCTGGTCCTGCCCGATCTCGGTCGCGTCCTTGGTGAACGAGATGAACGCCGCCACGTCGCTCGCCAGGAAGTTCTCACCGGTCCCCCGGCCGACGACGAGCGGTGAGTTACGCCGCGCCCCGACGACCACGTCGGGATCGCGGTCGTCGACCGCTACGAGCGTGAACGTGCCGTTGAGCCGGTGGCAGACCGCGCGCATCGCGCTGGCCAGCGAGCCGGGCGCGACGGCGGTCTCGTCTTCGAGCAGATGCGCGACAAGCTCGGTGTCGGTCTCCGAGGTCATGACATGACCGTCGGCGATCAGCTGGTCCCGCAGCTCGGCGAAGTTCTCGATGATGCCGTTGTGCACGACAGCGAGATGACCGTCGCAGTCGGTGTGCGGATGAGCGTTCGGATCAGTCGGCGCGCCGTGCGTCGCCCAGCGCGTGTGCCCTAGGCCTACGGTTCCCTTCAGGGGGGCGCTCTGGGCCAGGGCCGAGGTCAGGTTGCCAAGCTTGCCGGCCCGCTTGGCCCACGAGATCTTGCCGTCGGAAAGGACGGCAACTCCCGCCGAGTCGTAACCGCGGTATTCGAGCTTGCTGAGCCCGTCGAGCACGACCCCGAGCGCTTGCCGGTCACCGGCGTATCCCACGATTCCGCACATGGCTGTCAGGCTAGTACCTGAGCGACGACAGCTACGACGCGCTACAGGAACTTGCCGATCTTGAGGTGTGCTCGTTAGCTGGCCTTTGGCTGAGCCAGCCAGCTGGCACCGCCCCCTGGTACCGCCCCTCGCACCGCCCTGGCTCAGCCGGCGGTGCGGATGATGTCGGCCAGGCGGTCGGCGACCGTGCGGGCCTGCCCGGAGTCCACCGCTTCGACCATCACCCTGACGGCTGGCTCGGTGCCACTCGGCCGCACCAGCACCCGGCCCGACTCGCCGAGCTCGGCCCGCGCGGCCGCGATCGCGCTGGTGAGCGTGCCTGAGCTCCGCCGCCTTCGCCTTGTCCACCCCGTGCACGTTGACGAGCACCTGCGGATACCTGGTCATCACCTGGCCAAGCTCGGCCAGGGTGCGGCCGGTGCTCGCGGCTGTCACCAGGAGCTGGACGCTGGTGAGCATGCCGTCGCCGGTCGTGGCGTGGTCGAGCATGATGATGTGCCCGGACTGCTCCCCGCCGAGCACGTACTTGCCGTCGAGCATCGCGGCGATCAGGTAGCGGTCACCGACCGGGGTTTCCACCACCTCGATGCCCGACTCGGCCATCGCCCGGCGGAAGCCGAGGTTGGCCATCACCGTGGCTACGACCGTCGTGCCCGCCAGCCGGCCCGCGTCCTTGAGCGCCAGAGCCAGGATCGCGAGGATCTGGTCCCCGTCGATGACCTCGCCCGCCGCGTCGACAGCCAGGCAGCGGTCGGCGTCGCCGTCGTAGGCGATGCCCGCGTCGGCCCGCTGCTCGACGACGGCGGAGGAGAGCGTGTCGAGGCTGGTCGAGCCGCAGCCCTCGTTGATGTTGATCCCGTCAGGATCGATGCCGATCGCGACGACGTCCGCGCCCGCCTGCCGCAGCAGCCTCGGCGCGAGGTCGTAGGCGGCGCCGTGCGCGCAGTCGACCACGATCCGCCAGCCCATCAGCGGACCGGCGCGACCGTCGGCGGTGACGCCGACCGAATTCAGCAGATGCACCAGGTAACGCTCGGCTTCGCCCGCGCCATCTCGCACCCGGCCGAAGCCAGCCACCGGGACGCCCCAGGCGTCACCGGCATCGAGCTGCTCGGCCATCTTGGCCTCGATCTCGTCCTCGACGAGATCCGGCAGCTTCAGGCCACCACGAGCGAAGAACTTGATGCCGTTGTCGGGCGCCGGGTTGTGACTGGCTGACAGCATCACGCCGAAATCAGCGCCGAGCGTATCGGTCAGGTAGGCGACGCCCGGTGTGGGCAGCACGCCAAGCCGGACGACGTCCACGCCGCACCCGGCGAGACCGGCGATGACGGCGGATTCGAGGAACTCCCCTGACGCACGCGGGTCACGGCCGACCACCGCCAGCGGCCGACGGCCGACTGGATAGTCGGCACTAGCCGAGCCGTCAGTCCCCAGGACGGACGCCGCCGCCGCAGCCACACGCATCGCCAGGCGCGCATCGAGGTCGCGTCCGGCCACTCCGCGCACGCCGTCGGTTCCGAAGAGCTGACCCATGAATCGCACCCCCGCAGTGAAGTCCAGACGCTTGCCTGAAATCCCCTGTGCGCGCCGTGCCGACACCTGGCAATGCCAAGGCCGTCGGCACGGCGGCGGCGGGGTGAACTAGCGCTTGGAGTACTGGGGCGCCTTGCGCGCCTTCTTGAGTCCAGCCTTCTTGCGCTCCTTGATCCGGGCGTCCCGGGTCAGGAAGCCAAGTCGCTTCAGGGCTGGCCGGCTGGTCGGGTCCACGAGGATCAGTGCCCGTGCGATCCCGAGCCGCAGCGCGCCGGCCTGACCGCTGACGCCGCCGCCGCTGATCCTGGCCACCACGTCGAACTGACCCTCGGCGCCGAGCGTGACGAACGGCTCGCTGATCAGCTGCTGGTGCACCTTGTTCGGGAAGTAGACGTCCATGGTGCGGCCGTTGATCGTCCACTGACCGGTACCTGGCATCACGCGCACCCGGGCGATGGCTTCCTTGCGCCGACCGGTGCCGAGCGCGTGGCCGGTCACGACCGGCTTGCGCGCGGCTGCCTTCGCGGAGGTGTCCGCGTCCTGAGTCTCGGTCGTGTACTGGGAGAGGTGCTCGCCAGTCTCGTCGATTTGGTCGCTCGCACCGGACGGGGGTGCGGCAGTGGGCTCAGCCACAGTGTCTTCCTCGTACTTCCTGGTTAGCCGCGGTCCCGGCCGGCATCCGCCTGCTGGGAAATCTGGGTGATCTCGAACGGCACCGGCTGCTGGGCCTGGTGCGGGTGATCAGGTCCCGCGTAGACCTTGAGCTTACGGAGCATCTGCCGACCCAGAGTGGTCTTCGGGAGCATGCCTCGGACAGCCTTGGTGACGGCCCGCTCCGGATTGGTCGCCATGAGGTCGCCGTATGCGACCGCACGCAGACCGCCCGGATAGCCGGAATGCCGGTAGGCACGCTTGTCGACTAGCTTGTTGCCGCTCAGCGCGACCTTGGCGGCATTCACGATAATGACGAAGTCCCCGGTGTCCACGTGCGGCGCGAAGATCGGCTTGTGCTTGCCGCGAAGCAGCGTGGCCGTGTGGCTTGCCAGCCGGCCGAGTACAACGTCAGACGCATCGATGACATGCCACTGTCGCTGGACATCGGCAGCCTTCGGGCTGAAAGTGCGCACAGTCATGAGCCTTCGCGTTTGAGTCCTGATGGTTGAGCCCGCGCCAGGCAGTCTGCTGCCCGGTGTGGGATATCCGCAGCGCCGGCGACAGTTACAGCTCGAACAGTTACAACTCGAACAGTTACAACTCGCGCGCTGTTGCCCGGCTCGCAGAGCGACGTCTCCGGGCGCGCACGCCCGCCGACGCAGATGGACGCCCGGTAAGGATACCGGCAGTTGCCATCCACGGTCAAAAAGACAGAGGTATAACGCGGCCTGATCCGCCAAATGCCCTAGGACTAGGCCGGTCAGAGCGGGTGCAATCAACCCTACCGGACTCGGGAGCGGCGTCAGGACGGTACGCTCACCGCATGCGGAATGCGGGTGACGGGACGCCTGGAGGTTCATCAGGCCGACGACAGCGGGTCGCCCCGGCGCCTCCGGCCGAGCGGCCGAGCGGCAACGGGGGTGCGTCGCTATTTACTCCGGCCTATCGGGTGCGCCATGCGGCCGTGCCGAGTCAGGTCGGCCAGGATCGGCTGAGCATTGGCGCTGGGCGCCCTGCCGCCGGTTACGGCGGACCGGCCGAACAGCCAGGTGACAGTGCTTTCTGGTCGGATCAGGACAATTCCGGGTGGGCACAGGACGAGCCGGCGGACAGCGGCTACAGCTGGCTGGTCGAGGACAGCTCGACCGCCGGATGGCCCGGCGGCAGCCTGACTAGCCGCGACTATCCGGCTCGCAGCCCGCGCAACGCGATTCGCGGCTTCGCGCCTGTCCCTGACGAGCCGCTGCCGACCTACCCGCCTGGCCCATTCGCCGCGTGGAATAAGGCCTCGTCCGACCGTGAGCAGCGACGTGACGACTACGCCGCGAGCAGCGCTCCCGGCAGCGACTACGGCCGGGACCACCAGTACCCGCGCCAGGGGTCGACCCAGGCGCTCGCCAAGGCGACGATCACGCCAGACGAGTTCGACACGAACCACTCGCTGCCCGCGATCAAGGACCCGATTCCCGGCACGGCGACGACCGACACCAGGATCCCGGCCGTCGGGACGGGCTCCCGCTCGGGCCGGTCCGGCGGTTCGCGCCCGAAGGCCGCCCCAGGCGCAGGCACTGACCGTGGCGCCGGCAAGGGCAGGGGCAGGGCCAGGAAGTCCGGTAAGAGCCGCAGCCCGAAGTCGCGGCATCGCTCGGTGTATCTAGCTATCACCGCTGCCGTGGTCATCGTCGCGGCCTTTACCGCCGTACTCGTCACGACCTCGCTGGGCGGTAAGTCCACGAACGCCGACACCAAGCCGTCGGCCCCGCCGTCGCACCCCTCGGCCGCTGCGACCCCGACGCCGCCGCACGGGATCTGGGAGTTCATCGGCAGCAGGAAGACTGATCCGGCGCCGCTGACTTTGACCGAGATCTATCCGCCCGCCTTTATCGTCAAGGGAGTCCCCTTCCACGGCACCGCGTTCAAGCAGTCACGCAACTGCCACGCGGCGCTGATCGGAACCGGCCTTCAGCAGGCGGTAAAAAAGGCAGTCTGCACCCAGGCTCTGCGCGCCACCTACGTCGCCAGGCTCGACAAGGAAATGGCCACGATCGGCGTCTTCAACCTGTACAGCGCGAAGACGGCGGAGGCGGCGGCCACGCACGTCGGACGTTCGCAATTCGTCACTCAGCTCACCAGCAAGAAGGGCTTCACCAGCAAGATCGGCCAGGGCACCGGGCTTGAGGAGGCCCTGGTCAAGGGTCACTACCTGGTGCTGGTGTGGGCTGAGAAGACCGACCTGACCGCACCGAAGACCAAGTGGCAGCGCAGCCATCTGACGGGCTTCATGAACACGCTCATCGCGAAGACGGTCAACGGCAGCCTCAGCGTCCGGATGGTCGAAGGCAAGCCCACCGCAGGCGCCAAGTCGAAGTAGCCCCCGCATTCGCGGGATCTGGCTAGCTCAAGGCGATGCGGAAGCCTGGGTGCCTCGCACGCGCCTGGTCGCCTCGACCCGGGCGGCGAGCTCGGCGTCTGGCGGGTAGCCGACCTCTTCCAGGCACAGCGGGTGCGGGGGTGCGACGCGGACGGCGGGGTCCCGCACGCCAGCCGCGAGTACGCCGGCCATCCAGGAGACCGGACGGGTGCCGTCCCCGATGGCCAGCAGGGCGCCGGTGAGCGCCCTGACCATGTTGTGGCAGAAGGCGTCGGCGACTACCGAGGCGACGGCTATCCCGGGCTCGGCCCGCTGCCAGTCGAGCGTCAGCAGCTCCCGAACTGTAGTGGCACCCGGCCGACGCCGGCAGAAGGCGGCGAAGTCGTGCTCACCCAGGCAGGCAGCGGCCGCCGCGTTCATCAGGTCGAGGTCGAGCGGACGCGGATGCCACAGCGTGTCACCGCGCCTCGTCGGATCGGCCTGGGCCTCGCTGTCACACACCCGGTAGGAATAGCGGCGCCAGGTCGCGGAGAATCTCGCGTCGAAGCCCGGCGCGGCGACGTCGATAGCGTGCAGCCGGATGTCGGCGGGCAGCAGCCGGTTCAGCCGCCGCAGCGCCTGGGCGGAACTTGCGTCCCAGGACTCGGCAGGCACGTCGGCATGGGCCACCTGACCGCGAGCGTGCACCCCGGCATCGGTGCGTCCGGCGACAGTCAGCAGCGGCGGCTCGGAGGTCCGAAGGACCAGTCGCAGCGCCTGCTCGACGACGTCCTGGACCGTGCGCACGCCAGGCTGCGCGGCCCAGCCATGGAAATCGGTGCCGTCGTAGGCCAGGCCGAGCCTAAGCCTGACCGCGGGATCACCTGGCAACGCGAACATCAGCCGTACCAGCACGACAAAAGCGGGCCGGAACGCATCCTTCGTCCCGACCCGCCTCGTCGACTAGGACTCGTCAGACGCGGACTCCTCGTCGCCCGCCGAGCCGTCCGTGCTGTCCTCGACGCTGTCAGACGCCTCGGCGGCAGTCTCGTCGCCCGCCTCGGCCTCGACTGCCCCATTGTCAGCCAGCTCGGCCTCAGCCGACTCAGCGTCGCCTGCCTCGGCCAGTGCAGCCTCGTCGGCGTCGACGGCAGTCCCCGCCGCTGCGGCGCGCGCGCCACGGCCACGGCCAGCGCCGCCTGCGGCGGCCTGCGGGCGACGGGCCCGACGACGCTGCGGCTTAGCCTCAGCCTCTTCGGTGATCAGCTCGATCACTGCCATCGCCGCATTGTCACCCTTGCGCGGGCCGACCTTGGTGATCCTGGTGTAGCCACCTGGCCGGGTCGCGTAACTCGGCCCGATCTCGTCGAAGAGGGTCTTGACGACGGTCCTGTCGGTCACCACGGTCAGCACCTGCCGCCTGGCGTGCAGGTCGCCTCGCTTGGCGAAGGTGATCAGGCGTTCGGCCACCGGCCGCAGCCGGCGCGCCCGCGCCTCGGTCGTGGTGATCTTGCCGTGCTCGAACAGCGCAGTAGCCAGGTTCGCCAGCATGTGCTGCTGGTGCGCTGCGCTGCCGCCCATTCGGCGACCCTTGGTGGGCGTGGGCATCGTAAGGACTCTCCTCGGTCTGTGCTACCTGTCGGCCAGGCGATCCGGCCGGTCAGTACTCCTCAGTTTCGACATAGGCGTCGTCGTCGTCGGCGCCGTAGCTGTCAGCGGCGGTGCCAGGGTCAAAGCCAGGCGGGGAATCCTTGAGTGCCAGGCCCATGTCGACGAGCTTCTGCTTGACCTCTTCGATCGACTTCGCGCCGAAGTTGCGGATGTCGAGCAGATCCTGCTCACTGCGAGCGACGAGCTCACCCACCGTGTGGATGCCCTCGCGCTTGAGGCAGTTGTAAGACCGGACCGTGAGGTTGAGCTCTTCGATCGGCAGCGCCAGGTCGGCCGCGAGCGCGGCGTCCGTCGGCGACGGGCCGATGTCGATGCCCTCCGCCTCCAGGTTCAGCTCCCTGGCCAGGCCGAACAGCTCGACCAGCGTCATGCCGGCGCTAGCGACGGCGTCCCTCGGCCGCATGCACGGCTTGGTCTCCACGTCGAGGATCAGCCGGTCGAAGTCGGTGCGCTGCTCGACTCGGGTGGCCTCGACCTTGTAGGTGACCCGCAGCACCGGCGAGTAGATCGAGTCGATCGGAATCCGGCCGATCTCCTGACCTGGCTGCTTGTTCTGGGCTGCGGAGATGTAGCCGCGACCGCGCTCGACGGTCAGTTCCATCTCCAGCTTGCCCTTGGCATTGAGCGTCGCGATGTGCAGCTCAGGGTTGTGCACTTCCATGCCGGCGGGCGGAGCGATGTCCGCCGCGGTGACCACACCGGGTCCCTGCTTGCGCAGGTACATGTGCACCGGCTCGTCGTGCTCGGACGAGACGACGAGCTCCTTGAGGTTCAAGATGATGTCGGTGACGTCCTCGGAAACTCCCGGGACCGTCGAGAACTCGTGCAGGACGCCTTCGATCCTGATGCTGGTGACTGCGGCACCTGGGATAGACGACAAGAGCGTACGGCGCACCGAGTTGCCGATGGTGTAGCCGAAGCCGGGCTCGAGCGGCTCGATGGTGAACCTCGAGCGGAACTCGTTCACCTGCTCTTCGGTGAGAGTGGGGCGTTGTGCGATGAGCATCTGCGTGTCCTCTCCGCCTGCCCGCTATTTGACAGGCGCTAAGGCTGGTGACACCTCGTCACCAGGTGAAGCGTTACTTCGAGTAGTACTCGACGATGAGCTGCTCTTGTACCAGCGTGTCGATCTGCGCCCGGGAAGGAAGCGTGTGCACGAGAATCCGCAGCTTCGTCGGGATGACCTCAAGCCATGCGGGCACCTGGCGCTCGCCAGCCTCGGCCTGCGCCACGATGAACGGCGTGAGTTCCTTGGACTTCTCGGCGACCTCGACGATGTCGCTCTCGCTGACCCGCAACGACGGGATGTCGACCTTGCGGCCGTTGACCTTCACGTGACCGTGCCTGACGAGCCTGACGAGCCATGTCACGGCTCTTGGCAAAGCCAGCGCGGTAGACCACGTTATCCAGGCGGCTCTCCAGGATCTGGAGCAGCGCCTCACCGGTCTTGCCCCGGGTCTTGGTGGCTTCCTCGTAGTAGTTGTGGAACTGCTTCTCGAGGATGCCGTAGATCCGCTTGGCCTTCTGCTTCTCCCTGACCTGGAGCAGGTACTCGCTCTCCTTCGGGCGGTTCCTGCCGTGCTCGCCAGGCGGGTAGGGCCGGATTTCAATCGGGCACTTGGGCGAGTCGCACTTCGCGCCCTTGAGGAACAGCTTCGTCTTCTCTCGGCGGCAGCGCTTGCAGTCCGCACCGGTGTATCGAGCCATGTGTGTCGCTAACTCCTCAGACCCTGCGCCGCTTGGGCGGGCGGCAGCCATTGTGCGGAACTGGTGTCACGTCCTGAATAGAGCCGACTTCGAGGCCCGTGGCCTGCAGCGACCTGATGGCCGTCTCACGACCCGACCCGGGTCCCTTGACGAAGACATCGACCTTGCGCATCCCGTGCTCCATCGCGCGCCTGGCCGCCGACTCGGCCGCCATCTGCGCGGCGAAGGGCGTCGACTTCCGCGAGCCCTTGAATCCGACCTGACCCGACGAGGCCCAGGAAATCACGCTTCCCGAGGGGTCGGTGATGGACACGATGGTGTTGTTGAACGTGCTCTTGATATGAGCATGCCCGTGGGCGATGTTCTTTCTTTCCTTACGGCGCACTTTCTTGACGCCGGTACGGCTCTTTGGAGGCATCCTGCTCGTCAACTCCGGAGGTGATCGATCCGATGGCGGGTCAGGCTAGCCTTTCGCCAGGCTGCCTGCCCCGCGTGGACTACTTCTTGCCGACCTTCTTCTTGCCGGCGACTGTCTTGGGCTTGCCCTTGCGAGTACGGGCATTGGTCTGGGTGCGCTGGCCGTGCACTGGCAGGCCGCGGCGGTGGCGGATGCCCTGGTAGCAGCCGATCTCGATCTTCCGCCTGATGTCTCCCTGGACCTCGCGGCGCAGGTCACCTTCGACCTTGTAGTTCGCCTCGATCCAGTCGCGCAGGTGGACCAGATCCTCGTCGGTCATCTGGTGGACGCGCAGGTCGCCGCTGATCCCGGTCGCGCTGAGCGTCTCGGTCGCGCGGGTCCTGCCGATTCCGTAGATATAGGTAAGGGCGATCTCCAGCCGCTTCTCACGCGGCAGATCGACACCTACAAGGCGTGCCATCCGGGCAACTCCTTTTCAGGTGGAGGTCCTTCGTACCGCCCCGCGTCTGTGCCCTCGACGCGGCCCCAGCCTCCTCTGGGGGTGCTCTGCGTTCCCTCAGGCGCTTCCGGCCCGAGGAGACACAGAGTGCGGTACGTGCTTACTGCGCAGGTGGCGAGGTGGTCGCCCTTAGCCCTGCCGCTGCTTGTGGCGGGGGTCGGAGCAGATGACCATCACTCGACCATGCCGGCGAATGATCCGGCACTTACTGCAGATCTTCTTGACGCTCGGCTTGACCTTCATCGGTTAATTCTCCCTAGGTACTCGGGAACGCAGTATTAACCACGCACCCCGGGTTCTCATTCCCGGGCCCTCGCGAGCACCGCTCTTCGTTATTTGTACCGGTAGACGATCCGACCACGGCTCAGGTCATACGGGCTCAGCTCGACCACGACCCGGTCGTCAGGCAAGATCCGGATGTAGTGCATCCGCATCTTGCCGCTGATGTGAGCCAGAACCTTATGCCCATTGTCGAGCTCGACCCGGAAGAAGGCATTGGGAAGTGATTCGACAACCGTACCCTCGATCTCGATGGCACCGTCTTTCTTGGGCATATCCTCCGCGCTTCGCTGCTCCGGCTAGCTCGCCTGCCGGCAAGCTAGCGTTGGCCTGATCGTCTGCTCTTGTCTTTAGTTACTGCTCGCTGGATCACGCTCTGGCCCGCCGCCCGGCATCGGTGACCGCACGCCACCGCTAGCCGCGACGGCAGCCGAACCAACGTCACGGCGAACCAGCGTCATGGGTGGCGTCCGGTGACCGGCGGGTACTTGCGCACCCGCACCGGATTCCGGTGATCCCACTGGAAAGCCAGAACCCCACACCACATGACAGCGGTACAAGAAGGCTTTCCTGGGCCGGAGCAAGTCTACTTCAGCGAACGCCACAATGCGAACTGGAGTTGGCCTCTAGTCTTCCGGATCCTGGTCGCTAGTGTCCTCGATGCCTTTGCGCTCGTTGTCCATGAGGCGCCCTGCCGACGAGCCACCCCGACCGAGCGCCCGACTGCTGACAATCTGCCCGGTCAGCATCAGCACACCGATCGCGCCCACCCCGATGATGGGCACGACGACGCCTGCGATCCGCAGTACCAGGCAGGCGACCAGCAGGATAACGAAACCGCTCCAGGCCGCCGGCCAGCCCGTCGGCGCGCGCCAGCGACGACGGCGACCGCCCGGTCGCTGGCCACGCGTATAAACCGAAGGCAGGCCGCTGTGCACCGCCCGGCCCCTCGGCAGTGACGCGGTCGGCAGGGGATACAGGTCGATGGCCGGCAGGTCGGCGGTGAGCGCGTCGAGGTCCCGGATAGTCCTGGCCTCGTAGGCCCGGTCGAGCCGCTCAGCGAACTCCTCGGCATCGATCCTGCCTACGGCATGGTGCTCACGCAGCAGCTCCGCCGTGCGATCCCGGTCGCGGTCCGATGCCCTGATGCTTGGATTAGGCGACACTAAGTCCCCCTCGCGGCGCTTCCTCGCTCTGTCACAGCCACGCCGTCTATCAGCGCGCCGTCGACTCGCACCCCGTCGATCCCAGTCGGCTGCGCCGCGAGCCGCGCGAAACCAGCGGCGCCGCCATCTTCCGCCGTGAGCACCTGCGGTCCGTCGGCGGTAATCGCCACGGTGTGCTCGAAATGCGCTGCGAGGCTGCCGTCCACGGTCCGCACGGTCCAGCCGTCGTCGAGCAGATCGGTATGCCGGTCGCCGAGCACCAGCATCGGCTCGATGGCCATCGCCATGCCCTCGGTCAGCACCGGACCGCGACCAGGCCGGCCGTAATTCGGAACCGGCGGCTCCATGTGCATCTGGGATCCGATGAAGTGGCCGGTGTACTCGCGCACGATCCCGTACGGGCCGCTCTGCTGAGCGCTCTGCTCGATGGCGTGGGAGACGTCGGTGAGCCGCCTGCCGACCACGGCGGTCTCGATACCGCGCCACAGCGCCAGCTCGCAGGCGGCCATAAGAGCTGCCGCCTGCTCGGTGATCGGCCCGATCGGCACCGTCACCGCAGCGTCGCCGTGCCAGCCTCGAACGATGGCGCCGGCATCGATCGACAGCAGGTCACCCTCGGCCAGCACCACCTCGTTGCTCGGGATCCCGTGCACGATCTGGTCGTTGACCGACGTGCAGATACAGCCTGGATAGCCGTGGTAGCCCAGGAACGACGGCTTGGCGCCGGCGTCGCGGATCACCCGAGCCGCGATGACGTCCAGCTCGCCGGTGCTGACGCCCGGGCCAGCGGCCGCCGCTACCGTCTTCAGTACCTCAGCGACGACGAGCCCAGCCTCGCGCATAGCCGTGAGCTGGCTAGGCGTCTTGAGCTCGATGCCGGATCCACGGTTAAGCCGCATTGGCGCAGCGCCTCCCGTTGCTCAGCGCTCTCTTCGTTACACGGTACCCGGAGAGCCGGGCCGAGACTATGAGCGCACTATCACCAGCGAACCATCAGCGCACGAACCATCAGCGCACGAAGCGGCGCAGCGCTAGCAGCGCGCGGTCGGTGACGTCGTCGACCGGCCCGGTCGCGTCGATCCCGAGCAGGATGCCCTCGTCCGCGTAGTAGGTGATCAGCGGCTGCGTCTGCTGCTCGTAGACCTCGAGCCGGTGCCTGATCGTCTCCTCGCGGTCGTCGTCGCGCTGGAAAAGCTCACCGCCGCACTCGTCGCACTTGTCGGTCACCGACGGCGGGTCGAAGGCGATATGCCAGACCCGCCCGCATTTGCGACACGTCCGCCGACCAGACAGCCGCCTGATGACCTCGTCGTTGTCTACCACCAGCTCGAGCACGAGCTCGAGCTTCAGGCCCCAGTCCGCGAGCATCTTCTTGAGCGTCTCTGCCTGCGGCACATTCCTCGGGAACCCGTCGAGCAGGAAACCCGACTGGGCGTCGTCTTCGGCCAGCCTGCTCTTGACCATGGCGATGGTGACCTCGTCGGGCACCAGGTCGCCACGGTCCATGAACGCCTTGGCCTTCTGGCCGAGTTCAGTACCAGCACTGACGTTGTACCGGAAGATGTCACCCGTCGAAACTTTCGGTATCGCCAGGTGCGAGGCTATGAACTGGGCCTGCGTCCCCTTGCCCGCGCCGGGTGGCCCTACGAGGACGACTCGCACTACCTGAGGAAACCCTCGTAGTTACGCTGCTGCAGCTGGCTCTCGATTTGCTTGACCGTATCGAGCCCAACGCCCACGGCGATCATGATGGACGTACCGCCGAGCGGGAACTGGTTGCCCGCGTTGACAAGCGCGATGGCCAGCATCGGGATCAGCGCGACCACGCCCAGGTAGACCGAACCGGGCGCGGTCAGCCTATTGAGGACATAGCGCAGGTAGCCGGCGGTAGGCCCGCCAGGTCTGATGCCGGGGATAAAGCCGCCCGACTTCTTCATGTTGTCGGCTACTTCGTCCGGATTGAACGTGATGGATACGTAGAAGTACGTGAACAGCACGATCAAGATGAAGAAGCTGATCATGTAGACGGGGTCGTCTCCCCTGACCATCCTGGTCTGGATCCACGCCGCCCAGCCTGACGTCGAATTCTGGTTGCCGAAGAGGTTCGCCGCCAGCACCGGGATCGTTAGCAGCGACGACGCGAAGATGACAGGGATGACGCCCGCCTGATTCACCTTGAGCGGGATATACGTCGACGTGCCGCCGTACATCTTCCGGCCGACCATGCGCTTCGCGTACTGCACAGGAATACGTCGCTGGGCTTGTTCCATAAAGGCCACCGCCGCGACGATGAGCACGCCCACCCCGAGCACGAGCAGGAAGATGAAGCTGCCCTCGTTCTGCAAGATCGTGTAGAGCTGGCCGGGGACGACGGCGATGACCTGAGTGAAGATCATCAGCGACATGCCGTTGCCGACGCCTCGGTCGGTGATCAGCTCGCCGAGCCACATGATCACCGCAGTGCCTGCGGTGAGGCAGATCACCATGGTCGAGATGGTGAAGACGCTCTCGTTGACCAGCAGGTTGCTCGAGCAGTTGGTGCCGAAGAGCTGGGCCGGGTTCTCGGCGAGCGCGACGATAGCCGTGGACTGCAAGATGGCCAGGCCTATGGTCAGATACCTGGTGTACTGGGTGATCCTCGCGGTGCCCGACGGGCCTTCCTGACGAAGCGCTTCCAGCCGGGGAATGACCACGGTGAGCAGCTGCAGGATGATGCTTGCGGTGATGTACGGCATGATGCCGAGCGCAAAGACCGTGAGTTTCAGCAAGGCGCCGCCACTCAGCAGGTTCACCAGGCCGAGGATGCCGGTCTGGGCGGTACCCAGGCACGCATGCACAGCCTTCTCTGACACACCCGGAGTCGGCAGTGCCGCGCCAAGCCGGAATATGACAATGATGAACAGCGTAAATAGCAGTTTCTTGCGCAGGTCAGGTGTGCGAAACGCCTGGTAAAACGCGGTCAGCATGCGCAGTCCTGAGTTCGAAGGGCCAAGTCTGTCATCTGCCGCTCCTCGCAGGCGAGCCGTCCGGTTTGCGAACCGGCCGCGGCCTGGCCAAGCGCGACATGCACGCCGAAGTCTAACGCGCTCGCAAGACTACGGCTGCCTGCCTGCATGGTACCTGTGCCGCGGCCGATACATAGCATCTGGAATCAACGCATCTGGAAATCAGAGCGTCGTCGCCGTGCCCCCGGCAGCGGTGATCTTCTCGATCGCCGAAGCCGAGAAAGCATGGACGGTGACGCGCAATCCGCTGACCGCCTCGCCCTGGCCGAGCACCTTGACCAGCTCACCGCCCCTGACCGCGCCTTTGGCGACCAGATCGGCGGGGGTGACGTCGCCACCCGACGGATAGAGCGCGGCCAGCCGATCCAGGTTGACGACCTGGTAGGTGACCTTGAACTTGCTGTTGGAGAAACCCTTCAGCTTCGGCAGCCTCCGGTGCAGCGGCATCTGCCCGCCCTCGAAGGCGGCCGAGATGGTCGTCCTGGCCTTGCTGCCCTTGGTGCCACGTCCGGCGGTCTTGCCCTTCGAGCCCTCACCACGACCCACCCTGGTGCGCTTGGTGTGGGCACCCGGGGCCGGACGCAGATGATGGATCTTCAGGCCGGCCTTGCCGCCTGGAGTCTCGCCAGCCACGTCAGTGCACCTCCTCCACCGCGACCAGATGGCGTACCACCTGAATCATGCCGCGGACCTCGGGCCGGTCGGCCCTGACGACGGTCTCACCAATCCGGTGCAGCCCAAGCGAGCGCAGCGAGTCACGCTGCGGCCTGGTTCCGCCGATCTTCGATTTGACCTGGGTAATCTTCAGCTCTGCCATTTCATGCCCCGCTAGTTGCTCGGCTCGGCGGCGGACGCCGCCGCTGCCCGCGCCCTGAGCATGGCGGCCGGCGCCACGTGCTCGATCGGCAGGCCGCGCCTGGCCGCGATCTCCTCGGGCCTCGACAGGCCCTTCAGAGCCGCGACGGTCGCGTGCACGACGTTGATGGGATTGGACGAGCCGAGTGACCGGGAAAGCACGTCGTGCACCCCTGCGCACTCGAGGACGGCGCGGACCGGGCCGCCGGCGATGACGCCGGTACCTGGGCTGGCCGGCTTGAGCAGGACCACGCCTGCTGTGTCCTCGCCTGTCACGCTGTGCGGGATCGTGCCACCGATCCTCGGCACCTTGAAGAAGGACTTCTTCGCCGCCTCGACGCCCTTGGCGATCGCGGCGGGCACTTCCTTGGCCTTGCCGTAGCCGACGCCGACCATGCCGTTGCCGTCGCCGACGACGACCAGCGCCGTGAAGCTGAACCGCCGACCGCCCTGGACGACCTTGGCCACCCGGTTGATGGTGACCACGCGCTCAAGATAAGCCGTGCCCTTGTCGGCGGCGCCACCGCGACGGTCGTCGCGGCGATCACGCCGTTCGCCGCCACCGCTGCCGCTGCCCTGGCCGGAGCCGCGCCGTGGAGCTGCTGCCATCAGAATGTCCTTCTTTCAGTATGAAATACTGCCGCAACGGCGGTCGCCGCTTCTAGGCCAGTGCCGGGCGTCACAGTGACAGCCCGCCCTCGCGGGCGCCGTCTGCGACAGCCGCGACGCGGCCGTGGTAGGCATTGCCGCTCCGGTCGAACACCGCGGCATCGACCCCGGCCTGCTTCGCCCGCTCGGCGAGCAGCTTGCCGACCTCGCGCGCCTTCGCCGTCTTGTCGCCGCTGCTCTGCTTGACGGCGGCCTCCAAGGTAGAGGCGGACGCTACCGTGTGACCGGCCACGTCGTCGATCAGCTGGACGAAGACGTTCTTGCTCGACCTCGTCACGACCAGCCTTGGCCGTATCTGGCTGCCTGAGATCTTCTTGCGTACCCGCAGTTGGCGCCGGGTGCGGGAAGAAGCGCGCGCCGAAGTGCGGCTCCTGCTGCGCACATGCGCCATAGTCCTGGTGCTGCCAGCCATGACTTACTTACCAGCCTTCCCGGCCTTGCGGCGGATCTGCTCACCCGAGTACCGCACGCCCTTGCCCTTATACGGGTCGGGCTTGCGCAGCTTGCGGATGTTCGCAGCGACCTCGCCGACTTGCTGCTTGTCGATGCCCTCGACGACGAACCTGGTCGGCGACTCGACGCGGAAGGAGATCCCCTCCGGCGGAGTGATCACGACCGGGTGACTGAAGCCGAGCGAGAACTCCAGGTCCGCACCCTTGGCCTGGACTCGGTAGCCGACTCCGACGATCTCAAGCGTCTTGGCGTAGCCCGAGGTCACGCCGGTGACCATGTTGGCGATCAGCGACCTCGACAGGCCGTGCAGCGCCCTGATCTCGCCTTCGTCCGACGGGCGCGTCACCGTGATCACGCCGCCGTCCTGGGCGACCTCGATCGGAGTCGCGACCACGAGGCTCAGCGTGCCCTTGGGACCCTTCACGGTCACGTCACGGCCGTCGATGGTGACATCGACGCCAGACGGCACGTTGACAGGCATCCGCCCGATCCGTGACATCCTCGCCCTCCCCTACCAGACGTAGGCGAGGACTTCCCCACCTACGCCCTTCTTGTTCGCCTGCCGGTCGGTCATCAGGCCACCCGACGTGGAGATGATCGCCACGCCAAGGCCGCCGAGCACGCGCGGCAGGTTGTCCCTGCGCGCGTAGACCCGCAGACCGGGCTTGGACACCCGCTTGATGCCGGCGATCGAGCGCTCCCTGGACGGGCCGTACTTGAGCGCGACCACCAGGTTCTTGCCGACCTCGGCGGGCTCGACGCTCCAGCCAGCGATGTAGCCCTCCTGCTGCAAGATCTCGGCAATGTGCACCTTGATCTTGGAATGCGGCATGGTGACCGCGTCGTGATAAGCCGAGTTGGCGTTCCGCAGACGAGTCAGCATGTCTGCGATCGGATCGGTCATTGTCATGGCCTAAGTGGCCCTCCTCGTCACGGTTTCCTGGGCCGACCTTCTTCGAAGTCGACGCTCGGACCTGCGACGTAGTTGTTCTTGTGCTGGTTACCAGCTTGACTTGGTGATGCCGGGGAGCTCGCCTCGGTGCGCGAGGGTGCGGAAGCAGATCCGGCACAGGCCGAACTTGCGGTAGACGGCGCGCGGCCGCCCGCATCGTGAGCACCTGGTGTAAGCACGCACCTCGAACTTCGGCTTGCGCTTCGCCTTGGCGATCATGCTCTTCTTCGCCACTGTCAGTTCTCCTTGAACGGGAAGCCGAGCCGCCGCAGCAGCGACCTGCCCTGCTCGTCTGTGATCGCGGTGGTCACCAGCGTGACGTCCATTCCGCGCTGCCTGTCCACCTGATCTGGGTTGATCTCATGGAACATCAGCTGCTCGGTGAGCCCGAAGGTGTAGTTGCCGCGACCGTCGAACTGCCGGTCGGACAGACCGCGGAAGTCACGGATCCGGGGCAGCGCGACTGAGAGCAGCCGGTCGCAGAACTCCCACATCCTCGTGCCGCGCAGCGTCACGTGCACGCCGATCGGCATGCCCTCGCGAAGCTTGAACTGCGCGATCGACTTGCGCGCCCGTGCCACCGCTGGCTTCTGGCCGGTGATCAGGGTCAGGTCCCTGACCGCGCCCTCGATCAGCTTGGCGTCCCTGGCAGCCTCGCCGACCCCCATGTTCACCACGATCTTGGTGAGCGTAGGGACCTGCATGACGTTGGCGAAGCCGAACTCCTCGAACAGCGCTGGGGCGATCTCGGCGCGGTACCGCTCCTTGAGCCTGGCAGGCACCGCCTCGGCGAGGGCGAGCGAGCCGTTGCCGGTCGGCAGGTCGACAGCGACGTCGACCTTGCCCTTGCCTGGCGCGGTCGCACCGCCCAGACCTGGCCGGCCCGAGGCGCCCTTGCCGCCGCCCTTGGCTGCCGAGCCCTTACCGGCGGTGCCGCCTGCCTTGCTCGACTTGGTCGCAGCCATCAGATGTCCTTACCGCTTGGCCGGGAGACCCGGACCTTCTTGTCGCCGTCGTGCCGGTAACCGGCCCTGGCTGCCTTCTTGGTGTCCGGGTCGATCAGGGCCACGTTGCTCACATGGATCAGCGCCTCCTGGTGGACGATGCCACCTTCCTTGGCGCCACGACGGCCCTGGTAATTGACCTTCGTGTTCTTCTTGATCATGCTGACGCCCTGCACGATGACGCGCTGCTTCTCGGGATCGGCGAGGATGACCGTGCCCTCACGGCCCTTGTCCTTGCCAGCGATCACGACGACGCGGTCGCCCTTCTTGATCTTCATCGCCTTGGCCTTGCCAGCCATCACAGCACCTCCGGCGCGAGCGAAATTATGCGCATGAACCGCTTCTCGCGCAGTTCCCTGCCTACCGGGCCGAAGATGCGCGTACCACGCGGGTCGCCACCGTCCCTGATCAGGACGGCAGCGTTCTCGTCGAAGCGGATGTACGAGCCGTCACCACGACGGCGCTCCTTGCGGGTCCGCACCACGACCGCCTTGACCACGTCACCCTTCTTGACGCCCGCACCAGGCAGGGCGTCCTTGACGGTGGCCACGATGACGTCGCCGATGCCCGCGTATCGCCTGCCCGACCCGCCGAGCACACGGATGCACAAAAGCTCCTTGGCACCCGTGTTGTCGGCGACCTTGAGCCGCGACTCTTGCTGGATCACGTCAACTCCTGCTTACTCTGAGGGCTACTACTACTACTTCGCCTTCTCGACGATCTGGGCTACCCGCCACCTCTTGGTGGCCGACAGCGGCCTGGTCTCCGCGAGCACGACGCGGTCACCGACACCGCAGGCGTTCTCCTCGTCGTGGGCCACGTACTTGCGGGTGCGGCGGATGACCTTGCCGTACTTAGGGTGCTTGACCCGGTCTTCCACCATCACGATGACGGTCTTGTCCATCTTGTCGCTGACGACCAGGCCCTCGCGGATCTTGCGGTAGCCGCGCGCCGGACTGGCACCGGACGCCGAAGCCTCCGCTGTGGTCTCACTCATCGACTTCGTCCTCCTGCTCCAGCGTCACGATGCCGAGCTCTCGCTCCCTCATGACCGTGTAGATCCGCGCGATCTCCTTGCGGACCGCACGCAGCCTGCCATGGCTCTCCAGCTGACCGGTGGCGGCCTGGAACCGCAGGTTGAACAGCTCGACCTTCGCCTCGACCAGCTTGGTGTCCAGCTCTTCCTGGCTGGACATCCGCAGATCTCCGGCCATCAGACCCTTAGCCATCACGCCTCACCCATTTCACGCTTCACAAATTTGCACTTCATGGGGAGCTTGTGCATTGCGCGCCGGAGCGCTTCCCTGGCGATCGGCTCCGGCACGCCCGACAGCTCGAACATGACGCGGCCTGGCTTGACGTTGGCGACCCACCACTCGGGTGCGCCCTTACCTGAGCCCATTCGGGTCTCAGCCGGCTTCTTGGTCAGCGGCCGGTCCGGGTAGATCGTGATCCAGACCTTTCCGCCACGGCGGATGTGCCTGGTCATCGCGATACGAGCGGCCTCGATCTGCCGGTTGGTGACATACGAGTGCTCGACGGCCTGGATGCCGTACTCACCGAAGCTGACCTTCGTACCGCCCTTGGCCGCGCCATGGCGGTCCGGTCTGTGCTGCTTGCGGTGCTTGGTCCTGCGGGGGATGAGCATGACTCAGCTCTCCTCGTTCTTCGTAGCCGCTGCTGCGGGCTCAGCCGTCCTGGCGCGTGCTTCCTGCTGGCCAGACGCCTGCTGGTCGCCCGACCGCGCGCCTCGGTCCGTGCCGTCCGGCGAGCCGCCGCCTCCTGGCCTGCGGTTGCCACGACGGCCAGCCGCCGCAGGTGGCCGGTCCCGGCCACCTGGACGCTGCCCGGCCCGCATGCTCGCGGTCGCCGCGGCCTCGCGCTCGGCCCTGGTCACAGCAGCGTCGCCACGGTAGATCCACACCTTGACGCCGATCCGTCCGAACGTCGTGCGCGCCTCGTAAAAGCCGTAGTCGATGTCGGCGCGGAGCGTGTGCAGCGGCACCCGGCCCTCACGGTAGAACTCCGAGCGCGACATCTCCGCGCCGCCCAGGCGACCGGCGCACTGCACCCTGATCCCCTTGGCGCCGCCCTTCATCGCGGTCTGCATGGCCTTGCGCATCGCGCGCCGGAACGAGACCCGGCTCGAAAGCTGCTCGGCGACGCCCTGGGCGACGAGCTGCGCGTCGATCTCGGGGTTCTTGACCTCGAGGATGTTCAGCTCGATCCGGCGGCCGGTCAGCTTCTCCAGATCACCCCTGATCCGGTCGGCCTCCGCGCCACGCCGGCCGATGACAATGCCAGGCCGCGCGGTGTGGATCCACACCTTGACCTTGTCCTTGTCCTCGCGCTCGATCTCGACCTTGGAGATACCGGCCCGCTCCATGCCGCGCTGCAGCATCCTGCGGATCGCCACGTCCTCGGCGACGTAGTCCTTGTACAGCTTGTCGGCGAACCACCGGCTCTTGAAGTCGGTAGTGATGCCTAGCCGGAACCCATGCGGGTTCACCTTCTGGCCCACTAGTCGGTCCCCTCTTCTGTGTTTGCGACGCCGCTGGCAGCACTGTCCGTTGACGCGCTGTCGGCTGACTCGCTACGAGACGAAGCACGGCGAGAAGGCCGTGCCGAAGCGCCGCGAGAGGCGGCCCGGGCCGAACTGCCCCTGCTCGACGAGCTCGCGGCAGCCACAGGTGCCGCGCCCCTCTTAGCGGAGCGGATCTCGTCCGACACCACGACCGTGATGTGGCTGGTTCGCTTGTTGATCCGAGCGGGGCGGCCCTGAGCCCGGGCCCTGAACCGGCGCAGTGTGGGACCCTCGTCCACCCAGGCACTGCTGACGACGAGATCCGACGCCGTGGCCCGACCGGTGTACTCGGCGTTGGCGATCGCGCTAGCGAGCACCTTGCCGATCGGGTCGCTCGCCGACTGTGGCGCGAAGCTGAGCACTGCCCGCGCCTCCTCAGCGGGCATTCCGCGGATCAGGTCCACCACCCGGCGGGCCTTCCGCGGCGTGACGCGCACGTAGCGCGCCTTTGCCCTCGCTTCCATCGGTACTGCCTCTCTCTGGCTCTTACTGGAATCTGGCGTGCGGCTAGCGCCGGCTGCGCCTGTCGTCCTTGACGTGGCTGCGGAAGGTCCTGGTCGGCGCGAACTCTCCGAGCTTGTGGCCGACCATGGACTCGGTGACGAACACCGGCACGTGCTTGCGCCCGTCGTGCACCGCGATCGTGTGGCCGAGCATGTCCGGAATGATCATCGAACGACGCGACCAAGTCTTGATGACGTTCTTGGTGCCCTTGGTGTTCTGCAGCTCCACCTTCTTGATCAGGTGGTCATCCACGAACGGGCCCTTTTTGAGGCTACGAGGCATCGCGTACTACTCTCCTACCGCTTCTTCTTGGAGCGCCGTCGGGTGATGAGCTTGTCGCTCGGCCGGTGTGCACGCCTGGTGCGTCCCTCCGGCTGGCCCCACGGGCTCACCGGGTGCCGGCCGCCTGAGGTCTTGCCCTCACCGCCGCCCATCGGGTGGTCGATCGGGTTCATCGCGACGCCTCGGACACTCGGCCGCTTGCCCTTCCACCGGTTACGGCCGGCCTTGCCGAGCTTGATGTTGCCCTGCTCGGCGTTGCTCACCTCACCGACGGTGGCGCGGCAGTTGACGTCGACCAGCCGCATTTCGCCAGAAGGCATGCGCAGCTGGGCATGCTTGCCCTCCTTGGCGAGCAGCTGCACGCCGGAGCCGGCGACCTGGCGATCTTGGCGCCACCGCCCGGCCGAAGCTCGATCGCGTGCACGATCGTGCCGGTCGGGATGCTGCGCAGCGGCAGGCAGTTCCCGGTCTTGATGTCCGCGCCGGTGCCGTTCTCGATGCGGTCGCCCTGACGCAGCCCGCTTGGCGCGAGTATGTAGCGCTTCTCGCCGTCCGCGTAGTGCAGCAGTGCGATCCGAGCCGTCCGGTTCGGGTCGTACTCGATATGCGCGACCTTCGCTGGGATGCCGTCCTTGTCCGCCCGGCGGAAGTCGATGACCCGGTAGGCACGCTTGTGCCCGCCACCCTGGTGCCTGGCCGTGATCCGGCCGTGCACGTTCCGGCCGCCGTGTCCGTGCAGCGGCAAGACGAGCGACTTCTCCGGCTCGCTGCGCGTCACTTCGGAGAAGTCCGAGCCGCTCGCACCCCGCCTGCCTGGGGTCGTCGGCTTATACCTGCGGATGCCCATGTCTGGTTAAGCTCCCTTTGTCCCTACGCCCTAGCCCAGGCCGCCGACGTCGATCCGCTCACCGGGGGCGAGGCTTACGATCGCGCGCTTGGTATCGGGACGCTTGCCCCAGGACGCGGCGCCCGCGCGGCGGATCCTGCGCCGCTTGCCCGGCCGGTTCAGCGTGTTGACCCCGGTCACCTTCACGTTGAAGACCGCCTCCACCGCCTGGCGGATCTGGGTCTTGTTGGCGTGCGTGGCGACGATGAACGTGTACTTGTTGAACTCGTCCTGCAGCCCGTAGCTCTTCTCCGAGATGACGGGCCGGAGCAGGATGTCCCGGTGGTTGTAGACCTTGTTCACAGCGCTGCATCCTTTTCGTCGCTCGCCGCGCCGCCGGTCCGCGCCACGAACGACGCGAGCGCGGTAGCCGTGAACACGACTCGGTCGCTGACCAGCACGTCGTACGTGTTCAGCTGACCGGGGTCGATCAGGTGAACCCCAGGTGCGTTCCGCAGGCTCTTCCAGGTCCCCTTGTCCGAGCTTTCGGCGACTACCAGCACGTTGCCGCTGAACCCGTCGCCCATCGCCACGTTCAGCGTGGCGAGCGCGTCCCTGGTCTTCGGCTCGGTGCCGTCGACGAAGCCGGCCACGACCTGGACTAGCCCGTGCCTCGCCCGGTCAGACAGCGCGCCGCGCAATGCGGCGGCCTTCATCTTCTTCGGGGTCTTCTGGGCGTAAGAACGCGGAACCGGCCCGTGCACGATGCCACCGCCAGCGAACTGCGGCGCGCGAGTCGATCCCTGCCTGGCCCGGCCGGTGCCCTTCTGGCGGTAAGGCTTCCTGCCGCCGCCTCGGACATCGCCCCTGGTCTTGGTGGAATGGGTGCCCTGCCGGGCGGCCGCCTGCTGCGCCACGACGACCTGGTGGATCAGCGGGATGTTGACCTTGGCGTCGAAGATCTCGTCGGGAAGCTCCGTGTCGACCACGCCGAAGGCAGCCTTGGCCACCTCACGCTTGGGCTTGACTGGCACCGCCTTGGTGCGGCTTGGCCGCCGCGCTGGCGCCTCGGCTCCAGCCTCGGCCTTGACCGCAGGGGCCCGCCGCCTGGCCGGCTTGGCCGGCGCCTTGTCGGCTTCCTCGGTCACGGTGTCATCCGCGGCCGTGTCATCCGCCGCCTGGTCGCCTGCCGCCGTGTCATCCGGCGCCGTGTCATCCGCAGCGTCGTCGTCGGCAACCGGCACCTCGGACTGCGCCGCAGGCTCGGACTCGGACTGCGCGGCCTCGTCAGCCACGACCTCTTCCGGCTCTTCCGGCGCCTTGTCTGCCGGGCTCATCGCGTCCCCGCCTCTCTCGCGCCCGCACGAAGCGGGTTCTTAACGGCGCTGCGCACGAGGACCAGGGCACCGGCCGGACCGGGGACAGCGCCCTTGATCAGCAGCAGGCCCTTGTCGTTGTCCACCCCGTGCAGGGTCAGATTGAGTGTCGTGGTGCGCTCGCCGCCCATCCGGCCGGCCATCTTGACGCCCTTGAACACGTGACCTGGGAACGCGCACCCGCCGATCGACCCAGGCGAGCGGTGCTTGCGCTGGGTGCCGTGCGACGAGCTCAGGCCCTTGAAGCCGTGCCGCTTCATGACGCCGGCGAAGCCCTTGCCCTTGCTCGTGGCCGTGACGTCGACTCGCTCGCCGGCCTCGAACTTCTCGGTCGTGACTTCGTCGCCGATCGTGTACTCGCTCGCGTCGTCGGTGCGCAGCTCGACGAGATACCGCCTCGGCGTCACCCCGGCTTTGGCGAAGACACCGGCCCTTGGCTTGTTGACCCGCCTCGGGTCGATATCGCCGTAGCCAAGCTGCACGGCCGAGTAACCGTCGGCGTCGGCGCTCCGCAGTCCGGTGACGACGCACGGACCGGCGGCCACGACGGTGACCGGAACGATCTTCCCGTCGCTCCCGAAGACCTGGGTCATGCCGAGCTTGGTGCCCAGCACTCCCCGGACATTCTTGGTAACACTGCCTTGCTTGGTCATGTCCGTGCAGTCCTATAGCTTGATCTGGATATCGACGCCCGCAGGCACGTCGAGCCGCATCAGAGCGTCGACGGTCTTCGGCGTCGGGTCGATAATGTCGATCAGCCGCTTGTGGGTCCGCATCTCAAAGTGCTCACGCGAATCCTTGTACTTATGCGGCGACCGAATAACGCAATACACGTTCTTCTCAGTAGGCAGCGGAACCGGCCCAACGACCTTCGCCCCAGTGCGCATCACGGTATCCACAATCTTCCGCGCCGAGCTATCGATGACCTCATGGTCATAGCTCTTCAGCCGAATGCGGATTTTTTCTCCCGCCATCGTTTGGCCTCGTTATCCCTTACGCCTCGGTGCTGCCTCAGGTCTTGATCTTCACTTCGTACTGCGTGAGCGAGGGGCCAAGGGGACCCTGTACGAGCCGTTCAGGCACGTACAGGGCGCCCCTGGTCCCGAGCGCCTACCTACTTCTCGATCTTGATCACGCGACCGGCCCCGACGGTACGACCACCCTCACGGATAGCGAACCGGAGACCCTCCTCCATCGCGATTGGCTGGATCAGCTCCACCCTCATCTCGGTGTTGTCACCAGGCAGCACCATCTCGGTGCCGTCAGGCAGGTGCACCACACCGGTCACGTCGGTGGTCCTGAAGTAGAACTGCGGACGGTAGTTGTTGAAGAACGGCGTGTGCCGCCCGCCCTCGTCCTTGGACAGGATGTAGACCTGAGCCTCGAACTGGGTGTGCGGGGTGTTGGTGCCCGGCCTGATGATGACCTGGCCGCGCTCGACGTCCTCGCGCTTGATGCCACGAAGCAGCAGGCCGGCGTTGTCACCAGCCTGGCCCTCGTCCAGGATCTTGTGGAACATCTCGACCCCGGTGACCGTCGACTTCATGGCCTTGTCCTTGATGCCGATGATCTCGATCTCGTCGCCGGTGTGGATGACACCGCGCTCGATCCGGCCGGTCACCACGGTGCCGCGGCCAGTGATCGAGAACACGTCCTCGACCGGCATCAGGAAGGGCTTCTCGGTGTCGCGAACCGGCTCTGGGATCGACTCGTCACAGGCGTTCATCAGCGCCAGGACCGCGTCGCCCCACTCGGCGTCGCCCTCGAGAGCCTTCAGTGCCGACACGCGGATCACCGGGACATCGTCACCGGGGAACTCGTACACCGACAGCAGCTCGCGAACCTCAAGCTCGACGAGCTCGAGGATCTCCTCGTCGTCGACCATGTCCGCCTTGTTCAGCGCGACGACGATGTACGGCACGCCGACCTGGCGGGCGAGCAGCACGTGCTCGCGGGTCTGCGGCATCGGGCCGTCCGTCGCCGCGACCACCAGGATCGCGCCGTCCATCTGGGCCGCGCCGGTGATCATGTTCTTGATGTAGTCCGCGTGACCCGGGCAGTCCACGTGCGCGTAGTGGCGCTTCTCCGTCTGGTACTCGACGTGCGAGATCGAGATGGTGATGCCACGCTCGCGCTCTTCCTTCGCATTGTCGATCTGGTCGAAAGCGCTGGCAGTGTTGACGTCCGGGTACTTGTCGTGCAGCACCTTGGTAATCGCCGCGGTCAGCGTTGTCTTGCCGTGGTCGATATGTCCGATGGTGCCGATGTTGACATGCGGCTTGGTCCGCTGGAACTTGGCCTTCGCCACTGGTCTCTCCTCGTTACGATCGGCCCCTCACTGGCGTGAGGGTCGTCTTGCTGCTTCTTATGCCTTTGTTGCTGACTGCTTGCTTACTCGACTGCTTGCCTACTCGCCTCGTGCCTTGGCGATGATCTCCTTAGCGATGCTGGGCGGAACCTCGGCATACGAGTCGAACTGCATGCTGTAGTTCGCCCTGCCCTGTGTCCGGCTGCGCAGGTCACCCACGTAACCGAACATCTCGGACAGCGGCACGTGAGCGGTCACGACACGCGATCCCGCCCGCTCTTCCATCGACTGGATCTGGCCCCGGCGGCTGTTCAGGTCGCCGATGACCTCACCCATGTAGTCCTCAGGAGTCGTGACTTCCACCGCCATCACCGGCTCGAGCAGAACTGGGTCCGCATGCGCTGCGGCCTTCTTGAACGCCATCGAGCCGGCGATCTTGAAGGCAAGCTCGGATGAGTCCACCTCGTGGTAGGCGCCGTCGGTCAGCGTGACCTTGACATCCACCATCGGGTAGCCGGCGAGCACTCCGAACTCGGCCGCCTCCTGGCAGCCGGCATCCACGGACGGGATGTACTCGCGCGGGATGCGGCCACCAGTGACCTTGTTCTCGAACTCGTAGCCACCCCCGTCGCCACCAGTCGGCTCGAGGTTGATGATCACCCGGCCGAACTGACCAGAGCCGCCGGTCTGCTTCTTGTGGGTGTACTCGACCTTCTCGACCTTCTTGCGGACGGTCTCGCGGTACGCGACCTGCGGACGGCCGATGTTCGCCTCGACCTTGAACTCACGGCGCATCCGGTCGACGAGCACTTCGAGGTGCAGTTCGCCCATGCCCGCGATGATCGTCTGGCCGGTCTCCTCGTCGGTCCTGACCTGGAAGGTCGGGTCCTCCTCAGCGAGCCGCTGAATCGCGATGCCCAGCTTGTCCTGGTCACCCTTCGTCCTCGGCTCGATGGCGACGTTGATCACGGGGGCGGGGAACGTCATCGACTCGAGGATTACCGGCTTGGCGATGTCGCAGAGGGTGTCACCGGTCGTGGTGTCCTTCAGGCCCATCACGGCCACGATCTGACCAGCGATCGCCGTCGGGCGCTCTTCGCGCTTGTTGGCGTGCATCTGGTAGATCTTGCCGATCCGCTCCTTGCGGTCCTTCGTCGAGTTGAGTACCTGCGTGCCCGCCGTCAGCGTGCCCGAGTAGATGCGCAAGTAGGTGAGCTTGCCGAGGTGCTGGTCGGACATGATCTTGAACGCGAGCGCCGCGAACGGCGCGGCCGGGTCCGGCGCTCGCTCGATGTCGACAGCGTCGGCGCCGAGCGAGTGCCCGATGACGGCTGGGATATCCACCGGGCTGGGCAGGAAGTCCACGATCGAGTCCAGCATCGGCTGGACACCCTTGTTCTTGAAGGCGCTGCCGCACATGACCGGCGTGATCGAGCTGGCGATCGTCGCCCGCCGGATCGCGGCGATGAGCTGGTCCTCGTCGGGCTCGGTGCCCTCAAGGTAGAGCTCCATCATCTCTTCGTCGTTCTCGGCGATGGCCTCGAGGAGGTTGTCGCGCCACTCCCTGGCCGCCTCGACGTGGTCTGACGGGATCTCGGTGACCTCGTATGCCTCGCCCTTGCCCTCGCTCTTCCAGAGCAGCGCGCGCATCCGGACGAGGTCGATGATGCCCCGGAAGTCGGACTCGACGCCCCATGGCAGCTGGATCACCAGCGGCGTCGCGCCGAGCCGGTCGGCGATCATCTCGACGCACCGGTGGAACTCGGCGCCGACCCGGTCCATCTTGTTGACGAAGCAGACTCTCGGCACCCCGTACCTGTTCGCCTGCCTCCAGACGGTCTCTGACTGCGGCTCCACACCAGCGACTCCGTCGAAGACGGCGACGGCACCGTCGAGCACCCGGAGCGAGCGCTCGACCTCGACGGTGAAGTCCACGTGCCCTGGGGTGTCGATGATGTTGATGGTGTGGTCGCGCCAGATCGTCGTGGTCGCGGCCGACGTGATCGTGATGCCGCGCTCTTGCTCCTGCTCCATCCAGTCCATGGTGGCCGCGCCCTCATGAACCTCGCCGAGCTTGTAGTTGATGCCGGTGTAGAAAAGGATCCGCTCGGTTGTAGTCGTCTTTCCCGCGTCGATATGCGCCATGATCCCGATGTTGCGGACCTTGGCGAGTTCCGTGGCGGTAGCTGTGGCGGCCACTTTATTGATCCTCGTTCCCTGCTCGATTAACTCTCTGTTGCTTGACCAACGCCGTTGTTGCCGTTATAGCTCAGGGTTTTAAGTCTTTGCCCGTTACCAGCGGTAGTGGGCGAATGCCTTGTTGGACTCGGCCATCTTGTGCGTGTCTTCACGACGCTTGACGCTCGCACCGAGTCCGTTGCTGGCGTCGAGCAGTTCGTTCATGAGCCGCTCGGTCATCGTCTTCTCGCGCCGTCCCCGTGAGTAGGAGACCAGCCAGCGCAGCGCCAGCGTGGTGCTGCGGGAGGCCCTGACCTCGACCGGAACCTGGTAGGTGGCGCCACCGACCCGGCGGCTGCGCACCTCGAGCGTCGGCTTGACGTTGTCAAGCGCCCGCTTCAGCGTGACGACCGGGTCGTTGCCGGTCTTGTCCCTGCAGCCTTCGAGCGCGCCGTAGACGATGCGCTCGGCGAGCGAGCGCTTGCCGCTGCGGAGCACCTTGTTCACCAGTGCGGTGACCAGGGGCGAGCCGTACACCGGGTCGGTGACAAGCGGCCGCTTCGTTGCTGGACCCTTGCGCGGCATATCAGCTCTTCTCCTTCTTCGCGCCATAGCGGCTGCGGGCCTGCTTGCGGTTACGCACGCCCTGGGTGTCGAGGGAGCCTCGGATGATCTTGTAGCGGACACCAGGAAGGTCACGCACCCGGCCGCCCCTGACCAGCACGATCGAGTGCTCCTGCAGGTTGTGGCCGACTCCGGGGATGTACGCCGTCACTTCGACATGGCTGGTCAGCCTGACTCGGGCGACCTTGCGGAGGGCCGAGTTGGGCTTCTTAGGCGTAGTCGTGTAGACGCGCGTGCAGACCCCGCGACGCTGCGGGCTGCCTTTGAGCGCCGGGGTCTTGTTCTTGCCTACCTTGTCCTGGCGGCCCTTGCGTACCAGCTGCTGGATCGTGGGCACCGCGTCTCCGTCTTCTACTGCGTGGTCTGGTTGATCGTCTTACTCGTGTGCTGTGCGGCTCGGCAGTCAGCACCCTGTTCAGGGCGCGACGTACCAGCGCTCACACAGACGGTGGTCTGCTGGCTCCGACCCCCGCGCTCGGGTGTGTCGCCGTTTTCACGGCGCACCCTGGGCCGTGAGGCAGCCCAGTACGGGGAGGGAAAGTCGCACACATCCGACCTCGCAGCTGGGGCGCCATTACTGGCCGCACTTGCCGCAGTTCACGGACGCGCGTGCTCGCAAGACGAGCACGAAGAGCCAGAATACCTAACGCTGACGGCAATCGTCAAAGCGATACGGTCCTCTGGCCCTAGCGGACGCTCAAGAATATCCGATGGCGAGGACCGCTGTGCACACCTTGACCTGCTCGTGACCTACCAGACGGACTTCTCCTCCTACCAGCAGTCGGTAGTCATCCTAGGAAGCAGGCCATCAGGCCATCGAGCCCGAATAGGGCGCGGACGATGGAGGGGCGCGGCCCGGTCTAGCCGGGTCGCGCCCCTCGCTACGCGTCAGACTTCAGGCGACCTACCGGTGGTAGGCCCCGAAGTCGTACTCCTCCAGCGGAACCGACTCACCCGACTGGTTGCCGAACGGGTAGCTGACGTCCGGCGCCGTGTAGGTAGCTGCCGGGTAGGCGGCTGCCCGCGCGTCTTCCTTCGGCTCGACCCGCAGCGCGCGGTAGCGCTGCATGCCCGTGCCAGCCGGGATCAGCTTGCCGATGATCACGTTCTCCTTGAGGCCGACCAGCGAGTCCGACCTGGCGTGGATCGCCGCGTCGGTAAGAACTCTCGTCGTCTCCTGGAACGATGCCGCCGACAGCCACGACTCCGTAGCCAGCGACGCCTTCGTGATCCCCATCAGGACCGGACGGCCAGCAGCCGACGTACCGCCGGCCTCGACCACGGCCCGGTTGACATTTTCGAACTTCGGCCGCTCGACGAGCTCGCCAGGCAGCAGATCGGTGTCGCCCGACTCCAGGACGTTCACCCGCTTGAGCATCTGCCTGATGATGATCTCGATGTGCTTGTCGTGGATCGACACGCCCTGTGACCGGTAGACCTCCTGGACCTCGTGCACCAGGTGCAGCTGGACCTCGCGTGAGCCGAGGATCCGCAGCACTTCGTGCGGGTTGACCGCGCCAGCGATGAGCTGCTGGCCAACCTTCACGTGGTCACCGTCGGCCACAAGCAGCCGCGACCTGATCGAGACCTGGTAAGGCACTTCCTCGGAGCCATCGTCTGGCACGACGATGATCTTGCGTGCCTTGTCGGCCTCGTCAATCCTGACCCGGCCATCCACTTCGCTGATCGGTGCCATGCCCTTGGGGATTCTGGCTTCGAACAGCTCCTGGATCCTGGGCAGACCGTGGGTGATGTCCAGACCGGCCACACCACCGGTGTGGAAGGTACGCATCGTCAGCTGCGTACCTGGCTCACCGATCGACTGGGCGGCGATGATGCCGACCGCCTCGCCGACGTCCACGCGCTTGCCGGTAGCAAGCGAGCGGCCGTAGCACTTGGCGCAGACACCGACCTTGGCCTGGCAGACCAGCACGCTATAGGTGCGCACGGACTCCACGCCCGAGTTCACCAGCAGGTCGATCAGCGACTCGGTGATGTCTTCCTCGGCGGACGCCAGCACCTCGCCGTCCCGGCCGAGCACGTCTTCCGCCAGCGTGCGGCCGGTACCAGTGTTCTCGATGTTCGGCAGCTTACGGACGCTGCCGTCAGTGTCCTTGTCACCGATTCGCATCGCGAGCGACCGGTCGGTGAGGCAGTCTTCCTCGCGGACGATGACGTCCTGCGCGACGTCCACCAGGCGCCGGGTCAGGTACCCGGAGTCGGCGGTACGCAGCGCGGTGTCGGCCAGGCCCTTGCGGGCACCGTGCGTGGAGATGAAGTACTCCAGCACGGACAGGCCTTCGCGGAAGCTGGACTTGATCGGCCTCGGGATGGTCTCGCCCTTCGGGTTGGAGACCAGACCGCGCATGCCGGCGATCTGCCTGACCTGCATCTGGTTGCCTCGGGCGCCGGAGTTGACCATCATCCAGACCGGGTTGGTCTCGGGGAACGCCTTCTCCATGTCCTGCGCCACGTCGGCCGTGGCGTGCGTCCAGATCTCGATCAGTTCCTGACGACGCTCGTCGTCGGTGATCAGACCGCGCTCGTACTCACGCTGCACCTTGTCGGCACGGCGCTCGTAGGTGTCGAGGATCGCTGCCTTGTTCGGCGGCGCGACGACGTCCTCGATCGCGATCGTGACCCCGGCCCTGGTCGCCCAGTGGAACCCGGCGTCCTTGAGGTTGTCCAGCGCGGCGGCGACCTCGACCTTCGGGTACTTCTCGGCCAGGTCGTTGACGATCACCGAGAGCTGCTTCTTGCCCACTTCGTAGTTCACGAACGGGTAGTCGCGCGGCAGCGTCTCGTTGAACAGGCAGCGCCCGAGCGTGGTCTTCATCCTGAACTGGTCGCCAGGCTCCCAGCCCTCGTGCGGGATCTCCCGCAGCGGCGGCATCTGGTCGCGCAGCCGCACGGTGACCTCGGCCTGCAGGTCGAGTTCGCCCTTGTCGTAGGCCATCAGGGCCTCGGACAGACCGCCGAAGATCCGCCCGGCCCCCCGCACGTCCGGCGTCTGCCTGGTCAGGCAGTAGATGCCGATGATCATGTCCTGGGTAGGCATGGTCACAGGCTTGCCGTCGGCGGGCTTGAGGATGTTGTTGGTCGACAGCATCAGAATCCGCGCCTCGGCCTGAGCCTCGGCGGACAGAGGCACATGCACTGCCATCTGGTCACCGTCAAAGTCAGCATTGAACGCGGTGCAGACCAGCGGATGGATCTGAATAGCCTTACCTTCGACCAGCTGAGGCTCGAAGGCCTGGATCCCGAGCCGGTGCAGGGTAGGAGCACGGTTCAGCAGCACGGGGTGCTCGCGGATGACCTCTTCGAGCACGTCCCACACGACTGGCCTGGCCCGCTCGACCATGCGCTTGGCCGACTTGATGTTCTGCGCGTGGTTCAGGTCGACCAGGCGCTTCATCACGAACGGCTTGAACAGCTCGACCGCCATCTCCTTGGGCAGCCCGCACTGGTGCAGCTTGAGCTGCGGGCCGACCACGATGACACTACGGCCGGAGTAGTCCACGCGCTTGCCGAGCAGGTTCTGGCGGAACCGGCCCTGCTTGCCCTTGAGCATGTCGGAGAGCGACTTCAGCGGGCGGTTGCCAGGTCCGGTGACCGGGCGGCCGCGGCGGCCGTTGTCGAATAGCGAGTCGACGGCCTCCTGGAGCATCCGCTTCTCGTTGTTCACGATGATCTCGGGTGCGCCCAGGTCGAGCAGCCTCTTCAGCCGGTTGTTCCGGTTGATGACGCGCCGGTACAGGTCGTTCAGGTCCGAGGTGGCGAACCGGCCACCGTCGAGCTGCACCATCGGCCGCAGGTCCGGCGGGATCACCGGGATGCAGTCGAGCACCATGCCAAGCGGACTGTTGGTGGTGTTGAGGAACGCCGACACGACCTTGAGCCGCTTGAGCGCCCGCGCCTTGCGCTGGCCCTTGCCGCTCCTGATCGTCTCGCGCAGGCTGGCCGCCTCGGCCTCGAGGTCGAAGTTGCCGACCCGCTCCTGGATCGCCTGGGCGCCCATGCCACCACGGTAGTAGCGGCCGAAACGGTCCCGCATCTCCCGGTACAGCAGCTCGTCGCCCTCGAGGTCCTGGACCTTCAGGCCCTTGAACCGGCTCCAGACCTCCTCGATCCGGTCGATCTCGCGCTGCGCGCGGTCGCGGATCTGCTTGCATTCGCGGTCCGAGCCCTCGCGCACCTTACGGCGAGCGTCACCCTTGGCACCAGCGGCCTCGAGCTCGGCCAGGTCCTTCTCGCACTTGGCCTGCCTGGCCTCGACGTCGACGTCGCGGCGCTGCTCGATCTGGTTCTTCTCGTTAGTGATCCTGGCCTCAAGCGACGGCAGGTCACGGTCACGCGCCTCGATGTCGACGTGCGTGATCATGTAGGCGGCGAAGTAGATGACCTTCTCCAGGTCCTTCGGCGCCAGGTCGAGCAGGTAGCCAAGCCGGCTCGGCACGCCCTTGAAGTACCAGATGTGCGTGACCGGCGCGGCCAGCTCGATGTGACCCATCCGCTCGCGCCGCACCTTGGCCCTGGTGACCTCGACGCCGCAGCGCTCACAGATGATGCCCTTGAACCTGACCCGCTTGTACTTACCGCAGTAGCACTCCCAGTCCCTCGTCGGGCCGAAGATCTTCTCGCAGAAGAGCCCGTCCTTCTCTGGCTTGAGCGTGCGGTAGTTGATCGTCTCTGGCTTCTTGACCTCGCCGTGCGACCAGAGCCTGATGTCGTCAGCGGTGGCCAGACCAATACGTAGATCGTCGAAGAAGTTGACGTCTAGCACGATGTTTGTCCCCTAATCCCTCTGCCCGTGGTTAAGCAGCACAGTCTCTGGATCAGACCTCTTCGACGCTGCTCGGCTCGCGCCGGGACAGGTCGATTCCTAGTTCCTCCGCCGCACGGAAGACGTCTTCGTCGGTGTCGCGCATCTCGATCGCGGCGCCGTCGCTGGACAGCACCTCGACGTTCAGGCAGAGCGACTGCATCTCCTTGATCAGCACCTTGAAAGACTCAGGGATGCCTGGCTCAGGGATGTTCTCGCCCTTGACGATGGCCTCGTAGACCTTCACCCGGCCGAGAATGTCGTCCGACTTGATCGTGAGCAGTTCCTGGAGCGCATACGCGGCGCCGTACGCCTCGAGCGCCCAGACCTCCATCTCACCGAAACGCTGACCGCCGAACTGTGCCTTACCACCGAGCGGCTGCTGGGTGATCATCGAGTACGGGCCGGTCGACCTGGCGTGGATCTTGTCGTCCACCAGGTGCAGCAGCTTGAGTATGTAGATGTAGCCGACCGAGATCGGGTCCTTGAACGGCTCGCCGGTGCGGCCGTCGAACAGCCGCGTCTTGCCGCTGGCGCCGACCATCTGCTGGCCGTCCCGGTTCGGCAGCGCCGAGCCGAGCAGACCCGTGATCTCCTCCTCGCGGGCACCGTCGAAGACCGGCGTGGCAACCTTCGTGCCCGGGGTCGATGCGTCGGCACCGATCGCGCGCAGACGGCCCTTCCAGTCCTCGTCGTCGCCGGTGACCTGCCAGCCCGTCGCGGCGACCCACCCGAGGTGAGTCTCGAGCACCTGACCGACGTTCATCCGGCCGGGCACACCGAGCGGGTTGAGCACGATGTCGACCGGCGTCCCGTCCTCGAGGAACGGCATGTCCTCGACCGGCAGGATCTTCGCGATGACGCCCTTGTTGCCGTGGCGGCCGGCCAGCTTGTCACCGTCGGTGATCTTGCGCTTGGCGGCGACATAGACCCGGACGAGTTCGTTCACGCCTGGAGGCAGTTCGTCGCCTTCCTCGCGTGAGAAAACCCGCACGCCGATGATGCGGCCGGACTCACCGTGCGGCACCTTGAGGCTGGTGTCGCGGACCTCGCGCGCCTTCTCGCCGAAGATCGCGCGGAGCAGCCGCTCCTCCGGAGTCAGCTCGGTCTCGCCCTTAGGCGTGACCTTGCCGACCAGGATGTCGCCGGTCACGACCTCGGCACCGATCCTGATGATGCCCCGGTCGTCGAGGTCGGCGAGCACTTCCTCCGAGACGTTCGGGATGTCCCTGGTGATCTCCTCCGGTCCCAGCTTGGTGTCCCGCGCGTCGACTTCGTGCTCCTCGATGTGGATCGAGGACAGCACGTCGTCCTGCACGAGGCGCTGCGACAAGATGATCGCGTCCTCGTAGTTGTGGCCCTCCCACGGCATGAAGGCGACTAGCAGATTCTTGCCGAGCGCCATCTCGCCGGTATCGGTGCACGGGCCGTCGGCGACGACCTGGCCGACCTCGATCCGCTGGCCGCCCTTGACGATCGGCTTCTGGTTGAAGCACGTCCCCTGGTTGGACCGCTGGAACTTGGCGATCAGGTAGGTGGTCCTGGTGCCGTCGTCGTTCATGATCGTGATCTCGTCGGCGCTGACCTCTTCGACCACGCCCGCCTTGGTCGCGACGATGACGTCGCCTGCGTCGGTCGCGGCACGGTACTCCATGCCGGTGCCGACCAGCGGCGCCTCGCTGCGCAGCAGCGGGACCGACTGACGCTGCATGTTCGAGCCCATCAGGGCGCGGTTAGCGTCGTCGTGCTCGAGGAACGGGATCATCGCCGTGGCGACCGACACCATCTGGCGGGCCGAGACGTCGATGTAGTCGACCTCGTCCGGCTTGATGAAGTCGACCTCGCCGCCCTTGCGCCGGACCAGCACGCGCTCGCCGACGAAACTGCCGTCGTCCGCGATCGGCTCGTTCGCCTGGGCGATGACGTGGCGGTCCTCTTCGTCGGCCGTGAGGTAGTCGACCTGGTCGGTGACCTTGCCGGCCTTCACCTTGCGGTACGGCGTCTCGACGAAGCCGAACGCGTTGACTCGCCCATAGGACGACAGCGAGCCGATCAGCCCGATGTTCGGACCTTCCGGGGTTTCGATCGGGCACATCCGGCCGTAGTGGCTCGGGTGCACGTCACGAACCTCGAACCCGGCCCGCTCCCTTGACAGTCCGCCCGGGCCAAGAGCCGACAGGCGGCGCTTGTGGGTCAGCCCGGCCAGCGGGTTGGTCTGGTCCATGAACTGCGAGAGCTGGCTAGTGCCGAAGAACTCCTTGATGGAGGCGACGACGGGCCGGATGTTGATCAGGGTCTGCGGCGTGATCGCCTCGACGTCCTGCGTCGTCATCCGCTCCCTGACGACCCGCTCCATCCGGGCCAGGCCGAGCCTGACCTGGTTCTGGATCAGCTCGCCAACGGTGCGCAGGCGACGGTTGCCGAAGTGGTCGATGTCGTCGACCTCGACCGGGATGATCTGGTCGGTCGGCTTCATCTCGTCCTCGCCCACATGGAGCTTCACGAGGTACTCGATGGTGGCGACGATGTCCTCTTCGGTCAGCGTGCCCTGCGTGATCGGCTGGCCAAGGCCCAGCTTCTTGTTGACCTTGTACCGGCCGACCTTCGCCAGGTCGTACCGCTTGGGGTTGAAGTACAGGTTTTCCAGCAGCGCCTGAGCGGACTCCCGCGTGGGCGGCTCACCCGGGCGCAGCTTGCGGTAGATGTCGAGCAGGGCGTCGTCCTGGCTGGTGGTGTGGTCCTTCTCCAGGGTGGCCCGCATCGACTCGTAGCCGCCGAAGCGCTCGAGAATCTTCGCCTCGTCCCAGCCGAGCGCCTTGAGCAGAACGGTGACGCTCTGCTTGCGCTTGCGGTCGATACGGACACCGACCGCGTCCCGCTTGTCGATCTCGAACTCAAGCCAGGCGCCACGCGACGGGATCACCTTGCAGCTGTAGATGTCCTTGTCCGAGGCCTTGTCGACCTGACGGTCGAAGTAGACACCAGGGGAACGGACCAGCTGGGAGACCACGACACGCTCGGTGCCGTTGATGATGAACGTGCCCTTGGGCGACATCAGCGGGAAGTCGCCCATGAACACGGTCTGGCTCTTGATCTCACCCGTCGAGTTGTTGATGAACTCGGCCGTGACGAACATCGGCGCGGAGAAGGTCATGTCCTTCTCCTTGCACTCGTCGGCCGAGTACTTCGGCGGTTCGAAGCGGTGGTCTCGGAACGACAGGGACATGGTCCCGGTGAAGTCTTCGATGGGGCTGATTTCCTCGAAGATCTCTTCGAGGCCAGACTGCTCTGACAGGTCCTTGATGCCGAGTTTCCGCTCGGCCTCTATGCGTGCCCGCCACCTGTCGTTACCGAGCAACCAGTCAAAGGAGTCGGTCTGCAATGCGAGCAGGCTCGGAACCTCAAGGGGTTCCTTGATACGGGCGAAAGAGATGCGATGTGGACCAGGAGCGATAGCTGAGGCGCTGCGCGAGGCTGCCAACAGGGGTCCTTCCGAGCTCGTGGCTGAACGGTGACCGCGCGCACGCCAGGGGCCCTGCGGCCTCGCCGCATGGGTTACGATGTTGCCGAGGACTAGTGGGTGCAGCGCAAATTGGCAGTGTAGTCGAAAGACACACCGCCGGTCAACTCTAATGCACCCTGATACTCACAGTTGAAGGCAGCATCGCTCCTGAAGACCAAAACGTCAAGAGCACGGGGCACTGTGTTGCCATGTCGATCAACGTGACGAAGCTCACAGCGGAAATCGTGTTTGAGCTGCAAGCGGGGCGGGCATGGTTAGGGTTCATGGTCGGATTGCGAGAATCCAACCTTTCTGAGCGGTATGCGCAACTTAGCGACGATTCGTCCTGCCGACAAGATGCTGTCGTCCGCGAGCCCAGCGAAACTGGCCCTGACGAGCCGCGCCTCTGCGCGTCTCTGGGGCGTCCCGGGCATTTCTGGGGCGTCCGGCCGCTGTGGTAGCGATCGGACGCCCCAGATGGGTAGCTTGAGCCAGGCTTGGCGCCCGGCCTACGCCGTGGTGCTTGCCGTGCTGCGTTACTTGACGGTGACCGTGGCGCCGACGCCCTCGAGGACGGCCTTGGCCTTCTCCGCGGTCTCCTTGTTGACCTTCTCCAGGATCTTCGACGGCGCGGCGTCGACGACGTCCTTGGCTTCCTTGAGGCCAAGGCCGGTCAGCGGCCGGACTTCCTTGATGACCTGGATCTTCTTGTCGCCAGCGGCCTCGAGGATGACGTCGAACTCGTCCTGCTCCTCGACCTCTTCAGCCGCTGCGCCGCCGCCGGCGGCAGCCGGACCGGCCAGGGCCATGGGGGCGGCGGCCTTGACGTCGAAGGTCTCCTCGAACTGCTTCACGAACTCCGACAGCTCGATCAGCGTCATCTCCTTGAACGCCTCGAGCAGGTCTGCTGAGCTGAGCTTCGCCATGGTGGTACTTCCTCCGTCTTACTCTGTTCGCTTCGGTTCAGCGGCCGATGGAACTGGCCGCCTGTGGGTGGTCTGTCGGCGGTCTGTCGGTGCCGCGTCCGTGCCGGTCGCGGCCGGGATTACTCGCTCGCGTCGGCCGGTGCGGCATCGGCCGGAGCCGCGTCCGCTGGTGCGGCATCGGCCGGAGCCGCGTCCGCTGGTGCGGCGTCGGCCGGAGCCGCGTCCGCTGGTGCTTCGCCGGCCTGCGCCGCCTTCTTCTCCTCCAGCGCGGCCATCAGGCGCGCCATCTGCACCGGCAGCGCCGCGAACGTCGCTGCCGCGCTCGCCATCGTTGCCTGGAATGCTCCGGCAAGCTTGGCGAGGAGAACCTCGCGAGATTCGAGGTCTGCGAGCTTGCTGATCTCGTCCGGCGTCAGCATCTTGCCGTCGAGCACGCCGCCCTTGATCACGAGCAGCGGGTTCGCCTTAGAGAATTCCCGCAGCCCCTTCGCGGCCTGGACGACATCGCCATCCACGAACGCGATCGCCGACGGTCCGACCAGCATCTGCGAGAAGTCCGCCGAAATCCCAGCGTCCTTCGCCGCGATCTTGGTGAGAGTGTTCTTCACCACGGAGAACGAGGCGTCGTTGCCCAACGCCTTGCGCAGCTCCTTGACCTGGGCGACTGTAAGCCCCCGGTACTCGGTGAGCACAGCTCCCGAAGCCTTGCTGAAGCGCTCGGTCAACTCGGCGACCGTCGCCTCCTTCACTGCCCTCGCCATGGGCCTCCCTCCTGCGTCAAGTAGCCGTCCCGTGACCGGGCGGCTCCTGTCCGAAAGTCCAGCTCTATAAGAAGACCGACCGGCCGCGAGCGCAGCGCTTGCGCGCTTTCCACGCCCGGAAGCTCGAAGAGGCCAGAAATGACAAACGCCCCACGCGCAGACGCGCTGGGGCCGACCGCAGCACCGGCGTCGATCGACAACCTAAGTCGACAACAGCCTGAGCTGCGAAGCTGCTCTAGCTCACCTGCGCGGGCCGCCCATCCCCTGGGCCTTCGGCCACCTGCGCAAGCACAGGCGACAGCCGACGGTCTTTGGCAGAGGGAAGTCTACGCGACCAAAGCCCCACAACCAAGTCGAACCCCAAACCCCGACCACCAACCCCGACCACCAACCCCGCCCCCTTCCCTTGGCTCACCTACTCCGGCCAGCGCTGGCCGGGACAGCACTATGTCCCGCCTTACTGCTGTTCGACGCGTGGATCCAACCACAGCATGGTGCTACTTACTGTCGTCCTGATAGCAGCAGGTAGGACCATGGTGCTGTTGGACCCGGCGGGCTCTGCCGGTCGTGGCCCTACTTGCTGCTCAGCCACCCGAGGCCCGCCACCACCCGAGGCCCGCCAGCACGCCAGCCCGCCAGCACCCGAGGCCCGCCAGCACCCGAGCCCGGTAACGACTGGCCGGCAGCACCCGGAGCCCAAACAACGGCTGAGCCGACAAAAACGCGAGCCGACAAGGCGCCGAGCCGACAAACGCCTGAGCCCGCAACCGCCTTGCGGCTGCGGGCTCAGGCTCAGGCTCAGGCTCAGACGAGAACTGTGGCTAGCCGGCGGCGGCTTCCTCGAGGTCACCGGTCAGTCCCCGGGTCATTCCAGGGTCGACCGGGACGCCGGGACCCATCGTCGTCGAGAACGTCACCTTCCTCAGGTACCTGCCTTTGGCCGCAGCCGGCTTGAGCCGGACGACCTCGTCGATCGCGGCGGCGTAGTTCTCCACCAGCGCACGGTCCTCGAAGGACGCCTTGCCGATGATGAAGTGCAGGCTCCCGTGCCTGTCCACCCGGAACTCGATCTTGCCGCCCTTGATCTCGGTGACCGCCTTGGCGACGTCGGCCGTCACGGTCCCGGTCTTCGGGTTCGGCATCAGGCCGCGCGGGCCGAGCACCCGGCCGAGCCGTCCGACCTTGCCCATCAGGTCCGGGGTGGCGACCACGGCGTCGAAGTCGAGGAACCCGCCCTGGACACGCTCGATCAGCTCGTCCGAACCCACGATGTCGGCTCCGGCGGCGCGCGCCTCCTCGGCACGCTCACCAGCGGCGAACACGAGAACCCGGGCGGTCTTGCCGGTGCCGTGCGGGAGATTCACCGTGCCGCGGACCATCTGGTCCGCCTTGCGGGGATCGACCCCGAGCCGGATAGCGACCTCGACCGTCGAGTCGAATTTAGTTGTCGACGTCTTCCTGGCCAGCTCCACCGCCTGCGAGGGGGTGTAGAGCTTGGCCGCGTCGACGAGCTCGTCGACCTTGCGGTAGGCCTTACTGCGCTTCATACATGCACTCCAAAGAATCCGTTAACGGAGGTCGTGGTCAGCGGACCAGCGCCTGGCCCTGCCACTTCGAGGCCCGCCCGACGGCGCGCCCCGAACAAACTCGACGGCTAGGTCAGCCGCCGACGGTGATCCCCATCGACCTCGCCGTACCGGCGATGATCTTCTCCGCCGCCTCGATCGAGGTCGCGTTGAGGTCTGGCATCTTCGTCTGGGCGATATCCCTGACCTGAGCCCTGGTCATTTTGCCGACCTTGCTCTTGTGCGGCTCGGCGCTGCCCTTCTGCACGCCTGCGGCCTTCTTGATGAGCTCGGCGGCCGGCGGGGTCTTGGTGACGAAGGTGAAGGTCCGGTCTTCGTAGATCGTGATCTCGACCGGGATGATGTTGCCGCGCTGGCTCTCCGTCGCAGCGTTGTACTGCTTGACGAAGTCCATGATGTTGACGCCGTGCGGGCCAAGAGCGGTACCAACCGGGGGCGCGGGCGTAGCAGCGCCGGCGTTCAGCTGGACCTTGACGAGTGCGGCGACCCGCTTCTTCCTCGGAGCCATCTGACTGAGATTCCTCTTCCTATTTCCAACATTCACCAACAACCGCGAAGCGGCAGTGCGCACCGCCCGCGAATTGTCAGATCTTGCTTACCTGGTCGAACGAAAGCTCCACCGGGGTCTCCCGGCCGAAGATCGAGACAAGCACCTTGAGCTTCTGGGTATCCGGGTTGATCTCGCTCACTGTAGCCGGGAGCGTGGCGAACGGACCATCCATCACGGTAACCGACTGGTTGATCTCGAAGTCCACCGCCGCGGCCCTGACCGCCTCGGCCTTCTTCGCGGCCTTCTCCTCTGGCACCGGCGCGAGCAGCGAGGTCACCTCGTCCAGGCTCAACGGTGACGGCCGGCTCGACAACCCGACGAAACCGGTCACCCCTGGAGTGTTACGCACGGCCGCCCAGGACTCGTCCGTCAGGTCCATCCTGACGAGGATGTATCCCGGGAGCACCTTCTCCTGGACCTGCTGCCGCTTGCCGCCCTTGACCTCGATGACCTCGTGAGTAGGCACCTCGATCTGGAAGATGTACTCCTCCATGTTCAGCGACTGCGTGCGGCTCTCCAGGTTCGCCCTGACCCGATTCTCGTATCCGGCGTAGGAGTGCACGACGTACCAGTCACCAGGCAGTCGACGCAACTCCAACTTGAACGCCGCGACCGGATCAACCTCTTCGTCGTCCTCGGCGCTGGGTTCCTCGACGCTGGCGTCTTCGGCCAAGGCGTCCGTGGCACCCATCGTCTGCGCGGCAGCTCCGCTCACCTCTGGGTCATCCACCGACACTGGGTCATCCACCGACACTGGGTCATCCGCCGACACTGACTCATCCGCAGACACAGCTTCATCTGCGGACACAGCAGGCTCGCCGAACGTGCCAGCCTCGTCGTCGCCGACTGGCTGACCGTCGTCCTGCAACTCGGACTCGGACACGATTGCTCTTTCTCTCTCACTCATCTTCGCGGGGACACCGGGGAACAATCCGGCCACGCTCCCGCGTACTCCGCTGGCCGCGCCAGCCTGATCACCGGCCCCGCACTTGCCGCCTTCTTGTGATCATGCTGCCACGCTCAGCGTACGGATGGTAATCCGCGCTGGTGGGTCAGCCGAAGACGCCGAACACCAACCGGGCCAGCCCGGTGTCAATGCCAGTCACGATGCCCACCATGACCAAAATAAAGATCACGGAGACCGTGGTGTAAGTGATCAGCTCCTTGCGGGTCGGCCAGATCACCTTCCGCAGCTCGGACCTGACTTCCCGCACGAAGACAGCAGGATTGGTACGCTCCGGCTTTGCCGGGCTCTTACCGCCCGACTTAGCCGGCTTCCTGGTCTCCGGGCCAGTTACCTGAGTCGCCATGTCCTCACCTGTAGCGCAATCGGCCGGCTGACGCCGGTGCAGCCCGCAGGTTACGGGCTGACTCGCAGGGCAGGAGGGACTCGAACCCCCAACCGCCGGTTTTGGAGACCGGAACTCTAGCCAATTGAGCTACTGCCCTGTGCTTACTTAACTCCGTGCTTACTTAACGCCGTGCTTACTTAACTTCGTGTTCACATCAGTTATCACTACTGCCTCTGACAGCATCCGCAGGCACGCTCGCGCAGCCTGACGGAAGGCCACCAGATCTGCAAGTGTACGTTGCCAACCACCCCTGCGTCGAACCGCTGCGGCAGATTGCCCGGCCAATCAGCGGACGCCCAGGTCAGCCGCTCCGGGCTCGACCACCGGTGTGCCAGCGGCACGCTAGGCAGGCAGATGCGAAAATAGACTCATGGGATCGGACGACGACCACAGGCTCTCGGCAAGAATCTCCGCGATCGCGGAGTCACCAACGCTTGCCGTCGACGGCAAGGCCAAGGCGCTCAAGGCGGCCGGCCATCCGGTCATCGGCTTCGGCGCTGGCGAGCCTGACTTCCCGACGCCCGGCTACATCGTCGAAGCAGCCCAGCGTGCCTGCGCGGAGCCGCGCTTCCACAAGTACACCCCGAGCGCCGGGCTGCCAGAGCTGCGGGAAGCTGTCGCCGCCAAGACCGCCAGGGACTCCGGGCTCGAAGTGTCGCCGAGCCAGGTGCTGATCACCAACGGCGGCAAGCAGGCGGTCTTCCAGGCTTTCGCCGCCTTGCTCGACCCGGGCGACGAGGTACTGCTGCTCACGCCCTACTGGACCACCTACCCGGAAGCCATCGCCCTGGCCGGCGGCTCTTGCGTCCGCGTGCTCACCGACGAGACCTCTGGCTACCTCACCTGCGTCGACCAGCTCGAAGAGCACTGCACCGAGCGCACCAAGGTGCTGCTGTTCGTCTCGCCGTCGAACCCAACCGGCGCCGTCTACCCGCCGGAACTAGTCGCCGAGATCGGCAAGTGGGCCGCCACCAAGGGCCTGTGGGTAATCACCGACGAGATCTACGAGCACCTGGTCTACGGCACGGCCAAGTTCAGCTCGATTCCCGTAGCCGTGCCCGAGTTGGCCGAACGCTGCGTGGTCCTCAACGGAACCGCCAAGACCTACGCGATGACCGGCTGGCGGGTCGGCTGGATGATCGGCCCGCGCGACGTCATCGAAGCGACGACGAACTTCCAGTCGCACGTCACTTCCAACGTCTGCAATGTGGCTCAGGCCGCGGCGCTCGCCGCCGTGTCCGGCGACCTTTCGGCAGCCGCGACGATGCGGGAAGCCTTCGACCGGCGCAGGCAGCGCATGACATTTTTGCTGAACGAAATCCCAGGGGTGGTCTGCCCGCTTCCTGAGGGAGCGTTCTACTGCTACCCGAGTGTGAAGGGTCTGCTGGGCAAGCAGGTCGCAGGCCGCCGCATCACGACCTCGGCGGAACTCGCCGGAGTCGTGCTCGACAAGGCCGAGGTCGCGGTGGTGCCCGGTGAGGCATTCGGGACCCCCGGGTACTTCCGGCTCTCGGCGGCGCTAGCCGACGCCGACCTGGAAGAAGGTCTAACGCGGATGAGCGACCTGCTCTCCCAGGCACACTAGGCGGATGGCGCGCCGACTCGACCTGCTTCCGAAAGCACACCTGCATCTGCACTTCACCGGCTCGATGCGGCGCGGCACCCTGATCGAGCTGGCGACGACGCACGGGATCAGGCTGCCCGACGCGTTCGGCGCCGACTGGCCGCCGCTGCTGCGCGGCACCGACGAACGCGGCTGGTTCAGGTTCCAGCGGCTGTACGACAGCGCACGGGCGGTTCTTCGCACCGAGGCCGACCTCCGCCGGCTGATTACCGAAATGGCGCAGGACGAGAAGGCCGAAGGCTCGGGCTGGCTGGAGTTCCAGGTAGACCCCTCCGGCTACGCGGCGCGATTCGGCGGGCTGACTGCCTTCACCGAGCTAGTGCTAGAAGCGACCGGCGCAGCGGCCAGCGCGGCGGGGATCGGCATGAGCGTGATCATCGCGGCGAACCGCACGAAACATCCGCTCGAAGCCCGGACAGCGGCAAGGCTTGCCGCCAGCTACGCCGGCCATGGTGTCACTGGTTTCGGGCTGTCCAACGACGAACGCCGCGGCGCACCAATGGACTTCGCGCCGGCCTTCAGGATCGCGGCCCGGGCGGGTCTGGTCGCCACGCCGCACGGCGGCGAGCTTGAGGGTCCGCACAGCGTGCGGGCATGCGTCGACCTGCTGCACGCCAACCGGATCGGCCACGGGGTGGCCGCCGCAGGCGACGCCGCACTCCTGGATCAGCTGGCCGAGAGCGGGATCACGCTCGAGGTCTGTCCCGCATCCAACGTGGCCCTGGGCGTCGCGGCGACGCCCGCCGAGGTGCCGCTCGTCAAGCTGCTGCGCTCGGGCGTCAACATCGCGCTCGGCGCCGACGACCCGCTGCTTTTCGGCGCCCGGCTGACCGCCCAGTACGAACTCGCCCGGGGGGTCCACGGACTGACCGACCTGGAGCTCGCCGACCTGGCCAGAATGTCGGTACGCGGCTCAGCCGCGCCGCCCGAGGTCAAGGCCAGCCTCCTAGCCGACATCGACACCTGGCTAGCCACCCCAGACCCTGCAAACCCCTAAACCCGCCCGCCCCCACCGACCCCAGCCGCCCCGCCCCGTCGCTGTGAGTTTGCCGGTGCCGGGACCTGCAGCCCCGCCCCCGCCCGCCCCGTCGCTGTGAGTTTGCTGGTGCTGGGGGCCGCAGCCCCGCCCCGGGCCGCCCCGTCGCTGTGAGTTTGCTGGTGCTGGGGCGCGGTCGTTGTGAGTTTGCTGGGGCTCAAGTTGGGGTTGAGGGTTCGGCTGGCGGCGGACGACGCGGCGGGAGACCGGCGGTATTCGGGCGAGTATTCGGCTAGAGGCGGAGGCCGACCAGGGTGGGTTCGTTGGTGAGGACCACGCCGAACGCCTCCTGGACGCCGGCCACGACTTCCCTCGCCAGCGTGAGCAGGTCGGCTGCCGTGGCGTCGCCCCGGTTGGTCAGGGCCAGGGTGTGCTTGGTCGAGATCCGGGCCGGGCCGTGGCCGGGATAGCCCTTGGCGAAGCCCGCGTGCTCGATGAGCCAGCCGGCGGGCACCTTCACGTGGCCGTCGGTCGCGGCGAACCTCGGGACCTTGACGCCAGGTGATCGAGCCTCCGCCCTGCGCTCGACCTCGGCGAGCTGAGCTGCATCGAGCACGGGGTTGGTGAAGAACGAGCCGGCGCTCGACGTATCAGGATCGGCGGGGTCAAGGACCATCCCCTTGCCTCGGCGTAGTTCGAGCACGGCGTCCCTGACGTCGGCCAGCGGCGCCTGCTCACCGACGCCGACGCCGAGCCTGCCTGCTAGCTCGGCGTACTTGACCGGCCTCGACATCGGGTCCCGGTACAGGGCAAAGGTCACCTCGGTGACGACGTATCTGCCGGTAGGACTCGGGGCGGTGGGATTCGGGGTGGCGGGACTCGGGGCGGTGTCCTGGGGGTCGGCTGGCCAGCCGGTGGTCTTGAACAGGCTGGTCCGGTAGCCGAAGCGGCACTGCGAGCCGCTCAGCGTGGACCGCTGAGAACTAGCCCGGTCAAGGGCGGTCACCGAAGTGATGGTCGCCGAGACTTCCTGGCCGTAGGCGCCCACGTTCTGGATGGGCGTTGCGCCAGCGCGGCCGGGGATGCCGGCCAGGCACTCGATCCCCGCCAGTTTCTCCGCGACGGCCCAGTCGACGAACTGGTCCCAGGGCTCGCCCGCCGCGACGGTGACCAGGACCTGCTCGTCGGCCTCGCGCATGCTGACGCCCGCAGTGCAAAGGTGCAGGACGGTGCCGGAGAAGCCTGAGTCGGCGACGACGAGGTTGCTGCCACCCCCGAGCACCAGCACCGGCTGACCGGCGCGGTCAGCTTCCAGCACGAGTTCGACGAGGTCCGCTTCGGTGCTCAGCTCGGCGAAGGACGCAGCCGGGCCACCCAGCCGCAAGGTCGTGTACCGGCTCAGCGGGACTTGATCAGCGCGAACGACAGGCACCAGGTGAGCCTACGGCTTTGACACGCCGATGCCAGCCGCCGGGCCGATCACTGCTAGCAGCACCGGCCAGGGCAGCACCGGCCAGGGCAGCACCGGCCAGGGCAGCACCGGCCAGGGCACGCACTGGTCAGGGCAGCTTGACGACCGCGCGAGCGCGGGTCAGCACCTTGGTGTCGACCGACCTGGCCGTCAGGACGAGCGCGACCCGGTTGTCGTCGAGCTTGTCTTCGATCTTGGCGCTCACCGTGACCGAGGCGCCGGTGTCGTCGTCAGGCACCACGACCGGTGCCGAGAATCGCACGCCGAACTCGACCAGCCTGGCCTTCGGGCCGGCCCAGTCGGTCACGTAGCGGCCTGCCTGCGCCATCGTGAACATGCCGTGCGCGATCACGTCGGGCAGGGAGACGGACTTGGCGATTCGCTCATTCCAGTGGATGACGTTGAAGTCGCCCGAGGCGCCGCAGTACTTGACGAGGCTGAGTCTGGTGATCGGGTAGGTCACCGCGTCGAGTTCGGCTCCGACCTCGACATCTGCGTACGTGACCTGGTCGCTCATCCCGCACCGCCTCGCTCGACGAGCGTCGAGTACGCCGTGCACACGTGCTCGCCGTCGACCGTCTTCAGTTCCATGGTCGTGGTCATCATCGAGTTACGGCCGATGTTCCTGATGTCGGAGATCGTCACCTGCACGGTGACGACGTCACCGGCGTACAGCGGCCTGCTGTACGCAAAGCGCTGCTCGCCGTGGACGACCATCGCGTAGTTGAGGTTCAGCCCGGGGTCGGCCAGCATCGCGATGTTGCTCGCGTAAGTGACGACGTTGGGGAACGTGGGCGGCGCGATCACGTCCGGATATCCGGCCTCTTGCGCGGCCGCCCGGTCCCGGTAAAGCGGATTGCCGTCGCCGATGGCGTCGGCGAATTCCTTGAGCTTCTCCCGACCAACCTCGTAAGGCTCACTTGGCGGGAACGTCTTGCCGAGGTAGTCGGGGTTGATCGCCATGCGACTAGCGCGTCTCGCGATGCGGCTGGTGCTTGCGGCAGTTCGGGCAGTACTTGCTCAGCTCGACCCGGTCAGGGTCGTTGCGGCGGTTCTTGCGCGTGATGTAGTTGCGGTGCTTGCACTCCTGGCAGGCCAGGGTGATCTTGGGCCTGATATCGGTCGCGGCCACGGTGGAGTGCCTTTCTTCGGTGCGGATTTGCCTGCGGGCCTGCTGGCCCACCTGCTGAACAGTGCGAGCCCGCACGGTGTTCCCGGCGGTCGCCGGGACGACGTCCCAGGTCTCGTGTTCGTAGCGGAGGCCGGACTTGAACCGGCGACACAGCGATTATGAGCCGCTTGCTCTGCCTGACTGAGCTACTCCGCCGCCCGACCATCATCTCGCGCCCAGCGCTCTCGCGCGACGACGAGGTCAGCACATCGCCCGGTCGCGTGACCGGGCCTGACTAGCTTACAGGGATTTCCGCGACATGGCGCGCGGCGTGCCGCCGCCGGTGTTCGATATGGCATAACGGGTCACTTCCCCAAGCCAACCTGGAATCGACCCAATCCGATCTGGCCAGCTGACCGAATAGGTGTCGATGGACGCACACGATATGCGGCCGACCGGTGCAGGTCCTGGTCTTCCGGAGGGGAAAGACCGGGACCTGGACGGTCTGCTGACGCTCGTCGCCCGAGGCGACGAACGCGCTTTCGCCAGCGTCTACGATCAGCTCGCTGGCCCGGTCTACGGCCTGGTCCGCAGGGTCGTACGTAACCCAGCCCAGTCCGAGGAAGTGGCGCAGGAAGTGCTGCTCGAAGTCTGGCGCGTGGCCTCAAGGTTCGACCCCTCCAAGGGCAGCGCAGCGACCTGGGTGATGACGATCGCCCACCGCCGGGCCGTCGACCGGGTGCGATCGGTGACGGCAGCGGCCGAGCGCGAGCAGCGCATCGCGGTCCCGCCCGCCTACGGTGACGACGTCGCCGACGCCGTCGAGGCAACCCTCGAAAAGGAGCGCGTCCGGCGCTGCCTGCAGGGGCTGACCGAGCTTCAGCGCGAGTCGATCACCCTCGCGTACTACGGCGGCTACTCCTATCGGGAAGTAGCGGCCCTGCTCGACAGCACGCTCGGCACGATCAAGACCAGAATTCGCGACGGCCTCATCAGGATGCGGGACTGCATGGGGGTGTCCTGGTGAAGCGCTTTCGGCACGACTTGCACGCGCTGTCCGGCGCGTACGCGGTGGACTCGATCGGCGACGATCTCGAGCGCGAGCGGTTCGAGCGCCACCTGCGCCGCTGTCAGCAGTGCGCAGGCGAGGTGCGGGGACTGACCGAGACCGCAGGCAAGCTCGGACTCGCCTCGTCGCAGCCGCCGCCCGACCAGCTGCGCGACAACGTGCTGTCGCTCGTCTCGCAGACCCGCCAGCTCCCGCCGGTCGTCGAGCTAGACCAGCGCCGAGCCGCCCGGCGGGCCGCTGCGCGGAGTAGCTCGTCGTGGTCGGCCAGGAGGCAGAACCTGGTGCTCGCCTTCGCCAGCGTCAGCTTCTCCGTTGCAATCGCGCTGGCGATCACCGCCGTGTCGATCTGGCATCAGCTCGACGTGTCCAGAGCCAGGGACACGGCGCTCACCGCCGTGCTCACGGCTCCCGACTCCCGCGCCAAGAACCAGACGACCTCGGCAGGCATCCGCGCGACCGTCGTGTACTCGCTGCGCCAGCACGCGATGATCTTTACCCCGCACGAGCTGCCGCCGCTGCCAGCGGGCAAGATCTACGAGCTGTGGCTGATCGGCCCTTCGGCGATCCGCCCGGCCGGCCTGCTCGCCTCGGGCAGCGCGGCGCTGTCGAAGCCGATCCTCGCCACGGGCGTGGACCGGGGCGACGAGGTCGGGATCACGGTCGAGCCCGCCGGGGGCACTAAGCAGCCGACGGCGAAGCCGATCTTCGCCATCCCGCTGAACACGTAAGCACCCGAGCTCCGCTGCCGGTCCGCACGGCAGCCAATTTCGAAAGTTCGCTCAGCAGACCAATCCGTCCCGGTAGGCGCACCGAAAGCACGCATGAGAAGTATCCGCTTGCCATCAGCAACATCGCGTTCCGGACGTCCCGCTCGGTGACCAAGGTCACCCATGCGACCCTTTTAGTCCGCAACGCCATGCAGGGGGAAGGTAATCGCTCAGCCATTTGGGCGGAGCCTGCTCCCGGAAAGGATTGTCATGCCTGACCTTGACGAATCGGGCAGTGCCGCCGCTGGTCGCATTGGTGAGTCAGAAAACCACGCGATGTCCAGGCGCTCCATGCTCAGGGGTACCGCAGGGATCGGTGCCGCCGGTCTCGCGGTCGGCGCGCTGGCCGGAGCTATCCCGGCAGCCGCCGCGGCCACCACGCGACCTGGAACGGCCGGCGCTAGCGAGCCTGACCATGTCGAAGACCCAGGCGAGGCCATCGTCGTCTATGTCAAGGACGCCGCTGCCGGTGACCTGGAGGTTTACCGGGGCACCTCCCAGATCCAGATCAAGGACCGTGCGCTCGCGGCGAAGATCGTCCGGGCGAGTCGCTGAAGCCTGACCGCTACCCCCGAATACCCCACATCCCTGAGAGGCAGTAGATGTCATCGCATCGCGAGGCGCCGGAGATCTCCAAGGACCCCGTCGCCGATAGCACGGACCTCTATGCGTTCGTCAGTCCGGACCAGCCGGACACCGTGACGATCATCGCGAACTACATCCCCCTGCAAGGCGCTGCGGGCGGCCCGAATTTTTACGAGTTCGGCGACGATGTCAAGTACGAGATCAACATCGACACCAACGGCCATGGCAAGGCCAACATCACGTATGAATTCCGGTTCCGCACCCAGCTGCCCAATCCGGAGACGTTCCTGTACAACACCGGCCCGATCGAGGGGCTGAGGTCACCGAACTGGAACCGCAGGCAGTTCTACAACGTCTTCCGTACCGACAAGGACGGCCGGACCGAACTCGGCAAGAACCTGGTCTGCCCGCCGTGCAACATCGGCCCGCTGTCGACGCCGAACTACGCGAAGAACCTCGCCGAGAAGGCCGTGCACGCGCTCAGCGACGGCAGCAAGGTCTTCGCCGGCCAGCGCGCCGAAGGTTTCTACGTCGACCTCGGCTCGATCTTCGACCTGGGCAACCTGCGGCCCTTCCAGAACCTGAACGTGTTCGGCGCCGCGCACCACCTCAGCGCGGGCGCAGGCGTCAACGCCACCAAGCTGCTCAACGTCCACTCGATCGCGATCCAGGTGCCGATCTCCCGCGTCCATGCCAAGGGCCGTCCGACGATCGGGATCTGGACGACCGCGAGCCGGCAGAAGGTCCAGATCACCAACAGCGAGCCCGGCAGGAAGACCTTCAGCGGACCCTTCGTCCAGGTCTCCAGGCTTGGCATGCCACTGATCAACGAGGTCATCATCCCGCTGGGCCACAAGGACCGCTGGAATACCCTGACCCCCGACGGCGACTCCCAGTTCGCCAAGTACGTCGCGCATCCGGAACTGGCGGGCTTGCTCCCGGTCCTGTACCCAGGCGTGTTCCCGAACCTCGACGCCGTCAACAAGGCGGGGACCGCGCGGGCCGACCTGGAAGCGATCCTGCTGACAGGCATCCCCAGCGGGGTCGTCCCGAACTTCACTAACTTCACCGGTCCGGTGCAGGCCGACATGCTGCGGCTGAACACCTCCATCAAGCCGTCGAGCAACCCGAACATCCTCGGCCTGATCGGCGGCGACGCGGCCGGCTTCCCGAACGGCCGGCGGGTCTTCGACGACATCGTCTCGGTCGAACTGCGGGCCATCGCCGGCGCCACGCTGCCGCTGGTCGATCCCAGCTTCACGGCCGATGCCGCGGCCGGCGAGCTCAGCGACGGCCTGACCCCGTCGAGTCTCGGGATGCCGTTCCTGAATGAATTCCCCTACCTGGGCGTGCCGTTCGACGGCTACAGCGACCCGTCGAGCTGATGCACGAAACGCCGCTCGGCCCGTCCGTCTCCGGCAGCGTCGTGCTGGAACTTGGCCCCGGTATCGGGGCCCTGATCCTGTACACGCCGCCGGAGCTGGACGGCGCCGAAATCGAGATCAGCCCGGCCTGCCGCGAAGGCAGCGAAGGCGGCGAGCCGGCCAGGCGGACCCACTCGCAGGTCAGGCCGCGGCACACGGCAAGCGACACGTTCTACGCGGCGGTCTACCCAGGGCTCGCCGCCGGCGAGTACGTGATCTGGCGTACCGCCGACGCCAAAGCCATGACCATCACCGTGGACGAAGCCCAGGTCACCACCGCCCGCTGGCCTGGCCACTAGACGAGCGCCGGGGCGACCGCTTCCGGCCTGAACCGGCGGCGCTCCTCCGGCCGCCCCGGCGCTCCTCTCCTAGACCGAACGCGTCTTAGATTCGCCAACGATCATCAGGTGGCACCGCCGACCAGCAATAGCCTCAAATTTCTCATCGGTCGTAATCAGGACGGCGTCAAAGGCTTCTGCTAGAGCTACGTACGACGCGTCATAGGCAGTCGCATTAGCTCGAAGATCCCAGACACGTTCCAGCAGACCGGTCATCGCAATGCGCTCGATAGGCATGTGTATCAGGTCAGCAAGTGCCGACCGGGCGACCTCAACTGGGAGCTTGCGGCCGAGCACCAGACCGCGAAGCGCCGACGTCACTTCAAGATCGACAATCGACGGAGCGGCTAGCTCGTCGCTTGCGGTATCAGCTAGAGCCTCCGCAGCTCGCCGCCCCAGGGAACCCGGGTTGGTCAGGGCATCGACCAGTAGCGAGGCGTCAGCTACATATGAGGTCACAGGTCCGCACCGTCTCCGCCGCTCTCGCCGCGTGCCTGCGTGATGATGTCGATGACGTCGGCATGGGTGACCTCAGATCCAGCCGCCTCTAGCCGTCGTCGCGCGTTTTCCATGATCTCAGCCATGGGCTGGCGGGCCGCATCCCTGACAAGCTTGTCCCGCATGTACTTCTGAAGTGACTGTCCAGCCTGGGCCGCTCGCCGCTTGTATTCGTCGGCAACCGACTCCGGAATGTCCCTAATCTGGATCATCGGCATGCATGCATTATACATGCATGCCGATCACCTCAGCATTCGACAACGTTGAGCGCGAGGCCGCCGCGCGAGGTCTCCTTGTACTTGTCTTTCATGTCGGCGCCGGTCTCGCGCATCGTCTTGATCGCCTTGTCCAGCGAGACGTAATGCGAGCCGTCGCCGCGCACGGCCATCCGGGCAGCGGTGATCGCCTTCACTGACGCGATCGCGTTGCGCTCGATGCACGGGATCTGCACGAGCCCGCCGACCGGGTCGCAGGTCAGCCCGAGGTTGTGCTCAAGGCCGATCTCGGCGGCGTTCTCGACCTGCTCGGGCGAGCCGCCCAGCACCTCGGCCAGCCCGGCGGCGGCCATCGAGCACGCCGACCCTACCTCGCCCTGGCAGCCGACCTCGGCACCTGAAATGCTCGCGTTCTCCTTGAAAAGCACCCCGATCGCCGCCGCCGTCAGCAGGAACCTCACCACGCCCTCGTCAGAGGCACCGGGCACGAACCGCATGTAGTAGTGCAGCACCGCAGGGATGATCCCGGCCGCGCCGTTCGTCGGCGCGGTGACTACGCGCCCGCCAGCGGCGTTCTGCTCGTTGACAGCGAGCGCGTACATCGTCACCCACTCCATCGCGTAGAGCGGGTCGGCCGCATCCGAGGTGCTCTCCAGCGTCTCGGCAAGCTTGCGGGCACGGCGCTTGACCTTGAGCCCCCCGGGCAAGACTCCTTCAGCCGAGCAGCCAGCCGCGACGCACTCCCGCATGACCGCCCAGATCCGCAGCAGGCCCGCTCTGACCTCGGTCTCTGACCGGCGGACCAGCTCGTTGGCCAGCATCACTCCGCTAATCGGCAGATCGGTCGCGAATGCCTGGCTGAGCAGCTCGGCCGCGCTCTTGAACGGGTACGGCACAGCCACCGCGTCCGGCACCAGCGACGGCCCGGCCGCCTGGTCCTGGTCGAGCACGAAGCCGCCGCCCACGGAGTAGTAGGTTCGGCGGCCCAGGTCCCGCCCGTCAGAGGCGGTGGCGGTGAACACCATCGCGTTGGAGTGGAACGGCAGCCGCTTGCGCCGGTGCAGCACCACGTCCTCGTCAACGTCGAAGTCGATCAGGTGCGCTGGGGCGCCCGAGCCCTGGAGCGCCAGCTTCCCGGTCGACCGCGCTTCGGTCACGCTCGACTGGGCGGCGGCCGGGTCGACGGTTTCCGGATGCTCCCCGAGCAGGCCGAGCACGACGGCGGCCACGCTCCCGTGCCCGTGGCCGGTCGCCCCGAGCGAGCCGAACAGCTCGACGCGAACCTGCGCGACGTCGGCGAGCACCCCGGAGGCGACCAGCGAGTCGGTGAAGAGGCCGGCCGCACGCATCGGCCCGACGGTGTGCGAGCTCGACGGCCCGATCCCGATCTTGAACAGGTCGAACGCGCTGATCGCCATCGTCCCGGGGCGAGCCGGCCCGGACTGCACCTTCAGCTCAGCCGGCCGAGCGTCATCGCTCATCGGCGCACCTTCTCCCCGTCCGGGTCGAACGGCGGTCGCAACGATACCGTCGCACCGCAGATCTCGCCGCCGACGTTGACCTGGTACTTACCCGACTTGACGAAGTCGGGCGCCACCACGCCACCGTCTGGCCGGCGGACATAGGCCATGCCCACCGACACGCCGATCGTAGCCCCCCACCCGCCCGCCGTCACCAGGCCGGCCGCGACCCCGTCCCGCAGCAGGAGCTCACCGCCCCACATCATGACGTCCGGGTCGTCGAGCACGATGGAGACCAGTCGCTGACGCGGCCCGGCCGCCTTGGCCTGCTCGACCGCCTCGCGCCCGAGGAACCCGCGCCCGGACTTGAGCTTGCACGCGAACAGCAGGCCAGCCTCGACGGGGTTGTAGTCCGGGGTCAGCTCCCGCCCGAACGCCCGGTACGCCTTCTCCAGCCGCATCGACTCGATCGTGTAATACCCGGCGTTGACCACCCCGAGGTCTTCGCCCGCGGACATCAGGTCGTGATAAACCCCCACTGCAAATTCAGTTGGAACGCAGATCTCCCACCCAAGCTCCCCCACATAAGTCAGCCTAGTTGCCCGTACTGTGGCGTAGCCCAGGTCGAGCATTCGGCTGGAACCGAACGGAAAGCCCACGCTGGTCAGGTCCGCGCTGGTCAGCCGGCCGAGCAAGTCCCGCGAGCGCGGGCCCATCACCCCGTACACCGCGTACGCCGAGGTCACGTCGGCCAGGCTGACCCCCGTGGCAGGCAGCCGCCTGCCGATGTGGTCCAGGTCGCGCTCCGTCGAGGCCGCGCTGCTGAACAGCAGGAACTCCTCCGCCGACAGCCTGGTCACCGTGACGTCGGCCTCGTACCGGCCGCCGGCGTTGAGCATGCCGGTGTACACGGTGCGCCCAGGCGCGACGTCCACGTCGGCGGTGCACAGCCACTGCAGGGTCGTGAGCGCCTTCGGCCCGCAGACGCGGTACTTGGAGAACGAGGTCTGGTCGAACACCGCCACGGCGCCGCGAGTCGCCTGCTGCTCGGCGATGGACCACGGCAGCCAGTTCGGCTTGCCCCAGGAGTAGTCGACGACGGGCTGCTGCCCGGGCGGCGCGAAGACATTCGCGCGCTCCCAGCCCATCTTGGAGCCGAAGCAGGCACCGGCCTCGAGCAGCGCGTCGTAGGCGGGTGAACGGCGAAACGGCCGCGCGGTCACCAGTTCCCGGTTCGGCCAGGGCGTCGCGTAGTGCAGCCCGAGCACTTCGCCGACTCGGTCGCGCAGCCAGCGGTTGTTGCCGTTGAACGCGGCGAACCGCCTGATGTCCACCACCGACAGATCACTGCCGGGGTCACCGTCGATGACCCAGTCGGCCAGCGCCTTGCCAGCGCCGCCAGCCGAGGCGATGCCGACCGAGTTGAAGCCCGCCGCGACGTAGAAGTTCCGCACCTGCGGCGCCGGCCCGAGTATGAACTGGTTGTCGGGAGTGAAGCTCTCCGGCCCGTTGTAGAGCTTCTTCATCCCGGTCTTCGCCAGCGCCGGGATCCGGGTGATCGCGCTCTCCATCAGGATCGAGAAGTGCTCCCAGTCCTCGTCGAGCAGCTGAAACTCGAACGGATACGGCAGCGCGTCCGGCGCGACCCACGGCTTGGCGTCGGGCTCGAAGCCGCCGACGAGCAGCCCCCCGACCTCTTCCTTGACGTAGGTGTAGCCGTCGGGATCGCGGAGCACGGGCAGGTTCGGCGCCGCGCCGTCGACCTGGTCGGTGACCACGTAGAAATGCTCGGCCGAGTGCAGCGGCACGGTGACCCCGCACATCGCGGCGACGTGCTTGGCCCACTGACCCGCGCAGTTGATCACGATCTCGGCTTCGACTGGGCCGAGATCGGTCTGCACCCCGGTGACGGCGCCGTCGCGGACATCGATGCCGGTGACCCGGACTCGCTCGGCGATGGTGGCGCCGCCCATCCGGGCGCCCCTGGCCAGCGCCATCGTCAGGTCGGTCGGGTTCGCCCGGCCGTCACCGGGCAGCCAGAGCGCGCCCACCAGGTCGGCGGTCTCCATGATCGGGTACAGCTCGGCCGCCCGGGCGGGGCTGATCAGCTCGCAGTCGAGCCCGAACGCCTCGGCCGTCGCGGCGGTCCGCCGCAGCGCCATCAGCCGGTCCCTGGTCCTGGCCACTGTGACTCCGCCGCAGCGGCGGAACCCCGTAGCCAGACCGGTCTCCCGTTCCAGCCGGTCGTACAGCGCCGTCGAGTACTGCACCAGCCTCGTGCCGCTCTCCGAGGCCCGCAACTGCCCGACCAGCCCAGCCGCATGCCACGTCGTCCCGCTCGAGAGCTTCCCCTGCTCGAGCACCAGGACGTCGGTCATCCCCCGCCGAGTCAGGTGATAAGCGACGCTAACCCCGATGACCCCCCCGCCAACAATGACAACCCGCGCCCGCGAGGGCACCGCGGGGGGCTCCGGGGGGTCGCCCCCCCGGGTAAATACAACCTGGCCGCGCAGGCCGGCTTGCCGGCCTGCGCGGACAGGCTCTCCGTCCCCCGGAGAGCTTTTATGCTCAGTCATCGCGCTGGACGTCGTTGAGTAGCCGGGCGAACGCCGGTGAGGTGAAGCCGGCGACGGCGCCGTCGAAGCGCTCCATCCCCCAGGTCCAGAAGTCGAAGTCGATCGGGCTGACCGCCGCCTGGATCGCGCCCCACAGCGTCCAGCCGTACTTGCCGACCAGGCCGAGCAGCATCGCGCGCGCGACCTTGTGGCGCAGCGGGCGGCCGTAGTACTCGGTGATCAGCGCGGTCAGGGCGTCGCCCGAGAGGTGGCACTCGGCCCAGATGTTGCCGAGCTCGAAGCAGGGATCGTTGTTGCCCGAGTACTCGTAGTCGATCAGCCAGAGCTGCTCGCCGTCGTCGATGAAGTTCGCGGCCAGCAGGTCGTTGTTGCACGGAACGGTGGCGGCGGTCCGGGCGGCGAGCGCCCGCTCGGCGGCGGTGAAGGCTCCGCCGTAGTCGTCGTAGGAGTCCGGGATCTTGAGGCCGTGCTCCGCCGCGACGGCTCGGTACCTGCGGCTGATCTCGAACATGTCGAAGTCGCCGTCGAACCGCTCGGCGCTGTGCAGCTGGCGGCAGGCCCGGGCGATCCGGCTCAGGTTGCGGGGCTCAGCCACGTCGGCGTTCGTGAGCGTCGTGCCGTCGATGTAGCCGATGACCAGCACTCCGGCGTCCGGGGCGTACTCGATGACCGGTGCTCCGACGCCAGCCTGCGCCGCCCGCCGCGAGTTCTGGTGCTCATGGTCCCGGTTGATCGCCAGAAGCTCGCTGCCGCCAGAAGCGACTCTGGCGACGACACATGCGTTCCGCGTGGTGATCTTGAAGTTCCTGTTGGTCAGTCCCCCGGGCAGTTCGCTGACGGACAGCGCGACCGGCCGCGATGCTAGGCACCTGGTCGAAGACCTCGCTCGGGATTGATCCCACTGAGGAAGAGTAGGCATCAGATCCGGAAAAGGTCTAGATCTATGTTGCGGTTTTTAGGTCTTGCGCACGAGTTTTCCGACAGATCGGGAGTCAGGACGCATTAGGTCTGGACAGTAAGTCGGGTCCCCCTTACGCTTACGCCTCAACCTGCCCCGTCTTTGCAGAGGAACGTCCGATGAGCGCACCCACAGATCAGGCTGGCGGGGATCGCGATAGCGCCGACCTGGCTCAGTTCGGATACCGGCAAGAGCTCAAGCGCTCGCTGGGCGTGTTCAGCTCCTTCGCGGTCGCGTTTAGCTACATCTCGCCGTCCACCGGCATCTTCACCCTGTTCGCGCTCGGCCTGATCACGATCGGCGGCGCGTTCATCTGGACCTGGCCGATCGTGGCGCTCGGGCAGTTCATCATCGCGATGAACTTCGCCGAGGTGTCCAGCCACTATCCGATCGCCGGATCGGTGTTCCAGTGGACCAAGTACCTGGCCGGCCGCCGGTACGCCTGGTTCTCGGGCTGGATCTACCTCTTCGCCGGCATCCTGACCGTGACGGCGGTCGTCGCGACGCTGCCGCTGGCGCTGGTCCCGGCCCTCGAAGGGCTCGGCTGGCACAGCCTGCAGCTCACCCTGCACACCGAGCTGGTATTCGCGCTGATCACGCTGGTCTTGATCACAGTGCTCAACATCTTCGGCGTGCGGCTGGTCGCGGTCATCAACAACACCGGCGTGGTCTTCGAGATCCTCGGCATGTTCGTGTTCGCGCTGATCCTGATGGCGTTCCACAATCACCAGGGTTTCAACGTCGTCACCAAGACCGCCGGACTGCCGCTCAACGGCAGCACGTTCCTGGTCGCCATGTTCATGTCGCTGTTCGTGATCTACGGCTTCGATACGGCGTCCACGCTGGCCGAGGAGACCAAGGACCCGCGCCGGAACGCGCCCAAGGCAGTGCTCTACTCGATCATCGGGGCGTTCGTCATCGGCGGCGTGTTCCTGCTGGGCACGCTGATGGCGATCCCGAACCTGAAGGACGCCGTCTCGGGCGGGTTCGGGCCGGCCCAGATCATCGAGGCCAACTTCTCGACGCCGTTCGCCACGCTGTATCTCTTCGTGGTGTCGGCCGCGATCTTCGTCTGCTGCCTGTCGATCATGGCCTCGACGATCAGGCTCTGCTTCGGAATGGCGAGGGACAACCAGCTGCCGTTCTCCCGGGTGCTGTCGCGGGTGGTGCCGAGCCTGCACACCCCGATCGGGGCCTGCATCGCGGTCGCGGTCCTGGCGGCCGTGCCGTTCCTGCAGTTCTCCGGCGCGGCCACGGTCGCCATTGCCGCTACGGCGATGATCTACTTCTCGTACTTCCTGGGGAACATCGCCATCCTGGGGGCTCGCCTGCGGGGCTGGCCGAAGACCGACGCGCCGTTCAAGCTCGGCAAATGGGGCCTGGTCGTCAACATCGTCGGCCTGCTCTACGGCGGCGCGATGCTGGTCAACTTCGCCTGGCCGCGAGCGCTCACCAACCCCGAGCCGAACCAGACCGTGGTCGACAAGACCCAGCTGCTCGACTTCCACCTCGGGTTCCTGAACAAGATCCCGATCCTGTGGACCGTGTTCGTGGTGATCGCCGTAATCGGCATGATCTACTACCTGGTGGCTGGACGGAAGAAGACGTTCTCGGCCGTGCCAGCGCTCACCGGGGACGACGCACCGCTAGCGGCGCAAAGCTGACGATGTTAGAGGGACAACCCATGGCTGCCGAGCAGGGACTGGCTGGTCCAGTCCCTGCCGAGCCGACTGTTTCGGCCGGGCCGGTTTCGGCCGGGCCGGTTTCGGCCGGGCCGGTTTCGGCCGGGCCGGTTTCGGCCGGGCCGGTTTCGGCCGGGCCGGTTTCGGCCGAGCCGACTGTTTCGGCCGGGTCGATCTGGCACCCTCGGCTGCCTGGCCGCCGGCCGCCCAAGATCGTCCGGGGGCCTGGGACGACGGTGCACGGCCAGATCGAGGACTGGCTCGCCGATGCCATTGCCGGAGGGCAGCTCAAGCCCGGTGACCGGCTGCCGACCGAGCAGCAGCTCGCGGCCTGGCTCGGGGTCAGCCGGATGACGCTGCGGCACGCACTGGCCGAGCTGGCTCAGCGCGGGCTGGTGACCAGGACGGTCGGCCGCACCGGCGGGACGTTCGTGGCCGAGCCGAAGCTGGAGCAGGATTTCACCGTGCTGGCCGGGTTCTCCGAGCAGCTGCGACGGCACGGGCTAGTCGCCGGCGCCCGGGTGCTCGCCGCCACGGAGATCCCGGCGAGCGCGGTGGCGGCGGCGGCCCTGGAGATCTCAGTCGGGGAACCGGTCTACGAGGTGCGGCGGCTTCGGCTGGCCGACGGCAAGCCGATCTTGATCGAGCATTCGCTGTTCCCCGCACGGCATTGTCCCGGGTTGCTCGAGTCCCGGCTGGACGGCTCGTTGTACGAGCTGCTCGAGGAGAACTACGGGCAGCGCCCGCACCGGGCCAAGGAGAGCCTGGAGCCGGTCACGGCGGGAGTCCGCGAGGCCGAGGCGCTCGGGGTGGCCGAAGGCGCCCCGCTCATGCTGGTCGAGCGCACCGCGTACGCCAAGTCAGGTACGCCGCTAGAGTTCGCCCGCGACCTGTTCAGAGGCGACCGCACCCGCGTCGTCGTCTGGACCTCCGAACTAGCCGGCAGCCTGTAACCCGCGGCCTGCTTCTGCCGTCGGGTCCCATCGTGGGCCCTCACCGTTCATTTTCCGTGGGTAGTTTTCACTCCGGGGGTACTTTTCAGTGCTTTTTGCCGGAAAAGTACCCACGGAGTGAAAGGAGCGGGCAGCGGGGCTACCGGAAGGAGCCGGCCGTGAGGCCGGTTACGATGCGGCGCTGGGCGAACAGGACCAGGGCGGCGATCGGGATGGACACGATGACCACGGCCGCGTCTATCAGGTTGTAGAACACCTGGAACTGGCTCTGCCCGAATGTCACGATCGCCAGCGGAGCGGTGAAGTTCGGGAACGTGTACAGGAACGACACCGCGAACGCGAAGTCGTTCCACGCCAGGATGAAGGACAGGATCCCAGCGGTGAACACGGCCGGAATGGCGACGGGCACGACCACCTTGCGCAAGGCCGTCAGCCGGGTCGCGCCGTCTACCTGGGCGGCTTCCTCCAGCTCGATCGGGACCTGGTCGAAGAAGTTCTTCAGCAGCCACGTCGAGATCGGCAGCGTGTACACGAGGTAGACGATTATCAGCGGGTAGATGTTGTCGAGGATCCCGAGGTTCTTGAACAGCAGGAACAGCGGCCCGATCATCGCCAGCACCGGGAAGAACCCGGCAAGCAGGATAAACGCCAGGATCGCCCCGGCGCCGCGCACGTTCAGCCGCGCCAGTGCATACCCGGCCAGAGTCGCCACGATCACCGTCACCACGGTCGCGCCGAGAGCCACGATGATGCTGTTGACCAGCGGATGCAGGAAGTTCTGCTGGGTGAAGACGTCGACGAACGCGCTGCCTGACAGGTGCGTGGGGACGATGCCGTTCTTGCCGCCGACGCCGGCCGACACCTGGGCGTTGGACTCCAGCGACGTGCGCAGCACCCAGTAGAACGGGAACAGCGCGATCAGGACGACGACCACGACAGCCAGGTAAAAGAACACCTTCCCGACGAGCTTGCTCATGTCGAGGTCCTGAACACCCGGACGTACCCCCAGGAGACGATCAGCGCGAGCACGACCAGTCCTACGGAGATCGCTCCGCCGAGGCCGAAGTCCGTCGCGTCGATGAACGTGTTGAAGTTGAGGAACGACAGCGTCTGCGTCGAGTTGCCCGGCCCGCCGCCGGTCATGATGTAGATCACGTCGAAGACCAGCAGCGCCTGCAGCGTGCGGAAGATCAGCGCCACCATCAGCGCCGGCTTCAGCATCGGCAGGGTCAGCCGGCGGAACTGCTGCCAGGCGCTCGCCCCGTCCACCCGGGCCGCTTCGTAGATCTCGTTGGGGATCACCTGCAGCCCGGCGAGCAGGATGATGGCGACGAAGGGGATGTTCTTCCAGGAGTCGGCGACGAAGATCACCGTCCAGGACCGCAAGACGCTGGCGTTGAGCCAGGTCAGGTTCGCCCACGCCGGGTGGATCGCGCCCAGGAAGTAGTCGACGAAACCAGCCCTGGGGTCGAACATCGTCTTCCACAGCGTCGCCGACACGACGGTCGGCACCGCCCACGGCACCAGGATCGCGGCCCGGAGCACCCCCCGGCCCCGGAACTTCCTGTTCAGCATCAAGGCCAGGCCGAGCGCGACGACGACATCGAGCACGACGGTCACCACGGTGAACGCGAGCGTCCGCTCCAGCGCGGCGGTCCACAGCGGATTGGTGAACATCGACGTGTAGTTCGACGCGCCGACGAACTTGTGCGGCAGGCCCGCGTCACTCAGGTTGTCGAAGTGCAGCGAGTTCCACACATTGGAGATCAAGGGCACCGCGGTGACCGCCAGCAGCAAGACGATCACCGGTGCGACGAGCAGGTACCCAAGGCTACGGTCGGTTCCGCCCCGAGCGGCCGGCCGCGAGACGCTGGTCCCGTGGCCGGCGCCGGTGGCGACCAGCGACATCCGCTGCCATCAGCTCGATCTCCGCGCTACGGTGTCGCACCGGCGTCGCTCTTGATCGTCGGCGCTTCTGAGCTCAGCGCCGCCGACGGCGACTTGGTGTTCGCGAACACCTCGGACAGCATCACCTGCAGGTCGTTCGACACCTGCAGGTAGTTCGGGCTGACCGGCCGTGGCGTCGAGAAATCGTTGAGCGTCTTGACGTCCTTGAAGTACGGCGCCTTCGCATACAGCGCGGGGGTGTACGCGAGCGGCAGCGAGGGCGGGTCACCCGTCGCGATGGCCCTAGCCGTCTCCACGGCCGGACTCGTCAGGTACTGGATCAGCGCCCAGGCCGCTGCCGCATGCGCCGTCTTGGCGTTGATCGCGAGCATCTCACCGCCAAGTGCCGATCCGGGCGTGCCGCCTGCTTCAGCGGGGAACGGAATGTAGCCCACGTTCCCTTTCACCGGAGCGGACGTCGCCAGCGATTCGACGAAGGGGTAGTTGATAGAGAACGCGGCATGACCGGAGACGAACTCTGATTCCACATTGCCCTCGGTCCACCCAGTCACGGCCGTCGGGGCGATGTGGTTTTTGTAAATCGAGTCGTAAAGCCAGGTCAGGGCCGCCTTGTTACCTGGGGTGTCGATGTTGCTCGGATCTAGCTTGCCTCCGAACGCCGAGTCGATGGTGAGGAAGGCCGTGATCGCTCCCTCGTACTTCGACCCTTCAAAGGCCAGGCCCTCCTTGAGCGACTTGTCCTTCTTCATCGCCGCTACGGCATCGGAGACGACCTGGTCCGGGCTGGTCGGCGGCGTCTTGATCAGGTCGGTGCGGTAGTAAAGGCCCTCGGGGTTGTCGAACCACGGCACCGCGTAGGGCTTGCCCATGAACGTCCCCGCAGCTACCTCGTGCGGGAAGAACTGACTCATGTCCGGGTTGAACTGTGAGAGGTTCAGCACCCAGCCTGCCTGGGCGAACTTGGCGGGGTAGGTCACGTCGGACTCGAACACGTCGGGGGTCGGCGCTCCGGCGATGAACGAGTGCTCAAGCTGCGACAGGTACGTCGTCGAGTCCGGCGACAGAACGTCGATCTTGACCGTGATATTGGGGTTGGCCTTCTCGAAGCCGTTGATGGCCTTCTGAGTTTCCTGGCCTTCAGTGCCGAGGCCAGATTCGGCGAAGACGATGGTCTGCTTCGCGTTGCCGGAGACCGGCTTCACCGAGCCGGAACTTGAGCAGGCCGCCAGTAAGAGAGCAAGCCCGGCGACCGGTGTGACCACTAGCAATGCCCTGTGACGTCCGTTCTTTGGGTTTACCCGCACAACGGCTCCCTCCTGGCGTAGTGAACGAAACATGAATTATCTACCCGTTTCACGATCGGCTACCCGGCAATGGCAAAACCGTCATCGGCCCGCCGGCCCGCTCGGGCGGTCCACCTACCCGCGCGACCAGGATCTATCCGGCTCGCTGGAACCCAGATCTGTGACTGATCGTGGCCGTAGGGCACCTGAATGTTACCTACCTGGTACCCGTCACCCGCTATGGAACAATGAGGCAAAGCCGGGAGAATTGCGAGGCTGACCAGGGCGATGGCGTCGAACTCTAACCCCCCCAAGCTTTGGAGCAACAGCAACTGGCGACTGCTCTTCTTCGGTGAATCAGTGTCACTTATTGGAGATTTTGTCTTTTATGTGACAGTTTTGCTCTGGATCGCCCTGATTATCGCGAAAAACGAGCCCTGGGCGCCGGTCGCGGCTAGCGGCGCCCTGGCGGCCACGGCGGCTCCTGTCCTGGTCATCGGCCCGATAGCGGGCGTCTTCGTCGACCGCTGGAATCGGCGCCGCACCATGCTGGTGGCCGACGCGGCCCGGTGCGTGCTGATCGCCAGCCTGCTGGTCCTCCCAGCCTTACGGCATCACATCCCCGTCGGCGCACAGCTCGCCATCTTGTACGCGGTGCTCGCCGCTTGCAGTTGCTTCGCCGAGTTCTTCGACCCCTCGCGGCTGGCCGTGATCGGCGCCATCGTTCCCGTGGACCGGCAGCCGCAGGCCAGCGCGCACCTGTCCGCCTCGGCGAGCATGGCTCAGATCATCGGCCCGCCCATCGCCGCCCCGCTGCTGGTCACGCTCGGCGTGCAGTGGGCGCTGATCGTCAACGCCGCGAGCTTCGCGGTGTCCTTCAGCTGCGTGCGCGCCATCAGCGTGCCGATCGAGGCGCCGCCCGACGAGCACGTCAGCGAAGGCTTCGCCGCCGAGTTCAAGACGGGGCTCAAGTTCTTCATCCGCAACCGGGTACTGCTGGCCCTGGGCATCGGCATCGTGATCGCCATGCTGGGCAACGGCGCGATCAACTCGCTGGCCGTCTTCTTCGTACCGCACAACCTGCACGTCGCCGCGAGCTGGCTCGGCACGGTCATCGGGGCCGTCGGCATCGGCGCGGTGATGGGGGCGCTACTGACCGGCATGATCGTCAAGCGGATCAAGCCTGCGCAGCTGTTCTGGATCTCGCTGATCATCTGCGGGGTCTCGCTGATCGCCCTGTCCCGCACCGGCACGCTCGGTTTCGCGATCGCCGCCGCCGGCCTCATCGGCGTCGGAAGCGGCGTGCTGAACTCGGTCATGTCGCCGATGATCTTGAGCACGACGCCGTCGAATCTGCTCGGCCGGGTCAGCGCGGTGCTGAGCCCGGTGCAGCAACTGGCCTCGATCGTGTCGATGGTGCTCGCCGGCGTGCTGGCCAGCACCATCCTGCGCGGCTTCCACGCGGAGGTGCTCGGCCTGCATTTCGGGCAGTACGACACTGCCTTCTTCGCGGGCGGCCTGCTCTTCGTGCTCGGCGGCGTCGCCGCGATCGCGCTGCTGCGCAAGGACAAGACCCCCGCGCCAGCAGAGACCCCGATCGCGGCCGACCCGGTGCCCCAGGAGAGCTAGCGAGCTCAGCTCCCGCCGGCTCAGCTCCCGCCGAAGGCCTTCGCCAGCGGAGCCTTGATGGAGCTGCAGTCGCCCTCGGCCTTGACGGCGGCGTCGCTGCTCGGTGCATGCTGGCTGGCGAGCGACCAGTACGTCGCGATGTCCTGCCGGAGCAGGCCGGTGCCGCCGCAGCCTGCGAGCAGGCCCAGCGATAGGGCGGCGGCACACGACGCTGCGAACGTCCGGATGGGCATAATCGACCTCGGTTCCGCTGAAGGGGTACCGAAATGCTAGCCGCGCCCGCCGACAGCGCTAGTCGCCGAGATCGACGATGGCGGCGACTGGGCCGCCGCCGTCTGGACCCTGGTGCGCCGCTGACACCGAGACGAACACGGCAGGGTCGCCGGTAACCGCCGAGGCGACCCCGCCGACGCATGCCTTGATCTGCCGATGCCAGTGCACGTCGGAGTCGTCGAGCATGGCGTTGCGACGTCCGCGCACCTGACCGTCGCCGCTGGCCTCGCACTTGAGGAACACGTTGACCAGCCGGCCATCCAGATCGCTGGGGTGCGGCCGTTCGGGCAGGTCGAGACCGGCGTCCTTGATCGCCGCCCAGATGCCGTCGGAGTCGAGCGCGTCCCGCATCACCGAATGACCGATCCGGTACCGGCCGCCGATTCCGCGCGCGTTGCCTGCCACGACGACCTGAGCGCGGTCGAGTTCCACGCCGGACGAGCAGGAGGCGACCGCCGAGTACAGGTCCCGGTTGTGCAGGACGTCGGCGTCGGAGGGCATCTCGATTTCCCCGAGGGCGACTGCGATGCCGAGCGCGGTGCAGCCGTTCGACAGGTCCATCGACTCGTGCGTGTTCTCCGTCCAGACGGATCGGCCCCGGCTCTTGGCGTCGGAGATCGTTCCGATGGTGAGCAGCGGGGTCTTGGTCTGCACGTAGTGCACGTCGGCGACGTCGGTGATGCCGGCTCGCTCCATCGCCACCTTGACCGCGTCGGCGACCTTAATGATCATCGCGGTGCGGCCGATATCCTCGGGCAGCAGACTGCTCGCTCATCGCGAACCCGACCGTCAGCCTCGGCTCGTCGGTGCCGACGGCCTGGTCGGCGGGCACGGTCGCGAAGATCGTCGCGTGCGGGCTGATGACGCCGTCCGTGCCGCCTGACCAGACGATGGGGATCTGCCTGACCTCTTCGGTGCTGCGGGTGCCCTTCGCGGTCAGCACCTCACGGAAGGCCCGGTCGGCCAGCAGCCTGGTGTAGTCGTTGACGCCGCCGTTGCCCTCGGTCTTGCCGATGACCGCGACCACGCGGTCGGCTTCGAGTACCCCGGAGTCGATGAGCCTGGCTAGCTCGCTCGCGTCGGAGACGTTGTGCAGCGGAACCTTGCGTACCTCGATCGGCTCGGGCAAACCCCTCACTCCTTCGTCGTGCGCTTGTGCTTGCGGCACTACAGCCAGTCCACGTCGGCGCAGCGTACTCCGGCGAGGCGCTCGTAGCCTGGGCCTCGGTCGAAGAACGGGGCGGGGTGCGCCTGCCGTTCTGACCGCATCTTCTCCCGCAAGATTGCGGTCTCCTCGAGATCTGCGGCTGGATGGTCGGGCGGGCCAGTGACGACGACGCCGTAGTCACGGGCGGCGCCCGCACGGGAGACCTTGCCGTGGGCGACGTCGCGGACGACCTTGCTGACACCGCGGGCGAGCGGGTCGCCCCAGCCTCCACCGCCGGTGGTACGGACCCTGATCAGCGTGCCAGCGGGGACGGGCTCGGCGTCGGCGAGTGCGTCGGCGAGCCGTTCATCCTGACCGTTTGTCGTGATCGTCACCTCGAACGGACGACCGGCCTTTCCGCCGTTGACTCCCCAGCAGGACAGGATCGAGCGATCAGCGATCGACATGAAATGGCCGTCGGTGAGCATCCTGATGACCTTTTCGTAGCCAAGGCCGCCGCGAAACTCACCGGGGCCGCCTGAGTCGACCGCGAGGCCAAGGCGTTCGACGATGAACGGGAATCGCGCCTCGGAGAACTCGGCCGGCAGGTTGCGCGAATCCGGCACGACGTGGATCGTGTCCTCGCCGTCGGCGTAGTACCGGCCACCCGAACCCCCGCCGAGCACCTCGCGCATCAGATAGGGCTCGCCTGCGGCATCGGTACCGTAGACGCCGGTGTAGCGAATGGTCTCCTGGTCGGCCGGCATCCTGCCGTCGACGGCCTTGGCCAGCACTCCGGCGAGCACCCCGAGCAGGCGGAGGATCACGAAGGTGCGGGCGTTCGTCGGGGCGGGGAAGACCGGGGTGAGGAGCGTGCCCGGAGGCGGGAACCTCAGTTCGAGCAACTCGACGACGCCTTCGTTGACGTCGAGTTCAGCCATGCGTTCCGGGCTGTCGGCGAGGTTGCGCAGGATGGGCGCCAGCCACTTGGCCAGGAAGTTGCCGTCGGCGTAGTTCCCGCAGTGGTTGATCGGGCCTTTGGCCTGGGGTCCGGTGCCGTCGAAGTCCAGGATCAGCTTCGGGCCTTGCGGGTCGGCGTCGGGCGTCCTGGTCAGCGTGATCCGCTGGGTGTGCAGCCTCGGCGGGTCCACGCCGTCGTGCTCGGCGTAGTCCTCCCAGGTCCAGGTGCCCTCGGGGATCTTCGCCAGGATCTCGCGGCGGAACGTCGCCGCCGTGCCCGCGATGATCGCGTCGAAGCAGGCCTCGACCTGCTGCTGGCCGTAGCGGTCGAAGAGCTCGCCGAGCCTTCTGGCGCCCATCAGGCAGGCGGCGCATTCGGAGTCCAGGTCGGCGGCCAGCGACTCGGGCATCCGGGAGTTGCGGGTCATGATGGTCAGGACCGCCTGGTTCGGACCGCTGGCATCGCGCAGCTTGATCGGGGGGACCATGAGGCCCTCCTGGAACACGCTGGTCGCCCGGCTCGGCATCGAGCCAGGCACCGCGCCGCCGATATCGTCGTGGTGGCCGAACGCCTGGACGAAGGCGACGACCCTGCCTTCGTGGACACCTCCTTCGTGGAAGACGGGCACGGTCACGCAGAGGTCGGGCAGGTGGCCGATGCCGCCTTCGGAGGAATAGACGTCGTTGTGGAAGTACACGTCGCCCGGGCGCATCGTGTCGATCGGGAAATCTCTGACGATCGGATGCACGAGCGAGGAATAGGAGCGGCCGGTGAGCTTGCGCAGCAGCCGGTCGTGGATGCCCGCGCGGAAGTCATGCGCGTCCCTGACCATGGGGCTCCTGGCCGTGCGACCGATGGCCGTCTCGACTTCCTTCTCGATGGAGGCGAGATTGCCCGCGATGATCTCGAGCAGCACGGGATCGGCCGGCTCAGCGCCAGCGCCCGCTCCCGCTTCCGCGCCTGCCCCCGCACCTGCGCCTGCGTCGGTGCCTGCTCCTGCTCCTGCTCCTGCGCCTGTTAGCGTCCGCCTGGCCACCTGGCTCACCCCCAGCACCTGCCCATCTCGGGACTAAATGCAACTTAACAGCGCCGGCCCAGGCCGGACCGCCCGCCCGCGCCGGCCAACCTCCCGCACCGGCCAACCTCCCGCACCGGACCACCGCCCGCGCCGGCCAACCTCCCATGCCGGACCGACCGCCCGCGCCGGCCAACCTCTCGCACCGGACCACCGCCCGTGCCGGACCACCGCCCGCGCCGGACCGACAGCAGCAAGGTCCTACTTGCTGTCGTTGGGGGGACTGTTTCAACAGCACCATGGTCCTACTTGCTGCTGTCCTGATGACAGTAAGTAGGACCATGGTGTCGTTCGGAGTTCGGCGTCCGCGCGGGCGTGGCCCTGATTGGTGCTGTTGCCGGGCGGCGCGGGCCAGGCTTGCGGCGGCGGAGGGTTAGCGAGTGGCTACGGAGCGGCGGCGGGCTGGGGCTGGGCGGCGCGGGTTACTCGCAGGTTGCCGAACCGGTCGACCACGGCGGTGAATCCCGGGTGCAGCGGCACCGTAGCGCCATATTCCTCGATCACGGCCGGGCCGGTCAGGACCTCGCCAGCGGCGAGGTCCGGGCGCCAGAAAATGTCGGCGGCTACGAATCCGGCGCCTCTGCTGAAGCAGACGGGCCGCTGACCGGTGCGGGCCGCCGTAGCCGGATGACCGGCGGCGGGCGGCAGTTCGCGCAGGGCTGGGCGCTTGATCGGGCCGATGCCGGTCACTCGCAGGTTCACCCATTCCACGTGCTGGCGGGCGTCGGCGCGGAAGTCGTAGCCGTAGAGCGCGCGATGCGCATCATGGAACGACTCGGCGACCCGGGTCACGGCTGCTTGTCGAGCGGACCGTCGGGCACCGGGACCCGGACCTCGAAGGCCTGCCCGAAGTACCGCAGGTCGGCGGTCCGCACCAGCCGCCTCGCCTCGATGTCGAACCCCTGGCTCGCCAGCCCCTGGGCGGCCTGATCGGCCAGGTCCGCGTAGATGTCAGCGACGGCAGCCAGGTCGAGCGCGTCGTGCCTGCGGACCGCCGTCCTGACGTAGTCGATCCGCACGTCGACGGTCAGCAGGCCGAAGGCCGAGACGTTGCCTGGGTTCAGCGGTACCAGCACTTCCCGCACGCCCAGGATGTCGATCAGGGGGCAGAGCAGCAGGGACCCGGAGCCGCCGAAGGTGACCAGCGTGAAGTCCCTGACGTCCAGGCCGCGTTTGACCGTGATCTGGCGGACGGCGTTGGCCTGGTTCCAGGCCGAGACTTCGAGGATCCCGGTCGCGCAGTCCTGCCCGCTCAGCCCGAGCCGTGCGGCCAGGTCGGCGAGTCCCGCCTGGGCGGCGCGCGGATCCAGCGGCACCTCGCCGCCGAGCAGGTGCGGCGGGATCCGCCCGAGCACCAGGTGCGCGTCGGTGACCGTCACCTCGGTGCCGCCGCGCCCGTAGCACAGCGGCCCCGGGTCGGCGCCGGCGGATCGCGGGCCGACCTTCAGCGCGCCTTCGGGCGAGATCCAGGCGATCGAGCCGCCTCCGGCACCGACCGTCACGACGTCCACCATCGGGATCAGGGCCGGGTACTCGCCGACCCTGCCCTCCGTGGTCAGCGCGGGCTCGCCGTCGGTGACGACGGCGACGTCGGTCGAGGTGCCGCCGCCGTCGCAGGTCAGCACCCGGGTGATGCCTGCCTCGGCGGCGACCCGGGCCGCCCCGAGGGCACCGGCCGCCGGGCCGCTCAGCACCGTGGTGATCGGCTGGCTGACCACCTCGTCGGCGGACAGCACTCCCCCGTTGGACTTCATCACGTAAAACGGCGGCGGGCTTGCCGACCAGCTCGTCGAGCCGGGAGTTGATCGAGCGCAGGTAACCGGTCACCCTCGGCTTGACCGCCGCGTCGAGCAGCGTGGTCATCGACCGCTCGTACTCCCGGTACTCGCGCAGCACCTGCGACGAGATCGAGACCACGGCGCCGGGATGCTCGGCGTGCAGGACGGCCGCCATCTGCTGCTCGTGGGCTGGGTTGGCATAGGAGTGCAGGAAGCAGACACCGATCGCGTCGACGCCGCGCTCGCGGAACCAGCGGGCAACCCGCGCCGCGCCGCCGACGTCGAACGGCCGCAGTTCGGCGCCGGTGTGATCCATCCGGCCGCCGACCGTCTTGACCAGGTCGGCCGGCACGATCCGGTCGGGCTTGACCCAGAAGTAGGAGTTGCCGTAGCCGTCGGGCACCGACTGCCTGGCGATCTCCAGCATGAACTCGAAGCCCTCGGTCGTGACGAAGCCGACCTTGCCGATCTCGCCTTCGAGCAGCTGGTTCGTCGCGATCGTCGTGCCGTGGCTGACGGCGGAGACGGCCTCGAGGCCGACGCCAGCCTGGCGAAGTACCTTGTGCAGGCCGTCGACGAATCCGACGGCGGGGTCAGCGGGAGTCGTCGGGGTCTTGGTGACGACGATCTCGCCCGTCTGCTCGTCGTAGGCGACGACGTCGGTGAACGTCCCGCCGGTGTCGATGCCGATCCGCCAGCGCCGCGCCTGCCCGGTCAATCCCGCTCCTGCCCGAGGCCGGTCAGCAAGGCCGGTCAGTCTCCGGCCCTCCGACGGCCGTTTCGTCGGCCTAGTATGGCCGCCACGATAACGCCACCGAGTCCTAGCGCCACGCCGGCTCCGAACGCGACGCCGACTCGGGGCCGCGCGCCCTCGGGAACCCGGGCGGCGACGTGCGCCGCCGTGGTGGCTGCGGACCTGGCCGCCGCCTGGACCGGATTCGCCGGCTCGGAAACCGCTGCGGTCTCGGGCCTGCCGATCACGGAACTGGCGGTCTCGGGGCTGCCGATCGCGGAACTGGCGGTCTCGGGGCTGGCGGCCAGCTGACGGGCGACGGCGGCCAGGAAGTCCTCGGCGATCCGGGAGGCGATGCTTACCAGCAGCCTGGCGCCGGCCGCGCCCAGCCGACCGCCGACGACGCCGCTGGCCTCGTAACTGACTGTCGTCGCTGCGCCGTTCGAGGCGAGCAGCCGCAGGGTGACCTCGGCTTCGACGGTGCCACCAGCACCAGAGGCGGCCGCAGCGACCGTGAAGTAGTCGAGTTCCTGCTCGTCCAGTACCGAGATTTCGCCCACATAGCGCCCGGCCACGGACGTGAACTCCAGCGCCAGGCTGAATCGGGCCGCCCCCGGCCCGGTGACCTCGAGCCACTCGCAACCGGGAATGACCTGCGCGAGCAGCGCCGGATCATGCAGCGCCGTCCAGACTTCCTTGCTCTGCGCGCTCAGTGTCGCCTCGCCAGCGACCTTCATCACGCTACCCCCTTCACCCGCCCGCCCCGTCGCGGCTGCTTAGGCAACCATGGCATGACAGTGCCCGCGAGGCAGCAGGCCACGCACTTACGCCGGCCCCAATCCGGCAGAATCCATCCGTCAGCGACGGCGACGTCCGTGCAGGTAGCGCCGGCGACGACCATCCTTGCCAATTTCGCCAATAGCCAGGCCGCTTCGCGGTTAAATCGTGTTAACCGGCGGAGAAAGGAATGCGGATGACTGACGAAAACGGACTGTCTTCCCTAGAGCACGTTATTGTCCTCATGCTGGAAAATCGGTCGTTTGACCATATGCTCGGCTTTCTCTATACGGACTCGGCCAACGTCGCGCCGTCTGGCCAGCCGTTCGACGGCCTCAGCGGCACGGAGTCCAATCCCGACGCCACCGGCCAGCCGGTGCCGGTCTTCAAGATCGAGCCCACCACAGCGAACGCGTATTACATGCCGGGCGCCGACCCAGGCGAGGGTTATATGGCGACGAACAGCCAGCTGTTCGGCAGCATCAACGCCCCGGCCAGCCCAGTCGAGCCCGCCATGCAGGGCTTCGTCAACGATTTCGCCTACACACTCGGCTGGCAATCCCACGAGTCAGGCTGGACGATCCTGCCTGGAACGACGGCCGGCGACATCATGGGCTGCTTTACTCCCGAGGCGCTTCCGGTGATCTCGGCGCTCGCCCGGGGCTACGCGGTCTGCGACCAATGGTTCAGTTCCGCCCCGACCGAGACCATGCCTAACCGCGCCTTCGCGCTCGCGGCCACCAGCCAGGGCCATATGGACGACAAGACCAGGACGTTTACCTCGCCGAGCATTTTCGGGCTGCTCGGCCAGCACGGTGTGACCTGGGGCATCTACGGCTACACCGCGGAGCCGCTGACGAAGTCGACGTTCACCGATATCCGCTCGGCCGCCCACGGCACGATCGGCAAATTCTCCGACTTCAGGGCGGCGGCAGCGGCAGGGACGCTGCCGAATTTCAGTTTCCTCGAGCCGTCCTGGTCCTCCACGGGCAACAACCAGCATCCGGCTTACGACGTCGCACTGGGCGAGCAGCTCATGCACGACGTCTACGAGACGGTGCGCACGGGCCCGGCCTGGAACCAGACCCTGCTCGTGATCACCTACGACGAGCACGGCGGCTGTTACGACCACGTCGCACCTCCATCTGGCGCCACCGCGCCGGACGCCACGGTCGGCGAGTTCGGCTTCGACTTCACCCGGCTGGGGGTCCGGGTGCCGACGATCCTCGTCTCGCCGCTCATCGCGGCCGGGACCGTCTACCGGGTGCCAGCCGGCAGCACGCCGCTCGACCACACGTCGACGCTCAAGACGGTCGAGCAGCGCTGGAGCCTGCCGTCCCTGACCGCGCGGGACGCCGCCGCTCCCGGCTTCGGCGACGTGCTCACGCTGCCGGCGCCGAGGACCGACGACGTGCTCGCCGGCGTCACGATCCCGGTCGCCACCTCCCCCAACCCGGCCGCCGACATCCCGTCGCACCTGCAGGAGGTCCAGGCCGACCTGATCTCGCGGCGGTTCCCGGCCGGCCGCCACGACGACGCCGATGCCCTCACTCGCGAGGCCACCAACGAGGCCTACTCCACCTACATCAGGCAACACTCGATCACGGGAGCCTGACCGCCGAACTCGCGGCAGTAAGCTCGGCATAACTGACGGAAATTGTGGGAGTTTGCCGCAATGCGCGTGGTGTCACTGTCCGACTATCCCGGCGACCAGCTCAAAAGCCTCCGGCAGCGCGAGCTCAAGCAGCACGAAGCAGCGGCACGCGGCCACCAGGCCGAGATTGGCCAGCTCGAGCAAGAGCGCGATCAGGCCAGAGCAGCCCGGCGCTGGCTCGCCTGGCTGCGCGCCGTCTTCGCCGTCCGCAGGGCCCGCCGCGTAGCCCCAGGTCACGACCAGCAAGTCCAGCGGCCCGCCGTCCGACGAGCAGCGCCGGCTCACTGCGGGCATCAAGGGCGAGCAACTGGTCGCCGACCAGCTTGAGCGCACCTTCGTCAAGGGCTGGGTGCTGCTTCGCGGCTATCGCAACAAGGGCGGTGAGATCGACCACATCCTGCTCGGCCCGTACGGCCTGGTCGCGATCGAGGTCAAGACGATCAGCGGGATCGTGGGCTGCGAGGGTGACCGCTGGTGGGTCGACCGGTTCGACCACCGGGGCCGGGAGGAACTACTCGACAAGGGCAAGCGGCCGCGCTCGCCGAGCATGCAGCTCAACGAGCCGACCGATCTGCTGGAGGAGTTCCTGCGGTCGCGGGGCCAGGACGTCGCCCTGCTGCGCGTCGTCTTCCTCGCCCACGAGCGCTCCCAGGTCGGTGCCTGCCACCGGGCCGCGGTGAGCATCTTCACCAGCGTCAGCCAGATCGCCGACCTGGTCCGCAAGATGCCGCAGCCGCTAGACGCCGCCAGGCGCCAGACCCTGGAAGACCTCATCGTCCGCGACCACAGGCACCACGACGCACACCGCCCGCAGGCGCCCAGAAACGGCTAGCCAGCGCCCGACCGGCCCCGATCCCTATCCCTATCCCTATCCTGATGCCGCTGCCGCAGCTCGAACAGTTCCGACGGCGAGATCGGCATCGCGGTAATCGGAATGCCCTCGGCATCCTCGATTGCCGAGGCGAACACGGCCGCGCCCGGGATCACGCCGGCCTCACCAGCGCCCTTGATACCGAGCGGATTCAACGGCGAGGGCGTCTCCAGGTGGTCGATGTCGATGCCGTCCGGCACCTCAGACACATAGGGCATGAGGAAGTCCATGAACGAGGCGTTCTGCAGCTGGCCGGTCTCGTCGTAAGCCATCCGCTCGTAGAGCGCTCCGCCGACCCCCTGGGCGACTCCGCCGTGGATCTGGCCTTCGACGATGCGCGGGTTGATCAGCGTGCCGCAGTCGTGCACCACGCAGTACCGCAGGATCTTGATCTCGGCGGTCTGCGGGTCGGTCTCCACGATCACCGCGTGCATGCCGCTCGCGAACGTCGACCGCAGCGGCGAGAAGAACTCCCTGCCCTCCAGCCCCGGCGATTCCCCCGCAGCGACCGGCGGCAGGTTGACATCACCCCCGGCGAACTGGGTCGCCGCCTTCGCCGCCTCGTCGAAGGCGTACCGGAGCGGGTTGGACAGCACCGCCACGGTGCCGAGCGCGATCGCCGCCGCCGGGTCGCCCTTGACCCGCACCATGCCGTCACTGATCTCCAGGTCAGAAGGCGAGGCTTCGAGCGCGGCGGCAGCCACCCTGATCGCCTTGGCCCGAACCGCCCGGGCGGCCAGCGCGACCGCCGACCCGCTCATCACCGCCGCCCGGGACGCGAACGTGCCGACGGCGTAGTCGAACGCCCGGGTGTCGCCGGTGGTCACCTCGATGTCGCCGATCGGCACACCGAGCTCGTCGGCGACGATCTGCGCGAACACCGTCTGGTGTCCCTGCCCCTGGCTGGTCAGCCCGGTCGCCACCTTGACCTTGCCCGACGTCTCGACCACGACGTGCGCGCCCTCGTACGGCCCGACCCCGGTCCCCTCGACGTAACAGGCCAGCCCGATGCCGAGCCGGCGCCCTCCGCCCGCGCCGACGCCTGCACTTCCCGAAAGCCGTCCCACCCCACCAGCGCCTTGATCTTGGCCAGCGACGCCGGGTAGTCGCCTGAGTCATAGATCAGCGGCCGGCCGTCCTGGAAGATCAGCCCGTGGTCGTACGGCATCTCGGCTGGCGTGATGAAGTTGCGCTCCCGCACGAGCGCCCGGTCCAGCCCCAGCGAGCGCGCGATCGCGTCCATCGTCCGTTCCATCACGAACGCGCCCTGCGGCCGGCCGGCCCCCCGGTACGGCGTGACGATCACCGTGTTGGTGTACAGCGAGCTGAACTCGACCCGGTAAGCCCCCGGCTTGTAGGGGCCGAGCAGCTGGGTCGAGGTAATGATCGGCACGATCAGCCCGTACGGGATGTAGGCACCGTTGTCATGCCAGAACCGCACATCAAGCCCCAGGACAAGGCCCGAGTCGTCGAACCCGACCCGGACCTGATGCCGCTGGCCGCGCTCGTGCGCGCTCGCCACGAAATGCTCGGCCCGGTCCTCGGTGAACTTGACCGGCCGCCCGAGCAGCCGCGCCGCCCACGGCACGAGCACCTCTTCCGGCCAGGGATGCACGATCTTGACGCCGAAGCCGCCGCCGACGTCCGGGGTAATCACGTCCACGTCGGCGAGGGCCAGGTCCAGCTTGGCGGCCACGGCCGCCCGTACCCCGGTCGAGGTCTGGGTCGACGTCCAGATCCGCAGCCGCCGCGACTCGGTGTCCCACCGGGCGAGCACCCCCCGGCCTTCGAGCGGCGTCGACGCCGACCGCTCGATCGTCAGGTCGAGCTCGAGACAGTGCGGCGCCCCGGCGATCGCACGGGCGGCGTCGCCGTTGCTCTGCACCAGGTGAGCGGCCACGTTCCCGGGCACGTCGGGATGCACCAGGTCAGCGGCCGCGCGGGCCGCGTTCAGGCCCACCACCGCCGGCAGCGGGTCGTAGTCGACCACGATCGCCTCGGCCGCGTCCTCGGCCAGGTACCGGTCGGCGGCGACGATCATGACGACCGGCTCGCCGACGTAGTTCACCTCGTCGGCGGCGAGCGGGAACCCCGTCCGGCCGTGCGTCAGCGCGGGGTGCGGGATCAGCAGCGGCAGCGGCTCGGCCAGCCGTCCGGACAGGTCCTCGTAGGTGTAGACCGCGACCAGCCCGTCCACGTCGAGCGCCGCCGACACGTCGATGCCGGTGATCCTGGCGTGCGCGTGCGGGCTGCGCACGAACGCGGCCGCCAGCGCGTCGGGCCCGAGGTCGTCCAGGTAGGCGCCGTGCCCGCGCACCAGACGGTCGTCTTCGACCCTCGCGATCGGCTCGCCGAATATCGACGTCACCGGCCAGTCCCCCGCTGAGCCTGCCGCTGTGCTGCCTGCTTATGGCGACGCAGCTCGGCGGCCCGTAGAACCGCCTTGACGATGTTCTGGTAGCCGGTGCAGCGGCAGAGGTTGCCGCCGATGATCTCCCTGGCCTCTTCCCGGGTCGGGTCTGGGTTCTCGACCAGCGCGGCGGTGATCGTGGTCAGGAAGCCGGGGGTGCAGAAGCCGCATTGCAGTCCATGACAGTCGATGAACGCCTGCTGCACCACCGACAGCGTCCCATCCGCCTCGGTCAGCCCCTCGACGGTCGTGATGTCCGCCCCGTCGGCGCTGACCGCGAGCATCAGGCACGACCGGGTCGCCACGCCGTCCACCAGCACCGTGCACGCGCCGCACACGCCGTGCTCGCAGCCGACATGGGTGCCGGTGAGCCGCAGGTCGTGCCGCAGGCAGTCCGACAGCAGCCGGCGCGCAGGCACGGCCACCGCGAGAGCCACCCCGTTGACGGTGAACCTAGTCTGGATCAGTTCCGAAGCGGCATGCGTTCTCACCAGGTCAGTGCGGGTGTTTGCCAAAACAGAGGCGGCGGCGACCGGTGCGCGGCCTGCTGGCTCAGCCATCTGACCGCCCCCTTGCCCGGGTGAGCGCCTCACCCAGCGCGCGCTCGGTCAGCACGCCGGCCAGATGCTTGCGGTAACTCGCCGTCGCATGGATGTCGCCGGACGGGCTGAGCTGGCTCATCGCGAGCCGGCGGCCTCGCCGAGGTCTGGCCGGCTGTTGCCTGCTCGGATGGCCGCGCACGCCGGGGTCAGATCGAGCACGACCGGGGTGCCGGCGACCGACAGGTAAGCGGCGCGGGCCGAGCCGACCCGGCCGTCGCGGTCGAGCTCAGCCAGCGCGGCGACCCCGCAGACCGCGTAGTCCCCGTGCCGCCTGCTCACCTCGGCGAACGCGCAGCCGGCCCCGGGCTTCAGCGCCGGGAAAGTCGCCTCGACCGCCAGTTCGTCCGGACGGACCTCGGATTCGAGCGGCCCGAGAAAAAAATCATCAGCATGAACGCTGCGTTCTCCGGCGGTGCTCACCAGCCTGACCGACCCGCCCAGCAGGGCAAGCACGGCCGTCAGCTCCCCTGATGGGTCCGCGTGCACGATGCTGCCGACCGTGGTGCCCCGGTTGCGGATCACGGGGTGGGCCACGAGCGCGAGAGCCTGACGCAGCAGCGGCTGAGCGGCGGCGGCCACCGGGTCGCGCAGCACGTCGGCGTGCCGCGCCAGCGCCCCGACGGTAACCTGGCCGCCGGCCACGCTGATGAAGGCCAGCTCGGCCAGCCGGTTGATGTCCACGAGGTGCGACGGCGCGGCCAGGCGCAGGTTGAGCAGCGGCACCAGGGACTGGCCGCCCGCGAGCACCTTGCCTTCCGGCCCGATCGAGGCGAGGATCGCGACCGCCTCGGCCACGGACTCGGGCCGCGAGTAGCCGAAAGACGACGGCTTCACCTCGGCTACGTTAGACGCCGAAGCCAGGGTGCGAGCGCGAACAGCAGCAAGTCGGGCCACGCTGTTGTGACACTCCTGCTGCTGCGGCACTGCTAGCCGAGGCGCAGGGCCTCGGCTAGCTGGCGGAAGCCGGGGACCGGATCGGCGGCCTGGGATGCTTCCAGGAGCTGAACGCACACGTGGTCGGCGCCCGCGTCGATGAACTCCCTCAGCTGCGCGGCGACCTGATCCGGGTCACCGTGCGCGACCAGCGCGTCGATCAGGGCGTCGCTGCCGCCGTCCGCGAGATCGGCGTCGGTCCAGCCGAGGCGGCGCAGGTTGGACGTATAGTTCACCAGCCCGAGGTAGGGCCGCTGGACCCTCGGCCTGGCGATCGCCCGCGCCGCAGCCGGGTCGGTGCCGAGCACGGCCTTGTGCTCGATGGCGAGCAGCGGACCGGCGCCGAGGGTACCCCTGGCCTGACCGACGTAGTCGACGGTGACGAGGTAGGGGTGAGCGCCGACGGTGCGCTCCGCCGAGAGCCTGAGCATCCGGGGGCCGAGCGCGGCCAGGACCACGCTCTGCGCGGGCACGCCCTCGGCGATCAGGGTGTCGACGTAAGCGGCGATGGTGTCATAGGGCTTGTCGTACTTGGCAACCGCTTCGGGATGCCCGGCACCGACGCCCAGCAGGAACCGGCCCGGGTGCGCGGCCTCGATCCGCGCGAAGGACTCGGCGACCTCGCGGGCGTCGCTCTGCCAGATGTTGACGATTCCGGTCGCGACGACCAGCTCGGTCGTGGCCGCGAGCAGCGCGTCGACGATTCTCAGATCGGCTGGCGGTGAGCCGCCGAGCCACAGCGCGCCGTAGCCAAGCTCCTCGACCTGAGCCGCCAGGTCGGGGCTCACCATGGTCACAGAGCGCCAGATCCCGAACTCGCCGAGCATGCCTCGCCAGTACTGCGTCATCACGTCCTCCTTGGAGTTGCCGCACCCGTCACAGGAGCTTCGCTGCGTCACAGCTCGCCAAGTCGCTGAATGATATCGAGGGGAAGAAGCCGAATATCACCATTCTGTGCCGCAAAACATGGGACCTTTGGCACTATCGACATGCCCATCCGGGGGCCAGGCTAAGACTTGGGCTCTGCATGCTCATAGCGAAAGGAGGTGCGCTATGGAGACTACTCGGAGTGACCAGATCGGACAGCAACGGCCTGCTCGTCAACGGCCTGCGGGGATTCCGTTCCAGGTCAGCGCACAGCCTTTCTTAGAGCCTGCCGGACCCTGACACCCGTACCGGCTGGAGTCATCGGCTCCAGCTGATCAGGTGGCCTGCCGGGCAAGCAGGTCGTCCTTTGCGACAACACATTCCGCCGATGGCCGGGGGCCATTGACTGGCGACTGGTGAGTTACCGGCATCCAAGACGCTGCTGGCGCAGCGTGCCCGACTAACCGGCGGACGCAAAAGTGGAGGAAGATCTCATGGGGGACCATACTCTGGCCGTGTGGACGGCGGGGTTGACGACCGGTCTCGCAGTGAGCCTGCTGGCCGCGAGTTACCACTCGGGGTGGCGGGCCCAGCTCAGGAACGCGGGAGCAACGCCAGCCGAGGTAGCCGCCTGGCTGCCAGGCGACGAGCTGCTCCCGGACGCCGACCTGGTCACGACCCGGGCGATCGCGATCGACGCGCCGCCGGGCTGCGTGTGGCCGTGGCTGGTCCAGATGGGCAGCGGCCGGGCCGGCGCTTACGTCGGCGACTGGATCGGCAGCCTGCTCGGCTTCGATCTGCACAGCGCCGAGGTGGTGCTGCCGCAGTTCCAGGACATCGAACTGGGCGACGAGTTCCCGTATGGCAGGGGCGGCGGCGGCGTGATGAGCGTCGAGGCGCTGGAGCCGGAGCGACGGCTGGCGTTCAGGCTGTGCGGCGGTCGCTGGATCTCGAGCTTCGCGCTGATCCCGCACCTGGACACGACGCGGCTGGTCAGCAGGCACCGGATAGCGCTGCCCCGGGCAAACGCGATGGCCGGGCAGTTGTCCGGCCTGCTCATCGAGTTCGCCGGGATGCTGGTCGAGCGACGGATGCTCGTCGGCATCAAGGAACGCGCCGAGCGGCTAGCCTGCGGCCGGGAGTTCGCCGCGAGCTATCCAGTTCGCACCGACAGCTACGTCTGGAGCGGCGAGCACCTCTAGGAGACGGTGAGGACGGCGGCGCCGGTGACTCGGTCGGCGGCTAGGTCGGCTAGGGCCTGGTCGGCTGACTCCAGCGGGTAAGGCGTCACGGTGACCTTGAGGTGCAGTCGTTCGGCCAGTCGCAGGAATTCCTCGGCGTCGCCGCGAGTGTTGGAGGTCACGCTCCGCAGGGTCCGTTCCTGGAACAGGTCCTTCTCGTACTCCAGCGCCGGAAGGTCGGTCAGGTAGATCCCGGCGATGGCGAGCGTGCCGCCGCGATCGAGGTTGCGCAGGGCAGGCGGCACCAGGGTACCGACCGGGGCGAAGATGATGGCCGAGTCGAGCGGCTCCGGCGAGGCGTCGCTGGAGTCCTGGGCCGACGCCGCGCCCAGTTCGAGCGCGAGCTCACGCGCGGCAAGAGCCCTGGTGAAGACGTGCACCGCTGCCCCCTGCGCGATGGCGATCTGAGCCGCGAGGTGCGCTGAACCGCCGAACCCGTAGATCCCGAGCCGGCCGCCGGGCGGGACCTGCGCCCGCAGCAGCGCCCGGTACCCGATGATCCCGGCGCACAGCAGCGGTGCCAGTTCGGTGTCACTGAACCCCGACGGCAGCTGATGAACGTAGGCGTCGGCGGCGACTAGGTACTCGGCGTAGCCGCCGGCCAGGTCCCATCCGGTGTAGACCGAGCGCGGGCAGAGGTTCTCGCTGCCTCGGCGGCAGAACTTGCACGAGCCATCGGTCCCGGCCAGCCACGCGACGCCAACCCGGTCGCCCACGGTGAACCTGGTCGCCCCAGGCCCCGCCGCCACCACCTCGCCGACCACCTCGTGGCCGGGAGTCACGAAGGGCCGCTTCGGCGGCAGGTCACCTTCGGCTAGATGCAGGTCGGTGCGGCAGACGCCGCACCGCAGCACCCGGACGAGCAACTGCCCTGGCCCGGGCTCGGGCACCGCCGCCTCGACCAGCCTGAGCGGACCGGTGCTCATGGGACCCGGCTGATCGACCACCCATGCCCTCATGACGTCGAGCGTAGCCGCCAGTCGCGCAGTGCTTTCTGCTGCTCCCGCAGCGCCACCCGGGCCTGGCCATAGTGCTTGAGCACCTGGTCAGCCACGGTGAACAGGCTCTCATGTGCTCTGATCTGCCTGACCGCCCAGCGCGGCGGGGCGAGCCTGGCCCGGTGCGCGAGCGCGAGCGCCGACCGGCCCGTGGCGGTGCCCTCGGCGACCGTGAGGTCGTAGCTCTTGAGCTGTTCCTTGTACTGCTTGTCGCCCTTGCCCAGGTCGATCAGCCGCACCCCGAGCCAGGCCGCCTCCTGCGACATCCTGATCAGCTGTATCAGGCCAGGCGAGTACTTCGAATAGCTGGCGTCGTACGCGGGGAACCACTCCGACAGCACCCCCGCGTTCACCAGCCCGAAGTGCCCGGCGACGGGCTTGTCGCCGGCGTAGAGCATGGACAGCGCGCCTCGGAAGCCGCCGCCCCAGTCGTTCGCGTCCGGCTGGTCGACGTCAGGCCGGCTGGCGAACAGCGCGTCGGTGACGCCGACGATCCACGGGTGGTCGAACCGGTCGGCCCGGCCGGTGCGCCGGTACTGGTCGGACTTCCAGCCCATCAGCGTCCGCAGGTCGGCCGGGTCCCGCACGTCGAGCTCGAAGCGCAGCGGGCCAGCCTCGCGCTCGAGCTTGCGCGTCTTGCGGCCGAGGTCGCTGCGCAGGCGCGACGACCTGGCCCACAACAGCTCGGCGTAGCGATCGAAGCCGTGCGTCAGGTCCACCACCGGTGACGCGGCGACCGCCGCCTGGTACGCGGCGAACGGCTGCGCCCCGGCCACCAGGTGGTCGAAATGCCAGACCGACAGCCCGCAGCCGCGCAGCAGCGCGGCGGCGTCGACCCGCGCGTCAGGACCGGCGACCAGTCCCTGGCAGTCGCTGATCCCGGCGCCGATCGGCAGGCCGACCCCGAGCTTGCCCAGCTCGAACGGGAAAAACCCGATCGGCTCCGAACCGTCCTCGATCACCGCGACCCGCGCATCGGGCCGCGAGAAACTCACCGCGATCGCGAACTCTGGGCACAGGAACGGGTTGCGCAGCCCGGCGCTCTGGTCCTGCAGGCCGTGCCACGCACTGATCTCGCGGCGGCCGAGGTCGGCTGGGCGCACGACTGATATCTGCACGGGTCCCCCTCTTCAAAGACGCGATGGATCAGTCCGGATGCCGGGGCTTGCGCCCCGGCCACCGTTCGGCGAGCTGGCGGCGTACCTGACCCGCTGCCAGCCCGGCCGCATGCCGCAGCATGACCAGAAGCGGGAACGGATCGTCTGCCGCGAACCAGGCATACTCGGTGGCTGTGTGCCCGGGCTCGGTCGCGAGGTCCTCGCCCGATCGCCGGGCAAGCTGCCGGTAAGCGAACCTGGCCGGCACGTCGGCGTGCTCGACGATGATCCGCCTGGCCTGTACCTGCGGTGCCGCCGGGATGTGCCGCCCGGTCAGATCCAGGTGCAGGGCGCGCACGACGTCCACCCCGGCGCTCGACTCGAACAGCCGGAACTGGTTGCCAGGGCGCGGGTTGAAATCCACCAGCTTGTACTGGCCGTCGCGCCGGTCCAGCCGCACGTCGAGGTCGGCGACCCCGGCGAAGCCGATGCTCGCGCAGAACCGAGCCGCGAGCGCGGCCAGTTCCGGGTTGCCGATCGAGTACGCCCGCGCGGTCACGCCGGCCCTCGGCGGCCAGGACCTGGTCTTCAGGCCGGTGAAGATCACCCGGCACTCGGAGGTGGCGTCGCAGTACAGGTGGACGATCCAGTCCTCGGAGTGCTCGGGCGGCAGGTATTCCTGCAGGAGCACGCCGGGGCACCCGTCGCCGGTCGGGCCTTGCACGGCGGCCGAGCCGATCAGCTCGAGCAGGTCGGCCTTGGACCGGACGACCGTGGTTCCCGGCACGACCGGGCGCCGCCGCCGCTCCCAGACCTCGGCGTTCTTGACCACGACCGGGTAGGTCGCGGTAGCCGCGAAGGCCGCTACGTCCGCCATCGACCGCGGCCCCGCCGAGACCGGGGCCGGGAAACCGTGCTCGACGCACAGCTCGAAGAGCCCTGGCTTGCTCGCGAGCTTGCGCGGCAGGTCGGCTCGCACCCGGGGCGACAGGAAGTACTCGGCGAGTTCGGCCTGGTGCTCGGCGACGAGCACGGCGGACTCGTCGTCCGCCGGGACCACGACTGCTGGCCGGCCGATCCGGTCGCCGGCCGCTCGCAGGTCGGCGATGAGCTCGCCTGGCTGCTCGTGTCCGGTCGCCCGCCAGACGAGCGCCTCGGTGCAGTACCTCGACGCGGCCGCCGGCGTCAGGCCGGGCTCGGTGATCGCGTAGACGGGGATGCCGAGCCGGCCGAGCGTCCTGATCACTCCCAGGCCGCCGGAATGGATCGGGTACTGCCCGATCTTGAGCAGCAGCGCCGGAACCCGGCTGTCCGCGTCCAGGTCTGGCCAGGTCTGGCCGGCGAGCGTGACCACGTCGGTCGACGGCTCGGTGTTTGCCCGCACGATCATGACAGCACCACGAACCTTTCGGCCACCGCGACCAGCAGCAGCGCTAGGACGGGAAGCGCGGCGATCCCGAGCGGCATCAGCAGCCACCGCCGGCCGGGCACGCACTCCCTGATGAACTCGCGGGACAGGAGCAGTAGCAGTGCCACGGCGAACGCCGCCACCCCGATGGGACTCCAGATCGTGGACCGATTCGGCCCTGCGGACGGTGTTTCCTGGGCGCTGACGCGCGGCGCGCTAGCGGGCAGCCGGGCGGTGTAGACGGCGGCGTCCCGGTTGGAGAACTCCAGCTTCAGCCCTGGGTTGTTGTTCAGCGCGGCGCGGAACTTGGGTTCCCAGTGCGGGGGAAGCCGGCCGTCTGGCTGATGAAGATCGCTTCCGTCCTGGTCGTGATCAGGAAGGCGCCCCGGCCCAGGCCGCGCAGCGCCGAGGCGACGCCCCTTGTATCGGTCAGCCTGAGCGGTGCCGGGTAGGCCACGAAGCCCACCCGTCCGATGTCCCTGAACTGCCACGGCATCTGCGGAGTGGCGTTCTTGCCGACCGGGCGGCTGATCCAGAGCACGGACGTGCTGCCGTGGTCGTGGTCGTAGATGTAGTTCATGGCGGCGTACTCACCGGCCGGAGTCTGCTCGAACGCCTCGTTGCCGTACCGGGTCAGGACGAACAGCCCCGACAGGCTCACGGTGGTCAGCCCGGCGAGCAGCACGGCGATCCCGGCGGTGACCGGGCGGCGGAACCGGTCGGCGGTGCCCTTGAGCTCGACCACGGTCGCCCCGTGGGCGCGCAGTTCCTGGCTGGGCGGGCGGGGTGACTGATCGGGTGAGGCGGCGCTTAGCGCTCCGATGCCCAGCCCTCTCGCGGGGACGGGCGCGGTTCTCGCGCCGTTGACGATGATGCCGTTCACGCCGAGACCGCTCGCGCGCAGCCGCTTGGGTCCGGTCACCCGCTGGCCAGCGCCCACGGTCGCCCGGCCAGGCTCGGTTCGGTCCAGCCCGGGGAAGAACAGGCACGCGGCCAGCACGGACGCGGCCGGCAGCGCGAACAGGTACACCCGCAGCGAGATCTCGCCGCCGTAGTTCTGCAGCGCGGCGATCGACAGCGGTGCGACGAACAGCACCGCCAGTACCCGGTCTGAGATCCCGCCAAGCCAGCGCCTGGCCAGGCCGGCGATGGCCAGCAGCGCCATCAGCGAAGCGAGCAGGATCCGGCTCTTGTCGACGAACTCGTGGATGTCGGTGCCGGTGATCCGCTTGCCGACGCTGGCCGAGATCGTCCCGCTGATCTGGCCCAGGTCGCCGAAGATCGTGGACAGGTGACCCGACCAGTACCCGATCGTGCCGTAGCTGATCCAGCCGACCAGGATGACGGCGAGCGCGATCGGCAGCCCTCGTGGCGTGCACCGCCCGACGAGCACCAAGCCTGCGCAGGCGGCGATCAGCAGGAACGGCGTGAGCTGGTGGCTGAGCGTGGACACCACGAAAACCAGCACCAGGACCGTGAGCATGATCGCGCGGCTGGGCCTCGGGATCTGCCTGGCCGGCAGCTCGCCAGCGGCTCGCCTGGCCTCCGATCCCTGCCTGGATTGGCCGCTGAACCAGGTCAGCGTGATCGCGATGAAGATCAGGTACAGCAGGTAGTTGAAGGACTGCGGTGAGAAATAGTCCTGGCCGACCCAGTTGCCGAGGCAGAAGATCAGGGCGGCGAGCCACCGCGCCCGCCAGCTGATCCGCAGTTGCCTGGTCGCGAACATGAAGGGCACCAGCAGCAGGAGGTTGATCACCACCGGCCACCAGGTCATCAGCGGGAGCAGGCTGTGCACGCCGGCCGCCCCGGTCACGAACGCGATGAGCGCGAAGAAACCGGGCCAGCTGAAGTAGGCGGCCAGGTGCGGATCGACCGAGCCGTGCGCGGTGACGTAGTTCACGAATCCGGACACCTGGTACGCGGTCGCGAACCTGGGCAGCGGCGAGATCAGCCCGGTGACCCCGTCCAGGCTGAAAACCAGCGCGACCAGCATGACCGCGAGCACGACCCGGTGCGGCCGCCGCAGCGCCAGCATCGCGACGATCGCGGCCACCAGCAGTGCCAGGCCGGCCAGGGACGCGATCGGGAACACCGAGATCAGGCCGAGCCCGTTCATCGCCCGCAATGAGATTCCGCGCAGCGGCAGCAGGAATGCAACCATCGCCCCCGCCGCGATCGCGGCGATCACGCCAGGCGCGACCCAGGCGGGGACGTGCCGTGCGGACTGATGTCGAGCAGGTCCGGCCGCTCGCGGCCGTTTCGTCTCGGGGACCTTCGTCGACATCGTGGTCATGCGGCATCCCCCCGGAATCCGCGCGCCCTGCCCTGGTCCTGCTCCGTACCCCTGTACCCGTTCACCTGGGTCAGAAGCCTCCCGGAAGTCACCGGGACCGGCTGGCCGACCGGGCGCAGGCCCTCGTGGCTACGCCGGGCTCGCTGCTGGCTGGGTTGGCGAACACCGGCCGGCGGATGCTTGTCGGCGCGCAAGATCCGCAGCAGCGCCGGCAAGATGACGATGGCGATGACCACCTGGCTGATGAGCACGCCGACGCCAGCGCCGACGATGCCCAGGTACTTAGTGAGTGCCAGCGCGAGGCCGAGCACCAGCACCGCGCGCAGACCCTGGACGAGCGCGACGAACGAGGTCCGGTTCTGCGCTCGCAAGGCACCCAGGTAGATCTCGGTCAGCGTGCGCGGCAGGGTCGCGGCCGCGAGCAGCACCAGGATCGGCGTGCCCTCGCGCGCGTAGCCAGGTCCGAACAACCCGAGGATCCACGGCGCCAGCAAGGCGGCGGCACCCGCGACCGGGATGCCGATCATCAGCATCTTGCGCAGCGCCGCCTTGGCGTGGACGGCGAGCTTGACCGGGTCGAAGGCGCCTTCCACGGTCAGGGACAGCGCCATGTTGGCCGAGAGCAGGTCGAGCGTGATGCCGATGGTCCACGCCATGTAGAAGTAGGCGTTGGTGCCTGGCGCGACGAAAATGGCGACCAGCACCGGGAGCAGGTTGACGGTGGCGAGCAGCAGCAGCGCCCCCGACACGTCGCCAGCCAGGAACCTGCCCACCTGCCTGCGGCTCGGCGGCGGCGCGGTCACCGGCTTCTTCGCGTGCCTCGGCAGCAGCTTGCGGAAGATCAGCAGGTTCACGAGCGGGACCGCGAGCACAGCAGGGACCAGCCAGGAGATGTAGATGCCGGCATGCGGGAGCAGCGTCGCCAGCGGCAGCAGCAGGGCGATCTTGGCGACCCCGAAGACCGCGTTTTCCAAGGTCACCCAGTTGGCGTTGCGCAGCCCGACCAGCGCGCCGTCCTGCAGCGTGAACAGCGACCAGAAGACCACGGCGCCGGTGAAGATCAGCCCGGCCCGAAGACCCGTAAGCTCGGAATACGACGACCCTGGCTGCCCGGTCACGCTCAGGAAAATCACCGAGCCGACGACGGCGGACAGTACGCTGATTGCGTAGCCGATCCGGATCAGGTGACCAGTGGTGCTCCCCGACTGGGGGATAAAGCGGGCCATCGCTCCGATCAGGCTGAGCGCGGTGATTCCGGCCAGCAGGTTCATCGCGGAGTAGGCCGCCGAGGCGCGGCCGACGTCGGCGGCGCTGTAATGCCGGGCGGCAAGCAGCCAGTAGATCAGCCCAAGCAGCCCGGTCACGACCGTATTGGCCATGAGCGCGTAGCCGTTGCGCAGCAGCGGCGAGCCGCCACGCGAGGGGATCAGGTCCGCGACGACAGTTTCGCCCAGCGCCCTAGCGCGGGTGAGCCAGCTGGTCGCCGCGGTGGTAACCCTCACCTGACCGCCCGGTGCCGACCCGGGCGGGCGTGCCTGATCGGCGCCCAGCCTGCGGTCAGCATCCGGTAGCCGGCGAACCGCGCGGGCAGGCGACGCGCCGCGACCGTCCTGGCGAAGCTGGTCATGGTCGTGGACCGCCCGACCGTCAGCCTCGGCAGCGCGTACGCGCTGGCCGACTCGCTCACCAGCCTGTTGCCGACCGCGCAGGCGTAGTCGTAGCCGACCTCGGCGGCCAGCCTCCTGACCTGCTCGCTTGAGTACCCGAACGGGTAGGCCATGCCCGGGATCCGGGCGCCGAGCCGGTCCTCGATCGCCTTCTTGCTGTCGGTGAGCTCCCCGCGCAGCGCCGCCGGGCCAAGCTGGTCGAGCTGCGGGTGGCGCACGCTGTGCGCGCCCACCTCGATCCCGGTCGCGGCCAGATCCTCGATCGCCGGCCAGCTCAGCATGCTGGCCGGGGCCGCCGAAGCGGCCGTGTCGCCGGTGACCCAGCCGCTGGTGACGAACACGCTCGCGGTGAAGCCGTGCCGCCCCAGCAGTGGCAGTGCCGTGTCGTAGAAGTCGGCGAACCCGTCGTCGAAGGTGAGCACCACTGGCTTGTCAGGTAGCCTCCCGCCGCCGTCGGCCGGCTCGCTGATCGCCGCCGCGAGCTGACCGGCCGTCACTGGCACGTACCCGTGATCGTCGAGGTAGCCGAGCTGGCGCTCGAACGACTCTGGATGCACCGCCAGGCGGCTCGCCGACCTCGGTTCCGCCGAGATCTCGTGGTACATCAAGACAGGCACACGGCGGCTGTTCATGTCACCCCCTCGCGTAACGGCCGGCCAGGTAGCCGGCGCCAGCCGAGGCCAGGCCGACCACGATCGCGCCGGCCCGGCCCAGTCCGGCCAGGTCACCGCGCAGCGGGGCGGCGAGGTTGCGGGCCACCCCGGCCGGCAACGTGGCGAAGGCATGCTTGCGCTCGGCCGACAGTCCGTCGGCCGACCCGACCCGTCCGCTGACCGCTGCCTTGGACAGCCCTTCGGCGTAGCACCTGGTCAGGAAGTAGCGCAGCGTCGCCCGCTCGGACTTGACCCGATGCCAGATCACGGCCCGGTCGTCGATGAGCAGGGTCGCGTCCGGGATGAGGTGCCCCAGCCTGATGCAGAACTCGGTTTCCTCGCAGCCCAGCGGCAGCCTGGAGGCGGACCGGCCGACGTCGCCGGGGAAATCACCGACGACCCCGAAGACCTCGCGCCTGAACGACGCATTGCCGCCGAGCAGGTTCCGCACCGGCTGCCGCGACTGCGGCATGCCCAGGTAGTTGCATCCGAGCACCCAGTCGAACTCGCGCGGGAACCAGGCTGGCCGCCCATCGTCCCAGTTCGGGAGCGTGAGCCCGCCGACACCGGCCACCTGCGGCTCGGTGTAGCAGTCGGCGAAGTACTTCAGCCATCCGGGCTCGGCTGTCGCGTCGTCATCGAGGAAGGCCACGATGTCCCCGGCGGCGAGGGCCGCAGCGGTGTTCTTACCGCCGGACAGCCCTCGCGCATGCCGGTTGGGCACCACGCGCACCGGCAGTTCGGGGTCCGCACGGTGACTGCTGTCAGCCAGCCACCCGGTGAGCCGCTCGTGCAGCTCAGGGTTGTGGTCGACCACCACGATCAGCTCGTGGGCGGACAGGCTCTGCCGCTGCACCGAGTCGATGGCGGCGAGGATGTCGTCCCAGCGCTGCGCGGTGTAGACGCAGATCACCACGGAGATCCGGCCGGTCACCGGTGACCCAGCCCGGATCGGCCGGTGACGATCCCGTCGATCCAGGTCCCGTCGGGCGCGTGCCCGTCGACGCCGTGCCGGTTCGCCTCGGTCCTGGCCAGGATCCCAGGCGCCATGAACGGCTTGGGCTTGCGGGCCTTGCGCTTGCGGCTCTCGCGCTTCTCCTGGGCGATCAGCTTCAGGATGCGCCAGCCGTCCTTCACCGCCGACAGGTTGCTCGCGCCGTGCTGGCGCAGCCGCTCGTGGCTGGGCACCTCGTAGATCCTCAGGCCGGCCTGGGCGGCGCGGATGCTCATCAGGGTCTCGATCTCGAACCCAGGCGAGTCGAGGTCGAGCTTGTCCAGATGGTCGGCCCAGAAGGCGTTGTAGCCGTAGCACAGGTCGCTGAAGCTAGTGCCGAACAGCACGTTCACGGTGACGTTCAGCGCCTTGTTGCCGTACCGGCGGATGGCGGTGATGTCGTCGCTCGCGCCCGCGCTGTTGAACCGCGAGCCCTTGGCGAAGTCAGCCCCCGCCAGCAGCGCGCTGACGAACCTGACGATCTCGTGGCCGTCGGTGGACCCGTCACCGTCGATCGCGACGATGATGTCGCCGACCGCTGCGGCGAAGCCTGCGGCGAGCGCGTCGCCCTTGCCCACGCCGCCCTGGTAGACGACCTTGACATCGGGCCGAAGCTGCCTGGCAACGGCGATCGTCCCGTCGGTAGAACGGCCGTCGACCAGCACGATCTCGTGCACCCAGCTCGGCAGGGTGGCGAAGACGCCAGGCAGGTTGGCGGCCTCGTTCATGACCGGCAGCACCACGCTGACCCTGGGCGCGATCGCCAGTCCGTCCGCCACCTTGCGGTAATTCCGGTCAGCGGCGCTCGAAGAGCCATTGACCATGGCGAGGACCTGGCGGTCGGCCTGTTCGGCCCGGCCGTCGGCGATCCCCAGGTGGCCGTCCAGCGGACGCCGGCTAGCCGGCACCTGCCAGTCCCGCAGCGACCTGACCGAGGCTTCCGGCGCGGTCGCCGCCGCCACGACCTGCTGGTCGCCCTGCCAGGACTGCATGAGCCCCGGCAGATCGCGGGAGCCACCGGGCTCCCCGATTGGCCGCCGCTGAGCGCGACCGAGCGGCTGGGTGAGATCGGTCGACTCGAGCCTGCGAGCCTGGCTGGCGTGACCGGTGTGCGGCTTGCCTGGGCGGGCGGCACGGACCTGGCGAGCGGTCGCCTCGTCGGCGCCGGTGACCTTGGCGCGGCGATGGTGCCGCGCCGAGTGCGCCGAGTGCCCCGACCTCAGCTCTGATCCGTTCTCGAAATGATGCATCGTTGTTTCCCCCCGTGCGGATATCGCTCCAGCTCTATGAGGCTGGCTCCGCGCAGGCAACTAGATAAAAGAAAAGAGCTCACTAATCCCGGAACCTTTAAACGTCCTGGGAGCGGGAGCGTGCTTGCTAGTCGCGAGCCTGCGGAGTAGCGCGATTTACGAGTAACGCGATTGGTTCAGTTTAGACGTGCCGGACTCGCTGCCCGTTCCAGTAATCTGAAGGAATAAAATTACGGTCTTCGCTGCTCTCGCAGGGTTTGCCGACCAGCTCAGAGGCACTTGGATACACCGAAGAACACTGGCGCGAGAACACTGGCGCGAGAACACTGGAGCGGGTCGCCGAGAATCGGAATATCGACGGGTCAGCGGGCGAGCGGTACCGTGCGATTTACCGTGTTCATGAGCACCGTGGCGAGCAGCGGAAGATATGTTTTTGCAGGAGCGGTGCGCTTACCAGGGGCCTGGTGATTACCTGCACAGGGCTAACCTGCTTGATTTCATTCATCACTGTGAATGCTTACTCCGGCATAACCGCGCACGCGGTGTGCCGGCTGTGCTTATCTCGGCTGTGATACAGCGGGCTCAGTTGGATGCGTGGCGCGAACCTGCGGGGGCCTTCGTGCCAGCCGCGCGACGACGGCTCCGATAGCCGCGATCAGCACGCTGAGCAGACCCACCGCGATGACGCCAGCCCGCGGTGACCAGTTTCCGAAGGCGATCATCGCCTCGGCGACACCAAAGTTGATGATGATCGCCGACGTACCTACGATGACAACCTTGGCGAACCGGTCAAGCCCGCCGAGCAGGCTGGCGACCGCAAGCGCCGGCACCGCCGCGAGATAGAGGAGTACCAAGGGCAGCCGTGCGGGTGTGTGCACGCTCGCTGCGGCGAGGGCAGCCCCCGCTGCCCCCGCCGCGAGCACCCCAGTGATGAGCCAGCGCGTAGCGCTTTGGCTCGATCTCATGTACCCCCCCCCGAGTACGTGGGTGGCGAACCGGCCTGACCCGCGAAGGCCCCCGTACCCAAATGCTCCGCGGATCACCCGGCTAGTCAGCTGACCAGCCGGCAGCAGCACAGCCCCCCGGCCAGCCGCCATCCATCTCCAATAGAAGGAACTCACGCGGTCTGCAGTGACTGTGCGGTCGATGTGGATGCCAGATGGAGACCCGTGGTGTCATAGCCAGATGAACCGACCACTGCTGAATCGCGGCCTGGCGAGCCTAGGGACGACGATATTTGCGGAAATGTCAGAACTCGCGGTCGCTACCGGCTCGGTAAACCTGGGGCAGGGTTTCCCTGACACCGACGGGCCGGCCGAGATCGCGGAGGCGGCGGCCGAGGCGATCCGCCATGGTCGCGGTAACCAGTACCCGCCGGGCGCCGGGATCCCTGAGCTACGCCAGGCGATCGCCGCCCACCAGGAGCGCTGGTACGGACTGTCCGTCGATCCCGCGTCGGACGTCCTGGTCACCACGGGAGCGACCGAGGCGATCGCCGCCGCCCTGCTCTCGCTCGTCGAGCCAGGCGACGAGGTCATCGCCTTCGAGCCCTACTACGACTCCTACGCCGCGTGCGTCGCGATGGCGGGCGGTGTCCGGGTGCCGGTGACGCTCGACGCGCCGGAATTCCGCCCCGACCTCGCCAAGCTCAGGGCCGCGATCACCAGCAAGACCAGGCTGATCCTGCTGAACTCACCGCACAACCCGACCGGGTCGGTGTTCACGAGGGCCGAGCTGACCGCCATCGCCGAGCTAGCGTGCGAGCACGATCTGCTGGTGGTCTCCGACGAGGTCTACGAGCACATGGTCTTCGACGGCGAGCACGTGCCGATAGCCACGCTGCCCGGCATGGCGGAGCGGACGGCCACGATCAGCTCGGCCGCCAAGACGTTCTCGTTCACCGGCTGGAAGATCGGCTGGGTCACCGGCACCGCCGAGATGATCGCCGCCGTTCGCACGACGAAGCAGTTCCTCACCTACGTCAGCGGCGGACCGTTCCAGTACGCGATCGCGCAGGCACTGGCGCTGCCGGCCGGGTACTACGACTCGATCGCCGCCGAGCTGAAGCTCAAGCGGGACCTGATGTGCGACGGGCTCGCCGAGGTGGGCTTCGACGTCTTCAGGCCGGCCGGCACCTACTTCATCACGACCGACATCCGGCCGTTCGGCTACGACAGCGGCGTGGAGTTCTGCCGCAAGCTGCCGACGACCGCTGGCGTGGTCGCGATCCCGATGGAGGTCTTCTACGACAACCTCGACGCGGGCCGGTCCCTGGTGCGATTCGCCTTCTGCAAGAAAAAAGAGGTCCTCACCGAGGCGCTCGCCCGGCTCAGCGCCCTGCGTGCCGCCTGACGACACCGCCGGCTCATTTCAGCAACCACGAGTTATACGGACTTTGGCGGATTGTCTGACAGTATTTCCGTGATTGCCGTTGTGTTTCCCGGTAGGCTTCCCTCTGCGGCAAGCGCGCTGGTGCGTCACACGTGGAGAGCAGACGGCAGAAGTCGTGAGTTGTTATCACGGTGTGACCGTTCGGCTCCGTGACGACGTGACATGGCTGCGCTCGTCCGGTTAACATGCCGTCACCACCGAATTCGGCTTTGGCCTTTCGGTGCTGTCGACGTCGGCGGCGACCGCCGCCCTTTTGGCGTCATAGCTGGTCAGGTGGGCTGACCAGGTAAGGGGGCTCGATGTCCGACATGTCGTGGGAGCACGCCTCGGAAGCGCGAGCGGCACTGAATGCCATCGTGACTGATCCCGAGCATGGGGTCGCAGCGCTTTCGAACGCTCAGACCATGTCGAATCTGCTGAAGGATTACCTGCCCGACGCGCCCAGGGAGAAGAGCATCCTCGTGGCCGCCGCCGAGGCCGGACTCGCTGCCACGCTGCGCGACCACGTCTCTCAGGGCATGGACGCCAATACGGCCATCAGGCTGACCGCGTCGCAATTCTCGTCGAGCACGCCGTTCACTCCCGAGGCCTGCAACTGGGTCACCGACGAGATCGCGGTCGCTCTTGGCATCAGCCAGGGCCGCACTCCCGGCGCCCAGCCCGGCGGGTCGCCCTTCGGCGGCTCTCCGCCGGGTTTCGCGCCGATCCCCGGTGAGGGTCAGGCCACCCAGATGGCGCCGGGCTCGCCGTCCGGCTATTCACCACCGCCCGCCAACCAGGGATTCCAGTCGCCCGGACAGGGCTTCGGCAGCGCGCCGGGGCAGCCGAACCCGCAGGATCAGCCGACGGCCCAGGGCTACCGCCCCGGCTATCAGCCGGGCCAGCAGGCACCGGGCCAGCCAGCGCCAGGCCAGCCGACTCAGGCTGGCGGATTCGGCCAGGCAGCGGCGCCGGCCTTCCCAGGCGCGCCGACGCCGGGATTCGGCCAGCAGGGCGGCTTCCAGGCTCCAGGCCAGGCATTCCCCGGCCAGCAGGGCTTCGGCCAGGGCGGACCGACTACGCCCGGACCTGGGTATCCCGGCCAGCAGCCGGCCTTCCCCGGGCAACCTGGATTCCCGCAGCAAGGTCAGCCGGGCGCTCCGGGCGGCTGGGCCCCGGGCGGATACGGCCCTAGCCCCTACAGCGGCGGACCGAGCAAGCCAAGCGGCTCCAGGCGCGGACTGATCGTGGTCGGCGTCATCGTGCTCGTCGTCGTCATCGTCGGGGTCGCCCTCGCGCTGAGCGGGGGCAAAAAGAAGCCGATCGCCAACCCCACCACCACACCTAGCCCGATCGTGACTCACAAGTCGTCGCCTCCGCCCACGCCGACTCCGACGTCGTCGCTCTCGCTGGCGCCCGGAGTCGACCCGATCGCCGTGATCATGCGTCCTTCCGGGCTGAGCCCAGTCGGCACGGACTGCGTGTCAGCGAAGCTGTTCGGCCTCAACGCGGCGACCCTGGTCACCAAGACTTTCTGCTCCCACACCACCAAGCCGAACATCGTCGTCTGGGGATACCAGTTCGACAGCACGGCGCACTACCAGACTGGTGTCAAGGAGATCGACCACTACGTGGGCTTCGACAAGGTCACCCCGGGCACGAGCTGCCCGCCGTCGGGGAGCAGCACCGAGGGCAAGACCGGCTGGCACGCCAACCACAACCCGAAGTACAAGTCGAAGTCGGGCCAGGACATCGAGTGCCTGATCGACGCCAAGAAGCCGGTGCTGATCTGGACGATGCCGACCCAGGACGCGTTCTTCATCGGTGAGGACCAGTCGACCGGTACCTCCATCCAGCAGTTGCTGAAGTGGTGGGAGACCTTGAATTATGGGAAGTGATCGAGTCTCCCGCGCCCGACTCAGGCTTACGGAGGCCGCGCTAGCCCTGCTGGACGGTGCGAAGCGCTGATGACCGAGACGCTGATGCCGGGGGGCGGCGTCGCACGACGTCCGCTGCACTTCATCGTGATGGCCGACTGCTCGGGCTCGATGAAGGGCGAGAAGATGCAGGCGCTGAACTACGCCCTGCGCTCGATGCTCCCGCACCTCGTGGACTGGGAACGCGACCAGCTGCAGGCCCAGCTGCTCATCAGGATCCTGGCCTTCGCCTCGGCGCCCAACTGGTACGTGCCTGACCCGGTGCCGGTGGCCGAGCTCAGCTCCCGCTGGCGCAACCTCGAGTACGTGCCGATGGGCCGCACCAACATGGGACCGGCGTTCCGCGCCGTCGCCGAGGCACTGAGCCCGGAGCGGCTGGAGCGACGGGCGCTCCGTCCCGCTATCTTGCTGATCACCGACGGCCTGCCGACCGATCCTCCCGGCGGCTTCGAGCAGGGGCTCGCCGAACTGCTCAGCGTCGCCGCCGGCCGGTCCGCGCTCCGCCTGGCGGTGGCGATCGGACGGGACGCCAGCTCCGAGCCGCTCGACCGGTTCCGCAGCCAGGACGTCCCGGTGCTCGTCGCCGACGGCACCGACGAGATCGCCGACCGCCTGGTGACCGCCTCGATCGCGGTTTCCCGGATGTCGGAGATCGGAGTGAACCGGGAGGCGCTGGCCGAACAGCTGATGCGGGCAAGCGGCCAGCCGAGCTCAGACCCGGCGAGGCCCAAGCCTGAGCGCGCTGCTCCCCGCTTCGACGACACCATCTTGTGATGGCCATGCCAGCCGCCGCGACGCCAGCGGACCAGCCTGACCGTCCGGCCGGCTGGGTGGTGCTGACCGCCTCCGAGCGCGGCGCCTCCCATGTCGCCGCGGTGACCCCGAACCAGGACTCAGTCGCCGTCGAGCGCGCGGGCGCTGACGGAGTCGTGACCGCTGTCGCCGACGGCCATGGACATTCACGCCACTCGCGCAGCGCCAGAGGCTCGCGCCTCGCCGTGGGCATCGGCTGCCGGATCGGGCAGGAGCTGGCCGATCAGCTCGTCGCCGACGGCCCGGCTGAGTCAGCTGAGCCAGGTTCGAACGGCTCCGGCGCCGCGATTGCCGCCAGCCGGATCACCGAGCTGGTGCACGAATTCGTGATTCCCGAAGTGGTGCAGCGATGGCGCGCCGCTGTGCTCGACGATGTCGCCAAGGATCCCTTTACCGACTCCGAGGAAGAACGCCGCAGGCCAGGCGATGATCCGACGATCGCCTATGGTTCCACCCTCTTGCTCTGCCTGGCATTGCGCGACTGGCTGATCTTCGCCCAGATTGGCGACGGGGACGTGGTGGGGGTGCGGACCGACGGCACCGCGACGATGCCCATCCCGGCCGACCCGCAGCTCGACGGACTGGTCACGACCAGCCTGTGCGGACCCGACGCGGCCGGCGACTTCCGGGTCGCCGTGGTGAACGTCGCGCAGACGCCGCTGCTCGCCGCGCTGCTCGCCACCGACGGCTACGGCAACGCCCAGATCGTGGAGCAGTGGCCGGCGAGCTTCAGCAAGGACCTCGCGTGGCTGCTGCGAGAGCGGGACACCCGGTGGATCGCCAGCCAGCTGCCGACCTGGGCGGCCCGCTGCGCGTCGGCTGAGGGAAGCGCCGACGACACGACCGTCTCGCTGCTCATCGCGCCAGCGGCCCAGGCCGCCAGGACGATGATGCCGCCTGGCAGCGCGGGCGGGGTGCCCGGTGCCGACCTTGAGCGCGACCCGGACGAGATCACCATCCCTGCGGTGATCAGGAGCGAGACGGTCCCCAGCGGCCAGGTCCCCGGCGCGCAGGGCCCGACCGAGCCGATCACCGTGCAGCTTCAAGCGACGAAGGAAGCCCAATCCGAGCCTGGGGCGACTGAGCCAGTGACGGCTGAGAGCGTGCCAGCGGACCAGGAGACCACTGATCCCGTGATCGAGATCACCGAGCAGATCACGACCGAGTGGGAGCCGCCGGGCCGGTCCGCAGGGTCGGGGGTCCGATGAGCGCCCAGGTTTCGCTGCAAGGCAGGTCACTGCGCATGGTCCGGGCGGGCACCGCCGTGGCGGTCGGTGACCGGCTCGGTGAAGGTGGCCAGGGAGTCGTCCACGCCGTCACGATCGGCGGAGCCCCGTACGCGGCGAAGTGGTACCGCTACGCGCCCTCGAGCGAACTGCGCCGGTCGATCGCGGCACTGGTGGAGCGCGGGCGGCCGCACCGTGCGTTCATCTGGCCGATCGACCTGATTGTCAGCGACGAGCTGTCAGGCTTCGGGTACGTCATGCCCCGGCTCGAGCCCCGGTTCTCCTCCTTCGCCCAGCTCGTCTCCAGGCCCGAGCAGCCGCCGTTCCGCGTGGTGATCGCCATCGGCAGGCACCTGGTGAGCGCGTTCGAAGCGCTGCACTCGGCTGGGCTGTGCTACCGCGACATCAGCTTCGGCAACCTGTGGGTCGACCCCGACCAGGCCGACGTGGCCATCATCGACAACGACAACGTGGGCCTGGACAGCGGCGAGGTCTTCGTCTGGGGCACGCTGCGATTCATGGCGCCTGAGGTGGTGCGACGGGAGGCCGCGCCGTCCAGCCTCACCGACCTGCACTCGCTCGCGGTATTCCTGTTCTACCTCTTTATGCACGGGCATCCGCTCGAAGGCGTTCGGACCGACTCGTCCTACTCGTGGGCGCCGTCCGACCACCATTCGGAAACCGACCTGGCGCTGCGTCACTTCGGCACCGAACCCGTTTTCATCTTCGATCCTGACGACCATTCCAACCCGCCTCGGCCAGGGGATCCCGTGGCCATCTGGTGGCGGCTGTATCCGAAGTTCTTCCGGGCCGTGTTCGAGCGGGCGTTCACCTCCGGGCTGCGGGATCCTTCAGGACTCGGCCGCGTCGCCGAGGGGGTGTGGCGACGGGCCCTGGTCAGGCTCGCGGATTGTGTCTCGGTCTGCTCGTGCCAGGCGTCGGTGTTCTACGACCCGGACGATCCCGGGCTGCGCTGCTGGAACTGCAACCAGATCCCGCCCAGGCCGCCTTTGCTCGAACTGCCCGGGTCCACCGTGGTGCTGTCGCAGGGCGCCACGCTGACCCAGCACCACCTGAGCCGCAACCGTGACTACGACACGGTCATCGCGACGGTGGAGAATCACCCAGTCCGCCCAGGAGAGCTCGTACTGCGCAACCTGAGCGCAAGGTCGTGGACAATGACACCAGTCGGCGAATCGTCAAAGACCGTCGAACCGGACCGCAGACTCGGCATCCGGCCGATGTCGATTGACTTCGGGTCGGCACATGGCAAGATCATCAGTTAAATAGGGGCGGAAGGACGTGCTCGCATGGGCGAACTCCTTATCACAGTCGGCGGCGGGCAATACCGGTACGGACCTGGCATTGTGCGGATCGGGCGCAGCTCAGAGAACGACCTCGTCATCAACGATCCGACGGTGTCGCGCCGACACGCACAGATCTCGTTCGAAGCCGAGGGCTGGGTCTGGCAGAACCTGGGGCAGGCCCCGACGTTTCTCGGCGGTCAGCCGGTAGCCAGGTTCGTGGTCGGCGATCTCGTCGACATCGCGCTGTCCTCGCCGCAAGGCCCGTCGCTCCGCATGCAGGCGGTGCCGGACGTCGGCCAGCCTGCGGGCTCGGCGCCGATGCGGACCGAGATGGCGGGGGGACCAGGGGTCGGGGCTCCCGGACTGGGCGCGGCGCCGCCAACTGGTCAGCTACCGCAAGGCTATCCGCCCGCAGCGGCGGCCGCTGGCGCGGCCGTGGCTGGCTTCCCGGGCGCGGCACCGGCTAGCACACCGGGCTATCCCGCCGGGGCGCAGCAGCCAGGCTTCCCGCCCGGAGGGCCGAACGGGCCCGCTCCGGGCATGCCGCAGGGCTTCGCACCGCCCGGCATGCCGGGTTATCCGGGCTTCGGGCCAGCCGTCCCGCAACTGGACGCCACCAAGCTGGAGCGCGGCTCGTTCTTCGAGACTCTGGTCCCGGTCAAGAGCTGGCTGCACGACAAGGGCTGGCGTCAGGGTCTGCGGCTGCTGGTGATCCCGTACGCACTGCTGCCGCTGATCTTCCTGCAGATCTTCTCGAACGCACAGTCCCTGTCGACGCCGGGCTGGGCCTACAGCCTGTATGTCGCACCACTGTGGGTCATCGCGTTCTGGTACCTCATCCGGCCGCCGCGCTGGGGCCGCACCGAGATCTGGATCGCGGTCGGCGTCGTCATCTGGGAGTACATCTGGCTCCACGCGGTGACGATCAATATCAACGACTCGCTGGCCAGCGGGCGGCTGACCTTCGTCAAGGCGCTGGTCGTCGGCTACAACGAGGAGACCAGCAAGGCCATCCCGGTCCTCGTCGCCGCCGCGATCCTGCTCAGCGTCAGGAAGCAGAAGCTCGACCCGCGCACCTGGATGCTCATGGGCACGATCGCCGGGCTCACGTTCGGCATCATCGAGCAGTCGATCTATACCCCGGCCGCGCTCGTCACCATCGCCAACGCCCACACCTTCGCGCAGGCCGACTCCGGAGCGCTGGACTTCGCCTTCCGGGTCTTCGTCGACGGGTTCCAGCACGCGGTCTGGGCCGGCGTATCGGGCTTCTTCGTCGGCATGGCCATCAACTACCGCAAGCGCCGGATCCCGTTGCTGCTGCTCGGCATCTCCATCCCGGCCGTGCTGCACGCACTGAACGACTGGACGCTGACGATCTTCAGCACCGTCTGGGTGACCGTGTTCTTCGTCCAGGGCGCGTCGCTGCTGCTCTTCCTGGGTTACACGCTGTCGGCGTCCGACATCGAGCGGCGGGTGCGGAGAAACCCGGCATTCCGTGGCCAGTCGATCCTGATGGAGCGTTTCACCGAACCTGGCAGCTAACGCCGCACAATGCCCGGTGTCTGACGACACCATGGTCCTACTTACTGCTGTCAGGACGACAGTAAGTAGGACCATGGTGCTGCAGGGCGCGGCGGGTCAGGCTCCGGGGTCGGTGACGAAGTCGATCAGTTCCTCGACTCGGCCGAGGAATTCGGGCTCCAGGTCGGTGAACGTCCCCACCGAGCGCAAGATTCGCTGCCAGCCAGCGGCCGTGTCGGCCGGCCAGCCCAGCGCAGCGAGCACGCCTTCCTTCCAGGGCTGCCCGCGCGGCACGTCGGGCCATCGGTCGATCCCGACCACGGCGGGCTTGACGGCTGCCCACACATCGATGAACGGATGCCCCGCGATCAGCACGTCCGGCGACCTGACCTTAGCCGCGATCAGGCTCTCCTTGGACCCGGCGACCAGGTGATCGACCAGCACGCCGAGCCGCCGGCCCGGCTGCGGGTCGAAGTCGGCCACGATCGCCGGAAGGTCATCGATGCCGCCGAGGAACTCCACTACGACGCCGACGTCGCGCAGGTCGTCGCCCCAGATCCGCTCGACCAACTCGGCGTCGTGCCTGCCTTCGACGTAGATCCGGCTGGCCTGCGCCACCTTGGCCCGGCTCATCGGACCGGCGATCGACCCCGACGCCGTCCTGGCCTTGTCTGGACGCTGCGGCGCGGGTGCCGGCCTGGCCAGCCTGACCGGCTTGCCTTCCAGCAGGAACGGCGCGGGTCCCCACGGGAACATCCGGCGCTTGCCGAACCGGTCTTCCAGCGTGACCGCGTCCTTCTCCCAGCCGACCACGGCACCGCAGAAGTCACCGGCCGCGTCCTCGATCACCAGCCCGAGCTGGGCCTGGACGACTGGGTACTCCCGGGGCGTGCCGCGCTTGGGTCCGCTGAGCACGTCGGGACCGTAGGGCATGCTCTGCACCGGCGTCTCCGTCCTGGTGCGGCCGGCTAGGAGTGCAGCACCGACGTGTCGTGGCAGAAATGTACCCGGCTCGGTGCCATGCCGTGCAGCCGGGCGATCGAGTCCTGCCAGGATGGCAGGTCGGCCGCCTGCCCGGGTGGCATCTCGGCTTCCTTCGGGTCCTGGTACTGCGCCGAGGTGTAGGCGGCGTCGCCGATCAGCACCTCGGCGGTGTCCGGTCCGGTCGACACGAGCACCGACTGGTGCCCGACCGTGTGCCCGGGCGTCGTCACGACCGACAGGCCGGGCAGCACCTCGGTGTCTCCGTCCAGTAGTTCGAAGCGCGCATTCATGAAGTCGAACCAGTCGTACAGCTCAGGGGACTCAACCTTGGCCCTGGCCAGTTCGGCTCGCTGCACCCAGCACGCCGCGTGCTTGAAGACCGCGTTCTGGCCGCAGTGGTCGAAGTGCAGGTGCGTATTGATCACCAGGTCGATGTCGGCGGGCGTCAGGTCGATCTCCGCGAGCGCGTCGGCGACCGTCCGGTTCACGACCCGCCAGTCGTCGAGCACCTCTTGCGGTCCGCCGACGCCGGTGTCGACGAGCACCGCGCCCTTGGGGTGGGTGACGACGAACCCGTGGACGGGCCATCTCGATCCGTCAGCAACAGTCAGACTGGCCAGGTGCAGTCGCCGGATCTCTAGCACATCCCCACCGCCTTCTCGATGTCGGCGGGAATCGGCTCCGTCGCCGATCCCGCTTCTCACGATCCCGAAGAGCATATCCGCCCAGACCCGCCCCGATCCGGCGAGATCTCCACGTCAGGCGAGATCAGCGGCAGTTCCTGCTTCAGCCGGGCTTGCGGGCGACGATGCCGACCGGCGCCCGCGAGTCCGCAGCGGGCGCCCGCGCGGCGCGAACAGCACCATGGTTCTACTTACTGCTGTTCAGGCGGGGTTTTTAACAGCACCATGGTCCTACTTACCGTCGTGCTGACGACCCTAAGTAGGACCATGGTGTCGTTCCAGCCGAGCGGAAGTCGGGGGCGTGGCCCTGTTTCGGTCGTTGCGGGTGGCCGGGGCGGGGGTTGCGGCCCGAGCCACCCGCTAGAACAGGCGGTCCAGAGCCGTCAGGATCCGCTTTTCCGAGATCGGCATCGACGCGCCGAGCGACTGGGCAAAGAGGCTGACCCGCAGTTCCTCGATCATCCAGCGAATCGCCTGCACGTCCTCCCGATACCGGGAGTCGGGTCCGAGTTCGTCGAGCACCTGCTCGTAGTCGGCGGCGATCCGGTGCACGGAATCCATGCGTTCGAGGTCCCGGTGCACTTCCTTGGGCGCCTTCTCGATCCGGACCCCGATCCCGCGCAGGTAGCGGACGAGGTCGCCCAGCCGCCGGGCGCCGATCCCCGAGACGAAGCCAGGGTAGACCAGCGCCCCGAGCTGCACTCGCATATCGGCCACCGACTCGGCCATCGCCGGATTCGTGAGGAGGTCGAGCCGCGCCTCGACCGCGTGCGCCTCGCTGAGCACCCTGGCGGCCGCGCTGATCACGTCGGCGGCCTTGACCCGCAGGGACAGCCGGGTCGCGTCGAGCAGCTTGGCGAACGCCTCGGCGTCCCAGGCTGGCCCGCCTGCCTCGACGACGATCTCGTCGGCCGCCGCCGCCGCGCAGTCGTCGAGCAGGGCGCCGGCATTGGCGTAGGGGTTCCGGCTCAGGGCCAGCTTGGCGCTGGTCGGCAACCGGCTGGCCACGGCCCGCGAGCCGGCGGCCACCTGGAGCAGGAGCAGCCGGCGGTTGCCGAGCCGCATCGACTCGGCCGCCTGGCCCACGGTCTCGAACAAGGCGATCTCGACCGAGTCACCGGCGTCCTTGAGCGCTGGATACGCCTTGACCTGACCCCGCACGAACTCCCTTGGCAGCGGGTCGAAGTCCCAGGACAAAAGGCCCTTCCTGGTCAGGTCGCCGGCCGCGTCGGCCAGCCGTTCGTGCAGCACCGGCCGCAGCTCGCTGCGCAACTGCTCCAGGTCGAGCCCGGTCGCGACCACCTTCCCGTCGTCCACCACCTTGAACGTCACTCGCAGGTGCGGCGGCAGCTTCGTCAGGTCGAAGTCGCCTGAACTGATTTTCAGCCCGCCCAGCCCGCCCTGTCCTCCCATCCGGCCGAGCGTGGCGGCGAGCACGGTCCGCAAGTCGCCTCGGCCAGGCTGCAGTCTGGTCAGGACGTCCTTGGCGACATCAGGCGCGGGGACGAACATGGTGCGCAGCCGCTTGGGCAGCGACCTGATCAGCTCGGTGACCAGTTCCTCGCGAAGACCAGGCACCTGCCAGGTGAACTCGTCGGCACTGACCTGGTTGAGCGACGCGAGCGGAATCTCGGCCGCGACGCCGTCGTCGGGCTCCCCGGGGTCGAATTCGTAGGTCAGCGGCAGCTCGCCCCACCGGTCGGGGAAGTCGTCCGGGCTGACCTCGTCGGCCGCCGGGCCGACGAGATCAGAGGGCGTCATCGTCAGCAGGTCAGGCTCGGCAGGCCTGGCCTTCTTCCACCACGAGTCGAAGTGCCGCGCCGAGGTGACCTCGGCTGGAATTCGCCGGTCGTAAAAGGCGTAGATCACGGCGTCGTCGGCGACGATGCCGCGCTTGCGGGCTCTTCGTTCCAGCTCTTCGGCGTCAGCCAGGAGCTCGCGGTTGCGCGCGAAGAACACGTGGTGGGTCTGCCACTCGCCCTCCACCAGCGCGTGGGTGATGAACAGCTGCCTGGCCAGGACGGGGTCGACGCCGCTCAGCGTGATCGGCCGGGAGGCGACCAGCGGCAGGCCGTACAGGGTCACCCGCTCCAGGGCCATCGCGGCGCCGCGCCGCGCGTCCCAGTGCGGCTCGCTGTACCCCCGGTTGACCAGGTGCCCGGCGAGCGGCTCGACCCAGGCCGGATCGATCCGCGCGACGACCCGCGCCCACAGCCGCGACGTCTCCACGAGCTCCGCGGCCACGACCCAGGACGGTGCCCGGCGGGCCAGTGGTGAGTCAGGAAAGATGGCGAAACGCGATCCCCTCGCCCCGCTGAATTCCGCAGGCCCGCGTCGCCGCCCGCCGGTCTGCTGTCGCGCCGTCTGAGCCGCGCCGTCGTCCCGCATGCCGATGTGGGACAGCAGGCCGGCCAGCAGAGACTGGTGCACGCTGTCGGCCACGGCGGGCTCGAATCTGGGCTCGGGCTCACTGCCTGGCCTGGCCATCAGCTGGGCGACATGCGCCGTCAGCTCGGCCTTCGGCTTCTCGCCGGCGGCCCTGGTCCTGCGTGGCGCGCGATCGTCGGGGACGGTGAGGCCGAGGTCGGAGGCGGCCTGGCGTAGCTGCCCGTGCACATCCTGCCATTCCCGAATCCGCAGGTAGTGCAGGAACTCCGCGCGGCACATCCGCCGGAACGCCGACCCCGACAGCGCTTGCTGCTGCTCGCGCAGGTAGTCCCACAGGTTGACCAGCGAGAGGAAATCCGATCCCGGCTCGGCGAACCGGGCGTGCTTGCTGTCGGCGGCGTCCCGGGCATCGGCCGGGCGCTCTCTGGGGTCCTGGATCGCGAGGGCAGCGGTGATCACCAGTACCTCGCGCAGGCAGCCGTTGCGGCCTGCTTCGAGGATCATCCGGCCTAGGCGCGGGTCTACCGGGAGCCTGCTCAGCTTCCTGCCGGTGTCGGTCAGCTTGGTCGCGCCAGCCGTCGCGGTCGCGGCGCCGAGTTCCTCGAGCAGGCGCCGGCCGTCGGTGACGTTGCGCGCGTCCGGCGGGTCGATGAACGGGAACCCGGCTACCTCGCCCAGGTCCAGCGCCGCCATCTGCAAGATGACCGAAGCCAGGTTCGTGCGCAGGATCTCAGGATCGGTGAACTCGGGCCTGGCGCTGAAGTCCTCCTCGGTGTACAGGCGGATGCAGATGCCGTCGCTAGTCCGGCCGCAGCGGCCCTTGCGCTGGTTGGCCGAGGCTTGCGAGACCGCCTCGATCGGCAGGCGCTGCACCTTGGTCCGGTTGCTGTACCGGGAAATGCGCGCGGTGCCCGGGTCGATCACGTACTTGATGCCTGGCACCGTGAGCGAGGTCTCGGCGACGTTGGTCGCGAGCACGATCCGGCGGCCTGAGTGCTGGGTGAATACCCGGTGCTGCTCGGCGGACGACAGCCGCGCGAAGAGCGGGAGGATCTCCAGGTTTTCGCGTTGCTGGATGGCCGAGCCGGTGAGGGCGTCGGCAGTGTCGCGGATCTCGCGTTCGCCGCTCAGGAAGACCAGGATGTCGCCCGGGCCCTCCGCGCACAGCTCGATGACGGCGTCGGTGATCGCCTGGAGCTGGTCGCGGGCGTCCGGGTCGGCGTCATCTTCGTCGTCGTCGGAGTCGGGCACGAGGGGGCGGTAGCGGACCTGCACCGGGTAGGTACGTCCTGAGACCTCGACGATCGGCGCGGGCGTGTCGCCGCGCGCGAAGTGGCTGGCGAACCGCTCGGGGTCGATCGTCGCCGAGGTGATGATCACCTTGAGGTCGGGGCGGGTCGGCAGCAGCCGGTGCAAGTAACCGAGGATGAAGTCGATGTTGAGGCTGCGCTCGTGCGCCTCGTCGATGATCAGCGTGTCGTATCTGAGCAGCCGCTTGTCGTGCGTGAGCTCGGTCAGCAAGATCCCGTCGGTCATGACCTTGACCAGCGTGTTGTCGCTGGACGCGTCCGCGAACCTGACCTTGTAGCCGATAGCGCCGCCGAGCTCGGTGCTCAGCTCGCTGGCGATGCGCTCGGCGACCGCGCGGGCGGCAATGCGGCGCGGCTGGGTGTGGCCGATCTGGCCGGTGATCCCCCGGCCGAGTTCGAGGCAGATCTTGGGCAGCTGGGTCGTCTTGCCTGAGCCCGTCTCCCCCGCGACGATCACGACCTGGTGGTCGCGGATGGCGCGGGCGATCTCGTCCTTGCGCTGGCTGACCGGAAGCTCGGCCGGATAGGTGACGACTGGCACGGCCTGAGCGCGCGCCTGCAGGCGAGCTGCCGCCGAGTCGGCGTCGGCGAGGATGCCGCTCAGCGCGCTGTCCCGGCGCCTGACGTCGCGCAGCCCGACCGCGCGGTCGAGCCGGCGGCCCAGCCGGTAGCGGTCGAAGACGGTCAGATCGCCTAGCCGCGTCCGGACGTCTTGGGGCGTGACGTGGGCCGCGTCTTCGGGCGCGCCCTGAGACGCGGCCTGGGGCGCGTTTTGGGGCGCGGCTGACCGCGGCTCGGCGGGCGAGTCGTTCACGTCAGCAGTCTCCATGGCGATCGAGGTACCGCGACAATGATCGCCAGCGGCACACCTCGATGGCTAACGCTTTTCCGGGCCGCAACCTTCCGCTGCCCCGTTTCTGGTCAGTCCAGTCTCGCCTCGTAACGCAGATCCGCCAGCAATTCGTCGGGGCCGACCTCGGCCTCAGCCCGGTGGTCGCGCAGCCCTCGCGCGGCGAACCAGGCCGACACGTTCGCGACGTCTCGTTCCAGGAACTCCGCACCGCGCGGATGCGCGATCACGTCGATCACCTGCGGCAGGTCGATCATGACGAGCTTGCCCCGGTGGACGAGCAGGTTGTAGGCGGACAGGTCGCCGTGCGCGAGCCCGAGCCTCGCGAGCGTGCGCAGGGCGCTGACCAGCTGGTTCCACAGGTCGACGAGCTCTTGTCCGGCCGGCCTCAGCTCGGCCAGCCTCAGCGCGGCGATCCCGCCCGAGTCGCCGATGAACTCCAGCAGGATCTCGGTGCCGAGAATCTGCACCGGGTAGGGCACCGGCACTCCCGCCGAGTAGAGCTGGCAGAGTGCGGCGAATTCGGAGGCGGCCCAGTTCTGCGCGATGAGCGATTTGCCGACCGAGGTCCGGTTCGCCATGGCGCGGTTCATCCGGGATTCGCGGACCCGCCGGCCGTCGAGGTACTCGGCGTCCCGGTGGAACTGCCGGTGCTCGGCCGGGCGGTACCTCTTAGCGGCGAGCAGGCAGGAGGTACCCGTTCCGGGAACGGCGCGCCGCAGCAGGAAGACGTCGGCTTCCTTGCCGGTCTTCAGCACCCCGAGCTCGGTGTCGGTCGCCGCGAGTTCGGTGACTAGCCAGCCGGGGTACGGCAGCGGTCCGCGCTCGGTCGGTGCCGACTGGTCCCAGGTCGACCACCGATCACCGTCGATGACACCGTCGACGGCGTCGTACGCGTCTTCGGAAACGAGCCGGGCGCGATGCCGATCGCGCTTGTCGAAACTCGACTCGTCGTCAAACTGGCGCTTACCTCGGCGCTGGTGGGAGGAAGAGCTGTGCACAGGAAAAACTCCTCGAAACGGAAGAGATGCATGGAGGCAGCACGAAGCTGGAAATGTCCACGGGGCAACTCCCTTCCGCTCGGTCGGCGCAGCGCTTACCACCACGGCGACGTGACCAGTGCCACGAACCCTCTCACGCCCTCCCGAGAAACGCGAGTGATTTCCGCCCGCCAACAGCACCATGGTCCTACTTACTGCTGTTGGGACGCGGGACTCGGGTGGCTAGGCGGGCAGCACGCTTTGCGCTACCTCGACCAGGAGCCGCAGCTTGGCGCGCTCGGCTTCCTCGGTGATCGAGTTGCCCTCGACCGAGGTGGCGAAGCCGCATTGCGGGCTGATCGCCAGCCGCTCGCCGTCGATGACCTCGCTGGCCTGGCCGATCCGCTCGATCAGCTCGGCGGCCAGCTCGACCTGCGCGGTCTTCGTGGTCACCAGGCCGAGCACGACCACCTTGTCGTCGGGGACCAGCGCCAAGGCGTCGAAGCTGCCCGACCGCTCGTCGTCGTACTCCAGCAGCAGCCGGTCGGCGTCGATCCCGCCGAAGATCGGGCCTGCGATCGGGTCGTAGGCTCCCGAGACCAGCCACCGGCTGAGCTGATTGCCCCGGCACAGGTGGAACCCGAAGGTCGCCGGGCGGCCCGCCTCGATCACGGCGTTGTCGAGTTCGATGCCGTAGGACAGCCAGCGGTCGAACGGCCACCCGCGCGCCTCGTAAAACGACCGCCAGAAGGGGTCGACCAGCAGCGGATAGTGCGGCGCGTCGAGCTGAATGTAGCGACAGCCCAGCCGCACCAGTTCCCGCACCTCGTCCCGCAGCACGTCGACGACGTCGGCCATGAATGAATCCAGGGTCGGATAGACCCCGGCGGACGCCTGCGGCGACCACAGGTTGGCGAACAGCGTCGGGCTCGGCAGCGTGACCTTCGTCGCCCGCTGCGTGCAGCCGCGCAGGAACGCGAACTCCTCGGCCGCGAGATTGCGCCGCTTGCGTACTGGCGCGACTACGGCCAGCTCAGCCGGGCGTTCGATGGTGCGATCACCTACGGCGGCCGACCGCCAGGCACCCCACAGCCAGGCGTCCAGGTTCACCCCGGTGAACCCGTCACAGGCCGCCGCGAGCTCGGACTGGAAGGACTCCCGCCGCTGCTCGCCATCGTTCACCACGGGCAGCCCGGCGTCCTCCTGCATTGCCACGACCTCGCGAACCGCCCGGTCCTCGATGGCCTTGAACTCCGCCGGCTGGAGTTCGCCGGCCGCACGCTGCGCTCGCGCCTGCCGAAGGTACTGCGGCCGCAGCAAACTCCCCACATGCTCCACTCGCGCGGTCATCGCCATGCCCCCAGCATCTCCCGCCCCCGCCAGCGCCACAACGACGGTGCCGCAAACACGGTGCCGCAAACACGGAGTTGGTCGTCGGTCGCGCCAGAAATTCGGGGCAGCGATCTGGCGCGACCGACGACCTGTTCGGTGGTGGTCAGGGGTTAGCCCGGCTGGCGGAACCAGCCGAACCTAGCTGGCGCGGGTCTGCGGGCTGACGACGGTATCCGGGTGCGTGTCGGCCGTGCTCGACCCGCTCGACCCGCCCGAGGTGTCGTCGGCTGGCGCGTCTTCGGCGACCTCGACCTCGACCTCGACCTCGGTCTTGGCGCGCCTGCGGATGACGGCTGCGGCGCCGCTCGCCGCAGCAGCCGCAGCGGCCGCGATGCCGACCGGCAGCCGCCACCGGCCACGGCGCGGCTTGGCCGGGTCGATTCGCTCGGCGGCGGTGGTCAGCATCGACGACACCTTTGGAGCGACGGTGTCCTGGATCGCCTTGCCGGTGCGCTCGACCTGCGGCGCTGCCCAGGCTCTAGTACGGAAAAGCTGGCGCCGGGCGGCGTCCTGCGTGCTTTTCGCGAGTGGCATTACCTGGGAAGCCACCGGCTTCAGCTGATCCGCCGCCTTGAGCGTGCGGTCCCAGGCCTCGGTTGTCCTCTTGCCCGACATGTGGAACCTCCGCGAGTGAGTACGTCCTGCCTCACTTCCCCCGCTTACGCGGCTCAACCATTGTCAGGTAGGCCAGGATGGCGATCATGACTGACGCACCGGCCGCCTACCGGATCTACGCGGACCTCGCTGACTGGTGGCCGCTGATCTCACCGCCGCACGATTACACCCAGGAGGCGGCGTATCTGGCCGAGTTCATCCAGCAGACTCAGTCCAGGATCGACAGCCAGCTTGAGGTGCTCGACCTGGGCAGCGGCGGGGGGCACCTGGCCACTCACCTGAAGGAACGGTTCGCCCTGACGCTCGTGGACATCTCCAGCGACATGCTCAAGGCGTCACAGCAGCTCAACCCCGAGTGCGAGCACCTCCAGGGTGACATGCGGACCGTTCGGCTAGGACGCAGGTTCGACGTGGTACTGGTCCACGACGCGGTCGACTACATCCTGGGGGTCGACGACCTCCGGCAGGTCATCGAGACCGCGGCCGAGCACTGCCGCCCTGAGGGGGTCGCGCTCTTCGTCCCCGACCACGTGAAAGACACGTTCCGCGAGTACGCCGGAGGTGGCGGCGGCGGCGTCGACGCCGCCGGACGCACGGCGAGCTTCACCGAGCACACCTGGGACCCCGATCCGGCCGACGACTGGGTGCAGGCCGACTACGAGTTCGTGCTCAGGGAGGCGACCGGCGCCGAGCGGGTGATCACGGAATCGCACCGGCTCAGCGCCTACCGCCGGGCGACCTGGCACACGCTGCTCGACCAGGCCGGATTGCACCTCATCCGGCTCGGTCTGGAACGCGGGACGCCAGGACGACGGCCGGCCAACCTATTCGCCGCAATGCGCCGGGGTTGATCCCTCCCCGAACGCGCTTAGCTGACCTTCACCGTGATCCGCCCGCCCGAGAACTATCTTCATACCAAAAGACCGGAGATCAAGACCTTGAGCGATGAACGCGATCTGCTCGCGCCGGCTGCCGCTACTAGGCGGATCGAGCTGCACGCCGACTGCTCGCGCTGTGCGGGGCTATGTTGCGTGGGACCTGCGTTCTCCGCGTCGGCCGAGTTCGCTTTCGACAAGGCTGCGGGCGAGCCCTGCCGTCATCTGCGAGCCGACTCCGGGTGCTCGATCCACGACCGGCTGCGCCCCGAGGGCTTCTCAGGCTGCGCGGCGTATGACTGCTTCGGGGCTGGTCAGCGGGTCGTGCAGGAGTTGTTCGGCGGGCAGCACTGGCGTTCGGTGCCGGAGCGGGCACAGCCGATGTTCGCCGCGTTCGGAGTGCTGCGGCAGCTGCACGAGCTGCTGTGGTACCTCGCGGAGGCGAGAGCGCTGGAGCCACCCGGCCCGCTGCCCACAGAGCTGAGCACTGAGCTGAGCACTGACCTGAACACGGAGCTGAGCACTGAGCTGAGCGCGGCGCAGGCGGCGACCGAACGGCTGGCTGGCTCCGGGGCGCAGCAACTCGCCGACCTCGACCTCGGTCCGCACCGGAGCGTCGTCAACGCGCTGCTGCTGGCGGTGAGCGAGCAGGTCAGGACCAGGGCTGGCGGGCTTGGGCGGGAGCTGCGGGGCGCGAATCTGATCGGACGTGACCTGGCTGGCGCCGACCTGCGCCGGGCGAGCCTGCGCGGCGCGAGCCTGGTCGGGGCCCGGCTACGCGGCGCTGACCTGCGGTGGGCCGACCTGACGGGTGCCGACCTGCGCGGGGCGGACCTGGCTGGCGCGCGGCTCGACTCGGCGATCTTCCTGACCCAGGCCCAGGCGGACGCGGCGGCCGGTGACTCGCAGACCAGGCTGCCGCCCGCTGTCCGGCGTCCCGCGCACTGGTCGGGGGTAGCACGATGACATGGCAACCAGTTCGACCGAGACCGAGCTCAAGTACGACGTACCGGACGGGGCGGTAGTCCCCGAGCTTGACCAGCTCCCCGAGGTGTCCAGGACGCGCGCGGCCCGCGACGAGCACCTCGAGGCCGAGTACTACGACACCGAGGACCTGCGGCTGATCCGGGCCGGGATCACGCTGCGCCGACGGCGCGGCGGGCACGACGAGGGCTGGCACCTGAAGATGCCGGTCGGCGTCAACTCGCGGCGGGAGATCGCCGTCCCGCTCGGCGACGACGACGAAGGCGTGCCGGACGAGCTCGCCGAGCGGATCCGCGTGCACACCAGAGGCAAGCCGGTCAGGCCGCGAGCCACCATCACGACCGAGCGCAAGCGGCTGATCCTGATCGGCGCCTCCGGTGCGGCTCTCGCCGAATTGGCCGTGGACGAGGTGCACGCGCAGAAGCGGACCAGGGCTAAGAGCGCGGCGCACTGGCCCCAGACGACGTGGCGCGAAATCGAGCTGGAGCTGACCGGCGGCGACCGTGACCTGCTCGACGCGGCCGACCGGCTGCTGCTCGAGCACGGCTTGCGGAGGGCGGCAAGCTCCGCGAAGTTCGAGCGCGTCGTCGGTGCCGGACCGCGACGCGCGCCCGGTCATCGTCGGCCGACGTCGGCCTCGTCCGCGAGCGACGTGGTGGTCGGCTATGTGGCCGAGCAGCTCGCGGCGATCACCTCGCTCGACCCGATGGTGCGCCGCAACGAGCCAGACGCCGTCCACCAGATGCGGGTCGCGACCAGGCGGATCCGCAGCACGCTGCAGTCGTTCGGCAAGCTGGTGTGGGCCTGCGACACGAGCCATGCCGCTGCCGAGCTCAAGTGGCTCGGCGGACTGCTCGGGCAGGCTCGCGACGCCGAAGTGCTGACCGAGCGGCTGCTCGGCAAGCTCGGCAAGCTCGACCCGGAACTCGTCGTCGGACCGGCCCCCGATCGGGTCAGGGACCAGTTCGGTACGGCGGGCGCGAAGGCGGTCGAAGCCGTGCGGAAGACCCTGGACTCGCGGCGCTATTTCGCCTTGCTCGACGAACTCGACGCGCTGATCCACGAGCCGGAACTCGCCGACGACGCCGGCGAACGAGCCGCAGCGGTACTCCCCGGCGGAGCCCGGCGGGCCTACCGGCGCACGCACCGGCGCCTCCGCGTCGCCCGCACGGCCTCCGCCGGATCCGAGCGGGACATGGCGTTGCACGAGGCGCGCAAGGCCGCCAAGCGGGCCAGGTACGCGGCCGAGCTGGTCGCGCCCGTGATCGGCAGCGACGCACGGCGCTTCGCCCGTCGGATGAAGCGGGTCCAGACGCTGCTCGGCGACCACCAGGACTCGGTGATCGCCCGCCGCCAGGAGCGAGAGCTAGCGGTCAGCGCGACCCGGGCGGGTGAGAACGCTTTCACCTACGGCGTGCTGTACGAGCGCGAAGTCGAGTCGGCCGGGCGAGCGGAGGCCAAGGCGGTAAATGCCTGGAAGCGCGCCGCCAAGCCCGGCATGCGCTCCTGGATGCGACGCTCCTAGAGCCCCCTCCAAGCCGGGCTAGGCAAAACGACTGCCGAACCGGAGGACCTGCCGAACAGCTGCCGAAAATCAGCATGATCGTTTCGCCTAGCCAGCTGTGCCTGAGTGCGCTCCCACACGTCGCGTCCTTCACCCCAGAGCGCAGTGACGTGCATGGTGAACCGGTCGAAGATGATGACGTCTTGCTGGCAGCCGCCGGTAGCGGAACGCGGATGGCTCGTGGCCGACTAGGTTCGCCAGGGTCGGCAGCCTCGCCAACGACAGCAAGTAGGGCGGTACTGCTGTTCGCGGGCCGGTCCTGACGACAGCATGGTCCTACTTGCTGCTATCCCCACGACAGTAAGTAAGACCATGCTGCTGTTGGTTTTCGCTGCTCAGCTGCTGCTCGGTCCCGGCAGCGACGGATTGCGGGCGGCGCCGGGAATCGAGCTGCTGCTCGGTCCCCGGCAGCGACCGCTTACGGGCGGCGGCGGGAAATTCGGCCCCGGCGGTGCCTTGAACACACGACAGTGGTTGGCTGCGCGAGCACTTCCGCGCCCCGCGCTTACGATCTCGGCCGCTGTGGGCTACAAGCCCGAATTGTCCCTCCGCTAGAGACCCCTCCTAGAGGCACAGTCGCACGATCTGGCTTGCTAGGACGGCCCGAGCTTGCGCAGGAACGCGTTCGCGATCGGGCCGGCGCTGTCCGCGCCGAAGCCGCCGCCCTCGACGAGCACGGCGAACGCCACGTCACCGTCGTAGCCGATGAACCAGCCGTGCGACTTCGGATGCGGACCGTTACCGAACTCGGCGGTGCCGGTCTTGCCGTACACGCCGGGCCCGAAGCCCACGCCAGCCGCCGTGCCGCTGGTCACCACGGCGCGCATCATCGGCCGCAGTGCGTTGACGACCGCCGGGTTCAGCTTGTGCGGCTTGACCTTCTGCTTGGGCTCCGGCTTGAGCACCAGCAGCGGCGGCCGCCAGGTGCCGTCGGCGATCGCAGCCGCCTCCGTGGCCTGACTCAGCGGATTCACCAGGTCGGTGCCCTGCCCGAACGCGTCGGCCGCTAGGTCGACCGGGCTTCGCGGCGTGCTGAAGTGACCCATTTCGGCGGGGATACCCAGGCGCGGCGGCGAGTTGTAGCCGAACATCCGCGCCATCGCCGCGAGCGAGTTTCCGGTGAGCCGCTGGGTCGCTAGCTCGGCGAAGGTCGAGTTGCACGAGACAGCGAAGGCGGTTTGCAAGCTGATCGTGCCGAAGTGCTCGTTGTCGTCGTTGTGGAAGGTCCGGCCGTCGATCGTGACCTTCGGCGGGCACTGCACGCTGCTGTTCGGCGTCAGACCGGTCTTCACCAGAGCCGACGCGGTGACGACCTTGAACGTCGAGCCGGGCGGGAAGATGCCGAGCAGTGCTCGGTCGAAGCCACCAGGCCGCTCAACCACAGCGAGGATGCGGCCGGTCGACGGCTGGATGGCGACCATGTCGATCGGCTTCTTGGTCTTGGCCTCCGACACCGCCTGCGAGGCGGCGATCTGAACGGACATGTTCAGGCTGGTGCGCACCGGCTGGCCGGCCTTGGCCGGGAACTGCTTCGCCGTCGAGTCGATGTGGTGCCCAGGCCCGGCGATCTTGATCGTCAGCGACGGCAAGCCTGCGAGCTGCTTCTGGTAGGACGCCTGGATGCCGCTCTGGCCGACGATCTGCCCCTTGTGGTAGGGCGCGCCGAGCGCCTTGGCTTCCTTCGCCGTCGCAGGCCCCAGGTAGCCGGTCAGCAACGCGATCGAGCCCGACTCGGCGACTGTATCGGGCGAGCTCAGGACGGTACCGTCTTCGGACAGAATCTCTGCCCTCAGCCGGCCAGCGCGCGCTGAGCACGAACCGCTCGCCCGTTTGCAGGCCGGGGTAGATGATCGAGGGATTCCAGTTCACCCACCAGCGATGGTCCTTGACCGTGAGCGCAAACTGGCTGTCGTAGGTCCAGACGTGCCCGCTGCCGAGGGTGTCGGTCACCGTGAACTTGGCGTGCGCCGCGTTGTGGTCGACCGTGATGGGGCCCATGGTGAGCGTCTGCTGCTTGATGCCGAGCTGGGTCTTGGCGGCCGCCAGCTCGCTGCCGATGCTGCCCTTCGGGGCGCCGAGGCTGACTTGCTGCATCACGGGGAAGTTGCCGTTCTGCCACGCACTCAGGAAACTGGCTGCCGTTTGCTGCGGGCTGCCCTTGGTGTGCAGCAGCAGGTAGCCACCACCAGCGCCAGCCGCGCCCGCGAGCAGCACCAGGACGATGGTCACCGCGATGAGAATCCGCCGCCGACGCCGCTTCTTGCCCTTTCGCGGGGTCAGGTCAGCCGGCGGCACGCCACCGCCGACCCGGCCCGGCAAAGACTGGCCGCGCGAAGGCTGGCCCAGAGGGGGCTGGCCGTTGCCGAACTGGCCCGGCATGCTCTGCGCGGTCGCGAACTCGGTCGGCGGGAACTGTCCCGGAAGTTGCGGCCCCGGAAGTTGCGGCCCCGGGAACTGTTGTCCCGGGAACAGCGGCTCCGGGAACTCCCCCAGGCTCGGCTCGCCATGGAGCTGCTGCCCGGGGTACTGCTGACCAGCGCCCCGGTGCCCCGGAAACTGCTGGTCATCGAACTGCTGCCCGGGGAACTCTCCCGAAGACTGCTGCCCCGTGGCCTGCCCGGGGAACTGCTGCCCGGGGAACTCTCCCGAAGACTGCTGCCCCGTGACCTGCCCGGGGAACTGCTGCCCGGGGAACTCTCCCGAAGACTGCTGCCCCGGGAACTGCTGCCCGGGGAACTGTCCTGAAGACTGCTGCCCCAGGAACTCCTGCCCAGGGAACTGCTGCCCCGGGGACTGCTGGTCAGAGAACTGCCGCCCGGCGAACTGTCCTGGGGACTGCTGTCCCGGGTATTCCTGTCCCGGGAACTGCGGCCCTGCAGATTCTTGTCTTTGAGATTGCTGGCTGCCGAATTGCTGCGTGGTTAGCTGCTGTCCGGGAGACGGCTGTCCGGGGAATTGCGATCCCGGCTGGGACTCGCCAGAAGAACTCTGCACGGAGGTCGGCTGGCTGGCGACCGGCTGGCCCAGAACATGCTGATTCGCACTGCCGGTCGGCGGGAACCCGACTGGCCCGCTCTCTGATTGCCGATGCCCCTGTGCCGAACTAGGTCCGGCCGAGAGCACGTCGTCACGCCGCCGTGGGCCGCTTTCGTCCCACGGAGCATCACGGCGTGGAAGCTCAGACCCAGCATCTGGCCGGAACCAACTTGGCGGCGTGGCTGCGTCGTCCGCTGGGGACGAGGGTGGCTGCGCATCCTGCTCAGAGTTGCCCGGGGTCGACTGCTTAGGCGGCGGCTCGAACGGCTGCCGCATTTCATGCGAGCCGGTCCCTGAGTCGGGCTGCCCGTCATACCCACTGGACGGCCGGCTCAGCTCGGAACCCGCACCGCGACCAGCCGAGCCAAGCCCATCCCTGCGAACGGTCCGATCGGGGTCCAGCGGAGATCCGAGCGGGTCGTAGTCGGCGGTCCGCCGGATAGTCGGCTCAGCATGCCGCCCAGGCCCGAGCGGGTCGTAGCCTCCGCGCTTCCTGACCGGCAGTGCACCGCTTCCTTCCGCCGACCGCCCATTGAGGTCAGCCTGCTCGGACGAAGGACGACGCTCGTCGAAGGACAGCGAGGGCGGCTGGAGCGGCTGCGCCGGCTGTTCCTGTGTTCCGTGGTCGAACGACAGCCGAAGTGATCGCATCTGAGTCGGCTGCTCAAGCGACGCCGACGGGAACGACGCCGAGGGCAGCGAGGACGGGCTCGGCGGGAATGACGTCCCCTCCGGGCCAGACCCGCCTTGCGACACAGACTCGCCCTCGGGGTATGAACGCCCTTCCTGCGAATAGTGCCCCTGCTGGCCGCCCTGAGCCTGCGGGAACGACTGAGCCTGCGGGAACGACGGTGTCTGCGGGAACGACGGCGGCCGTCCAAAGGGCTGCTGCTGGTCAAGCCGCTGAGACTGACCGAACGGCTGCCCCGACCCAAACGACTGCGGCTGATCAAATGACGGCTGTTGGCCGAACGACCCTGACTGGTCGAACGACCCCCCTAGCGCCGCCGGCGCGCCGCCGGATGATGCCCGGAAGTCAGGAGAGTAAAGCGATGGATACGGCAACTCTGCGTCGACAGCGGGCTGCGGCAAAGTGGTCGGCTCTAGCGGTCCGCCTAGCTGGCTAGGGTCGGCCTGGCTAGGGTCCGGGTGCGGCGCACGCTCACGGCGCCCTCGGCGCTGACGCATAAAACAGCCTTTCCGCCGCTCAACTTACCGACTGGATTCGGATGACAACTCCGATCCGGTACAGCTGAAGATCATCGCGGGCTAGTCGGCCCAGCGGCGGCAGAACGCCTGATCGGGCGCGAAGCGGCCACAGGATTCCCGAACTCAGTCGAATCCTAACTGGCAGTCCGATATGCCGGTGCCCGATCCGCGCTCACCAGGCATATCCGGCACCTCACCGCCTACCCCCCACCCGCGCGATACACACCCACCCAACCACCCGCCACCGCAGTCATCTCACCCCGAACTCCGCGCACAACCCTCGCCACCAGCCCACACCCCCACCGGCCCGCCGCGAACTCGATGTCGGCGAGCGGCACAACCAGCGGAGACCAGCACGGCCCCGCCGAGCCTCGCGGGTCGGCGCAGGTCAGCGTCGCCACCCCGCCGACGACGCCTCGACCGGCCCGTGGTTCCCAGCCAGCCGCGCCGGACCAGCCCCGTCGATGTGAGATTGCCGGTGCTGCGCCCAGCCAGCCGCGCCGGACCAGCCCCGTCGATGTGAGATTGCCGGTGCTGCGCCCAGCCAGCCGCGCCGGACCAGCCCCGTCGATGTGAGATTGCCGGTGCTGGGGCGCGGTGGTTGTGAGTTTGCTGGGGGTCGGTCCGGGTCCGACCCGCTGCGGAAAGGGGGTTGGCGGGTTGCCGGGGTAGCGGAGGAGGACTGCGCGGCTACACCGGGCCAGGAATCCTGGCATCGCCGCCATGGCCGCGCCCCGCTGGCCGCCGCCGCGCCGACGACGCTTTGGGCTGGCCGGTCGATGTGAGATTGCCCGCGCTGCGGCCAGCCGGGCGGGCCGGACCAGGCCCGTCGTTGTGAGGTTGCTGGGGCTGGGGCGCGGTGGTTGTGAGTCTGCTGGGGGTCGGTCCGGGGAGCGGAGGGGGCCGGGGCTGGGTTGAGGGCGCAGAAAAGCGGGCGGGGCGCCGGGACCGAAGTCCCGGCGCCCCGCTCGATCAGAAAACTAGAACTTGGACATTGCGGCGATGAAGTCCGGTCCGACCGAGCCGAGTCCGGTCAGGCTGTCGAAGCCCTTCGCGGTGTTCAGCGTGACGTTGCGGCTCTCGCAGTTGCCAGTGGCGTCGCAGAAGGTCTCAACGCCCTCGTAGTCGATGGCACGGACACTGATGTTGAATCCAGAGGAGTTGTCCTGCGTGTTCGCGAAGTCGACGCGGACGACCGCGGTCGACTTCGGGTGCGACGACGGCTGGACGTCGTGGAACGCCGCTGGCGTCGTCGACCACACGTGGTACAGGACAGGGTTGGCGAAGCCGATCGAGCCGCCAGCGGCGGAGTCGACGTCGGCGAGCACGCCAGCCAGCAGCGGGGAGGCGAGGCTGGTGCCACCCTCCTTGAACTGGCCGTAGTGGTTGTGGCCTGGAGCCGGACCGTAGTTCTGCGTCAGGCCGATCAGCATGCCGCTCTGCGCGTCAGCGTCCATCGAGATGTCTGGCTCGACCCGGATCGGGGTCGGGCCGAACAGTGCCTCGTTGCGCAGCGCGAGCGCTGCTGGTACGACGCCGGCCTGGTAGAACGGCTGGATGTAGTTGTAGCTCGTACCGCCGCCGCCGCCGCTGTTCCACACGAGCGGGATGGTCGGATGCGTCGCGCTACCGCAGTTGGTGGTCGAGACGTTGGCACACAGCGTCTCCTTGGCAACGGACCAGCCGAACTCGGCGGACCGGTGACCCTTGGCGCTGACCTCGAGCGTGGTGCCGCCAACGGCAGTCACGAACGGGCTGGCCGGCGGGTAGTCGGGGCCGACGATGCCGGTGGCAGAGTAGTTGTCGCCGTCGTCGCCAGAGGAGAAGAGGACGCTGACTCCGGTGGAGTCGGCCAGCATGAAGGTGTCGTCGAAGGCGGTGTGGGAGGCGGCGTCCTCGAAGAGGTCACCGTTGTTGCTGCCCCAGCTGTCGCTGACCACAGAGACGCCACTGGTGATGGCACTCTGCAGGGTGGCGAGCAGGCTGGTGTTCTGGCAGTCCTGAGCACCGAAGAAGCCGATGGCAGCACCTGGAGCCATGGTGTGCACGGCCTGGACGTCGAGCGACTGCTCGGCGCGCCAGCCGGAGCCGCCACATTCGCCCTCATCGTCCACAGTCGCGGGCGGGAAGTCGAAGAACTGGCCGCCCGACAGGGCGTCAGCGGCGGAGTCGTTCTGACTGAAGTAGCGCTGCGAGTCGGCGAGCAGGGTCGGCGAGTCGTAAGCGTCGACGATGCCAACGGCGACGTTAGAGCCGTCGGCACCAGCGTTGATCGCACCCTGAAGGCCGTAGGCACTGCGGAGCTGACGCGGAGCGTAGCCGCAGATGTCGTAGTTCAGCGTGCCGCTGAACGGACCGTTCGGCGGGTTGTAGAGCGCGGTCGAGTCGTTCGTGTCGGCCGTCGCGTTGAAGGACCTGGTGCACGGCTGCGGGTTACGGAACCCGGTCGGCGGACCTGGCTCCTGAGCCGGACTGGCCGCCGGGGTCGACTTGCCCCTGATCGCCAGGTCGGTCGTCTCGAGTGACTGGTTGATGCCGACAACGCCGGCGACGACACTCGAGATCGAGCCTGGGATCGACAGCGCGCTCTTGGCCAGGTGCACGGTGTGCCCGGTGACCTTGAACATGCCGAGCTGGGAGCCGAAGGTCTTCTCGATCTTGGCGACAGATCCGGTTGCCGTCACGAACAGGCGCGTCTTCGGAACCGAGATGCCCGTGAAGCCCTGGCTTCGCAGCCAGGACTCCGCCTTGGCGATCGAGGCGCTGGACGCGCCATACTTCGCCATCCACTGCTTGTCGGTCAGGAACTTGTGGAACGTCTTCGAGCCTGGGCTCGAGACGGCGCGGACGAATGCCTTCGCACCCTTGGCGTTCCGCAGCTTCAGCAGCAGGTCAAAGGTGATGTTGCCCTTGACCGCCGCGCCAGTCGGGTGCGCGCGCTCGCTCGATGGCGTGAGCGAACCGTGCAGCATTACCCGGCTGGGAACTGGCTTGGCGACGGCCTGCCCGGCCATGCCCGCCGTGAATGAAACTGCTAGCCCAACGGACCCCGCTAGGGCCCAGTATCGGGCAGCTTTCATAACGTGCCTCCTGCCTACATCTCCCGCTGAGGGACCCCGTAGCTAACGGGCGTCTTTCGGGACCATAGCGACGGGTATCAACAAAGGCAACGGGTAACACATACATGCGGTTCATATGACGTTCAGATAGTGACATACCGGATGCAAGCTGTGACTGACGGTGCGCCCGTTTCAGTCGGAGAGCCGGAAGGCCTCGTCGGGCACGAGTTCGGCGACGTCCATCTGGGCCTTCTGCAGGCGCCCCGAGTAGTCCCAGTTGACCGACTGCCAGCGGGTGAACTGGTCGAGTACCCACATGCCGGACTGGCGCGAGCCATTTCCAGACTTGCCGTTACCGCCGAACGGCAGATGCGCCTCGGCCCCTGACGTGGAGTTGTTGACGCTGACCATCCCCGCCGATATACCGCGCCGGAACGCGAACACCTCGGCTGGCACAGTTGTGTAAATGGCTGATGACAATCCGTAACCAGGCTTGTTGGCGAGATCGATCGCATCGGGCAGCCGGGCGTACGACGTCACGCCGACGAGCGGCCCGAAGGTCTCGTTGCAGAAGAGGTCGTCGTCGGGACGCAGCCCGTCGACGATCGTCGGATGGTAAAAGAGCCCCGATTCCGGATCACCGGCGAACCCCGCACGCGGATTGGCCGCCGTAATTCGGCCAGTGCCAGTTGATCCGAGCACCGTGTGATGCGGCCTGATCCAGCCCAGGTAGTCCTCGAACCGGGCGGCGAACCGCTCATCGAGCATCGGCCCGAAGACCACGTCGCCGAAGGGATCTCCGACGGCCATCGCCCTGGTGACCTTGTCGAACCTGGCGATGAATTCATCGTGGACGCTTTCGTGCGCGATGACCGTGCCGAGCGACGTGCAGCGCTGGCCGGCCGTGCCGAACCCGGCGAAGAGCGCGGCCTCGACGGCGAGTTCGAGGTCAGCGCTCGGAGTGACCACCATCGGGTTCTTGCCGCCCAGCTCCAGGCACGGCGACTGGAGGAACCTTCCGGTCAGCTCGCCGATCTTCGCGCCGACGACGCTCGACCCGGTGAACCCGACCTTGTCTATGCAGCCGTCGGTGAGTGCCTTCGAAAGGCCCGCGTAGGTGGCGGCCCCGTCGGTCAGCACGAGGTTGAGCACGCCATCGGGGAGGCCGCCACCATGGACAATTAGTTCAAACAATGCATGACTTGACGCCGCCGAGTATTCGGCGGGCTTCCACAACACCGTGTTTCCGCACAGCAGCGCCGGGATCAGGTACCAGGACGGCACCGCGACTGGGAAGTTGCCCGCAGTGATGACGGCAGCCGCGCCCACCGGGTTTCTGAAGGTCAGCAGCTGCTTGTCCGGCATCTCGCTCGGGACGGTCTGCCCGTAGAGGCGGCGGCCCTCGCCCAGGAAGAAGTCGCAGGTGTCGACGATCTCGCGGACCTCGCCGAGGGCCTCGGCGTAGGGCTTGCCGATCTCGCGGGTGACGAGCCTGGCGAGCGACTCGGCGTTGGCCTCGACCAGCCTGCCGATGTGCGCGATCGCCCGCCCGCGTACCGGAGCGGGCACGTCCGCCCAGGCCGGCTGGGCAGCCTTGGCCGCGCGGGCCGCTGCACCAAAGGTGTCCGCGTCACCGAGCCTGACCTGGGCGACGATCTCGCTGGTGCGGGCCGGGTTGGTCGACGTGATCACGCCACCTGGGGCCTCGGCGGCTGGCACGCCGCCCACGATCGAGGTGACTGAGCGGCTCATCCTGCCTCGCATCCGGGGTCGGGATTGTGGTTGCCCTTATCCAATCCCATGAGCGAGCCGATGCCCACCGCCGCTGGTGGCGGTCTGGCGGCGGCCGGTGCGGTCGCTGCGGCCCTACGGCGCGATCGCGATGTAGCAGGGCGCGCCTTGCAGGCTGATCGGCTTGGCTGGCTTCCTCGTCGCGGTGCTGATCGACGTGACCGTGCCCGGACGGAGGCTGATCGCGTAGAAGGTCTTGCCATCCGGGGTGATCGCGGAGTGCTCGACGTTGCCGAGGAGCCTGATCGCGGGCAGCGCGGTTCCGGTGGCGAGCCGGATCGGCGTGACGAAGCTCGCAGTGGAGTGACCGGTGACAAAGGCGAACTGGCCGTCCGGGGTGATCTCGACGAACCGAGGGGCGCCCTTGACCGTGATCGGCGTGCCTGCCGTGTTGGACGCCGTGCTGATCGGAGTGAGCGTGCCCGCTTGCTTGCTGGTCACGTAGACGGTCTTGCCGTCCGGCGCCATCGCGAGGTTATTCGGCTGGGCCCCGACCGCGATCGTCGCTGTGACGGTGTCGGTCGCGGTATCGATGACCGTGACCTGGCTGCTGAAGTTGTCCGCCACGTAGGCGGTAACGCCGTCCGGGGTCAGAACGATGGAGATCGGGCCTTGCCCGACCTCAACGGGCTCGCCGGGAACGCCGGTCACCAGGTTGACCGGCGTGACGCTGGAGGCTATCCGGCTGGCCACGTAGGCGGTCTTGCCGTCCGGAGTGATGGCGATTGCCCAGGGATCAGGCCCGACCTTGATCGACTTGCCCGCCTTGTTAGTAGCGGTGCTGATCGGGGTGATGGTGCCTTCGCCGTAGTTGGCGACGTAGAGCGTCTTGCCGCTCGGGGCAAAGGCCATGGCGGCTGGCCCGGTGCCGACCTTGATGGGCTGACCGGCCCGGTCGGTGCAGACGCTGACGGGGATCACCGTGTCCGAGTAGCGGTTGGCGACGTAGAGCGTCTTGCCGCTGGGGGCGATGGCGAGCTGACCTCGGCTAGGACCGATCTTGATGCGGTGGCCGATCGTGTCGGTGGCCGTGTTCAGAGGGGTGATCGTCTGGTCTCCGGCGAGGCGTCCGGTGGCGCCGACGAAGGCGACGGGCTGGCCGGCGTCGGCATGCGGCCCGGGACTGGGCCAAGGCAGGGGCAGCGGCGGCCGTCATGGTGGCTATGACAACCGCCCAAAGGACGGACGTTGCGCACGCCAGGGCGGTCACGGCATGCGTCAGCTTTCGGTCCAAGCGATCCTCCGGTAGGCCAGGGTGACTGGATCTTGCCCTACTACGACGCGGGAGTGACCAGCACGGATGTCAAGGCGGAGTGGTTTGGTCGCAAAGGTTGCGCACCGGCGGGCTCAGGCGGCGGGAGGCGGCGCCTCGGCCCAGGTCGTCTCGCGTTATATCTTGTCAAGAGGATGCCGCCGACATAAGCTATCGATATATCGTGATCGTATCGAGGGAAAGATCACGTCGAGAGCGGAACCGAGGCACGCGATGCAGACACCTCGCTGGTCAGCCGGAGACTTCGACGCAGGCCTGGCCGACCTGCTCGGGTTCGTCAACGATGCCGTCGATCACGCGACGCACGCCTTCTTCCCGCCGGGCGGATGGGCGCGGGGCGGCCCGGGCGCGGGCCGGGGCGCGGGCCGGGGTCCGGGCCGGGGCTTCGGGAGCACCAAGGCCACTGGTCAGTCGGAGAGCAGTTCGCGGGACGGGGCTGGGTTCACCGGGCCTTGGGAGCGCGGCTTCGGCGGGCGCGGCCACTGGGGCGGCGGTGCCGGGGCGTGGGGCGGATGGTGGCCAGGGCCGCAGCAGGCGCAGCGGAACTCCAAGGCTGGTCGCGGCGACGTGCGCGCTGCGATCCTGGCCCTGCTGCGCGAGGGACCGCGCACCGGTTACCAGATCATGTCCGACATCAAGGAGCGCAGCGGCGGCGCCTGGCGCCCGAGCCCCGGCGCGGTCTACCCCGCGCTGTCGCAGCTAGCTGACGAGGGGCTCATCGAGGGCGAGGAGTCGGGCGGCCGCCGGACCTTCAGCCTGACCGAGGCCGGCCTCGCCTACGTCGAGCAGCATCCCGACAAGGCCCGCGCCGCCTGGGAGTCACGCGAGCAGCAGGACGCCTGGGAACTGCCCGGCCTCTTCGCCGAGGCCGCCAGACTGGGCGGCGGCATCGTCCAGGTGGCGCACGCGGGCTCACCGTCGCAGATCCACGCCGCCGAGCGGCTGCTCGAGCGGACGCGCCGCGAGCTGTATCAGATCCTCGCCGACGACTTCCACACCGACGAACCCGAAGACGACGACTCGGACCAGTCCGACGACGTCGGCGGGGATCAGCACGAGTAGGGGGCGAGCAGCAAGATGGACGATCGGATGCGGACGTCGGATGCCGACCGGGACCAGGTGACCGCGCGGCTTCGCGAGCATTTCGCCGAGGGCCGGCTGACCCGTGAGGAATTCGACGAGCGGATCAGTGCGGCCCTCGGCGCGAAGACCTTCGGCGAGCTGCGCCGCGTGATGACCGACCTGCCTGAGCCAGGGCTGGCGCTCCGGCCGTTCGGGCGGCAGGCCGGGCTGGGGCCTGGGCCGGGGCTGGGTCAGGTACCGGGACGGGCCGCTGGACGGACAGCTGGCCAGGCACCATGGCAGGCGGCCGTGGCAGGCGGCGGCTGGGCGGCGGGTCCGGCCACTGGGGTTCCGGCGCGGCCCGCGCCTGTTCCCGTTGCTGCTGCTGGCGCTGCTGCTGCTCGTGGTGCTGCCGGGAACCGGCGCCGCCGTGGTCGCACTCAAGGTGCTCGCCGTCGTGGCCGCGCTCCTGCTGGTAGCGGCTGCCGTCGCCATGTTCGTCGTTGCTAGGGCGGTCAGGCGGATGCGCCGCAACTGGTACTGGAGTGCCTATCAGCAGGTGCAGGACCACTTCCAGCACCATGGGTTTACCTGGTCGTGGCCCGATCCGTCCAGCCCGAACTCCCGGTCCTCACGCTCGTGACCAGCTAGGAGGGTTGTCGCACGTAGGAGACCTCTCGTCGGATAGCACGGTCGGGGCTCCTCCATGCGAAACGACTCCTCCGAGGACCCGAGAAACCTCCCCAGTCACGGCCAAAACCTGATCCCTAGTTAACTGATCAAATTACAAGGTTTTTGTTACGATGAGACGCGAAGGGCTCGGCGAACGAGTTCGCCGGGCTGAGCGACGACATGCGGAAGGTCATATTCCTGATGCGATCCGTGTCTCCCCCCACGACGAGAGCCGGGCGACGGCGCCTGGCCCGGCTGGCGCTCGGCGCTACCGCGCTCGCGGCCGGGGCACTCCCGCTCGCGCTGGCCACGGCACCATCGGCCAGCGCCAGCCCCAGCGCCCGCGCGGCCCGCGCCAGCCAGCCGGCCAAGGCCGCCGACACTCCGACTGCACCGCCGCCGGTGACGATCCTGACAGCCGGAGCCGACCGGCGCGGGGGCGACATCTTCATCTCGCCGTTCGGCGACGCGAGCACCTATGCCAACGGCGCGGAGATCCTCAGCCCGAAGGGCCAGGTCATCTGGTTCCATCCGGCGCCAGCCGGACAGGAGGACGCCGACTTCCGCACCCAGACGTATCGAGGCCAGAAGGTCCTGACATTCTGGCAGGGCACCGGATTCGGGGGGCTGTCCACTGGCACCGACTATATCTTCAACAATCGCTTCCAGCAGATCGCCACAGTGCAGGCGGGCAACGGCCTATCGGCCGACGGTCACGAATTCCTGATTACGCCGCAGAATACGGCGCTCATCCTCGCCTACACCACGGCGACAGCGGACCTGACTTCGATCGGCGGCCCGGCCGACCAGACGGTTGTCAATGGCGTCGTCCAGGAGATCGACATTCGCACCGGCCAGGTCCTCTTCCAGTGGAACAGCGCTGACCACGTACCCTTCAGCCAGAGCGAGCAGCCGCTGCCGGCCTCCGCCAGCACGCCGTGGGACTGGTTCCACATCAACGCGGTGCACCTGACCAACGACGGTAACCTGCTGATCAACGGCCGTGACACCTGGACCACCTACAAGGTGAACCCGCGAACCGGCGCCATCGAATGGCAGCTCGGCGGCAAGGACAGCAGCTTTACCGTCCGCGCGGCCAACGGGCAGGTGCTCGACAACGCCGGCGAGATCTTCTCCTGGGAACACGATCCAGAGCAAATTAGTAGGAACGAATTCACTTTCTTCGACAACGATTCCGCAGGCACACCAAACTTGCCCGCCAGTCGCGTCGTCGTCGTCCGCATCAACGAGCGCACGAAAACCGCGACGCTAATTCGCTCGTATAACCAGCCCGAGGGCCTCTCCGCGCCCTCCCAGGGCAATGGCCAGACCTTGCGTGACGGAGACTTGTTCGTCGGCTGGGGCTCGCTCCCGTTCTTCAGTGAGTTCAGCAGGTCGGGGAACCTGCTGTTCAACGCGGAATTCCCGGCTGGTGTCAACACCTACCGGGCTTATCGCCTGCCCTGGCCTGGCTCGGGTGATGGCCAGCACGGTCGCGGTCGCCAGCACCGTCGCGACTAGCTATCAGGGCAGCTGGGCGGGCCGCCCACTCCTCCGAGGGCGGCCCGCCCGTTACATAGCGGGAATATGGGGAATGTGAGACATCTCACAGGGGATTTATACCCGTTTCACACTTACTGTCGGGAGCCTTCGGCCAGAGTGGCGAGCTGTTAGAAGCCAGCGTGCCGACGCCGGAGGCGCCATTGTCTCGCCATCTTCCCGCCCGTCATCGACGTACCAGCTCCCTCCCCGCTTCCCTGATCAATTCGACCCTGTTCCCGTCGACGACCCTGCTGACCGGCACGGTCGTCGCGCTCGCCGGCGGATTCCTGACCGCGAGCCTGGTGGCGGCCGCGCCCGCTACGCCGGCGGTCGGCCTCAGCCACGTCAGGCTGCTCGCGGCCACCGTCACCGAGGTCCCGCCGGGCCAGTCGCTCTCGTCGGTGCATCCGCTCGCCGGTCACACCTACGCGTTCAAGAAGGGCGCTACGTACACCGGCACGCTGAGTATCACCGCCGACAACGTCACGATCGGGAACTACGGCACCGGCCGGTATCCGGTCCTCAGCCGCAGCACCGAAGGCAACGTGATCTCCGTTTCCGGTGCCAACGACCACATCGACCACGTCCGGGTGACCGGCCACGGCTATCAGTCGGTCTCCGGATGCGGCTCGGCCCAGACGGCCGGGTACGAGGTCGGCGTCGACATCAGCGGGCAGCACGACACTGTCAGCGGACTGCTCGCCTACGGCAATCTCTACGCCGGCGTCTACGTGGAAACGGCCGGGTCCTTCGCCACGATCAGCCGGAGCAAGTTCGACGACGTGAACGCGCTCAACCCGTCGAACCTGGGCGCGGGCGCGTTCGGCATCTTGCTGTGGGGCAGTAACAACACGATCGACCACGACCATTTCCTGAACCAGAGCACCTGCAGCCCTGACTTCGGCAAGGACGGCTCGGGGGTGGAGATCTACCACGGCTCGAACAACCTCATCGAGCACAGCACCGGCGCGAACGACAGCGACTTCACCGAGCTGGGCGGCGCGGGCGCCACGGGCAACCGGTACTTCGCCAACACGTTCAGCGGGCCGGGCGAGTTCCTGGTGACCAGGGGCAGCGCCGACTCGGCCGACGGACCCGTGCACAATACCGTCCTGACCGGCAACGTCGCCCACGGCGCGGTCGTCAGCTACGACTACCGCTCAGGCGACGGGACGCTGCTCACCATGAAGGACAACCACGTCGCCTCGCTGTCGCAGGACGGCGGTTACGTCAACCAGGGCGGCAACATCATCGGATTCTGACCTTTTTAACGACAGCATGGTCCTACTTACCGTCGTCCTGACATCAGTAAGTAGGACCATGCTGCTGTTCGAACTGGCCCGCCAACAGCAGTAAGTAGGCCCATGCAGCTGTTGGCCCCGGAGCCCGCGCCTGCCGCTCAGTTGCACACTGCTATTGCATGTGCGTTTGCACGAACCATATGCACGGTGCATGAAATGGCCTTATCCTTCACATCGTCAGCACATCATCGGCTATCGCACGACCGGCGCCGCTGCTCCAATTCAGCGGTCCGGCACCCGGGACACCGGCTACTTGTGACGGGCCACCGGACATGGCCAGCACTCATCAACCCGAGGAGACGCAGCATGGGCACGACGAACGGAACTCCGGCCGACCGGCTCGCAGGGCCCTGGCGCAAGAGCACGGCTAGCAACCCCAGCGGCAGCTGCGTCGAGGTCGCCATCCTGCCGAGCGGGGAGATCGCCGTACGCAACTCCCGGTTTCCGACCGGTCCGGCGCTGGTCTACAAGCGTGCCGAGATGGCCGCATTCGTCGCTGGTGCGAAAAACGGGGAGTTCGACGACCTGTGCTAAGTGATGTCCCGGAGTTATCGGTAGGGTTGTCTGGATAGCGATGACCGGGAGCATGTGAATGAGTTCAGCTGAGCCGCAGGACGAGCAGCCTGGCAGCCTTTTAGGGCGGCCAAGGGCTGACGCTACCGTCCTGCGGATGCTGCTCGGCAGCCAGCTCCGTCGGCTACGCGAGGCGGCGGGCGTCACGCCTGATCAAGCCGGTTACGAGATCCGTGCGTCGCGATCGAAGATCAGCCGCATGGAGAACGGCCGGGTCAGCTTTAAGGGCAGGGATGTCGCCGACCTCCTGACCCTTTACGGCATCACCAGCGACGCGGCCAGGCAGGCAACTCTCGACCTGGCCAAAAGAGCGAATGCGCCCGGCTGGTGGGCGAAGTATGGCGACATCCTGCCCGACTGGTTCGAGATGTACCTCGGGCTCGAAGCCTCCGCCTCGGTGATCAGGACGTTCGAGCTGCAGTTCGTGCACGGCCTCTTCCAGACCGAGGATTACGCCCGCGCGGTGACGATGCTCGGCCACGACTCGGCCGCCTCCGGCGAGATCGACCGAAGGGTCGCGGTGCGCATGAGCAGGCAGGCGCTGCTGAACGACGCTCATCAGCCCAAGGTGTGGTCGGTGATGGACGAGGCCGCGCTGCGCCGCCCAGTCGGCGGCCGCAGCACCATGCAGGCCCAGCTTCGCCGGCTCGCCGAGGACGCGGCCATGCCGAACGTCACCCTGCAGGTCGTGCCCTTCGACCACGGCGGCCACGCGGCCGCGAGCGGCTCGTTCACCATCTTGCGCTTCGACGAGCCCGACCTCCCCGACGTGGTCTACATCGAGCAGCTCACCAGCGCCTTGTATCTCGAGGGCCGATCCGACGTCGATCATTACCTCGAGGTCATGAACCGGCTGAGCACCGACGCGCTGACGCCGGTCGACACGATGCGCTTCATCGACGACCTGATCAAGGAGTCGTGAGGTCCCGCTCAGCGCTACCCCGCAGAAACTACCCCGGAGAAATTGAGCAGCCCCCGGCGGCACGGTCGTGCGATAGTTCCGGTCGTGAAGAAATCGGACATCACCGTCGACCTGGTCACCAGGCTGGTCGCCGAGCAGTTCCCGCAGTGGGCCGAACTGCCGGTCCGGCCGGTGGACCGCGACGGGTGGGATAACGCGACGTTCAGGCTCGGCGAGCACTTGTCAGTCCGGCTGCCGAGCACGCCTTACTACGAGAAGTCGGTCGCCAAGGAGCACCGCTGGCTGCCGGAACTGGCCGCCCGGCTCCCGCTGCCGATCCCGCATCCACTCGCCGAGGGCGTTCCCGGCTGCGGCTATCCGTCTCCCTGGTCGGTCTACCGATGGCTGCCTGGCGAGACCGTCGAGGTCTCGCGAGATCGCCGACCAGGAGGCACTCGCCGCCGATCTCGCCGGGTTCCTGCGCGCGCTGTACCGGGTCAGCCCGGCCGGCGGCCCGCTGCCGGGCGAAGCACAACTGCTGCCGGGGCGGGCCGCTGACGGTCTGGGACGCCGAGACCAGGCAGGCCGCCGCCGCCCTGGAGGGCGTGATCGACACGGCGACGGCGCTTGAGATCTGGGCCGCCGCGCTGGCGGCGACCTGGACCGGCGAGCCAGTCTGGGTGCACGGCGACATCGCCCCAGGCAACCTGCTCGTCGAGCGGGGCAAGCTGAGCGCGGTCATCGACTTCGGGTCGAGCGCCGTGGGCGACCCGTCCTGCGACGCCGCGATGGCGTGGACCTATTTCACCGGCGAGGCCCGGCGGGTCTTCACCGAAGGGCTCGGCTTCGATCCAGGCACGCTCGCCCGCAGCCGGGGCTGGGCGATCTGGAAGTCGATGATCGTCCTGGAGCGGGCCCAGTGCGGGCAAACACTGCGCCACGATCCGGCAGACGCCGCGCAGACGAGCCGGATCATCGGCGAGATCATCGCCGACCACCAGCTCTGCGGCTAAGCCTGCCTTTCCCACAGCGACTCCAGCGCCCGGCGGCGTTCGGGGCGGGAGGCCACGCAGGTTGACGGTTCCATGCTCGGTGACGACGACGTCGACGTCGTGAGACGGTGTCGAGACCGGCCTGGACAACTGGGGCACCAGCGTCGGGCTTGCCCGTCATGCGTGGTCGGGACGGCGACGATGCTCAGCCCGCCGTTCGATCTCGGTCGGCCGCGGCGGCGTAGTCCGGGTGGCCGCCGATGCCGCCGAGCGCGGAGCCGCCGTGCCCTCGACGTTGACCTGGCCGTCCAGGTCGATCTCGACCGCCGTGTTGATCGCGAACAGCGGCTCGGCCGACAGCCGGCCGAGGTCGTGGGTGTACTCGACCGGGTGCAGCAGCGGCCGGCCGTCGGCCCAGTCGATACAGCGCGGGCCGCCGGCCAGGTAGGTGCAGACCGGCTCGGCCGACCAGCAGCCCGCGCGGGTCGAGATCGACGACCTCGTCGGTCAGCATGCCGGTGTCGATCCGCACCGGCACTCGCAGGCTCGCCAGCAGCGCGGTCGTCACCGGCGACGGGCCGACCTGGATCCGGGCGTTGGGCGCGAGCAGGAGCCCTCGATGAGCCGGCGATCGCGAGGTGCTCGTCGGACCCGGGCTGGTCACCCGGATCGTGGCGGCGGCCGTCGCTGGTCTCGCCCGACCACCACGACCTGGTCGGCCGGCAGCGTCGGGCCCGCGTCGGCCTGCGGCAGGCCGCGACGAGACTGACCGCCGCGATCATCGCGCCGGCGTCGATCGCGGCCCGCTGCCAGGACACCTCGCTGCCGAACCTGAACCCGCCGCTGGGCGCGACGTCAGGGCGCCGACGAGCAGATCTGGTCGCCACGGCCCGTGCAGCAGCGCCGGCATGGCCGCAGGCCGACCGGCGCGAAGCTCACCTGCCCGGCGTCCGATCCGGCCCGCAGCCCCCAGCCGGGCATGAACGTCCGGACGTCGCTGAACGCGGCGAAGTCCAGCCCGTGATCGCGACCGGCATCCAGCCGAGGATCAGCCGGACGTTGCCGCAACTGGCGGCCGCCCGGCTGAGTTCGCCGGCGACATCGACCGGCGCCCGAATCCGTCGCCGAGCGCGACCGTCATCCCGGGCCGCACCAGGTCGGCGAGTTCAGCCTCGCCAATCCGTCCTCGCAGGGAGTCCAGGCAAGCGGTACGTGATCAGGCGCCGCCTGCGTTACGGAGCGGCTGAACAGCTGGGCGCGCGATCATGTAGTCATGACAGATTTCCGCGCCAGCCTCGTTGATCCCTGCGGGAATGGGTCTGATCCGCCTCGTCCCAGATAGCGTGACGGCTCGGCGCGGTCACCGCAGCCACGCCGGTGCGGGCCGAGGTCGACTCGGGCGCGGCCGAGCTGCTGCGGGACGCGGACCGGGCCCGGGCGCTGGATGCTGCTGGTCGACGGCACGCCACAGTCGTATGTGGATCTTGACGATCCGCTGTACCTGGACTTCGAGTACGTGCGCCGGCTCGGGCATCTCATCGACCTTGCGCGCCGGCCGGGCGAGCCGCTGCGGGTGCTGCACCTGGGCGGCGGCGCGCTGACGCTGGCCCGGTACGTGGCCGCGACCAGGCCGGGATCGAGCCAGCTCGCGGTGGACGCCGACGCCGCGCTGGTCGAGTTCGTGCGGGAGCGCCTGCCGCTCGACCAGCCGCCCAGGCGAGCGGTGAACCGGCGACCGGCCGGCCGCCGAGCTGGGGCCGGGCGGCCGGAGTCGAGCGCGCAGCCAGGTCGGGTCCGGATCAGGATCGGAGACGCCCGGGCAGGTGCTCGGGCATTGCGGCCGAATCGTTCGACCTGGTGCTGGCCGACCTGTTCTGCGGCGGGCGCACTCGCCGGCGCATCTGACCTCGGTCGAGTTCACCGCAGGCGGCCGCCCGGGTGCTGACGGCGCGGCGGCATGTTCGCGGTCAACATCGGGGACGGGCCGGCCGCTCAGCCGCGCACGACCCGGGCCCGGGTCGCCACGGTCCGGCAGGTCTTCCGCGCACGCCTGCCTGATCGCCGACGCGGCCGTGCTGAAGGGACGCCGGTTCGGCAACCTGGTGCTGGCCGCGTCCAGCAGCGAGCTGCCAGTCGACGGGCTTGAGCGCCGGGCCGCCGGCGACCCGTTCCCCGGACGGCTGGTCTACGGCGATGACCTCGACAAGTTCGCCGCCGGAGCCAGGCCGATCACCGACGCCACGCCGAGTCATCCCCCGCCCCGCCCGTCCGACATGTTCATCCGTGGCAGTGCTCGGAGGTCACCGAGGATAGCATGAGGCGCTATGCGGCTCACTGAGTGTTTTCTGGCGGATTGCTCGTCGCCGTGCGCTGGCCGGAGTCGGCGCTGGCTGGCGGCGGTGCTGAGCCTCGCCTGCGGCTGAGCGAGCGTCCGGCAGCGAAGCCGACTGCCCCAGTACGGCAATCCGAACGGGCACGAGCCGGTGCCGCCGCTCGGGGCGGGCGGTGAGCACCAAGCACCCGAATCGCGTGATCGGCCACGGCACGCCGGGCAGCTGCACCTCGGCCGCGGTCGTGCGGGCCGTCGCCAAGGGCGGGTCATCGTCTTCCACTGCGGGCCGCGGCCGGTCACGATCACGATGCGATGCGACGGCCAAGGTGGTGAACACCAGCCACCGGGTCGTGATCGACGGCGGCGGCAAGGTCACGCTGAGCGGCGCCGGCAAGCGGCAGATCCTGTACCTGAACACCTGCGACCCCAAGCAGAAGTTCACCACGACCAACTGCTTCGACCAGCAGTGGCCGAAGCTGATCGTGCAGAACATCACGTTCTCTGACGGCAACAGCCAGGTCAGGCAGACCAAGACCAGCAACTACGGCGGCGGAGCGCATTTTCGCCGAAGGCGGCCAGCTCAAGGTCGTGAACTCCGGGTTCATCGACAACCGCTGCTTCCACGTCGGCCCCGACCTCGGCGGCGCGGCGATCCGGGCGCTCGCCCAGTGGAAAGGGCGGCCGGTCTACATCACCAGCGACACGTTCCGAGGCGGGCGCTGCTCCAACGGCAGCGCGCTGAGCAGCATCGGCGTGTCCTGGGTAGTGCTGAACAGCCTCATGATCAACAACCATGCGATCGGCTTCGGCGCGAACCCGGCCCCGTCCGGTTCCGCTGGCGGCGGCAGCGGCGGCGCGATCTACACCGACGGCGACAAGTACTCGCTGCGTGGTCGCCGGCACGATCATGCGCGACAACTTCGCGCGCGAGGGCGGCGGCGCGATCTTCTACGTCAGCAACGACAACACCGGCACGCTGACCATCAAGGACTCGACGCTGCACCACAACCCGAGCGGCGTGTTCTGGACCCGCCCGTACGTGGGCATCTACTTCCACAGCTCAGGCCACCCCAAGGTGATCCACTCGACCATCAACTGACAGCTCAGACTGACTCCGCCATGGAGGTCGCGATCATGCCGATCGATCGCCAGGACAGACCAGCCGGAGCGCCGAGTTCTTCCCGCCGACCTCGCTGGAGAAGTCGGCCCGCGCGACCGGCGCGGACGCCATCAGATACCGGGTCGACTACCTGATGGTGCCGATGCGCGACGGCGTCCGGCTGGCGACGGTCGTGATCAGGCCGAAGGCGCCGGGACGCTATCCCACGGTCATGAGCCGCACCCCGTACGCGATGACCTCGTTCGAGCGCCAGGAGGGCCTGTACAAGCCGCTGTTCGAGGCGGACTACGTGTTCATCCTCCAGAACGAGCGGGGCAGCGAGTGGTCTGAGGGCGAGTTCGGCTTCCTCACCAACACGACCGCGGACGCGGTCGACACCCTGGACTGGGTCGCCGCTCAGGACTGGTCGAACGGGCGGGTCGGCCTGCTACGGCTGCTCGTCGACGGCCGAGAACCAGCTGAAGCTGGGCGCGATCGGTCATCCGGCGCTGCGGGCCTGCATCCCGATGAGCTCGGGCGCGGGCATCGGCTCGGTCCCCGGAGCCGAGTGGAACCAGGGCCTGTTCTACCGGGGCGGCGTCCCGATGCTGAAGAGCTGGGCGCTGTGGCACGCGCCGTTCGGCATCCGGATGCGGCCGAAGCTGCCGCTGGTCGACGACGATGAGCTGTCGCGGACGTTCCGCAAGTTCTCGGTCAGCGTGCCCGACTTCCGGGTACCCGAGTACGCTGACCGCCCTGGCCAAGTCGACCAGGCAGGCGCCGAGCCTTGAGGTGCTGCGCCGGATGGGCGCGCCGCTGACCGGCTTCGAGGTGTTCATGGCCGACGGGCCGACCGGTGAGTCCTGGAAGCCAGGTCGACCTGATCGACGCGACCCACACCGGGGCGACGCCGTCGATCAACGTCAACGGCTGGATGGACATCGGCGCCTACGAGACCGTCAAGCTGTTCGAGTTCCAGCAGCACCATCCCGACCAGTACCTGATCATGGCCGGCACCGAGCACTGCCGGATGACGACCACCGCCCCGGACGCCAAGCTCGGCGACCGGCCGATGGGCGACACCAGGTTCTCCTACGACGAGATCTTCGTGAACTGGTTCCACCGCTGGCTGCGGGAAGACGCCGACGGGGTGACGGGGTCGTCCCCCTTGGCCGACAGCCTGGAAGCCGATGCCGAAGGTCCAGGTGTTCCTGATGGGCGCCGGGACCTGGCTGACCGGCGACTCGCTGGCCGCTGGCGCAGACCCAGGAACGGTCGCTGTACCTCGCCAGCGACGGCAATCGCCAGCACGCTGTGGGGTGACGGTCGAACTGGCCGAGGCCGCCGGGCCGACAGCGCGGATCTGGTACATCGCCGACCCGCACAACCCGGTGCCTTCGCTCGGCGACGACCTCGGAGCCGACGGGCCGGTCTGCACCGACCAGCGGGCCGTCGAATGCCGGGCCGACGTGCTCGTCTACAGCACCGCCGCGCTGACCGCGCCGGTCACGATCGCCGGGCGACGTCACCGCTGAACTGTACGTGTCGGCCGACGTGCCCGACACCGACGTGTTCGTCAAGCTGGTCGACGTCTATCCGGACGGCACCGCGTACAACCTGGCCCAGAGCTGCCTGCGGCTGCGTTATCGCGACGGCATCGAGAAGCCGCGCGAACCTGGTGGCCGGCGAGATCTACCGGATCGAGATCCGCGGGATCACCACGGCGAACTACTTCCCGGCCGGGCACCAGATCAGGATCGAGGTCGCCGGGCTCGAGCTTCCCGCTCGCCGACCGCAACTGGAACACCGGCGGCCAGAACGAGCTCGATGATCGACGGCCCGATCGCCCACGTCACCGTCCACCACGGCGCCGGTCACCCCTCCCGCCTCCGCATCACCGAATACACCGGCCCAGTCGAGCCCGCCGAGCCCGCCGATCGCCTAGCCGGAGCCTGCCGCTTCAGCCGGCCTCTGACGTGATGGCCGGCGGCAGGTGGTCCTGGTCCAGGCGCCGGGCGGGATCAGCAGGCCGGCGATCGCGCAGCCGGCATGAGGACCAGGGCGGCCATGGCGAAGGTCTTGGTGAAGCCGGTCAGGCCGGGCAGGCCGTGCGACCGTGCTGCCGACGACGAAGGTCGCCGCGATCTGACCGCCGAGCGCGCCGCCGAGGGTTCGCAGCACCGTGTTCATGCCGCTGGCGGCGCCGGTCTGGTGCGGCGGGACCGCCTGCACGATCAGGTTGCCGAGCGCGGCGAAGGCCAGCCCGATGCCGATGCCGAGCAGCGTCGAGCTGAGCAGCATGTCGTACGGGTGCCGGCTGGCGACCGCCAGCCAGCCGCACGCGACGGCGCTAGACCGCGGCCCCGGCGATGAGCGCGCTGCGGGAGCTGAACCGCCGCTCGACCCGTCCGGCCACCGAGCCGAGTACGCCCATGCCGACCGCGCACGGCAGCAGGTACAGCCCGGCCACCACGACCGAGGCGCCGTAGCCGAAGCCGGTGCTCCCCGGCAGCTGCGCGAACTGCGGCAGCAGCAGGAACCACGCGTACAGCCCGCCGCCGACCAGGAACGCCGCGAGGTTGACCGTCCACACCCCGCGCACCCGCATCATCGCCATGTCGATCAGCGGGTTGCTGCTGCGCAGCTCGACGACGATCCACAGGGCGCACGCCACGCAGGCACGCCGACGAGCAGCGCGAGCAGCGTCCGGAGCCGGTCCAGCCCCAGGCCGTGGTCTGGGCGATGCCGATCAGCAGGCACGACATGCCGACGGTCAGCAGGGTCGCGGCGAGCCAGTTGATCTTGCCGGGCGAGCGGACCTTGGACTCGGGGATGAACCGCCAGGTGCAGACGGCGGCCAGCGCCATGCCGACGAGCGGGATCCAGAACAGCCAGTGCCAGCTCAGGTGCTCATCGATCAGGCCGCCGAGCACGAGCCCGAAACCGCCGCCGACGCCGAGGATCGCGGACATCAGCCCGATGCTGCCGGCCACCCGGTCGGGCGGGAACTCGTCCCTGGCGATCGAGAAGGACAGCGGGAAGATGCCGCCCGCGACGCCCTGGATCGACCCGGGCCACGATCAGCACCGGCAGCGACGCCGACAGCGCGGCGAGCAACGTCCCGGCGGTCAGGATCAGCAGCGTCCAGACCAGCAGGCGCTGCTTGCCGTACATGTCGCCGAGCTTGCCGATGATCGCGGTGCCGACCGAGGCCGAGAGCAGGAACCCGGTGAGCAGCCAGGTGACGCCGGTCTCGCTGGCGTGCAGGCTGGCCCTGATCGTCGGCAGCGCCGGGATGACGGCCGAGCTGAGCACCGAGTAGGCGCCCGCGGCCAGGGACAGGACGGCCAGGATCACGGCCGGGCGGGCATGCTGCGCAGCTGGTCGGGGTGGCATGGCGTCACTGTAGCTAAGGCACCCTGCTGGCCTGCGGCTCGGCCCGGCGACAAACTAGCCGGCACCGGAGGTAAACCAGTTCGCGAGGTGGCGCGTCCAACCATCGTGGAAAGGACCCGAAGCCGCGCAGGGAAGCCATGCCGGGGTCACGCCGTGGCGGCGGGTCACAAGAGAAGGGCAGCCGCGTGGGGAGTGCGGCTGCCCTTCTACTCGAAAGTGCGGATCGTCAGGCCACAGATTTCAGGCGAGGAAATTCCGGTGGTGCGGGCTCACGGATCCGTCAGCCGTCGAGCCGTCCCGACTTCGCCTCGGCGAGGAAAGCAGCGAAGGCTTCCCTCGATACCACGTGCGCTCCGTCTGCCGGACGGGTGCTGTCGCGGATGGCGGTGACGTCGCGCAGGTTGGCGGCAATCTCCACGCAGCCGCCGTTGCTCTGCGTGCTACGCGAGGCTTTGCGCCATACGGCGCCCGAGAGATCGACTCATAGCTACTCCATCGTTTCTGCGAGTTTTTGGAGGAGGGTGGTAGAGGCAACAGGCGAAAGAGCCGCATCGCGGATGCGACCGAAGAGCGCTACATAACTGCTGATCTCATCGACGTTGGTAACTTCGCGCAGCGCCGGCTCGAGTTCCAGGAAGACGACCGGCGGATCCTGCTCGCTCGGAAACTCGAAGATGTTGACCAGAGCGGACATGCCCGGGTAGGGACCACCGGCGAACGAGAGTACCCGCAGGTCAACTGTGGGCCTGCGGCTGATCTCGGCAAGGTGGGCTAGCTGCGCGCGCCGGTCTTCCCGGCTCCCCCAGCGGAAAAGGAGTGAGGCTTCGGTGATCACGGCATTGAGCCGAGGCGCCGTGCCGTCGACTCGATCCAGGATCTGCTGGCGGCGTACCCGGGCCTCGACCGCCCGCCGTCGCCACGCGGGTGACTGCGAGCCCGCCGCCAGGTAAGCCTGGACGTAAGCAGGGGTCTGGAGCAGGCCAGGCAGCACCAGCGGCATATAGACGCTGATCCGTGCAGCATCAGCCTCGTAGCCGGGGAACTCGTTGTCGAATACCTCGTCGTATTTGCGCCACCAGGCGCGAACTCGGCCCTTCCTGGCCAGGTCGAGCAGCACGACTTGCTCGTCCTCGCCGACGCCGTACAGCCTGAGCAGATCCCGGACGTCGCTCATCTCCGGAAGCTTCCAGTCGTTCGACTCGAACCGGTTGACCTTGCCGCGACCCCAGTCGAGCTTGTCGCAGACTTGCGCGGCCGAGAAACCCTCGGCAATCCGCAGAGCGGCCAGTCGTCGTGAGAGGCGCCTTTTGGCCACAGTCACGCCGTAGGCTTCTTCGCTCACCCCAAGATCCTCCCACCAGCCCGGCTAAATGAGAATAACAGTCGGCTAACATCTGCGAATCACAGATTGTGCAATACGTGTTCCTGATGGCTCCGCACCAACCCGGGCCGCCTCGCGGAGACGGCGGCCATTCTTCTCGCCTGCCTAGGCCGACGCCGCGTCGTCAAACTCGCCCTTCCTGGCCCCGTCGAGGAAGCAGTCCCATTCGAACCGGCTGAAGACCAGCACTCGCTCAGTCGGGTCGTCGCTGACTCGCATCAGCGTCCATCGCTGCCCGTCTCGCCAGGTAAAGGCGACTTGCAGCGCACCCGAGCCCTGACTCGAACGCTGCCAGTCAAGGGACCGTTCCGAGACTCCGAGTTCCTCGAAGGTAGGTTTGGCGGTCATTGTCCATTCTTTACGTAGATTATCGGTCTCGCGGCGGCGCTGGTCTACCCAACCCGGCGTCGCCACCGACTTTCTTGCGCGCGCTGACCCCGCCGGGCCGCCCAAGTCACGTCGCGCGGAACTCTGCCGATGGGCTGACAATTTTTACGCCCTGGAGGAACCGCTCAACTCCAGCCTAGTCCCCGTAGTCAGGACAGCAGGACGCAAAGCCTGGTCACAGGCCATCCTTGGGATCATGGCTTGCGCGCGACCGCCGCGTAGCCCCACCGCGATCCGTCGGTGTCCGCCGCGTTCGGATCCTCGCAGCCCCACAAGCCCAGGTAAGTCAGGCCGGGCTCGGCACCGGGATACGGCGACACCATCTCGAGGCCGTCGAAGAACCGCTCGATCTCGGCTCCGGTTCGCCAGGTCCACGGAATGGCCGAGCCGGCGTACACCTGCGTACCGCGCTCGGCCTTCCGCTTGTCCTGGCGGTCAGAGGTCCCGGCCGACAGCGCGAGGTAGCTTCCCGACGCCAGCGGCGCGACGTGGCGGCGCACCAGGTCCCATGGATCGTCCTGATCGGCGACGAAGTGCGTGACGGCGAGCATGAGCAGCCCGACGGGCTGGCTGAAGTCGATGAGCTCGCGGATCCGGGGGTTGTTCATCAGCGCTTCTGGGTCGCGCAGATCCGCCTGGACGGCCACGGTACCGGGGACTCCGGCCAGGAGTGTCAGGCCGTGCTCGACGACGCGCGGGTCCACGTCGGAGTACACGACCTTGATGCCGGGATCGACCGCGTGGGCGACGTCGTGCGTGCACCGCTGCGTCGGGAAACCCGCACCCACGTCGATGAACTGCCTGATGCCCTGCTCGGCCGCCAGCCACCGGACGGCCCGGCCGAGGAAACCGCGGTTGGCCCAGGCCGTGTCGCGGATCTCGGGCGCCTTCTCGATGATCTGGTCGGCCGCTGCCCGGTCGGCCGAGGTGTTGTTGGAGCCGCCCAGGTAGTAGTCGTACATTCCGGCCGGGGTGGGCAGATCCGGCGCGATCGCCGATCCCGCGCCCGCCTGCTCAGTCAAGGTCTCGTTCACTTCAGCACCCATCGTTGCTCCCGTTCCCCCAATCATGGCTTGCGCTGTCAATAGCTTGCGCTGTTCGTGGCTTGCGCTGTTCGTGGCTTGCGCTGTTCGTGGCTTGCGATATTCGTGGCTTGCGCTGTCTATGGCTTGCGCTGTCTATGGCTTGCGCCCGGCGGCCGCGTACGCCCATCGGGACCCGTCGGTGTCGGCCGCCGTCGGATCCTCGCAGCCCCACAGGCCGATGAAGGCCGCGCCAGGGGCGGCGCCCGGATACGCCGGCACAATCGTCAGGCCGTCGAAGAACCGCTCGAACTCGGCCCTGGTGCGGCCGATCGCCGGACTGGACGACTTCTCGTACACCTCGGCCGCGCGATCAGCCTTGCGCTCGTCCTGGTGGTCGGCGGTACCAGCGGACATGGCCAGCAAGCTGCCCGGCGCGAGAGCGTCGACGTAGCGCCGCACCAGCCCCCACGGATCGTCCTGGTCGGGGATGAACTGGATCACCGCGAGCACCAGCAGGCCGACCGGCTCGTCGAAATTGATCAGCTCGCGGGTCAGCGGGTGATCGAGCAGCACGTCGGGTTCGCGCAAGTCGGCCTGGATCACCCTGGTCCCTGGCAGCCCGCTGAGGATCTCCCGGCCTCGTTCGACGACTCGGTGGTCGACGTCGGAGTAGACCACCTTGATGCCAGCGTCCACGGCATGCGCGACGTCGTGCGTCGACCGTTGCGAAGGGAACCCGGCGCCGACGTCGATGAACTGCCTGATGCCCTGCTCGGCCGCCATCCACCGGACGACCCGGCCGAGAAAGCCCCGGTTCGCCCAGGCGGCGTCGCGCACCTCCGGGATCTTCTCGAGCAGCCGCTCGGCAGCAGCGCGATCGGCCGCCGAGCTATTGGCGCCGCCAAGGTAGTAGTCGTACATGCCGGCCGAAGTCGGCAGTTCGTCCGCTGCCCCTTCGTCGGGCCCGGGGTCGCTCATCAGCCATCCCAATCATCGGGTCAAGAGGTCATCCAACGGCTTCGTAGCTGAACGCCCGCAAGCTACCAGGTAGTGGCCTAAAGATCGGCACCGGGATCGACCTGCGAAGACACTGGCTTGAAGGGATATTGGCTGAAGGGAGGCTGGCCGAAGACGACATTCGCGCCCTCCCGAGTGCCGCGCAGGGTCTGCAACGCCGAAGTCTGTGATTCGAAGATTGTGTCGAGAATACAACGTAACTCCGCCGACGAGAACTTTAGGGCGATACGTAGGCCCGGAATCACCGAGCGTAGCTGCCAGCACCTCGACGCTGACCTGCGGATTCTGCGTTAAGGCCCAGGTACGTGCCACCGTTTGACCTAGCCGCCGTAAATCACCCGGCCCGGAAGAGACGGCCAATGCTGGGCCCGAGCATAACAAGCCTAAGTATCGGCGTCGCTTCGGTTCACTGCGACTTCAGCCTCACGAATTGGTGACAAATCTTGTATTCCTATGGCCCGAACACTACCGTTGTGTTGCACTATCTGTGCATCGCAGATCTCGTCCAGAGTTCGGGTGCCCAGTGTTCGAAAGCGCAGGGTCGGAAGCGCAAGGGTCGTAAGCGCAGGGTCGTAAGCGCCGGGTCGGAAGCCGGGATAGGAAGCGCAGGGCCGGAAGCCGCGGATCGGAGCGCAGCGCGGAGCACGAGGAGGTGGACCACAGTGCAGGTAGCTGCGGCGTCGCCTTGGCGACCAGGAGCGACGCGTGCTGACGCCGTCCGGCCCGCACCAGTGATCCCTGCGGCGAACTTAGCACCAAGACTGACCCAGGCAACCGACTCTGGGAATGGACCACGTCAATGACATCGGCAGACGGGTGCCGCAGCGCCGCGAAGTGCTTTTTCACTGTGGACGGCTACCTGCCGCTCACCGCTGCGCTGCTCAGGGATGTCGGCCTGCCTGATGACCCGCTGGCGGCGGTGACCGTCGACGTCGCCCGCGTGAGCCGGGCGGGCAAGTGGCACCAGCTGCCCGTCGCCGCCGAGTCGCAGTGTCCGCAGCTGCTGCGGGCACTGACCACCGGCAAGGCGCTCATGCAGCGGCAGTTCGGCATCCTCAGCGGATTCGACCTGTGCAGCAGTTGCGCTGTCCGGCTCGAACTGCCGGGGAGCGCAGGCGGTTACCTTCGGGTGGCTCAATGGCTCGTCGCGGCCAGCGAATGGGTGACGGGCCTTGAGCTCGCCGCCCGCTCGGCCGACTGGCTCGGCTACTCCAGGTGGACCGCCCAGACCCCGTTCTGCGACGGCATCGTCAAGACGATCGAGACCCTCGGGGCCGAGCCGGGCTGGATCGACTGCCAGACCGCAGCAGCAGCGGCGTTGCGCACCCTCCAACGCCGCGCCGCGCAGGCATCGGACCTGGCCAGGCAGATCGCAGGACCGCCCGGGCTGCGCGCCTATGCCGCCGGCGCCTGCGCGCTGATCGGGTCCGCGTCCGCGACCCACGTCGAGAGCCAGCTGATCGACTCGATCCCGGCCCGGGGTCAGCCGTGGCGCTACCTCGTCGGCGCGGACGCCTGGCGCACGTGCAGCCAGGCGTGGCTCACCGCCATCGCGCTCGACGCCAACACCGTCGCGGCCAGGTCGGCGATGCTCACCGCGATGGAGGAGCTGTACGGCAACGCCCCAGTACGCGACGTGTCGCTGCTGCCGGCCCGGGCAGCTAGCTCGCCCGAGGGATTCAGCTCGCCCGCGTCCTGGGCCCGGGCCGAGTACCGGCTGCTCCGCAAGTCCGTCGTGACCCGCTGGTGGGAGCGGCTTGAAGGCACGCTGACCCAGCTGCAGCACCAGGCCGGTCAGTCCGTGACACCATGGCGGCTGCTCGGCGTCTCCGGCTGGCCGATCACCGACGAGCGCGACCGCGAGCTTGCCTACCTCGCCTACTATCCCGAGCTCGGCCGGAGCCCGGGCTCTTGCCCAGCGGGCGGGCGCGATCACCCGACCTGGACCGTGGTGCTGCACGTGCCGGAATTCGCCGCCCAGCACGCAGTCGCACACGACAGCCCGCACATCCGCGCGATCCTGGGTCCGGCGGCTCCGCTCGGCTCACCCCCAGACAAGGCCGAGATCCGCACGCTCCTGCGACGCCTCCCAGGCGTCCTGACGACCGCGTAATCGCCCGCAGCCCAGCCGAGCGCTGGCTCCGAGCACAACTCCCGCCATCGCGCGGAGCGTTCTGATCTTCTGCGGAGCGCTCAAAGAGCTCTAAGGACCCTAAGGTCCTACTTGCTGCTGTTCCAGGACCGGTTTCAACGACAGCATGGTCCTACTTGCTGCTATGAGGACGACGGTAAGTAGGACCATGCTGCTGTTCGAACTGGGGAAATCACAGCAGCAGGTAGGCCCATACTGCTGTCAGACCCGGCCCGGAACCCCGGGCGCGGGAGAGTCGCCCGGGACGCGCAGGGCGCGGGGGACGTGCAGGGCGCGGGGGACGTGCAGGGCGCGGGGGACGTGCAGGGCGCTGGGGACGTGCAGGGCGCGGGGGACGTGCAGGATGCGGAGGGACGCCCGGGACGCTCGCGGACGCGCGGGGCGCGGGCAGGCGGGGCCGGGGCGCGGGCTCGGCGGGGGTGGGTCAGGCTGGCCAGGCGGGGTCGGCAGCTAGCTTGTCGGCGATCCGGTCGTGGAAGCTCCTTCGCCGCAGCGCCTCGGCGAGGTCGGCGGCGGCCTTGCTCAGCGGATAGGGGATCTCGGCCTCGACTTCGGCCAGTGCGGCTTCCGTCGCGCGCCATTCAGCCGCGAGCATGCCGACGATCTGCCTTGACTTGTCGGTGAGCGTGACCAGCTTGCTACGGCCGTCGGTGCCCGGGAGGGTCGCGACGAGATCGGCGGCCCGCATCGCCGCCACTTTCTGGCTCATCGCCGAGTGCGTGCGGCCCACGGACTCGGCCAGTTCGGTGATCGTCATCGGCCCGCGCGCGTGCAGTCTGAGCAGTTCCAGCACGAAGCTGGGCTTGAGGCCGCTGATCTCGGCCTCGACGTAGACCCGGGCGATGTCGGCACTCATCGCCTCCTGCAGCCGCCACAGCTGAGTCCACCGGCTCGGAGCGTCGGATCTTCGGTCATGTCCTCATCATGCTTCTTGGGCCAGCTCCGAATAGCACGGATGAACGCTGAGGTTAGTGGCGCTAAGTCCGGTATGGCGCCCGGCTCGGGCGCGGTAACCCGTGATAGGACGATTGTAACAGTACTTATATAAGTACTGTTACAATTTAGCGCGTGAAGCTTCTGGTTGATCTCAGTCCCATGCGCGAGTCCGCTGACTTTCGCAGGCTCTGGGCGGGGTCGACGCTGTCAGCGATCGGTAGCGGCCTGACCGGGTTCGCCGTGCCGCTCCAGGTCTACCTGCTGACCCGGTCCCCGCTCGCCGTCGGCTTGATCGGCATGTTCCAGATGGTGCCCACGCTGGCCGTCGGCCTGCTCGGCGGCTCCCTGGCCGACGCGGTCGACCGACGCAAGCTCGTGCTCGTGGTCAGCTGCGGCCTCGCTGGGGTGTCGGCGCTGTTCGCCATCCAGGCGTACGCCGACTTGCGCTCGGTCTGGCCGCTCTATGCCCTCATCAGCGCGGAGACCGGGCTGGCCTCCATCAGCCAGCCTGCCAGGCAGACCTTTATCCGCAGGCTGCTGCCGCAAGACAAGCTCGCGGCCGGGCTCGCGCTGAACCGGCTTAGCGGACAGCTCAGCCTGACCGTGGGACCGGCGCTCGGCGGCCTCATCGCCGCCGCGTTCGGGCTCCGGGCCTGCTACACCATCGACGTGGTGACCTTCGCGGCCTCGATCTACGGCATTTCGAGGCTGCCTGCCATGCCGCCGCAGCTCACCACCAGACCGGGGCCGAAGGCCGTGGTCGAGGGAGTGCGGTTCATCTGCCGCAGCCAGGTACTGGGCGGCGCCTTCCTCGCCGACCTCAACGCCACCGTCTTCGCGCTGCCAGTCGCCGTCTTCCCTGCCATCAATGCCGAGCGGTTTGGCGGCGACCCGCGCACCCTGGGGCTGTTCATGACCGCGATCGGGATGGGCGGCATCCTGAGCATCGCCTTCTCAGGCCCGCTCAGGCACATCTCACGGCAGGGTCGCGCGATGCTGATCACCGTCGCGGTGTGGGGTGCCGCCTTCGCCGGGTTCGCGGTCGCGCCCAGCTTGTGGCTGACACTCGGCTGCCTCGGGATCGCCGGCGCGGCGGACACTTTCACCGTGGTGTTCAGGGGAGCCATCGTGCAGAAGACCACGCCGGACGCCTTGCGGGGCCGGGTTACGGCGGCCGACTTCGTCGTCGGCTCGGGCGGCGGCCAGATCGGCAACCTCGAGGCGGGCGCGCTCGGATCGCTGACGTCTCCGATGATCAGCGCGCTCGCCGGCGGCCTGGTCACGGTCGCGGGCTCGGTGGTCATCGGGCTCGCGCTGCCTGCCTTCGCGCGCTACCGGGCGGGCCGGGACGCCACGGGCCAGGACGACGACACCAGGCAGGACGACGACACCGGGCAGGACGTCGTCCCGCCAGCCGTCGCGCCCGCGCCGGGCTGACGGCTCGACAAGACCGGGGCGATCAGCCGAACGTGAAGTCGTAAGCCTGGACGCCAGGTGAAGCCTGCAGCAGGAGCTTGCCCTCCGCGCCGAGGCCCGAGTGGAACAGCGTGTACAGGCGCGGGGTCCCGGCGACGTGGATCGTCTGCACCTTGTGCCCGTTGACCGACACAGTCAGCGTGCCGTGCCCGCCGAGCACGAGGTAGACTTCGTGCGCGAGGAAACGCCAGCTCAAGCTCGGCCCCCCGCCCAGCCGTGGCTTCCTGCGCGTGGTCGGTCCAGACCCCGTTCAGGCCGAGCCCGCCGAGCGGCAGCGACGCCGGGAAGCGGTAATCGGCCGGCTGGTCCCGGGCCACGTTCGTCGCCGATAGCAGGTACTGCAGGCGCTCGTAGCCGATGTAGGTCTCCGGGCTCATCCGCCCGGTCGGGGTGAGGTTGGGAAGGTCGGTCGCCGGCAGGCAGCGCAACCCCCGGGTGAGCGGCGGTCAGAAGCTGGCGGATGAGGCTCTCGGTGCCGCCGTAGTCACCTTCGCCGAAGTGCACGTGCCTGACATCGCCCTTGGCGTCGACCAGGTAGTCCGCCGGCCAGTACTGGTTGTCGTAGGCGTTCCAGGTGCCGTAGTTGTCGTCGACGGCGACCGGGTAGTGCACGCCCAGCGACGCGGCCTGCGATCGCATGTTCGACACCACGTGCTCGAAGCTGAACTCAGGCGTGTGGACTCCTACGACCACGAACCCGTCCTTGGCGTACTCCTTGTACCAGGCCTCGACGTGCGGCAGCGTCCGCTGGCAGTTGATGCAGGAGTAGGTCCAGAAGTCGACGAGGACAACCTTGCCGCGCAGGGCACCGACGGACAGCGGCCGGTCACCCGGGGTGTTGAGCCACGCCGTGATGCCGGTGAAGTTCGGGGCCTGACCGCAGTTCAGCAACGCGGTCGCGTTGGGGTCGCACTTGGTCAGCGAGGTCGCGTGCGCGCCGGTAATGGTTCTCAGTTCCTTGCGGACGGTAGGCGAGCCTTGCAGCGCGGTCGAGTAGCTCGGGATGTCGCGCTGCAGGCCGTCGAACACGTTGAACGCGATCGCGACTGCCATGACCACGAGCACGGCCCCGCCGACGAGCCTGACCTGCGGCGCCCGCCGGCGCAGCGCGCCGATCCGGCCGGATAGCTGGCTGCCGGCGATCGCCACGGCGAGCAGCGGCACGGCGGTGCCCACGGCGAAGGCTGCGGTGACGAACACCGCTGTCAGGCCGACCCGGTGGGTCGCGCCGACGACGGTGATCGCGGCGAGCACCGGCCCCGCGCACGGCACGTAGAGCACCCCGAGGGCCAGCCCGAGCACGAAGCCACCCCCGCGGCCGCTCGGCTTGCGGGCGCCGATCCTGGCGAACGGACGCTCGAGCAAGGCCCCGAGCGGAGGGATCAGGTAGCCGAGGCCGACCAGGACGAGCAGGGCGATGCCCGCGTCGCGCAGCGAGTCCTGCGGCAGATGCAGCAGCGAGATGATCTCGGAGCCAGCCAGGATCAGCAGGCTGAAGCTCAGTACCAGCCCGCCCACGACGGCGAGCGACCTGGCTAGCGATGGCCTGAGCGGGTCTGCGGCAGCGATCGCATCCGAAGTCGATGCCCCGCCCGGCTCAGCACCAGGGCGGGCGGCGCTTCGCGAGCCCGTCGCGCCGGCGACGAGCACCACGGGCAGCACCGGCAGAATGCAGGGCGATATGCCAGCCAGAAAGCCAGCGACAACGCCCACGAGTACCAGCCCGATCATGCCCTTGCCTCCCGGCTGCGCGATCGCCTGGGCCGCGCCCAAGATAGGCAGACCCAGACGGGCAGGCCAGTACGCCCGCCTCCTGGCGACGCGGGCTCCGGTCCTGCCTCTTACCTACTATTCGTAGCTGCATCGGCCTTGTCTTGGCCACAGCGCCATCTTCGCCACAGGGCCGCAACGCCGCCTGCCCGCCTCGATCACGATGCCCCATACCACCCAGACCAGCAGCGGTGACCCACATCTGTGATGGAATCGACCAAAGTCATTCTCGTGGCCGCTGCGGCCCGTTCCTGGAATGACAGCAGCCCACACCTTGCGAAAGGCGGCACGTGATGAGCGATCTCACCGGACAGGACCGCGTACTCAAGCCAGCCGACACCGCGTCGCTCGAGGGGGACTCCCCCGCCCAGGCGGCGCCCAGGAGGTACGGACGGCGCGCGCTCATGCTCGGAGCAGCGGCGACCGGCGCTGGCGTGGCGGCCAGCCTCGCGGGCGGCGGTCTCGCCGACGCGGCCGACGCGGCTAGCGCGACTGGCGCAGCACCTGCCGGCCCGGCGACGCCTGCCGCACCAGACGAGCCGGAGCTGAAGTCCGCCGCTGTCCTGCTCGGAAAGTCCAACGCTGCCCACGCGACGACCCAGGTCATCACCCGGTCAGGCACCGGCCTCAAGGGCCAGACCTTCGCCAGCGCCTCGGCCGGCGTTATCGGCATGGACGCCGGGGCGCAGAAGGGCGGACACGGGATGTACGGGCACTCGGTCCATGGTGACGGTGTCCTGGGGATCTCCGACAAGGGCAACGGCGTCGTCGGCCAGGGCTCGACGCCGGGCATGGCCGCCGTGAAGGCCGTCGACGCCAATCAGGGCGGCGGCGCTTACGGCATCTTCGCCCAGTCCGTGCACGGCACCGCCATCTGGGCAACGAGCGGGCAGGGTACCGCGCTCAAGGTCGACGGGACGGCGCGGTTCAGTCACAGCGGAGTGGTCTCGATCCCCAAGGGCCACAAGTCGATGACCTTCAGCAAGCCGGGCCTCTCGGACGGCGACGTCATCCTCGCGACGATCCAGCGACCGCAGAGCGGGGTGTCGATCGAGGGCGCGCAGGCCGGCAACGATTCCTTCACGATCACCTTGTCCAAGGCCCCGGCGAGCGCGATCAGCATCGGGTGGCTCCAGCTCGGATAGCGGCCACGCGAATCAGATTTTATTGGCTGATAAACCTATTAGCCGCTTTCGGTCGGACATCTATGTCCCCTTTACCTATGTCCGGCGACGGAGGTATGGTTACCCCGCGTATGGCCTTAATGGCAGCGGGGCATCGACTGTTGATCTTCTCGGCATACTCAGGCACGCTGCCCTGAATGGCATCGGGGTCCAGGAAATGGAAGGCAGCAGTGATGACTGACGGATCGGGACAGGTCAGCGGAGACGGCTCGGCGAGCAGCAGCCTGGCGGCGCGGTACGGGCGCAGGGCGGCGATGCTCGCGGCCGCAGCCGCCGGCGCCGGGGCTGCGGCCAGCGTCGTGGGCGGCGGGTTCGCCATGGCCGCACCGGAAGCGCCGCTGGCCGGGAGTGCTGTGCAACTCGGCAAGACCAACAAGGCAAAGGGCACCACGATCATCACCTCGAGCGGAGGCATCGGCCTTTCTGGTCACGCCTCGGCGAAGGGGACCAGCGGGCTGGCCGGCTTCGACACGCACAGCACCAGAGGCTCATGGGGGGTCTCAGGTCACTCGGTGAACGGTATCGGCGTGATCGCCTTCTCCACGAACGCGACCGGCATCGTCGGTAACGCCCAGACGCCGGGCCAGTCCGGCACCTCGGGTCTCGATTTCTGCCCGAAAAAGGGCGGGATTGGCGTCTACGGGCAGTCGAATAACGGCGACGGCGTATTCGGCTTTTCTTATCACGGCACTGGCGTCGCCGGTCAGGGAAAGACTTCTGGCGAGAGCGGTGTCCGGGGAATCGACATAGCCAAGAGCGGCGGTCACGGGGTGACCGGACTTTCCGACCACGGTATCGGCGTCTTCGCTACCAGCCAGCACGGAATCGCACTCGAAGTCCAGGGCAAGATGAAGCTCACCAACTCCGGCGTGGCGACCATCACCAGCGGCAACCGGAGCATGAAGGTCGCGCACAAGACCGTGAGTTCGTCGAGCATCGTGATCGCGACCATCCAGAACCCGATCAGCGGCGTCTTCATCGAAGGCGCCGAATCCGAGGACGGCGCGTTCACGATCACGCTGTCCAAGAACGTCGGCAGCGCCGTCAAGGTCGGCTGGTTCATCCTCGACTGAGCCCGTCGAAGGCGACCGGCCCCAGGCCACCGCACCCCGCCTGGGACCGGCCGCTACCGAATGAGATCGTCGATCATCGCGACGCGGTCAGCTAGCCCGCGCCGCTCGTTCACCGCTCGCTGCAAATCCAGCGGCGGCACCTTGATCAGCCAGTCCTCGAACGGGACGGTCTCCAGCCGCTGCGCGGCGACCAGCCCGAAGTCCGCCGGATCGGGATCGTCGGCAAACGGCCGGGGGTCGCCGATCCACTCGATCCTTGCGTGGACAAATGCCCGGCCCCACCAGTCACTGATCCACTGGCCGTCGTCAGACCGGAGGACCGGCTCGATCATCGCGTCGCCGAACGCCTCGCCCAGCGCCTGCGCGGCGCCCGTCCGGCAGCACAATTCACGCAGCGCCTCGCGCCACGGAATCGGCTCGGCCCGCGCCGCCTGGCGCAGGATCTTCTCGATATCCCTGGCGAAGTTCTGCCAAGCCGACTCCAGGTGCGGCGTCTCGGCCGGATAGCAGTGCCGCCATCGAATACCGGAACGCTCGTACTCCATCAAGAGCCGGGCTGCGGGGTCCACCAGGTCGGAGTCGGTGACCTCGACCTCGAACCACACCGTGCCGTCCTGCTCCCAGCGTCGCGTGCCGACCGTGCTCATGGACAGCCCCTTCACGCCGCGGCGCACGAGGTGCAGTAAGGCATGGTTCAAACCTTATCGGCGGGCACGCGAAAGCGGCCCGGCCGGTCGCGATGCGCTGACCGGGCCGGGCCGCTCTTGACGCGACCACGAGCTACCTCGCCGTCAGAAGCGCGGCGTGGCGGTCGAGATGTCGTAGCTCGAGCCCCAGTACCACTGCGTGGCAGCGGCGCCCGGCACGACGTGCGGTGAACCTGTCGGGTCGGCGATCCACCACCGGATGTGGGACTGCATCTTGTCAGGCAGCGCCGCGACGGCTGACTTCACGGCGCCCCACTCCGAACGCATCGTGTAGATGCGGGCCAGAGCCTGCGGGTCGTCGCCGAGCCGCTCTTGGCCCAGGTGGCGGCCTGCGTCGGGGTGGCGTCTCCAGGCTCGACGTCCAGGGCCGAAGCCTTGGGGTCGCTGCCGTTGGTGTCGATCCAGACCACGGAGCCGTGGCCCTTCAGCTGGGAAGCGGACGCCGCGTAGCCGCCGGTGGCGTAGGCCGCCGCGACCTTACCCGACGGGATCGCCGACGGGGTTACCGAGTCGTACATCAGGTACGGCTTCGTCGGCCCGGACGGCGCGCTCTTGGGCTTCGCCGGAGCCGAGTCGTGCTTGGCCGGGGCGTCCTTCTTCGTCACGACCACGCGGGTCGACTGGCCCGACGTGCTCGACGTCTTCTGCATGGTCCTGGCCTGGTGCACCGAGTCGACCTGGCTGATCGCGCTCGGGTGACCGGCCTGACTGGCCGGTGACGAGGCCGTAGCGACGCCGGTCGCGATGCCGGCGACGGCGACGGCGCCCGCTGCCGTCACTCCGAGCGTGAGCTTGGTGTTCCGCGCGGCAAGCTCGCGGGACTTGTCGGCAAGCTCGCGGGACTTGTCGGTGAGCTCGCGGGACTTCTCGGTGTAGGGGTAGTCGCGAACCTTGGACAGGTAGGACTGAACGGAGGGGATGTTGAATCGGGGGTACAAGGTGAACCTAACGTCGGGCGCTGGGGGTGCGCTCGTGGGATCACCCAGGACACAGCCATGCCGTGACGAAGCACCTGGCTGCGATTGGGGGTACGCGGATGGGCCGCGGGTCAGGGCGACTCATTGCTGGGGGGCAATTGATTGCGGGGGGCAACCATCGCGCGCCTGGGTGCATTCGGTTACCTCTAGTGAACGCACGTTCGCACTGAGTAATGCCAGGATCGAGCCGACAAGGGGGTGACGTCCGTCACAGCCCCTCGTTCCGGGTTATTCGGACATGATCCCGCCTCGCCGCCCGCGTCCACCTCGATGTGAGAGCGACGATAGCGACTGGCGGTACGAGCCTGTCGCTATCGTCGCCGGTGCTAAGTCAGCTGGTGCTGAGGGCGGTGTCGTCGACGACGAACGAGGTCTGCAGTTCGAAGTCCTCGCTGCCGGTGAACTTGAGCGTCACCTTCTGGCCCGCGAAGGACGCCAGGCTGAAGGTGTGCTGGGTGTAGCCGGTGTTGTGGTTCAGGTTGGAGAACGTGGCCAGGGTGCTGAGCACCGTGCCCGCGCTGTTGAGCACCTGCACGGTCAGTGTGTCGAACGCCGTCGTGGTGCTCGTCTCGGCCGTGTCGATGTGCAGCCAGAAGCTGAACTGGTAGTTGGTGCAGCCGGTCGGCAAGGTGACCGCCTGGGACAGCGTGTCGGTATGGGTCGTGCCGTAGCCGTCCAGCCAGGCATCCCACGTCCCGGTATGCGGCGGCTCGCTGGCACTGTCGTTGACGACGCCGGTGGAGGCCGTCCACGGGGCGGCGGTGCCGGTCTCGAAGCCCGGGTTGCCGAGCAGCTGAGCCGGCGAGCAGGTGCCCGTCGCCGCGCTGATCGTCCAGGTGAACGTGGCGCTGCCCTTGGCCGCCGTCGTGTCGGTGGCGGTCACGGTCACCGACGAGGTGCTGGCCGTGGTCGGCGTACCCGAGATCAGGCCGGTGGTCGCGTTGATCGACAGGCCCGCTGGCAGGCCGGTCGCACTGTAGGTGAGGGTCTGGCCCGCCGCCGAGTCGGTGGCGTGGATCTGCAGGCTGGCGGCGGTGCCCACGGTGCCGGTCTGGTTACCCGGGCTGGTCACGGTCACCGTGTTACCGGCGGCGGCGGTCACTGTCCAGGTGAACGAGGCCGTGCCCGTCGGCCCGGTCGAGTCGGTAGCGGTGACCGTCACCGTCGAGGTGCCTGCGGTGGTCGGCGTGCCCGAGATCAGGCCGGTGGTCGCGTTGATCGACAACCCGGCCGGCAGGCCGGCCGCGCTGTAGGACAAGGTGCCGCCTGCGGTGTCCGTCGCGGAGATCTGCAGGCTGGCCGCCGTGCCGACCTTGCCGGTCTGGCTGGCCGGAGTGGTCACGGTCACGGTGCCGCCGGTGCTCGGAACGCCGGCGAAGTCCGCGTTGAAGGTCGACTCGACCCCGTTCATCACCCCTGGGTCGGTGATGATCAGGCCGAGCTCGCGGTTGTCGTTGAGCGAGTTGTCGGAGAAGTTCTCCGAGCCGAGGAAGATCTTGGCGGTCGCGGTACCGAAGTCGGCGATGATCGACTTGGCGTGGATATAGAACCCGTTCGGGTCGGAGTAGCCCTTGAACTGGCCGCCGGCTGCCGTGATCTCGTTGAGCTCGGTCGTGTAGTCGGAGGGATTCTCCACCACGACACGCACCTTGACGCCGCGATTCTCGGCCGCCACGAGGGCATTGACCAGGGCGGTGTCGCTGAACTCCTCCTGCTGGACATCGAGGCTGTGCTGCGCGCCGTTGATCAGGGCGAGCAGGTGAGTCTGCGAGTCGGTCGGCGACCACACCAGGTCGTCGCCGTCGCTGGGCGTGATCGCCGTCTTGGCGAAGTCGGCGTTGAAGACGGCGACGACCGCCGCGACGTCGGCCGCGTCGGTGTCGAAGACGCCGTAGTCACGCGAGGTCGTGTAGAACCGGGAGTCCAGGTTTCCGGTGCTGATGAACGACTCTTTGTTATCGACGGTGATCGTCTTCTGGTGGGTGAACGTGAAGGCGGTAGAGGAGAACGTGACGGCGACTCCGCCGGCCTGGAGAGTGTTGAACGCCGTCTGGTTGACGGACTTCTCGGCGCCGTCCAGGATGACGCGGACGTTGACGCCGGCCTTCTTACGGTTCACCAGATCGGTGGTCACGGTGGTGTCGGTCAGCTCGTACATGGTCATGTCGATCGAGCTGGCAGCCGAGTTGATGAAGTTGTAGATGGCCGTCTCGCCCTGGTCGGGCAGGATCAGCAGCGAGTAGTTGGTGGCGGCGACGGCGGTGCCGGCAGCTGTGAGCGCGCCCGTCGTCGCGAGCGCGACGGCGCAGACGGCTAACGAGAGTCGGCGGATGCCGAGGCGGATCATATGAACCTCCTGGGGCAATTTGTCCGGAAAGTTGACCGCCCTGAACATATAACGGGCCCCTGGACCGCGATAGCCCCGCGAACAGCACATCGGGTTAACACCAGCCAACCGTTCGCCCAGCCAGTCCCACCCGCAACTGCTGTCGGTTCTGGACGGCAGTCGCCCCGGGGCGAGCCTGGCTCGCGCAGCAGCATGGTCCTACCTGCTGTCGTCTGGATAGCGGTAAGTAGGACCTTGCTGCTGTTGAAATCGGGGGTGTAACAGCAGCAAGTAGGACCTTTGTGTCGCCGGCCCAGGGCGGCCGGCCGGTACGGTGGTGGTTATGGGCGGGTTTGCGCGGTCAGGGGGGGGGGGGGGGAGGGGGGGGGGGGGGGAGGGGGGGGGGGGGCGGGGGGGGGGGGGGGGGGGGGGGGGGGGCGGAGGGGGGGGGGGGGGAGGGGGGGTTGTGGGTTCTGTGGGGGTGGGGGGGATCGAGCGATGATGAGGGGGGGGGCCGGTTTTCCGTCCGGGGGGGCTGGGCGGCCCTCGGACGCCGATCAAGATGCCGGCGTACGACACGACCTTGGCGCCCTCGGGCACGAACAATTGCCGAGCCCGGCGGACGCGTGGGGAAGTCCGTGCCAGGCCGGCGGCAGACGTGACGACGGCCTTGCCGGTCGCCAGCCGGTAGCCGGACACGGTGCCCTTGCGGCTCGACGTCCCCCACGGTGCCGCCCGCGATGATCGGCGGGCCGGGCATGATCCCGGCGACCGACCAGAGCGGCCGATGCTGACCGCACCGTGCTGGCCGGCGACGATCCTGACCGCCCGCAGGCTGGTATAGCAGGAGAACACGACCGTGCTGCCGTCGACGGCGTCACCGCCGAAACCGCCCTCGCAGACTCGCTTCGAGGCGAGTTCCCGGCCGGTTCCGCCCAGTCGCCTGCCGTCGATCACGTAGCCGACCCCCTCCTTCCCGACCTGGAAGATCCGGCCAGGCAGGAGCGCGGGTGCGGTGGACCCGAGATCCTGGTCCTGCGACGACAGCGCGACGAAGTTGGCCGGGCGTGAAGCGCCCCTGCACGCGCAGGCCGGGCTCAGCCGCAGCACGCTGTCGGAGTCCGCGACCTGGTCAAAGGGCATGCCGTTGCCGGTCGCGACGTACAGGCTGCCGGCTCGCACGGATTCCCGGCTGGCGCCAGATCCCGGCCTGGCGGCGGTTGCGCGTGGTGAAGCTGACCAGCGCCCCCTTGCCGGACACCGGCGCTCCGACCACCCGGCCCTTGTAGTCGGAGCAGTCGCCGAACAGCCCGCCGAACGGCACGTAGACGCGGGAGCCGAGCAGGGCGAGCGCGCCGCGTTCCTGCTGGGCGCGCGGGTCGCTGCCAGGGGCATCGATCCGCCGCTGCGCGATCGTCCTGCCGGTCTTGATCGCCAGTTCCCACAACGTGTGGCGGAACGCAGGCTGCCTGGTGAACGTCACCACCCACAGGCGGCCGGTCGCCGCGTCTGCCACCGGAGTTCCGGTGATCCCGGACGGAGCAACGTTGCCGCAGGGCAGGCCGCCGACGACCGGCGAGGCGAGATGACGCTTCCAGCGGACCTTGCCCGTCACGGAGTCGAGCGCGTAGACGGTGTCGTTCTCCGTGGCAACGAGGACGTCGGAGCCGACGACGAGCGGCTGAGCGTAGACGGCACCGTCGACGGCCGCCGACCACACCTTGCGCACCCGGCCAGGGGCTGGGGTGGTGAGCGAGACCCCGGCGCGGTCGGCGGTGCGGTTGAAGGTGGACCAGTCGGCGCGCACGCCGCCCGGGCGCGCCGGGACCGCAGGCGCGGAGCTATGCCGCCGGCTGTTCCGCCGCTGGTCTGGTGCGACGAGGCTGGGCCGCTCGACGTGCAGCCAGCCGCCACGCCGGCTGCCAGCCCGGCCGCGACGACAGCCGCGAGTCCAGCCGAGAACCCTGACGGCGCTCGACTTTTCCGAATGCCATTCGTTTCACCCGCTCACGCTCGCCCGCTGGCACCTAATTAAACGTGCCGCCGCGCCCTCTCGTGACTGATGTCGGCCCCGAGGTTCCAGCTACTTTTGACATCGGACGCGCCAATATTGCCCGGGTCTACGACTACCTTCTCGGCGGCAGGGGAACTGACGAGCGGACTGGCCTCGGGCAGTTACCTGGCGATCTCGCACTGGCGGTACCACCCGGACGACGAGGACCTCGCCAAGCGGTACTCCGGCGCCGTCCATGCCATCGCCAGACGGGACCAGGAGCACATCGCGGCACTGCTGCCCGCCAGCTGGGAGACGGTCGAGCCCGGCCTGGTCCCCGTCACGGCCTGGCGGCCGGAGTCCAGCAAGACGTCGGCTCCCGAAACAGCCCAGGTCATGGGCGGGGTCGTCCGCAAGCCCTAGTCGCCGAAGCCCTCGTGGCACTGCTGGACTGCTGTGGTGCCAGCGGAAGCCGGGCACCACAGCAGTCAGCCTTGCCGGACTGGTCCTACTTGAACTGGAAATCGGCGGTGTGATCGGTGCCGTCGACTAGACGCAAGTCGAGTCGCTGGCAGGTGCCGGCGAAGTCCTTGCTGGTCTTCCAGACGTAGGTGTAGGTACCGTCGGCGAACTGCAGACCGCTCCCGCCCGCCGAGCTGGCTGGCGTGCTGCCGCTCAGCGGAGCGCCGGTCGCGCAGTCGATCTGGGTCGAAGTCGGGAACCCCGAGGCGATGATGCTCAGGCCGTTGTCGCCGCCGAGGCTGAACTTCATCGGGATGGAGCGCCCGGCGTTCTCGCCGTTGACCGTCGGCGGGTTGCTCACCGGGGTGAAGAACCCGCTGAACGCGTACTGATAGTCGAAGTGGTCGGCAGCACTCGTGGCGCTAGTGCCGTTAGGCGTCGTGACCGTGACGTCGACGGCGCCAACGCTGGTAGCCGCCGGATCGACCGCCGTGATGCTGGTGTCGCTGCTGACCGTGAACGAGGTGGCCGGTATCCCGCCGAAGCTGACTCCCTTGGCGCCCGTGAAGTCACTTCCCGTGATCGTGACCGTCGTGCCGCCCGCGACCGGCCCGCTTGCCGGGCTGATTCCGGTTACCACCGGGACAGGAACCGGAACGTCGGCGATGGCCAGCGCGAACGGCCCGTTCAAGCCTCCGATTGTGTTTGTCACCGTGTTGGTCGCCGTGTCGATCACCGAAACCGTGCCCGACGCGTCGTTGGCCACGTAGACGTCGGAGCCCGAGGAGTCGATCGTCACGCCCTGCGGGGTCGCGCCGACGGGGATCGTCGCGATCACCGTATTGGTCGCCGTGCTGAACACCGAGACCGAGTTGTTCCCGGTGTTGTCCACGTAACCGGTGCTGCCGTCCGGCGTAATCGCGAAGAAGTGCGGCAGGCTGCCGACCGCGATCGTGCCAGTCACCGTGTTGGTCGCGGTGCTGATCACCGATACCGTGCCCGCGGTGGCGTTCGCGACGTACGCGGTGCTGCCGTCCGGGGTGACCGTCACGCCGATGGGGCGGCTGAATCCGCTCAAGGTCGCCGTGACCGTGTCGGTCGCGGTGCTGATCACCGAGAGGGTGTTGCCGATGAAGTCGGGAACGTAGAGAGTCGAGCCGTCCGGGGTCAGCGCCAGCGCCAGCGGTTCGGTGCCGACGTTAATCGTCGCGGTGGTCGAATCGCTCGCGGTGCTGATCACCGAGACCGTGCCCGTTTCGTTGGCGGCATACAGGGTCTGACCGTCCGGGCTCAGCGCCAGGCCAATGGGGAACGAGTTGTCGGCGATCGTGGCGGTCACGGCATTGCTCGCGGTGTCGATCACCGAGATTCCGCCGATCGCATTGGCGATGTAGACGGTTTGCCATCCGGGCTGACCGCCACACCCTGGGGCTGGGTGCCGACCGGAATCGTCGCCGCCGACGTTCCGGAGTCAAGGTCATAGGCGGTCACGCTGCCACTCTGGCCGTTGGCGACGTAGAGAACCGGCTTAGCGGCGGCGGCCAGAGCCGGTGCCGCCGAGGCGAACCCGAGCAGCCCGGTCCCCGCGACCAGGGCGCGGCAAAGAGGACTGGCAGCCGACGCCGACGGCCGATCGCGGATGACCTTAAAGCCTGCTCGAATGCGTGCAGGATCTGAGACATTCGGTCGTTCCTTTCTGGTTTCGGGCACGCCGCACCCCAGAAAAGGGCAAGGAAATAGGTCGGCGTACCGTCTACGGCACTGGCGGTACCAGTGCACACGCGGTCGCCAAGCAGGTTTATGCGAAAGGCATTTCGCGCACGGCAGCCCGAATGCCCAGGAATCCCTCCCCGAGTTACCTCAGGCCCGATAGATCAGTAACCGCCAGCAACCACCGTCAGTATCACATCGGTTACCCGGCTAGGCAATAGCCAGGGACAGTCCGGACCGCCCTTTCTCCTATTAAAACAGTCAGGTTCTGCGATTAGGCCGTCGCTGACAATTCCTGAAATCACCATGAAAAACTCGCCGGGCTCAGAGACCGTGTTCGCCGAGCCAGCCAGCGAGCTTGCCCGCGCGGCTGACTGCCCGCAGACGGCGCTCGGTCTCGCGGCGGGCCGTCGCCGTGGTCACGATCAGGAGCCGGTCACCGACGCGCAGGGTCGTCGTCGGGCCGGGAACGATTCCCTTGCCATCGCGGACGATCAGGGCGAGGTTGGCCAGGGCTGGCAGCCGCAGCTCGAAGACCTCCACGCCGTGCAGCCGCGATCCGTCCGGGATCTGGGCTTGCAGGACCTCCGCGTGCAGCGTCTCCAGCGGCGCAGCCTCCACGCCCAGCTCGAGTGGCTCCGCCGGCGCGATCACGCGCAGCAACCGCGCGGCCCAGGGCAGGGTCGGCCCCTGGAGCAGGGTATTGACGGTCACCACGATAAAGACGATGTCGAACAGCCGGGTCGCCCCGCCAAGGCCGGCGCTCACCGGGATCGTGGCCAGGACGATGGGCACCGCGCCGCGCAGCCCCGCCCAGGACAAGAATGCCTGCTCACGCCACGGCAGGCGCAGCGGCAAGGTCGCGGCCACGACGGCGATCGGCCTGGCCACCAGGATCAGCACCGCCCCGACCACCAGGGCAGGCAGGATCTGCGCCGGCAGCCTGGCCGGCGACGCCAGCAGCCCGAGCATGACGAACAGTCCGATCTGAGCGAGCCAGGCGGTACCTTCGGCGAAGCCTCGGATCGCCGGGCGGTGCGGTAGCCGGGTATTGCCGAGCACCAGAGCCGAAAGATATACGGCGAGGAAACCACTGGCGTGCGCAAGCGACGCGGCACCGTAGCTGGCGACAATCAGGGCCAGGATCGCGATCGGATACAGGCCGGAGGCTGGCAACGCGACCTTACGCAGCACGGCGGCTCCGGCGAACCCCGCCGCGAGTCCGATCGCGGCGCCTGCGACCAGCTGAAACACCACCTCGCCGGCGATGAGCAGGGGTCCAGGGTGATGGCGGCCAACCTCGCTGAGCAAGGTGACGGCGAGCACCGCCGGCGGATCGTTCAGGCCGGACTCACCTTCGAGCATCCCGGCCAGCCGGGGTGGCAGCGGGAGCCTGCGCAGCACGGAAAAGACCGCCGCGGCATCGGTCGGTGCCAGGATGGCGCCGAGCAGCAGCGAGGCCGGCCAGCTCAGGCCCAGCAGCCAGCGGCTGACGACCGCGACCACGACCACGCTCACCGCGACTCCGACGGTGGCCAGGCTCAGCGCGGCTGGAGCCGCCGATCTGGCGTGCGCCCAGTTGGTGGTCAGCCCGCCTTCGGCGAGAATCAGGATGAGCGCGCTGAGCCCCAGCAGCTCGGCCAGCCCGGCGTTGTCGAACCGGATCCCGAGGCCGGCTTCGCCGAGTGCCAGCCCGAGGCCGAGGAACAGCAGCAGGCCAGGCAGCCCGATCCCCTGCGCGACCCGAGCGGCCACGATCGCGGCGAGCACGACCGAAGCGCCGGTCAGCAAGATGAACCCGAGGTCGCTTGTCACCGCCGTCTCCCGCCTGCCCTGAGTCCCCCGTTCGGCGGCGAGACCTCGAACCGTTTCCTACCTACCCCGCCCGGGCAGTGACAAGTGATGGCGCAAGCGGGCAGGCTGCTGTCGGTCAACGTGGGCCTGCCCAAGGATGTGTCGTGGCAGGGCCGGACCGTGCGCACGGCAGTGTGGAAGGAACCCGTCGAAGGCCCCGTGCGAGCACGACGGCTCAACGTCGACGGCGACGGGCAGGGCGACCTGGCCGGGCACGGTGGAGAGCACCGGGCCGTCTTCGTCTACCAGCTCGAGTCCTACCGGTACTGGGAGCAGCAGCTTGGCCGCTCCGACTTCAGCTATGGCCAGTTCGGCGAGAACTTCACCGTGGACGGGCTGCCCGACGATCAGGTGCGCATCGGTGACCGGTTCCGGATCGGCTCCGCTCTGTTCGAGGTCACTCAGCCCCGGGTGACCTGCTATCGGGTCGGCATCCGGATGGGCGACCCGCGCATGCCAGCGCTGCTGATCTCACACCATCGGCCGGGGTTCTACCTTCGCGTCCTGCGTGAAGGCAACGTGCGCGCCGGCGACGACATCGTCCAGGTCGCCGCCGGACCGGAACAGATGAGCGTCGCCGAGGTCGACGGCCTGCTGTACCTGCCGGGCCATCCCCGGCAGAAGGTGCTTCAGGCGATGCGGATCGCGGCGCTTCCCGACGGCTGGAAAACCTCGTTCCAGGCCCTGCTCGACCAGCCCGACGGTGACGGCAATGCGGGGCTGGCACCCGCAAGTCCGCCTCCCGCGTGGCGAGGATTCCGCCCGCTCACGGTGACCGAGGTCGCGCGCGAGAGCGAATCGGTCGTATCGGTCTATCTGGCCGATCCCGACGGCACCGCCGTGCCGCCCGCCTTGCCAGGGCAGTTCCTGACCCTGCGGCTGCCGGTCAGCGCCGGCGCCAAGCCGATCGTGCGCAGCTACTCGCTGTCCGGCGAGCCCGGCGCGAAGAGCTACCGGGTTAGCGTCAAGCGCGAGCCGCACGGCGCCGGCAGCCGGTTCGTCCACGACCGGCTGCGCGCGGGCGACCTGCTCGACGCCGCCGCCCCTCGCGGCACCTTCGTGCTCCGCCCAGGGACGGCACCGGTCCTGCTGGTCAGCGCCGGAGTCGGGGCGACACCGGTGCTGGCTATGCTCCACACGCTCGCCGACGGCAGTTCCGACCGTGAGGTCTGGTGGCTGCACGGTGCGAGAAACCGAGCGGAAGAGCCGTTCGCCGCCGAGGTTCGCTCGCTGCTCGCATCGGTGCCGAACGCACACCGGCGGGTGTGCTACAGCGCGAGCCCCGATGACGTCCGGGACGGCGAATGCGCGGGCCGGCTTTCGTCAGACGTGCTGTCCGGACTGGGACTCCCGCGTGACGCCGAGACGTATATCTGCGGACCGACGGGCTTCATGAAGGAAGTGGCCGCCGCACTAGCCGACCTCGGCCTCGACGGGACCCGCATCCGCACCGAGATCTTCGGCGCCGCGCCGTCGGTAACGCCGGGAATCGCAGCGGCGACGACCCGCCCGCCCCATCGCCCCGCAGGCCAGCCTGGCACCGGGCCTGAGGTGGAGTTCGTCCGCAGCGGCCTGTCGGCCCGCTGGGACGGCCGCTATGCGAGCGTGCTCGAGCTAGCCGAAGCGTGCGACGTGCCCGTGCGCTGGTCGTGCCGCACGGGCGTCTGCCACACCTGCGAAACCGGCCTGCTATCCGGCGCGGTCAGCTACTCCCCCGATCCGGTGGACGAGCCCGCCGACGGCAGCGTGCTGATCTGCTGCTCCGAGCCGAATGGCGACCTAGAGCTGGACCTGTGACCGGGCTGGTCCGGTCGGATTGCCGACCTCGCGGTAGTAGGAGTCGACCGCCGGCTGGCCGGTATAACGGGGACCGGCACGGTCGTCGGCGCCGAGGTAGGCGTAGGGCAGGCTGATCTCCGCCCGGCCGGTGCGGGTGATCCGGTGGCGACGCGCATCGTAGGCGTATCCGGCTCCCCGGAGCCTGGTGGCCAGCCGCCGGCTAGCCGCCTGGCCACCGTCGATCAGGATCGACCGGAGATCGAGGTCGGCCACGAAACGGCCCTCTGGAGTGAGCCAGCTCGCCGCGCGGGTCAGCACCGCGAGCTTGTCACCCACGTAATGCAGTCCGTGGACGCAAGTGATCAGGTCGAAGGCTCGCCCTGGGTGCCAGGTCGCCACAGAGGCCACGACGAGGCTCGGCGCCGATGCCGCCGCCGGCGCGGGGTCGAAGTAGTCGACTAGGTCGATGCCCGTCAGTTCGACTTGCTCGTCGAGACCGAGGCCAGCCAGGCGCGCACCGGCCTGGATTAGCGCCCGGCCGGTGCCGCAGCACAGATCGAGCCAGCCGACCGCACGCTGCGCCGGCCGGTCGCCCACCTGGGCGCTGAGAAACTCGATGGGGTCGAAGCCGAGTTCGCGCGCGTAGCTGTTGACGCCAGTGAGCTGTCTCTCCCGGTTCATCGCGCAGTTGGCGACCACCGCTGACCGCTCAAGAGCATCGTCTCCGATGAGCCTCTTCCGGTCCGGGTGGTCCGTCAGCGCGTCGCTAGCGGAATTCGAGGCCATCAAACGAGCCTGAACGGCGCCAGTCGTCGATATAGCGGAAGTAGGCGTTCGGCCCGCTGGGGTAGCCGTGGCCGACGAATGAGCCCGGGTCCTGTCCCTCGTTGTTGTAGTAGCCCGGGGTGCAATCGGCGCCGCCGATCATGCTGCCAAGCCCGGTCAGCAGCAATTCGACCCAGGCGTTCTCGGCATCGGCAGCGGGCTCGACCTCGGCGAAGCCACCGTCCAGCGCGTGCTTGATCGTCAGCGCGATGGTCCGCGCCGAGTCGACGATGTTGTGCGGCACGTTCGAGATCAGGTTCGCGCCCTGAGTCGGCTGCACGAGGAAGGCATTGGGGAAGCCGCGCAGGTGGATGCCGTGCAGCGTGCGCATCCCGTCGGCCCAGTGCTGCGACAGCGAACGGCCGCCGTGACCGGTCAGCTCGAAGTTGGCCCGCTGGGCATAGGCGGTGCCGACCTCGAAGCCAGAGGCATAGATGATGCAGTCCAGCGGATATTCCTGCCCGGCGATCACCACCCCAGTCTCGGTGATCCGCTCGACGCCCTTGCCGTCGGTGTCGACCAGGTGCGTGCCCGGGTTGTTGTACGCCTGCAGGTACTCGTCGTGGAAGCACGGCCGCTTGCACAGCTGGCGGTACCACGCCTTGAGCTTGTCGGCGGTGCCGGCGTCGGCCACGAGCGCGTCGGCGCGGGCGCGGATCTCCTCCATCTTCTCGAAATCGGAGTCCTCGTAGGCGGCGAGCATGGTGGACGGCCTGCGATCCTCAGGCGGCAGGGCGGCGATCCGAGAGCGCACCCGCCGGGAGATGTCGGTCCAGCCGTCCCTGACCAGGTCCTCGTCCGCGTTGCCGCCGGCCTGATTCGCGGTGAAGTTCTCCAGCCAGCGTTGCTGCCAGCCCGGGGTCGCGATCTCGGCGAACCAGTCCGGGTCGATCGGCTCGTTGTTGCGCACGTCGACCGAGGACGGGGTGCGCTGGAACACGTAGAGCTCTCCGCACGCCCGGGCGAGGTGCGGCACCACCTGCACGGCGGTGGCACCGGTCCCGATGATGCCCACCCGCTGGTCACGGAGCTTGTCCATGGGCGCGCCTGCCGGGTCACCGCCGGTGTAGTCGTAGTCCCACCGCGAGGTGTGGAAAGAGCGCCCGCCGAACGAGCCGATCCCGGGGATGCCTGGCAGTTTCGGCACACTCAGCGGGCCGATGCCGATCACCACGAACTGCGCGGTCAGGCGGTCGCCGCGGCTGGTCTCGATGACCCAGCGCGAAGCAGCTTCGTTCCAGGTCAGCCCGGTTACCTCGGTGTGGAAGAGCGCGTCGTCGTACAAGCCGTACTGCCGGGCGATGCGCTGGCAGTGCGCCAGGATCTCCGGGCCGTGCACGTATTTCTCGGTCGGCATATGGCCGGTCTCTTCGAGCAGCGGCAGATAGACCATCGAGGCCGTGTCGCACTGGGCGCCCGGGTAACGGTTCCAGTACCAGGTGCCGCCGAAGTCGCCGCTCTTGTCGATCACGCGAACATCGATGCCCGCTTCGCGGAGCCGGGCGCCGACGACCAGGCCCGCGAACCCGCCGCCGACGCACACGACCGTCCGGTGGTCGGTCAGCGGCTCCCGCTCGGCGACCGGAACATAGGGATCGTCGGCGTAATGCGCCAGGTCACCGTTGATGCGCAGGTATTGACCGTTGCCATCGGGCCGCAGCCGCTTGTCCCGCTCCTGCCGGTATCTGCGGCGCAGGGCCTTCTTGTCGATGCCGCCACCGACCGGCCGTGCCGGATCCTCGACCGCCGTCACCGCTGCCTCCGTCGCGTCCCGCATTCCTCGCTTGCCTCGCACCACTATCTAAATGGTGTCAGCTGCCCGCGTCGAGATCGGCTGTACTCCGGACGCTCGCCTCGCCCGTCATAGCTAGCGGGGCTTGGTCAAACCTGTGGGTCGCAGATCTTCGGCGTCAGCGGCCCGTCGCGGAGCGGCCGAAGATCGCCAGCAGGCGAGTGAAGTCGTCGGCGCCTGCGGGCACGGTCCGTTCCGGGCCGATCAGGCCGGCGGCGCGGCCCGCGCTCGCGAACTGGGTCGCCGTGACCAGGGCGGCACGCACCAGTGCAGGGTCCACCTCGAGGTCCTGACCGGTTGCCTGCGCCACGTCCCAGGTGTGCACGATGATTTCCAGCGGATATCGCTCGATGAACGCAGGCAGCGTCAGCTCGCCGCCCCAGGGCAGGGACACCATCTTGGTCGGTGCCTGCCCGTCCAGCGCTGACGACAGGTCAGCTCGGGTCGCCCGCCATGCTGCCAGCGGGTCGGCGCCGGCCGCCGAGCGAGGATCGGCGGGACCCGTAGCGGCCGGGAGGCCGGTCGCAAGGGACTCAAGACCGCGCAAGGCGAGGATCACGTGACCGGCAACCTCGGCGGCGGACCAGTCCTCGCACGGCGACGGCGCGTCCCAGCTTCCGGCTGGGACGCCAGCTAGGACGGCCTCGAAGCCGTCGAGGGCACGGACGAGATGTGCTGGGATCACAGTCCCAGTCTTACTTCCGCGCCGTCGGCGCGAAGGCTGTTCGCTCCGCGATGAACACCGACAAGGTCGCCTGGACAAGCTTGCTCTGGCCGGGGCCGGGCACGTCAAGGTGCGAGGGTCGCTTACGGCTGGCGGGGGGTAGCCATGACTTCGGCGAGTCACCATGACGTGATCGTTCTCGGCGGCGGGGCACCTGGTGAGCATTGCGCGGCGGCACTAGCGGCCAGGAGGCTCCGCGTGGCCCTGGTCGAACGGGACCTCGTCGGAGGCGAATGTTCCTACTGGGCCTGCATTCCGTCGAAGTCCCTGCTTCGCCCGGGCGAAGCCGTCCAGGATGCTCGCGACGCCGGCGACCGTGCCGAGATCGACGTCCGGTCCGCGCTGGCCTGGCGCGACTCCATGGTGTCGGACTACTCCGACGCCGGCCAGGTGAGCTGGCTATCGGATCGGGGCATCGACCTGATTCGCGGTACTGGCCGGCTGGCTGGCCTCGGCGTCGTGGAAGTCGACGGCGCGCGCCACACCGCCGACCACCTCGTGCTCGCGACAGGGTCGGCTCCAGTCGTCCCCGCTATTCCGGGACTGAGTGACCTCGACGGCGTCTGGGGAACCCGGGAGGCGACCAGCATGCAGGCCGTGCCTCGCCGGCTGCTCGTCCTTGGTGGCGGCTCAGCTGGCGTCGAGATCGCGCAGATCGTCCGGCGTCTGGGCGGAGAGGTGGTGCTGATCGAGGGCGCCGATCGGCTGCTCCCCCGCGAGCCGGCGCCGCTGGGCGAAGCGCTCGCCGAGTCCCTGCGCCAGGAAGGGATCGAGCTGTTGCTCGGCCAGCCCGTGACCCAGGCCAGGCGCGAGGGCGAGGACTACGTCCTGGCGCTCGACGGTGCCCCGGACGTTCGGGGTGACCGGATCCTGGCGGCGACCGGGCGGCGCCCGCGCGTGACCGACCTCGGGCTGGAGACAGTGGGCATCGAGGCGAACCCGCGCGGGATCGCGGTCGACGAGTACCTGCGTGCTGGCGAGCGGGTCTGGGCGATCGGTGACGTCAACGGCATCTGGCCGCTGACCCACGTCGGCGAGTACGAGGGCGACGTGGTCGCCGCCAACATCGTCGGTGCCGGGCACGTCGCGAACTACGAAGCCGTCCCGCGCGTCACTTACACCGCTCCGCAGGCCGCGTCCGTCGGGGCGACCGAAGCGGAGTACAGCGCGACCGCGCGGCTAGCCGATGTTCCCAAGACCGCCACGTACACCCACGCCTACGCCCAGTCCAGCGGGTTCCTGACCCTGCTCAGCGACGGCGAGCGGCTGACCGGCGCCTACGCGCTCGGGCCGGAGGCCGGGGAATGGCTCCAGCAGGCGACCCTCGCGATCCGCGCGCACGTTCCGCTTCAGGTGCTCGACGACACCATCCAGCCCTTCCCGAGTTTCTCGGGGATCTACGGTGCGGCGCTGACGACGCTGCGCATGCAGATCGCCGGCCTGCCAAGGCCCAGGGGCCCGATGGACGCATCGATGGCAATGCTGGCGACCTAGCCAGACCGTGGCGAGACAGGAGGAATCATGACCAGTTCCACCACCAGTCCGTCGACCCGGCACGAGCCGGAACTGGCCGGGCAGACGGTCATCCTGATCGGCGGCAGCGCAGGTATCGGGCTTGAGACAGCCCGCCGCGCTCAGGCCGAGGGCGCCGAGGTCGTCCTCACCGGTCGCAGTCCTGACAAGCTGAGCCGGGCCGCCGACGAGATCGGCGCGCGGCGTACCGCGGCGTTTGACGCCACCGACGCGACCGCGCTGCGAGGTTTCTTCCAGGAGGTGCCGGCACCGATCGACCATGTGATGGTGACGGCGGGCGGTCCGCGTTACGGGCCGCTGCTCGAGATGGACACCGCGCAGGTGCAGGAAGCGGTCAGCGACCACATGGTGATGGCACTGGACGTCGCACGCAGCGCCGCCGCGAAGATGCGCCCCGGCGGCACCTTGCTGCTCATGGGCGGCACCGGCGGTCGCCGCATCGGGGCCGGGCTCGGCATCGTGTCAGCGGCCACCGCCGCGATGCCGCCGTTCACCGCTGCCCTGGCGCTGGAGCTGGCACCGATCCGGGTCAACCTGATCGCACCGGGATTCGTCGACACTCCGCTATCCGCGTCGCTGCTCGGTGACCAGCTCGATAACCGGCGGCAGGAGCTGCGCGAGACCCTGCCGATCGGGCGAGTCGTCGGCCCGGCCGACGTCGCCGCTCTCGCCGTCCATCTCATGAGCAACACCGCGATCACCGGCGCGACGTACGACATCGACGGAGGACAGCAGTTCGTCTCGTGACGAGCCAGGCTCACGCGGCAGCCGCACTTTTCAAAGGAACACGCGGCTGATGCGAGGTTCTCGTTCGTCAGGGTGCGGAGTTCGTGCCCTGCTGGGCGCCGGCGATCAGGGACAGCAGCGCGATCAAGGTCGGTCCGCTGACGATCTGGCCTTTGGTGATGAGCGATGGCACGTCGGTCAAGGGGATCCACTCGATGCGATCAGATTCTGTGCAGTCTGCAGGCTGACCTAGATGCTCCGCGCCCGTCCCGGCAAAGAGATAGTGCACTGTGTCGATGGATCCGTTGGACGGCTGTGACTCGACAAGCAGTCTCAGCTGGCATGGCCGCCATCCGGTCTCTTCTTCTGCTTCCCGGATGGCTGCCTGCTCGGCGGACTCGCCCTCCTCGATCCGGCCGGTAGGGATCTCCCAGCCCCAGCTTCCCGTGACATGGCGATGCCGCCACATGAGCAGCACCCGTGCGGCATCGTCGGTGATGGCTACACCTGCCACCGGCCTGGCCATGCGGACGACGTGCTGCTCAAACCGCTCTCCATCGGGCAGTTCGACGTCCACCAGGTCCAGGCTGATCCAAGGGCTCTCGTAGATCGGCCGCCGGCCGTGAACCGTCCACTTCATTGTTTCGCTCCCGTGTACGCCGCGCAGGACGAGCTCCAAGCGAAAGACGAGAAACAGCAGTCGTCAACTGGCCCGGACGAGGCGAAGTGATTTAGATCGCGCTCCGGCGAGCGCAGCTTTAATCTGCCCCCCAATAGCCTCCGCGACGGGGGGCGGAAATGCATTGCCGATCTGCCGGTATTGTGAGGTTTTGCGGCCAGCGAACCGCCATCCGGCATCAAATCCCTGGATGAGAGCCACCATCTCACATGTAAGACGGGGAAGAAAGTCAACAGGGGCGTCTGCGGGAGGCGCTTTCTCAGCAATGCTGCGACCTTCTACACCGAGCCTCAACCAGTCCGCTCGGGCGCGAGTCGGTCCGAGATCAGGACCTCCGTGCTTACGTGAGCCGCCGACAATCGTCGGAGCGATGCTATTTGCCTTCTTTGCCCACGCCCTTGCACCCGGCCAGCCATTGGCCGCCATGAGCGGATACAGCACCTCACCTACAGTTTTCGGTGCGCTCGTCGACGTGGGCCAGCTGAAATGTGCGGAGTACCGGCGTTTTATGGCAACGAGTACGAAGCGCGGACGCAACTGCGGCACGCCATACTCACAGGCATTGAGCAGCTGCCAATGAATCTCATACCCAAGGAACTCAAGCTCATCGACTATACGCTGGCGGTAATCAGAGAACTTGCGTTCAGCCAGCCCTTTGACGTTTTCCAGCATGACGGCCGCCGGACCGATTTCTCTTACTAGCCGAAGCGCCTCAGGAAATAGATCCCGCTCGTCCTCCGCGCCAAGCTGACCACCCGCCACCGAGAAGGGCGGACATGGAACCCCGCCCGCTAGGAGGTCAACGCCATGGAACTGGGCGCCGTCTAGGTTCCGAACATCGTCCCTAACGACGTCCCAATCAGGTCGATTCAACTCCAGCGACTTAACCGCATCCGAGTCGATCTCAAGTGCCAGGACATGACTGAAACCTGCGAGTTCCAGACCACGCGACTGGCCACCAGCTCCGGCGCATATCTCAAGACACGTCAGTTCCGACACGTCCGCGCTCCTTGTGGCCAATGCGGCGATGATCCGACATCTTCGAACAAGCGTACGACGGCCGATAGTGGCATATGTCAAGCATCGTGGCTAACGGGGCCTGGACCACGGGTCGCAGCGTATCGCAGAAGCCGTAGGCCGACTTGCTAGCACGGCCGAACTATCTGCGGGGCCGGGGTGCACCGATTCGTGCTCGCCTACTTCATCCGCAGCGCGGGCGAACTGCGACACGCGCCGCCCCATGATGGTGCAAAGATACCCAATGGTGGCATTGCGCGCGGACCTGGCGCAGTGCCGGCAAACCTCACGGTGACCAGCACAGTACGGAGGCGGCTGATGGCAAGAACGGTCCTGAGCGGCGGACGGGTCTTCGATGGCACGGGCAGCGCTATCGCCGACGCGGACGTCGTGATCTCCGACGGGCAGATCGTCGACGTCGGCCTCGGGCTGGACGGGGACGAGCAGGTCGACGTCCGCGGCCTGACCGTGCTGCCCGGCCTCTTCGACTGCCACGTGCACGTGATGGTGTCGGGGGTCGACCTCGTGCGGCGGCTGCAGCGGCCGTTCTCCTACCAGTTCTTCCAGGCCACCCATAACCTCGCGGCCACCCTGGACTGCGGCATTACGACGGTGCGCGATGCCGGCGGTGCGGATCTCGGCCTGCAGCGAGCCGTCGAAGACGGCCTGGTCGAGGGTCCCCGGATGCAGATCTCGGTCAGCGCGCTGAGCCAGACCGGCGGTCACGGCGACGGCTGGCTCCCATCCGGGGTGACGACGTCCCTCATGTCACCACACCCCGGCCGGCCGCCTGGCCTGGTCGACGGGCCGGAGGAGATGCGCAAGCGGGTGCGCGAAATCATCCGCGCGGGCGCCAATGTCATCAAGGTGCACACCTCGGGCGGTGTGCTGTCTCCGCGTGACAACCCGAAGCACGCCCAGTTCCGACCGGACGAACTTGCCGCGCTGATGGCGGAGGCGCAAGCGCACGATCTGCCGGTGATGGCGCACGCGCAGGCGACCGACGGAATCAAGAATGCGCTGCGGGCCGGCGTCAGGTCCATCGAGCACGGAATCTACCTGGACGACGAGGCCATCGAGCTGATGCTCAGCCGGGGTGCCTGGCTCGTGCCGACCCTGGTGGCACCGCACTCCGTGCTCAACGCGGCCGACTCCGGCAGCCAGCTCCCCGACGGCGTGGTCAAGAAGGCCAGGGACGTGATCGCCGCCCACGCCAGCGCGTTCGCCCGCGCGGTCGAGGCCGGGGTCAAGATCGCGATGGGAACCGACAGCGGAGTCGGTCCGCACGGCACCAACCTCGACGAGCTGCCGCTGATGGCTGCCGGGGGGATGAGCCCGGCCCAGGTGCTGACCGCGACCACGCAGTCGGCGGCCGAGCTCATGCGGATCGGCGACGAGGTCGGCACGATCATGCCCGGAAAGCGCGCCGACCTGGTCGTGCTCGGCGGCGACCCGTTCGACCTCGCGAACCTGAAGTCGAGCATCCGCGCCGTCTACTCAGCCGGCCGCAAGGTACGCGGCTAGCCGGGCCGACTCAGCAGGCTACTGAGCCGCCGTCGCAGACGATGGTCTCGCCCACGATGAACGCGCCGGCCCGGGAAGCCAGGAAGAGCGCGGTCCCGGCGATGTCGTCGGGGGTGCCGACGCGGCCGCGCGGGTTGCGCTCACCGACCGCGTCCCAGTCGGTGGCGTCGACATTGCCGCCGCCGCCCACGCCGGTGCTGAGCATCCAGGTCGGGAACGGCCCGGGTGCGATGGCGTTCACGCAGATGTTGCGCTTGACCAGCGCGGCAGCCAGCTGACGCGTCAGGGCGTGCACCGCCGCCTTCGACGGGCCGTAGGAGAAGTTGTCGAACATCGAGGTCCTGATGCCGTCGATCGAGCCGATGTTGATGACCCGCGCGGGTGACTCGGCGGTGCCGGCGGCTTCGAGCAGTGGCAGCAGGCGCTGGGTCAGGAAGAATACGCCCTTGACGTTCGTGTCCATGACCTTGTCCCAACCGCTCTCCGGGTAGTCGTCGAGTGGCGCGCCCCACGCGGCACCCGCGTTGTTGACCAGCACGTCAAGGTGGTCCTCGCGGTCGCCGATGGCGGCGGCCAGTGCGGCTACACCGGCTACCGTCGAGAGGTCGGCCGGGATCGACACGCAGGTGCCGCCGGAGTCCGCGCTCAGCCGCGCCGCTGTCGCGTCGCAGACCTCGGCCTTCCTGGAACTGATGTAGACCTTGGCGCCATTGGCGAGGAACCCGGCGGCAATCATCTCGCCGATGCCACGGGAGCCGCCGGTGACCAACACGGTCTTGCCGGCGACGGAGAAGAGTTCGGCGATGGACAACGTCATGGGGCGCACTTCCTTCAATCCAGGTGAGATTGGGACGATAGTCTCGCGCGCCCTGCCCAGCGAGCAACAGGGGTCACGACCACGCGGCCCGTCGACAGTAAGTACCTACTTACTGCTGTGATCGCTCCGGTTCTGACAGCAGCATGGTCCTACTTGCTGCTGTCGGGATAGCAGTAAGTAGGACCATGCTGTCCTTGGCCCGAGATGCCCCGGCCCGAAAACCCCGTTCTGGCGGTCAGCCGTAGCGGAACTTGCTCGCCGCCACGGTCGCGCTGCTCGTGCCGCCGGTCGCCGTCACCGTGATGTGGACGGTGCCGGTGCCGGCCGGTGAGGTGACCGTGATCTCGGTCGCCGAGACGACCTTGACCTTGGTCCCCTTCTTGGTACCGAACAGGACGGCGGTCGTGCCGGTGAAGCCGCTACCGCGAATCGTCACCTTCGTGCCGCCCTTGTGCGTGCCGCTGGCCGGCTTCACCGAGGTCACGACGGGCCGGGGCACGACCTCGCCGGTCTTCGGATCCAGGATCACCGGCGTGTCGTGCGGGGTGACCTTGAAGTCCAGCACGCCGCCTGACCCGTCGATCGGGGCTGAGATCGCGTCGTAACTTCCCGAGATCCGCTTGCCGCCCAGCCAGTTGTCCTCGATGAACGACAGCACCGAGTCGGTGGACGTCCGCAGGTTGGCTGACGAAGTTCTGCCGGGTCCAGGGCGAGATCACCAGCATGGGCAGGCGCGGGCCGAAGCCGCAGCGGTCGTCCCGGGAGCCGACCGTGGTCGGAACGGCGGTGCACATCGAGGTGTCGAGCGTGCCGTCGTTCGAGCCGTTGAGTATCGGCGGGGCCTGGTGGTCGTACCAGCCGTCCGAGTCGTCGTAGGTGACCACGATGGCCGTCGACGACCAGAACTTCGACTTCTCGATCTGGTTGATCGTGGTGACGAGCCAGTGCTGCTCGTCGATCGGATCGGAGTTGCCAGCGTGGGCGTTCTCGTAAGCCGGCGGCTTGAGGAAGCTCACCGACGGCATGTTCCCGTCCTTGAGCGACAGGAAGAAGTCCGAGATGTCGTAGTTGTGGTTGGCCCGGTCGGTCTTGCCGATCATGGCCTCCGAGGACGGCGTCAGGTGCTTCGGGTTCGACGTCGACTTGTAGAACTGGAAGGGGTCGTGGTGCGGCACGTAGTCCTGCACCTCGATCTTGCCGATGTTCTCGTGCTCGCTCCCGCAGACCGCGAACCCGGCCTTACTGGTGCTCGTCGGCTTGAAGCCGCCCTGGAACCAGCCCCAGGTGACCTTCGCGCTGTTCGAGCAGGTTGCCGACGTTCTTGCCGGTCATCTCGCCAACCGGGCTGGTCGAGGTATGGCTGGCGTCCGAGCAGTCGTCGAAGGCCGGGTCGAGGTCGCTGAAGACCGTGCCGACGCCGGTGCCGTCGACCGACCCGATCGGCAGCGGGGTCGGCGACCTTGGCGCCGGTCTTCGGATTGACCGCGAACCCGCCGCCGGTGTTACCGGAGATCAGGTTCAGCGCACCGGGCGTGGACGGCCCGAACTGCGGGTCGAAGTTGTTGTCGCTCATCGCGTAGTTCTGCGCGTAGTTCCACAGCGCGGTGACGGTGTTGCCGTCGAAGTAGTCCATGACCAGCCCTGAGGTGCCGAACAGGGTCGGCTGGCCGGTGCACGTGTCGTGGTCGGTGAACTGGACGAACATGTCCATGCTCAGATCGTCGAACGCCTGCTGCTCGGCCTGGTACGCGTGGTTCTGGTCGCAGGTCAGCGCCTGCGCCGGCGACAGCCGCTCCGGGTTGAAGCTATTAGGGTTGCGCGGTCAGCAACGCGGGCGTCAGGCCGTTGATCGTCGGGGTGCTGGCCTTGGCGTGGAACGGCGAGCCGTTCTGGTTCGTGGCGTTCGGATACGTGCCGAAGTAGTGGTCGAACGAGATGTTCTCGTCGAAGATCACCACCAGGTGCTTGACCGGCGTGACCGCCGACGAAGCGGGCCGGTAGACGGCCACGGGCGCGTTCGCGGAGACCGGCACCGCATCTGACAGCCGGACCATCTGCGGGCTGTGCGAGGCGGCGCCGGCCGTCACGGCCAGTCCGGCGGCGACCACCCCGAAGATCGTGATGACCGCATAACTTCGGCCCATACTGCCCCTCCAGCTGCGATGATCCGGTCGTTTACGCATGTTCTGCAAGCAACCGCCCTGAATGGCCGCCCTGGGGGATTGTGTCACGCCAGCGCCAATCAGCCGAGAGCCCAGTCAAACGGATTGCCGGACCATTTTCGTGGACAGCATGGTCCTGCTTAGTGCTAAGCGGACGACGTCCGGACGGCGTCGATGATCTCGCGGGGGACCGTCGCGTCGTCGAACCACCGGCCGCCGAAGGGCCGGGGCACCGGCACGATCTGGTCGGTCGTATAGGCCAGGATCTTGCGGTTGTAGAGGCGAAGCTCGTCTCGGAGCGCGGACGGCAGCGCCTGGTCGAGCGTCAGGGCTCGTTCCATCTCCCCGAGCAGCTGCCGGGTCTCGTCGATGGTCTCGAGGATGGCCTTGCAGTACCCGGCCGGCAGCACGCCGTACTCGCCCTTGATCTCGACCAGGCGGCCGATCGCCTCGTAGGAGACGTCCTGGAGCTGGCGCCTGCTCAGCCAGTTCGTCTCGTAGTTCAGCCGGCGATGCCACAGCGGCTCGACCATCGCGCGGCGGTGATCGGCCAGCGTGCGGTGGTAGATGCGGTAGCCATGCTGCTCCGGCTGCTCGAAGAACCGGGAACCGGGGTCGAGGAACGGCACCATCGGGCAGATGAGCGGGAGCGCGTGCCAGCCTCCGAACTTCTTGATGATCCGCTCGGAGTAGGCGATCGTGTCCATCACCGACTGCCGGTCCTGATACGGCATGCCGATGAAGAACCAGATCATGACGCTCTTCACGCCGGCATCCAGGGCCCGGGGAATCCATTCCTCCATCTGCTCCATGGTGTAATTCCCGCGGCCTGCCGCCTTGCTGATCTTCAGGTCGTGGGACTCCGGTGAGAGCATAATGTGGGATTCGGTCGATTCGCCCATTTTTTTCAGCGTATCGGCCGGTGCCAGGCTGAACTGCTCGTAGTGGACGCTCTTGTAGCCGAGCTCCTTCACGGCGTCCAGATACTGATGCATCCGCGTCTTGTTCTCGGAATAGCACTGGAGCGCGTAGATCGAGGTGCGCTTCGCCGCCTCACCCATGGTGCGGAGTTCCTCGATGACGAGGTCGTTGTCTTTCTGCACCAGGGTCTTGCGTACGCCCATGATGTTGCGGTAGGCGAATCGCGACCCGCCGCACCAGCCGCAGTCGTGCGCGCAGCCCGTATTGGGCAGGGTCATGATGAGCTTGGATCCCCTTGGACCCGCGTCCGGCGTCTCCCGGTAGTACGACCAGTCGTTGCGTACGTTGTTGTAGTTGTTGCCCGGCTTGTGGCTAAAACCGGTCCTTTCAATCTCACCATCGACTTTGTACAACAAGTTCGGTATAGAGCGAAAGTCCCTGTTGCCCTGTCGTACCCGAGAAACCAGCTCTGTGACCGGTTCGAGGGTGTCGTAGCCCTGAACGACCATATCGACGCTCGGGTACTGGATGAGTTCTTCCGCGTAGTAAGTCGCCGACAGGCCGCCGAAGATGATCAGGGCTTCTGGATGCACTTCCTTCAGGAGCCCGGCGAGCTCGATGGCGCCGTGGCACTGCGGCATCCAGTGCAGGTCGAACCCGAAGATCGGCGCCTCGAAGCGGCCGAGCAGGCGCCTGACGTCAATGTCCGGGTACATGAGCATCAGCGAGGCGATGTTGACGATCTTGGTTTCGAAGCCACTGTCAGCCAGCCGCTGCTTGATCGAGAACCATCCGATCGGATAGATCTCGTAGAGCGAGGTGACGTTGACGCTGTCGCTATCGCTCAGATAGGCGAACAGCATGTCGTCGCGCTCGCGGAAGTCGAAGACGCTGGGAGCGTGTAACAGGAAGAGGTCGGCCTCGAGTCGCGACGTAATCTGCTGATCCATCGTGCAGAATCCCTTATCTCGTAGATCGAGCGGCCTCGCAGCGGGCATGGCATCGACCGCTGGAGCCTAGTCGAACGGGCGCGGAATTACGTGACTCGTGACGCCTTGGCATTCTACGGGGCAAAACAGACAGAGGTGCCGTAACTATTCGAGTCATCACCGCTCAGCGAACAAGGGAGCGCTTGTGCCTGCCATACCATCATGACTGCCGGAACCGCCGTCGAGCCGGTCCGCTGCCGCCATTAAGGCCCTCCCTTAGCTCGCTGCTAGCTAGCTCACTGTTACCCCGCAGGCATCACGACCATCGTTTCTTCCGGACGAAAAGTTGTCAAGGAGCATGGAACGTCTCATCGGGATCGGCAGCAATGGGTTGAATCGGACTTACCTAACGCGGGTCAGTGCGTGATAATGGTCCGCGTGGACGACAGCCACCACAGCCACCGAGGGATCGAGTTGCGAGTCGATCCGCGCTAGAAGTGTCCAGCCGGTGCTACGCGTGACGGACGCCGGAATGCCTGTGCCGAGGAGGTGTGACCCTGCGGATCGCGGTGATTGGCGCTGGTCCTGGCGGGCTGTATTTCGCCGCACTGGCTCGTCAGCGGAACCCGGAACATGAGATCACGATCTGGGAGCGCAATGCCCCCGACGACACGTTCGGCTTCGGCGTGGTGCTCTCCGAGCAGGCGCTGGGAGGGATCGAGCGCGCCGATCCGGCCGTTTTAAGCCAGCTGCGGCCGCTGCTGGCTCAGTGGGACGACATCGACGTGCACTATCGCGGCACCACGTCCACGGCCAGCGGGAACAGCTTCGCGGCGATGAGCCGTACCGGGCTGCTCACGATCTTGCAGCGGCACTGCGCCGAGCTGGCCATCCCGGTGCACTTCAGCAGCGAGATCACCGACGTGGCCGCCCTGGCCGCCGACTACGATCTCGTGGTCGCCGCCGACGGGGCCAACTCCGTGGTCAGGACCCGATACCCGGGCAGCTTCCGGCCGCAGGTGCAGACCGGCAAATCGCGGTACATCTGGCTTGGCAGCGACCTCGAGCTCGACGCGTTCAAGTTCTACATCCTGGACACCCCGGGCGGCGCCATGCAGGTGCACGCCTACCCCGACTCCAGCCACGCCAGCACCTTCATCCTTGAGCTGTCCGAAGACGCGTGGCGCTGGGCCGGGTTCGCCGACGTCGATCCCCCGCAGCTCGGGTTAGGCGAGAGCGATGCGCGATCGATCGGGATCATCGCCGAGCTGTGCAAGGACATACTCGCCGGGCACAAGCTCTTCGGGAACAACTCGCGCTGGCTGCGCTTCCCCACCGTCCGGTGCGCGACCTGGCGGCATCGCAACGTGGTTTTAATCGGCGACGCCGCGCACACGGCGCACTTCTCGATCGGCTCGGGCACGAAGCTGGCGATGGAGGACGGCCTCGCCCTCGCCACGAGCCTGCACGAGCAGCCGAGCATCGAGGCGGCCCTGGCCGCCTACGAGGCCCAGCGCGTTCCGGCGGTCACCGCCATCCAGCGAGCCGCCCAGACCAGCCTGAAGTGGTTCGAGAACATCGACCGCTACACCCATCAGGAGCCGCAGCAGTTCGCGGTCAACCTCCTGACTCGCAGCGGCCGGGTATCTTATCCCAGCCTGCGCCAGCGCGACCCCAAGTTCATCGCCGAAGCCGAGCGCTGGTTCGCCGGCGCGACGGGCGACCACGCCCTCCCTCCGATGTGCCAGCCCTTCACGCTCGGCCCACTGGAACTGGTCAACCGCGTCGTGAGCGCTCCCTCGCAGGTGAGCACGGCAGACGACGGGGTGCCAGGCGATCACCACCTGGTCTCACTCGGCGCCGCCGCGCTGGGCGGAGCCGGGCTGGTGCTGACCGGGCCGGTGGCCGCCACGGGCGCGGTGCCCGCCTGGCGGTACCGGATTGTGCACAGCGGACCAGGAAGCCGGATGGCAGCGGGTGGTGGAGTTCGTGCACGGGCACTCGCCGGCCAAGATCGGCGTGCGGCTCGGCTGCTACGGCCCCGGCTGCTCAGCCAATCCCCTGAGCGAGCTGCGGCGCGAGTTCGCGGCCGCAGCCAGGCGCGCCGCCGCCGCCGGCTTCGACCTGCTGGAACTTGACTGCGTCCACGACTGCCGGATCGGCGGCTCGCTGAGCGACGCGCTCGAGGTGCTCGGCGCGATGCGCGCCAGCTGGCCCGGTGATCGCCCGGTCAGCGTGCGCATCACGCCAGCCGACGACAGCGCCGAAGCCACCATCGAGTTCGCGAACGCGCTCGCCGCAAACGGCGCGGCGGCGGTGCACGTGGCCACGCAGACCAAGGCCAACCCGGCCGGCTGCGCGGACCGGATCCGTAACCAGGCCGGGCGCGAGGTCGCGGTCACCGTGATCGCAGAGGGGCTGATCACTGCTGACGACGTCAACACGATCGTCCTGGCCGGGCACGCTGACCTCTGCGTCGTCGGCCAGCTCGCCGAACCCCCGCTCTGGCTGTCGCAGCGCGGAGCCCCGGATCGTTCTAGCCTTTGACAAGAACAGCCAAAGCATGCGGAGGACGGTGCAATGCTCACTACCCCAATAGCTGACCTCGGCTTACTGCCTGAAATTGCGGCCGGGCAGCACGGCGAGACCTTTCTGCGGGCCGATGCACCCTGGGCCTCTGCCTCCAGCGACCCAGGTACGGTCAGCGAGTTCGCCGCCGTCGTCACGGACTACGCCGATCGGCTGTGGGCCGCCGGAGTACGACCAGGCCAGGTCGTGGCGGTGGTCAAGGCCAATCACTTCGACATCCAGGCGCTGCAGTGCGCGATTGTCCGGATCGGCGGGCTGCCCGCGCTGCTGTCCGTGCGGATGGGCCCAGCGGACCTGCTGGCCTGCCTTACCGAACTCGGGCAGCCCTGCCTGCTCACCGACGCCGAAGGCGCGGCGGTGCTGCAGCCCTGCCAGGAGCAGCTGAGGACGGCGGTTTCCCGCATCCTCACGCTCACGCCCGACTCCCCGCTGGCGGACGCGGTGGAGCTGAGCGAATCCGGCACCCACACCGTCAGCAACCGCCCCGGCACTGATCCCACGCTGATCACGCATTCGTCAGGAACGACCGGGAAGCCGAAGCTCGTGGTGCACACCGTGGATTCGCTGTTCAACCACGCCAGGCCGCAGATTCAGGTGGTGCAGGCTTACGACAAGGACACCATCAGCGCGAAATGCCTGTCGTTTGTCCATGTGCGGCTGTCGTCGTCCTTGCTGGTGACGCTCAACACCGGGATTCCCTTCCTGGGCCTGACCTCCGCGAGCCAGGACCCGGTGCGCGAAGCGCTCTTGCGATACCGGCCCGCGTCGCTGGAAGCCCAGCCGAACATCTTCCTTCGCTGGGAAGCACTGGCCCGCGAGACCCCGAGCCCGTTCAGCTCGGTCGGGCGCTACATCACCAGCTTCGACGCCCTGCATCCTCGGACGCTGCGGATCCTGCTCGACGCCTCGGACCACCCCGACCCGACCTTTATCCAGGCGTACGGGCAGACCGAGGTCGGCCCGATTACCTTGCTGATCGTGAGGCGATCCGATCTGCGCGAAGGGCGGCTGAACTCGCGTGATGTCGGCGGCGTGATCCCCGGAATGACCGAGGTCCGGATCGTCGACGAGGCCGGGACGGTGCTCCCGGCTGGCACGCCCGGCTATATCGAGGCGCGTACGCCCGCCAGGGCGGAGTCGGTCATCGGGCGCGAGCCGCTGCCTGGCCGGGACACCTGGTGGCCCATGGACGACATCGGCGTGCTTCGCCCGGACGGGCACGTGGAGCTCTACGACCGGCGCGTCGACCAGGTCCCGGGTGTGGCGAGCACACTGCGCGCCGAGGACGTCCTGCTCGACGAGCTGCCAGAGCTGACCGAAGTCGTGATCATCTCGGCCGGCGGGACGGCGGCGGCGGTGGCGGCTACGGTCGACGGCCAGCCGATAGCCCCTGACCGGTGGCAGGCTGCCCGCGACAAGGCAGGGCTGCCGCCAGGCACCGAGGTCGAGTACCGGTCCTGGGAGGATCTTCCGGTCACCGGCACGCTCAAGGTCCGCCGGCATCAGCTGGCAAAGGACGGCAGATGAGCGCTGGCCCTGGTGCCTCCGCTGAGGTCTCCAGCCGATTTCAGCCCGCGGAGAGGAACGCAGCGGCGCTCGTGCTCGGCGCGGCCTTCATGCTGCTCGCCGACACCTCGATCGTGAACGTCGCCATTCCGAGTATTCAGCGCGAACTGGGCGCCAGCGTGCCGGACGTGCAGCTCATGGTCGCTGGCTACGTGGTCGCCTACGCGGTGATGCTGATCACCGGCGGCCGGCTCGGCGACCTGTTCGGCAGGCGCCGCATGTTCATCATCGGAGCCGCGTCTTTCACGCTGGCCAGCCTCGCCAGCGGCCTGGCGCAAAGTCCGGTCGAGCTGATCGCCAGCCGGGTGTGGCAGGGCCTGTCAGCGTCCTTGCTGTACCCGCAGGTCATCGCGACGCTGCACATCGTCGTAGCCCCGGAGCGGCGGGGCCGCGCCTTCGCGCTCCTGGGAGCGGTGGTGAGCTGCGCCACCATCGCGGGCCCCGTCATCGCCGGCCTGCTGATCGCCGCGAATATCGCCGGGGCGGCCTGGCGGCCCATTTTCCTGATTAACGTGCCAGTCGGCATTGTCCTCATCTCCCTGGCACCGCGCCTGGTGCCAGCAAATCGAGGATCGCGGTTGCGGCTCGATTATGTCGGCTCGCTGATCGTCGTCATGCTGCTGCTCGCACTTCTCGTGCCGCTCACTATCGGTCGTGATCACGGCTGGCCGCTCTGGGGATGGGTGCTGCTGGCTTGCACGCCCGTGCTGCTGGCCGCCTTTCTCTGGCTGGAGGCCGCACTGGAACGGCGGGGGAATTCACCGCTGCTGCGACCCGGCCTGTGGGCCGATCCGATTTTCCGGCTCGGCCTGGGTTTGTATCTCGCGTATTTCTCTGGCGTAGTGCCGTTTTTCCTTTATTACTCCATCACTTTGCAGTACGGACTGCATTACAGCGCCCTGCTGACGGCAACGGTAATGGCACCCTATGCGGTAGCGAGCACGATCACCTCACTGCGGTCGGCGCGCATCGTGGCCAGGCTTACCGCACCCCGTACGATTCTCCTTGGCTGCGTTATCAGCGCCGTCGGCAACGCGTTCATGATCCTCACTATCGCGGCCGACAGTTCGGGCCGGTATTTTGGGCTGCTCATGACGCCGTCGATGTTTTTCACCGGGCTCGGCCTGGGCCTGGTGATCGGCCCATTGCTCAACTTCGTGCTGCTCGGTGTTCGCAGCGACGATTCCGGCGCGGTATCTGGCCTGCTGTCGACGGCTCAGCAAATCGGCTCTTCCCTGGGCGTGGCCGTGATCGGCCTGGCGTTCTTCCGAGGCTTCCAGGGCAGCCTGACCAGCCTGCGATATCCGGGCCTGCGCACGAACATGATGCTCGGGCTGGTGGTCGTCGTGGTGGCCTTCGTAATCGCGTCGCTGCTGGTAGGCGTGATCAGCCGGCGCAGCCGACCGGCCAGTGCGGGCGGCCGGGCCGACGCGGTGGCATCGGCAGGCTAGCGGCCCTGGCAAGCTCAGCCGGGCCTTCTGACAAGGAAAGCGGGAACGGGCGTGGATGGATCATCACCGTCAGGAACGACCCTGACGATGCGGCAGAAGATGCTCACTGAGATAGCTGCCGGCACCTGCCCGATTCCGGCCTTTGTCCAGCGTCTCTCCCTCCAGGTGGTCGCCATGGACTGGCGACCGGGCTTTGTCGCGGTGACCTTCGACATCGAGCCTGATTTCTGCGTAGAGGCGGATACGGTCTTCGGCGGATTCGTCTTCAGCGTGCACGACCAGGCAGCCGGATTCGCGATGTACAGCGTCATAGAAAATGGCATGGCATTTTTCACGACGCGACTGAGCATGCGATATCTGGCAGTGACGCATCCCGGCGAAGTGACGGCGGAGGCCGAGGTCGACACGCTATCCGAGCGCTCCGCCGAGGTGCGTGTCAGGTTGCTGCAGAACGGAACGGTGACAAGCGAATCAGTCGTGGCAGAGGCAATAAGGCCAGAGAAACGATGAGCTAAATTCATCCGAGCAGCGGGCCGTCACTTGACCAGACCCGCCCTAATGTGGTCAAATGGTGCTTCTTGAAGGAGAAGAGGATGTCGATGGTCACCGACCGGGATGTACAGGAGATGGTGGCGAACGTCCTGGAACTCCAGGTCGCCGATATCGGGATCGATTCTTCATTTTACGTGGATCTCGAGATGGACTCGCTCCACAAATCTGAATTCATCGTGCTACTGGAGCGCGCCTCGGGTGCGGAATTCAGTCCGGCCGACGCTGCGGAGATGGATAGCGTGCGTGACGTCATGCAGATGCTCCACGACCGCCATCCGGTGCCATGAGCACGACTGGTCAGTTAACGAATCCGGTCGAGCTGCTACTCGGCCATGCTGGCGATCGGCGCTGCGGCGTGGACCGCCGGATAGGCGAAGTGACCTACGCCGGCATGCGCGGCGCGGCCGCCGAATACGCCGGGCAGCTGTCGGCCTCGGGAGTGCGGCCTGGCTCCCGGGCGGTCGTGGTCTCCGACGACTGCCTCGCCGCGATCACGGCGGTGCTCGGCTTGTGGCGGTACGGCTGCGTGCCGATTCTGCTGCACCCGATGCTGCGGGACGCCGAAGTAGCCTTCGTCCTGCAGGACAGCGACGCGGAGTTCGCCGAGCTGAACGTCGCCCCTGACCGGCGGGCCGCGCTGGTGGCCCAGCTAGCCGACCTGAACGAGGCCAGGAAGGCGGCCGGCCGCGCCGAGGTGCTCGCCGAGCTCGTCCCGGCCAGCGCGAGCCAGTCCGCCAGCCGCCGGCCGGCTTCGGCGAGACTGACGAGCTTCCTGGTTCAGTACACCTCAGGCAGCACCGGCCAGTCTCGCGGCGTCCGGCACTGCCTGCGGGCCATGCACGCGGTGCTGCGCGGCGTCGGCAGCCTCCTGGCGCTGACCCCCGACGATGTGGTGCTGTCGACGGCCAAGCTGTCGTTCGGCTACGGCTTCGGCAACTCCCTGCTCTTCCCGTACGCTGCCGGTGCCAGCTCGGTGCTGCTCGACGGGGCCGCCGACCCGTTCAGCGTCGCGGCCGCCCTGCAGGAGCACCGGCCGACCGTGCTGTTCTCGGTGCCCAGGCTCTACGCCGGGATGCTGAAGCTCGTCGAGCAGGGCAAGCTGGTCGACACCAGCTCGCTGCGGCTCGCCGTCGCCACCGGCGAGCACCTGCCTGCCGACCTCGCGAACCGCATCACCGAGACGTTCAACGTGCCGCTGGTGAACGGCTTCGGCGCGACCGAAGTCCTGCACACCGTGGTAGCGGCGACCGTCGGCCAGGGCGAGGCGGCCGGCCCCGGCTCGATCGGCTTCGCCGTGCCAGGTGTCGTCGCGACGGTCCGCGACGACGCCGGCCAGCCAGTCGGCGACGACCTCCCTGGCCGGCTGCACATCGCGTCGGCCTCGGCCGCGCTCGGCTACCTCAACCGCCCCGAGGCGTCCGCTCGCGCCTTCGCCGACGGCGGCGTCTACACCGGCGACATCGCGCTGCGCGCGCCGACCGGCGATCTGTGCCATGTCGGCCGGGCGGACGACATGCTCCTGCTCGGCGGCTACAAGATCGCCCCGGCCGAGATCGAGCGGGTGCTGCGCGAGGTCCCCGAGGTGGCGGACTGCGCGGTCGTGGGCACCCGCGATCCTTCCGGGCTCGAGCACGCGACCGCCTACGTCGTGGCGCGCGACCCCGCCCAGGGCAGCGAGGCCCGCAAGGCCGCGCGAGCCGCGCTGCGCAAGAAACTGGCGCCGTATAAGAGGCCGACCCAGGTCGAGGTCATCGACGAACTGCCCACCACGTCCAACGGCAAGCTGGCCAGGTTCCGGCTCCGCGACCCCGTCGACGGCCCGGAGAACTCGACGTGACCTGGGACATCGTCGGGATGAGCGCGATCTGCGCGCTGGGAGACTCGGTCCGGGGCATCCATGAGGCGCTGTGCGCTGGCCGGTCGGGCCTGGCCCCGGTGGCCGCCTTCGATCGATCCAAGTACCGCGCGCAGTCGGCGTTCGAGATTCCCGACCGGGTTCAGCCGGGCGTGGACGAGCCGCTGCGGGCGACCCGGTGGCTGACCCAGGTCGTCGCGGCGGCTCTGGAGGACGCGGGCATCTCCGCTCCGGCGCCTGACCTCCCCGTGCTGGTGGGGACGACGCACCGGGAGATGCGGACGGCCGAGCTTCGGTGGACGGCCGGCGGGGCGCTGGCTCCGGCCGACCTTCATTTCACCTCGGCGCTGCGGTCGGCGCTGGGCCTTGGCAACGTGCACACCGTCGCCAGCGCCTGCGCGGCCTCGCTGTACGCCCTCGGCATGGCCACTGACCTCATCGCGCTGGACGAGGCGGACACCGTGGTGGTCGCCGGCACCGACTCGATCACCGAGAGCTCGTTCGGCGGGTTCGACCGGATCCAGTACCCGCCGCCGACCGGCATCCGGGTGTTCGACCAGTCTCGCAGCGGCATGATCATGGGCGAGGGCGCGGTAGCGGTGGTGCTGCGCCGTACCGGCTCGCATTCCGGCCTGGTGCACGGCCGCGTCCGGGGCGTGAGCATGAACTGTGACGCCTCCCACCCGACGGCGCCCGACTCGGCGGGAATCGTCCGGGCGATCGAGGACGCCCACGACAGGGCCGCGATCGCTCCTTCTGAACTCGACTTCGTCGTGCTGCACGGCAGCGGTACCCCGCAGAGCGACCTCGCCGAGGCCATCGCCCTGTGCGAGGTCTTCAAGGCCGTCGAGCCCGGTCCCCTGGTGACGGCGGTCAAGGCCGGCCTAGGGCATATTTCCGGTGGCGCCGGCCTGCTGAATCTCCTCGTAGCGCTCGAGTCGATCCGCTCAGGGACGCTGCCCGCGATCATCGACCTCACCGACCCGATCGAGGAAGTGCAGGACCTGCGAGTCGTCTCCGGCGCGCCGGTCACCGGCCCGCTGCGCACGGCCCAGGTGCACGCCAGCGGCATGGGCGGGATCAACGCGGTGGCAGTCGTCGAAGGCGCCGGGCAGGGCGGGGGGATCGCCCGGTGAAGGCTCTGGCCAGTTCGCGAGCGGTGATCACCGGTGTCGGCTGGGCGGTGGCGGGACCGGACTTCGATCCGGAGACCGCGCTCGCCGGGCGCGGCATGCGGCACAAGGACCGGGCTTCGAAGTTCGCGCTCCGCGTGGCGGACCGGACGCTGCAGGACGCTGGCTTGCTCGGCGCACCGGAACTCGCCAGCGCCGCCGTGGTCCTTTCCAGCAACTTCGGGAACCTCGAGACGGTCTGCGAGTTCGCGGCCGCGATCGCGGCCGGCAGCAGCACGGACGTCAGCCCCATGCGCATGCCGCACCTGGGCAGCCAGATCGCGGCGGCGTGGGTGGCGCTCCAGCATGGCATCTGCGGCCCGAACCTGACGCTGTGCAACGGGGCGTCAAGCGGGCTCGACGCCGTGGCGTGGGCCTGCAAGCTCCTGGCCGCTCGCCGCGCCACTTCGGCCCTGGTGATCGGGGTCGAGCCAGCTACCCCGCCGGTAGCCAGGCTGCACGGGGAGACCGGCGGCACGAACTGGATCGACGGAGCCGTGGGCCTGATGATCGAGCCAGCCCAGCTCGCCCTGGACCGGGGCGCGCGGATCCGGGCGGAGATCACCGGCTACGGCAAGGGTGACGACGAACGGACCGCACTCCAGGCGGCCGGCGTCCTTCCGACCGCGCGACGGCTGGCCGGCGAGCCGGGGATGCGGTTCGGCCGGTGCTCGGGCGCGCTCGGCGTCGTGCAGTGCGCGATGGCAGTGCAGGAACTGGCCGGGCAGGAACTGCCTGGCCACGCGATTGTCGCCGTGGCCCGCGCCGCAGCCGGCGAGAACGACGAGACGTCGGTGTCGGCGCTGGTGCTCGCGCCTCCGGGAGGGATTGCCGCATGACCACTGCTAGCCCCGGCCGACGGGTCGTGATCACCGGGCTCGGCGCGATCTCCTGCCTGGGCAGCTCCGTCGCCGACTACTGGGATGGCCTGCTCGCCGGCCGGGGGGAGCCCGCCGATGTTCCGCTGCCTGATCTCAATATGCGAGTCAGGAAGATGTACCTGGTCGACCGGGCGCAGGTGCCGCCGGAGCCGACCTCCTACGCGGGCGTCGAGCTCAGCAGCAGCCCCCGGCTGGCTGTCGCCGCTGCTGAGCAGGCGCTCGGTGATGCCGGGCTGACGCCAGGGACCCGCAGCACCATCCCGGTGGTGATGGGGGTGGAGCTCGGCAATACGGAAATGCAGGAGGTCGAGCGCAGCGCGGGACGGACAAGGTGGACACCGCTCTCGCTGACGGCAGCCGTCGTGGGAGCAGCCATCGGCTCGCGGGCCGAGGTGACCAGTGTCGGCAACGCCTGCTCGGCGACCGGCTTCGCGCTGACTATCGCGCTCGACATGATCCGGGCGGGCGAAGCCACCACCGTCCTGGTGGGCGGGGCCGAGGGGATCACCCGAGCCGGAATGGGGAGCTTCGTCCGGCTGGGCGCGGCGGATCCGGTGCGCTGCCGGCCATTTGACCTGAACCGCGCCGGAACGATGTTCGGCGAGGGCTCGGCCATGATCGTGCTCGAGGAGGCCGAGCACGCGCGGCAGCGCGGGGCCCGCCCCTACGCCGAGTTGGCCGGCGCGTCGTGGAGCTGCGACGCGCACCACCCGACGGCTCCTGATCCGTCCGGAGTCCAGATCGTCCGCGCGATGACGCAGGCCCTTGCCGACGCGGGACTGAAGGCCGCCGACGTGAGCTGCGTCATCCCCCATGGGACGGGAACCCCGCTCAACGACGTCGTGGAGAGCCGCGCCCTGCAGGCGATGTTCGGCGAGCGCACTGGCGCCCTGCCGCTCTTCTCGCTCAAGGCAATGATCGGTCACACCTCTGGCGCTGCGGGCGCGTTCGCCTCCCTCGCGGCGACGCTGATGGTCCGCCACCGGCAGAGCCCGGCGAATTCCCGGATCGACCAGGATCCAGAGTGTGCGGTCTGGCTTCCGCAGGAGCATTCGGTTCCGCTGGATAATCCCATTGTGCTCGTCAATACCTACGCTTTCGGCGGCAACAATACATCTCTCGTAGTGAAAGAATTTACTGGGAAAGATGCGGGGTGGTGACTCTGAGCACTGGCGAGCTGACCATCGGCGGCCTGGGGATTATTGCGCCGGGGATTTCAGGTCCCCGGCAAGCGCTCGACCCGGCGGCACCGCCTGCTCCCGGCTGGTTCCGTGCGGACGTCGCCCTGCCCGGCCGGGGCTACCGGCGGCTCCCCGACGCGTGCAAGTACCTGCTAGCCGCGGCGAGGCTGGCGATCAGCGACTCTGGTGACCGGTTCCTGGAGCACGAGCCCGATAGCCGGGCCGCGGTCGTAGCCACGAATAACGTCAGCGCCGCCTTGATGGAGGAACTGGACTCCACGATCATTCTCAAAGGAGCCGAGGAACTGCCGCCGTCCCTCACTCCGTTCATGATCATGAGCTTGTTCGCCAGCAGGCTTTCGATGGAGCACGAGATTACCGGCTTCAACCTGACCGTCAATTCCCCGGTCACTGCCGGTCTCGAGGCAATCCAGATCGCCTCTCGCGCTATCGCCGCCGGCCGGGCATCGGCGGTCCTGGTCGGCGCGGTCGAGGAAGCGCTGTCACCGACTCAGTTCGCTGGCACTGGATCGCAGACCGGCGCCGTCGTGCTGGCTTGCGAGTCGGCCGGGACCGGCGCCACCGGCTACGGCACCTGCAGGGCCCGGAGCGCGTTCCTTGACCCGGCGCAAACGGGCGACGCCGCCGTCGCGGCGGCCTTCGGCCAGCTGATCGGCGCCGATCCACCGGACCAGATCGACGCCGTCGTGGAGGACTCGGCTCTCGGAGCGGCGGCCGTCCGGTGGCTGGAGCGCCTGGCCGGCGAGGTCGAGGTCGTCGTCGTTCCGACGCCCATGCACGCCGGCTGTCTTGTCCCGTTGCAGCGTGTGGCCGGCCTGCTCGCGCAGCATCACCCGACCCGCACCAGGCGCGCGGTGCTGGCCGCCGGAGGCCAGGGCACGATCGCGCTCGCCGAACTGAGCAGTACGGAGGTAGCAGATGTTCGTTCCCCTTAAGGGTGCGTGGGCGTTAGTCTTCGGCGTCTCCAGCGGCATCGGCAAGGAGACCGCCCGGGCGCTGGCCGAGGCGGGCTGCAACATCGTGGGCCTGCATTTCGACATGTCCGACGGCCGGGAGCAAGCGGCCCAGTTCGCCGACGAGCTGAGCCAGCTGGGCGTCGAGGTCCATTTCTTCAACCGCAACATCTCGGCGAAGCAGACTCGCGCTGAGCTCGTCCCTGTGATCGGCGAGCTGAGCTCTGGCACCGGCCCGCGAGTAGTCCTGCATTCGGTCGCCTACGGCGCGCTGACGTCGATGCTCCCGAGCGCTGACGGGCAGGAACCGGGGGTCACGGAAAAGCAGCTCGCCATGACCGTGGACGTCATGGGGCACAGCCTCGTCTACTGGACGCAGGACCTGGTGAAGGCGGGCCTGCTGGCGCGCGGGGCGAAGGTCTTCGCCATGACCAGCGTCGGCGGCACCCGGGTGCTGCCGCACTATGCGCCCGTCTCGACCGCGAAAGCGGTGCTCGAATCGCATGTCCGCCAGCTCGCGGTCGAGCTCGCCCCGCACGGGGTGGCCGTGAACGCGATCCGGGCCGGCACCGTGATCACCCCGGCGCTGCTGAAGATCCCGGGCAGCGAGAGCGCGATCGCCCACTGCCGGGCGATCAACCCGGGCGGCCGGCTCACGGTGGGGCAGGACGTGGCCGAGGCCATCGTCACGTTGTCCTGCACCGACTCCGCCTGGCTGACCGGCAACGTCATCGGCGTAGACGGCGGAGAAGCACTCGTCGTGGGAACGCAGGGATAAATCGGAGTGCAGCGATAAATCTGACCATCGAGATGAAACGGAGCCGCCAGTGTCAGGCAACCAGACTTCCAGCGTAGATATCGAGGAACTGCGTGCGCTCATCGCCGAGGAACTCGAACTGCCCGTCGAGGACGTCACCGACGACGCCCAGCTGGCGGACGACCTCGACGTGGACTCGCTGTCGGCGATGGAGATAGCCGTCCTGCTCGAGAAGAAGTACAAGATCAAGATCAGTGAGGACGAGATCAAGACGCTCACGACGCTGCTGGCCATCCACGACCTCGTCGCCGCCAAAGTCGAAGCGTCCTGATGCCTGAGACCGACGGAGCGGAGACGGACCGGCCGGTCGCCATCGTCACCGGCGGGTCACGCGGCATCGGGCGCGCTGTCGTGACCCGGCTCGCCGCCGACGGTTTCGACGTCGCGTTCTGCTACCTGTCCAGCCCCGACGCGGCGCAGGAAGCGGCCGCCGAAGCCAGGGCGGCAGGCGGCAGGGTGCTGGTCCGCAAGTGCGACGTCTCGGTCGCGAGCCAGGCCGCCGAGCTCGTCGCCGAGGCTGAGGCCGAGCTTGGCCCGCTCGCGGCGGTCGTCGCCAACGCGGGCGTGATCCGGGACCGGCCGCTAGCCCGGATGACCGACGACGAGTGGGAGACGGTGCTGCGCACCAATCTCGACGGCACCTACCACATCTGCCGCGCCGCCGTTCGATCGCTCATGCGACACGACAGCGGCGCCATCGTAACGCTGTCGTCGGTGTCCGGGATCTACGGCAGCATCGGGCAGGCCAACTACGCCGCGTCCAAGGCCGGGATCATCGGTTTCACCATGTCGATCGCCAAGGAACTCGGCCGGTTCGGCGTCCGGGCCAACGTCGTCGCGCCCGGCATGATCACGACGGACATGACCGAGGTCATCCAGGGCGACAAGCGCAAGGAGCAGATCAGCCGCATCTCGCTGCGCCGGCCTGGCACCCCCGAGGAAGTCGCCGACCTGGTGTCCTTCCTGGTTTCCAGTCGCGCCAGCTACATCACCGGCCAGGTGCTGGGGATCGACGGCGGCCTGTCGCTCTGACTCGACGGGCGGCCAGCCGACCCGGGTTACCACGCCGGTTATGCGCTTCGCGATCGCGATCCCACAGTTCTACGCGGACGGCGAGTTCGAGCCCGGGCCGTGCCGCGCTTACCTGAACCGGGCCGAGGAACTCGGTCTTCGACCAGCCAGAGCAGCTGGAGCGCCTCGCCAGCGAGGTCATTCCGCAGGTGCGAAGATCCCCTGCCCTGGCGTGAGGATGCCGCGCGGGTCGTACCGACGCTTCGCGGCCGCGAAGAACGGCCAGACCGGGCCGAAATGAGCGCGCCAGTCCGCCGGGGTCATCGGGATCGACCCGATCGGGTACTGGAAACCGCCGAGGTCGCGGAGCTGCTCGAACAGCGCCCGGTTGGCAGCGATCATCGCGTCGGTGCCGATCGCTCCGGTGTCAGGAGCGGCGGTTCGCAAGATCGAGAACAGGAAGACCGTGTCGTCGGCCGGCACCCGCAGCAACGGCGCACGCAGCAGCGAGCGGCGCAGCGGGTAGATCAGGATCACGCCGCTGGCCCCGATGTCGGCCGTCGTGAGATTGCCCATGACCGAGGTCACGAACGAGTCGGCCACACGGCCTGGCACGAATACATTCCACCAAGGATGGGGGTCGAACCATTCGCCGGTGGACTCCAGGAAGGTGACGATAGGGGCCAGCCGGTCGAGGAAATCGAAGTAGCCGAGAGTGTCGATCTGCTCGGTGCCGCGCTGGTAGTGCAGGTCACCGATCAGCGCCTGGTCGTCCGGCGGCGTCGAGTCGAAGTAGGCGCCAGCCTCGATGAAGAACTGCCAGCCAGGGGAACCGTCCGGCATCGCCTGGGCTTCGCCTTCGAGGAAGGAGAATCGCCCGTCGGCCAGTACCCGCCGCTGGTCAGCGGCCATGGCGTCGAACGTGGGGTAGAAGAGGATGTAATGCCTGACGTTTGTCTGGGCAGGCCGCAGCGCCAAGGTCGCCTTGACGATCACGGCACATTGCCCCAGGCCGGACAGGACCGCGTGGTACAGGTCGGCGTGCCGGGACGGGGAGCAGACCATCCGCTCCCCCGCGCCGGTGACGACTTCCAGTTCCAGGACATTGTCGACCATGGCGCCGAAATGCTGGGTCGCGCCGCCGATACCGCCGGCCGAGAGCGTGCCGCCGATCGACAGTTCCAGGTAGTCCGCCAGTACCGGCGGCGTCAGCCCGCTAGGCAGCGTGGCCTGGAGCACCGAGCTTCCAGCGCGCGCCTGCCTCGACCGTGACCTGCCCGTTCCCCACCTCGATGGCGTCCAGGGTCGCCGTCTCGATGACGAGCCCGCGTGCCACCTGGGCCTGGCCGTTGGTGGCGTGGGCCTGCCCGCGCGGTGCCGCCGGGATCCGGTTCGCCTGGCAGAACGCCAGCATGACCGCGACGTCGTCGATAGCGCCCGGCTGCAGAACCGCTCGCGGCATCCGGTGCACGATGTGACCGAAGTCGTCGGCGGCCGCCGACCGGTCGGCCTGGTCGAAGAGCAGGCGTCCCTTCAGCTTCGGAATGGGAATGGTTCCTGGGGACTTCGCGCGGCCGGTCACCCAGTTCCGACTAACTGGGTCGAATCCGGTAATCAGGGCACCGGCGACGATTCCTCCCAGGAAGTTACGCCGGGTTGTTTCGGGCAGCATGCCACTCCCTTGTTTCGATTTCCCCATTAGCCGACAGACGACAACTTTGAGCGATCGGCTAGAAAGCTACGCAGATCATCATAAGCAGCTAACCGATCATTCGCCCATAGTGGCTGGAATCTGCGAAGATGGCGGCAATGGCCCGGCGGCCTGACCCTCAAGAGGAAGGTGGCGAAGGCGTGGCTGGCAGTTCGTCCCGCAGTACTGAGCTGACCCTGCCCGAAGACTGGCCGGCGCGAGAGGTGGCGCAGGGCACAGCCTACGACCGGATCAGCGATCGCTACGGCGTGGCCTTCCCGCATAAAGACGGGCAGCTGGCATGCGGCGAATGGCTGCTCGAGCGGCTACGGCCGGGCGCCAGGGTGCTCGACATCGGCTGTGGTACCGGGCTGCCATCGGTGCGGCAGCTGGCGGACGGCGGCTTCGAGGTGACCGGCATCGACATCTCGCCGACCATGCTCAGCCGCGCCAGGGAAAACGTCCCGCAGGCGCGATTCCTGGAGCTGGACGTCACCGAGCTCGATCAGCTGCCCGGCGGGTATGACGCCGTCGTCGCCTTCTTCTCGCTGCTGAATTTACCTCGGTCGGTGATCCCGCAGGCGCTGGGACTGATCCATGACGCCCTGGCGCCCGACGGCTTGTTCTGCCTGGCGATGGTCGAGTCTGACGTCGACGACTTCCCGCTGGTCTTTCTCGGCGCGAAAATTCTCGTGACCGGCTACCTGACCGAGGATCTGCGCTCAGTCCTGAGCAGCGCCGGATTCTCGATCGAGGCAGAGAACTCGATCTCCTATTCGCCCGCGAGCAGCGACGCCGGGCCCGAGGTGCAAGTCTTTATGAATTGCCGTCGCCTGCAATGACGGCGACCGTAAGCACCGCGCAGACGCGGGTGCTGCACGACCACCTCCTCGCTCTCCAGCGCGCGACCGCCAAGATCGGCGAGAGCCAGGGTCTCGACGGGACGGTCAGGGCGCTCGGACAGGCGCTGGTGCCGTCGCTGGCGGATTTCGCGGCGATCCACCTGCTCGACCGGCTGTTCTCGAACGAGGACCACGGCGCCGTCGACCGGCGCGGTCAGCAGGACGAGGCCGGCCCGTTCCGGCGCATGGCCGTCTTCGACCACACCGACCGCGCGCGGTGGGCCGAGGTCGCGCCCGAGGGCGTGCTGCACATGATGAGCGCGGCCAGTCCCGGCTGGCAGGCCCTGGCGTCGGGACAGGCGATCGTCGTGCCGCGGGTCGACGCATCGCTGGCGCGGGCGATGGCGACCGGGCACCCGACCGGCGACCTGGAGCCGCTGATCCGCGACAATGCCCTGCTCGCGATCCCGCTCAGCGCGGGTGCGCGGCTGCTCGGCTGCGTGATCCTGCTGCGCGGCCCGGCCAGTCCGTCCTTCGACGACGTCGAAGTGCTGACCGCGACCATGCTGGCGGCCCAGGCCAGCCAGGGAATCGACAGCGCCTGCCGGTACCGGAGCGAGGCGGCGATCGCCAGCGCGATCCAGCTCAGCATGCTGCCGACCAAGCCGCCGCAGCTTCCCGGCGTCGAGATCGCCCACCGCTACCTGCCCAGCAGCAAGGACACCCAGGTCGGAGGCGACTGGTTCGACGCCATCGCGCTGCCAGGCGGCCGGGTCGCCCTCGTCGTGGGCGACGTCATGGGGCACGGCATCCGGTCGGCGGCGATCATGGGGCACCTGCGGACCTCGGTGCAGACGCTGGCCGCCGTCGAACTGCCGCCCGAGCAGGTCCTGCGCCACCTGGACGACATCGCCCGGCGGCTCGACGACGACCACCTCGCCACGTGCGTCTACGCGGTCTACGACCCGGTCGCCCACAGCTGCATGATCGCCAACGCGGGCCACATTCCGCCGGTACTCGTGCACCACGGCGGCCAGGCCGAACTGCTGACCCGGCTCCCGGCCGGAGCGCCGATCGGCGTCGGCGGCGTCCCGTTCGAGCCCATGGAAGTGCAGATCGCCGACGGCGACCTGCTCGTCATGTGCACCGACGGGCTGGTGGAGGTGCGGGGCCAGGACATCGGGTCAGGGCTCGCGGCGCTGTGCGACCTCGCCGCTCCCGACGCCACGCCGGACGAACTGTGCGACACCCTGATGCAGGCGCTGCACGCCCGCGACCGGGAAGACGACGTCGCCCTGCTGATCGCCCGCCTGCGCGGGATCCCGAGCAACGACATCGCGCAGTGGCTGCTGCAGCCGCAGCCGACCACGCCCCGCCAGGTGCGACGGCTAGTGCGCCGGACCCTGGCCGACTGGGGCCTGTCCGCCTGCGCCGATGTCGCCGAACTGCTCGCCAGCGAACTGGTGACCAACGCGGTCAGGCACGCCTCCAAGCCCATCGAGCTGCGGCTGATGCGGACCGACGTCATCTTGTGCGAGGTCAAGGACGACGACCACCACCTCCCTGTGCTCCGCACGGCCACCGGGAGCGACGAGGTCGGCCGTGGACTGAACCTGGTCAGCAGCCTGGCCAGGCAATGGGGAGCCAACCGCACCGTCGACGGCAAGGTCGTCTGGTTCGACCTGGCCCTGCCCGCCGACCAGGCCTGAGCCTGCTCACAACCAGCCAGCCCCCCCACCACCGGCCAGCCCCCCACCACCGGCCAGCCACGCACCCCTCGCCGTAGTGGTCCACCCCCGGCGTCTACGACAACATCGACGCCCACGACGCCCCGGAGGTCATGGTCCACTCCACCGACAACCAGCTCGCCGCCCGCCGGCGGGCAACAGCAGCATGTCCCTACTTGCTGCTGTAACCCGTCCGGAAACGTGGACACCATGGTCCTACTTACTGTCGTCCTGACAGCAGTAAGTAGGACCATGGTGCTGTTCGGATTCGCGCAGCCGACGAGCGTGGCCCGCTTTCCTGCTGTTGCCAGCCCCTGCGCGGCCTGCCCGCGAGATGGTGAAGTGACGGATGTGACTAGTGACGCTTAAGTGACCTAACTTGCCGTCGGCCGGGATGACGCATCCGGCGCCGGCCCGATCGGATGCGGGGAGATCCGGCCCGGCCCGATCGGTGCCGGGGAATCTGGCGCCGGCCCGATCGGGCGAGGTGGAATCCGGCGCTGGCGGATCGGGTGCGGGGAGATCCGGCGCTGACTGGATCGGGTGCGGGGAGATCCGGCGCTGGCTGGATCGGGTGCTGGCGCGGTCCGGCGCTCGCTGGATCGGGTGCTGGCGCGGTCCGGCGCTGGCCGGATCGGGTGCTGGGGAATACGGCGTTGGCGGATCGGGCGGGGTGGGGTCCGGCGCTGGTGGATCGGGCGGGGGTGGGGTTGGGTGCTCGCCGGTGGGGCGGCGGGTACTCCTGGGGACTGGATCGGGCGGAGGTGGTCGGCGAGGACGGTGCGCGCCAGCAGGCCGCGACCACATGGTCGCCCAAAGAGAACCTTGACGGGACCGGACATTGGCGTAGGATCCATAACTAATAGGAAACTTTCCTATTAGTTATGGACGTTGCCTCCTGACCCCGGAGGAAAGCATGAGGTCTCCCGCATCCTTAACCCGTCTTCTCGCTGGATCGGCTGCCGCGCTGCTCGCTGGTGCGTTCGCTGTGACCGTCAGCATGACCCCAGCCTCGGCCGCCACGAATCTGCTCACCAACCCCGGCTTCGAGACCGGCACGCTGTCCGGCTGGAGCTGCTCCACCATCGACAGCGTGACGGCAAGCCCCGTCCACTCTGGCACACACGCCCTGCAGGGCGCTGCGAGCAGCTCTGACGATGCCCAGTGCACGCAGCTAGTCAGCGTGCAGCCGAGCTCGACTTACACGCTGTCTGGCTGGGTGCAGGGCAACTACGTCTTCATCGGCGACACCGGCAGCGGCACGACCGACACGGACAACTGGACGCCGTCCGCGCCGACCTGGCAGCAGCTCTCGACCACGTTCACCACTGGCGCGGCGACGACCAGCGTCACGATCTACGTGCACGGCTGGTACGCCCAGGGCACCTATTTCGCCGACGATCTGGCCCTGAGCGGCGCGGCCGGCGGCGGCGGCGGTGGCACTACGACGGTGCCCTCCGCACCGACCGGCCTGACGGTGACCGGCAAGACCTCGTCGTCGGTGTCGTTGTCGTGGACTGCCGCGACCGGCGCCACCGGCTACAACGTCTACGAGAACGGCACGAAGGCGCTGTCGGTCACCGGGACCTCGGCGACGGTGAGCGGCCTGGCTGCGTCGACGACGTTCACCTTCGCGGTCACGGCGACCAACACCGCAGGCGAGTCGGCCAAGTCGGCCTCGGTCTCGGCGACGACGTCAGCGGCTAGTTCGCCGCCACCGCCGCCTCCCCCGTCGGCCACCTTCGCCGTCGCGCCGTACGTCGACCTGACCAACAACCAGGAGCCGATACTGAACTCGGCGGCCAGCTCGGCCGGCCTGAAGGCGTTCACCACGGCGTTCGTGATCGGCAGCGGCTGCACGCCGATCTGGGGCGATACGCTGCCGGTGACCAACGACCCGACCGTGACGGGCGAGATCAACACGGCCGAGGCTGACGGTGCCACTCCTATCGTCTCGTTCGGCGGCGCCTCGGGCATCGAGCTGGCACAGTCGTGCACGAACCTGACCAGCCTGACGGCCGCCTACCAGTCCGTCATCAACACCCTGCACGTCACGCACATCGACTTCGACATCGAGGGTGCGGCCATCGCCGACACGGCAGACAACGCCACCAGGTTCCAGGCCATTAAGGCGCTGGAAGCGGCCAACCCGAGCCTGGTCGTGTCGGTCACCATCCCGGTCCTGCCGACCGGGCCGGTCGCCTCGGGTGACGCGTTCTTGCAGCAGGCACAGTCGATTGGCGCCCGGATCGACATCATCAACATCATGACCATGGACTACGGCGCCAGCTTCGACACGGCCGGGTCGGACATGGGCTCGTACGCGATCGAGGCGGCCCAGGACACCCTGTCCTTCGTCAAGACCGTGTGGCCGTCGGACACCTTCGCCAACATCGGAGTGACGCCGATGATCGGGATCAACGACGACTCGTCCGAGGACTTCACCGAGGCCGACGCGCGATCCCTGGTCAGCTTCGCGCAGACGAACCACCTGGGCAGGCTGGCGTTCTGGTCGGTCGACCGGGACCAGCCGTGTGCCGGCACCGCGACGACGCTGTCGCAGTGCTCGGAGATCAGCCAGGCCTCGCTCGACTTCACCCGCATCTTCACGGCCTTCACCGGTTAATTTCACTGCCTTCACCGGTGATAGCCAGAGCCCTCACCGGCTGAGCCTGCCGGTCTCCCCGGCGCCGGGCCGGACGCGAACCCTCCCGCGTCCGGCCCTCGCCGTCGGGTTGTCTCTTCGGGTCAGCCTGACCGGCCTGCGGACGGGCAGACCGTGCTGGCACCAGGTAGCGCGGTGAGATTCACGGTCTCCAGCTGCCCCGAGCCATAGTTGCCGACCAGCAGCGACCTGCCGTCCGGCGCGACGTCCAGTTCGCGCGGCACCAGGCCGGAGCGGATGAAGCCGACAATGGCCGGGTGCCCGGTCAGCGCCGCGTGCACGTTCACGATGGCGACGTTAGGCACGCCGAACTTGGCCTTGAACCGGTGCGAGTCGGCGACGGCGATGTCCGCGCCGCAGTTCACCGAGGCGATCCCGATCGGCTGGACGCCGACCCTGACCCAGGTGAGCAGCGCGTGCCGGGGGTCTGCGACCAGCTTCCTGGCCGAGAACGCCACGATGGCATCGCTCTCTCTGGCGGTCACCCACACGGTCTGGCCGTTCGGCGTCACAGTGACCCTGACCGGCCTGCAGCCAGCGTCGACGTTCGAGACCACCGAGGCCGGGTCGGTCTCGGCCTTCGCGACGTTCGCCGTCGTCAGCACGCCGCGCGCGCCGCCGGGAACCGAGATCTCGCTGGTGATGTAGAGCCAGCGATGGTCAGGCGAGGCAGCGATGCCGACCGTCGTCACCGCGACCGGGATCGCGCCGACGAAGTCGCCCGGGCCGAAGCCGTTCGACAGGGCCAGGCCGAGGTTGAAGACCGCGACCTCCTTCTCGCCGGCCATCGTGACGAACGCGAACTTGCCGTCGGCGGAAAACGCGACCTCGAAGGCCCCCTTGGCCGGTGCCGGGACGTCGAGCGTGCCTAGCAGCGAACCCGGCTTGCCCGCGATCGCCTTGGCGACGTCGATGACGTCAGCGCCCTGCTTCAGGTTGGCGACCAGGAGGTACTTGCCGTCCGGGGTCAGCCCCTCGCCGCGCGCCGAATCACCTGCCGGCAGCTTGATCAGGTGCGTGAGCTTCCCGCCGGTCGCGGTGATCCGCACGACACCGACGTTGTTGCCGATGCCCGCCAGATCCCACTGCTCGTCGTCGGTGACCGCTACCCCGAACGGCGGGCCAGGGACCTTCGCCCACTTGATGGCTGGCCGCAGCTGCGGGCCGGGAGCGATCTTGTTCGTGCACAACGGCGCGGGTACGGCCGTGCCCACGGTCACCGTCGCCGTAGGCGCGGCCAGTCCGATGCCGATCGGGTCGGTGGCGATGCCGATCCGCTGGGTGATCAGGTTCGTCGCGGTGTCGATGAACGTCAGCTGGCCACCGACGTCCTTGCCGCTTTCTGGCGCCCCGCTGACCACGTAAGCGAAGCGGCCGTCCGGGGTAATCGCGATCCCATCCGGGAACACCCCGACCTGGATGAACTTCTGCGGCGTGTTGGTGGCGGTATTGATCGGCGTCACCGAGTCGTGCCGGTTGACGACGTAGACGGTCTTCCCGTCGGGCGTGATCGCTATGGCGGTGGGACGGTGCCCGACGCGGAATGCGTTCAACGCCGTGTTTGTCGAGATTTTGATTGGCACGACATAACCTTTTCGCGTCGCCCGGCTCAAGGTGACATAGGCGAACCGGCTATTCGGCGTGATCACGATCTCGTGCGGGAATCCGCCTACATGGATGACCGGCAGGGCTTTGTTGGTCGCTACTGTGATCGGCGAAATCGTGTCGGAGAAAGTGTTCAGCACGTACGCGGTCTTGCCGTCGGGCGTGATCGCGATGGCGCGCGAATTCCTTCCGACCGCGATGGGCCGCAGCGCGGTACTGGTCTTAGTCGCGATCGGGGTGACGATCCGGTTGCTGACCACGTAGGCGGTCGAGCCGTCGGGCGTGATCGCGATCTGCCTCGGGAACCGGCCGACGCTGATCGCCGGCTCGGCCTGGTTGTCGGTCAGGTTGATGGGCGTGACCTGGCGCGAGCCGTTGTCGGCGACGTAGGCGGTCGAGCCGTCAGGCGTGATCGCGATGAAGGTGGGCCGGACCCCGACCGGGATCGGACGACCTGGCCGTCCGGTCGCCGTGTTGATGGGCACCACGGTGTTCGAGCCTGCGCAGGCGACATAGGCGGTCTGCCCGTCGGGGCTCACCGCGATGGCGTCCGGGCCAAGCCCGACCTTGACTGGAGTGCCGGCGCGGTGGGTGACGAGATTGATGGGGGTGACCACGTTCTTAGCGAAATGCGGGATGTAGGCGACCGAGGGCGCTTTCTCAGGCGAGGTCGTAATGGACGTGGCCGGTTTCGTGGCGCCGGCCGGTTTCGTGGGGACGGCTGGTTTCGTGGCGTCGGCTGGTTTCGTGGCGTCGGCTGAGGCCGTCGCGGAGAGGGCGGCTAGACCCGGCCACAGCAGCGCGGCCACGAGCACTACGAACGTCAGTCGCCTGGGCAAATCCAGCCCCCTCAGCTCAGGTCGGAGTGTACCTCCGATCCTGGAGGCGCGAATCGTTTAGCCTCCGCGCTCAAGTTACTGAAGAGAGGACGCGAAGGGTGCCCGTTCGGATGTCCCTTTCACATGTACTCCTAGTCCAGGCTCACCAGCGTCCGCGCCCGCGTCCGACCGCCGCCCGGCCGCGTCATCCCGGGCTGCGGGTGCCCTTACCTGGGATTTCTAACGACAGCATGGTCCTACTTGCTGCTGTCCCCACGACAGTAAGTAGGACCATGCTGCTGTCGAATTTCGCCCGGCAACAGCAGTAAGGAGGTACATGGTGCTGTCGCGGCGCGCCGCAACTCGGCGAATTCGGAATCGAGGTCACCTTTTGCTGCGGGGGTATGTCTCATTCGCGTTGGACCACGCGAAGTCCCCGTTGCGGCGTCCAGGACTCGACGACCAGCATGGTCGCCTCGGGATTGAGGTGAGTGATAACGACCTCGGAAATGTCCGCGACATACACCCCTCCGTCGGGTTCGCCGGCCGCTGACCCGTCGCTGCCCGGCTCGCGGCTGGCCGACCCACGGCCGGCGGACTCGCGGCCGGCCGGTGCGTGGCTGGTCGAGTCGGCTGGGACTGCGCGGCCGGCGATCTTGGCCTCGCCCGGCCAGCTGGCTTCCTGGCCTTCCTGCGGGTGAATCGGCGGACCATGCAAGGCGAACCGAGGATCCCGGCCGAGGTCCGCACCCTTTCGCGCATTGGGCATCGACCCGAACCTGAGCTCTCCGTCGGCGAACTCGCACTCGATCCCAGAGATCCGAGGCGACCCATCCGCCCGCAACGTCGCGATCGTCTTATGCCGGCCCCCGTCAAAGAGCCGCCGCACCCGCCCCGCGAACTCGGGCTCCGCCAGTTCGACATTCCTCCAAGCAGTCATAGCCGAAAGTATCCACCAACGCTGGCGGCCAGCCGACGACCTTTCTTTGAGGCCCAGCAAACTAACAACCACCGCGCCCCAGCCCCAGCAAACTCACAACGACGGGCCGGGCCGGGCGGCTCGGCCGGGGCGGGGGGCTCGGCCGGGGGCGGGGGGCTCGGCCGGGGGCGGGGCGGGCGGTTCTGCGGGCGGGGGCTCGGCCGGGGCGGGCAGCTCCGCCGGGGCGAGGGGCTCGGCCGGGGCGGGGGCTCCGCCGGGGCGGGGGGCTCCGCCGGGGCGGGGCGCCGGTAAGGGCACTACTCCTTTACGGCGCCCTGGTCGGTTCGCAGGATGTATTTCTGGAATACGAAAAAGACCAGGGCCACCGGGATCGTCATCGCCACGGCGGCGGCCAGCTTCAGCGGGTACTGGGTCGCCGTGCCCAGCTGGCCGCTGACCAGGCGGCCTACACCCGTCGTGAGCGTGTCAAGCGCCGGGTTCTCGTGGGCGATCAGGATGTCGGAGAAGTCGTTCCACGAACTCTGGAACGACAAGATGGTGAGGGCCATGAGGGCCGGGCGGGCCATGGGCAGCACGATTGACCAGAAGACCCGGAACGTCCCGGCGCCGTCGATCTTCGCTGCTTCCTCGATGCTCGCCGGGATCGACTCGAAGAACTGCTTCATGATGAAGACGCCGGTCGCGTCGGCGAGCAGCGGGATGATCAGGCCCGGGTAGGTGTCGTAGATCCCTAGCGTCCTGATCACGAGGAACTTGGGGATCAGCAGGACGACCCCCGGTACAGCCATGACGGCGATGACGGCGGCGAACATCGCGCTGCGGCCGCGGAATCTGAGCCTGGCCAGCGAGTAGCCGGCCATCGAGTCGAAGAGGATCCGGCCGGCGGTGACGAACACGGCGACGACAGCTGAGTTCAGGAACCAGCGCGGGAAGTCCTGCTGGCCGAGGGCGGTGAAGGCGGAGACCACCCAGTTGCGCGGGATCGGGTTCACCGGGTGGCCCACCGCGTCGGTCTCGGTCTTGAACGCGGTGCCCAGCTCGAGCAGGAACGGGTAGATGTACAAGAACGCGAAAACCGCGAGCGTCAGGTAGAGACCGGTTCGCAGCCAGGGACGGCGCTGGCCGACGGCTCGGCCGGCTCCGGGATCACACCAGCCGCCCGCGAGCCTGGGCCGCCGAGCCGCCGCCGCCACCGCCACCACCGGCGCGACCGCCGCCGCCGCTGCCGCGCTCGCGCAGCACCAGCCGCTGCAGCACGGTGAAGACCACGATGATGGCGAAGAGTATGAACGCGATCGCGGCGCCCTGGCCCCATTGCTGGTCCCCGAAGGAGACCTGGTAGGCAAGGAAGGCCGGGGTCAGCGTCGTTCCGGCCGGATTGCCCTGGGTGATCAGGAACACCTGGTCGAAGACCTGCCAGGTGCCGATCAGGCCCAGCGTGAGCACCAGGAACAGGGCGGGCCTGATCAGCGGCAGCGTGATCCGGCGGAACCTGGTCCAGGGCCGGCCCCGTCGACGATCGCGGCCTCTTCGACCTGCTCGGAGATGTTGTAGAGCGCGGGCAGGAAGAGCAGCATGAACGTCCCCGACGTGGTCCAGATCGCGAGGACGATCAGCGTGGTCATCGCGACGCTCGGACCGGCGAGCCAGCCCCACCAGGAGACTCCGAGCAGTCCGTGGTGGGTCAGCGCCGCTGGCGGCGTGACTCCGACACCGCCAGCGAACATGTGCAGCAGCCCGTTCGGATCGCTGAACCAGCTCGGCCCGTGCCCGCCCAGGTAGCTGAGTGCCCCGTTGACGACACCGGAGTCGGCGAACAGGAACAGGAAGATCATGGACACCGCGACCGAGCTGGTGACCGAGGGGAAGTAGAAGGCCGTGCGGAAGAACCCCCGGCCGCGCAGTGCCTTGCGGCTCACCACGATCGCCAGCAGCAGCGCGAGCGCGGTCTGCAGCGGGACTACGAGCAGCACGTAGTAGAGGTTGTCCCGGATGCTCAGGCCGAGCTCTTGCTGGGCGAGCCCGGGCTGGGTCAGCAGCGCCTTGTAGTTGGCCGCGCCGACCGCTTGCACGCCGGAGGAGAACGGGCTGCCGATTCCGCTCCAGTCGCTGACGCTCACCCAGGCGGCCATCACGATCGGGACCACGAGGAACACGACGAGCGCGAGGATCGCGGGCGCGCTGAACGTCCAGCCTGCCACCGCCTCGCGGCGTCGAGCACGGTGACCACGAGGGCCACGGCCACCGCGACCACGGCGGACCCCAGACGTCGCTGGGGTCCGCCGCTCGGCCGGCGGCGCTAGCTCGCGGCTCGCCATGAGGTCAGCCCGCCTGCGTCGCCAGCGGCGCGAGGTTGGTCTGCGCCTTCCGCAAGATGGCGGCCGGGTTGCCGGTCGCGAGCTGGGCTAGCGCGGAGTCGAACGCGGCGAGCGCCTGCGCGTCGTTGGGCAGCGCGATGTCGGGGTGCGCGTAGGTGAGTTCCCTGGTGTGGACGGCGAGGCTGGGGAACGTCGACTGCCACTTGCCCTGGAGCGTCGCCAGGGACGGGATGACGCCGAACGCCTTGCTGAAGGCCATCTGCTGCTGCGGCGTGGTCAGGAACTGCACGAACTTGATCGCGCCGCCGAGGTTGGCCGAGGACCGCGGTATCGCCCCAGCAGTTGGTGAAAGATAGCGTCGCGCTCGTGCCAGTGGGACCGGCAGGGATCGCCGCGACCTGGTAATGGACCTTCGGGTAGTCGGCCTGCATCGCACCGACCAGCCAGTTGCCGACGATGTCCATGGCGGCCTTGTTCTCGCCGAAGGCCTGTCCGCTCCAGCCCGAGGACAGCGCTGGCGGGTACTTCAAGACGCCCTGGTCCAGCATCTTCTTCAGGAAGTCCAGCGCGGAGACATTGCGCGAGCTGTCCAGCTCGACCTTGCCGTTCGACCCGACGACCGTGCCGCCGTTCTGGTAGAGGAACTCGTCGAGTTCGGAGTGACTCTGGTCGAGCACCAGGCCGGCCCGGCCGTCGGTGGTGAGCTTCTTCGCCACCGCGGCGAGCTGGCTCCAGTTCTTCGGGATGTCCGCGCTGGTCAGGCCGGCCGCGTGCCAGTCGGCGGTATTGATGTACAGGGCGAGGGTGCTCGCGTCCTTCGGGTCGCAGACGAACGTGCCCTTGTAGGTGAAGGCGGCCCGCAGCGCGGGGTAGAAATCGTCTGGCGTTCGGCAGGGTCTGCGCGTACGGGTAGAGCGCGTTGTCCTTGGCGTAGTTCTGGAAAGTGCCCGGGTCGAGGTAGAACACATCAGGCGGCTTCCCGGCCGCGAAGCCCTGGGACAGCTGCTGGGTCAGGTTGGACGCGGCGATCACCTTGACCTTGATGCCGCTTTGCCTGGTGAATGCGGCGGCCGCCGCGTCGACGGCTTTGGTTTCCGCTGGGCCGCTCGAGCCGAACAGCAGCGTCAGCGGCGCCTTGGTGGCCTTGGGGACAGCCGAACCGGACGAGGCGCTCGATGATGAGCCGCCGGAACTACACGCTGAGGCGATGAGCAGCACGCTGCCGACGGCAGCGACTGAGATTAAGGCCCTGCTGGTCTTCATGTCAGCTTCCTTCCTGGGTGCAGGGTTGCGCCGAGCTAAGGAGGCGTCGCGGACCGACCCGCGCAGGATCAGCCGGGGCTCCAGCAGCACCATGTCGGGCGCTTCGGCATTGGTGCCCGGTCCTTTCTGCAGCTTCTGCAGGCAATCGAGGCAGGCTTTCGCTACCTCGGCCAGCGGCTGGGAAACGCTGCTCAGCCCAGCCGCCGCAGCGGCAGCCGAGTCGTCGAAGCCGACGACGGCGTGGGCCGGTCAGGCCCGCGCGCGGTCAGCAGCGACCAGGCGCCGAGCGCGATCAGGTCGCTGACGCAGACGAACGCGTCGGCGGGTCCGGCGACGCTAGGAGCTGAGCGCACGCGGACCGGCCGGCGGCGAGGCTGTTGGCAAGCCGGACGGCCAGCCCGTCCGTGGCCAGCCCGGCTTCGCGGCAGGCCGCCTCCCAGCCAGAACGCCGGTCGTCGCCGACGCCGGACCCTTCCGGCCAGCCGAGGAAGGCGATCCGACGGTAGCCGCAGGCTGATCAGGTGACGGCTCGCCGCGAGCACGCCGCTGGCTCCGTCGACGTCCACCCAGGAGTGCCGGGGGCGCTCGGCCCGCCACGGGGGCCCACGGACGGCCGAACGTCACGAACGGAATGTCCTGGTCCTCGCAGCCAGGCGGTGCGCTCGTCGCCGGTATGGGTGCCGGTGAGCACGAAGCCGTCCAGGTCGTACTCGCTGAGCAGGCTCTCGTAGGCGCGGATCTCCACGTCGTCGCTCCCGGCCGTGTAGAGCAGGGTCCGGAACCCGCGAAGCTGGGCGCGTCCAGTGAGCGCGTGCAGGAAGCTGTGCTCCACCTCCCCTCTGTCTTCCGCAGGTGGCTGCAGGCCCGACGGCGATCAGGTGCGATCGCCGGGTGCGCAGCGTCTGCGCCGCCTTGACCGGGCGGTACCCGGTCGCGGCGATGACCGCTTCGACCCGTCGCCGGGTTTCTTCGCTGACCAGGTGCGGTGCGTTGAGCACGTTCGACACCGTCTGCCGGGAGACGGCAGCTTCGCGGGCGACGCTTTCCAGCGTGGGGCGCGTGCTGAGCGCGACCTCGATCCTGGCTCGTGCATCGTCGATCAGCGACCTCTGGCGTCCTCAGGCCGCGTCAGGGATATTTCGAATGAATAGCAGTTAAAAGCCGTATTGAACGTTCAAACCATATAGATATACTGAGTCCGTTCAGGCTGGTGTCAAGCACCTGGGAGGACTGGCCATCGATGCCAGATGAGGGCCAGCCGTGGCTGCACGACCTGGTCACGGTGCTGAGCGCGCCGACCGTGGCGCTCAGCGAACGCGAGCGGGCAGATCCGCGCGGTCGGGCGCCCAGGGCGTGCTGCACGCGCACTCTCGGGTGCTGTCCCAGGCGGTGCTCGAGATCGACGGCGCCGAGCCCTGCGCCGGTCGGTCGGGGCTCTGATCGGCGCGCGCCGCGCTGTTCGTCGCGGTTCCGAGGGCAGATCGGCGCCGACTCGGTCGACCCGGCGGTCTGGGTCGAGCGGGAGCGGACCGTCACCGCCGCGGCGATCGACGAGCGCGTGCGGCTGCGGTGCGGTCCGCCGCGCCGTCGGAACCGCCGAGCTCACCCTGCGCGTCGCCGCCGACCTGGCCGTCCTGGCCGAGATCAAGCGCGGCCAGGCCGGTCCGCTGGTGACCGTCACGGCAGTCGGCCGAGGGGCTGAACTGGGGTGACACCAGGCTGACGGTGCGGCTGAGGGCGCCCGGGGCGAGCGGTCGCGACCGCCGCGCGACGACGGCGGAGCCGCGTCACGCTGGCAGGTCGGCTCGCCGGGCGGCTCGGCCAGCGACCTGCGCTGGCGGCTGACCGTGACCGACACCACGGCGCGTCGGTCGTCGCACGCGCGCCAGCGGCAGCGCCCGTGGCGCCGGTGCGCGCCGGAGTCAGCCGACCCCCGGCTGCCGCGGCTGCTCGCCCGCTCGCTCGACGACGCGGCCGCGCTGCGGATGGCCACGACGCTGGCGCCCGGCGAGGTGTTCCTCGGCGCGGGCGCGCCGTGGTACCTCACCCTGTTCGGGCGGGACAGCATCTGGGCCGCGCGGCTGCTGCTGCCGTTCGGCTGGCAGCTGGCCGCGGGCACGCTGCGCGCGCTGGCGGCGTTCCAGGGCAGCGAGTCGACCCGGCACACCGGCGAGGCGCCCGGCAAGATCCCGCACGAGCTCGGCCGACCAGGCGCGGCCGCGCACGCCGACGATCTGCCCCGCTGTACTACGGCACGATCGACGCGACGCCGCTGTGGGTCTGCCTGCTGCACGACGCGTGGCGGTGGGGCATGCCGGCGAGCCGGAGGTCCGGGCACTGCTGCCCGCCTGCGCGCGGCGCTCGCGTGGATGCGCCGACTACGGTGACGCCGACGGCGACGGGCTGCTCGAGTACATCGACGAGAGCGGGCACGGCCTGGCCAACCAGGGCTGGAAGGATTCGGACGACGCCGATCCGCTTCGCCGACGGGCGGATCGCCGCGCCGCCGGTGACGCTGTGCGAGGTGCAGGGGTACGCCCATGAGGCAGCCATGCGCCGGCGCCGACCTGCTCGACGCGTTCGGCGAGCCGGGCGCCGCGCAGTGGCGGGACTGGGCGGCCCGCTGGCCGAGGCGTTCCGATCGGTCGTTCTGGGTGCACAGATTCGGTGGGAAATTATCCGGCGCTCGCGCTGGACGGCGCCAAGCGCAGGTGGACTCGCTGACCAGCAACATCGGCCACCTGCTCGGCACCGGCCTGCTCACCGCGCCGAGGAGGAGCCTGGTCGCCGACCGGCTGGCCGGCCCGGACATGGACTCGGGGTTCGGCCTGCGCACCATGTCCGCTGGCAATGCGCGGCTACATCGCCGCTGAGCTATCACTGCGGGTCGGTGTGGAGCCACGACACGGCCATCGCGATCAGGGGACTGTCCGCAGCGGTCACCAGGCGGCCGCGGCCCCGCTGGCCGACGGGCTGCTCGACGGCGGCGGCCGCGTTCGACTGGCGGCTTCCCGAGCTGTTCTCCGGCCACGCGCGGGATCGAGCTGCCGTGGCCCTCGCCCTACCCGCCGTCCTGCCGCCCGCAGGCGTGGTCCGCCGCCGCGGCCGGCGCGCTCGTCCAGGCCTCTGCTCGGCCTCGACGTCGACGTGCCCGCCGGGGTGGTCCGCGTGAGTCCGCCCGACTTTGGCAGCCAGCCTGCGCCCCGCTCCGCTGGAGGTCGCACGGCCTCGTCGCCGGCCAGGAGACGTTCACCGCCGGTATCGACGCAGCCGGGGCCGGCTACGTCAGCGGCCTGTCGCTGGCGCTGGCCTCGCGGTAAGCGTTCGGGCTCGGTGCGCGGCGGACCGGGCGAGCGCGCGGACCGGGTGCCAACAGCAGTAGCCCGGGCCACGGTCCTTTCGACGAGCCGATTCCAACGACAGCATGGTCCTACTTACTGTCGTCCTGACAGCGGTAAGTAGGACCATGCTGCTGTTCGAAATTGCCCGGCAACAGCAGCAAGTAGGGTCATGCTGCTGTCGCAAGCGGCGGGCGAGGGTCAGGGCAGCTTGCTGATGTCGATGATCTGGAGCTGGTTGCCGTCGTATCCGTGACATACAGGACGCGGCCGTTGGGCGAGACCACCATCTCGTGCGGGGTTACGCCGGCCGGGATGTAGCCGAGCAGCGCGGGCTTACGGCGGAGGGCGGCCGCCGTGTCGATCACGGCGAGGTTGCCAGCCTCCGGCTGGGACGTGGTGGTGTTGTTGTCGTCGCTGACCACGATCCGCTTGCCGCCGCTGACGATCGCGATGCCGATGGGCTGCTTGCCGACCTGGACCTCCGCGATCAGCGCCTTGCCCGGGTCGTGCAGCAACGCCGACGCCGAGTAGCCGAGCAGGTAGTTGCTCTCCCTCGCCGTCACCCAGACGGTCTTGCCGTCTTGTGACAGCACCACCCGGGCAGGGAAGCACCCGGTCGTGACCTGGCTGATCACCGCATTTTTCAGCTGAGCTGGGCTGGTCGCCCGGGTGACGTCCACGACGCTCAGAGTGCCGGGGACCGCCGAGTTCCCCCGGAAGGCCGTCGCGTAGAGGATGTCGCCGTTGCTGGACATGGTCAGGCCCACCGGCTGCGCACCGACGTCCAGCGAGCCGACGAAGTAGTCGACGCCGGTCTTGAAGTCGTCGCGGATGGCCTTGCCAAGGCTGAACACGCCCACCTCGTCGCGGAACTGCAGGCTGACGAAGGCGAACTTGTCATCCGGGGTGACCGCCACGCCGACCGCGCGGCCGTACTTGGTCAGGCCCGGCACCGCCAGCGTGCCGAGGATCGCCGACCCTTCGCCCTTCTCGGCGGCGACGGCGTCCAGGACCTTGATCCCGTTATCGGCAGCCACTAGCAGGTAGCGGCCGTCTCGGGTCACGGTGGCCGTCGTCGCCGTCCTGACCGTGGTGCCGACCGGGTAGCTCGGGCCGCTGGGGGTGAGAGTGTCGCCGGAGACCCGGTACACCTTGACGGCGGTGTCGGTCACGACGAAGACGGCCTTGCCGTCGGCACTCATCGCGATGCCGAAGGGCTGGCCGGTTTTGCCGTGCACCGGGACGGCGGGGAACGCACGAAGCTTGGGTCCGCGTGCCGCGCTTCCCGCGCAGCCTGGCGGCGTCAAGGCCGTCTGCTGGTGCAGGCCGCCGCCGCCGCCGTGACCGCCGCTGGAGTGCCTGGTCGTTAGCGCGAGCACGGCCACGCCGCCGACGATGAGCACGATGACCGCGACCGCGACCGTCAGTGCCGCCTTGCGCCGTGACGAAGATGGGGGTCGCTGACCGCCGCCCCCGCCGTACTGGTCGGGGCCGCCGATGCCACCGCCGGGCTGCCACGGGGGCGGGGGCTGGCCTTGCCGGAACTGGCCCTGCGGGTGCTGGCCTGCGGGGGGCAACTCGGTGCGTTCGTCGCCGAAAGCGACCTGGCGAGGCGGGCCGCCCTGCTGAGCCGGGCCGCCGCCTTGTGGGCCGGGCCGCGCAGGCGCGGGTTCGTGGTCATGGCACCAGGCCCGTAGTCGGCCTGGCGGACTGGTCCGCCCTGCTGGGCTGGGGAGCCCTGCTGGATGGTGGGCCTGGGCTGGAGTCGTCGTCTTGCGGGGCACGTAGCCGGCGGTGGCGAGCCCGCTCTGACCGCCGTTGCCGCCGTCGCCGAAGATGGCGTCGAAGAAGCCAGGTCGCCTGGTCTCACCGGCGCCGTAGTTTCCCTGGCTCGGGCCATCGCCAGGACCTGAGTCGAAGGACCGCATCCCCAACGCCCTGCGCAGCGCCTCGGCGAAGTCCCGGCAACTGCCGAACCGGTCGTCCGGCGACTTCGAGAGCGCCCTGACGAAGACGGCATCAGTGGCCAGCGGCAACCCGGCCCGGTACCTGGACAGCGCCTGCGGAAGGTCGGAGAGCTGCGCATACATGACGGCTGTGGCTTCGTCACGCTGGAACGGCGGGGTGCCTGACAGGATCTCGAAGGCTGCGCACGCCAGCGCGTACTGGTCGGCCCGGCCGTCGACCAGCTTGCCCTCGATCTGCTCGGGGGAGATGTAGTCGAGCGTGCCGAGGAAGATCCCTTTCCCGGTCAGCCCGCTCGCCTGTCGCGCGCCCTTGCTCAGCCCGAAATCGGACAGGTACACATGGTCCGGCCTGCCGTCCCGAACTGCCGTCGAGCAGGATGTTCGCGGGCTTGACGTCGCGATGCACCAGGCCGCGACTGTGGGCGGCGTCCAGTGCGGAGGCGACCTGCGAGACGATCTCGGCCGCGCGGCCTGGCGGCAGCGGCCCGAATCGGTTGAGCAGGGAGCGAACGTCGCCGCCCCGGACGTACCGCATGGCGATGAAAAGGGCGCCCCTCGACCTCGCCCGCCTCGAAGACCGGAATGATGTGCGGATCGTCGACGGCAGCGGCCGCACGGGACTCCCTGATGAACCGCTGCCGGAACACCTCGTCGTCGGCCAGATCAGGAGCCAGGATCTTAAGTGCGACGGTGCGGTCCAGGCGCTGGTCGTACGCGCGGTACACCACGGCCATGCCGCCCTGGCCGATCCGCTCTTCGAGCAGATAGCTGGCAATCCGGGCACCAGGCGCGAAGCCTCCCGGTACACCAGGATTCTGCTCGCTCACCGTGCCTCCACCGAGCTACACCCGGGCCCGCTTCGATTCTCCGGGCGAGCCCGCCTGGTGGCCGGCCGACTACACATTACCTTGGCACGCCCGTGCGCTCTTCGGGATCTAGGTGAACCTCGCGCGCGCCGGGATGCAATAGAGAGGCGATGGACGATGACGAGCTGATCGCTGCGATGGCGGGCGGCGATGATGCCGCGCTGCGTGAGCTGTTCGCGCGGCATGCGCCGTGGCTGGCGGCTCGGCTGCGGGCGATCTTGCCCGCGGCCGAGGTCGAGGACGTGCTGCAGGAGAGCTTCCTGGCGATCTGGCGGGGGGCGCGCGGCTACCGGCCGCAGGGCGTCGCCCGGCGGCTGGCTGTGGGTGATCACCAGGCGGCAGGCGGCGCTCTGGCTGCGGCGGCGCGGGCCGGCCGGGTGTCGCTGACCGCCTGGCCAGGCGCCTGGACGCGGCTGTCCGGCCGGCGGCCAGGACGCCGGCGATCCGGCCGAGGCCGCCGTGTTCAGGGCCGAACTCGCCGAGGCGGTCAGGGCGCTCGGCCCGCAAGGCAGCGCGACGCAGGAGGTCTGGCGGCTGATGTACGTGGAGGACCGGACGGTCACCGAGGTGGCCGGGCTGATGGGCGTTCCCGAGGGCACGGTGAAGAGCCGCGCGCACCGGGTCAGGCAGATCATGCGCGCGGTGCTGGGGCAGCCAGTAAGGGACGGAGGCTGACGATGAGTTCTACCTTCGAACCGGGCAGCTTCGAACCGGGCCGGGATCAGGGCCCGGCCGATGTCGACCTGGACCGGGTGTGGCTGGGCAGTGGCGGCGCGAGGTCTGGCGCCGCCGGCCCGGTCTGGCGGAGCGGCTGGCCGGGCGGGCGCTGCGCTCGCCCGGGCTGGCCCGGGCGCTGGTGACCACCGCCTCGCTGCTGCCTGGCTGGATCATCGCCAGCGCGATCGTGCTGGCGGCCGGTATGTTCGCCACGCTGGGGACCGGCACGCCTTTCGTGCCGCTGTTCGCGCCGGCGGTCGCGGCGGCCGGCATCGCCTACGCCTACGGGCCGGGCATCGACCCGGCCTGGGAACTGTCGCAGAGCATGGCGGTCAGCTACCGGATGGTGCTGCTGGTCCGGGTGCTGGTCGTGTTCGCGCTGAACGCGGCGCTGGGGCTGGTCGCCTCGGCGGCGTCGGGGACCGCGGCCGCGGTCACCTTCGGCTGGCTGATCCCGATGACCGCGGTGTCCGCGCTGGCGCTGGCGGCGGCCACGGTCACCCGGTCGGCCAACGTCGGCGTCATCAGTCGGGCCTGGCCGCCTGGGCGATCACGGTGCTGTCGGTGTACACGGCGTCCGGCCAGCTCGCCACGGCAGTCGTCAGCTCCGCGCTCGTCCTTCCCTATCTGGCGGTCGCCGCCGTCGGCGGCACCATCGCCTGGTTTGCCACCCGCATTCCGAAAGGATCGTCATGAACGTTGAGATCAGCGATGTGACCAGGCGGTTCGGCCGCGCCCAGAGCCGTGGCCGGGGTGAGCCTGCAGACCGGGCCCGGAGTCTTCGGGCTGCTCGGCCCGAACGGCGCGGGCAAGACGACGCTGCTGCGGATGCTGGCCACGGTGATCCCGCCGACCTCTGGCCGGATCCGGCTGCTCGGCCGCGACCCAGGCGGCTACGGGCCGCGGCGGGAGATCCGGCGCAGGCTCGGCTACCTGCCGCAGAACCTTGGCTACTACCCGGGATTCACGGTGGCCGAGTTCGTCGAGTACTTCGCGCTGCTGAAGGAGATGCCGCCGGGCCAGGTGCCGAAGGCGGTGGCGCACGGCGATCGAGCGAGTCGATCTCGGCGGCCGGGCCCGGGCGAAGCTGCGCACCCTGTCCGGCGGCATGCTGCGCCGGGCCGGGATCGCGCAGGCGATCGTCAACGAGCCTGAGCTGCTGCTGCTTGACGAGCCGACCGCCGGCCTTGATCCCGAGCAGCGGGTGGCGTTCCGCGCGCTTGCTGCGCGACCTCGGCGAGCGGGCCACCGTGATCGTCTCCACCCACCTGGTCGAGGATGTCGGTGCCGCCTGCAGCCAGGTCGCGCTGATGGATGCCGGGCGGATCGTGTTCCAGGGCACGCCGGAAGAGCTGATCGCCTGCGGCGAGGGCACGCGGCGCAGTCGGCGACGCGCCGCTGGAGCGCGGCTACAGTGCGGTGCTCGCGGCCGCCCAGGTCCGCCGAGGAGGTGGCGTGATGACCGCCGCGACCGCCGCCCCGGTGCGGCACCGGACCCCGCGGCGCGGCTGGCACTGTTCCGCAGGGCGCCGCTGCGGCTGCTGCGGGTGGAGTTGCGCCGCAACGCGATGCCGTGGATCCTGCCGCTGATCGCCGCGCTGTTCTGGTTCGACTCCTACCGGCCAAGCACCGCCACCGCGCCGCTCTACGGAATGCGCACGTTCTGGAACCTGGGCCAGGGGCACACGATCATCGACTTCGGGCCGTTCGTGGCTGGCGTGGCCGCCTGGATGGGATCGCGGGACGGCCGCCGCGGCCTGGCTGACCTGGTGACCACGACCGCCCGGCCCCGCTGGGCGGCGCAGCTCGCCACCTGGGCCGCGACCGCGATCTGGGCCGTGGCCGCCTACCTGGTCTTCGTCGGCGTCATGTTCGCGGTGTACGCCCGCCAGGGCGTCGGTGGCTCGCCGCCGTGGTGGTCGGTCGCCGTCGGCGCGACGGCGGTGGCCGCGTTCAGCGCCTTCGGGTTCGCCGTCGGGGTCTACTGGCCGAGCCGGTTCGCCGCTCCGGTGGCCGCGTTCGGCGGGTTCCTGGCGATGGTGATGTCGTCGCAAGCCGGGTTCAGGGACCCCAGCCGGGTGGGCGCTGATCTTGCCGACCAACTCCAACGGCAACTTCGACGGCAACGCCCAGGCCGACTCCGGGATCTTCTACCACTGGCTGCCTGACCTGCCGATCGCGCGGATCATGTTCCTGGCCGGGATCGCCCTGCTCGCGCTGGCCTGACCGGCCTGCCCGCCCGGGCCGGCGGCAAGCGGCTGCGCCGACGCCGCCGCCGTGCTCGCGGTCGCCGGCGTAGCGTCGGCGGGGACCGCGATCGGGCTGGCCAGCATCGCCCGGGTCGCGCGCGCACGGCGTGGTCATCCCGCGCCCTGCACGACGCCGCGAACGACGAGCCGATCGCGTATCACGCCGGTCTGCGCCCACGCGGCCGGGATCGCCGGTGTGCCTGAACCCGGCCTATCGCCGCTGGCTGCCGGACGTGAACGCGGCCCTGGCCCCGGTGCTCGCCGAGGTGGCCGGGCTGCCGGGCGCGCCGGTCCGGGTCACCCAGGTCGCCGCGGCCTATCGAGCGGGACACGGCGGGCCGCCGCAGGTGATCTCGCTTGGCGGCAGCCCGCCGGTGCTGCACCTGTCGCTGGGCCTGCTCAACATGCCGGGACCGTGCGGCTTCTGCGGCCGGACCGGTGGTGCCAGGCAGTTCAACGGCCAGCTGCGGCTGGCTTCGCCCAGGCTTCCGTCGGCGCGAGCCAGGCCAGCGGCCACGGCAGCCCAGCTCAGCAGGCCGTGCAGGCGGCGCTGCTGCAAGGCGCCGGCATCCCGTTCGCCGCGCAGCCCAGGCTGATGACCGACCGGTCAAGGACGGCGCCCGGTCCGCCAGCCCAGGACCGGCGACCGGGCCGGTCTACGCGGCCGCCAGGCGGTTCGCCGCCCTGCCGGCGTCGGCCAGGCAGGCCTGGCTCGCCGCCCATCTGGCCGCGCTACGAGCCGGCCGGCTCTCCCTGAAGGACATGCCATGACTACGGCGGGTCTTGCACCGGCCCGCGCCGGGCAGCGTCCGCCGCCGGCGCCGACGCAGCCGGCCCGGCCGGCGCGGCCGCTGGCTCGCGGCTGATCAGGTTGTACCTGACCAGCCGCCGGGTGCCGATCGCGGTGGTGCTGCTCGCCGCGCTCGGCGCGCTGCTGTGGTCCTCGCTGCACTGGCACTGGGACATCGCCGGCGGCGCCGCCGCCAGGAAGTTCATCGCCGCTGACGATCCAGAGCGGGGCCGCGGCCGTGATCGCGGTCACCACCTACGGGCCGTTCGGGGAATCAGAACGGGCCGCCGGCCGGTGGCTGCCCTGGCTGAGACTGGGCGCGGCGTCCTGGCATCACCGCGGTCGCCTTCGGCGCGCTGGCCGCCGGGGCCGCGGCGGGCTGCTGCCGGGCGGTGACCCTCGCCCTGCTGCGCAACGTCGGCGGCATGGCCGGGATCGGCCTGCTGTCCGCGGTCGTGCTCGGCGGCTCGTTCGGCTGGACCGGGCCGATGGCCTACCTGCTGATCACCGAAGGGGCGTTCGCGCACCGCTCGACCACGCCCTGGGTCTGGCCGACCCGGCTGCCGCACGACCGCGGCGGCGCGATCTGCGCCGGCCTGGTGCTTGTCGCCGGACTGGTGCTGATCACGGTCCGCGGACCAAGAGAACCGAGCCGCGACCCCTGCCCCGCCAATTGAGGTAGCAAAGAGGGCGCCGGCAATCGCGATAATGTGGACGGTTCCTATCTACTACCGGTTTACTGAAAGATGCCGGAGGACTTAGGGTACATCGGCTGGGTTTGCCAGTGCACCGGGTCCGAAATGGCGGCGACGATGCGGCGGGCGGTGATCCGCCCCTGGCGGATGGCAGGTGAGCCGTAGATGATCCGGCGAATTCTGGCGATAGGACTCCCGGTCGGCGGGCTTGAACTGGTGCTCGCAGGGGGTGCCGCCTACTTCGCGTGGGAGCACGACCAGGGCAAGCACGAACAGGCCCACATGCTGTGTGCCATCTGCTGGCTCAACAAGATCGCCCCAGCCGAAACCCCGCCCACGGCTCCGGCACCATCGGCGGAGTAGCCAAGAACCCGCAAGTCGGAAAAGTTGGCGTTTGCTTATGGCCAGATTTCCCCATTTGAGGGATTCTCAGGTGGACCGCTCGCTTCGCAGACTGGAGGAGTCGTGCGCGGATTCCGCCGAACCACCACCCGTCCCCTCGCCCGCCCCTTAGCGTTCGCCCGCCCCTTGGCAACTGTCTCGGTCTTAGCGCTGGCATCCGCCCTGCTGGGACTGACCACGCTGTCGGCATCGGCCCAGGCAGCTCCCGCCGGGCGACCAGTTCAGGCCGCTACGACCGGGCGGGCAGGCCCTGTCGTCTGGGCCAGGACTGCCTCCGGCGTCATGGTGCCGGTGGCCAGGCCGACGTTCAAGCCGACCCCGGTCCACCCGGAAAAGCTCACCCATCCAGGCGCCGACTCGATGGGAACGGTGACCGCAGCGCACGCCCGCTGGAAGAAGCTCCGGTCTGGCCCGCCGGTCGCGACCGGCGCCACGGTCCCCCAGTTGCCCGGCATCGACGTGAGCAGCCATCAGGGTGCCGTCAACTGGGCCTCGGTAGCGCCCAGCATCGACTTCACCTACGCGAAGGCAACCGAGGGCACCTACTACACCAACCCCGACTTCACCAATCAGTATCAGGGCCCGTTCGACAGCGGCCTGATCCGAGGCGCCTATCACTTCGGCATCCCGAATAACTCGCAGGGCCAGACGCAGGCCGACTACTTCATCAGCCACGGCGGCGGCTGGTCCGCCGACGGCAAGACCCTGCCCGGCGCTCTCGATATCGAGTACAACCCCTACGGGGCCGAATGCTATGGGCTGACGCAATCGGCAATGGTCACGTGGCTGCACAACTTCGTCAACGAGTACGCCTTCCGCGAGGGCGTCTTCCCGGTGATTTACAGCACCACGGACTGGTGGACCACCTGCACCGGCAACAACGCCGGCTTCGGCAGCGACGACCCGCTGTGGATCGCGAACTACAGCGCCGCGCACAGCGGCACCCTGCCGGCCGGATGGAGCTTCTACACCTTCTGGCAGTACGCCGACTCTGGCACCCTGCCTGGTGACCAGGATGTCTTCAACGGCGCGCTCACCCAGCTCCAGACTCTCGCCACCAAGGGATAACTGACCGGCGAGCAGCCCGAGGTGACCAAGGCCAGGCCAGCGTTACCTCGGGCTGCCCGCCGAATCATTGCGTGTGCTTGTAGGGAATGCGGGGGGCGGGCGGGCAGTAGATGGCTGTCGCAGGTGCAAGGGCGGACCTTGCGGAGCATGCGCCAAGAGGGGGAACAGTGCCAGCGAAAACATCTACCGCGAAGGTCCCGTCGGCAAGATCCGGGCAGAACGCGGGACGCGCGTCGCGACCCGCAAGCAAGAAATCGACCAGCGCCAAATCAGCCAGCGCGAGATCAGCCAGCACCAAAACGACCAGCGCCAGGTCGGCCAGCGCCGGAAACGGCGCCCGACGCCGGTCCGGCAGTCAGCCCTGGCTGCATCAGCGCGGAGTGCAGGTGCAGAAGTTCGGGACAGTCAGGCAATTCCCGCTTGGCCTGTCCTTCGATGCCCGGATGTACTCCTGCGAGCGCCTGAACCGAGCACTCGCCAATACGCAGATTCTGCATGCGCTCTACAAGAAGCATCACTGGCTGATGCGCGGCGCGACCTTCTACCAGCTGCATCTTCTGCTCGACAAGCACGCGGGAGAACAGCTCGCACTCATCGATCTGGTCGCCGAGCGGATCCAGAGCCTGGGCGGAGTCGCCATCGGCGACCCGAGGCACGTCGCGGAGATCACCACGATCCCCCGGCCGCCCGACGGGGCCGAAGAGGTTCCCGCGATGCTCTCGCGGCTGCTCGAGGCTCACGAGCTCATCTTGATCGACGCTCACGACGCCGCCGCCAGGACCGCTGAGCTGGGCGACGACGGAACCAACGACCTGCTGGTCGGAGACGTGATCCGGACCGGCGAACTGCAGGCCTGGTTCGTCGCAGAGCACCTGGTCGACACGCCGCTCATGCACGCCTAGCTACGGCTGCCCACTCGCGCCATCAGGTACTCGCCGGCCAGGACGGCGGCGCCGACGCCGCCGAGGAAGAGGATCAGCACCCCGACGGCGTACAGGTCGGCGGCGACCAGTCCGAGCGCGCCGACGACCAGCCCGAGCAGGATGACCAGGGCAACCGCTCCTACGTTTCTGCTGCTCATATGCCCGATGCCATCTCTGGGAGAGACGTTGCGGGTGCTGCTCACGTGTACCCGGAGCGCGGTGGCGGTACACCTAGCGGCGGTTCGCAGCCGCGGTGCGGACATGAGACGAACGGGAGCGCGCGATGGGCACGATGGCGCACGTTCTGGCCGCGGATCCGGTGCCGGCCCGGTCGCAGATGGGGTCGTCGCTGGGGTTCCACATCATCCTCGCCTGCTTCGGGGTCGCGTTCGCGGCCGTCACCATGACCGCGGAGTGGATCGGCATCAAGCGCGGCGATGCGGCGGCGATGCTGCTGGCGCGCCGCTGGTCGAAGGTCATGGCGGTGCTGGTGGCGGTCGGCGCCGTGTCGGGGACGGTGCTGTCGTACGAGATGGGCCTGCTGTGGCCGGGCCTGATGGGCCGGTTCGGGGCGGCGATCGGCCTCCCGTTCTCGCTGGAGGGGATCTTCTTCTTCCTCGAGGCGATCTTCGTCGGGGTGTACCTGTACGGGTGGCGGCGGCTGTCGCCCTGGGCGCACTGGTGGAGCGGGATGCCGATCGTGGTGGCCGGGATCCTGGGCGCCCTCTCGGTCGTCGCGGCGAACTCGTGGATGAACTCCCCGGCCGGGTACACGCTCAACAACGGCAAGCTCACCAGCGTCGACCCGGTGTCGGTGTTTTTCAACGCCTCGACCCCGTATGAGACCGCGCACATGGTGCTCGCCGCGTACATGGTGACGGGATTCCTGGTGGCCGGCGTCTACGCGGTCGGGCTGCTGCGCGGCCGCCGGGACCGCTACCACCGGCTGGGCTTCGCCATCCCGTTCACGATCGCCGGGATCGCGGCCCCGCTGCAGGTGATGATGGGCGACGTCATCGCCCGGTTCATCGCGCACAACCAGCCGGTCAAGTTCGCCGCGATGGAGTACGTCTCCAGCGACCACGCGCGACGCTCCCGAATGGCTGGGCGGGATCCTGATCAACGGCCACGTCTACCTCGGCGCCGCCATCCCGGCGTTCGACTCGATCCTGGTCGGGTTCAACCCGCACACCCGGGTCATCGGCTGGGACAGCGTGCCCGCGGCGCAGCGGCCGCCGCTGGACACGCTCATCCACCTGAGCTTCGACCTGATGGTGGGGATCGGCTTCTTCCTGTTCGCGCTGGCGGCGTGGCAGGGCTGGTGGTGGTGGTTCCACCGCCGGCTGCTGATGACCGCGTGGTTCCTGGTGCCCGCCGCCCTCGGCGGCGTCGCCGCGGTGGCGGCGATGGAGGCGGGCTGGGTCGTCACCGAGGTCGGCCGCCAGCCCTGGATCGTCTACCGGGTCCTGCTGGTCAACAACGCGGTCACCCCGTCCAGCGGGGTCACGGTCACGCTGGGCGGTGATCCTGGTCCTGTACGCGATCCTGACCGCTGGTCTCGATCGGCGTTCCGATGATCATGTCGCGGCGATGGCGGCGAGGAACGCCCGCCGAAGAGGACGCCGAGCAGGTGCCGTACGGCCCTCGCCGACCGGCGAGGGCCCCGGGACGCCGTGCCCGGGCATCCGGCGGATGAACCCGTCGCCGGGAGACCATCGCGGTCGCCGCGATCCTGTTCGTCGTCCTCGCCGCCTACGCGCTGTTCGGCGGGGCCGACTTCGGCGGCGGGATCTGGGACCTGCTGGCGGGCGGCGCCGAGCGCGGCGCGGCCCCCCGGCGAGCTCATCGACGAGTCCATCACCCCGGTCTGGGAAGCCAACCACGTGTGGCTGATCTTCATCCTGGTGCTGCTGTGGACCGCGTTCCCGCCCGCGTTCGCCGCCATCATGACCGCGCTGTTCGTGCCGCTGAGCCTGTCCCTGCTGGGCATCGTGCTGCGCGGGGTCGGGTTCGCGTTCCGGCACACCGCCCAGCGGCTGCGGATGCAGCAGCTCACCGGCGCGATCTTCGCCGCCTCCTCGCTGATCACGCCGTTCTTCATGGGCACCGTGGTCGGGGCGGTCGCCACCGGGCAGGTGCCCGTGCACCCCGACCGGCAACGTGCTGGCCGCCTGGACCTCGCCCACCGCCATCCTCACCGGGTTCCTGTTCGTCGCCGCCTGCGCCTACGTCAGCGCGGTGTTCCTGGTCCTGGAGGCGCGCCAGCGCGGGCACGCAGGACCTGATGCGCTACTTCGCGCTGCGCGCCACCGCAGCCGGGGCGGTCACCGGCGCGCTCGCCGGCGGCACGTTCGCGGAGCTGTCCGACAGCTCGCCGTACGTCTTCCACCGCCTGACCGGCATCGCCCTGCCGCTGGTGGCGATCTCGATCGCGGCCGGGATCGCCGTGCTCGGCATGCTCTGGCTGCGCTGGTACCACCCGTCTGCCCTGCGGGTCGACGGCCGCGATCGCCGTGGCGACCGTGGTGTGGGGCTGGGGACTGGCCCAGTACCCCTACCTGTTCCCGACCTCGCTGTCGCTGGGCACCGGCAGCGCGCCCACCGCGACCCTGGTCGCGGAGTTCGTCGTCGCGGGCCTCGCGGTGCTGCTGGTGGCGCCCGGCTTCGCCCTCCTCTACTTCCTGCAGCAACGGCGGCTGCTGACCGCGGCCGACACCGATGCCGACCTGCGGCTGGCCGCCCGCCTTGAGCAAGCCGGAGTCCGGCCGCCCGCCCCGGCTCCGGCACGGGCGGGAACCCGTCAGGCCACGGCGCTGGTCCTCGCGATCCTGGCGATCAGGGTGATCAGGAATGTCTTCTCGCCTCGCAGCGGCAGATAGGGCGGTTTCCGAGAGCGACGCGACGCCGAGTCGAATGTCAGTTTTTTGTCAGAAAAATGGCCAGGCCACCGCCACTTACACCCTCGTCGCCCAGCACGCGATCCCGGCAGCGGCGACCGTGACGGTAGCGCCGAACAACGCGGTAAACGTGACCGGCATGACCTACCAGGTGGGGTTCACGACCAGTTCGACGGGGGCGCTTGGTCAGTTCAGCACGATCACCGTGAAGGCTGCGCCCGGGACGGTGTTCTTCAACTCCGTGTCGATCCGGGCACTGCGGGCGGCGGTCGAAGCCGCTCGCGGCCAGTCTCGTTCTGGTGGTCCTGGGACGCCGCAGGTGCTCTTCCCGCCGTGCTCGCACTCGCTGAACTTGTCCACAGTCGTGCTGGAATGCCTGGCGAATATCCTGCCATCGCCGCTGGTGAACGAACTCGCCGCGCTGAAGGCCGACATCGACGCGGTCTGGAACCCGAGTTGCGCCACCACTATCGACGCGGCGTCGCAGACCGTACAGGCCGCCTTGGAAGGAGTCATCGCCGCCATCATCAACCGGACCGTCGGCACGGTGACCCTCCTGGTACTCGCGGCGGTCTTGCCCTATGCGGCAGCCTTCGGCCTGCTGGGGATCGTCGCGGCGGGCATCATCGCGGGACTTGTCTTCCTCTACGCGACCTATCGCATCCAGACCGCCATCGGGGACTTCGTCACCGCCGAAATCCAGAAGCTCTTCGCCGGGCTGCATTGTCCGCCCCACACGCCAGGCGCTATGGCATTCGCTCCGAATACCTATATCGACCCCTCTGGAACGGTGCTCGACACCAACGGTCACCCGATCAAGGGCGCCACTGTGACGATCCTGCACTCCTATACCAAGAACGGCGCCTACCTGGCGGTGAGCAAGACCTCGCCCGGGATCCTGCCGGCGACCGACCCTGAGACGACGGCCAGCGACGGCGTCTTCCACTGGGAGGTCTACGCCGGCTGGTACAAGGTCCAGGCGAGCGCACCCGGCTGCGTCAACCCCGCCCGGCGGTCGGCGAAGACGGTGACGATCGGCCCCTACCCGGTCCCGCCGCCTCAGACCGGCCTGACGATCACCATGTCCTGCCGCAACGAGGCCAAGGCGCCAGTGCCGAAGATCACCAGCCTCAGCGCCGCGAGCGGATCACCGGCCGGCGGGACGAAGCTGACCATCCTCGGCAGCGGGTTCACGCCAGGAAGCAAGGTCCTGCTAGGCAGCAAGCCGGCCAAGAAGGTGACGTACCTGTCGAACCTGGCCCTGGCCGTCACGACGCCGGCGGGGCGGGGACTGGTCAGCGTCCGCGTTCGGACCAAAGGCGGCACGAGCGCCAAGTCGGCGTCCGGCCGATTCTTCTACGGCACCGGGCCGGCAGTGACCAAGCTCAGCGCCCGGAGCGGGCCTCTCGTGGGGGGCACCACCGTCACCATCACGGGAAAGGGCTTCACCGACGCTACCGTCGTCAGCTTCGGCACTATCCCGGCGAAGAAGTTCACGGTGAGATCCAGCACGCAGCTCCGGGTAACCGCGCCCGCCGAGCTGCGCGGCACAGTCGACATCCGGGTCACGAATCCGGCTGGCACCAGCGCGGCGGTCAAAGCCGACCGCTTCAGCTACCGCAAAGGGGCGGGGACCAGGATAAGTCGGTGATCGCAGCCGCTCAGGCTGATATCTGGGGTGATCCCGGCTCGCCGGGATCACCCCAGTTCGAAGTCGCCCTGCTCCAAACAGGGCACCTCTGCTACAGCGACCCGCGTGTCCACGCCAATAGGACCTGCTACCGGATCTGACGCCATAAGTTATCTGCCGGCTGTGCAACAAACGACGCCGTGCAACAAACGACACTGTGCATCAGCATGTGCGCAAGCACAGAGCAGAATGGCGTGCATCTGTGAATCACACACTACTAGGTACATCACTCGACTTCTAGAGGTCAAAACCGGCAAATCCACAGGCAGCCTCCATTGGACAGGCTGCGCTATGTACTTTTCGATGCGAACAAACCGGCACTTCCTGCAACATCGCCGGCGCTGGAGTAGCTTGCCGACTCGTAGCCCCCCGCTGGTCACACTCCAAATAACACCAGCGGTACACAATGTCCACGCCAAAGAGTCAGCCCGTCCAGGGATGTTCCTCGTTGTCACCTGAATCAATGGAGAACAAATGCTCAGTACTAGCTACCGCAAGCCGACGCCAGCGGGATGGGTGAGGTGAACCGCCGGGTCGGTCGCGGCCCGGCCGCCGAGCCGAGCACCGACCTGCAGGCTGAGGCTGCCATCACGTCGGCGGCACTCGCCGGGGTGCGGCGAATGCTCAGGCGGCCAGGCATGCTGGAGCAACCGGCCGTTCTCAGCGAAATCCGCAAGATCGAGGACGTCGTGTGGCCAGCCTTCGACCAGAAGGGCGGCCAGGCCGGACGCCATCGCAGGCCAGGGTCCGTCCGCAAGCGGAATGGCGCTAGCGCGCCTGAGGTGCGGCCGGATCCATCGGCGGCTCAGACACCCGCCGAGTTCGTGCTTGAACTCCGCAAGCTCAAGGCGTTCTCAGGCTTGTCGCTGCGCGCCATCGCAGCGGGAGCCAAGCAGAAGCGGGTGCACACCACGATTCAGCACGCGATGAAGCATGAGACCCTGCCGACCATCGAGGTGGTCAGCGCGATCGTGACCGGATGCGGCGGCACCGAGGAGGACCTGCTGGCCTTCACCGCCGCGTGGCACCGCCTCAACGCAGCCAGTTCAGGTCACACCAGTACGGTCCGCGGACTGCCGTCCCCGGACCGTACTGCTGGTGTTTGCCAGCCCGGCGATGCCGGGATCAGCGCCATGCTCCCGGCTCCGGTGCCAGCGCTCCAGATGGTTCATTAGCAGGGGCTGGGGAGACGCCGCCATCTCAGGCCGGGCAACGCGATGGCGGCCATCTCCCTATTCAATCTCTTCCTGGGTGCTGACCTTCTCGTAAGAACCCGGCTGGCGAACTAGTAAGTCCGCGCCTCCAGCGCTGTAGGATCCGGTAAATGGTAACCTCTGCTGCCCAGGGAGCGTGCTCCCCGAACCGGGCGGCGATTCTGCGACGGTCGGCTTTAGGCGGGCCAGATGAAGGAGTCTGAGGCCAGGCTGGCGCTTCTCCAGGCCGAGCTGAGCGGTATCCAGGCTGCCATCAGGAGCCTGGATACGACCGTGTTCCAGATCAAGAGTCTGGTGTGTCACGGTGGCTCTGGCAATCGGCGGTTTCGCGGTTGCCTACCACAGGCCCGCGCTGCTTCTCGTCGGAGTCGGCGCAGTTATCTCTTTCTTCTTAATAGATTGTCAGTACAAGCTGATCCAGCGTGCCTTCATCAACCGGAATAACGAGCTCGACGCGGAGCTCAAGACCACCGGGATCGTAGCCGTCCTTGAGGGTCAGGGAACGATCGACATTGTCGGGACCGCGACCATCGAGTGGCCATCCGCCCACGACTCGTATTACCGGCGAGTTTCCGGGTATCTGGCCTCGCTGTGGCCCGAGGCCAGGTCGCCGAGCACTGCGGGCCTTTATGTCTTTATTACAATCTGCCTTCTCGTAGAGCTACTGGTCCTCGCCTGACGAATCGGCGCCCGGACCAACAGCAGCATGGTCTTACTTGCTGCTGTTGGGGTCCAGATTTAACGACAGCATGGTCCTACTTACTGTCGTCTGGATAGCAGTAAGTAGGACCATGGTGCTGTCGGGTTTCCTAGCGGCGCGTGAGCGCGACGCCGTTTGGGATCCGTTTGGGATCCGTTTGGGTTTTTCTGGGCGCGGGAGCAGACCAATCGGGGCAGCGAGGTTAGCGGCCGCAGTGAGCCCTCACCGGGCGAGGTTCACTAGGCTTAGCAGCAGGTGAGCCGATTCCTCGTGGCCGATGTCGGAGTGGGCGCCGGCCGGGGGCCGTCCGCGCCGGAACCGCCAGGTCGCGTCCACGTTCACGATCGGTGAGCTGAGATCGGCGACCAGGTAGGGCTCGTCAGGTGGCCGGAGCGCGGTGGTCTTGATCAGCTGAGCGGGCGCCCGAGCGCCAACGCAGCCGATGCCTCGCTGCCCTTCGGCCAGTGCGTGCAAGATTCCGGTCGCCTGGTCGTGCTTGCTGAACGTGAGGCAGACCGGCCCCTGGAGCGGAGCGTCCTCAAGGAGCGGCCGGAGTCTTCCGGCGAAGATCTCCGGCGGCGCGGCCAGCTGGAAGATGAGGAAGTTGTCGACCGTAAACGGGTAGCGAGTCTGAGCAGGCAGCAGCGGCAGGAGCGCGGTGTCGGGATTCGCGGCGTCCATGACAGCCTCCGCGAGGAACCGCCCGCCGAAGGAGTGGCCGACGCAGTGCAGATACTGGCCGCCTGGAGTCTGAAGCGTCTGCGGGCGGGCCCGCCCGCCCCGGCGCTGGTCTAGGTACCCGAGCAGAAAAGCCAGCACCCGCGAAGCGTGCCCGTGCCGGGTCAGCTCGTGGGCTCGCTCTCGGATGCGCGCGTAGCCTGAGTACGTCGGGCCGCTCGCCGACGGCCAGTTGACGAGCACGTACATCGGCGCGAAGGTGGCCAGCTTCGGATAGCGCTCCGGGTGCGCCAGGTAGAGCTTTTCTGCCCGGCGGAAGACCTGATCGGCTAGTCCGGTCGCGTGGGTGAGCTCGTCGTTGCGCCAGCCGTGGACCCAGACGAAGATGTCGGTCACGTCGTGGGGGACGACAATCGCCCGATCCAGGAACAGGGCGAGCTTCGGCCAGGAGACCGGGGCGCGGTCGCCGCCCGAGTCGATGAACCGGCCATCCGCGCCAAGCTCCAGCACCTGGAAATGCCCGGACCGGAAGCCACCACCACCGTCAGGCACTGCGTCGTCAGGCACTGCCGTCGACCACCAGCCTGGTGTCAAGCCCTCGGTACAGCCCGTACACCAGGCCAAGAGGCGTGTGGTAGTTGTCCATCAGATGCCGGCTCACCTCCCGCATGGCCAGGCCGAGGTGACTGCGCGGCACCAGAAACCGGGTAAACAACTCGACCGCATACATTCCCGCGAAGGCACCTGGAATCCGGACCTCAGGCCCGATCACGCAATTGGCGGCCTTGCGGATCAGCTCATGCCCGAACGAGCAGTAGAACCGCGAGTTCAGCAGGCCACCGCCGCAGGCGTTGATGAAGACGAAAGGCTTGGAGGGCAGGTCTCGCTCTCTGAGCCACTCGCAGAGGTGGCCCGGGGTGATGGTCTCGTAGTCGGTGAGCACGAGCACGGATCGCGCAGGCCCTCCATAGGGGCTTTGCTGACTGCCGCAATGACAGCAGAAGTAGACGATCTGGTCGCCGAACTCCGGTGACTTCAGGGCCTGGCGCAACTCACGGCTCGTCGATCTCACAGTGTGCTGGCAGGTATCGGCGCGGACTTCGAAGAAATCTCGCACCGGCCGGATTACCTGCGCGTCCTCGCGCTCGTCTAGCCTCAGGTCGAGGTTCAGGCTGACTTGAAGTGGCGTATCTTTCACGGGGATCCGGTGATCTGGGCAGGGCGTGTTGCGAATGAACTCGTGCTCGATCAGATGCTGGTAACCCCAGAAACCCTGCGGCACCCAGTCAGCTTCCGCCGCCTCGCTGTACATGATCCACCAGGGAACGAAGAGCCGATCCGAGTGGAAGGTGATGATCTGCTCGCCGGTCCGCATCGCTTCGGCAAGGACGTTGCCAATCCGGCGCAATCCCGCATCCCCCTGCAGGAACACCGCGCTGAACAGGCGCGCGCCCGCCTCGGCCAGCCGACTCCCGGCATTCTCCAGGTGCAGCCGATCTGGAACGAAGACAGGGGCGCCGCGCGGCACGTCGTAATACTTGGCGATGTACTCGTCCCAGTCGGCGAGGCAGTCCTGGATCATCCCGAGCATCCAGGTCTCGCTCTGCTCGAGCCGCCCGACGAAAAGCTCGCCGTCCGGCAGCTCGGGAAAGATCGGCCCGTAAGCAAGAATGTCATAGCAGGGCGAGCTGGTGTCCTGATACTCGAACAGGACATGACCCGTACGGTCGAGCCGCTCGTGATCGACTGAATCAGCGGATCCCGGGGCCGCGGCGAACGTGGTTTCCAGATTCAGCAGGGTGTGCTCACCCGTCATCGAGCGGAATTCTCGAATCTCGCGGGAGTACCACCATGGTGACCCCCATTTCCTGCAGCAATGTCCCCTCCTTATATAGATTCACCATGAAAACAAGACGCAGTGGCATCGCCTCCTTCGGAGTGACCTGGTAAACCAGGGTGTCGGTATAGCCGCTGGGCGGAATCTCGCGGCGGTAGCCGTTGGGCCGGACTGTCGCGGCGCTCCCCGCCAGGAGCGTGACGACGACCTCGCGCAAGCTGCTGGCCTGCGCTCCCCGGTCGGGCGGTCCGCTCGCTTGCCGAAGCAGTCGCACGCCTATCTCCGTGGTGCGGCCTGCCACCATCCAGGCGTCGTCACCGAGGATCCAGGCCTCGACGAGGAAAGGCCAGTCGGCACTGCCCTCGCCGGGCGGGACCAGTTCGCGGATGCCCGCCGCAGCGACCACGTCACCCTTGCGCTCGAAAAGACCAAGGGCCCAGGCAGCGGGGAGGCTGGCCTCGGCCGGACGGTTCGCTCGCATCAGGACGGCAGCCAGGTCCGCACGCGCCTGGGCCTGGATGTCCAGCCGCTCGGACCAGTCGCTGGCCTGGACAGCGGACCTCGCCAGCTGCTCAGCGACGATGTGGTCGCCTTTGTCCGCCAGCAGCAAGGCGCGCACCCCTCGCTGGCTGGCCGCCAGGGCGACATCCTCAGAGTGCGCGTACTCGCCGCAGTCGTCGAGCAGGCGATGAGCGGTTTCGACGTCTCCGAGCTGATGGCGCACCCGCGCGGACAGCGCCAGCACAGGGGCACTCAGCCGCTCCGCCCCGATGCGGGCTAGTGCCAGCTCGCTGCGGTCCAGCACAGCGGCGGCCTCCTGCCGCTCGCCGGAGGCCAGCAGCACCGAAGCGGTCGAGACAGAGTCCAGCACCGCCAGTTCGGCGTTGTCCGGCCCGAAGAGCAGTTCGTCGCCGAGAGCTGCCGCCCGGCGGAGCAGTTCGGCGGCCTCGCCGTCAAGGCCCATCTGGGAGCGGGCCTGGGCGAGAACGCAGAGTGCCGTCAGTTCCAGATAGGCGTAGCCCCAGGCCCTCGCCCATTCGAGCTCGGCACCCAGGTCGACAACGGCGCTGCTCAGCGGCGACGCGTCCCAGCAGCAGAACTGACAGGACAGCGCCCGCACCTGGGCCTCGACGAATTGCACGGCGCCCTGGCGGGCGGCCCGCAGAGCACCGCCCGCGGCGTCCTTCGCGGCGGTCACCCGACCGCGCGTCGCGTTGATCTGAGCGCTCAGCTGGCCGGCCAGGGCCAGTTCACGCGGATCGCCGACCTGGTCGAACCGCGACCTGAGCTCCTCGACCTCTGGCCACCCGTCGTGCAGCAGCGCTCCCGGGTCCGTCAGGCGGACACCGCGAAGCTCGCGCAGCCGAATGGAGTCAGCCGACCGGAGCCGGCTGACAGGCAGCGCCGCGCGACCGTCGGCCGCCGTCGACACCTGCGCCACGGCGACCTCGTCCGGATCGAACGCCACTGTGACGATCGCCTCGCCCTGCCGGTCAGCGGCCTGCGCTGAACTCGGCAGCGACACCACGCTGCCGCCCTGCGGATCGGCTGGATGCGAGGCGGGGATGAGCAACCCGCTGGACAGTACGAGGCCGCTGGGATGCGCGGCCGGCTCGGCCAGCGGTCCGCTCAGCGCCTCGGCGCGCAGCAGATGCGTCACATGGCGGGTCGCTGCTTCGAGGTGCGCCGGCAGGTCCCCCGACAAGATCGCCACGCGGCCGATGCTCGTATCCACGATGCGGAAGCTACGATCCGGCCGCGATGTCCTCACCGATCTCGCGGGAACTGCTGTCGTCCGCCTCGCTGGTGTCCATCGCATTCGATGCGCTCTCCCGCGAGCGCATCGTGAGCTGGTGCAGGCCAAGGCGGGTCGGCGCGAGCTTGTCCTGGGTGAGGATGACGTCCCCGAAATCGCGATCGAGCATGACGGCACTGCTCCGGCGCGGCGTCCGGCCATCTGCTATCCCTCCGCCGACGACAATCCACTTCAGCCGCGTCCCGGCCGGCGGAGCACTGGCCCGCAGCAGCTCTTGCCAATAGTCCAGCAAACTGGGGGATAGCGCATAATCCGGCAAAACGGCGATAGCAGCGCCACTGTTATCAAGGGCACCAAGCACCGACCGGATGCGTTCACGCAAGTGCGCTGTATCGCGGGGCGCGAGCTGGAATCCGCTCAGCTTTCCGGCGGGCGTCGCCGACAAGGTCACCGTGAGGTCCTCGCGCGCTAGCAGCGGCACCGAGGCCAGGCGCAACTCGTCGGTACCGCTCCGGCGGCCGATGTCCTGGTGAGTGGGCAGGCGGCGGTGACTGACGCCATTCCAGATCTCCGCGTCCACGCGCTCGACGGAAAGAAAGCAGCGATCAAGGACAGCGCCCGCAGGGCGGCCGAACGGCGTCCTGCGCGGCAGCAGCGCTCCGGGGACTCGATCGGTATTCAGCTGCCCTGTCCGCACGTAACGCAGGCCCACGGACGACAGCCCGACCATAGAGGTGCCGCGCTGGCCAGGGTGGACGTTGTAGAGCGCGCGGTCGAGTCCGACCAAGATCGAGAAAACAGCCGGAGCGGCGCTCAGCGGCGCGACGGCGACCGCATCGTCCTTAGCCAGATAGCCCCGGCAGGCTAGCTGATGGACACGCTCGGCACATCGCTGCACCTGGGGATCTGAGTACCACAGGTCGAGCAGATCCCCGAGAAGTCGGTCGGATCGACTATCCTGAGTGTCGGCCCGCCATAAATTAGGCGACAACTCAGGCCGCAGCTGCGCGGTCGCACTCGGCAGAGCATCGTAGAGTATTACGAAAATGTCGGCTGGGTCCGTTGTGTCCGGAAACCACTCTCCGGAATCTCGCGGCTCCCCAGATCGATATTTGACATTCACTTAACGCGCTGCCATTATCAAGATGGTGCCAGCCGACGTGGGTTGATCCATCATCTCGTGCCCCGACAAACACATCTGGATTCTGGTGGAAACAGAAGCCTACAGGCCCGAGGACGTAAAGTTCAATTCACGTACTCAAGACATCGGGAACTTGCTGGCCGAACTAGGCCGCGCTTGCCGGGAGCCAACCGAGGCCGATACCGCGCACCTCTTCGAGGCACTCGCCATGTTCCTGGTCGATTCTTGCGCCGATCGCGACGAGTCGAGCCTGGACGCCATTCGGATGGGTACTCAGCGCTTACTCGGCCGAGTGCGCGGCGGAGGTTCAAGCTCGCCCGGGCAGGTCCTGGACCTGGCGTTCATCGACGGCCGCCTCCGTTCGCTGATCGATGCGGCGCACTGGGGCCTGGAACGAGCACTGCCGCCCGAGTTCACGGTCGAACTCGATCGAGGCAGTCACGCCTTCCGGATGCTCGAGGTAATCGCGATCCGGCCTGGGACGTCCAACCAGGACATCGCGGCCTTCCTCCATCTGCACGAGGCCGAGGTCTCGCGGGCGGGTCGCAAGCTGACGGCGTATGGCCTGGCGAACAAGAGAAAACTGGGGCGCGTCAACCGCTGGGAGGTCAGCCCGCGCGGCTCGGAGGTGCTTCGGATACAGCGCGCTTCGCCACCACAGGTTGATGTTTTCGCGAAATTGTTCGACACTTTGATGGTCCGACGTTATGTCGACAGTGAATTCACCGAAGACGAGCTCATCAAGCGCACTGAGATCGATCCGGCTGCCGTTCGCCCAGCCGTGCAGCGTCTCGTCGACATGGGCTATCTCGAACGCGAATCGAATAGCGGAAAGCTCAATAGCAGGCGCTCTTCGCTCCGGGTCAACCCGCACCGCGGCTGTGCGATCGGGGTCAGCATCCTCCGGCACGAGGTGCGCGCCGTGCTCACCGATGCGCACGCCAGGGAAGTGGAGACGAAGTCACGTTCGCTGCCGCAGGTTCCGGTCAAGGGCACGGTCTCCGAGGTAGCCGTAGTGCAGGCGATCGGCGAAATGGTCGACGAGTGGCGAGGCAAGGTACAGGTCCTGGGTGTCGGAGCTGAGGTGGCCGGTCATGTGGGCGACCACGGCGTGGTGCGGCTGTCCCCGCCCTTGCGCTGGAAAGACGTGCCGCTGCATAAGCTGATGAGCGACCGGCTCGGCGGGTTGCCGGTCGTCGTCGAGAACGACGCCAACGTGCTGGCGATCTACCAGCATAGATTTGGCGAAGCCGGCGGGCGGATGCGTTCTTTCGCGGTCGTGATGATCACTCCGCGCGGTGAGGGAATTGGCTCCGGGCTCATACTCAACGGGGAGCTCTACAGGGGCAGCGAGGGCGGCGCGGGCGAGATCGGGCACTACACCGTCAGGCCCACGGGCGGGCGGAGATGCCGATGCGGCCGTAAAGGATGCCTGGAGGCCGAAGTCGGCGTGGAGTCCATGGTCGCGAAGGTCAGGCGCACTCGCCGGGACCATCGCCTGGAGCTGCCCGATATCGCGGCTATGGCCGCGGCTGGCGATACGTCCGCGCTGAACGCCATACGCTACGCGGGCATGATGATGGGCCGTGGTATCTCGTTCCTGATGAATACCGTAGATCTAGAAGGCGTTGTCCTGTCTGGGCCACCGGAGATCTGCAATTCGGCTCCAGATGGACCCGAGTCCGCTAGGATCTTTCTCGATTCACTCTGCGACGAGGCACAATCTCGCCTGTACCCCACATTGCGCGGCGCACTTTCGATGGAGAAAATCGTCACGACGATGCCCTTCACCGATATCGATAGGGCGTGCGGAGCCGCGAGTGTCCTGTTTGATGCGATCGCCGGCCGGCAGGCAGGACACCAGGAAATTAGGCATGCCATGCTCGCCGCATTTACGGATTATTAGCTTCTTCGCACAGTTTAATTGGCTGAACTGTGGCGCTCAACAGGAGAAATGCATGCAACTGGGCGGAACGATGTCTGTGCTTGAGCAGTCTAGCGACCTGCGGCGTTCCGGCCTGGCGATTGGGGTAGATGTCGGGGGCACGAAAATCGCCTTCGGGGTGGTCGACGGGTCGGGGCAGGTCTACGCCTACCAGTCAGTGCCCACGCCCAGCGACGACGAGGCGGCCATCGTCGACCTTATCTGTGCGATAGCCACCCGGCTCCAGGATCAGCATCCGGGTGTCGAAGCTCTTGGGGTCGGCGCGGCCGGTTGGGTGGACTGGACTGCCGGTGTCATCCATTACTCGCCGTATATCGCTTTTGATCAGCTACCCATCCGGCAGCTACTTGAAGATCGCATTCACTTGCCCGTCGTAGTAGATAATGACGCGAATATGGCGGTATGGGCCGAATCTCAATTCGGCGCAGGTCGGGGAATCGGCAACATGCTCCTGCTCACGCTGGGCACTGGAGTAGGCGGTGGCCTGATCCTCAACGGGGAGGTCTACCGGGGCAGCAACTGCCTCGGGGCCGAAGTTGGCCACCTCGCGGTCGACCCGGGCGGCGCCATCTGCGGATGCGGGAATCGCGGCTGCTTCGAGACCCGGGCGTCGGGCACCGCGCTCGACCGTGCGATCCGTGCGCTGCTGGCCAGCGATCCGACCTGCAGCCTGGCAAGGCTCGCCAGCGGTGACAGCGTGCCGACCGGGGAGGCGGTCACGACGGCGGCTCAGTCTGGCGACGAGAGCGCGTGCAAGCTGCTGGCCGAGATCGGCTACTGGTGCGGTCTGGGAGCGGCGTCGCTGGTGGCCGTGCTTGATCCGGCGCTGATCGTCATCGCCGGAGGCATGTCCCGGTGCGGTGAGCTCATCCTGGGCCCGATGCGCGCCAGCCTGGAGTCGCATGTCTTCGCCAGGGGGCAGCGCACGATGCCGCAAGTAGTGCTCAGCCAGCTCGATACCAAGGCGGGCGTGATCGGCGCCGGATCCCTCGCGATGCACGCCCGGCGCGTCTGAGCCTGGTCAGCCCCTCCTGGTTAGCAGAGCCCGTCGAGCCGATCCCGGATCCAGTCACCCGGGGTGTGGGCCTCGATGCTCTTCCGCAGCTCGGCCGCTCTCTTGACGCGCTCGCCGGCCTGGAGACCCAGCGATTGCTCCACCGCTTCTGACGTCTCCATGACGTCGAACGGATTGACCGACAGCACCTGCTCGCCAAACCACGCATAGGCGCCGGTATTTTCGGAGAGCACCAGCGATGGGTCGGCGCCAGCGAGCATCGCCTCCATCGCCACGAGGTTGCAGCCGTCATAGGTCGAGGTGGCCATCACGGTTCGGGCGAGGCTCATCGCGGCGAGTGCGCGGTGCTGGTCGTGCTCGTGGGCATCCGCTCCCAGGTGAAGGCACACCGGATGGCCGCCGAACCGCTCGTTGATCGCCGCCGCTTGTGCCTCGCATTCGGATAGGTACTGGCGATACTCGGGCATCCACAATCTGACGGGTGTCAGCACCGCCAGCAGGCGTGTCTGCTCGGCGAGTTCCGGACGTCGGTCGAGCAGCGCCCCGTAGGCCATCAGGCCGCGCACTGTATTTTTCGCCGGGTCCGCGCGCTCGACCCTGACGATCAGCTCCCGATCCCCGGGCCCTGCGAGTTCCGCCAGCCGCTCGCGCCACTGCGTCGTGCGGGGCGACAGCAGGGTCTGCTTGAAAAGGCCGGTGTCAATGGCCACGCGACTGATCACCAGCCGAGTCTGACGATCGCGGTAGGCGATCAGGTCCCCGGTCCGGGCTGCGCCAGGCAGATAGCGCTCGCAGCAGGCCCAGAAGGCTTCCGCCCACCGGCGGCAATGAAATCCGGCCGAGTCGTAGGCAAGCAAGCCAGCCAGGATCTCCCGCCGGATCGGTCCCGGCAGCACGCCGAAGTAGTCAGGCTCACACCACGGCACATGTTGGAAGTAGGCAAGCGGGAGATCCCGCCGCCCGCTGCGAGCCGACGCCCTGAAGGCAGCGCCCAGGAGCATCAGATGCACGTCCTCCACGAGCACGGCATCGGCAGCGTCGACGCCGTCGACCGATTCGGCGTACAGGGAATTGATCAAGCGGTAATGCTGCCAGGCGCTTCGGGTGCCCGACCCGAAGGACGGCTGATTCGCAAGGGGCAGAAGATAATGAAACAGCGACATCAGCAATTCGGTGGAAATGGTCGCGTAGTGATCATGATGAGCCGAGCGCGGCAGATCGAGCAGCCGGTAGGAAACCTTGCCCCGGCGAAGACCGCCTGGCATGGACGCGGCGATGTCGGCTTCGGCGTCGGATGAGGGAGCGAATAGCCAGGTCCCGCCGAGCTGCTCGATGGCGGGCGCGACGCTGGCTACCAGCCCGCCTGGACCGGCCAGCGCGAGCCGGACCCCGTCCTCGCCGCGAGTGAAGATGACCGGGCCCCGATGAGAGCACACGACAAGCTCGGTCATATGTTAAAACACCTCTCCTGCCGGGGGCACTGCGGATCTGGCACCTAGCCGACTTGGCCTATACAGTAAACCTATGTCATCCCAATGGCACCGCTACCAGAAGTACTGCCTTATTGCGGATGAGCTAGACATCTGTATCGATCTAAGTCGGGTCCGATTTCCTGAGCATTATATTGACAGCATGACGCCCGCAGCGGTCGCGGCGACCGAGGCGATGGCAGCCTTGGAAGCGGGGGCGCTGGCAAACCCCGACGAGGCCCGGATGGTGGGCCACTACTGGCTGCGCAGACCGGAGCTCGCGCCCGCGAGCGAGTTACGAGACGAGATCAGCAGAGGCTCCGTTGCCATCCGGTGTTTCACTGCCGAGGTCGGGCAGGGATCGGTGCGGGGCTCCGCCGGCCCGTTCAGCCATCTAGTCCATATTGGAATAGGCGGATCGGCACTAGGGCCGCAGTTACTTTGCGAATCCCTGCAGAATGGCACTGAAACCCTCACTCTGGACTTCTTAGACAATTGCGACCCCGACGGCGTCGGCCGGCTGATTCGCCGGCTCGGCGGCGATCTGGGCAGAACTCTCGTGTCGGTCGTCTCCAAGTCCGGCTGGACTCCTACTCCGCATCGAGTGATGGCCCAGCTCGCAGCCGAGTACAGCCGCAGCGGCCTGAACTTCGCGCGGCACGCGATCGCGACGACCATGGCTGGCTCCGAGCTCGACGCCCAGGCCGCCGGTGAGCGCTGGCTCGCCCGTTTCCCGCTGTGGGACTGGGTGGGTGGCCGGACGTCGCTGACCTCGGCGGTCGGCCTGCTGCCCGCTGCCTTGCTCGGCGTCGACACTGATGCCGTCCTCCGGGGTGCGGCACGCATGGACGACCTCACCAGGGATGCCGACCCGCGCCGCAACCCAGCCACGATGCTGGCGCTGATGTGGCACTGGCTCGGGCACGGACACGGCCGCAAGAACATGGTAGTGCTGCCGTACCGGGATCGGCTGGCCCTCTTCCCGCGCTATGTCCAGCAGCTCGTCATGGAGTCGGTCGGGAAGCGGCTCGACCGCGCCGGCGCGGTCGTCCGCCAGGGACTGACGGTCTACGGCCACAAGGGAGCGACCGACCAGCACGCCTACGTTCAGCAGCTCCGCGAAGGAGCGGACGACTCCTTTATCACCTTCGTCGGAGTGCTCGCCGATCAGGACGAGCTGAGCCCGGCGGACTCCCCGTCGCTCGGCGACTACCTGTTCGGCAACCTCGAGGGCCTGCGGGCAGCGCTGAGCGCCGCAGGCCGGGACTCGATCACCATCACCCTCCCTGATGGGGGACCTGAGTCGCTGGGAGGGCTGGTCGCCTTGTTCGAGCGCGCCGTCGGCATCTACGCCGAGCTGATAGACGTGAACGCCTACCACCAGCCGGGTGTGGACAAGGACATCGCGGCACCGGTGCTCCGGCTCCAGGCCCAGGTCCTGGGACACCTGCGCCGTGCCGAGCGGCCTGCCAGCGCAGCGGACGTCGCGGCCGCGATCGGGCAAGGCGATCAGGTCGAGACCGTCTATAAAGTCCTGCGCCGCCACGCCCAGCTTCGGGCCGCGAGCATCGGGGTCCAGGCCGGCGAACGTTTCGGCGAGCGCTTCTTCTGGCTGGATCAGGCCGACCACGGCGCAGGCGCCTCTCGCGAATAGTGAGCTGATCCGAATGGCAGAGACGGTCGTGATGGGGCGCGAGCTCTACGATCGGCTAGTCACCGAAACCCGCAGACGCCATCCGCATAAGACCTTCGGCTATCTGCTCGCCCGCTCAGCAGACTACGAGCCTTGCGATTTCATATTATTCGATGAAAATATCCGGAACAGCGAGATCTGGCAGCCTGAATTTCACTCGTACGGCGATTACTTCGTCGACCATCCGGACGCGGGATTCGTCGCGACACCAGAGGAATCCTGGCGGGTGCAGAAAGAGATCTGGTCGCGGGGGCTCTATGAAGTAGGCGTACTCCACACCCATCAGCGTCATCCGGCGAATTTCTCGCAGATCGACTGGGATATGCACCGCCAGAGATTCAGCGGCCTCTGGCATCTCATCGTCTCGCTGCGCAATCCGCAGATGCCTCAGGTCCGCCCGTTCGCCATCACAGAAGACTCGGTTCGCGAATTGCCGCTGCTGATTCCTGAGCGGCACGAGTCGGGAAGTGCGCCGCGCAAGGCAACCCTCAAAGAGGCGGCTGAGCTGCTCCGCGACATCCGCCACCTGGGCCCGGCAGGATACCCGCCCGTGAAGTACGCCGACGAGATCATGCTCGCGATCGGCGCCCTGCAAGACTCGGCCGGCCAGCACGTCGTCGACGACCTTCTCGCCGACAGCCTGCTGCGAGGCGCTGCCGAGCGGTTTGCCCGGTATATCGAGCCGCTCATGGTGGCTATGGTGAATCCCGCCTTCGAGATGGGCTCCGACCGGCGGGAGGCCGATCATTTCTACGGCGAGAGACCTAGCCACCACTGCGAGCTGTCTACTTTCGAGATCATGCGCGTCCCGGTTACCAATGCCCTGTTCAGCCTGATCGAGCCGGGTGGCCCAGGCCCGTCCCTGGCAGCCTCGAGTAAGCCTGCGGTGAAGGTAACGTGGTCCGAGGCCGCGCTGTTCGGACTGTGGATGGGATGCCGCCTGCCGACCGAGGCGGAATGGGAATTCTGCTGTGGCGCGGGCTCTAGTTTCGACTGGTGCTGCGAGTCGGAATCAGACTTGCGCCGGTACGCCTGGTACTGCGCTAACGCGCGGGACCAGGTGCACCCCGTCGCCACCAGGGAGCCGAACCAGCTTGGCCTGTTCGACCTGCATGGCAACGTGTGGGAATGGTGCCAGGACGACTACGACCAGGATTTCTACCGCTCCGCGCCAGCGCTCAATCCGGTGAATCAGGCGAGCACCTGGACGGGAGCAGGAATGCGCGCGCACAAGGTGGTAAGGGGCGGAAGCATGAATGCTCTCGGGGAGATGTGCCGCACGCGCTTTCGCATCCACGAGCAAGTTGAGTTCCGCGCGGCCGACCTAGGCTTCAGGCTTGCGCGCTCCAGAGAAAGCCAGCAGGAAAGGTGCGACCAATGATCAACCTGATGCTCCCGGCGCCATTAGCCCGGTTCCTCCCCGAACCGGGGAGGCCGGCCAGCCGCGCCCGCGATCGGTGCCGCTTCAGGCCGGCAGCTGGCCCGAGGTCGTCAGCCAGCTGCGCCAGCTATTCCCTGTGCTGGCCGAGCGCGTGCTCGATGCTTCGGGCGGCCTGACGACTGGTTTTGTCCTCGTGGTCAACGACGAGGTCGTACCCGCGTCGCGGCACTGCGCCTACGAGGTGGCCGATGGCGACGAGATTGCCCTCATCTCGGCGCTGGCCGGCGGCTGACAGCTACGCCGATCTCCGCAACGCGCCCATGACCACGCCGGAGTGCTCGAAGTCTTCCTCGCCGTACCCGCCGCCCAGGATCACGGTGCTGACCCCGAGCTTCCAGATAGCGCTCCAGGTAGCTGGCCACCTTCTCGTAAGACCCTACTAGAACCGGCATGTTGCCCTTGTCCGCACGGAACGCCCCTGTCCAGTAGACCTCGTCATAGACCTCTTGATCGGTAGCCAGCTCCGCCAGGCGCTTGATCCAGTCGGATTCGGACTTCTTGCGCATCGCGGTCTTCATGCGCGCACTGCGGTCTTCGGAATACATCGACCGGGCGACGGACCAGGCCTCGTCGTCGCTGGGCCGGGCGACGAGCCCGACCCGGATCCCGATCTGCTGGCCCGGCCTGCGCTGGCCAAGGAACGCTTCAGCGAACCGCTCGACCGGCTCAGGGTGAGTGATCGCGACGTCCGCCACGGCCGCGGCCAGGCGCTGCCCCGCAGGCGACGAGCCGGCTACGAAAGTCCGGGGCAGGAGTTCAGGTTCAAGGCGTGAGTACATGCGCAACGCCCGGTAACGGTAGAAGCGCCCGTCGTGCACAACCGGTTCCTCCGAAGAAAGCAGAGCGCGGACGACCGTCATAAATTCGGCCGCGCGCTCGAAGCGCTCGTCGTGGTCAAGCTGGTCGTCAATCTGGTCGAGTTCTGCCTTGGTCGCGCCGGTGATCAGATTGACGTCGATCCGACGGCGATACAACGTGGTCAGCGACCAGATGACCTTGGCTGCGGTGAACGGGGTCATCGTGTAGGGCTGGAGAGCTGTCAGCGGCGTCAGCGACTTGGTGTGCGCCAGGATGGTCGCCGCGACCACCCACGGGTCGAGATTGTGGTGGTTGTAGAAGGCGAGCAGCCCGTCGATGCCGTGGCGCTCCGCCCTCTGGGCGTAGTCGGTGAATAACTGAAGGGGATCGCCTTGCACCGGGTTACCCGCGAGCGCGGTCGCGTAGACGTCAAAATCGTGGGCTGCCATCGTGCGTCCCTTTCGGTCCGTAGCTCTAACCTCAGCTTCGCACTGCGGATCGAAGGAAACCAGCGTCATCTCATGGCCGGCAGGCGGCCCGCCGAATCGGGCGGACCGCCTGCCGCGACCACTGCCTACGGTGCCTTTCGCCTACGGTGCCGGCGCCAGGGGCGCGGCCACCAGCCAGCTCGTGTCGTCCGGCCAGCCGGTGGCGACGTCCCACGGGTTGGACCCGCCGTTGCTGGCCAGGAAGACGACGTTGTTGAAGTTGCGGATGAACCGGCCGGGGAAGTTCACCGACTGGAAGGACGTGCCCTGACCGCTATTGCCGGTCCCCGGGCAGAAGGTCGCGTCCGTGCCGAACAGCGAGCTGCCGTCGTTGGGTTGCAGGTGGAACTGGAAATTCTCGTGCCGCAGGAAGCTGCCCGGCTTGTTGACCGACTCGAACGAGACGCACGCCGGGTTGGCCAGGCCGGCCGTCTCGACGAAGGTGGCGTCCTGCCGGTCGGCCGCCGAGCTGTCCGCCGTCACCGGCGCGACGACCACGAGGTCATCGGAGTCGTCGTGCTTGATGTAGCCCGAGTTCCCGCCCGGTGAGGTGGTCTGCAGCGAGACCAGCGGCCCCGGGTCCAGGGTGAAGCCCTGGTTGGCGCTCCCGGGCGTGGGGTCGTTGGTGATCGCGAAATCGGCGCAGTTGCTGGCCGTGTCGGTGCCGTCAGGCAGCCGGATGTCGCTTCTCCCGGCGCCGGCGGCGGAGACGGGCGAGGGTGCGAAGCAGCCGACCTGGCCGGCGCCTGAAGTGCCCTGGTAACCCTCGGCGGCCCAGGGGTCGACGATGGCACCGTAGTTGAGGCTGTCCGCCACCAGGCCCTTCCGGTCGCGCAGCACGATGCTGCCCGCGCTGGCGGACAGGGCGGGACCGCCGAACCACAGGTCGGGTGCGGGTGATCCCTGGTAGCCCGCCGTCGTGACGGCGGTGTCCAGCACCGAGTCGCCGACCGGATGGCTGTGCCGGAGCGCGCTGCCGAGCGTGATGCTGCTGTCCAGCGCCTGGACCGGTTCGTTGCTGGAATGCGCGAAGCGGGTCGCCGGGCTGAACGTGATCCCGGTGCCCCGGTCGCTGAACGGAAGGTTGGATGCGTGGGCGAACTGGAGCGGCGCGGTCAGGGTGAGGCCGGTGCCGCGAGCGCCGGAGGTGCCCGCCGAGGCGACGGTCACGGTCTCGGTCCTGGCCCCGATGTCGAGCTTGATGGTGTCACCGGCGGTGATGCCGCTGGTCGAGGTGACCTTGAGGCTGGTCGCACCGACCGCCGCCGCCGCCGCGAGCCTGGCCTGCACCCCTGGGGTGCCGACGGCGGTCACCGTGGCTGTTTCGAACGTGGCGCCGTAGCCAATGGCGATCTTCTGGCCGACCATGAACCCCGAGGTGCTCGTGACCGGCACGCTGGTCGCCCCGGCCGGGACCGTGATCGGACCGTCGGGCACGGGCTGCCAGAGCGGGGTGCTGAAGTTCCCCGGGCTGATGATCGTCGCGTTGTGCCCGCTGCCAGAGGAGTCCAGCGCGGTCTCACCGGAGTCCTCGTCGAACTTGTACGAGGCGACGTTGCCGGCCCCTGGCTGCCCGCCGGCCAAGGCGGCGATGTCCGCGGCGGAGAGCGCGTGGTCGTAGATCTGGAAGTCGTCCACGGTGCCCGCCAGGTTCGGGTCACCGCTGAACTGCGACCGGCCGATCCAGTTCTGGGTGGTGGCGCCCAGAGCTGCCGGGCTGAGGGTCATGCTGGGGTTGGTCGCCACCGGCTGGCCGTTGACATACAGCGTCCCGGTCTGGCCGGACAGCGTCACCGCCACGTGCGACCAGGTGTTCAGCGGGAGCGTGCCGGGGCCGTTGAGCTGCTGTTCCGCACCGTTGCCGCTGGTCGTGATGGCGAACCGGAGCGGGCCGCCGCCCGCGCTGAGGGTGACGAACATGTAGTCGCCGGTGCCGGTGCCGAAGTCGAAGATCCGCGACCAGGCGGCGTTGGATGACGGGTTGACCCACGCGGAGATCGTGAAGTCGTGCAGCCCGCTGGTAATGCCGTTCGGCAGGTTGATGTACTCGCCGTTTCCGGACAGCCTGACGGCCTTGCCGATCTCGCCCGGTACCCGGGGGCCGGTCGCGCCCGAGTTGGTGACGTGGCTGATCGTGCGCAGGTCCGCCGTCGGGTCGGTGCCAATCTTGACCTGCTGGCCGGGAGCCATTCCGGCGGTGCTGCTGAGGTAGATGGTGGAGTCGCCATTGCTGGCGGGGGCCGCCAGCCCTGAGTCGGACAAACCGAGCAGGTAGAAGGCGTGGCCCGCGAGCTTCGTCCCGTCCGGAACCGTCACGGTCGAGAAAACTGGCTGCTGAGCCGGGTGCTCGGTCAGCGTCCAGCGCGACAGGTCGACGGCGCTGTGGCCCGCGTTGTAAAGCTCGACGAACCCGTTGGTCGGGTTGGCGCTGGTGCCTGCCTGGAACTCGTTGATCTTGACCGGGCTCGTGTTCCGCACCTTCTCGGTGGTCGTTTCGGCTTGCCGGCCTTGCTGTCCTTCGGTGCGCCAGGTGGCCTTGGCGATCAGGTCGCCGTTGAAATCCTCCGACCCGGAGGTGACCCGGAAGGTCGCGCTCACGCTCGCGCCGGGCGCGACTGGCTGGGCGAAAGTCACTGACTTGCTCGTGGTGCCCGCGACGAACGCGGTCCACTGGCTTCGGTGCACCGAGACGCTCAGCTTCACCTTTTCCGCAGCCGATCCCGTCGTGTTCGTGAACGTCACCGTGCTGTCCTGCGAGGTCCGGGGCGCGAACGTCTGGAGCCCAGGCGGAGTGGCGGTCGCGGTGGCCGGGGTCAGGCTCAGGGACTGCACGTTGTACTGCGCCGCCACGATGTTGGCCTGCACCAGCTGGTCGGTGGCATCGCTCGGGTAGCCGGCCGTCATCACGCCTTCGTAGAAGGTGCCCTGAGCGCCGTTGCTATTGTCACCGCCGTTGCCCAGGACGATGGCGCCCTGCTTCTGCATCGGGTCATAGCTGGCATCGACCCGCGGTCCGTTGAACATGGTCGTCAGGTCGCCATTCTGCGCATCACCACCGAGCGAGGCCCACTGGTGCGGCTGGCCCTTGGCCACGGCGGTCACGAATCGCGAGGTGACGTTCGGCAGGTCGGCGCAGAGCTTCGAGGTGGTGCCGGGGTTGACGCAGCCCACCAGGTTGTTCTCCTGGTCGGTCATGATCCACGGGCCCGGCGGGTTGCCGTGATACCAGGCGGTGGCGTTGCCGAAGTACGAGGTCTCCATCGTGCCGTTGCCGTCATCGCGGCTGTCGATCTCGGCATTGCCGTAGTCGAAGCAGCAGCCGTCGTTGAAGTGATGGCCGTCCAGAACCCAGTACATTCCCTCCGGCTGGTCCCCGATCGCGGTGCCGGCGGGATGATTGTCGCGCAGTCCCATGCCCGGCTCGATGAAGACGCCGTAGACCTTGTGACCGCCGAGCGACACCGGCGCCGTGTCCGCGATCGGGAGGTTGTCGAAGCCGCCCATCGCCGGGCCGCTGAACGCGCCGCGCGGCGCCTGGGTCAGGTCGTTGTGGTTGGGAGACTGGTCGTAGATCTTGGTGATGACGCAGGTCGTGCTCGCACAGAAGGCGTCCTGGGTGGCCGCGTCGGCGTAGCCGCCCGGGTCCGGGGCCGGGGACGCGCTCGGCTGGACGACGCCGATGTTCTTGACCGCGTCGTCCGACAGGCGCATGACCTGGTAAAGCGGGCCGTTGTAGGCGGCGTACAGGGCCCGCGTGGTGCTGTGGGCAGCAACGCAGGGCGTGCCGCCGGCGGCATAGAGATCGCATGGACCCTGCGGCCTGGGCGGTGCCGCCAGCTGACGGCCTGCCCGATGCGTCACAGCCGAGGCCGTGGCGGTGGTCGAGGCGGTCGCCGAGGCGGTCGCCGAGGCGGTGGCCGAGGCCGTGCCCGTGGCGAGCGTGACGCCGAACGGCAAGAGCGCGATCGCCGTAGCTGCGGCGAGCGTCTTCAGATGGATGCGTCGAACGGAAAATCTAAACATGTCGGACAAGCCCCTATCGTTCACCTGCTGACAGAGCCGACCCTGACCTAGCCGACGTCGGCTGAGCCAAGCGTGGTCAGGCCGGGAAGCCAGCGGATTGTGCGGCCATTTCGCGATGACGGATGCTCGATAGCGATAGGACAAGTTGTTAGCGATAACACAGAGAACGTCCGCTCGCTCGCTCCGCGTGATCGAACCCCACCTGCAGTTCCGTACTCTCGGTCGCAGGTGGGGAGTACTTCCGGAGCAAGGACCGGAAACGTCATGTTAGCGCTCACAATAGCCAGCCTCGACCGCTCTGGGCGATCTGTCAAGCGGCGCCCGGCCGCTTCCGGCCACGCCCAGCCCCGCCCGGCCCGCGCCCAGCCCCGCCCGGCCCCGCCTGACCCCAGCAAACTCACAACGACCGCGCCCCAGCACCAGCAAGCTCACAACGACGGGGCCGGCCAAGGCCCGCACCGCCCCCTCGGCGCCTGGCTGAGCAGACTCCTAGGATCCCGCCGCGAAAATAGCTCGACGGCTTCGCCGAGCCCTGGCACAGTGCGCGCCATGGATAATTTCGGTCTGGTGACCGTTGCGGACGTAGAGCTGATGCAGGCCATGGCGCAGCGGGTGACGGCCGCTCGACCCGACCTGGTGAACTGCGATGCGTCGTTCGGGGAACTGGCCTGGAACTGGGGCAGAGGGTGCGCGTCAGATGGCGAGGGCTGGCTGCGCCGCCTGTGGTTCTCCGGCGACGACCTCGTCGCGTGGGGCTGGGCCCAGCTGCCGCACCAGGTGCGGCGGAGCGACGGCTCGGTGCAGGACGTCACCAGCTCCTACCTGGCCCACCAGGTTCATCCCGACCACCATGAACTCATCGACGAGGTGATCGAATGGCACGAGAGCGTGACCGTCGGCCTCGATCGCAAGGTTTCACCGCAGGCCGCCGACGAGTTCGCCATGGACCGATGGGCAGCGCACGGTTATACGGCCGATCCGGCCGCGCTCGGCGACACTGGCATCTGGACCCAGCTCAATGTGCGCGAACTCGACGACCTGGAGCAGCCCGGGCTGCCTGCCGGGTTCCGGTTCCGCACCGCCGACGGCGCCGGGCCGCAGGCCGCGGTCCAGGCCCACGTGGACGCCTGGGCACCCTCCACGTACACGGCCGAGGGCTACGAGGGGGTCCGGCGGACCTCGGCCTATCGCGGTGACCTGCATGTCCTGGTCGAGGCACCAGACGGGACGATGGCCGCATCGACGATCATGTGGTTCGACGAGCCGAACAAAACCGCTGAATTCGAACCAGTAGGAACGCATCCGCACTACCGGCGGCTCGGTCTCGGCAGGTCGATGCTGTTCCACGGGATGCAACTGGCCCGGGAAGCCGGGGCCAGTCACATGACGGTCGCCTGTCTGGGCGCTCCGGGGCACCCCCGTGCACGCGGGCTGTATTACAGCGCCGGGTTCCGGATGTTCACCCGAGACGCACCGCTCGTCAAGAGGGCGCTGAACCAGCCCTGATGGGCTCGGGAACCATCGCCGGGATGACGACGAAACTCAGCAGCGCGGCGGCAAGGACTCCTGCGCAGGCTACGACGGTTGTCCACGCATACCCGAAGTACTGAGCGACGAACGGGCCTTCGAGTGACCCGACGAGCGTCGCCAGCGCCTCTGCCGTGAAGAACGCCGCGCTCACTCGGCCCAGCACCTCGTTCGGGATCACCATTTGCAGGATGACCTGCGGAACGGCCAGGATCAGCGAGCCGAACATGCCGTTTATGACGGCTGCGGCCATCGCCTCGATGACCGTGTTCGAGTGGAAGAGGACAAAGAAGTCGATCCCGGCAACGGCCAGTGCGCCGCCCAGGAGAAGCCTGGGCTGGATCCGGTGGACGAAGGCCCGGATCAGCGGCGCCCCGAGAAGGAAACCGATGCCGAGGCCGGAGATGGTCAAGCCCACCTGGCGCTCGCCGCCCCAGTGCGTGATACCGAAGGGCGTCAGGATGGCGCCGAGAGACGCGTTCGCGGTGAGGAACAGGGTCGAGACCGGCAGCAGCGCGCGGGCCATAGGCGCCTCGCGGATTGCCCTGGCTCCATCGGCGAGCATTGTCCAGGCCCGGCGCAGGGTCAGTTTGTCCTTCGACTGCCAGGCGTAGGTCCCGCCAATCATGAAGATGAGCAGGGCGGACGCTGCGTAGCTGGCCGCGTCGAGCCCGACGAGGATGTAGAACCCGCCCAGCAGCGCGATCGCCGCCCCAAGCGGCGGGCCTGCCAGCCGGGCGATCGCGTCAGTCAGCGAATTGAGCGAAGCGGCTCCGGCGAGCGCTTTGCCCTTGCCCACCACCTGCGGGGTCAGTGCCTGCGACGCGGGGCGGAACAGCGCTCCCCCTGCGCTCTCCACGACGATCCCCGCGTACATGATCCACACGGTGTGCGCGGAATGCACCAGGAAGAACAGCGAGACGGCAGCGACCCGCAGCAGATCCATCGATACCATGACCTTCCGCCGGTTCCAGCGGTCGGAGAGGACCCCGGCGGTCGGGCCGAGAATCAAGGCCGGCAGGTACTGCGCGGTGGTCGTCAATCCCACTGCCACCAGCGAGCCGCTCAGCCGGAAGACATAAGCCGGCGCGGCGACCACCAGCAGCCAGGTCCCCAGAAAACTCGTCAGCCTGGCCGACCAGAGTAGCCTGAAGTCCCGGTAGCGCAGCGCCTCGAGCACGTAGGCACCCTCCTGTTGCCGGACCTCGGTCGGCTACCCCAAACGATTATTCCCCTAGAATACTCACTAGGAGTCCTGTCGCGTCAAGACACGTGCTCCTGGGTTCGTCGTCAGCCGCCGTCTCGCCGGTGCAGCGGCTGCGCAACGAACTGGCTACGAAGACCCAGAGTCAGCCCCGCTGGGTCGATCATGTGCGATATGGGACCGATGCGCGCGATCGTGATCGGGATCGCCGCGGGCAGCTGCGTCCTCGTCGCGGCCTGCTCGTCGGCCGGGCATCCGGCGGTCCCCGGACCGGCCCCGGTGTCGTCGCCAGGCAGCATCAACGCGGTCCAGCACTACGTCAATGCGGTCGATGCGCTCTGCGACGGGCTGGAGCAGAAGATCATCGCGCTGAACGGCGGCCAGTTCGACATCCCGCTGCAGGACTTTCTCGCCCAGCTCCCCCGGCACACCAGGCTGGTCGACGACTTCGATCGCCGGCTCGCCGCGATCCCCGTGCCCCAGGCCGCGGCCGCCAAGGCGCGGGCGCTTGCCGCCTATGTCGCGTTCGCCAGCAAACTCGACGCGGCACGGCTGCGGGCCGCCCGGCAGGGTGCTGCCGCGTACCGGCACGAGATCGACGCCGAGCAGAAGTCCGCTGCCAGCGACCCGTCCATCGCCGCCCGGGACGCCGCTGGATTCAGCCAGTCGTGCAACGCGCGCTGACCCGCACAAGCCGGGTTACTGTCGCCGCCCGCCGGCCAGGTGATCCCTGATCGCCGTCAGCTCGGCCGCGCTCACCCGAGCCAGCTCGAATTCGTTCTCGCGGCGAGAGCCCACGGGCAGCGCGAGCGCCGCCTCGACCAGTTCACCGATCGCGGCGACCTGCCGCTCGAACAGCGCGGAGGCCTCCCCGCTCCGCAGCACGCCCGGCGCGTACTCCCACTGAAGAAGCAGCCGGCCGTCGAGATCTGCCGCAGCGACCTCGAGAACATAGGGCCTGTGAGCGCGCTCGCTAGTAATGACCACCGGCAATTGCGCAGGTGCGCCGAGCACCCGGGAATCGCCCGCAGGACCAGCGAAACTACCCAGATAGTTGAAGCTTATCGATGGCGATCCTTGCCGCGACAGCTCTGCGCCTCGGCTCGACAGATAGCGGAGCACGCCGTAGCCGAGCCCGCGCCCTGGCACCTCATCGAGGGTGCCGGCCACGCCGGCCAGCGTCTCGGCCAGATCCTGATGGTCGGGGACGGGCAAGCGAACGGGATAGATCGAGGTGAACCATCCCACCGTGCGCGAGACCTCCACCGCACTGGAGATGGATTCCCGGCCATGACCCTCAAGGTCAAGCGTCAGGCTCGTCGCGCCACGCTCTCGCTGCCACGCGATGGCGAGCCCGGTGACAAGGAGGCACTCCACCGAGAAAGCGCCGTGCCGGGGAAGGTCACGAAGGACCCTGGCCGACACCGAAGCATCGAGCTCGACCGAGAGGACTTCGCGATCCCGTCGCAGGTTCGCCTCGGGGGAAGGCTCGCAGCCACCCAGCGGGTCGTCCTTGACTCGGTCCGCGGCCCAGTACGGCAGCTGCTCGGCTAGCTCGTCGCTCTCGGCGAATCGCTCCAGTTCCCGCGACCAGGAGCGGAAGGACGAGGTGCGCCTTGGCAACGACGCGGCCGCACCGTCTCGCAGTGCCTGGTAGGCGGTGTCGAGATCCTCGATCAGGATTCGCATCGACACGCCGTCCACCACGAGATGGTGGACGGCGAGGACGAGGCGGCAGGCCCGGACATCGTCGCAGTCGAGCAGGACCGCGACCGCCAGCGGGCCGCTGGTGAGGTCGATCGACTGCCCGGCCAGAGCGATGGCCTCGTCGACGTGATCGCCAGCGCCGCCGCCGACGGGCAGCACCTGAACTGCGGCCAGGCCGCCAGGATCCACCACCTGAGCCCAGCCGTCGTCCTCGCGAATGAACCGGCTCCGCAGCACGTCGTGGTGCGCCACCACGGCCTGCACGGCCGCATCGAGCAGGTCCGGGTCGAGCCTGGTGACCAGCTCCAGTACGACAGCCTGGTCCCACCGATGCGGCTCATCGAACTCCTGGCTGAAGAACCAGCGCTGAATTGGCGTCAGCGCGACTGGCCCGACGGCCAGATCTGGGCCCGCTTCGACGGCCTGCTCGTCCACGGCAGTGGCAATGGATGCCAGTTCCCCCAGATCGGCCGCCTCGATCACCTGCCGCGCTGTGACCTGAATGCCAATCGCTACTGCCTTGGCCACGACCTGGAGGCTGGTAATGGAGTTCCCGCCCAGATCGAGGAAGCTGTCCGAGACGAGTACCTCGTCGCAGCGCAAGACGGCGCTCCAGATCGCCGCCAGCTGACGCTCCGCCTCCGTTTCTGGACGGGCCGTTTCTGGCCGGGCCGCTCCGGCGGGCAGCTGATCCAGCCGCATCCACTGGCCGAGCAAGGCACTTCCCTCAGCAGAGAGCGTCTCAGCGCGCTCTTCATCCGGCCAGTTCATTCCCGCCTCCCTGCGCTTGCGCGATGAAGTCCACCGCCACCTGCATCCGAGCCTCGTCCGCGCTGAACATCCAGGTGTGGTCGCCGTGGGGCTGCACCAGCAGGCGAGCATTCGGCAGGCCGGCGGCCAGCAGCCTCGATCCCTGCGGATGAGCGATCTCGTCGTCCTGGCTGGTGACCACCAGAGCGGGCTGTTTCACCCTCGTGAAGTACTGCTCGACATCCGTGCGGGCGAGGGTGCCGTTGAGGCGGCAATACCGGTAGAAGAGCTCAGGGGTGGCGTAGGGGTACAGGACGAGGTGGGCCAGCTCAGCAGGCGTATTGGTGAGCGCCCCCTGACAGAAGGCGCCCTGGAGCGACCGCGCGGCCGCCCGGCTGTCGCCGGCCATGACCATCAGCCCGATCAGGTCGTCCTGAAACCTGGTACGCGACGGGCTGCTGGGGAGCTCATAGGCACCGTGCCACAGGCTGAGCGAGGCTATCCGGTCAGGCTGGCTGGCCGCTGCCGCCAGGGCGATCACCGCGCCGCCGCAAAGGCCCACGACCTGTGCGCTGGACACGTCGTAGTGATCCATCACGGAGAAGAGGTCGGCGGCCTGCGCGGCGGCATCGACGGCGAAGTCGTCCTGGTAGCCGGCCGCGCCGAAGAGACCTCGGCTCTCCCAGGTGAGGACACGGTAATCACGGGCGAGAAAGCGCATCCAGCATTCCGTGAGCACGGCCGGCATACCGCAGGCAGGAACGAGGACGATCGCCGTGCCGCCCGGACCGGCGCTGTACACGTTCAGCGCCGGCCCGTCGGCTGGCCTGATGCGTGTCTTCTGGAAAACCACATCGAAGCTGTCTGACATGACCTCGGCTGCGACCTGGTCGATGTCCGGCTCTCGATAGTCCGGCAGCTCCGTCATGGAATCCAGCAGCTCCGCCAGAGCGAGGCAATGGCTTATGACCCGCTCGAAGATCTGCAGCTCGCCGAACGGCACGTCTGGCGACAGCACAAGTCCGGTGACACCAGCCTGCCGTGCTACCCGGCCGAGCAACCGGTCAAGCTCGGCCCACCGCCTCCCTGACCAGCTAGCAGGCGGTCGAGTCGGATCGCGCTTGACCGGCACCACTCGGATAGGCGCAGCCAGGCCCTCGGAAAGTGGCTTGACCGAGAGCACGGAGGCCACGAGGCGCGCGATGGCCTGCCTCGTGCGCAGGATCACCGACTTGGGAATTTGTGGCCCCGCGTCGTAGCGGCCACCTTCCGGTTGTGGGTGTAGGAATCGACGCCCGCCACGAGCACCGCGCCGTAATCCTTGAGGCTCACCTGGCCGCCGTACTCGTCGACTTCCTCGGTGTCCGGGTAGATGGCCACGGACGTGGGCACGTACCGGCCGGCGAACCCGAGCCGCATCTCCTTGTCCATCGCGCTGTGCGGCTTGGACGCGTGCATCATCGTCGACCAGAACATGATCGCCTCGCCGGGGCGCATGACCATCGAGATCGCCTGCTCCTGCGGCGGGTGCCAGTCCGGATCCTTCTGCAGCTCCCGATAGTCGTAACCGTAGAAGCCCCGGCTGATGCCCGCCTTCTGCTGACTGTTGATCATGTCCGGCTGGTAGTGCATCTTCTTGGTCTCGTCGTAGTACATGGTGCGCTGCGTCCCGGGGATGAACTGCAGGCAGCCGGTGTCCTCAGCGGCTTCGGTGAACGCCGTCCACACCGTGATGGTGCCGCCGAACTCCTTCTCGGACTCCGGCCAGAGGATCTGCGGCTTCCCCGAGGCGAACGCGAACGTGTCGGCCTGGTGCCAGTCCGTGCCTTCGTCGCCCGGATACTTCGGGAAGAATTCGCTGCGCCAGCAGAGCACGTTGGGGCCGAGCACCGCAGTCACCCGGTCCACGATCTCCGGCCTGCAGATGTGGTCAGCCAGGAAGGCGGAGTCGAGGTGGCGGTCGTAGTTGGCGATGTTGGTGTTCCCCGCCTGCGCGTCGCCTTCGTCGTACACGGCTCCGCTGCGGTCCATGAGCTGCAGCCGCGCACGTCGCCACAGCCGCCTCATCTCGTCCTGTTCATATACTTTGAAAGGTCCGAGATACCCGAGCTCGTGGAATCGCGAGACCTCTTCCTCGGAGGGAGTAAACCCTCGCTGCACTGTGTTCGTCATGGTCAGCTCCTCACCGTCGCAGATTCCTGACTTTTCAGCAGCTTGACGACGAGCCTCGACAACGTGTCTATGCTCGCCTCGTCGTCTTCCAGCTCCGCGACATCCAATTTGATGTCGTATCGCTCGTTGATCTCGGCCACGATGCGGATGAACGCCAGCGACGTAGCACCCAGGTCGAACACGTCGACGGATGAGTCGACGTGGCGTTCCAGCACCGTTCCGACGATTTGGCCGACGGTCTGCCCGATGTCTTCGGCGCGGGCACGGGGGCTGGGTGCCACGGTCATGACCGACCTCCCCGCAGGCCTGCGAGCTCATTTCCCCAGGGCATCGCGATCCACCTTTCCTTGCAGAGTTGTAGGAATCTCGGTGACAACCTTGTAAGCGGAAGGCCGGAGCTGCCTTGGCAGCTTCGCCAGGGCATGCCGCTCCGCCGACGCCGCGAGCCGCTCGCTGTCCTGCGCACTGGCGCCGCTCCCGGGGGCGGCAAGCAGGTAAGCGACCAGGCGCACGTCGCCGCCGCCGAAGTCCCGTGGCTGGACGACAGCCTGAGCGACTCCAGGTACCTGCGAGAGGTGATACTCGATCTCGCCCGGCTCGATCCGGTAGCCACGGACTTTGAGCTGGTCGTCCATCCGTCCGAGGTAGGCCAGCTCACCACCGGGCAGCCGCAGCACGCGGTCGCCGGATCGGTAGAGCCGTGCCTCACCCAGCCCGCGCACGGCCAACTCGAACCGTTCGGCGGTCAGTTCCGGCCGGTTCAGATAGCCGCGGGCGACCCCGCCTCCAGCGATGTACAGCTCTCCTGGCACGCCGTCCGGTAGCCGCGTTCCATCGCTATCGAGCACATAGAGCCGTAAATCGGGAATAGGTCTACCAATCGGACTCGCCTCGCTGGGGACCAGATCGGCTGCGGTGATCGGCCGGTAGGTGCAGTGCACCGTGGTCTCGGTGATCCCGTACATGTTGACGAGGGCGGGGCGGCGATCCCCGTATCGCTCGATCCACGGCGCCAGCAGCTGCGGACGCAGTCGCTCCCCGCCGAAGATCACCAGCCGCAGGCTCGAGCCAAGCATGCTGTCCCCGCCGAGCTGCCCTGAGAGCATCACGGTCAGCAGCTGGTGGAAGGCCGACGGCGTCTGGTTCAGGACGGTCACCCGCTCGGAGCGCAGCAGCGACGTCAGCAGCTCGGGCGACCGGGCCGTCGCTTCCGGAAGCAGCACCAGGCGCCCGCCGAACAGCAGGGCGCCCCAGATCTCCCAGACCGAGAAGTCGAAACTCATGGAGTGGAAGAGCGCCCAGGTATCCCGATGGTCGAACTGGAACCAGGGAGCTGTCTGCTCGAAAAGGCGCACCACATTCCGGTGTTCTACGGTGACCCCTTTGGGGTTCCCGGTTGATCCGGAGGTATAGATGACGTAGGCTAAATTCTCGCCGTTTACCTTCGACGGCTGCTCGCTAAGGTCGAGTTTCCTGGCGCCTAAGTCGACATCGACCTCGTCCCGGTCGATCCAGACGACCTTCTTATGGTATCCGTCAATCACCTTGGACGTGTTCGCCGCCGCGACGACGATCGGGGTCGCACTATCGGCCAGAAGGTAATTGATGCGCTCGGCCGGATAGCGGGGATCGATTGGCAGATAGGCACCGCCGGCTTTCAGGATGCCGAGCATGCCGACAATAGCCTCAGGACTGCGCCTGGCACAAAGGCCGACCAGGACATCAGGGCCAACGCCCAGCTTGACGAGGTGCCTGGCCAGGCGATCGCTCCTGGTATCGAGCTTCTCGGTACGATATCGACTCGTGCCGTGCGGACAGCGCGATTCGCTCTGGCGCTTCGCGAACTCGTTCCTGGAAAATTGTATGCAGACAGCCACCTGGGAGTGCCACAGCTGCGCCCGAGTCCTGAGATCTATATTGCTGGCCTATCATTCCTGCCATTGCTGAAACAGTACAGCCGGGCACGTCACCCGGTCTAGCGAGCACTCATTTTTCGCGGGGGGCTATTAAAGACAGCGGCCGCAAATACCAGGCGCACTCAATGCGCCTGTCCCGCCGGCGAGACAGCTACCGGAACCACCAGGCTCGCCTCTTCGCCGGGGATAGCGACGCCGGCCAGCTGTTCGAGGAATAGCCGAGCTGGCAGGTTGCGCGCGGTCTTGCGGTAGGGCAGCCGCAGCGACGAGCAGTCAAGCTCCGCCGCCCGTCGCCTGAGGAACCGCACGATCTCGGCATCCACCCCGCGATTCAGCACCCGGCAGCTCAGGAGCAGCAGGCGGACACCAAGCACGTCGTCGCTGGCGGGTCCGGTCAGCACCACCCCGACGGTGCCGTAGTCGCCGAACCGGTCCCTGACCCGCACCGTCCAGCCATCGCCCTCGGCGAGGAAGGCACGCAGGCCCGCCGGCGTGAACGCTTCTGACGTCAGGTTGAACTGCGAGGTCCGCACCGTGAGCTGGGCGGCTCGTTCGACCGCAGCTTCGTCCAGTGGCACCAGGTCGATCTCGGTTCGGCACCGCTTCAGGAACGCGGCGTAGTCCGCGGCTGTATCCCTGGCCTCGCGCCGGCGGCTCTCCTGGACGTAGCGGTCGGCTCGGAACCGGTCGTCGTCGGTCACCACGAGCTGGTCGAACGCCCACTCGTGAGCGAGCGCCGCCGGAATGTCCCCGGGTTCCTCGGGGACGCCGAACACGGCGACGTCCGCAAGCTCGTCGGCGACCAGGGCGCACTCCACCGGGTCGTCGTCCACGAAGACCACCGCGTCCAGGGCGAAGCCGAGCTCGGCCGCGAGCTCACCGATGGCGGCCGCCTTCGAGCCCCAGCCGATCCGGCGGGCGGCGATCTCCTCCAGGGGCAGCTCCATGTCTGCCCTCGCAAAGACCGCCAGCACGTCGGCCTCGTCGTTTCGACTGCATAAGGCGAGCAGCTTGCCCTTGGCACGCTGCTCGCGCATGAATCGCTGCAGCCGCAGATAAGGCTCAGAGACGATGACGTTCTCCGGGCCCTGCTCACCGCAGATGCCCGACCAGAGCGTGTTGTCGCAGTCCAGCACGACGAGCTTGCGGGGTCGCGACAGCGCGGCGCTCACCGCCCGCGCCAGCCAGGTGCCGAGCGCCGCCAGGTAGGCATCGGTGTAGGGCAGGTGGGCGAGCCGGTCCGCGTAGTCGTCGTGGATCGAGCTGACCTCGTACAGCTCGGCCACGGTCCGCACGTCGACCTCGTACATCGCCGGGGTGCTGCGGACCGCGTCCAGCAGCCGGCCCGTCTGCTCGGCGACCCAGGCGCCGGCCCCCGGCACCGCGCTCAGCGACGGTGCCGGCGGAGGCACGGCCACCAGCCACGTCGCCTGGCTGCTCGCCGTCACCCCGCGCAAGGCTCGCACGGCTTCGTCGGCCGCCTGAACCGACCGGTCCGACACCGCGTAGCTGGCATCGTCGGGATCTCGTAGCCAGTCAGCAGGGCGGATGACCAGCACGTTGACGCCTCGGCTGACCCGCAGCGGCCCGGCCGGGTCGTACAGCGACTCGAGCAGCTGCCCGTAGGGCGCCTCGGTCAGCCGAACCTGCGGCTGCGTCCTCGCCAGCCACCAGGATGCGGTCTGGGCGATCAGGTCGAGCGCGAACGTCCCCGCCAGGACGACCTCAGCAGGGGCGCTCCTCTCCGCCGTCACGCCTGCTCCCGGGCCGTCATGGTCGTCCCGGCCGCCGATTCCACCCGCGCCAGCAAGGCTCGCCGCTCAGCTCGCCGCATCCTCGCCAGGACGCTCAGCATGGCGAGGTCGACTTCCCCGTCGGCGGTCAGCGGGAACGCCGGCACCGGGAAGATCCGCGCCGGCACCAGGTGGCCGGGCAGGCGAGCTGTCATCCGGTCGCGCCAGTGCCGTTCCAGGCCCGGCTGCTCCGATGAGGTCGCGGCGACGTAGGCCATCAGCCGCGCGGCTCCCGACGATCCGGCTTCGGCGGTCACCAGGACTTCCCGCACGCCAGGCAGTTCCAGCAGGGCAGCCTCGATCTCGCCCGGTTCGACGCGGTACCCGCCGATCTTCACCTGACGGTCGACGCGCCCGGCCCACCGCAGCTGACCTGACAGCTCGCGGCGCACCAGATCGCCGGTCCGGTACATCCGCATCCCGGCTCGGGTGGCGTGCGGATCGGGGACGAACCGGCCAGCGGTCAGGCCGGGCCGGCCCAGGTACCCGCGAGCGGCGGCGACACCGGCTACGTAGACCTCGCCCACCGTGCCAGGTGGCACCGGCTCCAGCGCCCCGTCCAGGACGTAGAGCTGCACGTTCGTGATCGGCCTGCCGATCGGGAGATCGTCATTCCCCGGCTCGTCGCTTGACCGCTCCTGCCAGGCGTCGAAGATGGTGCCTTCGGTGGCGCCGTACGCCGTGACGAGCCGGCACCGTGCGAGCCAGCGGTCACGCAGCCCGGCGGAGATCCGGTCGCCGCCCGTGACCACCAGGCGCACGCTGGGCACTCGTCCCGGATCGACGACGGAGAGCAGGGCCGGCGGAAGATAGACCAGCGTGGCGCCGCAAGCCCGGATCGCCTCCTCGACGCAGCGATCGTCGCCGGCGACGTTCGCGGGCGCCAGGCACAAGGTGGCACCCCAGCTCAGAGCCGTGAACGTCGCCCAGACCGCGGCGTCGCAGTCCAGAGCGCCGAGTTGGAGTACCCGGGTGTCCTGGCCCAGCCCGAAGGCCAGGCCCGTGCTCTTCACCAGGTTCGCCAGGCCCGCGTGGGTGAGCTGGATGCCCTTGCCCTGCCCCGTCGCGTCGCACGCATAGCTGACGCAGGCCAGCTGGCTCGCGGCCGGCCGGCTCGCCGGAGCTGCGGCGGTGCCGGTGTCTGCGCGGTCGTCGATGTCGAGCACGGTGAGCCCCGGCCGGAGCGTCGGCAGCATGGCCCGGCTCGCGGCCGTGGCGAGGACGCAGACCGCCCCTGAGGCGGCCACGATGCCGGTCAGCCGCTCCGCCGGACCGGCCGGATCCAGCGGCAGGTACCCGGCACCCGCTTTCAGCACCGCAAGGACGGAGATGAGCTGCGCCGGAGAACGTTCGACGCACACCCCCACCACGTCCTCGGGGCCGATCCGGGCTGCGGCCAGCCGCGCGGCCAGGCGGTTCGCGGCCGCGTCGAGCTCGCCGTAGGACGTCTCGCGCCCCTCGTGCCACAGGGCAGGATGGTCGGGGCGTTCGGCCGCATGCCGCTGCACCAGGTCACCGATGGCGAGCCACTCGCCGTCAGTTCCGCCGTGCAGCTCGTCGAGAAGCCGGCGCCGCTCCGGTCCGCTGAACAGGGCGAGCCGCTCGACCGTCGTGGCGGAGTGGCGCGCCATCGCGTCCAGGATCGCGGTCAGGTTTCCCGCCATCTGCTCGACAAGCACCAGTGGGAACAGGTCCGAGGCGTACTCGACGTGGCCTTCCAAGGCGCCGTCCGCCTCCTGCAGCAACCAGGTCATATCGAACTTGGAGGTCGCGGTGTCGAGATCATGACGCGTGATGTCCAGGCCCGGCACCTCCACGCGCTCGTCCGACCCGGTCAGCAGCGTGAGCGCGACCTGGAACAAGGGATGGTGGCTCGCCGCGCGGCGCGGGCGCACCGCCTCGACGATGGCGGCGAAGGCCAGGTCGGCGTCCTCCCGCGCGGACAAGATCGCCTCCTGGGCGCCGATGACCAGATCAGCGGCGGCGGTCCGGTCGGCTACGGTCAGCCGGATCGGGATCATCCGGGCGAGATTGGCCACCACATCCTGGCTGTCAGGATCGGCGCGCCCCGCGACCGGGATGCCGATGACGATGTCCGGCTGCCCGCCGTAGCGGCGGAGCATGGAGGCCAGCGCGCCGAGCAGGACGCTGAAGACCGAGACTCCGAGGGACGCCGCCAGGTCCTGGACCCGGCCGTGCAGATCCGCTGGCACGCGCAGCTCCGCGCGCCGCCCCCGCAGCGACGGGCGGGCGGGGCGGCCGCCCTCCATCGGCAGCCGCAGGACGTCCGGCGCGCCGGCAAGCCTCCCGCGCCATCGGCCGGCCAGCTCGGCCTGCCGCTCGGGAGTCAGCCAGGCCTCGCGGCGCGCGAGTTCAGCCACCCCGGCTTCGAGCCGGGGCAGGGCGGCATCGCTCCCGTCGCGGTACAGGGTCAGCAGGTCGCGCTGGAGAATCCGCACGGACAGTCCGTCGCAGACCGCGTGATGCACCACCAGGATCAGGTGATGGCGCTGCGCTGACTCGGCGACCAGGCGGACGCGCAGCGGCGACCGCTCGAGGTCGAGTGGCCGCAGGGTGATGCCCCGGATCAGGCGTGCTGCTGTCCCGTCCGGCCCGGAAGCGTCGATCACCTCGTAGTCGACGACCGGGTCTGCGGCGATCCGCGCGGTGATATGCCCCTCCACGAGCAGGAAGGTCAGCCCGAGCGCCTCGTGCCGCCGCACCAGGGCGGTCACCGCCGCGCGGAGCCGATTCGGATCGAGCGGACCGGTCAGGACGAGTTTCATGGCAACGCTGTACAAGGGTGAATCGGGGTCCAGCGCGTGCAGGCTCACCAGCGAGGCCGTTCCAGCCGGCAGCGGGAAGGTCGCACTGTCGGCTGCGGGTTCTTCGGCGCGCGCGGTGCACCGCGTGTCCTGCGCTTGCCGAACGGCGACGACGAACTGGCTCAATGTCACCGCCGACCCCAGTGAGCGCAGCGGAAGCTCCACGCCGAGCGCGCGGCGGCAGCGCGACAGGATCCGGACCGCGAGCAGTGATTCCCCGCCTAGACGGCCGAAAGGCGCATCAGGGTCGACGTCATCGATTCCCAGGATATCTTTGAAAACCTCGATGACGATTGACCGGACCGTGCCATCTGAGTGAGCCGTGCCATCTGAGTGAGCACTGCCATCGGCAGGCGAGTCGGTATCTCGCGGTCGGCCTCCGCTGACGGCGCTAAGAATATCCTGAGCTCGACGGAGTTCACGCGCCATATAAGACCACCGTTTCCCAGCATATTGTTCTTGACACTCCAGCTTGGCCGGAAAGACAAGGACGTTCAAGCCGCCGCCGTTGACACTTTCCAAGCCTTGATCGATGCTAATTCAGCGCGCCGGGTCGAGATATTGGCGGGAGTCTTCAGTGCGCTTGACAAAAGACGATGTTGAAGCGTTCCGCCGGTTCAGCGGAGACGCCAACCCGATGCATCTGTCTGAGTCGTTCGCGCGCCGCACTCCATTCGGCGAGCCGATCGCTCATGGCATGCTCGGCTGCATCGCCGCGCTCGACGAAATCCCGCTCGAGGTCGCGGAACTGCGTGAACTGGAAGTGCAGTTTCCCCGCCCGCTGTTCCCTGACACGTCGTATGACGTGTCGTCCACCGCCACCGCCCGGCTTACCGTCTCCGATGGCCCTTACCGGTGCCTGCGCATCTCGCTCGCCGGCGGCGCTGCCGTGCCGAGAACGCTGGACGGGCCGGGCGATAGCCCAGCCGGGCGGGCCGATCGAGCCCTGGCAGGGCTGACGGGCGATGCCGAGGCGTCCGGCGGATACGCGCCGAGCGAAGCAGCCGGCGCGGAACTGGCCCGACGATGGCCGAGGGCCGTGCGCGGGCTGGGGACGGGCTGGATCACCGCGATGGCATGGGCCAGCTATGTGGCCGGCATGGACCTTCCTGGCCGGCACGGGCTGCTGTGCCGAGTCCGGCTGCAGGTGTATCCGGTGACCCGCAGGGACGCACTCCGCTACACGGCGCGGGTCGTCGACGTCGATGATCGGTTCGGTCTGGTGACGGTCCAGGGGCAGTTGCTCGCCGGCGAGTCAGTGGTCGCCGAGGTCGAGCTCGACGCCATGGTCTGCGCGCCGGCGCCGATTCCCTCGCTGGCGTCGATCGACCGGGTGCTGGCCCCTTCGCAGCGGCTCGCCGGTCGCAGCGCCGTCGTGGTCGGCGGTTCGCGCGGGCTTGGAGCGGGCCTTGCGCTCGCCCTGGCCGGGCAGGGCTGCCGGGTTCTGGTCGGACACCGGGAGGCCGGCGCCCTCGCTCCGGTGAGCCAGCAGCTGACCGGGCGGGGTGAGCTGCTCTCGGTCATCGGAGACGCATCGACAGCGCAGTGGCCGGCAGCGGTGCTCAGGCGACTAGCCGACCACGGCGGGCGGCTGGACTATCTCATCCTGAGCGCGGCGCCGCCGATCGGCACCGCCGTCTTCACCCCGGAGGGCTCGCTGCGGATCGGCAGCTACACAGCCAGGGCTCTGGATCTCGTCGGCGTGCCGCTGTCCGGGCTGGCGGCCGCCTTAGAACGCTCGCACGGCCGCTGCCTCACGGTGTCTTCGGCGGCTCTGGACGCTCCTCCTGCGGAATGGCCGCACTACGTGGCGGCGAAGGCGGCAGTCGAGGGTCTCGCGCACTGGACCGCGACCACGTATCCGGGGATCAGCTGCTTCGTGGTGCGTCCTGGCCTGGTGCTGACCGACCAGGTGAACACTCCCGCCGGCCGCGAGCGGGCCGCGTCCGTCGAGGAGGTCGCTGCCCGGATCTGCCGCAGCTTCCTCGAAGCCGAGGCTGAGCCCGGACGCCTGCAGCAGCTGACCCTCGGTGCCTGAACCGATGTCCCGCCAGCGAACCATCCGGCACTAGGCAGGAGCTCATGACCATCGACTACGCCCGATCCCTATGGGGCGGACCGGCTGACCCGCCGTGTCTCGTCCCGACCCTGGCCGACGTCGCCAGCCGAAACGCTGCTGCTGTCGCACTGGTGGACGGCGATCTCACCCTGACCTACGGGGAGCTGATGCGGTGGGCGGCGCACATCGCGGGCGACCTGGATCGCTGCGGCAGTCAGCGAGGGGGCCGCGTCGGCATCGCCTGCCCGCGCGGCGCCGGCGCCGTGGCCGCGATGCTGGCAGTCACGCTGTCCGGCCGGACCTACGTCCCACTCGACCTGGAGTACCCGAGGGCCCGGCTTGAGCACATGCTCAGGGACAGCGCGACCGAGGTCGTGCTCTGCGACGGCGCCGATCGCGGCCTGGGCGATGACCTGATCCGCATCCCGCTGGTGCGTCCGGACCCCGCCCCGGACTTCGATCCTGACGGCGATGACCAGTCCTGGCTGACTGATCACGACCCTGATCTAGCGGTCTACGTTATTTACACCTCGGGTTCCACCGGCTGGCCCAAGGGCGTGGAACTACCGCACAGCTGTCTCGACAACGTCGTCGAATGGCAGGCTGCGGCGTCGGCCGCGCCCGACCTCCGCACAGCGCAATTCGCGCCGCTCAACTTCGACGTGTCGTTCCAGGAGATCTTCGGAACGCTCGGCGCCGGCGGCACGCTGGTCGTCATACCGGAATCCCTGCGGCGCGACTCGCTCGGGTTGCTCGACTGGCTCGTCGGCAACGAAATCGAGCGGCTCTTCCTCCCGTACGTGGCGCTGCAGATGCTCGCCGTGGCCGGGGGATTTGACGGCCCGGTGGAATCGCTGGCGCTCAGGGAAATCAACGTCGCCGGCGAGCAGCTCGTCCGCACCGACGAGATCACGTCCTTCTTCAAGCGCGCGGCCGGATGCCGGCTGGTGAACCACTACGGGCAGAGCGAATCGGCGATGGTCACCTACCACGTCCTGCCCGATTCCGTCGGCGACTGGCCGACGCTGCCGCCCATCGGAATCCCGCTGCCAGGGTGCGAGCTCCTTATCGATGCGGAGGAAGGCAGCGACGCAGAGGGTGAGCTTCTCGTCGCCGGCACGCCGCTGGCGCTTGGCTATCTGGGACAGCCCGAACTCAACGCGCGCCGGTATATCCAGATCGAGGAGACCGGGCACGGAAATACCCGGGCGTTCCGCACCGGCGACCTCGTGCGGTTCGAAGGGGGCCGGGTGCAGATGCTGGCCCGGATCGACGACGACGTGAAGCTCCGAGGCGTCCGGATCAGCCTGACCGAGGTCGAGGCCCAGTTGCTCGCCCTAGGCGAGATCTCGGCGGCCGTCGCCGTCATCACGGGCGGGAACGGGATGCCGCGCGCGCTCCGCGCCGGGGTCACGCTCAAGGACCCGCTGCACCGAATCGACGAAGAGGCCGTCCGGCGCCAACTCGCCGAGGTGCTCCCCGAGGTCTCGGTGCCGTTGTCGGTGACCGTGCTCGGCAGCCTCCCGAAGACGCCCAGCGGCAAGGCCGACCGCGACGCCGTGGCTGCCGCGGTTGAGACGGAGCGAACTTGAACATCCAGGATATCTATCCGCTCACCCCGATGCAGGCCGGAATCTTGTTCCATGTCGTCAAGGAGGACCGGCCCGGCCCCTACATCGAGCAGTTCGTCTTCGAGGCGGACCGGACGCCCGACCCGGAGCGCCTGGCGGCCGCCTGGACGGCCGTGGTCCGGCGGCATCCCGCCCTTCGCACCGCCTTTGTCTGGGAAGGCGTCGACGAGCCGCTGCAGATCGTGATGGACGAGTGCGCCGTCCAGGTCGAGTGCCGTGACCTGAAGGACCTAGAGCAGGATCAGGTGGAGGCTGCGGTGCAGCAGTTCCTCACCGAGGACCGCGATCGCGGGATCGCGCTGGCAGCCGCGCCTCTGATGCGGCACACGATCCTTGCCAGCGATCGGGGCTGTGTCGTCGTCTGGACCTTGCATCACCTGATCATGGACGGCTGGTCCATGCCGATCACGATCGCCGAAGTCGCCGCCCACTACCGGGCCTGCGCTGAAGGCTCGGCGCCCGCACTGCCAGAGCCCCGGCCGTTCCGGGACTACGTGAGCTGGCTCGGCCAGAATCAGACCCCGGCGCTCGAGACCTTCTGGCGGCAGCGGCTGGCGGGGATCCGGCCTGCTCCGCTGCGGCTGCGGACTCCGGGACCAGAGGCAGAGCGGGCGGGCGAGGTGTCGGCGGGACGGGCGTACCTCGACCTCAGCTCCGAGCTGAGCACGGCCCTGGCGGCTGCGGCGCGGCAGGCCCGCGTCACTCTCAGTACCGTGTTCTACGCGGCCTGGTCAGTCCTGCTCGCCCGGCACGCGGGTTCGGACGACGTGGTCTTCGGCGCGGCGGTGTCGGGGCGGCCAGCCGAGCTTCCCGGCATCGCTGACATGGTCGGGGTGTTCATCAACACCATCCCGCGCCGGATCGGTGTCGACGACGCGGCGGAGGTCGGCGCCTTCTTGCGGGAGGTTCAGCGCGACTATCTCGACACGCTCCCGCACCAGCACGCGGGCCTGGCGGACCTGGCGAGATTCGCGGGACTGCCCGCAACGGCCCCGCTGTTCGACAGCATCGTCGTGTTCGAGAACTATCCGGACGAGAACCCCGAGTTCGATCTTGGCGATGGGCTGCGGCTCAGGATCCGCGAGGTCATCGAGGACGCCGGATTCCCGCTGACTCTGACCGTCCTTCCCCGGCACCCGAGGTCCCGGCTCCAGTTGCTGTACCTGCCAGCCTTGTTCACCGCCGAGATGATCGCCACGCTGCTTGGCCGCTTCGAGGCGGTGCTTGCCGGGCTCGCCGACGGGCTCGGCCGTGAAGTAGGCCGGCTGGGCGCGGCGCAGTGGCATGCCAGCGGCACGGGCACCGAGCCAGCAGACACAGCAGAGTCCGCCCGGGAATCGGATGCGGCGCCCGTCAATGGCGCCGGCCCGGCCCTGGAACAGGCCGGCCCGGCGGCTGAGGCTGATCTTTTCTGCCGCCCGGCGGCCCAGGTCCTGCGGGAGTGGTGGACCGAGGCCCTGGGACGGCCACCTGCCACCGCCAGGGAAGACTTCTTCCGCGCGGGCGGGGATTCGCTCGCCGCGGTTCGGGTGATAGGCAAGCTGCGCATGCTGTTCAAGGTCCCCGTGCCAGTCGACGCGCTGTTCGAGGCACGGACGCTCGTGCGGCTGCTCGCAGTAATCGACAGCCAGGTGGGGGGCGCGCGGGAAGCGGACGCCATCGCCTCGGCACGGGCCGCGAAGAGCGTGCCATGACCTGGCGGCTGACCCGGGAGGACGAGCAGCTTCATCCGCCTGGATCGGAGCTGCTGTGGAACGAGTCGTACTACTTCGACTTCGCGGCCTCGGACGGATCGGTCGCCGGCTACGTGCGGCTGGGCCTGTATCCGACGTGGGGGCGCTGCTGGTACTGGGCGTGCGCGGTCCGTCCTGGACAGCCGACGGCGCTCGTAGTCGACAACGCGGTTCCGTGGCCGCGCGGTACCTCGGTAGAAACCGAGTCCATTTCCGCCGCCCAGGAAGTCACCGGCCCGCTGGAGTCGGCTCACGTCAGGCTCGAAGCTACTGCGGTGGTGCTGGAGGAACCAGCCGCCGGGTACGGCGACCTGGCCGCCTTCTCGCCGGTTCGGCTGGAACTGGACCTGGAATGGGTGACTTTCGGTGGCGTCTATCCGTACCGCATGGTTCCGCGCTATGAGATTCCGTGCCAGGTCGCCGGAACCGTTCGGATCGGTGCTGATCGACTGACGGTAAACGGATGGGGCGAACGCGATCACAGCTGGGGCGTGCGCGACTGGTGGACGACCTCCTGGCTGTGGTCGGCCGGCCGAATTGGCGACGGCACCGCGTTTCATGGGATGCAGGCCAACAACGCACCGCTGATCCCGCCGTCATTCGCGGTGACGCCCGAAGGTCAGCTCAGGCGACTGAGCGGCTTCTCGGCGGCGACCACCTTCGGCCCTGATCAGTTCCCGCAGCGATCGGCGATCCAGCTCGGCACGATGCGCATGACTGCCGTGCCAATAAGTTTCGCGCCGGTGGGCCTGACCTCGCCTGAAGGTCAGGTTGGCCACTTTCCACGGGCACTTTGCCGCTTCGAGGTCGCCGACGGGAGAACGGGATTCGGCTGGACGGAGTGGAATCAGCCACCGGGATGGCGTGATCATGACTGGTCCGGCCGACCTGAGAAAGGTGACATCTGAGAAAGGCGAAATCTGAGAGCGGCCCGATATCTGAGAAAGGAATGACTAAGTGGATCATCGGAGTCTTCTTTTATGGCTTGACGATCCGTCCGGTGATCGCGGAATCCGGTTCGCCGCTAACGACGGCGAATGGGAGTTCTGGTCCTATGGCACTCTCGCGGACTCGACCGTGCGGGTCGCTAGCGGGCTCCGTGCGCTGGGCGTGAGGCCCGACGACGTGGTGTCGATCGTGCTCCCGTCAGGACCGGGTTTCGTGGCCGCGCTGTTCGGCACGATGCTCGCGGGTGCCGTGCCGTCGCCGCTGGCACCGCCCATGGCGTTCCAGGATGTCGGCGTGTACGACGACCATGTCGCCGGCGTGCTGCGGACGGCCCGGCCCCGGATGGTGATCACCGATCCCAGGCTCGGCGATTCGATCGGTCAGCTCGCCCGCCGGGCCGACGTCGCCTCGGTGACGACGATCGACGAGGTGCTCGCCAGCGGCAACGGGCGGGGCGCCGCAGCCCGCCCGGCGAGCCTCGCGCTGCTCCAGTTCACGTCAGGGTCGAGCGGCCGCGCTCGGGGGGTGCGGATCAGCTTCGAAGCTCTCGAAGCCAACGTCGGCGCGATCCGGGAATGGCTCCAGATGACGACCGACGACGCCACCGCGACGTGGCTTCCGGTCCACCACGACATGGGGCTGATCGGCTGCCTGCTGACCCCGGTCGTGAACGGAAGCGACGTCTGGCTGATGCAGCCCGAGCAGTTCGTGCACACCCCCGTGCGCTACCTCAGGTGCTTCGGCGAGTCGGGGGCGCGGCTGACCGCGATGCCCGCGTTCGGCCTGGCCTACATCGCCCGCCGGGTCCCCCCGGCCATGCTCGAAGGACTCGACTTCGCGCTGTGGCGAGCGGTCATCGTCGGGGCCGAGCGTCTCGACGCTGACGTGTTCGACCAGTTCCACCGCTTGCTCGAGCCGTTCGGACTCCAGCGCAGCGCGATCCTCCCCGCCTACGGGCTGGCCGAGGCGACGCTTGCAGTAACCGGGCTGCCGCTCTTCACTGGCTGGCGCTCGGTAGGCATCCGCCCGGGACCGCTGGCGATCGGCGACGCGATCGCACTCACCGACCCCGCACCCGACAGCCACGCACCCAACCGCAACTCACCCAACGGCCACGCATCCAACGGCCACGCATCCAACGGCAACGCATCCAACGGCAACACGTCCGACGGCAATATGTCCAACCGCAACGCACCCAACACCAACACGTCTGACGCCAACACGTCTGACGCCAACACGTCTGACGCCAACACGTCTGACGCCAATACGTCTGACGCTAACGTGTCTGACGGCAACGCGTCTGACGGCAACGCGTCTGACGGCAACGCGTCTGACGGCAACGCGTCTGACGGCAATGCGTCTGACGGCAATGTGGTGGTGGGGTGCGGCCCTCCGGTCACCGGTGCGGAGGTGACCGTGACCGACGAGCACGGTCAGCCGCTGCCGGACGGCCATGTCGGGGAAATCGTCGTGCACGCGCCGTCGGTGGCCTCGGGCTACCTCTCTGTCGCCGAGTCCTCGTCACTGACGTCCATCGAGGGCGGGCGCCTGGCGACCGGTGACGCCGGCTTCCTGCTCGGCGGCCAGCTGTACGTGCTCGGGCGCCTGGGCGATTCCCTCAAGGTCCGAGGTCGTGCCGTCTTCGCCGAGGACATCGAGGCCGCGCTGGCAACCGCTGGTCTCCCGGGACATAGGCTGGCAGTCGCCCTCGGCGTCCACGACGGACGACCAACGGCTGTCGCGGTGCTCGAGCGTCCGCAGCCCGGCTGGACCGAACTCGCCGAGCAGATCGTGCGCCGACGGACAGATGGCGCTTCCGTGGTCATCGCGCCCGTCCCCCGTGGCGCCATCGCGCGGACGTCGAGCGGCAAGCCGAAGCGCCGTCTGCTCTGGCACTCGTTCGTGGGCGGGGCGCTAGCTACTGCTTCGCGTCCTGAAGGCGTTCCTCAAGCTTCTGCGCAAACTCGTACCACTCATCCGCGCACTGATTAGCGATCTGGGCGACCAGGAACAGGGCGTGGGTGGGAATGGTGTTCAGTTCCTCGGGCTGGATCTGGAGCGGGGCGGCCCGGTTCTTGAGCCAGTACAGAAAATGGCGACCTGGCTGCGTCAGCCGCAACGACGGGTCGCGGCACAGGTCCTGGAGCAGCGTCAGCCGCCCGCGGCCGCTCTCGGCGCCCCTAAGGCGCCGGACCTTGCCCTTGGTCCTGGCAGGCCCTTGCTGCCGGCCTGCTGACTCGCGATGCGAGAGGCCAGCGGGGATCGGGTCTTCGCCTCGGAGCATGCGCTCGCGCACGTCACGGACCGTTGTCGGCGAAATGCCGGCCTGCTCCGCGATCATGCGTAAGGACGCGTCGGGATGAGCCGCGATCGCCTGCTGAGCGGCTCTTCGGCCGTCGATGCTCGTCAGCGGCCGGATCCTGCCGTCGCGCCCGATGCGAGCGCCGGTATCGCCCGCAGACCCGCACCGCTGACGGACGACCGCCACCGTACCGGGAGCAAGCGCGGTGATCGTCGCGATACGACGGTCGGAGAAGCTGGGATGCGTCTGGATTATCCGCATCGCGGCCGCCTCCCGGTCCGAGAGCGTGAGCGGCAACCCGTGGCTGACGTTGGCGCGGACCGCCTCGATGAAGGCGTCTTCCGCCGTTCCGTCGAACCATTCCACTTCTATAGTGGACTTTCCGCGCCACACCGCTGCCTGCAGGCGATGCATCCCGTCGATGACCCGCATGCTCTGCCGGTGCACCAGGATCGGCGGAAGCTGCGTCGATGACTCCGCGAGGACGCGGACGTGCCCGCTGCTTTCGCGGCGATCCGAGGCGAGTCCGCAGGCAGTAAATCGCTGATCAGATGAGTGTTAGCCATTTCCACGGCAGCCTGCGACACCTTACCTCCAGCGCGCGTGAGTTATGCCCAGGTAACGGCGGCCAGCCCAGGCCGGCTTTGCCAAGCTAGCCCATCGACAATCGACCCACAACCCTTAACATACGATTTAGTAGGGATAGTCCTCCAGGCCCTGGTCAGGCCCACCTCGCCCGAACCTCCCCCAACTCACAACCACCCCGCCGCGCGCACTCGCCCCCTCAACTTGACCCCCAGCAAACTCACAACGACCGCGCCCCAGCCCCAGCAAACTCACAACGACGGGCCAGGGCCGGACGGCCGGGGAGATCCAGCCCCAGCAAACTCACAACGACGGGCCAGCCCACCCGGTCAGAGCCAGCCGCGCCGAGCCGAGGCCAGACCAGGCCACTCGACTCCGTCCGGCGCACACCCGCGAACCCCAAACCACCCAAAAACCGCCAAAAGGGGCCAGCCCGGCGGACCCGCCGCCGCGCGGCCAAACCCTCAACCCCAACTTGACCCCCAGCTAACTCACAACGACCGCGCCCCAGCCCCAGCAAACTCACAACGACGGGCCAGGGCCGGGCGGCCAGCCGAGGACCAGCACCAGCAAACTCACAACGACCGGCCACGGCCGGCGCCGGAGGCACCGCCCGAGCCCGGTTAGGTGGCTTTGGCGGAACTGCTTCGGCGGCGGGGCGGTTGCTGCGAGTAGGCGGTCGCGTGCGCGAGAATTTCCGGGCGGGTGCGGGAGAGATTTCGCATGCAGGAGACCTGCCGTCGTATAGCGCGGTCAAGTCTCCCCGATGCGGAACGGCTCCTGCAGGAACCCGGAAACCCTCCAGCCAGCGCACGAGAACCCTCCAGCACGCGGGAAACTTCACGCTTCGGCCATCGTTTCGCCAAGCTCACTTAGGGGCCCGCGATCGGGTTTGCGGGTTGGATCGGGCCCCGGCCCGAGCAACCCGGAACGGGCAGCCAGCCGGAACCGGATCACGGCCCGAGCAACCCGGAACAGGCAGCCAGCCGGAACCGGATCACGGCCCGAGCAACCCGGAACAGGCAGCCAGCCGGAACCGGATCACGGCCCGAGCAACCCGGAACAGGCAGCCAGCCGGAACCGGATCACGGCCCAAGCAACCCGGAACAGGCAGGCAGCCAGAACCGGATCACGGCCCGATTGGCCCTGATCGGGCCGGGTGATGCGGGTCGGGTGAGCGCCGAGTTGGGGGTGTGGTCCGTTCCGTGCCGGCGGCGGCCGGATGCCGCTGGCGGGCGAGTCGGTGTCCGCTCGCTCGCGTCCAACTGCGCAGAGTGGTCACTTGGACGCGGCTTCGTTGCGGTCCGGCAGTTCGCGGAAATCGCCGATAGGGCGGCTAAATTGGGCGTATTCGGACTGGCAGCTTCGTGCAGCCGCGCAGGACGATGCTGTTCGTCCGCGTTATCGGACCGGCTAGTTCGAGATCGGCTGTCGTCGCCAGCAGCTCGCGCAGCACGGACGTTACTTCCAGCCGGGCTAGGCGCGCACCGAGGCAGTAGTGCGGCCCGGCGCCGAAACCTAGGTGCGGATTGGGGTCACGATCCAGCCGGAAGACATCTGGCGTGGTGAACTCGCGTTCGTCTCGATTGGCTGAGCCGAAGGCGACCATGATCCGGGCGCCGGCCGGGAGGCGATGTCCTCCCAGTTCCGTGGGCTCAGTTGTCCCTCGCCACAGAACCTGCAGGGGCGATTCGTACCTGAGGCCCTCCTCGATCGCCGCCGGCAATAGTTCCGGGGACGCCCGCAGCTGACGGAACGCGGCCGGGAAGGCGATCAAGGCGGCCAGCAGGTTAGTCAGCAGGTTTGTCGTCGTCTCGATGCCGGCGACTAGCAGGAAGGCGCAGAAGGCGAGTAGCTCGTGCTCACTGACGTCGGCACCACGCGCGGACCTGACCGAATCGAAGACCGTAGGCCGGCCGAGGCCCGGCGGGCTTTTCAGCTGCTCGCTGAAGTATCGGAACATGTCTAGGCCTCGGCCAACCGCAGTCGGACCAGCCCCGTTGTCGAGATCCGCCGTCATCAGGGTCGCCCAGGCCCGGAACTTGCCATGCAGGTCCTCCGGCATGCCGAACAACTCGGCCAGCACCAGAACCGGCAGTGGCGCCGCGACCTGACGGTAGAAATCAGCCGTGCCGTGCGCGGCGTGCTCGAGCAGATCGCGCACGCACGATCGGGCCCGCTGGGCGATGCGCTCGGAAATGTTCTCCACCGACGCCCGGCTGAACACCCCGGCGACGGCGTGCCGGAAAACCTGATGCTCCGGCGGGTCGGTGGCGACCAGCACCCGGACATTCGGCCCGCCGAAGCGGTAATCGAAGCCAGCGTTCACGGTGCCTGGCCTGGCCAGGTCAAAGCTCATGCCGAGCTTGGAGGAAAGCACGGCCGGCTCGCGCAGGACCGTGACCGCCTCTTGATACCTGGTGACTATCCACAGGTCATGGCGAGGCAGGTAATGCACGGGACCAAGGTTCCGCAGCCAGGTGTAGATCGGCCACGGATCATCAATCAGGCCGCGCTGCCGCAGGTCGAACGACGCGAGGTCGGCAGCATTACCTAAGGCAGCGTTACCTAAGGCAGCGTTACCTAAGGCAGCGTTACCTAACGGCAAGGATGGCGGTGTTCCAAACTGATGTGCGATCACAGTGACCCCTCACTGAATTGCCGCTTTCAATCGCTCCCGCCCGGACAATACGAGCACCGCTGATGCCGCGACCACAGAAGCACAGATGAAATACCCTACGCGCGGCGACGTGGCCTCGGCAATAAACCCAGTTGCCGGTGCCACCAGGCCCGTCGAGATCGTAAATACCATCGTATACGAGGCAATCACTCGCCCGCGCATCTCAGGTGCTGCGGCTATCTGCATCGTCGCTAGCGCCGCCGCGATAGCGCAAGCGGCAAAAACGCCAGAAAGGAAGAGCGGCAGCCCAGCGATTGCTGCGGACGTGGACAGGCCGACGATGGCGAGCATCGCCGACAGGCCGATAGCACAGGTGGCAACGGCACGAGGCCCGATAACCTGCCGAGCTGTCATGGTCAGGCCGCCGACTACTGATCCGGTGCCCACGAGTCCAGCCAGCAGCGCGTAGATCCAGTCTGGTGAATGCAAAGTCCGGACTACAAACAGCGGCAGCAGCACAATAGACGTGATCCCGAATCCGCTCAGCGCTGCGATCTGAAGCATCGGAATTCGCAAAGCCCGATTTTCCCAAAGAGTCCGCGCAACGGCCTGCGGGCTTGACCGCGGTACGAATTTCTTGGCAACCTCGTTACGGGGAGCGCGCAGTCGCGGCAGGCAGGCCAGCAGAAATATATAACTGGCGGCATTGACGTAGAAGCAGCCGGAAATTCCGAGAAGCGGGACGAGGACGGCCGCGCTGAACGGGCCTACAGCCCGGGCGACGGTCATGGACGTCACGCTCAGCCCGATGCCATTGCCGAGATCGCTCAGCGGCACGAGATCGGCGACCAGCGCCTGGCGCACAGTGATATCGAAGGCGGCCAGCGAGCCGGTCACCGCCGCAGCGACATAAATGACCGGCAACGACAGCGAGTTGGTCTGTGCCAGCACGCCAAGTAATGCGGCCGCCGCCAGCAGCCCGGCATTGACAAAGGCCAGCAGCCGGATCTTGTCTCGGGTGTCCGCCCAGGCACCCGCCACGGGCGTGAGCAAGATCGCTGGCACGAACGCGGCAAGGTTGGCGATCGCGAGCTGATTCCCGCCGCCGGTCAGGCGAAGCACCGCGATATTGAAGGTGGCTATCTGGACCCAGTCTCCTGAGGCGGAGGCAAGCTGGGACCAGAAAAATAGCCTGAATTGCCGATGCTGCAACGAGCTAAACATTTCGCGAGCCAACTGCGAGCGCCTCTCCTAGAGTTCAGCAAACTCGTCCAGTGCATTCACGTCGTCCGCGTGGGCGGCATGACGCTCGGCCATCGTCACGAACAGCTCATCATTGCCTGGGCCGTCGTCCACCAGCATCGCACTCACGACCGTCATATGCAGGCCGGCGAGAGCGTTAGCACGGTAGGCGGCGCGAAACTCACGTTCGCCGACCGCGACGCCCTGGGCGGCCAGGGCGTCCACATAGACCTGCACCAGTTCCGCCTCCCGGCGCCTGCGGGTCTCGATCGGCAGGCTGCCGCCGATCAGGTACGCGGCGTCGGTCGCGCCAGTGCCGAGACCTAAGTTCTGCCAGTCGAGCACGGTGACACCAGGTACCACGCCGTCGCCTCCGAACAGCAAGTTGTCCACGCGATAGTCGCCGTGCAGCAAAGTGCAGGGCAGGCTGTCCCGGCTCGGCCATCGCCGGATCACGGTGTCGAAGAGCTCGATCACCCGAACCGCGCGGTCGGACAGACGTCCCCCGAACCGATCCAGGAACCTCCGGTGCAGGAGCCGGTAGGCGGCGGCCAGCCGCCGGGCGTTCTCTGGTGCGGCCCGAACCGGCACCCACCGCAGGGGTCCCGACTGGTCGCAGTCCCAGAACTGGACATGCAGCCTGGCCAGCTCGACGAGCGCAGCCGCCGCCTCGTCCTCGCACGCTCCCGCGACCTGATCGACCTTCCTGGCGGGGCTCACGTCATCCAGGATCAAGGCGAACCGGCCGGTCGCCTGGTCGCTGCCCGCGAAGTGGCAGCGGGGCACCGTCACCCGCAGCGTCGGCGCGAGCTGGCGGTAGAAGGCCAGCTCGATCGCGTAGGCGTCGGTGGCGTGCCCGGTCGCCCGGCTTCGAGCACCCTCGGCGGGGAACTTGCCCACGAGCGAGCCGGGGCCGCGGTTGTCGTCGTCGGCCCAGGTGAGCAGGAAGCGGACGGTGCTGGCCAGCCTGCCGGCGGACAGCTTCTCCGGCCGTACCCCGACAATGCGTGCACCCGAGGGCGCGGCCCCCGAGACGGCCAGCATGGCCGTCAGCCACGTGGCATCCAGCTCAGCGACCTCGGGGATCGGAGCGCTGCTCACCCGCTAAGACTACCGGCACCAAGCTGCGACGCGAAGTCAGCAAATCCGTCAAGAAATCGGGTAATGGCACCAGCGCAGGTGTAATCGGGAGAGTAGACACACGCTATCTTGAGACCATCGCTCCGCTCGACAAAATGGAACTCGACAGCGAATCGCGTTCCGGTAGCGACATCGAGACCGTACGACCTTACGTCGAGCCCAGATAATTCGAGCGCATCGTTTCCGGCAATCTTGAAGTAGTCCAGCACCAGCTCCGGATGCTTCCGCCGCTCGATTCCATGTTCTGGCGGCGGCACGACATGGTACGGAACATCTTGGTTGGCAATGGCTTTCAAGATTGTACGCATTGAGCGGCCAATCAGCTCCGCGAATGATGGCTGATCCGTGAGATCGATAGGAAGCAGCATCAAGTTCGAGAAGTAGCCGACGGTCCGGCGTACCTGCATGCGGGTCCGGTTAGCGAAGAACACCGGCACGAGGATCTTCCCCTGGCTGCCGCTGGCGGCCAGGTACCCGCTGAAAGCCGCGACGAGCACCGCGAAGAAACTACTGCGATGCCGCAGTGCGGCTTCCCGGAATACCGTTTCGGCCTTCGCGGGGACGTCGTACTGCAGGACGCCCGGTTCGTGCTCGGGGTCTGGCGACGGCACCTGGAGTGCCGACGGCAGGCTGATCGGCTGGGCCGTCCCCAGAGCTTCCCGCCAGTAGGCCGTCTTCCCGTCGAAAGAACCGTCTTCCATGCACTGACGCTGCCACAGGGCGAAGTCGGCCTGGTGCCACGCGCACGGTTCCGGCGGCTCGACCCGCTCCCCGAGCCGCACGGCATACAGCGTCCGCAGCTCGTCCATGAGGACGGCCATGGACCAGCCATCGGTCACGATGTGGTGGATCACGATGGTGAGCACATGGTCATCAGGGCCGACCCGGAACAGCCGCATCCGGCACGGCCACTGCGTCCCCAGGTCGAAGTGCAGGCGCGCCTCCGCTCGCACGGCATCGGTGAGCTCGGCGGCCCGGATGTCCAGTAACTTCACGACGTGAGCTGGCACCGGATGCGAAGGATGTACTAGCTGCGAGAGCCTGGGACCATTCCCGGAAAAAGTAGTGCGTAAGCTCTCGTGCCGCACCGGCAATTCCCGCAGCGCGTCAAGCAGGGCCTCTTCGCTCAGTGGCCCCCGGAGGCGGAAGGCGCTGAAGACGTTCAGGACGCCGGTTACTCCGCCGCGTCGCTCCAGAAGCCAGATCAGGCGCTGCCCGATAAAGGCCGGCCTCGCGCGCCCCCTCAGCTTGCGTCAGCGCTGCGTTCTGCTGTCGACAGCCGTTGTGCAACCAAGTCCTCCACGTCCCGGACAGTGCGAATCTTCCGCGCCGTCTCCTCATCCAGCGGCGGGAGGCCGAACTCGTCCTCGAGCGCGAATGCGAGTTCGAGAAGCGCTAGCGAATGGTAACCGAGATCCTCGATAAGGCGGGCTTCCGCCGTGAGGCCATCGATATTGACCGGAGCGAGCTGGCTTACGATCATCCGGATGACCTGCTGATCACGCAGCCGATCGGCGTCTGACATATAACGCAATCTATTACGGGCGCTGGCAGATAACAACACACGAGATGGTCATTCCAGCTTTGCGAGCCTGAGCTTCCGTCTTGCCAGTCAGCGGAAATACCTGCGCGTCAAGCACTTCAAGTCCGGTGGACGTAACGTATTCTAGAACCTCTTCGGGCGTGGTCCACAGGAATATGTGGTCAGGGGCAGGACTGTTGACCGGAATGTTGAGGAAAAGCAGCCCGCCTGGCCGGGTTATCTCCCCGATCCGCAGCAGGGCGGCGGCGGGGTCCTCCAGGTGCTCGAGGAGACTCGCTCGCGACGACCGCGTCGAAGGTGTCCTGCGTCGGCGCCTGCCTGATATCCGCGCGGCGCAGGACGACGCTTCCAGCGCCCATCGCCTCCAGAGCATGCCGGGTGGCCGCCAGGCTCGTCTCGCTGATGTCCCAGCCGGTCACCGGAACGGCAAGCTCCGCAGCGGCGAGCGCGAGCAGAAGACCGTGCCCAGGACCGACTTCGAGCAGCTCGGAGTCCGGATGCAGCCGGGTCAGGAAATCAGCGCGGTAGCTAGCGATCGATGCGCTGTGATTGGCCCAGAGCAGCTGCGAGATAAGCAGCCCGTCGGTGTATCGCGACATAAACTTAGCGTCGTCGTAGACCGCGGCCCGGATCTCGGCAAATGAGGAGTTCATATATCGCCCGGTGCCCGCGAACGCATACTCGTGAGCCAGCATAAGGTCGCAGGTCCAGCGGTAATTCTCGATCGCCTCGGTGCGCCGCGGGCCAAGAATGCGCAGGATCTTCTCTGCCAGGGTCTCCGCGATAAAGGCATCGCCTTCGCGTCCGTCGAAGCGCCGCACGAGGTAGTCCTCGTGGTCGGGCCATTCGCGCACCACGCTCTCCGCGAGGCTGCGGGTCTGCGGGCCGTAACCGACAAGCGCCTGATCGAGATCCCTTGCGGGTCTCATTCGCACTCGCGGCGCCGAAGATCGCGCGCGGCGCTCTCGTTAAGGACAGTCACCATCCAGAGCTGGAAGTCCTGGTCGAGGCGCTTCGCCGCCTCGCGCCAGCGAACGAGGTGCTCGGCGGGCACGTACAGCCGAGGAAGGAGGGTGATCGAGGAATCCGGAAGTTCCCTGCCGCGGGCATTGGTCCGAATGTTTTTGCGTAATTCATTCCGTGACCAGCCCTTGCCCTCCGCGAGATCCAGCCAGCGATCCTGCTCATCGGGCGGCAGTGCGGCGACCTCCGCGTGGTGCTGGAAGCCGCCGGCTCCGGCGGCGGCTCAGCTCGAATCGGCGGGCTACCCAGGCATAGTTGCGCAGTGTCTGGTAATCCAGCTGAGCGGAGTCGATTGCCAGCCGGTATCTATCTGAGTACTGGTCCTGGCCATAGATCAGCCAGTCACCCAGGCACCACGTAGAGGATTCGGAAATTCGCCCGATTTTGCGACCCGCCTGCTGCCAGGTATCGAAATCGACCGCCTGCGAGATCTGGAGACCCACCTCAGTCACCATGATCTTGTCATTCGGGATAGGCTGTCGGGCAAGCTGCGCAGAACTCCCGCTCGGCCTATTTTGCTGATGCAATCTCGGTGCTGTTCGCTGCTCGATCGGCCGAGGCACTATGAACCCCCAAGATCGCTGCTCTTCAAGGTCAACGCGACTTTAACCCCGAACTGTTCACCTATGGAAGGGTTCGCCCTACCTGCGCACCCACTTGTCCAACTGCGCAGATTGGACAGTTGGCGGATGGATCAAGAATTCGCGGCACTTTCAGGATGACCCAGGCACATATTCCACTACGATCGCCGACCACGAGACTGGGCTAGTGGGCAGCAGCATGACCAGGTCACCCGGGGCCACCAGCTCGTCCGCTACAACGGCGCGCAGGGCGATCAGGATGTCGGCGGCGAAGCAATGTGCCAGCGTCTCGCCACCGTGGGCATAGACCTTGGCCGGCCTGAATCCGGCCGCCATGGCCAGGAAGCCTCGGAGCGTGCCGCCGAGATTCCCGGTCAGGATGTACCGGCAATCCGACGCCTGCCTGCCCGCAGCCGCGAGCGCGGCGCGGACCGTCTGCTCCACTCCCGCCGCGGTCTGCCGCAGCGCCTGATTTCCGGCAAGATCGGACTCCGATGCGGGCCCGCCTCCGGAGGACATCCCGAGCACCCTGAAGCTAGGGCCGACCGGACTGGCCGAGACCAGGCACGACGCGGCGCTGTCGCTGAGCACCGTCCGGCCGCTTGCGAGGTAGCGAGACCCCTTGATCACCTCGTCGGACGTCACCAGGAGCACCGATTCGGCCTGGCTTGCCGCGAGCCAGGCCATGGCGAGCTGCAGCCCCGATCCGAAGTTCGCGCAGGCGTTTCCGCCGACCATGACGACGTGACCTGGCGGTCCGGACATGGCCGCCAGCAGCCGCTGCGCCTCGAAGGTCGGCGAGTCGCTGACGGTGTCCGTGCAGTAGACCACTGCGCTGGGCCTTGGCCGGGTTTCGTCACCAACGCTCTGCCGCGCGGCGGCGGCGGCCAGCGACGCCCGGCCGCAGCTCGCGACCCGGCATTCGCGCAGCCCGTCTTTGTGGAGGCTGGCCAGCTCGGCCATGATCCCCGGATCGCTCAGCTCCTGCAGGGCGACAGCCTCCCCGACCGCGAATCCGATGGCGGACACGTAGGCCCCGGGGGTCCGCTCAGGTCGTGGCATGTCGCTGCAATCGGTCGAGCGCATGGTCCTCGTCCCGCGCCTCGGTGTCGATCCAGCGCGCCAGCGCCGCCAGGGTCGGTGCGGCGAGGAACGTCTGAAGCGGGACCTCGAGATCGAAGTCATCGTTGAGCCGGAGCAGGAGCTGCATGATCAGCAGCGAGTTGGCGCCGAGGTCGAGGAGATCCGCCCGGACGTCCACCGCCACGGCGGGCGCCAGCTCGTGAAGCAGTCCGGCGAGAGCTCGCTCGGTCGGCGTGCCTGGCCTCGTCCCCTCGCTGTCCCCGCGACCGCGCCTGGCCAGGCCGAGCGGCAGCGACCGGCGGTCGGTCTTCCCGCTCACGGTGCGCGGGATCCGGTCCAGGACGACGATCGAGGCTGGAATGGCAGCCACCGGGAGCCGCGCGCGCAGCCTGCTCCGCAGGAGATCCTCGTCAACTTCGCCGTCCGCCTCCACGAAAGCGCAGAGGCAAGGGACGTCGCCAGACTGGTCGAGCGCCACTGCGGCGTCGCGCACGGCTGGCAGTTCGCGGAGCGTGCGCTCCACGTCCTCCAGTTCGACCCGCACTCCGCCGATCTTGACCTGATGGTCCTTGCGTCCGAGAAACTCCAGCTCACCGTCGGCCAGCCGACGGCCGAAGTCCCCCGTGCGGTAGACGATGTCGACGCGGTCCCCGGTGACGGGGTTCGGGACGAAGACCTGGCTCGTCGCGTCCGGCTGCCGGTAGTAGCCATGCGTCAGGTACGGAGTGCGCAGATAGATTTCGCCGATCTCGCCGTCGCGGCAGAGCTGGTCTCGGCTGTCCACGAGCAGCGCTTCGGTGTCCGGTATGGGCACCCCGATCGGGACCGAGTCCCGGCCGGCGTCGGCGGGGGTGACAAAGTGATAGGTCTTCGTCATCGTCGCCTCGGACGGGCCGTAGAGATTGACCAGGCCGATCCTTTCCCCGTAGCGGCCGAGCCACCGGCGGACGTCATCGGGCGGGAGCTGCTCCCCCGCCAGAGCGATCCAGCGGAGCGCCCGGAATTCCTGCGGCGCCGAGTCCGCCACCCGCGCCAGGCCACGGAACACGGCGGGGACGCAGTGCACCAGGCTGATCTTCTCGGCATCGATCCACTTGCTGAGCTGGTGCGCGTCGAGGGCGGAGGCTGGTGGCGGCACGCAGATCGTCCCTCCGGAGCACAGCGGCAGGAAAATGTCCCTGAGCATCGCGTCGAAAGCCGGGGAGGTGAGGTGGCTGCAGCGCCACCCGGGTTCCACGCCGAGTGCCTCCGTTTCCCAGCGGATGTAGTGGTCCACGGCCTTCGCCGGCCCACGATGCCCTTGGGACGGCCGGTGGAGCCGGAGGTGAAGAACACGTAGCACTCGTCGTCCGGCTCTGGCCGGGTCGGCTCGGGCAGGCCACTACCGCGATCGGCCGGGTCCACCGTGACCTGCGTCGCGGCCGGCGCGTGCCGCTGCACCAGCTCGGCGTCGCGAGCCCGGTTGCCCGCGCCGAGCAGCACCCATCGCGGTGCGAGCCGTCCAGGATGCCCCCCAGCCGTTCGCGGGGGCTGTGCGGATCGAGCGGCGCGAACACCGCCCTGGCTTTCAGGGCGGCTAGGACGGCGATGACGACCTCGCGGCGATCATCGGCGACGATCGGCACGAGGCAGCCCGGGCCGGCCCCCGCAGCCTGCAGTTGCCGGGCCAGGTGGTTCGCCCCGGCCTCGAGTTGCGCATACGTGAGCTGGCCTTCCGGCGACTCGATCGCCACGCTGCCCGGAAATCGGCTGGCGGTCCGCTCCACCATGTGATGAATGGGCTCGAAGCTCATCTGAAAATCGCGGCCCTCTCGTTTGCGACTAAGGTCAGGAATGGCCGGGCAGGCCGAACGTGTCCAGCAAGATCCCGAAGGTCAGCACGACCAGGAGCAGGTCGTCGCTCAGATGAGGATGGAGATCGCCTCCTTCCGCCAGGAACTCGTTCTTCAGATGCTCGACCACGGCGACGTTGAAGTAACCCTGGCGCTTGATCCTGGCCGGCGACAGCAGGTCGTTGATCCACTCGGTATCGCGTCTGAGCAGGGCCGGGCTGGACGGAGCCCGGAAACCGAATTTCTCACGCTCGACGATGGGAGCGGGCAGAAGGCGGCAGGCCATCCGCTTCAGCAGGTACTTCTCGCCGTGGTCGTTCACCTTGAAGCCGGCCGGAATCGTCGTAGCGAATTCGACCACCTCGCGGTCCAGGAATGGGTAACGCACCTCGACGGAATGGGCAAGGGCCATCCGGTCCCCGTGGTCGGCGAGCAGATGGTCGGCGAGCCGCAGCCGCACGTCGAGGTAGGACCGCTGATGAACGGGATGCCTGCCGGCCAGCTTGCTCTTGTCGACGAGCGGGAAGCCGGCGCAGTCGAAGTCATCGAGCGAGGCGGCCAGTTCCGCCGAGTAGATCTCCGCCTTGGTCTCGCGCCAGGCGTGGTAGTTCCGCTCATACCGGATGGCAGCATCGCCCCACAACCGCTGGGAGATTTCCCCCTCAAGCGCCGCCTCGAGACTGTGCTGCGGGAAGTCCCGGCCGCGACGCGAGTGATCGAATCGGTAGCCGGCGTAGCCGCCGAAGAGCTCATCGGCGCCCTCCCCGCTCAGCACAGCCTTGGTGCCGGCCGCATGAGCCATCTCCGACAGCCGGAGCGAGCACGTGTTGTACGTCTCCTTGACCGGGCATTCGGCGTGGTAGACCATCTGCTGCAGATGGTCGGCGATATAGGCGATGTCGCATTCGCTCTCGTGATGACGCGATCCGATGACGTCCGACATGAGCCGCTGATAGGCGGACTCGTCGATCGCCGCGCCGGGGAACACGATGGAGAAGGAGTCGACGCCAGCGGCTTCCTCGCTCGCCAGCGCCGCGATGAGCGAGGAGTCAAGGCCGCCGCTCAGGTACAGGCCGACAGGCACGTCCGCGCGCAGCCGGCGCCGCACTGACCGGGACAGGAGCTCAGCCAGCGTGTCCGCGTAGTAGTCCTCGCCCGCGCTCGGGGGCGCCTCGCCGTCCGGCGGGTAGTTTAGGTCCCAGTAGCGGACCCGTTCGATCGCACCGTCGTGTAAGGACAGGTACTCACCGTTCTCCAGCGCGTGGATGCCGCGGAACATGGTGCGCGGGCTCACGATGCCGGGGAAAGACAGGATCTGATCGAGCCCCGTCAGGTCGACCTCCGGGCTGACGTCCGGGTGCCGCAAGATCGCCTTGATCTCCGATCCGAATACCAGGTGATCCGCCGTGGTCGTGTAGTAAAGGGGCAGGATGCCCAGGTGGTCGCGGACCAGGAACAGCTGCCTCCGGGCCTGGTCGTAGAGAGCGAACGCGAACTGTCCGTTCACGTGGCCGAGCAGTCCCATCCCCTCGTCCTCGTAGAGATGGACCAGGACCTCGACATCGCAGTGGGTGCGGAACACGTGGTTCCTGGCGACGAGGCGATCCCGGAGCTCCCGGTGGTTGAAGATCTCGCCGTTGCAGATCATCACCACGTTCCCGTCCTCGCTGAACATCGGCTGACCTCCGGAGGTCAGATCCACGATGCTCAGGCGGCGGAAGCCGAGCCCGATGCCGGTCGCGCAGAAGTAGCCCTCGTCATCAGGGCCCCGGTGAACGAGCGCCTGCGCCATGGCGTTCACTAGCTCTTCGGGTACCGGCGCGTCGCCCCGGAGCGCGGCCACGCCGGCCAGTCCGCACATGGGGTCACGCTTCCTCGTCGCCGGCCGGGGCCATGGCCAGCCGGGCGACTGCAGGCCTGCTCCCGCAGGGTCGGCAGCTGCAGGAAGTCGTCGAGTGGCAGTTCGATGGCGAACACTTCGTCGATGCGCATCATCAGGTTGATCATGGCCAGCGAGTGGCCGCCGAGCAGGAAGAAGTCGTCCTCAGGCGCTGGCTCGACTCCGTCGAGTACCTCTTTCCACAGTGCCGCCAGTTTCGACAGTGCCGCCGGGCCGCCGGTCACTTCCTGCCCATCCGGGCCGCTGTCTGTGATGGCTGCGACGGGCGTTGCTGGCGCTCCCGCGCGATGGTCGGCGTCCGCCCCTCCCGCTGTCAGGTCGTGCACCAGGAGCCCGGTGCTCTCGCACATCCGGCCCAGAATGCTGGTGAAGTTCCGCAGCAGGGTCGCGGCCGTAGCTTCCGGCACGACGGCAGGGCAGTACTCGAAGGAGATCAGCATCGATTCCCCGGCGAGCTGCACCGACGCCATCAGGTCGTACGCGATCCACTCTCGGTCGATGGTCAGCATCTTGCCGCTGGTCGGACCGAAGTCGAGCGCTCCGGACTCAGCCTCGGCCACGGTGAAGCCAACCTGCGTCAGCGGACGGTAGCCGGGGTAACGGCGCGGCGACGCGATCTCCACTACTTCGGCGAACGGCAGCTCGCGATGCTCGAGTGCTCCGATGACCGTGTCCCACACGTTCCCGAGGAACTCCGTCAGCGAGGCAGCACCGACCACGGACTCGCGGAGAACAAGCATATTGAGGAAACATCCGAGGTGGTCGGCCGATGCCGTGTCCTCACGTTGCAGGTTCGGGACGGCCACGAGCAGGTCGCGCTGCCCGGTGTGGGCCGCCAGGGTGAGGTAGTAGGCCGCTAGTGCGACGGCGAACACGCTCACGTGCTCTGCCTGCGCGAAGGCGGTCACCTTGCGCACCTGCGCCGCAGTCAGCTCGGTTCGCAGTACCGCACCCTGACGGCTCGGCACCTTCGGCCTCGGCGCGCCGCAGGCTAGGTCGATCGGCGCAGCGAGATCCGCGAGGCGCTGTGCCCAGTAGCGCTTCGCCGGCTGCTTTCGGCTGCATTGCCAGCGGGCCGATTCCGGCTCATCAGCTCTTCGTACGGGACTCTCAAGGCAGGCAGCGGGGACGGTGCGCCGCGCGCGAAAGCCGCGTAGACAGCGGTGAGCTCGGACCTCAGAATCTGCGCGGAGGCCAGGTCAGAGACGATGTGGTGGACGACGACGAGCAGGCCGAATCGCCCGGCTGGCAGCCTCACCAGGCCCGCCCGGATAGGGAAGTCCTTGGCGAGATCGAACGGCGCACCGATGATCGGCCGGACCTGCGGGTGGCGCAGCCAGTATCCCTCGGGCTGCCGGGCCGAGCCGGCTTGATCGAGGTTGATGACCGGCACGGGGATCACCGCGTCCGGATGGACCTGCTGCCAGATTTCGCCGTCCGCCAGCGCGAACGTGGTGCGGAGAGCCGCGTGCCGGCGCACGATTTCCTGGATCGCCTCGCACAGCGCTCCGGTGTCCACCGGGGCGTCCAGTTCGACGGCCTGCTCCGCGTGCATGGCGGCACCAGCGGTACCCATCTGCTCGGCGATCCACAGACTGCGCTGGGCCGGAAAGATCGGAAGCGTTTTCATGACGAGATCCCCTTGGACAACGCGTCGATCCGAGCCGCCAGGTCGTTGATGGTGGCCAGCCGGAAGAACTCGGTAAGCGACAGCCCGCTGACCCCCTGTTCGCGCAGCACGGCCTGCAGCCGCATCAGCATCAGGCTGTTCCCGCCAGCCTGGAAGAAGTTGAGGTCGGCCGCGATGTGATCACGTCCGAGCAGTTCGCACCAGGTGGCATGGATCACCTCGTGCCACCTCGTGGGCAGGCCAGCCGAACTCGGAGCGGTGGCCGGCGACTGCGGCGGCACCAGCGCGGACCGGTCCAGCTTTCCGCTCGCCGTCGTCGGCATCCGATCCAGGAGCACGAACTGATCGGGCACCAGATACGGCGGAAGCCAGCGACTGAGCCAGGCTCGGGTCGCCCCGGGCAGGGTAGCCTCGGGCAGGGTCGTCGCCGCCGCAGCCTCCGGCACCAGAAAGGCCACCAGCCGGTTCCCGTCTGGTCTCCGGTCGCCGATGACGGCCGCCTGGCTGACCCCGGGGCAGCGCGCCAGCCAGCCCTCCACTTCACCGGGTTCCACCCGGTACCCGAGGATCTTTAGCTGGTCGTCGGCACGTCCGGTCAGTTCCAGCTCGCCGTCGGCGTTCCAGCGGGCCAGGTCACCGGTGCGGTACAGGCGCTCGCCGCCCGCCGGGCTGAACGGGTCTGGCACGAACCGCTCAGCGGTGAGGGCGGGCGCGCCTTGGTAGCCCCTGGCCACCCCGACGCCGCCGAGCACCAGCTCGCCGGTCACCCCGGCCGGCACGAGCCGGAAGCTCGGCATCGACGACATACGCCTGGGTATTGTCGACCGGCCTTCCGACCGGCACCAGGGTGCCGGCCAGCGGACCGGTCACCGAGAACGCGGTCGAGCCGACCACCGTCTCAGTGGGCCCGTACTCGTTGATCAGCAGCGAGCCGGGCAATCTGGCTCGCCAGCGCTGCGCGTGCTCGGCCGGCCAGTTCTCGCCGCCGAAGACCAGCACCTGCGGCGCTCTTTGGGACCAGCCGGAATCCGCCGCGTCGTGCAGTGCCATCAGGTGGCTCGGCGTCCCTTTCACCATCTGGTAGTTCTCGGGCTGTAGCTCGGCGACGGCCAGCGGCCCTGCGGTGTCAGGCAGCACCCGCAGCGCGGCGCCCGCGTAGAGCGGGCCGAGGAGGCTGGTGATCGCGAGGTCGAACGCGGGTGAGGTGTGCAGTGGCACCACGCCACCGGGAGCGAGGCCGTAGGCGGCGCTGGCCCAGCGCAGGTAGTTGGCGAGTCCTCGGTGGCTGACCATGACACCCTTGGGAGCACCGGTGGAGCCGGAGGTGTGGATGATGTAGGCCAGCGCCGAGGGGGCGGCCGGCACGCGTGGCCCGTCCCAGCTGGCATCGGACCGGGCTGCGGCTGGCACTGGTCTCTCTAGCACTGGTCCGGCTAGCACTGGTCCGGCTAGCACTGGTCCGGCTAGCACTGGTCCGGCTGGCACTGGTCCGGCTAGCACTGGTCCGTCCCAGTCGCCGGCCGCCGGGCCGTGGTCCGCGACGAGGGCGCGGGCTCGCGTGGCGGTGAGCAGCGTCGCGTTCCGGTCGGCCGGGTTGCGCGGATCCAGCGGCAGGAAGGCGCCGCCGGCCAGCAGGATCGCGAGGATCGCCACGGGCAGCCGGACTGAGCGGGGCAGGCAGACGCCTACGACGTCCTCGGCCCCGACGCCTAGTTCGCGCAGCCGCCGGGCATATGCCGCTGACGCCGTCCAGAGCGCTCGGTAGCTGAGTCGCTGTTCCCCGTCGCAGACTGCGAGCGCCTCTGGCTGCTCACGGGTGTGGCTCGCGATGCGCTCGACCAGGCCGGCAGCGTCCTTCCGGCGCGGACCTGCGCACCAGTCAAGGAACCGGCGCCGGTCGACCTCGGGGACAGCTGGCAGGTCCGCCGCCGTGCGGGCCTGCGCCGCCACGGCCACCGTCTCGGTGAAGTGGGCGCCGAACCGGGCCGCTTCGCTGCCGGAGAGCATCGCGGGGTCGTAGTACAGGAAGAGCTGGGAGCGACTGACACCCAGCTCGATTCGGGCGGTAAGGCCGAAGATCGTCTGCGGTGGCACAAGCCGGCGATCCACTCCGGTCACGTCGGCCATCGTGAACCGCGAAGGGCCGGTCCGCTCTACGGCCAGCGTGACCTGATGGAGCAGGTCCGTCGCTGGTGCACCGTCGGCCAGCGCGGCCTGGATCTGAGCTGGCGGCACCTGCACCTGGGCTAAGCCGTCCAGCACGGCGGCTCGCGCCCGGCCCAGCAGCGTGCCGAAGCCGGGATTGCCGGTCAGGTCCAGCAGCATCGGCATGCTGTTGACGAACATTCCCACCGTGCGATGGAACTGGGGATCGAGCCGGGAGCTGACCGGGGAGCTGAAGAGGATCCTGGGGCGACCCGTCCAGCGGCTCAGGGTGACCGCGAATAGTGCGGTGAGGGCCATGTTGGGGGTGCAGGCCGTCTCTGCCGCCCGGCTGAGGAGGCGGTCGAGCGCGGGCTGCGGGAGATCGAAGGACAGCGCCCGCGCGGCGGCCACCAGCACCCTGGACTGGCCGGCCGGCAGCGTCGCGTAATTTCCGGCCGCCTTCCGCAGACCTTCCAGCCAGTCCTGCGCCGCACCGGAGTTCGCCGCCCAGTGCGCCCGCTCCTGCTCGGCGAAATCCAGGTAGTCCGCACCCGCTGCCGCCGTCGGCACTGGCCGTCCGGCCAGGAGCGCGGCGTAGCGGCTCGCAAGCTCCTCCCGAAGGCACACCCAGGACTGCCCGTCACCGGCCGAATGGTGAATGACCATGGCGAAGAGGTGATGCTCGGGCCGGATCCGGATCAGGATCGCTCTCAACGGCGCCGCGTCCGCTAAATCGAAGGGCGCAGCGACGAATTCTCCCAGCATCGTGACCGCGGCGTCCGGGCTGTCGGCGGAGCGGTGCACGAACACCGCAGGTCCGGCCGGGCCGACCTGCTGCCAGAGGTGTCCGTCCTGGTGGCGCAGCGACGTGCGCAGCGCTTCGTGGCTGGCCACTAACTGGTCAGTGACGGCCTGAAGTGCGATGCTGTCGAGCGGACCATGCAGATCCCACGCGCGGGTGTCGTTGCTGACCGAGGTGCCAGGCACGACCTGCTCGACGAGCCAGAGCTGCTCCTGCCCGAAGGAGGCCAAGCCCGAGCGGTCAAGCGGAGTCGGCCTGGCGTCCCGCTCGTTCAGCACCGGCCGCTCGCTAACCCCGCTGGCGTGATTTCTGGCAATTCTGTTCGTTGCGCAAATGAGACGGCAGCCATTCGGATCGTGGATTCCTCCGACGGCATCGGGACTCGATCTGTGCACGCTAACAGCGGGGCTGAGACGCGTGCAAGGGCGATCCGTCCTTGCATCGTCCCGCCGGCGAGACAATGGTAGGGGCATGTACGACGCGATCGTGGTCGGCGCACGATGCGCAGGCGGCGCGACCGCGATGCTGCTGGCCAGAAATGGTTATCGGGTCCTGTTAGTTGATCGCGCGCCTTTCCCGTCGGAGACTATGTCCACGCTCTACATTCACCAGGCGGGCGTGGCCCTGCTGAAGGAATGGGGGCTGCTGGATGCGGTGATCCGGTCGGGCGCCCAGAAGCTGGACCGGGTGAGATACGGAGTTCCCGGGGTAATGGTGCACGGGCCAGCTCCGGTGCTCGGCGACATCGACGGCACCTATGCGCCGCGCCGCATTATCCTCGACCAGATCATCGTGAAGGCCGCTATCGCCGCTGGCGCCGAGTTCCGGGACCAGTGCCGCGTGATCGGCCTGCTGCATGACGGGGACGGGGTCAGCGGCGTACGGTTACTCACGCCGGGTGGTCAGGAAATCGCGGAACGGGCTCAGCTCGTCGTCGGCGCGGATGGAATGCGCTCGGCCGTCGCGGATCAGGCCGGGGCCGAGACGCTCACCGAAGATCCGCTTATGACCTGCGTCTATTATGACGTCTGGCAGAATTTGCCCGCAGAATTCGAATTCTACGAGCGGCCCGGCAACTGGATCGCGGTTATTCCGACGAACGACGACCTGACCGTCGTCTCCGTCTACTTTCCGCAGCGGCTGTTTCAGGAAGTACGCAAGGACGCGGCGACGTACTGCGCCGAGGCCGTCCGCCGCACCAATCCGGAACTGCACGAGCGAATGCGCTGCGCCCAGCGGGTCGAGCAGTTGCGCGGCACCGGACGGCAGCGTAACTTCTTCCGTCAGGCCTGCGGCAGGGGCTGGGTGCTCGTCGGCGACGCCGGATGTCACAAGGACAGCATCACCGCCAGGGGAATCACCGACGCGTTCATCCAGGCTGACGCTCTGAGCACTGCCGTCGGCCCCGACTTGCGGAATCCTGGCGCGCTCGCCGCCGGGCTGCGCCGGTTCGCCGACCTGCGCGATCAGGCCCTCATCGAGCCCTACCGCAGCACTCTCGACCTGGCCAGGCTCGACATCTCGGCCGGCCGGATAGCGATGCTGGAGATCATCAGCCAGTCGCCGAGTCTCACAGACCTCTATCTGTCCATCGTGGCCGGCCTAAAAGCCCCGGATGACCTGCTCGTCCCCGAATTGCTTGAACAACTCTGACGCCAGCTCTGGAGCCGCCATCCTTGCACCGGTCAGATCCTGAGGATCATCCGGCTACTCGATAGCAGAGCATCTGCGAGGTGCCCGAAGCGACCAGTTCGCCGTCCTGCGCCCACACCGCGACCTCGCCGGCCACCAGGCCGTCACCGGCGAAGGAACTCGTCGTCTCCTCCAGCAGCCAGGCTGAAGCCGGCTTCAGGGAGTGAAAGCGAACCGACAGCGACAGCGTGGGCGCGACGTGGGTGAGCTCGTCGAATCCGTGGATCATGTTCGCGGCTATGTAGGGGAACACGTCGATCGTGATCAGGGATCGCGCCGCGTCGATCACCGGTTCGTCGGACGCTACCAGCGGGCGGAAGCGCACCCAGCTTCGGCGAGTCGGCTCGGCGAAAGTCTCGCCCGGCCAGGCCGCGTAGCGCTCGAAATCCTCCAGCGGGCGTTCTTCGATGCGATCCCACAAGCGACACCAGTCCCACACCCCCGGCGGAGTCACGCCATCCAGAGAGCGGAGTGCGTCCGGGGGCGCGGCCGGCGGAGCCTGGCGCGACCGTCGCGCATAGCCGTCGAGCCCGGGAGCGACCAGCCAGATCAGGGTCTCCAGGACGTCCGAGCCGTCCTGCGTCATCCGCACGTTCAGCGACTGAGCGCGGCGAGAAGCGCGGAGCGTGCGGACCGAAAGATCCACCGGACCGGGCTTGGCGGCCTTCAGGAAATGGCACTCGAGACTGGCGGGGACCATGGCCGGCGCCTGGGTCGCCGCAGCGCGTAACGCGATGGCGGCCAGGTACCCGCCGTTCGGGCTCCACACCATCCAGTCTTCCGAGACCGTGGCCGTCCAGTCATCGCCTTTGGCAAGCACCTCAGTGTCGGCTGCCAGTTCGGCCACGATGCCCTCCCATACCAATTGGCCGCTTAACTATAGTGCGAGATAAGCCGCTATGACACCCGCGTACTCGAGCCGCGCGCGGCCGCACCGACCGAGCTGGAATCTCCAGCTCAACCCCGCCCAGCGCCCCGAACCGGTTCAGCAACTCCCCGAACAACCCCCGGCTCCCCTTCGCACCATCTGTCACTGGTATCTCCCTAATAGTCAGGAGTCAACACTGTTGAAATTGCAGCCTAGCCACGAGCCGGCTACGTCTGGTAGGCGACTGTGGTCATGTCGTAGGACGTTGTTGCCTGCTGGCTGTATCCGGCGACGTAGAGCATGTGTCCTGACGGGCTGAGGGCGAGGGCGGACGCTCCGTCGAATTCGTGCTGCGGGTCGTCGTAGCGGGTCACCCACTGCTGCGCGCCGGTGGCGGCGGAGTAGGCGACGGTGGCGAAGTCAACCTCGGTGCTCTCGGTCTCGCTGGTGCCGGTGACGTACACCGTGCTGCCATCCGGGCTGATCACTACACCGGCTGGGTCGTCGCTGTCATAGCCGCCGGGCACGCCCGCGTACCGTTCGGTCCACCGGGCCGCTCCGGTCACGGCGTTGTAGCCGATCGTGGCGTAGTCGGTGTTGGTGGCGCCGCCCAGCTTGAGCCGGTCACCACGACGGTGCTGCCGTTCGGGGTAACGGCGAGCGCGGTGCCCGAGTCAATAAAGCTGGCCGGGCCGTTGTACCGGGCGACCCATAGCTGAGCCCCAGAAGCGGCCCGGTACGCGATGGTGGTGAGATCGGTGTTCGAGGTCTTGCCCGCGCTTCCGCCGGTGATGTAGATCGTCTGCCCACCGGGTCCGACGCTGATCGCGTTCGCGAACTCGCTGCCGTTGGCCTTGCTGTTGTTGTAGCGGGCGATCCACAGCCTCGTCCCTGTCGCCGCGTTGTAGGCGATGGTCGCGTCGTCGTAGCCGGTGCCGTTGCCCGTGCTACGGCCGGTCACGTACACGGTGCCGTCGTTCGGGCTGATGGCGACCGCGCGTCCCTGGTCATTGCCGTGCGCTGGCCCGTCGTATCGCCTTTGCCATAGCCGCGCGCCCGTCGCCGCGTTATAGGCGGCCGTGAGGTAGTCGTTGCCCGAGCCCTTGGCCGCAGGGACGTACCCGGTCACGTAGACGGCCTTGCCGTCGTGGCTGACGACCAGCGACCTGGTCTGGTTGAACCCGGCCTTGACGTTGAACCGGTCGACCCACAGCTGGGCGCCGGTCGCCGCGTTGTAAGCGATCACGGCGTCGTTGTCGAAGAAGCCGGTCACGAACACTGTCGTGCCATCGGGGCTGACCGCGATCGAGGTGGGGCTGCCGCTTTCGCCGCCGCCCTTGAACAGCGCCGCCCAGAGCTGGTCGCCGGTCACCGGATCGTAGGCGATCGTCGTGTCGTAAGCCGTGTCAAGGGGACCCTGGGTGGTTCCGCTGACGAACACCGTCCCGTCAGCCGGGCTGACCGCCACGCTCGTCGCGAAGTCGAAGCCATTCGCTGACCCGTTATACAGGCTCGTCCACAACTGGCTGCCGGCAGCCGCGCCCGTGACCGCCTCCGCCTCCTGGCCGGCAAGCCCGGAAATAGCCAGGCCAAGACCTGCAATTGCCGCAAGCAGCGCTCGCATGGTACCCATCATCTGTCTCTCCTCCTTCTCACCACAGCGCTCCCGCGCCGTCTAGCTATGGGCGGGTGCCCGGGACTCTGTGCGCGTTGCCCCAGATGCCGTTCTTCTGGGTGGCGAGGAATGGTGCCAGGCGGCCGCTCTGGGTGGTGTAGGTGCCGCCGAGGCTGCAGTCGCCTGGAGCGCCGCAGGACAAGGCCTGCGGCGCAAGCTTCCCGCCCTTGCTCAGTGCCAGTGCGCCGGGCAGCGGCTGCGCCTTGCCCCAGGTGCCGTTCTGCTCGGACAGGACGAAGATCCGCCCGGCGGAAGTCCCGGAACTGGCGCTGTAGCTGCCGGTCGCGGTGCAGTTGCCAGCCGCCCGGCAGGACAGGCTGGCCAGCACCGGGGAGTGAATGGGTCCCAGGGCCGCCAGGCCAGGCAGTGCCTCCGCGTTGCCCCAGACGCCGTTGGTCTGGGTGACGAGGTAGGACTGCGTGTTACCGGACGCGTCGACGTACTTGCCGCCGGCGGTGCAGTTCCCGGCCGACGGGCAGGAGAGAAGTCCGATGGAGGAACTCGCCGCCCCTCCCTTCGGCAGCGCCGCCACCCCAGGGATCGGCTGGTAGGCGTTCCAGAGGTAGCTCTGCTCGGTCGCTGAGAAGGCGTGCGCATCGCCATCAGAGGTCTGGTAGGTCCCGACGCCCGTGCAGATGCCCCTTCGCTCGCACGACAGCGCGTTGATGCTGGCGCTGAGCCCGGTGTTCGCGGCGGCGACGTCCGGGAACGTCTGCGCGCTGTACCACTCGCCGTAGTTCTGGTAGGCGACGAACGGCTGGGTTCCGGCAGAGTCGTTGTAGTCGCCGCCGACGGTGCAGTTGCCCGGGTGGACGCAGTACATCGTCCGCACCTGGGCGACGCCGCCGGTGTTGAGCGCGTCGAGGCCGGGGACGTCCTGCGCGGTGCCCCAGACGCCGCTGATCTCCTGCACGACGAACACCTGCTGACCTGCCGGGCTGCCGCCTTCATAGGTCCCGGCCGCCAGGCAGCCGCCCGCGAGCGTGCAGGACATCTGCTCGATGGTGGCGTCCCCGCCCACGTTCAGGGCAGCGAGTCCGGGGACTTCCTGCGCATTGCCCCACAGGCCATTCTTCTCGCTGACCACGAACGCCTGGTTCTTTCCGGCGTGGTCCGTGTACGCACCGCCCGCGCTGCAGTTACCAGCCGAGGAGCACGACAACACGGACACCGTCGCGCCGGCGCGTCCGGCTTGGCTGCCCTGCAGGGCGGCCAGGCCGGGAATCCGCTCGGCCTTGCCCCAGACGCCATTGCGCTCCCTGACCACGAAGGCCAGATTCTGGCCCGGCGGCTTTTCGTTGCCCGGCGTGCTCATGAACCCGGCGCCGGTGCAGTTGAGGGCCGAGGTGCAGGAGATGGCGGCCAGTCTCGCCTCGGCACCGCCGTTCGGCTTGACTGTGGTAACTGCACCGGCCGGTCCGGCGCCGAGGATGGCGACAATGGCAGCCGCAGTCGCCGACACGACCACCTGCACCTGCACGGACCGCGTTCCTGCTGTGCGTCGCGACATCGAGAATCCTCCGACTTGGTTGGTGTCCCGATGACATGACGCTGGTCACCCCCGCACGGTTTACCGACCTGGCCTTTCTTCCTCCCCAGCGACCGCGCCGGCAACGCGCCGCAAGCTCGCGACCGGCGCGCAATAGCAGCAAGTTCCTACTTACTGCTGTCGGCGGGCCATTTTAAACAGCACCATGGTCCTACTTACTGTCGTCCTGACGCAATGCCGCTTGGCTTAGGTTGATCTTGAGTCGCGATGGGCCCGGTTTGGGGAGCCGCTGGGGTGGGTGCGGGGGCGGGCTGTTGTCTGGGGGAGGTTTTCGGGTGCTGTCAGGAGGGTTCTCGCTGGGTGGAGGCTCTGCGGGCTGGCGCGAGAGGTTTTCCGGTTCGGCTGGGGAGGTTTTCCGGGTGGGTCCGGTTCGGGCGGGGAGGTTTTCCGTGTGGGGGGAGAGTTCTCGGGTTCCTGGGGGAGGCGTTCCGCGTCGGGGAGAGTTGACCGCGTGATAGCACCCCTAAGTCTCCTGCATGCGGAAACCCTCCCCGGAGGACCCGAGAACCCTCCTGCGGCGGCTGGCACCGGCGGCTGGCACCGGGCAGCCTCGGTCCTGCACCCGCGCGGACCGCGTTCCGGCTGTGCGTCGCGACATCGAGAATCCTCCGACTTAGTTGGTGTCCCGATGACAAGACGCAGGTCACCCCCGGCACGGTTTACCGACCTGGACTTGCTTCTTCCATGAGAGGCCGCCCCGGCAACAGCAGCAAGTTCCTACTTGCTGCTGTTGGCGGGCTATTTTCAACAGGAACCAGCCCGCGCCGACGGCGTGGCCCGCGTTGCTGCTGTCCCGGAGCGCCGGCAGGCCCGCTAGCCCGCAACCGTGACCGCGAGACCGTGGTTGGCGTTCGGCCCGCCCCCGATGCTGATCGCGTGCTGGCCAGGTGGCAGCGCCACCAGGACAGGAATGTCGCTGTTGATCGCCGTGGTGCCAGCCCCGAGCTGGCCGAGGCGGTTGTCACCCCACGCGTACACCTGATTCCCGCTCGTGATCGCATAGCTCTCGTAAAAGCCCGCGCCGATGCCGGTGGCCTTCACGCCCGCCGGCAGCAGCACCCGCGCCGGGCCGAAGTCGCAGTTGCACGTCTTGCCGTCGCCCAGCTGGCCGGCGTAGTCGTAACCCCAGGCGATGATGACACCGCGCGAGGTCAGAGCCAGTGCGTGCAGCGCGCCGAGCGCCACCGCGACCACCCGGCCAGACTGGCGCCCGACGGGCAGGTGGACCAGCTGTGGGGTGCCGCCGGTGAGATTGCCCCAGATGTAGACCTTGCCAGTCGCGGTGACCGCTAGCGCGTTGAGTGAACCCGCGCCGAAGGACGTGACGCGCACCCCGGCCGGCAGCCGGACCCTGACCGGGACCGTGCTTCCGGCACTGAACTTGCCGTCGCCGAGCGAGCCGCCGTAGTTGCGCCCCCAGGCATAAACCCGCCCAGTCGAAGTCAGCGCCAGGTCGAAAAAGCAGCCAGCGCTGATGGCCGTAACCGTCGTCCCGGCCGGCAGCCGCACCTGCACGGGAACGTCGCTGCTAGTCCTGATGCCGTCGCCGAGCTCGCCGAAGCCGTTGTCGCCCCAGGTCAGCACCCGACCCGCAGCGGTCAGAGCCATGCTGTCGTGGCAGCCCGGCCTGCACGGCGGTGATCCGGATGCCGGGCGCGAGGTTGACGCTGACCGGCACCAGGCTGGTCTGCGTGGCACCGTCGCCGAGTTCCCCGTCGGTGTTACTCCCCCAGGCGAGCACGCTCCCCGCTGCGGTGAGGGCCAGGGTGTGATGCGCGCCGGCCGTCACCGCCGTCACCTTGGTGCCCGTAGGCAGGGTGACGGTCACGGGGACGCTGCGCGTCTTCCTGGTGCCGTCGCCGAGCTCGCCGTTCACGTTCTTGCCCCAGGCCAGCAGGCTCCCCGACGCGACCGGGCCAGACCCCCGCCCCGCTCCAGGCCCACCAGCCGCGAGTGCTGTGCCCTCGATCTCAGCTAGCGTGCCGGTCGCCGCAATGGCCGCGGCGAGCACGATCAAAACGGACGTGGCGCGCTTCCGCACTGCGTCACCGCCTTCCGGAATCGCTGTCACAGGTACTTCCAACAATCAGACGCGCAACTACTGCCCCCGGTTGACCGGCGCGCGAGCTAGGCGCCGATATCTGGCCGTTCCAAGTTCTGCCGTTCTCCCCGCACGATGCTCGCTCGGGCGTCACGGCATCGGTCGCGCGGCCCGTGACGTGTACTGGCTGACCTCGCCCGGCAGGATGATCCGATCTTCGATGGGCGGTCGGCGCGCTGGCCTGGTACTCCGCCGGCCACGTCGCCTACGTCGAAAAGGTCAATTCGCCAACCTCGGTCGTGATCTCCGAAATGAACTACCACGACGACAACGGCTCCAGAGTACGGACGATCGCTACAATCTCAGACTGGCCCACCCGATTCATCCACATCCACGACCGCTAGCGTTCAGCTCGCGTGCCTTTTCCCGGCGAACCGGCGAGAACTAAGAACACGATGAAATATTGCCCTGCGCCAACTGTCCCTTCTAGGTCGGCGTCACTCTAATATCGCGCGACACACAGCTATCGGCATTGTCTAAAAAGACATCAAGTGCCACAATGAGTCGCACCTGAACGCGTTGCGTGAGGTACACCCGAAGTTCATGGAGGCTGTACTATGACCGGGATCGTCGCCATCTTGGACTGTTATACGGTGGAACCGAGTGGGCTGGGCGTGCCGCCGTACTTATCTACGTATGCCAGAGTCGCGTACAGTGCCCTTACAAAGGCATTTCCGGGATACGATGTCCGGTATGTAACCATTGACGACGTGCGCTGGTGCGTTAACGGGTGCCAACCATACACGCAACCCCCTGTCACCGACGCACTAACTTATTCGGCAACCGTCAATCGCGAGGAAACACTGAGGATTCTCGCCGATTCGCAAATGACCGTCGTGGTGGCGGGTGACGCCGTTCCTTCATTCCACTTACATGCCCGTAATGGGTCGGCAGATGAGATCGTGCGCGCGCTGGCTTGCGCCCGAGGAAGGCGAATCCTGCTCGGCCCACTCGGCACGACCGTTGTTCGTGGACATCCGGCATTCGCTGGGTTGTTCGACGCCACGCACACGCACACCGTGACTTCCGCCGACCTTGCCGGAGGTAGCCGACAGGCAGCGTCATACGAGTCGCTTAGGGCCGACCGCAGCACATTCGATGGCCTGATCAGCCAACTTGGCTGGCAGCCAGTCGCAGAGATCGAACTGTACCGCGGTTGCACCCGGCGACGCTATTGCTCATTCTGCAATGAGCCGGTCAAGAGCAGCATCGTCGCCTTCCGGGATCCTGATGATGTAATAGACGAGATCTCAGCGCTGTACCGTGGTGGAGTACGAAACCTACGTTTGGGCCAGCAGACCTGTTTCTTCTCTTATCTGAACCGTGATGCTCAAGCGATCGAGCGCCTTCTCGGAGCGATCCGAGCAAATAATCCCGAACTGCAGGTTCTTCACATTGATAATGCTGATCCACTGGCAGTTGCATCACGCAGCGGAGCGACGATCGCGCGATTGGTAGCCACCTACTGCACTGAAGGTAACTGTGCGCCCATGGGCATCGAAAGCTTTGACCCCGAGGTGATCGGCCAGAATTCTCTGACGTGCACTCGGGAGATACTGATGCGCGCGATCGCGAATATCAATGAGGCCGGGGCCGGCCCCGGCCCTGGAGGCCTACCGAAGCTGCTGCCAGGGCTGAACCTAGTCTACGGACTCCCGGGCGAGACTCACCGGACGCACTATGAGAATCTCGCTGGCCTGGTACGGATCCTGGATGAGGGCTACTTGTGCCATCGCATCAACGTACGTCAGGCTCACGCCTACGACGGCACACCGCTCGCCGCGTTGAGTGACGTCGCGGAACCTCCATCATCGGAGCATTTCGAGACCTGGAAGGCTGACGTATCGCAAATCTTCGACAAGCCGATGAAACAGCGTGTCTACCCGGCTGGACATGTGATCCCAGAACTCCATTCGTTCTTTGTCACATCAAAGGGCACCTGGCACCGCCGACTCGGTTCCTACCCCATCCAGGTGCTCGAACTAGGGACTGTCCGACCGCTGCGCGAACCCGTCGACCTAGTGGTGACTGCGCATGAGGCTCGCTACATCATCGGAGAGCCGGCATGCAACAGCAGCCGCCTAAGCCAGCACGGATGCGGTTCGTCGGGCATGCCGGCGTCCTGGTGCCTTGGGCGAACTCGGTTGTTGAAGCCGAGTTACCACTATGGTCGGGTGAGTCGATCACCTGGCATTACGCTCGACTTGTACCAGCTTCGCGGTGCACGGCTCTTGGCCAGGAATTCCTCTCGGGCCTCATCAGTGCGGTCCCGGCCGCTCTCGGTCAGCTGACGGAACTGCCTCTAGGCCGGGTATACCTGGCATGCACCTCAGCAGCATTCATGATGCCGGACCAGGCACAGGCTGCCAGCGCCGCCTTCCCTGTGCCGATGATCACAGCGTTCGACGCCATACTTAGTGCTCTCCGACATCGGCAAATCAGCCGCATCGTGCTGCTCACTCCGTACCCGCAAGCGATGGCAGACGATGAGGCCGACACGCTAGGCAGACACGGCATCATGGTCACCGGCTATGCCACGCTGAACCTGGAGGATGGCTATTCACGTATCGAACCCACCGAAGTGAAGGCCCTGCTCAGGCGGATCGGGAGCGAAGCGGTAAAGCACGCTCAGGCCATCGTGCTTTCCTGCACCGGCTGGCCGACATTTGGCCTAGCCGAGGATCTCGCACAGGATCTGGGAATGGTCGTCATCTCTTCAAACCAGGCCATCGTGACCGACGCACTCACTTTGGGAGACAACTCATGAGGTCAACTCCAGCCGGAGCCCCGACCATGCCTTCCCCCGAAGTTGCCGGAAGGCTATGTTCTTTTGTCGCCGCAGTGGCAGCGCGACCTGACGTCCAGGCAGCCGTAGAGGCCAATCATGACGAGAACCGGTGGTGGCCGACATACGTGACCGACTGGCGGATCCGCATGGCTGTAGCTGGCTGGAGTTCGCGCGTGTCGTACTCGATGGTCAACACCTACTCCAGCGTCGTTGCCCGGGCGCACGCCACTGGCTGGGATGTGCTGACGGCCGCTGACGACGAATCTCTCATCGACCTGATCCGCCCCATAGGGTTGCCGTCCGCCCGCGCCAGATATCTTCGATCACTAGATCGTTTCCTTAGCTGCTCTAACGATGCGGGAATCGATCTGGGCACGACGCCCGCAGACGACCTGATCAGTTCGCTCGCCGCCAAGGTCGACGGGGCGGGCTACAACACGGCACAGTGTGCCGTGTTGTATGCGCGTGGATACCACAGCGGAATTATTCCCGTCGATGCCGGCATGGTTACCAAACTGGCCCCGATGCTTGGAGTAACGGCGCCCCGAGGCGCGAAGGGCTACGAGCACCTGCGCAGACTCCTAGAGTGGGCAGTAAATGACAACGCTGACACGTACCGGGACCTGGCGTCAGGTCTCGGATACCGGATCACTATTCCCGATACTGTCTCACCGACCTGGTTCACTCATCTAGTACTCATCTACTTCAAACGTCTCTACCTGAACAGGCCAACCCGCGACTTGTGCCATGCTGAACCTGCGTGCCCTGCGGTCTTCAACTGCCGGTGCGTACGGTCCCCGTGACATCTGATGAGCACCCTGGCAGTCATCGGCAACATATCCCGTGATCTTGCGGTCTATCCGGACGGCCGCCGATTTGAGCAATTGGGCGGGGCGGCGTTCCACGTCGCGCGGGCGGCCGTTAAAGCGGGAGTCCCTGCGGCGCCCATTTCGGTCATCGGCGCCGACCTTAGATGGATTCACAGCGACCCGCGCCTCGCCAATATTGATCTGACCGACGTCAGACTGGCCGTCGGCAAGTCCTGCACATTCAAACTCACCTACACCGCTACGGGAGAGTTAAGCAGCATTGCTTCCTCGTTCGGTGTCGCCCGCTGGCTCACTCGCCACAGCCTCGATACCCTCGGTGGCCGCACTCGGTACCACGTGTCGTGCCGGCGCCCCCTGGATGCTCAAGCGGTTCTCAGCCGCTTGGCTCGCGAGCAAACGCCGTTCAGCGCGGACTTTCACATAGCCAGCGCGAGCGCTCTCATCAAGTCCACGGCACCGTTTCTGTGCCAGGCAGAAGTAGTGTTCGTCAACGCGGCCGAGTACTCCGCTCTTACCGGACTGATCGATCCCAACAGCCTGGCTGCGGTGGTCGTCTCTGACGGACCGCGACCTGTCCTGCTGCACCGGTACGGACGTCGGGTCGCCGAAGTATCTCCAGCACGCATTGACCCTGTCGAAGTCACGGGGGCTGGCGACACGCTCGCCGGAACGTTCCTGGCACGCGTCACATCCGGAGATCCCCCTGCCGTTGCGCTCCGAGTGGCCGTTGCCGCAGCCTCGCTGGCAGTCACCGAACCAGGCTTAGCGATACTGGCCTGAAAGGCGGATCATGGCACAGTATTACGTAGCCCACCGGCTGTTTTCTCTGCATGACCGCGCCCTGGGCGCCTACCTAGCCGATCAGTTAGCCCGTCGCGTTGGCACGGACGCAGTGTTCTTGCCTTTCTGCGACACGAACGAGGAAGACCTCGCCGACCCTTGCAAAGGCCGCCGACTGTATGAACTCGACCGTCAGCGGCTGGCTCATGTCGACAAGATGCTTGCCGTGCTCCACGGCCCAAGCCTGGACGATGGCGTATGCATGGAGATCGGGTACGCGGCCGCTCTCGGCGTTCCGGTTGTCGCCTTGACCACCGACTTCCAGACCTACGGGCTGACCATGGGCGGACCGGCGCTGGACTTTCCCGACCCACTCCTCCACAGCGTGCTCGCCAAAGTGATCCGAGTCTGCAGGCTTGCTGTGTCTCCGGAAGGAACCTACGACCGATACCACGCCTTCCTGCGACGTAATGTGCAGCCACTGCGGGAGGCCGCCGACCGTTCTATCACGGCGTTGCAAATCGCCAGGCCGACGTTACCAATTGCCCGGACCGACGCAGCCAGACGGCAAGCGTATATCGAGCCATCGCCGTATGCCGCATGCGACATATGGCAGGACGCGACCCGATTGCTGACTTCCAGAGGATGGGACGTGCGCATCGCCACCAGATTCCGTCCTCAGCCGGAGCCGCTACAGGCTGCCGCAGCCGACTGGGCAGCGGCACAAGCCGCAAGCCTGGCTCTCATCGATACAGCCGGACCTGAGACACCACCAGGCGCAGCATTGATCGCCGGAGCCTGCGCCGCCACCGGAAGACGCGTTCTGGCCCTACCCCGCAAGAAGTGCTGGACTTTCGCGGAGGGCCGCGAGCCTAATTGGCGGAATCTCATGGTCCAGTATGCGGTCACCGGCGAGTTCGCCGATCTGAGCGAACTCGCAGCGCTGCTGGCCGCACGATGACCCTCACAGAACCGGCAAATAGCATCGGACAATACGCGCTCATCGTGCTCGACGGCTGCGACGGAACCGGCAAAACCACCCTCGTACGACAGATATCGGCCATTTTCGGCCACCGCGTGATCCATTCCAGTCTCAGCGATGCCGGGACGGATCTCTTCGTCAGATACAAAGCCATTCTTACTAGTCCGGGACCACTCGTTCTTGACCGGAGTTTTGTGAGCGAACTAGTCTATGGACCTCTTGAACGCGGAACTTCCCGGCTCACTCAGGAACAGGCTGCCCAGTTGGCCGCAATTGTCGCCGACCGCCAGGGAATCCTCGTCCACCTCACCGGCCAGCCGGACCGCATCACCGCGCGCCTCCAGGAACGCGACGGCCACGCACCGCCACAAGCCCACATCCACTCGCTCATCGCCGGCTACGCCAACGTCTTCAAGCAACTATCCGAGCACGCGACCGTTCTGAACATCGACACTACAACCGGCGTTCATGCCGAGTTCAGCGATGAGCCTGGTTTCTGAGCCTTGACCAACACCCCGTTGGAAAGTGGTCGATACACCCGCGCCTCGTTTGCAGCCAACTTCGCTTCTACTGCATCTTGCAAGTCCGAGCCGACCATTTCCGCCAGACCGGCGAGGAAGATCGCCGCATCCGCGAGTTCTTCCGCCACGTCCGCCTGGCCCTTGCGCCAGGAGTCAAACGCCTCCGCCACCTCACCGCTCAGCAGGCAGAACTCCATGGGTACATCGGTCGTATTGAAGCCTTTAGCGACCTTGTTATCCCAGGCAAGCTTCTGCACCGATCGGATGTCCACTTTGCACCTCCACCGCTGACCGAATTTGCTCACAAGCGGCCGGGGTCGCTGCACCATTATTCAGTAGCGCATATTAATCCCGCAGCCAGGAACGGCACGCTACCCGCAGCAACCTGTGGATCACAACGTGCATAAACTGGCCTCGGCTGTGGGAAACTCCGCCGCAGGACATGACACCCTGTGGACGGCCAACCCTAGAGTTCCAGCGAAGAAGCCGGCTCACGCTGTGGATATGCCACCAGCTTGTGGACGGACTGCGCCCAAAATTCTGCGCCATCAGCTAGCCGCTCATCGAGATTCGGGGCTATCTCCCGGGTGTGCCACTTGTACCTGATTGGCCGGGCGGGGATGATGGGGGACACTCTCGCTGGGGGCGGCAGTCTCGCTCGGGAGTCCTGGAGGGCTAGTTGAGTGATGATGTCTCCCCGTCGTGGGCGCTGGGCTGGTTGCCGGCTGGCTCGCTGATCGGCGGGTACCGGCTGGAGGACCGGATTGGCCAGGGCGGCATGGCGGTCGTATTTCGGGCGCATGACACGCGCCTGAACCGCCGGGTGGCCCTGAAGCTGCTGGCGCCGGCGCTGGCGGGGACCTAGCGTTCCGGCAGCGCTTCGCGGGCGAATCGATGGCGGCGGCAGCCGTAGACGACCCGCACATCATCCCCGTTTACGAAGCGGGCGAGGCCGACGGCGTGCTCTTCATCGCCATGCGGTACGTGGACGGCGGGGACGTGCTGTCGCTGGTTCACCGGGACGGCCCGCTACCGCCGCAGCGGGTGGCGGCGATCATCTCCCCGGTGGCATCCGCGCTGGACGCGGCGCACGCGGCCGGACTGGTGCACCGGGACGTCAAGCCCGCCAACATGCTGCTCGATGTCCGGCCGGGCCGTCCTGATCATGTCTACCTGTCGGACTTCGGGCTGAGCAAGGGGTCGCTGGCGAGCCAGCGGGCTGACCGGTTCGGGGCAGTTCATCGGGACCCTGGACTACATGTCCCCGGAGCAGCTAGAGGGCCGCCCGGTTGACGGCCGGGCCGACCAGTACGCGCTGGCCTGCGCGGCCTTTGAGCTGCTGACCGGCGGCCCGCCATTCCGGCGGGATCAGGGCCTGGCGGAGGCGTTCGCGCGCCTGTACGCGCCGCCGCCGCCGGTGACCTCCCGGCGGCCCGGAACTGCCTGCCCAGGCTGACGACGTATTCGCCCGGGCGCTAGCGAAGTCGCCGTCCGACCGGTTTGCTTCCTGCGGAGATTTCGCTGAGGCGCTGCGAGCGGCGCTTGGCCTGGCCCGCTACGGGGCCGGATCGGCGGAGGGTTCGCCGCAGCGCCCGCCCGGGCAGGCCGCCGAGTCGTTTACCGCGCCAGCGCCCGTAGCGACCGCGCCCCCGCCCGTCGAGCCGCGGCCCGCTTACCCGTCGGCCCGCCGATGCCGGCCGGGCGGAGCGCGAGCTGCCGATCGCCGCAGCGGGGAGACCGCCGCCGGACCGCAGCGGGCGACGCCGGAGACCACGCCCAGCGAAGCGGCGGAGCTGATCGCTCTCGTCGCCGCCGGCGCCGTGGCGGCGGCCGCAGTGATCGCCGCCGGCGTCATCGGCCGGGAGCTCGCCCGACGGCCCGAAAGGTGCTTTCGTCGCCAGCGCGGGCAGCGACACCGTGACGCCGATCGACGCCGCCACCGGCCACGCGGGCCACCCGATCCAGGTCGGGAACGCGCCGGATGCGATCGCGATCACGCCGGATGGCAAGACCGCCTACGTCGCCAACTACGGCACCAACGGCAGCGGCAACACAGTGACGCCGATTGACGTGGCCACCGGCCACGCCGGGCACTCCGATCCAGGTCGGCAACGGCCCGGATGCGATCGCGATCACGCCGGACGGCAAGACCGCCTATGTCGGCAACTACGGCGACAAGAACGGCAGCGGCGACACCATGACGCCGATCGACGTGGCCACCGGCCGCGCCGGGCACTCCGATCAGGGTCGGGAACGGCCCGTGGGCGATCGCGATCACGCCTGACGGCAATACCGCCTACGTGGCCAACTACGGTGCCAACGGCGGCAACACGGTGACGCCGATCGACATGGCCACCGGCCGCGCGGGCACCCCGATCAAGGTCGGAGAGCGGCCCGGATGGGATCGCGATCACCCCGGACGGCAAGACCGCCTACGTCGCCAGCCATGGCAGCAGCAGGAGCGGCACGGTGACGCCGATTGATGTAGCGACCGGCCGCACGGGCACCCCGATCCGGGTCGGGAGCGGCCCGTGGGGAATCGCGATCACGCCGGACGGCAAGACCGCCTACGTCGCCAACTACGGCGCCAACGGCGGCGGCAACACCGTGACGCCGATCGACGTGGCCACCGGCCGCGCGGGCACCCCGATCCGGGTCGGAGACGGCCCGGTGGCGATCGCGATCACGCCGGACGGCACTACCGCTTACGTCACCAACTACGGCGGCGGCACGGTGACGCCGATCGACGTGGCCACCGGCCGCCTGGCGCCCCGATCCGCGTCGGAAGCAGTCCGCTGGCGATCGCGATCACGTCGTGACCAGCGCAGAGGTATTCGTTCATGACTTTGGCGGGTCCGGCCCTACGCTGCTCATGTGTCATGCCAACGGATTTCACGGCCTGGTCTGGCGCCCGGTGGCCGAACGGCTCAGGCAGCGGTTCCGGTGCGTGGCACTCGACTTTCGCGGACATGGCGCGTCGGTCCGGACCGCGCACGGTGACCTGCACTGGGATGAGTACCGCCAGGACATTCTGACGACGCTCGATGCGATACCGGCGCGCGGCGCGTACGCGATCGGCCATTCTATGGGCGGTACCGCGGCGCTGGCCGCAGCGGCGGCGGAGCCCGGCCTGCTCCGGGCGCTATTCTGCTACGAGCCCATCTTGCCCAGGCTGACGAGCCAGGCCGCAGTGCAAGACGGCACCGAGGTGGCATCCCGGACCCTGCGAAGGGTCAGCCGGTTTACGTCGAGGGCCGCCGCGAGCGACTACCTGTCCGGCCGACCGGCCTTCCGGGCCGTTCACCCCGAAGCTCTGCGCGCTTACCTCGAGCATGGCCTGTCCGATCAGCCGGATGGCTCAGTGATCCTCCGCTGCTCCCCCGCCACCGAGGCGGCCGGGTACACGGCGGCCTGGACGTGCGACGCTCACCGACAGATCCCTGACGTCAGCTGTCCGGTGACCGTTGCCCGTGGCTGTCTCAGCCTGGTGATGGACGCTGCCTCGATCCGCCGCATCGCGGACCTGCTGCCGAACGGCAAGGTAACGGAATTGCCGGGAATAGGACACCTAGGCCCGCTAGAGAATCCTGACGTAGTGGCGGCGGCCGTGCTTGCTGCCTTCAGCCCGCAGTTATAGGACGTCGGTCAGAGCGGGAGAACTCGCGGGCCGCGCAGCAACTCAGCCGGTACCCCCAGCTCGGCACACGCGCTGATGAATATCTCTGCTTGCGAGAGACTGTAGGTTCTGGCACCATCCGGAACGCCGAACATATAGGCCAGCCACGGTTCCAGGCCCATCGCATACAGGTAGGCCCGGCTCGGCCTGAGCGCGCGCACCAGCGCCAGTCCCCCGGCAGCGTCGGACGCCCTGGTCCGGCGCGACTCTGACATCGCGGGCGTGTACCTGCCCTCCGGCAGATACGGGCGGCTTGCCGTCGCCATTGGCGAGCCCGCGCATTCCATGCCAACGAACAGCATGCTCACCGGCCCGAGCTGGTCACGCGCCAGTTCGTAGACTCGTGGCTCCAGGCATTGCGAGTCGGCCACGAACACGGCGGTCCGACCCTGCAGGGTAACGGCGTAACCGGTCTTGCCGCGCACAGCCAGATCGGAATGCTCGCCGAAGAACGGCACCGCCGTGACAGCGCCGTCGGCAAGTGAGTGTGACTCATAGTCATCCATTTCGTGCACGTTGCGAAATCCCAGCGCCTGGAGAACCTGCTTCAGGCTGGGGTCGACGAGGTCGCCGCCCCCGGTTCTCGGGACCAGAACGACTCTGGCCAGATGCCGGATTTGCAGCAGCGTCTCGATATCAAAGTGATCCAGATGCCCGTGCGTGATGGCCAGGCAGTCAATCTGGTCAGGTAGATCCGCGAACGAGTACCGGCTGGCTGAGCCAGGCTGGCGATGCGCGAGAAGCGGGTCCACCAGGACCGAGGTCCGTCTCGATTCCATCAGGACGCAGGCATGGTTCAGGAAGCGCACCTGCACTTCCGAAGGCCGTGGGTCAGCTGACCGGAGAGATGATCTTTCCGTCAGATAGGGGCTCATCGTCGCTATCGAGGTACCGAGCAGGTCAGCGAGGTCGCCGGCCTGCTCTGGACGACGCCGGGCTCGGCCGAGCAAGTCCCACGCCTCGCTGTCGAAGCGAGCCGGGAGCACAAGCCGGCCCTGCGCTGACAGGCGAGGAACCGACATTCCCGCCTCCGGCAGGTCCGGATTCGCCTGCTCGAGCCGAACACCCTGCAATGCGGGGTCGTACAGCGGGGTGCGGTAAAGGGCACCTTCGAGGAAACGGACTCCAGGAGAGTTGTAGCGGTCATAGACGAGCTCAACTAGCCCGCGAATCGCAGCTGGCACCAGCGGATACAGGCTCTCCAGGCTGAATCCCCGCGCCCGCGCGATCAGCAGCGTATCGAGGTCGGCGATGGCCTGGCCCGCAGCGAGGATGTGCGGTCGGTGCTCCTCGATCGCAGCCATCAGCTGCCGCACCTCCGCTGCCTGTCCTGCGTCCTTCGCCTTCTCGGCTCTCTCGAGCGCAGCCAGCAACGCCGGCAGATGCCTGGCGATCACGCAGCGCGCGTAGGTGTGCGGCGCCACCAGGTGCGGCCACGCCCGGAATCCATTCACCAGCGGCTCGGCGCGGACGTCCTCTCGCAAGAAGACAGCGTCATCTGCTTTCAGCACTGAACCTCCGGATGGTCACAAGGCAGGCCAGCTCACTGGCCACACGCCTGTTTCCGAATGTCGCACGGCAGACTGGCGCAGCGCATTCCGCCGCAGCTTGCCGGTAAAGGTGCGTGGAAGCTCGGGCACGAAGACCACGCCCCTGGGCAGCTTGTAGGGGACCACCTGCCCGCGCAGGCCCGCGATCAGGTCATCCGCAATGGCCGCCTGATCGACGGCATGGTCAGCTGCGACCACGTACGCAACCAGCCTGGATGCTCCCTGCGGATCGACAGTCGCACAGACCGCTGCGTCGAGCACCAGAGGATGCCCGGCCAGCAACTCCTCGATCTCGGTCGGATGCACGTTGATCCCGCCGACGATCTCGATGTCGTCTAGCCGCCCGATGATCGACAGGTAATCTTCCTCGTCGCGCACGGCAAGATCGCCGGTCGGATACCACAAGCCCGCTGGGGCAGGCAGGTACCGGTTCGCGGCGGCGCACCCAAGCGCCAGTGTCGGGCCCCGCACGAGCAGCCGGCCTCGCGTCCCGGCGGGGAGATCGGCACCAGCGTCATCCGCGACCCGGACCCGGTACGGATGCAAGACCCGGCCCACAGTGCCCGCACGTCGCTCGGCCATCGTGTTCGACGCGAAGGTCTGGCCTACCTCGGTAGACCCGATGCCGTTGAGCAGGATCGGGCCGTCGAGGGCCAGGACGCGGTCCTCGACGGCTCTCGGCAGGACCTCGCCGGCGCACACGGCAACGCCGACAGCGCCCAGGACGCTCGCCTGTGGATGCGCGAGCAGCCGGGCATAATTGCTGGGCACGGAGAACAATGTGCCGACGCCAAGCCGGGCGGTCAGCTCCAGGATCCTGTCGGCCGTCGGCACCTCCGGCTCCAGCACCGCCGTCGCGCCGCTCAGCAGCGGGAACAGGACTGAATTGCCAAGCCCGTAGGCGAAGTACGACTTCGACACGGAGAAGGTCACGTCACCGGGGGCAAGCCCAAGGACCGGCTTGCCGAAAGCGCGATGATAGACCAGCGCGTCGGAATGAGTGTGGAAGCACAATTTAGCTTCGCCGGTGGTACCTGACGTGAACAATGCGTACGCCAGGCCGGACGGAGCGCAGATCGCCGCAGTCGCTGGCCAGGCATTTTCGCCCTCGCTGACCATTCGGTCGGCGGTGAGGACAGTGCCGCCGTCGAATGCCTCCGCGATCGACGGATCACACACGATGACGGCTGGGTCGGTCCTGCCGCACGCGGCGCGGAGTTCGTGAGCCGGAAGCCGGGGATTGGCCATTACCGCCACGGCACCCGCCTTGAGGGTGCCCAGGAAGCTCCAGACGACTTCGATACTGTCCGGCAAGGCGATCAGGACCCGGTGACCGGGCTGCACGCCGTGCGCCAGTAGTACCCCGGCTAACGCTCGCGCTCCCTCGTACACGGCGGCATAGGTATAGACCTGATCGCCCACCAGGTAAGCGCGTTCACCGAGCCAGCCATTCTCAGCCGCCATCGCCTCCAGCGCTGCGCCAAGGTTGAGCCGGACGGGCCGATGGCCCCCGACTGCCGTCCCGCCGCCTCGCCGAGGCATATCGTGCAGGCCTAGCCCGCCGGACTAAGGATGAAGTCCAGATCGATTTCCGGGTACAGGCAATGTCCGCTGAGCAAGTCAGCGATGCGACGGCGCGCGCCGTCGACGACCCTCTCCGGAACGTCGAACTTGGCCTTGCTTACTGTCACAGCGCCGTCATCCTTCACCGTTGTCACCGCAGTCACTTGACTCAGCACCGACACGATGACGTCGGCAATCTCGGTGATCTCAGCAGCGCGCATGCCGAGAGTAGTCACCGCGGCCGTGCCGAGCCGGAGTCCGCTGGTATACCACGGCCCATTTGGATCGAAGGGCAGCGAGTTGCGATTAAGCGTCATCCCGCAGGAGCGCAGGGCAGACTCCGCCTGGCGCCCGGTCAGGCCGTACGACGTTGCGACATCCAGCAGCACGAGATGATTGTCGGTGCCGTCAGTGAGTACCCGTCCGCCGCGTTTCTGCAATTCATCGGCGAGGGTGCGAGCATTGCTGACGATGTCATGCGCGTAGACCTGGAAACCCGGATCGAGCGCCTCTTTCAGCGCCACCGCCTTAGCCGCCATCACGTGCGGCAGCGGGCCTCCGAGCACCATCGGACAGCCCTTGTCGACCGCAGGCGCGAACTCCGCCTTGCACAGCACTATCCCGCCGCGAGGACCACGCAACGTCTTGTGGGTGGTCGTGGTCACTATATGAGCAAAAGGCACGGGATCAAAATCACCGGTGAATACCCGGCCGGCGACCAGACCGGCGAAATGCGCCATGTCGACCATAAAGGTGGCACCGACTTCATCGGCTATCTCGCGTAGCTTCGCGAAATTTATTTTCCGAGAATATGCGCTATACCCGGCTAGGAGAATCCGTGGCCGAACTTCCATAGCCTGCCGCCGGATGGCGTCGAGATCAAGCAGGTTAGTATCGCGATCGACGGTATAGGTATGCGCCTCGAATAGCCGGTGGAGACGTTGTGGCGATATCCGTGGGTGAGGTGGCCGCCAGAGTAGTAGTCCATTCCGAGAAGTCTCTGGCCGACGAAGTCCTGCCGCAGGCGCGCCCAGTCAGCGTCGGTGACCGCAGCCGGATTTCGCTCGCCGAGGGCCTCGAGCGCGGGCGATTCCACGGTTGCCGCCAGCACCGCGAGAAATGCGACCAGATTGGCGTCCGCGCCCGAATGAGGCTGGACGTACGCATGATCTGCCCCGAAGACCTGACCGGCAAGATCCGCTGCGGTTCGCTCGATCTCGTCGACATTGTCACAGCCAGCGTAGAAGCGATGACCTGCGAACCCCTCCGCATATTTGTCGGTGAGCAGGTTGCCCTGCGCGAGCTGCACTGCCATCGAGCAGTAGTTTTCGCTGGCGATTAGCTTGACATTAGAACGCTGATCAATTAGCTCTTGCACTATAGCTGCGGCGACGCCAGGTGCGACAGCGCCAATTGAATCCAGACTGGCATAGAAGGCAGTCGCGGCTGCATCAATTTGGTCGAGCGGTGTCGCCTGAAGATACTGCCGCAGGATACCTGCCGCAGGACGTCGGATGCTAGCGGCGTCTGTTTGCATGGGCATATGTTAGCGCCGTCGCGGTCGGCGATGCGAGACGCGCGCGAATCCGGGCCGCTTAAGCCGGCACGACCTTCTCCAGCGCCGCCACCGTCTCCGCGACATCACGGTCGTCGTACCTTAGGTCCAGGGCGAGCACGACGGCCGCACCGAGCAGGCCGCGGGCCTCGTCGAGCATCGCCGCCGGAGCCGGGTCATGCCCGCACTGCCGGAGCACGTGAGACCAGTCGCCGGCGAAGTGCCGGCTCGTTCCAGGATCTCCGAGCAGCATTCCCGCATTGACCCCCTCCGCGCGCAGACGATCGACGACTTCGGTCGCCGAGGTCCGGTCTGGGCAGGAGAATACGACGCTCGTGGCGATCTCCCCGGCCGCGTCGGGCAGCGGCCGGACCGTGACCCCGCCGACCTTAGCGAGGTAATCCTGCAATGGCCGCTTCATTTCCCGCAATCGGGATATCCAGCCTCGGAGGCGGGCGAGCTGGGCGATTCCGAGCGCACCTTCGAGTTCCGACATGCGCAAGTTCCCAGGAGCCATCCGCAGGCGGGCAACCCGGCTCGCGAGGTCGGGCGCGACCCAGTATGAAGCGGCGTCGTGCAGGCATTGCGCGCGATCCAGGATGGCGTCGTCCTGACTGGTCACGATGCCGCCTTCGCCGGTGCTCAGCAGCTTGAAGTGCTGGAAGCTGAAGGCGGCGACCGTCCCGTGGGTGCCGAGCGGCCGGCCGTTGAAGGCGCCGCCACACGCCTGGGCTGCGTCCTCGACGACATGAAGGCCGACGTCATCGGCCAGTCGCCGGACTGCCGCCAGATCGCACGCCGCGCCATATGGGTGCACCGCCAGGATGGCCCTGGTCCTGGCGGTCACGCAGTCGCGGGCGGCCTGCGTGTCGATGCCCAGCGTGGCATCCACTGGGACGAACCTCGGCGTCCCGCCCGCAGCGATGACGGCGGTCGCCCCGGTGATGAAGCCCAGCACAGGTACGAGCACCTCGAAACCAGGCTCCTCATCCAGTGCCGCAAAGGCGACCTCCAGGGCGGAACTGCCCGAATTGACCGCGAGCGCTCGCTGCCCGCCCGCGACCACCGCCGAGAACTCGCGCTCGAAGGTCGCGACCGCGGCTCCGTGGTAGCGGTAGAAGATCTGACTGTCTAGCACCTCCCCGATGGCGTCACGCTCGGCTGACCCGACTTGAGCCGAGCCGAGGCGCATCACGCGGTCGGTGTCTGGCCGGGAGCGGGCGGGCGCGTCGGCCCTGGCCTGCGCTCTCGTCGACGGATCTGATGTCATTCGGTTGCTCCCTCCACCCGGACGTGGCCGCTCAGTGCCTCAAGCCACCTCGTGGCGTGCTCGGTCAGCGCGCCATCCTGCAAGGTGATGACAGGTTCTGAGGTCTGCATCACGAACAGCCGGTCGGCCTGCCCCACCCGCCCGCCGGGCTGAGTCAGCGGCCAGATCAGCGCCTGGCCAGGTCCCAGTCCAGCGAGCGGCACGCTAGGTCCGTGCGGGACACATCGCGGCGGAGCCAGCTCGGTCAGCCGCCAGACGCCTGCCAACGGAAGGGCGGATACCCGCCCCGTCGTCATGCTGCTCACGACAAGCTGGCCTAGCGGCGGGAGAGCCCCGCCCGCCTCGGTAACCGGCAGCGAAGCCCCGGAAGCGAAGGTCAGCGCGTGCACGATCGGCGAGGGCAGCAGCCCTGCGGCGTACTCGGCCGCGTTGAGCAGCGACGTGACGCTCTGAATACGCGGGTTCAGTTCGAGTACCACGATTTCGGTGGCGGTCGCCAGCACGTCCATTCCGAACATGCCACGGAAGCCTGCGCGCGCGATGGCGGTACCGACTCGCCTGCCCGCCTCGCGACAGGCTGCGGCGACGCCGGGTGGCAGATCCGTATCGCCGGTGAGCTGGTTTCCGCAGTGCGCCCCCCACACCGGAGTGATTCGCTCGTAGCCAACTAGCTGATAGGAAATGCCTGACACCATGACGTCGCCTGCCGTAACGACACCGCTGATGGTGAGCGGCATCCCATCGACATACTCGGCAAGCTTGACATCAAGGCCCGTCCAGCGCCGAAGGCAGCCGGCGAGTGCATCCACGCCATCGACCCGGCAGGTGCCGACGCCGGTAAGGTCGTTGGCTGCGAGCTGAGCGACGGCGCGTTCTGCGGCAAGTTCGCGCCAGAGCGCCTCGGCATCTCCAGGGGCGGCCGACCGGCGGACGACCGACCTGGGCACCGTCACCCCCGCTTGTCTTGCCAGCTCCGGCAGGTAGGTCTTGTCGCCGAGCCGGGCGGTCACGGCAGCCGCAGGCATCGCGACCATGGCGCTGTGCCGCTCTGCCCACCGCCGCATCGGCGTATCGGCGCGGAATCCGAAGACGAGACGCGGGCTGGCGGTTGCGGTCGTTACCACGTCAGGGCTGTCGGCTGGCTGGAACCGCAGGCTCGGCAGGGCGGCATCGCAGCCAGCGCACAAGAACATCGACCGCGCGAACCACCAGAGCTCCGCCGCCAGGTCATCCAGGAGCGCGATCCCGGACCGAGCAGGCACACCCGCCAGCGCGCAGCTACCGCAGATTGTCACGAGGCTCCGCCGATGACAGGTACCGGCCGGGCAGGGATCGCCGCTGACCAGTCGATCATTGTCCGCAAGACCTCCGCCAACGCCGGCAACGACGTCCGGGGACTCGGGCCGCCCCGGAGCGCCGCGACAAATTCGGCGTAGGGGCCGTCGCCTGCCGGCCCCGAATCTGGCACCGCGATCCGCCGGACACCCTCGGCAGTTCGTACTTCGACCGCCTGGCCAGCGGTCCGATATGGAATGAGGCTCGCATGCAGCGTCGCCAGATCGCACGTGATGGCGATGGTGAATCGAGGAGCTGGCGCCTCCCAGCTGACCTCGACCTCTCCCCTGACGCCGGCCGCTGTCACCTCGGCCCTGGCCCGTGCCGGCGGCGTCCCGGTCACCCAGCCGGACTCTGCACGCAGCTGCCCGAGCGGCGTGCCGATCGCGCGCCCGACGGCGTCGAGAACGTGCAGGCCCAGGTCGGTGACAACACCGCCAGGCGCCTCCCGGTACCAGGAGGCCCTGGGTGCCCAGGCCTGCGGGCCGCTGTGCTCGAAGACGACGTGGAAAGAGCGCACGTCACCCGTCGTCGCCGTGCCGGCCAGCTGGCGGAGGACGCCAAGGGCAGGATGGCAGGACCACGGCAGGTTCACCACCACATGCTGCTCGGGTCTGGCCCGCATGGCGGCAAGCAGCTCGTCCAGCGCGTCCCTGGTCAGCACGGCTGGTTTCTCTACCAGGACGTGCAGCCCCCGCCGAAGCGCCTCGACCGCGATCTTGCTGTGCCATTGCGGCGGCGTGCAGATGACGACGCCCTCGGCGGGCACGGTATCGAGCAATGCTGACGCGTCGCGAGTGGCGTGCGGCACGGCATACCACTGCGCCGCAGCGAGCAGGTTCACGAGATCGGGATCCGCGACCCCGCTGACGCGCACCCCCTGCACCGGGCCGAAGTCGAGGAACGGAGCAGCGGGAGGCGCGTCACCCCGTCTCTGCCGAGCGGCTAGTGCTGGCAGCGCGCCCTTGACCGCCGCCTGGCCGCAACCCACGATGCCGACTCTCACATCCGGCGCCGGCCGCCCGGCGGACAGCGTCGCGTCGGTCGCGAAGAACGTCGCGTCCGTGGGGGCAGGCGCACTGGTCGCGAGCAGGCTCACCCGTGGCCTGGCCACGTCGGCGTAGTCCTTGAGAACCGGTCGCCAGGCGAGGTCGGCTAGCTGGTGGATCGGGCCGCTGGCGAACTCACGGTGCCAGCGGGCGCGCAGAACCCGGACATGACCCTTCCAGATCGCCAGCTTGTCGACGCCGATGTGGTTGAAGGTCGTTCCTTCGTAGTGGCGCAGCGAAGCTTCGCCCACGTAGCCGATGCGCTCGCCGGCCGCCCGGAGCCGGCAGCACAGGTCGACGTCCTCGCACAGGGCAACCGGGTCGAACGACTCGTCAAAGCCGCCGGCTCGGTCGAAGGACGTACGCCGGACAAGTAGCGCCGCCGCCGGTGCCCAGCTCTGCTCGCGCGCCAGCCGGTGCCGATCGGCGAGCACTTCTGCCCTGCCCAGCAGGCCAATGTGACCATCGGTGGTTGACGCCCCGCCCGCACACTGGACCAGTCCGCAATCACCAGGAAAAAGCAGCAGCGGCGAGACTGCCGCAAGACCGGCATCTGCGGCCAGCGCTGACCCAAGCACCCGCAGCGCCTTCGGGTCATCCGCGACGACATCATTGTCCACGAAGAACAAGAACTCACCGCGGGCTGCGGCAGCGCCCGCGTTGCGGGAGAAACTCCACCCGCATCGGAATCGAAACGTATCACCTGCACCGGGCGACCGCCACGGCCGCGCCATTCGTCGAGGAGTTCTCTGGTATCCGGGCCAGAACCGTTGTCGACAATCACGAATTCCAGCTCGGCATCGCAGGCCGTTAAGGTCTCCAGAGCCTGTCGAGTGTACTCGGGCCGATCGCGCACCAGCATGACCGCCGAGATCAGGCCGTCGACCGCGCCTATCACGGCACCGCCTTGATGACACGACGACCAGCTAGGTACAGGACGTCAATACCAGTGCCGAGGAAGCAGCGCATGGCGTCGGCCGGAGTCTCGACGATCGGCTCCTGGTCGTTGAAAGAAGTATTGAGCAATACGGGAACGCCGGTGCGGTCCGCGTATCGGCTGAGTACCGCATGAAGGAACGGCTCCTGCCGGGCACTCACCGTCTGCACTCGAGCCGTACCGTCGAAATGGGTAACAGCCGGGATCTCATCGGGCCGGAGCACGTCCGCCGCCAGGAGCATATACGGACTCGGCACGGCAAGATCAAAGTACTCCGCCGCGCGCTCCTCGAGGACAAGCGGCGCAAAGGGCCGGAACGGCTCCCTGTGCTTCACCCGAGCGTTGACGTAATCCTTCATCGCCGCCGATCGCGAATCGCACAGGATGCTGCGATGGCCGAGCGCCCGCGGACCGTACTCACTGCCACCTGTGAACAAGGCGACGATCCGGCCGGCCGCCAGGTCTTCCGCGAGGCAGGCGGGAACGTCCGGCGGAAACTCCACCGTCACCGCGGCACCCGCTGAGCTGAGTTCCTCCGCGATCTCGTCGTCGTCATAGGTCCGGCCCAGATAGGGCGACCTGAAGATCCAGCTGGGAGGTCGATCGGCAAGCATCGAGATGCCTAGGAGGGCATTGCCTAGCGCCGTGCCATCGTCGCCTGCGGCCGGCTGAATAAATATCTCATCGAACAATCCTTGCCGTACCGTTCGGCCGTTGGCGACGCAGTTCAGCGCGACTCCGCCAGCCAGGCAGAGCCGGCGCTCACCAGTAAGGCGACTAGCTGCCGCAGTGAGCTGCAGCATTGCTTCCTCCAGAGCCCACTGCGCCGACGCGGCGATGTGCCGGTCGAGCGCACTGTCGGCGCTCGGCTCACGTCGCGGCGGCCCGAACGCGGCGATGAGCCGAGGGTCGAAACCGCCGTCCGGAGTGAACTGGAACATCTCAGCGACGTCGTGCCAGCCATCGGGCTTGACGACAATCGCGTCACTGAACTCAGCTAGCGGCTGCCAGGCCGGGCCGCCGGAGCTGGCTCCGGCGTCGCAGCCAGGCCAGCCCCATTGTCTTTCCTTCCTCACCGCGCCTGAATCCTAGATAGGCTGTAATTACCTGGTAGAAATCTCCAATGGAGTTACCATAAGCGGGCGGCCCGCCGACAACACGGCTGACCGGAACCAGGTCACCATCCAGGAAATGAAACAAAGTTGTGCGCTCGAAATCAGCGGGATCGCTATTCTCGTAGCGGACAACGCTGCCACCGCCGTCGATAGCTATGACTGCCGCGCTCGCGAACCCGGAGCACAACGCGACGCTGCCGGCATGCGAAAGGTGGTGTAGTACGACCTCCACTCGCGCGGCGGCCAGCTCGGGGCACTGCCAGGTAACGTCGTCGGGAACCAGATTCCTGCGGCCGCCGGAATTCACGTCGAGGACGTAGGTGGTGCTGGCGACCACCAGATCGACGTCATCGCAAGTGAGACCGGCCGCGTCGAGGCAGTAACGAGTCGCCCGGTGCGGAAAGCAGCAGTAGTACTCGCCGCGTTCATTCAGCGGGATGTCGTGCTTGCGCCTGGACAGGCGCTCCTCGGCAATCGCGTATCTCGGCTTTCCGTCGACGGCGACGCACGCCGACCTGTCGTGACCGAGATTTACCCCGAGCACAACTTCGCTCACCTGCGCTCCCATAGCCGATCAGGATGGATTGGCTCGCTGGGACGCCGCTCGCCCAGCCAGTGACTCTGGTACTCGTCGACTGAGCCAGTCTCGTTGAAGCCGCAGCAGGAGCGGCATTCCTGGCAGTGGTTCTGCTCGACCAGACCTTGCCGAAGATCGCGGTACGACTCGCCGTTCCAGATCTCCGCCAGTGGCTGAGTCCGGATGCTGCCCATAGCGCGGTCCATGTAGGGGCAGGACATGATGTGGCCGTCCGGCCGGACGTACACCGTCGACCAGGCCTCCGTGCAGCGCTGGCCCTGCATAGTGGGCAGGGAAGTGGACTGGTCACGATCTCGCCGCAGCTCGCCAGTCTGAAAAGCTGGCGGGAGGCTCGCCCGAACGCCCAGAGCTGCGGCATGCCTGGCCGCCTGCGCCAGCAGAGCGTTGCTGCGATCTGGCTCGTGCCAGGGCGACTCTGCTGCCAGGGTATCGTCATTGATCATCAGGTAGATCCCTTGTATTTCCTCGATTCCCAGCTCTGCGGCAATAGTCGCCAGCTGCGCGGTCTCGGCAATCGTGCTGTTCATGAGCACCATTGACAGGCAGAGGTGAAGATCCCCTCGATCCAGTTCGGCGCGCGCCTGCACGAGGGTTTCTATTCCCTTGAGAACCGCATCAAAGCCAGGACCGACGAAACGCCGGTAGGTGGGCTCTGTGGCCGCATTAAGAGATACCGTAATATTCTTTATCGGATACCCGAGCAGCCGACGTGCCGTGCGTGGCAGCGCTAGACCACTGGTGTTCATCTTGAACTGGATTCCGGGCAGCCGTTCGCATAGCACGTCCAGGATGTCCCAGAATTGCGGGTGCATCATCGCCTCGCCGGCTCCGGTCAAGGCAACAAAGTCAACCGCGCCGCGAAGTTCCTCGCACAGGCGCTTAACCTGCGCGACGGAGAGCAGGTCATAAGCGAACGAGCGCGAGACACAGAACGTGCAGGTCCGGTTGCATCGCTGGGTCAGTCCCAGATATACCTGGCGGGGCAACGGCACCTGACCGGAGCCGTAATCTGTTCGGTAACTGCCGCCTTTGGCATAGACTGCCGCATCAGCCTGGTGTTCGAACGGACGGTAGAATAACGACAGCGCCGCGCGGTGCGCGCGATGAATAACCAGCCCAGATTCTGCTGACAGAATCCCGAAATGCGACGCTGCGGAGTGCTCGATCATCTCGGCGGCACGACCGGCGTCCAGATCCCGACCTGGTGGAACGTAGACCACATCGGCCACATCTGCCCCGGGCAGCCGAGCGAGCGCTGCTGGGCTGTCACAGGTGTCGAATTGCAGATCGGCCGCTTCCAGCCACGCCCGGGCGCGCTCTGGCAATAGGGCGTCTGGCGAATAAACGCGTACGCCTGCAACCATGACGCCTCCCCAGCCGCCTAATCGCTCAGGACAACAGTAGGCCAGGCAACTCCCTTTGCACAGCCCGGTCATTCTAAGCTGCGCACTAACCGATTTAGATGCTTAAATAATCGGTTGCAAGGCAATGGTATGATTTGATCGGCAAAGTAGGGAAACTCGCCAGCTGGCGAGCGAGGAGGCCTCTTGTGATCCGACCGGCAAGGACATCGCCGCGTGTCGCCGCACGCGCCGCCATCGGCGCGGTGCTCATCATCCTCTTAGCCGCCTGCAGCAGTTCGGGGGGCTCATCGGGCCAGTCCTCGCCGCACGGCGCGAGCGGCGGCACGAACGGCGGTACCGCCACCATCGACATGGCCTCGGCGCCTGACTCGCTCGATCCGCAGTATGGCTACACGATCGAGGCAGGCGAGGCCGACTGGATCGTGTACACGCCGCTGCTGACCTACGCCCACGCGAATGGCCAGGCGGGCACCAAGGTCATCCCTGGCCTCGCGACTGCCCTGCCCGTGGTCACCAACGGCGGGAAGACCTATACCCTCACGCTGCGCAAGGGACTGAAGTTCTCCAGCGGCGCGCCGGTCAAGGCGTCGGACTTCACCTACGCGGTCGAGCGGATGCTCAAGCTGAACTGGGGCGGCGACGCGTTTTTCACCGAGACCATCGAGGGAGCCGCCGCTTACCTCGCCGGCAAGGCGAGTTCGATCAGCGGCATCTCGGCCGACGACGCGACCGGCACGATCACGATCCAGCTCGTCGCTCCTTACGGCGCCTTCGATAACCTGCTGGCTTTCCCCTCGGTGGCGCCGATCCCATCAGGCACGCCGATGAAAAATCTGCCGACCAGCCCCCCGCCCGGCGTAGGGGCTTACATCATCAGGAACGTCGTCCCGAACCAGGGCTTCGAGCTGGTCAGGAATCCGGCCTTCGCTCGCTTCCGCATCCCGGGGATCCCGGCCGGTCACCTGGACACGATCAAGGTCGCCATCATCACCAACACCACGACCGAGGCTGAGCAGGTACTCGACAACCAGGTCGACAACTTCGACGCGGGCGACACGGTGCCGGCCGCGCTGACCGCCCAGGTCAAGTCGCAGGCCTCGACCCGCTTCTCGCTCCAGCCGGTCGAGACGACCTACTACTTCTTCCTCAACCAGTCCAAGGCGCCGTTCGACAGCAAGCTGGCTCGCGAGGCGGTCAATCTGGCCGTCAACCGCGAGTCCTTCCAGCGCCTCGCCGGGGGGACCGTCAACCCCGGCTGCTACCTGCTGGCGGCCGGGCTCATCGGCCACCCGACCCAGCCTTGTCCGTGGGGCACCCTGGACTCCGCTAACCTGCCGAGGGCCAGGAGCCTGCTCAGGCAGGCCCACCTGGCGGGAGCTCCGGTGACGGTCTACGGAGAGCAGGTCAGCCCAGTACAGCAGTGGGTCGAGTACTACGCCTCGGTGCTGAAGTCGATCGGTTTCACGGTGACGATCAAGTTCGTCGACGGCTCGACCTACTTCCCGACCGTGGGCTCCAAGACGGCGGACCCGCAGACCGGCTACAGCGCGTGGGCGCAGGACTTCCCGAACCCGGTGGACTTCTACCTGCTGGTCGACAAGACCAGCATCCAGCCGGTGGGCAACCGCAACCGCAGCTACGTCGAAGACCCGCACATCCAGAGTCAGCTGGCCACGCTCGACACGGTACCCACCACCCAGCTGCCAAGCGTGGCCGCCAGGTGGCAGGCCCTGGACTACTACACGGCCAGCCAGGCCGACGAGCTCGTCTTCGGGTACGGCACCTCGCCGAAGTTCATGTCCAACCGGATCGACTACGGGGCGGCGGTGTTCAGCCCGATCTGGTTCAACGACTGGTCCTCCTGGCAGCTGAGCAAGTAAGAGCCGATGGCGATCATCGTCGACAGCGTCGTTCAGGACATCAGTGTCGTCCCGGGCGTCGGCCCTTACCGGCTGGCGTTTCGCCGATTGCGGCGCGACCGCGCCGCAATCGGGTTCGGGATCCTTTTCCTCCTGATCGTGGCCCTGTGCTTGCTGGCGCCGGTCTACGCCCGTGACATCGCGCATGTAGGTCCGAACGCCAACAACGTGACCGGCACGGTCAGGATCGGCGGCCGGAAGGTCGACATCGTGTCGCCTGACGGCATTCCGGTCGGCCCGACCTGGCACGCTCGCTACTTCTTCGGCGCCGACACCAACGGCAGGGATGTCGCGGTCCGCCTGCTCTACGGCGGGCGGGTCTCCCTGGCCATCGGCTTCATGGCGGCGGCCATCACCATGATCTTCGGCGTCGCCGCCGGCGTCGTCGCCGGCTTTTACCGAGGCGTGGTCGACGGCATCCTGGCCCGGCTGCTCGACATCATCTGGGCGTACCCGGCCGTGCTGCTCGGCGTGGCCATCGGCACGTCGCTCGCGCTCGGCGGCCTGAAGATCGGCCCGCTGAACCTCGAGGGCAACTCCATCTTCATCCCGGCGTTCCTGATCGGCTTCGTCTACATCCCCTATGTGGCCAAGCCGATCAGGGGCCAGGTGCTCGTGCTGCGGGAAAAGGAGTTCGTCGACGCGGCCCGCGGCCTGGGCTGCGGCAGCCTGCAGATCATGATCAGGGAGATCCTGCCGAACCTCAGCTCCACGATCGTCGTCTTCGTGCCGCTGATCGTGGCCGGCGCCATCCTGCTCGAGGCGTCCCTGTCGTTCCTGGGCGCGGGCGTGCAGCCGCCGAACGCCTCCTGGGGGACCATGATCCAGACCGGGCTGCCGCTGCTCACGACGTCACCGCAGCTGGTGCTGGTGCCGGGCGGGATGCTGGTGCTGGCAGTCCTCGGCGTCAACGTCTTCGGCGAGGGCGTCAGAGATTCGCTTGACCCGAAAAGCCAGATCCGGCTGGGCCGCTGAATGACAAAGTTTATCGTCCGGCGAACAGCCCAGATGCTACTGGTGCTGATCGCCATTTCAATTTCCACCTTCCTGATCTTTCAGGTGATTCCGAACGGCAATCCGGCCCTTCGCCTGGCCGGGCAGACCGCCACGCCGCAGACGATCGCGGCGATCGAGCGGCAGTGGGGGTTCAACCAGCCCATTTACATCCAGTACCTGGACACGATGCGCAAGATCTTCACCGGCTCGGTGATCTCCTACAGCCAGCAGATCAACGTGCTCGATCAGATCAAGCGCGGCCTGCCGGCCACCATCTCGCTGGCCGGCGGCGCGGCCGTGATCTGGCTGCTGGCCAGCATCGTGCTCGGTACCGTGAGCGCGCTGCGGGCGGGACGGTTCTCTGACCGGGCACTCGCTGTGCTTTCGCTCACGGGCATCTCGACGCCTTCGTTCGTGATCGCCACGGTCGCGCTCTACCTGGTCGCCTTCCGTATCCACATCTTCCCGCTGAGCGGCTATGTCGGCCTGACGCAGGACCCGTGGCAGTGGTTCTTGCACCTGGTGCTGCCGTGGTTCAGCCTGTCGGTCGTCTTCGTCGGCTTCTACTCGCGCGTGCTGCGGTCGAACATGCTGGACACGATGGCTGAGGACTACGTCAGGACGGCCCGGGCCAAGGGCCTGACCAGGCGGCGGGTCATCGTCGGGCACGTACTCCGCGCGTCGCTGATCCCCCTGCTGTCGCTGTGGGGGCTGGACTTCGCCGGCGTGATCGGCGGCGGCGCCATCCTGGTGGAGGTCGTCTTCAACCTGGACGGCGTCGGGCAGTACGCGGCCCAGTCCATCCAGACGCTCGACGTCCCGCCGATCATGGTGATCGTCATGTACGGCGCGTTCCTGGTCGTGGTGCTGTCGGCCGTCATCGACGTGCTCTACGTGGTACTCGATCCCCGAGTCAGGCTGAACGCCTGATGAGCGCGCTACTCGAAGTCAGCGACCTGCGGGTGTCGTTCCGCACGCACGAGGGACCGCTGTGCGCGGTCGACGGCGTCAGCTTCGACGTGGACGCGGGCCAGATCCTCGCCGTCGTCGGTGAATCCGGCTCGGGCAAGTCGGTCATGGCGATGACCCTGCTCGGGCTGACGCGCGGCCCCAACGCGACCTTCAGCGGTACGGTCCAGTTCGGCCGGCTGGAACTGGTGAGCGCGACCGAGGACGAGCTGCGGGCGGTACGAGGCGCGCAGATCGCGATGATCTTCCAGAATCCGATGACGGCGCTGAATCCGGTGCAGCGGATCGGCAGGCAGATCGTCGAGCAGATCCGGGCGCACGAGCCGGTGTCCAGGGCGGCCGCCAGGGCGCGGACCGTCGAGCTGCTCGGCCGGGTGGGAATCCCGCAGCCGGCCGCGCGGATCGACGCGTTCCCGCACGAGCTGTCCGGCGGCATGCGCCAGCGGGCCATGATCGCCCTGGCCCTGTCGTGCGGCCCGCGCCTGCTGATCGCCGACGAGCCGACGACGGCGCTCGACGTGACGATCCAGGCCCAGATCCTGGCCGAGATCGAGGACCTCAGGCAGGAGACGGGGGTGGCCGTGCTGTTCATCACGCACGATCTCGGAATCGTCTCCCAGATCGCCGACCAGGTGCTGGTCATGTACGGCGGGCGGATCGTGGAGGACGCGCCGGTCGATGCCCTCTTCGACGACCCGCAGCACCCGTACACCTGGGGGCTGCTCGGGTCGGCGCCCAGCGCTGCCCGGGCCCGCCGCAGCCGCCTGCCAGCCATCGCGGGCTCGCCGCCCTCGCTGCTTCGTCCCCCTGACGGCTGCCATTTCGCGCCCCGCTGCCCGCACAGGTTCGAGTCCTGCGCGCAGGTGCCCGCTCTCCTCGCGCGCGGGCCCGAGCGAGCCGATCACCTCGACCGCTGCTGGCTGGAGCCGACCGCCAGGCGACGGCTCCGTGACGTCGATGGCCAGATCGGGCTGATCGGCCTCGCGGCCGGGGAGCGATCCCGGTGACCGGGGCCGCTCCCGAGCGTCGCCAGCGTCCCGAGCCTCCCGAACCTCCCGAGCGGGAGCCGCTGCTGGAGGCGGTCGGCCTGCAGCAGCGGTTCCCCGTCAGCAGGAGCCTGCTCTTCGGCCGGCCAAGTTCCTACCTCACCGCCGTCGACGACGTGACCCTCGCCCTGCACCCGGGCGAGACCCTCGGCGTGGTGGGCGAATCAGGCTGCGGCAAGACCAGCCTGGCCCGCTGCCTGGTGCGCCTGGCCAGGCCCACGGCCGGGACGATCCGCTACCGGGGCCAGGACATCACTAGCGCGTCGGGGCGGCAGCTGCGGCCGATCCGGGCTGAGATCCAGATGGTCTTCCAGGACCCCGAGGCGTCGCTCAACCCGCGCCAGCGAGTCGAGCAGATCGTGGCGACGGCGCTGCGGCTGCGCGGTGTGCGGGGGTCTGGGGTTAGTCGCGAGGTCAGGGAATTGCTGGCCAAGGTGGGGCTCAACCCGGAGCACGCGAACCGGTTCCCGCACGAATTCTCCGGCGGGCAGCGCCAGCGGATCGGGATCGCCCGCGCCCTCGCCGTGCGGCCGAAGGTCATCGTGCTCGACGAGCCGGTGTCCGCGCTCGACGTCTCGATCCAGGCCCAGGTCATCAACCTGCTCGACGATCTCCAGGAAGACCAGGGCCTGTCCTACGTCTTCGTGGCGCATGACCTGTCCGTCGTCCGGCACGTTTCCGACCGGATCGCCGTGATGTATCTCGGCCAGATTGTCGAGCTGGCGGACGCCGAGGACTTGTACGGCCGTCCCCGGCATCCGTATACAGCTGCGCTGCTTGCTGCCATTCCATCCACTGACGCGGCCAGGCGCCGGGGCAGGTACCGGCCGACGGTCGCCCCTGGTGAGCCGGGCAATCCGATGTCGCCGCCGCCGGGCTGCCGGTTCCACCCCAGGTGCGGTCGGGCGACGGACGTGTGCCTGACCACGCCGCCGCCGCTCGTCGCTCACGCGGCCGGCCACCTGGCCGCCTGCCACCACCCGCTGACCGCCGACTCGGGCAGCATGGCCAGGTGACCGGGTCGCAGCCACCGTCGGCCGCCTTGACCTGGGCGGCCGAGCTGGCCGGGCCGGACGCGTCCGCGACGATCGTGCGGCGCCTTGCCGGGGGCACTCATGCCAGCACGCATTTGCTGCGGACCGTGCGGCCGGCCAGGGAGATGGTGCTGCGCCGGTTCCCGCCCGGCGACGACGCCGTCGCGCGGGAGGCGGGCGTGCTAGCGGCTCTGGACGGCCTGGATGGCTGGGCACCACGGCTGGTGGACGCCGACCCCGGCGGCCACCGGTTCGGTGAGCCCGCTATCTTGACCACCCGGCTCCCGGGCCGCGCCGACGTCACGCCGGCCGCACCGGATGCTGCGGCCGTGCAGCTGGGACGCGTACTGGCCTGCATCCACGCCGTGCCGCTCACCCGGCTCAGCGGCTTCCGCGACGGCATGGCGGCAGCGGCTGCTGCCTCCTATGGTCCGGCTGCGGGCGCCGCCGCGCCGACTGTGGCCGCCGCCAGGCGTCGCCTTGCTGGCCAGCGAGCGGTCCTGACGCACTATGACTACTGGTCGGGCAATGCCCTCTGGCAGGAGGGGGTGCTCACCGGCATCGTCGACTGGTCGGGGGCATCCCGGGCACCGCGCGGCTACGACGTCAGCTGGTGCCGGCTGGACCTGGTCCTGCTGCACGGCTTGGCCACGGCCGAGGTTTTCCTGGCCGCGTACCAGGATGCGGCCGGGGAGGCCGTGCCCGACGTGGCGCTGTGGGACCTGTTCGCCCTCGCCAGCTCGCACCACATCGTCGAGACCTGGCAGCCCAATTACCACGACCTCGGCCGCACTGACCTGACCTCGGCCGAGCTGCGCAGGCGCCACACCGCCTGGACCCAGGAGCGCCTCGCCCGCCCTACCGGATGAGCCAGGCGTTGACTCACCAGGAGAACAGAGTTACGTTCCTTTTACTAATAGGAAACTTTCCTATTATTTAGGCAACGGGGGTTAAGGAGGCCGGAAGGATGACCGGCAGATCACTCCATGTTCAACTGGCCGTCAGTCGCGCCACGCGGCGGCCCTTCGCTGGCAGGCTCATGGCCCTGGCTGTCGTCGCGCCTGCGGTCGCGTTAGGCGTATCGGCCCTGCCGGCCGCCTCAGCCGCTGTCGCGACGCCGGCCGGCCGCACGGCACCAGCCGTCCTGGCGGCACCCGCCACGCTAGCGGCACCCAATGTGGTCCCCGGACCGCCGTCCGGCTGGTCGACGGTCTTCAGCGACGACTTCAACGGCGCGGCTGGGTCAGGCATCGACTCCCAGTGGATGTACGACACCGGCCCTGGATCAAACTTCGGCACCGGCGAGATCGAGACGATGACGAGCTCGACGAGCAATGTCCACCTTGACGGCAACGGCAATCTCGACCTCACGGCGCTGGGCGGCGGCAGCTCGTGGACCTCCGGCCGCGTCCAGACCACCACCGCGAACGTCGGAGCGCCGGCCGGCGGCGAGCTGGAAGTCACTGCCTCGATACAGCAGCCAGCGGGCGGCCTCGGCTACTGGCCGGCCTTCTGGATGCTGGGCCCGGGCCAGTGGCCGGAAAATGGCGAGATCGACATCATGGAGGACGTCAACTCGCTGAGCGAGCTGTCTGGCACCATTCACTGCGGCGTCGATCCTGCCGGGCCGTGCAACGAGCCCAACGGCATCGGCAGCGGCCTGACCTCGTGCGCAGGCTGCCAGGGCGGCTTCCACACCTACACGATGATCCTGAACAGAACGAACACGGCCGCTGAGTCGATCACCTTCTACCGGGACGGGACTCAGTACTTCAGCGTGAGCGAGGCCCAGGTGGGTACCGCGACCTGGCAGTCCGCGTTCGACCACAACCTGTCGATACTCCTGGACCTGGCCATGGGCGGCGGATTCCCCAACGGCGTCTGCAATTGCACCACGCCGACCAGCGCAACCAGCTCAGGCGGCACGATGGACGTGGCCTACGTCGCCGCGTACACCACCACCGGCGGCGGCGCAGGTGGCGGCGGCACGGGCACGAATCCGACCGGGCCGATCACCGGCCTTGGCGGGCTCTGCGTCGATGTCCGAGGCGCGAATCCCGCCGACTTCACACCGGTCCAGGTCTACACCTGCAACGGCACCAGCGCTCAGCAGTGGACCGTCGTCCAGGCCGGCAGCACGCTGCACGCGCTAGGCAAGTGCCTGGATATCAACGGGGGCGGCACCGCCGACGGAACGACAGTGGACCTGTACGACTGCAACGGCACAGGAGCGCAGGTCTTCATTCCGCAATCGAACGGCTCGCTCCTCAACCCGCAATCCGGCAAGTGCCTCGACGACACCAACTTCTCCACCACACCAGGCACCCAGCTACAGATCTGGGACTGCAGCGGCAACACCAACCAGAACTGGCACCTGCCCTAGCCTGACCTAGCAAGCCAGCGGCGACAGCCGATCGAAGCCCAGCCGGGTAGCCCGGCTGGGCTTCGATCCCAGCACGCTGCCGACCCCGTAAGTCCTACCTGCTGTCATCCATTTACCCGCCTCAAGCGTCCTTCCTTAACAGGAACTCCTGCGACGCGAGGACAATCAGATGAAGAGAAGCTCGATGGCTGCGATAGCAGTCCTGACCGCGCTGCCTGCGGCAGTAATCATCAATGTCGCCTTAAGCACTTCAGTCTCGACGGCACCCGCCAACGCGGCAAATATCCGCGTCCTCACCGACGCCTCCGGCTCCGGCGCCGGCTACTTCCAATGGATATGGGCCGCTCCAGATTGCCACACCATGGTGCTGGGAATGGTAAATCCGGATCCCGGCCAGCTTGTCTCGATCGAGGTCACAGGCGGCGGCACGACCAACACCCTTCAATCAGTGCTTAGCAGCGTCGGCGGCCGCCTCAATAGCCTGTCGCCGTCCACTACCTACACCATCACCATGACCAGCGGTTCTGATCAATACAGCATCACGAAGTCCACGCCCGCCTGCTGAGGACAATCCGCAGCACCACGCGTGTCGCGATTGCCCTTTTTCGGGCAAAATGAGCCTTCTCGCTTCATGTAACACCTCTCGCCACCCCCGGCGAGCGAGGAAACTCATGTGATCCCGATCGGCTCGGCGCGCTACTCAATCCGCAGTCTGGCGAGTGCCTCGATGACACCAACTTCTCCACCACGCCAGGCACCCAGCCACAGATCTGGGACTGCACCTGGCGGGATCGGCGATGCGGAGGGAGGTCGGCTGGTCAGCCGGCCCCGCCACCCCAGCAGGACTCGCCAACGATGGCGTCCTGCTGGCTGTCGCGGAGTCCCGGTGCGTGGTTCGGGGTAGTTTGTGGGTGTCGGGGTCTGGCGCCGGTGTGGTCCGGGACTGGGGTGGCGCTTTCCGTGGAGAGTGTTCCTGAGTTTGCGTGGGTACTTCACACTTCGCGGGTACTTTTCCGCGAATACAACTGGAAAAGTACCCACGGAGTGAAAACTACCCACGCAAGGTGCGGTCAAGTCTCCGCGATCATGAATGGCCGGCCCGGCATGCCCGGGCAGCGCGAACAAGCCACGCCTGCGACGCGATTCGAGGCCCGGCAAACTCACAACGACCGCGCCCCAGCACCAGCAGACTCACAACGACGCGCCGGTCGCGGGGGAGTTGGCGGTTCCAGCACCAGCAGACTCACAACGACGCGCCGGTCACCGCCGGCCCGGACCAGGATTGCAGAGTCAGGCATATGTTGTCGAGCTGACTGAGGCTTACGGTCGGCTCGGTGGATTTGTTCCTGATGAAAAATTGGCTGCGGAACTGCCGACCGCCGTTCCCGTGCCCATGGCTGGCTCGCCGGTTGTATGACGTTGATCTGAGACGATGCTGAGGTGAGCGAGGGTCATGGTGCAGGACCTGGTGCTGCGGAGCGTCAGGTCGGGGCGGGGGTTTCAGGCCATGGCGGCCGGGGACTGGCACGGCGCCCGCAGCGCGTTTTCTGCTGTCCTTGAGGCATCCGACCTGCCCGAGGCGTTCTTCGGCCTGGCGAGCGCGCTGTTCTGGCTGGGCGATATCGCGGGAACGATCGCCAACTGCGAAAAGGCATATGTCGCTTTCCGCCGCCGTGGCGACGCCATGTTCGCGGCGGGGGCGGCTCTTTCGCTCGTGGGCTACAACAAGGGGTACCTGGGGAACACGGCTGCCGCCCGGGGCTGGCTGTCGCGCGCCGCGCGGATCATCGACAGCGATGTACCCGAGTTGCGGGGTGAGCTCCTCGGCGCGACCGCTTACGTCACCGACGGTCCGGTCCTGAGCGAGGCGCTCGCGCGGCAGGCAGCGGAGATCGGGCGCGCCAGCGGCAACTCTGACCTGGAGCTGAGGTGAGTTCACCGATGCTCCGCAGCCGCCGGTGAGCCATCGTGCCTTCATGACCACAGCGCCCGAACCCGGCGCATGACAGGAAGGACAGGCCAATGCACGCGGTCATCGGACGGGTCAGGATCAAGCCAGACCGGGCGGACGAGGCGCTCGCGATGATCGGCGACAGAGGCGTCGCGATGCTGGCTGGCATGACAGGTTCGTCCGGCGGCTACTGGGCACGCTGTAGCGAGGGCGACATCATCCAGCATTCCTTCTGGCTCTTCGACACCGATGAAAACGCCCGGGAGGCCGAGGCGAGCTTCAGCCAGCTCCGCGACCTGCCAGATGCGCCAGCGACGTTCATCAGCGTCGAGGTCTGCGAGATTGTCGGGCGCGCGTGAGCCTGCGGCCGCCAGCGGCGGCTGATGGCTCCGGTGCCGGAGGCTGGCAGGAAAGGGGCTAGGTCCAGTGAACGTGAAATGGGAGACCTGCGAGTCCGGTCCGGCCGACGCGGACCATAAGGTGCTGCTACTGCCGGGCGGGCTCAATGTCGCGCGATCGTATGCCGAACTGATGGCTCCGCCGGCCCTGGCGGGAGTTCGCCTGGTGGCGGCGACGCTGCCAGGACACGGCGGCACGCCGCCACCCGAGGACTTCAGCATCGAGAACTACGCCCGGCTGGCGGCCGAACTCGCAGCCGAGCTTGGCTGCGACGTCGTGGTCGGCTTCAGCATCGGTGCCAGCGTGGTGCTTGAGATGGCAGCATCGGGCGCGTTCAAGGGGCCGGTGGTGCTGCTGGGGCCGAGCCTTTCCCTTCAGGACGAGCCGGCCTTCCTGCGCGTCATGGACCTGCTCGGTACCGTGCTGGGGAGCCTGCCGTCCGCCATGATGCTGAAGATGATGCCCATGGTCGCGAAGCACGCGCGGGTCAGCGAGGATCGCCGCGGCGAACTCCTCGCCGACCTCCGCAAGAACGACCCGGCGGTCATGCGGCAGATCTTCCGGGGTTACCTCCGATACCTCGGCCGTCACAAGGCGCCCGCCGCCCGGCTGTGCGGTGCCGGCCTGCCGACCTGGATTGTGCACGCGGAAAAGGGCGACGGCAACCTCACCGACGCTGAACGGCGCACGCTCGAGGAATGCCCGCATACGTCCGTCGTCACCATTCCAGGCACCAGCTACTTCATCCCGAGCGAGGAACCAGAGCAGGTCTCCCAGTACCTCATCGAGGCGCTCGGGCACAGCAGGCTCGGCGAGACCCGTCGCAGCCCAGGTGCCCCCGGAGAGTTACTCAGCTGCCTGGGGCCACGGTGGTTCTAGGGTACGAACGTGAGCTTGTAGCGAGAGCCGCTGTCCTTGAGAATCACTGTCCGTGAGGGCCGCCGGTGGGCTAAGGTGGCCAGGATCATACTGGGGCAAAGACCGCCGCTGCTGGAGGTTGGCATGCATGTCAATGCTGGTGACACCGCCTGGATGCTGACCTCGACCGCGCTGGTCTTGTTCATGATGCCAGGCCTCGCGCTCTTCTACGGAGGGCTGGTAGGCGCGAAGCACGTGATCGCGACGATGTCCAGTCGTTCCTGGCGATCGGCGTGATCAGCTTGCTCTGGGTCATCATCGGATACTCGCTGGCATTCGGGTCCGACCACGGGGGAGTGATCGGCAGCCTGCAATTCGTCATGCTGCGCGACGTTACCGGCACGCCGAATAGCTATGCACCAACCATTCCAGCGCTGGTGTACATGGCCTTTCAGATGAAGTTCGCCGTCATCACTCCGGCGCTCATAGCAGGGGCATTCTGCGAGCGAATGCGTTTCCGGGGCTACCTGGTCTTCATCGGCCTGTGGTCGCTGCTCGTCTACAGTCCGTTCGCGCATGCTGTTTGGGGCGGCGGCATTCTCGGTTCCGGCGGACTGCACGCGATCGACTTCGCCGGAGGCTCAGTCGTTCATGAACTGGCGGGCGCTGCGGCACTTGCCACCGGCCTCTACCTGAGGCGAACCCACCAGCTGGAGCAGCCGCACAGCGTGCCGCTCGTGCTGCTCGGCGCCGGGATCTTGTGGTTCGGCTGGTTCGGCTTCAACGCGGGCAGCGCGCTTTCCGCAGGGCAGGTCGCCGGCTACGCGCTGGTTAACACCCAGCTCGGGGCGTGCACCGCGATGCTGGCCTGGATGGGCATCGGGTTCCTTTCTACGGGATACGAGCGGGCCGCGCCATTTGTTTCACTCTCTACGGTTACAGGACACTAGTTCCCGCCTTCTATTCTCTTCCGCCCGTACAGGACACTCTTCGATCAGCGGACAGATCGCGCAGTGCGGCTCCTGCTCCGTGCAGGTGGCGGCGCCGTGGTTGGACAAGATACAGGAACGCGCGGCGGAACGCGGCCGGGGTCGGCGGCAGCTCGGCGACGAGCGCCCCGCGTACCGATCGCGCGGTCCTCGTGGAGCCGCTCTGCGCCTCGCCGTATCCGAGGCGCTGCGACACGCGGCTCACCCGCGCGTCGAGAGGAAGGACCGGATGATCCGCCGCAAAGAGCAGCATCCGGTAGGCGCCCCCTTCTCCCATCTGCGGCAGCCCCTCGAGCGCGCGCCGTGCGGCCGGCAGCGGGCCGCGGATGATCTCCGGCAGCCTCGGCGCGCGGCGGAACAGATCGACGCCGGTCCGCAGCGCGTGCAGCCGCTGCTCGGCATACGGTCCCGCGAGGACACGCTCGCCTCGAGCTTCTTCTGCGGCGCGCGCCACATCGCGTCGGGCGTGAGCGCGCGGCCGCCGCTTGAGCGCTCCGAGCGCCGCGTCGCGCTTGCGCGGCGTCGAGTGAGACCGAGAGCACCTCCCACACGAACAGCGTGAACGGATCCCGCGGCGGCGCCGGCAGCGCGCCGTAGAACGCTCGAGAGCGTCGACGAGCGAGGCGAGCCGGGGCACGACATGCACCACGAAAGGAAAACACGGCGGACACGGAGATCAAGCCATCTTCAGCCCTCGAGCGTGAAACCCGCTTCACCTCATGTGCCCTGTCCCCCGTGTCCTGCGTGGTGGGCGCTTCTTCACGCCTTGGCCGCGACGCCCGCGATCTCGTCGTACAGATACGCCGCAGCGATGATGCCGTGATGGAAGTTTCCGAGATCGAGCTTTTCGTTCGGCGCGTGCGCGTTCTCGTCGGGCAGCCCGACGCCGAACAGCACCGACGGCAGCGCCGAGCTCCTCCTGAAACGTCGACACCACCGGAATCGAGCCGCCTTCGCGCGTGAAGACCGGCTTGCGGCCGAAGCCACGCTCGATCGCGCGGGCGGCCGCCTGCATGAACGGGTTATCGTACGACGCCATCCACGGCTTGCCGCCGTGCATGCGCGTGAACGTCAGCTCCACCGTCTTCGGCGCGATCTTCCGCACGTACGCTTCGAAGAGCTCGGCGATCTTGTCCGGATCCTGATCGGGCACGAGGCGCATGCTGACCTTGGCCATCGAGACGGCCGGCAGCACGGTCTTCGCGCCTTCGCCGGTGAAGCCCGACAGCAGGCCGTTGACTTCGAGCGTCGGCCGCGCCCATGTCCGCTCGAGCGTCGTGTAGCCGCGTCTCGCCGGACAGCTTCGGGATGCCGAAGTCCTTGCGGTACTTCTTCTCGTTGAACGGCAGCTGTCGCCCACGCCTGCGCGCTCCGCCTCCTCGAGCGGCCGCACATCGTCGTAGAAGCCCGGCATCTTGATGCGGCCGCTGCGATCCTTCATCTGCGCGATCATCTGCGCCAGCACGAACGCCGGGTTCGCGACGGCGCCGCCGAACGACGCCCGAGTGCATGTCGCTCTTGCTGCCGCGCAATTCGATCTGGACAGTAGACGAGACCGCGCAGGCCGTAGCAAATCGACGGCACGCCGCGGTCGAACATCGCGCGAGTCGGAAATGACCACGAGTCGGCGCGCAGCTCCTCCTTGTGGGCGCGGATGAAATCGTCGAGATGGACGCTGCCGACCTCCTCCTCCCCTTCGAGGATGAACTTGATGTTCACCGGCAGGCGGCCGCTCTGCTTCAGGTGCGCCTCGACCGCCTTGAAGTGCATGAACACCTGGCCCTTGTCGTCGGCGGCGCCGCGAGCGTAGATCTCGCCGTCGCGAACGGTGGCTTCAAACGGCGGCGACTCCCACAGGTCGAGCGGATCGACCGGCTGCACGTCGTAGTGGCCGTAGAACAGGATGGTCGGCGCGCCCGGCGCGCCCAGCCAGTCGCCGTAGACGATCGGGATTGCCAGGTGTGTCGATCAGCCGGACGTTCTGCAGGCCGATGCGCCGCATCTCGTCGCCGCACCACTCGGCGCAGCGCCGCACGTCCGCGGCGTGCTCGGGCAGCGCGCTGATGCTCGGAATCGCCAGCAGCGCCTTCAGCTCGTCGAGGTACCGCTCGCGGTTGATGTTGATGAAATCGATGACGTTGTCCATGTCGGCAGCACTCCTCATGTGGCCGAGTCGCCGGCGCCGATCGTCGTCGGCCGGCTCCGGCGGCGAATCCCGTCGCCTTTCAGCTTCTCGAGGTGCGCGCGCACCGTTTCGTGCGCCGCGGCCAGCAGCTCCGGCGCCGAGACCATCATAGATGGATTCGGCGATCGCCTCCACTGTCGCGTGCCCGGCCGCGAGCGCGGCGATCACCTGACGCTCGCGCGATGCGCCGATGCTCGAGATAGCCGGCGATGAGTGCCGCGGGATTGTCGATGCGCGGACCGTGCGCCGGAAGCAGCCGCCGCGGCTCGAGCGCGAGCATCCGCTCGAGCGACGCGAGTACTCCTGCAGGTCGCCGCCGCGGCTCGACGTCGATCATCACGCTGCTGCCGGCGACGACGAGATCGCCGGTGAAGAGCGCGCGGCTCGGCTCGTGCCAGAGCGCGATGTGATCGGGCGAGTGACCCGGCGTGTCAGACGACGCGCAGCTCCGCGTCGCCGACCGGCATGACGGTCGCCGTCGCGCAGCGGCAGCCACTCGATGCCGTGGCGCGCTTCGTCTCCCGTCCACGGACACTTGGCGAAGGCGGCCGTCGGATGCGCGCCGCGCGATCGCGGCCCGCCCGACGCGTGATCGGGGTGGCCGTGCGTGACGACGACGCGTCGAGTCCGCGCCCTGCTCGATCAGCGCGCGCTCGAGCGCGACGAGATGATCCGGATCGCCGACGCCGGCGTCGATCAACACCGCCTGGCCGCGCGAAGCGAGCAGATAGGTGTGGTTGCCGGCGCCGGTCATCGGTCCGGGATTGTGCGCGTCGAGAATGGTGCGGGTCACCTGCGCGGCGCCGATGGTAGTCTGCTGCGATGGAGCATGAGTTTCTTGCCGGGACCTACGACACCGAGCGCCTGAAGACGCTTTCCCCTGTGGTCACTCTTCGAGGACGGCGACCTTCGCTTCAGACCGGCCGGCGATGCGCGGTCGGTCCACGAGCACATGGTGCACCAGTGCCTCTCCGAAGACGCGTGGTTTTCCCCGGATGCTCGGCATCGAGGCGGGGGTCCCGCCGCTTCCAGCCGAGGAATCGCGTCTCGCCTTCCTCAATCATTATGCGCGGGCGTCCGCCAGCCGGCTCGAGGCGCTGGCGGCGAAGCCCGACCGCTGGTTCGACGAGGCAACGGCTTTTTTCGACGTCACGCGATCGCGCGCGTGGATAGTGACGCGCCGGATCGCGCACTCGGCCCACCACCGGGGACAGCTCGACCGTCTACCTGCGCCTCCTCGGCCGCAAGCTGTATTCCACTTACGGGCCGACGGCGGACACGGGCGGCCTTCCGGCAAACGGCGCGGTCGTCGTGTACCGGTATCCGTCGATCGATGCGCTGCTCGAGGCCGAGCGCCGCGGCGGCGAGCGCCCTGCGCTGCCCCATCGGGGCACGCAGCCCGTCAGCGAACGCCCCGATTCGTGACCCGCCTGATGCGGGATCCTCGCGACTGATGGCGCGACCTCGACCGTGGAGACGGGTTCACCCTCGATAGGGACCACGGACCCCTGGACCGAGGACGGACTCCTCGCCAAGGACGGACTCTGAACGAAGAACCAGGAACCAAGGACCTCGCGGAGGACATGAAAAACGAAGAGCGCTAAAAACTATATCGAAGCGCGAGGGTCACGTGAGAATTGCGGCGGTACTGGCCGAGGAAGTCGTCGGCGTCGCCGCGCGATGAGCGACGCCCGCGAGCGTCGCGCGCCAGTGCTGCCCGCGGGCCTGCGAATACTCCGCCTTCGCGTAGACGCCGCGCCGTTCTGCCGCACCGCGCCTTCGAACGCGACGCTGCGGTTCGGGATCGATCGTGTACGACGCGCGCGCCGACGAACGACGCGGCTCAGGCCGCGATCGGGCGCGAACGTCAACGTCGACGCGCGGCGGTCACCGCCTCGCCGGCGTAGCCGCCGACGAACATCCACTCGCCGGTCTGCCGTTCGAGCTGGACGACGTACAGCACGTATTCGTCGGTGCCGGCGGCGACGGCGAGTGAAGTACGCCGCCTCGCCCTTGATCGTCAACCATCGCGTCGGCACGGCGACGTCGCCGCCGTAGCATGCGAATCGCGGGATACGACGCGCACGATCGCGATCGCCGGCGGCGCCGCGACGGCACGTCGACGTCGATGTTCGGCAGATGGTTGAAGCCGTCGAAGAACGACAGCGAGTACTCGAACCCGTCGCCGACGTGGCTCCAGCGGACGCCCGTCTGCGATCCGCGCGGCAGCGTACGGCGCCGGCGTCCACGACCGAGGCACTGCAGGCGCCGCGGCTTCGCGGCGGCAGCGACCGTCCATCGCTGATCGAGGAGCGGCATGCGGCTCGGCGTGAAGCGCGGCACCCAGACGCGCCTCGAACGTCTCGCTGCCGGCTGCGACGACCGCCCGCGCCGCCGGTCACGGCCAGGAACTCGTTGTCGACGACGTTCAGGAAGTCGCGCGGCGCGAAACGATCGGTCGGGTTGACGATGTCGGTCTTGCCCCAGCGGATGAACTGCTTGCCGACGTCGAGCGTGAAGCGGCCGCGCGTGAGCGTCGCGGTCAGGCGGCGGACCGACAGGCGCGGGCCGCAGCACGCCGCGATCCGAGAAATCGAGCCGCCAGTCGTGCGTCGACCTGATCGTGCGTGTTCGGCGCGCACGATCGACGCCGGCGGCGAACTGAATCCACGGCGCCGGCTTGACGAACACCTCCTCGCGCGCGAGCAAGTCGCCGACCACCTGCGTCGGATCGTTGCGGCGCCTCCTGCGGAAACAGAAGACCGCGCCGTCGACGAATCCGCGCTGCGTGACGGCCTGTGCGCGCGCGGCGGGCGCCGCCAGAGCGATGACGGCACGCAGCAGCCAGCTCGCGGAAGCGTGGAGCGCGCGTTCACTGGCGGCGGATCGCCTGCAGCGTGAAATCGTCGTCCTTGAGCGGCACGTTGTACTCCAGCTTGTCGAGCGTCAGCCGCGTGCGGCTGCCGCGGCGCAGGTCGGCCATCTCGAGCTGCCGCGCCGTCCAGATGCCCTGGACGTTCTGGATGTCGGAGTAGTTCGAGCCGCCGGACGACCTGATCCTTGATGTAGTTCTCGATCCGCGCGAACGCGTAGTTGTCCTTGCGGATCCACACGATCGATCGCGTGTACTGCGACGACTTGCGTCTGCTTCGGCGTCGACTGAATCTTCCAGCACGCCGCGCCGTCGATCGGTCTCGTCGCCCAGCAGCGCGTAGTCGTACTGATCGACGTCGCGCTCCTCGAGATCCTCGAAGCTGAAGTCGGTGCCGAAGAACCGCGTCGAGCGATCCTGCAGCGCGATGCGGCGGTCGCGCTCGATCGCCGGCGTCCACATCCACTGATCCGACGCGCGATCGGGATGGTTCACGACGAGCAGCGCCACGCCCTTCACCTCGGCCGGCGCCGTGAACCGCAGCACCGCCTTGCTGTCGCCGTGCGACGCCGAGCCGCTCGAACGTCCAGCGCTTGTCGGTGATCTTGCCCTTGGCGTCGAACACCTGCAGCAGCCCTTCGTAGCGCTGCGACTTCGCGTCGGTCCGCTGCTGCGCCTCCTGCGACGATCTCCCGCGCGTCGTCGGCGGCGCGCAGCGATTCGAGCGCGTCGAGCACGAAGACACGAAGCACACGAGCGCACGAAGCACGCGAGACGAGCATCGCCGACGCGCTCGGTGGCCTTCGCGCCTGTCGTGCATGCCGTCGTCGTGCTATTCATACTCGAGCGCCTCCACGAGCGATCCGTGCACGGCCGACTCGGCCGGCCAGATGCGCCGCGACGAACGCCGCGCCGAGAATCGTCGGCACGAGCGTCGAGCGCGACGCGCGACGGGAACTCGTAGTCGAGCCGCATGCCGGCGATGTCGTGCTGCGACGATCTGCAGGATGTAGTACAGGTTGACGGCGCCGAGCGCGAACCCGAGCACCAGCCCGAGCGCGCCGATGCTCAGCGCCTCGATCCAGATCGTCCGCCGAATCTGGCCGCGCAGCCCGCCGACCGCCTGCAGCACGCCGAGCTCGCGCCGCCGATCGGTAATCGACACGGTCAGCGTGTTGACGATGCCGAGAATCGCGACGAGCACGGCGACGGCGATCTGCACCGACGTCAGCGCCGAACCACTGATCGGTGATCTTCAGGATGTAGCCCTTCAGCTCGCGCGTTCGTCAGCACGAACACCTGCCGCTGGCCGGCGATAGCGCTCGAGAATCCGCTGCCTGACGTCCGGCACCTGCGCGCCGGGCTTCAGGTACACGCGGAACACGTTCACCGAGTCGTCGTGCCAGTACCGCTGAAGAGCGTGCGATCCATCAGGATCGTCGCCCTGCTGGTCGGAATAGTCGACGACGATGCCGACGATCGGCAGGCGGATGACGCCGTGCGGCGCCGGAATCTCGAGCGTCTCGCCGAGCGTCAGGTGCTGCAGCTGCGCGAGGTTGTCCGACACGATCAGCCCCTCGCCCGCCGCCGCCAGCCGGTACATGTCGTCGGCGTCGCCGGCGACCGGCGTGCGGCGCGCGGTCTGCGGCGACGCTCGTCGATCTCGACCGCCACGACCATCACCGGCGTCTGCCGGAAGACGATGCGCGCGTCGCGCACCATCTGCACGCGCTCGACGCCGGCGATCGCGGCCAGCTCCGGCGCCCATCGACGCCGGAAACCGGATCGTCCGGATCGACGATGTTCTGCGACGGCAGGACGAACAGATCGGGATTGAGCGCCGTATTCATCCAGTCGATGATCGAGTCGTAGCTGGCGCGCGCCATGCCGGCGAACGCGACGACGAGCGCGAGCGACAGCATCAGCGCGGCGACGCTCGCCGACGTCCGCCGCGGCGCCTGAATCAGGCTGTCGGCGGCCAGCGCGCCTTCGACCGGCCGCAGCCATTTCAGCACCGGCCGGATGCGCGCGCGCGAGCGCCGAGCGACAGCAGCGGGCTGAGCAGCAGCGCGGCGACAATCGCGAGCATGTAGCCGGCGTAGAACACGACGCGCGAGCCGCCGACGACGAGGCACGCCGACCGAGACGCGCGCCGAGCACGGCGGCGAGCACGCCGCGCACGCGGTTCTCGCCCGCCGACAGCACCTGATACTTGCCCTTCTGCAGCGCCTGCACGGGATCGACGCGCGCGGCGTTGCGCGCGGGAACCAGCGCGGCGACGATGCTGGTCGCGACGCCGATGGCGAGCGCCGCAGCCGAGCAGCCGCGGGCTCGGCGGCGACCTCGTCGGCGTGCTGCGCCGACGCCGTAGACGTCGCTGATCGAGCGCGCCGATCGACGCCGCGATGCGCGCGCGCGATCAGGACGCCGAACGCCGACGCCGCCGAGCGAGCCGATCAGGCCGGTGACGGCGCTCTCGCCGAGAAACAGCCAGCGGATCTGGCCGCGCGTTGCGCCGAGCGCGCGCAGGATGCCGATTTCCGATCGCCGCTGCGTCACCGCGATCGCGAACGAGTTGTAGATGATGAACATCCCGATGAAGAGCGCGAACAGGCTCGAGATGTTCGACCATCATCGAGTACGCCGCGAGCATCGCCTCGAACTGCTGGCCGCGGCCCGACGGCGGATCGACCTGAAAGCCCGGGCCCGAGCAGCGCGCCGCAGCTCCTGCTCGCGCCTCGGCGATCGTGCGGCCCGGGCTTGCACCGCGAGATCGATGCGATCGAACGTGCGGCCGCGGCCGAACATCTTCTGCGCGGCGTAGATGTCCATGATCGCGAGGTTGCCGCCGAACGCGCTCGCCAGCCCCGACGACTTCATGATGCCGCGCACGGTGAACTGCCTTCTCGCCCTCGACGGTGCCGAGCGTCAGGCGGCTGCCGACGTGCGAGGTGGTTCTTGTCCGCGAACTCCTTCGACAGGATGAGCGAGTCGGGCTGCGCGAGGAACACCAGCGGATCGTCGATGACCGCTTCGTCGCCGCTCTCGAGGTCGTAGTCGCGCAGGCTGCGGTCGCCGGTCATGTCGACGCCGAGAATCAGCAGGTTGCCCTCGCCGGCGATTTCGTGTCGACGACCGCTTCGATCGACCGGCACCGCCACGCGCACGGTCGGCGCCGACTGCACCTTCTCGAGCACGTCCTCGTCGAAGCCGGTCTCGCCGGCCGTGACCTGCAGCTCGGTCTTGCCGGCGATGCGATCGACGGTCCGCGAGAACGCGAACAGCACGCTCTGATTCGCGGTGTGCATGCCGACGAACACGGCGACGCCCAGCACGATGCCCGGCGTCGTCAGCAGCGTCCGCAGCACGTGCTTGCGGAAGTACGGCCAGCTGATCGAGCCGCAGCAGAATCATGCGATCCGCGATCCGCGGCGGGCGGTCGCGCGGCGCACGTCCTCGACGATGCGCCCGTCGCGCAGCGCGATCGTGCGGCCGCAGCTCGCCGCGACCTTCAGGTCGTGCGTGACGATGACGACGGTGGAGCCGAGGCGCGCGTGGAGATCGCGAATGAGCGCGAGGATCTCGTCGCCGGTCTGCGTGTCGAGGTTGCCGGTCGGCTCGTCGGCGAGGAGAATCGGCGGATAGACCGACAGCGCGCGGGCGATGGCGACGCGCTGGCGCTCGCCGCCGGAGAGCTCGTCCGGCAGATGCTGCAGCCGGTGGCCGAGCTGCACGAGCGTCGAGCAGCTCGCGCGCGCGCTCGTCCACCTTGCGGCGCGGCCAGCCGCGCAGATGCAGCGGCAGGCCGACGTTCTCGAGGCACGAGAGCGTCGGCAGCAGGTTGAAGAACTGGAAGATGAAGCCGATCTTGTCGCGCCGGACTCTCGTCAGCTCGTCGTCGGACAGGCCGGCGAGCGCCTGCGCCGTCGACGCGGACGCTGCCCGACGTCGGGCGGTCGAGGCCGCCGACGAGATTGAGCAGCGTCGACTTGCCGGAGCCGGACGGTCCGATGATCGACACCATCTCGCCCTGCGGTCGATGGTGAGCGATGACGTCGTCGAGCGCCGTCGACCTGGCGCTTGCCGTCGAACTGCTTCGTGACGCGGTCGAGCTCGATGATCGGGCACCCGTCGGCGTCGCTCGGCGCCCGACGGCGACGGAGGCGTCATCGGAGTTCCATGTGCCGTCGTGAGAATCATTTCACAACGCTGTCAAGACGTCATGCGGAAATCAGGCGTCGCTGTCGAGGTTCGACTCGCCGCATCGACGTAGGATATCGACCGCCGTGCCCGGCCGATCCCGTGCCGCCGAAACGTTCACGCCGGACGAAACGCGCGCGCTCGCGCCCTACTTCACCAACACCGATCGGCACGGTGTTCGCGCTGACGAACCTGCCCGAGACGGTGAAAGGCGCGCTGTTCGCGCGCTACTCGCGCTCGGCGAAATCGCTGCGCCGGCTGTTTCTCGACGAATTCCTCGGGCAGATGCAGGCCGACCGCCGCCGGCGTCGGCAGGCGGCGTCGGCGCGCGACCGCGCCGACAAGCTGTACGCGCACGTGCTGAACGAGTACGGCGACGACTCCGTCGCGCAGCTCGGCGGCGCGCACCTCGCGTGCGAAGGCGTCTCGAACGTCCTGACGAAAGTGCTCGAGTGGGGACGCCTGATGGCGTACCTCGAGCAGTCGACGCGCTACGTGCCGTACACCGATCGCCCGGACGGCCGCTGGAAATACCACGTGCCGGCCGAGCTCGACGGCTCGCCGCTGCGCGACGCACTTCGTCGCGACGCTCGACCGCGCGTTCGACGACGTACGCGCGGTGGATTCCGGCGCTCGAGGCGCACTTCCGCGCGAAATATCCGAAGGCTCGCCGAAGACTCCGACGGCGTCTACCGATCGGTCATCCGCGCCAAGGCGCTCGACACGCTGCGCGGCCTGCTGCCGGCGGCGACGCAGTCCAACGTCGGCCTGTTCGGCACGGGCCAGGCGTTCGAGGCGCTGCTGCTGCGGATGTTCGCGCACCCGCTGCGAGGAAGTGCGCGCGCACGCGCGCGCTGATGCTCGCCGAGCTGCGGCAGGTGATCCCGGCGTTCCTCGCGCGCGTCGATCAGCCCAACCGCGGCGGACGCTGGATCGAGTACCTCGCCGACACGCGGCGCGCCTTCGACGCGGCCGCGCCGACGCGCTCGTCGCGCCGCATCGGCCGGAGCCGCGCGGCGAGGTGACGCTCACCGATTTCGATCCGGACGGCGAAACGAAGGTCGTCGCCGCCGCGCTCTACGGCGCGTCGCATCTGCCCGACGATCAGCTGCTGGCGATCGCGCGTGCGCTTGTCGCGCCGACGATCGCGCGGCGCTGCTTCGCGCCTACGCCGGCGACGCGCACGAACCGGCGGCACAAGCCGGGCCGCGCGTTCGAGCGCACGAGCTACCGGTTCGACGTCCTCGCCGACTACGGCGCGTTCCGGGATCTGCAGCGGCATCGGCTGCTGACGCTCGAATGGCAGCCGCTCAGCACGCGCCACGGCTACACCGAGCCGGCCGCCATCGAGGAAGCCGGCGCGCTCGACGACTGGCGCGCGGTCATGGACGAATCAGCGGAGCTGTACGAGTCGCTGATCGCCGGCGGCCTGCGCCGATGTCGCGCCGTACGGCGTCGTGATGGCGTATCGCGTCCGCTTCTACATGGAGATGAACGCGCGCGAGGCGATGCACGTCATCGAGCTGCGGACGGCGCCGCAGGGACATCCCGCCTATCGGCGCATCTGCCAGTTGATGCACCGCGCGATCGCCGACGTCGCCGGCCACCGCGCCATCGCGGACGCGATGCAGTTCGCGGATCACTCGGAAGTGGAGCTGGAACGGCTGCAGTCAGGAGCGCGCGATGGAGAAAAAACGGCAGCGCTAGCATCAGCACGCGCCTAATTCATGGTCTGGCCGCCGCAGATGTTGTAGGTCTGGCCGGTGATCGCCGACGCCTGCGGCGACGCCAGGAACTTCACGAGGTTCGCCACTTCTTCCGGCTGAATGATCCGCCTGATCGGCACGCGCGCCGAGCGCCTGCGCCGCGAAACGCCTCGAAAGTGATGCCCATCGCGTCCGCGCGCCGAGCTGCATGCCCTGCGCGGCCATGCCGGTGTCGACCCAGCCCGGGACAAATCGCGTTGACCGTGATGCCGCGGCCGACGAGCTCCAGCGCGAGCGCGCGCGTGAACCCGATGACCGCGTGCTTCGACGCGCAGTACGCCGTGTAGCCCGGCACGCCGAATCGCCCGAGCACCGACGACATGTTGACGATGCGGCCGCCGTCGGCCAGGAGCGGCGACGCCTGACGCGTCACGAGAAACGTGCCCCAGACGTTCGTGTCGAGTATGCGGCGCCAGCTCGCGGTGTCAGTCTGGTCGATCGGCTGGCCGCCGCCGGCGCCGGCGTTGTTGACGAGCACGTCGATGCGATCGCGATCGCGACGCCGAAGCTCGCGAATCCGGCCTCGACCGACGCTTCGTCCGCGACGTCCATCGGCAGCAGCACCGCCTCGGCGCCCTCGCGCCCGAATCGCCGCCGCCGTCTCTTCGAGCTGCGCGCGCGTACGCGCGGCGATCGCGACCGACGCCCCGGCTCGGCAAACGCCAGCGCGATGGCGCGGCCGATGCCGCGGCCGCCGCCGGTACGACTCATCGCTGGAATCGGTCCAGTCTCAGTCCTTCGTCCAGTAGCGCGAGTACTCGTCGAGGAAGGTCAGCGATTCGAGCGATTCCATCCGGTCGAAGAACAGCACGCCGTCGAGATGATCGGTTTCGTGCTGGATGACGCGCGCGGGAAAATCGCTGCGCGCGGATCTCGATGCGTTCGCCCTTCCGATTGTGCGCACGCACGATGATCTCCTCGCGCGCGGGGACACGGCCGCGGATGTCCGGAATGCTGAGGCACCCTTCCCAGTCTTCGACGACGTCGCCGCCGACGCGGGATCTCGGGGTTGATGACCACGATCGGCTCGGCGGTCGCGCGTCTTCGCCGGCGTCGAGCACGCGACGAACAGACGCAGCCCCTCGTGGACCTGCGGCGCCGCCAGGCCCACGCCGTGATACTCGCCCATCGTCTCGATCATGTCGTCGATCAGCTTCTGCACAAT